>NZ_JAUQYP010000001.1:0-687864 GCF_030586465.1 Actinotalea lenta
CTCGGAGTTGATCTGCGGGCCGGGCCGCACGATGATCCGGAAGCCCTTGTCCTCACACAGCGTGAGGAAGGCATCGATGTCGTTGGACGGGTTGATCTCGCCGAAGTCGAACCGGCCGCGCTCGATCTCGTGGGCCTCCCACGGGATGTAGATCGAGATCATCGTGAAGCCCATGCGCTTGACCGAGTCGAGGATGGGCTCCCACGTCTCGCGGGCCAGACGCCAGTAGTGCACGGCACCGCCGTACAGACTGACCTCCTCGCCATCGAGCGCGAGCGCCGTGTTGCCGATCGTCACGGGGCGGTGGGTGCCGGAGTGGTGTGGCACGACTGCTCCCCTTCCTTTCTGGGTTGGTAGTGCTACTTGTTCCGGGCGAGCGCCACCGCGAGCACGATGATCACGCCCCTGATGACCTGCTGCTGGCTCGAGTCGAGCCCCGCGAGGATCAGTCCGTTGTTGATGAGGCCCATGAGCAGGGCGCCGAAGAGGGTGCCGACCACCGAGCCGCGGCCACCGGCGAGCGCGGTGCCGCCGAGGATCACCGCGGCGATCGCGTTCAGCTCGTCACCGGCGCCCCACTGGAAGCGGCCGGAGTGCAGGCGGCCGGCGTAGAGCATCCCGGCGAGCGACGCCGCCATCGCGGAGAGCATCATCACGCGGAACTTGATCGCCCGAGCGTTGATCCCCGAGTACTCCGCGGCGGTGCGATTGGCGCCGGTCGCCAGGACCTGGCGGCCGAACCGGGCCTTGCGCAGCACCACGGCGCCGATCGCGACCGCGAACGCGCTCCACAGGACCAGGCCCGGTATCGGTCCGATCGACCCGGACCCGAAGATCGTGTTGAACGTGGTGTTCAGGATCGGTTGCGGCGCCGAGTCGGTGACCCACTGGGCCACACCCGCCGCGATGCCGAGCATGGCCAAGGTGACCAGGAACGACGGGATCCGGACGAACGCCACGAGGGAGCCGTTGATCGCGCCCACGAGGGCGCCGACGGCCAGCCCGGCGACCACGCCGGGGACCAACCCGAACGACGCGATGGCCATCGCCGTCGTGATCGACGTGAGGCCCGCGATCGAGCCGACCGAGAGGTCGATCTCGGCGCACCCGATGACGAACGTCATCCCGACCGCCATGATCGTGACGATCGCCGACTGGCGAAGGATGTTCAGCAGATTCGTCGTGCTGAGGAACCCTTGGTCCCCGAGCAGCACCGCGAAGACCAGGAACACCACGACGAAGCCGACATAGATGATGTCCCGGCGCCAGTCGAGCCTGCTCAGCAGTCCGTGCACCGCGCCGTCGCGCGCCGGGGCGACCGCGGTGGGGGCGCCGGCGCTCATGCTGCCAGCCCCTGCACGGCCAGCTCGAGGTCCACCTCGGTCTGGATGCTGTCGGCGTCGATGCTGTCGACGATCCGACCCGCTCGCATGATCAGGAACCGGTCGCACATGGCGATCAGCTCCGGGTACTCCGATGAGATCACGACGATCCCCTTCCCGGTCCGTGCGAGCTCGCGCACGATGCGGACGATCTCTGACTTGGTGCCGACGTCGACGCCGGCCGTGGGCTCGTCCATCACCAGGACCTCGGGGTCGGTCCCCAGCCACTTGGCGATGACGATCTTCTGCTGGTTGCCGCCTGACAGCAGACGTGCCGGTGCGTCAGGTCGGGCGACGGCGATGTGGAAGCGCTCGATCAGCTCGTCGGACACCGACCGGATGCGGTCCGCGACCAACAGGCCCCAGCGGCGCATGCCGGTCAGCACCGGGAGGGTGAGGTTCTCGCGAACGGAGTGGTCCAGGACGAGCCCCTGAAGACGCCGGTCCTCGGGGATCAGGGCGATCCCCGAGGCGATCGCGTCGGCCGGCGAGTCGAGACTCACCGGCGACCCGTGCATCCGCAGCCCCCCGCCGGTGATCCGCGTCACCCCGAAGAGCGCCCGAGCCAGCTCGGTGCGGCCTGCGCCCATCAGCCCGGCGATCCCGACCACCTCTCCGGCCCGGACGTCGAACGTGGCGCCCTCGACCCCCGGCGCGCGCACGTCCTGGACCTCCAGGAGCGGCGGTGCGTCGGCGATCTCCACCCGCGGTCCACGTGCGCCGGCGGCGGCGAGCTCCTTGCCCGCGATCCCGGCGACGATCTCCTGCGGCGTGACCTGGTCGAGCCGCGCGGTGAGCAGGTTGCGTCCGTTACGCAGGATCGTGATGCGGTCGGCGATCCGGTAGACCTCGTCCATCCGGTGCGAGATGTAGATGACCGCGATCCCCTGGGCCTTGAGCCTCGCGATGAGCTCGAACAGGGAGTCGACCTCGTGCTTGGCCAGGGATGCCGTCGGCTCGTCCATGATCAGGACGCGGGCGTCCTGACGCAGCGCCTTGGCGATCTCGGTCAGCTGCCACTGGGCGGTGGAGAGGTCCCCGACCTCCGTCCCCGGGTCGATCGCGACGCCGATGCGGGCCAGGATCTCGGCCGACCGAGCGCGCATCGCCGCGTCGTCGATGAGGCCGGAGCGGGTCGGCTCGTCGTCGAGGAAGATGTTCTGCGCGACCGTCAGGGTCGGGATCAGCGAGAACTCCTGGAACACCATGCCGATCCCGGCGGCCCGCGCCGCCTGGATCGTGGTCGCCGTGACGGGGTCGCCGAACAGCTCCACACGACCCGCGTCGCGCTGGTAGACGCCCTGGAGGATCTTCATCAGGGTCGACTTGCCGGCACCGTTCCCGCCCGCGAGGGCGTGCACCTCCGCGGCCTCGACCTCGAACTCGACGTCGTCGAGCACCGTGACACCGTCGAACGACTTGCGGATCCCGGTCATGCGAACTGCGGCAGGCGCAGGCATGGGGGTACCTCCTCGGGGAGTTGTCGCGGAGTTTCGCGGGCGTCAGACCCGCCGGGTGACGGATCGGCCGGCCTGCCCGACCGGCCGGACGGGCCGGCCGGGCAGGTGCGGTGATCAGTCGACGAAGGAGTCGGTGACCTCGGACGGCGGGTCCGTGTGGTAGACCTGCCGCCACGCGTCCAGGACGTTGTCGTGCGTCACGGGCAGGGCGGACAGAGCGACGTAGGGCGGCGCCGTCTTGCCCAGCAGCGCACCTGCGGCGAGGTTCGCCTCGGTGACACCCTGGTCGAACGGCACCTGGGCGCCGAGCCCCACCACCATGTCCTTGGCCGCGAGCGCGATCGCCACGTTGGTTCCCAGATCCTCGGTCGCGATCTTCAGGTCGCTCCGACCGGCCGACCTGGCCGCGGCCATGACGCCCTCGGCGGGCACGTCCCAGACCGCCCAGATCCCGTCCAGGTCCGGGTACTGCGTCAGCCAGGCGTCCGTGACGGACTGCGCGTCACCGGCGAAGTCCGGACCGGCGATACCGCGCTCGTCCACGATCTCGATGTCGGGGTAGTCGGACTTGATCGTGTCCGTGAAGCCCTGGTAGCGCTGCTGGGTCACGAAGAAGTCGGCCTCGTGGTAGATCACGCCGATCTTGCCGGCACCGCCCAGGGCCTTGGCCATCAGATGAGCCGACACCACACCGTTGCCGTAGTTGTCCGCGGACACCACGGACACGTAGTCGGTGCCGGCCTCGAGCCCGTCCGGCACGTTGTCCATGAACACGAGCTTCACGCCGGCGTCTGCGGCGGCCTGGTACGCGGCAGCCGTCGCGACCGGGTCCGTGGGGATGGACACGATGATGTCCGGCTTCTTGGCCATGACCGTCTCGATGTCGGACACCTGCTGGCCGGGGTCGAAGTCGGCATCGGTCGTGGCGACGATGTCGATGCCGAGCTCGCCGAACCGCTGCGTCAGACCGGCGATCTGCGCGTTCGCCCAGTCGTTGCCTCCGTAGTGCATCACGATCGCGGCCGTCGCGCCCATGTCCTTGACCTGGGCGACCTCGTCGTCGGTCAGGTCGGCGACCGAGGCGGGTTCGGGGTCCTCGCCGTGGGGTCCCTTCGCCAGGACCTGGCCCTCCAGTGCGGCGAGCGCCTCGTCTGCCTTGGTCGAGACCTGCGTGTCCTGGGTCGCCGTCCCGGTGGTGCCCGAGGAGCATGCGGCAAGACCCAGGGCGAGCGCGCCCAAGGGGGCGATCCAACGCAACCTGCGCAACATCATCAATCTCCTTCGATCGGTGTGCGTTCGTGTGCCTCCGTCCGGGCCCACCCGCGGCCGGCCCGGATGTCGTGCGCCGCCCCCGAGGAGCGCCCGACCCGACCGAGTGTGAACGTTCGCCCGGCGATGCGTCAACCCTTAGGGCGAACGTTCGCCTATAACAGTTCGGTCACACCGCACGGACGCGCAGGGCCAGGGGGACCAAGGACCCGCCGGCCCGGTGGGAGTGGCGCGCCCTCTCAGGCCGGGTGCGGAGCAGCCGCGGAGTGGCGGACCACGAGCTCCGGCACGGCCGGCGAGTTGTCCACCTCGCGCCCCTCGATGCGTCCGAGCAGGATCTCCATGCAGCGGGCGCCGACCGTCGCGAAGGACTGCCGGACGGTGGTGAGCGGCGGGTACACCTGAGGGGCGAACTCGTTGTCGTCGAAGCCCACGATCGAGATGTCCGCCGGAACCCGGACACCGGCCTCGTACAGCGCGCGCATGAAGCCGAGCGCCATGAGGTCCGAGGCCACGAAGATCGAGCTCGGCAAGCCCTCGGCCACCATCCGTCGGCCGATGAGGTACGCACTCTCCCCCGACCAGTCGCCGTACCGCACTGCCGGCGCGGCGAGCTGGTGAGCGCGCAGCTCGGCCTGCCAGCCGCGCAGGCGGACCTGGCCGTCCAGCCAGTCCTGGCTACCGGCGAGGTGCGCGACCTCACGGTGCCCGAGCTCGATGAGGTGCCGGGTCGCGAGCCGTGCACCGAGCTCTTGATCCTCGTAGAACACCGTGATGCCGAGCTGACTGGCCTCTCCGGGCGAGAGCATCACGACAGGGAGGGAGGCCGTCACCTCCTGGGCCACGTGCGCGAGGGAGACCCGCGGGGCGATGACGACGATGCCTTCCACGCCGCGCTCGACGAAGTCCTGGAAGGTGCGAGCCACGACGGCCTGCTCCGGGTAGCTCATCGTCGCGACCAGCGCCGTGTAGCCCGCATCCCTGGCCGCGGACTCAACCGCTGCCAGCGTGCTCACGGGACCGAACTTCGGGGAGGCGTCGGCGATCACGCCGATCGAGCGCGTCCTGCTGGTCACCAGGGCGCGTGCGACGTCGTTACGCCGGTATCCCAGCTCCGCGATCACGCCGAGCACCCGATCGCGGGTCGCGACCGAGACTCGGTCGCCCCCGTTGATCACCCGTGACACCGTCTGGTAGGACACCCCCGCGACACGCGCCACGTCCTTGAGAGACGGCCGCCGGGACCCCGAGCTCACGGCAACCCCCTCGTCGAGTCCAGCACTGCCACGTGGCGAGCGTTCACATCGTAGGCCCACACGACCGCGGCCGCGGCACGCCTCTCAGGCCTCGATGAAGGCCCGGATCGCGTCGGCGATGAGCTGCACGGCGATCGCGGCCAGCAGCAGGCCGGAGATGCGGGTCACCAGGGTCGTCCCCGACTCCCGCAGCAGACGTCGGACCCCTCCCGCGAACCGCATCGCCAGCCACAGGCACACGTGGACACCCACGACGCCCAGCGCGATCGCGACCCACTCGCTCGTGTCCTGCGCGCGCTGCGTGAACACCATCGTGGCGACGATCGCACCCGGTCCTGCCAGCAGGGGCGTGCCCAGCGGGACCATCGCGACGTTGACGCTCCCGGCCGCGGGCTTGGGATCCTCGGAGCGGCCGGTCAGGAGCTCCATCGCGACCAGCAGGAGCAGCAGGCCGCCGGACGCCTGCAGCGCGGGCAGCGAGACGTGCATGTAGGAGAGCAGCTGCTGGCCGAAGACCGCGAACGACACCACGACGCCGAACGCCACCATCACGGCCTGACGGGCCGCCGCACGGCGCTGTCTGGCCGTCATGGAGCTGGTGAGGGCGAGGAAGATCGGCACGGTGCCCGGCGGGTCCATGATCACGAAGAGGGTGACGAAGACCTCAGCGACCAGCCGGCCGTCCAGGCTCACCGCACGACCTCGAGTCGGCCGGCCCCCTCGATCAGCTCGAGCGTGACGTCGTCGGTCAGGTGCTCGCCGAGCCGGTTGGGCTTGCCCGCACCGTGGTAGTCGCTCGACCCGGTGACCAGGAGCTCGAACCGTTCCGCGAGCACTCCCAGCCTGCGCTGCTCGGACGACGAGTGGTCCCGGTGGTGGACCTCGACGCCCGCCAGGCCGTGGCCCGCGAGCCCGGCGAGCTCGTCCTCGGTCACCGGACGGGCGCGGCTGACCGCTCCGGGGTGCGCCAGGACGGGCACGCCCCCGGCCTCGAGCACCAGCCCGATCGCATCCACGACCGCGGGTGCGTGGTGCGGCACCCAGTACGGCGAACCGGTGGCGAGGATGTCGGCGAATGCCTCCGTGCGGTCCGCCACCACGCCGAGCGCCACCAGGGCGTCGGCGATGTGCGGGCGTCCGACGGTCGCGTCGTCCGCGGTCTGCTCCTCGACGTCCTCCCAGGTCAGCGGGAAGTCCCGGGAGAGCCGGTCGACCATCTCCCTGGCCCGGTCCTGGCGCGCGGCGCGGACCCGCTCGGCCTCGGCGAGCAGGGCCGGGTGCTCCGGGTCGTGCAGGTAGGACAGCAGGTGGAGGCTGCGCCCGTCGTGCCGGCAGGACAGCTCGACGCCGCGCACGAGCGCGACACCGTGCTCGCGGGCCGCCCCGGCGGCCTCCGCCCAGCCCCGCGTCGTGTCATGGTCGGTCAACGCGACGACGTCCAGCCCCGCCGCCACAGCGGCCGCCACCACCTGTGCCGGGGACTCGGTCCCGTCCGAGGCGTCCGAGTGGGTGTGGAGGTCGATGCGCACAGCCGCCAAGCGTATTCCGACCGCCGCCACCCCGGCGGCACCGCGCCGCACCACCCCGCCCGACTCCCCCGGGCCCTGCCCCCACGACGAGGTTCGGGAAACGCCGGCTCACCCCGCGAGACTCCTTCTCCCGAACCTTCCCGTGGGCGACCGGCCGCCCGGTCGGCGCCCTCGCAGTGGGGTGGGAGCATGGGGCCATGGCCGACACCAACCCCCGCACCGGCGGCACCGACGACCAGCCGGTGGCCGACCGCGTGAACAATCGCTCCCAGCGACCCACGTCCGCGGCGTTCCGCCGGTTCATGACCCAGCAGTGGGGCGGGCAGAGCGCCCCGCTGGAGCGCGACCCCGTGGCCGACCACACCCCGGCGCGACGCGCGCGACTGTCCGAGCAGTTCCCCGGTGAGCGCCTCGTGCTGCCGGCCGGTTCCCTGATGACCCGGTCGAACGACACCGACTACCGGTTCCGCCCGCACAGCGCGTTCGCGCACCTCACCGGGCTGGGGATCGACCGCGAGCCCGACGCCGTCCTGGTGCTGCACCCCCGCGACGACGGGGGCCACGACCCGGTGCTGTACGTGCGGCCGATGGCCGGGCGGGACACCGAGGAGTTCTTCGCCGACTCGCGCTACGGCGAGTTCTGGGTGGGCGCACGCCCGAGCCTGGCGGACCTGGCCGAGCTCACCGGCATCCCCGTGGAGCACCTGGACCGGCTCGCCGACGCGCTGGCCAAGGACGCCGGGGTGGGCGGCGTACGGCTGCGCATCGTGCGGGGTGCGGACGACGCGGTCACCGCCCTGGTGGAAACCGTGCGGGCCGAGGACGAGCGCACCGCGGAGCAGATCGCGGCCGACGACGACGTCCTGACCGAGGCCGTCTCCGAGCTGCGGCTGGTCAAGGACGAGTGGGAGATCGAGCAGCTGCGCGCCGCGGTCGCCGCCACCGTGGCGGGCTTCGAGCGCGTGGTGCGCGAGCTGCCGCGGGCCGTCGCGCACCGGCGCGGGGAACGCGTCATCGAGGCGGTGTTCGACGGGCACGCGCGCGAGGAAGGCAACACGGTCGGGTACGAGACGATCGCCGCGTCGGGTGAGCACGCCACGACGCTGCACTGGATCCGCAACGACGGTGCGGTGCACGCGGGCGACCTGCTGCTGCTGGACGCGGGCGTGGAGGCGGAGAGCCTCTACACGGCGGACGTGACCCGCACCCTGCCCATCGACGGGGAGTTCACGCAGGTGCAGCGCCGGGTCTACCAGGCGGTGCTGGACGCCGCCGACGCGGCGTTCGCCGCCGCCGTGCCGGGCGCGCGGTTGCGCGACGTGCACGCCGCGGCGATGGAGGTCATCGCGCACCGGCTCGAGGAATGGGGCCTGCTGCCCGGCACCGCCGAGGAGGCGCTGGACCCCGAGGGTCAGTACCACCGGCGGTGGATGGTGCACGGAACGAGCCACCACCTGGGTCTGGACGTGCACGACTGCGCGCAGGCCAAGCGCGAGCTGTACCTGGACGGGGTCCTGGAACCTGGGATGGTCTTCACCATCGAGCCGGGCCTGTACTTCAAGGCCGACGACCTGGCCGTCCCGGAGGAGTACCGGGGCATCGGCGTGCGCATCGAGGACGACGTCCTCATCACGCCCGACGGCAACGAGAACCTCTCGGCCGACCTCCCCCGTCGTCCGGACGACGTCGAGGCTTGGATGCGAACCCTGCGGGCCTGACCCCAGCCCGGCTGGCCATCCCACCCCCACGCCCAAGGTCGGTGATCAAGGAATTCGTGCTCGGGGAGCGGGCGCGAGTTCCTTGATCACCCTGGGGGGGACTAGCTCGGGAGGCGGCCGGCGTCCTTGAGGGCTCGGCGCAGGAGCCACTCGATGTGGGCGTTGGTGGAGCGCAGATCCTCCGACGCCCAACGAGCCAGCGCGTCGTGCAGCGCCGGGTCGAGGCGCAGCAGCATCGCCTTGCGCTCGCGCTTCGCCGCCTTCTTCGCACCGCGCTTCTTCGCACCGCGGTTCTTCCCGGCGGGCCCGCTCGAGCCGGACTCGTTCGCTCCGGGAGCCCGCGCGCCGCGCTTCGCATCCGCGCCCGGCTCCGGTCGGTCGGCCGGGGCGGGACGCGCGCGCGCCCGGTCCGACGGGGCACCCGCCCCGCCCGACCGGGCGTCGCTCGTCATCGGGACCTCACTGGTACAGGGTCCCGGTGTTCACCACCGGTGTCGCGCGGGAGTCCCCGCACAGCACCACCAGCAGGTTGGAGACCATCGCGGCCTTGCGCTCCTCGTCCAGCTCGACGACGCCGGCCTCGGCCAGCTCGTCCAGCGCCATCTGCACCATGCCGACCGCGCCCTCGACGATCCTCGACCGGGCCGCGACCACCGCGTTGGCCTGCTGCCGCTGCAGCATCGCCTGGGCGATCTCTGGTGCGTAGGCCAGGTGGCTGATCCGGGTCTCGACGATCTCGACCCCGGCCACGGCAACGCGGGCTGCCACCTCCTCGGCCAGCTCGGCCGAGACCTGGTCGGTCGAGCCGCGCAGCGACTCCTCACCCTCGCCGGCGTCGTAGGGGTAGGTGCCTGCGACGTGCCGGACGGCGGCCTCCGACTGGGTCTCGACGAACTCGTCGTACTCCTCCACGGCGAACGTTGCCTTGGCGGTGTCGGCGACCTGCCAGACGACGATCGCGGCGATCTCGACCGGGTTGCCGGTCGCGTCGTTGACCTTCATGCGGGCGGTCTCGAAGTTGCGCACGCGCACGGACACCGACCGGCGCGTGCTCAGCGGCACGGTCCACACGAGGCCGGTGCGGCGCACGGTGCCGACGTAACGCCCGAAGAACTGCACGACCTTGGTGCGGCCGGGCTGGACAACGGACAGGGACGTCCACTGGACGACCGCCAGCAGGCTCGCCACGATCCCGGCGACCGCCCACAGGTCCGAGCCGGTCGTGTCCGGCGAGCCGGCCAGGGCGAACAGCCAGACGGCCGCACCCGTGAGGACGAGGCCGAGCACCAGCCCGGCGAAGCCCTCGGCCTGCCAGGCGCGCCGCTCGCCGATCTCCACGACGGTTCCGTCCCTGCCCACCGGCCGGGCCGGCTGGGTGTCGCGCTCGACGACGGACATGGGGACTCCTTGGTCTTGGCGGTGCGATACCACCGCGCACCCGGTGTCGCGCGACGATCGCGTCGACAGCAGAGTGATATCACATCGACATCGCGCAGACGACGGACGTCTCGGGAGCAGAGAAGGCCGCGTCCGGGAGCCGGTCACCTCGACCACGATCGGCCGCGAACGCCGCCGGCTACGGCCAGCGATCGAGGAGGCCGATCAACGAGGCCTGGTCAGCGCGCCCCTGACACCCCCGCCCGCGGAAGGCGCCGCCGCGCAGCGCGCCGAAAGCTCCGCACCGACGGCCGTCCCAGCTGGGCACGATTTCCTTGATCACCCGTCCGCGGTGGGCACGAGTTCCTTGATCACCTTTCCCTGGTGAGCATGGATTCCTTGATCACCAAGGAAGGGGGTGGGGGTCAGGAGTGGGGGTTGGCGGGGGGTTGCGTGGGTGGCGTGGGGTGCTCGGCCGGGGGGTGCGGGGGCTGGTGGCTCTGCTGCGGGGGCTGGTAGCCCGGCTGCGAGGGAGATGCGCCGAACGGCTGCGAGGGCCGGCCCACGGTGGGCTGCACCCGGCCAAGGCCCGGGCCACCCTCGGCCGTCAGCAGCCCGCGGGCCCTGTTGGCCTCCTCAGCGGCGCACAGCACCGCGTACGATCCCGCGACGATCTGGCTCGCCGACGTGAAGTCGCGGCGTCCGCCGGAGAACGCGTGCGAGATCACCGAGAACAGGATCCCGAACGCGGCGCCGATCGCCATCGCCGCCGGGATCGGCAGCGCCTGCTGCCCCGAGGACGCAAACAACGACAGCAGCACGCCGACCGCCAGACCGAACCACGCGCCGGACATCAGGCCGGCGAGCGCGACCCGCGCATAGGTGACGCGGCCGGTGATGCGCTCGACCATGCGCAGGTCCGTCCCCACGATCGTCACCAGCTGGACGGGGAACTCCTTGTCCGAGAGGTGGTCGACCGCACGCTGCGCCTCCAGGTAGGTGGAGTACGACGCGATCTGCTCGCCGTGCGGCAAGGTCGGAACGCGCGGGATGCGGCCTGAGCTGAACGCCATGGCCCGATTGTCCCTCAGCAATCTGGACGAAGCCATGGGCTTGGCAGTACCTCCGCTGTGCGCGAACCAGGGAACTGCAGACCGGCGTGGTCGCGCCGTCGAGCGTCCCGACGCACGGAGGGGCACCGGGCCGCCGCGCAGCCCCGCCACTACGCTGGCGCCGTGAGCACCCGGGTCTTCGCAGCGCGGCTGGCCGGGACCGCCGTCTTCGACCCCATCGGCGACCAGGTCGGCCGGGTCCGCGACGTCGTCGTCCTGGTCCGGTCCGGCCGCCTGCCGCGCGCGACCGGGCTGGTGGTCGAGGTGCCGGGGCGCCGCAAGGTGTTCCTGCCGCTGTCCAGGGTGACGAGCATGGACGCCGGCCAGGTGATCTCCACCGGGTTGCTCAACATGCGGCGCTTCGAGCAGCGCCCCACCGAGACGCTCGCGATCGGCGAGCTCCTGGACCGGCACGTCGAGCTGGCCGACGGTTCGGGCGCCGCGATCGTCGTCGACGTCGGGCTCGAGGAGCAGCGCAACCGCGACTGGCTGGTCGCCAAGCTCTTCCTGCGCAGGGTGACGTCCGCGCGGTCCGGGCTGATCCGCCGGCGCGGGGAGACGGTGCTCGTCGACACCCGTGACGTGCGCAGCCTCGCCGGCACCGCATCGGTCCAGGGCGCGGACGAGATGCTCGCCTCCTACGAGGACCTCAAGCCGGCCGACCTCGCCGACGTCCTGCACGACCTGGCCGACACCCGGATGGTCGAGGTCGCCACGGCCCTGGCCAACGAGCGGCTGGCCGACGTCCTGGAGGAGCTCCCCGAGGACGACCAGGTGGCGATCCTCACCGGCCTCGACCTGGACCGAGCTGCGGACGTCCTGGACGTGATGCAACCCGACGACGCGGCCGACCTCCTCGCCGAGATGCCCACCGAGAAGGCCGCGGAGCTCCTGGAGCTGATGGAGCCCGAGGAGGCGCGCGACGTGCGCCGCCTGCTCGCCTACGACGACGAGAGCGCCGGTGGCCTGATGACCACCGAGCCGGTGGTGCTCAGCCCGGAGACGCCCATCGCGCAGGCGCTGGCCCACGTGCGCCGCCAGGACCTCACCCCGGCGCTGGCCTCGATGGTGTTCGTGGTCCGTCCGCCCCTGGAGACGCCGACGGGCCGATTCCTGGGTGTCGTGCACATCCAGCGCCTGCTCCGCGAGGCGCCGCACGACCAGATCGGCGGCTACCTGGACACCGAGATCGAGGTCGTGGCGCCGAGCGCTCCGCTGTCCACGGTGACGCGGCTGCTGGCGACCTACAACCTCCTCGCCCTGCCGGTGGTCGACGACAACCGACGCCTCCTGGGAGCGGTGAGCGTGGACGACGTGCTCGACCACCTCCTGCCCGACGACTGGCGCGAGGCCGAGCCGGAGGAGGCCGACCGCGCCATGGACGAGCAGCGGGAGGCCGGCCGTGCCTGACCGCCTCGACCAGCCCAAGGCGAGCCGTCGCTCATGGCGCCCCCGCCTGGACCCCGACCTCGTCGGTCGTGGCGCGGAGGCCTTCGCCCGCTTCATGGGCACCGGGCGGTTCCTGCTGTACATGACGGCGTTCGTCGTGATCTGGGTCGCGCTCAACGCGCTGGCGCTGTGGGGACTGCGGTGGGATCCCTACCCGTTCATCCTGCTCAACCTGTTCTTCTCCGTGCAGGCCTCCTACGCGGCCCCGCTGATCCTGCTGGCCCAGAACCGCCAGGACGACCGCGACCGCGTCGCGCTCGAGCAGGACCGCCAGCGCGCCGAGCGCTCGCTCGCGGACACCGAGTACCTGGCGCGCGAGATCGCCGCACTGCGGATCGCGGTGTCCGAGGTCGCCACCCGCGACTTCGTCCGCTCCGAGCTCCGCAACCTGCTCGAGGACCTCGAGCGCGAGGACGACGAGGACACCGGCGACGCCTGAGAGCCACGGGCGTCACCTCCGCGCCCCTCCACGCCTTCGCACCCCTCCACGCCTCCGTACCCTCGGGGGTACCGACGACAGGCCCACGGGAGCACCCCGCCGACCGACCTAGGATGGCGAGCATGCCCACCGCCGACGCCGTCCGTACCGCCCTGGCCTCCGTGCTCGACCCGGAGATCCGCCGCCCGATCACCGACCTCGGCATGGTCCGCTCGGTGGACGTGGACGGGGACCGCGTCGAGGTCGGCATCGACCTGACCACGGCGGGCTGCCCGCTGCGTGACACCTTGACGCGGGACATCACGGCCGCGGTCGGCGCACTGGACGGCGTGGCGAGCGTCAACGTGTCGATGGGCGTGATGAGCGCGGAGCAGCGCGAGGAGCTGCGCACCTCCCTGCGCGGCGGCCCCTCCCCCGTCATCCCGTTCGCCCAGCCGAACAACCTCACCAAGGTGTACGCGATCGCCTCGGGCAAGGGCGGCGTGGGCAAGTCCTCGGTGACCTCCAACCTGGCCGCGGCGATGGCCGCGGACGGGCTGCAGGTGGGCGTCGTGGACGCGGACGTGTACGGCTTCTCGGTGCCGCGCATGCTGAGCGTGGACCGGGCGCCCACCAAGGTCGACGACATGATCCTGCCGCCGATCGCGCAGGGCGTGAAGGTCATCTCGATCGGCATGTTCGTCCCGCCGGGCCAGCCGGTGGTGTGGCGCGGGCCGATGCTGCACCGGGCGCTCGAGCAGTTCCTCGCCGACGTGTTCTGGGGCGACCTGGACGTCCTGCTGCTGGACCTGCCGCCCGGGACCGGCGACATCGCGATCTCGGTCGCCCAGCTGCTGCCCAGCAGCGAGCTCCTGGTGGTCACCACCCCGCAGCTCGCCGCCGCGGAGGTGGCCGAGCGGGCCGGCTCGATCGCCACCCAGACCCGCCAGCACGTCGTCGGCGTGGTGGAGAACATGTCCTGGTTCACCGCACCGGACGGCAGCCGGATCGAGGTCTTCGGCTCCGGTGGCGGTGCGGCCGTGGCGGAGAACCTGTCGACGGTCACCGGGACGACCGTCCCCCTGCTGGCCCAGGTGCCGATGCAGACGTCGCTGCGCGAGGCCGGCGACGGCGGCGTGCCCGTGGTGATCTCCGACCCGGACAGCCCCGCGGCGCAGGCGCTGAGAGGGGTCGCCCGCGCCCTGGCCACGCGGTCCCGCGGGCTGGCGGGCAAGTCGCTCGGCGTCACGCCCGTCCAGCGCTGACGCCCCGCGCGCACGGCGTGCCACACGCCGCTGACGCACGCCCCACGATGTTGACTTGTGTTCGGATATGACAGATCATGTTCGAGTGCTCGCGACCCAGCGCCAGGAGCTGATCCTCGGCCGCGTCGCCGGCGCCGGCGCGGTCCGGGTCGCGGACCTCGTCGCGGAGCTGGACGTCTCGGACATGACGATCCGCCGCGACATCGCCGAGCTGGCCCGGCGGGGCCTGGTGCGTCGGGTGCACGGCGGTGCGGTGGACGCCCGCCAGGCGGCGCACGAGCCCGGGTTCCGGGCCAAGCTCTCCCGCTCCGAGGCCGAGAAGACCGCCATCGCCCGCGCCGCGCTCGACCTGATCCACCCCGGCAGCGCGATCGGGCTCTCCGCCGGGACCACGACCCACCTGCTCGCCCAGCTGATCGCGACGAGCACCATCCGCCCGCTGACCGTGGTGACCAACTCGTTGCCCGCGGCCGACACGCTGCACCGGGCCGACGACCCGGCGCTCACCGTCGTACTGACCGGTGGCACCCCCACCCCGTCCGACGCGCTGGTGGGCCCGCTGTCCACCCAGGCGCTGCGCGGGCTGCACCTGGACATGGTGTTCCTGGGCGTGCACGGCATGGACGTCGACGCCGGCCTGACCACACCGAACCTGCTGGAGGCGGAGACCGACCGCGCGATGGTCGCCGCCGGCGACCAGCTGGTGGTGCTCGCCGACCACACGAAGTGGGGCGAGACCGGGCTGTCCCGGATCGCCGAGCTCACCGACGTCACCGTCCTGGTCACCGACGCGGTGCCGGACGGCGTCGACCTGCCCGACCTCGACCTCCTGCTCGCCCCGACCCCCGGAGCCTGACCGATGCCTCCCGTCCGCCCCGCCGCCATCCGTCGCACCGCCACCACACTGGCCGACGGACGCGAGCTGATCTACTTCGACGACTCCGAGCCCTACGTCTCCGGACAGCGCACCCGGCGCCTCGACGACCCGCGACCGTTGCCCGACCGCTTCGCGCCGATCCCCCAGCCCGACGGGTCCCTCGCCCCGGTCACCGGACCGCAGATGCGGCGTGACCCCCTGACCGGCGACTGGATCCCGATGGCCGGCCACCGGATGAACCGCACGTTCATGCCGTCGGCCGACGCGTGCCCGCTGTGCCCGGCCCGCGAGGACGCCGACTACTCCGACGGCGAGATCCCCGCCACCGACTACGACGTCGCCGTCTTCGAGAACCGTTTCCCCGCGCTGCTCGCCGTGCCGGGCGCGCCGCCCGAGCCGTGGGCGGTGGACGGCGAGGAGCTGTGGCAGGCCCGCCCGGCCTCCGGACGCTGCGAGGTGGTGTGCTTCAGCTCCGACCACGACTCCTCGTTCGCCGATCTCACCCCCGGGCGGGTCCGCACGATCGTGGAGGCCTGGGCCGACCGCACCGCCGCGCTGTCCGAGCTGCCCGGCGTGCAGCAGGTGTTCTGCTTCGAGAACCGCGGCCCGGAGATCGGCGTCACGCTCCCACACCCGCACGGCCAGATCTACGCCTTCGGCTACGTCACCCCCCGCACCCGGACGATGCTCGAGCGCGCCGCCGAGCACCGCGCCGCGACCGGCGGCCATCTGCTGCGCGACGTGCTCGAGGCCGAGCTACGCGCCGGCGTGCGCATCGTCGCCGAGTCCGAGCACTGGGTCGGCTACGTCCCGGCCGCGGCCCGCTGGCCCGTCGAGGTGCACCTGGCACCGCGGCGGGACGTGCTCGACCTGCCCGGCCTGACCGACGCCGAACGCGACGACCTGGCCGTGACCTACCTCGAGCTCCTGCGCCGGCTCGACCGGTTCTTCGTCGACGGCGCGGGAGCACCCGTTCCGTTGCCCTACGTCGCGGGCTGGCACCAGGCGGTGCTGGGCGAGGGACGCGAGCTCGGGCGCCTGCACCTCCAGCTGCTCTCGGTGCGCCGCGCCCCGGGCAAGCTCAAGTACCTCGCCGGCGTCGAGTCCGGGATGGCGTCGTGGATCTCCGACACCACCCCGGAGCGCGTCGCCGCCCGACTGCAGGAGCTGGCGTGACGGCCGCGCGGGTCCGGGCCTGGGACCCGGCCGACGGGGCGCGGCGCGCGACCGAGCTGTTCCGGGCGCGGTTCGCCGCCGAGCCGGACGGCGTGTGGTCCGCGCCGGGCCGGGTCAACCTGATCGGCGAGCACACCGACTACAACGGCGGCCTGTGCCTGCCGATCGCGCTGCCGCACCGCACGTACGTCGCCCTGGGCACCGCCGACGACGGTCGGGTGCGCCTGACCTCGGCACAGGAGGACCGCTCGACGTGGGAGATGCCGCTGGCCTCCGTCGTCCCCGGCGCCGTCGACGGTTGGCCCGGGTACGCCGCGGGCGTGGCCTGGTCGCTCACGGTCGAGCAGCCCGACGCGCGGCTGGGCGGGTTCGCCGCCGCGGTGGACTCCTGCGTGCCCTACGGCGCGGGGCTGTCCTCCTCCGCGGCGCTCGAGTGCGCGGTGGCCGTCGCGCTGGACGACGTGTTCGCCGTGGGGCTCGCGGCCACGGACGCCGGGCGTGCGCGGCTGGCGCACGCCTGCATCCGGGCGGAGAACGAGGTGGCCGGCGCCGCCACCGGCGGGATGGACCAGACGGCAGCCCTGCGAGCGTCGGCCGGTCACGCGCTGCTGTACGACACCCGGGACGGCTCCGTGCAGCACCTCCCGTTCGACCTCGCCGCACACGGGCTGGCGCTGCTCGTGGTGGACACCCGCGCGCCGCACCGGCTGGTCGACGGGCAGTACGCCGCCCGGCGGGACACCTGCGCCGCAGCGGCACTGCACCTGGGGGTGGACACGCTGCGTGAGGTGACCGACCTGGACGCCGCGCTGGCCGCGCTCGACACCGAGCTGACCAGCCCCGCAGGAGCCACGGTGGCACCCGAGGTGCTGCGCGCCCGCACGCGGCACGTCGTCACCGAGATCGCCCGGGTGGAGCGGTTCGTCGAGCTGCTCGCGCAGGGTCGCGTGGCCGAGGTCGGCCCGCTGCTCGACGCCTCGCACGCCTCGCTGCGGGACGACTACCAGGTGTCCTGCGCCGAGCTGGACGTGGCGGTCGAGGCGGCCCGGGGCGCCGGCGCGCTGGGGGCGCGGATGACGGGCGGCGGGTTCGGTGGCTCGGCGATCGCGCTGGTGCCGGTCGACGCGGTCGACGCGGTCGCGGCGGCGGTGAGCACGGCCTTCGACGCCGCAGGGTTCACCGCGCCGGCCTTCCTGGTCGCCGACGCGGCCGGACCTGCCGGGCGCACGGCGTAGCCCCTGGGATGCTGGCCCGATGGCACACCTGCGCTGCGACTTCTTCTCCGACACCCTGGCCCTGTCCACCTCCATGACTGTGCTGCTCCCGCAGCCGACCAGCGGGCAGATCGGCATGGCCGGTGCCGCGTCCGAGCAGCCGCCTCCCGTGCTGTACCTGCTGCACGGGCTCTCCGACGACGACACCGTGTGGCTGCGCCGTACCTCGATCGAACGCTACGTCGCCGACCTGGGCCTCGCGGTCGTGATGCCGCAGGTGCATCGGAGCTTCTACGTCGACGGCGCGCACACCGGTGCCTACTGGGCGTTCGTCGCCGAAGAGCTGCCGCACATCGTCCAGCGGTTCTTCCGGGTGTCCGACGCGCGGGAGGACACGTTCGTCGCCGGCCTCTCGATGGGCGGCTACGGGGCCATGCGCCTCGCGCTGCACCGGCCGGAGCGGTTCGCGGCAGCCGCCAGCCTGTCCGGTGCGCTGGACGTCGCCGAGCTCGCCGAGCACGACGACCTCGACGTGTTCCGGCACATCGTGGCGGACACCCCGATCGCCGGGTCCGACGACGACCTGTTCGCGCAGCTCGACCGGGTCGACCCGGCGCGCATCCCGCCCCTGCACGTCACCTGCGGAACGCAGGACGCGCTCCTCGGGCACAGCGAGCGGTTCGTCGCGCGTGCGCAGGAGCGCGGCCTCAGCGTGACGAGCGCGTTCGGCCCCGGCGACCACGAGTGGGCGGTGTGGGACCGGGCCATCCAGGACGTCCTGGACTGGTTGCCGCTGCGCTGACGCGCGTCCCGACCGCGATCGCCGGTCGCGGCACAGATCGGCACCCACAGCACCAGGCCCAGCGGCGCCGATCATGGCGCGGGGCTCAGCCGCCGATCAGCTCCTCGGCCTCGCGCACCACGGCTGCGGCGACGTCGTCGACGATCGCCTCGCAGGCGGTCCACGCGACGTCCTCACCGACGGCGGACCCGGCCGCGTTCGCGTC
The DNA here is from genome assembly GCF_030586465.1 of Actinotalea lenta. GTDB lineage: Bacteria > Actinomycetota > Actinomycetes > Actinomycetales > Cellulomonadaceae > Actinotalea > Actinotalea lenta. Next base: position 18,510 of record NZ_JAUQYP010000001.1, read on the forward strand.
CAGCCCGTACAGGAACGCCTTCGCGAGCGCGCCCTCGGAGTCCTCGAACATCAACGGGGCGAGCACGGCGAAGCGCTCGGCCCACAGCGGGCCGTATGTGCGCTCGATCCGGGCGTGCGCCTCCGCGTACCCGGGCTCCCTCGTGACGTCCATGCTCCGGTCATCGGCACGGGGGCGCGATACCTGAGCCCCTCCCGCCATCGATTTCTCCGGTGCTGGCCGGTTGGGACCGTCGTGGTCGACGGACGGGTCCGCTCACCCGGCGCGGTCGTAGCTGTCGACGATCGCGACATCGAGCGCGAACTCGACGGGCGCGGCGCCGAACAGCAGCCGCCCCGCCTCCCCCGCGGCCTCCTGCACCGCCTGGGCGACCCGGTCGGCGCCGTCGGCCGGCGTGTGCACCATCACCTCGTCGTGCAGGAAGAACACCAGGTGCGGATGCCCCGGCAGGTCGCGCAGGCGCCGGCGCAGCGCGGCCAGCCAGCACAGCGCCCACTCGGCGGCGGTCCCCTGGACGACGAAGTTGCGCGTGAAGCGGCCCCAGTCGCGGGCGAGCCGTCGCGCCTCGGTGACGTCGCGGGCGTCGGCACCCTCCCCCGCGGCGGCCTCGCGTGCCGCCCACCACGAGGGCCCGGGCCTGGGCGACGAGCGTCCGAGCCACGTGCTGACCACCTCACCGCGCTCACCGGCGCGGGCGGCAGCCTCGACCAACCCGATCGCCCGTGGGTACGTCGCGGTGAGCCGAGGCATCAGGGCGGCGGAGACCCCCGTGGTTGCGCCGTAGATCGCGCCGAGCATGCCGTACTTGGCCTCGGTGCGGCTGGCGACCGCGCCGGCGTCGGCGAGCGCTTGGTAGAGGTCGGCGCCCCGAGCCGCGTCGGCCATCGCACCGTCCGCCGACATCGCCGCGAGCACCCGGGGCTCGAGCTGGGCGGCGTCGGCGACCACCAGGGTCCAGCCCGGGTCGGCCCGCACCGCCGAGCGGAGCTGGGCCGGCAGCTGCAGGGCCCCACCCCCCGAGGTGGCCCAGCGTCCGGTCACCACCCCGCCCACGACGTAGTCGGGGCGGAACCGTCCGGCGTGCACCCAGGTGTCCAGCCACGCCCAGCCGTTCGCGCTGAGCAGCCGGGCCAGCCGCTTGTACTCGAGCAGCGGGGCCACGACGGGGTGGTGCTGGGCGGCGATCTCGTGCTTGCGCGTGCTGGCGACGTCGAGGCCGGCGCGGCGCAGCGCGTGCAGGAGATCCTGCTGGGAGTCCGGGTTGAGGCCCGGGGCGTCCAGGCTCCGGCGGATCCGGGCGGCGAGCTCCTCGAGCCGCGCCGGTCGCGCGCCCGGGGCGGGGCGCGGGCCGAGCAGCTCGCGCAGGACGCGATCGTGCTCGGCGGCGTCCCACGGCATGCCGTCGTGCGCCATCTCCGCGGCGATCAGCGCGCCCGTCGACTCGGCGGCGAGCAGCAGCTGCAGCCGGCCCGGCTGCGGGGCGCCGGCCACGGCGTCGAGCTGCGCCGCGAGTTCAGCCACGGGGTCGAGGGGGTCGCGTTCCGCGCCGCGCGTCGCCCGGCCGCCGACAAGGGCCTGCTGTTCCGGGGCCGGATCGGCGGCGTCGAGCGCGTCGAACAGGGTGGCCTGGACCTCGTCCGCGGCCACCGGCTCCGGCATGTGCCGCGCGTCCCACGGGCCCGCCGGCGCGGTCGCGAGGGCGGACTGCGCGCACGCCGCGGAGGTGCGCACGATCGCGTGGCACAGCCGCAGGTCGTGGCAGCGGTCCAGCCGTACCCCTGCCGCCAGCAGTGGCGGGTAGCGCAGGGCCACGTCGTCGAGCACCCAGCGCGGGCGGTCGACCTCGCGCGCGGCGATCGCGCGCGCCAGCTCGCCCGGACCGACGGGCACGGACGCCGTCGGCCCATGGCTCAGGTCGGGGACCTCGCCGCGGGCCGGGCCGGGAGCCAGCTCGTGCAGGACCGCTCCCCCGTCAGGGCGATGCTCGACCACGATCCAGCGCACGCGCCAGTCTCCCAGCCCGGGCCGACACGACCCGCCGACGGCTACCGGGGGACGCCTCCGCGGTCCCCGCCTGGCTCCGCCCGCTGGCTGTCCTCGTGCACCGCGAGGAAGACGGACCACGGCGTGCCGTCGGGGTCCGGCGGCCGGTCGGCGTACTCCTGGAACACCGCGTGCAGGCGCGTGAGCAGCTCGTCCCGAGCCTGCGGGCTGAGTCGGAGCCCGAGCCGGGTGGTCGAGACCGTCTGCGGGTCGGCCTCCGCGAGCTCGGCGAGGAACGTCTCGACCAGCAGCCGGCTGCCGCCGTCCGGAAGGGGCGTGCGCCACGACTTCTTGGTGGCCAGGTAGGGCACCTCACGCGCGCCGCGCGCACCGGTGCGCTCGGGCTGGGCGGCGAGGAACCCCCGGTCGGCCAGCCGCCGCACGTGGTGGTACACGGTCGCGGGGTCCTTGCCGAGCCGCGCGGCGACCTGCTTGTTGGTCAGCGGCTCGTCCAGGCACAGCCGCAGGATGCGCAGCCGCAGCACGCTGTTGAGCACGCGGCCGTCGGCCTCGGCCTCCGCCTCACGCCGTTCCCGGTCCATGCCGCCATGCTAAGTGATTGACACTTCCCAATCACTCGCCCACACTGACCGGGTGAGCGCAGAGCAGCCCGAGGTCGCAGCACCGGTCCCGCTGCCCGCACCGCCGGGGCGCTCCCTGGTCCACCACGCCGACTTCCGGCGCCTGTGGCTCGGCGACGGGCTCGGCCAGCTCGGCGCCCAGCTCGGGAACCTGGCCATCCCGGTGTTCGCGGTCGCCACGCTGGACGCCACCGCATGGCAGATGGGCGCGTTGACGGCGGCGGAGAGCGCGGCGTTCCTGGCCATCGGCCTGCCGGCCGGCGCGTGGGTGGACCGGATGCGCAAGCGCAGCACGCTGATCTCGGCGGATCTGGTGCGGGCCGCGGTCCTGGCGGTCGTGGTGGTGGTCGCGCTCACCGGGCACGCGTCGATGCCAGTGCTGTACGCCGCCGCGCTCGCGATGAGCGCGGCGACGGTGTTCTTCGACGTGGCCTACCAGAGCTACCTGCCGGGGCTGGTGGGGCCCACGCACCTGGTGCAGGGGAACTCACTGCTGCAGGCCACGCAGTCGGTCGCGCAGATCGCCGGGCCCGCACTCGGCGGGCTGCTGCTGCGCGTGCTGAGCGCGCCGATGCTCCTGGTGGGCACCGTGGTGACGTACCTCTCGTCGGCAGCCTCGGTGTCCCGCATCCGGATGGTCGAGCAGCTCCCGGACCCGAGCTCGCGCCGGCCCCTGCGCCACGAGATCGCCGAGGGACTCACGTTCGTCCTGCGCCACCCGCTGCTGCGCCGTGTGGTGGCGTGCACCGGGATCTCCAACCTGTCCAGCTCCATCGCCGGCGCGCTGCTGGTGCTCTACGTGCTGCGCGAGCTGGGGCTGACCGAGGCTCAGCTGGGCGTGGTGCTCAGCGCCTCGGCGGCCGGCGGCCTGCTGGGGGCGGTGGCGTCGAGCCGACTGGCCCGGTGGTTCGGCGAGGGGCGTGTCATCCCGCTCGCCGCCCTCATGACCCCCGTCGCCTGGGCTCTGGTCCCGCTCGCCGACCCGCTGGCGCGCACCGGCGTGCCGGCTCTCGGGGTCCTCGCGGCGGGCGGTGTGGCCTTCTACGCCTTCGTCGTGGTCTACAACGTCGCGCAGGTGAGCTTCCGGCAGCGCGTCTGCCCGCCGGCGCTGCTGGGCCGGATGAACGCCTCGGTGCGGTTCCTCGTCTGGGGCCCGATGCCGATCGGCGGGCTGCTCGGCGGCGTGCTCGGCGAGCACCTCGGCGTCGTCCCGACGCTGTGGGTCGCGGTGGCCGGCCTGGCACTGGCCGCGGTGCCGGTGGTGGCCTCACCCCTGTGGCGGATGCGCACGCTGCCCGGACCGGGCGAGACGACTCCGGCTCAGACGGTGTAGTCGACCCACGGCGTGTGCCACGGACCGCCGAGCCACGTGGCGGGTCCCCATCGGTGCTGACACGCTCGGCCGATGGGAACCACGGTGCTGGTCGTCCTCGTCGTGTCCGGGGCGCTGCTGCTCGGCGCCGCCTGGGGGCTGTTCTGGCCGCTGCCGCGGGTGGTCGAGGGCCTCCTGGTCGCGATGGCCGGCGGTGCGCTCATCGTCTCGGTCACCGTCGAGCTGGTCGAGCCCGCGCGCCTGCGCTCGGGCCTGCTCGTCGCGGTGGTGGGCGTCCTGGCCGGCGCACTGGCGTTCGTGCTCCTGGACCGCCTCGTCAAGCGACGCTGGGGCACGGACTCCGGCGGTGGTCTCCTGGCCGCCATCACGCTCGACGGCGTGCCCGAGAACCTGGCCCTGGGCGTCGCCCTCATCGCCGCCGGCCCCGCGGAGGTCGCAGCCCTGGCAGGGTCCATCTTCCTGTCCAACCTCCCGGAGGCGGCCGGCGGCGCCCGGGACATGCGGAGCTCGGGGCGGGGCCGGCGCCAGGCGTTCGGGCTGTGGGCAGCCACCGCCGGGCTGCTCTCGGCCGCGGCGTTGGCCGGCAGGATCGGGCTCGAGGACGTCGGGAGCACGCCGCTGAGCGCCATCCGGTGCTTCGCCGCCGGCGCCGTCGTCGCCAGCCTGGCCACCGAGGTGTTCCCCAAGGCCTACCGCGAGGACGCCACCTGGGCGGGAGCCGCCACCGCAGCGGGCCTTGTCCTCGCGGTCGCGCTCAGCGCCATCGGGTGACCCGCGGCGCGCCGGTCACTCGTAGTCCACGACGAGCGGGGCGTGGTCGCTGAACCGCGTGTCGTACGCCGGGGCGCGCTCCACCCTGACGTCCCGGACGGTGGCGGCGACGTCGGCGGTCGCCACCTGGTAGTCGATCCGCCAGCCGGCGTCGTTGTCGAACGCCTTGCCGCGCCAGGACCACCACGTGTAGGGGCCGGAGACGTCCCCCACGTGCCGCCGCGTGACGTCCACCCAGCCCGCGTCGAACCAGCGGGTGAGCCACGCGCGCTCGTCCGGCAGGCAGCCCGCCTTGCCGACGTTGCCCTTCCAGTTCTTCAGGTCCGCGTCGGTGTGGGTGATGTTCAGGTCGCCCCCGACGACAGCCGGGCCGGCCGCCTGCAGCTCGGCCATCCTGCGCGTGGCGTGACCGAGGAACTCGTGCTTGTCGTCCATCGACGGATGACCGACGGTCCCGGAGTGCACATAGACGGACACGACCGTCAGGGGTGCGGCGTCCGACCGCTCGAGGTCCGCCTCGAGCCACCGGCCGGTGTGGGTGGCCCGCTCCACCGCGAGGCCCACGCGGACCGCCGAGATCGGCAGCCGGCTGGCCACCGCGACCCCGGCGCGGCCCTTGGCCGCCGCCTCGGCGTGCACCACGTGCCACCCGGGAAGGTGCTCGGAGACCACCTCGGCCGGGGCGCGGACCTCCTGGAGCAGGAGCACGTCCGGCGCGCAGGACTCCAGCCACTGCGCCATGCCCCGGCGAAAGGCCGCTCGTACCCCGTTGACGTTCACGCTCGCGATCCGCACCCGGACATCCAACCCCACGCGCCCGACAGGTCGCGGGCCCCGTCCCGGAGCACGGACCGACAGAACCCGGGGCCGGTGGGGCCCCGGGTCCGCTCGGGGGCAGGTCAGCCGAGGAGGACGCGCTGGTCCGGCACGGCGTTGAGCAGGCTGCGCACCTCGCGCTCGGAGAAGCGACGGTGGCCGCCCAGCGTCCGCACCGTGGAGATCTTGCCGGCGTTCGCCCAGCGGGTGACCGTCTTCGGGTCCACGCGGAACAGGCTGGCGACCTCGGCGGGGGTCAGGAGGGAGTCGACGCCCATGGTGGCGGCGGTGCGGTGGCTCGCGTTGTGCTGCATGACAGTCCCATCGTCGTTCGGCGGCTGGGCGACCCTGGCGGGCCCCTGGCTTTGCGTCCCCGCTTCACAGCGGGTTTGCCCTTGTCGTGACGAGGAGCTCACCGGGGTGAACCCTCACACCAGACATCGGGACCAAAACGGACATCCTTGAGCCCTCTGTGGTGTGATGCCCGTCACACAAACCGCCCAAACCCGGACATCAGCAGACACCACGCCGGGCCCCGACCCGGACGCCTCCGGACGAAGGTCGCCAACCCGGGCACCGCACCTCAGTCCGGACACCGAGGAGGGCGCCCGTCACGCCTCCCCGCCCGCCGGCCGACCGCGCCCGGACGAGCAGAAGGCCCCCGCCCGTCGATCCGGGGGAGGCCTCTGCCACAGACATCGGCGCGGCGGGCGCCGAACTTGAGGTGAAGAACTGTGCTCTGCGTCACACCTGCGAACGGGCTCGCTCGGCCATGTCGACCACGTTGGCGAGCAGCATGGCCCGCGTCATCGGCCCCACCCCACCGGGGTTGGGCGACAGCCACGAGGCCACCTGCGCGACCCCGGGGGCCACGTCCCCGACCAGCCGCGCCTTGCCCGTGCCCGGGTCCGCCACGCGGGACACGCCGACGTCCAGCACGACCACTCCCGGCTTCAGGTCCTCGGCCCGCACCAGCCCGGGGACCCCCGCCGCCGCGACCACCACGTCGGCGGTGCGCAGGTGGGAGGCCAGGTCACGCGTTCCCGTGTGCGTGAGGGTCACCGTCGCGTTGTGCTCGCGCCGGGTGAGCAGCAGGCCGATCGAACGACCGACCGTGGTGCCCCGGCCCAGGACGACGACGTGCTTACCCGCGACCGACAGGCCGTGCCGGGCGAGCAGCTCGAGGATCCCGCGCGGCGTGCACGGCAGCGGAGACGTCACCGGTTCGCTCACCCGGAGCACGAGGCGGCCCAGGTTGGTCGGGTGCAGCCCGTCGGCGTCCTTGTCCGGGTCCACCCGCTCCAGGATCGCGTTGGTGTCCATCCCGGCCGGCAGCGGCAGCTGGACGATGTAGCCGGTGCACGCCCCGTCCGCGTTCAGCCGGTCCACGGCCGCCTCGACGTCCGCCTGGGACGCCGTGGCCGGCAGGTCCTCGCGGATCGACGCGATACCCACCTCCGCGCAGTCCCGGTGCTTGCCGGCGACGTACGCGTGCGAGCCCGGGTCGTCACCCACCAGGACCGTGCCCAGCCCCGGTACGACGCCGTCGGCCCGCAGCGCTGCGACGCGCTGCGCCAGCTCGGCCTTGATCGCCGCCGCGGTCGCCTTGCCGTCCAGGACCTGCGCGGTCTCGCCGGCCGCCGTCACTGCTGCAGGCCGGGGTAGAGCGGGAAGGCGTCCGCCAGGGCGGCGGTGCGCGCCTGGAGGGCGGACACGTCGGCGTCCGGGCCGGCGATGAGCGCCCGCGCGATCACGTCGGCGACCTCGGCGAACTGCTCGTCCCCGAAGCCCCGGGTGGCCAGCGCCGGAGTCCCGATCCGCAGCCCGGAGGTGACCATGGGCGGTCGCGGGTCATCGGGCACCGCGTTGCGGTTCACGGTGATGCCCGCCTTGTGCAGCAGGTCTTCGGCCTGACGACCGTCGATCGCGGCCTCACGCAGATCGACGAGGACCAGGTGCACGTCGGTACCGCCCGAGCGGACGCCGATGCCTGCGGCCCTGACGTCCTCCGCCAGCAACCGCTCGGCCAGGATCTTCGCCCCGCGCAGCGTGCGCTCCTGGCGGTCCCGGAACTCCTCGCCCATCGCGATCTTGAACGCCACCGCCTTGGCCGCGACGATGTGCATGAGCGGGCCGCCCTGCTGGCCCGGGAAGACCGCGGAGTTGATCTTCTTGGCGAGGTCCGCGTCGTTGGTCAGGATGAAGCCGGACCGCGGGCCGCCGATCGTCTTGTGCACCGTGGAGGACACCACGTGCGCATGCGGCACGGGCGAGGGGTGCACCCCGGCGGCCACCAGGCCGGCGAAGTGCGCCATGTCCACCCACAGGTACGCGCCGACCTCGTCGGCGATCTCCCGGAAGGCAGCGAAGTCCAGCTGGCGCGGGTAGGCGGACCAGCCCGCGATGATCACCTTCGGCCGGTGCTCCACCGCGAGCCGGCGGACCTCGGCCATGTCGACCTGCGAGGTCTGCGGATCCACGCCGTAGGCGACGACGTCGTACAGCCGACCCGAGAAGTTGATCTTCATACCGTGGGTCAGGTGGCCGCCCTGGTCCAGGGCGAGGCCGAGGATCGTGTCGCCGGGCCGGGCCAGCGCGTGCAGCACCGCAGCATTGGCGGTCGCGCCCGAGTGCGGCTGGACGTTCGCGAACTCGGCGCCGAACAGCGCCTTGGCGCGCTCGATCGCGATGTTCTCCGCGACGTCGACGACCTCGCAGCCGCCGTAGTACCGGCGGCCGGGGTAGCCCTCCGCGTACTTGTTCGTCAGGACGGACCCGGCAGCCTGGAGCACGGCGCGCGGGACGAAGTTCTCGCTCGCGATCATCTCCAGGGTCCCGCGCTGGCGCGCGAGCTCGTCGTCCAGGACGGCGGCGATCTCCGGGTCCAGCTGGGCAAGGGACTGGTTCATGACGTCGCTCGTGGCGCTCATGGCGGCTCCTCGGCTCGGCGTGCTGCGCGGAGATCCCGGTCCGGCCCGGGCGCGCACCACCGGTGGCTGACCCAGGGCCCAGGCGTTCGACCCACGATCCTGCTCGGCGCGAGACGCCCCGATGTGCCGCTCCCTGGTGGTTGGCCCACCTACGCCAGTCGCGGCGGGGTCAGCCTAGCAACGGGCGGCCCGGCGGGCACTGCTCAGCCCTCGGGGTCGGCCCCTGCATCCGTCAACGCGGACGGGTCCGCACCCTCCCCCAGGATCTTGCGCAGGTAGGCGTACGTGAGATCCCCGGTGGTCTGGTCGAACTCGTGCTCGAAGCCGTGCTTGCCGTACATCGCGAGGTTCGCCACCGAGTCCTTGCCGGTGAACACCCAGACCTCGCTGATGCCCGGGGGCAGGTACCCGGGCACGGCCAGGAGCATCTGCGTGCCGATCCCCTGCTGCTGGAGGTCGGGAGCCACCGCGAGACGGCCCAAGGTCGCCTTGGAACCCTCGACCGCGACCCGGATCGAACCGACCAGGCGCGGTCCGATCCACGCGCCGACCGTCACCACGGACGGGTCGGCGAGGTCCGCGCGCAGCTCGTCGAGCGTCTGGGTCAACGGGGGGATGTGCGGGTCGTCGTAGAGCTGGGCTTCGCTGACGAACGCGGCGCGGCGCACCGTCAGCAGCTCGCCCGCGGCGTCGTCGCCGACCAGGTCGATGCGGAGCTCGGGGGCTGTCATGCCGCCCATCGTCGCATCCACGCCACCGCCCGGGCGAGCGCCACCCCGCAGGTGGGACGGCCCCACCAGGGACGGCCGGTCCGGGTAGCCTCGGCGGACGTGACCAGCACCGAACCCGGCACGCCGGAGGACCTCACCCACTGGGTGCTCACCCTGTCCTGCCCCGACCGCCCCGGGATCGTGCGCGCCGTCGCCGGCCTGCTCGCCGACCACGGCGGGAACATCACGGAGTCCCAGCAGTTCGGGGACCCGCTGTCCGGGCTGTTCTTCATGCGCGTCCAGGTCGAGGCGCCGGCCCGCCGGGAGGCGCTCGCCGGCGCGCTCGAGCAGCTCGCTGACGAGTTCCACATGACCTGGTCGCTGGACGTCGTCGGGCGACGGATGCGGACCCTCGTGATGGTGTCCACGGCCGCGCACTGCCTGCACGACCTGCTCTTCCGGCGCGAGTCCGAGGGCCTGCCCGTGGACATCGTCGCGGTGGTCTCCAACCACACCGACCTGCGCGGTGTCGCGGAGTTCTACGGCATCCCCTTCCACCATGTCCCCGTCACCCGGGAGTCCAAGCCCGCCGCCGAGGCGCGCCTGCTCGAGCTCGTCGCGGACCTCGACGTGGAGCTCGTGGTGCTCGCGCGGTACATGCAGATCCTGTCCGACGACCTGTGCACCCGGCTGGCCGGGCGGGCGATCAACATCCACCACTCGTTCCTGCCGTCCTTCAAGGGCGCCCGTCCCTACGCCCAGGCGCACGACCGCGGCGTCAAGCTGATCGGTGCGACCGCGCACTACGTGACGGCGGACCTGGACGAGGGGCCGATCATCGAGCAGGACGTCGAGCGCGTCGACCACAGCCGCACCGTGGCCGACCTGGTCGCGCTCGGCCAGGACGTCGAGCGCCGCGCCCTCGCGCGGGCCGTGCGCTGGCACGCCGAGCACCGTGTGCTGCTCGACGGTCACCGCACCATCGTCTTCCGCTGAGACCCGCCGTCGAGCGGCGCACTCCCGGGCGAGCGGCGCACCTGGGGGCGCACCCCTCGCCTGGACGTGCGCCCGTCGAGATCGCGGCGGGTGCGTCAGCGGCCCGTCGCAGGGGCGCGGCGCCGACCCAGTGCGTCGAGGGTGACGGCGAGCGCCAGGACGAGGCCTGTCACGATGTAGCGCGGTGCGCTGTCGAGGTTCAGCAGGGTCAGGCCGGAGGAGATCGTGCCGACCACGAGCATCCCCAGGGGCGCCGACCAGGCCGAGCCGCGGCCCCCGAAAAGGCTCGTCCCGCCGATCACCGCCGCAGCGATCACCGTCAGGTTGGTGTCCGACCCGCCGCTGCCCTGGTTCGCCGCCGCGAGCCGGCCCGCCTGCATGACCCCGCCCAGCGCCGCCAGCGACGAGCACGCCACGAAGGCCGACACGTACACGTGCCGCACCGCGAACCCCGCGCGGTGGGCCGACCCCACGTTGGACCCCACCGCCCGCACCGAACGACCCCATCTGGTCCGGCGCAGCAGCAGGTCCACCACGAGCACCAGGAGGAGGAACAGCGCCACCGACGCACCGATGCCGCGGTTGGTCTGCAGGTACCAGGTGGGCAGCAGCGTCGCGACCGCCAGGAGCGCGGTGCGGACCGCCAGGTCTCGACCCGGCTCGAGCGGGAGCTCCGCGGCCGCCCGGCGGCGGCGCTCGACGAGCCGGATCGCGGGGTAGGTCAGGGTCAGTGCCGCCGCGAGCAGGTACCCCAGCCAGTCCGGCAGGAACGCCTGCTGGGAGAACCTCACCAGCCAGGACTCGAACGGCAGGTTGAGCGACCCGGTGGTGCCGAGCACCCGCATCTGCACCCCCAGCGTGACGAGCAGACCGGCCAGGGTGAGCACGAACGACGGCAGGCCCAGCCGGGTGAACGCCCAGCCGTACACCGCGCCGACCACCGCACCCACGGCGATCGCCACGAGCACCGCGAGCCAGCCAGGCCAGCGCTGCTGGCTGAGTCCCACCGCGACCACGGCGGCGGCCAGGCCGCTCACGGCCCCGGTGGACAGGTCGATCTGCCCTACCAGGAGCACCAGCACCACGCCCAGGGTCAGGACGCCGAGCGGGGCGACCTGCAGCGCGAGGTTCACCAGGTTGTCCGCGGACAGGAAGTTCGGGTTGGCGGCCTGGAACACCAGCCAGAGCATCGCCAACGCCACCAGCACCGGCCACGAGCCCAGGTCGCGACCCGCCCAGCGCACCGTGCCCGCCGGCGTGCGCAGCACGCTCATCTCGCAGCCTCCCCCGGCGGGGCGACCCCGGTGATCGCCGCGACGATCTGCTCGTAGCTGGCGACGTCGGCGTCGAACTCGCCGTTCAGCCGGCCGCGGCGCAGCACCACCACGCGGTCGGCGACCGCCTGCACGTCCGCGAGGTTGTGGCTGACCAGCACCACCCCGAACCCCGAGTCCCGCACGCGCTCGACGAGGGTGAGCACCTCCGCGGTCTGCGTGACGCCGAGCGAGGCCGTCGGCTCGTCGAGCACCAGCACCCGCGGCTCGCCCAGCAGCGCACGCGCGATCGCGACGGCCTGGCGCTGCCCTCCGGACAGCTCCGCGACGGGGGCCCGCAGCGACGGGACCCGCACCGCGAGCTGGGCGAGCAGCCGCTGCGCCTCGCGTTCCATCGCGACCTCGTCGAGCATCGGCCCGCGGCGGATCTCCTGCCCCAGGAACAGGTTCTCCACCACGTCGAGGTCCTCGCACAGCGCGAGGTCCTGGAACACCGTGGCGATGCCCAGACCACGGGCCAGCCCCGGCGAGGTGAGCTGGGTCTCGCGGCCGTCGACCACCACCTCGCCCGCGTCCGGCACGAGGACGCCGGACAGCACCCCGACCAGGGTGGACTTCCCGGCACCGTTGTCCCCGACCACGGCGACGACCTCGTGGCCACGTACGTCGAGGTCAACGTCGACCAGGGCCCGCACCGCACCGTAGGAGTGGCTCACCCCGCGCAGGGAGATCGCGGCGGGCTCGGCCAGGATGGCCTCGTCGCTCATCCGTTGCCTCCCAGCAGCCCCAGGTCCCGGCACGCCGCCCGGTAGGCCGGGGTACAGATCTGCGCGACGGTGTACACCCCTCCGGCGACGATCACCTCCGCGACATCCTTGCGGGTCACCGCCACTGGGGCCAGGAGCACCGCCGGGACCCCGCCGACCCGCACCGCGGCCGCCGGGTGCTCACCGTGGGCGATGCGCACCGCGAGCTCGGCGGCCGTCCGGGCCTGCTGGCTGATCGCCTTGTAGACGGTCATGTACTGGTCCCCGGCGACGATCCGCTGGACCGCGGCGAGCTCTGCGTCCTGGCCGGTGACCGGCGGGACGGGGTCCAGCCCCGCGGCCCGCAGGGCGGAGATGGCGCCGGCCGCGGTGCCGTCGTTGGCGGCGAGCACACCCACCACCCGCCCGGAGTACTCGGTGAGCTGGCCCTGCACCCACTCCTGGGCCTTGTCCGGACTCCAGTCGGGGGTGTCGTAGCTGGCCAGCACGGGCAGGGCGGCGCCGTCCAGCACCTGGGCCACCCCGGTGCGCTGCGCCACCGCGTTCGGGTCGGTCGCGGCGCCGTTGACCTGCAGGATGCCGTCGCCGGGCCGCACCGGCCCCACCGCGTCGAGCATCGCCTGCGCCTGCAGCCGGCCGACCAGCGTCGCGTCGTACGCGACGAGGTAGTCCACGGGGGCGTCGGCGATCGGCCGGTCGTAGGCGATCACCCGCACCCCGCGCGCCTCGGCCTGGTCCACGACGCTGCGTGCCGCGGCGGCGTCCACCGCGTCGAGCACCAGCACGGACGCGCCCTCGGTGAGCGCCGACTCGGCCTGGGCCTGCTGGCGTGCCGCGTCCTGCCCGGCGTTCGCGTAGACCACGCGACAGCTCGGGCACCGCTCGGCCACGACCCGCTCGAACACGGGCCGGTCCACGCTCTCGTAGCGGGACGTCTTGGACTCCGGGAGCAGCAGCGCGATGACCGTCCGGTGCGGGCCGGCAGCCGGGGCACAGCCCGCGAGCACGAGCAGCGCGACGAGGGCCGGCCAGGCCCACCGCCTCACGTCAGGGCACCGATCGGGATCCCTACCTGGTGCTCGTCGAGCGCGACCACCAGCGCCCCGCGCACCCTCGCCTGGCCGGCCAGCGCCGACACCTCGACCGGCACCGGACCGGGGTCGATGGGGACGGTCCTGGCGTTGAGCTCCTCGCGCAGCGGCGTGAGCATCACCTCGCCCGCCCCGGCGAGGTCGCCGTCCACCACCACGACGTCCGGGTCCAGCACCGTGAGCACCGGGGCCAGCGAGCGGCCCAGCCGCCGGCCGGCGTCGCCGACCACCCGGGTGCAGGCCGCGTCCCCGGCCAGCGCGCGCCCCACGATGTCGCGCAGCGCCAGGTGCCCGTGCGTGGGCGCCAGTCGGGCGGCGAGCGCGGCCGAGCCGATCGAGCCCTCGAGGCACCCGTGCAGGCCGCACCGGCACTCCGGACCGTCCTCGACGTCGATCACGTGCCCGATCTCGCCGGCTGCACCGCGGCGCCCGTGCACCACACGACCCTCCACGACGAGGCCCATGCCGACGCCGTGCGCGAGCGTGACCCACGCGACGTTGGTCATCCCCCGCGCGGCCCCGAGCCGGGTCTCGGCGAGCGCACCGAGGTTGGCGCTGTTGTCCACCACGACGGGGACGTGGAGCCGGTCGCCCAGCACGGCCGCCACGTCGGCCCCCGCCCAGCCCGGGAGGATGTGCGGTGCGGTGACCACGCCGGTGCGGGGGTCCACGGGAGCCGGCAGCCCCACCCCCACGGCCAGGACCTCACCGATCGGAGCGCCCACGGACTCCACGAGCTCCTCGACGAGCAGGGCCGCGCGGTCCAGGCCCGAGTCGGCCCGGTGGCCGGGGGGCAGCGGCAGGCGCTGCTCGGCCACCACCTTGAGGGCGACGTCGGCGATCGCGACGCGCATCTCCCGCTCGCCGACGTCGACGCCGACGACGAGCCCGAGGTTGCGGGCCAGGCTGACCTCCTGGGCACGTCGCCCGGACCGCGACGTCGGGGAGGTCTGCAGCACGCCGGCCGCGACGAGCTCCTTGACGATGTTCGACACCGTCGCGGTGGACAGGCCGGTCACCCCGGCCAGCTCGATCTGGGTGATGGAGCCGCGGTGCTGCACCGCGCCGATGATCCGTGCGCGGTTGGCCTCACGCAGGGAGGTCTGCGACCCGCCTGATGCCCGCTCGCCCGCCACGGCACAGAGGATACCGTCGAGCCCGGTGCCGAGCGTGGGATGCTCAGGGTGATGAAGCGGCACAGACGCCAGGACCCGCCCGGCACCCTGCGGTGGCGCGCCAGGATCCGGCGCGCCGGCATGGGGCGCACCGCGTCCGCGCTGCTCGCCGTGGTGGCCACCGCGGCCGCCTGCAGCGCGCCCGCCCCCGCCACGACGACCGGTCGGCAGGTCGAGGTCTTCACCTGGTGGGCCAGCGGGGCGGAGAAGCTCGCGATGGACGTGCTCGTGCAGCGCTTCCGCGCGGAGCACCCGGACGTCGGCTACGTCGACGCGGCCGTGGCGGGGGGCGCCGGGACGGTCGCCAAGGGTGTGCTCGCGGCCCGATTCGCGGACGGCGACCCGCCGGACACCTTCCAGGTGCACGGCGGGGCCGAGCTGACCGCGCAGGTGTCCGCCGGTCACGTGCGCCCGCTCTCCTCGCTGTTCGACCAGGTCGGTCTCGAGGACGTGCTGCCGCCCGTGGTCCTGGACTCGGTGAGCGTGCACGGCGTCCCGTACGCGGTGCCGGTCGACGTGCACCGCACGAACCTGCTGTGGGCGAACACCGACGTCCTCGCGCAGGCGGGCCTCGACCCGACCGCGCGGTACGACTCGCTGGACTCCTGGATGGCGGCGCTCGACCAGGTCCGGGCCGCGGGGCTGACCCCCCTGGCGATCGGGTCGACGTGGACCCAGGTGCACCTGCTGGAGGTCGTGCTGCTGTCGCGCCTGGGGCCCACGACGTACGCCGGGCTGTGGGACGGCACGGCGGACGCCACGTCACCCGAGGTCAAGGCCGCGGTCGAGGACTTCGCCCGCATCATGCAGGACACCAACGCCGACCGGGACTCGCTGGACTGGCAGGACGCGACGGGCCGCGTGAACGAGGGACGCGCCGCCTTCGTCGTCATGGGCGACTGGGCCCAGGAGGTGTTCGACCCTCCGGTGGTGTGGGCACCGTTCCCGGGCACCGCCGACGTGGACGACATCACGGTGGACGCCTTCGCGGCCCCGGTGGGCGCCGTGCACCCCACGGGCGCGGACGCGTGGCTGTCCACCGTGGCCGGCCTGGACACCCAGGTCGCGTTCGCCAACGCGAAGGGGGCGATCCCCGCGCGCAACGACGCGCTGCAGACCTCCCTCGGTGACTACCCGCGCAGCGCGCTGCGCACCTTCCGCACCGCGACCGTGGTGCCCTCCCTGGCGCACGGCATGGCCGCCCCGCCGCAAGCCGTCGACGACATCACCCGGGCCGTGTCCAGCCTCGCGCGCGGCACCGCCTCGACGGCCCAGGTCGTGGCCGCGTTGGCCGGTGCCGCCTGGCGCTGACGCTCACCACACCCGGGGACCGTGCTGGTGCTCCTGCGGGTCGACCAGCACCGCGACGGTCCGCGCGGGGACCGCGGCGGTGCCGGTCGCCGCGTCCCAGGTGGTCTGCCGGACCACGTCGTCGCTGCCGTGCGCCTGCACCCGCGAGAGCTGCCACGAGGTGTGCGCGAGCCCGTCGACCCGCACCTGCACGGCGTCCGGTGAGGCGTTGAACACCGCGAGCACACCGTCCAGCCGCGGGTCCACGTCCGGTCCCACGGAGTCGTCGACCCGCATCACGATCACCCCAGGGATCGCGTCCGGCCCACCGTCCGGGAAGCTCACCTTGGTGTCGATGAGGTCCGCCGAGCCGAGCCGGAACAGGTCCGTGGAGAACCGCAGCCGGAGCAGGTCCTCGGCGGCCGCCGACGCGTCGGCGATGTCCGACGGTGCCGGCTTGAGCGACGCGTCCGCGAGCAGCGGCCGGTCGTAGGGCCAGCGCGCCTGGTTGTCCGCAGCCTGCGGCAGGCCGCGCCCGAAGCCGTTGTCCTGGCCGGTGAAGTCGAGCACGTTGAACCAGTCGCCGGAGTTGTAGGAGTTCTTGTCCAGCGACTTGCTGCGCAGCAGGTCGGCGCCCGCGTGCCAGAAGGACGGGGTCTGGGCCAGCGCCGTGGTGGACAGGGCCAGGGTGTTCATCCGGACCCGGTCCGCCATCGAGGTGTCCGTCGGGAGCTTGTACGTCAGCTCGTCGAAGATCGTCTCGTTGTCGTGCGCGTCGACGTAGGTGATGACCTCGTCCGGCTGGTCGGCGTAGCCCGCCGGCTGGCCGTTGTAGTCGATCTGCTCACCGGTCTTGACGCTGCCGTCGGAGGTCTCGAAGGCGAAGTCGCGCAGGTTGCCGGCCAGGCCGAGCTTGACCAGGTCCTCGTCGTGGGCGAGCGTCGCCGCCTGCTGGGCCTGGTCGCCGTTGACGGCCGCCCCGTTCGGGTCGGTGAAGGCCCCGGTGGCGTAGCCCTGGATCCGCGGGTCCTCGTCGAACGGGCCACCGCCGCGGACGGCGTCACGCAGCCGGTCGGAGAACGTGCCGATCCCCGTGCCGCCGAGCTGGCCCTGCGTGGCCTGGGTGAACAGCGCGTTGTTCGCGACCTCGCCGAAGTTCCAACCCTCGCCGTACAGGTAGACGTTCTTGCCGTTCACGCCGTCCTTGCGCACGGTCAGCGCGTCCAGGGCGCCACGCACGGCCTGCATGGTCGCCACCGAGTGGTGCCCCATGAGGTCGAAACGGAAGCCGTCGACCTTGTACTCCTTGGCCCACAGCACCACCGAGTCGACCATCATCTTCTGCGCCATCAGGTGCTCGGTCGCCACGTTCTGGCAGCACGTCGAGGTCTCGACCTGACCGATCGCGTTGAGCCGGTGGTAGTAGCCCGGCACGACCTTGTCCAGGACGCTCTTGTCGTCCTGCCCGCTGGCGGCGGTGTGGTTGAACACCTGGTCGGCGACCACCTGCAAGCCGATCGCGTGCAGCGAGCCGACCATCTGGCGGTACTCCACGACGCGCGAGGCGCCGTCAGGGTGCACCGCGTACGAGCCCTCCGGGGTCGACCAGTGGAACGGGTCGTAGCCCCAGTTGAACCCGTCGGTGTCGGCGACCTGCGCGATGCAGGCCTGCTGCTCGGGCGAGTCCGGCGGGTACGACGCGAGGTCGCACGGCGGGGTCTGCTGGGCGCTGCGGTCCTCCTCGATCGAGGCGATGTCGAAGGTCGGCAGCAGGTGCACCGTGGTCAGGCGCGCCCTGGCCAGCGAACGCAGGTGCTGCATGCCCGACCCGTTGACCGTGAACGCCCCGTAGGTGCCACGCAGTGCGGCGGGGACCGTCTGGTCGTTGATCGAGAAGTCGCGCACGTGCAGCTCGTAGATGGTCTGGTCCACCGGGGCCACGACGGGCTGACGGGCCGCCTTCCACACCGCCGGCTTCGTCGAGGCGTCGTCGAGGTCCACGAGCACCGAGTGCGTGGAGTTGGTGGTCAGCGCGACCGAGTACGGATCGGTCACGTCGTTGACCTCGACCGCGTCGGTGGTCGGGGCGTACACCGTGACCTCGAAGCGGTACGCGGCGTTCTTCCACGACCGCTCGCCCCGCACGGACCAGGTGCCGTCGTCCGCGCGCTGCATCGCCAC
Source organism: Actinotalea lenta (assembly GCF_030586465.1). Taxonomy (GTDB): domain Bacteria; phylum Actinomycetota; class Actinomycetes; order Actinomycetales; family Cellulomonadaceae; genus Actinotalea; species Actinotalea lenta. The sequence continues at coordinate 36,468 of NZ_JAUQYP010000001.1, forward strand.
GCGCTGCGGGTCGGCGGAGGTGTCGCCGCCCGGCCACAGCAGCAGTGCGACGTCCTGCGCGGTGGGTGCCCAGACCCGCACGGTCGGCACGTGACGGCTCCACGTCGCGCCGAGCGTCGCCTCGTTCGCGGCGCCGGCGTACAGGTCGTCGAGCACGCCAGGGATCTGCACCCCGGTCGCGGCGACCAGTGGTCCGCCGTCCTCGCCGCGGGAGACCAGCACCTTGCCCGTCAGCCACGCCTCGACGTCGGACTGCGGGGTCGCGCTCGGCAGGTGCAGCGCGAGATACCCGCTGAGCTGCGGGAACCGCGCGAGCTGAGCGTCCGTCAGGCCCGCCGGGTCGTAGGTCAGCGGCACGGACTCGCCGCCCACCACCTCGCCGTCGGACACCGACACACCGGCGTCCGGAGCGTGGTGCAGCGCGAAGACCTGCGACGCCGGGTCGCCGCCGCCGAGGTCGGCGGGCAGTGCGACGGTGCTCGCGTCGACCCACTGCGCCGCCCACTGACCCAGTCCGGCCAGCGGTGCGTCCGTGACCTCGATGCTCAGGACGTGCGTGGTGGTGTCGTAGCTGAACGTGATCGGCTTGCCGCCCGGCGAGCTGAACGGGATGTTCGCCCCGCCCGGCACGCCGCCGACGCCGTAGTTCACGTCCCACGACCGGCCGACGGCCACCTTGACCTGCCAGCTGCCGGCCGGGACGTCGCTCGTGAACGTGGCGGTGCCGTCACCGTCGGCGTCCAGCAGGACCGTCCCCAGGCAGGACGGGTCCCAGTCACCGGCACAGCCGACCTCGGACTGGTAGTCCCCGGGCAGCGTGAGCAACGGACCCTGCGCGCTCGAGGTCATCTGGTGGGAGACCTCGTCGTAGACGAACGTCACGTCGGTGGTGCCGGTCAGCGAGAACGCGAGGTTCGGCCCGCCGGCCACCCCGCCCGCGCCGTAGTTCTCGTTCCAGGTTCCACCGATCGCGATCTTGTACTCCCAGTCGCCCGCGGGGACGGTGAAGGTGCCCGCGTACAGGCCGTTGCCCTGGTAGGCCAGCTGGGTCGCGGTGCAGGCCGGGTCCCAGTCCCCCGGGCAGCCCGACTCGGACTGGTAGGAGCCGGGCACGGTCACCTGGAGGTTGCCCAGGTCACCGCCGGATGGCGGGGAGGCGACCGCGCCGTCGACCGCGAAGCCGACCGAGCCGTAGGTCGACGCCGCGGCGTGCTGGCCGGCAGCGTCCGTGGTGACCGCGCGGTACTCGACCAAGGTGCCATCGGCCATGCCGCGCACGTCGGCGACGACACCGGGTGTGGTGTCCTCGGCGGTGCCCAGCGGCGTCCAGGCGCTGTCGCCCACGACGCGGTAGGCGAACGAGGTCTGCTGCCAGGCGTCGGGCACGTCGGCCTGCACGGCCGGCTGACCGGTCAGGGCCGCACCCGGGCTCGGCACCGAGACCGCGACGGTGTCGGTGGCCGGGATGGCCACGGTGGTGTCCGCGCCCAGGACCACGGCGCCGAGCGCAGGCACCGTCAGCGTGACCACGCCGTCGGCATCGGCCGTGACCGACGCGGCGGTCCCGTACTCGCCGGTGAACGTCGCGCCGGGCGTCAGCGTGGTGACGTGCACCGTCGCGTCGGCGACGCCGTTGTTGAGTGCGACCAGGTGCTCGACCTTCTCGGTCGGGTCGACCCGGGAGAACGCGTAGACGCTGTCGGCGTCGTCCGGCCGCTCGATCTGCGCCCCGGTGACCAGCGCGGGCGTCGAGGCCCGCAGCGCCGCGAGCTCTGCGATGTGCGCGTACAGCGGGGCGCTCGTGTCGTAGCGGTCGACCGACCCTGCGGTCTCACCGGTGAGCAGCTGCTGGTTGGCGTACTCGTCGACCTGGGTCGCGAACATGTCCTGCCGGGCGTCCTTGTCGGTGCCGCCGAGGCTGCCGTCGCCCTCGAAGCCCTGCTCGTCGCCGTAGTAGACCACCGGCTGCCCGCGGGACAGGAACATCAGCGAGTGCGCGAGCTCCGAGCGCGCCAGGCCGTCCGGGTCGTCCTTGACCAGGTACCCGAACCGGCCCATGTCGTGGTTGCCGAGGAAGGTCGGCAGCGCCGTCGCGCTCGAGTGCGGCGTGGTGTACCAGTCGTCCGAGGCGAACAGGCTCGACAGCGTGTCCGGGCTGAAGCCGCGCGCGAACGTCGAGGCGGCGGACTGGAACGCGAAGTCGAGCACCGAGCTCATGTCGGTGTCGCGCACGTACGGGGCGGTCTTGGTCGCGTCGGCGTCGTAGACCTCGCCGAACATGAAGAAGTCGTCCTTGCCGATCGCGTGGGCGTGCGCCTGCACGGCCGCGGTGAACTGCGTCCAGAACTCGGTGTTGACGTGCTTGACGGTGTCGATCCGGAAGCCGTCGACGCCCAGGTCCACCCACGCGTCGTAGACGTCGATGAAGCCTTGGACGACGGCCGGGTCCTCGGTCATGAGGTCGTCCAGGCCCGCGAAGTCGCCGTACGTCGAGGACTCGCCGGTGTAGGTCGAGTTCCCGCGGTTGTGGTACTTCGTCACGTCGTTGAGCCAGGCGGGGACCTTGACGTTCGCCTCGGCCGGGTCGACGACGGGCACGTACGGGAACGACGTGGCCGGGTCGAGCGTCGGGAACGTCGAGCCGCCGGCGTAGTCGGCCGGGTCGAACGCGGTGCCGCTGGCGTCGGTGTACGGACGCGTGGCCTTGTCGACGTAGTCGTGCCCGCCGCCCTGGTACGAGATCACGTCGGCGGTGTGGTTGGTGATGATGTCGAAGTAGACCTTGATGCCCCGGGCGTGCGCATCGGCGATGAGGGACTGGAGCTCGGCGTTGGTGCCCAGGTGCGGGTCGATCCGGGTGAAGTCGGTGATCCAGTACCCGTGGTAGCCGGCGGAGGCGTCCGCGCCGGTGCCCTGCACGGGCTTGTTGACGAACGACGGCGTGAGCCAGATCGCCGTCGTACCCAGGCCCTGGATGTAGTCCAGGTGGCTGCGCAGCCCGGCCAGGTCACCGCCGTGGTAGAAGCCCTTGTCGGTCGGGTCGAAGCCGCTGACCAGGCGGTCCGCAGCCAACCCCCCGGTGTCGTTGGAGGTGTCGCCGTTGGCGAACCGGTCCGTCATGACGAAGTAGAACTGCTGGCCGGCGCCGGTCTCGCGCACGGGTGCGGCGACCAGGGCGGCGTCGGCCGCCGTGTACCCGCCGGCGAGGTCCACGGGGGTGACCGCGATGAGGTGGGTCGCCTCGTCGAACGCGAACCGCAGACGGGTGTCGCCGGCGATCGTCAACGGCGCGTTGTCCCCGCCGCCCTCGCGGCCGTAGGACTCGTCCCACGCATCGTTGTAGGCGACCTTGTACTGCCACGTGCCGGCCGGGACGTCGAACTCGGCCGACCAGGTGCCGTCCCCGGCGGCGGTGAGCTCGGTGGCGGCGCAGTCCGGCTGCCAGTCGCCCGGACAGCCGAGCTCGGACTGGAGATCACCCACCAGCGCGATCGTCGTGCCGGCCGCGGCGGCGGGCACGAGCGGCACCACGGCGCCGGCGGCGGCGATCCCGAGCGCGGTGAGCAGGGCGAATGAACGGGCGGCGCGTGTCATGTGGACCCCTTCGTCCGGCGAGGCCCGGGTCCCCACCGGGCTGCTCGCGGCCCGATCCCCCAACCGGGCACCCGCGACCCTAGCCGCCTTCTTGCAGCGACTGCAAGACCTTGCAGCGGATCGTGCGCACCGCCCCTCTCCCCCCACCGAGCGGCGCACCCTCTCCCCCCACCGAGCGGCGCACCTGCAGGTGAGCGGTGTGCCTGGAGGCGCGCCACTCGCCTGCAGGTGCGCCGCTCACGGGTGAGGGTGCGCCGCTCACGGGTGAGGGTGCGCCAGCTGCCGGCCTCGCGGACCAGCGGGCTGGACCGGGGCGAGGGGCGGGGGGCGGGTCAGGTGGTCAGGGCGCGGGTGCGGGCGGCGGCGGTTGCGGGGTCCAGGTCGAGGGCGACGAGCTTGTCGCGGCTGGTCGCGCCGGAGACGAGCCGGACCTGGCGGCGTCGCAGACCGAACGCGTCGGCAACCGCGGCGAGGGCGGCCTCCGTGGCGGCGCCGTCGACGGCGCGCGCCGTCACGGCCACCACGAGGCGGTCACCGTGGGCGCCGCCGACCGTGGTGCGCGAGGCGCCGGGCTTCACGCGGATCGCGACCCGCGCCTCGACAGCCCCATCGCCCTGCGCGCGCCGACGCCCGTGCCCACTCACGGCACCGATCGTGCCCGCCCACCCGCGTCCGCCGCCACCCAGCGGCCCACGGGCACGTCCGTCCGCCGCCACCGGCGCTGTGCGTGGGACGTCGGTCCGTGCCCGCGGCGTGCGGCCAGCAGCACTCGACGGTGAAGCGTTCCCGTCACATGGCGACGGCAACGCTTCACGCCCCGTCCGGCAGGGTCGAGGTCAGACGAGACCGAGCGACTGCACGGCCTCGCGCTCGCTCACGAGCTCGGCGACCGACGCGTCGATCCGGCTGCGGGAGAACTCGCCGATCTCGAGGTCCTGGACGATCTGCCACGAGCCGTTCGCCGACACCACGGGGAACGACGACACCAGGCCCTGCGGCACGCCGTACGACCCGTCGGACACCACGCCCGCCGACGTCCAGCTGCCGCCCGGCGTGCCGTGCACCCAGTCGTGCACGTGGTCGATCGCGGCGTTGGCCGCCGAGGCCGCCGATGACGCGCCGCGGGCGTCGATGATCGCGGCGCCGCGCTTGGCCACGGTCGGGATGAACTCGCCGCCCAGCCACGCCTCGTCGACGACGTCCGTCGCGGCGCGGCCGCCGACCATCGCGTGGAACACGTCCGGGTACTGGGTCGCCGAGTGGTTGCCCCAGATGGTCAGCCGCGAGACCTGCGACACCGGGACGCCCGCCTTGGACGCGAGCTGGGAGACCGCGCGGTTGTGGTCGAGGCGGGTCATCGCGGTGAACCGGTCCGCCGGGACGTCGGGCGCGTGCGACTTCGCGATCAGCGCGTTCGTGTTCGCGGGGTTGCCCACCACGAGCACGCGCACGTCGTCGGCGGCACCGGCGTTGATCGCCTCACCCTGCGGCTTGAAGATCCCGCCGTTCGCCTCGAGCAGGTCGCTGCGCTCCATGCCCGCGCCGCGCGGCCGCGCGCCGACCAGCAGCGCCACGTTCACGCCGTCGAAGGCCGCGGTGGCGTCGTCGTAGATGTTCACGGAGTCCAGCAGCGGGAAGGCGCAGTCGGCGAGCTCCATCGCGGTGCCCTCGGCGGCCTTGACCGCCTGCGGGATCTCCAGCAGGCGCAGGGCGACCGGGGTGTCCGGCCCGAGCATCTGCCCGGAGGCGATGCGGAACAGCAGGGCGTAGCCGATCTGCCCGGCTGCGCCGGTGACGGTGACGGTGACGGGTGCGGGCATGAGGAGCTCCTTCGGTCCGATGTGGGTTGACCGACGCGTCGGGGCGGCCGTGCGCGGACGACCGCCCCGACGCGCGTTCAGTCTGCGAGCGCCGCGGCGAGGTTCGCGTCGAGAGTGGCGAGGAACTCCTCGGTGGTCTGCCACGGCTGGTCCGGGCCGATCAGGAGCGCCAGGTCCTTGGTCATCGCTCCGCCCTCGACGGTGTCGATGACCACCCGCTCGAGGGTCTCGGCGAACTCGGTGACCTCGGGGGTGCCGTCCAGCTTGCCGCGGTGCGCCAGGCCCCGGGTCCACGCGTAGATCGACGCGATCGGGTTGGTCGAGGTGGGCTTGCCGGCCTGGTGCTGGCGGAAGTGCCGCGTCACGGTGCCGTGCGCGGCCTCGGCCTCGACGGTGCGCCCGTCCGGCGTCATGAGCACCGACGTCATCAGGCCGAGCGAGCCGAAGCCCTGCGCGATGGTGTCGGACTGCACGTCGCCGTCGTAGTTCTTGCAGGCCCAGACGTAGCCGCCCTCCCACTTCATCGCCGCGGCGACCATGTCGTCGATGAGGCGGTGCTCGTAGGTGAGCCCGGCGGCCTCGAAGTCGGCCTTGAACTCCCGCTCGAAGACGTCGGCGAAGATGTCCTTGAACGCCCCGTCGTACTGCTTGAGGATCGTGTTCTTGGTGGACAGGTACACCGGGTAGCCGCGCATCAGGCCGTAGGCGAACGACGCCCGCGCGAAGTCCGCGATGGACTTGTTGAAGTTGTACATGCCCATGATCACGCCGCCGTCCTCGGGCATCTGGACGACCTCCATCTCGACCGGCTCGGAGCCGTCGGTGGGGGTCCAGGTCAGCGTGACGGTGCCGGCGCCGGGGACCTTGAAGTCGGTCGCCTTGTACTGGTCGCCGTGCGCGTGACGGCCGATCACGATCGGCTTGGTCCAGCCGGGCACCAGGCGCGGGACGTTCGACATGATGATCGGCTCGCGGAACACCACGCCGCCGAGGATGTTGCGGATCGTCCCGTTGGGAGAGCGCCACATCTGCTTGAGGCCGAACTCGGTGACGCGCGCTTCGTCCGGGGTGATCGTGGCGCACTTGACCCCGACGCCGTGCTCCTTGATCGCGTTGGCGGCGTCGACGGTCACCTGGTCGTCGGTGGCGTCGCGGTTCTCGATGGACAGGTCGTAGTACCGCAGGTCGACGTCGAGGTAGGGGTGGATGAGGCGGTCCTTGATGAACTGCCAGATGATCCGGGTCATCTCGTCGCCGTCGAGCTCGACGACCGGTCCGACGACCTTGATCTTGGCCATGCGGGTCTCCCGTTCCTCGCTGATGGGCGTGGCCGGCCGGCACGGGCCGCCAGGGCGCGGACGCGCCGTGACGAGATTACTCGACGTCGAGATACTTCGCGCCCCGCGAGCGCCCCGGCAGCGCCCCGCGAGCGCCCCGCGAGCGCCCCGGCAGCGCCTCGGACTGGCCCCGCCGGGCCGTGCGCGGTGGCATGATGCCCGCAGCCACGTCCAGGAGAGGACCCCCATGCCCACCGACCCCCCACCGCCGCGCGGGTCCGAGCCCGTGGCGCCGGACTCCCCCAGCCCCGCGCCCCGTTGGACCGCGGAGCCCGCCCCGGCGTGGACGACGCCCGCCGGTGAACCCGCACGCCCGGCGTACGACCCGCTCGCAACGCCCCCGACGGACCAGGGGCCCTACCCGCCGGACGACGACGCCGAGCCCCCCACGGAGTACGGCCTGCTCACCCGGCTGGGCGCGGAGGCGTTCGGGACGTTCGCCCTGGTCCTGGTGGTGGTGGGCACGCTGCTGTACGGCACGACGTTCTTCAACACCCCCAGCGAGCTCGGCGCGCTGGGCACGAGCCTCGCGGCCGGGCTGGCACTGATCGGCCTGTACGGCGCGTTCGTGCACGTCTCCGGCGCGCACCTGAACCCCGCCGTGTCCGTCGCGTCGGCCATCGCAGGCCGCATCACCGCCGTGGACGCGGCGTTCTACGTGGTCGCACAGCTCATCGGCGGGGCACTCGCCGCGACGGTGCTCTACGCCACCATCCCGGTCCAGCTGGCCACGATGGCCGGCGCCGACGGACCCGCGGGGTTCCTCGCCAAGACCGCGAACGGCTGGGGTGAGGCGTCGGCGCTGTCCGTCCTCAGCAGCGGGCAGGTCGAGTTCGGCCTGGTCGCGGCGCTGCTCGTGGAGACGCTGGGCAGCGCGATCCTCGTGGGCGTCGTGCTGGCCGGTCGGCCCTCCGCGCGCTCGGCGACCGCCGTCGGCGCCACCTACGGCGCGCTGATCCTGCTCGCGGCGCCGATCACCGGCGGCGGGTTCAACCCGGCGCGGTCCACCGCGGTCGCCCTGCTGTCCATCGGCTCGGGCGCGCCGGCGATCGGTCAGCTCTGGCTGTTCTGGGTGGCGCCGCTGGTGGGCGGCATGCTCGCCGGCCTGGCGAAGCTCGCGTTCGGGCTGCGCGAGAGGGCCCCGCTCGGGACGGTCCCCGACCTGGACGAGGATGCCGAGGCGCGCGAGGTCTGACCCGCGCTCACAGCGGCAGGCTCGTCGCGAGCACGGCGATCGCCACCGCGAGGACCACGGACACGGCCACGTCCACGGGCCACGAGCGCACGGCCAGCGCCTCAGGTCGTTCGCGGCGCCACACCCAGCGCGCGGCGGCGACCAGGATCAGCAGCCCCGACATCGCGAACGCTGCCGCCTCGGCGCCGGCGACCGCGGCGACCACCCCGACCACGCCCACGGCCGCCGCGACGATCCACACGGCACCGGCCCTCACGCCGCCGCACACTACCGTGGCGGGATGAGCGAGCAGGCAACCGCTGTCCGGTCGGTGGTGGTGGTGGGCGCGGGCCTGGCGGGAGCGCGGACCGTCGCGGCGCTGAGGGGAGGCGGGTTCGAGGGCTCGATCACGCTGCTGGGCGCCGAGGGTGTCGAGCCGTACGACCGCCCCCCACTGTCCAAGGAGCTGCTGTCACGGACCACACCGGCGTGGCTGCGCGACGAGCTCGGGATCGACCTGGACGGCGAGGACGCCCGGCTCGGCGAGCCCGCCACCGGCCTCGAGATCGCGCCGCACGCCGTGGCGGTCCGCACGGACGCCGGGGACCTGTCCGCGGACGCCGTCGTGATCGCCACGGGCGCCGCGCCGGTCCGGCCGGCCGGCTGGGGCACGGCGCTCACCCTGCACACCGCCGCCGATGCCGCGGCACTGCGTGCGCGGCTGGGACCTGGCCGACGCCTGGTCGTCGTGGGGGCCGGCTGGATCGGGGCGGAGGTCGCCGGGGTTGCGGCCGCGGCGGGGACAGAGGTGACCGTCGTGGAGGCCGGCGCGGCACCGCTGGCCACCGCCGTGGGGCCCACGGTCGGGGCGCTGACGGTGCCGTGGTATGCCGCGGCGGGCGTCCGGCTCCTCACGGGGTCCACGGTCCGGGCGGTGACCCCGCAGGGCGCGGTCCTGGCCGACGACGAGGAGCTGCCGGCCGACGCCGTGCTCGCCGCGGTGGGGGTGCGGCCCGCCACCAGCTGGCTGGCGGGCAGCGTGCCGCTGGGGCCGGACGGCTCGGTGGAGGTGGACGCGGCGATGCGGGTTCCTGGCACGGGTGGCCGGGTGCTCGCAGTGGGTGACGTCGCGGCCCGGGTCTCCCCGAGGCATGGGCGGCTGCCCGGCGGGCACTGGGACGGCGCGCTGCGGGAGCCGGACATCGCGGCCGCCACCCTGCTGGGCGCACACGGCACGGACGGGCCCGCCGATCCCGCCCCTTACGTGTGGTCCGACCAGCTCGGGCACGCCATCGCCGCGTACGGCCTGCCGCGGCTCGGCGACGACGAGGTGCTGCGCGGCGACCCGGCGGGCGCGTTCACTGCCGTGTGGTTCGTGCCGGCGACCGACCAGGTCCGTGCCGTCCTGGCCGTGGACCGCCCGCGCGACGTGGCAGCCGCGCGCCGGCTCTTCTCGGGACCACGGCTGCCGCACCTGGACCGGACCGCGGCGGCCGACCCCGACCGGCCGCTCCGCGCGCGCTGACCGGGCCCCCGATCGCCCGCACCGCCCTGGCGCGCCGTGGCACGATCGGGGTGACCGTCCGACCCCGGGAGCCCGACCGTGCCCACCGTCCTGCCGAGCGCCGGCAACGAACCGCTGCGCAACTACCAGCTGCTGACCTCGCTGGTCGTGCCGCGCGCGATTGCCTGGGTGTCGTCCGTCTCGGCCGACGGGGTCGCGAACCTCGCACCGCACTCGTTCTTCACCGTCGCCTCGACGAACCCGCCGGTGATCGCCTTCACGTCGGTCACCGAGAAGGACACCGTGCGCAACGTGTCGGCCACCGGTCGGTTCACGGTGTCGCTGGTCACGGATGCGACGTGGCGCTCCGCCAACGCGACGTCGATCAACCTGCCGCCCGAGCACGACGAGTTCGCCGAGACGGGCACCCCCGTCGAACCGGGTACCACGCACGACGTGCCCCGTCCGGCGAACAGCCCGGCGCACCTGGAGTGCACGCTTCGGGAGATCCACCCCGTCGGCAACTGCTTCATGGTGCTGGGTGACGTGCAGGCGTTCGTCCTGGACGACGCGGTGCTCGACGCGTCCGGCCGGCCCTCGGTGACCGCGCTCGCCCCGGTGGCCAAGCTGGGCGCGGACGAGTGGTCGCACCTCGGCGAGGTGTTCAGCGAACCACGGCCCCGCTACCAGGCCTGAGAGGGCGGTGCCGAGGCCGGACCGGTCACTCGCGCCACTTGATGGAGCAGCCCATGCTCGGCCGGTGCGGCTCGGGCACCGGCTTGCCGGCGACCACGCGGCTCACGGCGTCCTCGAGGAGGTCGCCGGTCACCGGGAGGCCATTGCCCGGGGTGGACGCATCCATCGCGCCCCGGTAGGCGAGCCGACCGTCGGCGTCGTACAGGAAGAAGTCCGGTGTGCAGGCCGCCCCGAACGTCCGGCCGACCTCCTGGGTGGTGTCGATCAGGTACGGGAACTCCCACAGCGCGCGGTCGACCTGCTCGGCAAGGCCGATCGGCCCGTCCTGCGGGTACGCGTCGGCGTCGTTGGTGCAGATCGCCAGGACGGACAGGTCCTGCTCGTGCCGGGTGGCGAGGGCCGCGAACCCGCGCTCCACGTGCCGGACGTACGGGCAGTGGTTGGACACGAACGCGACCAGCAGGGGTTTGCCGAGGTACTGCTCGCTGGAGACCGTGGTCCCCGCGAGATCCGGGAGCGTGAACGACGGCAGCGCACTGCCCAGCGGGACCATGGTGGATTCGACAGCCATCCACCCACGGTAGGCACGGGCGGCCCGGCTCGCCCAGCGGGCACGCGCGCCGCGCCGGCTCGTCCAGCAGGCGGGGCGAGCCGGCGGGTGTCCGCGCGCCAGGATCAGTGCGCGAAGTGCCGGGTGCCCGTCAGGTACATCGTGACCCCGGCGGCCTGCGCGGCCGCGATGGTCTCCTCGTCGCGCACCGAGCCCCCGGGCTGGACGATCGCCCGGACCCCGGCGTCCAGGAGGATCTGCGGACCGTCCGGGAACGGGAAGAAGGCGTCGGAGGCCGCGACCGCACCCCGGGCGCGCTCCTCACCCATCCGGTTGGCGCGCTCGACCGCGAGCCGACACGCGTCCACCCGGTTCACCTGCCCCATCCCGACGCCGACCGACGCGCCGTCGGCGGCTAGCAGGACCGCGTTCGACTTGGTGGCCCGCACCGCGCGCCACGCGAACGTCAGGTCGGCGAGCGTCGCCTCGTCGGCCGGCTCCCCCGCAGCGAGGGTCCAGGCCGAGGGGTCGTCCCCGGGGGCGTCGATGCGGTCGGCCTGCTGGATGAGCAGGCCGCCGCTGATCGGCCGCAGCTCGACCGGGGCGCTGTTCGCCGGGCCGGGCACGCGCAGCACCCGGATGTTCTTCTTGCGGGTCAGGATCTCCAGCGCCTCGGGCTCGAAGTCGGGCGCGAGCACCACCTCGGTGAACACGGGCGCGAGCTGCTCGGCCATGGCCGCCGTGACGGGGCGGTTCGCAGCCACCACGCTGCCGTACGCGGACACCGGATCGCACGCGTGCGCCTTGGCGTGCGCCTGCGCCACGTCGTCACCCACGGCGATGCCGCACGGGTTGGCGTGCTTGATCACGGCGACGGCCGGACCGGCGAAGTCGTGCGCGGCACGCCAGGCCGCGTCGGAGTCGACGTAGTTGTTGTAGCTCATCTCCTTGCCGTGCAGCTGCGTCGCCTGCGCGAGCCCGGGCAGCGCACCGGGCACGTCGGGCGCGGCGTACAGCGCGGCAGCCTGGTGCGGGTTCTCGCCGTAGCGGAGCACGGCCGCCCGGTCCCAGGTCGCCGCGACGACGGCGGGGAAGCCCGACTGCGCGGCTGTCTCGTCCGGCGCGTAGGCGGAGGCGAACCAGGAGGCGACTGCGGCGTCGTAGGCGGCGGTGTGCGCGAACGCGTCGGCCGCCAGGGCCCGACGCTCGGCGAGCGTGAAGCCGCCGCGCAGCACAGCCGCGGCGACGTCCTCGTAGCGTGCGGGGTCGACGACCACCGCGACGCTCGGGTGGTTCTTCGCGGCGGCGCGCACCATGGACGGGCCACCGATGTCGATCTGCTCGACCACCTCGTCGGGCGCCGCGCAGGACGCGACCGTGGCCGCGAACGGGTAGAGGTTGACCACGACGAGCTCGAACGGCTCGATGCCGAGCTCGGCGAGCTGGTCGACGTGATCGGGCTTGCGCAGGTCGGCGAGGATCCCCGCGTGCACCCGCGGGTGCAGGGTCTTGACGCGGCCCTCGAGGCACTCGGGGAAGCCGGTGAGCTCCTCGACCGGGGTGACGGGGACGCCCGCGTCGGCGACCACCCGGGCGGTCGACCCGGTCGAGACGATCTGGACGCCCGCGTCGTGCAGCGCGGTGGCGAGCTCGGGGAGGCCGGTCTTGTCGTACACGGACAGCAGGGCGCGGCGGATGGGGCGCACGGCGTCGGGGGTGGCGGTCATCGGTGCTCCGGGTCGGGTCGCTGGACGGGGACCCGGTGCACCCAGGCGGTCGGTGCGCCGTGATGATCGCTCGGCCGTTCCCTGGTGGTCGGTTCCACCCTCGCCAGTCGCGGCCGGAACCGAGTCTAGCGGCCTGCCGGGAGAGCCGGGCCGCGGCAGCCCACGCGGCGTGCGAGCGGCCACGCGCGCAGCGCCGCACGGGCGTCCAGGATCCGGACGCGGGCCGACTGCCTCGGCCCGCGTCGCCGCGTGGGCCGCCGGCCGGGCTCAGCCGCCGAAGCGTCGCTGCAGGTCGGCGTACCCGATCGCGCCGTCGAGGAATCCGAGCGTGCCGGTGTCGAGCAGCTCCCGCCCCGCACGCTCGAGCAGGCCGAGCGCGGCGCGGGCCAGGCTGCCGCCCAGGCTGACCCGGCGCGCCCCCAGCGACATCAGCGTGGTCGCGTCGACGGTGCTCGCGAGCCCGGCCACCACGTTGAGCGGGGCGGGGATCGCCGCGACCAGCCGTCGGATGGTGTCCTCCTCGACCACACCGGGCACGAAGACGCAGTCCGCGCCGGCCTCGACGTAGCGGGTGGCCCGCTCGACCGTCGCGTCGAACGGGTCGCCCGACACGCCGCCGAAGTACGTGTCGGTCCGTGCGTTGAGCACGAAGGCACCGGCGGGCGCGGCCGCGCGCGCGGCCGCAACCCGGTCGACCGCCTCGCCGATGCCGTACAGGCCGCCCGCGCGGGCGTCCTCGAGGTTGCCGCCCACCGCGCCCAGCTCGACCGCGAGCGCCACGGTGCGGGCGACCTCCTCCGGGGTGTCGCCGTACCCGGCCTCGAGGTCCGCCGTCACGGGCACGTCCACCGCCCGGACGATGCGACCGATGTGCTCGAGCATCGTGTCCCGGTCGACGCGTCCGCCGTCCGGGACGCCGAGGGACCACGCGATACCAGCACTGGTCGTCGCGATGGCCGGGAAGCCGACCTGCTCGAGGATCCGCGCGGAACCGGCGTCCCACGCGTTGGGCAGCACGAAGCCGCGACCGGTGTGCAGGGCCCGGAAGGCCTCGGCCTTGCTGACCTGGTGCGCCGGCAGGCCGCTGTCCCGCTCAAGAGTGTCCACAGCGCCATGGTCGGCGTTCAGGGGCCCGCGCGACAGTCCCAGGTGGGGGTCACGCTCGCGGGACGGGAGCTGGGCACGAGACCCCAGTGGGCCGGTGGCTCCGTGGACGATGGGCCGGTGGCTCAGCGGCCGATCCGGGCGCGCCGCCCGTCCACCGCCACCCCACGGCGCACGACCTGCGCGACGGTCTCGACGAGCATCGCCCGCTCGGCGACCTTGATGCGTTCGTGCAGGCTCGACTCGTCGTCGTCGGGAAGCACGTCCACGGCACGCTGCGCGAGGATCGGCCCCGTGTCGACGCCCTCGTCGATCAGGTGCAGGGTGCACCCGGTCACGGCCACCCCGTGCTCGAGTGCGTCCCGCACCGCGTGAGCACCGGGGAACGACGGCAGCAGCGCGGGGTGGGTGTTCAGCACGCGGCCGCCGTGCTGGGCCAGGAACGGCGCACCGAGAATCCGCATGAACCCCGCGGACACCACCCATGCCGGGTCCAGGGCACCGACGGCCCGGGCGAGCGCGGCGTCCCAGGCGGCGCGGTCGGCGAAGTCGGCCGGCCGGACCACGACGGTCGCCACCCCCGCCGCCCGCGCGACGTCGAGGCCCCCGGCGTCCGGCCGGTCGCTGACGACAGCGACGACGCGCGCCGGGTAGGCCGGGTCCTGCTGGGCGGCCAGCAACGCGGCGAGGTTCGAGCCCGCGCCGGAGACGAGCACGACGAGCCGGGCGTCGTGCGGCACGGTGCTGGCCGGAGGGGTCGCCGGCTGGGGCGCGTCCTGGGAGGGCACGGGCCGAGGCTAGCGGGTGGAAGACTGTGCCCGGCAGGGCGACGCCGGCACCGACCAGGAGGAGGGGCGTGAGCAACCCCTACGCACCACCCCCGCGCGGTGGCAGGCCGGCGCGCGACGGCGGGCCGGGCAACGGCGGCCCCGAGAACGGCGGTCCGGGTAGCGGCGGGACGGGCAGCGGCGGAGCCAGCAGCGGGCGGTCCGGCAGGCCGCAGGGCCCACCACCGCAGGGCCCACCACCGCAGGGCCCACCACCGCAAGGCCCACCACCGCAGGGCCCACCACCGCAGGGCCCCCGCCCGCAGGGGGCGCAGCACCCACGCCGGCCGCCGACGGACGAGGAGATCGCCGCGGCGTCCTTCCGGACCCGGCTGCTGCTCGCGCTCGCCGCCGCGACCCTGGTCACCGGCCTGCTCCCGCTGCCGTGGGGGCTCGCGGGCGGCGCGTTCGCGATCGCCGCCGTGGTGGCCGGTGTCCGCGCGATGGTTGCGGCGGCCCGCGCCCGACGACCGACCGTGGGGGTGCTGGCCGGGACCACGGTGATCGCGGGCCTGGTCAGCCTCTACTTCGGATCGATCGCGCTGCTGTGGCCTCTGCCGCTGGAGCTTCAGCGGTGTCAGCAGGATGCCCTGACCATCTCCGCCCAGCACGCCTGCGAGACGCAGTACCAGCAGGCCGTGCTCGACCGGGTCGGCCGCGGCCTGCCGAGCCCCACCAGCACGCCGGCGCCCTGACCCCCCGCCAACCCCGCGCCACGGCGCCGCACCCCGCGGCATCGCGCAGAGATTGCGGCGTTCCGGGCGCCGCACTCCGCACCGGGCGCCGCACTCCGCACCGGGCGCCGCGATGGGGGGCACACCTAGTCGCCGTGGCGGGCGCGGCGCACCGCGCCCCGCACCGCCTCGCGCACGAGCGCCGACCCCGGCACCACGAGCACGAGAGCCGGCAGCACCAGCGCCACGGTGTCCAGGACGACCAGTCCGGGCGCCGGTCCGACCACGGCCAGCCGCCCGGGCCCCACCGGGCCACCCGAGGCCGCTGCGAGGGCCCCCGTCGTGACGGCGGCGAGCGACGCGGCGAGTGCGGCGGCCGCCAGCGGCTGCCACGCCGCCTCCTCGTGCATGCGGCGGCGCAACCACCACGCGACCGGCAGCGTCACCACCACGACCGCGGCCGGCGCCCAGGAGAGCAGCCCCCCGGCCTGGGTGGGCAGGGCCCCGAGGAGCGGGATCGCCGGCATCGGGCCGCCCAGGACCTGGTCCGGCGCGAACCGCGTCCCCGCGCCCACGGCGAAGCCGGTGCCCGTCAGCCAGGACACCGCCCAGAGCACCAGGTTCGGGGCGAGCCCGAGCTGCGCCACCGCGAGCGTCACCCCGCCGAAGCTGTCGGCGCCCAGCGCCTCGATGACGTCGCCCGTCGCGGCGCGCCCGGCGACCGCCCACGTCGCCGTCACCGCGCTCGCGAGGAGGACCAGCAGCGCGGGGACCATCAGGCCTGCGCGCGTCGCAGCCCGCAGCCACGTCGGCACGCCGGCGACCCTGGGGGCGAGCCACGCCCCGAGCGCGCCACGCCGGGTCGCACCCAGCCCGAGACCCAGGGCGCCGCACGCGGCCGCCCCGGCGAGGGTCCTGGCCGCGGCACCACCACCGGCGCCCGCCGGGCCGGTCCCACCGGCCCCGAGCACCACCAGCACGGTCAGGGCCAGGTGCCCGGCCACGGCAGCGAGCCAGGCACCCGGAGTCGGCGGCGAGGACCGCCGCGCGGAGGCGTACCCGGCGAACACCACGAGCGCGGTCAGCCCGAGCGGCACCAGGGTCACGCTCGCGCCCCCTGCCTCCAGCGCACCGCCCTGGGCCAGCAGCCACAGCGCCGAACCCACCGCGACGGCGTTCGACCAGCCGATCCGGTCGTTCGCGGGGTCGGCTGACGTGGCCACGTACGCGGCGATGGCGGGCACCACCACGACGAGCAGCGACAGCAGCGCTCCCTGGACGCCCGCGAAGAGCCCCGCCGCGAGGCCGGACGGTCCGATGCGCGCCGCGGGGCGCCGCAGCCGGACCTGCCCGACGCGCTGCCGTAGCGCGTCGACGGCCTCGGGCCACCGTCGCCGTCCCCTCGGCGCGGCCGGTTCCTCGGCCACCGGACGGGTGGCCGGGAAGGACGGCGGCAGGGCGGGACGGCTCACCCGGCCATCGTCGCCGCTGGTGCCCCGGGTTCCCGGTTGGTGACGGGGTGTGTCGGGCTCCGCGGGCTCAGCGGGTCAGGATCGCCCGCATCAGCTCGGCGGTCTCGCTGGGCGTTCGGCCGACCGTCACCCCGGCGGCCTCGAGGGCTTCCTTCTTGGCCTGGGCCGTGCCGGACGACCCTGACACGATCGCCCCGGCGTGGCCCATGGTCTTGCCCTCGGGCGCCGTGAAGCCGGCCACATAGCCCACCACGGGCTTGGTGACGTGCTCCCGGATGTACGCCGCGGCCCGCTCCTCGGCGTCACCGCCGATCTCGCCGATCATCACGATCGCGTCGGTCTCGGGGTCCGCCTCGAACGCCTCGAGCGCGTCGATGTGCGTGGTCCCGATGATCGGGTCGCCACCGATGCCGATGCAGGTGGAGAACCCGAAGTCCCGCAGCTCGTACATCATCTGGTACGTCAGCGTGCCGGACTTGGACACGAGTCCGATCCGCCCCGGGCCGGTGATGTCCGCAGGGGTGATGCCGACGTTGGACTTCCCGGGGCTGATGACGCCCGGGCAGTTCGGGCCGACCAGCCGCACCCCCTTGGCCTGCGCCGCGGTGAAGAACTCCGCGGTGTCCGCCACCGCGATGCCCTCGGTGATGATGACGGTCAGCGGCATGCCCGCGTCGATGGACTCCAGGACAGCGGCCTTGGCATGGGCGGGCGGCACGAACACCACGGACACGTCGGCCCCGGTCGCGGCCATCGCCTCGGCCACCGTGCCGAACACCGGGACGTCCACCGTCCCGTCGCCCAGCGGGAACGTCTGGCTCGTGCCCGCCTTGCGCGGGTTCACGCCGCCGACGATCTGTGTGCCGGCGGCGAGCATCCGGGTCGTGTGCTTGGTGCCCTCCGACCCGGTCATGCCCTGGACGATGACCTTGGAGGCCTCGGTGAGGAAGATCGCCATGTTCTGTCTCGGTCCCGTCTGTCTCGTGGCTCAGGCGCTGGCGTGGGCGAGCTCGGCGGCGCGGTCGGCCCCGCCGTCCATCGTCTCGGCAAGGGTGACCAGCGGGTGGTTGGCGGCTCGCAGGATGGCCCGTCCCTCGGCGACGTTGTTGCCGTCCAGGCGAACCACGAGCGGCTTGGTCGCGGCGTCACCCAGCATCTCCAGGGCGGACACGATGCCGGTGGCCACGGCGTCGCACGCCGTGATGCCCCCGAACACGTTGACGAACACGGCCTTGACCTGCGGGTCGCCGAGGATCACGTCGAGGCCCGCGGCCATCACCTCTGCCGAGGCACCACCGCCGATGTCGAGGAAGTTGGCCGGCTTGACGCCGCCGTGCGCCTCGCCAGCGAGGGCGACGACGTCCAGGGTGCTCATCACGAGGCCGGCCCCGTTGCCGATGATGCCCACCGAGCCGTCCAGCTTGACGTAGTTGAGGTCGTGCTCCTTGGCCTTCGCCTCGAGCGGGTCGGTCGCCGCGGTGTCGGCGAGCCCGGCGTGGTCCGGGTGCCGGAAGCCGGCGTTGTCGTCCAGGGTGACCTTGCCGTCCAGCGCGATCACACGTCCGTCGGCGGTGCTGACCAGCGGGTTGACCTCGACGAGGGTGGCGTCCTCCTCGCGGTACACGGTCCACAGCCGCTGGAGGACGTCGGCGACCTGCGGCGCCACGTCCGTCCCGAAGCCGGCCGCGGCCACGATCTCATCCGCCTTGGCGGCGTCGATGCCGACGGTCGGGTCCACCGCGACGCGGGCGAGGGCTTCCGGCCGCTCGACGGCGAGCTTCTCGATCTCCACGCCGCCCTCCACGCTCGCCATCGCCAGGTAGCGGCGCTCGGCACGGTCCAGCAGGAGCGAGACGTAGTACTCGGCGGCGATCGAGGCCCCGGCCGCGACCATGACGCGGTGCACGGTGTGGCCCTTGATGGCCATGCCGAGGATCTCGCTCGCGCGCTCCGCAGCCTCCTGAGGCGAGTGGGCGAGCTTCACGCCGCCGGCCTTGCCACGGCCGCCGGTCTTGACCTGCGCCTTGACGACGACCGTGCCGCCGCCGAGCCGCTCAGCCGCGGCCCGCGCCTCCTCTGGCGTCGTGGCGACGACCCCGTCCAGCACCGGTACCCCGTGCTTGTCGAAGAGATCCCGTGCCTGGTACTCGAACAGGTCCACCCTGACGCCCTTCGTTCGCCGTGCCGCGGAAACGCCGCGCTCTGCCGCCGCAGCGATGGTAGCCGCCCCGACGGAAGATTTCTCGACGTCGAGATACCTGGGTCGACGTCGCGACCGTCACGACGCGCCGAGGGCGTCGGCCACCAGGTCGGCGTACACCTCGATCCCCGCCATGGTGGGGTGGGTGTCGTCCGCGTGCAGGAGGCCCGGGCGGGAGCGCGATGCCGTGTACCAGTCCACGACGCTCGTACCGGGGCGTTCGGCGCCGATCTCGGCCAGTCGCGCGTTGGCGTCCGGCAGCCAGTAGGAGATCCCCGAGGAGTTGACCAGGACCACGCGCCGGTCAGGACCGATGATGTCGAGCACCTCCCGCAGGGCCTCCTCGGACCCCTCCAGCTGGAAGCCGGCATTGGTGCCGAACGCCAGCACCACGACGGGGCGCAGCTCCGAGCGGGCCGCCGCAGCCGCGACGATGTCCGGCGCGTCGAGCCACTTGCGGATCGGCTTCGCGTCCAGCGCTATCCCAGGGAAGCGCCGCAGCAACGCGGGTGCGGCGGCGGACATCACCGAGTCGCCGAAACCGATCATGTCCGTCCCCGTCACGGGCTGCGGCGACGTCTCGTCGGCCGACGGCGTGGCGGGCGTGGCGGAGGGCTCGGCCGTGGGCGACACCTCGGGCGTGGGCGATGTGGCCGCCGGGGCCGTGGCGGCGTCGGGCGGCGGCTCGGCTGGAGGCTGCCCCGCCCGGGAGTCCTCGATCGCCTGCTGGCCCTGCTCCACCGCGAGCTCGGCGCCGCTGACCCGGGGAGCGGTCGCGACCACGGCGACCGTGACCGCGAGCGTGGCCGCGACACCGCCCAGGGCCCACCGGGGCCCGGCAGCGGCGCGGACCCGCTCCAGCACGGCCCGTCCCGTCGCCCGGAAGCCGTGCCGGCGCACCGGCGTCTCCACCCAGCGGTAGGACGCCGCCGCGAGCGCGAACGTGACGGCGACGCCGAGCGCCGTACCCCACCACCACCGCCCGGTGCCCGGCGCGCCCGCGACCAGGCGCGTCATCACGAGCCCGACGGGCCAGTGCCACAGGTAGAGGCCGTAGGAGCGTTCACCCACCCAGGACAGCGGTCGCAGCTCGAGCGCCCGCACGTACGCCGTGCTGGCCCCCGTGCAGCCCGCCACTGCCACGACGGCCAGGAGGGAGGCGAGCAGCAGGCCACCGCGATACGTGACCGACGCGTCGTCGCGCAGCACGAGGGCGAGAAGCACCAACCCGGCCAGGGCCCCAGGGGCCGCCCATCGCGCGCCGCCCAGCAACGGCCGCCCCCGCCACGCGAAGGCCGCGGCCACTCCCAGGAGCAGTCCGAAGGCGTGGGTGTCGGTGCCGTAGTACACCCGGGTGGGATCGTCCGAGAGCAGCAGCGCCATCGCGACGGCGGAGAGCGCGGCAGCGGCGAGCGCCGCTCGCGCCAGCGCGGCACGGGAGCGCACGACCACGAGGCCGGCCACCAGCAGCACCGGCCAGAGCACGTAGAACTGCTCCTCGATCGCGAGGGACCAGAGCGGACGCAGCAGCTCAGGCTGCCGTTCGTCGAAGTAGCTGCTGCCCGCCGCGACCTCGAGCCAGTTCGTGGTGAAGGTGGCCGCGCCCAGGACCTGTCGCCGGATGCCCACGAGCAGGTCCGGCTCGACCACCCGCGCGGCGAGTGTGGAGGCGACCACGACGGCGGCCAGCGCGGGAAGCAACCGGCGTGCGCGGCGGGTCCAGAAGGCCGCGAGGCGGATGCTTCCCCGCTCCCGCATCTCGCGCAGCAGGAGCGTGGTGATGAGGAAGCCTGACACCACGAAGAACACGTCGACGCCCAGGAAGCCGCCCGGGATCGCCCGAGGCAGCGTGTGGTAGCCGATCACCGCCAGCACGGCGAAGGCGCGCAGGCCGTCGAGCCCCGGGATGCGCCCACCGGCGCCGTAGCGACGGCGGACGTGCCGCGCCACGGGGCGGGGCCGACTCCCGGCCACCCGCGCCACGCCCACGCTCATCAGCACCCTCGCTCCATCGGGACGCCTTGCACCCACGGTACCCGCGCCCGACGACGACACGGGGCACCGCGCCGCGCCCCCACCTCTCGAGCCCACGACGACCCACCCGCCCGGGATCGCACCCGTCTCGCTCTCGCCCCGGGCGCGATCATGCAGGTTGTGTCCGGAGATGGGCAGAACTTGCACGCTCGCGCCCACGGCCGTCGAGGGGAGGGTCGCTCGGGAGCGCGGGGCTCGGGCTAGAGCTTGGTGACCGGCGAGTAGCGCAGGAGCAGGCGTTTGGTGCCGTGGGTGCCGAACTCCACCTTCGCCACCGCGTTCGGACCCGAGCCCTCGAGGGCCACCACGCGACCCATGCCGTACGAGTCGTGCGTGACCCGGTCGCCGACCGCGAGGGTCGGGATGGGTGCCGACGCCTTCGGGCTCGAGGATCCGCGCGCGGTCCGCGGCGGCGTGCCGCCCGACCGGTCGGCGTCCGCACGCCTCGGCGGTCGACCACTGCCGATCACGGAACCACCGTCGTCGTCCCGGCGGTACCCACCCCCGCCGCGACCCCACGCGGACGCACCGCCACCCCAGCCGGAGCCGCCGGCGCGCAGCGCGGCCATGCTCGACTCGCGCCGGCGCCAGTCGACCAGCTCGTCGGGCACGTCGGCCAGGAACCTGCTCGCCGGGAACTCGTTGGGCGCCCCCCAGGCGGTGCGCACCGCGGCTCGGGAGATGTAGAGCCGGCGACGCGCGCGGGTCAAGCCCACGTAGGCGAGCCGACGCTCCTCGGCAAGCTGATCGGGGTCTGCCAGGGAGCGCATGTGCGGGAAGGTGCCGTCCTCCCACCCGGTGACGAACACGACCGGGAACTCCAGCCCCTTGGCGGTGTGCAGCGTCATGAGAGTGACCACGCCCTGGTCCTCGCGGGGACCGCCCTCGGCGGCGCCGTCTGCGACGTCCTCGGCCGGGATCTGGTCCGCGTCGGCCACCAGCGAGACGCGCTCGAGGAAGTCCGCCAGGTCGCCGTCGGGCTCAGCCTGCTCGAACTCGGTCGCCACCGCGTGCAGCTCGGCGAGGTTCTCGACCCGTGAGGCGTCCTGCGGGTCGTCGCTCGCGCGCAGCTCGGCGAGGTAGCCCGTACGGTCCAGCACGGCACCCAGCACCTCGGCGGGCCCCGCGCCGCCTGCGGCGAGCTCGCGCAAGCCGGTCATCAGCTCCCGGAACCCCTGGAGCTGGGTGACACCGCGGCTGCCGATCCCCGGCGCCTCCTCGACCCGCTCGAGCGCGGCGCCGACGCTGATCCGCTCCCGCTCGGCGAAGGCCGCCAGCATCGCCTCGCTGCGGTCGCCGATGCCGCGCTTGGGCACGTTGAGCACCCGGCGCAGGTTCACGTCGTCGTCCGGGTTGGCGATCGCGCGCAGGTACGCGACGGCGTCCTTGATCTCGCGCCGCTCGTAGAACCGGGTCCCCCCGACCACCTTGTAGGGCAGACCGACGCGGATGAGCACCTCCTCGAGCGCCCGCGACTGGGCGTTGGTGCGGTAGAACACCGCCACGTCGCCGGGACGCACGCCGTCGTCGTCACCGAGGCGGTCGATCTCCTGGGCGACGAACCGCGCCTCCTCGTGCTCGTTGTCGGCGACGTAGCCGACGATCTTCGCGCCGGCGCCGGCGTCGGTCCACAACCGCTTGGGCTTGCGCCCGGGGTTGTGCGAGATCACCGCGTTGGCGGCCGAGAGGATGGTCTGGGTCGACCGGTAGTTCTGCTCGAGCAGGATGGTGCGGGCGTCGGGGTAGTCCGCCTCGAACTCCAGGATGTTGCGGATCGTGGCGCCTCGGAACGCGTAGATCGACTGGTCGGCGTCCCCGACGACGGTCAGCTCCGCACGTGGCACCGCGTCCTCGCGCACGTCGCCGTGCCCGGTGAGCTCGCGGACCAGGACGTACTGCGCGTGGTTGGTGTCCTGGTACTCGTCGACCAGGATCGAGCGGAAGCGTCGCCGGTAGTGCTCGGCCACGCCCGGGTGGGCCTGGAGCAGCTGCACGGTGCGCATGATGAGGTCGTCGAAGTCCACCGCGCTCGCCTGGCGCAGGCGGTCCTGGTAGCGCGCGTAGACGGACGCCAGCACGTCGTCGGCGTCCCCGGATCGCGCGTACGCCTCGGGGTCCACGAGCTCGTCCTTGAGCGCGGAGATGCGCGACGCCAAGCCCTTCGCGGGGAACTTCTTGGTGTCCAGGTCCAGCTCGCGGGTCACCAGGGTGATCAGCCGCTGGGAGTCGGCGGCGTCGTAGATCGAGAAGGACGACCGCAGGCCGACGGCGGCGTGCTCGCGGCGCAGGATCCGCACGCACGCCGAGTGGAAGGTCGACACCCACATCGCGCGCGCGGCGGACCCCACGAGGTCGGCCACCCGCTCGCGCATCTCAGCAGCGGCCTTGTTGGTGAACGTGATCGCCAGGACCTCCGACGGGCGCACCCGGCCGGTCGCGAGCTGGTGGGCGATCCGGTGGGTCAGGACGCGGGTCTTGCCCGAACCCGCCCCGGCGACGATGAGCAGCGGGCTGCCGTGGTGCAGCACCGCCTCGCGCTGGGGAGGGTTCAGGCCCTCGAGCAGCGCGTCGGCGCGGGCCGCACGGTCGGCCTGCCAGCCGGAGTCGTCGTCGGTGCGAGGGGGCACGGCGGTGGGCAGGCGCGCCGGGTCGAGGCCGCGCAGGGGGAGGTCGTCGAAGAGCGTCGTCATCGCGACCTCAGCCTAGGCGCTGCCACCCCCAGGTCCGGCGCCGGTGGCGGCGCCACGGTGAGGGCGTTCATGATCACCGCCCCAGGGCGAGCACGTTCTGCGCGCTCGCCCTGGGCTGGTCAGCTCGTGAGGGTCGTGGCGGTGGACTCCAGGCGGCGAGCCGTGGTCTCGAGCTCCTCCGCCGCCGCGCGGACGGCCGCGATCTGCTCGACAGTGCGGGCGGTGGCGTCGTCGACCTCGGTGAGCGTCTCCGCCACGGAGCGACCGCTCGTGGCGACGTCCGCGACCGTGTGCGCCATCGCCTCCGTGGTGGCCGTCTGCTCCTCGACCGCACCGGCCACGGTGGTCTGGTAGTCGCTGATCCGGCCGACGATCTCCGCGATCCCGGAGATCTCCTGGGTGGCCCGCGCGACCGCGTCCTGGATCGCCTGGACCTGGCCGACGACATCCCCCGTGGCCTTGGCCGTCTGCTGCGCGAGCTCCTTGACCTCCCCCGCCACCACCGCGAAGCCCTTGCCGGCCTCCCCGGCCCGCGCAGCCTCGATCGTGGCGTTCAACGCCAGCAGGTTGGTCTGCTCGGCGATCTGGGTGATCGCGGTCACGACGGTGCCGATCTGGGCGCTGGACTCCCCCAACGCCTCGACGCTGTGCGTCGTGCGCTGCGCGGCGGCGACCGCCTGCTCGGCGATCGCGGCGACCTCGGAGGCGTTGCGGGAGATCTCGCCGATCGAGGCTCCCATCTGCTGCGTCCCGGCAGCCACGGAGTCGATGCCCGAGGAGACCTCGCGCGCGGCGTCGCCGGCCTGGGCGGTGCGCGCGGCCGAGACCCCGGCGACCTCGCCGATCTGCTCGCTGGTGCGTGCGAGACGCTCCGCGGCGCCCAGCAGCTCCACGGACATCCCGCCGACCTCTCGGGCCACGACCGCGTTGCGGTCGAGCGCTTCGTTGAGAGCGCCCGCCAGCCGCTCGAGCTCGGTGCGACCCGACCCCGTGTCCAGTCGCGCGGACGGGTCGCCCTCCCGCAGCGCCCGCGTCACCTTCTCGACCGGGCGGACCACCGAGCGGGCGGTGAAGAAGCCAGCGACCGCCAGCAGGACCACCAGGGCCCCTGCGGCCAGCATGATGCTGCGCGCATCGGCCCACGCGGCACCACGCACGTCGTCCACGTAGACACCGGACCCGACGATCCAGCCCCACGGCTGGTAGCCGGCGACGTAGGAGACCTTGGGCTGCGCCGTGTCCGACCCCGGCTTGGGCCACAGGTAGTCGACGAACCCGGCTCCGTCCGCCTTGACGACGTCGACCATCGTCATGAACAGCGGGACGCCGTTCGCGTCGGTGATCGTCGAGAGGTCCGTGCCGTCCAGCTCGGGCTTGATGGGGTGCACGATCATGGTCGGCGTCATGTCGTTGATCCAGAAGTACTCCTGGCCGTCGTAACGCAGCGACGCCACCGCCTGGGCGGCGCGCTCCTTCGCCACGTCCTGCGTGAGCGTGCCGGCCTGGGCGAGGTCGCCGTAGTGGCTGACCACGCCGAGGGCGGACTCCACCACGGCGCGCGTCGCCTCGCGGCGCTCGGCCATGATGCGGTGCTCGCCCTGCACGACGGCGATGCCGGTGAGGGCAACCATCGCGACCGCGGCCAGCACCACGGAACCTGCGAGCTTCATGCGGATGGACATGGTCGGCTTGCGCATGGTGACACCTCAGCGGGGGGAGCCGGACAGGACCGCTTGCGCCCTGCCCATCGACCGGGGTGCCTACCCCGTGAGCGTTCGAGCACGTCCTGGGACCAACGTCACCTCATCGGACGATCAGAGCAGCCGCCGGGCCGCCGCCCACCGGGTCAGCTCGTGGCGGGACGAGAGCTGGAGCTTGCGCAGCACCGCACTGACGTGCGTCTCCACGGTCTTGATGGAGATGAACAGCTCCGAGGCGACCTCGCGGTAGGAGTAGCCGCGCGCGATGAGCCGCATGACCTCGCGCTCGCGCGCGGACAGCCGGTCCAGCTCGTCGTCCCCCGTGGCGACGTCGGCCGTCGCCCCGAAGGCGTCGAGCACGAACCCGGCGAGCCGCGGGGAGAACACGGCGTCCCCTCCCGCGACCCGGCGCACCGCGTCGGACAGGTCCGCACCGCTGATCGCCTTGGTCACGTAGCCGCGCGCGCCGGCTCGGATCACCGCCACCACGTCCTCAGCGGCGTCCGAGACCGACAGGGCGAGGAACCGGACCTCGCCGGCCAGGTCCGCGCACCGCCGCAGCACCTCGGCGCCGCCGCCACCATCCCC
Organism: Actinotalea lenta; assembly: GCF_030586465.1. Lineage (GTDB taxonomy): Bacteria > Actinomycetota > Actinomycetes > Actinomycetales > Cellulomonadaceae > Actinotalea > Actinotalea lenta. The sequence goes on from NZ_JAUQYP010000001.1 coordinate 62,159, forward strand.
ACCGGGCAGGTGGACGTCGAGGAGCACGACCGGCGGTCGCAGCTCGTGCACGACTGCGACGGCCGCGTCCACGGAGTCGGCCTCGCCGATCACCGCCACACCGTCGTCGAGCGAGGCCTTGACCCCGGTCCGGAACATCAGGTGGTCGTCCACCAGCACCACGTCGATCGGACGCCGGCCGGCCGGCTCGCTCATCGCCCGCTTCCTTCCTGTGCCTCCACGGGCAGCCGCAGGGCCACCTCGGTCCCCTCGCTGCGCGAGCGCACCCTCGCGCTCCCGCCCAGCCGGCGCATCCGGCCGACGATCGACTCTCGCACGCCGAACCGGTCCTCGGGGACCGCATCCGGGTCGAACCCGTCGCCGCGGTCCTTGACGAACACCTCCACGGTGTCCGGGCCGATCTCCAGGTACACCGACACCGGCGGACGCCCGTGCCGCACCGCGTTCGTGAGCGCCTCGCGGGTGGCACGGAGCAGGCCCGCGGTGCGCTCGCACGGGACGCGGTCGCCCACCACGACCACCTCGACGGGCACCCCGTGCTGGTCCTCCACCTCGGCGACCACCGCACGCAGGTCCGCCGCGACCGACGTGCCCGGCGTGACCCGGTCGTCGTACAGCCATGTGCGCAGCTCGCGCTCCTGGGCTCGGGCCAGGCGTGCGACCTCCTCGGAGTCCGACGCCCTGGACCGGATCAGCGCAAGCGTCTGCAGTACGGAGTCGTGCAGGTGCGCGGCGATGTCCGCGCGCTCCGAGGCGCGGGCGCGGGCCAGGCGCTCGTCGGAGAGCTCGCGGACCAGGCGCAGCCACCACGGGGCGAGCACCAGCGCCGCGCCCATGAGCACCGCGAGCGCGGCCAGGCCCGAGCGCACCAGGTCCTCCATCGGCGCCTCCCGCCCGACCAGCAGGAACACGCCCGAGGTGGCGAGCGCCGTACCGCCCAGCAGGCGCAGCACGCTGACCGGCGTCCCCCCGCCCCACGTCCCCGGCTCGCGGTGCACGCCGTCGAGCTGGCTCCAGCCCAGCGCGGTGCCACCCAGCAGGATGAGCGCGGGCAGCACCCACGAGCCACCGACGTCCACCCCGTTTCGGATCGCCACGAGCACCCCGGCCGCGGTGAGCAGCAGGACGCCGAGGGCGATCTCCGCGACGGGCAGCCGCCTGCCCGGCTCGCGCAGCCGAGGGGCCAGTCGCACCGACGCGGCCGGCCGCAGCTCCTCCGCCGCTGCGAGCGGGTCGCCCGACGGCACGGTGACCCACCAGAACACGTAGAGCACGACGCCCGCCCCCCCGAGCGCGACGAGGAGCACGAGCGCCACACGCACGGTCGCCACGGGCAGCCCGAGGTGCGCGGCGAGCCCGGCGGCGACGCCGCCGAGCACCCGGCCGCGCTCGGGCCGTCGCAACGGCAGCCGGGCCCTGGTCTCCACGGGAGCATCGTCACACGTACGCGGGCGTCGCAGGCGGGCTCAGGGGGTGGATCCGGGCAAGGTTCAGGGGTGCGGGGCCCGAGTTCAGGGTCGGCTCAGGGATGGGCCCTGATGTGCGCGGCAGGACGGCGGACGAGCATGGCGGTCATGACGCAGATGCCGTACGACCCGCCTCCCCCGCCGCCGCAGGCTCCCCGGCGGGGCATGGACGCCTTCTTCGACTCGATCCGCGGCGTCGGGATCCGACGCTCGACCGAGCGGTGGATCGGCGGCGTCGCGGGCGGTGTGGCGCGACGGCTGGACGTCGACCCGCTCGTCGTCCGCGGCGTCCTGGCCGCCTCGGTGCTGCTGGGCGGGCTCGGCCTGGTGCTCTACGGCATCGCCTGGCTGCTGCTCCCGGAGGAGTCCGACGGGCGCATCCACGCCCAGCAGATGCTGCGCGGCGACGTCGACGTGGCCGTGCTGGGCGCGGGCGCCGCGATCCTCGCGGGGCTGTCCGTCCCCGAGATGTGGCTGCCGTGGTTCGCCCAGGGGTTCGCCGGTTGGTGGCGCGGTCTGACGTGGCTCGCCCTCCTCGGGCTGGTCGTCGTGGTCATCGTGACCGCGTCCCGCGGACGCCGGAACGCACCGCGCTGGCAACCCCCTCCGCCTGCCTGGCAGCAGACCCCGCCCGGCCCGGCCGGCTGGCAGCAGCCGCACGGGCAGCAGACCCCGCCCGGCCCGGCCGGCTGGCAGCAGCCGCGCGGGCAGCAGACCCCGCCCGGCCCGGCCGGCTGGCAGCAGACCCCGTGGAGCGCAGGCGCGCCCGCGGCCCACCCGACAGGAGAACCGATGAGCACCACCAGCGAGCCCTTCGCCGGTGACCGCGGGGCGGTCACCGAGAACGTCCCCGCGGACCCCGGTCCGGCGGACGAGCTCCCGGCCCAGGAGGCCGAGCCGACCGCGCCGACGACCCCCGGCACACCCCCGCCCCCCGTGTGGAGCAGCCAGGGTTGGAGTGCTCAGAGCTCTGGTGCACCGGCACCCGCGGGACCCGGCTGGCCCGGGGGCCCGGGCACGCCCGGCGGACCCGGCTGGGGCACGCCCGGCCCACAGCCGTCCGGCGGCGGGTGGCCCGTCACCCGCACCCGCGAGCGCGGGCCCGGCGGCGCCGTCCTGGGCGTCGTCGGCGCGGTGACCCTGCTCACGCTCGCGGGCCTGCTGTACGCCGAGCGGATCGGGGCCTTCGACGGTCCGGTGGCGCTGACCACGCTCACCGTGGGGCTGGTGCTGCTCGGCGTGGCGATCGTGATCAGCGGCGTACGTGGCCGACGCGCCGGCGGCGTGACCGCCCTGGCGATCATCGGGCTGCTGGTGGCGGTGCCGCTCGCGGGCACGGCCCGGTGGGACGGCGACCTGCACTGGGTGGGCGACGTCCAGGTCGGTCAGGTGACGCACACCCCGACCACGGTCAGCGCGGCAGAGGGCGGTTTCCGGCTCGGGGCCGGCCAGGCGACGGTCGACCTCACCCAGGTCCCGCTCAGCTCGACGACGACCGTGGACGTGCCGATCCGGATGGGGGCCGGGAACCTCGTGGTGATCCTGCCCGCGCACGCAGCCGTGACGGCGCACGTGGAGATGGGGGCCGGGAACGTGACCTGGGTCGACGGCTCCAGCCGCTCGGGCGCCGGGGGCAACACCCACGAGCTGGAGACCAGCGCGGCAGCGGCCGGCCGGCACGTCGAGCTCGCGCTGGACGTGCGGACCGGGCTGGGCGACGTGACCTTCGAGGAGGAGAACCGATGAGCGAGCAGCCTGCCGAGCGCCCCGAGGAGCGCCCGGCCACGACGACGGCCCCGATGACGACCCCGCGGGGCCCGGCCGAGAACCGCGGCATCCGGGTCGGCACGGTCGTGTGGGGCCTGGTGGTCATCGCCGTGGCCCTGGGCCTGCTGGCGATCGGCAACGGGTTGGTGTTCGACGTCCAGCTGGCCGTGATCCTGCTGGTCGCGGGCGCGGGCCTCGCGGTGCTGGTCGGCTCGTTGCTGGGCGCGAGGCGCCGGGCGAGCTGACGGTCGGCCGGGAGGAGGGCCCGGCCGACGACGACAAGGGCGGCCTCCCCGATCGGGGAGGCCGCCCTTCGTCCTGGCAGTCTGTCGACTGTGGGTCAGACCGTCGCGGCCGTGGCGGTCGCGGCGACCCGGGTGCCGGCCAGGGCGGTGATCGCCCAGCCGAACAGGATGGTCAGCACGCCCATGCCCATGGCGAACGCGGCGACACCGAAGGCGACGACCGAGGTGAACAGCGAGGCACGCAGGAAGTCACCGTTCATCGCGGTGGCCCGCTTCGGGTCCTCGCGGTCGAGCTGCGCGTAGGTCTTGCCACCGGTGGCCTTCAGCACGTGGTGCTTGATCGCCTCGGCCTGGTAGTACGCGTCCAGCGGGCCGTTGACCTCCTTGTTCCCGAAGGCGGGAGCGTCGGCGGACACCGTGATGTGCTCCTCCTTCAGCTGGCTGGACACCAGGCCCCAGGTGACCCCACCGGCGATGATCATGAGCAGGCCGGCGACCATGGCCACGATCCCGGCGATCTTGACGCCCTTGGCGTTGAACATGTGAGTGATCCCTTCCCATACGTTCGGGCTTCGGGCCCGAGAGCCGCTTGTCACGGCGTCTGCCAAGAGAATCGCGGATCGCGAAGGTCGATTTGTAGGTCCAATGTCCGGGGGACATTGGACCCGGGACATCAGACCCAGGTCATGGGACGACTTTCTTCCGAGGGGTGAGACCGGCGGGTCGCCGGCCAGGACGACCGCGACATCCCGGGGCAACGACTCCTCAGCGGTCGACCAAGGTCCTGGCGCGCGCGTACTCGACCAGTGCCCGGTCCAGGACCAGGTCCCAGGTGAAGGGCGGCCGGGACGCACGCGCCGCGCCCTGCAGCCGGGCCAGCAGGCCGGGGTCGCGCACCAGCCGGACCAGGGCGCGCGCCATCCCGGCATCGTCGTCCACCAGCAGCCCGTCCTGGCCGTCGGTGACGAACTCCGCCACCCCGGTCCCCCGGTGGGCCACCACGACGAGGCCTGCGGACCGCGCCTCGAGGGCGGCGATCCCGAACGCCTCGAGCACGGCCGGCGCGAGGAACACGTGCGCACCCCGGTAGGCGTCCCGGAGCGTCTCTCGGGGAACCCCGCCGCGCAGGGTGACGACGCCGTCCAGACCGCGGCGGTGCACCGAACGCGCCATGCGTTCCCGCACCGGGCCGTCGCCGAACACGTCCACCACGAGCGACCCGGGCTCGAGCTGGGTCATGACGTCCTCGAGCACCGCGACGAGGGCGGGCCCACGCTTGCGCGGGGCGAGCCGCATCGTCGCCACCGCGCGCAGCGGGCCGGACCCCGGCTCGGCATCCGGGGCCCACCTCGCCACGTCCATCCCGTTCGGGATCACGTGGACCTCGGACCCGAACACCTGGGCCACCCGCTCGGCGGCAGCGGCGCTCACGGCGGACAGCGCCACCGGGGCGCGCCGCCAGCGCGTCCGCGCCGCGAGCGCACGCAGTGCCGGCACCGCACCGTCCAGCATGCAGTGCCAGGTGATGGCGGTCGGCACCCCGGCGTCCAGCGCCACCCGTGCCCCGTCGTACGCGAACGGGGAGACCACGCCGGCGTGCACGTGCACGACGTCCGGCGCGTGAGCGGTGAGCAGGCGGCGCATCTCGGGCACGGCCGCCGGGTTGACCGGCAGGTCGAACGGGAGCCGGGCACCCAACCGGTGCACGGTCACCCCCTCGTCGTCGGTGACGGCCCCGCCGCGTTCACCGGCCGGCCCGAGGGTCGCCGTCAGGACGTGCACGTCGTGCCCGGCGCGGACCTGCGCCCTGGCCAGGTCCCGGACCTGGGTCTCGATGCCGCCCGTGCGCGGGGCGTAGCAGTCGGAGACGTGGACGATGCGCACCGCCCCAGGCTAATCCCGCCCGCAGGGATGCCGATTCTCCCGTCGAGCGGCGGAGGAGGGCTGCGTGGACCCACGCGTGGTGCACGTCGGTGTCGGGGCGGGCGTCACCGCCCTGGCCCTGGTGTGCGCACTCGGCGGGGCCGTCGGTCAGGGCCTGGCTGTGCTGATCGCGAGCATCGTGCCGGTGGCGACCTTCACCGCGCAGCGCCGGACGGGCAGGTCCCTGCACTCGGACGCCTGGTCCCTGCTGCTCGGCGGGTTCGTCCTCCTCGTCGTGCACAACGCCGTCTCGCTCGCGGCGTACACCGCGAGCGGGGGGCCGTACCGGGGGCTCTGGTACGGCGCGACCCTCGCGCTCGGCTATGCGCTGCTCGCCGCGGGAGGGTTGGTCGCGACCGCCCCGATGCTGCGCTCGGACCCCGGGGCCGCGATCGACACGGCGATCGTGGCGCTCGCCGCCGCGGGCCTGGTCTGGGTCACGTCGCTGGGCCGGGACACCTCCGGCGCGTCGACCGGTTCCCAGGTCCGGCAGGCCGTCGTCCTGGTCCTGGTGTGCGCGATCGTCGGCCTGGTCGCCCGTGCGGCGACCATGCGGATGGTCTCGTCCTACGCCCTGGGCTACCTGGTGCTCGCGGTGTCGGCGACCCTGCTCGGCACGGTCTCGAGTGCGCTGAGCGAGTGGGCCGAGCCGCACCAGCGGCCCTGGTGGGTCGCCCTGACCTGGTGCACGGCCAGCCTGGCGGTCGCGGCCGTCGGTGCGCGGCCGGCCAGCGTGCAGGTGGTCTCTCGGGCGACGCCGGGACGCCTGTCGGCACGTCGGCTGACCTTCCTCGGGGGCGCCCTGGCGCTGTTCCCCGCGATGGCGACCCTGGAGCACCTGCGCGGTGCACACGGACAGGAGACCGTCGTGAACCTGGCGGCCCTGGTGCTCGTTCCCCTGGTCGTGGCGCGCATCGCCCTGCTGGCCCGGCTGCATGCGGCAGCCGTGCACCAGCTCACGGTGCTGGCGACCCGGGACGACCTCACCGGCCTGCTCAACCGCCGCGCGCTGTCGGCCCACGTGACCACGGTCCTGGAACGGGTGGCCGGCAGGACGTCACCGGGTCTGGCCGTGCTCTTCCTGGACCTGGACGACTTCAAGGTGGTCAACGACCGCTACGGGCACCACGTCGGCGACCGCTTCCTGGCCGAGGTCGCGCGCCGGCTGAGCGCGCAGGTGCGCTCCGCCGACGCCGTGGGCCGGTTCGGTGGTGACGAGTTCGTGCTCGTGCTCGAGGGCGAGCCGCACGCGGCCCGGTCGGCCGGGCTGGTGGCGGTCGAGCGCGCCCTGGCCCAGCCGATGGACCTCGGCGAGGTCGTGGCGTCCAGCCACGCGTCGGTCGGCTCGGCGGTCGCGCGGACGGGAGAGCGCACCACCGCCGAGCGCCTGCTCAGCGCCGCGGACGCGTCGATGTACCGCGTCAAGCGCGCCCGGCAGGGCGCAGACGGCGCAGCCGAGAACGTGGCCGACGCCGACGTGGCCGACGCCCCGTCGGGGTGAACCGCGACCCGGTCTCCTCACATCACGGCGTCGACGGCCGATGCGGACGTCGAGCGCCGAGGCACCCCCGGCCGAGGCGCCCTCGAAGGCACCTCGGAGGCACGTGATGCTGCGACGCCAGCCCGTCCGGCTGGCGTTGCCCGCTGCCCTCGTGGTGCTCACGCCGCTGTGCGTGCTGGGCGACGACGTGGCGCGCGCCGGTGCGGTCGCGCTGGCCACCGCGGCCGCGGAGATCGCGCTCGCGACGTCCCCCCTGCGGCGGGTCCGGGCCGCCCGGATCCGGACCGCCCACGCCCTGCTGATCGCCGGGATGACGATGCTCCTGGCCCACAACGTCCACACGTTGCTCTCCCTGCTGCGACACGACGGCGCCCCGGACGGCATGGCCTACGCGGCGACCCTGGTGCTGGGCTACCTCGGGCTGCTGGTCGGGGGGACGGTGATCACGGTGTCCGGGGACGACGTGGGCGGCCACGCGGACAACGCGATCATCGCGGTGGTGGCCACCAGCCTCGCGTGGACCGTCATCATCCAGCCGGTCGAGCTGGCCGCCGGCCACTCCCTGGCGGCGCAGACCTACGAGGCCGTGCTCATCCTGCTCGTCGGGGGGATGGCCGGGGTCGGGATCCGCGCCTGGACCACGAACGCCAACGGCCGCGACCCCGTCGGCCACCTCGTGGTGGGCGTCCTGGCGGTGCTCGCGGGCCACCTGGTCGCCGTCCTGTCCGACGACCCCGCGACCGGGGCCGACAGCCCGTGGGTGGACGTCTGCTGGGTGATCTCCTACCTGGCTCTGGCTGCGGCCTTCTCCCACCCGAGAGCGGTCCTGATGAGCGCGCCGCAGCAGCGGACGCCGCGCCTCACGCGGGGCAGGCTGGCCATGCTCGGGCTGGCTCTGCTCGTGCTACCGGTCGCGATCGCCGCGACCGACCTGCACTCGGGGAGCCGCAGGAGCGTCGTGCTGGCCGTCGCCGCCGCGGTCCTGGCGCCGCTCGTCCTGGGCAGGATCGCGACCCTCGCCTCGCTGCACGCCGCCGCCGAACGCCGGCTGCACACCCTGGCCACCGTGGACGAGCTCACGGGCCTGCCCAACCGGCGCGCGATCTCGGCCCACCTGACCGAGATCCTTGCCCGTTGCGCCACCGCGGACTCGCCCGGCGTCGTGGTGCTGTTCCTGGACCTGGACGACTTCAAGCTGGTCAACGACGGGTACGGCCACGCGACGGGCGACCGGTTGCTGGTGGAGGTTGCGCAGCGGCTGCGCTCCGCAGTGCGCTCGACGGACCTCGTCGGCCGGTTCGGAGGCGACGAGTTCGTGGTGGCGATGGAGGGCCGCCCGGAGGCGACCCGGGACGCCGCCCTCACCACCCTGAGCCGGGCGTTGGCAGCGCCCGTCGTGCTGGACGACGCGGAGGCGTCTGCAGCGGCGAGCATCGGCGCGCGCCTGGTCCGCCCGGGCGAGAGGGTGAGCGCCGAGCAGGCCCTGTCAGCCGCCGACGCCGCCATGTACGTCGTCAAGCGCGGGCACCGGAGCGACGTGGAGGTGGCCGGCAAGCCGGCCTAGCGGCGGGTCACTCCCACTCGATGGTGCCCGGCGGCTTGCTCGTGACGTCCAGCACCACGCGGTTGACCTCGGGGACCTCGTTGGTGATGCGCGTGGAGATCCGGGCGAGCACGTCGTAGGGCACGCGTGTCCAGTCGGCGGTCATGGCGTCCTCGGAGCTGACCGGGCGCAGCACCACGGGGTGGCCGTACGTGCGCCCGTCGCCCTGCACACCGACCGACCGGATGTCGGCGAGCAGCACCACCGGGCACTGCCAGATGTCGCGGTCGAGGCCCGCGGCCGTCAGCTCGGTGCGCGCGATCGCGTCGGCGGCGCGCAGCACCTCGAGGCGCTCGTGCGTGACCTCGCCGATGATCCGGATGCCCAGCCCGGGGCCGGGGAACGGCTGGCGCCAGACGATCGCCTCGGGCAGGCCCAGCTCCAGGCCCACCGCGCGGACCTCGTCCTTGAACAGCCGGCGCAGCGGCTCCACGAGCTCGAACTGCAGGTCGTCGGGCAGGCCGCCGACGTTGTGGTGGGACTTGATGTTCGCCGCGCCCTCGCCGCCCCCGGACTCCACGACGTCCGGGTACAGCGTGCCCTGCACGAGGAAGCGGACCTCCTCGCCGTGCGCGCCGGACTCGGCGACGACGTCGCGCGCCGCCTGCTCGAAGACCCGGATGAACTCCCGGCCGATCGTCTTGCGCTTGTCCTCCGGGTCGGTCTGGCCCGCGAGCGCGGCGAGGAACCGGTCGCGCGCGTCGACGGTGACCAGGCGCACACCGGTGGAGGCGACGAAGTCGCGCTCGACCTGCTCGACCTCCCCGGCGCGCAGCAGGCCGTGGTCGACGAACACGCAGGTCAGCTGGTCGCCGACGGCGCGCTGCACGAGCGCAGCCGCGACCGCGGAGTCGACCCCGCCGGACAGGCCGCAGATCACCCGGGCGTCGCCGACCTGCTCGCGGATCGCCTCGACCTGGTCGGCGACCACGTTGCCCGGCGTCCAGGTGGGCGACAGCCCGGCGCCCAGGTACAGGAAGTTCTCCAGCGCGCGCTGCCCGAGCGAGGAGTGCTTGACCTCGGGGTGCCACTGCATGCCGTACAGGGACCGGTCGGCGTCCTCGAACGCGGCCACCGGGGAGCCGGCTGAGGTCGCCAGCACCCGGAAGCCCTCGGGTGCGCCCTGCACCGAGTCGCCGTGGCTCATCCACACCGACTGCTCCACCGGGGAGCCGGTCAGCAACGTGCCGGGAGCGTCCACCGTGACGTGCGTCCCGCCGTACTCGCGCGTCCCGGTGCGGGCGACCTCGCCGCCGAGCGCCCGCGCCATGGCCTGGAAGCCGTAGCAGATGCCCAGTACCGGGACGCCGGCCTCGAACAGGGCACGGTCGACGGACGGCGCCCCCTCGGCGTACACGCTGGCCGGACCGCCGGAGAGGATCACCGCCGACGGGCGCCGGGCGAGCATCTGCTCGACGGACCAGGTGTGCGGGACGATCTCGGAGTACACCCTCGCCTCGCGCACCCGGCGCGCGATGAGCTGGGCGTACTGGGCCCCGAAGTCGACGACGAGGACCGGCCCGGCGGGGCCGTCCGGATCGGTGGTCGGGGTCTGCGCAGCTGCCACGCGGGGAGTCTAGTGAGCGGCGTCCGCGGCTCGGAGGGTCTGCCCACCGGCCGGGCCACCCGTGGCGATCTGCGCCGCCGCGTCGGTGTGCACGCGACGCTCGAGGACGAAGGACATCACGGGCACCACGCCGGCGAGGGCCATCGTCACCAGACGACCGAAGCCCCAGCGGACGGTCGACCACAGGTCGAAGACCGTCACGAGGTACACCACGTAGATCCAGCCGTGTGCGTACGGGATCCAGCCGATCAGGCGGACCACCGACTCGTCGACGCCGACGACGTACTTGAGCAGCATCTCCGCGACCAGCAGGAGAAGCATCGTCCCGGTGACGTAGGCCATCACGCGGTATCGGGTGAGTGCTCCGGCGGCCCGGTCCGGCCACGCCTTCTCAGCCACTGCTCCTCCTGTCCGTGCGACGCTCGCGCCCCCCATCCTGCCCGACGAGGGCGCCGGTCTCTCGCCGAGGGACGTGGCGCCCCGGCCGGTCCCGGCGGGATCAGAACCCGTCGTCGTCGGGCGAGACGTTCGCGTACCGCACCGAGGTGCGCGGTCTGGCCATCATCGGCTCCACGGTCGCGCGCCAGAGGGCGTAGTGCGCGGTCTGCTTGTGCGCGGCCGCGGCATCCTCGTCCCGGTACACCTCGACGAGCACCAGGTGGGTCGGGTCGGCCCGGTCCACGAGCACGTCGAACCGAAGCACCCCCGCCTCTTCGCGGCTCGCCTCGGCGTTGACCAGTGTCGCGGCCCGGAACTCGTCCTCCCGTCCCGGCACGACGGCGACGTCCACATGCACCACCAGCAGCATCCAGCCAGGGTATCCCCGACCCCGCGGGCGGACCGGAAAAGTCGTCGCCCGGTGTCGGTGGCGGGACCTACCGTCTCCGGGTGCGCCAGATGCCCTACGCCGACCCGGGACGCCCGCCGCTGACCTCGGCCTCCGCCTACCTGTGGTGGGTGGCCCGAGGGCAGGCCGGGCTGGTCGGGTCCTGCGTGGCGTGGTCGTCGCTGGCCTTCGTCTCCGCCGCCGCGCTGCCCTACCTGCTGGGCGTCGCGGTGGACGCCGGCCTCGAGCGCGGCCCGGTCCGCGCGCTGTGGTCGGCCGTGCTGCTGCTGCTCGCGGTGGGGCTGCTGGGCGCCCTGGCGAACGTGATGGAGCACCGGCGCCTCGTGGAGGGCTGGATCCGGGCTGCTTTCCGGTCCTCCCAGCTGCTCGGGCACCACGTCACCCGCACCGGGGACGCCGTGACCGCCGAGCTGCCGACCGGCGAGGTCGTCGCGACCGTGGCGTCCGACTCGCTGCGCGTCGGCGAGGTGTTCTGGATCCTGCCGAGGCTCGTCGGGGCGCTGGTCTCCTACGCCGTCGTGGCCGTGCTTCTGCTGCGCGCGTCGGTCGCGCTCGGGCTCGCAGTGCTCGTCGGGCTGCCGACGGTGGCCGCGATGCTCGCCCTGATCGTGCGTCCGCTGTCGCGCCGCGAGGCGGATCAGCGGGCAGCGGGCGGACGGCTGACGACGCTCGGTGCGGACACCGTGGCCGGGCTGCGCATCCTGCGCGGCATCGGCGGCGAGGACGTGTTCGCCGGCCGCTACCGGGACCAGTCACAGCGCGTGCGGCGCGCAGGCGTACGCGTCGCACAGACGGAGTCGGTGCTCGACGCGCTCAAGGCGCTGCTGCCGGGGCTCTTCCTGGCCGCGGTGGTCTGGTACGGGGCCCGCCTGGCGATCGCGGGGACCATCACGCCCGGCGAGCTCGTGACGTTCTTCGGCTACGCCGCGTTCCTCACCCAGCCGCTGGACGTGGCCACCGAGGCGCTGCGCATCGTCACGCGCGCGGTGGTGGGCGTGCGGCGGATGCTGCGCGTGCTGTCGGTGCCGCCGACGGGTGCCGACACCCGCGAGCAGCCGCTGGACCTGGGCGAGCGGCCGCCGGCGACCGAGGCGTCGTCGCTGGTGGACGAGGCGACCGGCGTGGCGCTCCCTGCGGGCCGGCTCACCGCCGTGGTCAGCCCGGACCCGGACGAGTCCGCCGCGCTTGCGCTGCGGCTCGGGCTGCTGGGCTCGGGGCACGACCGACGCGTGCGGCTCGGCGGCATCCCGCTGGCCGAGCTGGGCCTGGCGGAGGTGCGGCGACGCATCGTCGTGGCCGAGTCCATGCCGCACCTGTTCACCGGTTCGCTGCGCGAGGAGCTCGACGTGCGGGGCGGCAGCGACGACGCCGCGAAGCTCGCGGCCCTGCACGTCGCCGACGCACACGACGTGCTCGAGTCGGTGCCGGGTGGGCTCGACGGGCACGTGGCGGAGAAGGGTCGCTCGCTGTCCGGCGGCCAGCGTCAGCGCCTCGCCCTGGCGCGCGCGCTGCTCACCGAGGCCGAGGTGCTCGTCCTGGTCGAGCCGACCAGTGCCGTGGACGCCCACACCGAGGCACGGATCGCCCGGCGGCTCGCCGCGGCGCGGGCGGGCCGCACCACCGTCGTGGTCACGGCGAGCCCTCTGGTGCTGGACCACGTGGACCACGTGGTTCTCCTGGCCGGCGGGCGGGTGCTGGCCGAGGGGACGCACCGCGGGCTGCTCGCAGCCGACGACGAGGGCGGCCGGCGGTACCGCGGCGTCGTGTCGCGTGCGGCCGCCGAGGACGACCTCATCGACCCCTACGACCCCCGGGAGGAGGACCCCCGTGCGACTGCCCATCGCTGACGCCGCGACCCTGCGCGCGCACACCCTGGCCCTCGTGCGCCGCCACCGGCGCCCCCTGGCCGGGGTGCTGGTGCTGCACGCGCTCGCGGCCCTCGCCGGGCTCGCGGGACCGTGGCTCCTGGGCCGGCTCGTCGACGCCGTCGGGCGCGGCACCACGGTCGGGTTCGTCGACCGGGCGACCGCCTGGCTGGTCGCCGCGGTCCTCGTGCAGACCGTGGCGATCCGCTATGCGCAGCGCGCCTCGCGCGTGCTGGGCGAGACCGTGTTCGCGGACCTGCGCGAGGAGTTCGTCACCACCGTGACCCGACTGCCGCTGTCCGTGGTGGAGCGGGCCGGCACGGGCGACCTGCTGGGCCGGACCACCAACGACATCGACCGCGCGCAGCACTCCGTCCGGTTCGGTGTCCCGCGGATCCTGGTCACGTCAGCCACCGTGGTCCTGACGGCGGTGGCGGCCGTCGCCGTGGACTGGCGGGTGGCGGTCGCGCTGCTCGTCGGCGTGCCGACCCTCACGGCGACCGCCCGTTGGTACCTGCACCGCGCCGCAGCGGGCTACCTGCGCGAGTCCGCCGCCTACGCGACGCTCAACGGGACGATCAGCGAGTCCGTCGAGGGTGCGCGGACCACCGACGCCCTCGGCCTGGGCCACCGGCGCCGCAGCCGCATCGACGACGACCAGCGCGAGGCGTTCGCCGCCGAGTCGCGAACCCTGTTCCTGCGCACGGTGCTGTTCCCGGGCGTGGACGTGTCCTTCGTGCTGCCCGTCGCGGCCTCGCTGCTGTGGGGCGCGTGGCTGGTCTCGCAGGGCCTGAGCACGGCCGGCGCGGTCACCACCGTCGCGGTGTACGCGTTGCAGATCCGGCACCCGATCGGCGAGCTCATCTACTGGCTGGACGAGATCCAGATCGGCGCGACGTCGCTGGCGCGGATCCTGGGCGTGGGGTCGGTCGAGCCGGACCGGACCGCGGGGGCCGAGCGGCCCGCCGGTGACCAGGTGGTCGCGAGCGACCTGCGGTACGCCTACCGCGAGGGGCACGACGTGCTGCACGGCATCGACCTGGCACTGCAGCCCGGTGAGCGGCTCGCCGTGGTGGGGCCGTCCGGTGCGGGCAAGTCGACCCTCGGCCGGATGCTCGCCGGCATCCACCCGCCGACCGGCGGCCGGGTCGCGATCGACGGCGTGCGGCTGGTCGACCTGCCGCTCGCGGAGCTGCGCGGGCACGTCGCTCTGGTCACCCAGGAGCACCACGTCTTCGTCGGGACGCTGGCCGACAACCTCCGCCTGGCGGACACGGAGGCGGACGACGCGGCCCTGCGCCGTGCCCTGGCCGCCGTGGACGCACTCGCCTGGGTGGAGGCGCTGCCGGGTGGGCTGTCGACCGAGGTGGGGTCGGGCGGTGTGACGCTGACCCCGGGGCAGGCCCAGCAGGTGGCGCTCGCCCGGCTGGTCCTGCTCGACCCGCACACCCTGGTGCTGGACGAGGCGACGTCGCTGTTGGACCCGCGCGCAGCCCGGCACCTGGAGCAGTCGCTGTCCCGGGTGCTGTCCGGGCGCACCGTGGTGGCGATCGCACACCGCCTCTACACCGCGCACGACGCCGACCGGGTCGCGGTCGTCGACGACGGCCGGATCCGCGAGATCGGCCCGCACGAGGAGCTCGTCGCCGCGGGTGGGGACTACGCAGACCTGTGGCGGTCCTGGCAACAGGAGTGACACGCGAGGTCGGCGGCCCGCCGGATCGCCCCCTCGTCCAGCGGACCACCGGTGACGTAGCGGCGGTGGAACAGCGGACCGGCGAGCGCGTCGAGGATGGCGTCGGCATCGGCCGGCGAGTCCGCCAGTGCCCGGGCCAGCCCCGTCGCCAGCGCGAGCAGATCGCCCGCGAGCGTGCCGGTGTCGGGCGCCGCGGGCATCGGCAGCGCGACACCGAAGGCGTCCCGGACCAGGGCTCGCTGGTCCGGCCAGTGGCGGTAGATCGTCGTCTTGGCCACGCCCGAGCGCGCGGCGACCGCCTCGATGGTGGTGCCGGCCACGCCGTCGGTGGCGAGCAGCTGTGTGGCCGCCGCGAGGACGGCGGCGCGCGACCGGACGACCCGGGGGTCGGTGCGGGTCATGTCCGGGCCCCCGACGCGAGTGCCCCGGGGAGCGCCCACCGGCCGCGATGGTCGTGGACGTACTCCGCCACGGTCCGTCCCGGCCGGCCGAGCAGGCGCTCCAGGGTGGGATCGACGTGGTCGGCCTGACCGCGGCGCAGCCCCACGTGCAGCACGGTCTGGACGGCGACCTGGGCGAGCGGGAGCCCGGTCCGCCGCAGATGCGCCGCGTAGGGCAGGACGCCTGCGGGTCGGTAGGTGATGGCGCGGCCGAGCTCAGCGGCCAGGATCGCCGCGACCTGCGGGAAGTCGAGGGCTTCGGGACCGGTCAGGGTGTAGCCGGCGCCGTGGTGCGCCGCCGGGTCGCCGAACACCCGCGCCGCGACCCCGATGTCGCGGGTGTCGACACCGCCCGGCCCGCACCGAGGGGGTGGACGCACCTCGGCAAGGTGGCATGGTTCGGGCTGCTGGCTGGTTGTCCACAGATGGGGTTGCTGCGCCCCGCGTGTCAGGGGTTCTTCGTACACTTGTTCGCATGGCGGGTGGCGAGCGGGTGGCGGGGGTGCTGTCCCGGTTGCGCGCGGACGTGGCCGACCTGGCCGCCGCGGACCTGTCGGGGGTGGACGGCGCGGACGGGCCGAGCCTGCACGCCGAGCTGGCCCGGTTGGCCGGGCAGATCACCGCGGTGGCGGCCCGGGTCCTGGCCCGGGTCGAGGACGACGGGCGCTGGCAGGCCGGACCGGCGCGCACGTTCGGTCAGTGGGTCGCCCGCCGGGAGGGCACCTCGGTCGGCGCCGCGCGCCGCCAGGCCACGTTGGGGCGGGCACTGGACCACGACCTGCCCGCCACCGCCGCCGCTGTTGTCGAGGGGGCCTTGACCCTGGAGCACGCCCAGGTGCTGGCCCGGGCCGCGACCTCCCCAGCCCACAAGCAGGCCCTGGCTTCCTCCAACCCGGCCGTGAACGAGGCATGGCTGGTGCGCCAGGGGCGCCACCAGGGCGCCGACCAGTTCGCCCGGACCGTGGCCCGCTGGGCCCAGACCGTGGACGCAGGCACCGCAGAACGCGACCACCAGGCCGCCGCGGCCCGCGAACACCTGACCCTGTCCCGCCGCGGCGACGGCCTGGCCCTGCACGGCTTCCTGACCCGCGAGCACGGCGAGGTCCTGGCCACCGCCCTGCGCGCCGTGGGCGGGGTCCCGCCCGCCGAGGAGACCCGCACCGTCGACCAACGCCACGCCGCCGCGCTCGTGGACACCGCCCGACTGGTCCTGGACCGCGGCCTGGCCGGCACCGGACAGGCCGTGCGCCCCCACCTCAGCGTGCACGTCGGCTGGGAAGCCTTCCACCACCAGGTCGCGCGCGCCGCCCAGGCCGACGGACCCGGCGCGGCCACCTGGCTACCGGCCACCTGGCACCGCGTCGGCGAGGACCCCGACCGGCCCGACTGGGCCGCGTTGGCACCGGCCCAGTTCGACGACGGCACCCCCGTGCCGCCCTCCGTGCTGGCCCGCCTGGCCTGCGACTCGGAGATCACCCGCGTGATCTTCGGCCCCGACTCGGCCGTGCTGGACGTGGGCCGTGCCCAACGCACCTTCACCGGACAGCAACGCCGCGCCGTCATCGCCCGCGACCGCACCTGCCAATACCCCGGCTGCCACGCACCCCCCACCCTCGGCGAGATCCACCACGTCCGATGGTGGCAACGCGACACCGGACCCACCGCCGTGCCCAACGGCATCCTGCTGTGCTTCCACCACCACGACCGCGTCCACCAACACCACCTACACATCACCCGCGACCACGACCGATGGCTGTTCACCCGACCCGACGGACACGCCATCACCCACCACCGCGCGGGTCCACCCGACGACCCGCCCTTGCCTGAGCACCCCGGGCCACCCGGACCCCACCGCCCACCAGACGACCCGCCCCCACCCGACGGCACGACGGCACGCGGGCGACCCGACGTGGACCAAGGCGAGCTTCCGCTCGCCGGTTAGGACGCGCGCGTGCAGCGACTGCCCCGCAGCGACCTACGCAGAGTGCGCTTCGTCCCGGGGCCCGGGCCGGACACCGTCAGGGCGCTCGGGCCGGTCACCGTCCGGGTGCGCGCGCCCGAGATCGTCGTGCGGCTCGGGCCGGACGTCGCTCTCAGGCCGGGGCTCGCCACCGTCCCCCGCGTCGGCAGCCCTGCGCTCGCGCGCCTCGTCGCCGAGCATGCGCCACCACAGCGCGAGCGCGAAGCCGCCGAACAGCCACCACTGCAGCGCGTAGCCGAGGTTGCGCCAGTCGACCCCGCCCGCCGTCGTGCCGGGGGGACCCAGGGCGACCATGCCCGCGGGGGGCGCGCCGTCGATCGTGTCGACGACCAGGTAGCCGGTGTAGATCGGGCCACCCCAGCTGTTGACCAGCTCGGCGGGGCTGATGGCGTCGGTCTGGCCCGCCGGGAACCCTCCCCGGCCCGCGGCCTCGCCCACCTGGAGCCAGCCGACCACGGTCACCTCGCCGGCCGGCGGGGGCGCCGTGCCAGCCGGGTCCTCGACCCCGGACACCCAGCCCTGCACCACGGGCAGGACGGCGCCCGTGCCCGCGACCCGCAGCGGCGTGAGCACCAGCGCACCGGTCCGTCCGTGCACCACGCGGCCCGTCACCAGGAGCTGGTCGGACTCGAAGGTCCCCGTGACCGTGACGTGCTTGCCCACCAGGTCGGAGGTGAACGTGGTCTGCGGAGGCAGCACGCTGCCCAACGGAACGGGTGCGGCTCTCTCGGTCCGCTCGGCGGCCGCCTGAGCTCGCGCCTCACCGCGAGACAGGGCCCGGTCGAGCTGCCACACGCCCAGTCGCGCGAACACCGCCGCCATGATCAGGAACGCCGCGAGCACCGCAATCATCCGCGGACGCGCTGCGGCACGCAGCCGCTCGCGCACGGTCGGACCCATGGGACCACGGTAACCGGGACCAGCCGACGAGACCGCCGCGAGCAGGCTCGTCGCTCTCCGTGTGGTGGGCACCTGGATGTGGTGAAGTGGGAACCGCACAGTCCAGCACGAACGGCTCGACCAGCCCCCCGCAGGGCCAAACGTCCCATGTTTGGCCGAGGATGAGCGCGAGACCCTGGGGCGGACCACGGCCGGGCCCCGGCAGCACAGGAGACGACATGACCGAAGTGCCCGCTGCGACCGGTGCGTGGCGTACCGGTTCCGGTGAGATCAGCGACAGCGTCCTGAGCCGGATCGACACGTGGTGGCGCACGGCCAACTACCTGTCGGTCGGCCAGATCTACCTCCTGGACAACCCCCTGCTGCGCGAGCCGCTCACCGCGGACCACGTCAAGCCGCGGCTGCTGGGGCACTGGGGGACGACGCCTGGACTGACCTTCCTCTACGCGCACCTCAACCGCGCGATCGCCGAGCGTCAGCAGTCCACGATCTACATCACAGGCCCGGGTCACGGCGGCCCGGGCCTCGTCGCGAGCGCCTACCTGGACGGCACCTACTCCGAGGTGTACTCCGACATCACCGAGGACGCGGAGGGCCTGCGCAGGCTGTTCCGGCAGTTCTCCTTCCCCGGTGGTGTCCCGAGCCACGTCGCACCGGAGACCCCAGGGTCGATCCACGAGGGCGGCGAGCTGGGCTACGCCCTCTCGCACGCCTACGGCGCCGTGTTCGACAACCCCGACCTGCTGGTCGCCGCCGTGGTCGGCGACGGCGAGGCCGAGACCGGCCCGCTCGCCACGAGCTGGCACTCCAACAAGTTCGTCAACCCGAGGGCCGACGGCGTCGTGCTGCCGATCCTGCACCTCAACGGGTACAAGATCGCCAACCCGACCGTGCTCGCCCGGATCAGCGAGGACGAGCTGACCGACCTCATGGTGGGCTACGGGCACAAGCCGCACGTGTTCACGGCGGGCTTCGACGACGAGGAGCCCCTCTCCGTCCACCGCCGCTTCGCGACCCTGCTGGACGAGGTCCTGGACGAGATCGCCGCGATCAAGGCCAAGGCCGCGCAGGGCGACCTCGAGCGTCCGATGTGGCCGATGATCGTGTTCCGCACGCCCAAGGGCTGGACCGGTCCCGACTACATCGACGGCAAGAAGACCACCGGGTCATGGCGCGCCCACCAGGTCCCGCTGGCCAACGCGCGGGACACGCCCGAGCACCTCAAGGTGCTCGAGGACTGGCTGCGCAGCTACCGCCCCGAGGAGCTGTTCGACGCCGACGGTCGGGTGATCGAGGACGTGCGGGCGCTCGCCCCGACCGGCACCCTGCGGATGAGCGACAGCCCGTACGCCAACGGCGGGCTGCTGCTGCACGACCTGCGCCTGCCGGACTTCCGCGAGTACGCCGTGGACGTGCCCTCCCCCGGCGGCTCCATCTCCGAGGCGCCGCGCGTGCTGGGCCAGTGGCTGACCGACGTCATCCGGCTGAACCCGGACAACTTCCGGATCTTCGGGCCGGACGAGACGGCGTCCAACCGGCTCCAGGCCGTGTTCGACGCGACCGACAAGCAGTGGAACGCCGAGTTCGACGGCCCCGAGGTCGACGAGCACCTGGCCCGCGCCGGCCGCGTCCTCGAGATGCTCTCGGAGCACCAGATGCAGGGCTGGCTCGAGGGCTACCTGCTCACCGGGCGGCACGGGTTGTTCAACTGCTACGAGGCGTTCATCCACATCGTCGACTCGATGGTCAACCAGCACGCCAAGTGGCTCAAGGTCACCGCGGACATCCCGTGGCGCCGACCGATCGCGAGCCTGAACTACCTGCTGTCGAGCCACGTGTGGCGCCAGGACCACAACGGGTTCTCGCACCAGGACCCCGGCTTCATCGACCACGTGATCAACAAGAAGGCCGAGGTCGTCCGGGTCTACCTGCCGCCGGACGCGAACACCCTGCTGTCCACCTACGACCACTGCCTGCGCAGCCGCGACTACATCAACGTCGTGGTCTCGGGCAAGCAGCCCGCGCCCAACTTCCTGACCATGGAGCAGGCCGTTGCGCACTGCACCCGCGGGCTCGGGATCTGGGACTGGGCAGGTACGGAGATCCCCGGCAAGGAGCCGGACGTCGTGCTCGCCGCCGCGGGTGACGTGCCGACCCTCGAGGTGCTCGCCGCCGCGGACATCCTGCGCCGCGAGCTTCCCGTGCTCATGGTCCGCGTGGTCAACGTCGTCGACCTCATGCGCCTGCAGGACGAGCGGGAGCACCCGCACGGACTGTCGGACCGCGAGTTCGACAACATCTTCACGGCGGACCGGCCCATCGTGTTCGCCTACCACGGGTACCCGTGGCTCATCCACCGCCTGACCTACCGCCGCAACGGGCACTCCAACCTGCACGTGCGCGGCTACAAGGAGGAGGGCACCACGACCACGCCCTTCGACATGGTCATGCTCAACGACCTGGACCGCTACAAGCTCGTGATCGACGTCATCGACCACGTGCACTGGCTGCGGACCGGGCAGGCGAACCTGCGCCAGAAGATGGTCGACGCACGGCTGCGGGCCCGGGAGTACACCCGGGCGTACGGCGAGGACATCCCCGAGGTCCGCGACTGGGTGTGGCCGGAGGCCGGCGACGGAGCCGCCGCGGCCATGTCCGCCGCATCCGCGACCGGCGGCGACAACGAGTAGACCCCCCACCGCCGGCCGACGGTCGGCACGACACAGCAAGAAGGACACCGTGGCACGCAGCATCTACATCACCTCTGCCGAGGGCGACACCGGCAAGTCGACCGTCGCCCTCGGCCTGGTCGACCTCCTGACCCGGACCGTGGCCCGGGTCGGGGTGTTCCGCCCCGTCGCCCGGTCGGTGCAGCAGCGTGACTACGTGCTCGAGCTCCTGCTGTCCCGGGAGGGCGTGGACCTCAGCTACGACGAGTGCGTCGGCGTCACCTACGAGGAGGTGCACCACGACCCGGAGGCCGCACTGTCGCGCATCGTGTCGCGCTACCACGAGGTCGAGCGGAAGTCCGACGTCGTGGTCATCGTGGGCACGGACTACACCGACGTCGCGGCGGGGCCGACCGAGCTGGCGTACAACGCCCGGATCGCGGTGAACCTCGGTTCGCCGGTGCTGCTCGTGATCCGCGGGTCAAACCGTCGGCCGGACGAGGTGCACTCGATGGCCGAGGTCTGCCTGGCCGAGCTGCGCACCCAGCACGCCGAGGTGATCGGCCTGGTTGCCAACCGGTGCCCGGGCCAGCACCTGCTCGCGATGCGGGCCGCGCTCGGCTACGACCTGCCGGCCTGGG
The DNA here is from genome assembly GCF_030586465.1 of Actinotalea lenta. GTDB lineage: Bacteria > Actinomycetota > Actinomycetes > Actinomycetales > Cellulomonadaceae > Actinotalea > Actinotalea lenta. The sequence goes on from NZ_JAUQYP010000001.1 coordinate 83,270, forward strand.
CCATCCCGGACGACCGCGTGCTCATGGCACCGACCGTGCGGGCGCTCATGGAAGCCGTGGACGGCCGCCTGGTCGCGGGCGACACCGACCTGCTGTCCCGCGAGGCGCTCGACGTCCTGGTCGGCGCGATGTCCGTGGAGCACCTGCTCGAGAAGCTCACCGACGGGGCCGTGATCATCACCCCCGGTGACCGCTCGGACGTCCTGCTCGGTCTCCTGTCCGCCCACGCCGCGGAGAGCTACCCGTCGCTCGCCGGCGTGATCCTCAACGGCGGCTTCTACCCGCCGCCCCAGGTCGCGAAGCTGGTGGACGCGCTCGGTCAACGGCTGCCGATCATCCGGTGCGACTACGGGACGTTCCGGACCGCGAGCGCCGCCGCCTCGATCCGGGGCCGGCTGTCGGCGGACTCGCAGCGCAAGGTCGACACCGCGCTGGCCCTGTTCGAGAAGCATGTCGACGGCGAGGCGCTGCTGGCCCGGATGGACGTGTCCCGGCCCAGCGTCATCACGCCGCTGATGTTCGAGTGGGAGCTGCTGTCCCGCGCCCGGTCGGACAAGAAGCACATCGTGCTGCCCGAGGGCGAGGACGACCGGATCCTCCGGGCCGCCAGCACGCTGCTCCAGCGCGAGGTCGCCGACCTGACCATCCTCGGCAACGAAGCCGCGATCCGCGGACGCGCCACCGAGCTGGGCCTGGACATCTCCGCGGCGGACGTCATCGACCCCAAGGACGGCGAGCTGCACGAACGGTTCGCACGGGACTACGCCGAGCTGCGCAAGCACAAGGGCATGACGGTCGAGCGGGCACGGGAGATCGTCGGCTCGGTGTCGTACTTCGGGACCATGATGGTCCAGCTCGGGCTCGCCGACGGCATGGTCTCCGGCGCGATCCACACCACCGCGCACACCATCAAGCCATCGTTCGAGATCATCAAGACCCAGCCGGGGACGTCCATCGTCTCCAGCGTGTTCTTCATGTGCTTGGAGGACCGGGTCCTGGTCTACGGCGACTGCGCCGTGAACCCGGACCCCACCGCGGAGCAGCTCGCTGACATCGCGATCTCCTCCGCGGACACGGCCGCGCAGTTCGGGATCGCACCCCGGATCGCGATGCTGTCCTACTCGACCGGCGAGTCCGGGACAGGCGCGGACGTGGAGAAGGTCCGGGAGGCGACCGCCCTCGTCCGCGAGCGCCGCCCCGACCTCGAGGTCGAGGGTCCTATCCAGTACGACGCCGCCGTGGACGCGTCCGTTGCCAAGACGAAGATGCCGGACTCGACCGTGGCCGGCCGGGCGACGGTGTTCATCTTCCCGGACCTCAACACCGGCAACAACACCTACAAGGCGGTGCAGCGCTCCGCCGGGGCCGTCGCCGTCGGACCGGTGCTCCAGGGTCTGCGCAAGCCGGTCAACGACCTGTCGCGCGGCGCCCTGGTGCAGGACATCGTCAACACGGTGGCGATCACCGCGATCCAGGCGCAGGCCCTCTCCGGGGTGCCTGCCGCCGGCGCGGCGGACGGCACCCCCGTCGCGGTGAGCCCGGCGGGCACCGCCATCACTTCCGGAGGAACCCTCGCATGAGCACCCACGTCCTGGTCGTCAACTCTGGGTCGTCGTCGATCAAGTACCAGCTGATCGACGTCGGCACCTCGGAGTCGCTCGCGTCGGGCATCGTCGAGCGGATCGGCCTGGAGATGGGCCACGCCAAGCACGAGGGTCCCGACGGCAGGACCGAGATCGACCGTCCCGTGCCCGACCACACCGCGGGCATGGCGATCATGATGGAGCTCTTCGAGGCCCACGGCCCCGAGATCGACCCCGAGCACCTGGCCGCCGTCGGGCACCGCGTGGTGCAGGGGGGCGCCGTGTTCTCGGGCCCCGCCCTGATCGACGACACGGTGCAGCAGCGGATCGCCGACCTGTCGCCGCTGGCTCCGTTGCACAACCCGGCGAACGTCGAGGGCATGGTCGCCGCGCGCACGACCTTCCCCGCCGTGCCCCACGTGGCCGTGTTCGACACGTCCTTCCACCAGGGCATGCCGCCGGAGTCCTACACCTACGCCCTGGACCGTGAGGTCGCGGACCGCTACCAGATCCGCCGGTACGGGGCGCACGGCACCTCGCACCTGTACGTGTCGCGCACCACCGCGGAGTACCTGGGGCGGGACTACGGCGAGCTCAACACCATCGTGCTGCACCTGGGCAACGGCGCCTCGGCCTCGGCCGTACGGGGCGGGGTGTGCTTCGACACCTCGATGGGCCTCACGCCGCTCGCGGGCCTGGTCATGGGGTCACGGACCGGGGACATCGACCCGGCGGTGATCTTCCACCTGCGGCGCGTGGCCGGGATGTCCACCGACGAGCTGGACGACCTGTTCAACCGGCGCTCGGGGATGCTCGGCATGTGCGGGATGTCGGACATGCGCGACGTGCACGACGCCGTCGCCGCCGGCAACGAGGAGGCCCGCACGGCGCTCCAGGTGTACTACCACCGGATCAAGGGCTACGTCGGCAACTACTACGCCCAGCTCGGGCACGTCGACGCGATCGCGTTCACGGCGGGCATCGGCGAGAACGACGACATCGTGCGGCTGAACTCCCTCGCGGGGCTCGAGCGGCTCGGGATCCGGGTGGACCCCGAGCGCAACGCAGGACGCAAGAAGGAGATCACCGTCATCTCTCCCGACGACGCGGAGGTCACCGTCCTCGTGGTGCCCACCAACGAGGAGCTGGAGATCGCCCGCCAGGCCGTGGAGCTGCTCGGGGCCTGACACCCTCCCCGCGCGTGATCAAGGAGTTCGTGCCCTGTCGCCGGGCACGAACTCCTTGATCACGGGGATCAGTCCAGGGCCAGGACCTCGCGGACCTTGGGGTCCACGAGGTCCAGGGCGGCGGCCCGGGCCTCCGGTGCGGTGAGCGCGCCCCGGGCGGCGGCCGCCATCTGGCGGCAGACGTCCAGGGTGTGCGCCCGTAGGGCGTAGCGGACGCCGGGGACCGCCGCCGGGGACATGGACAGCGAGGTCACCCCGAGGCCCGTCAGGACGAGCGCCATCACGGGGTCGGCGGCCGACTCGCCGCACACCCCGACGGGCTTGCCCAGCTCCACGCCGGCCTCGGCGGTCATCGCCACCAGGTCCAGGACCGCGGGCTGCCACATGTCCAGCAGGTCCACCAGCTCGCCACGGAGCCGGTCGGTCGCCATCGTGTACTGAGCCAGGTCGTTGGTGCCGATCGAGACGAAGTCGACCTCGGCGAGCACGTCGCGGGCCCGGAGAGCGACCGCAGGGACCTCGACCATCACCCCGACGGTGTGGACCCCCGCGTCACGGGCCAGTGCGGCGAACTCCGCAGCCTCGGCCACCGTGGCGATCATCGGCGCCATCACCCAGGGCCTGCCGCCGGTCTCGGCCTGCGCCCGGCCGATCGCCGCGAGCTGGGTCGCCAGGAGCTCGGGGGCGGCACGCACGAGCCGGTAGCCACGCACGCCAAGGGCGGGGTTGTCCTCCCCGGGCTGCGTGACGAAGGCCAGCGGCTTGTCTGCGCCGGCATCCAGGGTCCGGATCACGACCTTCCGCTCGCCGAGCGCGGTCAGTGCCCGGGCGTAGACCGCGGCCTGGTCGTCCTCGCTCGGCGCGGTCTGGGCGTCCAGGAACAGCACCTCGGTGCGGAACAGACCCACGCCCTGGACGGCCGCGTCCGTGAGACGCTCGGCGTCCTGGGCCGTGCCGATGTTGGCGAGCAGCTGCACGCCGTGGCCGTCCGACGTCGCTCCGTCGGCGGTGTCCTCCGCGAGCGCCGCCAGCGCCGCGCGCCGCGCCACGACGGCGGCCTTGACCTCCTCGTCGGGCTCCACGATGACCGTGCCGCGTGCGGCGTCGACCGCGACCTCCTCGCCGTCCGTCAGCTCTGCGACCTCCGCGGCGCGCACCACGCAGGGCAGGCCGAGCTGGCCGGCGATGATCGCGGTGTGCGAGGTCGGGCCACCCTTCTCGATCACGATGCCCAGCACGTTGGCCAGGTCCAGCACCGCCGTGTCCGCCGGGGACAGGTCCTCCGCGACGACGATCGACGGGCGGGTGAGCGCCGGGACACCGGGCTCAGGCAGGCCCTCGAGCTGCGCGATGACGCGGTCGCGCACCGACGCGAGGTCGGTGGCACGTTCGGCCATGTAACCGCCGGCGGCGGTGAACATGTCGATGAACTGCCCGGCCACCTCCTGCACCGCCCTCGAGGGGGCGACGCCCTCACGAACCTTGGCCGCAGCCTGCCCGGCGAGCGCCGCGTCCTGCGCCATCAACGCGGTCGCGGACAGCACGTCCTTCAGCGTCCCCGTCGCGGCGTCGGCGCGCGCCTGCAGCGTCTCGGCGACCTCGGCGAACACCGTTCCCAGCTGCTCCGCCGCCGCCTCCGGGTCCGCCGGTGCCGGCGCGTCGGCGGGCACCGTCGGCACCGGATGGGCCCGCGCGACCGGGCCGACCACGGCGCCACGGCCCACCCCGACACCTGTGATGGTCCGCATGATCACTCCGCGTCCATGTCGGTGGCGAGCATCGCCACCATGTCGTCCAGGACCTTCTCGTCGTCGCAGGCCAGCACGACCTCCTCGCCGTGCTTCACCCCCAGGCCCATGACGAACAGGATGCTCGAGGCATCCACCGGGGGCTGCCCCGGCCGGGCGATGGTCACGGTCGTGCCGCTGGCGGCGACGGCCTGGGTGAACAACATCGCCGGACGAGCGTGCAGCCCGACCTTCGACGCGACGGCAACGGTCCGCTCAGCCATGGTGGTCCTCCTCGGGGTTCCCGGCGTGCTTGAAGCCAACCTAGCGCCGCGCACGGCACCAAAGGTCCTGATCGTCCGCTCTCGCGGCCCGTCATGGTGCGCCCCGGGGCCGGTCGGCCCCGGGGCGCTTTCGACGACAGTGTGCACCGACCCCGAGCCCTCGGCGCGGTGCTCCGCCGTCAGGGCAGGATCGTCACCTTGATCGCCTCACCCCGAGAGACGATCCCGATCCCGTCCAGCACCTGGTCGAGCGGGAGGCGGTGAGTGATGAGGTCCTTGACCGGGACCTTGCCCTCCGCGATGAGCTGCAGAGCACGCTTGTTGTGGTCGGGGCTCGACCCGTTGGCGCCGACGATGGTCAGCTCGCTGTAGTGCACCAGGTTGGAGTCCAGCGTGATCGTCGGCTTGTCCTTGGGCAGCCCGCCGAAGAAGCTGATCCGGCCACCGCGCGCGAGCATCTGCAGCGCCTGCTCCTGGGCGGCCCCTGAGGCGGCCGCGGTGATGGCGACGTCCACGCCGCGCCCGTCGGTCAGCTCACGGATCGTGGCGATCGGGTCCGCGTCCGCGCTGCAGATCGCCGCGTCCGGCGACACCAGGGCCGCGGCCATGTCGAGCCGCTCGCGGGACAGCTCGACCAGGAAGACGCGGCCCGCGCCGAACGAGCGTGCCAGCCGCACGTGCAGGCAGCCGATCGGGCCGGACCCGACGACCACGACGTCGTCGCCCGGGTTGATGCGAACCAGCTCCTGGGCGTTGAGCGCGCAGGCGAGCGGCTCGGCGACGCTGGCCTCCTCGAAGCTCAAGCCGTCAGGGATCCGGTTCAGCCCGTCGACGTTGAGCACGTTGACCGGGACGATCATGAACTCGGCGAAACCGCCGTCGAAGTGGTAGCCCATCGACACCTGGTTGGGGCAGATGTTCTGCTGCCCCGCGGCGCAGAAGGAGCACTCGCCGCACGGGATCGCGGCGATCACCTGGACCCGGTCACCGGCCGTCCAGCCCGGGACGTCGGCGCCGACCTCGACCACCTCGCCGGCGATCTCGTGCCCCATCACCCGGGGCGGGTCGATGTGGTGGTGGCCGAACCGGGAGATCTTGACGTCCGTGCCGCACGTGGAGCACGCGCGCACCCGGATCTTGACCTCCGCCGGCCCCGTGGTCGGCTCGTCGATGTCCTCGAGCCGGATGTCACCGGGGGCGTAGAAGCGGGCGACTCTCATCATTCTCCTTCGTTGGCGGGGCTCGGGGTGAGCATCCGCAGGACGGTGTCGGGGTCCGCGGCGTTGCGCAGGGCCGCGGCCTGCTCGGGGACCATGAGGATCTGGGCGAGCTGGGCCAGGACGTCGACGTGCCCGTCGCCCTGCGCCGCGATCCCGATGCAGATCGTGACAGTGCTGCCGTCCCAGTCCACGCCCTCCGGGAAGCGGAGGAAGCACAGGCCGTCACGCAGCACAGCCTCCTTGCCGGCCAGCGTGGCGTGCGGGATGGCGACCCCCTCGCCGATGTGGGTGGAGATGCTCTTCTCGCGCTCGAGCATCGCGGGCACGTAGGCCTCCTCGACCACACCGGCCTCGACCAGGGCGCGGCCGCACGCCTCGATGGCGGCCTTCTTGTCCGCAGCCTTCTCGTCGAGCCGGATCGACTCGCGCGCGAGGAGCACCGCGAGGTTGATGTCAGACATCGAACGGCTGCCCGCTCTTGAGGCCGTTGACGACCTTGGTGACGGCGGGGTCACCGAGGAAGAGGTTGAACGGCACCACCGGGGTCGAGCCGGCCACACCACGCGCACGGTCGAGCAGACCGGCGTGGGTCAGGACGATGTCGGCGTCGGCGGGGATGCCGGCGACCGCGGTGTGCTCGACGGTGATGCCGTCCTTGGCCAGCTGCTTCTTCAAGGTTCCGGCGAGCATCGCGCTGCTGCCCATGCCTGCGTCGCAGGCGACGACGAGCTTCTTCACGGTGCCGGGGTCGATGGTGGTCATGGGGTCCTCCAGTGGGGCTCGGACGCGGGGTGGGGTGTGCCGGCCTGGGCCGGCCGGGGGTGGTGCGCGTGCCGCGAGGCGGTGGCACCCGCAGCCGCCGGGTCGGGACCGCGCTCCCGACCCGGCGACGGCGTCAGGCGGTGGCGGTTCCGGCGGCGGCTGCGCCCTTGGACTCGGACTTGCGCGCGGCGACCTCGGCCTGGGCGGCCTCGAGGTCCGCCTCGGACTTCTCCTTGCGACGGAATCCGAGCAGTGGAGCGGCCACGAGGAAGGAGACGACGGTCGCGACCAGGACCGCGAGGAGCGGGCCGATGACGCCGCTCTTGGGGAGCATCGCGAAGTAGGCGAAGATCGACCCCGGCGACGGCGAGGCGACGAGCCCGGCACCGGTGACCACGGCGGTGAACACACCGGCCATGCCACCGAGGATGGTCGCGGCGATCAGCTGCGGCTTCATCAGGATGTACGGGAAGTAGATCTCGTGGATCCCGCCGAAGAAGTGGATGATGATCGCGCCCGGCGCCGAGGGACGCAGCGCGACGGGACCGAAGAACATGATCGCGAGGAGCACACCGAGGCCCGGGCCGGGGTTCGTCTCGAGCATGAACATGATGGACTTCCCGGCGTCCTGCGCCTGCACCACGCCGATCGTGTCGAGCACGCCGTGGTTGATCGCGTTGTTGAGGAAGAGCACCTTCGCCGGCTCGATGATGAGGGAGGCGAGCGGCAGCAGGCTGTGATCCACCAGCCACTGCACCCCGTTGCCGGCAGCGGTGGTCAGCGCGTTGACGATGGGGCCGATGATGTACAGGCCGAAGATGGCCATGGCGCCGCTGATGATGCCGGCGCTGAAGTTGTCGATCAGCATCTCGAAGCCGGCCTTGACCCGTCCCGCGAGAGCCTCGTCGAGCTTCTTGACGACCCATGCCGTCAGGGGGCCGATCCCCATGGCGCCGAGGAACATCGGCACGCTCGAGCCGATGATCACGCCGACCGTCGCGATCGCGCCGACGACGCCACCGCGGGTGCCGTGCACCATCTTGCCGCCGGTGTAGCCGATGAGCAGCGGCAGGAGGTAGGTGATCATCGGGCCGACGAGACCGGTGTGGGCGGTGCCCGCAGCGTCCTCGAAGCCGCCGATCGCAGCGACCGGGGTCCACCCGGTCTTGATGAAGAACGCGGTGATGAGACCCCAGGCGATGAAGGCACCGATGTTCGGCATGACCATCCCGGCGAGGTAGCCGCCGAAGCGCTGGACGGTCGCCTTCACCCCCGTCCCCGTGACGGTCGGTGTGTATGCGCTCACTGGAACTCCTTCGTTGCCAGACGTGCACGAGGCCTGCTGACCCCGCGCGGTGGGTGGGCTATGCGGTCCCGACGAGTGGTTGGGGCAGGAACGCGTCGGTCTCGTTGTCCGGCAGGACCACCGCGGCGGCGGGATCCACGTCGGACGGCCCGGGCATCTGGGTGCCCGGGAGCTGGACTGCGGCCGCGCCCCACGCGAGGGCTGCGGCCATGGCGGCGCGGCGGCCACCGTCGTGCGCGGACAGGAAGCCCGCGAGGAAGGCGTCACCGGCGCCCACGGTGCTGCGGGGGGCGATCGCGACGGATGTGCCCACCAGGACGCCGTCGGCGTCCACCAGCACGGCGCCGGCCGGCCCGAGGGACACCAGGACGGCGCCCACGCCCGCCGAGCGCAGCTCGCGTGCGGCCTCCACGACGTCGGACCGGTTGCGCAGCCGACGGCCGACGGCCTCCGCCAGCTCCTCCGCGTTGGGCTTGACCAGGGCCGGGCATGCGGCGAGCGCCTCGACCAGGGCCGGTCCGGAGGTGTCGACGGCGACGCGGGCCCCGCGCTCGACGAATCGCGGCACCATGCGCGCGTAGGTGTCCGCCGGAGCGCCGGCGGGCAGGCTGCCGCAGAGCACGACCCACGCCCCGGGGCGCGTCGCGCCGAGGGCGGCCTCGACGACCGCGTCGAGCTCATGGTCGGCGAGCGCCGGACCAGGTTCGTTGATCTTGGTGACGGTGCCGTCGGCCTCGGCGATCGTGACGTTCGAGCGGGTCTGCCCGGTGATGGCCACCGTGATGGCGTCCACCCCCTCGGCGCCGAGGAGGTCGACGACCTGGCTGCCCACCGATCCCCCGACCGGGAGCACGGCGCGCGCCGCGACACCGTTGGCCAGCAGGGCGCGTGTGACGTTGACACCCTTGCCGCCAGGGTGCAGGTGGCCGCCGGTCGCCCGGTTGACCTCGCCGATGCGGAGCCGGGGCACCTCGACGGTCCGGTCCAGGCTCGGGTTCAGGGTGATCGCCAGCACTGCCCGATCTTGCCCGTTCGCGCCCATCTCATCTCCGTTGACCGCCCGAATGTTTGGCAAGACCTGTGTCTAGTTGGGAAACGGCGCTTTGTCAAGCCAATCCACAGATGTGCGGACCGGAACGGGCTGACTCGGACTCTTCTCGTGTCCGAACGGACGTGCGCTACTCGGGCTGCACGCGCGTCGCGATGCGCGGGGCGCTCACGACACCACCACCTGCCTGGTGACGATGTCCGCGACGGTGGCGGCATCGGGGGCCTGCAGGATCGAGGTGCGGAAGGAGTCGTGCACCAGGCGGCGGGAGAGGGCCGCGAGGAGCCTCAGGTGATCGTCACCGCCGCCGGCGGGGACGGCGATGAGGACGACCAGCGTCGCCGGACCGTCCGGGGCACCGAAGTCCACGCCGCGGGGGGCCCGCCCCACGGCCAGGCTGGGGGCGAGCACGCACGCGGACCGGGCGTGCGGCAGGCCGATGCCCCCGGGCATCCCCGTGGCAGTCTGCGCCTCACGGGTTCGCACGTCGGCATGGAACGCCTCGGCGTCGGTGACCCGGCCCGCGGCCACCATGCGATCGATGAGGACCCGGGTCGCGGCGTCGCGGTCCGCCACGCCGAGGTCCATGACGACCAGGCCGGGCGTGATCAGCGGGTGTCCCATGTCACTGCTCCTTCGACGCCACCTTCCCTGCGTCAGCTGCCGGTCGCGTCGAGGTGCGTGCCGCCCGGTCGGCCCCCTCGACCGGCAGCCGCGCTCCACCCGGGATCCGGTCGGGAGCCGGGTCGAGCGCCGTCATGCACGTATCACCCGCGTGCCCGTCTGCTCGATCTCCTCGGCGAGCTCGAGGTCCAGATCGGTGTCGGTGATCACCGTGTCCACCGCGGACAGCGGGGCGACGTGCGCGAACTCCGAGCGCCCGATCTTGGTGTGGTCGGCCAGGACGACCGTCCGTCGCGCAGCGGCGACCAGGGCGCGCTTCACGCCGGCCTCCACGAGGTCCGGGGTCGTCAGCCCCTGCTCCACCGTCAGCCCGTTGATGCCCAGGAAGACGACGTCGGCGTACACGTCGCGCACGTCACGCTCGGTCCAGGTGCCCACCGCGGCGAGAGTCCGGCCGCGGATCACCCCACCCAGCAGATGCACCGAGAGGTGGGGCCGACCGGCCAGGGCCATCGCGATCGGCAGCCCGTGGGTCACCACGGTGAGCTCGCGATCCGCGGGCAGCAGCTCGGCGAGCCTGGCCGTCGTGGTCCCGGCGTCCAGGATGATCGCTCCCCCGTCGGGGAGCTCGTCCAGCGCCGCCCGGGCGATGCGCTCCTTCTGCGCGGCCATCACTGCCTCGCGCTCGGAGACCGCCGGCTCGAAGCCGAGGCGCTCGACCGGGATCGCGCCACCGTGGACCCGATGCAGCAGGCCGCGACGCTCCAGGGCCGTGAGGTCGCGACGCACCGTCTCAGGTGTGACGTCGAGCTGGTCGGCGAGCTCACGCACCTCGACCCTGCCGTCCAGTCGCGCCTTGCTGAGGATCTCCTGCTGCCGCTCCGTCGCGTACACGCGTGCCTCCTAGTGCGGGGTGTAGGGCGAGACCACGACCTCCACCCGCTGGAACTCCTTGAGGTCGGAGTACCCCGTGGTCGCCATCGCCCGGCGCAGCGCCCCGATGAGGTTGAGCGTGCCGTCCGCCTGCCGTCCGGGCCCGAACAGGATCTCCTCGAGCGTGCCCGCGGTGCCGACCTCGACGCGCTCGCCGCGCGGCAGCTCGGGATGGTGCGCCTCGGGACCCCAGTGCCAGCCCCGTCCCGGCGCCTCGACCGCGCGCGCCAGGGTCGCGCCGACCATCACCGCGTCGGCGCCGCAGGCCACCGCCTTGACCAGGTCGCCCGATCGGCCGACCCCGCCGTCGGCGATGACGTGCACGTACCGACCGCCAGACTCGTCGAGGTAGTCCCGCCGCGCGGCGGCCACGTCGGCCACCGCCGTGGCCATCGGCGCGTGGATGCCCAACGAGACGCGGGTGGTGTGCGCGGCCCCGCCGCCGAACCCGACCAGCACACCCGCCGCGCCGGTGCGCATCAGGTGCAGCGCGGCGGTGTAGGTCGCCGCGCCGCCCACGATCACGGGCACGTCGAGCTCGTAGATGAACCGCTTGAGGTTGAGGGGCTCGGCGCGTCCCGACACGTGCTCGGCGGACACCGTGGTGCCACGGATCACGAACAGGTCGACGCCGGCGTCCACCACCGCGCGCCACAGCTGCTGGGTGCGCTGCGGCGACAGGGCACCGGCGACGGTGACACCCGCGGCCCTGACCTCGGCCAACCGCGCGGAGATCAGCTCCGGGATGATGGGTGCCGAGTAGATCTCCTGCATCCGGGACGTGGCCCGCTCCGGCGGCAGGGCGGCGATCTCGTCCAGCAGCGGGGCCGGGTCCTCGTACCGGGTCCACAGACCCTCCAGGTCGAGCACGCCCAGGCCGCCCGCCTGCCCGAGCGCGACGGCGGTCGCGGGGCTCATCACCGAGTCCATCGGCGCCGCGACGATCGGCAGGCCGAAGTGGTAGGCGTCGATCTGCCAGGAGACCGAGACCTCCTCCGGGTCCCGCGTGCGACGCGAGGGCACGACGGCCACGTCGTCGAACGAGTACGCGCGGCGCCCGCGCTTGCCACGGCCGATCTCGATCTCGTTGCTCACCGGGCCAGGCTAGCGGCGCACGGCGGGTGGCCGCGGGGACGTCCTTCCGGCGAGGTTCGCGGGCCTCAGGCGGCAAGCTGTGCGAGCGCCTGGTCGAACGCCCCCAGGTCGTCGGGCCGGCGGCAGGTGAGCAATGGGTAACGCTCCCCGGAGAGCACGATCGGCTCGTCGACCCACGACGCTCCGGCGTTGCGGATGTCCGTCGCGAGGCTCGGGTACGAGGTGAGTTGCTTGCCCTCGACGACGTCGGCCTCGACGAGCAGCCAGGCACCGTGACAGATCGCCGCGACCGGCTTGCCCGCCTTGGCCATCTCCCGGACCAGTCGGACGCTGTCCGGATCGGTCCGCAACGCGTCGGCGTTGAGGGGGCCACCGGGGATCACCAGCAGGTCGAGGTCCCCCTGACGGACGCGGTCCACCGGCCGATCCACCCGGTAGACCCCGGCAGGGGCGACGTCGTGCACGACCGTCAGCACGTTCCCCGGGCCGGGCGCGAGCAGCACCGGTCGGCCGCCGGCGAGCTGCACGGTCCGCCACGGCTGGGTCAGCTCGGCGTCCTCGACACCGGCATGGCTGGTGAGAAAGCCCACCGTCCGGCCAGCCAGCACGCCACCTCCCTCGACGTCGTGATCGAAGGATGCCGCCACCGCGCCGGGACCGCATCCCGGCGTGGCGCGCCGGGCTCTGTCGGAGGCTGCTGGCACAGTGGCGAACGAGGGGCCGGCGGGGCCCGGTCGAGGAGGTCGGCGATGGGCTGGATCGACGAGCCGCTCGTCGGGTTCGACACGGAGACGACAGGCGTGGACGTCGACCGGGACCGCATCGTCACCGCGGCGCTCGTCCGCCGCACCGCCACCGGGACCCGGACCAGCCGGTGGCTGATCGACCCCGGGGTCGAGATCCCCGCCGCCGCCACCGCCGTGCACGGCATCACCACCGAGCACGCCCGCGCGCACGGATGCGCACCGCGGGAGGCCCTGGGCGAGATCGCCACGGCCCTCGCCGACGCCGTCACGCGGGCCGAGCCGATCGTCGCCTTCAACGCCTCGTTCGACCTCACGCTGCTGGACGCGGAGCTGCGCCGGCACGGCCTGCCCACGATGCCGGAGCGGCTCGGGCACCCGGTGCGGGCGGTGCTCGACCCGCTCGTGCTGGACCGCCACGTCGACCGGTACCGTCGCGGCAAGCGCCGGCTGGGCGACCTGTGCACGCACTACGGCGTGCTGGCGGACGGCCTGCACAGCGCCGACGTCGACGTGATCGCCACGCTCGACGTGCTGGCCGCGATGGCGCTGGCCCACCCGCACCTCGCCACGACGGACCTGGACACGCTGCACGAGCGCCAGGTCGACGCGCACCGGCTGTGGGCCGAGTCCTTCAACGCGTGGCGACGGTCCCAGGGGCTGGCGGGGCCGGGCGCAGAGCTGCACTGGCCGTGCCGGACGGTCACGACCGACCGGGCAGGTGGCGCGCGGGTCGCCTAGGGCGCACTCCGCACCTCGTCGATCCGCCTCGCCCTCGATGCGATCGCGGCCCCATTGCCGCAGGGTCTGACCGCGGCCACGGGCGCGCGGATCGCGGATCGCGGATCGCGGATCGCGGAAAGCGGATCGAGCGTGCTTGAGCAGCCGGCGCGGTTCATGTGACAGGGGTGGCGGACGGGGCAGGTGAGGCAGCGGCTCCGTCCCTGCCGCGCCCTTGAACCGCGTGGGCGGCTCGCCGACGCCGTCGGGCACCTCGCTCTGGCGGCGGCCGACGCGGCGAAGCGGGTCGGAGCCACGGATCAGCGTCCACACTGTGGACCGCCCCGCACGGAAGGGTGTCTGAGCGCCGCCTCGCCGCGTGGGGCGCCGGGACCACGTCGCCGGACACGGCCCGCCGAGCGCTCATCGGTCCCGGGCGGGGGCGCGCATCACACCGCGATCGCACCGCAATCGCACTCGTAGGGCCTCGCCCGCACCGGGCCGCCGAGCGCGGTCGCGTCCGTCACTCTCCCTGCATCGCCGCGCGCAGCAGTGACGCGGTGCCCGGCTCGGCCGCGACCACGAGCGGCCCACGCCACCGCCCGACCGGCCGGTAGTCCGCTCCGTCGATGCCGACCACCGCTCCGCCCAGCTCGCGCACGAGCACCGTCCCCGGTGCGTGGTCCCACGGCCAGCCACCCCAGTAGCCGAGGCCGTCCAGGGTGCCCCCGGCGACGTCACCGTAGAACCGCCCGCACCACAACGGTCCCTCGACGGCCAGGTCGAGCCCGGGGAGGGCCGTCGCGTCGGGACGGCCACCCCGGCGGGGCGAGACGCGTACCCGTGGCACCTCGGGGCGTGCGGGGGGCGCCACCCGCGTGCCGTCGCGGAAGACCCCCGATCCGCGCTCGCCGACCCAGGTCGTCGCGCGGGAGGGCAGGCAGATCCAGCCGGCGACCGGTTCGCCGCGGACCACGAGCGCGACCATGACCGCGTAGTCGGGCCGCCCCTCGACGAACGCGCGGGTGCCGTCGATCGGGTCCACCACGAAGGCGGCCGCCGAGTCACCGAGAGCGTCGAGCACCGCCGGATCGGCCGCGACGGCCTCCTCCCCCACCACCGGGACGTCCGGGGCGATGGCCGTCAGGCCTTCCACGATGGCGGCCTCGGCCGCCGTGTCCACCACGGTCACCAGGTCGCCCGGTGCCTTGTCGGCCACGTCACCCGAGGCCAGGTGGCCGAACCGCGGGAGGACCACCTGGTAGGCGACGTGCTCCACGAGCGCGGTGACCGCGTCGACGTCGACCCTCATCGGCTGGAGTAGTTGGGCGCCTCGCGGATCATCTGCACGTCGTGCGGGTGCGACTCCTTGAGCCCGGCCGAGGTGATCCGCACGAACTTCCCGCGAGCCTGGAGCTCCGGGACCGTGCGGGCTCCGACGTAGAACATCGACTGGTGCAGGCCGCCGACGAGCTGGTGGGCGACCGCACCCAGCGGACCGCGGTACGGGACCTGGCCCTCGATGCCCTCGGTGATGATCTCGTCGTCGGACAGGTCGCCCTGGAAGTAGCGGTCCTTGGAGTAGGACCGCCGGTCCCCCCGGGACTGCATGGCGCCCAGCGACGCCATGCCGCGGTACCGCTTGTACTGCTTGCCGTTGACGAAGACCAGGTCCCCGGGCGACTCGTCGCAGCCGGCGAGCAACCCGCCGATCATCACCGAGTCCGCACCGGCGACGAGGGCCTTGGCGATGTCGCCGGAGTGCTGCAGACCACCGTCGCCGATCACGGGGACACCGGCGGGCTTGGCGGCCTTCGCGGCCTCGTAGATCGCGGTGACCTGGGGGACGCCGACACCCGCCACCACCCGCGTCGTGCAGATCGACCCCGGGCCGACACCGACCTTCACGGCGTCCACCCCGGCGTCCACGAGCGCCTGGGAACCCTCCCGGGTCGCGATGTTGCCGCCGATCACCTGCACGTGCCGGGTGCCCCGGTCGGACTTGATCCGCCGCACCATGTCCAGCATTTGGCGGGCGTGCCCGTTGGCGGTGTCCACGACGAGCACGTCGACGCCGGCCTCGACGAGCGCCGTGACCCGGTCCCACGCGTCGCCGAAGAACCCGACGGCGGCACCGACCCGCAGCCGACCCTCGGCGTCCTTGGTCGCGTGCGGGTACTTCTCCGACTTGGCGAAGTCCTTGACGGTGATCAGGCCCTCGAGACGGCCGGCGTCGTCGACCAGCGGGAGCTTCTCGACCTTGTGCTTGGCCAGGATCGCCTGGGCGTCCTGGCGAGCGATCCCGACCGGGGCTGTGACCAGGGGCATCGCCGTCATCGCGTCACGGACCCGCATGCGCGAGAAGTCGGCCGGGTCCAGGAACCGCAGGTCCCGGTTGGTGATGATCCCGACCAGGCGCCGATCGTCGTCGACCACCGGCAGGCCCGAGACACGGTAGGTGCCGCACAGCGCGTCGAGTTCGGCGAGCGTCGCATCGGGGCCGACGGTCACGGGGTCGGAGATCATCCCCGACTCCGAGCGCTTGACGAGGTCGACCTGGTGCGCCTGGTCGGCGATCGGCAGGTTGCGGTGCAGCACCCCGAGGCCGCCCTCCCGGGCGATCGCGATGGCCATGCGGGACTCGGTCACGGTGTCCATGGCCGCAGAGACCAACGGGATGCGCAGCGAGACGTCCCGGGTCAGCCGGGTGGTGGTGTCGACCTCACTCGGTACGACGTCGGTCTCGCCCGGCAGGAGCAGGACGTCGTCGTAGGTGAGGCCGACGAACGCGAAGGGGTCAGGGTCGGGGTGCGGGCTCACGCCACGATGGTACGCACCCGTCGGACCGGGCCCCGCGCGCGTCCGCGACGCTCAGCTGATCAGGCCGGTACGCAGGCCGATGGCGACCGCCTGCGCACGGTCGGAGGCACCGAGCTTGCGGAACAGCCGCCGGGCATGCGTCTTGACGGTGTCCTCGGACAGGAACAGGTCGGCGCCGATCTGCGCGTTGGAGCGCCCGTGGCTCATGCCCGACAGGACCTCGAGCTCCCGGCGGGTCAGCTCACCGGTCGGCGCAGGGCGGGTGCGCGTGGCGGTCGCCCCCGTCGCGCTGTCCGAGAGCCCGGGCGGCGTGACCTGGGCCTGCTGCGGGACCGCGGACAGACCGTGGGCCACGACGGCGGCGAGCTCGCTACGGTCGACGTCGGGTGGCAGGTACCCACGCGCGCCGAGCGCCATCGCCCGGTCCAGCGTGATCTCGTCGCCGGGCACGGCCAGCATGATGACGGTCGCGTCGGCGCCCAGGCCGCGGATGCGGCGCAGCGCCTCGACAGCGCCGACCCCGGGCAGGTGTGCGTCGAGCAGCACGAGGGCGGGTGCGGTCCGGCGAACCAGGGCCACGAGCTCCTCCGCCGTGGCGGCTGCTCGGGCCGGTGCCAGCGAGGGCACCCCGTGGGCGGCGGCGACGATGCGATCGCGCACGCCTGCCGAACCGTGGCAGACGATGACGCCGCTCATCGATCACCCCTCCCGTGGGCCACCACGGCGCTGAGCCCGGTGGGCGCGGCTCCCTGCCGCGCACTGTGCTCATCGGCCGACGGGGCCCGGGACCTTAGCGCCGTAGCGGGTGAGAACCCGCGCGAGCGCTGCACCGGACGCCGGCCGGGTGTGGTCGCGAGTGGGGTGCGGTAGCGGGCCGGGTGAGGGTCGGCGGGTACTGCGTCTCAGGACAGCACGGCGGCGACTTCGTAGCACGCACCGGCGAGGCTGCGGACACGGTGCACGCGCAGGCCGTCGGGGACGGGGCCGCGGCCCTCTTCGTGCCAGAAGACCATCAGGTCGTCCGCGCCGTCGAGGCGGCGCACCAGGTCGACCGCGTCCGGCGTACCCCGATGGCCCGCGTGCACCACGAGCACCTGGGCGCGTGCCCGGGCGACGGCCTCGGCGGCCGTCTCCGGGGTGCCGCCGACCAGCACCGACGCGGGCACCCCGCGCCCTGACAGTGCACCGGCGAGCACGTGCGCCTCGAGGTCCGTCGCGGCCCCGGTCGGCGCCACCAGTGCCACGGGGGCGGCGGGGACGTCCTCGGCCGTGCGCGTGGCGAGCGCCACGGAGCGGCTGCGCAGCTCGGCGTAGCAGGAGGCCTCCAGCCGGTGGCACGAGCTCTCGCCGGCCCGCTCGAGGACCGGCTCCGCCGCCAACGTCGACATCGCGGGTCGCACGAGCGTGGCGTACCACTCCAACGGGTCGCGCGGGTGCACGCGTGCGAGCATCCACCGCACGGCGGCGTTGTCACCGTGCCGGGCCGCCGCGACCAGGGCGTCGGGGTCCGGGGGCATCTCTGCGTCGGCGTAGGCGTCCAGGACGTCCAGCTCCGAAGGGGCGGCCTCCTGCCGCGGCGTGCTCAGGGCCGTGCGCGCGGCCTCGCCGGGCGCCACGCCCTCGAGCGTGAGCCGGCGCATCGTCAGCAGGCGTGCCAGGTCGTCCGGCGAATACCGCCGGTGCGCGCCGGCGGAGTGCTCGCTGGGGCCCAGGCCGTAGCGGCGGTCCCACGTGCGCAAGGTGGCCGGGGCGATGCCGAGGCGTCGGGCGACTGCCGCGACACTCAGTGCCGCCTCGGGCTGCTCGCTCACTGCGTCCCCCGCAGCGGGCGGCCATCGATGCCGGTCATGGCGCGATTCTGCCCAACCTCCGGCGCGCTTGCCACCAGGATCGCGGGGGAATCGCGTCATTGCCGCGCCACAACCGCGTCGAGGCGGCCTGGCGACCCGGATCGCCACCACCGGGTCCGCGCGAGGGGCCGGTCTGTCCCGATCCGCCCGGCACTCCCAGGGGTTTCCCAGTGAATCAGAAGGAGATTCGAAGTGAAGCGGTTGTGTGGGGTCCTTGACGCGCTTCTGGCGCGGTTCTAGGTTGGTCAGCAACGTCGTCAGGCACGCACCACAGGAGGAAGCATGACGGAGATCTCTCGCCTTCCGGGCCCCGTGATGGACCTGTGGGACTGGCAGTACGAAGGAGCGTGCCGCGAGGCAGACCCCACCTTGTTCTTCCACCCGGAGGGCGAGCGTGGCGCCGCTCGCCGCCGCCGCGCCGCGGCCGCCAAGGCGGTCTGCGCCGAGTGCCCCGTCATCGATCAGTGCCGCGAGCACTCCTTCCAGGTCCGCGAGCCCTACGGGGTCTGGGGCGGCCTGTCGGAGGACGAGCGGGCAATGGTCCTGTCCCAACGCCTGCGGCGCGCGAGCTGACCGCCGCAGCCACCTGCACCAGCAGCGAGGCCCCGGACCGAGAAGGTCCGGGGCCTCGCTGCTTGCGGCTCGCCGGCTGACGACTCAGCGTCGTCAGGTTCAGCTGACGACTCAGCGTCGTCAGGTTCAGCTGACGACTCAGCCCGACGTCGTCAGGTTCAGCTGACGACCGCGAGGATGTCGCGGGCGGACAGGATGAGGAACTCCTCACCGCCGTACTTGACCTCGGTGCCGCCGTACTTGGAGTAGATGACCTTGTCACCGACGGCGACGTCGACCGGCACGCGCTGGCCCTTGTCGTCGATCCGGCCGGGACCCACCGCGAGGACCTCGCCCTCCTGGGGCTTCTCCTTCGCGGTGTCCGGGATGACCAGGCCGGACGCCGTCGTCTGCTCCGCCTCGAGCGTGCGGACGACGACCCGGTCCTCAAGCGGCTTGATGGAGACCGACACTGCGGACCTCCCCTTCACAGTCGTGGGAACGGATCATGGCCGCGGGCTCGGTCGCCCGTCGTCGCGGGTGCCGGTCGACCTGACCGTTGCGGCTGTTTGGCCCCGTGCGGAGCCAGGACAGCAATCTATGCGGCGGTTAGCACTCGGTCAACACGAGTGCCAGCGCGCCGTCACGTCGCGGTGCACCGCAGGGGCCCCGCCTGGCAGGATCGAACCATGGACGCCGCCGCCCTGACCCAGCTGCTCAGCCCCGAGGGGTGGGCCTTGCTCGGCGCGCTGCCCCCGTACGACGAGCGACTCGCGCTCGTGCTGTCCGAACGGCTGCGCTCGGAGGGCGTCGCGCCCGACCTCGTCGCCGCCGCCCTGACCCAGTCCCGGTTGCGCTCGGCCGGCCGCGCGAAGTTCGACGACTTCGCGGACGGCATGCTGTTCACCCAGGCGGGCCTGGAGCAGGCCACCCGCTTCAGCGTCGCGGCGCGGCACGCCCAGCGCTACGCCGCCGCGGGCTGCACCACGGTCGCGGACCTCACGTGCGGGATCGGCGGCGACTCCATGGCGCTGGCCGCTCTCGGGCTCGGCGTCGTCGCGATCGACTCCGACGAGCTCACCGCGGCCCTGGCCACCGTGAACCTCCGGCACTTCCCCGAGGCCGAGGTCCGGCACGGCGACGGCCTGACCACCGACCTCAGCGGGGTCGACGGACTGTTCGCCGACCCCGCGCGGCGCACCACCGCGGGCCGCCGCGCGCACGACCCTGCGGCCTACAGCCCGCCCCTGGACGCCGTGCTCGCGCTGCGCGAGAAGGTCCCGGCGCTCGGGGTCAAGGTCGGACCCGGCATCCCGCACGCCGCGCTGCCCGAGGACGCGGAGACGCAGTGGGTCAGCGTGGACCGGGACGTGGTGGAGGCCGGGCTGTGGTTCGGCCCGCTCGCCCCGGAGGGGCCGGGACGGGGCGCCCTGGTGCTGCGCGGCACCCGGGCGACCGCGGTGCGCGAACCCGCGGACGGGCTGCCGGAGGTGGACGCCGGGGCGCCCGCGACCTACCTGTACGAGCCGGACGGCGCCGTGATCCGGGCCGGTCTGGTCGCCATGGTCGCTGCCGAGGTGCAGGGCCGCCTGCTGGACCGCACCATCGCCTACGTGACCGCCGACCATCTGGTCCCCACCCCGCTGGCCACGGCCTACCGGGTGCTCGACGTCATGCCGTTCGGGCTCAAGCGACTGCGCACCGCGCTGCGCGAGCGCGGCGTGGGCCGGGTCACCATCAAGAAGCGCGGCACCGCCGTGGTGCCCGAGCAGCTACGCCGCCAGCTCGACCTGCGTGGCGACGCCGAAGCCACCGTGGTGCTCACCCGGGTGCGCGGTGCCCAGCAGGTGCTGCTCGTCGAGCCCGCCGGGGAGGAGCCGTGACGACGCACGTCCCGTTCGCCCGCTCCGAACGCTCCACGATCGGCGTGGAGTGGGAGCTCGCCCTGGTCGACACCGACTCGGGCGACCTCCGCCAGGTCGCCAAGACCGTGCTCGACGCGGTCGCCCCGCCGGGCGGTGGCGAGCACCCGACCATCAAGCAGGAGCTGCTGCTCAACACCGTCGAGATCGTGACCCGGGTGTGCCGGACCGTCGGCGAGGCCGGCCGCGACCTGCAGCGCTCGATCGAGGAGCTGCGGCGGGTGACCGACCCGTTGCGGGTGGAGCTGATGTGCGCCGGCACGCACCCGTTCGCGCGGTGGAGCCACCAGAAGGTCACCGACAAGCAGCGCTACGCGACCCTCATCGACCGCACGCAGTGGTGGGGTCGGCAGATGCTCATCTACGGCGTGCACGTGCACATCGGCATCGAGGACCGCGCGAAGGTGCTGCCGATCCTGCGGGCGATGCTCACCTACGTCCCGCACATCCAGGCCATGAGCGCGTCGTCGCCGTTCTGGGGCGGCAAGGACACCGGCTACGCGTCCAACCGCGCGCTGATGTTCCAGCAGCTGCCCACCGCCGGGCTGCCGTTCCAGTTCGAGACGTGGGAGCAGTTCGAGGCGTACGTGGCGGACATGCTGCACGTGGGCGTCATCGACGAGGTGGACGAGATCCGCTGGGACATCCGCCCCTCGCCGCGGTTCGGCACGCTGGAGATGCGGATCGCCGACGGGTCGCCCAACCTCACGGAGGTGCTGGCGTTCGCTGCGCTCATCCACTCCCTGGTCGAGCACTTCTCGACGATGCTCGACGAGGGCAAGGAGCTGCCCAGCCTGCCGCCGTGGTTCGTGCAGGAGAACAAGTGGCGCTCGGCGCGCTACGGCATGGACGCGATCATCATCCTGGACCGGCACGGCAACGAGGAGCTGGTCACCGACAACGTCGACAAGCTCCTGCGGACCCTGGAACCGACCTCCGAGCGGCTCGGCTGCCACGAGGAGCTGGGCCAGATCCGCACCATCCTGCGCAAGGGCGCCTCGTACCAGCGCCAGCGGGCCGTGGCCCGCCGCAACGACGGCGACCTGGGCGCAGTGGTCGGGTCGCTGGTCGCCGAGATGCGGGCGGGCCGACCGCTGTAGGACCGCCGGCGCGCGGGCCGGGCCCGGGCCCGCGCCGGACACCGGCGGCCCACGCGGCGAAGCGCCCCGCGCCCTCCGGAACGGTCCGCATCCCGGACGGCCGGTGCTGCGGCACCGTCGTCGGTGTGCCGTCGCCGCGTGGGGCGCCGCCCGGACCCCCTGCCCAGAGCTGCACGTCGATCACCGCCCCCTGCGAGCCGAGCCCGGCGCACTACTCTGCTCGACCACCTGGCCCCTGCGACGCCAGGCGAGACCCGCCGGCTGCACGCCACGGTCAGACCAGCACCTGGGTCAGCGGCATCGAGGAGTCGACCGGCAGGTCCAGCGGGGAGGGCGGCAGGTCGCGACGCAGCACCGCAGCACCGAGCGCGGCGATCATCGCGCCGTTGTCCGTGCAGTACTTGATGGGCGGGATCCGCACGTCGATGCCGGCCTCGGCACAGCGGGTCGCGGCCATGTCCCGCAGCTGGGAGTTGGCGGAGAACCCGCCGCCGACGATCAGGGTGTCCACGCCGTGCGCGCGGCACGCCGCGATGGTCTTGGCGGTCAGGACGTCGGACACCGCGTCGGAGAACGAGGCCGCGACGTCGTTGAGCGGGATCTCCTCGCCGGCGTCCTGCTTGGCCTCGACCCACCGCGCGACGGCGGTCTTCAGGCCCGAGAACGAGAAGTCGGTGGCGTGCTTCGCCTGGTCCTTGGCCGCGGTCAGGCCGCGCGGGAACCGGATCGCGGTGGGGTCGCCCTCGCGGGCGAGCCGGTCGATGTGCGGCCCGCCGGGGTAGGGCAGCCCGAGCAGCCGGCCGACCTTGTCGAACGCCTCGCCCGCCGCGTCGTCGAGCGTCTGGCCGAGCTCGGTGACGCCCACCGTGTCGTCGATCATCAGCAGGGAGGAGTGCCCACCGGAGACCACCAACGCCATCACCCGCTCGGGGAACGGCCCGTGCACGAGCTCGTCGACCACCGCATGGCCCACGACGTGGTTGACCCCGTACAGCGGCACCTCGAGCCCCACCGCGAGCGCCTTGGCCGCCGCCGCACCCACCGTGAGCGGCCCCACCAGGCCCGGCCCGGCCGTGACCGCGATCGCGTCCAGGTCGCTCAGCTCGACCTCGGCGCGCTCCAGCGCCGTGGTCACCACCGGGATCATCTGCTCCAGGTGAGCGCGCGAGGCGATCTCGGGGATGATCCCGCCGAACCTGGCGTGCTCGTCCATCGAGGATGCGACCACGTCGGCCAGCAGCTCGCTGCGCTCCGCGTCCAGCCGGACGACGGCGGCGCCCGTCTCGTCGCACGAGGTCTCCAGGCCCAGGACGAGTCGCGACATGGGACCAGCCTAGGTCCAGGTCGCCCCGATCTCCCCGCCGGACGGGAGAGCGCACCGCGATGGCCGTGGGCGCTCGCCGCTAGTGTGCCGCCCATGGGCAACGGCATCGTGGTCCTCGTCGTCGTGGGCCTGGCACTCATGGGTACCGTCACTTACCTGTCCTGGCTCAGCGCGAAGCGTAGGCGCGAGGCGCTCCAGGCCGTCGCGGCCCAACGCGGCTGGCGCTACGCGGCCAGGGACGACGCCTGGGTCGACGCGTTCGACGGCGAGCCCTTCGGAACGGGGCACAGCAGGCGCGCCACCAACGTCCTGCGCGGCGAGTACGACGGGCGCGGCTTCGTGGCGTTCGACTACGTCTACTCCACCACCGAGTCGTCGACCGACGCCCAGGGCCGCACCACCTCACGCGAGCAGTCGCACCCCTTCACCGTGATCGCCGTCGACACCGGGTTCGTGCTGCCCTCGCTGCACGTGACGCCCGAGACGTTCTTCGCCCGGACGGTCGGCCGGCTCGTGATCCGCGACATCCAGTTCGAGTCCGAGGAGTTCAACCGGGCCTTCACCGTGCAGTGCCCGGACCGGAAGTTCGCCTTCGACGTGCTGCACCCCCGCATGATGGAGTTCCTGCTCGCGCACCGGGACGCCGCGTTCCGGTGCGACCGTGGCCACGTCCTGGCCGTGCGAGAGGGACGCGCCTCGGTCGCGCAGATCGACGACTCCCTCGCCCTGGTCGACGCGGTGCTCGACCGGATCCCGGAGTTCGTCTGGCGTGACGCCCGCGGAGCCTGACGCCCGAGGGCCGCGACGACGGCGCGCCGGCGTAGTCATCCCATGTCCGGGAATTCCGCGCGGGTGGTGCACCGTTCAACCCCCCGTGACGACCACCACGGAACCCACGCTGACCACCGTCGAGCAGATCTTCCACGAGGGCCGCTCCGCCCGAGCGTGGTCGACCCAGCCGGTCGACGACGCCCTGGTGCGCCGCGTGTACGACACGGTCCGGTGGGGACCGACGCTCATGAACACCTCGCCGCTGCGGCTGCTGCTGGTCCGCTCGCCCGAGGCCCGCGAGCGCCTGGTGAGCCACATGGCCGAGGGCAACCGCGAGCGGGTTCGTAGCGCGCCGCTGGCCGTCGTGGTCGCCGCGGATGCCGACTTCCACGAGCACCTGGACGCCCTGGTGCCGCACGTCCCCGGGGCACGCGACCGGTTCGCCGACGAGGCCACCCGCGCCCGGATCGCACGCGAGCAGGCCTGGCTGCAGGCCGGGTACCTCGTGGTGGGCCTGCGCTCGGAAGGCTTGGACGTCGGCCCGATGTCCGGGATGGACGCCGCCGGCATCGACGCCGACCTCCTGGGCGGTACCGCGTGGCACTCGCTCATGGTGCTCAACCTCGGCTATCCCGCGGCCGAGGAGGCCGCGTTCCCGCGCGCGCCGCGCCTGGAGTTCGACGCTGCCGCCGCGGTCGCCTGACCGTCACAGCTCCAGGCGCATCGTCCAGGCGTCGACGTCCTCGGGCTGGTAGTAGCGACGCCGGCGCGTGAGGATCTCGAACCCCTCGGACCGGTACAGCGCGATCGCCGGCTCGTTGTCCACCCGCACCTCGAGGAAGAGGGCCTGAGCGCGGTCCGACCTGGCCCGGTCCAGCAGCGTGCGCAGCAGGGCGCGCCCCCAGCCCCGGTGCTGGGCCCGGGTGGACACCGCCAGCGTCATCACCTGGGAGACGTCGCCGTCGAACCAGGAGCCCGCGTAAGCAGCGAGGCCGGCCTCGTCGTCGATGCCCACGTAGTAGCGGCCGAAGGCGTCGAGCTCCTCGCGGATCATCACCTCGGGCCAGGCGGACCGCTCGAACAGCTCGCGTTCGAGGGCGGCGACCGCGGGCACGTCGGCCGGGGTCAGCGGGCGCACGACGGGCACCGCGCCGGACGCGGGCGCGAGCGGAGCGCCGGCGGTGGGCTCGCCGGCCGGCCCGGGTGCGAGCTCGTCGGCCATGCGGTCAGCCGGTGACCCGCTTGCCCGCCCCGGGCGGCGCGGCGTCGGGCCGCCGCAGGTACAGCGGTTCGGTCGGCACGGCCACCCCTCGGGCGGCGCGGTCCACGGCCAGGCGCGCAAGCACCGCCGGGTCGACGGAGTGCGGCGGGCTCGCGGGCAGACCCACGACGTCTGCGACGGCGACGGCAGCGGGACCGACCAGGAGCGTCGCCCCCCCGCGCGACACGTCGGCAGGGTGCAGCACGGCCAGGGGCTCGACCGCCTCGACCTCGTTGCCCGGCGCGGCGCGGAACCGGCCCACGTAGACCTCCTTGCGCCGCGCGTCGGAGACCACGAGCGCCTCGGCGTCGACCGATGCGTCGGCAAGGGACTGCGCCGCTAGCACCTCCAGGCTCCCCACGCCGTGCACCGGCACGCCCACCGCGAGCGCGAGGCTGCGGGCCGTGACCAGCCCTGCCCGCAGCCCGGTGAACGGCGCCGGGCCGGTCCCCACCGCGATCGCGTCCAGGTCCCGGGGCCGGGCCCCGGCCTCGGCGAGGGCCTCGGCGATCAGCGGGCTGAGCAGCTCGGCGTGCCGGCGCTGCTCGTGGGCGGACCGCGCAGCCACGGCCGCGCCGTCCCGCACGAGAGCCACGGCGATGTCGGCGGAGGTGTCGAGGGCGAGGACCAGCACGCCCCCATCCTGGCATCGGTCGGCCCCGCCGGCCCACGGGGTCGCGAACCGGCGCCGTCGCGACGTGGATAGGGTGCGAAGGGAAGGGAGTCGCCATGCGTGTGGTCGTCATCGGCGGGACCGGGCACGTCGGATCGTTCCTGGTGCCGCGTCTGGTCCGAGGCGGGCACGACGTGGTCGTCATCAGCCGCGGCGCGTCGACGCCGTACACGGACGACCCGGAGTGGACCGACGTCGAGCGGGTCACGGCGGACCGAGCCGACGAGGACCGCACGGGAGTCTTCGCGGACCGCGTCGCGGCGCTGCGCGCGGACGCGGTGATCGACCTGGTGTGCTTCACGCTGGAGTCCGCCACGGCCCTCGTGCAGCGCCTGCGTGGCGAGGTGGGCCACCTCCTCCACTGCGGGTCGGTGTGGCGGGCCGGTCCCAGCCACGTGCTGCCGGTGTCCGAGGAGAACGCGACGCCGCCCTTCGGCCGGTACGGGGTCCAGAAGGACCTCATCGCGCGGATGCTCAAGGAGGAGACCGCCCGGGGCGGCCTGGTGACCACCTCGCTGCACCCGGGTCACATCAGCGGCCCCGGTTGGGTCCCGATCGGACCGACCGGGAACCTCGACACGTCGGTGTGGACGACCCTGTCGGCCGGGCTGCCGCTGCAGGTCCCGGGACTGGGCGCCGAGACCATGCACCACGTGCACGCCGACGACGTGGCCCAGGCGTTCGAGCGTGCCCTCGCACACCGCGACGCCGCCGCCGGTGAGGACTTCTTCATCACCGCCCCGGACGCGTGGAGCGTCCGAGGCTACGCCGAGCTGGGTGCGTCGTGGTTCGGGCAGCGTGCGCACCTGGAGTCGGTGACGTGGGAGCAGTTCCGCGCCGGGCTGAGCGCGCAGGACGGCGAGGCGAGCTGGGAGCACCTGGTCCGCAGCCACGTGTTCACGATCGACAAGGCACGACGGCTCATCGGCTACGACCCGCAGCACTCCGCCGGGCAGACGGTGCTGGACGCTGTGCGCTGGCTCGTCGAGCACGGCTCCGTGCAGGTGGCGGCACCGCTGCTCGTCTGACCCCGCCGCTCAGGCCACCCGCGGTCACACGGGCGGCAGCGCGACCCCGGCCCACCGTTCGCCGACGCCGCGTACGGTGATCCGGCGTGGCACCGCGACGTCCTCACCGACAGCGGTCTCGGCGACCTCGCCGGCGTCGCCGCCGTGGCCGCGGTCCAGGGTGATCTCGAGCCGGTCGGCGCTGAGCACCTCGACCAGGCCCTCGCCCCACTCCACGACGGTGACGGAGTCCTCCAGCGAGGTGTCCAGGTCGAGCGCCTCGAGCTCGTCGAGGGAGCCCAGCCGGTACGCGTCGGCGTGCACGAGCGCCGGCCCCTCCTCGAGCGGCGGATGGACCCGCGCGATGATGAACGTCGGCGACGCGACCTGGCCGCGCACCCCCATCGCCTCGCCCAGGCCCTGGACCAGGGTCGTCTTGCCTGCTCCCAGCGGTCCGGTCAGCAGCACCAGGTCCCCCGCCCGCAGCACGGCGGCCAGGGCCCGACCGTAGGCCCGGGTGGCGGCGGGATCCGTCAGGGTGCCGACCCTCGCCTCGCCGCTCATGCGCGCTCCTCCAGGTAGACCCGCGGCACGCGGGCACCCACCCGCGTGACGATCTCGTAGGAGATGGTCCCCACCACCTCGGCCCAGTCCTGGGCAGTGGGTTCACCGTGCTCCCCGGGCCCGAACAGCACCACGGTGTCCCCCGCGGCCTCGGTCGCCCACGGCCCGAGGTCCAGCACGAACTGGTCCATGCACACCCGGCCGGCGACGCCCAGGCGCCGGTCACCGACCTGAACCGGGCCGCCCCACGCCGCGGCCGTGCCGGACGCGTGCCGGGGCACGCCGTCGGCGTACCCGATCGGCACGACGCCGAGCACCGTCTCGCGTGGCGTCGTGTAGGCGTGCCCGTAGGAGACCCCGTGCCCGGCCGGCACCCGCTTGGTCAGCGCGAGCTCAGCCTCGAGGCGCATCGCGGGCCGCAGGCCGTAGTCGGCCGGGCCGCCCAGGTGGGGCACGGGCGACAGGCCGTACACCGCCAACCCCGGACGGACCAGGTCGTAGTGCATCGAGGGATCGGTGAGCGTGGCCGCCGAGTTGGCCAGGTGCCGCACCTCCAGACGTGCGCCGCGCGACTCGGCGAGCGCGACCGCGTCGGCGAACACCTGGGTCTGCGCGCGCACGGTCGGGTGACCCGGGTCGTCGGCCCAGGCGAGGTGCGACCACAGCCCGACCATCCGACACAGTCCCTGTGCCTCCGCGGCGAGCACGGCGTCCAGGACGTCCGGCAGGTCGCGGGGCATCACGCCGCTGCGCCCCAGCCCGGTGTCGACCTTGACGTGCAGCCGCGCGGTCCGGCCGGTCGCGCGCACGGCGTCCAGGATCTCGCCGAGCATCCACGGCGCCCCGACGGACAGGTCCACGTCGGCGAGCAGCGCGTCGGCGAACCGGGCGCCCGGCGCGTAGAGCCAGCACAGCACGGGTGCCGTGATGCCGGCGGCCCGCAGCTCCAGCGCCTCGTCCAGCTGCGCCGTGCCCAGCCAGGCGGCGCCCCCGTCCAGGGCGGCCAGGGCGGCGGGGACCAACCCGTGCCCGTACCCGTCAGCCTTGACCACCGCGAGCACGCCGGCGTTGCCGGCACGCTCGTCCAGGGCGGCGACGTTGGAGCGGATGGCGGACAGGTCGACGACCGCACGGGCGGGGTAGGTCACGGCGCCCATCCTGGCAGGTCCCCGCCACGGCGGCTGAGCGGCCCCCGCGCCGAGCCCGGCCGCCCGGCCTAGTACTGCCCCTTGACGACGAAGAACGACCCGCGGATCGTGCCGGCGAGCTTGGACCGCTGGCGCGCGAACTTGAAGGCGGAGAGCTCCTCGGGGACCTCCATGCCGTCGGAGAGCTTGAAACCGACGGCACGCTTCTTGCCGTCCTCGAGGCTGTAGAGCACGTTGACCGACAGCCCGGACTCGTAGAACACGTAGGACCAGCGCACCCCGTCGACCTCGAAGGACGTCGCCTCCAGCGGGCGCGAGGCGATCACGATGCCGCGCTCCTCGGCAAGGATCCGATGGACGAGGTCGACGACGTCGGCCGCCTCCTGCGCCGGCGACACGGTGAAGACGTGGCCGTACTTGGTGCGGAAGTACCGCGCCTCGTTGGCGCGCAGCCCGGCGAGGGCGTCGGCGACGGGCGAGGACTCCAGGCCCACGGTGGAGACCTGCGCGAAGTCGACCTCCTGCGGCACGACGACCTCCCGATGTCGAGTGACACGTGGAGCGTACCCACCGTGGCCGGTTGCTCAGGTCACGACGAGCAGGGCGTACATCCCGGCGGCGTAGTGGCCCTCGATGTTGCACACCAGCTCGTAGCGGCCCGGACGCAGGTCGAGCGTGACCCACCCGCTGGCTCCCGGGGCGATGCCGTCGCCCGCCCCGGCCGCGTCGGTTGCGGACGCCTCGCCCAGACTGGCGGACTCGTCGACCGTTCCGTCCGGCCCGACGGTGCGCCGGCCGACCTGCTGACCGGCGGGCAGCGGGAGCACCACGAGCTCGTGGTCGACGGTGCCGACGTTGTCCAGCCGTAGCGTGACCGTACCGGCGGGTACGTCGGCGCGGTCCGGACGCAGGCGCATCGTGCCCATGCCCCAGCGCCGGTTGCCCATCATCCCGCGGCCGCCCATGTCCATCGCGACCACGTCGACGACGGTGCCGGGCAGGTCCGCGGAGCTGCCCGAGGCGTCCCGGCCCTGCCACGGCGCGACCTGTGACGTGCTCGTCCCGGCGCTGAGGCCGCCCCCGATCGCCCAGGCCACGGAGCCGACCAGGACGGCGACCGCAGCGACCAGCGCCGCGATCGTCCAGCCGCGCGCCCGCCGGGTCACTGAGGGTTGCCTCGACCCTCGAGCAGCGCCGCGCGCGTCGCGCGGTAGGTCTCCACGTCGATCTCACCGGCCGCCAGCCGGCGGTCCAGGATGTCCAGCGCCGAGCCGGGGCCGGAGCCGTGCGGCGCGGGTGGAGCGGCGGCCGGGGGAGCCGGCGGGACGGCGGGCGGCGGGGCCTGCTGCTGGGTCGAGCGTCCGGGCAGCAGCCGGACGACCAACCAGATGATCACCCCGAGCAGTGCGAGCCAGAACAGGCCCATGAACAACCAGCCGAACCCGGTCATGCCCCAGCCGTAGTCGTGCCAACCCATCATCGTGATTCCCCTTCCCGTGCCACCAGGATCGCGCCGACGCATGTGAGCAGGCCGGGAGAGCGATGAAGCATCCATGAAGATGTTCGGCTCCACCGGCCACCCGCGCCGCGACTCTCGTCGCTCACCCGAGCAGGTTCGCCAGCGTGCGCGGTACGGCGGCCGCGACCGCAGACGCGGTCACCGGCCCGCCGCCGGAGGCGTGGACCGCGGCACGCCCGTGCACCGAGGCGGCCACCGCCGCGGCCGCCGCCACGGTGTCCTCGTCGAGCCGCTCGCCGGGCGCCCGGGCGGCCAGTCCCGCGAGCAGCGCACCCAGCACACCCGCCAGGACGTCGCCGGCCCCCGCGGTGGCGAGCCAGCCCGTGCCGTCCGCAGCCGTCCACACGGTCCCGGCGCCGACGACGAGGGTCACCGCGCCCTTGAGAAGCACCACGGCGCCGGTGCGATCGTGCGCCTCGCGCGCCCACCGCAGGGGCTCCGCCTGCACGGCGTCCCGGTCCACGTCCACGCCACGGCCCTGCAGGAGCGTCGCGAGCTCCCCGGCGTGCGGCACCAGGACAGCACCCTCGGCGCTCCCCGGCAGCACCCCGAGCGCACCCGCGTCCACCACCACCGGGTGCCCCTCGCGCAGCGCCGCGGCCACCCGCTCCCCGGCGACGCCCCACCGGTCGTCGGTCAGGCCCGGGCCGATCACCCACGCCTGGACGCGGCCGTCGCCGACGACGACCTCGGGGTGGGCCGCGAGCACGGCGCGGGCCACCGGGTCGGGGCCGAGGTACCGCACCATCCCGGTGCCCGCGCCCTGCGCGCCTGCGACGCACAGCACCGCCGCGCCCGGGTAGCCCACCGACCCCGCGAGGACTCCGAGCACGCCGCGGCTGTACTTGTGGTCCGTCTCGCCCGGCACGGGCCAGAGCGCCGCGACGTCGGCCGCCTCGGGGCGGCGCACGGCAGGGCTCGCGCCGTGCACGGCGAGCATCGGGGTCAGACCCAGGTCCACGACGGTGGGCTGACCGGCCAGGTGGGCGGCGGGCGGCAGCAGCAGGCCGGGCTTGGCGACCCCGAACGACACCGTGCGGTCCGCCGGGAGCACCGGGCCGGGCAGCGCGCCGTCGTCCACCCCGATACCGCTGGGCACGTCGACCGCGATCACCGTGGGGCCACCCGTGCCGGCCTCGTCCAGCAGGCCGGTCAACAGCTCCACGAGCCCCGCGGCGGGCTCCCGCAGACCACCCCTGGCACCGATGCCCAGCAGCCCGTCCATCAGCACGTCGGCGGCGAACGCCTCGGCGACCGCGTCGCCGACCCACACCGGCTCACCGGGCGCGTCGTCGCCCACGGCGAGCACCCGGCCACCGGCCGCCCGCAGCGCGCCGACCCCGGCCTCGTGCACCGGCCCGAGCGCGACGGCCACGGCCGCGGCACCGCGCTGCGCCAGGGCGGCGAGGGCGAAGAGCGCGTCGCCCCCGTTGTTGCCGCGCCCGACCAGCGCCACGACGCTGCTGCCCGCGACCCGGACGCCTCGGGCCCGCAGCTCCTCGCGTACGACCCCGGCCAGCGCGGTCGCGGCGCGGTGCATGAGGCCGCCATGGAACCCCCGCTCGGCGGCGAGCAGCGGCTCCTCGGCGGCACGGACGTCGGCGGCGGTATAGGCGTCGATCACGGGTCCATCCTGCCGCGCACGTCGCGCGGGCGCCGTCTCGCGCACCGCACACCGGACACCGGCAGCACCCGGGCTCCGTAGCATGGGATGACCGGAGGGCGGGATGGCCCAGCCCTGCCCAGCCACGCACCCGAGGTGAGCACCATCACGAGCATCCGCGAAGCCGCCACGCAGCGCATCCTCGTCCTGGACGGCGCCTACGGCACGATGCTCCAGCACGAGAGCCTCACCGAGGACGACTTCCGGTTCGACGGCGCCGACCCCGACCGGTCCTACGCCGGCAACTTCGACCTCGTCCAGCTGACCCGGCCCGACGTTCTCGCGCGCATCCATGCCGAGTACCTCGCAGCGGGCGCCGACATCCTCAAGACCAACACCTTCAACGCCCAGGCGATCTCCCAGGCGGACTACGGCACGCAGGGGCTCGTGCGCGAGATGAACCTCGCTGCGGCCCGCCTGGCGCGCGAAGCCGTGGACGCGGCCGTGGCGCGCGACGGTCGTCCCCGCTGGGTCGCGGGTTCGGTGGGCCCCACCAACCGCACCGCGTCGCTGTCCCCCGATGTCGAGCGCCCCGGGTTCCGCGCGGTCACCTACGACGACCTCCTTGCGGCCTACCTCGAGCAGGTCACCGCGCTGCTCACCGGCGGCGTCGACGCACTCCTGGTGGAGACGGTGTTCGACACCCTCAACGCCAAGGCCGCGCTCGAGGCGTGCGCGGAGGCGTTCGAGGTGACCGGTCGGCGCGTGCCGATCATGCTCTCGGGCACCATCACCGACGCCAGCGGCCGCACACTGTCCGGGCAGACGCCCGAGGCCTTCGTGGTGTCGACCGAGCATGCGGACCTGTTCTCGGTGGGCCTGAACTGCGCGCTGGGCCCCGAGCCGATGCACCCGTACCTGCGGGAGATCGCCGAGGCCACGGGCACGCTCGTGTCCACGCACCCGAACGCGGGCCTGCCCAATGCGTTCGGCGAGTACGACGAGACGCCGGAGCAGATGGCCCGGGTGCTCGGCGGCTTCGCGCGCGAGGGCCTGCTCAACGTGGTGGGCGGCTGCTGCGGCACGACGCCCGAGCACATCGCGGCGTTCGTCGCGGCGGTGGACGGCATCGCGCCGCGCGCCACCCACCCGACCCCGGACCGCCTGCGCACCTCCGGTCTGGAGGTACTCGACCTGACCCCCGAGGTCGGGTTCATCAACGTCGGCGAGCGCACCAACGTCACGGGCAGCCCCCGCTTCAAGCGTGCGATCGTCGACGGCGACGACGCCGCAGCGGTCGCGATCGCCGCGCAGCAGGTCGCCGGCGGCGCACAGATGATCGACGTCAACGTGGACGAGGGCATGCTCGACGGCCCGTCGACCATGGCGCGGTTCCTGGACCTGCTGGCCGCCGAGCCGGACATCGCGCGTGTGCCGGTGATGATCGACTCCTCGGACTGGGCGGTCATCGAGACCGGCCTGCGGCACGTGCAGGGCAAGGCGGTGGTCAACTCGCTGTCGCTCAAGGACGGCGAGGAGACCTTCCTGGCTCGTGCCCGCACCGTGCGCCGCTACGGGGCCGCGGCCGTGGTCATGGCGTTCGACGAGCACGGCCAGGCCGACACGCTCGAGCGGCGGATCGCCGTGTGCGAGCGCGCCTACCGCCTGCTGGTCGACGAGGCGGGTTTCCCGCCGCACGACATCGTCTTCGACCCGAACGTGCTCACCGTCGGAACCGGGATCGAGGAGCACGCGACCTACGCGCGCGACTTCATCGAGGCCGTCCGCTGGATCAAGGCGCACCTGCCCGGGGCCCTGACGTCCGGCGGGATCTCCAACGTGTCCTTCGCGTTCCGGGGCAACAACACCGTGCGCGAGGCGATGCACGCGGTGTTCCTGTCCCACGCCATCGAGGCGGGGCTGGACATGGGCATCGTCAACGCCGGGATGCTCACGGTGGACGCGGACCTCGATCCGGAGCTGCGGGAGGCGGTCGAGGACGTGCTCCTGGCGCGCCGCCCCGACGCGACCGAGCGCCTGGTCACCCTGGCCGAACGGTTCACCGGCCAGGAGACCCAGACGGCCCGGACCGAGGCGTGGCGCGACCTGCCGGTGGCGGAGCGGCTGCGGCACGCGCTGGTGCACGGCATCGTCGAGCACGTCGTCGACGACGCCGAGGAGGCCTACCACGAGCTCGGCTCGCCTCTGGGGGTCATCGAGGGGCCGCTCATGGACGGCATGGGCGTGGTGGGCGACCTGTTCGGCGCCGGCAAGATGTTCCTCCCCCAGGTGGTCAAGTCGGCCCGCGTCATGAAGGTCGCCGTCGCGCACCTGACGCCCTACATCGAGGCCGAGCAGGCCGCGGCGGAGGCAGCCGGGGAGGTCGCCGCGTCCGGCAAGGGCACCGTGGTGCTCGCCACGGTCAAGGGCGATGTGCACGACATCGGCAAGAACATCGTCGGCGTCGTGCTGGGCTGCAACGGCTACGTCGTGCACGACCTGGGCGTCATGGTGCCGAGCGAGAAGGTCCTCGCGGCCGCGGCCGAGCTGGGCGCCGACGTGATCGGCGTCTCGGGCCTCATCACTCCCTCGCTGCACGAGATGGTCGCGCTCGCGGGTGAGATGACCCGGCGGGGCCTGACAACGCCGCTGCTGATCGGCGGCGCGACCACCAGCAAGGCGCACACCGCCGTCAAGATCGACCCCGCGTACACCGGGACCGTGGTGCACGTGCCCGACGCGTCGCGCGCCGTGGGGGTCGTGTCCGACCTGCTGGCCCGGCCGGCTGTCGTCGCCGAGCGCACGAGCGCGGACTACGACGCGGTGCGCGCGCGCCACACCGAGCGCAACCACGTCCTGGTGCCGTTGGCCGCGGCCCGCGAGCGCGGTCACGCCCTGTCCGGCCTGCCCGTGCCGGCGCCGCTCGCCCCGGGCCGGCACGTGCTCCGGCCGTCGATCGCCGAGCTCGTGGAGATCGTCGACTGGACGCCGCTGTTCACCGCGTGGGAGCTGCGCGGCACCTACCCGCAGATCCTGGACGACCCGCGCCAGGGCGAGCAGGCGCGGTCGCTCTTCGCCGACGCGCGTGCGCTGCTCGGCCAGGTGATCGCGGACGGGTCGCTGCGCGCCGAGGGCGTCGTCGGCCTGTGGCCCGCCCGGCGGCGCGGGGACGACGTCGACGTCCTGCGCGAGGGTCCGGACGGTGCGGCGGAGGTCGTGGCGACCCTGCACACCCTGCGCCAGCAGCGCGAACGCTCCGGCGAGTACCGCGCGTTGGCGGACTTCGTCGCCGAGCAGGGTGACCACCTGGGCGCGTTCGCGGTCGCCGTGCACGGCGCCGAGGAGCTCGCGGCCCGCTACCAGGCCGGGCACGACGACTACACGGCGATCCTGGTCAAGGCCCTCGCCGACCGGCTCGCCGAGGCGTTCGCCGAGTGGGCGCACCGCGAGGTCCGCACCCGGCTGTGGGGCTACGCGCCCGACGAGCAGCTGGAGGTGACCGACCTGATCCGCGAGCGCTACCAGGGGATCCGCCCGGCCCCCGGCTACCCCGCCCAGCCGGACCACACCGAGAAGGCCACTCTGGACGACCTGCTGGACCTCGCCGACGTCGGCATCACGCTCACCGAGTCCTTCGCCATGACACCAGGTTCCGCGGTCTCGGGACTGTACTTCGCACACCCGGACGCCACGTACCTCGCCGTCGGCCGGCTGGCGCGCGACCAGGTCGTCGACTACGCCGACCGCAAGGGCTGGACCCTGGCGCAGGCCGAGCGCTGGCTCGCACCCAACCTCGGGTACGACCCGGACTGAGCCGGAGCGGTCAGAGGGTTCAGTTGTCGCTCGCTCAGGCGAGGAACGCAGCCCGCACGCGGCAGGACGTATGCCTGCTGCCGCTCCACGTGCGGACGAAGGGCTCCCGGCTGCACCGCGCGTCTTGCCAGCAGTACCGTGTCGTCCTATGTTTGTACTGACCGGTCAGTCTAGAGAACCGAGAGCACCATGACCGCCCAGCAGCAGCCGACCCCTACCGCCGTGCGCGCCCGCGGCCTGAGCCTGCACGGCAAGCGCGGCGTCGTGTACGGACCCGTGGATCTCGACATCGAGGCCGGCGAGCTCGCCGTGGTGCACGGCCCCCAGGGCGGCGGGCGCTCGAGCCTCCTGCTGACCTTGGCGGGCCGGATGAAGCCGGACGCGGGTGCGGACCTGCTGGTGCTCGGCGAGCCGCTGCCCCGGTGCCGGCGCGCCGTGCAGCGCCGCGCAGCCATCGCGGGCTTCGCGGGCATCGACGACCTGGACGAGTCCGTCACGGTCGGCGTGCTGGTGCGCGAGCGGCTCGCCTGGCTCGCTCCGTGGTACCGGCGCGTGCCGCGCGTCACGCAGGCGACCTTCGAGCGCCTCGTCGGCCCGGTCTACGGGCCGCGCCCGGTGCCGCGCGTGGACTCCGTGGTGTGGGACCTCGACGAGGTCGACGTCATGCTGCTGCGGCTCGCGCTCGCGACCCTGCAGGCCCCCGAGCTCGTCGTGGTGGACGACGTCGACCAGGTGCACGACTCGGTGCGGCGCCAGCTGGTCTGGTCCCGGCTCGAGGCGCTGACCGGGGCCGGGACGACCGTCGTCGCATCCGTCGCGTCCCTCGACGAGGTCCGCCGGTTCACGTGGACCCGAGCGCCGCGCCAGGTGTTCCTGGCGACCGGGCCGCACGCCACCGCGGAGCTCGCCGCGCCCGACTCGGTGTCCGCCGCAACGCCTGCCCACGCCCGCTGACCCCTGCACCTTCGCCTCCGAACGGACCCACCATGCCCGCCCTGACCTCCACCGGCGCCGAGCTGCGCCGGTTCCGCCGTGGCCCGCTGCCGCGCGTCGCGATCCTCGCCCTCGTCCTCATCCCGCTGCTGTACGGCGCGCTGTACCTGTGGGCGTTCTGGGACCCGACCGGTCGGATGAACCACCTCCCCGTCGCGCTCGTCAACGCCGATCGCCCGGCGACGACCGCCGACGGGAGCACGCTCGCCGCGGGCGACCAGGTGACCGACCAGCTCGTCACCGACGGGAGCCTGGACTGGGTCACGACGTCCGCAGCCGACGCGGCCGCGGGCGTGCAGGACGGCACCTACTACTTCGCGGTCACCATCCCGACGGGCTTCTCCGCCGCGGTCGCGTCCGCCGGCGGGTCCGACCCGCACCAGGCCCGGATCGACGTCACCTACAACGACGCGAACTCGTTCCTGGCCTCCACGCTCGGGCACAGCGCGATGGTGCAGGTGGACGACGCGGTCCGCGCCACCATCGGCGACCGCGCGGTGGACTCCCTCCTGGTCGGGCTCGGCTCCGCGCGGGACGGCTTCGCGACCGCGGCGGACGGCGCCATGACGCTGCGGCAGGCCACCGAGCAGCTCGCCTCCGGTGCGGACCGGGTCGCCGCTGGGGCCGACTCGGCGCACGCCGGAGCAGCTCGGCTCGCCACCGGCGCGAGCACCGCGGCCGACGGCGCATCACGGCTCGCCACCGGCGCGACCACGACGGCCGACGGCGCGACGTCGCTCGCCGGCGGCGCGAAGCAGGCCGCGAGCGGCGCGGCCGGCCTGTCCAGCGGCGCCACCACGCTCGCGGCCGGGCTGTCCCGGGCCGCGGCCGGTGCCGCGACGCTGGACAGCGGCGCGACCACCCTCGCCTCGGGCGTCGACCAGGCGGTGGGTCAGGTCGACGCACTGTCGCAGGCGCTCGCCGCGGCGCCGGGCGCGCTGCAGGACGTCGCCACGTACCTCGGGGCCCGGGCGGCCGCCGGCGACACCGCAGCCCTCGCGCCGCTGCGGGAGGTGTCCGACCTGGCGACCTCCCTCGGCGACCTCGACCCGCGGGCGACGGCCACAAAGCTCGCCGCCCTCCAGGCGGGCGCGCACGACCTCGCCGACGGGGCCGCGACGTTGGACACCTCGATGGGCGCCGTGACCGGCGGCGCGTCCGACCTCGCCGACGGAGCCCACCGCCTCGCCGGCGGCACGGCAGCCGTCGCGGCCGGCGCGTCCCGGCTGGCGGGGGCGACCACCGACCTCGCGGACGGGGCGCACACCCTCGCCACCGGCACCGCGGCACTCGCGGACGGGGCCACCACCCTGGCGGCCGGCACCGCGACGCTCGCCGACGGTGCGCACGGCGTGGCCGACGGCAGCGCGAAGGTCGGCGACGGCACCGCGACGCTCGCCGCGGGCCTCACGGACGGAGCCGCCGCCATCCCCGTGGACGGCGCCGCCACCGCACGCGCCGACGTGATCGCCACCCCCGTCGCGCTCGACGAGCAGCACCTGACCGAGGCGCAGGGCTTCGGCGAGGGCTTCGCACCGTTCTTCATCTCGCTCGCGCTGTTCGTCGGCTCGCTGATCACCTGGCTGCTGCTGCGGCCGCTGCCGACCCGCGCCCTGGCGACACCCGCCGGCGGTCTGCGCGCGGCGCTCGCGGGCTACTGGCCCGCGGCGACCATCGGCCTGGCCCAGGTCCTCGTCATGCTGGGCGTCATCCACTGGGGCCTGGGCATGGACCTCGCCTCCGCCGTCGGCACGGCCGCGTTCACCGCCCTCGTCGCGCTGTCCTTCCTCGCCCTGCAGCAGATGCTCAACGCCGTCCTGGGCCCGGCTGCGGGCAAGGTCACGATCCTCGCCCTGCTCATGCTGCAGCTCGCGTCCTCCGGCGGCACCTACCCGGTGGAGACCACCCCGGCGTTCTTCCGCGCCGTACACCCGTTGCTGCCGATGAGCTACGCGGTCACGGGGCTGCGTGAGGTGATCACCGGCGGCGTCGACGCGCGGCTGTGGTCGAGCGTCGCGGTGCTCGCGACGCTCCTGGTCGGTTCCCTCGCGCTCACGGCGTGGCGCGCGGGGCGGATGCGGACGTGGACGCTGCGTCGGCTGCACCCGGCCCTGTCGATCTGACGGCCGGCCGCGCGTGGTCTCTGGGAGGCTGGTGCCATGAGCGA
Source organism: Actinotalea lenta (assembly GCF_030586465.1). Taxonomy (GTDB): domain Bacteria; phylum Actinomycetota; class Actinomycetes; order Actinomycetales; family Cellulomonadaceae; genus Actinotalea; species Actinotalea lenta. The sequence goes on from NZ_JAUQYP010000001.1 coordinate 121,589, forward strand.
GCTGCCCGTCGGCGCCACCCGCCGCCAGATCATCGACGCGGCCGTGCGGCTCATCGCCGACCACGGGTTCTCCGCCACCTCGGTGGACCAGATCGCGGAGGCGGCGGGCGTCGCGAAGGGATCCGTCTACTACAACTTCGGGTCCAAGGCCGACCTGTTCACCTCGATCCTCACCGAGGGCATCACCCGGCTGACCGCCAACCTGCGCACGGCCTTGGAGACGGGCCCCGAGCCCACCCCGCTCGAGCGCCTCGTCACCGCGCTGCTCCGGCAGATCCGCGACAACCCCGCGTTCGCCAAGGTCGTCGCGGCCGAGGTGTTCCGCACCGGCCGGGACTGGCAGGAGTCGATCGGTCTCATCCACGACCAGGCGATGGCGGTGTTCGCCGAGGCGGTGGGGCTCGGCGACCCCGACCTCGACCCGCTCGACGCGCGCGTGATGGGCAGCGCAGCCTTCGGGGCGACCCTCGTCGCAGGCCTCGAGTGGCTCACGTACCAGCCGGACCGCAGCCCCACGGATGTCCTCGCCGCCATCCTGCGGATGGTGCGTCGGGCATAGGTTGGTCCGTATGCGATTCGGACTCTTCCTCCCGCAAGGCTGGCGACTCGACCTCGTCGGCATCGACCCCGCGGACCAGTGGTCCACCATGCACGGGCTGGCCCAGCACGCCGACGACGGCGACGTGTGGGAGTCGGTGTGGGTGTACGACCACTTCCACACCGTCCCCGAGCCCACCGAGGAGGCCACGCACGAGGCGTGGACCCTGATGGCCGCGCTGGCGTCCTCGACGAGCCGCGTGAGACTCGGCCAGATGTGCACGTGCATGGGCTACCGCAACCCCGCCTACCTCGCGAAGGTCGCCGCGACGGTCGACCTGATCTCGGGCGGTCGCGTCGAGATGGGCATCGGCGCCGGGTGGTACGAGCACGAGTGGAACGCCTACGGTTACGGCTTCCCCGCCGTCGGCGACCGGCTCGGCATGCTCGACGAGGGCGTGCAGATCATGGAGCAGGCCTGGCGGACCGGGTACGCGACCCTCGACGGGCGCTACTACCAGGTCGACGGTGCCCGGGTCTTCCCCAGGCCCCTCCAGGAGGGCGGCATCCCGATGTGGATCGCCGGCGGCGGCGAGAAGCGCACCCTGAAGTACGTCGCGCGCTCGGGCCGGTACGCCAACCTCGGCGGCGACCCGGAGACCTTCGCGCACAAGTCCGAGGTGCTGCGCGGCCACTGCGAGAACCTGGGCCGCGACTTCGACTCGATCACCCGCTCGGCCAACTACAACGTCGTCATCGGCGCTACCCAGGACGAGGTCGACGAGCGCATCGCGTGGATCGAGGAGCAGTACGCCAGGACGCTGCCCGACAAGGCCCCGCAGATCGCCGAGGAGTTCCGCAACGGTCCCCTGGTGGGCACGCCGGACCAGATCGTCGCGAAGCTGCGTGAGCTGGAGGAGCTGGGCATGACCTACGCGATCTGCTACTTCTCCGAGGCTGCGCACGACCGGTCCGGTATCGAGCTCTTCGAGCGCGAGGTGGCACCGGCCCTGCGCGGCTGACCGCCCCCGCGACGCCGGTCAGTCGCGCTCGGCGACCACCATCGCCGAGGCGATGCCGGCGTCGTGGGAGATCGACAGGTGGAACCGGTCGACGCCGAGCTCGGCCGCGCGCGCCGCGACGGTCCCCACGACCTCCACCTGCGGCGGGCCGCCCGTCACGCGATGCACGGTCGCGTCCTGCCAGCTCATGGTGCCCGGCGCGCCCAGGGCCTTGGCGATCGCCTCCTTGGCAGCGAACCGGGCAGCGAGCGAGGACGCCGGCAGGTCTCGCTCGACAGGCGTGAACAAGCGCTCGCGCAACCCGGGCGAGCGCCGCAGGGTGGCCATGAACCGCGCCACGTCGACCACGTCGATCCCGACCCCGACGATCATGCGACCACCCTAGGGTGCAGCGGAGCCCCGGCGGTCAGGCGAGCGCCGCGAGCAACCCGAAGTACCACGCGGCCACCACCGCCGCGGCGACGAGGGTGAGGTAACCCAGCACCAGGCCGGTGACCGCCAGGCCCCGACCGCGCTGTCCGGAGACCGCGATCCGGCGCAGGGCGACATGCCCCGCGATCACGCCGCCCAGGCACACGCCCAGGAGGCTGAGGACCAGGGACGCGATCGCCCAACGGTTCGTCCCGAGCAGCTGCCCCGGGAGGTAGCTGGGGGCGTACGCGGCCGCGGCATAGGCGTCCCCTGCGGCTTGCCCGCCGGCCGGGGCGACGTGTGGCGGTGTGGGCGCGAGCTGGCCCGAGAACGAGGGCGGCGCAGACAGGCCCGAGGGGGGTGGGCCCGGCTGGAAGGTGTCATGGCTGGTCACTGGGGGGACTCCTCGGGTTGGACCGTCATCGAGTCCCTCGGCTCAGGATCGCCGCGGCGTGAGCCCTCCCCTGGCCACGCCACCCGATCGGAGGAGGGTGAAAAGACCCCGCTCGGGCACGCAGCCCGTGACTCACTCCACGGTGACCGACTTGGCCAGGTTGCGCGGCTGGTCCACGTCCAGACCCTTGGCCGACGCCAGCTCGCACGCGAAGATCTGCAGCGGCACCACCGCCAGCAGCGGCGCCAGCAACGACGCGGTGCGCGGCACGAAGAACACCTGGTCCGCGAAGGGCAGCACGTCCTCGTCGCCTTCCTCGGCCACCACCAGGGTGCGGGCACCGCGGGCGCGGATCTCCTGGATGTTCGAGACCACCTTCGCGTGCAACGAGTCCCGACCCCTGGGGCTCGGCACGATGATGAAGACCGGTTGGTCGGTCTCGATCAGAGCGATGGGGCCGTGCTTGAGCTCTCCCGCGGCGAAGCCCTCGGCGTGGATGTAGGCGATCTCCTTGAGCTTGAGCGCGCCCTCCATGGCCACGGGGTAGCCCACGTGCCGACCCAGGAACAGCACGGACGGCACGTCCTTCATGGCGACAGCGACCTCCCGGATGGCCCCTGCCGCGTCGAGCACCGCCTGGATCTTGTCGGGGATCTCGCGCAGGTCGTCCAGGATCTCCGCGATCTCGTCCGGGTACTTGGTGCCGCGCAGCTGCGCGAGGTACAGCCCGAGGAGGTAGGCGGCGGTGATCTGGGCGAGGAACGCCTTGGTGGACGCCACCGCGACCTCCGGCCCGGCGTGCGTGTACAGCACCGCGTCGGACTCGCGCGGGATCGTCGACCCGTGCGTGTTGACGATCGCGAGCACCGTGGCGCCCTGCTCGCGGGCGTGCCGGACCGCCATGAGGGTGTCCATCGTCTCCCCGGACTGCGACACCGCGACCACGAGCGTCCTGGCGTCCACCACCGGGTCGCGGTACCGGAACTCGTGCGCGAGCTCGACCTCGACCGGGATCCGGCACCAGTGCTCGATCGCGTACTTCGCCACCTGCCCGGCGTACGCTGCGGTCCCGCACGCGACCACGATGATCTTGTCGACCCGTCGCAGCACCGCCTCGTCGACGCGGATCTCGTCCAGCACGAGGTGACCCGCAGTGTCCGTCCGCCCGAGCAGCGTGTCGGCGACCGCGTGCGGCTGGTCGTGGATCTCCTTGTCCATGAACGAGCGGAAGCCGCCCTTCTCGGCCGCGGAGGCGTCCCAGTCCACCGTGTAGCGCCGCGGCGAGACGGGGGCACCGTCGAAGTCCACGACGTGCACCGAGTCCGGCGTCAGGGTGACGACCTGGTCCTGGCCCAGCTCCATCGCCTCCCGGGTGTGCGCGATGAAGGCCGCCACGTCGGAGCCCAGGAAGTTCTCCCCGTCGCCCAGTCCGACGACCAACGGCGAGTCGTGGCGCGTGCCCACCACGACGTCCGGGGCGTCGGCGTGCACCGCGAGCAGGGTGAACGTGCCACGCAACCGCCGGGCCACAGCGCGCATCGCCGCGGTCAGGTCACCGTCGTAGGCACGGCCGAGCAGGTGCGCGACCACCTCGGTGTCGGTCTCGCTGCGCAATGCGACGCCGTCCTCGGTGAGCTCCCGACGCAGCTGCGCGAAGTTCTCGATGATGCCGTTGTGGATGACCGCGACCTGCTGGTCCGCGGACAGGTGCGGGTGTGCGTTGACGTCGGTCGGCGCCCCGTGCGTGGCCCAGCGGGTGTGGCCGATCGCGGCCGTGGCCGGGGGCAGCGGCGTGCGCTCGAGCTCACCGGCCAGGTTCGCGAGCTTGCCGGCCTTCTTGGCCGTCGCCAGACCGCCCGGCGTGACGAGCGCGACGCCCGCCGAGTCGTAGCCCCGGTACTCGAGCCGGGCCAGGCCACCCATCACCACGTCCAGCGGCCGAGCATTCGGCGACTGCGCCCCCACGTACCCCACGATTCCGCACATGGCCGCGAGTCTAGGTGGTGCCGCCCGGCGCATGCCCCGCACGGCCGCTCGAGCGGTCGGCGCACGAGCCCGGCAGGATCCGGCAGACTGGCCACCGTGCCGACGCTGGAGACGCCCACCCCGTACGTGGACCTGGACCGTCGCCAGTGGAGCCGACTGTCCGCGAGCACGCCGCTGCCCCTGACCAGCACGGACCTGGAGCGGCTGCGCGGGCTCGGAGACCCGATCGACCTCGCGGAGGTGGACGCGGTCTACCGGCCGATCTCCCGGCTCCTGGCGCTGTACGTGCAGGCCACCCGGCAGCTGCACTCGGCCTCCTCGACCTTCCTCGGCGAGGGCACGGCCCGCACGCCGTACGTGATCGGGATCGCGGGCTCGGTCGCCGTGGGCAAGTCCACCACCGCGCGCGTGCTGCGCGAGCTGCTGGCCCGCTGGCCCGAGACCCCGCGGGTCGAGCTGGTGACCACGGACGGGTTCCTGCTGCCCAACGCGGAGCTCGAGCGCCGCGGGCTGATGCAGCGCAAGGGCTTCCCGGAGTCCTACGACCGGCGCGCGCTGCTGCGGTTCCTGGCAGCGGTCAAGGCCGGTAGCGCGGAGGCGCACGCGCCGGTCTACTCGCACCAGTCCTACGACATCATCCCGGGTGCCCGCGTGACCGTGCACCGGCCCGACGTGCTCATCGTCGAGGGGCTCAACGTGCTCCAGCCCGCCCGACCGGCCGCCGCCGGCGAGTCCAGCCTCGCGGTGAGCGACTTCTTCGACTTCTCGATCTACGTCGACGCGCGCACCCGTGACGTGCGGCGCTGGTACGTGGACCGCTTCCTGTCGCTGCGCCACACGGCGTTCTCCCGACCGGACTCCTACTTCCACCGCTACGCGGCCCTCGACGACGCTGCTGCTACCGCGCGCGCCGAGGAGATCTGGGACGCCATCAACGAGCCGAACCTGGTGGCGAACATCCTGCCCACCCGGGGGCGGGCCACCCTGGTGCTGCGCAAGGGCCCGGACCACGCCGTCCAGCGGGTCCGGCTGCGCAAGCTCTGACGGCCGCCCGCCCCGGGCGAGGTGCGTCAGCCCGCCAGACCCCCGCGAGGTCCGTCGCACGGGTCGACCACGGCGGGGCCCTGCGAAGCGATCGGCGGCACGGACGGGTCCACCGGCTCAGGAGCCGCCTGCGGGGTCACCGTGGTCCACCCCAGGCGACGCCCCAAGCGGGACAGCAGGGGGTCGGCGGCCATGCCCAGCAGCACACCACCGGCCACACCCACGAACACCGCGATCCACGGGGTGTCCCGGAAGAGCACCCCTGCGGTCGAGCCGAGCGCGACGGTGTAGACGGCCCAGGAGACGCCGGCGACCGCCGCGAACGCTGTGAACCGCGCCCGTGGGTAGCGCAGGCCACCCGCGGTCATGTTCACGGCGACGCGCCCCACCGGGATGTAGCGCGCCGCGATGATGAAGACCGCGCCCCGCTCGTGCAAGGCGCGCTCCGCCCACGCCATGGCCTCCTGAGCACGGCGGCCGCGCACGAACCGGCGCCGGCGCAGGTCGGCACGCTTGCCGATCGAGTAGGCGACCTGGTCCCCCGTGAAGGCGCCGAGTGCCGCGACGATCGCGACCAGCCACCACGCGGGCGACCCGGTCGAGACCGCGAGCGAGGCGAGCGCGATCACCACGGTCTCGCTCGGTACGGGCGGGAAGAAGCCGTCGATGACCGCGAGCGCCCACAGCGCGAGGAAGACCCACGGCGTCCCCGTCAGGCCGAGCACCCAGTCCCCGAGTGTGCTCACCCAGCCACCCATGCAGCCTCCTCCATCGGCCTGACCACCGTACGGTCACGTCGACCCGGCCGGTATCGGGGATCACCCTGAGGCTCCCATGGTCATCGTGCCGTGTCGCAGGGCCCGCGCGCATCATCCGTGAGGCGGACGTGAGACGGCCGAAGGTCAGGGCAGCGGGAAGCCGAGCTCGGTGGCGGCGCGCGCCGGGGTGGGGTCGCCGAGGTAGCGCGTGGCCTCGCTCGGCGCGACCAGGGACCGCAGCTCTGCCCCGTCGAGGTACAGGCGACCGTTCAGGTGATCGGTCTCGTGCTGCACGATCCGGGCCGGCCAGCCGGTGAGCACCTCGTCCAGCGCCGCCCCGGTCTCGTCCTGCCCGGTCAGTCGCACCGCGTGCCAGCGCGGCGTGACGGCCTGGTAGCCGGCGACGCTCAGGCAGCCTTCGAAGAACGCGACCCGCCGCTCGCCGACCGGCTCGTAGCGCGGGTTGACCAGGACGCGGAACGGCAGTGCGGTGCGCTCCCGCGCCTCGGCGATCGCGCCTGCGACCCAGGTGTCCTCCAGCACGGCCAGGGCCAGGGACAACCCGACCTGCGGGGCCGCGAGGCCCACCCCCGGAGCGGCGTGCATCGTCTCGCGCATGGCCTCGATGAGCTCACCCAGCAGTGGCCCCGGGAGCTGGCCCGTCCACGGCTCGGCCACGCGCCGGAGCACGGGGTGGCCGGCCTGGACGATCGGCAACGGCCGCGGTCCGGCCAGGAGCTCGCCGACCTGATCGGCGAGCGTCACAGCGCCAGCCGCTCGCGCACCACTCCCGCGAGCCGGTCCGCGAGGCGCTCGGCCTCGACGAGCGCGGCGGCCTCGACCATGACCCGCACCAGGGGCTCGGTCCCGGAAGGCCGCAGCAGCACCCGTCCCGTGCGCCCGAGCTCGCTCTCCGCAGCGGCCACCGCGGCCTGCACGGCGGGGTCGGCCACCCTGTTGCGATCCACGCCGGCGACGTTCACCAGGACCTGCGGAAGGCGCGGCACGGCCGCCGCCAGCTCAGCCAGCGGACGGCCTGCGGCGGCGACCGTCGCGGCCAGGTGCAACGCGGTCAGCGTGCCGTCCCCGGTCGTCGCGTACCGCGACATGATCACGTGCCCGGACTGCTCGCCGCCCAGGCCGAAGCCGCGTGCGCGCATCTCCTCCAGGACGTACCGGTCGCCGACGGCCGTCTGCACCGTGGCGATCCCGGCCTCGGCCATCGCGAGCTGCAGGCCGAGGTTGCTCATGACGGTGGTCACCAGGGTGTCCCCCGGCAGCTCGCCGCGGTCCCGCAGCGCGACCGCGAGGATGCCCATGATCTGGTCGCCGTCCACGAGCGACCCGGCGGCGTCCACGGCCAGGCACCGGTCGGCGTCCCCGTCGAACGCCACGCCGAGGTCCGCCTCCGCGGCCACCACGGACGCCTGGAGCTGCTCGGGGTGCGTGGAGCCGCACTTCTCGTTGATGTTGCGCCCGTCCGGAGAGGCGTTGATGACCACGACATCAGCGCCGGCGGCCCGCAGCGCAGCAGGTCCGACCTCGCTGGCGGCGCCGTTCGCACAGTCCACCACCACGCGCAGCCCACCCAACGGGGAGTCGCCGGCACCCGGCACCGTGCTGACCAGATGGTCGACGTACCGGTCGGCCGCCAGACCCAGGTCGCTGGACACCCGGCCCACGGCCGCCCCCACCGGCCGCTCCCAGGACTCGCCCATCTGTCGCTCGATGGCGTCCTCGAGCTCGTCGGCGAGCTTGTGCCCGCCGCGCGCGAAGAACTTGATGCCGTTGTCCGGCATCGGGTTGTGGGAGGCGGAGAGCATCACGCCCAGGTCCACGGCCAGCGCCCCGGTCAGGTGCGCCACCCCTGGGGTGGGCAGCACCCCGAGGTCGACGACGTCGACGCCGGCACTCGCCAGGCCGGCCATGACGGCGGATGCGAGGAACTCCCCCGACGCGCGCGGATCGCGGCCGACCACAGCGCGCGGGCGGTGCCCCTCGAACTCTCCGATGGACCCCAGCACGTGCGCTGCCGCCACGGACAGGTCCAGCGCCAGCTCAGCCGTGACCTCCCGGTTCGCGAGCCCCCGTACGCCGTCGGTTCCGAACAGCCGACCCATCTGACCTCCTCGTCCTGCCCCGACACTGCCACATCCGCCTGGCCGCTCCCGCATCGCGCTGCGCGCGTCAGGGGCGATACACCCGCTCGCCGGGCCGGCGAGCACGACGGCCCCGATGGAGACCATCGGGGCCGTCGGAGCGACTGGGTCAGCGCTTGGAGTACTGAGGGGCCTTGCGGGCCTTCTTCAGGCCGGCCTTCTTGCGCTCGACGGTGCGAGCGTCACGCGTGAGGAAACCGGCCTTCTTGAGCGCCGGACGGTTGTGCTCGGCGTCGATCGCGTTGAGCGCACGGGCGATGCCCAGTCGCAGCGCACCGGCCTGCCCGCTCACGCCGCCACCGGAGATCCGGGCGATCACGTCGAAGCGCCCCTCGACGTCGACGAGGGCCAGCGGCGAGTTCACCAGCTGCTGGTGCACCTTGTTGGGGAAGTAGTCCTCCAGGGTGCGGCCGTTGATGGTCCACGTCCCGGTGCCCGGCACGAGGCGGACGCGGGCGATGGCCTCCTTGCGGCGGCCGAGCGCCTGGCCGGGAGCCGTCAGGCTCTGGCCGCGGCCGGTGGGGGCCGCGCTCTCGGAGGTGTAGCTGGTGGGCGTCTCGCCCTCGAACTCGGTGGTCTCTGCCACGGGTGCTGTCCTTCGCGGTGGGTGGGCTGAGGGAGCCGGCGCTACTGCGCGACCTGGCTGATCTCGAACGGCTGGGGCTGCTGGGCGGCGTGCGGGTGCTCGGCGCCGGCGTAGACCTTGAGCTTGCGCAGCTGCTGCCGCGCGAGGGAGGTCTTGGGGAGCATGCCGCGCACGGCCTTCTCCACGGCGCGCTCGGGCCGCGTGGAGAGCAGCTGCTCGTAGGAGACCGACCGGAGGCCGCCCGGGTAGCCGGAGTGCCGGTAGGCCAGCTTCTGCTCGCGCTTGGCACCCGTGAGGACGACCTTGTCGGCGTTGATCACGATGACGAAGTCGCCCGTGTCCACGTGGGGGGCGAAGGTCGCCTTGTGCTTGCCGCGCAGCAGCGTCGCGACCTGGGTGGCCAGGCGGCCCAGGACGACGCCGTCGGCGTCGATGACGTGCCAGGTCCGCTGGACGTCGCCGGGCTTCGGGGTGTACGTGCGCACGGTCGTACCTTCGTCTCGCTCGGTGAGGTGTCGACCCCCACGCGGTACCGTGAGGGCCGGGTCGGCGTCGTGGCGTGCCGGGGCACGACGATGACGCACAACGACGTATCAGGGTACCTGGGCAGGTGCGCCACGGCAAAACTCGCCTTGGCCACCCGGCGGCCGCACTCCCGGGCGGCTGGTCCTCATCGGCGCCGGAGCCCTAGCGTGCGGTCCGTGCCGACCCTCGCCACGCTCGTCGCCGGGCTGCTCACCGGGCTCTCCCTGATCGTCGTGATCGGGGCGCAGAACGCCTTCGTGCTGCGCCAGGGGCTGCGGCGCGAGCACGTCGGCGTGGTGGTGGCCGTGTGCACGGCGTCCGACGCGGTCCTGATCGGCGCAGGGGTGGCGGGGCTGGGCGCCGTGGTGCGGGCCGCGCCGGTCGCGCTGACGGTCGCACGATGGGGTGGCGCTGCGTTCCTCACCGTGCTCGCGGTGGCCGCACTGCGCCGCGCTGCGGGCCGCGAGCAGCTCACGCCCTCGGCCGACGGGCCGGTACGGCTGCGCTCCGTCCTCGCGACCACGCTCGCGCTGACGTGGCTCAACCCGCACGTCTACCTGGACACCGTCGTGCTCCTCGGCGGCCTGTCCACCCAGCACGATCCGCGCTGGGCGTTCGCGGCCGGGGCGGCGACCGGCAGCCTCGTGTGGTTCACGCTCCTGGGCTTCGGGGCAAGGAGGCTCGCGCCGCTCTTCGCACGCCCGACCGCGTGGCGTCTGCTGGACCTCGGGGTCGCCGCGGTGATGGTGACGGTCGCACTCCGCCTCGTGCTGTCCGGCTGAGCGGATGCGGGCTCGGCGACCCGGTGCAACCGTGGACGGATGAGCAGCGACACACCTGGCACCCGCCCGGAGCCGGAAGGCGTCGCCGAGGGTGACACCGACCAGCTCACCAAGGAGGACGAGCTCGTCCAGCGCGGCGTGGACGACCTCGCGGACGAGGGTTGGTCGCCCCCGGACCGGCCCAACCGTCACCTGGAGACCACCGAGGCCGAGGAGCTGGCCGGCGACTCCCTCGACGAGCGTCTGACCCAGGAGGAGCCCGAGGAGGGGACGGCGCCGGACCCCGCGCGCGAACCCGGTCGGGTCGGGCGCCTGGCCTCCGCCTCGTCGGACGCCGAGGGCGAGAGCAGCTGGAGTACCGCGGCGGTCGACGAGGGGGTGGCCGGAGGAGCCGCGAGCGCCGAAGAGGCCGCCATGCACCTCGACGACGACGAGCTGTAGGCCCCGCTCCGCCCGCCGCCACCGGCGGCCCGGCATCTAGCGGTCGGACTCCGGCGCGGCGCGGCGGGCCCGCGTCTGCTCCGCCCGCGAGGCCAGCTCCGCGTCCGGTGGGTAGACGACCTCCTCGAGCGTCAGGCCGTGCGCGGGCGCGACGTGCGCGGCCGGGTCGCGGCGCCGCGCCGCGAGCAGCTCCTCCGGCCACGACGGGGCGCGACGCCCCTCGCCCACGGCCAGCAGGGCACCGACGAGCGCCCGCACCATCGAGTGGCAGAACGCGTCCGCGCGCACCTCGACGACCACCAGGCCCGCGTCGGCACCACCCCCCGGACGCGACACGTCGAGCAGCTCGAGCGTCCGCACCGTGGTTGCGTCCGGCCGGGCCTTGCAGAACGCCGCGAAGTCGTGCAGCCCCACGAGCGGCCGGGCGGCTCTGGCCATCGCGTCGACGGCGAGCGGCAGCCGGTGGCGCACCACGTGACCGCGGCGCAACGGGTCCGCCAGGTGCGGCGCGTCGGCGAGCCGGTAGACGTAGCGGCGGCGCAGAGCGCCGAACCGAGCGTCGAACCCGGGGGCCGCGACACCCACGCGGTGCACCACGACATCCGGGGGTAGCACCCCGGCCAGCCGGCGCACCAGCGCCCCCGCCGGGTCGTCGAGGCGGCCGCGCACGGCCTGCCACGCGTCGTCGTCGACGTCCAGGTGGGCGACCTGCCCGCGCGCGTGCACACCGGCGTCCGTCCGGCCCGCGACCGTCAGCCGGGGCGGCTCGCACCGCAGCACCGTGCCCAACGCCGCCTCCAGCGTGCCCTGCACGGTGCGCAGACCGGGCTGTGTCGCCCAGCCCGCGAAGCCGGTCCCGTCATAGGACAGGTCCAGGCGTAGGCGCACGGTCACCACCCCACGCTACCGGCGGCCGAGGCGGGCTACGGTGCACCCATGGCCGCACCCCCCTCGGAGCCGCACGTCCGGACCCTGGCGGTGGACTGCGGCGGCGGAGGGATCAAGGCGTCCGTGCTGGACGCGCAGGGCACCATGCACGTCCCGCCGATGCGCGTCCCCACGCCCTACCCCCTGCCTCCCGATCGCCTGGTGGCCACCATCGCGGATCTCGCCGCGCAGCTGCCGCCTGCGGACCGCGGAACGGTCGGCATGCCGGGGATGCTGCGGCACGGCGTGGTCATCGCCACCCCGCACTACGTCACACGGTCCGGCCCAGGCACCCGGGTGCTCCCTGAGCTCCTCGCCGCGTGGGCCGGGACGGACATGGCAGCACTCGTCGGGCGGGCGCTCGGCTACCCGGTGCTCGTGCTCAACGACGCCGAGGTGCACGGCGCGGGCGTCATCTCCGGCGGCGGTCTCGAGCTCGTGCTCACGCTCGGCACCGGGCTCGGCAGTGCCGTGTTCGACGGCGGCGTGCTGGCCCCGCACCTGGAGCTCTCCCACGCCCCGGTGCGCCGCGGCGTCACGTACGACATGTACCTCGGGGAGGCCGAGCGTCGACGGCTGGGCGACGCCGCCTGGTCACGTCGCGTCCGACGGGCGCTGGAAGGCCTCCGCCCGGTCTTCCGCTGGGACAGACTCTACGTCGGAGGTGGTAACTCCCGACGGATCCGCCCCGCCGTCCTCGAGGCCCTGGGCGACGACGTCGTCATCGTGCCCAACTCGGCCGGCATCGTCGGCGGCGTGCGCGCCTGGGGGCTGCGACGCACCGGCGAGTGAGCCGCCTGCGCACGAGACGTCCGACGGCGAGGCATGGCCGTCGACCTCGGCAAGCATCTCCAGCATGACCCGGGTGAAGGCGACCGGTCGGACGACGCTGACCAGGTGGGTCGCACCCGGGATCAGGACGCGCCTGGCATGCGGGGCCGCGCGCCGCGCCGCCCGCTCGCCGAGGCGGAAGTGGTCCCACCGTCCGTTGACCAGCCAGACCGGAACCCGCACGGAGTCGACGTCGGCCAGGTCCGCCCGCGAGTCGACCCGGGCCATCTCGCGCAGGGCGTCGACCATGACGTCCAGGGCGTAGCCCCCTGCTCCCAGGTCCGTGGCCCCGGGCTCGGGAACCGTCGCGGCCACTGCGGCGCGATTCAGCCACGCCCCACGGTCCGGCAGCCGGGCGATCGCCCGGGCGAGCGCGAGCCACGCGGTGGTCAGCGGGCCGCCGGGACGCGCGCTGCACCCGGCGGCCAGCACGCCCGCCACCCGAGGACCACGCCGTGCTGCCCAGTGCAGCGCGAGGTACCCACCGAGCGACAGACCGACCACGGCGACCCGCCCACCCGGGCCGGCGAGCTCGTCGGCCGCCGCGTCCACGGCGGCCATCGCCGCCGCCACGGAGAAGCGCTGGGCCCTCCGGACGCCGTGCCCGGGCAGGTCGATCGCACGCACCGGCCGGCTGCCGGCCATGGCAGCCACCTGGGCGCGCCACATCGTCGACGACGTGCGCAACCCGTGCAGGAGCACGACCGGGACAGGGGCTGCCTCGCTCACCGTCCCACGCTACGTCGCCCGGATACGGCCCTTCGACGTTCGGCGTCAGGCCTTGTCGTCGGCGTCCTCGACGGGTGCGCCCTGCTCGGCGGCGTCCGCGACGTCGGCCTCCTCGGCGGCGGCCTCGTCAGCGGTGACCTCCTCCGGCTCCGCCTCGTCCACGACCGGGGTGGCCTGCTCGGCGGCGTCCGCCTCCGGGACCTCGGCCTCGACGGGCTCGGCCGTGGGCGCGGCCTTCGCAGCGGCCCTCTTGGTGGCCTTCTCCGCCTCGCGGACCGTGGCCTGCTTGGGGCTCACCGGCTCCAGCACCAGCTCGATGACCGCCATCGGGGCGTTGTCGCCCTTGCGCGGACCGATCTTGGTGATCCGGGTGTAGCCGCCGTGCCGCTCGGCCATCGCCGGCGCGATCTCGGTGAAGAGCTCGTGCACCACGGCCTTGTCCCGGACCACGGTCAGCACGCGGCGCCGGGCGTGCAGGTCACCGCGCTTGGCGAAGGTGATCATGCGCTCGGCGAGCGGGCGCAGGCGCTTGGCCTTGGCCTCCGTCGTGGTGATCCGCCGGTGCTCGAACAGGCTGGTCGCCAGGTTGGCGAGGATCCGGCGCTCGTGGGCCGGGCCGCCGCCGAGCCGCGGGCCCTTGGTGGGCGTGGGCATCTCGTACTCCTTGGTTCTCCGCCGGCCGCCGCACGGCGACCGTCACACGTCAGGACAGGTCGTCGTCGGCGTAGTCGCCGTCGTAGTAGGAGCTCGGGTCGAAGTCGAGCGGGCTGTCCTTGAGGTTCAGACCCAGGCCGCTGAGCTTCTCCTTGACCTCCGTGATGGACTTCGCACCGAAGTTGCGGATGTCCAGCAGGTCCGCCTCGGACCGCGCCACGAGCTCGCCCACGGTGTGGATGCCCTCACGCTTGAGGCAGTTGTAGGACCGGATGGTCAGCTGGAGCTCCTCGATGGGCAGCGCCAGGTCCGCCGCGAGCGCCGCATCCGTCGGCGACGGGCCGATCTCGATGCCCTCCGCCTCGACGTTGAGCTCGCGGGCCAGCCCGAACAGCTCGACCAGGGTCTTGCCGGCCGAGGCCAGCGCGTCCCGCGGCGCGATCGCCGGCTTGGTCTCGACGTCGACGATCAGCCGGTCGAAGTCGGTGCGCTGCTCGACACGCGTCGCCTCGACCTTGTACGTCACCTTGAGCACAGGCGAGTAGATCGAGTCGACGGGGATGCGACCGATCTCGGCGTCGAACGGCTTGTTCTGCGCCGCAGAGACGTAGCCGCGGCCGCGCTCGACCGTGAGCTCGACCTCGAGCTTGCCCTTGCCGTTCAGCGTGGCGATGTGCAGGTCGGGGTTGTGCACCTCGACGCCCGCCGGTGGCGTGATGTCGGCCGCGGTCACCTCGCCCGGGCCCTGCTTGCGCAGGTACATCACCACGGGCTCGTCGTTCTCCGAGGAGACCACGAGGTCCTTGATGTTCAGGATGAGCTCGGTGACGTCCTCCTTCACACCGACGATGGTGCTGAACTCGTGCAGCACGCCGTCGATGCGCAGGCTGGTCACCGCAGCCCCGGGGATCGAGGACAACAGGGTCCGGCGCAGCGAGTTGCCGAGCGTGTAACCGAACCCGGGCTCGAGCGGCTCGATGACGAACCGCGAGCGGTACTCCGAGATGACCTCTTCGGTCAGGGTGGGGCGCTGTGCGATGAGCACGTCAGGATTCCTCTCAGTGTGCGTCCGCCATATGACGCATCACGAACGAACCCGTCGGACCTCGGTCCGCCCGACGGGGACAAACCAGGGTCAGACGCGGCGACGCTTGGGGGGTCGGCAGCCGTTGTGCGCCTGCGGGGTGACGTCGGAGATCGAGCCGACCTCCAGACCGGTGGCCTGGAGCGAGCGGATCGCGGTCTCGCGACCCGAGCCGGGGCCCTTCACCAGGACGTCGACCTTCTTCATCCCGTGCTCCTGGGCGCGCCGCGCGGCCGCTTCCGCCGCGAGCTGCGCGGCGAACGGGGTCGACTTGCGCGAGCCCTTGAACCCGACCTGACCCGAGGAGGCCCACGCCACGACGGCGCCGGAGGGGTCGGTGATCGACACGATCGTGTTGTTGAAGGTGGACTTGATGTGGGCGACACCCACGGCGATGTTCTTCTTCTCCTTGCGGCGCGGCTTGCGCGCGGCGCCGGCGGAGCGGGTCTTGGGAGGCATCTACTGTCCTTCGCTGGGTCGTCGAGGTCTGGGGCCGGCGGCCGGACGGGCCGCCAGGCGGGGCTGCTACTTCTTGCCGGCCTTCTTCTTGCCGGCCACGGTGCGCTTCGGACCCTTGCGGGTGCGGGCGTTGGTCTTGGTCCGCTGACCGCGCACCGGGAGGCCGCGGCGGTGCCGCAGGCCCTCGTAGCTGCCGATCTCGACCTTGCGGCGGATGTCCGCGGCAACCTCCCGGCGCAGGTCACCTTCGAGCTTGTAGCTGCCCTCGAGGTGGTCGCGCAGCGCGACCAGCTCGGCGTCACCGAGGTCGCGCACACGAAGGTCGCCGCTGATGCCGGTGGCCTCGAGCGTCTGGCGCGCGCGGGTGCGGCCGACGCCGTAGATGTAGGTGAGCGCAACCTCGAGCCGCTTCTCGCGGGGGAGGTCGACGCCGACGAGACGTGCCATCTGGGTACTCCTGGTCCTGCTCGGAGGTCGTCCGCACGGCCCTCCCTTGCGGGCCCCGGCCTCCGACCGGGGGTTGGCGCCCGGGCTCCTGCCGGAGCCGTGACGCTGGCCGTACGCTGATCCGGTCGCCCCTACGGGGCGCCGGGTGCCGACAGGCCGAGGCCCGACGGCTGTCCGACGCGAGGCCGGACGGCAGGGCTCAGCCCTGGCGCTGCTTGTGCCGCTGGTTCTCGCAGATGACCATGACGCGGCCGTGCCGCCGGATCACCTTGCACTTGTCGCAGACCTTCTTGACGCTGGGCTTGACCTTCATGCTCGTTCCTCCGCCGCCGCACGCGCGGATGCGACGGGCGGCCGTTGTCGTCGTCCGGACCGACCTGGCTGGCCACCCCGGTGCTGGTGGGACTTACTTGTAGCGGTAGACGATCCGACCGCGAGACAGGTCGTACGGGCTCAGCTCGACCACCACCCGGTCCTCGGGGAGGATCCGGATGTAGTGCTGTCGCATCTTGCCCGAGATGTGGGCGAGCACCTTGTGCCCGTTGGCCAGCTCCACGCGGAACATCGCGTTCGGCAGAGCCTCGACCACGCTGCCCTCGATCTCGATGACGCCGTCCTTCTTGGCCATGTCCTCCGCTAACGTCGTGCTGCTCGGCGCCCCCACAACCCGCGCGCGGTCGCGGACCGCGGTCGGACGGGGACGGGACGCGGAGCTCAGCCGGAGCACACGCACCCGACGGACGATCCTACGCCATCGACCGCCCTTGTGCGAAACCGCCCCCGCCCCGCTGTGATCAAGGAACTCGCGCTCGCGTCGCGCGGGCACGACGTCCTTGATCACCACTCAGGAGGTGGGGTGGGGGTGGGGGCGAGGTTGAAGGGGGCCAGGCCCGCCGCGCCGCCGTCCTCCGCCGTCAGGACCCACACGCCGTCGGGACCGATCGCGACGGTGTGCTCCCAGTGCGCTGCTCGCTGCCCGTCCTCGGTGACCACTGTCCAGTCGTCGTCCAGCACCCGAGTGGTGCGAGCCCCGCGGGTCAGCATCGGCTCGATCGCCACGCACATCCCCGGCTTCAGTCGCGCGCCGCGGTCCCGGGTGCGGTAGTTGAGCACGTCCGGCGGCTGGTGCATCGCGGTACCGATGCCGTGACCCACGTACTCCTGGACGATGCCGTACGGCACCGGCTCCCCCTCGACCACCTGCTCCACGGCATCGCCGACCACCCCGACGCGATCGCCGCCGGCGAGCGCGGCGATCGCCGCCCACATCGCCCGCTCGGTCGTCGCGGACAGCGCCAGGTCGGCAGGGTCCGCGTCGTCGACCACCATGGTGAAGGCAGCATCCCCGTGCCAACCGTCCACGATCGCACCCGCGTCCACGGAGACCACGTCCCCGGGCCGGATCACGCGGGGTCCTGGGATGCCGTGCACGATCTCCTCGTTGACGGACACGCAGACCACCGCCGGATACCCGTGGTACCCGAGGAACGAGGAGGTCGCGCCGGCCTCGTCCAGCACCTGCGCCGCGACAGCGTCGAGGTCCGCCGTGGTCACGCCCGGCGCGACAGCCTCGCGCACGGCGCGGTGCATCCGGGCGACGACCAGCCCGGCGGCGCGCATCGCTGCCACCTGCTCGGGTGTCTTGATCTCGATCCGCTCGCGCCCGAGCATCACTGCCGCACGCCGGTGACGGCGACGGCTACCCGCTCGGCGATCTCCTCGATCTCTCCTGTGCCGTCGACCGTGATCAGCAGTCCGCGGTCGGCGTACGCAGCAGTGAGCGGCGCGGTGCGCTCGGCGTAGATGTCCAGGCGACGGGCGATCGCGTCCGCGGTGTCGTCCTCGCGGCCCTCGAGCTCGGCCCGGCGTGTCATGCGCGCCATCAGCTCTTCACGGTCCGCCGTCAGCTCGATCACCGCGTCCAGCCGCGCACCGTGGTCCGCCAGGATGCGGTCCAGCTCGGCGACCTGGGCCGCATTGCGGGGGTAACCGTCCAGGATGAAGCCGTCGGCGACGTCGGGATGGTCGAGCCGGCGCCGCACCATGGCGTTGGTGACGTCGTCGGGCACCAGCTCGCCACGCGCGGTGTACCCGCGCGCGAGCTGACCGAGGTCGTCGCCCGCGCTCATGTGCGAACGGAACAGGTCCCCCGTCGAGATCGTCGGGACCCCGAGTCGATCCGCGAGGAGGGACGCCTGCGTGCCCTTGCCGGAGCCCTGCGGGCCCATGATGACCAGACGAAGACTCATCTCAAGAAACCTTCGTAGTGCCGCTGCTGGAGCTGTGCCTCGATCTGCTTCACAGTCTCCATGCCGACACCGACGACGATCAGGATGGAAGTCCCACCGAACGGGATGTTCGTGCCCACGTTGAGCAAGATGAACGTCACGACCGGGATCAGCGCCACCAGCGCCAGGTACACCGAGCCGGGTGCCGTGATTCGGGAGATCACGTAGTCGAGGTACTCCGCGGTCGGCCGGCCCGCCCGGATGCCCGGGATGAAGCCGCCGTACTTCTTCATGTTGTCCGCGACCTCGTCAGGGTTGAACGTGATCGCGGTGTAGAAGTACGCGAAGAAGATGATCAGGCCGATGTACAGCGTGATGTGCAGCGGCGCGCTCGCCGGGACGATGTAGTTGGAGACCCAGATCACCCAGCCGGAACGGGCGTCGCCGAACTGCGCCAGCAGGCCCGGCACGGCCAGCAGCGAGGACGCGAAGATCACGGGGATCACGCCGGACATGTTGATCTTGATCGGGATGTAGGTGCTCGATCCCCCGTACATCCGTCTGCCGACCATCCGCTTGGCGTACTGCACGGGCACGCGCCGCTGGGACTGCTCGACGAACACGACCAGCCCGATCACCAGGACCACGACCGCGAGCACCACGATGAACTTGCTCACGCCGTTGTCGCCGCCGGCGATCGACCACATGGCGGTCGGGAAGCGCGCCGCGATCTGCGTGAAGATCAGCAGCGACATGCCGTTGCCGATGCCCCGCTCCGTGATGAGCTCGCCGAGCCACATGATCAGCGCGGTCCCGGCCGTCATCGTGATCACCATGATGAGGATCGTGATGATGCTGGGGTTCGGGATCACCTTGACCGAGCAGCTGGGGAACAAGGCCCCGTTGCGCGCGATCGTCACGATGGTGGTCGACTGCAGGATCGCCAGCCCGATCGTGAGGTAGCGCGTGTACTGCGTGAGCTTCGCGGTTCCGGACTGGCCCTCCTGGTGCAGGGCCTCGAACCGCGGGATGACCACCCGCAGCAGCTGGATGATGATGCTCGCCGTGATGTACGGCATGATCCCGAGCGCGAACACGGCCAGCTGGAGCAACGCTCCACCGCTGAACAGGTTCACCAGGCCGAGCAGGTCGTTCGCGCCCTGGCTCTGGTTCACACAGGTCTGGACGTTGCCGTAGTCGACACCGGGCGTCGG
Source organism: Actinotalea lenta (assembly GCF_030586465.1). Taxonomy (GTDB): domain Bacteria; phylum Actinomycetota; class Actinomycetes; order Actinomycetales; family Cellulomonadaceae; genus Actinotalea; species Actinotalea lenta. Next base: position 140,807 of record NZ_JAUQYP010000001.1, read on the forward strand.
CAGGAACGACCCGACCCGGAACACGATCATGATGCCGATCGTGAAGAGCAGCTTGCGCCGCAGATCGGGCGTCCGGAAGGCCCGGGCGAATGCGCTGAGCACCTGTCCTCCTGCTCCGCACGTGGCGTGGTCGGCCACGCGGCGGGGTCGAGCGGGGCGTGGCCCCTCGGCGATCGTGCCGAGGGGCCACCCTAGCCGAGTTGTGGGGGTGGTGGGGTGGACCTACCGTGCGGCGGTCCGCCCCGGGTCACGCCTGCTCGACCGAACCGCCCGCGGCGACGATCTTCTGTGCGGCCGATGCCGAGACCTTCTGCACGGCGACGCTGAGCTTGACGTTCACGTCACCGGTCCCCAGGACCTTCACCGGCGCACCCTTGCGAACCGCGCCCTTGGCCACCAGGTCCGCCACCGTGACCTCGCCGCCCTCGGGGTACAGCGTGGCGAGCTTGTCCAGGTTGACCACCTGGTACTCGACACGGAACGGGTTGGTGAACCCGCGCAGCTTCGGGAGCCGCATGTGCATCGGCATCTGGCCGCCCTCGAAGCGCTCGGGGACCTGGTACCGCGCCTTGGTGCCCTTGGTGCCGCGACCCGCAGTCTTGCCCTTGGACGCCTCACCGCGACCCACGCGGGTCTTGGCGGTGTGCGAGCCGGGCGCCGGACGCAGGTGGTGCACCTTGAGCATGCCGATGCCGGACTCCGCCGCCGGCTCGGAAGCCTTGGACGCCGAGGCCTTCGCAGCCGGCTTCTTGGTGGCGGGCTTCTTGGCGGCAGCCTCCGCAACGGGCTCGTCGCCGGCGGCCTTCGGCGCAGCGGGCTCGTCCGCAGCGGCCTTCCGCGCGGCGGGCTTCTTCGCCGCGGGCTTCTTGGCAGCCGGCTTCTCGGTCGTCGCCGGCTTGTCCGCAGCAGCCTTGGCGGTGCTGCGGCGCGCCGGCGCCTTCTTCTCCGGGGTCTGCTCCTCGGCGGCCTGGGCCGCCTCGTCCTTGTCAGCCATGGTCAGTCGACCTCCTCGACGGTGACGAGGTGCGTCACCGTAGTGACCATGCCGCGGATCTCCGGACGGTCCTCCTTGACGACGATGTCGCCGATGCGCTTGAGGCCGAGGCTCCGCAGCGTGTCACGCTGGTTCTGCTTGCCGCCGATGGCGGACTTGGTCTGGGTCACCTTGAGACGCGGCATCATGCACCAGCCTTCGCCTCGAGCCCGGCGGCCTTCGCACGAAGCATCGCCGCCGGGGCCACGTGGTCCAGCGGCAGACCGCGGCGCGCGGCCACGGCCTCCGGCTCCTCGAGCGAGCGCAGGGCCTCCACGGTGGCGTGCACGATGTTGATCGCGTTGGACGACCCCATCGACTTGCTGAGCACGTCGTGGATCCCGGCGCACTCGAGCACGGCGCGGACGGGGCCACCCGCGATCACACCGGTACCGGGCGACGCGGGGCGCAGGAACACGACGCCTGCGGCGGCCTCGCCGGTGATCGGGTGCGGGATCGTGCCCTGGATGCGCGGCACGCGGAAGAAGCTCTTCTTGGCCTCCTCCACGCCCTTGGCGATCGCCGAGGGCACCTCCTTGGCCTTGCCGTAGCCGACACCCACGGTCCCGTCACCGTCGCCCACGACGACGAGCGCCGTGAAGCTGAAGCGCCGGCCGCCCTTGACGACCTTGGACACGCGGTTGATCGTGACGACGCGCTCGACGAAGGCGCTCTTCTCGGCCTGGTCGCGGCGGTTGTCGCGACGGTCGCCGCCGCGCTCGCGACGGTCGCCGCCGGACTGTGCGCCGGCGTTGCTGCGCTGCGGTGCAGCCATCAGTGCTTCCTCTGCTTCCGAACGGTCTCGAACATCACAGGGCCAGACCACCCTCCCGGGCTCCCTCGGCCACCGCGGCGACCCGGCCGTGGTACTTGTTGCCACCACGGTCGAAGACCACGGCGCTGATCCCGGCGGCCTTGGCCCGCTCCGCGACCAGCTCGCCGACCCGGCGGGCCTTGGCCGTCTTGTCGCCGTCCAGCGCGCGCAGGTCGGCCTCCAGCGTGGAGGCCGACGCCAACGTATGACCGAGGGCGTCGTCGACGACCTGGACGACCATGTGCCGGCTGGACCGGGTGACCACGAGTCGCGGCCGCGCGGCGGTGCCGACGACCTTCTTGCGCAGCCGCTGGTGACGGCGTGCGCGGGCAATGGCCTTGCCCTTGCCACGAACGGTGATAGCCACGACTACTTCCCAGCCTTTCCGGCCTTGCGACGGACCTGCTCGCCCGCGTACCGCACGCCCTTGCCCTTGTACGGCTCGGGCTTGCGGATCTTGCGGATGTTCGCGGCGGTCTCGCCGACCTGCTGCTTGTCGATGCCGCTGACCGAGAACTTGGTCGGCGACTCGACCGTGAACGTGATGCCCTCGGGGGCCGCGACGACCACCGGGTGGCTGAACCCGAGCGCGAACTCCAGGTCGCTGCCCTTCGCCGTCACGCGGTACCCGGTGCCGACGATCTCGAGGCGCTTGGTGTAGCCCTCGGTCACGCCGGTGACCAGGTTCGCCAGCAGCGTTCGGGTCAGGCCGTGCAGCGAGCGCGACATGCGCTCGTCGTCCGGCCGGGTCACCACGAGGGTGCCCTCGTTCTGGGCGACCTTGATGGGCGCCGGGACGGTGTGGCTCAGGGTGCCCCTGGGCCCCTTCACCGTCACCGTGGCACCGTCGATCGCGACGTCCACGCCGGTCGGAACCGGGACCGGGACCTTGCCGATTCGAGACATGGGCTGGCTCCTCTCCTGGTTCTCAGATCACCAGACGTAGGCGAGGACTTCCCCACCCACGCCCTTCGTGGCGGCCTGCCGGTCGGTGAGCAGCCCGGACGACGTGGACAGGATCGCCACGCCCAGGCCGCCCAGCACGCGCGGCAGATTGGTCGACTTGGCATACACGCGCAGTCCGGGCTTCGACACCCGGCGCACGCCCGCGAGCGAACGCTCGCGGCTCGGGCCGTACTTCAGGCTGATGGTGAGCGTCTTGCCCACCGGCGCGTCCGCCACGCTCCAGCCGGCGATGTACCCCTCGGCCTTGAGGATCTCCGCGATGTTCCCCTTCAGCTTGGAGTAGGGCATCGACACGGAGTCGTGGTACGCCGAGTTCGCGTTACGCAGACGTGTGAGCATGTCTGCGATCGGGTCGGTCATGGTCATCGGGCTCGTGCCCTTCCTCGCCGCGGTATCCCCCCAGGGACCAACGGCGTCGTTGTTACCAGCTGCTCTTGGTGACGCCGGGCAGCTCGCCGCGGTGCGCCATCTCGCGCACACAGATGCGGCAGAGCCCGAACTTGCGGTACACGGCGCGCGGACGACCGCAACGCTGGCACCTGCTGTAGGAGCGGACGCCGAACTTCTGCTTGCCGGCCGCCTTGTTGATGAGCGCAGTCTTGGCCATCTCAGTCCTCCTTGAAGGGGAAGCCCAGCCTGCGCAGCAGCGAGCGGCCCTCGTCGTCGGTGGTCGCCGAGGTGACGACGGTGATGTCCATCCCGCGCACCCGGTCGGTCTTGTCGGGGTCGATCTCGTGGAACATCAGCTGCTCGTTCAGGCCGAACGTGTAGTTCCCGCGGCCGTCGAACTGCTTGGCCGACAGTCCCCGGAAGTCCCGGATCCGGGGCAGCGCGAGCGAGATCAACCGGTCGCAGAACTCCCACATCCGGTCGCCACGCAGCGTGACGTGCGCACCGATCGGCATGCCCTCGCGCAGCTTGAACTGGGCGATCGACTTTCGGGCCTTGGTCACCTGGGGCTTCTGGCCCGTGATCGCCGCGAGGTCGCGCACGGCCCCGTCGATGAGCTTGGAGTCCTTGGCGGCCTCCCCCACACCCATGTTGACCACGATCTTGACGAGCGTGGGGGTCTGGTTGACGTTGGCGTACCCGAACTCCTCGCGCAGCGCCGGAGCGATCTCGCCGGAGTAGCGGGCCTTGAGCCGGGGAGCCGGAGCGGTGTCGGTCGTGGTGCTCATCAGATGTCCTTACCGGAGCGCTTGGCGACGCGGACCCGCACGGTCCGCATGCGACCGTCGCGCTCGATCTCCTCGGTGCGGTACCCGACCCGGGTGCCCTTCTTCGTCTCCGGGTCGACCACCATGACGTTGCTGACGTGGACCGGTGCCTCGACGGTCTCGATGCCCCCGGTCTGCGTGCCGCGGTTGGACTGACCGGCCTTGACGTGCCTGGTCACCCGCTGCACGCCCTCGACGACCACGCGGTCGCTGTCCGTGAGGACCTCGAGCACCCGCCCGGTCTTGCCCTTGTCGCGGCCGGCGATGACGACGACCTGGTCGCCCTTCTTGATCTTCGCCATGGTCAGAGCACCTCCGGCGCCAGCGAGATGATCTTCATGAACTTCTTGTCGCGCAGCTCTCGGCCCACCGGGCCGAAGATGCGGGTGCCGCGCGGCTCACCGTCGTTCCGAAGGATCACTGCGGCGTTCTCGTCGAACTTGATGTACGAGCCGTCCGGCCGGCGGCGCTCCTTGGTGGTGCGCACGACCACGGCCTTGACCACGTCGCCCCGCTTGACGTTGCCGCCGGGGATCGCGTCCTTGACCGTCGCGACGATCACGTCGCCGATACCGGCGTAGCGGCGGCCCGAGCCGCCGAGCACACGGATGCAGAGGATCTGCTTGGCACCCGTGTTGTCGGCGACCTTGAGTCGCGACTCCTGCTGGATCATTGCTTCTGCTCCTGTTGTCTGCCGGTTCTCGCCGCGTGGGCCGCGAGCCTTGCCGAACGGATGGGGTGGGCTACTTGGCCTTCTCGATGATCTCCACCACGCGCCAGCGCTTGGTCGCCGACAGCGGGCGGGTCTCCATGATCAGGACGAGGTCGCCCGACCCGGCCGCGTTGGCCTCGTCGTGCGCCTTCACCTTGCTGGTCCGGCGCATGACCTTGCCGTAGAGCGGGTGCTTGACCCGGTCCTCGACCTCGACCACGACCGTCTTGTCCATCTTGTCGCTGACCACGTAGCCCCGCCGCGTCTTGCGGTACGGGCGGTGCTCAGCGGCCACCTTCTCTGCGCTCATCGTTGACCTCTCGCTCACTGCGCGCTCGAGCCGGGCGCGGTGCGGATGCCGAGCTCGCGCTCGCGCAGGATCGTGTAGATCCGCGCGATGTCGCGCCGGACGGCCTTGAGGCGCCCGTGGCTCTCCAGCTGGCCGGTGGCCGACTGGAACCGGAGGTTGAACAGCTCCTCCTTGGCCTTCTTCAGCTCCGCGACGAGGGTGTCCTCGTCCATGGCGTCCAGCTCCGAGGGAGCCAGCGCCTTCGTCCCGATTGCCATCAGTTGCCACCACCCTCGCGGACCACGAACCGGCACTTCATCGGGAGCTTGTGCATCGCGCGGCGCATCGCCTCGCGTGCCAGGGGCTCCGGGACACCGGCCAGCTCGAACATGACACGGCCCGGCTTGACGTTCGCGACCCACCACTCGGGCGAGCCCTTGCCGGAACCCATCCGGGTCTCCGCCGGCTTCTTGGTCAGCGGCCGGTCGGGGTAGATGTTGATCCAGACCTTCCCGCCACGCTTGACGTGACGGGTCATCGCGATACGAGCAGCCTCGATCTGGCGGTTCGTGACGTAGGCCGGCTCGAGCGCCTGGATGCCGAAGTCGCCGAACGCGATCGTGGTGCCACCCTTGGCCATGCCGGAGCGCTTCGGGTGGTGCTGCTTGCGGTGCTTGAGCCTGCGTGGGATCAGCATGACTCAGGCCTCCGTTCCGGACTCGGTGGACGCCGGAGCGTCGGCCGCGGGCGCCTGCTCGGCCGGTGCCGAGGCGGCGGCCGGGGCCTCACGGCGCGGACGGCGGTCGCCACGGTCTCCGCGCGGGCCGCGCGAGCGGGGTGCCGCGGAGGCCTGCTCGCGCGCGAACTCGCGCTCGGTCATGTCGCCCTTGTAGATCCAGACCTTCACGCCGATCTGGCCGAAGGTGGTCTTGGCCTCGTAGAGACCGAAGTCGATGTTCGCGCGCAGGGTGTGCAGCGGCACCCGCCCCTCGCGGTAGAACTCCGACCGGCTCATCTCGGCGCCGCCCAGGCGGCCCGAGCACTGCACCCGGACGCCCTTGGCGCCGGCGCGCTGCGCGGACTGCATTCCCTTGCGCATGGCGCGACGGAACGAGACGCGGCTGGCGAGCTGCTCCGCGATGCCCTGGGCGACCAGCTGCGCCTCGAGCTCGGCGTTCTTGACCTCGAGGATGTTCAGCTGGACCTGCTTGCCGGTGAGCTTCTCCAGCTCACCGCGGATCCGGTCCGCCTCGGCGCCGCGGCGGCCGATGACGATGCCGGGGCGCGCGGTGTGGATGTCGACGCGGACCCGGTCGCGGGTGCGCTCGATCTCCACCTTCGCGATGCCGGCACGCTCGAGACCCGTGCCCATCAGCTTGCGGATCGCGACGTCCTCACGGACGTAGTCGCGGTACCTCTGCCCCGGACGGGTGCTGTCGGCGAACCAGCGCGACCGGTGGTCGGTGGTGATGCCGAGGCGGTACCCGTGCGGGTTGACCTTCTGTCCCACTATCGGGTCCTCTCCTTCGTCGGGGCCGGCGCGACGACCACCGTGATGTGGCTCGTGCGCTTGAGGATGCGGGTGGCACGTCCCTGGGCCCGCGGGCGGAACCGCTTGAGCGACGGTCCCTCGTCCACGAACGCCTCGGAGACCACGAGCGACGAGGCGTCGAACGCCTCGCCCGCGCGGTCCGCCTTGACCCGGGCGTTCGCGATGGCCGACTCGACCACCTTGCGCACCGTCTCACCCGCGGCCTGCGGGGCGAACCGCAGCGTCGCCACGGCCTCCTCGGCCTGCTTGCCACGGATGAGGTCCACGACGCGCCGGGCCTTCATGGGCGTGACACGGACGAACCGCGCCTGCGCCTTGGCTTCCATTGCTGTCCTGCTTTCTTCGTCGTCGATCGCGGGCCGTCAGCGACGGCGGCCCTTGCGGTCGTCCTTCTCGTGGCCGCGGAAGGTCCGCGTCGGGGCGAACTCGCCGAGCTTGTGGCCGACCATCGACTCGGTGACGAACACCGGGACGTGCTTGCGGCCGTCGTGCACGGCGAAGGTGTGACCCAGGAAGTCGGGGGTGATCATCGACCGGCGAGACCAGGTCTTGATGACCGTCTTGGAGCCCTTCTCGTTCTGAACGTCCACCTTCTTCTGCAGGTGGTCGTCGACGAAGGGGCCCTTCTTGAGGCTGCGCGGCATCAGTGGACTCCTCAGCGCTTCTTGCCGGTGCGACGGCGACGGACGATGAGCTTGTCGCTCTCCTTGTGCGGGTGGCGCGTGCGACCCTCGGGCTGGCCCCACGGGCTGACCGGGTGCCGGCCGCCGGAGGTCCTGCCCTCACCACCACCGTGCGGGTGGTCCACCGGGTTCATGACGACACCGCGGACGGTCGGGCGCTTGCCCTTCCACCGCATGCGGCCGGCCTTGCCCCAGCTGATGTTGGACTGCTCGGCGTTGCCGACCTCACCGACCGTGGCACGGCACCGGGCGTCGACGTTGCGGATCTCCCCGGAGGGCATCCGCAGCTGCGCGTACGGCCCGTCCTTGGCGACGAGCTGCACGCTCGCGCCCGCGGACCGGGCGATCTTCGCGCCGCCACCGGGCTTGAGCTCGATGGCGTGCACGACGGTGCCCGTGGGGATGTTGCGCAGCGGCAGGTTGTTGCCCGGCTTGATGTCGGCACCCGGGCCGTTCTCCACCGTGTCGCCCTGCGACAGCCGGCTCGGCGCGAGGATGTAGCGCTTCTCGCCGTCGGCGTAGTGCAGGAGCGCGATCCGGGCGGTCCGGTTCGGGTCGTACTCGATGTGCGCGACCTTGGCCGGCACGCCGTCCTTGTCGTGACGACGGAAGTCGATCACCCGGTAGGCGCGCTTGTGGCCACCGCCCTGGTGCCGGACGGTGATCCGGCCCGAGCTGTTGCGACCGCCGTTCTTCGGCAGCGGGCGAACCAGCGACTTCTCCGGGGTCGAGCGGGTGATCTCGGCGAAGTCGGCGACGCTGGAGCCGCGGCGACCCGGTGTCGTCGGCTTGTACTTGCGGATTCCCATGCTTGCGTCCTTGATCTGTGCAGGCCCGGCCTCAGCCGACCGGTCCGCCGAAGATGTCGATGGTGCCCTCGCGCAGGGTGACGACCGCACGCTTGGTGTCCTTGCGCTTGCCGAGCCCGTTGCGGGTGCGGCGCACCTTGCCCTTGCGGTTGATCGTGTTGACCGAGGCGACCTTCACGCCGAACACCTGCTCCACGGCGATCTTGATCTCGGTCTTGTTGGCCTGCGGGTCGACCAGGAAGGTGTACTTCCCCTCGTCGAGCAGGCCGTAGCTCTTCTCGGAGACCACCGGCGCGACGAGCACGTCGCGGGGGTCCTTGTTCAGCGCGGTCACTTGCTCTCCTCCGCCTCGAGCTCGGCGGCCTCGGTGGACGTCGCCACGGCCTTGGCACCACGCCCGGTGGGCCGGGTCAAGAAGGCCTCGAGCGCCGCGCTGGTGAACACGACGTCGTCGCTGACCAGCACGTCGTACGTGTTGAGCTGGTCAGCCGTGAGCAGGTGCACCCGGCCGACGTTGCGCAGCGACTTCCACGACGCCTCGTCGGCGCGGTCCAGGACCACGAGGACGTTGCGGCGCGGGGTCAGCGTGTCCAGCACCGCCAGTGCGTCCTTGGTCGAGGGCGTGTCCTGCACGAACCCGGCGACCACGTGCACGCGCCCGGCGCGCGCCCGGTCGGACAGCGCCCCGCGCAGCGCAGCGGCCTTCATCTTCTTGGGCGTGCGCTGGCTGTAGTCGCGCGGCTGCGGCCCGTGCACCGTGCCACCACCGGCGAACTGCGGCGCGCGGGTCGAGCCCTGGCGCGCCCGTCCGGTGCCCTTCTGGCGGTACGGCTTCTTGCCACCACCGGACACCATGCCGCGGGTCTTCGTCGCGTGCGTACCCTGCCGGGCCGCCGCGAGCTGGGCCACCACGACCTGGTGGATCAGCGGGACGTTGGTCTGGACGTCGAAGACGTCGGCCGGGAGCTCGGCGGTCCCGGACTTCTTGCCCGTGGCGTCCGTGACGTCGACGGTCAGCGTGGTCATCTCACGCCCCCTTCGCAGCGGTGCGCACCAGCACGAGCCCGCCCTTGGGGCCGGGGACGGCGCCCTTGACGAGCACCAGGCCCTTCTCGGCGTCGACGGCGTGCACGGTGAGGTTCTGGGTGGTCTGGCGCACGTGGCCCATCCGGCCGGCCATCCGCAGGCCCTTGAAGACCCGCGACGGCGTCGACGCGCCACCGATCGAGCCGGGCTTGCGGTGGTTGCGGTGCGCGCCGTGCGAGGCGCCGACGCCGGAGAAGCCGTGACGCTTCATCACACCGGCGGTGCCCTTGCCCTTGGTGGTGCCGACGACGTCGACCACCTGACCGGCGCTGAACGCCTCGGCGGTCAGCTCCTGGCCGGCGGTGTACTGCTCGGCGTCCGGGGTGCGCACCTCGACGAGGTGCCGGCGCGGCGTCACGCCGGCCTTCTCGAAGTGGCCCTTGAGCGGCTGCGAGACCTTGCGCGGGTCGATCGCGCCGTAGCCGAGCTGCACGGCCGCATAGCCGTCGGTCTGTGCGTCGCGCACCTGCGTGACGACGTTGGTCCCGACCTGGACGACCGTGACCGGCACGAGCCGGCCGGCCTCGTCCCAGACCTGGGTCATGCCGAGCTTCGTGCCCAGCAGCGCCGTGATCGGCGTGGTGGAAGTCGTGGTCATCGTGATCTCCCGCTCAGAGCTTGATCTCGATGTTCACGTCCGCCGGCAGGTCGAGACGCATGAGCGAGTCGACGGCCTTCGGCGTGGGATCGATGATGTCGATGAGGCGCTTGTGGGTGCGCATCTCGAAGTGCTCGCGGCTGTCCTTGTACTTGTGCGGCGACCGGATGACGCAGAACACGTTCTTCTCCGTCGGCAGCGGCACCGGGCCCACGACCGTCGCGCCGGCACGGGTCACGGTGTCGACGATCTTGCGCGCCGAGCTGTCGATGACCTCGTGGTCGTAGGACTTGAGCCGGATGCGGATCTTCTGTCCCGCCATGGCGTCGTCTGACTCTCTCTCTCGTACCGCTGGAACCCGACCCCCGCACTCGGGCGTGTCGCTCCGGGCGACGCACCTCTGCGCTGCGCACCACCGGTGCGAGGTCGTTGGATGCTGAGCGAGCCGGTGCACCCGCACGAGGCGGGGCTCCATGGCCCACAAGCTGTGTCCCGGGCCGCGCTCCGCGCCCTGCTCCGGATCCTTCCCGGGCAGTTCGCGGCGCACCCGGCGCCGGGCAACCTGAACAGTGTGCCAGACACCGACCGCTTCTGACCAATCCGCGTCCGCACCCGTCCTGGACGGGCGCCGGTCCCGGACCGGCCGCCAGCGGTCAGCGCCGGCGGACGGCAGAGCGAGGGCCCGGGCTCACCGCCCGGGCCCTCGCCCGGCTCACTTGAGGATCTTGGTGACTCGACCCGAGCCGACGGTCCGGCCACCCTCACGGATGGCGAAGCCGAGGCCCTCCTCCATGGCGATCGGCTGGATGAGCTCGACCGTCATCTCGGTGTTGTCGCCGGGCATGACCATCTCGGTGCCCTCGGGCAGCGTGATGACGCCGGTGACGTCGGTCGTCCGGAAGTAGAACTGCGGACGGTAGTTCGAGTAGAACGGGTTGTGCCGGCCGCCCTCGTCCTTGGCCAGGACGTAGACCTGGGCCTCGAAGTTGGTGTGCGGGGTGATGGTGCCCGGCTTGGCGACGACCTGACCGCGCTCCACCTCCTCGCGCTTGATGCCGCGCAGCAGCAGCCCGCAGTTCTCGCCGGCCCACGCCTCGTCCATCGACTTGTGGAACATCTCGATGCCGGTGACCGTGGTCTTCTGCGGCTCGCGGATGCCGAGGATCTCGACCTCCGAGTTGATCGGAAGCTTCCCGCGGTCGACCTTGCCGGTGACCACGGTGCCGCGGCCGGTGATGGTGAAGACGTCCTCGATCGGCATGAGGAACGGCTTGTCCATGTCGCGGACCGGGTCCGGGATGGAGTTGTCGACCGCGTCGAGCAGCTCCTCGACGGACTTGGTCCACTCCGGGTCGCCCTCGAGCGCCTTGAGGCCGGACACCCGGATCACGGGGGCGTTGTCACCGTCGAAGCCCTGCGAGGACAGCAGCTCGCGGACCTCCATCTCGACGAGCTCGAGGATCTCCTCGTCGTCGACCATGTCGGCCTTGTTCAGCGCGACCAGCAGGTAGGGCACGCCCACCTGGCGGGCGAGCAGCACGTGCTCACGCGTCTGGGCCATGGGGCCGTCGGTCGCCGCGACCACGAGGATCGCGCCGTCCATCTGCGCCGCACCGGTGATCATGTTCTTGATGTAGTCGGCGTGACCGGGCGCGTCGACGTGCGCGTAGTGCCGCTTGTCGGTCTCGTACTCGACGTGCGCGATGTTGATCGTGATACCGCGCTGCTTCTCCTCCGGCGCCTTGTCGATCTCGTCGAACGGCGTGAAGGGGTTCAGGTCCGGGTACTTGTCGTGCAGCACCTTCGAGATCGCAGCGGTCAACGTCGTCTTGCCGTGGTCGACGTGACCGATGGTCCCGATGTTCACGTGCGGCTTGGTCCGCTCGAACTTGGCCTTCGCCACTGTTGTCCTCCTCGGACTGGGTAGTTGTGCCGAACGGTGCAGGTGCCCTTCGACGCCTGCGGGGCGTTGCGGTCGCTACAGGTTGATGGGTTGGGTGTGATCGACCTGTGGGACTACTCGCCCCGGGTCTTCTTGATGATCTCCTCCGCGACGTTCCGGGGAACCTCGGCGTAGGAGTCGAACTGCATGGAGTACACCGCGCGACCCTGGGTCTTGGACCGCAGGTCGCCGACGTACCCGAACATCTCCGACAGCGGCACGTGCGCCCGGATGACCTTCACCCCGGTGGCGTCCTCCATCGACTGGATCATGCCGCGCCGGGAGTTGAGGTCCCCGATCACGTCGCCCATGTACTCCTCGGGCGTACGCACCTCGACGGCCATGACCGGCTCCAGCAGCACGGGGTCGGCCCGCTTGACGGCCTCCTTGAGGACCATCGAGCCGGCGATCTTGAACGCCATCTCCGAGGAGTCGACGTCGTGCGACTGGCCGTCGAGCAGGGTGGCCTTGACGCCCACGAGCGGGAAGCCGGCGAGCACGCCGAGCTCCATGGCCGACTGCACGCCCTGGTCCACGCTGGGGATGTACTCGCGCGGCACGCGACCACCGGTCACGGAGTTGACGAACTCGTACATCTCGCCCTCGGCGGAGTCCAGGGGCTCGAAGGTCATCTGCACCTTCGCGTACTGGCCCGACCCACCGGTCTGCTTCTTGTGCGTGTACTCGATCTTCTCGACCGCACGGCGGATGGTCTCGCGGTACGCGACCTGCGGCTTGCCGACGTTCGCCTCGACCTTGAACTCGCGCTTCATGCGGTCGACCAGGATGTCCAGGTGGAGCTCGCCCATGCCGCCGATGACGGTCTGGCCGGTCTCCTCGTCGAGCCGGACCCGGAACGTGGGGTCCTCCTCGGCGAGCTTCTGGATGGCCACGGAGAGCTTCTCCTGGTCACCCTTGGTCTTGGGCTCGATCGCCACGTCGATCACGGGCTCGGGGAACGTCATCGACTCCAGCACGACCTGTGCGCTCGGGTCGCACAGCGTGTCGCCGGTGGTCGTGTCCTTGAGCCCGATGAAGGCGTAGATGTGCCCGGCCGAGGCCTCCTCCACGGGGTTCTCCTTGTTGGAGTGCATCTGGAACATCTTCCCGATGCGCTCCTTCTTCCCCTTGGTGGAGTTGATCACCTGGGTGCCGGAGGCGACCTTGCCGGAGTAGACCCGGACGTAGGTGAGCTTGCCGAAGAACGGGTGCGCAGCGACCTTGAACGCCAGGGCCGAGAACGGCTCCGTGGTCGACGGGCCGCGGTGCATGAGCTCGGCCTCGTCACCCGGCTTGTGACCCTGCACGGCGGGGACGTCCAGCGGGGAGGGCAGGTAGTCGATCACGGCGTCGAGCATGGGCTGCACGCCCTTGTTCTTGAACGCCGAGCCGCACAGGACGGGGTAGATCTCGCCCGCGATCGTCATCTTGCGGATCGCCGCCTTGATCTCGTCCTCGGTGAGCTCCTCGCCACCGAGGTACTTCTCGAGCAGCTCCTCGTCGGACTCCGCGACCGTCTCGATGAGCTGGTGCCGGTACTCGGCAACCTTCTCGACGAGGTCCGCAGGGATCTCCTCGATCGTGTAGTCCTCGCCCTTCTGGACCTCACCGCGCCACGTCAGCGCGCGGTTGTAGATCAGGTCGACGACACCGATGAAGCCGGACTCCGCGCCGATCGGCAGCTGGAGGACCAGCGGCGTGGCCTTCAGGCGGTTCACGATGGTGTCGACGGTGTAGTAGAAGTCCGCGCCGAGCTTGTCCATCTTGTTGACGAAGCAGATCCGCGGGACGTTGTACTTGTCCGCCTGGCGCCACACGGTCTCCGACTGGGGCTCCACGCCCTCCTTGCCGTCGAACACCGCGACCGCACCGTCCAGCACCCGCAGCGAGCGCTCCACCTCGACGGTGAAGTCGACGTGGCCGGGGGTGTCGATGATGTTGATCTGGTTGTTCTGCCAGAAGCACGTCGTCGCGGCGGACGTGATCGTGATGCCGCGCTCCTGCTCCTGCTCCATCCAGTCCATCGTGGCAGCGCCGTCGTGGACCTCGCCGATCTTGTAGTTGATCCCGGTGTAGAACAGGATCCGCTCGGTCGTCGTGGTCTTGCCGGCATCGATGTGCGCCATGATGCCGATGTTGCGGACCTTCGTGAGGTCGGTGAGCACGTCAAGTGCCACGGTGTGGGGCCCTTCCTGGGTCAACCCGCCGGACTTACCAGCGGTAGTGCGCGAACGCCTTGTTCGACTCGGCCATCTTGTGCATGTCCTCGCGGCGCTTGACCGCAGCGCCCAGGCCGTTGGAGGCGTCGAGGATCTCGTTCATGAGCCGCTCGGTCATGGTCTTCTCGCGACGGGCGCGGGAGAAGTCCACCAGCCAGCGCAGCGCGAGCGTGGTCTGCCGGGAGGCGCGAACCTCGACCGGGACCTGGTACGTCGCACCGCCGACTCGGCGGGAGCGGACCTCGAGGGACGGCCGGACGTTGTCCAGCGCACGCTTGAGGATCGTCACCGGGTCCTGACCGGTCTTCTCCCGCGCACCCTCGAGGGCGCCGTACACGGTCGCCTCCGCCACGGACTTCTTGCCGTCCAGCAGCACCTTGTTGATGAGCTGGGTGACGAGCGGCGACCCGTACACCGGGTCGATGATGAGCGGCCGCTTCGGGGCCGGGCCCTTGCGAGGCATCAGCTCTGTCCCTTCTTGGCGCCGTAACGGCTGCGAGCCTGCTGGCGGCCCTTGACACCCTGGGTGTCGAGCGCGCCGCGGATGATCTTGTAGCGGACACCCGGCAGGTCCTTCACACGACCGCCGCGCACCAGCACGATCGAGTGCTCCTGCAGGTTGTGTCCGACACCGGGGATGTAGGCGGTGACCTCGATCCCGCTGGACAGCTTCACGCGGGCCACCTTGCGCAGCGCCGAGTTCGGCTTCTTCGGGGTCGTGGTGTAGACGCGGGTGCACACACCGCGCCGCTGCGGGCTGCCCTTGAGGGCCGGCGTCTTGGACGACGCCTTCTTGGTTGCCCGTCCCTTGCGCACGAGCTGCTGGATCGTGGGCACTACGTCTCCGTCTTCTTGGCTGTCATGACCGGTGGCCCGGCCTGGTCCGAGGATTCCCGGACCTGTGGTCGGCTATACCCGCTCCCTGACCCCCGCACCCGGGCGTGTCGGGCCACCTGAGCGCGGCGCCGTCCACCGGAATTCCGGGGCGGTGGGCCGCGCGGTGGTGGATCGACCACCCGGCACCGTCCCGACGCCCGGTGGATCTGGCGATCCGGTGGCGCCGTGCCGATGCACGCGCGAGGGCCCGACGACGCGGGCACAGGGACTCAAGATACCGGGTGCCCTCAGGACCGTCAAAGCGGGCCGGGCGCGGTCCGTGCCCGCGCACGGCGGAGGGGCCGCACCGGATCCGGTGCGACCCCTCCGCGACGTCAGCGCAGGTCGCCGAAGTCGATGTCCTCGAGCGGGATCGCCTCGCCGCTGCCCATGCCGAGCGGCGGGAAGTCGATCTCGTCGTAGCCGAAGCTCGGGTAGAGCTCCGCCTTGGCCTCCTCGGTGGGCTCCACCTCGACGTTGCGGTACCGGGACAGGCCGGTCCCCGCCGGGATGAGCTTTCCGATGATGACGTTCTCCTTCAGACCCATCAGGGCGTCGCTGCGGCCGCTCATCGCCGCCTCGGTCAGCACCCGGGTCGTCTCCTGGAAGGAGGCGGCCGAGAGCCACGAGTCGGTGGCGAGCGACGCCTTGGTGATGCCCATCAGCTCGGGGCGGCCCGAGGCCGGCTGCCCGCCCTCGGCCACCGCCTTGCGGTTGGCGTCCTCGAACCGGCCGCGCTCGGCCAGCTCGCCGGGGAGCAGGTCGGTGCTGCCGGAGTCCAGCACGGTCACGCGCCGCAGCATCTGCCGCACGATGACCTCGATGTGCTTGTCGTGGATGTCCACACCCTGCGACCGGTAGGTCTCCTGGACCTCGTCCACCAGGTGCTTCTGGGTCGCGCGCGGCCCGAGGATGCGGAGCACCTTCTTGGGGTCCACCGCGCCCTGCACCAGGAGCTGCCCGACCTCGACGTGGTCACCGTCCTCGATCAGCAGCCGGGACCGCTTGGTGAGCGGGTAGGCCACCTCGTCGGTGCCGTCGTCCGGGGTGAGCACGATGCGGCGGGTGCGCTCGTCCTCCTCGATCGCCACCCGACCGGAGTACTCCGCGATGGTGCCCTCACCCTTGGGGGTGCGGGCCTCGAAGAGCTCCTGGACACGCGGCAGACCCTGCGTGATGTCGTCGGCCGAGGCCACCCCACCGGTGTGGAAGGTCCGCATCGTCAGCTGCGTACCCGGCTCGCCGATCGACTGGGCCGCGATGATGCCCACGGCCTCGCCGATGTCGACCAGCTTGCCGGTGGCCAGCGACCGCCCGTAGCACCGCGAGCACGTCCCGACGCGGGACTCGCACGTGAGCACGGACCGCACCTTGACCTCCGTCACGCCCGCGGCGATGGCCGCGTCGATCAGCAGGTCGCCGGCGTCGTCCCCGGCACGGGCCACCACGGTCCCGTCCTCGGCGACCACGTCGCTGGCCAGCGTGCGTGCGTACACGCTCGTCTCGACCTTCTCGTGACGCACCAGGGTGCCGTCGGGCAGCGTGGTCGCGACCGGCAGCACGAGGCCGCGCTCCGTCCCGCAGTCCTCCTCGCGGACGATGACGTCCTGGGACACGTCCACCAGACGACGGGTCAGGTACCCGGAGTCGGCGGTCCGCAGCGCGGTGTCCGCCAGACCCTTCCGCGCGCCGTGCGTCGCGATGAAGTACTCCAGGACCGACAGGCCCTCGCGGTAGTTGGACTTGATCGGGCGGGGCATGATCTCGCCCTTCGGGTTGGCCACCAGGCCACGCATACCGGCGATCTGCCGCACCTGCATCCAGTTGCCTCGGGCGCCCGAGCCGACCATCCGGTACAGCGTGTTGCGCACCGGGAAGTTCGACTGCATCGCCTTGGCGACCTCGTCGGTGGCCTGGGTCCAGATCTCGATGAGCTCCTGCCGACGCTCGTCGTCCGTGATCAGGCCCTTGTCGAACTGGCCCTGGATCTTTGCGGCGCGAGCCTCGTAGTCCTCGAGGATCTGCTGCTTGGTCGGCGGGATCGGCACGTCGGAGATCGCGATGGTCACACCCGAGCGGGTGGCCCAGCGGTAGCCGGCGTCCTTGAGCGCGTCCAGGCTCGCCGCGACCTCGACCTTGGGGTACCGCTCGGCCAGGTCGTTGACGATGCCCGACAGCCGCTTCTTGTCGACGGCCGTGTTGACGTACGGGTAGTCCACGGGCAGCAGCTCGTTGAACAACGCGCGGCCCAGCGTGGTCTTGACCAGCGCCGACTCCCCCGGGGCCCAGTCCTCCGGCAGGCCGAAGTCCTGCTCGCCCGGCACGAGGTCGCTCATCCGCAGCGTGATCTCGGCGTTCAGGTCCAGGGTTCCCTGGTCGAACGCCATCATCGCCTCGGACACCGAGCCGAACGCCCGGCCCTCGCCGGTCGCCTCGGGCCGGTCCGCCGTGAGGTGGAACAGGCCGATGATCATGTCCTGCGAGGGCATGGTCACGGGCCGGCCGTCGGACGGCTTGAGGATGTTGTTGGACGAGAGCATGAGGATGCGAGCCTCGGCCTGCGCCTCGGCGGACAGCGGCAGGTGGACCGCCATCTGGTCGCCGTCGAAGTCCGCGTTGAACGCGCCGCACACCAGCGGGTGCAGGTGGATGGCCTTGCCCTCTACGAGCACCGGCTCGAAGGCCTGGATGCCGAGGCGGTGCAGCGTGGGTGCACGGTTCAGCAGCACCGGGTGCTCGGTGATGACCTCCTCGAGCACGTCCCACACCTGCGGGCGGGCCCGCTCGACCATCCGCTTGGCCGACTTGATGTTCTGCGCGTGGTTGAGGTCCACCAGCCGCTTCATCACGAACGGCTTGAACAGCTCCAGGGCCATCTGCTTGGGCAGGCCGCACTGGTGCAGCTTGAGCTCGGGGCCCACCACGATGACCGAACGGCCCGAGTAGTCCACCCGCTTGCCGAGCAGGTTCTGCCGGAACCGGCCCTGCTTGCCCTTGAGCATGTCGGAGATCGACTTCAGCGGCCGGTTGCCCGGGCCGGTGACCGGGCGCCCGCGGCGACCGTTGTCGAACAGCGCGTCGACGGCCTCCTGGAGCATCCGCTTCTCGTTGTTGACGATGATCTCCGGCGCGCCCAGGTCCAGCAGGCGCTTGAGCCGGTTGTTCCGGTTGATCACGCGGCGGTACAGGTCGTTCAGGTCCGAGGTGGCGAACCGGCCGCCGTCGAGCTGGACCATCGGACGCAGGTCCGGCGGGATGACCGGCACGGCGTCCAGCACCATGGCCTGGGGCGAGTTGGTGGTGGTGAGGAAGGCGTTGACCACCTTGAGGCGCTTGAGGGCGCGGGTCTTGCGCTGGCCCCGGCCGTTGCGGATGACGTCGCGCAGCGACTCGGCCTCGGCCTCCAGGTCGAAGCTCTCCAGGCGCTTCTGGATCGCCGCGGCGCCCATCGAGCCCTTGAAGTAGTTGCCGTAGCGGTCCACCAGCTGGCGGTACAGCAGCTCGTCGCCCTCGAGGTCGGCGACCTTCAGGTTCTTGAAGCGGTCCCACACCTGGTCGACACGGTCCAGCTCGGCGTCGGCACGCTTGCGGATCTGCGCCATCTCGCGCTCGGCCGAGTCGCGCACCTTGCGGCGCGCGTCCGCCTTGGCGCCCTCCGCCTCGAGCTCGGCCAGGTCGGACTCGAGCACCTGGGCACGCGCGTCGATGTCGGCGTCGCGACGCTTGGCGATCTCCTGCTTCTCCAGGTCGATCTCGTTCTGGAGGTTCGGCAGGTCCTCGGTGCGGCCCTCCTCATCGATCTCGGTGATCATGTAGGCCGCGAAGTAGATGACCTTCTCCAGGTCCTTCGGGGCCAGGTCGAGCAGGTAGCCCAGGCGCGAGGGGACGCCCTTGAAGAACCAGATGTGGGTCACCGGGGCGGCGAGCTCGATGTGGCCCATCCGCTCACGGCGGACCTTCGAGCGCGTCACCTCGACGCCGCAGCGCTCGCAGATGATGCCCTTGAAGCGCACCCGCTTGTACTTGCCGCAGTAGCACTCCCAGTCCCGGGTGGGACCGAAGATCTTCTCGCAGAACAGCCCGTCCTTCTCCGGCTTCAGGGTCCGGTAGTTGATGGTCTCGGGCTTCTTGACCTCGCCGTGCGACCACGCGCGGATGTCCTCCGCGGTGGCCAGGCCGATGCGCAGCTCGTCGAAGACGTTGACGTCGAGCAAGGTGTCCTACTTCCTTCGTGTGAAGTTCACGCAGTCTGTGTCCTGCGGTCACGCACGTGACCGCGAAGGGAACCGCCGAGCGGCTCCGACGAGCTCAGATCTCCTCGATGCTCGAGGCGTTCGGACGGCGGGACAGGTCGATGCCCAGCTCCTCGGCCGCCCGGTACACCTCGTCGTCGTTCTCCTTCATGTCGATGGACACACCGTCCGCGGACAGCACCTCGACGTTCAGGCACAGCGACTGCATCTCCTTGAGGAGCACCTTGAAGGACTCCGGGATGCCCGAGTCAGGGATGTTCTCGCCCTTGACGATCGCCTCGTACACCTTGACGCGACCGGGCACGTCGTCGGACTTGATGGTGAGCAGCTCCTGGAGCGTGTAGGCGGCGCCGTACGCCTCCAGGGCCCACACCTCCATCTCGCCGAACCGCTGACCGCCGAACTGCGCCTTACCACCGAGCGGCTGCTGGGTGATCATCGAGTACGGGCCGGTCGAGCGCGCGTGGATCTTGTCGTCGACCAGGTGGTGCAGCTTGAGGATGTACATGTAGCCGATGGCGATCGGGTCCGGGAACGGCTCCCCCGAGCGACCGTCGAACAGCCGCGCCTTGCCCGTGGAGTCCACCAGCCGGTCGCCGTCGCGGTTCGGGTGGGTGGCCCCGAGCAGCCCGGTGAGCACGTCCTCGGGCACGCCGTCGAAGACCGGCGTGGCGACCGGGGTGCCCGGCTCGCTCGACGACGCGACGGCTGGCACCTTCTTGAGCCAGTCCGCGGTCTCCTGCAGCGCCGAGACGTCCCAGCCCTGCTTGGCGATCCAGCCCAGGTGCACCTCGAGGACCTGTCCCACGTTCATCCGGCCCGGCACGCCGAGCGGGTTGAGCACGATGTCGACCGGGGTGCCGTCGGCCAGGAACGGCATGTCCTCGACCGGCAGGATCTTGGAGATGACGCCCTTGTTGCCGTGCCGCCCGGCGAGCTTGTCGCCGTCGGTGATCTTGCGACGCTGAGCGATGTAGACCCGGACCAGCTCGTTGACCCCGGCGGGCAGCTCGTCGCCGTCCTCCCGGTTGAAGGTGCGCACCTCGATGACGGTGCCGGCCTCGCCGTGCGGGACCTTGAGGGACGTGTCGCGCACCTCGCGGGCCTTCTCACCGAAGATCGCGCGCAGCAGGCGCTCCTCCGGGGTCAGCTCGGTCTCGCCCTTGGGGGTGACCTTGCCCACCAGGATGTCGCCCGCGGAGACCTCGGCACCGATGCGCACGATGCCGCGCTCGTCGAGGTCCGCGAGGACCTCCTCGGACACGTTCGGGATGTCCCGCGTGATCTCCTCGGGCCCGAGCTTGGTGTCGCGCGCGTCGACCTCGTGCTCCTCGATGTGGATCGAGGAGAGCACGTCGTCCTGCACCAGGCGCTGGCTCAGGATGATCGCGTCCTCGTAGTTGTAGCCCTCCCACGACATGAACGCGACGAGCAGGTTGCGGCCCAGGGCCAGCTCGCCCTCGTCCGTGGCCGGACCGTCCGCCAGCGCCGAGCCGATCTCGACGCGGTCGCCCTCGTCGACCAGGACCCGCTGGTTGTAGCAGGTGCCCTGGTTGGACCGGCGGAACTTCTGCGCGCGGTAGGTCGAGGTGGTCCCGTCGTCATTGGCGACCGTGATGAGATCGGCCGAGACCTCGGAGACCACGCCGGGCTTGGTCGCCACGATGACGTCACCCGCGTCGACCGCGGCACGCCGCTCCATGCCGGTGCCGACCAGCGGCGCCTCGGAGCGCACCAGCGGCACGGCCTGGCGCTGCATGTTCGCGCCCATGAGCGCACGGTTCGCGTCGTCGTGCTCGAGGAACGGGATCATCGCGGTCGCGACGGACACCATCTGGCGCGGCGAGACGTCCATGTAGTCCACCGCGTGCGGCGGCACGAGCTCGACCTCGCCGCCCTTGACGCGCACCAGCACCGCGTCCTCGACGAACGTGCCGTCGTCGTGCACCTTGGCGTTCGCCTGCGCGATGACGTGCCGGTCCTCGTCGTCGGCCGTGAGGTAGTGCACCTCGTCGGTGACGCGACCGTCGGTGACCTTGCGGTACGGCGTCTCGACGAACCCGAAGGAGTTGATCCGACCGTAGGTGGCCAGCGACCCGATCAGACCGATGTTCGGACCCTCGGGGGTCTCGATCGGGCACATCCGGCCGTAGTGCGACGGGTGGACGTCACGGACGTCCATGCCGGCACGGTCGCGCGACAGACCGCCGGGGCCCAGGGCCGACAGGCGGCGCTTGTGGGTCAGGCCCGCGAGCGGGTTGTTCTGGTCCATGAACTGCGAGAGCTGCGAGGTCCCGAAGAACTCGCGGATGCTCGCCACCACCGGGCGGATGTTGATCAGGGTCTGCGGCGTGATCGCCTCGACGTCCTGGGTGGTCATCCGCTCCCGGACCACGCGCTCCATCCGGGACAGACCCGTGCGGACCTGGTTCTGGATGAGCTCGCCGACCGCGCGGATACGGCGGTTGCCGAAGTGGTCGATGTCGTCGGTCTCGACCCGCACCTCGACCTGCTCGCCGCCGCGCGTGCCGGGCAGGGTGGTCATGTCGACGTGCAGGGCGGCCAGGTACTTGATCGTCGCGACGACGTCGGACACCGACAGGACGGAGTCGGAGAGCGGCGCGTCCTGACCCAGCTTCTTGTTCAGCTTGTAGCGACCGACCTTGGCCAGGTCGTACCGCTTGGCGTTGAAGTAGAAGTTGTCCAGCAGCGCGCGGCCGGCCTCGACCGTCGGCGGCTCACCCGGGCGGATCTTGCGGTAGATGTCCAGCAGCGCCTCGTCCTGGGTCTGGACGTGGTCCTTCTCGAGCGTGTCGAGCACGGCCGGGAAGTCGGCGAACTCCTCGCGGATCTCCGACTCGGTCAGCCCGAGCGCCTTGAGGAACACGGTGACCGACTGCTTGCGCTTGCGGTCCACGCGCACGCCCACGGCGTCACGCTTGTCGATCTCGAACTCGAGCCACGCACCACGGCTCGGGATGATCTTGGCGGTGAAGACGTCCTTGTCGGAGGTCTTGTCCGCGGTGCGCTCGAAATAGACGCCGGGCGAGCGGACCAGCTGGGAGACGACGACGCGCTCCGTGCCGTTGATGATGAACGTGCCGCGCTCCGACATCAGCGGGAACTCGCCCATGAACACCGTCTGGCTCTTGATCTCGCCGGTGGTGTAGTTGACGAACTCCGCGGTGACGAACAGCGGGGCGGCGTAGGTGAAGTCCTTCTCCTTGCACTCCTCGACCGTGTACTTCGGGGGCTCGAAGCGGTGGTCGCGGAACGACAGGGACATGCTGCCGCCGAAGTCCTCGATCGGGGAGATCTCCTCGAAGATCTCCTCCAGGCCGGACGTCTCCGGGACGTCGGTGCGGCCGGCCTCCCGGGCGGCGGCCACCCTGGCCTGCCAGGCTTCGTTGCCGAGCAGCCAGTCGAAGTTCTCGGTCTGCAGACCCAGGAGGTCGGGGACCTCGAGCGGCTCGTGGATCGAGGCGAAGGAGATGCGGCGCGAGGCGGTGCGGTTGTCAGCGGTCGGAGCAACAGGGGTGCGCGAGGCAGCCAAGAGGGGTCCTTCCCGGATCGAGGTGCGGCGCATGGCCCGGCAGGCACGACCCCCCGGCCGCTGAGCCTTCGGCACCGCTCAGGCACGGTGACGGACGCTCGGGTTATACGGGGTCGCGGACACAGGTCAGCGCAAAGCGCTAGCATACTCAGTTCCGCCAGGATGTCCAGCCCGCCACGCTGTAGGTGCGCTACGATGCGCGCCCGCGCGCGGCCTCCTCGCCGCAGGGGGCCCCTCGACCGGCGAGGCCCGCACCCCGGGGGCGGGGTGCGGGCCTCGTGTCCCGGCCGGCTCAGCGGCCGGCCGGGGCGGTGATCACTTGACGGTGACCGTGGCGCCGGCGCCCTCGAGGGCGGCCTTGGCCTTGTCCGCGGCCTCCTTGTTGACGGCCTCCAGGACCGGCTTCGGGGCCCCGTCGACGAGGTCCTTCGCCTCCTTCAGGCCCAGGCTGGTCAGCGCACGGACCTCCTTGATGACCTGGATCTTCTTGTCGCCGGCGGCCTCGAGGATGACGTCGAACTCCGACTTCTCCTCCTCCTCCTCGACAGCGGCGGCGCCGCCGGCGGCGGCCGGGGCGGCGGCGGCGACCGGAGCGGCCGCGGTGACCTCGAAGGTCTCCTCGAAGGCCTTCACGAACTCGTTGAGCTCGATGAGGGTGAGCTCCTTGAACGCGTCGATGAGCTCGGCGGTGGTGAGCTTCGCCATGGTGGCGTGTCCTTCCGTTGTGCCCTGCTCGCGCGAGCAGGTGGGTGGGGTGGGATGGAGGGGCGGCTCAGGCCGCCGACTCCTCGGTGGCCCGCTTCTCGCGCAGGGCATCGATGGTGCGCACGGCCTGGGAGGTCGGCGCGGTGAACAGGTAGGCGGCCTGGTACAGCTTGGCCTTCATGGCGCCGGCCGCCTTGGCCAGCAGGACCTCGCGGGACTCGAGGTCCGCGAGCGTGGTGATCTCGTCCGCGGTCATCGGGCGGCCGTCCATGACGCCCCCCTTGACCACGAGCTGAGGGTGGGCCTTGGCGAAGTCACGCAGCCCCTTCGCGACGGCGACCGCGTCACCGTCGACGAACGCGATCGCTGACGGCCCCTTGAGCTGGACGTCGAGACCCTCGACGCCCGCCTCACGGGCCGCGATCGCGGACAGCGTGTTCTTCACCACGGCGTAGGTGGCGTTCCCGCGCAGCGCCGTGCGCAGCTCCTTGAGCTGGGACACGGTGAGCCCGCGGTACTCGGTCAGCACGACCGCGCTGGACTCGCGGAACCTGTCCGCGAGCTCGGCGACGGCGGCCGCCTTGTCCGGCCTCGCCATGGCACTCCTTCCGATGAGTGGAGCCGCAGGCGAGGCCTCGCATGAGAAGAGCCCCGTGCGCAGGCACGGGGCTCGCATCATCCGGGAGCACATGGCTCCGGACCGGAGTCTCTCACCTGCGCGGGCCTCCGCTCGGAGCGGGACTTCGGTCTGCCGCCACGGGGACGGCCGACGACCTGCGGTCTTGGGCAGCGGTCAGGGTACGCGACCGTGCGGGCCCGCGACAACTCGCGGACCGCCGCCGGGCCCGCCAGCGCGACGCAGGCGGATCGTCGGTACACGTCACACGGGGGTCTCGGCTGACTCTAGGAGGGATGAAGGCCGCGTAGCGCCGCGGAAGACGACCACCGGGAGCCCCGTCATGACCGCCCTGTCGCACCACCGCCCTGGCCCCACCGAGGAACGCCCCGGCGAGACGCCGGACACGGTGAGGGCCGGGCCGGTGGACCTGCGCGCCTGGCTCGGGGGGACGGGGCGCCCACAGCTCGACGTCCCGCTGGCCCCGACGCCGCCACGCCTCGCCGGGGCTCGTACCCCGCGGGTGGCGCTCGTCGGTGGTGGGGTGGACCGGCAGCACCCGGACCTGGCCGGCGCGCACGTGGTGGTGTGGCCGGGCGGCCGCGGGCTCGCGCCGGACGTCACCGCGACGGCGTACGCGTCACTCCTGGTCGGCCAGGGTGTGGCGCACGCGCGTGGC
The DNA here is from genome assembly GCF_030586465.1 of Actinotalea lenta. Lineage (GTDB taxonomy): Bacteria > Actinomycetota > Actinomycetes > Actinomycetales > Cellulomonadaceae > Actinotalea > Actinotalea lenta. Next base: position 165,409 of record NZ_JAUQYP010000001.1, read on the forward strand.
CTGGTGCCCGACGCCGTGCTGCTGGTCGCAGCGGTGGAGCACCCGGACGAGCCGAGCACGGACGCGGCGACCGCCCGGGCCGTCCGATGGTGCGTCGGTGCGGGCGCCGAGGTGATCGTCCTGCCCTATGGGCGCAGGCGACTGGGCCGCCGCCTGACAGTCACGCTGCACGCGGCGATGGCGCACGGCACGCGGGTGTTTGCAGCGGCGGGCGACCTGGGCCCCGACATCCTGACGTTCCCCGGCTCCGTCACGGGCGTGGTCGCGGTGACCGCCCACGACGGTTCCCGGCTGCTCGCGGGGTGCTCCGCGTGCGCCGACATCGCCGCCCCCGGGGCCGACGTCCCGGCGGCCGGGCCCCGCTCCCGGACGAGGCTGCGTGGGTCGGGGGCGGCGACCGTGCTCGCCGCCGGGGCCCACCTCACGGCCGTCGCGGCCGAGCCCGACACCGCGCCCCTCCTGCTGCGTTGAGCTCGTCAGCGCCGATCCGGCGCACTCAGGGGCGCGTCGCGAAGCAGGCGAGAGGTACGGGGTCACCGGGGTCCACCGCCGCGAGCGCCTGCGACGCTGTCGCCCCGGTCCGCAGCGCCCGGTGGACGGTCGGCATGAGGTGCGCCGCGACGTCGTCCCGCAGCGGGGCCAACGCGGCAACCACGGCGTCGGCGCCGAGCCGCAGCAGGACGCTCGCCAGCCCGAGCACCTCGCCGCCAGGTCGCACCGTGGCTCGGCCCACCTCGCACGCGGACAGCACGACGACGGACCCGCACAGGTCGATCCCTTCGAGCTCGTGGGCGAACAGCGGTCCATCGACCAGCCGGAGCCAGGAGAACAGCGGGTTGTCGGGCTCGTGGCGGCCGTGGGCCGCCAGGTGCACGACACCGGCTCCGGCCAGCCCCGCCGCGGTCGCGCGCGCAGTGGCAGCGGTCCCGGTCAGGGCCTCGGTCCCCCAGATCCGGGCCACCGCCTCGACCTCCTGCGCCGCGTCCACCAGCCCCGGGCCTGCGACGACGAACGCTCCCGCGTGCCGCCGGGGCGGTGCCCCCACCCCGAGTCTGGTGCCCACGCTGGTGGGCAGCCCGCGACGCGACGGCAGCAGTCCCCACGGTAGGGTCACGAGCTCGCCGCCCACCGCGAGGTGCATGGGGCCGTCCACACCGAGCGGAGCCAGCAGGGTCGCGTCCGCCCAGGCGAGCCCGCGGTCCAGAGAGCCGCGGACCACCTGGCGCATCGGTACCGGCAGGTGGGCCGCCGAGAGCGCGTGCAGGTCCGCGCCGATCCGACGCGCGACGCGGCTCACCTCGTCGGCCTCAGCGAGATGGTGCAGGCGCGCACCGCTGGCGTCGACCACCACCGCGTGCACGGCACCGTCGAGCGTCACCACGTCCACCACAGCGCCCTCGGTGCCCGCACGCCCGGCGATCAGTGCCTCCGCGGTCGGCGCCTCGGGCGGACCGAGCTCGCCGTCCAGGTGCCACGACCGCTGGCGGGCGGCCGCGCGCAGGCGGACGATCTCGCGCTGCGTTGCGCGCTCGGCCGCGGCATCCGGCGGCAGGGCTCGTTCGCGCTCGACGGCGAACCGCAGCTCGGCGAGCAGGTCGGCGAGCACGGGATCCGCCGGGGGACGAACCCTCGCAGGGCCGGCGAAGGTCGCCCGCCCGCGCTCCGTCGCCTCGAGCACCGCGCGCGGGTCCTGGGCACGCAGCGCGGCCCTGAGCTCGACCGCGGCCAGGCGCTCACCGATCACCGCTGCTGCGGTCACCGCCTCGACCGAGCCGAACTGGCGTCGGTGCTCGGCGAGCAAGGCCTGCCCTGCCGCGACCTGTCGGCGGCCGGCCGCGGCGAGGCCCGAGTCGAAGTCGAGCTGGGCGGCGACCGCGCGCCATCCGAGCGCCAGGGTGAGGGGCTCGCGGCCGGTCAGGCGGCCGGCGGCCGCCAGAGCGTCACGCGCCTCGCGAGACCGACCCGCCGATGCCAGGGCGGCCGCCCGTACGAGCCGGGCCTGGCGGGCACTCGTGCGATCACCACCGGCCCGCTCGGTCCGGTCCGCGAGGTCAGCCGCGCGGCGCGCGAGGCGAAGGCGCACCCCGGGGCCGGCCCCGTCCCGCAGGGCGAGCTCGAGCCCGGCTCGCAGCTCCGCGAGCTCGGCCCGCGCCAGCCATGGCAGGTTCCCGCGCCGCGCCAGCCGCCGCCGGGCCTGCTGGGCCCAGCGGCGGCCCTCGTCCGGACGGCGCAGCAGCACCGCGCACGCCGAGCGCGAGATCTCCACCTGGGCCAGGTCCAGCGCCAGTCGCTGGTCGGCGAAGATGCGCCCCGCGCGCGCGAGCGTCTCGTCCGCCTCCGTCACGAGGCCGGCCTCGAGCAGCACCTGGGCGCGGTCCAGCAACGGGATGGCTTCCGACCCGCCCTCGCTGTCCTCGGCAGCGGCCGCCATCGTGGCCAGCGCGCGCGGAAGGTCCCCGGCCAGGAACTGCGCGTAACCCAGGTTGTGCCGCGCCTTGAACGCGAGGCGACCGTCACCGATGGTCTCGGCGCGCTCCGCGCACTGCACGAGGTCCGCCTGTGCCCGGCCGATCTCGCCCCGCTCGAGGAGGAGGGTGCTGCGGTTGAGGAGGATGCAGCACGCATCCACCGGATCGGCCAGGTCCAGCCGGGCCACCGCGGCGTCATGGTCGGCCAGAGACCTCCCTGCGTCCCCCGCACGCAGCCAGAGCAGGCCGCGCTGGCCGAGCACCGCCACCGCCGTGCCCGCGTCACGTGCGTCGGCGGCGTCACGTTCTGCCTCGTCGAGCATGGCCAGGGCCTCGTGGATGTCGGCACGCAGCTCGAAGTCGCTCATCACGAGCCCGAGGAGCGCCCGGGCCCGCACCCGTCGCGCCTGAGTCGACCGCTCACCCGCAGTCGGGCCCCCGTCGCCCAGCGCCTCGAGGCGGCGCAGCGCCGCACGGAACCGCGCCGACGCAGCCGCCGGACGCCCGTCGGCGTTCGCGGCGAGACCGGCGGCGAGTGCTCGCTGCGCCTCGGCCAGCGGGTCAGGTCCGGCGGCCATCAGTGCGGGGTGAGCCCCGTGGTCTCGGTGATCGCCCGCCATGCTGCCGCGCAGCGCCGCTCGGTCGACTCCCCCCAGGCCGCGGGCTCGGCCGGTGACTGCTCCTCGCGCTCGCGCAGCAACGCCTCGGCGAGGTCGCCGCCCAGCACCGGCGCGCTGAACGAGGTCCCGCTCCAGATCCCGAAACCGCCGGCGAACGAGTCCGGGTCGACGGTCCGCCGGATCTCACCGCGGTGGCCGCCCGCCAGGTCCCGGGTCGCGCTGAGCGCGCCGGTGAGCTCGACCGGCATGGTGCTCACCACATCGGCGCCAGGCCGGACGCACGTGACCCATGGACCGTCGTTGCTGAACAGCGCCGTGCTGCCGTCCGGGTTCTGGGCGCCCACCGCGAGCAGGGGCGGCACGGTCGGGTCGAGCGGCGCGGCCGGGGTCGGCGGGTGCCAGTGCGCCAGCCGCGGGGCGAAGGCTGCGGGGTGCATCGGCCGGGTTGTGCCGTCGTTGCCTGCCGAGGCGACGATCGCGACCCCGGCCCTGGCCAGACCGAGCAGCACCCTGCCGAGTGGACCGTCGAAGTCCACGTCCTCCGGCCGCTCGTGGTAGTACCCGAACGAGAGCACGAGCACGTCGATCGGCAGGTAGCCCTTGCGGCCGCTGACCCCGAGCAGGTGGTACGTGAGCAGCCGGCGCAGGCTGCGCATCAGGTCGTGCTCCTCGATGGCACCCGAGCCGCCGTACAGCGCCGCGGAGACGATCACCGCGTCGGGGCAGCGCTGGTGCACGAGCCCGCTGATGAACGTGCCGTGCCCGGTGGCGGCGTCCAGGGGTCCCGTGAGCGGGGCCACGGTCATCCCGCGTCCCTCGGTCGCGCCGGGCGTCCCCACCGGCACGCCGAGCACCTGCGGGTCGCGCACCACGACGGAGTCGGGGAACCACGGGTGCGTGCGGGTCCCGGTGTCCAGCAGCGCGACCACCGGCCGCGTCGTCCCGTCGGCGGACCGCAGGACGTCCGCACCGTCCGCGTGCCGCCGGTGAGGACGCGGACCGACCCAGGCTGTGGGCGTGCGCCCACCCGAGCCCGGCACGGCGTACTCGGTCAGACCCGCGTACGGCAGCGGCTGGGTGAACGGCAGCGGCTGGGTGAACGGCAGCGGCTGGGTGAACGGCAGCGGCTGGGTGAACGGCAGCGGCTGGGTGAACGGCAGCGGCTGGGTGAAGGGGTTCCCGCCGATCCCGACGGTGGCGGCCAGGACGTGGTCGAGGGCCGCGACCGCCGGCGCCCCCGTCTTGTCCACCAGGTCCTCCAGCAGCGGCCACGCGTCCACCGGGTGCCGGACCTCACCGGGCTCCGCGCTGATCCGCACGCCGAACCCGGCATGCTCCAGGACGAACGCGTAGGCGTCGTCCGGCAGGTCCGCCCGGCCGAGGACCTCGAGCTCGCGCACGTCCCTCGGATCGACGCTGACCACCCAGCCGCGCTCCCGGGCGAGCTCGGCGAGCGTGGCGAGCTCGCTGCCACGCAGCTCCGGCGTGCCGGCCAGGAGCACGGTGTCCTCGAAGTACGACGTCGTCATCGGCCGCGCCGAGTCCGCGCGGCGAACCGCGGTTGCCGGGTCGAGCATGCGGACCCGACCTGCGAGCGGATCGTGCGGGTCGGGCTCCGCCGACCCCGGGACCTTCGGTGCGACCATCGACGTCTCCTCCCCTGCGGGCCGCGACGGCTCGCTACAGCTCGATCACCGGCGTGCTGACGGCCGGCCCCGTGCCGTCGGACCGGCGCAGCACCAGGCTGGCCGGGCCCGTCGGCACGTCCTCCAGGACGAAGCACCCCTCGTCGTCCGACTCGGTCCGGATCTCGCCGTCCGGGCGGAACAGTGCGACGTCGCACCGCACAGCCGGTGCGATCCATCCGTCGACCCGGATCCCGCCCGCACCGGGCGACAGGGTGATCATGACCGTGCACGGGTCCGCCGTGAAGGTCACGGTCCGCGCCGTGACGGTCTCCTCGCCGCGCAGCGCCGGTTCGGGGGTCTGCAACCGGACCAGTTCGACCAGCTCCGACTCCAGCCCGTCGAGCGTGATCGCGAACAGTGCACGGTCCGCCAGACCGTCCGGCACGGGGTCCACCGTGCGCACGACCCGGCCCAGCCGCGCCAGCAGGGTCCGGTCGCGGGCGTCCATCGGCTCGTCCGGCGAGTACTCCGTCATGACCATTCCCATCTGTCGTCCTGGTCGAGCAGCGCCCGCAGCTTGGCCAGGCATCGTCCGCGCGTCACGCCGACGGCGGTCACCTTCATCCCGGTCACCTCCGCGATCGCGCGGTAGTCGGGCCGGTCGGCAGCCGCGACGCACCGCAGGATCTGCCGACACCGTTCTGGCAGCCTGGCGAACACCCGCCACAGGGTGCGGTCGCGCTCGGTCTCCAGCAGGTGTCGCTCCGGACCGACGCCGGCGTCGGGCACCTCGCCCGCCTCGTCGATGTCGTCCGGCAAGGGCCGCGCCCGCGCCGCGGCGGCTCGGGTGCCGCGCACCGCGGACCACGCTGCTCGACGGGCGCTGACCAGCAGCCAGGCCAGCGCGGCCTGCGGTTCGCGGATCGTCTCGGCGTGCCGGACGAACGAGACCCAGACGCCCTGGACCACGTCCTCGGCCTGCTCACGGGCCACGCCCTGCCCCCGCACCACGTGCCAGAGCAGAGGGGTGGCATCTCGGACGAAGGCCTCGAAGGCTCCGGTTCGCCCCTCGCGGTACTCCACCAGCGCACGCGCGCCGCGCTCGCCGAGCGTCATTGCGTGCGCCTGATCTGTCACCGTCGGGTGCTCCATGGGGGCAAGCCGTCCTGTCGACCTCGGGGTGCGAGACTACGGGGAGCGTGACGCACGCCACAAGGCGCAGGGCGCACCGCTCCTACCCATGACGGAGGACGGGACCGAGCGCCGGTGACACCCACGCTGCGAGGTGACATGTGATCTCGGTCACGCACGCTCGCCTGACCCTCGACCGGACCAAGGAGAGCCTGTGCCCCATCCCCTGGACACCGCCGGAGCCGTGGAGCTCGCCGTCGTGGACCGCGACGGGCTGCCCGAGTCCCGCCACCTGGGTGCTGCCGCGCTGGTCGACGCCGACGGCCGGCTGATCGAGTCGCACGGAGACATGGCCGCCGCCGTCTACCCGAGATCGGCCCTCAAGCCATTCCAGGCTGAGGTCTCCCTGGCGGCCGGCGCACCGCTGGAGCCGGTGCAGCGCGTGCTCGCCTGCGCCAGCCACGCGGGCACAGACGAGCACGTCGCGGTGGTCTCGCACGTGCTGCGCGACGCCGGGCTGGACGAGGGTGCGCTGGGCTGCCCCGTAGCCGCCCCGCTCGACCCCACCACGGCCGCGCGGGTCGAGACGAGCCGGCTCCGTATGAACTGCTCCGGCAAGCACGCTGCGTTCCTCTCGGCCTGCGTCACCGCGGGCTGGGACACCGCGACCTACCTCGAACCGTCCCACCCGCTGCAGCGGGCCGTGCTCGCGAGCGTGCAGGACCGGTGCGGTGAGCACGTCGCGCACACCGGCACCGACGGGTGCGGGGCCCCGGCCCACGCGCTCACCCTGCCAGCCCTGGCGCGCGGCGCCTCCCGACTGCTCGGGCCGGGCAGCGCCCTGGCGGACGACGTCCGCGCGCACCCGTGGGCCCTGGACGGCCCGGGTCGGGCGAACACCCGAACGGTGGAGGCCACAGGGGCGGTGGCCAAGGTGGGCGCCGAGGGGTACCTGCTCGTGGTCGCCCCCGGCGGCGCCGCGGTCAGCCTCAAGGTGCTGGACGGTTCGCAGCGCGTGACGACGTTCGTCGCGCTGTCCCTGCTGGCGCGCGCCGGGGCGCTGGACCCCGACGTGGTGGCGCCGCTGCTCGCCGAGCTCACGCCCCCGCCCACGGGTGGCGGGCACGTCGTCGGCAGCTGGCGGCTGAGCGTGTAGCACAGCGGCCCGGCCCCCGAGGGGACCGGGCCGCAGTCACGTGCGGTGCGCCGGCTCGCGGCGTGGAGACTCGACCGTCAGGCCACGTCCTCCTCGACGAGCAGCCCGCGCGTCTTGTTCGGGTCGAGCGGGACGCTCGGGCCCATCGTCGTGGCGACGAACGCCTTGGTGATGTAGCGCCCCTTGGAGGCCGACGGCTTGAGCCGCAGCACCTCCTCCAGCGCCGCGGCGTAGTTCTCCACCAGCGCGGTGTCGGAGAAGGACACCTTGCCGATGATGAAGTGCAGGTTCGCGTGCTTGTCGACGCGGAACTCGATCTTGCCGCCCTTGATGTCGGACACGGCCTTGGCCACGTCCATCGTCACGGTGCCGGTCTTCGGGTTCGGCATCAGACCCCGCGGGCCGAGCACCTTGCCGAGCCGGCCGACCTTGCCCATCAGGTCCGGGGTGGCGACCGCTGCGTCGAAGTCGGTGTAGCCGTCCGCGACCTTGGCGATCAGGTCGTCCGCACCCACCTCGTCCGCGCCGGCGTCGATCGCCTGCTGGGCGCGGTCGCCCTGGGCGAAGACGATGACCCGCGCGGTCTTGCCGGTGCCGTGGGGCAGGTTGACGGTGCCACGGACCATCTGGTCGGCCTTGCGGGGGTCGACTCCGAGCCGGAAGGCGACCTCGACGGTCGCGTCGTACTTGGCGGTGGAGGTCTTCTGCGCCAGGCGGATCGCCTCGAGCGGCGGGTACAGCCGAGTCTTGTCGATCGTCGCCGCCGCGGCGCGGTAGGCCTTGCCGTGCTGTGCCATGGTCTCTCCTTCGAGTCGTGGTCGTCGGGCCGCACAGGGCCCTGCCACTGGGAGGACGGGCCGGTCGGCCCGCCCCGGGTCAGTCGTTGACCGTGATGCCCATCGAGCGGGCGGTACCGGCGATGATCTTGGCCGCGGCCTCGATGTCGTTGGCGTTCAGGTCAGCCATCTTGGTCTCGGCGATCTCGCGCACCTGGGCGCCCGTGATCGAGGCGACCTTGGTGGTGTGCGGGGTCGGAGAACCCTTGGGGACACCGGCGGCCTTCTTGATCAGCTCGGCGGCCGGCGGAGTCTTGAGGATGAAGGTGAAGGACCGGTCCTCGTAGACCGTGATCTCCACCGGCACGACGTTGCCACGCTGCGACTCCGTCGCGGCGTTGTACGCCTTGCAGAACTCCATGATGTTGACGCCGTGCTGACCCAGCGCAGGCCCGATGGGCGGCGCGGGGTTCGCGGCACCGGCGTTGATCTGGAGCTTGATCAGGCCGGCGACCTTCTTCTTCGGGGGCATGTGCCTTCCGTTCCACCTCGTGGGCCGACGCCGTGGGCGATGACCCGGTTGCAGTGCCGGCGAGCGGTTGCCCGCCGGCGGGTGCGTCGTCCGGTCAGATCTTGGCGACCTGGTTGAACGACAGCTCGACCGGGGTCTCCCGGCCGAAGATCGAGACGAGGACCTTGAGCTTCTGCGCCTCGGCGTTGATCTCCGAGATCGTCGCGGGCAGCGTGTCGAACGGGCCGTCCGTGACGGTGACCGACTCGCCGACGGAGAAATCCACCTGGATCGCCGGGGCGCCTGCCGCGGCCTTCGCGGGGGTCTTCTCCGGTGCGGGCGCGAGCGTCGGGGCGAGCATCGAGAACACCTCGTCCAGCATGAGCGGGACCGGCTGGTGGGTCTGCCCGACGAAGCCCGTGACCCCCGGGGTGTGCCGGACGGCGCCCCACGACTCGTCGGTCAGGTCCATGCGCACCAGCACGTAGCCGGGGATGCGGACCTTGCGCACCACCTTGCGCTGGGAGTTCTTGATCTCCACGACCTCCTCCATGGGGACCTCCACCTGGTAGATGAAGTCCTCCATGTTGAGGCTCTGGATCCGGTTCTCGAGGTTCGCCTTCACGCGGTTCTCGTAGCCGGCGTAGGAGTGGATGACGTACCAGTCGCCGGGCTGGCGACGCAGCTGCGCCTTGTACTCAGCGACCGGGTCGACGACCTCGTCCTCGACGTCCTCGGGAGCAGCGTCCCCGTCGGTGGTCTGCGCCTCGGCGTCCTCGCCCTCCGCGGGCTCGGCAGCCTGCTCGGCCGTCGCCTCGGCGTCGTCCGGCACGGCGAGCTCGTCCTGCGGCTCGGGAGACTCCTGGGACACGGTGCGAACCTGCTTTCTGTCGATGACGGTGGCGGGCAGGGCGGGCGTCAGCCGCCGAACACCCAGCCGACCAGCGTTCCCACGCCGAGGTCGACGAGCGTGACGAACGCCATGACGATGGCGACGAACACCAGCACGACGGCGGTGTAACGCAGGAGCTCGGCCCGGGTCGGCCGGACCACCTTCTTCAGCTCGGCGATGACCTGGCGGAAGAACAGGGCGATCCGCGCGAACAGCCCTCGGCGCGCGCCGTCCTTCGACGACGCCTTGCCGCTGGTGCGGGCCCGTTCGCTCACGTCACGTCCTCAGATCTCGTCGTTCTCCCCCGGCCCCGACGACCGCCCGAGCGGTTCGTGGTGCGGGACCTGCGATCACACGCAGGGCAGGAGGGACTCGAACCCACAACCGCCGGTTTTGGAGACCGGTGCGCTACCAATTGCGCCACTGCCCTATGGCTTCGACATCCGGCTGCGGGCGCGCCGCAACATGGCGGACGTCAACCGCCGACGCACGAGTGTACGTGCTCGGCAGGCCCAGGTCGAACCCCGCCCGGCGCAGAACGCGGCCTCGTGTGCGGATCGCGGCCTCCGGCGCGGAACGCGGCGCGTCGGACGCCGCACCCTGCGCCCGGCGCCGCACCCTGCGCCCGACGCCGCACTTCGTGTTCTGCGCCGTGCGCGGGCGCGGCAGTGTGGGATGCGGGTACTGCGCGCAGGACGGCTCTGCGAGGATGGGCCCGTGAGCGAGCACCCGACCACCAAGCCCCGCATCTCGACCCGCATCGGCTCGATCGCCGAGTCCGCCACGCTTGCCGTGGACGCCAAGGCGAAGGCGCTCAAGGCTGCCGGCCGTCCCGTCATCGGGTTCGGCGCCGGTGAGCCGGACTTCCCGACTCCGGACTACGTGGTCGCCGCCGCCGTCGCGGCCTGCTCGGTGCCGGCCAACCACCGCTACACGCCCGCTGCCGGTCTGCCGGACCTGCGCCAGGCCGTGGCGGACAAGACCCAGCGGGACTCGGGGTACGAGGTGGCGCCCTCCCAGGTCCTCATCACCAACGGCGGCAAGCAGGCGGTCTACGAGGCCTTCGCGACACTCGTGGACCCCGGGGACGAGGTGCTGCTGCCGGCGCCGTACTGGACCACCTACCCCGAGGCCATCCGGCTGGCCGGCGGGACACCGGTGGAGGTGTTCGCGGGCGCGGACCAGGGCTACCTGGTGACCGTCGACCAGCTGGAGGCGGCGCGCACCGAGCGGACGAAGGCGCTGCTGTTCTGCTCGCCGTCCAACCCGACCGGGGCCGTGTACTCCCCCGAGCAGACCGAGGCGATCGGCCGCTGGGCTCTCGAGCACGGCATCTGGGTCATCACCGACGAGATCTACGAGCACCTGGTCTACGACGACGCGGTGTTCACCCCGATCGTGCGTGCCGTGCCGGAGCTGGCCGACACGACCGTCGTGCTCAACGGCGTCGCCAAGACCTACGCGATGACCGGTTGGCGAGTCGGCTGGATGATCGGCCCGGCCGACGTCATCAAGGCCGCGACCAACCTGCAGTCCCACCTGTCCTCGAACGTGGCGAACGTGTCCCAGCGCGCTGCGATCGCGGCCGTGACCGGGGACCTGTCGGCCGTGGCCAGGATGCGCGAGGCCTTCGACCGCCGACGCCGGACCATCGTGGAGATGCTGTCCGCCATCGACGGCGTGACCTGCCCGACGCCGAAGGGCGCCTTCTACGTCTACCCGAGCGTCGAGGGTGTCCTGGGCCGGACCATCCGAGGCGTGACCCCCACGACGTCGGCCGAGCTCGCGGGGCTGATCCTGGAGGAGGTCGAGGTCGCCGTGGTGCCCGGAGAGGCCTTCGGGCCGAGTGGTTACCTGCGACTGTCCTACGCGCTGGGCGACGACGACCTGGTCGAGGGCGTGGGCCGGATCGCGACGTTGCTCGCCGAAGCGCACTGAGCGGTCGCGCGAGCCGGAGCCGCCCTGGATGCGCGCCGCGGGGCTGCTGCTGACGCCCGGGTCCAACGGGGACCCGGACCATCCGCCGCTGGTCGCGGTGCAGGCTGCTGTCGAGGCGCGCACCGGTGTCCCGGTGCGACGCTTCGGGTTCGGCTCACCCGGGCGAGGGGGTCGCGGCCCCGCGCCGGCGCGCACGGCCGTGGCTCGGATTCGTGCCGAGGCCGACCGTTGGGCGGCAGAGCTCGGTGTGGAGCCCGGACGGCTCCTCCTGGGTGGTCGGTCCTTCGGCGGGCGCATGGCGTCTGTCGCCGTCGCTGCGGGGCAGGCTGCCGCCGGGCTCGTGCTGCTCAGCTATCCCCTGCACCCGCCCGGCCGGCGCGACGGGTGGCGAGTCGAGCACCTCCCGCGGATCGAGGTGCCCGTCCTGGCGGTCTCCGGCGCGAACGACCCGTACGGCTCGCCCGAGGAGCTGTCGGTTGCGTTCGCCGACCTCGGCGGCCCGGTGCAGCACGTGACGGTCGCCGGGGCACACGTGCCGCGCGACCCGCAGGAGGTCGCGGACGCGGTCGCGGCGTGGGTCGCGGCGTCGAGCGGTCAGTCGCAGCCGGGGCCGTCGGGGTAGCGGGAGCAGGGGCCGGCGACCAGGTGGGCGCGCAGTTCGACGATCTCGAAGGGATCGCTGGTCGAGGTCGTGGTCGCCATCCCCGGAACCTCACGCACCGTCGGGTCCGAGGCGACGGTGTAGGTCGCCGCCCACGTGGTGGTCAACCTCACCTGCCCGGTCCCCACGTGCCGGTAGGTGTAGGACACGTCCTGGTCCGGGTAGGGATGACCCGGGCTCGACGTGGTGAACGGCGCCCCCTCCCCACCGTCGGCGCCGAAGTCCCACGTGAACGCCACCGGGCTCACCGTGAACCGCACCGGAACCCCCAGCAACGTCGTGGACAGCACCTGCGGTGCCGGGTCGGTGTAGGCGATCGTCTCCATCTGCACCAGTACCGGACCGGCCCCCGGCTGCACCGCCAGCGACGACGGGGTCAACGGCAGCCGCCGGAACTCCCTCAGCACCTGATCGGCCGACGGCTCCGCCCCACCAGCACAACGAAGATCCGCAACCATCTCCCACGCCGACCACGCGGCGTCCTCCGACTCACGGACCCGGCGCCACCACGGCAGCACCACCTCCGCCAGTCCACACACGTCCGAATGGTCGTGCACCACCCCCGCGGCACACGGCCACAGCCCCTCGAACCCCTCACCCGCCGAGAACGTCCCGCACGCCTCCGCATGGATGAACTGCACCAAAGCGGGACCGGACCCTGATGGTTGAGGCTCGACGGGCTGAGCACCGCCCTGCTGCTCATCGGTCACCCACGTGTCGATGCCGTTGTCCTTCGCCTTGGCCGTCGGCCCCCGATGCACCGGTGGGCCGTCGGGTGACGTCGTGCTGGCCGACGAGCCAGTCGGGGTGGAGGCGACGCTCGACGAGCCTGCAGCTGCGTGTCCCGGAGCGCCAACGGCCAGACCCGCGACCATGACAATGGTCAGGCCGACTCTGGGAAGGAAGCGTCGAGGCCCCTCCAGGATGCGGGTCAATGCGCGTCCTCGATCAACGCGGCCACGTCCTCATCTGCTCCGAAGCGCTGGCCTGCACGCATGACCCAGTCCGGCCCTTCGCGGTGCAGGATGAGAAGCATCTGCGCCGGTTCAGCCGTGTAGTCGGAATCCCATTCCCCGTCGCTCGCATAGACATGGACCGTGGGCATGGAGACATCCAGGATCACTCCGTAGGCGAGCGGGTTGAGCTCTTGGACGCGGGACACCGACGCATGGACATTGCCGTCCTGGCGGTAGATGAAGCCGTCCGTGACTGCCTGGCGAGCCTCGGCGACCTCACCCGAGCAGAACTCGCAGTCGTCGGTGCTCAGTCGCTCCCACTCGGTGGTGTCGTTGGTCTCCAGGACGTAGCGGTACAGGTCGCGCAGGAACCACACCGCGGCGGCCTGCGCTCCCTTCTCCCCGGTCCCGGCCCACAGCTCGGGCTTGTCGGGCAACGCCACTGCCGGCGCCATCGTCGGCACCGGGCTCGAGACGGGCACGGACACCGCGACCGCCGGACCCGCCGCCGTCGGACCCGGGCGCACGGGGCCGCGCCCTGGGCTGCACCCCGCCGAACCCAGCAGTACCAGCACCGCCAGCACACCGGCAGCCCACGTCCGTCGCATCGCGCCCCCCGCACCCGTCCCCTGACCCGGCGCGCACGACCCTGCCACACACCCCCCGGCGGATGTGGCCGATCCACAGGCCAGATCCAGCCCCGCAGCCGGTCGGCCGAGCGACGCATCCACCGATCGGTTGACCTCAGGACTGGCCGAAGGATGCTGACGCCCGGTGGGGCGACCGAGCCAGGCTTGCAGCCATGAACGAACCAGCCGTCCTCGTACAGGACCTCCAGAAGACCTACGGCGTCAAGCGCGCCGTGGACGGCCTCGACCTGCGGGTCGAGCGCGGCGAGATCTTCGCCGTGCTCGGCCCGAACGGGGCCGGCAAGACCACCACCGTCGAGATCCTCGAGGGCTACCGCAAGCGGGACCGCGGCAAGGTCCGGGTGCTCGGCACCGACCCCGAGCACGGCAGCCGTGGGTGGCGCAGCCGCATCGGGATCGTCCTGCAGTCCGCGGACGACCACGCCGAGCTCACGGTGCGCGAGATGGTCACCCACATGTCCACCTGCTACCCCAGCGCCAGGGACGTGGACGAGGTCATCGCCGCGGTCGGGCTGACGGACAAGGCCAAGGCCCGCACCCGCCAGCTCTCCGGCGGCCAGCGCCGCCGGCTGGACGTCGCCCTGGGCATCGTCGGCCGGCCCGAGCTGCTGTTCCTGGACGAGCCGACCACCGGGTTCGACCCGGAGGCGCGTCGGTCCTTCTGGGACCTGATCTCCGGTCTGCGCTCCGACGGCACCACCGTGCTGCTCACCACGCACTACCTGGACGAGGCCGAGCACCTCGCCGACCGGATCGCCGTGGTCCGCGACGGCCGTGTCGTCGCCCTCGACACCCCGGCGGCGATCGGCTCGAGAGCCCAGCAGGAGGCCACCGTCCGGTGGGACGACGGCACCCGCCACGAGCAGCGCACCGCAACCCCCACGACCCTCGTCGCCGACCTCGCCGCCCACTACGGTGGCGAGGTGCCAGGCCTCGAGGTGCACCGCCCCACGCTCGAGGACGTCTACCTCGGGCTCGTCGGAGAGGCAGCCTGATGACCACCCTGACCCGCACCACCACGTCGGCCCCCGCCGCCACGCGCTCGACCCGGATGCCCTCCACGGCCGCCCTCGCGCTGGCGCGGACCCGCGTCGAGCTCCTCCAGTTCTTCCGCGAGCGCGACGCCGTCGTGTTCGTCTTCGCCTACCCGATCATCATGCTGGGGATCTTCGCCACGGTCTTCGGGCAGGACGGCGCAACCGTCGGCCCGCAGGGCAGCCCCGGGGTCGCGTTCGCCCAGTACTTCCTGCCCGGCATGGTCGCCACCGGCGTGCTGCTGTCGAGCTTCCAGAACATGGCCACCTCGATCGCCGTGGAGCGCGACGAGGGCGGCCTGAAGAGGCTGCGCGGCACCCCGATGCCCCCCGCCGCGTACTTCGGCGGCAAGGTCGGCTCTGTGCTGGTCTCGAGCCTGATCCAGCTCACGCTGCTGCTGGGCGCGGCGACCACGATGTTCGGCGTCGAGCTTCCGACCAGCGCGGACCGCTGGTGGACGTTGGCGTGGGTGTTCCTGCTGGGGACCGCGGCCGGGACGGTGTGCGGCGTCGCGTTCTCCTCCGTGCCGCGCAGTGGTCGCAGCGCCTCGGCCGTCGTGGTGCCGATCGTGCTGGTCCTGCAGTTCACCTCCGGGGTGTTCTTCCAGTTCGACCAGCTGCCCGGATGGATGCAGACCGTCAGCGGGCTCTTCCCGCTCAAGTGGATCGCGCAGGGGATGCGCTCAGTGTTCCTGCCGGACTGGGCGCTGCAGATGGAGCCGGGCGGCTCGTGGCAGCACGGCGCGACGGCCGGAGTCCTCGCCGGCTACCTGGTGGCCGGTCTGGTGCTCGGTGTGCTGACGTTCCGCTGGCGCCGGCGGGACGACGGATGACCCGCGCGTCACGGGCCGCGGCCGGACGATCCGAGCGGTCGTCCGGCCTCGGGCCGTCCCTGGCCGACCCGGACGACCGGTCGAGGTTCTGGCACCGGTCCATGCGCGGGTGGGACGTCGCGTTCTACCTCATGACGGGGTTGACGGCGTTCGCGGTGCTGGCCATCGAGGACTCGAGCGGCCCGTCCGTCGCGGTGGCGCTCGCGGTGCTCGCCGGCCTGGTGCTCGCGTACGTGGGGATCGGCCGACGGGCTGCGCTGACCGACAACCGTCGCCTGGTCTGGCTGTACCTGGCGATCCTGCTAGTGGCGGTCACGGTCGTGTCCGCAGCCAGCATCGCCGGCAGCGTGCTGCTCTTCGTCGGCTTCTCGCAGATCTGGTTCTTCGCGCCGAACCGCCGGGCGGGCGTCGGCCTCGTCGTGGCGCTCGCGGTGGCCGTGTTCACCGCGATCGGGGTCCGGTCCGGCGTGCACACGCCACAAGAGCTCGGCGCACTGCTCACCCAGGGCGGCGTCACGATCGCGTTCGCGGTCCTCCTCGGCCTGTGGGTCACGCAGATCGCGGAGCGCAGCGAAGAGCGCGCTGCGCTGGTCGAGCGCCTCGAGGCCGCACAGACCGAGCTCGCCCACTCCCACCACGCAGCGGGTGTGATGGCCGAGCGCGAGCGCATGGCGCAGGAGATCCACGACACCCTGGCCCAGGGCTTCACCAGCATCGTGATGCTCAGCCAGGCCATCCGTTCCGACGTGGAGCGGGACCGCCCCGAGTCCGCCCTGCAGCGGCTGGACCTGGTAGAGCGCACCGCGCGGGAGAACCTCGCGGAGGCCAGAGCACTCGTCGCCGCGTTCGCCCCGGTGGGGCTGTCCGACGGTCAGGTCGGCGAGGCGCTGCGCCGACTCGCCGACCGGTTCGCCGACGAGACCGGTCTGGCGGTGCAGGTGCACCTACCGCAGGCCATGCCGGCCGTGGGCCGCGAGCGCGAGGTGATCCTGCTGCGCGCCGCGCAGGAGGCCCTCACCAACGTCCGCCGGCATGCCGATGCGTCGTCGGTGCTGCTCATGGCGTCCCCGACCCAGGACGGCGGCGTGACCCTCGAGGTGGCGGACGACGGGCGGGGCATCCCGGCGGAGGCCGCCGAGGGCTTCGGCCTGCGCGGGATGCGCGACCGGGTCACCTCCGGCGGCGGGGACCTGGACGTCAGCTCGCGCAGCGGCGGTGGGACACGCGTGCTGGTCACCCTGCCGGGCGTGCCCTCGGACGGGGCCGAGCGACCCGAGGAGCAGGAGGAGGAACGAGCATGAGCGTGCGCGTGGTGGTCGTCGACGACCACCCGGTGGTGCGGGCCGGGATCGTCGGGCTGCTCGCCGCCGAGGAGGATCTCGACGTCGTCGCCGAGGGCGCGGACGGCAGCGAGGCGCTCGCGCTCGTCGAGCAGCACCGTCCCGACGTCGTGCTCATGGACCTGCGGATGCCGCGGGTCGACGGGGCCACCGCGACCGCCCAGCTGCAGCAGTCCCACCCCGACGTGAACGTCGTCGTGCTGACCACCTACGAGTCGGACGCCGACATCCTTCGGGCCGTCGAGGCCGGTGCGACCGGCTACCTGCTCAAGGACGCTCCGCGCCAGGACCTGGTGGAGGCGGTGCGAGCAGCGGCCCGCGGCGAGACCGTGCTCGCGCCGTCCGTCGCGCGGCGCCTCGTGGCCCAGGTGCGCGGCAACGACCAGCGGCTGACCGCACGCGAGCTGGAGGTGCTGGCGGCCGTGGCCCGTGGACGCTCGAACGCGCAGATCGGGACCGAGCTGTTCATCAGCGAGGCCACCGTCAAGACGCACCTGCTGCGGGTGTTCACCAAGCTCGGCGTGGACGACCGCACCCGTGCCGTCACCGTCGCGATCGAACGAGGGATCCTGCCGTCGCGGTGAGGCTCACACCGTGGCCGACCGCCCCACCGTGATCGCGTGCATCACCTGCACGATGCCGACCACCACGAGCGCCGCCCCGAGGAGCCACCACAGGACCAGGGTGCTCAGGATCGGCGAGAACAGCAGGACCACACCACCCACGATGCTGACCACGCCGTTCACGACGGCCCAGGGCGTCGACGGGGCGTAGCGCGCCAGCACGATCGTCCCGATGCCCTGCACCACCCACACTGCGCCGATCATGATGCCGAGCAGCGTGGCCAGGAACGCCGTGGTCGCGCGCAGGTTGGTCAGCGCAAGCACGGCCACGACGACGAAGACGAGGCCGAGCGCGACGTACCCGAGGCGCCACCAGCCGCCGCCACCACGGGCCCCCAGCACCCCGATCGCGACGTAGAGGAGCCCGGCGAGCACCCCGTAGACCGCGACCACCCCGGCCACGACGGCGGCGGTGCGGCCCGGCCAGATCAGGACGAGCAGGCCGACGCCGACCGCGACCACCCCGGTCATCCCCAGGAGGGTGCGCAGCACCCCGGCGTCCTTGGCGCTGATGACGACGTTGGGCTGTGACATGGCGACCCCCGTTGGTCCCGACGTCCGACATGGTCGATTATGGCGTGCGGACCCTCGCCCGGACAGCCGTCACGAGCGCGGTTTGGCAGACTGCGGACGTGCGCGACCTGGCTGCTCTTCCCAAGGCGCACCTCCACCTGCACTTCACCGGCTCGATGCGCGGGTCGACGCTCGCGGCGATGGCCGCCGACCGCGGCGTGCGGCTGCCGCACGCACTGACCGACGGCGTCGTGCGCGCACCGGTGGACGAGCGCGGCTGGTTCCGCTTCCAGCGCCTCTACGACGCTGCGCGGGCCTGCGTGCGCACCGAGGCGGACATGCGTCGCATCGTCGCCGAGGCCGCGACCGACGACGCGGCCGAAGGCTCGGGGCGGCTCGAGATCCAGGTGGACCCCACCTCCTACGCCCCGCACGTGGGCGGCATCACCCCCGCGCTCGAGATCGTGCTGGACGAGGCCCGCGCGGCCACCCGTCGAACCGGTGTCGAGGTCGCCGTGATCGTGGCGGGTTCGCGGACCCGTCACCCGCTGGAGGCCCGCACGCTGGCGAGGCTTGCCGCGCAGTACGCGGGGGACGGGCCGGGCGAGGTGGTCGGCTTCGGGCTCAGCAACGACGAGCGGCGCGGGGACACCGCGGAGTTCGCCGCGGCGTTCGCGATCGCCCGGCAGGCGGGACTGGCGGCGGTCCCGCACGGCGGCGAGCTGCTGGGGCCGGACCACGTGGTGCAGGTGGTCGAGCACCTCGACCCCGACCGGATCGGGCACGGCGTGCGCTCGGCGGAGGACCCGGCCGTGCTGCAGTGGTTGGTGGACCGGGGCGTCGCGCTCGAGGTGTGCCCGGCATCGAACGTGTCGCTCGGGGTGTTCGCGGAGGACCGGCACGTCCCGCTGCGCACCCTGGTCGCAGCCGGCGCGACGCTCGCGCTGGGCGCCGACGACCCGCTGCTGTTCGGCTCGCGACTGGTGGACCAGTACGTGCTGGCCCGCCAGGTGCACGGCTTCTCCGACCACGAGCTGGCCGAGCTGGCGCGCGGCTCGATCCACGCGTCCCGTGCGTCGCAGGCGACGAAGGCGCGGCTGCTCGCCGGGGTGGACGCCTGGCTGGCGGCACCCGCATCGCGGTCAGCTAGTCCCGGCTGAGGCGCCAGCCGGCCACCGCCGCGCCGGCCAGCCCCACCGCGCCCAGCACGCCGAGCAGACGCAGGTTCCAGCCGGGGCCGAACCACACGTCCTGGAGCGCGGTGACGAGCGGGCGCAACGGGGTCCAGTCGCCCACGGTCGCCATCGCGTCGGGGAGCACGGCCTCCGGCGGCCCCGCACCGCCGACCATGAACACCACGAACCAGACCAGGATCCCGGCACCCTGCGCGGCCCGGGCGGTCGGGAGCGCCGCGCCCAGCGCGAGCCCGACCAGCGCGAAAGCGAGCGCACCCACGACCGCGGTGACCACCACGCCGAGCACGTCGTCGGCGGTGTCGGGCCCGATGGTCGGGATGGCCGTGGCGACCACGAGCGCGCCGCCCAGGAGGGAGAGCACCGTCGCGACCGTCACCTGCCCGAACAGGACCGCGCCGACCGGGATGCCGGCGCCCCGCACGCGCCGCAGCACCCCGCGCTCCCGGTAGCCGGCCAGGTGGGTGGGCAGGATGATCAGCCCCACCGACGCGGCCGCGAGCGCGATGTACGCCGGGGTGTAGTACGTCGCGCCGCCGACGCCGCGGAACACGTCACCGCCCTGGTCCGGGGTGTCCCCGAACACCGAGCCGAGCACCAGGACGAACACGGCGGGGAGCGCCAGCGCGAACACGACCGTCGTCGGCTCGCGCACGAGCAGCCACAGCTCGGTGCGCGCGGACTCGCCCCACGGTCGCATGCGCGTCACCTCCGCTCGGCCCCGACCAGGGCCAGGTAGGCGTCCTCGAGGGTCGGCTGGTGCACGCGCAGGTCCGTGGGGACCGTCCCCCGCCCGACCAGCAGATGCCCCAGGTGCAGGAGAGCGGCAGCGTCGCCACGCACCTCGTACGCCCGCCCACGCCGGCCCACCGAGGTCACGCCGGGCAGCGCCCCGAGCTCGGCGTCGTCGAGGTCGGCGGTGAAGGTCGCCGTCACCCCGCCGCCGTGCGCCGCGACCAGCTCGGCCGGGGTCCCCGCCGCCACCACCGCGCCGTCGCGTACGACGACGAGCCGGTCGCACAGCCGCTCCGCCTCGTCCAGGAAGTGCGTCACGAGGACCACCGTCGTGCCGAGCTCGCGCAGCCGGGCGATCAGCCGCCAGGCCTCGCGCCGGGCCTCGGGGTCCAGACCCGTGGTCATCTCGTCGAGGAACACCAGCCGCGGTCGGTTCACCAGTGCGAGGGCGATGAACAGCCGCTGCCGCTGCCCGCCGGACAGCGTCCCGAACGCCGCCGATCTCTTGGCCGCCAGCCCCCAGTCCGCCAGGAGCGCGTCGACGTCCGCACGGCCCTCGCCGACGGACGCGAACAGCCGCACTGCCTCGACCACCCGCAACCGGTCGGGTAGCGCGGAGTCCTGGAGCTGGCTGCCGATCAGCCGCCGCAGCTGGCGCACCTGGGTGCGCGGGTCCAGACCCAGGACGGTCAGGTCACCGCCGTCGGGCCTGCGCAGGCCCTGCAGGCACTCGACCGTCGTGGTCTTGCCGGAACCGTTGGGGCCGAGGATGCCCAGCACCTCGCCGCGCTCGACCTCGAAGGAGACGTCCGCCACCGCACGCACGGTCCCGTAGGACTTGCGCAGGCCGTGCACCACGACGTCCGGCGTCCCCGCGGCGCGCACGGCTCCACGGTAGAGGCGCCGGCCGGCCCCCGTACGGGCTTTGGGCGATCCCACCGGGCTCGACCGTGCGAGGTGGCCGCCATACCCGGCGAAGGGTGCAGCGAATCCGTCGGATGGCGACGGTAGCGCTGCACTCCTGCGGCCCCAGGCGGCGCAGGCGGCGCAGGCGTCAGAGGTGCACGTTCACCAGGACCGGCTCGGGCTCGAGCTCGACTCCGAACGCCTCGCGGACGCCGCCGCGGACCGTTCGCGCGAGGGCCACGAGCTCCGCGGTCGAACCGCCGCCGCGGTGGGTCAGCGCGAGGGAGTGCTTGGTCGAGACCCCGACGGCGCCCGGCAGGCCGAAGCCCTTCCCGAACCCGGCGTGCTCGATGAGCCATGCCGCACTGGTCTTGACCAGACCCGGGTCGATCTCGCCGAGGCTGGGTCCGGTCGTGCGCTCCGGGCGGGCGGCCCGTACCGGGTAGCGCGGAGCCCCCTCGGGCAGCGCGTCGGCGACGTCGGCCGGGACCACGGGGTTGGTGAAGAACGAGCCGGCGCTCCAGGTGTCGTGGTCGGTGGGGTCGATGACCATGCCCTTGCCGGAACGCAGCGCCAGGACGGCGTCGCGCACGTCGGTCATCGGGGCGCGCTCCCCCACCCGGACGCCGAGTCGCGCCGCGAGCTCGGCATACCCGATCGGCGCGGACAGGGTGCCGAGCCGCAGCTGGAAGCCCACCTCGAGCACGACGTACCGGGGCGTAGGGCCCCAGCCGTCCTCGCGCATCGAGCGCTTGAGCACCGAGGTGCGGTAGCCGAAGCCGAGCTCACCGGTCGCGAAGGTGCGGTGCCGGCCCTCGGCACGGTCCCAGGTACGCACCGTCGAGACCACCCCGGCGACCTCCTGGCCGTACGCGCCGACGTTCTGCACGGGCGTCGCACCCGTCGAGCCCGGGATGCCCGCGAGCGCCTCGACGCCCACCCAGCCCTCAGCCACGGCACGCTCGACCACGACCGACCACGGCGTGCCGGCCGGCACGGTCGCGCTGGCGCCGCCACAGCTGTCGACCGCGTCCACGTGCACGCCCGAGCGCACGTCGTGCACGACCAACCCGGGGAAGCCCTCGTCGGCGACCACCAGGTTCGACCCGCCGCCCAGGACCAGTACGGGCTCCCCGGCCGCGTCGGCCGTCCGGACCGCATCGACCAGCGCGTCGGCGGAGTCGACCTCGAGGTACCGGCCGGCGGGACCGCCCAGGTGCAGGGTCGTCAGGTCGGCGAGCAGGGGTTGCACGCCGTCACCCTACGCGCGGCCGGGTCAGCGAGCGCCGCCGGCGGCCGTCGGCAGCGGCCTGGCGGCTGGGATCACCAGCAGGCCCACGAGCACCGGGACCGTCACCGCGAGGAGGGCGTGCCGGTAGCCGACCGCGCCGGCCAGCAGCCCGAGCAGCGGCGGACCGGCGAGGAAGGCGCTGTAGCCGATGGTGGCGACCACGGCCACCCGCGCGGGCGCGCGCCGCGGGTCGTCCGACGCCGCGCTCATCCCCACCGGGAAGCCGAGCGCTGCCCCCATCCCCCACAGGGCGACGCCGACCGCCGCGAGCCACAATGCCGGAGCGAGGCCGAACAGCAGCAGCCCCACCAGGGACAGGGCGGCGACGATGCGCAGCACGACGACTCGGCCGTACCGGTCCAGCAGACCGGTGCCGAGCAGCCGCATCGCCGTCATCGCGGTCACGAAGAGCCCGAAGCCGAGCGCACCGACGTCGTTGCCCACGTCGAAGCCGTCCACCACCGCAAGGCTCACCCAGTCGTTCGCCGAGCCCTCGGTGATCGCGGCCGCGAGCACGACCAGCCCGATGAGGACGGTGCGGGGCTCGAGCCACGCGCTGCGCGGGCGCCCGACCGCGTCGTCGGGGTGGGCCGCGTGCGTGCCGGCCGGCAGGAACCAGCGTGAGCACACCACGAGGGCGAGGTAGCCCAGGGGGAGCGCTATGCCCAGGTGTACGACGAGCGGCGCGTGCAGGCTCGCGGCCAGGGCGCCGATCCCGGCGCCGGCCATGGTCCCGAACGAGAACCCCGCGTGGAACCGCGGCATGATCGCCCGGCCCAGGCGCTGCTCGACGGCGGCGCCCTCGAGGTTCATGGCGGCGTCCCACACGCCGGTGCCCATCCCCACGAGCACCAGGGCCGGGACCACCACCCAGATCCGGTGCGCGTCCACGGCCGCGGCAGCCACCAGCAGGCCGGTCCCGTTCACCGCCGCGAAGGACAGGATGGTGCGGGTCGCGCCGAGCCGCTGGACCACCACACCGGACAGCGGCATGGCGAGGAGCGCACCGGTGGACACCCCCAGCAGCAGGAGACCGACCTGCTGCGGCTCCAGCCCGAGGGCGTCCCGCACCGCCGGGACGCGGGACGCGAAGCTCGCGAACGCGAAGCCGTTGAGCGCGAAGGTGACGAACACGGCCCACGCCGCGGCCTCGGGCGTCCCCCGGCCGGAGACCGCGGGCGGTGCCGTCTCGACGGGTCCTGTCACGGTGCCGCCACCTCGGGCCGGACAGCAGGGGTCACGGCCGCGGCGGGCAGGTCGACCGCCTCGAGCACAGGCAGGTCGACCGCCTCGAGCGCGGGCACGGCCGCAGGGGCGCCGGACGGGGCGACGGCGGAGGCACGGTCGTCGGCGACGCGGCGCGACAGGAGCACGCCCACGATCATGACACCGCCGACCAGGAGCACGGCATGCCGGACGCCGGCGGCCTCCGCGGCCAGCCCGATCGCGGGCGGCGCGATGAGGTTCGCCGTCGAGGCGAATGCCGACGCGACCGCGACCCGGCCCGCGGCGCCGACACCGTCGCCGGTCACCGCAGCCATCCCGATCGGCACGACGAGCCCGGCACCCAGGCCCCAGGCGACGGCGCCGAGAACGGCGACCGGCAGCGTCGGGGACAGGGCGAAACCGACCAGCCCGGCCAGCGCGGTGGACGTGGACGCGAGCATCACGGGAGCCCTGCCGAACCGGTCGATCAGCCTGGTCCCGCTCACCCGGGCCGCAGTCATCGAGGCGACGAACGTCGCGAACACCAGGGCACCCACGGCTTCACGGGCCCGGAAGCCGTCGACCACGCCGATCGCGAGCCAGTTGTTCGCCGTGCCCTCGGACAGCCCGCCGGCCATCACGAGGACCCCGAGCACCAGGGTGCGGGGATCGCGCCAGGCCCGCAGCGCCTCGCGCATGCTCCCGCCCGGCGTGACGACGGCCCGGGTCTCCTGGGGGGCCATCGGCAGCACGGCCCCGGGGATGCTGCGCAGCCGCCAGACGAGCGCCACGACGGCGACGGCCGAGAACTGGACGACCAGGGGGACGCGTCCCCAGGCCGCGAGGGCACCGAGGCCCGAACCGAGCACCGACCCGATCGAGAACCCTGCGTGGAACTGCGGGACCACGGTGCGCCCCATCCGGCGCTCGATCGCCACGGACTGCACGTTCAGCGGGACGTTCCCCAGCGCGAAGGACACACTCATCGCGACCACGCCCGCGCCCAGCACGACGACCGAGCCGACCTCGGGGCCGACCCCGAGGAGGACCGCCGCCACCGAGTACGTCCACGCGGCGACGACCATCGAGCGCCGGCTGCCCCACCGGGTGGCCAGCGCGCCGGCGCCCAGCACCATGGTCAACGACCCGAGCGATCCGACCAGCAGCACCGTGCCCAGCTCGCCGGTGCTCAGGTGCAGCGACTCGCGCACCGTGGGCAGGCGCGCGAGCCAGGTCGACACCGTGAGCCCGAGCAGGAGGTAGAGGCCGAACAGGTGAGCCCGCGCGACGAGGGCGTCGGGCGCGTCGCCGGGTCGTCCACCCAGAGGCCGTCGGACCGGAGGTCGCCGGACGGGGGCCTGGCGGGGGATGCGGTCGCCGCGCACGGCGCGCCGCAGGTCGGTGCGCCGGGGTCGGTGACGCAGGTCGAGGAGTCGGGCGGGCAGGCGGGCAGGACGGTGCACGAGGGGCTCACAGCAGGAAGAGAGGGTGGCCTCGTCGACACCTTTGTCGAATCGATTCGAGGTTGCGACACAAGTGTGCTCGGTAGGCTGCCGCCCGTCAACTGACTCCACGAGCCCAGGCAGGTGAGATGACCGACCGCACCACCCTCGCGGACGTCGCCGCGGCGGCCGGGGTCTCGGTGTCCACGGCGTCCCTCGCCTTCTCCGGCGCGGGACCCATCTCCGCAGCGACCAAGGAACGCGTCCTGGCCGCCGCCACGGAGCTCGGCTACGCGGGGCCCAGCGCGCTGGGTCGCTCGCTGCGCTCCGGGCGCTCCGGGATCGTCGGGGTCGTGATCGGTGACCAGCTCCGGCGGTCGTTCCGCGACCCCGTGTCGGTACGCGTCCTGGACGGCCTGGCCGGATCCCTGGGCCCGCGCGGGCTCGGAGTGCTGCTGGTGCCCGCCACCGGGGACGAGGACGACGAGAACGACCCCTTGGTCGCGACGGCACCGCTCGATGCGGCGGTCCTGCTGTTCGGCGCGCGGCGCAGCTCCCCCATCCTCGGCGCGCTGCAGCACCGCGGCATCCCCGTCGTGCTGGGCGAAGGGCCGACCGGGCTCGGCCTCCCGGTGGTCGGGGTGGCCGATCGGCAGGGCACGCGACTGCTCGCCGAGCACCTGCGGGACCTGGGCCATGAGCGGATCGCCGTGGTCACGCTCCCGCTGGGCGGGGCGCGCCGGTGCGCGCCGGTGGATCCGACCCGGCTCGCGGAGATCGACTGCCCGCCGGCCGAGCACCGACTCGACGGGCTGCGCGACGCCGGGATCGAACCGGTGGCGGTCGTGGAGGCCGCCGCGTCCCTCGTCGAGGCCGGCACCGACGCGGGACGTGTCCTGCTCGACGTCGCCGACCCGCCGACCGCCGTGATGACCCAGTCCGACCTGCTGGCGGCGGGCGTGATCATCGCTGCGCGTGAGCTGGGCCTGCGAGTGCCGGAGGACGTCTCGGTCGCGGGCTTCGACGGACTGGACCTGCCGTGGCTGGCCCCGGACGTGCTGACGTCGGTGTCTCAGCCGTTCGCCGCCAAGGGTCAGGCCGTCGCGGAGATGGTCACCGCGATCCTCGCGGGTGAGCAGCCGGCGGACGTCGAGCTCCCCGTCGAGCTCCGCCTCGGTACCACCACAGGCCCACCACCAGCTGCATGACCCCGCCGCCCGGTGGTGATCACGGTGTCAGGGGGTGGGCAGGCTCACGAGGGCCTGGGCCTTGGCCAGGACCTTGACGCCGGCCGCCTCGACCACGAGGTCGACGCGGGCGGTGCCGGCGTCGACAGCACCCACGGTGGCCGTGATGGTCACGAGCGCGGCGCCGGGATCGGGCACCTCCACGGGGCGCGTGAAGCGCACGCCGTACTCGAGCACGCGGCCCGGATCCCCCAGCCAGTCCACCACGACGTTGATCGCGACCCCCATGGTGAGCATGCCGTGCGCGATGACGCCGGGCAGGCCCACCTCGCGCGCGAGCCGCTCGTTCCAGTGGATGGGGTTGCGATCGCCGCTCGCGCCCGCGTAGTGCACGAGATCCGCACGCGAGACCTCGACGGTGCGGATGCCGACCACCTGGCCGACCTCGACGGGCGTGCCGCTCATGTGCCGTCCCCCCGGACCGCGAGGGTGGAGACCACCGTGCTCACCGGCCGACCAGCACCGTCGACGAGCTCGCACCGGGTGGTGACCATCGCCAGGCCGGCGCGCTCGGTGATCGAGTCCACGTGCAGGACCGTCGTGATCTCGTCCCCCGCCACGATGGGACGGTGGTGGGTGAAGCGCTCTTCCGCGTGCACCACGCGGGAGAAGTCGATCCCCGCGGCCGGGTCGGCGATCAACTGGGCCTCGGCGGCCTGCGCGATCACCACCGCGAAGGTCGGCGGCGCAACCACGTCGGCGTACCCGATCTGTCGGGCTGCTTCCGGGTCCCGATGGCTCGGGTGGGTCGCTCCGACGGCGGACGCGAAGTCCCGCACGTGCTCACGCCCCACCAGGTACGGCGCGGTGGGCGGGTAGGCGCGTCCGGCGTAGCCCGCGTCGATCGGCATGGCCGATCCGGTCAGCGGGTCTCGCGGTGCGCGGTGTGCTTGCCGCAGCGCGGGCAGAACTTCGCCAGCTCGAGCCGGTCGGGGTCGTTCCGCCGGTTCTTCTTGGTGATGTAGTTCCGCTCCTTGCACTCGGTGCAGGCAAGCGTGATCTTCGGTCGGACGTCCTGAGTCTTGCTGGCCACGATTCACCTCTGCTGTCGTGCGTCGGCCGGGCGCGACCGATCTTGTCCTGAGTGGTAGCGGGGGCGGGACTCGAACCCGCGACACCACGATTATGAGCCGTGTGCTCTAACCACCTGAGCTACCCCGCCATTCCGGCACCCGCGCACAGGCACCGCCAGAGCCCCGAAAGGGAATCGAACCCTTGACCTTCTCCTTACCATGGAGACGCTCTGCCGACTGAGCTATCGGGGCAGCGCAGGCCAGGGTACAGGAGCCTGAGCGGCGGGCGAAATTGCGCCCCCGCCCTCAGTCGTCGGCGAAGATCTCGATCAGCTCGCCCACGCGATGCTCGCCCTCGGCCGGGTGGCGGAACTCCAGGTCCCCGTGCACGACGTAACGGTTGCGACGGCCGACCCGCTCCTTGGTGACGTAGCCCGCCACCTCGAGATCATGCACGATGCTCGCGGCCGAGCGCTCGGTGATCCGGGCGCGTTCCGCGATGTCGCGAAGGCGCAGGTCCGGCTCCCGGGCGATGAGCAGGAGCACGCGGCCGTGCGAGGTCAGCAGCGTCCAGCCCTGCCCCTCGCGCCGGCTCGCGGGCACAGGCTCGGCGGCCGGCCGGGTCCCCTCCGACCGGCCCGGGCGACGACCCGCGACGGACACAGCTCCATGGTGCCCGATCACGCCCCGCCCCGGCCCGTTCCGTGGGTCGATTTTACAGGAAACTTATTTCCTGTATCTTCCCTCCTATGTTCGCCCTCTCGGTCGCCCGCATCCCACCGGTAGCCCTGCTGCTCGCGGCGCTCGTCGCCCTCGGCAGGTCGCTGTCCGGCACCACCCCGGCCCTGGTCCTGGGACGGATGGACCTGGGCCCGCTCGGCACGGCCGACGTGGCATGGACCGTCGGCCCCGTCGAGGCCGCGCTCCTCGCCCTGGTGGCGGGCATCGGCACCGTCGTGACCAGCTACAGCGCCCGCAACCTCGTCGGCCAGCGGCGTCTGGTCCGGTACGCAGCGCTCGAGACCGCCGCCGTGGCGGGGCTCGCGCTCGCCGTGACGGCGTCCTCGCTGCCTGTGCTCGCCGCGGGCTGGACCCTGGGGACGTTCGCCCTGACGGGTCTGGTCTCCCACGCGGGCACGACGCAGGCCCGGCGCGCCGCGCGGCAGGTCAGGGCCCGACTGCTGGTGGGAGACGCGCTGCTCTGGGCCGCCGTCCTGCTGGCCGGCACACAGCTGGGCACGCTCGACCGGGCGGACCTCTCCGCGCGGGTCGCCCAGGCGCCCAGCTCCGTCGTCACCCTCACCGCACTGGCCGTCGTGGGCGCCGGAATGGTCCGCAGCGCGCTCGTCCCCGCGCACCGGTGGCTGCCCGAGACCGCCGAGGCGCCGTCGCCGGTGAGCGCGCTGCTGCACGCCGGCCTCGTCAACGGGGTCGGCGTGCTAGCCCTGCTGCTGTGGCCCCTGGTCGAGGCCGCGACCGCAGCCCGGGTGCTGCTCCTGCTGGCCGGTGCCACCACCGCGGTCGTCGCAACCGCCCAGCTGCGCACTCGCGCCGACGTCAAGGGAAGGCTGGCCGCGTCGACCTCCTCCCAGATGGGCTACCTGGCGATCCAGGCAGGTCTCGGGATCCCCGCGGGCGTCCTGGCCCACGTGATCGGGCACGGCGTGTGGAAGGCGTCTCTGTTCCTGGGAGCGGGCGGTGCCGTGGGACGTGCCAGGACGCGCGATGCGGCGGGTTCCGGGCATCGGCGGCTGCCGGTCGTGCTCGGCGCCGTGGTTGCGGCGACGGTGGGGCTCTCGGCGCTCGCGCCCGCGGCCTGGCTGCCCGCGCTGACCGCCCCCGCGGAGCTGCTCGTCCTGGTCATCGCGACGGTCGCCGCCTGGGTCGCGCTCGACGCCGTCGCCCGGCGTGACGCCCCGCTCCCGGCGCGCCTGCTCGCGTCCGGCCTGGTCCTGGCCGCGGTGGCCGGGTACCTGCTCGGGCTGCGCGCCCTCGGCCACCTGCTGGCCGACGTGGTCGGCGAACCCGCACCCTGGACCGGCCCGCAGGGCCCTGTCACCGCCGGGGCAGTCCTCGTGCTCGTCGTGACCGGCGTGGTCGCTGCGCGCATCGACGGCGCGGCCCGTGCCGGACGCCGGCCGCGGCTCGCGCGCCGGGCCGCCCGCAGCTCGCTACGGCCCACGACGCTGCGCGGGCGGTTCGCAGGCGCCCCCTCGGTCGCGATGCCGATCCCGCCGGTGACCGAGGCTGACGCCACGGCCGCGCGCCACGACCTGGACGGCGCGTCGTCGGTCGCCGGCGTCCTGTTCCCTCTCACGTCCTTCGTGGCGAGCAACCCTCTCGCCGGCCTCGAGGACCTCGACGTCGTGGAGGCCACCCGCGTGGCCGGCGACACGTGGGGGGCCGAGCCCGGACCGTCGGCGCGCGCGCTGCGGGACGCACAGGAGCGGGGGCGCCTCCAGGAGGCCGACCTCGCTGCGGCGCTCGAGGCAGGATCCGTCGAGGTCGGCGTCCGCCCGGACCTGCTCCGCGCACTGCTCGTCAGCGACGGTCCAGGAGCCCACGAGCTCGCGTGGGCGGTGGACGCGCTGGACCGGGCCGGGGTCGAGCCCGACCGCGCGCTGCGCACCCCGGTCCAGGTGCTGCTGCCCCACGCGCCGGAGGTCGCGGGCCGCGCCCGGGACCTGGCGAACCACTGCTGCGCCCGGTCCCTCGCCGGCACGGCCTGGCCCGGGGCGGCGGGTCCGTGGCAGGAGCTTCGCGCCCTGGATCTCGACGCACTCATCGGCGTGCGGGGCGCCGCGGACGTCGTCGCCGCGCTGCCTGCCGACGCCACCGGCGCGATCGCGGCGCTCCTCGAGCACTTGGGCGTGCACCCGCAGGACCGTCCTGCGCTGCTCGCCCGGGTCGTCGCCCGCGACCCGGGCTGGCCCGCGCACCTGCAGTGGCGTGCACGCCACGAGCGTCTTGGCCGGGAGGCCGGCCTCGACCTCCCGACGCAGGGTGCCGCCGACGCGCTCCTCGCCGAGCTGGTCGCGACGCGCCTGGCCCTCGACGTGGTCGTGGCCGAAGCGCATGCGCCACGCCTGCTCGGCCGACCGTTCGACCCGAGCGACCTCGTGCACGACTCGCACGACCGACTGGCCGGGCACCTCTCGACCCTGAGGCACGCCGGGCTGCTCGGAGCCGACCCCGGTCCCGCGGAGGTCCGCGCGGTGGCCGGCGAGCTCGCCGACCTGACGGCTGCCCGGCTGGCGAGCATGCGGGCCGAGGCCCTCGAGCGAGCGTTCCGGCGGACGCTGCTCGGCCCGGTGGCGGCCCGCGCGGAGCAGCCCGCAGCCGCGCCGGGGTCCGCTCAGCCGCCCGCGGCACAGCTGGTCACGTGCATCGACGTGCGGTCCGAGCGGCTGCGCCGCCACCTCGAGGCACTGGGGCCGTGGGAGACCCTGGGGGCCGCAGGGTTCTTCGGTCTCCCGGTCCAGCACAGCGGCCCGACGGGGACCGTGACCGAACGGACCCCCGCGCTGGTCCGGCCCGGCGCCGCGGTCACGGAACGGCGCGGCCCGACGCGCGGCCTCGCGGGCTGCGACGACGCGCTCGTCGCCGCCGCGCGTGCGGTCGAGGGCGCCGTAGGCCTGCCGTTCGGGTGGGCCGAGGCGGCCGGCTGGTTCTACGCGCCGTTCGTCCTGCTCACGACTCTCGCTCCGGCCGGCGCCCGCGCCCTGCGCGAGGTGGTCCGACGCGCCCTCGGCACGCCACGTCGCGGAACCCTCGACGTCGTCTCGGACGTGGGCGTGGACACGCTGGCCGATGCTGCGGCGGGCTTCCTGGCCACCCTCGGGAACCCCGACCTGGCACCGCTCGTGGTCATCGCCGGTCATGGCGGCGGGGTCACCAACAACCCGCATGTGGCCGCCTACGACTGCGGTGCGTGCGGAGGCGCCGCAGGGGACGTCAACGCGCGCGTCATGGTGCAGGCGCTGAACGACCCTCGGGTGCGTCGGGCCCTGGGCGAGCGGGGCGTCACCCTCACGCCGCAGACGCGCTTCGTCGCGGCGGTGCACGACACCACGCGCGACGTCGTGGCGGTCCTGGACCGCGAGGAGCTGCCCGACCAGTGGTCCTCGACCCTCGGCGACCTCGAGGCCGACCTGTCCCGCGCCGGGCACGCGGTCCGGCACGAGCGCCTGGCCCTGCTCCCCGAGGGCGCGCACCGCAACGGGCTCGGTCAGGTGCGCCGGCGCGCCGCGGACTGGGCCCAGCCCCGCCCGGAGTGGGGGCTGGCCGGGGCGGCCGCGATCGTCGTGGGACCGCGCGACCTCACCCGTGGTCTGGCGCTCGACGGACGGGTCTTCCTGCAGTCCTACCGGGCCGGGTCCGACCCCGACGGGGTGGTCCTCGAGCAGCTCCTCGCCGCTCCGGTGGTGGTGGCCCAGTGGATCACGGCGCAGTACTGGGCATCCACCGTCGACCCGCACCGCTTCGGCGCCGGGGACAAGACGACCCACAACGTCGTGGGCGACGGACCGCTCTCGGCCGTCGTGACCGGGGCGCGCGGTGACCTGCGACTCGGGCTCCCCTGGCAGGCCGTCTCGGCGACCTCCCCCGTCGCGAACCCCTCGACCGGGCAGGACCCGTGGACGGCAGCCACGCACCACGAGGCCCTCCGGCTCCTGGTCGTCGTGGCGGCCGAGCGGTCCACGGTCGACCGTGCCGTTCAGCGGCAGCCCGCTGTGGCCCGCCTCGTCTCGGGCGGGTGGATCACCGTGGCGGTCGTCGAACCCGGCTCCGGCGAGACATGGGTGATGCGGCGCGACGGCAGCTGGGTGGCCGAGGCCCTCCCGCTGGGCGAGGGAACCGTGCGCGAGACCGTCCGCGATGCTTGACGTGCCGCTCGGAGCCGTGGACCCGACCTATCGCGGCCGGGTCGCGGTGCTCGCCACCAAGCACGGGAAGGAGGCGCAGATCGCCCCTGCGCTGGCGCCGACGGGGCTGCTGGTGGAGGTCACCGAGATCGACACGGACCGGTTCGGCACGTTCACGGGCGAGGTCCCGCGCACCGGCAGCCCGGTCGAGGTGGCGGAGCGCAAGGCCCGCGCCGCCATGGCGGCGACGGGCCGGGACGCGGGCCTCGCCTCCGAGGGCAGCTTCGGCCCGCACCCGGGCGTTCCCGTCCTCACCGCCGACCTCGAGATCGTGGTGCTCGTCGACGACCTCCTCGGCGTCGTCGTCGCCGAGCAGGCGCTCAGCGTCGACACCGCCGCCACGTCGCGCACCGTGGCCCCCGGGGAGGACCTCTCGGAGCTCTGCGCCGCCGTCGGGTTCCCGGACCAGGCACTCATCTGTCGTCCGGCGGACGGCTCCCCCGACGGCATCGCCACAGGTCTCACCCGGCTGCCGGACCTCGACCGAGCGGTCCGGGACGCCGCGCGCGCGTCGGCCGACGGGCTCGCCCGGGTCGAGACCGATCTGCGAGCGCACCTGTGCCCGACCCGCCGTCGGGTCATCGCCGAGGCGGCCGAACGCCTCGCCGTGCGGCTGATGACGCGCTGCCCGCGCTGCTCGGTACCGGGTTTCGGGCTCACCCGGTCGGAGCAGGGACGGCCGTGCGGGCTGTGCGGGCTGCCGACCAGGGGGCCCGTGGCGATGGTCACGACCTGTTCGCGGTGCGAGCACCGCGAACGGGTCCCGGTCCCCGGGCCGGCCGATCCCGCCACGTGCACGTGGTGCAATCCCTGACGCGCACCCGGAGACGACGAACGCCCCGAGTCTCCTCGGGGCGTCGCTGGTGGCAGGTGAGGGATTCGAACCCCCGTAGCTCGCGCAACTGATTTACAGTCAGCTCCCTTTGGCCGCTTGGGTAACCTGCCGGGCCGACCACGGTCGGTGCGGATGGAAGGATAGCAACTCCCCGGGGGAGGTCCGCACGCCCAACGGGACCGGACCCGGCGCGAGAACGCCACGCCCCCGCTCGCCGCACCGGAAGGACACGCCATGGCATCCGACTCCTCGTTCGACGTCGTCAGCAAGGTCGACCGCCAGGAGGTCGACAACGCCCTCAACCAGGCGGCCAAGGAGATCTCCCAGCGGTACGACTTCAAGGGCGTCGGCGCCTCGATCGCGTGGAGCGGCGACATGATCGTCATGCTCGCCAACAGCGAGGAGCGCGTGAAGGCCGTCCTCGACGTCTTCCAGACCAAGCTGGTCAAGCGCGGCATCTCGCTCAAGGCCATCGACACCGGCGAGCCCAAGGCCTCCGGCAAGGAGTACCGCCTCGAGGCGACCCTCAGGCAGGGCCTGAGCAGCGAGAACGCCAAGGCGATCAGCAAGCTCGTGCGCGACGAGGGCCCCAAGGGCGTCAAGGCCACCATCACCGGTGACGAGGTGCGGGTGTCGAGCAAGAGCCGCAACGACCTGCAGGCCGTCATAGCCCTCCTCAAGGAGGCGGACCTGGACGTCGCGCTGCAGTTCGTCAACTACCGGTAGGAGCGCGCGGTCCTAGGGGCGTCCGGCCGGTCACATCCCGAGGGCCGAGAGCTCCCCCGGAGCCGGTCCACCCGCGGCACGGGTGAACGCCTCGAGCGCGTCGGCCAGGGTGGCGCGCTCGTCGTCCGCCATGCCCGCCAGGATCGCCGCGATCTCCTCGCGCCGCCGCGCGGTGACACGGTCCACCAGGTCCCGGCCGGCGTCGGTCAGCTCGATGAGCACCGTGAGCCGCGTGCCGGGCTCGTCGATCCGCTGCACCCAGCCGCCCGCGACCAGCCGGTCGGCGTTCCGGGTGAAGGTCGACGGGTGGATGCCCATCCGTTCCGCCACCACGCCCGAGCGCAGCGGACCCTCCGTGGCCAGCAGGACCAGGACCCGGTATTGCGGCAGGGAGACCTCGTCGAGCGCCTCGTTGAGCGACCGGGCGATCACGGCGAGCAGGGCCCGCGACGCATGCAGGGTGACGTCCGCCGCGCGGTCGAGGCCGACCGGTGGACCCTCGGGTCGAGTGGTCATGGGACGACATGCTACATTAGTTGTATGCCTACAAGTTCCGGAGTTGCCGCGCGCCTCGGCACGACCGCTCGGCAGCTCCGGAGCACCTCCGGCGCCCTGACCGTGATGGCTCTCGTGGTGGGAGCCACCACCGGTCTGGGCGCCGTCGTCTTCCGGTGGCTCATCACGCGCGCGACCTGGATCTTCACCGGTCACGCCGACTACTCCGCCGTCGGCCTCGGCAACCACCCCCCGCACCCGTGGGTGCCATGGCTGGGCTCCTGGTTCGTCGTCCTGGCACCCGTGGTCGGCGGGATCATCTACGGCCCGGTCATCCAGAAGTGGGCCAAGGAGGCCCGCGGGCACGGCGTCCCCGAGGTCATGCTCGCCGTCTCCCAGCGGGGCGGCCGGATCGAGGGCAAGGTCGCCGTCGTCAAGTCGCTCGCATCGGCGCTGTCCATCGGCTCCGGCGGCTCGGTCGGCCGCGAGGGCCCGATCGTGCAGATCGGCTCGGCGCTGGGCTCCCGCATCGCCCAGTGGGCACGGCTGTCGGAGACCAAGGTCCGCACGTTGGTGGCGTGCGGCGCCGCGTCCGGTATCGCTGCCACCTTCAACGCGCCCATCGCCGGGGTCTTCTTCGCCCTCGAGCTGCTGCTGCGCGACTTCACCGCCGAGTCGTTCGGCATGGTGGTCCTCGCCGCCGTCACCGCCTCCGTGATCGGGCGAGCGATCCTCGGCGACGTGCCCTTCCTCGAGCTGCCGACGTTCTCCGTGCACCACGCGGGCGCCTACCTGCTGTTCGCCGTCCTCGGCGTGATCGCCGGAGTCGTCGGCGTGCTCTTCACCCGGATCCTGTACGGCTTCGAGGACGTCGCGGACAAGATCTGGCGCGGCCCGGAGTGGGCCAGGCCGGCCGTCGGCGGCGTGCTGCTCGGCCTGCTCCTGCTCGCCGTCCCGCAGATGTACGGCGTCGGTTACCCCGTCCTGCAAGCGGGTGTGCACGGTGAGTTCGCGATCGCAGTGCTGCTGGGCCTCCTGGTGGCCAAGATGGTGGCGACCAGCCTGAGCATCGCGATCGGCGGCTCCGGCGGCATCTTCGCCCCGAGCCTGTTCATCGGAGGCATGCTCGGCGCCGCCTTCGGGGACGTCGCGTCCCAGCTGTTCCCCGGCATCGCCGGTCCCGCCGGCGCGTTCGCGCTCGTGGGCATGGGAGCGGTGTTCGCCGGAGCCGCGCGCGCCCCGATCACCGCGGTGCTCATCCTGTTCGAGCTCACCGGCGAGTACACCATCATCCTGCCGCTGATGCTCGCGATCGTGCTGGCCACGGGCGTGAGCCGGGCGCTGAGCCGGGACAGCATCTACACCCTGAAGCTGCGTCGGCGCGGCATCGAGATCGACTCCCGCGCCGCCGATCCCCGCCTGACCGACAAGACCCTCGGCGACGTCATGGAACCACCACCCGTCGCACTGTCCGACTCGGTGAAGCTCGAGGCCGCCGCACGTCGCCTGCTCTCCAGCGGCCGCGGGTCCCTGCCCGTGGTCTCCGAGGGCCTGCTCGTCGGCCAGCTACGGGCGGACAAGGTCGCCACCGCGATGGAGACCGAGGACACGGCCGGCACGTTGACCGTCGCGGACGTCCTCGACGACGTACCCCGCGCGCGCACCACGACTGTGCTGCGGCGCGGCCTGGACGCGTTGCGCCGTCACGAGTACCCCGACGGCGGCCTCGCCGTGACGGACGAGGAGGGGCGGCTCGTGGGCTGGGTCACGCACCGAACCCTGCTGCGCACCCTCACGGCGCCCCTCCCCGTGGCGCCGGCCGCGACCGCCGGGACCGCACTGGCCCGGCTGCGCTCCCCCCGGCGTCGGCCGCACGAGCCGCGCGTGCGGCGAGGACCGGCCCGACCGCGCTCCGGCGACGGCGACCCCGCCGCCCACCGCGACCCCGCCGCACACCGGGGCCCCGCCGCGGCTCCTGGGACCGAAGAGGGGCAGGCCACCGCGCCCGCCCGCCGCTGACTACGGACCCCTGGTCCGCCGAGAGGACGCCCATGGTGGGATTCGTGACCGCGATCGGTCGACGCATGCGCGCGGAGGTCGTCACCGCCGTCCTCGCACTCGCCGTCGGCGTGGTGGCGGGGCTCGGCGCGGTGGCGTTCAGGGCGCTGATCTCCCTGGTCCACAACCTGTTCTTCGGCGGCAGGCTCAGCCTGACCTACGACGCCCTCGTGCACACCGACCCCAGCCGGTGGGGCGTGGGCGTGATCCTGGTGCCGGTCGTCGGCGCTCTCGCGGTCGTGGTCCTGGTCAAGCGATTCGCGCCCGAGGCCAAGGGACACGGTGTGCCCGAGGTGATCGACGCGATCCACTTCAAGGGCGGCCGCATCCGTCCGCGCGTCGCGGGCGTCAAGGCCCTGGCCTCCTCGATCTCGATCGGATCCGGGGGCTCCGTCGGCCGCGAAGGACCGATCATCCAGATCGGCGCGACGTTCGGCTCGATCCTCGCCCAGTGGCTCAAGCTGCCCGAGTGGCAACGCCTGACCCTGATCGCGGCGGGCGGTGGCGGCGGCATCGCCGCCACGTTCAACACCCCGATCGGCGGCGTGATCTTCGCCGCCGAGATCCTCATCGTCGAGATCAGTGCCCGCACGCTGATCCCCGTGCTGATCGCCACGGGGACCGCGAGCGTGATCGCGGGACTGTTCTTCGGGGACCAGCCCTCGTTCGTCATCCCCGCGCTCACCATCGACCCGCCCGCCGTGTCCCCGATGTCACTGGTGGGCTACAGCCTGCTGGCCATTCTCCTCGGCCTGGTCGGCTGGCTCTACACCCGGTCGATCTACTGGGCCGAGGACCTGTTCGACCGGCTCCCGGTCAACGACTACCTCCGGCACGTGATCGGCATGCTCGTGGTCGGCGTCACGATCTACCTGCTCATGGCACGCACCGGGCACTACTGGATCGAGGGCGTCGGCTACGCCACGATCCAGGAGATCCTGCAGGGCACCCTCACGGCCGCCGGGTTCATGGTGCTGCTGGCTGGGCTCAAGCTGCTGTCCACGTCGTTGACCCTGGGCTCGGGGGCGTCCGGCGGCGTCTTCTCACCCGCGCTGTTCATCGGTGCGACGCTCGGCGCAGCGTTCGCGACCGTGGTCGACGCCGTCGCTCCCGGGATGCACCTCAACCCCGTCAACGCGGCCGTCGTCGGGATGGCGTGCATGGTAGGTGCGAGCACCGGAGCCGCCGTGACAGCCGTCGTGATGACCTTCGAGATGACCCGGGACTTCCAGGTCCTCATCCCGCTGATCGTCGCGGTCTCGCTGGCCTACCTGGTGCGACGCTCGCTCATGTCGGACACCATCTACACCCTCAAGCTGTCCCGCCGTGGACAGCAGCTGCCGGCCGCGCTGCAGAGCTCCCTGTACCTGACGCGCCGGGCGGTCGACTTCGTCCACGCGCCGTTCGTCGTCAAGCCCGCGGACGCCACCCTGTCGGACCTGCCCCTGACCTGGGGGCGCCGGAACAGCCACATCGTGCTGGCCGGGCCGGACGGAGGGGTCGCCGGCGTGGTGACCGCGCACCGCATCGGCGAGGCGCGTCGCTCGCAGCGCTCACCGGCGACCCCGCTGCTGGACCTGGCCGGTACGAAGCCCACCTTCGCCCCTGC
Organism: Actinotalea lenta; assembly: GCF_030586465.1. Taxonomy (GTDB): domain Bacteria; phylum Actinomycetota; class Actinomycetes; order Actinomycetales; family Cellulomonadaceae; genus Actinotalea; species Actinotalea lenta. The sequence continues at coordinate 202,820 of NZ_JAUQYP010000001.1, forward strand.
GGACGCGCAGATCGTCGACCTCATCGGGGTGCTGCGCGGCAGCGGCGTCCACCTCACCGTGCTCACCGAGGACGGGGCGCGCGCGCCGGCTCGCGCGGTCAAGGGCGTGCTCACCCACGAGGACGTCGTGGAGGCCACCAACATGGCTCAGACGCTGCGACGCACGCCCGTCGCCCGGACGGACATCGCGGGCCCGGACGACTGATCTCGGCCGGACGCCTCAGGCGTCCGGGTAGCCCGCCATCTGGCGCAGCCGGGCGATCCGGTCCGCCATCGGCGGGTGGGTCGCGAACAGCTTGGCCATCCCGCCGGCCTTGAACGGGTTGGCGATCATCAGGTGCGAGACGTCGACCAGGTCCCGGGTCGCCGGCAGCGGGGCTCGCGCCGTCCCGGCGTCCAGCTTCTCCAACGCCGACGCCAGCGCGAGGGGGTCGCCGGTCAACCGTGCGCCGTCCTCGTCGGCGTCGTACTCCCGGGTGCGAGAGATCGCGAGCTGGATCATCATCGCCGCGATCGGCGCCAGGAAGACCAGGGCGATCGCGCCGATGGGGTTGTTGCTGCGGTTGCCGCCGCCGAAGAAGAGCAGGAACTGCGCCACCGCCGTGATCAGCCCGGCGATGGCTGCCGCAACCGAGGACGTCAGGATGTCCCGGTTGTAGACGTGCATGAGCTCGTGCCCGAGCACCCCGCGCAGCTCGCGCTCGTCGAGCATCCGCAGGATGCCTTCCGTGCAGCACACCGCGGCATGCCGAGGGTCCCGCCCGGTCGCGAACGCGTTGGGGGCGGCGGTCGGCGAGATGTACAGAGCGGGCATCGGCTGCCGGGCCTGCGTGGACAGCTCGCGCACGATCCGGTACATCTCCGGGGCCTCGAGCTCGCTGACCGGATAGGCGTGCATCGCCCGGATGGCGATCGAGGCGGAGTTCCAGTAGCCGTACGCCGTGCCGACCACCCCCAGGCCGGCGAACAACCACAGGAAGGCCGAGCTCCCGGCCGCGTTGGCCACCAGGTAGCCCACGCCCAGCAGCACGGCCCACAGGAAGCCGAACAGACCTGCGGTCTTCAGGCCGTTGAAGTGCTGCCGTCCCACGTGAACCCTCCTGCCCGACGTACGCACCGCACCGCGGCGGCTGCCCACGTCAACGTTCCACAGGCTGGCACGGTTCCCTGCGGGCCGGCCCGGAACGGGGTGGACGTCGGCTGTGCGAACCCGGTGCGGGCGCCGGGCTCAGGCCTCGCCGCGCATCACACGCAGCATGTCCTCGCGAGGCACCAGCTTGATCCGCTCGCGGCCGTGCGGCTCGCCGAGCGACTGCTCGTACGCGTCGAGCAGCACCCACCCGGACCACTCGATGTGTCCGACACCCCGGCTCGCCAGCAGCTGCGTCACCGCTCCCGGGTCGGGCTCGGCCGCACGCGGCAGCGCGGGCGCGTCCTGGACCAGGTGCCCGATCGTCTCGGTCGCGTCGGACTTGGTGTGCCCGATGAGCCCGACCGGGCCCCGCTTGATCCACCCTGTGGTGTACACGCCGGTCAGGTGCTCGCCGTCGGGCCCCACGACGCGGCCCTCCCGGTTGGGGATCACACCGGCGACCTCGTCGAACGGGAGACCCGGCACGGGGGACCCGAAGTAGCCGACGGCACGGTAGACGGCCTCGACCGGCCAGTCGTGCAGCTGACCGGTCCCGGCGGCGGTCCCGTCACCCGTGAGCGTGGTCCGCTCGGTCCGGATCCCGGTCACCCGGTCCTCGCCGAGCACTGCGACCGGGCGGTGCAGGAAGTGCAGGTGGATCCGCCGGCTCGCGGTCAGGTCCTCCGGTTCCTTCAGCGTCCAGTCCGTCAGGGTCTTGACCACCTGCTTGGTCTGGTTGGAGGAGTGGATGGCGGCCATCGACCCCTCGTCGAACTCGAAGTCCTCGGGATACACCACCACGTCGACGTCGGGCACCTTGCCCAGCTCGCGCAGCTCCAGCGGCGAGAACTTGACCTGGGCCGGACCGCGGCGGGCGAACACGTGCACGTCCGTGACGGGGTTCGCCTCGAGGATCCGGTGCACGTTGTCCGGGATCTCCGTGGGCAGCAGGTCCTCGGCGTGCTTGGCGAGCATCCGCGCGACGTCGAGCGCGACGTTGCCCGCGCCGATCACCGCGACGTGCTGCGCCTCGAGCGGCCACGTCCGCGCCACGTCCGGGTGACCGTCGTACCAGGACACGAAGTCCGCCGCGCCGTAGGACCCCGGCAGGTCGATCCCGGGGATCGGCAGCTCCGCGTCCCGGATCGCGCCCGTGGCCATGACCACCGCGTCGTAGTAGCGGTGCAGCTCGGCGACGGCGATGTCCGTCCCCACGTCGACGTTGGCCAGCAGCCGGATGTCGCCGCGCTCGAGGATCTTGTGCAGCGCGACGATGATCTGCTTGATGCGAGGGTGGTCCGGAGCGACGCCGTAGCGCACCAGGCCGAACGGCGCAGGGAGGCGCTCGATCAGGTCGATGCTCACGTCCAGGCCGGTCTTGGACAGGATGTCCGCGGCGTAGATGCCGGCAGGGCCGGCGCCGACCACGGCGACGCGCAGGGGACTCACGCGGGACAACACCTTCCGACGAGGGTCAGCCGCGCGCGTGTGCTGCGCGACCGACGGACCAGTCTAGGCGCCAGGGCCGCCTCCTGGACGCCGACGACCACCGCGCGGTCACGCGCGTAGCGTCTGGTCCGTGGCCGCAGGCACCCCTCCCCGTCCGGGCACCCGGACGCAGAGTGACGGGTCCGGGCTCGCCCAGGGTCTCGGCGCATACCTCTGGTGGGGTTTCCTCCCGCTGTACTTCCCGCTCCTCGCGCCGGCCGGCTCCGTCGAGATCATCGCCCACCGGGTGCTGTGGTCGCTCGTGTTCTGCCTCGTCGGCCTCGCGGTGACCGGCACGCTGCGCCGAGCGCTCGACGTGCTGCGCTCCCGCGCGACCCTGGCCCGGCTGGCCGCCGGCGGGGTGCTGGTGGCCGGCAACTGGCTGGTCTTCGTCTACGCGGTGCTCTCCGACCACACGGTGGACGCTGCGCTCGGGTACTACATCAACCCGATCCTCACGGTGGTCCTGGCCGTGCTGGTGCTGCGCGAGCGGCTCCAGCCCGCGCAGTGGGCCGCGGTGGGGCTCGGTACCACCGCCGTGCTGGTGCTCACGGTCGGTCTCGGACGCCCCCCGTGGATCTCCCTGGCCCTGGCCGGCTCCTTCGGCCTCTACGGGCTGATCAAGAACCGGGTGGGTCGCAGCGTGCCGCCGTTGACCGGTCTCGCGGTCGAGACCGCGGTGCTCGCCCCGCTCGCCCTCGTCTGGCTCCTGGCGGTCCTGCACGGCGGATCGTTCGCGACGGGACCCTGGCACGCGCTCGCCCTGGCCGGGGCCGGCGTGGTCACCGCGGTACCGCTCTTGCTGTTCGCCGGCGCCGCGAGGCGGCTCCCGCTGTCGGTCGTGGGCCTGCTGCAGTACCTCACGCCGACCATGCAGTTCGTGATCGGCGTGGTGGTGTTCGGCGAGCGCATGCCCGCGGCCCGGTGGTGGGGCTTCGCGCTCGTGTGGGCGGCCCTGGTCATCCTCACCGCGCACGGGCTGCGGGCCGGGCGGCTCGCTCGCCGTCAGCCCGCGACGGTCAACCAGTAGTCGCCGAACGCGACCGACGCGCCCACGGGGACCCGGACCTTCTGCTCCGGCGCGCACAGGATCTGCTGGCCGTCCTCCAGGGTCACCACGGTGCCGTTCGTGGAGTTGCGGTCCCGCAGCCACACGCCGGCGCCGTCGACGCCGATGGCCAGGTGGGTCTTGGACACCGATCGGCCCCGGTCCACCACCGCGATCACCTGCACGGGAAGTCCCTCACCCTCGCGCGGCGCGGGGTTGCGGCCCACCAGGGCGGTCCCCTCGAGCACGACCACCCGGTTGTCCCACAGCAGCAACGTCGCGCGCGGACGGGTCTGGGCCCTCGTGGGCGCGTAGGCGACCCTGGACCTGGCCTCGCGCATCGAGGTGCGCTCCAGGTCCTCGGGCAAGCCGCGGGAGGAGCCGCTCGCCCGCTGCACGTGTGGCGCCCGCGGGACGACCCTGGTGCCCTGGGCGACCGTCGTGGGCGCCGCGACGGCGGCCACCTCTCGCTCGCCCTCGACCGCGGGCCCGCCGTTCGGCACGACCCCGGGAGGCGCCGCGGCCTCGGTCGTCGTGACGGGCGGTGCGGAGGCCTCCGGCGACCGTGCGCGGCCCGGCGCAGCGCGGTGGCGACGCCGGTCGTCGTCCCCGAGCAGGGACTGCAGGCGTTCGGTGGCCTGTCGCGGCGTGGGGGGTGCGTGCACCGGGTCCACGCCGATGTTCACGTCGAACACGACGTCCCCGACCAGACGGTCCTGCCAGCCCTGCCGCCGGGCGTTGCGCCGCGCCGAGGCCGTCATCAGCAGGCCGACGAGCACCGTCGACCACGCGACCAGCACACAGAGCTCGCGCGCGAAGGCCCGGCCCAGGCCGATCGGCCGCCCGTCGCCCGCCGCGAGCACCCGGAGCCCGGTCAGGACCCGGCCGAGCGTGTACCCGCGGCGGCCCAGCAGCGACCACTGCACCACGCCCTGCCCTGCCAGCGCGACGAGGCCCAGCACCGTCATCGCACTGACCTGGGGCTCGCCCGCCCGCTGCTGACCGAGGACCCCGCCGACCACCAGGCCACCGCCCAGCACCAGGGCCGCGACGAGGTCGATGAGGCGCGCGAACGCTCGCTTGCCCAGGCTCGCCGGGACGGACCCTGCTGCGGGCATCCGGCTCACCTCCGTCCGGTCCGGCGAGTGGTGGCCGCGCCCGCGGGGGGCGGGCGGGCTCTGGACCCGACATCGGCACTGCCACCGTCCGACATGAGTCCGATCGGGTGAACATTCCGTGCAGGTGCGCCCGGGCCGGGCTGCCGGGCCCGGTCAGCGCGCCCCGCGCAGGGACGCCCAGGTCCACCATGATCGCCAGCGCACGCGGCGCGGCACGGCACGGCGCATCGCCCCGACAGCGTTGTCGACCTGCGTCCAGTACGCCTCCACCTCGGCCTCGGTGGGGCTGCGTCCCGAGAACACCACGGCGTCGGCGCGCGCCGCGAGCGTGGCCACCGGGCCCCCGATGCCCGCCGAGCGCCGGCCACCATCGGCGGGTCTCGTCCCGGCCGGCCCGAAGGAGCCGGCCAGCGCGACCGCGATCTCGCGGCGGGTTGCCTGGTCCGGGACGTCGCGACGCAGGTCCGTCGCGCGGTCGAGCACCTCGTCCCACCCGCCGATCACGCGCCGCACCCCGTCCTCGGCTCGCCGCCGACGACGACGCCGTCGACCCTTGAGCAGTGCGAGCAGCAGCGGGGGGCCCAGCACCAGGAGTGTCGGGACGCCTCCGAGCAGCGCGGCCCGACGCAGCACGAGGAGCACCTCCGAGGGCTGGGACCGGTCCTGGTTGTCGTCCGTGGTGGGCTGCTCGGTGTCGTCGTCCGGCGCGGTCACCGGGTCCTGCGGAGGAGGCGGGGGCTGGCGGACGGCGGGGTCGGCCGCCGCCTGCTGGGGTGAGGTGTCCTGGCGTGGCGTCCGGCTCTGGTCCGGCGTCGGGAAGAAGCTCACCCACCCGTAGCCGGCGAAGTCGACCTCGACCCACGCCTGGATGTCGGACCCCGTGAAGGTGATCGCCGGGTCGCCCGCGACGGCGGGGTCGGGCACGAAGCCGAGGACCACCCTCGACGGCAACCCCATCTCCCGTGCCATCAGGGCCATCGCGGAGGCGTACTGCTCACCGTCCCCGACCATGGTCGTGCCGAGCAGGTCGGTGATCCGGTTGGCGCCGTGCCCGGACAGCGAGGGCGTGTCACCGCGGTCCACCAGACCGTGGCTGAAATACCCGTCGGTGGACAGCTCCTCCTCCAGAGACCGGGCGATCAGGCCCGGCGACCCTGCGGTCCCTGCGATCTGCGCCGCCCTGGTGCGCACCATGTCCGGCACCTCCTGCGGCTTGGGAAGCACCACGCGCGCCGTCGTCGCCCGGTCCAGGTCCGGCTCGGTCGGGACGGTCGGCACCACGACGTCCTCGGTCCACTCCAGGCCCCGCGGGACCCCGTCCACCAGCGCGGCCGTGCCCGTCGCGTCGTTGTACCGCAGCTGCGAGCGCAGGGCACCGTCCCCGCCGGAGAAGGTCACCTGCTTGGCCCACCCCACGGTCGGCAGCCAGACGAACGGCAGCGCACCCGCCTCGAACCGCACCGTTGCGCGCTGCCCGACACGGCGCAGCGGGTCGACCTCGCTCCCCACCCGGCGGAACGAGCCGGAGCCCTCCGCGGCCGCGGCCCCGGCGACGTCCCACACCACGCCGTCGAAGGCGTCCATGGTTGCCAGCCGCACGGTCGCTCCCTCAGGCAGGCCGCGGACGGTCAGCAGGTCCGTGTCGCCCCAGTCCTTGACGAAGGCGCGAAACGCCGACAACGGGCTGGGCTGGTCCGCCGGGTCGAACGGCGGCACGATCTCGTCCCGGGTCACGAACCGGGCGCGCTGCTCGGCGAGCCATGGGGCGGTCACCGACCCGAGCGCCGTCACGACCGCGGCCACCAGCGCGATCGACACCACCCGGCGCGGTGCGAGCGTGCCGGAGCGCCACGAGACCCAGCTCACCAGGCTCAGCACCATGCCGACCCCGGCGGCGACCGGAAACACGGCGACCTTCGTGCTGAGCACCACGCAGACCACCAGGACGGCGAGCGGGACCAGGGCGGCCAGGGCGCCGGCACGCCGGGTGCGCAGGGCCAGGCTCAGTGCACCGAGGGAGCCGACGAGCGCCAGCAGGAACGGGGCCGCCAGGACCGTCCCCGCGGTCCCGAGCTGCGGCTCGAGGGTGAGCACCTGCTTCCACGCGGTCACCGCCGCGGTCAGCAGGTCCACCGTGCTGCGGGCGCTGGGCAGCGGCCCGCGCGTCGCGTCCCCCACCACCGCGGGTCCCACCAGGAGGTAGGCCGCGAGCGCCGCGGCGATCGTGACCGCGGTCCCCCACCGCAGGTGCGCCGCGACCACGGCGAGCCCCGCGCCGCAGATCAGCCCGGCGAGAACCGGTGCGACCAGCGCCCGGGCACCGAAGACCGGGATCACGGGCAGCATCGCGAGCGCGAGGCTCACCGTGAGCACCACGACGTCGATCTCGGGACGGCGCCTCATGTACCCACCACCCGTCGCAGCAGCAAGGGCAGGTCCTCGAGCGCACCCAGCCGGGCCACGGCGAGCGAACCGCGCGCGGTGACCTCCGTGGTGTCCCCGCTCCGGCACGTCAGCAGCAGGGTGGGGGCACCACCGCGCAGCCGCTCGGCGGCCGCTCGCAGCACGGGAAGCTCGGGCACGGACCCGGTGATCAGGACCACGACGGACGCGTCAGGGGCGTCCGAGGAGATCCAGGGCACCAGTGCGGTCGCGGCGCGACCCCCGGGGCTGGTCGTCACGCGCGCCACGTCGTCGAGCAGGGCTCCTGCCTCATGCGTGCGCAACCGCGAGCCCGCGAGGAAGGTCAGGCTCCGGTCCTCCCGGAGTGCGGACACCCCGATCGAGGCGGCAGCTGCCACCGCCAGCTCGAGCTCGTCCTCGTCGCGGTAGTCCGCTGCGCAGGTGGCGAGCGCGACGGCCGTGTGCGTGCGGCGGGTGTCCTCGAACTGGCGCACCATCAGAGTCCCGGTCCGCGCCGTCGTCTTCCAGTGGATGTGACGCCGGTCATCACCGGGCTCGTAGTCGCGCAGCGCGTGGAACGACAGGTCCGAGTTGGACACCACCCGGGTCGGTCGACCCTCGAGGTCGCGCAGGACCCCAGCGGCCGCGCCGGTCAGGGGGACGAGCACCGGGTGCACGCAGACCTCGACCGTCCCGGTCCACGCCACTCTCCTGGCGATCAGGCCCCACGGGTCCCCGCGGACCGAGCGCACCGGGCCCACCTGCACGACCGACCGCCGCGTGGTGGGGATCGAGAACAGCTCCTCGTGACGAGCGCCGGGGCGCAGCCACGGCAGCGGGAACTCGGCGACCTGCCGTCCGACGGGGAGCTCGATGCGGGCCGGCAGGAGCCGCCTGCGAGCCCTGCTGCGCACCTCGACCCTGCCGGTCACGCGCTGGCCCACGGTCACCCGGCGGTCCACGACCTCCAGGTCGACGTCGTAGGTCGAGCGGCCGAGAGTCAGGGCAACCGCCAGAGCCGCCATCCCCAGCAGCCCGAGGCCCACCACCAGCAGCTCGAGCCAGCCGAGCCACCAGCCGGCGCCGGACAGCACGGCCCCGAGCCCGAGCACGGCCCAGCCGAGCCCGGACACCGACCTCAACGGTCGTACCAGGGCCCTCAGGCGTCGGACGGGCAGTCGCATGGTCTCGTCAGCCTCTGGTCGCCGGCGGGGCGGTCTCGGCGAGCACGCGGGCGACGACCTGGCGCGCGGTGACGCCGGCGAACTCGGCCTCGGTGTCCAGGATCAGCCGGTGCGCGAGCACCGGTTCCGCGAGGAGCTTGATGTCGTCCGGGATCACGTAGCCGCGCCCCTGCGAGGCGGCCCACACCTTGGCCAGCCGCACCAGCGCGAGCGATCCGCGGACCGAGGCCCCGACGACCGTCTGCGCATCCTCCCGGGTCGCCTCGGTCAGCCGGGCCACGTAGTCGAGGACGACGTCCTCGACGTGCACGGTCGTGGCCAGGTCCGACATCTCCGCGACGGCCTGAGTGGTGATCTTGGGAAGCAGACTCTTCGTCCGGTCGCGGTCCGACGCGCCGGACAGGATCCGGACGGTCGAGGCCCGGTCCGGGTAGCCGAGGGAGGTCTTGACCAGGAACCGGTCCAGCTGGGCCTCGGGGAGCCGGTAGGTGCCGGCCTGCTCGATGGGGTTCTGGGTGGCGATCACCATGAAGGGGCGGCCGACCTGGTGGGAGACCTTGTCCACGGTGACCCGGGCCTCCTCCATGACCTCCAGCAGGGCGGACTGGGTCTTGGGCGAGGCACGGTTGATCTCGTCGGCCAGCACGACCGAGGCGAACACCGGTCCCGGGTGGAAGTCGAACGAGCGTGAGCCCTGGTCGTAGATCGTCACGCCGGTGACGTCGCTGGGCAGCAGGTCCGGCGTGAACTGGATCCGGCTGTGGGTGCCCTGGACGGTCGCGGCGATCGCCTTGGCCAGCGACGTCTTCCCGGTCCCCGGTGCGTCCTCGAGCAGGAGGTGCCCGTCGGCGATCATGCAGGTCAGGGCGAGACGCACCGCGTGCTCCTTGCCGAGCAGCGCCTGACCGATGTTCGCGACGAGCTCGTCGAAAGTCTGCGCGAACCACGCACTCTGCTCGGCGGACATGCTCACGGGGATTCTCCTGACGTCGGGGGATGGGGCCGGTCACGGAGCCGGCGGTGGCGTGGTGGGCGAGTCGGTCGGCGGCGGCGTGGTCGGCGGTGGCGTGGTGGGCGGTGGCGTGGTGGGCGAGTCGGTCGGCGGCGGCGGGGTCGGCGGTGGCGTGGTCGGCGGCGTGGAGTCGTCCACGACGACGACCTGCGCGGTCGCAGAGGCGAGCGACGCCCCCTCGGCGTTGAGGGCCCAGACGGTCAGCGTGAGCGTCTCACCGCCGGTCCCGTCGACGACGAGGGCGGGCGTCGCCACGGAGCCCGTGACGGTGACGGGTGGCGGCGTGGACCCGTCCGGAGCTGCCGGAGGCGTCCTGACCAGCTCGTACCGGTACCCGGTGATCGCCGATCCTCCGTCGACGCCGGGCTGCCAGGTGAACTGCACCTGCGCGGAGTCCGGCAGGTTCTCGCCGCGGACGTCGGTCGGCTGCTGCGGCACGGTGCGCAGCGTGACGGACGCGCTGACGGCGGGACCGGCGGCCCCCTTGGTGTTGACCGCCAGCACGGACACCGTGTGGTCGCCGCCGGCGAGCCCGGTCAGGCGCACCGAGGTCTGGTCGGGCCCCACCCTGACCGGCTGCGCGCCGTCCACGCTGACGTCGTACCCGCTCAGCGGGACACCGCCGGTGTCCGCCGGCGCGGTCCAGCGCACCTGCACGGCCGCCTGTCCGAACGGGGTCGGCTCGAGGGAGTCGTCGGACACCACGAGGCCGGTCACGGCTCCCGGCGCCGTCCAGATCTCACCGGTGGTCGAGGCCCACGCGCCCGCGCCCGCCTTGTTCGAGGCGCGGACGTCGATCTGGTAGGTCTGGCCACGCTGCGCCGGGAACGTGTAGCTCGTGGCGTCGCCGCCGACCGACGTCACCGCGCCGTCCACCCGCACCTCGTAGCCCGAGACCGGGTCGCCGTGCGCGGCGGCGGGCGCCCACGTCACGGTGATCTGGGTCCCGCCCGGACCGACCTTCGACCGGGTCGCGGTCACGCCGCCGGGGGCCGACGGCACGGCCGCGGGGACCTGGGGCGTGGACCACATGCTCCAGTCTCCGGGGTCAGGCGCGTCGTTCACGGCGCGGACCCGGACCGTGTACGAGGTCCCGTTGGTCAGGCCGGCGAACGAGACCGAGGTCGAGGCCGACGTCACCACGGCGGTACCGGCCGAGGGCGCGGGACTGATCTCGACCTGGTACTCCCGGATCGGCGACCCGGTGTTCGCCGGAGGCTCCCAGGAGGCCGTGACCTTCGCGTCGCCCCAGGCCAGCGTCGGCGCTCCGGGCGCCGCGGGCTTGACGTCGGGGCGGGCCGGCCCGGAGGCCGGGCTCGGGTCGGAGTCACCCACCGCGTTCTGTGCGACGACCGTGAACGTGTAGTCAACGTCGTTGGTCAGCCCGGCCACGGTGCAGGTCGTCGACGGACAGTCGACGGTCGGTCCTCCGGGCTCCGCCGTGACGCGGTACCCGGTGATCGGTTCGCCGTTGGCCGGCGGGGCGTCCCAGGCGAGCGTGACGGTCTGGTCTCCCACCTCGGAGATCCTGGGCGCCGCGGGCGCGTCGGGCCGCCCGCGCACGACCAGGGTGATCCGCCCCTCGACCTCGCGGTCGGGGTCGGCCGTGACGTCCCGCACGCGGAACCGCACGGCCATGGGACCGAGGAAGTCGGCGGCGGGACGGATCATCACCTGGTCGCCCTCGACCCACGCCTGGCCCGAGGCGGGATCGTCGGGGACCGCAGCCATGAGCGTCAACGGCGCGGGGAACGGGTTGAACGCCCCGGCGAGGGCCCGGACGGCGGTGACCTGGCCCCGCACACCGGTCCCGATGCGCTGGTCCACGACCCGCGCGAGCGGTTTGCTCGAGGCCACGACGCGGAAGTCCACCTGCGCCGGCAGCGCGCCGAGGCCGCCGTAGTCGATGGACAGACCCACGCCGCCCACCGTGCCGCGCGCCACGGACGTCGCCACGCTCAGGGTCAGGACCGAGCCGTCGAGGGTCATCGTGACACCGCGAGGCGGGCTCGAGGTGAGCAGGTAGGCGTAGGTCGACTGCGGAGACTGGGCTCCGATGGGGGCCGAGGTGAACGCGGTGAGGTCGACACGGGTGGACTCGCCCTGCGGGACGTCGAGCACGGACGGCGTGAAGGTCGGGGGGTGGTCCTCGAACGCCAGCACGGTGATCGGCAGCGTGAGCACGGCGGTCCGGGCCGTGGGGTCGTCCGCCGGGCCGTCACTGACCGGGACCGTGATCGACGCCGGGCCGGCGTACGTCTTCACCGCCCGGTAGCGCAGCGTCCGGGAGTCCACCACCAGGTCCGAGCCGTCGGACTTGGTCGCGCTCACGGCGGTGGGGTCCGCGACCCGCACCGTCCGGCCCGGGGCCACCTGGATCTGCTCGTCGAGCGAGATCGACAGCGATGCGCCCGCCAGCACCACCAGGTCGGGCGCACCCGGCCGCCGCACGGGCGGGAAGTCCCCGAGTGCCGGGACGGTGATGAAGGCGTAGGAGCTGACCCCGCCGGCGTCGGGCGCGACGTTGGTCAGGAGGTAGGGCAGGGTGCGGGGCTGGGGGCCGAGCGCGACGACCACCGTGCCGCTCGGGGTGACGTGTGCGACGTCCGCGGCCGAGCTGTCCACGGACACCCGGAGGTCCGAGAGCGGTCCGCTCGGGTTGTCGGCGACCTCGAGCACGTTGACCTCGACGGACGAGGCGTTGAGGGTCTGGGTCGCGGGCACGACGACGTCCTGGGCCAGCGGCGCCAGGATGGGTGCGTCAGGGTCGACGACGACGGTCAGCACCGCGCTGTCCCGCCCGCCGCGGGCGTTCGAGGCGGTGTAGGCGATCTGCAGCGTCGCGGGTTCCAGCGGGGTGCGCACGACGATGCGGCGGTTGTCCACGTGCGCGTCCGTGCCCGCGGCCATCTGGAGCTCGGGGTCCAGCGTCAGGGTGCCGCCGGAGGTGTCCACGTCGTTGGCGAGCACCCGGACCGCGACCGACTGCCCGGGGCGCACCGTCACGTCGTCGTTGCGCGCGACGACCTGCGCCGGCGCCTGCGGGCGCGCGGCGATCCCGACCCGGATGGTCGCCACGGCGCGCTGCCCGACCCAGTCCTCGACCGCGTAGCTGAACGTGTCGGTGCCCAGCTCGCCCGGCAGGGCCTCGTACTCCAGCCAGTCGGCGCCCTGGTTGACGATCCGTCCCTTGCTCGGGGCCTTGTCCTGACCGAGCAGCGACACGCCGTCGCCGTCCGGGTCGATCCCGGTCAACGGGATCGGGATCCGGATGGTCTCGGCCTCGAACACCCTGGCCGTGAGGTCCTTGGGGTGCGGCGGGGACTTCGAGGTCCGGTCGGACGCGTGCACCTCGACCGTCACCCGGGCCGCGGTGGCGTTGCTCTCCGGGTCGGAGACCTGGAACGTGGCGTGCACACGCATCGGCGTGTCAGGGGCTTGGTAGCGCAGCACGTCTCCGGAGACGAACATCAGGCCCTGGCCCTCCTCGGGCGGCTGCACGAGGGTCCTCTCGAGGTGCAGCGGGTCCCCGTCCGGGTCGTAAGCGCCGTCCAGGACGGGGATGGTCACCACGCCGCCGGTGCGGACGGTGGCGACCACGTCGGGCACCACCGGAGGCTGCTGGGTGGACGACGCGTCGATCGGCTTGACCCGCAGCTCGCCGGTCGCCGCCGCGGCGCCGTTGGAGATCGTGTAGGGAACCGTGACCGGGCCGGACAGGGTCCGGGTGGCCGAGATGCGGACCAGCTGATGGTTGAGCACGGCGACCTCGAGCCCGCTGCCCTCCGGCACGTCGACCGACTGCAGGACCAGCACCGCGCCGCCGGGGTCCACGTCGTTCGCGAGCGGGTCGACCACGACCTCTCCGCCGGGCGGCAGGAGGGCCACGTCGAGGACCGCCGTGGGCGGTTCCACGGACTGCGGCTTCTCGGCCACGTCGATGCGGGCCACGCCCGTGGTCTGCTGCGGCGCGGCCGTGACCACGAAGCTCACGTAGTACGTGCCGGCCCGCGCGGCGGAGAACGTGAACGTCCCGGCGGCCAGGTCCGGCGTGATCGTGGCACCGGTGAGCTCGTCCACCCCGGCCAGTCGCACGGGCTCGCGGGAGGCGGAGCGCACGCTGTCCAGGGGGCGCACGGTGACCGGTTGACCCACGTAGGTGACGGCGTGCACCGGGTCGATCACCGGGGCGAGCGACCCGGCGGGACGGATGTCCACCTGCAGCTCACCCGTCGCCGTGGCCTGCCCGTCGCCGACCAGGAGCTGCACCGTGCGGCGGCCCAGCGTGGTGCCGTCCGAGGAGAACGTCAGCTCCCCGTCCTGGCGGGTGCGCACCGAACCGCCACCGTCGACCGTGGCACCCAGCAGCACGAGCTGGTCGCCGTCGGGGTCGACGAAGTCGGGCAGCACGTCGAACGTCCCGGTGGCGCCGCGCTCGACCTGCACCTGGCTGACGCGCTGCTGCCGGGGCGGTCGGTTGACCCCGTCGGGGACCACCTCGAGGGTCACGGTCGCGGTGGACGGCGCACTCGCGCCCCGCCCGTCGGTCACGGTGTAGGTGAACCGCACGGCTCCCGAGGCGCCCGCGGCCGTGACGAGCTGGATCGCCCGTCCGCCGTAGATCGGCACGATCGTGCCGAACGACGCCGGCAACGGGTCCAGGTCGGAGATCGCCAGCAGTCCGCAGTCCGACGCCGAGTCGTTGTCGATCACCGACAGGATCGTGGTCCGGCCGGGGCGCACGCCGTACGAGTCGTCCACGGCCCGCGCCGGGGCGGACTGCGGTGTGCACTCGGCCTGCAGCGTCTGGGTGCTGCGCTGGTCGCTGGCCTGCTGGCCCGTGTCGGTCTGCTCCTCGGGGACCACCTCGCGCCAGTTCGCCTGCCGCAGCGTGGCGTCCACGGTGGGCGCCCAGAGGTTCCCGGACACGTCGTTGAGGACGACGACGTCCCGGTTGACCCGGAAGCGCAGCTCGGCACCACCGGTCATGCCCTCCAGGTCGACCGTGCGGGTCCGGTCGCCGCACACCTGGAGGTAGGACGCGCGGACCGCGGCCCACGCACCGTTCGCGCAGCCGGCGACCCGGACCGGCGCCGCGGGTGCACCGGACCCACCCTGCCGGTGTGCGACCACCGGGCCCCCGGACAGCGGCACCTCGAGCAGCGCGTCGGGGGTCGCCACGAGCACCGAGTCAGCGCGCGGTCCGGGCTGCTGCAGGACCAGGTCCGGCCCCCACTGGGCGAGGTCCACCGATGCCGTCGGGGTGTGCACCGTGGTTCCGGTCACCGTCACCAGCACGTCCCCGACCGCCGTCGCGGACTGCGCGGGCGAGGTCTGGCCGCGCATCGAGCCGACCACCCGGTCACTCACGGCGGGGTCCAGCCGGAGGCGGTGCAGCTGACCGGACGAGGTGGTGGCGAGCACGTCACCGGACGTTCGCGAGACCACGGCCGATGCACCGGGACCGAGCCGGACGTCGGGCTCGGTCGTGGTGTCCAGTGTGCCGACCTCGTCCAGGGGGAGCACCCACAGGTCACCGTCGGGCTGCAGGACCGAGACGACGCCGTGCGCCATGGAGACCTGGTCGTCCGACGCGACGGTCGCCGTGCCCGCGATGGTCACCGAGGCGGGGTCGACCCGGGAGATGCTCCCGGGCTGGACGAGCATCACCTGGTCACCGTCCTGCTGGACGTCGAAGCCGGGCTGC
This sequence comes from Actinotalea lenta, assembly GCF_030586465.1. Lineage (GTDB taxonomy): Bacteria > Actinomycetota > Actinomycetes > Actinomycetales > Cellulomonadaceae > Actinotalea > Actinotalea lenta. Next base: position 217,912 of record NZ_JAUQYP010000001.1, read on the forward strand.
TCGGCGACCAGGCCGGCGTTCAGCTCCCCGACCTGCGCGTTCCACCGGGCCAGCTGCATGCTCGGGCCCCTGGTCACCCACACCGAGGCGTCGTTGAGGTCCACCTGGGACACCGTGGCCCCGGGGTACACGACGGCCATCGCGATCAGCGCCGCCGGAGCGGCCAGCGCACCGACGACGGACGGCCACCGACGCCCACGCGCGGGTCCGTGATGCGTCATGGCGCGCACCCGACGGCGGGGTTCGTCGTGTACCGGCCGTCGTCCCGCACGATGGCCACCTCGATGCACACCTGGCCCGGGGCGTCGGGATGGACGACGACCCGCGGGGTGTCGACCAGCTGCATCGCCGTCGTCCGGCCGGGCTCCGCGCGCCCCCACAGGTACCGGTCACCCGGCTCCGGGGACGGGTTGGCCCAGGTGAACACGACCGTGTCGTCCGCGACGCTCGCCGTCAGGCCCGTGGGCGCGGGGACGGGCGCGCGGCTCACCGCCGGCGCGCCCGTCGGGCTCGTCACCGGCTCCGGACGGGGCGCGCGGTCTCCGAAGGCACCGAGCACGCCCACCACCGCGGCCGACAGCACGAGGCCACCCGCCACGCCGGCGGCCACCACCCGGCCCACCCGGCGCCGGCGGGGAGGGGGCTCGATCTTGGCGCGCTCCAGCTCCGCGACGTGCTGGCGCCAGCTGTCCGGGACCTCGACGTGCTCCTCCGCGCCGGGCTCGGCGACCGACCCGCTGCCGGTCGCGGCGGCCCGCGCGAGCTGGGCGGTCGCCTCGGGCGAGACCGTGCGGACCGGCCGGAGCCGCGTCGTCTGCGCCACCTCTGCGTCGGGCCCCGGCGCCGACGTCCCGCCGGGCGGGAGGTCGTCGGGCAGGTCCAGCGGGGTCAGCGGGAGCATCAGCTCGGCCTCGAGCTGCTGCCATGCCCGTCCCAGCGCGAGCGCGGAGTGGTACCGCAGCCCCGGGGCGGGAGCCATGGCACGCGCCAGGACGTGCTGCAGCGACTCCGGGACGTCCCCTCGACCTGTCGGGGGCAGCGCACCGCGCCCGATCCGCGCCACCAGGTCCGCCGCGGTGTTCGTCCCGCCGACGACCTCGAACGGGGAGCGCCGGGCGAGCAGCGAGTACACCGTGGCGGCCAGCTGGTAGACGTCGGACCGGACGTCGGCGACGGGCTCGTCGGCGAGCATCTCCGGCGGCGACCAGGGGATCGACATGCCGACCATCCGGTCGCCGAGCAGCCCCGCCGTGGCGGCGATCCCGAAGTCGGTCAACGCCGGCCACCCGAAGTCCGTCACCAGGACGTTGGCGGGCTTGATGTCGCGGTGCAGGACGCCCGCTCGGTGGGCGCTCTCCACGGCGGACGCCAGCCGGATCCCGATCCGCAGCACCTCCGCGACGCTCATCCGCTCCGCACGGTACCGCTGGGCGAGCCCGGGCCGGGAGCAGTACTCCATGACCAGGTACGGCCGACCGTCCGGAGCGACGTCCGCCTGGTAGACGGTCACGATCGAGGGGTGGTGGGACAGCGAGGCCATGATGTCCGCCTCAGCCCTGAACCGGGCCCTGGCGCCGTCGTCGAGGGAGGTCGCGAGCAGCACCTTGACCGCCACCTGACGCCGGGGCATCTGCTGGCGGTACAAGAACACGTCGGCGAACCCACCCATGCCCAGGAGGCGTACGTACTCGTACCCCGGGATCGCGGGCGGCCGCGACGGCTCACGACGGGAGCTCACCCACCGGCCTCCACGAGGAACGTGACCCCCTCACCCAGGTCCACCACGACGCCCGGCTCGACCACCGTGGGCTCTCCCGGGTGCAGGCGCTGCGCACCCGACCCCTGTCGCAGGAGAAGGACGCCGTTCGTCGAGCGCAGGTCGGTGACGACGACGTCGTCACCATCCATCCGGATCTCGCAGTGCGTGCGGGAGATGTCCTGGTTGGGGCTGGCCACGGTGACGAGGCGCGGCACCTCTCCCCCGGGCGTGCGCGTGGTCTGCGGTGCGCGGCCGATGAGGACCGGCCGGTTGAGCGAGACCACCAGGCCGGTGGACATCAACAGCTTGGCCGGGGCGGGGGTGCGAGGGGTCGGGACGGACAGCTGCGGCACGGCGTCCTCCGCCCAGTCCGGGAGCTGGCGGCGCAGGGCGACCACGTCCGAGCTCAGGATCGTCAGGCCGTCATGGTCCTCGGGGACCTCGGTGGAGGCATGCACTGCGCGGGCCTCGCTGAGCGCCTGCCCGGACTCCTCGCGACGGGCCTCCCGCACGGAGGCGACCGGCTGCCACGCCGGGACGGCGGGCTCGTCAGCCTCCTCGTCGGGATCGGGCCGGTCGACCCGCGCGGACGGCGACGCCGCCCGGAGCCCGGGCAGCGGTCGGGGCTCGGTCTCGGCGGGGATCTCGGCCTCCGGTCGGAGACCGGCCTCGGGCTCGGGCTCCGGTCGGGGGCCGGTCTCGGCTCGGGGCTCGGGCTCCGGTCGAGGACTCTCAGTGCGGGGCTCAGGCTCCTGCACGGAGCGCGGCGACCCGGCCTCGGGCGCCGCGGTGCTCGCGACCCCGGCCACCGATGTCCCGCTCGCCGGCGCGCCGGTCCTCAGGACCACCTGCGTCGCGGGCACGACGGCGACCCGGGCCGGGAACTGCGCGCCCGCGCCGGGACGGCCCGCCGTCAGGCGTACCTGAGACACCCCGGTGCGCCGCACCTCCGCCCAGGTCGAGACCTGTTCGGCCCCGATCATCTCCGCCGTGTCGCCGACCGTGATCTCCACCTGCGCGGAGCCGCGCACCACGAGGTGCGCCGTGGCGCCCTCCAGACGCACGATCGCGAACGAGGGCGCCGCTGCCAGCCCGTCGCGGAGCAGCACCTGGAGATGGTCGGTGAGCGAACCGCCCGTGAGCATCGACTCCCACAGCGCCGTGCGCAGCTCGGCGGCGCACCCGTCGGGCAGCAGCGCCGCGGTGCCGTCGACGAGGACGGCCAGGCCGTCGCCGGGGATGTAGTCGCTTCTCATCGGTCCACCTCCGGGACAGGCGCGGGGGTCTCGCGCGGGTTGGTCGTTCCGGCGGACAGCTCGCCCGGCACCCCAGGGCGCGCGTCGTCGCCCGCGTGGAGCGTCACCACGTCGATCACGATCGCGGTGACGTTGTCCCGGCTGCCGCGCCGGACCGCCTCGTCCACCAGCTGCTCAGCCGCGGCCTGCGGATCGGCCACGGAGCCCAGGAGCGCCGCGATCTCCCCGCCGGCGAGCTCCTCGGTCAGACCGTCCGTGCACACCAGCATGCGGTCGGCCGGGCCGACCGGGATGAGCCAGTAGTCCGGTTCTGCGTCCGGCCCCGTGCCGATGGCACGGGTGATCACGTGCCGGTCGGGATGGTGCAGGGCCTCGTCGGGCGCGATCACCCCGCGGTCCACGAGCTCCTGGACGACCGAGTGGTCCACCGAGATCTGGTCGAGCTCGCCGCCGGCGTAGCGGTACACCCGGGAGTCGCCGATGTTGAACACCAGCCAGTACGCAGCGCCGTGGTGGTGTGCCACCCCGACGCCCGCGAACGTGGTCCCCATCGTGCGCCCCGCCGGGGCGGCGCCGCGCACGCGGGCGGAGATCTCCCGCACCACCAGGTGAACGTCATCGGCGGCGACCGTGCGGCGATCGGCCAGCCGTCCGGCCTCTTCGACCGCGATCCGGGCGGCGACCTCCCCGGCGTCGTGGCCGCCCATGCCATCCGCGACGACGAAGAGCGGGGGGCAGGCGAACAGCGCATCCTCGTTCAGGCGGCGGAACGGCCCGCAGTCCGTCGCCGACCCCCAGGTCGTGCGCACCCGCCCACCCCCGTCCACGCTCGGCTGCCCGCCCGGGCGTGTGGCCCGAACGGGTGAATCCTCCCGACTGCTCATCGGCGCGTCGACGCCCGGGCTGTAGCCCGGGAGGGTGAGGAGTTTGTGTGCTTCGTGGGCCCTGCGGAGTCAGGCCGAGCGCTCGACCAGGGAGCGCGCGAAGAGCACCAAGGAATCCCGCACGGGCCCTTCCGGCAGGGCGCCCAGCGCGTCGACCGCCTCGTTGGCACGGGCCTCCGCGGCGAGCCGGGTGCGCTCGGTGACCTCGTGCTCCCGCAGGGCGCGCACCGCCGCCGCGAGGTCGGCGTCGTCGGACAGGTCCCCGTCGAGCAGGTCCAGCACCCGGCGGTCCTCGGCGGTGCCCGCCCCGGAGCCGACCAGCCGGCGCAGCAGCAGCACCGGCATCGTCGGCACGTGCTCACGCAGGTCCGTCCCGGGCCGCTTCCCGGTGAGGCCGCCGTCGTCGGTGAGGTCGATGACGTCGTCAGCGAGCTGGAAGGCGAGGCCGATCTTCTCTCCGTACGTGGTCACGACGTCGACGACCTCGGGCGGGCACCCGCCGAACAGGGCGCCGTACCGCGCGGACGTGGCGATCAGCGAGCCGGTCTTGTCCGCGAGCACCTGCAGGTAGTGGTCGACGGGGTCCACGCCGTCGGCCGGCCCGACCGTCTCGTGCAGCTGGCCCAGGCACAGGCGCTCGAAGGTCTGGGCCTGGACCAGGACGGCCTGCGGGCCCAGCACGGCCGTCAGCGCGGACGCCTTGGCCAGCAGCAGGTCGCCGGTGAGGATGGCGACCTGGTTGCCCCACACCTCGTGTGCGGCGGGGGCCCCGCGACGCACCGGTGCCGAGTCCATCACGTCGTCGTGGTACAGCGTCGCGAGATGGGTGAGCTCGACGACCACGGCGGCGTCCAGCACGCGAGGGTCCGCGCCGTCCCCGAGCTCTGCCGTGAGCAGCGTGAGCAACGGGCGCAGCCGTTTGCCCCCGGCGCTGACCAGGTGCCGCGACGTCGCGTCGGCGAGGTGGTCGGCGTGCGAGGCCGCCTCGACCAGGCGCGTCTCGACCCGGGCGAGGCGATCGGTGAGTCGATCCGCCAGCCCGGTGTCGGCGAGGGGCAGCGCGGTCACCGGACGAAGACCGCCGCGTTCCCGAGCAGGTCCAGCAGCCAGGACGGCAGCACGCCGAGCGCCACGGTCCCGACCGCTGCGATGCCGACCGCCACGGCGGTCAGGCCCTCCGACCGCACGACCGTGGTGGTCTCCGCGACACCCGGCTCCGGGTCCTTGAAGAACATCAGCACGACGATCCACACGTAGAAGAACACCGCCGCTGCCGAGGCCAGCACACCGAGCACCGCCAGCCACGCCTGCCCGCCTGCGACCACGGCCGAGAACACCGCGTACTTCCCGATGAACCCCGCCGTGAGCGGGATGCCGGCGAACGACAGCAGGAACAGGGTGAACGTCACCGCGAGCAGCGGGTGCCGGCGACCGAGCCCGGTCCACTGCGTCAGCGCGGTCGCCTCGGCGACGGTGGCGCCACCGGGACCCTCGTTGACCTCGCGGACCAACGTGACGATGCCGAAGGCGCCCACGGTGGCCAGGCCGTAGGCCACCAGGTAGAACAGCACGCCGGAGACCCCGGACTGCTGGAGCGCGACCACGCCCACGAGCACGAACCCGGCGTGCGCGATCGAGGAGTACGCCAGCAGGCGCTTGACGTCGGTCTGCACCAGCGCGACCACGGTGCCGACGACCATCGTCACGGCGGCGACCGCCCACAGCAGGGGCATCAGGTCCCACTGCAGCGGTGCGGCCACGACGTACACCACGCGCAGCAGGGCGCCGAAGGCCGCGATCTTCGTGCACGCCGCCATGAAGCCGGTGATCGGGGTCGGCGCACCCTGGTACACGTCCGGGGTCCACGAGTGGAACGGCACGGCACCGACCTTGAACAGCAGGCCCACCATGAGCATGACGAGCCCGGCGACCAGCATCGGGTCGACACCCGCGGCCCCGCCAACGGTGGTCGCGATCTCGGACAGCCGCACCGATCCGGAGTAGCCGTACAGCAGCGCGATGCCGAACAGCAGCACCGCTGAGGCGAAGGCGCCCAGCAGGAAGTACTTGACCGACGCCTCCTGGCTGAGCAGGCGGCGACGACGGGCCAGCCCGGTGAGCAGGTACAGCGGCAGGGAGAGCACCTCGAGTGCGACGAACAGCGTCAGCAGGTCCCCCGTGGCCGGGAAGATCATCATGCCGCCGAGTGCGAACAGCACCAGCGGGTACACCTCGGTCTGGGCGAGGCCGCGCGAGGTGGCCAGTCGTTCGTAGTCCGAGCCGGGCACCGCCGCGCCGGCGGGCGCGAAGGCGTCCTGCCCGGCGTCCGTGCGGTCGGCGATCACCAGCACGCTGAGCAGGCCCAGCATGACGAGGGCACCCTGCAGGATGACGGCGGGACGGTCCAGCACCATCGAGCCGCCCAACGCCACGACGCCGCCACCGGACGACGGCGCGGTGTCGGGCCACAGGGCGGCCAACGCCACCGCCGCGCCGGCCAGTGCGGCCATGGTGAGACCGAACTGCGTCCAGCGCCGCACCTTCTGGGGCACGAACGCCTCGACCAGCACGCCCAGCACGGCCGCGCCCAGCACCACGAGGACCGGTGCGATGGCGCCCCAGGCGACCTCGGGAGGGTTGAAGCTCACTGGTTGCTCCCGTCGTCGGAGGGGCTCGCGAGCGTCGGTGCCACATCGGCGACACCCACGTGCTCGAGGGTCACGGAGGCCGGGTCCCGCACCAGGTTCAGCGCGGGCGCCGGGAAGAAGCCGAGCACCAGCATCGCGGCGATCAGCGGGCCGACCACCCAGCGCTCGCGCGCCGAGAGGTCCGGCAGCGAGGAGAGCTCCTCGCGCCCGGGCCCGGTGAAGGCGCGCTGGTAGGTCAGCAGAACGTACAGCGCGGCGAGGATCACGCCCACCGCCGCGACAACGGCCGCGGCCTTGTTGGCGCCGAACGTGCCGACCAGCACGAGGAACTCGCTGACGAAGGTCGACAGCCCGGGCAGCGACAGCGCTGACAGCCCGGCGACCAGGAACGTCCCGGCGAGCACCGGCACCACCTTCTGCAGACCGCCGTGGTCGGAGATCTTGGCGCTCCCGGATCGGGCGATGAGGAAGCCGGCCACCAGGAACAGTGCGCCGGTCGACAGCCCGTGGTTGAGCATGTAGAGGCTCGCGCCCTGCACGCTGACCGAGGTGAACGCGAAGATGCCCAGCACGATGAAGCCGAAGTGGCTCACCGACGTGTAGGCGATCAGACGCAGCAGGTTCTCCTGGCCGATCGCCAGCAGCGCTCCGTACAGGATGGAGATCACCGCGAGCACGATGATCACCGGAGCGGCCCAGCGGGATGCCTCGGGGAACAGCGGCAGGCACAGCGTGAGCATCCCGAACGTGCCCACCTTGTCCAGCACGCCGACCAGCAGGACCGACGTGCCCACCGGGGCAGCCTCGGCGGTGTCCGGCAACCAGGTGTGCACGGGCCACATCGGCGCCTTGATGGCGAAGGCGAGGAAGAACGCCAGGAACACCAGGCGCTGGGTGGTCACCGACATGTCGAGGTGACCCACCAGGTTGTCGATGAGGAAGCCCTGCGGGCCCTGGGGTCCGTGCAGGTAGAGCGTGATCACACCCGCGAGCATCACCAGGCCACCGGCGAGCGAGAAGATGAGGAACTTGATGGCGGCGTAGCGCCGCTGCAGCCCGCCGAACGACCCGATCATGAAGTAGACGGGCACCAGCATGGCCTCGAACAGGACGTAGAAGAAGAACACGTCCCGCGCGGAGAACACCGCGACCATGAACGCCTCGAGCACCAGGACGAGGGCGGTGTAGGTGCGGATCCGCGAGCCACCGATCACCTGCAGGCCGTCCTCGTGCACGTCCGGGTGCTCGCGCCACGCCGCGATCAGGACCAGCGGGGTGAGCAGCACGGACAGCAGCACCAGCGTGAGGCCCACGCCGTTGACGCCGACCGCGTAGCTCACGCCCAGGCTCGGGATCCACGCGTGCGTCTCGGTGAGCTGCTGGGTGCCGGCGGAGGCGGTGTCGAAGGAGAACGCCGCCACCGCGCCGAGCACGAGCTCGAGCAGGGCCACGGCCACGGCCACGGGCCGGGCGTGCCGTCGGGCCGCGCCGGGGAGCGCCCAGACCAGGGCGGCGCCCACCAGGGGGACCACGATCAGGGTGGTCAGCCAGGGGAACTGTGCGGGCATCGTTGTCTTTCCCTCAGATCCGGAACGCCAGGACGATGGCGACGAGCACGACGACGCCGGCGAGCATCGTGGCGGCGTAGGAGCGCACGAAGCCGTTCTGCAGCCTGCGGACGATCGACCCGGAGCCGAGCACGCCGTGCGCGAGCCCGGTGAACGCACCGTCCACCACGGTGCGGTCGCCGTAGACCAGCGACCGGGTCATGACCTGGCCGGGCAGCACCAGGAGCGCGTCGTTGACCTGGTCCTGGTACAGGTCCTGCCGGGCGGCCTTGGTGAGCACGCTGCCCGGTGGCGGGGTGACGGCCACCGGCGCGGCCCAGTACTGGCGCCACGCCAGCACGATGCCCGCGGCGACCAGGAGCAGGGTCAGGATCGTGATCACGGGCACCGACAGCACGGGCGAGTGCTCCTCGGTGTGACCCGTCACCGGCTCGAGCCAGGTGGTGAACAGGTTGCCGAAGGCCAGGGCACCACCGAGCGCGGCGGAACCCACCGCGAGGATGATCATCGGCCACGTCATCAGAGCCGGGGACTCGTGCGGGTGGCGCACCGGGGCGTCCGTGGCTCCCCCGCCGTGCCCGTCGGACCAGCGCTTGGTGCCGTGGAACGTCATGAAGAACATCCGGGACATGTAGAACGCGGTGATGCCTGCGCCGATCATCGCGACCAGGCCGAACACCCACGGCTGCCACCCGGTGCCGCCGTTCATCGCGAACGCCGACTCGATGATCTTGTCCTTGCTCCAGTAGCCGGAGAACGGGGGCACGCCCATGATCGCGAGCCAGCCGAGCCCGAACGTGACCCAGGTGATCTTCATCAGCGGGGCCAGACCACCGAACCGGCGCATGTCGACGGTGTTGTCCATGCCGTGCATGACGGAACCGGCGCCCAGGAACAGCCCGGCCTTGAAGAAGCCGTGGGTCAGCAGGTGGAAGATCGCGAACGCGTAGCCGATCGGTCCGAGCCCGGCGCCCAGCATCATGTAGCCGATCTGCGACATCGTCGAGCCGGCCAGCGACTTCTTGATGTCGTCCTTGGCGCTGGCCACGATCGCCCCGAACAGCAGCGTGATCGCGCCGACGATCGCCACGACCAGCAGTGCCGTGGGAGCGCCGTCGAACACCGGGGCCGACCGCACCACGAGGTACACCCCCGCGGTCACCATGGTCGCCGCGTGGATGAGGGCGGACACCGGCGTCGGGCCGGCCATCGCGTCGCCGAGCCAGGACTGCAGCGGGAACTGCGCGGACTTACCGGTCGCACCCAGCAGGAGCAGCAGCCCGATCGCGGTGAGCACGCCTTCGCCCGCCCCGCCCACCCGGCCGAACACCGTGGCGAAGTCCGTCGCACCGAAGGTGGCGAAGATCAGCGCGATCGCGACGATCAGCCCGAGGTCACCGACGCGGTTGGCCACGAAGGCCTTCTTGGCGGCCACCGCGTTCGGGGTCTCGTGGTTCCAGAACCCGATCAGCAGGTAGGACGCCAGGCCGACGCCCTCCCACCCGACGAACAGCAGCACGTAGCTGTCGGCCAGCACCAGCAGCAGCATCGCCGTGACGAACAGGTTGAGGTAGGCGAAGAACCGGCGCCGGTCGGTGTCGTGCTCCATGTAGGCGACGGAGTAGACGTGGATGAGGGTGCCGACGAACGTCACCAGGAGCACGAAGGTCATCGACAGCGGGTCCAGCCGCATCCCGGCGTCCAGCGAGAACGCCCCGGCGGGGATCCAGGAGAACAGGTGCACGTCGATCACGCGCTCGGCGGCGGGCCGGCCCAGCAGCGCGACCCACTCGATCACGGCCACGACGAACGCCGCGGTCGAGGCGAGCACGCCGAGCCAGTGGCCCCAGCGGTCGGTCGCCTTGCCGCCGAGCAGCAGCACCGCGGCGCCGAGCATCGGCAGCGCGACGAGCAGCCACACGGCGGACAGCGCCCCGGTGGCGGCGCTCGTCGCCGCGGCGGCGGGCAGCAGGGTTGCGGTGGTCATCCGGCCTCAGCCCTTCAGGAGGTTGACGTCGTCGACCGAGGCCGACCGGCGGGTACGGAAGATCGCCACGATGATCGCGAGCCCCACCACGACCTCGGCGGCGGCGACCACCATGACGAAGAACGCCATGACCTGGCCCGTGAGGTCACCGTGGATCCGGGAGAACGTGACGAACGCCAGGTTCGTCGCGTTGAGCATCAGCTCGACCCCCAGGAACGCGATGATCGCGTTGCGCCGCAGCAGCACCGTGGCGGCGCCCAGCGAGAACAGGATCGCGGACAGCACGAGGTAGTTGGTCAGGCTCATCGGGTGCGCTCCTCGTCGATTCCGGTGAGGCCCGCGCGACGCTCGTCCGCGCCGGTCAACCGGTCGCGGGTGCGCTCGTCGACCTCGGCGTGCACCTCGCTGATGTCCCGCTCCTGGCCCCGGATGCGCAGCACGCGCGGGACGGACTGCTCCAGCGGTGCGCCGTCCGGGCCCAGCGCCGGCACGTCCATGGCATTGGACCGTGCGTAGACGCCCGGGGCCGGCAGCGGCGTGACCACCTGGCCCTCCGCGATCGCGGCCACCCGGGCGTCCGCACGCTCCTTCTGCCCGATCAGCCGGGTCAGCCGGGGGCGGTGCGTCAGGACGATCGCACCGACGGCCGCCGTGACCAGCAGCGTGCCCACCACCTCGAGCGCGAACACGTGCTGGCCGAACACCACCCCGGCCACAGCCTGCGGGTTGCCCACCTCGTTGGCGGTGGCCAGCCCCTGCGGCGTCGGAGCGGTGGCCGCGACGACCACGCCGATCAGCACGGCGGCGAGTCCGGCACCGAGCAGCAGCCCGATCCAGCGCTGCCCGGTGATCGTCTCCACGAGCGAGTCCGAGGCGTCCACACCCACGAGCATCAGCACGAACAGGAACAGCATCATCACGGCGCCGGTGTAGACGATCACCTGGACGACGCCGAGGAACGGCGCCTCCTGGGCGACGTAGATGATCGCCAGGCTGATCATCACGACCACGACGCCCATCGCGGCATGGACGGCCTTGCGGGCGAACAACAGCCCGAGCGCCGCGATCACCATGATCGGGGCGAGCACCCAGAACAGCACCCCCTCCGCGGTGGAGGTGTGGCCCGTGGTGGCCAGGGAAGTGGCCGCGGGCAGCAGGGCCCCGAGGCTCAGCGTCATCGTGCGCCCTCCGCCCGGTTGCGTGCGGCGTCCAGCGTCGGGTCCTCGGGACGCCACTGCGCCACCCAGTCCACCTGCTCGATCACCGGACCGGTGATCTCGCCGCGGTAGTACTCCAGGTCCTCCGTGCCGGGCACCATCGGGTGCGGGGCGGCGAGCATGCCCTCGCCCATCGGCGCCAGCAGGTCGGCCTTCTCGTAGATCATCCCGCGCCGGGTGGGACCGGCGAGCTCGTAGTCGTTGGTCATCGTCAGGGCGCGCGTGGGGCACGCCTCGATGCACAGCCCGCAGAAGATGCACCGCAGGTAGTTGATCTGGTAGACGCGGCCGTACCGCTCACCGGGTGAGAACTGCGCCTCGGGCGTGTTGTCCGCGCCCTCGACGTAGATCGCGTCGGCGGGGCAGGCCCAGGCGCACAGCTCGCAGCCGATGCACTTCTCCAGACCGTCCGGGTAGCGGTTGAGCTGGTGCCGGCCGTGGTAGCGCGGCTTGGTCGGCACCTTCTCGAACGGGTACTGCTCGGTGACCGTCGGGCGGAACATGCTCGACAGCGTCACGCCGAACCCGGCCGCCGGGGCGAAGATCCGCCCGACGGCGCCCTTGCGCGGCAGCAGCGACTCGTACTCGTGCTCGCTGCCGGCCGGGCGGTCCAGCGGCCCGGTCTCGCGGCGGGTGAGGTCGTCGTCAGCCACGGTCCTCCTCCTGGGCGGTCGTCTGGTCGGCAGTCGTCCGATCGGCACCGTCCGCCACGACGGAGGCCTCGACGGGCGCCCGGCGGCGCGGGGACGGGGGCAGGGCCTGGCCGGGCAGCGGCGGGACCGGGTAGCCGTCCTTGAACGCGTCGAACGGCTCGGGTGGTCCGTCCGGCTCGGGTTGCTCCTTGCGCTCGGGCACCAGGAACATCGCGGCGACCGCAAGCACCAGCACGGCGGCCAGGCCGCCGAGCAGCTGGGCCTGGCTCAGGTCCGCGAACCGCCGCACACCCTGCACCACGGAGACGGCGACGATCCACACGAGCGCGAACGGGATGAGGATCTTCCACCCGAACTTCATGAACTGGTCGTACCGGAAGCGCAGCAGCGTGCCGCGGACCCAGACGAAGATGAACATGAAGAACCAGAGCTTCACGCCGAACCAGAGCACCGGCCACCAGCCGTGGTTGAGCATGTCGTTGTTGATCGCCGAGAGCGGCCACGGCGCCCGGAAGCCACCGAAGAACAGCGTCGTGGCCACGGCGGAGACGTTGAGCATGTTGATGTACTCGGCCAGGAAGAACCACGCGAACTTCATCGACGAGTACTCGGTCATGTACCCGCCCACCAGCTCGCCCTCGGCCTCCGGCAGGTCGAAGGGCAGGCGGTTGACCTCACCGGTCATCGAGATCAGGTAGATGACGAACGCCGGCAGCAGAGGCAGGAACCACCAGATGGTGGTCTGGGACTCCACGATCTGCCGCGTGCTCATCGAGCCGGCCATGACGAACACGCTGACCAGGGACATGCCCATCGCGAGCTCGTAGGAGATCACCTGCGCGGTGGACCGCACCGAACCCAGCAGCGGGTACGTCGAGCCGGACGCCCAGCCGCCGAGCACGATCCCGTACACGCCCACCGACGCCGCGGCCAGGATGTACAGCACCGCGACCGGGAAGTCGGTCAGCTGCAGGGGCGTGAGGTGCCCGAACAGGTTGACCTCGGGGGCGATCGGGATGACCGCGAACACCAGCAGCGAGGCGAACACCGAGATCATCGGAGCCACCAGGTAGATGACCTTGTCCGCCGCGCGGACGGTCATGTCCTCCTTGAGCAGCAGCTTCATCGCGTCGGCCAGGGATTGCAGCAGGCCGAACGGGCCGTGCACGTTGGGACCGGGCCGGATCTGCATGCGCGCGACGACCTTGCGCTCGAACCAGATCGCGAAGAGCACGCTCAGCAGCAGGAAGACGATGATCCCCACGGCCTTGATCAGCACGATCCACCAGGTGTCGTTGCTGAAGTCCGCCGCGGGCGGGGGGGTCGCGGCGGCCAGCGCCACGCTCATCGCGGTCATGCCTGCTCTCCGTCCGTCGGCTCCACGTCCGTCGTCGTGCCGGGCGCCACCGTGACCACGGCGCCCGCGTCGACCCGCAGGGTCGTGCGGACCGTGGAGCCCGGCGAGCTCACCGGCAGCCACACCACGGCGTCGGGCATCGGCGTGATCACGGCCGGCAGCGTGATGCTGCCGTGGTCGGTGGACACCGTCACCGGCGCACCGTCATCCACCCCGATGCGGGCGGCGAGCTCGCTGCTGAGCCGCGCGACCGGTCGCGGCGCGGTGCCGGCCAGGAACGCCTCACCGTCCTGGCACCGGCCCAGGTCGAGCAGAAGGTGCCAGCTCGCCAGCACCGCCTGGTCGGCCCCGGGGGTCGGCGGCTCGGAGTACGCCATGTCCGGGGCGTCGGCCCGGACCCCGTCCCACGCGCCGAGCTCGTCGAGGTCGCCGTGCACCGCGGCCAGCGTGCCCAGCCCGAGGTCCACCCCGAGCCGGCCCGCCAGCGCGTGCAGCACACGATGGTCGGGCAGCGCCGTCGAGGTCAGCGCCTGGGCGAACGGTCGCGGCCTGCCCTCCCACGTGACGAACGTGCCGGGCTTCTCGGCGGGCGGGGCGACCGGGAGCACGACGTCGGCCCGCTCCGTCACCGCCGACGCGCGCACCTCCAGGCTGACCACGAAGGTCTGCTCGAGGGCGCGCAGCGCGAGGTCCGGATCGGGCAGGTCGGCCGGGTCGACGCCGCCGACCACCAGGGCGGCCAGCCCGCCGGAGACCGCACCGGTGAGGATCGCCGTGAGGTCGCGGCCCGGCGTGCTCGGCAGCGACTCGACGCCCCAGGCGGCGGCCAGGTCGGCCCGTGCCGCGCCGTCGGCCACCGGGCGACCGCCCGGCAGCAGGGTCGGCAGGGTGCCGACCTCGAGGGCGCCGCGTTCGCCGGCGCGTCGTGGCAACCAGGCCAGCCGGGCACCGAGGCGCTCGGCCAGTCGCAGTGCCGCGGACAGCGCACCGGGCACGGTGGCCATCCGCTCGCCCACCAGGACCACACCGCCGCGCAACGCCTCCGCCGCGGCGGCGAGCTCGGCGTCCTCGGCGTCCCCGATCGCGTCGAGCACCTCCGGCTCGGTCCCGGGCGCCGCAGGCAGCAACGTGCCGCGCACCCGGCGCAGCCCGCGCGTGGCGAAGGGCGCGACCGAGAACACCCGGGTGGCCCCGGCCAGCACACCCTTGCGCAGGCGCAGGAAGACCACGCCGCCCTCGTCCTCGGGCTCGAAGCCCACCAGCAGCACCGCGCTGCGCTCGAGGTCGGCGAACGTCACGTCGATGCCGCGTCCCGCGACCGCGTGGCCCAGGAAGGCCTCCTCCTCGGCGGAGTGCGGCCGCGCACGGTGGTCGACGTCGTTGGTGCCCAGGGCCACGCGTGCCAGCTTGGCGTAGGCGTAGGCGTCCTCCATGGTCGGGCGCCCGCCGGGCAGCACACCCACCCCGGCGCCGTCCCGCGCCGCGGCCAGCCCCTCGGCCGCCACGGTGAGGGCCTCGGCCCAGCTCGCCTCGCGCAGCTCGCCGGGGGCGCCGTCATCGGTGCGGTCCCGCACCAGCGGCGCGGTGAGCCGGTCGGGGGCGGTCTGCCAGGTGAACGCGAACCGGTCCTTGTCGGTCAGCCACTCCTCGTTGACCACCGGGTCCTCGCCGGCCAGCCGCCGCATCACCACACCGCGACGGTGGTCGACGCGGATCGCCGAGCCGTTGGAGTCGTGCTCGGCGATCGACGGCGTGGAGGCCAGGTCGAACGGGCGGGAGCGGAACCGGTAGGAGGCGCCGGTGAGAGCGCCGACCGGGCAGATCTGCACCGTGTTGCCGGAGAAGTACGAGGAGAACGGCCGTCCCGACGCGTCCAGCGCGGCCGGGCCGATCGGCCGCTCCGGGGACTCGTCGACCGGCGGCATGCCACCGGCCCGGGTGTAGGGCGTCCCGTCGTCCTCGGCCCCGGCGAACACCGTCGCCTGGCCCGCTCCGTCGAAGCCCAGCACGGCCGGGTCGAACCGACCGATCTGCTGGCGCGCGCCGCGCTGCTGCAGGTCGATGAACTGGTCCCCGGCGATCTCGTTGGAGAAGCGCGTGCAGCGCTGGCACAGGATGCAGCGCTCGCGGTCCAGCAGGATCTGCGTGGAGATCGCCAACGGCTTGGCGAACGTGCGCTTGGCGTCCACGAACCGGCTCGTGGCGCGGCCGTTGCTCATCGCCTGGTTCTGCAGGGGGCACTCGCCACCCTTGTCGCACGTGGGGCAGTCCAGCGGATGGTTGATGAGCAGCAGCTCCATCACGCCGTGCTGGGCCTTGTCCGCCACCGCAGACGTGCGCTGGGTGTGCACGACCATGCCGGGCGTGGCCACCAGCGTGCAGGACGCCTGGGGCTTGGGCATCGGCCGCAGGTTGCCCTCGCGGTCCGGCATCGCGACCTCGACGAGGCACTGCCGGCACGCGCCCGCGGGCTTGAGCAGCGGGTGGTCGCAGAACCGGGGGATCTGGATGCCGAGCTGCTCGGCCGCGCGGATCACCAGGGTGCCCTTCGGGACGGACACCTCGACGTCGTCGATGGTGAACGTCACCTCGGGGACCACGGTGCCCGAGGTGCCCGCCGCACCGGTCGTCGTGGACGTCATGCTCCCACCGTTCCTGCTCCGGACACGGAGCCAGACGCGTACTCGAACAGGGCCGCCTTCGCCGGGTCGAACGGACAGCCGCCGGACAGGTGGGCCTCGAACTCCTCGCGGAAGTACTGCAGCCCGGAGGTGATCGTCGACGTCGCCCCGTCACCGAGGGCGCAGAACGCACGGCCCAGGATGTTGTCGCAGACGTCGAGCAGGGTGTCCAGGTCCTCCTGGGTGCCCCGGCCGGCCTCGATCCGCTGCAGGATCTGCACCAGCCAGTAGGTGCCCTCGCGGCACGGCGTGCACTTGCCGCAGGACTCGTGCTTGTAGAACTCCGCCCACCGGGTGATCGCCCGGACCACGCACACCGAGTCGTCGAAGATCTGCAGCGCCCGGGTGCCGAGCATCGACCCGGCCGCACCGACCGACTCGTAGTCCAGCGGGACGTCGAGGTGCTCGGCGGTGAACAGCGGGGTCGAGGACCCCCCCGGTGTCCAGAACTTCAGCTCGTGGCCCTCGCGGATGCCGCCGGCCATCTCGAGCAGCTCGCGCAGCGTGATGCCCAGGGGCGCCTCGTACTGGCCGGGGTTGCGGACGTGGCCGGACAGCGAGAACAGCCCGTAGCCCGTGGAGCGCTCGGTGCCCATCGAGCGGAACCAGTCGCTGCCGTACTGCACGATCGAGGGGACCGAGGCGATCGACTCGACGTTGTTGACCACGGTCGGGCGGGCGTACAGGCCCTCGACCGCCGGGAACGGTGGCTTGAGGCGGGGCTGACCCCGGCGTCCCTCGAGGGAGTCCAGCAGCGCGGTCTCCTCGCCGCAGATGTACGCCCCGGCGCCCGCGTGCACCGTGACGTCGAGCTGGAAGCCCGAGCCGGCGACATCGGAGCCCAGCAGGCCGGCATCGTAGGCCTCCTGCACCGCCTGGAGGAGGCGGCGGTACACGTGCACGACCTCACCACGCAGGTAGATGAACGCGTGGTGGCAGCCGATCGCGTACGACGTGATGATGACGCCCTCGAGCAGCTGGTGCGGCGAGGCCATCATCAGCGGGATGTCCTTGCAGGTACCCGGCTCGGACTCGTCGGCGTTGACCACCAGGTAGCGCGGGCCGCCGTCCGGTGCCGGCAAGAAGCCCCACTTCATTCCGGTCGGGAAGCCCGCGCCCCCACGACCGCGCAGGCCGGAGTCCTTGACCATCTGGACCAGGTCGGCCGGAGCGGTGGCCAGCGCGGTGCGCAGCGCGTCGTACCCGCCGGAGGCCCGGTAGGACTCCAGCGTCCAGGGGCGCTCGGTGTCCCAGGTCCGGGACAGGACCGGGGTCAGGGTGGTCGCCATCACGACTCCTCACGCTTGGTCTGGTCGCCCGACGCGTCGTTCGAGGTGCGGCGCGACGCGTCCTCGCCCTGCGGTCCGGCGGGGGTGTCCACGCTCGACTGGGTGCCGCCGGAGCGGGGGGCGGTCTTCTGCCGCTCGCCGCGCGCGGGCTGCGCCCGCGTCTTGCCGGCCTCGCCCGGCGCGACCCAGCCGCGCTCGTCGGCCAGCTGCAGCCCGACCAGGGTCGGCGCACCGGCCCCCGGACCTTCGTTCGCCCGGCCGTCGGTGAACCCGGCGAGCACGCGGGAGGTCTCCTTGAACCCGACGACGCGGTCGGCCCCGCGCGTGGGCCGCACCGGCTCCCCGGCCTGCAGAGCGTCCACGAGGGCGGTCGCCGAGGCCGGCGTCTGGTTGTCGAAGAACTCCCAGTTGACCATCACCACGGGCGCGTAGTCGCACGCGGCGTTGCACTCGACGCGCTCGAGCGTGATCGCCCCGTCCTCGGTGGTCTCGTCGTGCCCGACGCCGAGGTGGTCGCTCAGCTCGGCCCAGATCTGGTCGCCGCCCATCACGGCGCACAGCGTGTTCGTGCACACCCCGACGGTGTAGGTCCCGTTGGGGTGACGCTTGTACTGGGTGTAGAAGGTGGCCACCGCGGAGACCTCGGCGGCGGTCAGGTCCAGCGACCGGGCGCAGAACTCGATCCCGGCGGCGGTGATGTACCCGTCGACGGACTGCACCAGGTGCAGCAGCGGCAGCAGCGCGGACCGCGGGTTCTCCGGGTAGCGCGCCAGGACCTGCGCGGCGTCGGCCTCGAGCTGCGCCAGGGTCTGCGCGTCGTAGCTCGCCATCAGCGGTCCACCCCTCCCAGCACGGGGTCGAGCCCGGCCACCGCGACGACCACGTCAGCCACCTGGCCGCCCTCGCACATGAGGGACACGCCTTGGAGGTTGTTGAACGACGGGTCACGGAAGTGCGCCCGGTACGGCCTGGTGCCTCCGTCGGAGACCAGGTGGACGCCGAGCTCGCCGCGCGGCGCCTCGACCGTCTGCCAGACCTCGCCTGCCGGGACCCGGAAGCCCTCGGTGACGAGCTTGAAGTGGTGGATGAGCGACTCCATCGAGGTGCCCATGATCTCCTTGATGTGCGCCAGCGAGTTGCCCATGCCGTCCGCACCGATCGCCAGCTGCGCGGGCCACGCGACCTTCTTGTCCGCGACCATCACCGGCCCGGGACCCATCTGCTGCAGGCGCTCGACCGCCTGCTCGACGATCCGCAACGACTGGTAGCACTCCTCCAGCCGCAGGACGGTCCGCGCGTAGGCGTCGGCGTCCGTCGACGTCGGCACGTCGAAGTCGTAGGTCTCGTAACCGAGGTAGGGGAAAGCCTTGCGGACGTCGTAGGGCAGGCCTGCCGAGCGCAGCACCGGCCCGGTGATGCCGAGCGCCATCGCGCCGGCCAGCGACAGGTGTCCGACGCCGACCGTACGGCCCTTGTAGATGGGGTTGGCCAGCATCAGGTCGCCGAGCTGGCCCAGGTACGTGCGCACCCGGGGCATCGCCTCACGCACCGTGTCCAGCGCGCCGGGCGGGATGTCCTGGGCGACGCCACCGGGCCGGATGAACGCGTGGTTCATCCGCAGACCGGTGATCAGCTCGAAGATCTTGAGGATCTCCTCGCGCGCGGTGAACGAGATCGTCATGATCGTCGTCGCACCGAGCTCGTTGCCGCCCGTACCGATCGCGATGAGGTGCGAGGCGATCCGGTTGAGCTCGAGCAGCAGGACGCGGACCGCCTGGGCGCGCTCGGGCACGTCCTCGGTGATGCCGAGGAGCTTCTCGACCGCCAGGCAGTAGGCCGCCTCGCTGGAGAACGGCGCCACGTAGTCCATCCGGGTGCAGAACGTCACGCCCTGCGTCCAGGTGCGGAACTCCATGTTCTTCTCGATGCCGGTGTGCAGGTAGCCGATGCCCGCCCGGGCCTCGGTCACCGTCTCACCGTCGATCTCGAGCATCAGGCGGAGCACGCCGTGCGTGGACGGGTGCTGCGGACCCATGTTGACGACGATGCGCTCCTCGCCGAGGCGCGCTGCCTCCTCGGCGATGTCCGACCAGTCGCCGCCGACGGCCTCGAAGACGCGGGCGTCCTCGTCGTCGGGCAGCGAGCCGGTGGCGTGCGGGGTGCGGGCCTCAGCCATCAGTTGTACGACCTCCGCTCGTCCGGCGGGACGACCTGCGCCCCCTTGTACTCCACCGGGATGCCGCCCAGCGGGTAGTCCTTGCGCTGCGGGTGACCGACCCAGTCGTCCGGCATCTCGATGCGGGCCAGCCCCGGGTGGCCGTCGAACACGATCCCGAAGAAGTCGAAGGTCTCCCGCTCGTGCCAGTCGTGCCCCGGGTAGACCGGGGTGCTCGACGGGATGTGCGGGTCGGACTCGGGGACCGACACCTCGAGGCGCAGCCGACGCGAGTGCGTGACCGACGTCAGGTGGTAGACCGCGTGCAGCTCGCGCCCGGTCTCGTGGGGGTAGTGCACGCCGGAGACGCCGAGGCCCAGCTCGAAGCGCAGGTCCTGCTCGTCGCGCAGCGCGCGGCACACCGTCAGCAGGTGCTCCCGGCTGGTGTGCAGCGTCAGCTCCTCGCGGTCGACCACGACCGCCTCGACCGCGTCCTCGAACGCGATGCCCTGCTCGGCGAGGACCTCGGCGAGGATGTCCACCACCTCGTCGAACCAGCCACCGTAGGGCCGCGGGCTGGGCCCGGGCATCGCCACCGTGCGGACCAGGCCGCCGAACCCGGAGGTGTCCCCCGACCCGGTGACGCCGAACATGCCCGTGCGCACGTCGACGACCTGCGGCCCGGCCGGGCGGGTACCCGTCGCGGGGATGTTCTGCGAGCCTGCCTCGAGGGCGGCCTCGACGGTGGTCTGCGGGGTGTCGCCGCCCTCGGCGCCGACCGGTGCGTCGCCGGCCTTCGCCGCGGCCGAGGCGTCCTTCTTCTCGTCGCTAGCGTCGCTCACCGCAGCAGCCCCTTCATCTGGGAGGTCGGGGTGGCCTCGAGAGCCGCGGCCTCCGCGGCGCGCGCCGCCTCCTCACGGTCGACCCCCAGCGGAGACTGCTGGACCTGGTCGTGCAGCGCGAGGATCGCGTTCAGGAGCATCTCCGGTCGCGGCGGGCAGCCGGGCAGGTAGATGTCCACCGGCACCACGTGGTCGACGCCCTGGACGATGGCGTAGTTGTTGAACATCCCGCCCGAGGACGCGCACACGCCCATCGACAGCACCCACTTGGGCTCGGACATCTGGTCGTAGACCTGGCGCACGATCGGGGCCATCTTCTGGCTGACGCGCCCCGCGACGATCATCAGGTCCGCCTGCCGCGGCGACGCGCGGAACACCTCCATGCCGAACCGGGACATGTCGAACCGGGGGGTACCGGTCGCCATCATCTCGATCGCACAGCAGGCCAGGCCGAACGTCACCGGCCACATCGACGCCTTGCGGAAGTAGCCCGCCAGGCCCTCGATGGTGGTCAGCAGGATCCCGGACGGGGCCTCCTCGATGCCCATGGCCTGCCTCCTTCCTCTCGTCGTT
Organism: Actinotalea lenta; assembly: GCF_030586465.1. GTDB lineage: Bacteria > Actinomycetota > Actinomycetes > Actinomycetales > Cellulomonadaceae > Actinotalea > Actinotalea lenta. Next base: position 238,781 of record NZ_JAUQYP010000001.1, read on the forward strand.
CGTGCTGCAGCCCGGTCAGTCCCACTCGAACCCGCCGCGGCGCCACTCGTAGACGAACGGCACCGTGATGAGAACCAGGAAGGTGAGCATCGCGACCACGCCGAACATGGCGAGCGCGTCGAACGCCACCGCCCACGGATACATGAAGACGACCTCGATGTCGAAGACGATGAAGGTCATCGCGACCAGGTAGTACTTGATCGGGAAGCGTCCGCCGCCGATGGCGTGCGGCGTCGGGTCGATCCCGCACTCGTACGCCTCGAGCTTGGCGCGGTTGTACCGCTTGGGGCCGATGATCGCGCTCGCCCCCACCCCACCGAGGGCGAGCACGGCCGCCACCGTCATGAGCACGAGGATCGGCACGTACGGGTTGCTCATCTCGTCCTCCAGCTCTGTCCCGCGCGGTGCGGGCCGTGGTGCAGCGACGGCCGGTGGCGCTGGGTCCCAGCCGAGTTTTCTCGGGTCATGCCGCAGGCGCAATTCGCGTCAGCGCGGCGATGAAACGGTCGGACGCATCGCCCCCGTGCGGGTCCCACACGTCCGACAGCAGCTTCAGTGTGAGGCGCATCAACGCCGGCCGGGGCAGACCGTACCGCGTCAGGACGCGCATCACGTCAGGGCGCTCGATGATCCGCACGAATGCCCGGCCCAGGGTGTAGTAGCCACCGAGCTCGTCGGCCATCACACCCGGGTAGGTTGCCAGCACCCGGTCGCGCTGCGCGTCGGTGGCTCGCGCGCGGGCCTGCACGATCACCTCGGCGGCCCGACGGGCGGCCTGCATCGCGTAGGCGATCCCCTCGCCGTTGAACGGGTTGACCATGCCGCCGGCGTCCCCGACCAGCAGGACGCCGCGATGGTAGAGCGGCTTCCGGTTGAACGCCATCGGCAAGGCCGCCGAGCGCACCGGGCCGATCTGGTTCTCGGGCGTGAACTCCCACTCCGGAGGCAGGTGGGACACCCAGCGCTGCAGGAGGTCCTTGTAGTCGATCTTCGTGGCGGCCGCCGTGGAGCTCACCGATCCGAGGCCGACGTTCGCGGTGCCGTCGCCGAGACCGAAGATCCAGCCGTACCCCGGCAGCAGCGCCGAACGTCCCGGGGGGCCGTCCCACAGCTCGAGGTGGGACTCCATCCAGTCGTCGTCGTGTCGCGGGGTGCGGAAGTACGTGCGCACGGCCACGCCCATCGGGCGCCGCGGGTCCTTCTCCAGGCCGAGCGCGAGCGCGAACCGCCCGGACACGCCGTCGGCGGCGACCACCACGGGCGCACGGTAGGTGACCTCGTCGCCTGTTCGACGACCGCTGGCGTCGACCGGGCGTGCCGTGACGCCGACCACGCGGCCCGTGCGCTCGTCGGTCACCGGGCCGGTGACCTGCGTCCGCTCCTGGATGCGGGCGCCCGCGGCGCGGGCGTGCACGGCCAGCGTCTGGTCGAAGTCCTTGCGGGTCCGGCTCACCCCGTAGTCCGGGAAGGTCTCCGTCTGCGGCCAGGGCAGGTGGATGACGTGCCCGCCGCCGCGCACCCGCAGGCCCTTGTTGCGGATCCAGCCGTCCTCGGGGCGCATCGGCACGCCCATCGCGACGAGCTCGCGCACCGAGCGGGGCGTGAAGCCGTCGCCGCAGACCTTCTCCCGGGGGAACTCGGTCTTCTCCAGCACGAGGACGTCCACTCCGGCGGCCGCGAGGTAGAAGGCCACGGTCGATCCTGCGGGACCTGCGCCGACGACGATCACGTCAGCGTCGGGGGTCACCACCAGAGTCCTGCCTTCGATCCTTGTGAACAGATTCACGAACGAGCCGTGCCAATCCTAGTGCCCCGTGGGACCTTGGGCCGCACACGCCCATCGGGCGGACGGGGATCACCAGGGACCGAGGTCTGTCACCCCCTCGTGCGCGGGTCGTGCCCCGGCCGCACGCCCCGGTGCATCGCGACGATGCCTCCCGAGAGGTTGCGGTACGCGACCCGGCTCCAGCCCGCGCCGGCCATCAGTGCGGCGAAGTCCCCCTGGTCGGGCCAGCTGCGGATCGACTCGGCGAGGTACACGTAGGCGTCGGGGTCACGCGAGACGGCACGCGCGACGGCGGGCAGCGCGCGCATCAGGTACTCCGTGTACACCGTGCGGAACACCAGGTCCGTCGGCCGTGAGAACTCGGTCACCACGAGCCGCCCCCCGGGGCGTGTGACGCGCAGCATCTCGGCGAGCGCGGCGCGGGTGTCCACGACGTTGCGCAGCCCGAACGAGATCGTCACGGCGTCGAAGGACCCGTCGGCGAACGGCAGTCGCGTCGCGTCCCCGGCGGTGAAGGCCAGGTCCGGGCGGCGGCGCTTGCCCACCGCGAGCATGCCGACCGAGAAGTCGCACGGGACCACATGCACGCCCGCGGCGTCGAACGGCTCGCTCGACGTACCGGTACCGGCCGCGAGGTCCAGCACGACCTCACCGGGACGCGCTCCGACGGCCTCGACGGTCGCCGTCCGCCAGCGGCGGTCCTGGCCGAGCGAGATCACGTCGTTCGTCAGGTCGTACCGGTGGGCGATGGCGTCGAACATCGCCGCGACCTCACCGGGTCGCTTCTCCAGACTCGCGCGCATGCCCGCCATCCTCCCAGCCCTCCGCGGGTGCCCCGAACGCGCCGGGGCGCCGAGCCCCCGCCCCGGGGTCGGCCCGACCGCCCCGTCGGCGTCACTCTCCCCCCAACCGAGACGCGCACACCCAGGCGAGTGCTGCACCTGGAGGCACACCTCTGGACTGGATGTGCGCCGCTCGACGGGGGTGGGGGTGGGGGTGGGGGTGGGGGTGGGGTGGGCGGACGGAGGTGGGGGGCTCGGGGATCTAGGCTTGGGGGCGATGACACTCGGCCCCTCCCCCGACGGCGCGCAGACCCTGCCGGCGCCGCTGGTCGCCCGTACCGTGCGCGTCGACCCCGAGGACCTGCCCGCCGACCTGATGGACCTGCTGCCGCCCGAGGGCGGCAACGCGTGGGTGCGGCGCGGGGACGGCCTGGTCGCATGGGGCGAGGTCGCGGCCCTGCGCACGGAGGGCGAGGACCGGTTCGCCGACGCCGATGCGGCCTGGCGCACCGCCATGGCGCACGCCGTCGTCCGCGACGAGGTCCGGCTGCCGGGCACCGGGCCGGTCGCGTTCGCGTCCTTCGCGTTCGCCGACGACTCCCCCGCCGGCGGCATCCTCGTCGTCCCGCGCGTGGTGGTGGGCCGGCGCGGCGAGGACGCGTGGCTCACCACCGTCGACGTCGGCGCGATGGCGCCCGCGGCGCGGCTCGAGCCGACGGAGCCACCACTCGGCCCGGGCGACGTCACGTACCGCCCCGGCGGCCTGAGCCCGGACGCCTGGCGCTCCGCCGTGGCCGAGGCCGTCGCCGCGATCCGCGCCGGTCGGCTGGACAAGGTCGTGCTGGCGCGCGACGTCGAGGCGCGCACGGCGCACCCGCTCGACCCCCGCTGGGTCCTGCACCGGCTCGCGACGGACTACCCGGGGTGCTGGACGTTCTCGGTGGGCGGCCTGGTGGGCGCGACCCCGGAGCTGCTGGTCCGCTCCGAGAAGGGCCTGGTCACCTCGCGCGTGCTCGCGGGGACGATCCGGCGGACCGGTGACGACGACGCCGACCTGGCTCACGCGGGCGTGCTGGCCCACTCCTCGAAGGACCTCGAGGAGCACGAGTACGCGGTCGCCTCGCTGACCAGGGCGCTCGAGCCGTTCTGCTCCTCGACGAACGTCCCGGAGACGCCGTTCGTGCTGCACCTGCCCAACGTGCTGCACCTGGCGACCGACGTCACGGGAGTGCTGGGCGAGGAGGGCACGTCGAGCCTCGCACTCGCCGCGGCCCTGCACCCGACCGCAGCGGTGGCAGGAACGCCCACCGCCGACGCCGTGACCCTGCTGGCCCGGCTCGAACGGATGGACCGCGGGCGGTACGCAGGCCCGGTCGGCTGGCTCGGCGCGGACGGGGACGGAGAGTGGGGCATCGGGCTGCGGTCCGCCGAGCTGGATGCCGACGACCAGCACCGGCTGCGCTTGTTCGCGGGCTGCGGGATCGTCGCGGCGTCGGTGCCCGACTCCGAGCTCGCCGAGTCGGAGGCGAAGCTCGAGCCCATGCGGCACGCCCTCGGCGAGGACTAGAGCCGCCAGACCGACCCCCGTGCTCTGCGCGAGCACGGGCACCCCAGGCAGGGCGCGCACCCACCTGTGGCCACCGCGGCGCCCACCCCCGCCCACCGCACCCACTCACCCACCTAGCCGCGAGTGGTGCACATGCAGGCGAGTGGTGCACCTGCGGGCGCACCACTCGCCTGCATGTGCACCACTCGACGGCGGGTGCGGAGGCGCGGCGACGGCGGGTGGCGGGCCGACGCCTCGTGCGGACCTACGGCGGCGGGCCGGGACGCTCGCGCCGTGAGCGTCCCGGCCCGCACCGGGGGGGTCAAGGTGTCCGTCGGGCTGTGTCAGCCCCCTTGACCCCAGGGCAGGCTCGGCAGGGAGGGGGACTGACCCTGCTGCGAGCCGGAGGTGGTGGAGCCGCTCATCGCGGCGAACGTCACGTCCACGCTGAAGGACTTGCCGTCGCGGACCACGGTGAGCGTGGCGGACTGGCCGGCGGCCAGTGCTCGCACGTACCCGGTCAGGGACTCGGCCCCGCTGACCGGCTGGTTGTCGATCGCCACGATCACGTCACCGGCCCGCAGGTCGGCCGACGCCGCGGGTGTCCCGGGGGACACGGAGTGGATCTTCGCGCCCATCCGGGTGACGCCGTCGGCGGTCGCCTGACCGTCGGTCAGCTCGACACCGAGGAAGGCGTGGCTCGCCGTGCCGTCCTTGAGCAGCTCGGCGCCGATCCGGTCCGCCAGGTTCGACGGGATCGCGAACCCGAGCCCGATCGAGCCGGAGGACTGCGACAAGGACGCGATCGAGGACGTGATGCCGATGACCTCACCCTTGGCGTCGAACAGCGGACCACCGCTGTTGCCGGGGTTGATCGCCGCATCGATCTGGATCGCGTTCGTCACGACCGGCTGACCGCCGCCCTCCGACGTGGACACCGGGCGGTCGAGCGCCGAGACGATGCCCGTGGTCGCCGTGCTGGACAGACCGAGCGGGTTGCCCACCGCCATCACGGGCTCGCCGACGACGACCTTGGAGGAGTCGCCGAGCGTCGCGGGCTTGAGGTCGCTCGGCGGGTTGGTGAGCGAGACCACGGCGAGGTCCGTCGTGGGGTCGGTGCCAGCCACGGTGGCCGGGAACACACGCCCGTCGGACAGCGTGACCGTGATGCCGCCCTGGGTCGCCCCGGCGACGACGTGGTTGTTGGTGAGGATGTGACCCTTGGTGTCCACGACCACACCGGAGCCCTCGGCGACGCCCCCGTTGAGCTGGACCTTGATGGCCACCACGGACGGACGCACGGCGTTGGCCACGGCCTCCCAGTCCGGGTTGGACACCGTCGATCCGGAGACCGGCACCGCCTCCGAGGAGGTCGCGCCCAGGCTGTCGATCGACACCGCGGTGTGCGCGGGGTGGCTGAACCCGATCACGAGACCGGCGGTGGCCACGCTCGCGATGAGCGCGGCGCCGGCAGCGGTGCCGACGAGCGGCATCCACCGGTGCTCCCGCTTGGGGCGCTCGGGCGTCGCGACGGAACCGATCGACCACCCGGGGGGCGGGGTGCCCTGCCCGTGCGGCTGCTGGTAGTAGGGCGGGGTGGGCTGATGGGTGAAGCCGGGATGCTGGGGTCCGGGGTTGGTCTGCGGGCCCGGCTGGCCCTGCGGACCGGTGGGCATGTGCGGACCGGGGTTGGCCTGCGGACCGGGGTGACCCTGCTGCGGGTAGCCGGCAGGCGGGGTCTGGTGGGCCGGCTGGGACGCGGCCTGCTGACCCTGCTCGGGTGCGGCCTGCTGACCTGGCTGCGGCTCCTGGGGGTGGCCCGGGCTCACCCACGGCGCCGCAGTACGCGGGTCGCGCTGCGACTCTGGGGTGTGACCGGCCTGCGGGTCGGGCCGGTTCTCGTACGGGTGCATGTGGGAACCTCCTTCGATCCCCTACTCAAGACCACCCGCCTGGCGCGGACCTGGAACGAACCTGGGAGTCCGCTGAGAGTGCCCGCGGCGCGCGTGCACGGCCCGCTCGTCGCCCTCCCGGGACCCCGCGGACGGCGGCCCGAGCGCTTCACTGCAGATCGGCCAGCGCCACGTGGACGGCGTCCGCGAGCCGCCCGGTCAGGGCTCGGCGTTCCGCCCGGTCCACCGGGACCTCGAGCACCTCGAGCCCCTGCACGGGCCGCGCGAGCGCCGCCGGGAGCTCGTCCACGTCGACCCGGCGGTGCGGCACGCCGTAGCCCGCGCACAGCGCGCCCAGGTCGGCGCGGTGCGGGGTGGCCATGACCCGCTCGGCCAGGTGTGCCAGCCGACGCTCGCCGTGCTCGAGCGTGGCGAAGATCGACCCCCCGCCGTCGGCCGCCACCACGACCTGCAGGTCCGGACGGGGCTCGTCGGGACCCATCAGGAGCGCGCCCGCATCGTGCAGGAAGGCCAGGTCGCCCACATAGGCGCGCACGGGTCGCCCGAGCCCCAACGACAACCCGGCCGCGGTGGACAGCGTCCCGTCGATCCCGGCGAGGCCGCGGTTGGCCACCACGAGCGGCGGATCCTCCCACCGTGCGACCAGGTCGAGGTCCCGGACCGGGTTGCTGGCGGAGACCACGAGCACGTCCTGAGGGCCCAGCGAGGAGGCCACGACGGCGGCGAGCAACGGCCCGGAGGCGGCGTCGGCGCTCTCGGCTGCGAGCACGTCCGCGACCGCGCCGGCGGCCAGCACCCCGGCCCGGCGCCACCGCCCCAGCCAGTCCAGACCCGCGCCGAGGTTTCCCCGCAGGAGGGAGCCGGGCACCCCGGGGACCACCTGATCGGCCCGACGGGCCGCGTCGGGCCAGTCGCGGCCCTGCTCGGCGATCACCATCACCTCGACGTCGGGACGGGCGAGCAGCGCCTGCACCGGGCGGGACAGCGTCGGCCGGCCCAGCACCACGACGCGCTGCACCGCGCCGCCGAGCTCCGGGTGGTCCAGCAGCAGCCGGTACGCGGCGATGGCGTTCGGCCCGCCTCCTGCACCCGAGGAGGGCTCGGCAAGCAGCGGCCACTCGTTGGCGTGGGCCACCACGGAGGCCTCCGGGCCGGCCCCGTCACCGGCCACCACCACGGTCCGCACGCCGTCCGGCGGCGAGACCGGCCGCGCCACGTCGGAGAACGCGGCCAGCTCCGCTCCTGCGGGGGTGCCGGGATGCGCGAGCACCCGGGTCAGGCCGTCCGCGGAACGCTCCGGCCACGGCCCGTCCGGCACCAGCGGCTCGCGGTAGGCGAGGTTCACGTGCACCGGACCCGGTGTGTGGTCCCGGGTGCCGAGCGCGACGGCGACCACCCGGGCCGCCAGGTTGCGCAGGTCACGTTCCTCGTCGGGCAGCCCCACGGGTGCGGGGACGTCCACCGACAGCCGCACAGCCGGCGCGAGCAGGCCCACCTGCTCGGTGGTCTGGTTGGCGCCGGTGCCGCGCAGCTCGTGCGGTCGGTCCGCGGTGAGCAGCAGCAGGGGCAGGCCCGCGTGCCGGGCCTCGAGCACCGCGGGCAGCAGGTGCGCCGGCGCCGTGCCCGACGTGGTCACGACGGCGACGGCTCGCGGCTCCTTGCGCGCCTTGGCCGCGCGAGCCAGGCCCAGCGCGAGGAAGCCCGCGACCCGCTCGTCCACCCGCACGTGCACGCGCAGCCGCGGCGCGCGGAGGTCGCGCGCCGGATGGTCGGGCGGCAGCGCGGCCTCCGCAGCGGCGTAGGCCAGCGGTGCGCTGCGCGAGCCCGGAGCAACCACGACGTCGGCGACGCCCAGGTCGGCCAGCGCCTGCATCAGCGTCCGGGCCGCCCGAGCGGCCGGGGGGTTGGGCGTCACCGGTCCTCCTGCGCTGCGAGTGCGACGACCCGGTCCAGACGCGTGCGCCACCGACGGTCGAGCTCGGGGTCGGCGACGTGCCGGGCCAGCAGGTCCTCCGCGGGAGCCACCGGCCCGGACGGGACGGGCAGCTCACCGTCCGTCACGTCTGGTGGGTCCGCCACGACGTCGTCGAGCATGAGCTGCGCGGTGGCCAACCCGCAGGCGTAGGGCAGCTCCGGCAGCGCGCCGGCGAGCGCGAGACCGGCCGCCAGGCCCACGGAGCTCTCCAACGCCGAGGACACCACCACGGGCAGCCCGGCCTGCTCGGCCAGCTCCAGGCAGGCGCGCACGCCGCCCAGCGGCGCGACCTTGAGCACGAGCACGTCCGCCGCGCCGGCCCGGGCCACGGCGAGCGGGTCCTGCGCGCGGCGCACCGACTCGTCCGCGGCCACCGGCACGTCCGACGCGCGTCGCACGGCGGCGAGCTCGGGGACCGTCGCGCAGGGCTGCTCGACGTACTCCAGGCCTCCGGCGGCGCGGTCCAGCACGGGCAGCCGGGCGAGCGCGGTGGCCACGTCCCAGCGCCCGTTCACGTCGATCCGGATCGCGCCGCCCGGTCCGAGGGCGTCACGCACCGCCTCGAGCCTGGCGATCTCCTCTGCCAGGTCCTGACCGGCCTCGGCGACCTTGACCTTCGCGGTGCGGCACCCCCCCGAACCGGTGACCAGGGTGTGTGCCGTGCCCGCGTCCACAGCGGGCACGGTGACGTTCACCGGGACGCTGGGTCGCACCGGCTCGGGCCATCCTTCGTCAGCGGCCTCGAGGGCGGACCGCCACCAGGCCAGCGCAGCCGCGTCGTCGTAGTCCCAGAAGGGCGCGAACTCGCCCCATCCCGCGGTCCCACGCACGAGCATCCCGTCCCGCGAGGTCAGGCCGCGGAACCGGGTGCGCAGCCCGACCCGGTACACGTGCAGGTCGGTGGGGGACGGTGCGCTCATGACGGCCACCGTAGTGGCGGCGACCCCTACGCTGGCGGCCATGACAGCACTGCCGGACCAGGTCTCCGCGACGTTCGACCCGCAGCGCTGGCGCGAGGTCCCCGGCTTCGCCGATCTCACCGACGTGACGTACCACCGGGGTGTGCTGCGTGGCGACGCCGAGCGGGACCTGCCCGTGGTCCGGGTAGCGTTCCACCGCCCGGAGGTGCGCAACGCCTTCCGCCCGCACACCGTCGACGAGCTCTACCGCGTGCTCGACCACGCGCGCATGTCACCCGACGTGGGCGTCGTGCTGCTCACGGGCAACGGGCCCAGCCCCAAGGACGGCGGCTGGGCGTTCTGCTCCGGCGGCGACCAGCGCGTGCGGGGTCGCGACGGGTACCGCTACGCGACGGGCACCGGTGAGAGCGACCCGCTGGACGCCGCGCGGGCCGGCCGGCTGCACATCCTGGAGGTCCAGCGACTCATCCGGACGATGCCCAAGGTGGTCGTCGCCGTCGTCGACGGCTGGGCGGCCGGCGGTGGGCACTCGCTGCACGTGGTCGCGGACCTGACCATCGCGTGCCGCGAGCACGGCCGGTTCAAGCAGACCGACGCCGACGTCGGCTCGTTCGACGCCGGGTACGGCTCCGCGCTGCTGGCCCGCCAGGTCGGCCAGAAGCGCGCCCGGGAGATCTTCTTCCTGGCGCGGACGTACACCGCCGACGACGCCGAGCGCTGGGGTGCGATCAACGAGGTGGCCGAGCACGACGACCTCGAGGCCCTCGCGCTCGACTACGCCCGCACCATCGTCGGCAAGTCCCCCCAGGCCGTCCGGATGCTCAAGCTCGCGTTCAACCTCGCCGACGACGGCCTGGCCGGCCAGCAGGTGTTCGCCGGCGAGGCCACCAGGCTGGCGTACATGACCGACGAGGCCGTCGAGGGCCGGGACGCGTTCCTCCAGCGGCGCGAGCCGGACTGGTCCGCCTTCCCGTACCACTTCTGACGGCGCTGCGGCCGTCAGTCCAGCAGTGCGCCGAGGTCCTCGGCGCTCATCGGCCTTCCCAGGTGGAAACCCTGCGCGCGCGGGCACCCCAGGGCGCGGAGCGCCTCGAGCTGCTCGCTCGTCTCCACCCCTTCGGCCACCGCGCCCAGCCCCAGGGAGCCCGCGAGCCCGAGGATCGCCTCGGCCACCGCGGTGTCGCGCCCGCGGCCGCCGAGCCCGGCGACGAACGCGCGGTCGATCTTGACCTCGCTCACCGGGAACCGGGTGAGGTAGGCGAGCGAGGAGTAGCCGGTGCCGAAGTCGTCGATCGCGAGGCCGCACCCGGCACCGGTGACGCCCAGGAGCTCGGCCAGCACGTCGTCGCCCGCGCCCAGCAGCACGCGCTCGGTGATCTCCAGCTGGAGGCCGGCCGGGTCGACGTCCGCGGCCTGCGCAGCGTGCACCACCTGGTCCCGCAGCACCAGGTGGTGCACCTGGCGCGGCGAGACGTTGACGGACACGGTCAGGTCCGGACGCCGCCGCCGCCAGAGGGCGAGCTGCCGGGCGGCCTCGTCGAGCACCCAGGCACCGATGGGCAGGATGAGCCGGCTGTCCTCGGCGACGTCGAGGAACGCGGCGGGCGTCAGCGTGCCGTGCTGGGGGTGCTCCAACCGCAGCAGGGCCTCGGCGGAGACGACCCGGCCGGAGTCGAGGTCGCGGATGGGCTGGTAGAGGAGCCGGAAGCGCGCGCGTGCGAGCCCGGCACGCAGGTCCTCCTCGATCGCGAGCCGGTTCACCGCGATCGCGTGCAGCTCGTCGTCGTACAGCGCCCACGGCTCGCTGCTGTGGTGCTTGGCGTGGTACATCGCGACATCCGCATGCCGCAGCAGCTCCTCGGCCTGCGTTGCGCCGTCGTCGCTCACGGCGACGCCGATGCTCGGGCGGACCACCAGCTCCCGACCCGAGACGCGCAGCGGCTCCAGGACCGCGGCGTGCAGCCGTTCGGCGATGCGGACCGCTGCCAGGTCGTCGGACACCCGGGTGGCCACGACGAACTCGTCGCCCGCGAGGCGGGCCGCGGTGGCGTCCGCCCGCAGGACCGCACCGATCCGTCGCGCGACCTCCCGCAGGACCTCGTCGCCGGCGGCGTGGCCGAGCGTGTCGTTGATGTCCTTGAACCGGTCGAGGTCGAGGTAGAGCACCGCGAGGTGGCCGCCGGCCCGGTCCAGGCCGCGCGCCAGGACCCCGAGGTGGTCCAGCAGCAGTGAGCGGTTGGCGAGGCCGGTCAGGGGGTCGTGCAGCGCCCGCCGCTCGAGCTCGGCCTCGACCGCGCGACGTTCGGTGATGTCCTGGACGTGCGTGATGACGTACGTCGGGTGCCCGTGCACCGCCGCGGGAGCGGAGGACTTGCGCACCCACACGACGCTGCCGTCCGCGTGCAGCATGCGCTTCTCGCGCTGGAACGGCGCACGCTCACCCTCGACGAACCGCCGCAGCGTCGCGGAGTCGAGCTCGACGTCGTCCGGGTGCGTGAACTCGGCCCCCAGGTGACCGACCATCTCGTCCGGCGTCCGCCCGAGCATCGCGGCGAACGCCGCGTTCACCTGCACATAGCGACCGCCGGGAGCGACGTCTGCGATCGCCATCCCCACCGGGGCGTCGTCGAACGCCATGCGGAACCTGGCCTCGGACTCCACCAGTGCCTGCTCGGCGCGGTGCTTCGCGGTGCTGTCCCGCCAGGTCGCCACGATCGCGCCGGCCACGCGAGCCGCCCGCACGTCGACCACCCGCGCGCCGTCGGGCTCCGCGAGGTGGACGCCGTCGAGCGCCACGGGCGGACCACCGCGAGCGACCTCGAGGTACGCCTCGAACAGCTCGTCGGCGCCCAGTGCCACCATCGGCTCCCGGAGCAGCAAGCCCGGCTGGCCCCCCCACTGCCGGGCGGCGCGGTTGACGAACCAGACGCGCAGGTCGACCGGGTCGTCGGCGTCGTCCAGGACCGGCCTGGCGAGCAGCGAGGGGTCCGGGTGGTTCTCCAGCACCGCCTCGAACCGGGCCTCGGCGGCCGCCGCGGCCTGCTCCGCCTGCACCCGGTCGGTGACGTCGCGCCAGGTCAGGACCAGGCGGTCGGCCACGCGGGTGATCCGCAGGTCGACGAAGCGCACCGGTTCGGAGCGCAGCCGCGAGGGCACCGCGGACAGCGACACCTGCCGCCCCGAGCTGTAGGCCTCGACGTAGGCCGAGAAGCGCGGGGCGCGCCGCAGGCCCAGACCCGCGTCCACCTGAACGCCCGGCGCCGCACCCCAGGCGCGGGCCGCGGGGTTCGCGTAGTCGAGGACGAAGTCCGCGATCCGGGCGCCGTCGTGCACGGGGTGCGCCACCACCACGGGGTCGAGCACCTCGTCCAGCGCCTCGACCGCCCACCCCGGTCGTGCGTCGTCGCCGGCCATCCCCACCCCCTCGCCGATGATCAGGCTAGGACCGGCCCGGCCCGACGGCCACGGCAGGGGCCGCGACCCGCGTGCGTCAACCCCCCGCCGGGGGGTCGACCGTGAACGAGCCGGTGCCCTGCGGGACCAGCTCCACCCACGTGTTCCCGGGGGCCAGCAGCACGTCCTTGCCGTCCGCGGTGGTGAGCGTCACCGGTTGGTCCTGCGCGGTCTTGTGCCAGGTGGCCGGGATCGTCTTGCCACCCGTAGCGACCAGGGCCTGGCCCTCCCCCACGAGGTCGTAGGTCGGCACGGGGGCGCCCAGCTGGGCGAGGAAGCCGGAGGCGGGGTGCGGGGCGACGACCAGGACGACGTTCGTGGCCTGGATCCGTGACCCGTCCGCGACGACCGCGGGATCCTTGCCCTCCCAGCGCTGCCAGCCGTCGGCGCTCCAGCTCCAGGCAGGGTCGGACTGGCTGGACAGGTGCATCGAGATCTTCGTCGCATCGGTGCCCTGCAGGACGGCCGTCGCCTGCTGGGCGGTGCGCGCGAAGTGGAACTGCGCCGGGGGGGTCGAGGAGTGGCTCGCGTCGGCGTTCTGCACGAAGACCGGCACGTCGCCGTAGACGTTGTGCGGGGCCTGCCGCGTCGCGATCCGGTACATGCCCGGCGCGGCGTAGTCGTTGTTCATCCCCTGGATGCCCGCCTGGGGGACCATCGCGAGAATCCCCTCCTGCCCCCCGGAGAAGACCAGCGGTCCGTGCAGCGGCGCCACGATGGACATGTCCATCGGCCGCACGGACCGGATGGGCCCGATGTGGGTCGGCGTCTGGGAGTGGAACACCGCGACCAGCCTGGACACGTCGAAGTCGATGATGGTCTCCCAGACCATGTCGGCCTGGTTGAGCCCGCTCTGCGGACGCGCGAGGTGGCTGTTCTCGATCTTGACCGCGACGGCAGGGCGGTCGGGGAGCTCGGCGGTCTGCACGCCCGTCAACGGCCAGACCACCGGGACCTTCGGGGTCGGCGGCACGCTCCGGCTCGGCGTGATCGTCGGCGTCACGGTGACGGGCGGAGGCGCCTGCGGCGTCTGGGTGGAGCACCCGGCGAGCGCGAGCAGGGCGACGGCCAGCCCCGCCACGGTGCCGGACCACAGGGGTCGGCGGGTCACTGGGCGCACGGCAGGACTCCTTCGCGTCGCCGGTGGCATCGGGCCGCCCTCGAGGGCGCGGCCTCACTCTACGGCCCGCCTAGGGTGGGACGGTGCACAGACTGGTCCCGTGGCCCGTTGCCGGCCGCACCGCGGTCGACCTGGTCCGCGCCGTGGCGGCCGCGCTGGACGGCAGCGGCCCCGCGCTGGCGCCGCATGCGGGCGGCGTGACTCCTGCCCTGCCCGCCGACGTGCCCGACGGTGTCGCCGCGGTGCTCGCGACCTCGGGCTCGACGGGCAGGCCGCGCGGGGTGCTGCTGGACGCGGCCGCCCTGGTCGCCTCGGCCACCGCGACCCACGATCGCCTGGGCGGTCCAGGCCGCTGGGTGCTCGCCCTGCCGCCCGAGCACGTCGCGGGCCTGCAGGTCGTGGTGCGCTCCACGCTCGCCGGGGTCGAGCCCGTGCTCGCGGACCCTCGCGACATCGGGACGGTGGCCATGGCGGCCCGTGAGGGCCGCGTGCGCTACGCCGCGCTCGTGCCCACCCAGCTGCATCGCGCGATCGCGGGGGTTCGCGACCGCCTGCCGGCGGACCTCGCGGCGCTGGCCGGGCTCGAGGCGATCCTGGTGGGCGGTGCGGCCGTGCCGCCCACGCTCCTGGAGCACGGACGAGCCCTGGGGTTGCGCCTGGTCACCACCTACGGGTCGACGGAGACCAGCGGCGGCTGCGTCTACGACGGCGTCCCGCTGGACGGCGTGAGGGTGGAACTCGTCGACGATGTGGTGCGGGTGGCCGGGCCGACCCTGGCCCGCGGCTACACCGAGCCCACTGCCGACGCGTTCGTGGAGCGCGACCTGCGCCGCTGGTTCGTCACCTCCGACCTTGGCCGGTGGACCGCCGACGGCCGGCTGGAGGTCCTGGGCAGGCGCGACGACGTGCTCGTCGTGGGCGGGACGAACGTCGCGCCGCAGGCGGTGGAACGCGCGCTCGCGACGCTGCCCGAGATCGGGGAGGTCTGCGTGGTGGGCGTGCCCGACGAGCGATGGGGTCACGTGCCGGTCGCGGTGGTCGTCGCGCGTGCGCCCACCGACCTGCAACGGGCCCGGGACGTCGCGGTGCGTACCCTGGGCTCCGCCGCGGCCCCGCGCCGGCTCGTCGAGGTGGCTGCGCTGCCCATGCGCCCCTCGGGGAAGGTCGACCGGGCAGCCGTGGCGCGCCTGGTGACCGACGAGGAGGAGTGATGGCGACAGCAGCCGAGTGGCTCGAGGGCGCGCGCCCGCGCACGCTGCCGGCGGCACTCGCCCCCGTGCTGGTGGGCACGGGCGCTGCGGCGCAGCAGGGGTCGGCGCACCTGGACCGGGCGGCGCTCGCCGCGGGCGTCGCGCTCGCTCTCCAGGTCGGGGTCAACTTCGCCAACGACTACTCCGACGGCGTGCGCGGGACGGACCTGGAGCGGGTCGGCCCCATGCGGCTGACGGCCTCGGGCGCGGCCCCGCCGTCTCAGGTCCGTGGCGCCGCGTGGGCGGCGTTCGGGACGGGCGGGGTGCTCGGACTGTGGTTGTGTGCGCTCAGCGCCCAGTGGTGGCTCGTGGCCGTGGGGGCGGTCGCCGTCCTCGCGGCATGGACGTACACCGGGGGCCGCAACCCCTACGGCTACCGGGGCCTGGGTGAGGTCGGCGTGTTCGTGTTCTTCGGCCTGGTCGCGGTGCTCGGCACCACCTGGACGCAGGCCGGTCTCCCGCAGTGGCCGGCGTGGGCGGGCGCGGTCGGGGTCGGCCTGCTGGCCTGCGCGTTGCTGATGGTCAACAACATCCGCGACGTGCCCACCGACGCGGTCGCGGGCAAGCGCACCCTGGCGGTGCGCCTCGGTGAGCGCAGGGCACGGTGGCTGTACGCGACGTTCCTGTGGGTCCCCCTCGCGCTGGGCGCCACGTGCGCCCTGGTCGCCCCGTGGTCCCTGCTGGTCCTGCTGCTCGCGCTGCCGGTGGCGCTGCTGTCGAGCACCGTGGTCCTGGGCGCGCGCGGCACGCTGCTGCGCCCCGTGCTGGCGGGCACGGGGATGCTCGAGCTCGCCTTCGGCGTGCTGCTGGGCCTGGGCCTGGCCCTGTGAGCGCAGCCGCGGTCCGGCGGGCTCAGCGGGGCGGGAGGTAGCGAGGCGCGCTTCCCCGACGGTGCTCGGCGGCCCACGCGGCGAAGCGGCGCTCAGACACCGATCCGTGCTGGGGCGTCCGCAGTGTGGATGCCGATCCGGGCCGCCGACCGGCTTCGCCGCGTCAGCCGCCGTCCCCACCATCGCCCACGTCGCCCGCGCGCTCATGCCGCCGTCGCGGTGCAGCGGGACGTCACGGAGACCGGCCGAGCGACGACGGCGAGCTCGACCGTCACACCTTGGTGCCGAGCTCAGCGGGGCGGGACGACGTATCCCACGACGTCGACGATCAGCGACATCGAGGCTCCGTTGTTGTAGAGCAGGACCTGGTTGTGTGTGGCGCCGCCGAGGGCGACGACCGTCGTGTTCGACGAGTCCACCCCGCCGACCGGGTTGAACGCCGACGTCCGGACGCATGACGACAGCGCCATCCCCGCCGGGCACGCCGAGACGTAGGAGACCCCGGTGGTCGCGGTGGACGTCAGGTTCAGCACGGCGGCGGTCGCACCTGCGGGCGCACCGGAGAGAGTCAGCGTCGTGGTGGCGCCCCGGCCCATCGGCTGACCGTTCAGAGCCCGGACGGGGACGATCGGGTCGAGCGCGCCGCCCGTGGCCGACGCCGGGACGTAGTAGCCCGCGACGTCGACGATGACACGGGTCGACCCGGCCTTGTTGTACACCTGGAGCTGGTTGCCGTAGGGGCCCCCCAGCTTCACGACGGAGAAGTTCGCGATGTCGCGACCCGGCACGGGATTGACGTTCGAGGTGGACCGGCAGGTCGCGAGCGCCTGGCCGGCCGGGCAGACCGAGACGTATCCGATGGCGGTCGCGGCACTCGACGTCGTGTTGAGGGCGACGGCGCTCGCCCCGGCCGGGACCTGACCCAGGCTCAGGGTGACGAGCTGTCCGGCCCCGAGGCGCTGGTCCATGGCGCGGCTCGGCGGCCGGGCCTCGAACAGCGCTCCGGAGGACGCGCTCGTGGCCGACGCGCCCGGGACGTAGTAGCCCTGCACATCGACGATCAGGCTCAACGTCCCGGCGTGGTTGTACACGGTCACCTGGTTGCCGTTCGCGCCACCCAGGGCGACCGTCGCGGCGGACGCGGTGTCCACGCCTGCGGTCGGGTTGAGCACGGAGGTGGACCGGCACACCGCCAGCGGCGTGCCGGCGGCGCAGGCCGAGAGGTACGACGTCTGGTGCACGTTCGTGACCGTGAGGTTGAGCGCGACCGCGATCGCCCCGGCCGGTGCGCCCGGCACGCTGAACGTGTAGGTGGACTGCGGTCCGAGGGTCACACGGTTGAGCAGTCGGGTCGGGTCGACGGGCTGGAAGCCGCCGTCGCCGACGGGCGGCGTGGCGGCGGCACGGGCGACCTGGATCGTGGCCCCCGAGGTCGTGACGTCGGCGACCGTCACGCGCACCTGGCCGTCAGCGGTCTCGAAGGACTGGCCCGCCGGGATGACGAAGGAGCCGTTCGGGCCGGCTGCGAGCAGCCAGGTCTGGGCCCCGAGCCCGCGCTGGTCGACGCGGTGCACGATGACGCCGGGCAGGAACCTCGCGCGCGAGCAGCTCGTGGTGCCCGTCGGGCACCCGCGACGCGTGGTCGCCAGGTCCGCGTCGCGGCCCACCGCGCCGCGGTACTCGACGTAGTAGGTGGCGTCGCCGGTGGTGAAGCGCACGAACCGCAGCCCGGTACCCCCACCGACCGGCGCGATGGTCACGTCCGCCGAGCCCGTGACGTCGCGCATGGAGGCCGCGTCCAGGAGTCCCAGCGTGTCGAGCTGGGCTCCGGAGAGCGGCCCGACGCCCCCGATGCTCAGGCCCATCACGTCGTACGCGTCGCCGTAGGTCACGTCCGTGCACTGGTCGGCGGACCCGTCCGCGGCGTCCGGGCACGCGTAGCGCACGTTGGAGTGCCCGAGCCCGAGCGTGTGGCCGAGCTCGTGCGCCTCGGTGACCTGACGTTCGCCTGTGCTGCCGGCGCCGTTGATCCACGCCGACCCGCCCGAGGAGAGGTTCGCCACGCCGGCGAACGGGCAGGACGGCAGGCGCGGCGTGTAGGTGATGGTGTGCCGGCCGGTGCCCACCGTGGGTGCCACCCCGGCCTTGCCCGCCGTCCAGGACAGGAAGGCGATGACCTGCGCGGTCGTGCAGGACCCGGTGCCGCCCCAGTCGGCGTAGGAGCCCGCAGCCACCTGTGCGCCCGCCGTGAACACGACGGCACCACCGGTGGAGTCGGACCAGTACGGCGCGACGGCGCTGCTCAGGTCCGTCGCGAGGTCCGCGGGGCGGATCGTGTCTGCCGTCTGTCCCGGCAACGTGGCGGTCAGCACCTGCACGGTGCGGCTGATCGACCCGGGCACGAGCTCGGCCAGACCCTGGTCGGGCTGCGACGCACCGCCCTGGGCCGGGGCGGTCACGTCCACCAGCTGGGCCGGCGCGCCCGCGTCCGCGGTCGTCGGGTCCTGGTCCGCGGCCTGGACCGCGCCGAGCCGGACCGTGACGGTGGAGCCGGTGGGCACGTCGGCCAGGACGCCGTCGGCGACGCGCACCGCACCGCCGCTGTCGGGGACCACGGCGGTGAGGTCGACGTCCGTGCCGTCGCCCACGTCCACGACGAGTCGCTGGACAGTGCCGACGAGCTCGGCGGTCCCGGCCACCGCGGGGGCGGCCCACCCTGCTACGACGACTGCGAGGACGGCGACCAGGGCCGTCCTGCGGCGACGGATGCGCTCTGCCGTCAAGGGGTGCCCTCCCGATCGCGCGGCGCCGTACACACGACGCCTACCGTGAGATCTGTCGGCATCAGCGGGACGACCTTGAGCCGTCGGCGGGCACCGGAGGGCCTGCTGTGTCGAGCCTCACTCGGCGTGGCCGGACTCGCCGCGCTCGTCCTCGTCGGCCGCGTCCTCGACCTCGGCGTCCTCGACCTCGGCGTCCTCGGCGGCCGCGTCCGGGTCGACCACGCGCGGACCGGCCCGCCGGGCCTCGACGCGGTCGGACAGCCACAGCGCCGCCCGGTCCCGGGATCGGCCGAGCAGGACGTAGGACAACGCCCAGGCGAGCAGCGCGGCGAGCAGCACCAGGAGCCAGCCACCCAGGTGCAGCCAGAACAGCACGAGCAGGGCCACGACGAACAGGCCGAGGCGCTGCGCGGAGTACACGACCAGGGGCACCGGGCCACGGTAGGCGATCCGCGCGGCTGCTGTGGGCCGCACGCCCTCACCTGTGCACCGGGGCTCCGCGTCGGTCCACGTGACATGGCCCGGCGCGCCCCGCGTCGCGCAGTGCGCCTCCGCCCCGGCCACGCGCAGGGACGCGCCCGGCGGCAATGATCACGGTTTGGTCTCGGTCGTCATGTGAGCGATCACGTGCCGTTCCAGGACGTTCGACCCACCCCGGGCCTCTGACCGGCCGCGACGCGCAGCCCCCGTCAGGTTGCAGTGCCGTAAACATCTCGCCGGTGTGTCACCAGGTGGGACAAACCTGTGCTAGCCATGGACGATTACGGTCGTCGAGCGCCTGGGACGACCACCGAGAGAGAAGGACGCGCATGACTCACCTCCCCCGGCGCCGCCCAGCGGCGCTCGCGGCCGGCATCGCGGTCGCGGCCCTCAGCCTCGCCGCATGCTCCAGCGGCGGCTCCGACAACGGATCGACCGACGGCGCCAGCGGCGGCGGCGGCAACAGCGGCGGCTCGATCATCATCGGCACCACGGACAAGATCACCACGCTCGACCCGGCAGGCTCGTACGACAACGGGTCGTTCGCCGTGATGAACCAGGTGTTCCCCTTCCTGATGAACACCCCGTACGGCAGCCCGGACGTCCAGCCGGACATCGCCGAGTCCGCGACGTTCACCTCGCCGACCGACTACACGGTGACCCTCAAGCCCGACCTGAAGTGGGCCAACGGGCACGACCTGACCTCCTCGGACGTGAAGTTCAGCTTCGACCGCCAGCTCGCGATCGGGGCGTCCGGCGCCGATGACGGCAACGGCCCCAGCTCGCTGCTGTACAACCTCGACAGCGTGGACGCGCCCGACCCCACGACCGTCGTGTTCCACCTCAAGTCGCCCAACGACCAGGTCTTCCCGCAGATCCTGTCCAGCCCGGCGGGACCCATCGTCGACGAGGAGGTCTTCTCCCCGGACTCGCTGACGTCCGACGAGGACATCGTGGCGGGCAAGGCGTTCGCTGGTCCGTACGTGATCACCAGCTACGACAAGAACAACCTCATCAGCTACGAGGCGAACCCCGACTACCAGGGTCTGCTGGGAGCGCCCAAGACCAAGAACGTGGACGTCAAGTACTACGCCGAGGAGTCGAACCTCAAGCTCGACATCCAGCAGGGCAACATCGACGTCGCCTACCGGTCGCTGTCCGCGACCGACATCGAGGACCTGCGGGGCGACAGCAACGTGGACGTCGTCGACGGCCCCGGCGGTGAGATCCGCTACATCGTCTTCAACTTCGACACGATGCCGTACGGCGCCAAGACCGCCGAGGCCGACCCGGCCAAGGCCCTGGCCGTCCGGCAGGCCGTGGCGGACCTGGTCGACCGCAAGGAGCTGTCCACGCAGGTCTACAAGGGCACCTACACCCCGCTGTACTCCTACGTCCCGGCCGGCCTGACCGGTGCCACCGAGGCGCTGAAGTCCATGTACGGCGACGGCAACGGCGGCCCGGACGCCGACAAGGCGAAGTCGACCCTCGCCGACGCCGGGGTCTCCACGCCTGTCGAGCTGCACCTGCAGTACAACCCGGACCACTACGGCTCCGGCTCGGCCGACGAGTACGCCCTGATCAAGGACCAGCTGGACTCCAGCGGCCTGTTCAAGGTCGACCTGCAGTCCACCGAGTGGGTGCAGTACTCCAAGGACCGCACCACCGACGTCTACCCGGCCTACCAGCTCGGCTGGTTCCCGGACTACTCGGACGCCGACAACTACCTCACGCCGTTCTTCCTGATCGACAACTTCCTGCACAACCACTACGCCAACCAGGCCGTCAACGACATGATCCTGAAGCAGGCGACCACGCAGGACCCGCAGGCACGGACCGACCTGATCAAGCAGATCCAGGACGCCGTCGCCAAGGACCTGCCCACCATCCCGCTCCTCCAGGGCGCACAGGTGGCCGTCGTCGGCAAGGACATCTCCGGCGCGGCAGACACGCTGGACGCGTCGTTCAAGTTCCGCTACGGAGCCCTGTCGAAGGGCTGACCAGCACGGGACCGGGCGCTCGGCTCACGCCGGGCGCCCGGTCCCGCGTCCGCCCGCTCCGCACGCCCGGCTCCCTGCCACCAGACAGGACTTCCCCATGACGACGACCGTCGAGCAACCCGCTCCCGAGACCACCAGCAAGGGGGGCGGGTCGCTCGGCCGCTACATCGCGGTCCGGGCGCTGCTCATCATCCCGACGGTGTTCATCCTGGTCACCACCGTGTTCGTGCTGATGCGGACCACCGGCGACCCGATCACCGCGTCCCAGGGCGGCCGCCTCCCCCCCGAACAGCTGGCCGAGCGCATCCACGCCGCCGGTTACGACCGGCCGATCCTGGTGCAGTACTGGGACTACCTCACGGGCATCCTGCACGGGGACTTCGGCACCACGCTGTCCGACCACCGGCCGGTCACCGAGGTGCTGACCACGTTCGGCACGGCGACGCTCGAGCTCGCCATCTACGCGCTCATCGTGGCGTTCCTGCTGGGCATCCCGCTGGGCCGGCTGGCCGCCTTCCACCGTGACAAGGCCCCGGACGCGGTGCTGCGCGTGCTGGCGATCCTCGCCTACGCGACGCCGGTGTTCTTCGCGGGCCTGATGCTCAAGCTGGTCTTCTCGGTGTGGCTCAACGTCCTGCCGGTCGCGGGGCGCGCCTCGACGCGCACCGAGCTGACGCTGCAGAAGGTCGACAACCCCACCGGGATCTACCTCGTCGACGCCCTGCGCACCGGCGACCCCGCGGTGATCGGCGACGTGCTCACGCACGCCGTGCTGCCCGCGCTCACCCTCGGCCTGCTGACGGCCGGCGTCTTCCTGCGCCTGGTGCGCACCAACGTCATCTCGACCTTCGGCGCCGGCTACGTCGAGGCCGCGCGGTCCCGCGGTGTCGCCGAGCGCCGCCTCCTGCGCAAGCACGCCTACAAGCCGGCGCTCATCCCGATCGTCACGGTCATCGGGCTGCAGATCGCACTGCTGCTGGGCGGCGCGGTCCTCACCGAGACCACGTTCGAGTGGAAGGGCCTGGGGTTCCAGCTCGCGCAGTACCTGCAGGCCCGGGACTTCGTCGCGGTGCAGGGCATCGTGGCCGTGCTCGCGGTGATCGTCGCGGTGACCAACTTCATCGTGGACATCATCGCCGCACTCATCGACCCGAGGGTGAGGTACTGACATGGCCGACGCCACCGAGCTCGCCCCGCCCACGGTCCGCCGATCCTGGTGGACCCGGCTGCCCGTCGTGTCCCAGCTGCGCCAGAGCATCGGCCTGCAGCGGGGCATGCTCATCGCGGGCCTCGTGCTCGCCGCGATCTTCGTCCTCGCCGCGGTCTTCGCGCCGCTCCTGGCCCCCTACGGCTACAGCCAGCTGCGTGACGCAGCCGGCACGTTCGGCGCGCAGCAGCCGCCGTCGGCCGAGCACCTGCTGGGCACGACCGTGGGCGGCTACGACGTGCTGTCGCGGGTGATCTGGGGATCGCGCACCGCGCTCCTCGTCATCGTCGTCGCGGTGACCGCGTCGATCCTCGTCGGCGTGCTCCTCGGTCTGATCTCCGGGTACTTCGGGGGCTGGCTGGACCGCGTGCTCGTGATGATCGCCGACGCGATCTACGCCTTCCCCTCCCTGCTGCTGGCGATCGTGCTCGCCATCGTGATCAGCGGGGGGCAGTCCAGCATGTGGGGCGGCATCTTCGCGGCCGCGCTGTCCATCACCGTGATCTTCATCCCGCAGTACCTGCGGGTCACCCGTTCCGAGGTGATCCGGATCAAGTCCGAGGCGTTCGTGGAGTCCGCGCGCGTGATCGGTGCCGGGCACGTGCGGATCATGAGCCGGCACGTGCTGCGCAACTCGACCCGCACGCTTCCCCTGATCCTCACGCTCAACGCCTCGGAGGCCATCCTGACGCTGGCGGGCCTGGGCTTCCTCGGGTTCGGCATCGAACCGACCGCGGCGGCCGAGTGGGGCTACGACCTCAACAAGTCGCTGTCCGACGTGACCGCCGGGATCTGGTGGACGTCGATCTTCCCCGGCCTGGCGATCGTGCTCGTCGTGCTCGGTCTGACGTTGGTGGGCGAGAGCCTCAACGACCTGGCCGACCCGCGGCTGCGCAAGCGCGCGGCGGGGCCCGAGCCCGTCGAGGACCTCGGTGTGGAGCTGCCCGCCGGGCAGCAGGAGGGCGAGCAGCGATGAAGGACGTCGTCGAGATCACCGACCTGGCGGTCAGCTTCGCGACCGACGCCGGCCAGGTGCAGGCCGTGGACGGCGTGACCCTGTCGGTGCACCCGGGCGAGGTGCTCGCGGTGGTCGGCGAGTCCGGCAGCGGCAAGACCGTCACGGCCAAGACCATCCTGGGCCTGCTCCCGGAGACCGCAAGGGTGCGCGGCGCCGTGGTGCTGAGCAGCAAGGACGGCACCACCGAGGGCGATGTCGCCCAGATGTCCGCTGCGCGCCTGCGCCAGGTCCGCGGCCGCGACGCGGCGATGGTGTTCCAGGAGCCCTCGACGGCGCTGAACCCGGTGTACCCGGTGGGCTGGCAGATCATCGAGGGCCTGCGTGCGCACGGCAGGTACACCAGGGCCGAGGCCCGCGCCGAGGCGATCGACGTGCTGCGCCGGGTCGGCATCCCCGACCCCGAGGAGCGGATCGACCACTACCCGCACCAGTTCTCCGGCGGCCAGAAGCAGCGGATCGTCATCGCGCAGGCCCTCGTGCTGGACCCGGGCGTGATCGTTGCTGACGAGCCGACCACCGCGCTGGACGTCACGGTGCAGGCCGAGATCCTGGACCTGCTGCGCCGGTGCCGGGACGAGTTCGGCGCCGCCGTGGTGCTCATCACGCACAACATGGGCGTCGTCGCGGATCTCGCGGACCGCGTCGCAGTCATGTACCAGGGCAAGCTCGTCGAGCAGGCGGACGTCCGCACCCTGTTCAGTGCTCCGAAGGAGCCGTACACCCAGCAGCTGCTCGCGGCCGTGCCACGGATCGGCGAGGGACTGGCGCGCGCGCACGAGCGCGCCGCCCGCCGCCCGGAGGGCTGGGAGGAGCAAGCACCTGTGGTGCGGGCCCGCGACCTGCGGATCGTGTACCCGGGCCGGTTCCGTCAGCCCGACTTCGTCGCGGTCGACGGCGTGAGCCTGAGCATCCGTCCCGGCGAGGTGCTGGGACTGGTCGGGGAGTCGGGCAGCGGCAAGACCACCATCGGCCGTGCCATGGCCGGGTTGACGCGCGTGGCCGGCGGATCGCTGGAGGTGCTCGGGGTCGAGCTCCGCGGGGTACGTGAGCGCACCTTCCGGCCCGTGCGCTCGAAGATCGGCTTCGTGTTCCAGGACCCGGCGACGAGCTTCAACCCGTTGCTGACCATCGCCGAGTGCGTCGCCGAGCCGCTCGTGGTGCACGGCCGGGCGGAGAACGCCGCCGACGCGCGAGGCCGGGTCGACGAGCTGCTCGAGGCGGTGCAGCTGCCGCGGGCCTTCGGGGCGCGCTTCCCGCACGAGCTGTCCGGCGGCCAGCGGCAGCGCGCCAGCCTGGCCCGGGCCCTCGCGCTGGATCCCGAGCTGCTGATCGCCGACGAGCCGACCTCTGCACTGGACGTGTCCGTGCAGGCCAGGGTGCTGGACCTGTTCGACGAGCTGCACCGCGAGCTCGAGTTCGCCGCGCTGTTCATCAGCCACGACCTCGCCGTGGTCGACATGCTCGCCGACCGGATCGCGGTGCTGCACCGCGGCCGGCTGGTCGAGGAGGGCACGGGCGACCAGGTGCTCGGCTCACCCCGCGAGCCCTACACCCAACGCCTCCTGGCGTCGCTGCCCGTGCCGGACCCCGTCGAGCAGGCCGAACGCCGCGCGCAGTGGCAGCGCCTGCGCGGAGCCGGCGCCTGACCCGTCGCTCCGGTCGGGGTCAGCCTCGCCGGTCGGGAGCGGCTCGCCGGTCAGGTGCGGCTCGCCGGCGCCGGCGCTGCTGCACCGCTCGGCTCGTCAGGTCGACCGGACGGGTGCCGGCCACGTCGCTGAGGACCACGTCGCCCGGTTCCCCGGCCGCTGCGAGCGCCGCACGCGCGCGCCGGAGCAGGCCCGCGGCGGGGTAGGGCTCGTCCGCGACGGTGGCCACCCCCACCCGGACGGGCTCGCCGTCCGGCCGTGCCGCCACCGCGCGACTGACCCGGACGGCGTACCGGCAGACCTCGTCCGCGCTGAGCCCGGACAGCACGACCGCCACGGCGTCGCCCAGCTCGGCGAGCGCATCGTCGTCGCGGGACAGGTCCCGCACGACGTCGTGCAGGCGCGCGGACCTCGTCGCCTCCAGAGGACCTACGAGCACGAGGGCCAGCCCCGCACCTTCCGCGACGGCCGTGCCGGCGAGCACCCCCACCCGGTCACGCAGCTCCGCCTCGGTGAGCGGCACGAGCTCGACGGGGGCCGCCGCAGGCTGCGCCCGCCACCGTCGGACGGCGAGCGGCAGCCCGACCGTGGCGACAACCCCGACACCCGCGATCGAGGCGAGCGTCGTCAGCACACTGCCTCATCGACGCGAGTGACGTCCGAGATGAGGGGATTCGCCCGTTCGGCGTCAGCCGCCGAGCAGCCCACCCAGGCCGCCACCCTTGGACTGCACACGCTCGCCGCCACCCGAGCTCACCGACTCGCTGGGCTGCACGATGACGTAGCCCTGGCCACCGAAGGCCATCTGGAGCATCTCGCCCGTGCCGCCGCGCAGCATGGACCCCAGGCCGCCGGTGTCGACCCGGATGTCCATCGAGACGCCCGCGGTCCAGCAGACGACGGCGTTGGCGTCCGCGAAGGTCGGCGAGCTCGCGACGTCCAGCGCCACGGGGTCGCCCTTGGTGGTCACAGCGACGTACCCGGTGCCCTGCAGGGAGACGTTGAACATCCCGCCCGCCATCATGCCGCCCCGGGCCGCGATGCGGTGGATGTCCCACTGGATCGAGTCGGAGAACGCCAGCACGCTCGACCCGTTGACCGAGAGCATGTCGTTGTCCAGGTACATCACCTGGATCTCCGAGGCCATGTCCGCCACGAAGAGCTCGCCGTTGCCGGTGGCCTGCATGAGGTCCACACCCTCACCGGTGAGCTTGGACTTGAGGAACTTGTCCAGGCCACCGCTGCCCTTGTTCTGGAAGCGGACGTCACCCTGGTACGCGACCATCGACCCGGTCTTGGCCCACACCGGGCCGTACTGCATCTGGATCTTCAACAGCTTCTTGTTCTGCAGCGCGAACGGGTCGGGAGACGCCGTCTCCTTGTAGTCGCTGAACAGCGTGCCGTGGATCATGCCTCACTCCTTGACGTCGTCGTCATGTGGGTGCCCCGAGCACCGTACCGATCACGACCGGTGAGTCGTAGGGTGAAACACGCAGCGTTCCCCGGACAGCGTCGCCCGGGGCGAGAGGAAGGACATCGATGGGCTTCCTGGACAAGGCGAAAGCGACCGCGAGCGGTCTGGCCGCGAAGGCCGACGGCGCGCTGAGCAGCACGGCGAGCTCGTTCTCCGGGGGAGGTGGCGGACCGTCCCCCGACGCGCTGCTGCACGACCTCGGCATCCTCAGCTACCTCGAGGCCACGGGCCGGCCCGCCGCTCCCGAGGACCGCGACCGGGTGATGGCCGCTCTGCAGGAGGCGGAGCAGCGCGGCACCCTGCGCTCGTTCGCCCTGCGCACCGCGACCCCCGCCGCACCCCCTCCCCCCGGCGCCGCGGCCGCTGCGCCGCCACCGCCCGGTGCGTCCGCCGCCCCGCCACCCGCACCCGCAAGCCCACCGCCCGCACCCGGTGCCGCTCCGCCGGCCGCGCCGGAGGGCACTCAACCGGCCCCGCCGCCGACGCAGGCTCCCCCGCCACCCCCGTCCTGGGCCTGACGCACCACCGCCGACCCCGCCCCACGGGGGCCGTCGCGGAGCGGGCCGTCGCGGAGCGCACTGAGCGGGGCGGTCGCGAGGTGAGACGGGGCGTTCCACGACGGCGCACGGTGGGTCACGCCGCAGCACGCACGGCCGATACTGGCGTTGCCGGGCACCCCCGGCACCCTTGGCATGCCCACACCCCGGAGCACCCGATGACCTCGACCACGCCGGCCGTCACCCACCCGTCCCACACCCGTCCCGCCGGCCAGGCCCGTGAGCTGATCGACCTTGTCCGGTGGGCTCCCGCACCGCGCTGGGAGGGCGGCGCAGGAGCCCGGGCGCGCTACCTCGCCTACCTCCTGGGCAGCATGCTCGCGTGGACCGCGGCCGGGCTCGGCGTCGCGGCCGCGCTCGGCAGGCTCACCGGTCTGGCGGGCTGAGGGCACGCCTGCCCCGGCGGGAACCGCGCCGCACGCCCGCCCCGCAGGAACCGCGCCGCGCGCCTCCGCGCAGCGCGACGGCCGCCGCGGCACCCTGGGAACCATGCGCGAGAGTCACAGCAAGGACCTGCGAGACGTGGACCGCGTGCACGTCTCCGTGGTGCTCGACGCCCAGAACCAGCGGCACCGCGGGGAGATGATCCTGTACGGCGCCGGCCGGCCGATCCTGTACGGACCCGTCGGCCCGGCGGTGTGGGACCACGTGTTCGGCGACCCGAACATCTGGCACGAGCGCGACGACCTGATGCGACTGATCGCCTCCTTCGAGCTCGAGGCGCTCGGCCTGGCGCTGACGGGCGACGCGGACGCGGAGGAGTTCGTCCCCGCCAACGGCGCGGGCCCGATGCTGTATCGCAGCACGGTCGAACGGCTGTGGACATGACGTTCACCTTCCGCACCGCCGGACAGGTGCTCGTGGGCCCGGGCGTCAGCGCCCAGGTCCCCGCGCTGGCGGCCCAGCACGGAGCACGCACCCTGGTGGTCTGCGGGTACCACACGGACCCCGGCCAGGGTCCGCTCGGCCGGCTGGCGGACCCCACGGTCGTGCGGTGGAGCGGCGAGCCGACCGTCGAAGGGGTCTCCGCGGCGGTCGAGTCGGCGCGGGCCGCGCACCCCGACGTGGTCATCGGGTGGGGCGGCGGGTCGGTGATCGACCTCGCCAAGGCCGTCGGCGTCCTGCTGCACAGCGACCGCGGCGTCCTCGACCACCTCGAGGTGATCGGGGCGGGCCTGCCGCTGCCGAGCACCTCGGTGCCGGTCATCGCGGTGCCCACGACGGCCGGCACCGGCGCGGAGGTCACCGCGAACGCACCGGTGCTGTCCGCCGAGCACGGCGTCAAGGCGAGCCTGCGCAGCCCCGCGATGCTGCCCGCGGCCGCGGTGGTCGACCCCGAGCTGACCCTCAGCTGCCCACCCGACGTCACGGCCTCGTCGGGCCTGGACGCCCTCACCCAGTGCCTGGAGCCGCTGACGTCGGTCAAGGCGAACCCGATCAGCGACGCCCTGGCACGCGAAGGGCTCGCCAGGGCGGCGGCCGGGCTGCGGCGGGCCGGCGCCGACGGCTCGGACCTCGCCGCCCGGACGGACATGAGCCTCGCCGCACTGCTGTCCGGCATGGCGCTGGCCAATGCCAAGCTCGGCGCGGTGCACGGTCTGGCTGCACCGCTCGGAGGCATGACGGGGGCCGCCCACGGGCGGCTGTGCGCAGCGGTGCTGGCCGCGACGACGGAGGTCAACGTGCGCGCGCTGCGCGAGCGCGACCCCGAGTCCCGAGCCTTGGCCCGGTATGCCGAGGCGGCAAGGATCCTCACCGGCGACCCGACCGCCGGACCGGATGACGCTGTCGCCTGGCTCCGCGAGACCGTGTCCCTGCTGCGCGTGCCACCCCTCGGTGCGCTCGGGCTGGCAAGCGATGACCACGAGCGCGCGGCGGACGCGGCCATGGCCGCCAGCTCGATGGCCGGCAACCCGGTGCGGCTCACCCGGGACGAGGTGCTGGAGATCCTGGACCACTCGTCCTGAGACGCGCGCACGGCCGTGCGGTGATTGGATGCGGCCCATGAGCTCCGTCAGCCTGGGCCTGGGCACGTTCGGCGACGTGGGGCCCGAGCCGGACGGCGCGGCCCCGCCGATGCACCAGGTGCTGCGCGAGGTGGTCGAGCAGGGTGCGCTCGCTGACCGGTGCGGCGTGGACCACTTCGTCCTCGGCGAGCATCACCGACCGGACTTCGCGATCTCCTGTCCCGAGGTCGTGCTGGCGGCGGTCGCCGCCCGCACCGAGCGCATCACGCTCTCGTCCGGCGTGACGGTGCTGTCCACCGACGACCCGGTGCGGGTCTACGAGCGCTTCGCGACCCTCGACGGGCTCAGCGACGGCCGCGCCGAGATCCAGGTGGGACGGGGATCCTTCACCGAGCCCTTCGAGCTCTTCGGCCACGACCTGTCCGACTACGTGGTGCTGTTCGACGACAAGCTCGACCTGCTCTCGCGGCTGCGCACCGAGGACACCCTGAGCTGGCACGGGCGGACGCGGCCCGCCCTGACCGACGCGCACGCGTTCCCCACCACGCGCCGCGGCTCCCTGCCGGTGTGGGTGGGGGTCGGCGGCACGACGGAGTCCGTGGTCCGGACCGCGCGCTACGGCCTGCCGATGATGCTGGCGATCGTCGGTGGGCCTCCCGAGCGCTTCGCCTCGTTCGTCGAGCTGTTCCACACCAGTGTCGAGGAGGCCGGCACCGGCCCCACGGGTGGCCGGCTGCCCGTCGGTGTGCACTCGCCGGGCTTCGTCGCCGACACCGACGACGAGGCCCGCGACCAGCTGTTCCCGCACTACAAGGCGAGCCGGGACCGGATCGGCCGGGACCGCGGCTGGGGGGAGATGACGCGCGAGCAGTTCGACGCGGAGGTGGACGCGGGTTCGCTGTACGTCGGGTCCCCCCGGACCGTCGCGGAGCGCATCGCGACGACGATCCGCACGCTCGGCATCGACCGGTTCGACCTGCGCTATGCGCACGGCCCGCAGCCGCACGACGAGCTGATGCACACCGTGGAGCTGTACGGAACACAGGTGATCCCCAGGGTCCGCGAGCTCCTCGGCCAGAGCGGGGAGTGAACCCGGCTCGGCGCGCGGCGGCCCGCGCACCGAGCCGACCGGTCCTCAGTGAGCCGGCTGCCACCGTCGCAGGTGGCCCACCTCCGGTTCTCCGCTGCCCCCGACACCTGTCCGGGGACTCTGGCGCGGGTGTGTCGGGGGCAGGTCCCCGGACGCGCCGGGCCCGGCCGTGGGGCTGGCGGCCTCCTCGGTGGCCGGCAGGCCCCCGGGGGCTCCGGGGCCGGTCGTCGGGCTGGCCAGGTGTGCGCTGCGCGAGCCGGAGCCGGGTCCCGTGGCCGGGCTGAACGCCGAGCCGTAGTGCTCGATGAGCCGCAGCTCGTCCTGGGTCGCGACGCTGTCGCCGATGTCGAACACCGGGGCGTCGCGCACGAGGTCTCCCGGGACGTCCAGCTCGAGGCGCGTGCCCCGCGCGGTCGCTCCGGTCAGCGGGACCGGCCGGTCCCCGTCCGAGCCACGCACGACCGCCCACGCGGGCTCATGGGTCCGGTCGTCGACGTAGACCGCGACGACCGTGCCCAGGACCCTGCCATCGCGGTCGGTCACCTCGCGTCCGTCGAGCGTGCCGAGCTCCTCCGCAGTCACCATGTCGACTCCTCTCCTTGGAACTCCCGCGAGTACACGCGCGGGCCTGCGTGAGAGTCGATACAGCCATCCAACGACGCGGCGACCAAGATCACAACGCCAGACGCGCGACAGCCGCGCGGCACGGCTAGCCCGAGATGTAGGCGCTGAGCTGGTCCCGCTCCACCTGCAGCAGCTCCAGCCGACGCTTGACCACGTCGCCGATGCTCATGATGCCGACCAGGACGCCGTCCTCGACCACGGGCACGTGCCGGAACCGGCGGGCCGTCATCGTCTCCATCAGGTCCTCGACGGTGTCGCCCGGGCTGCAGGTGTGCACGTCGGCCGTCATGATCGCGGACACCGGACCGTCCAGCACGGCGTCACCACTGGCGTGCAGGCCGCGCACCACGTCCCGCTCGCTGACGATACCGGCCACCCGGTGACCATCGGCCGAGACCACCACGGCCCCGATGCCGTGCTCGGCGAGCAGGGCGAGCAGCGCGCGCACGGCACTGTCCGGGCTGATGGTGACGACCGTGTCCCCCTTGCGCGTGAGAACGTCGGCGATACGCATGGCGACCCACCTCCGGCGGCGCGGGCCGACACACCGGCGTGTCGGCTGTCCGCAGACCGTACGTCAGGGCGGCGGGGCCCGCCAGCCCCGTGGTCCGCACGCTGGGACGGCGACCCAGGTGGGCGAGGTAAGGTCCGGCCGCACGGAGCAGCGACCGGCGACGCTGCACGCCGCATGCTGCAGCCCCGAGGAGATCTCCTGTGACCACGGTCCGTCGCGCCGCGCGCCTCGCGCCCGCCGTGTGGGTGGTCGTGCTGGGCTACGGCGTGCTGATCGCCACCGGGAGCGCCGTCCCGAGCACTCCGGTCACCGCCGGGGGTCTCGTGCTGGCCTGGTTGCCGCCCGCGCTGGCGGCGCTCGCCGCGGCTGGCGACGACGCCCGCGGGGTCAGACCCGCCGCGGCGGCGCTCGCCTGCTTCGCCGCCGGCCTGAGCCTCAACGGCCTCCAGTACCTCGTCACCGGGTCGGTGACGTTCCCCGCTCCGGGCGACCTGGGCTACCTGGGGTTCTACGTCCTGTTCGTCGTGGCGCTCGTCCGCAACGTGCGTCACCGGATTCCGCGGCTGGGGTTCGCGACGGTCGTCGACGCGGCGGTCGGTCTCCTGGCGATCGCCACCGTGCTGTCCCTGCCGCTGCTCCCTCGGCTCCACGACGGGCCGGGTGGGCTCGGCGCCGCACGTCTCCTGGCACTCGCCTACCCCGTCGCCGACCTCGCGCTGGTCAGCGGGATCCTCGGGCTCATCGCGGTCACCCCGGGCCTGCTTCGGGGCTGGCCGTGGCTGGTGGGCGGACTGCTGCTGTTCTCAGCCAGCGACACGGCGTTCGCGGTCGGCGACCCGACCACGATGCTGCAGTCCTCGCTGCAGCTGGGCTGGGGCGTGGGATTGGTGGCCCTCGCGCAGTGGGTCGTGGTGGTGGCGGACGGACCGGCACCGGCGCCCCGCGAGTCGCAGTACGCCGACCCGCACGAGTCCCGGCGGACCGCCAGGACTGCGGCCCTCACCGCGGGGGTCGCGGCGCTGGCGGTGCTCCTCGTGCTCGCCGAGAGCACGTGGACAGCGCTGCCCACCGCGTCCGCGGTGCTGGCCGCGCTGACCACGGTCGGCGCGACGGTGCGTACCCAGGTGGGCCTTCGCCTGCTGGTCTCCGAGCCCCGGCTGCGCGCGCAGGCACGCACCGACGAGCTCACGGGCCTGCCCAACCGCCGCGAGCTCACCGAACGTGCCCAGCGCGTGCTGGACGGCACCGGCCAGCACGCCGTGCTCGTCCTCGATCTCGACGGGTTCAAGCAGGTGAACGACACCCGCGGCCACCACGCCGGTGACCTGCTGCTCGCGGAGGCGGCACACCGGATCTCCGGCGCCGTGCGCCTGACGGACGTGGTGGCGCGTACCGGCGGCGACGAGTTCGCCGTCCTCATGCCGCAGGCCACCCGCGTGGTGGCCCTGGATGTGGCGTCCCGGATCGCGGCCAGGTTCCGCGAGCCGATGGACCTGGAGGGCACCCCCGCGTACGTCACCACGAGCATCGGCGTCGCGCTGCACCCCGAGCACGGCCGCGAGATGGGCACCCTGGTGCGGAACGCCGACGCCGCGATGTACGCGGCGAAGGCGTCCCGCACCCTGGTGGCCGTCGCCGACCCGGCGGGCGAGGACGGCTGAGTCCTACGTCCGGCGTCGGGCGACGGCGTCGATCGTCACGGCCACCAGCAGCACGACGGCGGTGACCACGTACTTGGCAGCCGCGCTGAACCCGAGCAGTCCCATGCCGTTGTCGATCGCGGCGATGACCAGGCCGCCGAGCACGCCGTGCAGCGCCTTGCCCCGGCCGCCGAACAGGCTGGTGCCGCCGATCACGGCCCCGGCCACGGCGTAGAGCACCAGCGTCCCGCCGTCCAGGGACGTCGAGATGGAGCGCAGCC
This sequence comes from Actinotalea lenta, assembly GCF_030586465.1. Taxonomy (GTDB): domain Bacteria; phylum Actinomycetota; class Actinomycetes; order Actinomycetales; family Cellulomonadaceae; genus Actinotalea; species Actinotalea lenta. Next base: position 271,637 of record NZ_JAUQYP010000001.1, read on the forward strand.
GGGAGGCGTACACGATCCCGGCGATCCCCGCGGTGAGGGAGCTGAGCACGAAGCCCGCCGTACGGATCCGGGCCAGGTTGATCCCGGCCCGTCGGGCGGCCTCGGCGTTGCCGCCGACGGCGTACACGTACAGCCCGAACCTCCGCCGGCCGAGCAGGTACGCCCACACCACCAGGACGCCGAGCACCAGCACCACGACCCAGGGCAAGCCGTACACCGGGGCGAGCATCCCGCGGTCCGCGTTGGCCAGCAGGATCAGCCCCGCACCCCCCACCAGCAGGGCCGCGATCTTGGCCAGGGTGAGCGCCCCCGGTGGCGCGACCAGGCCGCTGCCGCGCCGTCGGGCGTCACGGCGCCACACCACGACCCCGAACACGGCGACCACCACGAGCATCAGGGCCCAGCCGAGCGGCCTCGAGAGCGTCCCGCTGGTGATCGCGTTGAGCACGGGGTCCTGGATCTGGATCGAGCCACCGTTGCCCAGCACGAACAGCATGACGCCCTGCCAGAACAGCAGGCCACCGAGCGTGACCACGAACGACGGCAGGCCGATGCGGGTGATCAGGGTGCCGTGCAGCAGGCCGATGAGCGTCGTGGCGACGAGCGCCGCCCCGATCGCGGCCCACCACGGCCACCCGAACTGGGGTCGGGCGAGCCACGCCAGCACGACCGCGCCGATGCCGGCGACGAAGCCGACGGACAGGTCGATCTCACCGAGCAGCAGGACGAACACCTCGGCCATGCTCAGCAGGGCGAACACCGCCGCCTGCACGAGCAGGTTGACCAGGTTGCCCGCGGTGAGGAAGTGGCCGTCGAGTGCCTGGAACAGCACCGAGACCAGGATCAGACCGCCGACGACCGGCAGCACACCGGTCTCGCCGCCCTTGATCCGCCGCCACGCGAGGCCGAGGTACTCCCCCACGCTCGTCGCGGCCGGGGCACCCGCCTGGGCGGTCGCCGCGTCCTCGCGCACGCTCATCCCGGCACCTCCTGGTCGTCGTCGGGTCGTGGTTCCTCGTCACGGCGAGGCTGCTCCGAGACCTCGCGGTCGCTCTCTCCGGTGGTCATCAGGTCCACGACGATGCGCTGGTCGATCTGGTCGATCGGGCGCACGCCGACCATCCGGCCGTGCCGCATCACGGCGACGCGGTCCGCGACCTGGAAGACGTCGGTCATGTTGTGCGAGATGAGCAGCACCGCATGGCCACGCTCGACCAGCTTGCGGACCAGGTCGAGGACCATGCGGGTCTGCGCGACACCCAGGGCGGCCGTGGGCTCGTCCATGATCACGAGCTTGGACTCCCACAGGACGGCCTTGGCGATCGCGACCGACTGGCGCTGCCCGCCGGACAGCGAGGCGACCTGCTGACGAACCGAACGGACCGTGGTCACGGCGAGGTCGGACAGGGTCTCCGACGCAGCCTGCTCCATCGAGACGTCGTCGAGCTGGCCACGCCGCAGGCGTTCGCGTCCCAGGAACATGTTCTGGACGATGTCCAGGTTGTCGCAGAGCGCGAGGTCCTGGTAGACGGTCTGGATGCCCAGGGCGGCGGCGTCCCCGGGTCCGTGGAGCCGGGTCTTCTCGCCCTCCCAGAACATCTGGCCGTGATCGGGGGGATGGATCCCCGCGATGCACTTGATGAGGGTGGACTTGCCCGCCCCGTTGTCGCCGGCCAGCGCGGTGACCGCGCCGGCCGGCACGTCGAGGTCGACGTCGGCCAGGGCCTGAACCGGCCCGAACGACTTCGACACCCCACGTAGTGACAACAGGGGCGGGGCCGAGGTCCCGCTGTCCATGGCTCAGCTGATCCCGGCCGCCGAGCAGGCGCTCGCCACGTTGCCGGAGCACAGGTCGGCAACCTTCACCGCGCCGTCCTTGACCACGGTGTCGGCCATGTTCTTGGGCGTGACCCAGATCGGCGTCGTGTAGACGGACGAGATGTCCGCGTTGAGCGTCGTGTCCTTGGTCGTGGCGTTGACCAGGGAGCTGGGCGGCGTGACACCGGCCCGCAGGTAGATCGCCAGCGCGGCAGCGGCCTGCGCCTCGAGGTAGATCGGCTTGTAGACGGTGCCGCACTGGTAGCCGGTCAGCACGTTCTGCAGACCGGGCAGCGAGGCGTCCTGGCCGGTGGTCGGGAACGACTTGGGCTTGACGCCGTTGCCCTTGAGGATCGAGATCACAGCGTTCGCGTTGTCGTCGTTGGGTGTGATGGCCGCGTTGATGTTCGGGTGCGCGGTCAGCTGCTGCTGGAACGTGGTCGCCGCGGTCTGCGGGTCCCAGGTACCGGCGGGCTCACCCACCTTGGTGTAGGTGCCGTTGTCGAAGTACTGCTTGAGAACGCCGTTGTAGCCCTGCGCGAAGAGCTTCGCGTTGTTGTCCGTGGGATCGCCGTCCATGATCAGGACCTGCGGCTTCTGGACATTCCAGTCCTTGACGCACTGGACGAATCCCTGGCCGATGAGCGTGCCGACCTTCACATTGTCGAACGACACGTAGTAGCGGTCCTTCGGGCCGCCCGTCACCAGGCGGTCGTAGTCGATCACGGCGACGCCGGCGGCCTTGGCCTTGGACTCGATCGCCGCTCCGCTACCGGGGTCCAGCGGGTCGACGAGGAGCACCGACGCGCCCGCATTGATGTCGGCCTCGGCCTGGGTCTGCATGGTCGACGCGCTGCCGTTGGCGTTGTCGATCTTGAACTGGTCGGCCGACAGCCCGGCGGTCTCGAAGGCCTTCTTCAGGTACGGGGCGTCGTACTGCACGTACCGCGTGGAGGTGGTGGTGTCGGGCAGGAGGACGCCGATCATCCCCTTGCCCTGCGAGGCGAGGTCCTTGAGCTGGGACATCACGGAGAAGTCCGCGGTGAACGCGCCGGCGTCCACCTGCGGGACGCTCGCCGAGGACGACGAGGCGCCCGACGAGCCGGAGCTCGGACTCATCGACGAGCTCGAGCTCGAGCCGCTCGTCGAGGAACTGCAGCCGGCCAGCACGAGGCCCGATGCGGCCACGATCGCAAGGACCGGCAGGGTACGACGTGAAGACATCCAAGTGCTCCTTCCGCTGTGCCGCGATGCACGGCATTCGGATCGTCACTCCGAAATGTCCTCGTCGCGAACAGGAAGTTAACACATTCACACAATCTTCACATTTGCCAGGAAATCCCCAGGAAACGCACCGAAATTTGCGCGAAAGGCTATTTCAAGGGGACTCGACGCGCCTGACGGCCCGTGGCACACCGCACCGGTCTGCGGTCGGCGTGGGCCCACTCGAGCACGGCGGCGAGCGCAGTGTGGCCCGACGACAGCGTAGGCCCGTCGCACGGCCGCCGCGAGACCCCGTGCGCGAGCCGCCCTCCCTAGCGCTCCCCCGGATCCGTCCGGTCCGGCGGGCCCCCGTCCAGCAGGGCCCGCAACCAGCCGGCGCCCCGCACGCGCGCCCCGAGCTCCTCGACCCGCCGGCGCAGCTCCCGGTCCGACGTGACCACCACCGCGCCGCCGCTCGCGCGCACCACGTCCACCACGGCGGAGTCTCCGTCCTGCTCAGCCCGCACGAGCTCGAGACCCGGCACACCGCACGGCGCCGCGGCCTTCGCGCGCCCCTCGAGCACCACCACGATCCGACCCGCCGACAGCGACGTGTGGTCGACCCCGACGAGACCGGCCAGCAGTCGTTCGGCAGCACCCACGCGGTCCGTCCACCACCCGTCCGGGCGCGAACCCACCACGTTGGCGGCATCCACCACGAGCACGTCGGGCGGGTCCTGCGCGGTCACGGCCCGACGCTACCCCGCCCAGGGACGATCGGCCCTTGCCGTTCGGGCGCCCCCCGTGGCTACCGTGGAGATGCTGCGCACCTCATCGAGGAGGTGGGGACAGTGCCGACAGCCGCCACGCCTCATGCCCCGCACGTCGTCGTGGTGGGAGGTGGTGGCACCGGCGGCGCAGTGGCCCACGACCTCACCCTGCGAGGCGTCCGGGTCACGCTGCTGGAGCGAGGTGAGATCACCTCCGGCACCACCGGCCGGCACCACGGGCTCCTGCACAGCGGAGCCCGCTACGCGGTGAAGGACGCCGAGTCGGCAGTCGAGTGCATCCAGGAGAACCGGGTGCTGCGGCGCATCGCCGCCGGCTCCTTCGAGGAGAACGACGGGCTGTTCGTCGCGATCACGCCCACCGACCTCGAGTACCTGCCTCGGTTCGTCGAGGCGTGCCTGGCCTGCGGCATCCCCGCCGAGGTGCTGACCGCGGCGCAGGCCCGCGAGCGCGAACCGGGGCTGGGCCCCGACGTCCTGGCCGCGGTCCAGGTCCCGGACGCGACGATGGACGCGATGCGGCTGCCCTTGCGGTTCTTCGCCACCGCACAGCGCAACGGCGCGACCATCCGTCCGTGGACCACGGTGATCGGCCTGCGCCGCGACGGTGCCGCCGTCACCGGGGTGGTCGTCCGCGACGACGTCACCGGACGCGAGGCCGAGCTGTCCGCCGACCTCGTGGTCAACGCCGCTGGGCCGTGGGCCCAGCAGATCGCCGACCTCGCGGGCGTCCAGGTCCCCGTGCGCTGCTCCCCCGGTGTGCTCGTGGCGGTGCGTGGCCGGTGGTGCACCATGGTGGTCAACCGCCTGCACGACTCCGGCGACGGGGACATCGTCCTGCCGCAGCGCTCCCTGTCGGTCATCGGGACCAGCTCCTGGGTGGTCGACGACCCCGACGAGCTGCACCTGCCCGAGGACCACATCCACACCATGATCGAGCAGGGCGCCCGACTGGTCCCGGCGGTGGCCGGCGCCGAGATGCGCGCGGCGTGGTCGGCCGTCCGGCCGCTGATCGGTGACAGCGGCAGCACCACGGGCCGCGAGCTGTCCCGGACCTTCAAGTGCTTCGACCACGCCGAGCGCGACGGCGTCGCGGGCTTCGTGACGATCTCTGGCGGCAAGGCGACCACACTGCGGGCGATGGCGGAGGCCACCGCGGACGTGGTCTGCCGGCACCTGGACGTCGACCGCGCGTGCCGCACGCGCGACGTGCCGCTGCTGCCGCACACCGCCTACCGCTCCCTCGTCGAGGGCGGGCCGGGCAGCGCCCCCCGTCGTCCGGCGCGAGCCCGCACGGCGGGTCGCCGGCCCCCGGCCGTCCGGACGACCCCGCCCGACGGGGCGGCCGGCCGCGACACGGGCGCGACCCGCACCCTGCGGGTGTATCGCTGGAAGCCGGGGGACGCGCCCGCGCTCGTCGACTACGAGGTGCCCGTGGAGCCGCGGACCACGGTGCTGGATGCCCTGCGCACCGTGCGCCGGGCGCAGGACCCGAGCCTGACCGTGCGGCACTCGTGCTGCCACTCCTCGTGCGGCACGTGCGGGGTCCTGGTCAACGGCGCCGAGGTGCTCGGCTGCGTGACCACGCTCGCGGACCTGCCGTCCGGCATCGTCACCGTCGAACCGATGGCCAACGCGCCCGTGCTCAGCGACCTCGTGGTCGACACGACGGCACTGTCGGAGCAGCTCGAGCGGTCGGGCCGGGCCCTGATCCGCGCGTCGGCGGACCTCGGCCCAGGCCTTCCGGCGCCCATGCAGCTCGAGGACTGCGTCGAGTGCGGCCTGTGCGTGTCCGCCTGCCCGATCGCCGGCTCGGACGCCGACTACCTGGGACCGGCCGCGCTCAACGCCGCCTGGCGAGCCGTCGCCGAACCGCGGGGCGCAGACCCGGAGGCGGTGCTGGCGTGGGTGGACGACCACGACGGCTGCTGGCGGTGCCACCTGAGCTTCGCGTGCAGCGAGGTGTGCCCGACGGGGGCCGATCCGGCCGCGGGGATCATGCACCTGCGCGGCGCCCTCACCCGCAGGCACCTGGTGCCGCACCGCACCCGGGACGGCACCCGGACGTCCGGCACGGAGGAGAGGACGGTGGCTCGATGAGCGGCGACACCCGGGGCGTGCGCGGATGGTGGGCGCACCCCGCCGGAACACCGACCTGGGCCTTCCTCGCCAACCGGGTGGCCGGCCTGGTCCTGGTCGCCTACCTCTATCTGCACCTGGCCGTGCTGTCCTTGCTGGTCCGCGGGCCGGAGAGCTGGGACGGCTTCCTCGCGGTGGCGAGCCACCCTGCGGTGCTCGTCGTCGACGTGGTGCTGTTCGCCGCGGTCGCCTGGCACGCGGTCAACGGCATCCGGGTCGGACTGGTGGGCACCGGGGTCGCGGTCCGCAGGCAGCGCGCGATGCTCGTGGCCGTGCTCGGCGCGAGCGTCCTCGCGGTGACCATGGCCGCCGTAGCACTGCTGACGGAGGGCTGAGCGATGGCCGTCGACGTGAGACACCGCACCCCGCACGACCGCGTCCCGGCGACGCACGGCCGACGGGCCGCACTGCCGGGCCGTGGGGGCACGGGGGGCGCCTGGGGATGGCTCCTCCAGGTGGTCACCGGGGTCGCACTGCTGGTGCTCGTGGTGGTGCACCTGGTGGCGCAGCACTTCGTGGTGGACGCGCCCGCCGGGCTTCGCGACCACGCGTCCGTCGTGGCGTACCTGTCGAGCCCCGTGATCCTCGTGATCGAGGCGGCGTTCCTGCTGGCCGTCACGTGGCACGCCATGCTCGGGGTGCGCGCGATCCTGCTGGACCTCGGCCCGCGCGAGCGCGGGCGACGCCGCATCACCGTGGGCGTCAGCGCCCTCGGCGTGGCCACGCTCGGCTACGGCGCCTGGCTGCTGATCGCCCTGGCGACCTGACCCCGCCGACCGGGGGACGTCTCGCCGCGCACCGACCCGCGCACCCCGACCCTGCTCCGATCAGCTGACGCGCCGCGGCATGACGTGACGGCGAGGTACCGGTCCCGCCACACTGTGCACCCGGGCCGGCGCCACCACGTCCCGGGGCCTGCCCGGTGGCGGAGGGCGAGGCGACGTGACGAGTCGGAGCGACCGGGTCGCCGGGCGGCGCCACGACGACCTCGCCGCTCTCGCCCGCCGGGTGGTGGCCCTGGGCATCGCGGTGTGCGTACCGGTGATGGCCGCGATGTGGCTCACCGAGGCCCCCCACGACCCGTGGGTCAGGTGGGGGTACCCGCCGCTGGTGACGTTCCTCGCGGTGTTCGCCTGGATCCTGGTGCGCCACCCCCGTCTGGCGGGCTACGCCGCCGTGATCAGCCTGGTCGGGCTGGAGGGCTGGTGGGTGCTGCTGGCCGTGGCCCGGGTCGGCGACGCGCAGGACGCCGCGTCCGCGTGGGTCTCGCTCTGGCCGACGCCCTTGCTGGACGCCGCGGTGTGCGTCGTGGTCGGCTTCCTCTTCCAACGCACGATCACCGCCGTCGTGCACGGCGCCGCCTACGCGACGGTCATGACCGCCGCGGTGGCCGTCGCGCTGTGGCGGCGGCCCGACGGCGGCGCCTACGTGTGGCTCGCCGCGCGCTACGGCGTCTACCTCGGGGTGTTCCTGGCTCTGCTCCTGGTGCTCTCGCGGGCCAAGGAGAGGGTTGCCTCCGCCGTGGACCGCGCCGACCGGGCCGTCCGGCACGCGGCGCGGATGCAGGACATGGCCTACCTCGACGAGCTGACCGGGATCGCCAACCGGCGCCGCCTGATCGAGGAGCTGGGCCACCAGGCCGCGCTGGCGGGGCCGGACAACCCGATCGGCGTCGTCTTCCTGGACCTGGACCACTTCAAGCAGGTGAACGACACGCTGGGGCACGACGTGGGCGACCGCGCGTTGCGGATCGTCGCCGACGTCGCGTCGCGCCTGGTGCGCGACGGGGACCTGGTCGCCCGCCTGGGCGGGGAGGAGTTCGTCGTCGTCGCACCGGGTGCGGACGCCCGCCAGACCGCCCGGCTCGCCGAACGTCTGCGCCAGACGGTGCCCGTCGAGCTCGGCGTCGCGGTCGGCACCCCGGTGACCGCCAGCTTCGGGGTCACCGCGTTGCGGCCGGGCGAGTCCCCGGACGCGGTGCTGCGTCGCGTCGACGCGCTGATGTACCGGGCCAAGTCCGCCGGCCGGGACACCGTCCGCCCCGAGGAGCCCGACGCGGGGCGGTGAGCCCGCGGGCCGCGCGGGTCAGGCCGGCCGGTGCTCGTCCAGCACGGCGGGGTCGACCACGCGCTGGTGCGGGGCCCCGCCGAGCAGCGTGGCGCGCGGCGCGCACCCAGGCGTCTGCGCCACGGCGTCGGCGAGCCAGAGCACGAGGTCCTCGTGCGGCACCGGTGGGCTGTGCAGGTAGCCCTGACTCCCGTCGCAGCCCAGCGTCGCGAGGACGTCGAGCGTCTCGGGGTCCTCCACGCCCTCGGCCACGACACGCAGGTCCAGGCTGTGGGCGAGGTCGACGGTCGCCGCGACGATCTTCCGCGTCCGCGGGTCGCTGCGCAGCCGGCGCGTGAACGACATGTCGATCTTCAGCTCGTCGGCCGGCAGGTCGTTGAGGTAGGCGAGCGAGGAGTAGCCGGTTCCGTAGTCGTCGATGCTGAGCCCCACCCCACGGTCGGAGATCGCGTGCGCGGCCGCCATCCCGCGCTCGGGGTCGGACATCAGCGTGGTCTCCGTGATCTCCAGCACCAGCAGCGCGGGGTCCAGCCCCGTGACCTCGATCACGGCGTCCAGGGCGGGCAGCAGGCGAGCGTCGGTGAGCACGCTGGCTGAGACGTTGACCGAGACGCGCAGGGGCGCGCCGAGCCGCGCCCAGCCCACGGCGGCCTCGGCGGCCGTGCGCAGCACGTGCCAGGTCAGCGTCGGCATCAGGCCGTCGGACTCGACGAGGTCCAGGAAGGCCCCGGGAGGCACCAGGCCCTGCCTCGGGTGGCTCCAGCGCACGAGCGCCTCGGCGCCCATGACAGCGCCGTCCCGCACGGAGACCTGCGGCTGGAAGTGCACGACGAAGGAGTCCGCGTGACGGGGGCGCGCACCCTCCAGCTCGTGGTGGAGCTCGTCGAGCTGGGCGAAGCGCCGGGCGTGCTCCTGGTCGAGCCGGTCGGTGTAGGCAGCCACCACCGCGCCCGGTCGCCCGACGGGGGGCACGGCCGCAGCCGCCCGTCGCAGCATCTCCCCGGGGGGCACCGCCGAGCTCCCGACCGCGACCCCGAAGCGCGCGGCCACCGGCACGGGCCGTCCGCCGGCGGGCACGCCGCCCGCGAGCGCCGCGGCGAGGTCGGCGGCGACGTCCACCGCCCGGGCCTCGGCGTTGTCCACGAGCACCGCGAACTCGGAGCCGCCGACCCGCGCCACCATGGCACCTCGGGGAGCCGTGGCGGTCAGGGTGCGGGCGACCGCGGCGACGACCCTGTCCCCGGCGCCGTGACCGTCCCGCGCGTTCACGTCCGCGAGTGCGGTGTCGACGGTGACGAGCACCAGACCCCAGCCGCGGACCGGTGGCGCGGCGAGCCTGATCAGCAGCGACCGGCGGTTGGCCAGGCCGGTGAGGTCGTCCGTGAGAGCGTCCCGTCGGACGTGCGCCAGCAAGGTCAGGTCCCGCACGGTCAGCACCAGCCCGACGCTCAACCCGAGGGTGCCGATCGTCGCCAGCATGGTGGGCCACACGGGGCCGGGCGTGGGGACCCACGCGCGGGGGCCGGACCATGCGGCGCGGACGCGGTCGAGCGCGACGAGGACGACCCCCGCGGCCAGGACGCCGAGCGCGACCTGCGCCTGGGTCCGTACCGGGGTGTGTCGGCGGCGGAGCCCGGTATCAGCGACATGGGCCGCCATGGCCGCGGCGGCCATGGCCCAGGCGAGCACGGGCCAGGCGTGGGCACCGGGCGCCTCGGGCAGCAGACCTCCGAGCGCCCCGGCGAGCCCCGCGACCACGACGAGCAGGACGACCCACCAGGCGGGCTCCCACCGGGACTGCCACGCGGAGAACACGAGGACTCCTGCCGCGGCCGCGAGGGTCACGCCCGCGGCGACCTGGGCGAGGCCTGCCACGGAGCCCGGGGGGCTCGCCGTCCACGCCACGGTCCCCGTGCCCAGCGCGGCGAGTGTCACGAGCATCGCACCCACGACGTTGAGCCAGTCGGTGAGCACCGAGGCGCCCGCGTCGTTCCTGCCCCACCGGGCCAGCCCCCGGCACATCAGGATGGCGGCGACCCCCCACTGGCTCGCGAACACCCACGGATGGCCCAGCGTCCCGGCGACGCCGGGACGACCGAGGAGCGCGGCCGCGTCAGCGACCAGCCGGAGAGCTGTGGCGACGACCAGGAGGCCGTTGGCGCTGGAGAGCCACTCCCAGGGCTCGTCGGCCCTGCGTCGTCCGCTGCGCCGGGCGACGAAGGCCACCTGCAGGTGGGCGACGGTGAGCGTGCCGAGGGCCAGCGCCTCCGCCCCGACCAGCCACACGCCGCCCCAGGACGCCATCCACCACGCGGCGACGAGCAGCGAGGCGATCAGGCTCAGGTAGGGCGAGGAGCGCGAGCGCGCACGCATCACCCCTGATCCCACGACGTACGTTCGGCCCCTCGGTGCCGGGTTGTAGGTTTTCGTCCGACGAAGTCCTGCTGGTGCACGGGCCGAGGGGTCGCCGTCGGACGTCCGGCCCGGCAGGATCGGGGCGTGACCATCCCCGCCGCACCGTTCACCCACCTGCCGGCCGACTGGGTGGGCCGACCACCTGGGCCGCAGGACGTGGCCGACCTGGTCGACCTGCGTGGGCGCCACGAGACCGCCGCCCGCGGTGGCACGTCCGGCGCCGCGGACGTCGCAGCGGAGGTCACGGGGCCCGGCGCGGCGGTGCGAGAGCACCTGATCGTGCGCGACCCTGACGATCGCGCCCGCGGGTGGGCGACGGTGCACGACCGCGCCGCCGGGCGGGTACTCGTGGCCGTCGTGGTGGACCCGGGCCTGGAAGGTCCGGTGGCCGACGCCCTGTCGACGACCCTGTTCGACTGGGCGGCCGACGCGGCGGCGGGGCTCGCCCGCGCACGCGGACTGAGCGCGACCCAGCTCGACAGCGGAGCGTTCGAGGCCGACCCCCGTCAGCAGGCGTGGCTCGCGGCGGCGGGGTACTCCCGAGTGCGGACCTGGTGGCAGATGCGCCGGCCGGTCACGGACGCGGACAGCGCGATCCGGGTCGACGACCGGGTGCGACCGGTGCGGCGTGAGCACGGCGGGATGCCCGCGGAAGCCGACCTGCTGGCCGTGCACGACGTGCTCGAGCAGGCGTTCGCCGACCACTTCAACCACCACGAGGAGACCTTCGACGAGTTCCTCGCCCGGCTCCGCGCCGATCCGGGCCACCGCTGGGACCACTGGTGGTTGGCCGAGCCGCGCGACGGAGCACCGGCGGGTGCCCTGGTGGCGAGCGCGGTCCTGGACGACGAGGGCCGCACGACGGGGAGCTACGTCGACTACCTCGGCGTGCTGCGCTCCGCGCGCGGCCAGGGCCTGGCGAGCGCCCTGCTGGACGCGGTGGTGGGCGACGCGGCCCGGCGAGGCCGGTCGAGCGTCGCGCTCGAGGTGGACGCCGACTCCCCCACCGGTGCGGCCGACCTCTACCTCTCCCTCGGGTTCGTCACCCGGTACGTGACGCAGTCCTGGCACCGCGACCTGAGGGTCGACGAGACGTAGCCGGCGACGAGCCCGCCTGCCGCGCCTAGAATGTTCTGCCACAGAAGTTCTCCGAGAGGCGCGGCATGTTCCTGACGGTCGAACCTGGCCGCCCGCGAGCCGTGCGCGAGCACCCGAAGGCCGGCTGGCTCGCCGTGGGCACCGTCTGCATGGGCGCCTTCATGGGCCAGCTCGACGCGAGCATCGTCACGCTGACGTTCCCGGCCCTGCAGCGCCAGTTCGGCCAGTCGCTCGCCGCGGTGTCCTGGGTGTCCCTGGCCTACCTGCTGACGCTGGTGGGTCTGGTCGCCGCGGTGGGCCGCGTCGCCGACGCCGCAGGCCGCAAGCTGGTCTACCTGTACGGCTTCGTGGTGTTCGCCGCCGCGTCCGCCGCGTGCGCCCTGTCACCCACCCTCGGCGCCCTGGTCGCGTTCCGGGTGCTCCAGGCCGTGGGCGCGGCGATGCTGCAGTCCAACAGCGTCGCGTTGGTGGTCACCAGCGTGCCCCAGCACATGATGCGGGCCGCGCTCGGGGTGCAGGCCGCGGCGCAGGCCCTCGGGCTCGCGCTCGGGCCGGCGCTCGGCGGCGTGCTGGTCGCGACCGTCGGCTGGCGGTGGGTGTTCTGGGTCAACGTGCCCGTCGGGGTGCTCGCCGTGGCCGCCGGGTGGTTCCTGCTCCCACGGACCCGCGAGCGCACCCACCTGGGTCGGTTCGACACCCCCGGCCTCGTCCTGCTGGGCGGCTCCACCGCCGCACTGCTGCTCGGCCTGTCCGGGCTCGCGGGGCTCGCGATGCCGGCCGCGCTGGCGGTCGGGCTGGTCGCGGTCTCCGCGATCGGCGCCGTCGCCTTCGTGTGGCGCGAGCGCCGGGCGCCGCACCCGCTGGTCGCCCTCGCGGTGCTGCGCCCGCGTCCGGTGTCCGTGGGGCTGATCGGGGCCTTGACGGCCTACCTGACGCTGTTCGCGCCACTGACGCTGTTCCCCCAGGTGCTGGGGGCTCACGGGGCGTCCGGCCTGGTCCTGACCGCCCTCCCCCTGGGCTTCGCGGTCGCCGCGCTGCTGGCGGAACGTGCACTGCCCCGCCGCTGGGGCGCGCGGGCCCGGGGCATGCTCGGCGCGCTCGCGGGCGCCGGCGCGGCCGCGGCCCTCGTGGCCGTGCCGAACGGGAACCTGTGGGTCGCCGCGTGGCTCGGCGTGCTGGGTCTGGGCCTGGGGGTCTTCATCCCGGCGAACAACTCCGCGATCATGGGGGCCATCCCGGCCGGGTCGTCGGCCGTCGGCGGGGGTCTGGTGAACATGGCGCGCGGCCTGGGCACCGCGTTCGGGGTCACGGTGGTCACGCTCTCGTTGCACCTGGCCGGGGCCGACCTGGGGGGCGCCCGGGTGGCCCTGGCGGCGCTGGTCGCATTCGGGCTGGTGTCCGCGGTCGCCGCGCAGATCGGACGGCCGGAGGCGGCCGCATGACGGACCTGACCGCCGGGCCGAGCACCGAGCCGCGCGCCGGGGGCGGCACCGCCCGACCCGACGCGGCGCTCGCCGACGTCGTGGCCCGTCTGCGCCGGGCGATGCGCCGCGCCGCACGGTCCGCCGACCCCGACAACCCCCTGGCCGTCGCCCAGCTCGAGCTGCTGTCCTGCGTCGCGGAGAACCCCGGCGCCCGGCCCGGCGAGGTCGCACGACTGCTACGCCTGGCCCCGAACTCGGTGACCACCCTGGTGCGCGGGCTGCTGCAGCGCCGCCTCATCACCCGCGCCAGCGGGGGCACCGACCGGCGGACCGTCGCCCTACGTCTCACCGCGGACGGCGCGCACGCCGTGGCGCGTTGGCAGGCCACCAACACCGCGATCCTTCGCCAAGCGCTGGCCGGGATGTCTCGGCAGCGCCAGGACCTGATCACCGCGGCCCTCCCCGCGCTCCGCGAGCTGGTCGAGGCGGTGGACGCGTCGGCGGACCCCGTCGACGACCCGGGGGGCGGCACCTAGCCTGGGCTGATGGCGGCACCGCGCGCTCTGCTCATCGACGTCGACGGCGTCCTGGTGGTGTCCTGGCGACCTCTGCCGGGAGCGGTCGACGCGCTCGCCGCCGTGCGCGAGCAGGTCGGGGTGCGGTTCCTCACCAACACCACGTCGCACACCCGGGCACAGCTCACCGCACTGCTGCGCGACGCCGGGTTCGACGTCGGCCAGGACGAGGTCGTCACGGTCGCGTCGGCGGTGAGCACCTACCTGCGCCGCAACCACGCGGGGGCCCGGTGCCTGCTCCTGACCTCCGGGGACATCGCAGCCGACCTGCCCGAGGTACGGATCGTCACCGAACCGCCCGCCGACGTGGTGCTCCTGGGCGGGGCGGGCGAGGAGTTCAGCTACGACGCTCTGAACACCGCCCTGGCAGCGGTCCTGGACGGAGCCGCTCTGGTGGCCATGCACCGCAACCTGGTGTGGCGCACGGACGCAGGGCTGCAGCTGGACACCGGTGCCTACCTGGCCGGTCTGGAGGCGGCAGCGGGGGTGCGGGCGACGGTGGTGGGCAAGCCGGAGCCGGCGATGTTCGACGCGGCGCTGGCCTCGCTCGGCGTCCGTCCCGAGGAGTGCGCGATGGTCGGCGACGACCTGGACACCGACGTACGCGCCGCGCAGGCGCGCGGCATCACCGGGGTCCAGGTGCGCACGGGCAAGTTCCGCGCGACGCAGCTCGAGGACGGCGGCCCACCACCCCACGTGCTGCTGGACTCCTTCGCCGACGTCCCGCGGTGGCTGCGCGAGGGCGGGTGGCGGCGCGGGCAGACCTGAGCGGCCCGGCTGCGCGACCGCGCGGGTCGGCGGCCCGCGTGCGGTGGCACCTTCACTTCGCCTCGGCCCTGCCGATGAGAGGGGCCGGAGGCGATGAATGACGCAGGCGCACCGGGGGGTGGTTCGGGAGGCGGCGATCGGCGTCGTCGCCCTCCTCGGGCTGCTCGTGCTGCGGCTGGCGCTCGGCTCGGCCGGTGGCGCGTCCGCCCGCGCCGGCCTCGCCCTGGACGCCGCCGCGGCACTCGCCGTCTGGTTCGCGGCACGCGCCTCGACCCGCAAGGCGCGCGACGCCCGGAGCCGACGTGCATGGCTGGCCCTGACCGCATACCCGCTCGCCTGGGTCGTCGCGCCCGTGACGTGGCTGCTGGGCTGGCCCGAGGCGCTGGCGGACGTCGCGCGGGCGCTCGCGATGGCACTGGCCGCGGCCTCGTGGCTGTTCGCCGCGCGGGCCGGGGACCGTTGGTCCCGGATGCGGCTGGTCCTGGACGGGGCGCTCGCGGCGGCGACCGCGTTCGTCCTGGGCTGGGGGACGGTCGTGCCGGCCGTCTGGGCGCAGTCCGGTGGCGGCGCGCAGGGGTTCGCGGCGGTGACGCTGCCGCTCGTGGCGATCTGGCTCGCGGTGCTCGGCTTCGGCATGACGTGGACCGAGCTGCGCAACCGGAGCCGCCTGATGCCGACGCTGTTCGTGCTCGCCCTGCTGGTCATCGCCGTCTCCGACGTTCGCTGGGCGCTCGGCAGCAGCCCGGTGTGGGCGGTCGCGTGGGGGCTCTACTGGATCGCGGTGCGCGGGTACGGGGGCACCTCGCCGCGGGCGGCCGTGGTGATCACCCACATCACGCTCACGTACGAGCCGTACGTGCTGGTGCTGCCCACCGCCGCGGTGCTCGTGGTGGGCGTGGCTCGCGGCACCGGGGCCGCCGAGCCCGCCGTGATGGGTGCGGCCGCGGTCCTGGTGCTGCTCGTCGTGCGCCAGCACGTGGTCTCCATGGAGAGCCGGGCGTTGCTGATCCGCCTGGAGACCACCGAGAGGCTGCTGCGGCACCAGGCGACGCACGACCACCTCACAGGTCTTCCCGGACGCGTGGTGCTCTGGGAACGGCTCGAGGCGGCCTCGGCCGAGCGCGGGACGGTCGGCATCCCGGTCGCTGTCGCGTTCGTCGACCTCGACGGCTTCAAGGACGTCAACGACGTCCACGGGCACGCCTCGGGCGACGCGGTCCTGGTGGAGGTCGCCCGGCGGCTGGGCGCCGCGATCGGCGCGCACGGGGACGACGCGCTCGCCGTGCGCATGAGCGGCGACGAGTTCGCCGTGCTCCTGCTGCGCCGCGCGGCACGGGAAGCGCTCGACCTCGCCCACGCGATCCACGACGCGCTCCGGGTGCCCATGGCGGTCAACGGGGTGGAGGTCCTGGTCACGGGCAGCGTGGGGCTGGCCTCCGCACCGGAGGGCGAGCTGAACCCGTCGGCCCTGCTGCGCGCCGCAGACGTCGCGATGTACCGCGCGAAGCGCGCGGGCAACGCGGGCGTGGAGGTGGCGGCGGCCGAGCGCGGCTGACGGTCGCGCCCGGCGCGGCGCGGGCGCGCTACGCGCGCGCCCCCGTCACCCGGATCTCCAGGATGTGGCCGGAACGACGGAAGACCTCGGTGCTCACCGCGAGCGGGAGAGTGCCGCCGTCGTAGTCCGACTCGGACCCGTCGGCCGTGCGCACCCGCACGGCCATGCGCGCGCCACGCTCGTAGATGACGGGCACCTGGCAGAACGTGAAGGCCAGGCTGCCCGCCGGGAGCTCGACGTCCCGCTGGCGGCCTGCGACGTCGACGAACCGGAACACCGCGGGCTCCGACGTCCACTCCTCCGGGCGCAGCAGGACGGGCCGGAAGCAGATGGCGCCGCCCTCCACCCGCAACCCGAGCTCGCCGGCTCGGGTGAGCACCTCTTCCTTGACCTGACCGGTCATCCCTGGCTGACGTGCGCCCTTCCCGCCGGGCGTGTGCGAGTACGGATCGACCGGGAACGCGCCGTAGACCTCGGGCGGCTTGCAGTAGCCGAGCCCCTGACGCACGTCCTCGTACGCGCCGCGCAGCCCGTCGATCGTGCCGGGATCGGCGCCCTCGGCGACCGCGCGCTCGAGCGTCTCCTGAGCCGCGAGCAGGAGCTTGGAGACCATGTGCCAGTAGATGCTCCCGAGGCCCTCGTAGGCGAAGAAAGAACCCGAGCGACCCGTGAACTCCGAGTGCCGGAAGACCTCCTCGAAGACCTCCAGAAGCGTCGCGCCGTGCGCCTCGACCTGTGCGGCCAGCCGGTCATCGGTCCCGAGGGGGGCCCGGCGCCGCAGCCGCTCGAGCGCGTCGGCGACGTCCCGGGCGTTGTGGATCGCGGGCGCGAAGTGGTGGTCGCCCCGGGCGTCGCGGACGACGACGGAGCGATCACCCTCGTGTACGAGGGCGTCGACGAGAGGGCAGCGCGCGACCTGCTCCGGGGTGAGGCGGTTCTTCTCCAGGAACCTCGGCAGGTCACGGTCCGGGTAGAGCATGTAGCTGTGCTGGTCGGCCCGGTACAGCGCGCTGCCGCGCAGCGTCCTGAGCACGTCAAGGGCCTCGGCCGGCGTCAAGAGGCCGGAGGAGAGCGCGGCGACCTGGCCCTCGAGCATCTCCTGGAGACGGCCGATCGTCAGACGACCCGGACCGAGCCGCAGGACGTTGTACGAGTGGTACAGCCCGTCGGCCCGGCGGTTCGCGCGCAGGCCGGAGTCGACGTAGGCCAGTACGAGATCGAGCGCCCCGTGAACCTGAGCGCGGGCGACCGTGACGGACTCACCCGAGACGCCGTGGTAGACGGACTCGCGGTAGTCGCTGCCGGCGGCGCCGAGCGCGTCGACCACCCGGCGGCGCTCGACGTCGTCGAAGCCGTCCACCGTGCCGGCAGCGTGCTGCTCGAGGACCTCGGCGACCCGGGTGAGCAGGCGCGCGGCCTCGACACCGACCTCCAGGTCCTCGTCGAGGAGCGGTCGCACCACGCCGAGGTACCGACGCAGGTAGGCGAGCGTGACGACGGACAGGCCACGGCCGACGAGCGCGTTGTTGGCGTCGTTCCACTCCGGGCGCTGGGTGTTCATCCAGATGCCGCCCTCGGGGACGAGGTTCACGACCTTCGCGAGCATCAGCACGAGGAGCTTCTCACCGAGCGTGACCCGCACGAGGTCGCCGTCCGCGCCGTGCACGAGCCTGCCGTCGGCGCCCTCCCTGGCCACCCGGTCCGCGGTCGCCTGGGCGGCGCTCGCGTCGAACTCGATCGTGGACGACGGATCCTGCACGGTCTGCTCGTAGGACGCGATCCGGTAAGGCACGTCGGCGTGCGTGAACGCCGTGCGGTTCGTCAGTCGACGCAGCCTCCCGGGGTGGAACCGCTCCGAGGTCTCCAGGAGCTTGGCGAGGTACACGAGCTGGTGATCGCTCCAGTACCCGATGTTGGCCCACGGGTTGCCCGGCTCGGGCACCTCCCAGTCGATGCCGTCGCGCGAGATCCGGTACGGGTTGTAGCCGTCGGCGGTCGTGGCATCGACGAACACCGCGACCATCGACTCGACGTACTCGGGGAAGGACCACGCGAGGGCCTCCCAGTTCTGGAAGATGTCGCGCCAGTTGCCCTGGTAGTCCAGGCTCGGCCGGCCGTCGGCGTCCCGTAGCGCGATCCGGAAGGCGTTCCAGGGTCGACTCGGGTCGCCGTGCCGGCGGCTGAAGGTCAGGGGGAGGTACTCCCGGCACAACCGCCACAGGTCGACGTCACCCGAGGCCTCGGCGGCGGCGAGCAGGTCCTCGTGGGAGATCACCGGGGGCAGGGCTGCGAGGTGCTCGGCGCACCGTTGCGCGGTCCGTGGGCTCCGGGTGCGTACGAAGGCCCGGACGTCGTCGGCCCGGAGCCGGTAGCCGTGCACCGGGACGCCGCCGCGCATCGCGTTGAACAGGACGTTCGCGCCGTGGTGGGCCGTGGCGATCTCGTCGCCGGTGAGCTGCGCGCCGTCCGCCGACCCGACCAGCACCTCGAGGCCGCGCCGGGTGGACTCGATGTCGGCCTCCAACCGGGCTGCGAGCCCCTCGGGGTCGGTGAGGTCCTCGCGCAGACCCACGACGTCCGCGGCCGACAGGCCGACGTCGGCCACCACGCGCCAGGTCCGGCTCACGCCGGGCTCGAGCGTCACTTCCGTGCGGACGAGGTAGGAACCCCGTTCCCCGCGCACCTGGTCCTCGTCGCACACGCTGCCGCCCGCCCGGAGGGCAGGGAGCTGACGGTCGGACAGGAGGTGGCCCACCCCGGGGAGCCCGACCTGCCAGGCGACGGACGCCTGCAGCGACTCGCTCGCCTCGGCGAGGTCGGTCAGGGTGGAGTTCAGGTAGTACAGGCCCAGGCCGGTGGGGGCGTCGAGCTCGGCTCGCTTGTAGGCGTCCAGCAGGATGCTCAGCTCGTTCTGCACCTGGGCGGTCGCACCCGCCGGCAGGAGGTTCCGCAGGCCGTCCAGCACCTCGACCGTCACCGGGTCCTGCGAGGTCGAACCGAGCTGGCACGTGCGGACCACGCCGTACCGGGCGCTGGTCTGCCAGGCGACGCGGAGGCGCAGGCCGAGGTCGGCGCGCGCCTCCTCGAACACGACCGAGGTCCCCAGGAAGTCCTTGTAGAGGGTCCGTGCGACGGGAGCGTCGCCGGGGCGCAGCTCGGCGAACGGCCGCCACCAGACCGAGGTGCCGTCCGGGCGTCGTACGCGCAGCTCGGTCAGGCCACCGGTGTGGGCCGCCCCCTCCGCGACCTTGTCCTCCGTGTAGTACGGGAACAGCGCACCGTCGGCGTCCCGACGCCCGGCCGTGAGGCCTCCGGTGCTCGAGAGGAAGAGCCAGATGTCGCTCGCACCGACGACCGTCATGAGGAACGGAGGAAGGACCTCGTAGGACTCGATCGCGTAGTACCGGCGATCATCGAGACCGAGAGCGCTGCCGTCGACGACGGTGTGGCCGACGAGCCGTTCCGGAGCAGCGGTCGGCGAGATCATGGACGTTCTCCTCTGGCATCAGCGGCGGGCCCGGCGCCCCGACACGGCCGACGGCCCGGTGTGAGGGTCGCGAGAGAGCGCTCTCTCATCCTGGCACGCCTGCCGTGCGCAGGGCAACGCCACGGTGCACGCACGCGCGAGTGCAGCGCTCCGACCGGCGCGACCCGAGGTCGAGGGGTGATCTACCATGGCCGCGGCCCGCACGGCCCCCGTTGACCAGAGAGGTCCGTCATGCCCGCGTCGGCACGACCCCGGCGTCCGAGCCTGGAGGACGTCGCCGCCCGCGCCGGCGTCTCACGCGCGACCGTCTCGCGGGTGGTCAACGGCGCGACCACCGTGGACTCCACCATCGCCGCCCGCGTCGACCGCGCCGTGCACGAGCTCGGGTACCAGCCCAACCTCAGTGCGCGCGCTCTGGTCAATCGCCGCACGGACACGCTGGCCCTGATCGCCTCGGAGTCCGACACACGGGTGTTCGGCGATCCGTTCTTCAGCCGCATCGTCCAGGGCGCGACCCTCGAGGCCGGCGCCGCGGGGATGCAGCTGGTCCTGTTCATGCCGCAGGAGCGGACCGAGCTCGAGCGCGCGGAGCGCTACGTGCGCTCCGGCGCCGTCGACGGAGCGCTCCTGATCTCCCAGCACGAGGCCGACGTACGACTGCCCGAGACGCTCAGCCGTGCGGGCGTGCCCGTCGTGATTGGCGGACGCCCGTTCAACGAGGACCTCGACGTGCCGTTCGTGGACAACGACAACGTCACCGGCGGACGCCTGGCGGCCCGCCGGCTGGTCGCCATCGGCCGGCGCCGGATCGGAACGATCACCGGTTCCAAGGACATGACCGCGGGGATCGACCGGCTCGCAGGTTTCCGCGCCGAGCTCGGCGAGGCATTCCGGCCCGACCTCGTCGAGCAGGGCGAGTTCACCCAGGACTCAGGCCTGGCCGCGGCCCAGCGGCTGCTGGAGCGCGCACCCGACGTCGACGCCATCTTCGCAGCCTCGGACCTCATGGCCCTCGGGGCGATCCAGGTGCTCCACCGGACTGGCCGCCGCGTGCCCGAGGACGTCGCCGTCGTCGGGTTCGACGACATCCAGGTCGCGGCGTCGGCCGCCCCGCCCCTGACCACCATTCGCCAGCAGACCGCGCTCCAGGGACGAGCCATGGTGCGCCTCCTTCTGGCGCGCACCCGACCGGATCTGGAGCTCCCACCGCTGCCCGGGCTCCCCGGGCCGGCCACCGCCTCCCATCTCGTGCTGCCGGTGGAGCTCGTCGAGCGCGCCTCGGCCTGAGTCGCAACCCGGAGGTCAGGCGTCGGGACCCGTGACCTGAATGTTCGCCCTGGCCTGGCCGGGCCGGGTCAGCACCGTGCTTGGTGCGTGATCGGGGCGAGCGGACGCGTCTCAGTGTGACAGCGCCGCGCAGGCCGCCGCCGGGCGGACCGGGCTCGGTGTCGCGGGCACGGTGGGCGCGGGGCCCAGCCTGGTGAGGAACCGACGCAAGGGGTCTTGGGGTAGGGGCGGGGACCAGAGGAATCCTTGGGCGAGCGTGCAGCCCTGCTCGAGGAGAGCCTCGGCTTGTGCGGGCTGCTCGACTCCCTCGGCGACGACGGTGGCGCCCATGCCTTGGGCGATTCCGACTGCGGGTCGAAGGAGTAGGTCAGGGTGTGGTGCGGGATCACGGCCTTGACCAGGCGCCCGGCGCCCGACTTGCGGCCTCGTAGTACCCCGACCTGGAGATCCCCAGCACCCGGCAGGTCAGCGCGACGGGCACCCCGTCGGTCGCCAGCTCTCGAACCAGCCGGGCGGTCATTCTGGGAGCACGTTCTCCCGGGCGAAGTAGGCGCTGGCCCGCTTGAGGATCTCGTTCTCCATCTCCAGCACCCGGGTCCGCCGGCGCAGCTCGACCAGCTCCTTGCGCTCGGCCGACGTCAGGCCCTCCCGACGGCCCGCATCGACGTCCTCCTGGGCCATCCACCGCCGCAGGCACGACTCGCTGATACCCAGGTCCTTCGCGATCTTCGCGACCGGCTGCTGACCGCTACGGGCCAGGTCGACTGCTCGACGCCGGAACTCCGGCGGCTTGGCTGCAGGCACAAGGACCCCTCTCGAAGGTGACATCGTCACCTCAGATCAGGTGTCCGGGAAAGCGGGTCAGGCTCCCCGGCCTTCGACCTAGACGCTGACATGACGCACCCGGCGGACTTCGCCCTCGTGCGGGGCGGTGGCATCGCGCTCTACTGGAGCCCGGCCGTTCTGAGGGATGCTGAGCACGAGCTGGGCGAACTGGGGTACGACCACACCAGGGTCGACGCGGCGAACTGGGACGAGTCGACCATGCACGAAGCGGTCGCTACGACTCTCGACTTCCCGGGCTACTACGGACGCAATCTCGACGCCCTGGCCGACTGCCTTGGCGACGTAGCCCACGGCGACTACGGCTGGAGTGCGGAGCGCACCGACCTTGCCGTCACCTTCGACAACTTCGGGACCTTCGCGAGCGAGCAACGAGACCTCGCCCGCGACCTTGTTGATCTCCTCGCGGGCGCAAGCCGCTACGGACTCGCCTTCGGACACCGCCTCGTCTGGCTGCTCCACGTCGGCGACCCTCGGTTCACGCTCGGAACGATCGGCGGGTTCAACGTGCCGTGGAACCGCCGCGAGTGGCTCGACTCATCCCGCGCGTGAGTGAGCCCTCGGCGCTCAAGCAAGTGCGCGCGGCAGCTCCTCCGGAGGCGATCCGCGCAGTCGATCCGCGGCATGCCGTGCGAGCGGTGTGCAGCCACGCCGGACGGCGGCAGATGCGGATGTTCGCTAGGGCGCGAGTAGTCCGAGTGGGACGACGGCGATGCCGTCGGGTCGGCGGTAGGCGTGGGGTCCGGTGTTGATGACGATGGTGTCGAGGAGGGTGTCGCCGACCTGGTCGGTGAGCCAGTGCAGGTGGGTGGTGTCGCGGTCTTCGATGGTGGCGTTGAGCTTGACCTCGATGGCTAGCGCTCTGCCGTCGTCGCGGACCAGGACCAGGTCGATCTCGTGGTCGCCGTTGCGGGTGCGCAGGTGACCGATCGTGGCGTCGGCGGCTTGGGCCGGCACGCGCACGCACAAGGTGACGAGGGACTCGAAGAGGTGGCCGAGCAGGGTGCCAGCCTGGGGGCCGATGGGTGCGCCGTCGCCGTCGAGCAGGGAGGTACGGTCCGCGCCGAGGAGCCGGGCGGCCAGGGCGGGGTCGGCCAGGTGGTGCTTGGGGGCTTGTCCGAGCCGGGTCAGGGGATGGCCGGTCGGCGCCCAGGCCGGCACCGGGTCGAGCAGCCACAGCTGGGTCAAGACGTCGCGGTAGGCGATGGACGTGCTGCGAGCAGGCTTGTCCGACTGGCCGGGCGTCGCGGCGTCGAGCAGGCGCGAGTAGCTGGCGGTCGTGGCGGTCGCCGCGGCATAGGCACGCAGCCACGCCAGCATGGCCTCGGGCTTGCGCACCGCCAGACCCTGTTCCGGCACGTCGCGGTCGACGGCGTTGTGCAGGTAGGAGTCGAGCTGGAACCGCAACGCTCGTGGGGTCAGCCCGCGCAGTCCGGGGAACCCGGAGGCCAGGACCTCGTCGGTGTAGTCGGCCAGCCGCAGGTCGCACTGCCCCTCGACGGGCGGCCGGGTCCCGGTGAGCAAGGTGCGCAGGCTGACCGTCGGCTTCCCGAGGCCGCGCTCGGACAGGGTCATCGGACGCATCCGTAGCCGGCCGATCCGTCCGGCGCCGGAGTGCGCGGTGGCGCCCACCGCCGGGGCGGCGGATCCAGTGAGCAGGAACTGGCCACCGGTCGCCTCCTCGTCGGCGACCCGCCGCACCACGTCCCATACCTCGGGGACCTTCTGCCACTCGTCGATCAGCAGTGGCCTGGCCCGCACCCGGACCAGGTCCGGATCGGCCGCCACAGCGGTGCGGTTGGCCCGTGCGTCCAACCGGAGCAGGCCGGCAACCCGCTGCTCAGCCGTGGTCGTCTTGCCCACCGCCTTGGGCCCGTCGATCGCAATCGCCGGTACGTGCGGGAAGAGGTCATCCAACTCGTCATCGATGATGCGGCGCAGGTAGTCCACGCCACGACCCTACAACTCGCAGCCCACGAATCAGACAATCCGCAGGCCTCGAATCAGACAGTTCGCATGAGCGCTCATCGGCTACCGGGCGTCGCGCGGCCAGCGTGCAGCCCTCGAACACCGGGCCGCTCAAGCAGCGGGCAGCCACCTAGCAGGATCCGACTGGCACCTAGCCCGCCACACACCCCGACGCGCGCCGACCGCGTAGCCTCATCCTCGGGATGAGGACCGTCCGGACTGCTCCCTAGCCTTCCCCCTAGGTAAGTCCCGACTAATCCCCTCTCCACCCGGGCCTCTGGGTCCCGTAGACAAATGCGTCGCCGCAGGTCGCGGCAACGAGCTCCGATCCCGCGATAACGCGGATCGCCCCGCTCGGTAACGCGGCCAACTCGCCGCGGCATTCGACCGCGCAGGGCGGTCGCACCCGCTCGGGTCACGGCGTGGGGCTTCCGCAACCCCACCCACTACATCGCCCGCAGCCCGCTCGAGAGCGGCGGCTTCAGACCCCGACTACACCCTCGACTGCGACGGGCCGGGGCATCGCGTCAACCTCGGCGCGACGCTCGGTGGCCCGGGGCCGCGCCGCTCACGCCGGCGGCCGTCATGCCAAGGCGGGCGCGGGCATGGAACCCGCGCCCCAACGCGCGCGGAAGCACAGACCGCGTCAAAAACCCCCGTGGAGAGTCGAACGTGGCCGCCGAGCGGCGCCCGAACTTCCCAGACTTGAGACGAGACCGCACGGTCATTCAGACTCGCATCGCGAGCGAGCCCAGGAGAACCAGGAGGCCGGCTGTGCCGGCGCAGTACGCCGGGGCGCGATGCCGCCACCTCACGGGCGATTCTTGACCATCCGATGCCGGCCACAGCTGCCCCCGCCGCCGCCTCCTCGGACGCACGAAGCGGAGTGCCAAGAGGTAGGCGAGGCCGAAGAGAAGTTCTAAGATACCCGCAACGGACGCAACGGTGGTCAATTGCGAGCCCAGAGAAGGAGCCCGCCCGAGAAGGGCCGCGACGCAGGCAAGAACAGCTCCCATCGCACCGACGAAGGCCGCGGCTCCACCCCAGCTACCCGAGGTCTTCCAGTAGTCGTCACCACCAAGGAACGCGACCTCAACGCCGAGGTACGTGAGCCACGCACTCCAGGGCGCCGAGAGAAGGAGAAGTCCCAAACCCGTCAATTGCACGGTATTCACCACGCTAGGCTGGCCGCGCCCGCCGAGACATACCACGCAGTTCTCAGCGTGCTGACTCTGGGCCGGAGCCGCCATGCCGCACGCAACGAGACGCTGTCTGCTCGTGCATGACGAACCGTTGTCGCCACCCCACGGGTCAGGCGGCCGGCAACCTGAGCTGCGTGGTGCCGACCGACCCCCTTGAATGAACGGACCGCCTTGACTGGCGTGAAAGTCCGCGCCGCATCAATCGCCGTGCCTACCACAAATTCACTAACCTTCATCTTTCCATGTGCCAACTGAACTCCGCTAGAAGCCACACTCACTCCAAACGCAAGCACGCCAGCAGCCGCACATAGACCCGCAGTGGCAACGATGCAGGCAACCGTCGAAACCACCCCTACCCCGGCACCGCCACGCCGAACGACCTCACCGCCGGACTACACCCTCATCTGCGAAGAGCCGACATACCACCTCTCAGCGGTGGGAGTTCCTCCACCAAGCGAGGCCGAAGAATCCGGCGGCGGCCAGCATGGTTACGGGGAGGAAACGCATGTCGACGAAGATTGCCCACCCGGAAACACTGCTGATCACGAACAGCGTGACTATGAGGACATCCAACAGGACGGCGCTCCGCTTCCGCACGGGTCGGTCCATGATCACATCACCAAATTCCTCTCGCGCCGCCTCGCACCATTCGCCAACCCCATTGCAGCATGCTCATTCCATAGTAGTGGTACCTAATAATGCTATTGGCGGCGGGAGCGCGGATCCCTCCGCTAACAAGGTAGCCGACAGCCTCGCGACCAGTCGTCCGGTGACCGTACGCCTTGTCGACCGCGAGGTTCCCGACAAGGGACGCCGGCGTCGCGATCGCCACCGAAGCAGCGACGGCGCAGCCGACACCCCCGGTCCCGACGCACAGGGCGGCGCTCGCCGCGACCGCCAGTGAAGTCACGGCCACGGTGACGGCGAGGTGGGTAATGGTGCGTCGGTGCTGGTAGACCCATTTGGCCGCCTTCTTCGCGGCATCACCGAGGGAACCCCAACTGAAGCGTCCGTCAAGGTCGTAGGCGTTGATGGGGTCGAGGGGGTAGGTGTAGGTGTTGGGGTTGCCGCCGGAGACGGGGTCGACCGAGGCTTCAGCGAAACACGTGTGCCAAGAACGGTAGCTCGCCAGCAACGGCGGCCACCACCGAGAAGGCCACGGCAAAGCCGAACTGCTTGAGCACTCCCAGGCGATCTGCCCGGTAGTTGCCAGCATGCGTCACTTCCCACGTGCGGTGGGAGATGTCGGCCTGGAGTCGTCGCTGTGGCTTGTAGCCCGTCAGTTGGTCGATGAGGGACCCGGAGAACGCGAGGGCCGGCACACGGACGGTTCCCTGCGTGACGAGAGGGCTCTGCCCGTCCTTCAGCTCGATGCCCACTGCGCCGGTGAAGATGTGGTCCACGAGGGGGTTCCTCACCACTACACCCGTGTCATCCACAACAACTGCTGGCCGGACTCCACCTCGAAACACGACAAAGAGGATCGTTCCTCCAATGACCAGTCCTACTATCCGGTCCGGCAGCGACGGGATAGCCCACAGGCTCACCAACCCGTACGCCTCCACGCCCACGATTGCCACCGGACCAAGGATTGCCGTGGTTCGGCGCCGGTGCACCGTCATCCTAGAAGAACCGCACAGTACCGAATCCGTTTGATGCGACGAATACCGCTGCGTTGACAGCCATGTTGTGGGTCGTCGCGCCGATCGCGAGACGAAGGACCCTACCACCCGCTCGGTGAGCCCCCCGGGTCACCGTCCGGATCGCGTTGGTCCTGAGGAACGTCTTCGCGGACCCGGTCACCACCTTGGAGACGCCCGCGCCGATCCCCGCGCCAAGGGCCAAGAACGCGACATCCTCGGCCAACCCACCGAGCGCCTGCGCACTAGTGGCCCCGTATTTCCGAGCGTTCCCGTAATAGTTCGCGACCGCGAGAACACCGCTAGCAGCGAAGCAGGTGACACCCGCCCCCACGACACACAACGCAAAGACGGCGGCCGTGGCAATCCCCTTCCATCCGCCCACGCTCTTGTATAGCGAGTGCATGCCGCTCTTGAGGCTCGACCACCAGCTCTGCCCGGTCAGGTCGAATCCGTTGATGGGGTCGAGGGGGTAGGTGTAGGTGTTGGGGTTGCCGCCGGTGACGGGGTCGACGGAGGCGAACCTGCCCAGGGCGGGCAGGTACAGGCGGGCGCCCATCTCGATCGCGGCCAAGGTCCCGGCGTGTTCGTAGAGTCTGTGGTGTTGGCCGACCCAGGCGTCATCGGCGGTCGTCGTTTCAGACCCCGACTACACGAACCTCTGCGCCCATTGGCTCTTCAACTGCGATGAGCCCTCTACGCGTTCATCGGCCTGCGGACGGGCGCCACGCGCACCCTGGGACCGAGGCCATGCTCCCTCACGAAATTCCGAGATAGGGCTTCGCTTCCGAGTGTACGCGAACAGCAGGGTTTCGACTAAGCAGCTCTCGACCGAGGGTCGTTCGAAAGGAGGCCGTTCGATGGTCCAGTCGCAATAATGCGAGCCCCGTTCCGTCTCTCCGCTGAAAGAACAGCGTGGACCCGCGGCGAAAGTCGGACGGGAGTGACACTTCCCTAACGTCGCTCAGTGAGATTCCCCGGGTGCGGAACCGCTGTCGCATGTAGAGCACGCCGTCCTTTAGCCAGACCCTGCGGGGCGGCGCAACTGCTACCGCAAACAACGCTACTGCTAGACCGGCCGCCAGGTACCAGATCCGACGCCCGCTCTCGTCAAGGAAGCCAGCGGCCACGATCAACGCGCCCGCCCCGCCGGCGTATGCGAGAGTATCCCAGCGGCTAACGTCATCAACAGCGTTCATCGAGTCCTCGTCGAATCTAGAAGGCCCGCATCGGGCCATACGATCTCAGCCGAGATGTATCACTTCGTTGGCCTGTTGGCGCCCAGGCGAACGCGTAGTTGAACATTGCGTTGCCGACCTGGAGGCCGGTGATGCGACGGACTGTGCGTGGTCGACCGGCCGCGCGCGCTGCGTCCTTGGCGACCCCAATTATGCCACCCTGTCTGGCGGATGTTGCCCTGCTCACTGTTGATGCGGCCTCCGCCGCCTCACCGGCGGCGTGGGAAGCGCGCGCCACAGTCCCAATCCCGCCGAGAATAAGCGTCGTCGCGGTCGCGATCAGCGCGACTCTTGCAGCACCCGAGTCCCCGGCCAACGCGTAGGCGCCGGCCGAGGCAACCCCGAGCACCAGAGTTGCCGTCTGGCAGGCTGGAAGTAGGCAAAACCCGACAATCGCGGATGCAACCCCCAGTGCCTGGGCGATACCACCCCAACTGAAGCGTCCGTCAAGGTCGAATCCGTTGATGGGGTCGAGGGGGTAGGTGTAGGTGTTGGGGTTGCCGCCGGTGACGGGGTCGACGGAGGCGAACCTGCCCAGGGCGGGCAGGTACAGGCGGGCGCCCATCTCGATCGCGGCCAGGGTCCCGGCGTGTTCGTAGAGTTTGTGGTGTTGGCCGACCCAGGCGTCATCGGCGGTCCCGGTGCGGGTGTCGGGCACGGCGTCATCGGCGCTGGTGGTCCCGATCGCCCCGGTGGCCGGGTCCAGGGGCTGACCGAACGGGTCATACACACTCAACCCCCCGGTGCGAGCCCCGGTGGCATCAGAGGTGAACACCACGTCACCGTGGATGTCCGGCCACGCCCAGGACCCGGCCCCGCCCACCGGCACGGTGAGCTGGACCCCACCTACGATGGGAACAAGATCGCTCGAATGACGAGAGCAACAGCGCCTAGAAGCGCGGCGGCCATGCCGATAGTCCAGCCTCGACGATCTCGCGAAAGCTGGTTCTCGTCGCGACCCAACTGTTCCTTGGGGTCCAAAGGCACGCCGGGAAGCATCGCAGCGCGCGTCAATTCGACGATCGTGAGAGCTCCAAGAACCGCCACCGGGCCGTACAGGATCGCCTCGACCCACCCGGGGTGAGACCGCACGCTAAGAAAAGCCGCAGCCGCAACGCCGAAGGGAAGGTAGGCCAACATTGTCACCGCCCATGCCCGGCCCCAAATGGCGTGGCGCCAAGCAACCTCCCTGCGCGTCGCAGGATTCATCGCTCGATCGACCTGTTGGTGCGACGCGCCCGAAAGGGCACGGGTAGCCCCCTTCCAAGCCAACCAGGCCCGCGCGCGTACGCGCCTCGCGTATCTGACCATATCCCCTAGAATATCCTAGCCCTTATGGACGAGGTAGCGAACATTACCAGGCCCGCCCCCGCGATGGGGGCATTGATCTTGTAGTTCCACGTACTCTCGCGCTTGCTGGCCGCCCTCCACTGGCTTCGATAGGTTGCTCGCGCTGCTTTGCGCTCGGCTTTCGACACGCCGTCACGGACACCTTGTCGCCACATAGCTCGTTCCGCACCCCTAGTGAACTTAGCCGCCTTACTCGCAGCGTTGAGACCCCCAACTCCGCCCACTACACCGGCCACGTCTAGGCCCGCGGCGAGCCAATTTCCTTCGAGTACATCGTGAACCGTCATTGCAAGTGTCCCCGCCAGGGCGATCCCCGCCGCCGCCTCCTGAATCCCCGGAATTGGGACAATCGCGACGATAGATGCCACAGTTGTTACCGCCGAGACCGCATCCCAGAGCCCCCACCTCCCGGTGAGGTCGAATGCGTTGATGGGGTCGAGGGGGTAGGTGTAGGTGTTGGGGTTGCCGCCGGTGACGGGGTCGACGGAGGCGAACCTGCCCAGGGCGGGCAGGTACAGGCGGGCGCCCATCTCGATCGCGGCCAGGGTCCCGGCGTGTTCGTAGAGTTTGTGGTGTTGGCCGACCCAGGCGTCATCGGCGGTCCCGGTGCGGGTGTCGGGCACGGCGTCATCGGCGCTGGTGGTCCCGATCGCCCCGGTGGCCGGGTCCAGGGGCTGACCGAACGGGTCATACACACTCAACCCCCCGGTGCGAGCCCCGGTGGCGTCAGAGGTGAACACCACGTCACCGTGGATGTCCGGCCACGCCCAGGACGGCGCCCCGCCCACCGGCACGGTGAGCTGGACCCCGCCGGCCAGCACGATCAACCGCGCCACCAACGTGTTGGTGGTGGTCAGGACCAGGTCGGGGCTGTCCCCGTCCCCGCTGAACCCATACCGCACCCCCGCCTCCCCGGTCGCGGCGCGGGCCACCACCCGGCCGGTGGCGTCGCGGGTGTAGGTGACCGTGGTGGTCCCGTCGGTGGTGGACATGTGCCGGTTGGCCGCATCGAAGCTCAGGGTCTGGTCGGCCAGCGCGATGGTGTTCCCGTGCGCGTCGTAGGCCAGGCGGGCCGGCGCGGCGCCCGAGGTGCTCAGGCTCGTACCCGTCACCGGGGAAGCACCCGGGTACGGGTTGGTCACGGTCGTGGCGGTCAACCGGTCCGCGGCGTCGTAGCACGAGACCGTGCTCGTGGTCGTCGAGTCGTGGATGTCGGTGACCTTCGTCCGGTTGCCGTCCAACCCCGCCCCGTTCGCCGGGCAGGCCGACTGCGGGTCGAAGGAGTAGGTCAGGGTGTGGTGCGGGATCACGGCCTTGACCAGGCGCCCGGCGCCGTCATAGCTGTAGGTCGAGGTGCCGGTGGTGCCCCACCGGTCAAGGTGTCGGTCAGCACCCGACCCGACTGGGAGCGCACCCCCACGTCACTCACGCTGTCCCCACCCGCCAGAGCAGACGAGAGCCCGCTCAGCGCACCGGCCCCGTCCCGGGACACGGTCGAAACAGGCGTGCCGACCGTGGGCGGCGGCGGGGTGCCGGGGGTGGTGCCGATGGTCCCGGCCCACACGTCATCGAACGTCACGGTGATCGGGGTGTTGGACGCCGACGCCGAGGCGTAGGCCGTGAACCCGACGGTGCCGGTGGTCTGCAACCCGGAGGTGGCATCGGTGGTCTGGACCTGCCAGGTCGAGGGCTCGCCGTCCCCGACCTTCCACACCTTGGCCCGGATCGTGGTCGGGCTGGTGCCCTCCACCTGGACCCGCACCCGCAACCGGTCCCCACCGGCCACGGTCAACCCCGACACCGTCAGCGACCGGGCCCACCTACACCCCCACACACCCCAAACACCCCCGCCCCACCCCCGCACCCACCCCACCCACCCGCTACGCTCGCCAACGGGCCACCCCAACCAGGAATTCTCAACCAGATTCCCCACGTGACCCCGGGCCTCTAGCTCAATCGGCAGAGCAGCGGACTTTTAATCCGCGGGTTGTGGGTTCGATCCCCACGGGGCCCACTCTGAACTGCGGAAACGCTCGGTTCGAGACCTGCCGCGCCGCGGGTCCCTTACGAAGACCCTTATAGGCGCACTCCCTTCCGGCAGTCGCGATGCGGTCGCCGAGGGCGTTGAGGTCGGCGGCGGACCGGGCGGCCTGCGTGGCGGCGTGCTCGCGTCCGGTCGCAGGGTCCGGACGGCGACTCGGTCGCTCATCCTCCTGCCCGAGTGCATCAGCTGCTCACGGCACGTCGAGGCAGTGGACGATGACGGCGCATGTCCGGGTCGCAGCGTTGCCGCGGTCGCTCAACCGGAGCCCGGTCGATGCCGATGCATGGCTGGTAGCACTCGTTGATCCGAGGGGATGTCATGCGTCTGGGGCCGGTGCTTGCTGTCGCTGTGCTGGTGATGCTCGGAACTGCCGGGTGCGGAGCGGAGACGGAAGCCGCACTGATGCCTGACGTGACGGGAGACCAACTCGACGCAGCACGGGCCTCTATCAAGGACGCGGGCTTCACCGACGACGTCGACGTCGACGGTGGCGGTCTGCTCGGCGTGGTCGTTGAGTCGAACTGGCAGGTGTGCGACCAGTCCCCGGCTGCTGGTGAGCAGATCACCGGGACACCTCGGCTCACGGTCGATCGCAGCTGCGACGGAGAGACTGAGGAGGAGCCAGCCCCAGCGACGGAGTCCCCAGCACCCGAAGCGGAGCCGACGCCCTCGGAACCGAGCGTAATCACTGCAGCGACCGATCCGTCGTTCGCCGCGATCCTCGCCGACACCGACTACTGCAGCGACGCGATCGCCACGTTCGCTTCCCAGCACGAGGGAGCGACGATCGACTTCGACGGAAGCGTCGTTGCGATGAACAACCACGATGGGGCGGCCACGCGATACGACATCCTCGTCGCCGCAGGCGACTTCAACGAGTCGTCTCAGCCCGGGCCCGCGTTCCAGTTCAACGACGTGAACACCACGTTCGATCTCCACTGGACCAACGACAGCTCGACGAGCACTGTCGGGGTCGGCGACAACCTGCACATCGTCGCCACAGTCGATGGGTTCGACGCGAACCACGGCTGCCTGTTCACGATCGATCCGGTCGAGACATCGTTCCGGTAGCCGTGACGGCAGGGCTCGTGCACATGCTGTCTCGCCCCGGGTCTGACGGAGGCTCTCAAGCCCCGAGAGGATGAGAGTCATGGTGGCACCGAGGAAGTATCCCGAGGAGCTTCGGGAGCGGGCGATCCGGCTTGCGAGACCCAGCCCTTGGACACCTGGTACTCCCGGGCGACCTCAGCCTGGGACCGGCCCTCGAGGACCACCGCCGTAACGATCAACCTGATCTTGGACACGCCCCAGGCTGATGCCACCCACGACGTTTCCTATGTCCTGAGAGATGCGTTTCCTATGTCCTGAAGGAGCACACCACGGGGCCCACGTTTACGCTGTAAGGCTCCGACCGACGCTGGACGCTCCAGCTTCGGCTGATCCTTGACAGTGTTCCGGTTGATGGTTGACACCGGTTCCGGCTGATCCTTCACACCCGTCGTTCGAGCCGTGCCCGCGCCTCTCGCTGCCCTGGGCCGGTCGCAGGTTCTCTCGCCCGCCGTTACAAAGGAAGGCACGGGAGGTGGTCGGATGGCCTCGAGGCGGCACGGCGACTACTGGCAGCACGTCCTCGACCTCGTGTTCCTGATCGGGGTCACGTTCAAGGCGATCGACGGACTCGGCGAGATCCTCATCGGCATCCCCCTGTTGTTCATCACCCCGGCCGGCGTCACCAACGCTGTGCACCACCTCACCGCGCGGGAGCTCGCGGAGGACCCGCACGACCTCATCGCGAACCTGCTCGTCCACGGCGTGAACCACCTCGCAGGCTCCGACCTGCGACTGCTCGGGATCTACTTCCTCGTCCACGGCATCGTGAAGGCGGCGATCGTGATCGCGATCATCATCGGCGCGATCCGGGTCTACCCATGGGCGATCGGGGCCCTCACGGCGCTCACGATCTTCCAGATCGTCGAGCTCGCGCTCCACCCGACGATCAGCGTCGCGCTCCTCACCGTGCTCGACATCATCATCATCGCCCTGACCTGGCGCGAGTGGCGCGAGCACCGCAGCCTGCGCGACACCGCCCGCGAGACCTGGCGCTGGCTGCGACCCGCCCCCGCCCGATCGTGACCCGTGGCGCCGCTCCGGTGACTGTCACCCGTGACCGCAGCACGAGGCCGGCGCGCTTCCGGGCCCCCGGATGGTGAGCTCGCCAGGAGAACCGCGTGCCGCAGGGCGGCCGGCTGTCCCCGCGTCAGCCGACCAGCGCCGACTCGGATCCCCCCGGTGCCGCCCCGGCCCGACGCGCCGACTCGACGTCCCCCAGGGCGTCACCCGCCTGCTCGAGCAGCGCCCGGGCTGCCACCCGTCCCGCCTCGACCATGCGGTCGAACTGATGGAACTCGAGGAGCCCGGTCCCCACCGAGGACGGCGCGACCACCCAGGCGCCACACCGACGGGCTGCGTCGATGGCTCCGCCGCTGCCGATCGTCATCGTGCGAAGCAGCGTGTCGCCCAGCGACGGAACCTTGGGGCGCCCCGGCCGACGCTGGCCCGACCCCCCCGTGCCGATGGAGACGGCCACGACCGGCCCCTCGTCCCGCTCGACGAGCAGGTCGGCCGGAAGGTTGTCGAGCACGCTGCCGTCGACGAGGAGCCTGCCGTCTTCCTGAGGCAGCGGCGGGAACAGCACGGGCAGCCGCGACGATGCGAGCACCGCGTCCACCAGGCCACCCCGCTCGTGGACCTGGCGCACGCGGCTCGTGAGGTCCACGCTGACCACCCGGAGCTGGCGGGACAGGCCCTCGAACACGGCCGTCTCCCCGAGACCACGAATCAGGCCTTGACGTGCCCGGATGCCCTTGGCAAGCGCATGGACGGGCGCCGCCCAGTCGCTGAACGGGTTGCGACGGACGAACTCCGCGTAGCAGACCTCCTCGAACGCCTCACCACCGCCGCTCGTCGCGTAGGCCGCGGCGACCACCGCGCCCATGCTGGTGCCTGCGAGTCGATCGATCCGCAGCCCCGAGTCCTCGAGCTCGCGGAGCACACCGATGGACGCGAAGGCCCTGGCGGCTCCCCCGGCGAGGACGACGCCGAGCGAGCGACCGCACAGCCGGTCGGCGAGAGCGCGCACGTCCGCGGTGACGTCGCCCTCGGCCACGGTCACCTGCCACGCGTCCGTCGCTGCCCCCCAGGCCGCGCGACGTTCGGGCGGCGGGGCGGGCCCGACGAGGACGACCTCGGGGCGCCGGGAAGGCACGCTGGCCGCCGAGACCTCCGGGACCTCGGCATCCGACCGGGCGACGAGCACGACGGTGTCGGCCTGGCGCACGCAGAAGTCCTGCCAGGCGCGGTCCCCTGCACCGTGACCCTCGACGCCGCCTGCGACGAGGATCACCCGGTCGTGCTCCAGCTCGGCGCGCGCCAGCCCGTCCGGGTCGACGCGTCCCGGAGCGACTGCGTCCAGATGAGCCGCCATCCGCGCCGTCAGTGCGGAGGCGACCTCGTCGACCGGAGCACCCCGGTGCGCCGCGACCACGGAGACGACGGAGGGCCGCTCGGGCGGCGGCGCCGACGGCGGCGCCGCGGTCCGCAGCCGCTCGGCCATCTGGCCGAGGAGGAAGCGTGAGGCATGCGCGTCGGACTCCAGGACGGCCTCGAGCGCGGCGCGGGGCAGTTCCAGCACGGTCGCGTCGCGACGCGCGCGGACGGTGGCCGAACGCGGCTCGCCGGTGAGCAGCGCCAGCTCGCCCAGGACCGCTCCGGGTCCGAGCTCGCGGACCCGCCGACCGTCGATGAACACCTCGAGCCTGCCGCGACGGACGACGAAGGCCGACGCAGCGGGGTCGCCCTGTCGGACCAGGTCCTGGCCCGCCGCGACCTCGACGAGACGACTGGCGTCCTCGACGCGACGACGGGCTGCTTCCGGCAGGGCGGCAAGCAGGGGCACGTCCCCCACGTCGGTCGACATCGCGGAGACAGGGCGGGCCGCCGCCCAGTCCGGCGGCGGGGTCGGGCCGAACACCTTGGGCGGCCGGGAGTCCCCGGGCTCCTCGGACTCGGCCGAGGAGCGGATCCGGCCCAACGGGATCGCCACGAGCGCCACCACGAGGAACGCGACGATCGACAGGACCCATCCCTGTCGGAAGGCCGCCACCGCGGTCTGCGGGGTCAGGTTCCCGAGGACCACCACCAGGACGGCGATCCCCAGGACACCGCCGAGCTGGCGGGCGCTCGAGTTGACCGCTGACGCCGTCGCGTACCGCCCACCGGGCACCGCAGCGAGCGACGCGCTGCCCAGCAGCGGCAGGGTGGCGCCGACGCCGATGCCGCTGAGGATCTGCCCAGGCATCCACTCGGACCAGAAGGCAGGTTCGAGGCCCACCTGCTGGTGGTACCAGAGGTACGCGCAGGCCCAGACGACGGCGCCAGGCACGACGAACCAGCGGTAGCCGAACCGTTCCGCGAGGGGTCCGAGCCGGGAGGCGACGATGGCCGCCACCACGGCCCCGGGGACCAGGGCGAGACCGGCGTGCAGCACGTCGTAGCCCCAGACGTACTGGAGCCAGAGGATGTTGGTCAGCAGGTAGGCGTAGAAGCCGAAGCCTGCGATCACGGTCGCCACCGAGCCGATGTCGAACGACCGCAGCCGCAGCAGCGTGGGGTCGATGAGCGGGGACCGGTGGCGTCGCGAGCTGAGCACGAAGCCGGCGAAGAGCACAGCGGCCACCGCGAAGCTCGCGAGGGTCTCGGCACTGAGCCATCCCCAGTCCGAGCCCTTGACGATGCCGAGGTTGAGCAACGCCAGCGACGCAGCCAGGGTCGCTGCTCCGGCGAGGTCGGGGACCGTCCGGCGCCCCGGGGCCCGGCTCTCGACGAGCTGGCGACGAGCCGACCACAGGGCGGCCAACCCGAAGGGCAGGTTCACCAGGAACGCCCAGCGCCAGCCACCGAGCTCGGTGAGGGCACCACCGATCGGCGGCCCGAGGCCCGCGGCGACCGCCGCCGACGCCCCCCACAGACCGATCGCATGCGCCCGCCGCTCACCGGGGAAGGCCGCGATGACGAGCGCGAGCGACGCGGGCACGAGGGCCGCCGCACCGAGCGCCTGCACCACCCGGAACGCGACGAGGAGATCCACCGTCGGCGCCGCGCCGCACAGTGCGGAGCCGAGGGTGAACACGGCGACCCCGCCGATGAAGGAGCGTCGGCGCCCGATCAGGTCGGTGAGCCGACCGAAGACGATGAGGAATGCGGCGAACACGATGTTGTAGGCGTTGAGGACCCACGACAGCCCGCCGATCGACACCGTGGGGAAGGACTCGCGGATCGAGGGAAAGGCGACGTTGACGACGGTGGCGTCGAGGAAGGCCAGGAAGGCCCCGAAGCACGCCACCAGGAGCACACGACCCGGCGGGATCCGCGCGGAAGAGCCGCCCGTCGCTTGAGCTCGTCCTCGAAGCACGCTCGGGACGGTATCGGTCCGCACGGTCGACCGCGCGTCGAGCGGAGCTCTCGAGGCACCACTCACCGGTGGGCGGTCTCGGCGCGGCCTCATACCTCGAGCTCGAGACCCTCGTGGGCTGTGACGACCTCGAGGTCGGTCGGCACGGCGGCGGCCATCGTGTCGAGCTCGTCGTCGCCTCGCGCGGGGCTGTGATGGAAGAGGACGACCTTGCCCGCACCGACGCGCTCGGCGAGGTGGACGGCGTCGTCGACCGTCGCGTGCCCGTAGTCCCGCGCCCTCGGCCGCTCCCACTCGAGGAACTGGGCGTCGTGGACCAGGACCTCGACCCCGTCCAGTACGGCGAGCAGCCGGTCGGAGACTGCGACGGCAGGAGCGTGGTCCGGGACGTAGGCGACGCGTCGGCCGGCCTCCTCGACGACGAACCCGTAGGTGCGCCCACCCTTGTGCTCGACGTCGACCGCGGTGATCCCGAACCCGTCGATGACCTCGGTGCCCGGCTCCATGACGTCGAGACGCCAGTCGCCGAGGAGTCCGTCGGGGGTGATCGGGAATCCCGGCGGGGACATCAGCTGCGCCAACAGCTCGTAGCCGGACCGGCCGTCCTGGGCAGGGAGGACGAGCCGCACCTCGGCATCCGGCCGGTCACCGGCGGCGAAGAAGGGCAGTCCCTGCACGTGGTCCCAGTGGAGGTGACTCACCATGATCGTGCCGCGGAACGCAGCACCACCAAGCATCGGGGTGAGGGAGCGCAGCCCGGTGCCGGCGTCGAGGACGAGCACCGGGGTCGTCCCACCTGCCGCGGTGACCGCGACGCACGACGTGTGGCCGCCGTACCGGACGAAGCCCGCTCCGGGCGCGCACGTGCTGCCCCGCACCCCGAGGAACGTCAGCCTCACTGCCACCTCCCAAGCCGAACGCCGGCCGGGGCACAGATCCTTTTGACCCGGTAAAACGTGTGGAATCATACCGTCTTGCGGCAATTGTCGACCGACCGGATCGGAGGGCGCGGGTGAGCGACCTGCGTCGACACGTCCCGCCGATCGCGCTGGGATGGGACGCCGAGGTACCTGGCGCGTCGTGGCGGGCCGTCGACGGCACGCTCGTCTTCGCCGACGTGTCAGGCTTCACCGCACTGACCGAACGACTGTCGCAGCGCGGCCGGATCGGGGCCGAGGAGATCGTCGAGACCCTGAACCGGGTCTTCGGACCGATGCTGCTCATCGCGGCGGCGCGCGGCGGGGAGATGCTCAAGTTCGGCGGCGACGCCCTGCTCTTCCTGTTCCGCGGGGACGGCCACGCCGAGCAGGCCTGCGACGCAGCCGTCGAGATGCGCGCCTCGCTACGGGAGTCGACAGCCGTCCCCACCTCGGTGGGCCGTCTCGCGCTGTCGATGTCGGTCGGGGTCCACTCCGGCCAGGTCCACCTCTTCCTGGTGGGCACCCCGAGCCGCGAGCTCGTCATCCTCGGCCCCGCGGCCTCGCGGACCGCGCTCGCCGAGCACACCGCGGACGCGGGCCAGATCGTGGTGACGGCGCAGACGCGAGCACGCCTGACCCCCGGCTCCACCCGGGCCCGGGGCGACGGCGCGCTGCTGCTGACCCGCCGCCGCACCCGGACCCCGCACCGTCCCGCGCCTGACGCCCCGCACGCCGACGGCGAGCTCCTGCGCTCGCTGTTCCCTCGCGACCTCGGTGACTACCTCGCGCCCGGGCCGCCCGACCCGGAGCATCGGATCGCGACGATCGCGTTCATCAGGTTCTCCGGCACCGACGCGGTGCTGGCCCAGGATGGTCCCGACCGGCTCGCGACCATCCTCGACGAGCTGCTCACCACGGTCGAGGCCGCCCTCGCGACCGAGGACGTCACTCTCCTTGCGACCGACCTCGACACCGACGGCGGCAAGCTCTTCCTCGGGTCTGGCGTGCCCCGCAGCCGTGAGGACGACGAGGGTCGGATGCTCCGGGCGCTCCGCCGCATCGCGGACGCCGGTCTCGCTCTCCCGCTCCAGCTCGGCGTGAACCGTGGCCACGTGTTCGTCGCCGAGCTGGGCGTGCAGGATCGCGCGGCCTACTCGGCGATGGGCGACACGACGAACACGGCAGCCCGGATCGCCGCCAAGGCACCGCCCGGCGTGGTCTACGCCCATCCCACGGTCCTGGACCACTCCCGCACCCGCTTCGCCGTCACGCCGGCCGGCCCGTTCGCCATGAAGGGCAAGGCCCTCCCGCTGCTCGTCTACGAGCTCGGCGAGGAGACCGGCACCCGGGAGCCGCGGTCCACAGGCCGGGCCCCGTTCATCGGACGGGAGAACGAGCTGGCGGCGGTGTGCGCGGCCCTTGCCGCGGCACTCGCCGGCGACGGCGGGGTTGTCACGGTGGACGGTGCGACCGGGATGGGCAAGTCCCGACTCGTCAGCGAGGCACTGCGTGCCTTCCCCGGCACGGATCGGTTCGTGGTGCGCGCCGAACCGTACGGCGCGTCCAGCGCGTACCGGGTCTTCCGCGACCCGTTGCGCGCATATCTGGGCATCTCGCGCGACACCCCGACAGCGATGGGGCAGGCGCTGCTCGACTCGCTCGGTCGACGTGCCCCCGACCTGGTCCCGATGGCTCCCCTGCTCGCCGACGTCGTGCAGGTCGACGTGCCGGCCACGCCTGAGGCCGACCGCATCGACGAGCAGTTCCGGGCCGACCGGGTCGCCGACCTCCTCATCGACCTGCTCGAGCGGACGCAGACCCGGCCGATCGTCCTCGTCGCCGAGGAGGCGCACTGGGCCGATGAGGCCTCGGCCCGGCTCCTGGAACGGCTCGCGACCGCGACGGCCGGGCGTCCATGGGCCGTCGTCGCGGTGCGGCGCGGGGCGACAGGGGGCTTTGCGCCCGATGTCGGGACCACGGTCGTCCTCGAGCCGCTGCCACCCGACGCCGTCGAGCGGCTGGTCATCGCCGCGACCGAAGCCACGCCGCTGAGACCGCACGAGGTCGCTGCCATCGTGCAGCGCGCCGAGGGCAACCCCCTGTTCGTCGAGGAGGTCACCCGGATCGCTCGCGGTGTCGGCTCGCTCGGGGCTCTCCCCGAGTCGGTGCAGGCCGCGATGTCCACGCAGATCGACCAGCTGCCGACGAACGTCCGCCGGGTGCTCCGGCACGCCGCAGTGCTCGGGCGCAGCTTTCGCCGCACGGTCATCGCGGCAACACTGGCGCAGGAAGGTCTCGACCTCGACCCCGCCACGATGGACGCCTTGGGTGACTTCATCGAGCCCGACGGCGCCGAACGCCTGCGCTTCCGCAACGCGCTCCTGCGGGACGCCGCCTACGAGGGGCTCGCCTACCGTGTCCGTGCTCGCGTCCACCGCACGGCCGGCGAGGTCCTCGAACGGCTGAGCACCGACCTCGACTCCGACTCACCGACCCTGGCCCTGCACTTCGAGCGTGCCGGCGACGCCGAGCGCACCTGGCGCTACGCCCAGAGAGCGGGTGATCTCGCCCGTCGCTCGTACGCCAACGCCGACGCCGCCGACCACTTCGAGACCGCGCTCGAGGTGAGTCGCCGCGTCCCCTCGGTGGGCGATGCCGACCGCGCGCGTCTGTGGAGCCTGGTCGGGGAGCTCCGCGAGCTCGCCGGGATGTTCGACGAGTCGGTCGACGCCTATCGACGAGCCGCGCGACTCGTCCGTGGCGACGGCGTCGCCGGCGCGGAGATCCTCGTCCGGCAGGCCGCCGTCTACAACCGGATCGGGAGCTTCAGCACCGCGCTGCGGGTGGTGGCGCGTGCGCGCTCGCTCGTCGAGGACGCGACGGACACGGCCCGGCGAACGCTCGTCAAGCTCGATGCCCTCACCGCCCTGGCCCGCGTCGAGCAGGAGCGCCCGGTCGAGGCGAGGCAGTGGGCGGAGCGCGCGGCCGCAGCCGCGCGTGAGGTCGGCGACGACGAGACGCTCGTCCGGGTCCTCATGCTCATCGACGGCATCGACCTGCGGATGGGGGCACCAGGGCTCGGGTCCCGCCACCTCGAAGCGCTCGACATCTGCGTGGCGAACGGATGGCGCCCTCAGGAGTCGACCGTGCGCGGCAACCTGGGCGCTCTGGCCTACCTCGCCGGTCGGTGGACCGAGGCTGCCGACTGGTACGCGACGAGCCGCCAGGTCGCCCAGGAGATCGGTAAGGCCTTCGGCGCGGCCGAGACCGGCGTCAACCTCGCCGAGCTGCTCGTGAACCAGGGCCGCCTGGACGAGGCCGAGGCGGTGCTCGTCGACTCGGTCCGGGTGCTGCGCGCCGCCGGTGCGGCCTCGTTCATCGCCCAGGGTGAGATCCAGCTCGCGCGCATCAATCTCAGTCGCGGAGAGCTCGCCGACGCGGAGCACCGCGCCTTCACCGTCGCCCGCCGGCTGCTCGACCTCGGTCAGCCCGCGACCGCCCTGGAGGCGTCCCTGGTCGGGGCCGAGGCGGTGATCCGTTCCGGGAGGCCGCACGAGGCTCTGGGCCTGATCGACGCCGCCGAGGCGGCGGCCAACACGGGGGCGGTCTCGTCGCTGCCGCAGCTCTGCCTGCAGCGCGGCAGGGCGCTGCTCGCTCTCGACGAGGCGACGCGAGCGGCCGAGGTCGCCGAGGCGGGTCTCACCGCCGCGCGTGAGCAGGGGCTCCCCTACGAGGAGGCCCAGCTGCTGCGCGTGGTGAGCGACGCGCGGGGCCGGCTCGGCGACGAGCCGGGTGCGGCGCTCGCGTGGCGCGAGGCGCAGGACATCCTGACGTCGGTGGGCGCGCACCTGCCCGCGGGCGCGCCCACCGACGCACCCTAGAAGCTCAGCCGCACGTCACCCAGGACGTAGACCGTGTAGGTCGCGGCCTTCGTCGGGGCGTAGGCGTTGGTCTTCGCCACGTCGATGACGCAGCCGTACTGCTGGCCGGGGACCCCGCCGTCGAGGTCGGTCGACGGGACCAGGGCGGAGTCGATCGCTCCACCGGAGTACAGCCCGTCGGGGCAGTCCCCGAGCAGGACCGGCCCGGACCCGAAGTTGAGCGTCGGGTACGGGAGCTTGCCTGCGGGCACCACGAACGTGGTCGTCCACACGGCCTGGGCGGTG
The DNA here is from genome assembly GCF_030586465.1 of Actinotalea lenta. GTDB lineage: Bacteria > Actinomycetota > Actinomycetes > Actinomycetales > Cellulomonadaceae > Actinotalea > Actinotalea lenta. The sequence continues at coordinate 313,102 of NZ_JAUQYP010000001.1, forward strand.
GCGCTGTCGGCGGGCTTCACCAGCTCGGCGAAGGGCGCGCCCGCGGTGGTCACACCGGTCGTGGCCCGGTACGGGTAGGGCGTGCACGTGCCGCTCGAGGCAAGGTCGTCGTACCGCTTCCACGTCGAGGTGAGGACCTTGCCGCTCGACGGCAGCGTCGCGCTGTCCCCGCAGGCGAGCACGGGCGCCAGGTCGAAGAACGAGCTCAGCTCGGGGTCGGCGAACCCTGCCCAGGTGTCCACGGGGACGGCGCCGTCCGCACCGCCGTCCAGGGAGAACGACCCGGCGGTCGCCGTGAGGGTGAGCCGGTCGAACATCATCGGGGCGGCAGGGTCCTTCCCCGCGATGTCCCAGCGGCAGTGGTCGGACGTCCCGGCGTCGGGACCGGAGTCGGCCAGGGCGTTGCAGGTGGCACCCGAGGCGCTCGACCCGCTGGTCAACGTGAACGTCCCGACGGCCGAGGTTCCCAGCCACGCCGTCGCCGACACCGATGCGTCGTGCTTGAGCTCGATGTCGAGCGCCGCCGCGGTGAAGACGTACCCCGTCAGAGCGCCGCCGAGCTGCACGGTGAGGGACTCACCGTTGGCGGCGTCGACCATGGCGCAGGACTGGCCGTTCGCAGTGAGGCTCTCACGGACGCCGATGGATCCTGCGCGGTAGCCGACGTAGCCCGCCCCGCCGGGCTCGGCCGTGAAGCCGAGCAGGTCGGCACCCGTGGCGGTCAGGGCGCACGCTGTGTCGGAGAGCAGCGACTGGCTCAGGCCGGTCGGGGTCCCGGAGGTGTCGTACACCGCCACCGCGCCGGTTCCGGTGCGCAGAGCGAGCTGGCTGGTCACGTAGGGCGGCGGGCTGGTCGCCTGGGCCGGTGCTGCGGCGATCAAGCCCACCGCGGCGAGGATCGCGGCCGACGCCCCCGCGCCGACCCGACGCCGAATCGTGATGGTCATCAGTACCTCCGGAGGAGCAGGTGCAGGGATGGGGGCGGGACTCAGGACGCTGGGGCGAGGGGTGCGGTCGACGCCACGGGGTGGCACATGACGCAACATTAGGACTAAAGACCCAAATCGGACATACCCGCAGTAGCATTCGCCCACAGCCCGCCGCTGGGGCGGCACCGCGCAGGAGGCACCATGTCGAAGGCTTCCGATGCCGTCCGCGAGACCCGGACCTCTCTGACCACGGTGTTCCGCAACCCGAACCTGCGCAGGATCAACCTTGCCTTCGCCGGGTCGGCGATCGGCGACTGGGCCTATGCGACCGCGATCGTGATCTGGGCCTATGACGTCGGCGGCGTGCGGGCGGTCGGTCTCTGGTTCACGGTCCGGCTCCTCCTGATGACCATCGCCACCCCGTTCGCCTCGACACTGGTCGACCGGCTCCCGAGGCGGACCGTCATGGTCACCACCGACCTGGCACGGGGTGCGATCGCCGCCACGGTCGCCCTCCTGGTCTGGGTCGACGCCGCACCGCTCACCGTGTTCGTGCTGGCGACGCTCGCCTCGATCATGGCGGCGCCGTTCCGCCCCGCCGTGGCAGCGATCCTGCCGACGCTGGTGGAGGCACCCGAGGAGCTCACCGCCGCCAACGGGACCACCAGCACGATCGACAGCCTCTCCTTCCTGGTGGGACCCGCTCTCGGGGGTGTGCTGGTCACCGTGATCGGCGTTCCGTTCGTCGTCGTCTTCAACGCCCTGACGTTCCTGTGGTCGGCGTCCCTGCTGCTACGGGTGTCCACCGGCGGCGAGCTCGCGGCCACGACCGTGCAGGAAGCCGTCGTCCCGGGCGCCGAGGGCGTCGTCGCCGAGGCTGCCGAAGGCCGGGGGGCCGGGGCCGGCGAGACCCTCGCGCCGGTCGTCGCTCCCGCGGCGACCGTCGAGGTGGAGCGGCCCGGCTCCGCCGACGAGGCACCAGTGGCGAAGGAGCCCTCCGGTTTCCTCAGCGACTCCATGGCAGGCTTCCGCACGATCTGGCGCGACCCCGATCTGCGCCTCGTGTCGGGCGTGTACTCCGCGCAGACGATCGTGGCCGGCGCGTCCGCGGTGTTCATGATCGAGATGGCCGTGCAGATGACACCGTTCGGCAGTCGCGGCGTGGGCTACCTGGACAGCGCGATGGGCGTCGGCGCGGTCATCGGCGGACTGGTGGCGATCGGCCGGGCCTCGGCGCGGCGACTGGCCACCGACTTCGGGATCGGCGTCGTCTTCTGGGCCGTGCCGCTGGTGCTGGCGGCCGTCTGGCCCCAGATGTGGGCGGCGTTCCTGGCCATGTTCATCATCGGGGTGGCCAATCCCGTGGTCGATGTCAACGCCGCGACGATCCTGCAGCGGACGGCGTCCGACGCGGTGATGGGCCGGGTCTTCGGGGCCCTGGAGACTGCGCTGATCGGCGCCATGGCGCTCGGGTCCGCGGTCATGCCCCTGCTCATCCACGCCGTCGGGCTGCGCTGGTCCCTGACCGTCCTCGCGGTGGTGATCAGCATCGCCGTGCTGCCCGCCTTCATCCGCCTCCGCAGGATGAACGCCATGCTCGCCGAGCCGCACGCCCTCGCGCTGCTGCGGGCCATCCCGATGTTCGCCCCGGTCGAGCCGAAGGCGCTGGAGCACATCGCCCGGAGCATGGTCCGGATCGAGACCCGGCCCGGCGAGGTCGTGATCCGCGAGGGCGAGGAGGGCGACCGGTTCTACGTCATCGAGTCCGGTGCGCTGACCGCCACGTTCCACGGCGGCACGCTGTCCAAGATGGGCGCCGGGGATCCGTTCGGTGAGATCGCCCTGCTGCGGCACGTGCCGCGCACCGCGACGGTGACGGCGGACGAGCCGGCCGTCCTGTGGGCACTGGACCGCGAGGCGTTCCTCGACGCGGTGACGGGGAACAGCGAGGTCAACAGCCGAGCCGACGACCTGATCGGCAAGCGGATCCCGACGTACTAGGGCACGCCGCGGCGATCAGGAGACCCAGACCACCGTCCAGAGCCCGAGGGGCGGCAGCTCGAAGTCGACCCCGCCCTGCCCGGAGGACCGCGTGGCAGCGCTTCAGCAGCAAGGCGAGGATGAGCACCGTGGCCCAAGCGATCCGCGAGCTGGCGATGTTCCCCCTCGGCTCGGTGCTGCTGCCGGGGATGCCGCTGCCGCTGCGGGTCTTCGAGCCCCGCTACGTGGCACTCCTGTCGTCGGTGCTCGGCGAACCGGATCGTGCGTTCGGTGTGGTGCTGATCGAGCGCGGCTCGGAGGTCGGTGGCGGCGACGCCCGCTTCGGGGTCGGCACCGTGGCAGGCATCGAGACGGTGGAGATCGGCGAGGGGTCCATCCAGCTCGTCGCGCGCGGCACCACCCGGGTCGAGGTCGTGGAGTGGCTGGAGGACGACCCGTTCCCGCGGGCGCGGGTTCGTGAGCTCGCGCCGCTGGTGATCGGCCCGGCCGACCTCGACGCGCTGGACGACGCCGAGCGCGCCGTACGCGAGACCCTCACGCTGCTCAGCGAGTTCGTCGAGCTGCGCTGGCCGGCGGACGTCGCGCTCTCCGAGGACCCCACCGAGCGCCTGTGGCAGCTCGTCGGGATCGCGCCGATCGGCCCACTGGACCAGCAGTCCCTGCTGCGCTCGAGCACCGCCGGAGAGCTCATCACCCGCCTCGTGGAGGAGACGCGCGCGGCACGCGAGAGCATCACGGCGGGCTGGACGCACGACCTGGGCGACGAGGACCTCGGCTGATCACGCTGCCGTCCCGGCGCGGCCCATCCCGGCCCGCGGTCGGCGTAGCGTGAGTGCAGTCGGCCGCGGGGCCTCGTCCCACGTCCGGAACGACTCACCGCGTGGCCGCAGTCCCGGAAGGAGACGGGCATGGGGCTGGTGGCAGGCAAGGTCGCGCTCGTCACGGGCGGCGCCGCTGGGATCGGGCGGGCCTCCGCCGTGACGTTCGCGCGGGAGGGCGCCCGTGTGGCCGTGGTCGACGACGACGCGGCCGGGGGTGAGAAGACCGTGGCGATGATCGAGGAGGCGGGCGGCACCGCCGTCTTCATCGAGTGCGACATCGCCGACGCCGACGGTGTCGAGTGCGCGATCGCGAAGAGCGTCGAAGCGTTCGGTCGCCTCGACTGCGCCCACAACAACGCGGGCGTCGAGGGCCCGATGGCTCTGACGGCCGAGTACGCGGAGTCGGAGTGGGACCGCCTCATGGGCGTCAACGTCAAGGGCACCTGGCTGTGCATGAGGCACGAGATCCCGCGCATGCTGTTCCGCGGGGGTGGCGCGATCGTCAACACCGCGTCCTTCGCGGGAGTGGTGGGTGTCGAGGGGATGACCGCCTACAGCGCCTCGAAGTTCGGGGTCGTCGGGATCACCAAGGTCGCTGCCCTCGAGTACGCGTCGATGGGCATCCGGGTCAACGCGGTGTGCCCGGGCCCCATCCGGACCGCGATGATCGACCGACTCCGTGAGACGAACCCGCAGGCGATGGCCGACCTGCTCGCGAGCGCACCGATGGGCCGCCTCGGCCGCCCGGAGGAGATCGCCGAGGCCGCCGTGTGGCTCTGCTCGGACCGGGCCTCGTTCGTCAACGGGCACAGCATGGTCGTCGACGGCGCCTTCACCGCCCGGTAGGACGCTCCACGCCAGCGAGCGCGGTCCGCTGACGCCTGCGCGGGGCCCCTGCGCAGGCGTCGGGCCGGGGTCAGACCACCGGCCCGTCGATGAACTCGCGCACCTCGACCGGGAGCGTCGTCGCTCGGGCGAGCCTGCGACCCCACTCGGTGGCCTCGGCCCGGTCCGCGGCGGTGATGATCGTCAACCCGCCGACGTGCTCCTTCGACTCGACGTACGGACCGTCGGTCACCGCCGCGCCTGCGCGGCGCGGATCGGCCACGGCGGCCGCGCTCGGGTCGTGCAGGCCCCCGGAGAACACCCACGCACCCGCGGCGATCATCTCCGCGCGCACGACGTCGACGGCTCGCATGATCCCCGCGAGGCGGTCAGCCGGGGGTGGGTCACCGATCGGCTGGTAGATGCTGAGCAGGTAGTGCGCCATGCGCCGCTCCTTCCAGATGCGCTCCGGGAGAGCCCCGGACGTCACACCTCTCCGACGATCGTCGGCGGCCGCGTTCGACACCCAGGACCCTAGAACGGGAACAGCTCGTCGCGGGACCGCGCCACCGGTCGATCACCACGCAGCTCCCGACCCAGGGCACGGGCACCGAACAGCAGATGGAAGCCCAGCACGAGGGTGCCGGCGATGGCGCCGTAGCCGAGCCAGCCACCCCACCACGTCACGGTCCCGACGACGCCCCACACCGCCACGCCCAGCGTCGCGGCGGCGGCGCACGCCAGCGTGACGATCACGGCACGGCGACGCTGAGGCGTTCCGGGCTCCCGCGAGACGGCACGGCGAAGCAGCGCCTCGTAGATCGCCGCCGGGATCGCCGCGACCAGGAACGACACGGCGAACTGGAAGATCGGTAGCTTGACTGCCTCAGCGAAGGCCCCCATCACCACATCATGCGCGAACGCGCTGCGCACGTCTCCCGGACGGCGGACATCACCCGACGGCGCCTCACGGCGCGCTACGGTCGATCACGTACTCGTCGAAGGAGAAGGACATGCCCACCATCGCGATCGTCGGAGCCGGACCCGGTCTGGGGGCCGCCGTCGCGCGCCGGTTCGGCGCTGAGGGCTTCTCGGTCGCGCTCCTCTCACGCGACCAGGCCAAGCTCGACGCCCTCGCCGCGGAGCTCGGTGCCGGCGGCGTGACGGCCAGGGGCTACGCCGCCGACGTCCGCGACCCCGCCACCCTCGAGGACGCGCTTGCGCGGGCCGCAGCCGAGCTGGGCCCGATCTCCGTGCTCCAGTACAGCCCGCTGCCCTCGCGCGCCTACCTCGAGCCGGTGCTCGACCTGACGCCCGACCTCGCGCTCGAGGCCCTCCGGTTCTCCGCGCTCGGCCTCATCCACGCCGCGCGCGCGGTGCTCCCGGCCATGCGCACGGCCGGCGAGGGGTCGATCGTGCTCATCAACGGCGGCACCTCGGTCAAGGCGCGGCCGGGCTTCGCGGGCACCTCGGTCGCGTTCCCCGCGGAGAGCGCCTACGGGGAGATGCTGCACGACGCGCTCGCGGACGAGGGCGTCCGGGTCGTCCAGCTCGTGATCCCCGGGGCGATCCCCAAGCTCCGGCTCGAGCACGGCATCGACGACGTGGCCGAGCGCATCTGGGAGCTGCACCGCTCCGACGGCCCCTTCCGGTCGATGCTCATCCCGCTCGAGGAGGGCCGGGAGTAGCCAGACCCGCCACCCGGCGGAGGTGGAGTCGGGCCCGTCCACGACGATGTGACAGAACCCCCTTGACAGGGGTCGTGCAGCGGCGGACCGTGTGACCTACGTGGTTTGCGCAGTCTTCCGACCGGTACACGTGCCGGTCCACTCACCTCACACGCGCTAGGCCGGATGCCGGGCCAGCGACGTCTCCTGCGCAGGAAGGCGCAGGACCGGTGCCGCCCGCGTCACCGATGGAGGCCGGTCATGGCTGAACCGCTGGGCATTCTTCCGCTCCGATCCTTTCGTGACACCGTCGACAAGGAGCAGTTCACCGCAGCGCGTCGCGACCCGCGCGCGCGCGTGGTGAGCAAGCAGTCGTTCGACGAGATGAAGTCCCACCTCCTCGAGCTGTACGGGGATCTCGACGCCGAGCACAGCTTCGAGGACCCCGCCGGCGCTGAGGTCGACTGCGTGCCGATCGAGTCCCAGCCGTCGCTGCGGGGTACCGACGGAACGATCGCCGTCGCGCCCGACCTGGGCCCCGTGCTGCGGGGCGAACCCCCGCAGGTCCCCGCGCAGCAGGCGCCGCGTGCGCCCGTGAACTTCCACCGCCGGGACCGGCACGGCAACGAGGTGTACGTCCCGTCCGGGACGATCCCGATCCGCCGGGTCCGGCTGGCCGACATGGCTCGGTTCGCGACGCTGTCGGACTTCATGCGCAAGAGCGCCGGGCCTTCACCGGTACCACCGAGTGCGCCCGACCCGGACACCGGCAAGAACCATCGCTACGCCTACACCCACCAGACCGTGGACAACATCGGCGGTCACAGCTCGCTCGCGGTGTACGCCCCGACCATCACCTCCGACCAGGTCTTCTCCCTGGCCCAGCACTGGTACTCCGGTGGCACCGGCAACGCCCACCAGACGCTCGAGGTGGGCTGGCAGGTGTATCCGGCCAAGTACGGTCATGCCAACCCCGTGCTGTTCCTCTACTGGACCGCGGACAACTATCAGTCCACCGGTGCGTACAACCTCGACTCCGCGGGGTTCGTGCAGACCAACAGCGCCTGGACGATCGGCGGTGCTCTGAGCCCCGTCAGCACCAAGGGCGGCCAGCAGTTCGAGATGGAGCACGCCGCCTACCTGTTCGGCGGGAACTGGTGGGTCTACGCGGGCGGGACGTCGTCCTCGGACGCGCTCGGCTACTACCCGACCTCGCTGTACTCCGGCGGCCAGATGGCCTCCAAAGCCACGGAGATCACCTACGGCGGCGAGACCGTCACGTCCGCCGTCGGCTGGCCGGCGATGGGCAGTGGGGAGTTCGCTTCCGCGGGGTGGCAGCAGGCCGCCTACCAACGCAACCTCTACTACTACCCGACCGGAGGCGGGGCGCAGTGGGCGGGGCTCACCGCCGAGCAGCCCTCCCCCGCCTGCTACACGCTCCAGCTCGGTGCCGCCGCCGCACCGTGGGGCGTCTACTTCTTCTACGGCGGGTCCGGCGGAGGCAACTGCTGAGGCGAGGGAGGTCCCCCCATGGCGACAACACCCGGCCAGCCCGTCCCGGCTCCGATGGCCGCCGCACCGGAACGCGCGTCGGCCTCGACGCACACCGCGGCGTTCGGCACGACGGACGCCACGACCGGCACGGGCTCGGTCCCGGATCGTGTCCGGTCGGCGATCGGGGCACGCGCCCGGATCCCGCTGACGGTGGACCCGTTGGGGCTCCGTCCCGAGCTGCGGGCGCAGTTCTTCGACACGCGTGCGAAGGCCGTGGCCAACCTGTTCACCGGGATGGCCCAGGTCCACGCCGACCTGGGCACACTGGTCGCCGACCTCGCGGTGCCGACCGCGCCCGCCAACCTCATCGCGGTGCTGGTCCAGCCGGACGGCAGCCCGGTGGGACCGGTGCAGATCCAGTTCGACCCCGCGACCCTGCAGCACAAGGCGCCCGTGGTCAGCGTCGTCAACGAGCGCGACGGGGGCTTCCGGCTCCCGCTGCCCGCCGGCATGCGGCTGCCGACGACGGCGAGCCTCCACCTCGTGGTGCACGGCGGCTCGGGCGGCAGCGTCACCGTCGATGTCCCGGCCGCCGAGATCGCCGCCAACGGCGTCGCGGGGACCATCCGGCTCGGCCAGTTCGTCACCCCGCTGCCGGTGAGCATCCTCGCCTCGCTCCAGCAGCTGGTCGCCCCGGCGCCCACGTCCGAGCCGCCGCCGAAGCCGACCACCACGCCCGCGCTTCCGGTCGTGTCGATCGGCGACGGGGACTCCTGCCTGCTGAGCTACGGCGCGAACGCCTCGGTGGACCGGTTCCGCTACGGCGTCTTCTTCCGGCTGGTCGAACCACGCGCCTCGATCGTCAGCCAGGCCCGTCCCGTGCCGACCGCCGGGGGGTTCACCTTCCTGCCGTTCTACGCGACCGAGCTCGTCCGGGCGGACCAGCCTGCCGTGGCACCGGCACAGCCGGAGGCTCCTGCCCGACCCGGCGCCCTCCCGCAGGTGCCACCCGCCGACCCGGACCCGGGGAGCGTCACGTACGTCGACCGCGTGCCGGTCGAGCAGCCGATCAGCGTCGACGGGTTCCGCGACCAGGTGATGGGGCTCACGGAGGACGGCACGTACACGGCCGACGAGCTCCGTCCGATGGCGGGCACCCTCGGCATCGGGTACGTGCTTCACCTGTCCCAGCAGTGGACCCTCCAGGGGCTCGCGCTGGGCGACCTGGTCTACTCCCTGCCGCTCGCCCCCGGTGAGCAGCAGCAGGTCGCCGTCTTCGAGCGCACCGACACCGCTCGGGTGACCGAGTCGGAGTTCTTCACGCAGGAGGAGGCCCAGCACCAGCGCGCCCTGTCCGACACCTCGACGCACGCCACGTTCGAGTCGGCCTTCGAGGAGGCTATCCACGGCTCGAGCCACTTCGACACGCACTCCAGCTCCAAGAGCTGGGGCGCCAGCATCATCATCGTGAGCGGTGGCGGTGGTAGCTCCTCGGCGAGCGGTTCGTCCTCGCAGACGCTCGAAGGGCACCGGCAGACCACCCAGGAGGCCGCTCAGCAGACGCACTCCGCCGCGGAGAACCAGGCCTCGGCACGTCGCCGGGCCGCGCGCACCGGGATGCGGGTCGCGACGGCGACCGAGTCCCAGGAGCTGACCACGCGGGTCATCACCAACCACAACCACACCCGCGCGCTGACGATGCAGTACTGGGAGGTGCAGCGGCTCTACGACGTCACGACCGGCATCGACGGCCTGACCCTGGCAGTCCTGGTCCCGCTCCAGGTGGTGCGCTTCATGCCGCCGGGACAGCCTGTGCACCTGACCTCGCCGTCGCAGGTGGACAGCCGGGCCAAGATCCTGCAGCGCTACGAGGCGATCCTCAAGCACGCGGACGTGCTCGGGCAGGCCCTGCCACGCCGCTACCAGCACGGCCTGCAGATGCTCACCGGCTTCGCAGCGGACCCGCTCGCCGCGGTGAGCAGCGCCGGAGCCGCCGCCCAGGACATCATCCAGGTCACGGTCACCGGCTCCTTCCTGGACACCGAGGACGTGTGGCTGCGGGTGGTCACCGACCGCGGCACCCGCATCGGGCCGGTCAAGCTGACCAACCCGGCGCCCCCTCCACCGGCGGAGACCTTCGAGAGCAAGGACCAGCTCGTCGACTGGCTCATGAACGAGCGCCGCAACAGCGCCGTGGCGCTCAGCGGCGCGGTCGCCCTGCCGCCGTCGATGAACCGGTCCAACGTCGTCGGCTTCGAGCTCTCGCGCGCCTTCGCGAGCCTGTCCTACCCGCTGCTCACCCAGGAGGTCGCGACGCTCAAGTCGCTCGAGGGGCTGTTCGGCGGCACCAGCTGGATCGACCAGGCGCTCGAGTCCAAGCTGTCCGCGGCGTCGGCGCGACGGCAGACGGTTGTCCTCACCCCTGCGGACCTGGAGCGCGCGGTCGGCGGACCGCACCTCACCTGGTTCTCCGCCGCGGTCGAGGAGCTCGCGGACGGCAGCCCCACCGGCGCGGCCAACGAGGAGTACGCCAACCAGCCGCTGTCCGGGGTCGAGCTCCCGCAGCAGACCTACCCGGTCCCGGCACGCCAGCTCGCGCCCGTGCTGCGCTACGACGAGGTGCTCGAGATCGAGAAGATGGCCGGCCACGTCGCGCGCAACACGCTGACGTACTCGCACGCGGTGTGGGCCTCGATGGACGACCTCGAGCGCGCCGTGCTGCTGGAGGCGTACACCATCGGGGTGCCACCGGACGGCGTCGAGGACGCCACCCAGATGGTGCCGCTGCTGAACTGCGTGCAGAACCGCGTGCTCGGGTTCTTCGGGAACTCGATGATCCTGCCGTTCATCATCCCGCAGTCGCTGTCCGGGCGGATGGTCGGCGGCCAGGCGGTCGACCCGATCGCGCTGCACGACGCCCTCCTCGCCTACCAGAAGGCGACGTTCAGCCCGCCGCACTCGACGATCGCGCTGCCGACCCGCGGCGTGCTCGCCGAGGCCGTGCTGGGCACCTGCCCGTCCGCGGAGAAGATCGACCTGCGCCGGTTCTGGAACTGGCAGGACTCCCCCGCGGACACGGCACCGACGATCTCGCCCGTCACGCTGCCGACCGGTGCGGAGAACCAGGCGGGCGGCCTCACCGCGCCGTCGAACCTGACCAACCTGCCATCGTTGATCAACAACGTGCTGACCGCGCCGACACCGGACACGTCGCTGCTGTCCGCCCTGAGCCAGGCGGCGGCCGGCCAGAAGGACTTCGCCAGCTCGCTCACCGGCGCCTCGGAGCTGGCCGGGCTCGTCACGAACGCCCAGAACACCGCCAACCTGGCCCGCGCCGACGCGCTGAAGACCACCAAGGAGCTCAACGCGCAGGCGATGGCGACCGTCGGCAACATCCTCGGCGGCATCTACGGCGGCAACCCCACTGCCGGGTCGAGCGCCGCCGCCGCAGTCTCCGGCAAGGGTGACGGCGGACCGGCCCCGAGCCCGAGCACCTCGAAGGGCACCGCCAAGCCGCCGGACGCCAGCGGCGGTGGCAAGGTCACCGCCACGGGCAGCCCGGGCAGCAACGGCGGCACGCCGAGCCCGAGCGGAGGGACACCGAGCCCGAGCGGAGGCACGCCGTCCGGTGGGCCGCCAGGACCGCCGACGGGCAACCCGAGCCCGAGCCCGACCCAGCCGAGCAGGGAGGGATGAGCGATGCCGTCGAACCCCAGGACCGGCGCCGCCGCACCCATCGTCGAGCTGCCCGGTGACCGGGCCGCCGAGCCGACGGGAGCCGCACTGGCCAACCCGCCCGCGAACGCGGCGCCCCCGACCGGGCCCACGCCGGCCGCCGAGCCCGCTCCGGCACCGACGGGCGGTCCGTCCGGACCGTTGCCGGACACCCCCGGCGGCTCCGGGACCGGACCGGGCGGCACCGGTGGCGGCACCGGTGGCGGCACCGGTGGCGGCACCGGCACCGGACCGGGCGGAGGGCCGGCGGGCACCGGTGGCGGCACCGGCACCGGACCGGGCGGAGGGCCGGGCGGCACCGGTGGCGGCACCGGCGGCACCGGCGGGCCCCCGGACGCCGGGGGCGCCGGCGCGGGCCCCGGCGACACCACCGGCGGCGTCCCGGTGACCGGCGGCGGCCTCGACGAGACCCAGGTCGGCGAGCAGCTCGCGAGCAGCCTGCTGGACCTGGTGACCAATGCCACGTCAGGCGACGCGGTGGAGGCGCAGCGCATCATCCTGCGCCGGATCGCGCTGCAGGGCGACATCGTGCCCTCCCGGGTCCCGGCCCCGCTGAACATCACCCAGATCGGCGGGTACCTCAACCTCCTGGAGAGCCTGGGTCAGACCGACATGGAGCTGCAGACCCTCGCCGGGATCCTCGGGGTCGCCGGGACCGTACGGCCCCAGGGCCTGCTCGGGGGAGCACCCGCGCTCACGCTGGTGCCGGTCGCCAACGACCGTCCACCCGGTCCTGCCCAGCCGTCCCTGCCGGTGGTGGTGGCGTTCCGCAGCGACCTGGCACCCGCGGTGCGCGCGGCGTTGTCCGGCCTGCACGACGTCGGCGCGGTCCTGCCGATGCTGGGCAACCCGACGGGCCTGCCGGTCGCGGGCCTGGCCGCCGCCGTGCCGGACCCGCTGCCGTACCTCGGGCGGGTGCTCACCGTGGCCTCCGCGTACGCGACGCAGAACGCTGCGACCGATCCGCTGCTGCTGGCGCGGCCGTCCGGGAGCACGGACCCGTTCGAGCTGACGGCCCGCGCCGCGGCACCGACCGCCCCGGCCGACCTGGACGTCCTGGTGTGCACCTCGTCGTCGTGCGTCCCGCTCGCGCAGACCGGGGTGCGCGCCGTGCCGGTGGGGCCCGCGCTGGCGTCGGCAGGTTTCTACCCCGCCGACCCACCACCGCAGCCGGCGAGCAGTGCCGACACCGCCTGGGCCCGCTACACCAACACCACGGGCCTGGTCGCCGGGACGCGACTCGGCGACGAGCTGGCGCTGCTGTACACGTGGGACACGATCGCCGGGAGCGTCTACAGCGACCACTTGGACTGGGTGTGGACGGGCACGACCTTCGACGTCGCCGGCTCCCCGACGACCGGCACCGCAGGGACCGGCACCGCGGGGACCGCCGGCACGGGGGGAGCCGGTGGGCCCGCACCCGCACCCGGTCCGGGGCCCGCACCCGCGCCCGGTCCGGGCCCAGCACCAGCACCCGCACCCGGTCCGGGGCCCGCTCCCGCGCCCGGTCCGGGCCCAGCGCCAGCACCACCGGCCGGCCCCAGCCGGTAGCCCGCCCTGGCCGGACGGGCTCCTCGCTCACGCCTCGGCGAGCTCGGCCAGGGCACGGCCGATGCGTGCGCCGGCCTCGTCGGCGTAGTCGGTCAGGCCGTCGACGTCGGTCACCGTCGAGATCAGGGCCGGGTCGAACACGTGCACCTGGCAGCTGTCCGGGCCGGTCGCCCGCACCACCACGCTGCACGGCAGCAGCACACCGATGCGCGGGTCCGCGGTCACGGCGCCCTCGGCGAGCGCCGGGTTGCACGCCCCGAGGATCACGTAGGGCCCGATCTCGACCTGGCGCTTGGCGCGCAGCGTCGCCTCCATGTCGATCTCGGTGAGGATGCCGAACCCCTGGGACGCCAGTGCCTCCCGGGTGCGGGTCACCGCGTCCTCGAAGGGAAGGGCTACGTCCACGGTGCGCTCGAACTGCATCTCGGGCTCCTCGCTGGTCGACAGGGACCCGGCACGGCACGACTCGCCGGCCGGCTCCTTCGTGTCTACCACCGCCGCGCGGACCCTGCCGCGGGTTTCACGCGACCTCCGCGATCGGGGCCGCGCTACCGTCGACGGATGGTCGGCCCCCCCTGGTGGTTCCTGGACGTCGACGGGGTGCTCAACGCCTTCCCCCCGCCTCCGTCCGGCGCGACCACGTGGTCCTACCGGTCGCTCCGGGTCGGGGCGCAGGGTGGGGTGTTCACCGTGACCGTCGCGGACGAGCTGCTCGCCGCGCTGCGCGACGTGCACACCACCGGCCAGGCGGAGGTGGTCTGGTGCACCACCTGGGGCTCGGACGCCCGGGACAGCCTCGCCCCGCTGCTCGACCTGCCCGACTGGCCCGTCGCGCCACGCCCGGACGACATCCGCTGCGCGCCGCTGCCGGGCTGGTCGGCCGCGCCGTGGTGGAAGCTCGAGGCCGTCTCGCGCTGGCTCGACCGGGAGCCCCGCCCCTATGTGTTCACCGATGACGACCTGGTCCCCGAGGTCGTCGAGGAGCTACGAGCCCGCCATCCCGGCCTGCCGGCGTGCCTGCTCCGGCCGAGCACCACCCCGGGGCTCGGGCCGACCGAGCTGCGTACCGTGCACGAGTTCCTCACCCGGCCGGCCGGCTGACGCTCCCGCGAGGGCGCAGGCCGGTGTGCTTGACTGTCCGGAGGGACGACGGGGGGCGACGTGGGCACCATCAGGATCGAGGCCGACCTGCTGGTCCCCGGGCGCGGGGACCCCGTGGGCGACGGCACCGTCCTGATCGACGACGGCCGGATCACCTACGCCGGCCCGACGACCGATGCCCCCGCGACCACCGCCCCGGCGACCCGGGTCGCCACGGTGATGCCGGGCCTGTGGGACAGCCACGTGCACTTCATGGGCGTCCTCGACCTGGACCTCGGCAAGCTCCTGCAGGAGGCCCACTCGGTGTTCGTGGCGCGCGCGGTGCGATCCGCGGCCGACGTGCTCCAGGCCGGGTTCACCAGTGTGCGCGAGCTGGGCGGGCACGGGGTGTACCTCGCGCACGCCATCGACGAGGGGACCCTCGACGGCCCGACGATCTACGGCGCCGGATCGATCCTGAGCCCCACGGGCGGCCACGCCGACTTCCACGGCCGCTCGCTGGCCACCCTCATGGACTACAGCGCGCACGAGGGCGCCACCCAGCTGTGCGACGGCGTGCCGGACTGCCTGCGCGCGGTCCGTCTCCAGCTGCGCAAGAACGCCCGGGTGATCAAGGTGTGCGCGTCGGGCGGTGTGCTCAGCGAGGTCGACCACCCCGTCCACCAGCAGTTCTCCGGCGAGGAGCTGCGCGCGATCGTCGAGGAGGCGGGTCGCGCGGAGCGGGCGGTCGCGGCGCACTGCCACGGCAAGCCCGGCATCATGGCGGCACTGGAGGCCGGTGTCCGCACCATCGAGCACGGCACCTATCTGGACGTCGAGGCGGCCACTGCGATGCGGGAGGCCGGCGCAGTCCTCGTCGCGACACGCTCGATCGTGGCCCGGATGACCCGTGCCGTGGACCAGGTGCCACCGTTCGCCGCCGCCAAGATCCGCGCCATCGTCGAACGCCACGCCGAGGCGATGCAGGTCGCACGCGAGGGGGGCGTGGCCGTCGCCGCAGGGACCGACTTCGCCACCGTGGGGCCGACCACCCTGGCGCCGCTGGGCCGCAACGGCGAGGAGCTCGAGCACCTGGTCGCCGCCGGGTACACGCCGCTCGAGGCGATCGAGGCCGCCACCGCGAACGCGCCCGCCACGCTGGGCGCGCAGGCACCGCGATCCGGCCTGCTCGCCGCGGGGTACGACGCCGACGTCATCGCCGTGGACGGCGACCCCACCGCGGACATCGCGCTGCTCGCCGACCCGGTCCACGTCACACACGTCTGGAAGGCGGGCCGCGCGGTCAAGGCCCCGCAGTGAGCTCCGACGGGGCCCGCCGCGCACCTCATCCGCAGGACCGGGTGAGCTGTTGCCAGTCCTGGCTCAACCACGCGGCCGGAGCCCGGCCGGTGGGGCCGGCCGCCAGACAGAACGTCTCGGTGCCGGCGGACAGCAGCACGACGTCGACGTCGGTGACCGGCTCCCATCCCGCGCCGATCAGCGCGCCGACGTCCCTGGTGAACGTGCCGTGCCGGTCATGGTAGGTCTCCTGGGCCGTGGCGGCGGCGGCCAGCGCCTCGCTCACGGAGGACGACGTCGCCCCGGCGCTGCGCGCATCCGCTGACGTCCACGCGGCGACGCCGAACGAGCCGAGCACCAGCGCGGCCGCGACGGCGGAGGTCACCCCCAGCCCGTGGCCGCGCCGGCCCCGCGGACGTCCGCCCACGTGGGGCGCAGGCTCAGCGGGATGGGCGATCACCGTCATCGCGCCACCTCCTCGCCCGTCCCACCAGTCCGATCGGCGGCGCGCGGCGGCTATCAAGGGTTTCTCCGGCGTCCTTGCTGGTCAACCCGGCCCGCGGCGCGCCATAGTGGGCACCAACCGGACACCGTCCGGCCGTCACGGGGGGCGTGTCACGGGAAGGGGCCCGCGGCTCGGCGCGACGACGATCCCAGTGGGTACCGATGCGACGCTCCAGGCCGGCTGCGCCCGAGGCGCTGCGTGACCGGGCCCTCGCCCGGACGGTCACGGTGCACCCCTGGCTCGCCGCCGGCGCCACGGTCGCCGGGCTCGCCATCTGCTGGGGCCTCGTGTGGGTCACCGGAGGCAGCGAGCGCGCCTTCACGCACACCTTCTACGTCCCGATCGTGTTCGCAGCGGTGCGGTTCGGCCTGCGCGGGACCGCAGTCACATCGATGGTCGCTGCGACGCTCGCCGGTCCGCTGATGCCCCTCAGCACGGTCTCCGGAGAGGCGCAGTCGACGCAGGCCTGGCTGACCCGCGCCGTGATGTACTTCGCCGTCGGCACCCTGGTCACCTTCACGGTCGAGGGGCGCCGCCGCGCTGCCGAGCGCCAGCTCGCGCGGGACGTGCGCGAGACCCTGGCGCCCGCGGCAGCGCGCCCGGTCGACTCCTCCCTGGTGCCGCAGGTCCGCACCGTCCTGGAGACCTCGGCGTTCCACATCGTGTACCAGCCGATCTACGCCCTGCGCACCGGCGAGCTGCTCGGCGTCGAGGCGTTGACCCGGGTGGACGTCGCACCGTACCGGCCACCGGACCGCTGGTTCGCGGCCGCACGCGAGGCCGGTCTGGGGACGGAGCTGGAGCTCGCAGCCGTGCGGGCGGCCGTGGCCGGGGCGTCCTCGCTCCCGGACGACATCGACCTCGCCGTCAACGTCTCTCCCGGCACGGTCGCCGACCCGCGGCTGCTCGAGCTCCTCACCGGTACCGGTCGCCCGCTCGTGCTCGAGATCACCGAGCACGCGGGGATCGAGGACTACGACGTGCTCGCCGGCCGGATCGACGCCCTGCGTCAGGCCGGTGCCCGCATCGCCGTCGACGACGCCGGGGCCGGGATCGCGAGCTTGCGGCACATCGTCCAGCTCGCCCCGAGCGTCATCAAGCTCGACATCTCGCTCGCTCAGGGCGTGGCCACCAGTCCGCTGCGTCGCGCGCTCGCAGGCTCGCTGATCGAGTTCGCAGAGCAGACGGGCGCCGAGCTCCTCGTGGAGGGCATCGAGACCGGCGAGGACCTGGTCACGTGGACGAGTCTCGGCGCGCACTCCGTGCAGGGATACCTCGTGGGCCGCCCGTCGCCACTGCCCGTCCCGCAGATCTCGATGGCGATCGCCCGCGGCGTGGCAGCGGTCAGCCGGGCGGGACGACGCGCCTGACGCCCGTCGGCCCCCGGCGTACCCTCGCCGCGTG
Source organism: Actinotalea lenta (assembly GCF_030586465.1). Lineage (GTDB taxonomy): Bacteria > Actinomycetota > Actinomycetes > Actinomycetales > Cellulomonadaceae > Actinotalea > Actinotalea lenta. The sequence goes on from NZ_JAUQYP010000001.1 coordinate 330,413, forward strand.
GCACCGGAGTGGAGCCCGCAGCGCCGGATCACCCCCGAGCTCGCAGCGGACGTGATCGCAGCGCAGTTCCCGGAGCTGGCCGATCAGGACGTCCGGGCGTTCGACGCGGGGTGGGACAACGCCGTCCTCGCGGTCGGCGAACGCTGGCTGTTCCGCTTCGTGCATCGCGAGATCGCGGTCGACGGCTCCCGGCGCGAGCTCGCCGTGCTGTCGCGCATCAGCGAGCTACCGCTCCCGATCCCGCGCCCTCGGTTCGTCGGGCGACCGACGCCCGAGGTCCCGTGGCCGTTCTGGGGCGCCGAACGACTGCCGGGGACCGAGCTGGCCGCCTCGGGCCTGGCAGACCGCGCGGAGGTCGCCGCCGCCCTCGGCGGGTTCCTGCGTGAGCTGCACGACCCGGCCCGGCTCGCGCAGGTGGGAGCTGGGGCGCTTCCCGTGGACCCGATCGGCCGCGCGGACCCGGCCCGGCAGGCGCTGCGCGCCGAGCAGCGCCTCACCTCGATCGCCCGCGGCGCGGACGACACCGACGTCCGGGACCGGGCCGACGACCTGCTCGTCCGGTCCGCGCCGCTGCGCCGGGCCGCCTTACGCCTCGCACCCGGCCGGGGCCGCGTTCTCGTGCACGGGGACCTGCACGGGCGACATGTCCTGGTGGAGGGCTCGTCGCCGACCGGCGTGATCGACTGGGGGGACACCGCGGTGTCCGACCCGGCGGTCGACCTCATGGTGGCGTGGGCCTCGTTCGGTCCCGCCGACCGCGCGGTGTTCTGGGAGGCCTACGGGCGCGACGACGCCGGCCGTCGGCTACGGGCCCGGGCCACCGCGCTGAACGTGTGCTCGGCGCTGGCGGAGCAGGCCGCGGCCGACGGCCGGGTCGAGATCGCAGCAGAGGCGTTCGCCGGAGCGGCGCGCGCCTGCGACGACTGAGCTGCTCAGCCCTGGGGGGCGAGCATGAAGCCGGTGCCGCCCTCGGCGGGCGCCACGTCGAGCTGCTGGTCGGAGAGCATCGTCGCGGTGGTCGGCTCGACGAACACACGCGCGCCCTCGGCCTCGATCAGCTCGTCGCCCTCGACCGGGGCGGTGACGAGCGACAGGTCGAAGGTGCCCTGCTGGGACGACTCGGCGATGCGCATCCCGCCCTCGGCCGGCAGGCCTGCCCGCTCGGTGAGGTCGTGGACCGCGTGGGAAGCGTTCTCGGTCAGGGTGAGCATGTGGGGACTCCTTGTCCGGGGTGCAGCACGCACGGTGCAGCGTGGTGGCACGTTCGGCGTGCCCGGTCGGATCCACCGTCACCCCGGTCGCTGGATGGGACAACCGGGTACCCGGGATCGTCCACCCAGCGGACACGGTGCGTGTCAGCGATCGGGACGACCCTCCTCGGCGGAGTGCGGCGGCCGCAGGCCCTCCGCATGGTGCTCCCGTTCGGCGATCACCCGGTCCCCCGGTCCGCTGAAGGCCTTGGACCTCGCGACGGCCGACAGGCTGCCCGTGAACAGCCCCGAGTCGCGTCCACCGTCCACCAGGACCGTCTCCTGGCCGGCGGGACGCGTGCGCAGCGGCTCGGAGGCCGGCTCGACGGTCGCGACCACCTGCTCCTGCGGCGCGGACGCCGACTCCCACCGGGTCCGCGGCAACCCCTCCGGGTGCTCGCGCTGCAGCCAGGCCACCAGACCCTCGCGCACGGCGCACCGCAGGTCCCACAACGTGGGCGCGTCGGTGGCCGAGGCCAGGGCGCGGACCCGGACGCGCCCCTCCACGGCATCCGTGACCTGGAGGACCCCCACCCGGTGGTCCCACAGCTCACTGGCCTGGAGCAGCCGCATCAGCTCGGCGCGCATCCGGCCCACGGGGACGTTCCAATCCACGTCCAGCTCGACCGTGCCCAGCAGGTCCGCCGCGCGGCGGGTCCAGTTCTCGAAGGGTGTCGTGGCGAAGTACGTCGACGGGAGGATGAGACGGCGGTCGTCCCAGACGTGCACCACGACGTAGGTCATGGTGATCTCCTCGATCCGACCCCACACGCCGTCCACCACGACCACGTCATCCAGGCGGATCGCATCGGTGAAGGCCAGCTGGATGCCCGCGAAGACGTTGGACAGCGACGTCTGCGCGGCAAGGCCGGCCACCACCGAGACGAGCCCGGCGGAGGCGAGCAACCCGGCGCCCACGGTGCGGGCCTCGCGGAAGGTCAGGAGGGCGGCCGACACCGCCGCGACCACCAGGACCAGGACGGTGAGCCGTCGGGCGACGCTGATCTGGGTCCGCACCCGCCGCACGTGCCGGTCGTCGCCGCCCGTGCGGTACCTGGCCAGAGCGGCGTCCTCGGCGACGAACATCAGCGCCCCGACGAGCCACGCCCCGGCCAGGATCGCCGCGATCTGCAGCCCGTGCTGGACCCAGGTCATCCAGTCCGGCTGTGGGGCGCTGGGGGTGACGATCAGCAACGCGATCCAGACGAGCACGATGACCAGGACCGTGCGAAGCGGGCGGCGGGCGCGGCGGGCCAGGTTCTCCGCGAGCCAGGTGCGCCGACCCGCGGCCCGGGTGACCGCGGCGAGCACCTCCGCCAGCACCAGGGCGACGATCAAGGCGATCGCGACGGCGAGCACGACGGCGACGCCGCTGGTCGACGGGGGAGTCGTGTCGGCAGCGAGAGGGATCACCCGTTCAGGCTAGGCCCGGGGCGGCACGTCGGCTCCCCGTGCCCCGCCGGAGCTTCACCGGCTCGACGCAGGGCGGCCACCCGATCCCCTCGGGGCACGTGGATAGGGTCTGCCCATGACATGGATGGTCACCGGCGGTGCCGGCTACATCGGGTCCCACGTGGTGCAGGCGTTCCGCGAGGCCGGGATGGGCGTCGTGGTCCTCGACGACCTGTCCAGCGGCCACCGGGAGTTCGTCCCGGGCGACGTGCCCTTCGTGCGGGGCTCGGTGCTGGACGAGGGCCTGGTCACCGCGGCACTGCGCGAGCACGGCTGCGAGGGAGTCGTGCACCTCGCGGGCTTCAAGTACGCCGGGGTGAGCGTGCAGCGCCCGCTGCACACGTACGCCGAGAACGTCTCGGGGACCCTCAGCCTGCTGCGCGCCATGGCCGAGGCGGGCGTGCCGAGCATCGTGTTCTCCTCGTCCGCGGCCGTCTACGGCACCCCGAGCACGGACCTGGTGACCGAGGAGACCCCGACCGCGCCGGAGTCGCCCTACGGCGAGTCCAAGCTGGTGTGCGAGTGGATCCTGCGCGACCAGGCGCGTGCCACGGCCGACAGCCCCGTGCCGCTCCGGCAGACCTGTCTGCGCTACTTCAACGTGGTGGGCTCGGGCAGCCCCGAGCTGTACGACACCAGCCCGCACAACCTCTTCCCGCTGGTCCTGGACGCCCTCGTGGCAGGTCGGCGACCCAAGGTCTTCGGCACCGACTACCCGACGCCGGACGGCTCCTGCGTCCGTGACTACATCCACGTCGCGGACCTCGCCGCGAGCCACGTCTCGGCGGCTCGGGCGCTGGCCGGGGGGCGTTCGCTCGAGCCGGTCTACAACCTCGGCAGCGGCACCGGGTCCTCGGTGCTCGAGATCATGGCCGCGATGTCGGAGGGGACGGGGATCGCCTTCGAGCCCGAGATCGCCCCGCGCAGGGCGGGCGACCCGGCCAGGATCGTCGCGTCGGGCGAGCTCGCCGCGCGCGACCTGGGCTGGCGGATGACGCACGACCTGACCGACATGGTCGCCACCGCCTGGCGCGCCAGGTCGGCCGCCGCCGAGTCCTGACGGCGCGTCAGCCGACGGTCCGCGGGACCGGCCGCACTGCACGCAGCTCGGCCAGCCGCCCTGCGGCCTCGTGCAGCACCCGCTCGTCGCCGGCGTACACACCGTCCGGCCGCGGCCAGTGCAGCACGAGGTCCGTGAACCCGAGGCCTGCGGCCCGCTCGACCGCCTCGGTGAGGACGCCCACCGAGCTCAGCGAGTAGACCGGGGCCCCGTCGACGCTGAGGTATCGGTCCACGTCGCCCGGCGCGCGACCGGCCGCCACGACCGCACGGTCGAACCGCTCGACGAGCCGCTCGAGCCCGGCCCACCACCGCTCCTGGTCCGCGGCGGACCCCGTCTCCTCGAGCCCGGCCAGGGACGGGCCGTACGTGCCCCAGCCCTGCCCGTACCTGGCGGCGGTCGCCATGGCCCGCGGACCGTTCGCCGCCACGACGAACGGCACGCGCGGCTGCTGGACGCAGCCGGGCAGCATCCGGGCGCCGTGCGCCTGGTACCAGCTGCCCTCGTGGTCGGTCACCGGCTGGCTGAGCAGGCGGTCCATGAGGTGGCAGAACTCCTCGAAGCGCTCCGCACGCTCAGCCGGCGAGACGGCCGCGCCGAGCACGTCCGCGTCGAACCCGGAGCCACCGGCACCCAGTCCCAGGAGCAGCCGCCCCGCGCTGACGTCGTCCAGGCCCATGATGTCCTTGGCGAACGGCACCGGGTGCCGGAAGTTTGGGGAGGCCACCCAGGTCCCCAGGCGGATCCGCTCGGTCACCACCGCCGCGGCCGTCAGGAGCGGCACGGTGGCCAGCCAGGGTCCGTCGGCCAGCGAGCGCCACGCGAGGTGGTCGTAGGTCCACGCGTGGTCGAACCCCCACTCCTCGGCGGCCCGCCACCGCGGCTCGACGTCGACCCAGCGATGTTCCGGCAGGAGCACGATCCCGATGCGCACGCCCGCAGGCTAGCCCCAGCCGAGCTCGTGGAGGCGTTCGTCGTCGATGCCGAAGTGGTGCGCGACCTCGTGCAGCACGGTCACCGCCACCTCCTCCACGACCTCCCGCACCGACTCGCAGACCGCGAGCGTGGGGTGGCGGAACACCGTGATCCGGTCCGGCAGGGAGCCCGCGGCCCACCACGAGTCCCGCTCGGTGAGAGCCACCCCCTCGTACAGACCCAGCAGGTCGGGCTCGTCGGGTGGCGGGTCGTCCTCGACCAGCACGACGACGTCGTCCATCATGGCCGCGATGTCGTCGGGCAGCAGGTCCAGGGCGTCGCGGACGGCGTCCTCGAACGCCTCGCGGGACATGTCCACCACAGCGCCATCCTCCCCCCGACACGCCGGCGGCCGAAGGTCTGTGGACCCTCTCTTTGGAGTTTGCCCGCGGAGACCGTATGATTCCCGAGGTTCTGGGAGCGCCAGCGTCCGGGGCGCCCACGGGCCCCCATCGTCTAGCGGCCTAGGACCCCGCCCTTTCACGGCGGTAGCACGGGTTCGAATCCCGTTGGGGGTACGAACCACCTGGACCTTGTTCCATACAAGGCCCCGTGGCGCAGTTGGTTAGCGCGCCGCCCTGTCACGGCGGAGGTCGCGGGTTCAAGTCCCGTCGGGGTCGCTCGTCGGTCCGGTCACGAGCCGGACCGCGGCTCGGCCACTTAGCTCAGTTGGTAGAGCGTTCGACTGAAAATCGAAAGGTCGGCAGTTCGACCCTGCCAGTGGCCACGTCCACGCCCCGGTCCGCGCCCTGCGGTCCGGGGCGTCGTCGTCCCCCTCCTCCCGGCCGTTCGAGCGGCCGATCCGGCGCGACTCGCCCGGGCTCCAGGACGAAGGGCATGCACGAGACGCCCGAGCAGGGAACAATGATCGCCAACGGTGCGGCGGGTCCGTCGCCGCCGGAGCACGTACGGCCAACTGCGGAAGGACGTGGTGACGTGATCGGCCGCTCCGAGACCAGACCGTCCATCGGCGAGCTGGTCTCCCTCCTGTCGGAGAAGACCTCCCAGCTGGTTCGCGACGAGATCAGGCTGGCGAAGGCGGAGCTGGCGGACAAGGCCAAGCACGCCGGCGCGGGTGTCGGCATGTTCGTGGTCGCCGGAGTCTTCGCCTTCTTCGCACTCGGAACCTTGATCGCGTCCGCGGTGCTCGGCCTGGCGAACGCCGTCCCGGCGTGGTTGGCGGCCCTGATCGTCGCGGTGGCGCTGCTCCTGCTCGCCGGCGCCCTTGGCATCGCCGGCAAGTCCATGCTGGACCGGGCCTCGGGGTCCGTGAAGGCGGTCGAGAGCGTCAAGGCCGACGTGGCAGCGGTGAAGGAGGGACTCTCCCATGAGCGCAGCTGAGGACATCCAGGCCGACATCACGCGCACCCGGTCCGAGCTCCAGGCGACCGTGGACGAGCTCGCGGACCGTCTGGACCCCAAGGCGAACGTCCTGCGCGCGCTCGAGGAGGCCAAGGTGGCACTCGCAGACGTGCAGCGCCGCGTTCAGCGGACCGATCGGGGCCCCGAGGATCGCGAGCCGACCACGACCGGCTGGGTCGTGCTGGGCGTCGGTGCTGCCGCGACCGCAGCCATCGTCACGACGGTGGTCCGCAAGATCTGAGCCCCGGCGCCCGGCTCGTGCCGGCTGCCGACCGTCGGGACCGGCGCCTCAGCGGTCCTCGTCCGGCTTGGGCTCCGGGACCTCCATGAGGGCCAGCACCTCCGACTCGCGGAACCGCCGGTGACCGCCGAGGGTCTTGATCGCCGTGAGCTTGCCCGACGTCGCCCAGCGGGAGACAGTCTTGGGGTCGACGCGGAACAGCGCGGCTACCTCCGCAGGCGTCATGAGCGGCTCACGCTGTGGTGTCCGAGCACCCACGCGGACCTCCCTTCCCCGTCGCGCCGACCGGCACGAATCCGTGGTGTCGTTACCTGGCCGTGACATAGTAACCACGCCCGGGGGGCCAGGCCCGATCCGGCGCCGGGAGGACGCCGGTCGCAGGAATGGCTCCGGACCCTGTAGCGTTAGGGCAGGAACCAGCACTCCGGGGCCGCACCTGCGAGGTGCCGCCCCGCTGCCATGTGATGAGGGGGTCGATCGCCATGGGGCGCGGCCGTCAGAAGGCGAAGCAGACGAAGGTCGCTCGCGAGTTGAAGTACTCGATCTACGAGCCGAACTACAAGGCTCTTGAGCAGGAGCTCACGTCTGCGCAGCGCCATGACACCGACAGCGACACCGACCCGTACTCCGCATGGGTCGAGGACGAGGACGAGGACGACGAGACCAAGTAGGGCTGTAGCCGCGACACCGGAGCGTTGTCAGACCCGGCCGTGGTCAGACCCGCCGTCGTCGCACCCCGTCGTGGTCACGCCCCGTCACACCCGGTAGTCGCCGGCCAACCGGACGGCTCCACCGCGCACACCCTTGGTGCCCTGCACCGCGCCCTCGTCGTCCCCGTCGGTCGCCATGACCTCGCCGAGGATCCACGGCGACGTGCCCGCGTCCGCCAGGAGCCGTAGCGCCGGGTCGACCGAGTCGGGCGGCAGCACGGCCACCATCCCCACGCCCAGGTTGAGGGTCTGCTCCAGGTCGGCCCACGGCACCTGCCCGAGCTCACGGATCAGGTCGAAGACCGGTGGTACGGTCCAGGACGCCCGGTCGACCCTCGCGAGCACGCCCGCGGGCAGCACGCGCGCCAGGTTCGCCGCGAGGCCCCCGCCGGTGACGTGGCTGAAGGCGTGCACCTCGACCGCGGCGGCCAGGTCCAGGCACGCCCGGGTGTACAGCCGGGTCGGGGTGAGGAGCTCGGCACCGAGCGTCGGGCCCCACGCGAGCCGGCGGTCCAGCGACCAGCCGGAGACCTCGACGACCCGACGCACCAGCGAGTACCCGTTGGAGTGCAGGCCGGAGGACGCCATCGCGACGACGACGTCGCCGGCCCGCACGCGGTGCGGCCCGAGCAGGGCATCGGCCTCGACCACCCCCGTGGCCGCTCCGGCGACGTCGTACTCGTCCGCACCCAGCAGGCCCGGGTGCTCGGCTGTCTCACCGCCCACCAGCGCCGTGCCGGTCAGTGCGCAGGCCTGCGCGATACCCCGCACGATCGCCGCGATCCGGTCCGGCTCGACGTGCCCGCACGCGATGTAGTCCGTCATGACCAGCGGCCGGGCACCGACGACCACGATGTCGTCGACGACCATGCCCACGAGGTCGTGGCCGATCGTGTCGTGCACGTCCAGCGCCTGCGCGATGGCGACCTTGGTGCCCACACCGTCGGTGGAGGTCGCCAGCAGGGGACGGCGGTACTCGCGCAGCTCGGAGGCGTCGAACAGGCCGGCGAACCCGCCGACGCCGCCGATCACCTGTGGCCCGTGCGTGGCTCGCACAGCGTCCTTCATGAGCTCCACGGCACGGTCCCCAGCGGTGGTGTCCACGCCCGCGGAGGCGTACGTGATCGGCTCGCTCACGGTTGCTCCAGGGCGCTGCCGCCGCCGACGCCGCCCACGAGCGTCGCCAGACCGTCGTCACCGAGCAGCGGTTGGTCCACCAGTGCCGTCCCGAGTCGTTCCGCCGGTGGCAGGGCGATCGGGTAGTCGCCCGTGAAGCAGGCGGCGCACAACCGGCCGGCGGGTTGGTCGGAGGCGGCGACCATGCCCTCGAGCGAGATGTAGCCCAACGAGTCCGCGCCGATCGACCGCCCGACCTCGTCCGCGTTCAGCCCGGTGGCGATGAGCTCGGCCCGGGTGGCGAAGTCGATGCCGTAGAAGCAGGGCCAGCGCACCGGTGGTGAGGAGATCCGCACGTGGACCTCAGCCGCACCGGCCTCGCGCAGCATCCGGACCAACGCGCGCTGGGTGTTGCCGCGCACGATCGAGTCGTCGACCACCACCAGGCGCTTGCCGCGGATGACCTCGCGCAGCGGGTTGAGCTTGAGCCGGATGCCGAGCTGGCGCAGGGTCTGCGACGGCTGGATGAAGGTGCGCCCGACGTAGGCGTTCTTCACCAGCCCCTGGGCGTACGGGATGCCGGACTCGTCGGCGTAGCCGATCGCCGCGGGCGTACCGGACTCCGGGACCGGGATGACCAGGTCCGCGTCGGCGGGGTGCTCGCGGGCCAGGGTGCGGCCCATCTGGACGCGGGCCGCGTGCACCGACCGGCCCGCGATCGTCGTGTCCGGCCGGGCGAGGTAGACGTACTCGAAGATGCAGCCGGTGGGCTCGGCCGGTGCGAAACGCGAGCTGCGCAGGCCCTCCGCGTCGATCACCAGCAGCTCGCCGGGCTCGACCTCGCGCACCACGGAGGCGCCCACGATGTCCAGGGCGGCCGTCTCGCTGGCCACCACCCAGCCTCGTTCGAGCCGGCCCAGCACCAGGGGCCGGACCCCGTGCGGATCCCGGGCGGCGTACAGCGTCCGCTCGTCCATGAACACGAGTGAGAACGCGCCGCGCAGGCGGGGGAGGACCTCGAGCGCGGTCGCCTCCAGGGTGCGGTCCGGGTCGCCGGCGAGCAGGGCGGTGATCAACGCCGTGTCGGTGGTGGTCCCCCGGGCCAGCTCTCCGCGCCGGCGCGGGCCGTAGCGCTCGGCGACCAGGTCGATGAGCTCGGCCGTGTTGGTGAGGTTGCCGTTGTGGCCCAGCGCGACGGTGCCGCCGGCCGTGGGGCCGAGGGTGGGCTGGGCGTTCTCCCACACCGAGGCGCCGGTGGTCGAGTACCGGGTGTGCCCGATCGCGAGGTGGCCCTGCAGGGCGTTGAGCGCGGTCTCGTCGAACACCTGGGAGACCAGGCCCATGTCCTTGTAGACCAGGAGCTGGTCGCCGGTGGAGGTCGCGATACCGGCCGACTCCTGCCCGCGGTGCTGCAGGGCGTACAGGCCGAAGTAGGTGAGCTTGGCGACCTCCTCGCCCGGGGCCCAGACCCCGAAGACGCCGCAGGCGTCCTGGGGTCCCTTCTCGCCGGGGAGCAGGTCGTGGGTCAGTCGTCCGTCTGGGCGCGCCACGCGCACATCGTCGCACACCGGGCTGTGCCCGGCCGCCCCGGTCCCGCATCCGGCCAGGGCGGCCGGGCGGTCGCCCCTCAGTCGGTCAGGGTGCAGGCGTGGCCGTCCAGCGCGAACGAGCTGGGGGCTGCGGGGCCGCCAGGACCGGCGAGCCCGAGCACCCCGAACGCGGCCCCGTCGGGCGTGACCGTGGTGCGCTCGGTGCCGGTCACGGTGACCTGATCACCGCGCTGACGCAGCCGGACCCCGAACCCCGTGAGGTACTGGGTCCCCTCCCCCGCGGTCCACGTGAGCACGCTTCCGGAACCCAACGGGCCGGACGCGTGCACCCGCAGGAACGCCCCGAACGTCCGGTGCGCATCCCAGGCGCGGTACTCGATGGTGCAGAACGCCGTGATCCCGACCAGGATCGGGTCGTGGTCCGAGGCGCGGTACACGGTGGACGCGTCCGGGTAGGCCCCGTAGTAGCCGCGGGCCGGCCACTCGGAGGCGTTGATGTCCCACACGCCGGCGCCGGTCAGACGCACCGCGAGGGCCGGGTCCACCAGCACGTGGTCGAGCGAGCCTCGCTCCCCGTCGTAGGTGTAGGTGTACTGGCCCGCCGCCAGGGTGGGCACGACGTCGGTGTAGCCCGCGTCGAGGAACACCTGGACCGGGTCCTCGTGCGCGTAGGAGTTCAGGTCCCCCATCACGGCCAACGACGCCACGCCCGAGTCGCTGACGAGCCGCTGGGCGAGGTCACGGACGGCGGTCGCCTGCGCGACGCGCTCCGCGTTGAACAAGCCCTGGCCGTCGGCGGGCTCAGGGCCGTCGCCACCCTTGGACTTGAAGTGGTTGGCGATCACCCAGAAGTCCCCGCTGCCGTCCACCGGGGAGAACCGCTGCGCGATCGGCTCGCGCGCGATGTCCCAGACCGTCTCGTCCACGTCGGTGGTCGCGTCGCCCACGGGGACGACGGCGGCCGGCCGGTAGATGATCGCGTTCATGATCACGTCGGTCGCGGGAGCCCCGTCGCCGTACAGCGCGGCGGGCGTGGGCACGTACGCCCAGGTGCCGGCACCCGCGGCGGCGTTCAGCCCGTCCACGAGGTCCGCGATGGCCGCGTCCGGCGTGGCGGACCCGAAGTGGATCGCGTTCTCGATCTCCTGGAGCGCGACCACGTCGGCACCCAGTGCGCTGATCGCCGCGACGATCTTCGCCTTCTGGATGTCGAACTGTGCCTGGTCGTCGGCGCCACGGGCCAGGTCGTCGTCGGCGCGGAACGTCGTGAAGTAGTTGAACACGTTGAACGTGGCCAGCTGCAGGTCACCACCCACCTGGGTAGGCGCCTCCGGGCGTGGGTCGAGGGTGCTGAAGCTCGCCTTCTGGCTTGCCGGGGTGCTCGCGTCGATCGGGGTGAGCGGCTGAAGCCGCCACTCGTCGTAGCCGTAGGACAGCACGTAGGTCAGGTCCCCGGAGTCGAGCTGGTCCCCCACGCGTACGACGTGGTCGGCGGTGAGGTAGGGCTGGGTCTGAGCGGTGACCTGCTGGCTCTTCGCGTCGTCCAGGAGCAGGCGCCGTGCGGCGTTGTCCGCCGCGATCGCGACCGCGTCAGGTCCGGGCCGAGTGGCCTCTGTGCTCGTGACGAGCGGGGCCAGCCCCGCGGAGAGCCACACCGTCCCGTACCGGTCGACCTCGTGCAGCGAGGCGACCAGGTAGTCGTCGGTCGGGTCGACGAGCATGCCCTCGTACTGCTCACGGTCGCTGCCGAGCACGGAGTCCGGCAGCGACACGGGCTGCGGGAGGACACCGGGACCGGTCACCGCCACGGAGCCGCCCGTGCGTGAGGCGTTGATCTCGGTCAGGCCGTAGTACTCGGTGACGACGCCGGTCACCTGGACGGCGTCGCCGATCGCAGCGTCCGTGGTGCGCCCACCCAGGTAGACGAAGACGCCGTCGCTGGCGCCCGGCGTGGCGTCCGAGGCGCCACCCGAGCCGGCGGTCTGGACGTAGAGCCCGCGGTAGCCGCCGGTGCGATGGTCGGCCGTGACCACACCGTCCACCACCACGGTCTGGTCCAGCATGGGGCTGGTGTCGCCGGTGCCCTGCACCTGCGCGATGGTGGTCGTGCTCTCGGCGCCCTGCGCCGGCACGACGACGGCTGCGGTCAGCGCCAACGCGCCGGCAGCTGCGGCGAAGAGACGTCCCGGACGTCCCTGCACGTGTGTCTTCACCCGTTCCCCCTTCTCCGCCCGGGTGCTACGGGCACCCGGGACCGTCGGGGTGCGGACCACACCCCGACGTGTGGTGCGGGGACCGGACGACCCCCGCTCTGCGCACGCTAGGCGCCCACCACCGGCCTGACCAGAGTCCTCCGCACCCTCGCACCGGGCTCGTCGGGTGCTGGGGCGGGACTCCTGCCCTGAGTTGGCTCCCAGGTACGTGAACTACCGTGGCGCCAGCCCCACCGTCGAGGAGGAGACCCGGATGAGCGCAGATGCTCGAGGCGGCCCGCACAGCCACGGCCACGGCCACGGCATCGGTGCGGTACGACCGGAGGGCTTCGTGTACTCACGGGCCCCGATGATCGTCTACTGGGAGGTCACGACGGCCTGTGGCCTCGCGTGCCGGCACTGCCGCGCCACCGCGATGCCCGAGCCGGCACCGGGCCAGCTCAGCACCGACGAGGGACTGCGGCTGCTCGACCAGATCACCGCCTTCGGGGATCCGATGCCGCACGTGGTCCTGACCGGCGGGGACCCGCTGCGCCGGCCCGACCTGGACCTGCTCATCGCCGAGGCGGGAGCCCGCGGGATCGGCGTCTCCCTCGCGCCGGCCGTGACTCCGCTGCTCACGCGCGAGCGCCTCGCCGGAGTCCGGGAGGCCGGTGTGCAGGCCATCTCACTGAGCCTCGACGGCTCGGACGCCGCCCACCACGACGGGGTCCGCGGCGTCGCCGGCACGTTCGACGCCACCGTCCGCGCACTCGACGACGCCGCCGCGCTCGGCATCCCGGTCCAGGTCAACACCCTCGTGGCCGAGCAGACCGTGGACGACCTGCCGGCGGTGTTCGAGCTGCTCACGGGCCACACCCTGATGCGCTGGAGCCTGTTCTTCCTCATCTCCGTGGGCCGTGGCGCGCAGCTGACCGAGCTGGAGCCCGGCGCCGCCGAACGTCTCATGCACTGGCTCGACGGCCTGCGCGGTCAGGCGGACTTCCAGGTCAAGACCGTCGAGGCCATGTCGCACCGCCGGGTCGTGGCCCAGCAGATGCGCCGCGGCGGCATGACCGACGCGCAGATCGAGGCGAGCCCGTTCGGCCGGGGCTTCGGCATCCGGGACGGCAACGGCATCGTGTTCGTGGCCCACGACGGCACCGTGCACCCGTCCGGGTTCATGCCCTCGGGCCTCGGCAACGTCCGCGAGACCAGCCTCGTGGAGATCTACCGCCACCACCCCGGGCTCGTCGCCCTCCGCGACGTGTCGCAGTACAAGGGCCGGTGCGGACGTTGCGAGTATGCGCGGTGGTGCGGAGGCTCCCGCGCCCGAGCGCTCGCGTGGACCGGGGACCCGCTGGAGTCCGACCCGCTGTGCCCGTACGTGCCTCGCGTCCCGCACCGCGAGCGCTCACGGCTCGTGGCCGGCGCCGAGTGAGGCCGGTGGCATGACCCGGCCCTTCCTCGTCGTCGGCGCTGGCATCACGGGCCTGGCGGCGGCCTTCGAGCTCGCCGGTTCCGGGCACGACGTCGTACTCGTCGAACGAGACCGCCTCGGCGGCCGGATCCGCACCGAGCGCATCGACGGTTTCCTCATCGAGCACGGCCCCGACTCGTTCGTCGCCTACCGGCCCGGGGCCGTACGGCTGGCCGACGCGCTCGGGATCGGCGACGACGTGGTCCCCGTGGTCCCGCCACGGTCCGTGCACCTGCGGGTGCACGGACGGATGGAACCGATGCCCGCGGGTATGGGCATGGTCCTGCCCACCCGGATCGGCCCGTTCGCCCGGACGCGCATCCTGAGCTGGCCGCAGAAGCTGCGCGCCGTCGCGGACCTGGTCATGCCCCGCGTCCTGGGGCCGCAGGACATGGCGATCGGCGCGCTGCTGCGGCGCCGGGTGGGCCCCGGTGTGGTCGCCCGGTTCGCCGACCCCCTGGTGGGAGGCATCTACGGCGCGAGCGTCGACGACCTGAGCATCGACGCGGTGCTGCCGATGCTGCGCGACTACGAGCGCAAGCACCGCTCTCTCGTGCTCGCCTCGCTCGCTCAGGGCCGCACCGCGTCACGTCCGGGCGACCCCGAGGGCTCTCCGTTCCGCAGCATGCGAGGTGGCATGGGTCAGCTCGTCGACGCCCTCGTGGCCGCGCTCGACGCGCTCGGGGTGCAGCCGCGCGTCGGGGTGAGCGTGCTGTCGCTGGCCCCGTCCGCGGAGGGCGCCCGCGCGGCCCTCTCGGACGGCACCGAGCTGGAGGTCGCAGGGGTCGTCCTCGCCGGCGGCGCCCCGTCCAGCGCGGACCTGCTCGCCGAGATCGCCCCCGACGCCGCTCGTACGCTGCGCCAGGTGCGGTACGGGTCCACCCGATCCGTTCACCTGGCCTACGACGAAGACGCGTTCGACACCCCGCCGACCGGGCACGGGTACCTCGAGGCCGGTCCCGAGCGGACGCCGGTGACCGGTGTCACGCTGGCATCGCGCAAGTGGCCGGGCCGCGCGCCCGACGGCTCCGTCCTGGTCCGTGCGTTCGTCCCCGACCGGGTGGGGGCGGCCGCCTCGCTCGGTGACGACGACCTGCTGGACACCGTCGCGGCGCACGTGGGTCGAGTGCTCGGTGCCACGCGGAGCCCCCGGCTGCGCCACCTCGTGCGGTGGACCGATGCGATGCCCACGTACACGGTGGGGCACCGGTCCAGGGCCCGGTCCGTCTCCGACGCCCTCGCGCACACCCCGGTCCGCGTCGCGGGCTCGGCGCTCAACGGTGTCGGCGTCCCGGACTGCATCGCGGACGGCCGACGCCTGGCCGCGGAGCTCGCCACGCAGATGGTCGGCGTCGCCTGACCGGCTGACCGGCGACGCACGCCGGTCGGTGCTGACGCTCAGCGCCGGCGCAGGACCGCCTCCACGGCGACCGCCACCAGGCCACCCAGCAGAGCCCCGATCGACGCGAGCCCGAGTCCCACCGCCGCGATCGCCCAGCCGGCACCCGGCGTCGGTCGGTCCGCCGTGAGGATCGCCAGGACGAGGGTGGCGACCAGCCCCACCACGACACCGGTGACGATGAACGCGCGGTACCGCGGCACCCGCCGCACGGTCACCGGGGTCGCGATCCGCTCGAGCTCGGCGAGGTCCGGGACGTCACCGGGCGCACCCTCGGCGCTCTGCGGTCCGCCGGCCGCGGTCCCCGGCTCGTCCTGCTGCGCGGCGTCGTCGGACGGATGCTGCGTGCTCACGGCCGACACCCTACGCAGCAGGTGGCCCCCCGCGCCCGACGGGCGTGGGGGACCACCGCCTGCCGGTCAGCTCAGTGCTCGATGGCGCACTGCTGGCCGTTCAGCTCGACCGTCGCCGGCTCGACGAGCCCGTGCCGGGCCTTGCCCAGCATCAGGAAGGTCGCCGACTCGCCCGGGGACAGGTCGGGGTTCCACCACGGTGCGAGCGCCGTCACGTGCGAGCCGCGCTGCCGCACGGTCGCACCGATGCCGAAGCGCACGCGCTCGTGGTTCGTCCAGTCCCAGGTGAGCTTCCAGCCCTGGACCGTCGCGTCGGTGTCGTTGGTCACCCGGACCGAGCTGAGGAAGGTCCAGCCCGACTGCACCGTCTGGTACTGCACGGTGCAGGGGAACGCGGCGACCGGGATCGTGAACGACGACGTCGTGCCCGTCGACGGCACGCTCACCGCGACCGCGAGCGGACCGGGCTCGGCGTCGGCCGGGACGGTGAGCTCGACGGTGGCGCGGCCGCTCTCGTCGGTCGTGTCGACGATCGACGGGTCGATGGTCGCGGTTCCCACCTGCTGCCCGTCCACGGTCAGCACGACCGTGTCACCCTGCCCCTCGGCGTTCGAGAAGAGCAGGGAGGACAGGTCCACGCTGAGGGTCGACCCCGGCAGGTACCCGTCCGTCGGCGGCTCGGGCAGCACGACGCCGACCGAGCGCTGGGCGAGGTCCGGGCTGACCGGGCTCTTCTCACCGAGGTAGGCCACCATCGCCTGCAGGTCGATCTGACCGGTGTCGGTGACCTCGGACCCGTCGGCCAGGGTGGCGAAGTTGTCGCCCCCGGCGGCCAGGAACGAGTTGGCGATCACCCGGTAGGTCGCCGACGTGTCCAGCGGCTGGTCCCCCACCCATGCCTGGGTGATGTGCGAGCCGGCCGCGGCGGTCGGGTCGTACGTGTAGGTCAGCCCGGCGACCCCGAGCTTGAGGAACGGTCGGCTCGCGCCGTCCGGCTGCCACTGCTCCTCGAGCACCTGGAGCACCTGGGCGCCCGTCAGGTTCTCGGCCACCAGCGTGTTGGCGAACGGCTGGACGTCGGCCGCCTCCCGATAGGTGACGTTGCCGTCGGGATCGCCCTCACCCGAGGACGCGTACAGCAGGTCCTGGCGCAGGCCGCCGGGGTTCATGAACGCGATCTGTCCGCCGGCGGACTGGCCCGCCCACAGCTGCACGTCGGCGACCAGGTTGCCCAGGGTCGACTCGCCACCCCGGTTCTCCGTGCCGCCGGACTGCACCGCGCGCTTGAGGTCGGCCGTGATGTCGCCCAGCGAGACGCTGCCGGGACCTTCGGCCGCAGCCACGGCGTCGTCGACGATCGCCTGGACGGTCGGGTCGGCCGGGTAGTTGCCTGCGAGCGGCAGCACCTCGGAGGAGTTGGACGTCACCGTCTTGGTCACCGGGTCCACCACGAGCTGCACGTGGTCGACGTTCACGCCGTAGGAGCCGGACTGCACCACCGGCCGCGTCAGGCCGGCCGGCCAACCGTCCACCGGGATCTGGTGGGCGAACGCCTGGTGGGTGTGCCCGGAGAACACCGCGTCGACGTTGGTGTCCAGGCCCGCCACCAACGTCCCGAACACCGAGTCGTCGGTGGAGTCGGCCAGGTCGGGCGAGTCGGGGCCCTCGTGCACGAGCAGCACGACGACGTCGGCCTCACCGTTGGCGGTGTCACCGTCGGAGAGCTGGTCGGCCACCGCGTTGACCGAGTCCACGATCGGCGCGACCCGGAGGGTGGAGATCCCGGCCGGGCTGACCAGCTCGGGCAGGTACTCGGTCACGGCACCGACGAACCCGACGCGGACGCCGTCGACGTCGGTCACCCAGTACTGGTCGAAGGCGGGCTCGCCGGTCGCGGCTTCGACGAGGTTCGCCGCCAGGTACGGGAAGTCCGCCCGGGGTGCGAGGTGGTCGTCGACGTCGGTGCGGCCCTTGTCGAACTCGTGGTTGCCCAGTGCGGACACGTCCAGCCCTGCGGCGTTCAGGGCGTCGATGGTCGGGTTGTCGTCCTGGATGAACGACGTGAAGGTGGACGCCCCCACGTTGTCCCCGGCGGAGACGAACAGGGTGTTCGGGTTGGCGGCCCGGAACTGGCCGATCGCCCCGGCAAGGACCGCGGCGCCGGCCACCCCGTAGCTCCCGGCCTCGATGCGGCCGTGGAAGTCGTTGATCCCGTACAGGTCGATCGTGACATCGCCGTCGGCCGCTGATGCGGCAGGGGCGACGCCCGCGGTGAGCGCCAGGGCTCCCGCGGCCGCAACTGGGAGGCGCCATGGACGGCGCCGAGTGGTGAGCATCAGCACGGACCTCCGTGGACGCGGCGCCACCGCTGGGCGGGCGCCGCTCAGTGGTTGGTGGTGGGCGGCGGACCCCGCCCGATCGCAACCTAGACACCGGCGGACGCCTTGACCAGGTTTCTGCACGAACGTCCCGACATGGGTGCTGGACCGTCTCGAAAACGGCGAGCGCCGTGCGGCCGGCAGCCACCCGCCGCCGATGCCTCAGCGGCGCCGAGCAGCCTGGAGGGGCAGGTAGTCACGCAGGTCGGCGCGCTCACCGGACGCCGACACCCGGCCGTCGGCCACCGCGTCGGTCCACGCGACGCCGCCCGTCACGAGGCCCAGCCACGTGGCAGGGTCAGTCTCCACGACGTTCGGAGGCGTGCCGCGCGTGTGCCGCGGGCCCGGCACCGCCTGCACCGCACCGTCCGGCGGTACCCGGACCTCCACGGCGTGCCCGGGCGCCACGTCGGCGAGCTCCTCGAGCGTGAACCGGACCGCGGTGCGCACGGTGCCGCGCGCGCAGGCGTCCGGGTCCTCGACCCAGGCGCGCAGCGCAGCACGCCCCTCGGCGGGGTCGGTACGGCGTCGCGCTGGCACGCCCCGATTCTGCCGCGTGCCGGCACCCGCGCCCACCCGCGAGCGCGGCCCCTCAGGCGAAGTGCGCGGGCAACGTCCTGCGGGACGCCTCGACGAGGTCGGCCAGCGGCACGCGGAACAGACCGTCGACCACCAGGGCCGGGCCGTCCGCGCCGTCGGGGGCGTCGGGGTCCACCTCGTCGGTGACGCCGATCGCGAGCGCCGGCACCCCGCGCGCCGTGCACAGGTCCTGGAAACGCACCTCCTCGGTGCGGGGAACCGCGACCACGGCGCGGGCGGTCGACTCGCTGAACAGTGCCTCGAACGGGGTGATCCGATCCCGGGTGCACAGCTCGGCCAGCCGGATCCGCGCGCCGGTGCCGAACCGGGTGCACGCCTCGGCCAGGGCTATGGCCAGACCGCCCTCGGACAGGTCGTGCGCGGCGTCGACCAGCGTGTCCCGGGCCGCGTTGACCAGCACACCGGCGAGCGCGCGCTCGGCGGCGAGGTCGACCGTCGGCGGGGTGCCGCCCAGGTGGGAGTGCACCACGTCGGCCCAGGCCGAGCCGTCCAGCTCCCCGCGGGTGGTCCCCAGCAGGTAGATCACCTGGCCGGGGGTGCGCCAGCCGGACGGGGTCACGCGCCGCACGTCGTCGACGACGCCCAGGACCCCGACGACCGGCGTCGGGTGGATCGAGGCGTCGACGCCGCCGGGCTCGCCGCTGGTGTTGTAGAGCGAGACGTTGCCGCCCGTCACCGGCACGGCGAGGTCACGGCACGCATCGGCGAGCCCGGTGACGACCTGCACCAGCTGCCACATGGAGTCCGGGTGCTCCGGGGTGCCGAGGTTGAGGCAGTCGGTCACGGCCATCGGCCGGGCACCCACCGTGGCGACGTTGCGGTACGCCTCGGCGAGCGCGAGCTGGGCGCCCGCGTACGGGTCGAGCTTGGCGTACCGGCCGTTGGCGTCCGTCGAGAGCGCGACCCCGAGCCCCGTGGCCTCGTCGACCCGGACCACGCCGGCGTCGTCGGGCTGGGCGAGCGCGGTGTTGCCCTGCACGAACCGGTCGTACTGGTCGGTCACCCACGCCTTCGAGGAGAGGTTGGGCGAGGCGAGGAGGGTGAGCAGCGTCGCGCGCAGGTCCGCCCCGGAGGCTGGTCGCGAGCGACGATCGCGGCCGGCGTCCCCGGAGATCGTGTCCGCCTGGAGATCGTCCTGCCACGCAGGGCGTGCGTACGGACGGTCGTACACCGGGGAGTCGACCGCGACGGTGCGCGGCTCGACGTCCACGATCCGGCGGCCGTGGTGGTCGATGGTGAGGCGTCCGGTGTCGGTCACCTCGCCGATCACGGCGGTCTCCACGTCCCACTTCGCGGTGATCGCGGTGAACTCCTCGAGCCGGTCGGGGCGGACGATCGCCATCATCCGCTCCTGGGACTCCGACATGAGGATCTCGCCGGCCGTCAAGGTCGGGTCGCGCAGCAGCACGTTCTCGAGGTCGACGTGCATGCCGCCGTCACCCGCGGACGCCATCTCGCTCGTCGCGCAGGAGATGCCCGCCGCGCCGAGGTCCTGGATGCCCTCGACCACCCCCGCGGCGTACAGCTCGAGGCAGCACTCGATGAGCACCTTCTCCATGAACGGGTCGCCCACCTGGACGCTCGGCCGCTTGGACGGCTTGGAGTCGTCGAACGTCTCGCTCGCCAGGATCGACGCGCCGCCGATGCCGTCGCCGCCGGTGCGGGCGCCGAACAGGATCACCTTGTTGCCGGCACCGCGTGCGGCGGCAGTCTGCAGCTCGTCGTGCCGCAGCACGCCCAGGCACAGCGCGTTGACCAGCGGGTTGCCCTGGTAGGCCGGGTCGAACACCACCTCGCCGCCGATGTTCGGCAGGCCCAGGCTGTTGCCGTAGCCGCCGACCCCGGAGACCACCCCGTGCACGACGCGCGCCGTGTCCGGGTGGTCGACGGCCCCGAACCGCAGCTGGTCCATCACCGCGACCGGGCGCGCGCCCATCGCCATGATGTCGCGCACGATCCCGCCGACCCCGGTGGCCGCACCCTGGTAGGGCTCGACGAAGCTCGGGTGGTTGTGGGACTCGACCTTGAACGTCACAGCCCAGCCGTCACCGATGTCGACGACGCCGGCGTTCTCGCCCATGCCGGCCAGCAGGTGCTCGCGCATGGCTTCGGTGGTCTTGGTGCCGAACTGGCGCAGGTGCAGCTTGGAGGACTTGTACGAGCAGTGCTCGGACCACATCACGGAGTACATCGCGAGCTCCGCGGTGGTCGGGCGACGACCGAGCAGCCCGACGATGCGCTCGTACTCGTCCGCCTTGAGGCCCAGCTCCGCCCAGGGCATCGCCTGGTCGGACGTGGCCGCGGCGTGCTCGACGGTGTCGTAGGCCTGGTCGGGAGCCGGAGCCTGGTCGGGAGCCTGCTCAGGGGTGCTCATCGGTTGCGGTCGTCCCCAACGTCGCAGTGGCGCTGACGGAGGTCAGGCTACCCGGGCGCGGTCGCCGCCAGTCCCGGCGTCTCGGTACCACCCTCCCCGACTCGCGTCCTGGTCGGAGACTCGGGCATGACCCAGGGCATGGAGGCGTCCCGCCAGCGCCTCGAGAACCCCGGCCTGACGGGCGCCGCGGGTGCGGCACTCGCGCGCGCCCACGGCGGCCAGCACACTGTGACGATGGAGCTGCCGGTGATGCCGCCCGTACGCCCGATGCTGGCCAAGGCGGTCCCCGACATCCCCCCTGGCCAGCACTACGAGCCCAAGTGGGACGGGTTCCGGGCGATCGTCTACCGAGACGGCGGGGAGGTCGAGATCGGCAGCCGGAACACCAAGCCCATCACGCGGTACTTCCCCGAGGTCGTGGCCGCCGTGCTCCGTGAGCTGCCGGATCGCTGCGTCGTGGACGGCGAGATCGTCATCGCCACGCCGGACGCCGCGGCGCTGGACTTCGAGGCGCTGCTGCAGCGCATCCACCCGGCCGAGTCGCGCGTCCGGCTGCTCGCCCAGCGGACCCCGGCCGTCCTGGTGGCGTTCGACCTGCTCGCGCTCGACGACGAGGACTGCACGGTCCTGCCGTACGCCGAGCGCCGCGCACGCCTGGAGGCCGCGGTCCCCGGCACGGGGCCCGGCGTCTACCGCACCCCGATGACCACCGACCTGACCGAGGCGCAGCGCTGGTTCGAGGCGTTCGAGGGTGCCGGCCTGGACGGCGTCGTCGCCAAGCGCGCGGACCTCACCTACCAGCCCGACAAGCGGGTGATGTCCAAGATCAAGCACGAGCGCACCGCGGACTGCGTCGTGGCGGGGTACCGGACGCACAAGACGGACGACCACGCCGTCGGCTCGCTGCTGCTGGGGCTGTACGACGACGCGGGGCACCTGGCGTCGGTCGGGGTCACGTCGAGCTTCCCGATGGCCCGCCGACGCGAGCTGTTCGACGACCTCCAGCCCCTGGTCGCCACCGGGGCGGATCTCGACGCGCACCCGTGGACGGAGGCTGCGCAGGCGTCCGGCTCCCGCACCCCCCGCGAGGCGGAAGGGTCGCGGTGGAACGCCGGGAAGGACCTCTCGTTCACCCCGCTGCGGCCGGAGCGGGTCGTCGAGGTGCGCTACGACCACATGGAGGGTCCCCGCTTCCGGCACACCACCCAGCTGGTGCGGTGGCGCCCGGACCGGGACCCCACGAGCTGCACGTATGCCCAGCTCGAGACTCCGGTCGGCTTCGACCTCGCCCAGGTCCTGGCGGGCTGACCGCGACCCGGCGGCGCGGGTCAGCGACGCTGAGGCTTGGGCTCGGGGCGCGGAGCGGAGCCGCTCGCGCGCTCGGCTCGGGCGTGCGCGCGGGCCTCGTCCTGGCGCGCCGCCTCAGCACCGCTCGCGATCGCGGCACGCACGTGCTCGGGGCCGTACCCGAAGGCGTCCACCAGGTCCTGGGCGTGCGGGCGCAGCCGCTCGAGCAGCCGGTCCACGTAGGGCGCGACCACCCGCGCTCGCCCGGCCGACAGCCGCCCGTGGATGAGGTACCACGCCAGGTTCTGCTCGATCAGGGTGAGGCCGAAGAGGTCCCGCAGCCACGTCAGCACGCGCCGCGTACCGGCGTCCTCGACCTTCGCCAGGCCCGCCGTGAACGCCTCCCACTGCAGCAGGTCGGCGTGCGCCCGGGCGGCGTCGACCATCTGGTGCTGGTGCGCGTTGAGCAGCTCCGCCGCCTCGGAGCGGGACGCCTTGCCCGCCGGGCGGAGCGCACCGGCGAGCTCGGTGACCATGGTCTCGACGCGGTCGGTGAGCAGCTCGCGCTGCGCCTCGGTGGAGCGCAGCTGGCCCACCGAGCGCCGCGCGTCGCCCCCGTCGGCGAGGGTCTGCACGACACGGGTCAGCGGGGTCCGGTGCAGCGCGACGTCGGCGGCACGCTCGGCGACGAGCCGCGCCATGGTCCCGGCGTCGACGTTCGCGAGCTCCTTGGCGACGTCCGCGAGCAGCCGCTTGGCCACCAGCTGGAGCAGGACGGTGTTGTCGCCCTCGAAGGTGACGTACACGTCCAGGTCCGCGCGCAGCGAGGTGAGCCGGTTCTCGGTGAGGTAGCCCGCGCCGCCGCACGCCTCGCGGGCAGCCTGCAGCGTGTCCAGCGCGTGCCAGGTCGACGCGGACTTCAGGGCTGCCGCGATCGTCTCCAGGTCCTGGCGGTCCTCGTCGGTGTCGGCGCGTCCGGAGAACACGTCGTCGAACGTGGCCAGCAGCCGCTCGTGCGCGAACGCCTGGGCGTAGGTCTGGGCCAGCCTCGGCAGCAGGCGGCGCTGGTGCTCCTGACGGTCCAGCAGCACGACCTCGTCGGTGTCCGAGGCCGCGGTGAACTGGCGACGCTGGTTGGCGTACGTGACCGCGATGATCAGTGCGAGCTTGCTCGCGTTGACCGCGGCGCCGTCCAGCGACACCCGGCCCTGGACGAGGGTCGACAGCATCGTGAAGAAGCGCCTGCCCGGGCTCGCGATCGGCGAGGAGTAGCTTCCGTCGGCGGCGACGTCGCCGTACCTGTTCAGCAGGTCCCGACGGGGCACCCGGACATGGTCGAAGTGCAGCCGGCCGTTGTCGATGCCGTTGAGCCCACCCTTGAGCCCGTCGTCGTCACCGCCGACGCCCGGGAGGAACCCCCCGGTCCGCGGGTCGCGGATCGGCACGTAGAACGCGTGCACGCCGTGGTTGACCGGCCCGCCGTCCGCCGGTGTGACGAGCTGGGCGAACACCACGGCGGCGTGCCCGTGCAGGGCAGCGTTTCCCAGGTAGTCCTTCCACGCCGCCCGGAACGGGGTGTGGAGGACGAACTCCTCGGTCGCGGGGTCGTAGGTCGCGGTGGTCGCGATGCTCGCGACGTCCGAGCCGTGCCCGGTCTCGGTCATCGCGAACGCTCCCGGCACCTCCAGCGACATCGCCCCCGGCAGCAGCCGGTGGTGGTGGTCCTGCGTGCCCAGGTGCAGCAGCGCGGAGGCGAACAGCCCCCACTGCACCCCGGACTTGATCTGCAGCGAGGGGTCCGCGGCGACCAGCTCCTCGAACCGCGCGAGCGAACCCCCGTGGTCGTCGGCACCCCCGAGCTCGGTCGGGAACGCGCGCAGCACCTCTCCCTCGGCGACCAGCAGCCTGAGCTGGTCCAGTACCCGTTCGCGGTGCTCGGTGAGCGAGAGGCCATCCACCTTGTGGAACCGCGGATCGGTGATCAGGTCCCGGGTCGCACGGCGCAGGTCACCCCATCGTCCGAGCACGACCCGCTCGAGCGCGGCGACGTCCACGGCCGCCTCGGGCGCGGTGGCCTGCGCGCGGTCTGTCACGGGTGCGGTCATGACGGCTCCTCGTCCTCGAGAGCCGGGGTGCCCGGCGACATCCCCGGCAGGTTTCGTGCGAGCGCGCTGACCGGTCCGGTCCACAGCCAGGCGGTCACGCGCTCGGCGAGCTCCTCGCGGCTCGGCGCGTCCTGTTCGCTGCGGTGCCCGAGCCACCACTCGCCCGCACCGCGGACGAAGCCCACGGCTCCGCTGCCCCACAGGTCCGCCATGGCGGCGGGCTCGTCGCCGTCGGCGCCCGCCACCAGCCGGGCGAACGGTTGGGCGACGAGCGTCGCCACCGCGTCCATGAAGTGTCCCAGCGGGGCCGACGCGCTCTCGCCGCCCGGCCGGGTGACGAACCAGTAGACGTTCGGGGATGCCTCGATCATCGCCAGGTACGCGTCGATCATGGCGCGCAGCGCTCCGCGGGGCGTCGAGGCCTCCCGGCTCGCGACGTCGAGCGCCGCGTGGATGTCGGTGACCACGGCCTGCCCGACGGCGGCCTGCAGGCCGGGCTTGTCGATGAAGTAGCGGTACACGATCGACTTGGAGGTCCCGGCCGCGGCAGCGATCTCCTCCATGGACACGTCGGGCCCCAGTCGGTGGACCGCCCGTCGTGCCGCGCGGGCGAGCTCGGAGCGGCGGGCGGACCGGTGCTCGGCCCACCGGGTCGAGCGCCCGTCCGAACCGATTCGAGGCGCGTCGGACCCCCGCTCCCGCGGGGCTCCCTCGGTCGTCCGCTCTGATCGACTCACAGTACCGACGGTATCAAGTACCCGTAGTTTCGGGCACACCCTCCCGGCCGTCGCCGTGATGGGAGCGGTCCCATCGCCGTGGCTGCAATCGCTTGCAATCGTTACCGAAGCGTGTCCTGACCGCCTTGCCCAGCCCGAGTGGGCGGGCAATGATCGGGAATGTTCACCCCCGTGCGGACTCGTCCGCGTCGGGACAACGAAGTCAGACGAGGAGAGAACATGAGGTCAAACGGTCGTCGGCGCGTGATGCTCGCCGGCTCCGCCGTGGCAGCGGCAGGCTTGCTGCTCACGGCCTGTTCGAGCAACGGCTCGAGCAGCTCGTCCAGCTCGGACACCGGCTCCAGCAGCCCCAGTGCCTCGCTCAGCGCAGAGTGCCAGCCCTACGCCAACTACATGGGCCATGACGGCACGACGGTGACGATGTTCGGCTCCATCCTCAGCCCGGAGTCCGACTCGCTCGAGAAGTCCTGGGCAGACTTCTCCAAGTGCACCGGCATCACGATCCAGTACGAGGGCACGAACGAGTTCGAGTCCCAGCTGCCGGTGCGCGTCCAGGGCGGCCAGGCACCCGACCTCGCGATCATCCCGCAGCCGGGTCTGCTGGCCCGCCTCGCGGCGAGCGCCAAGCCCGCCCCGCAGGCCGTGTCGGACAACGTGGACAAGTACTGGGCCGCTGGCTGGAAGGGCTACGCCACGGTCGACGGCAAGTTCTACGGCGCCCCGATGAGCGCGAACATGAAGTCGTTCGTCTGGTACTCGCCCAAGATGTTCTCGGACAAGGGCTACCAGGTTCCCAGCACGTGGGACGACATGATGAAGCTCTCCGACACCATCGCCAACAACGGTGACGGCATCAAGCCGTGGTGCGGTGGCATCGGGTCCGGTACGGCGACCGGTTGGCCGGCCACCGACTGGCTCGAGGAGATCGTCATGCGCAACTCCGGGCCGGACGTCTACGACCAGTGGGTCAACCACGACGTGAAGTTCGACTCCCCGCAGATCAAGGACGCCATGGGCATCCTCGAGAAGTGGATGAAGAACCCGAACTACGTCAACGGTGGCTACGGTGACGTCTCGTCGATCGCGACCACGACGTTCCAGGACGCCGGTCTGCCGATCCTCAAGGGCCAGTGCTACATGCTGCAGCAGGCGTCGTTCTACGCCGCCCAGTGGCCCGACGGCACCAAGGTCGGCCCGGACGGCGACGTGTGGGCCTTCTACCTGCCTCAGATGAACGACAAGTACGGCGTCCCGGTCGAGGGTGGTGGCGAGTTCCTCACCGCGTTCGCCGACCGTCCCGAGGTCCAGGCCGTGCAGACCTACCTGTCGACCCCTGAGTGGGCGACCAGCCGGGTCAAGGTGGCGAGCGGCTGGGTGTCCGCGAACAACGGCGTTCCCGCCGACGCGTACACGAGCCCGATCGACCAGCTCTCCGCGAAGTACCTGACGGACCCGAAGGCGACCTTCCGGTTCGACGCCTCCGACCTGATGCCGGCTGCTGTCGGTGCGGGCGAGGAGTGGAGCCAGTTCACCTCCTGGTTCGCCGGCACCACGTCGACCGACGCGATGCTGAAGGCGATCGACGCCGCCTGGCCGACCAGCTGATCGTGCCCACGGCCTAGCGCACAATCGCCCGGGTCCGACTAGTCGGGCCCGGGCGATTGTGCTGTGCTGACCCTGAGACATCCCCGGCCGACGCTGCAGCGTTGCAGCTCGGCGCTTCCCGAAGGAGGGACGCGTGTCCGACCTACTCTCCTCGACGCTGGCCAAGCTCGGCCAAGGGGGTCTGGCGATCCTCGTGGTGTTCGCCGTGATCCTCATCGTCTTCTTCGCCGCCGGACGAGCCACCGGCCGACTCAGCAAACCCCTCGGCATCGTCGTCTTCCTCGGCCCCGCCGCCGTCCTCATGATCGTCGGACTGGTGATCCCGGCCATCCGCACGTTCTTCTACAGCTTCTACGGCCCCGTCGGCACCAAGTACGTCGGGACGGACAACTACAGCTGGGCGTTCACCAACCCGGGGATGCGCACGGTGCTGATCAACACGGTGCTGTGGATCATCCTCGCCCCCCTGGTCTCCACCGCGTTCGGGCTCGTGCTGGCCCTCCTCGCCGACCGGATGGGCGCGACCAGCGAGAAGGTCACGAAGTCGCTGATCTTCATGCCGATGGCGATCTCGTTCGTCGGCGCGAGCGTGATCTGGAAGTTCGTCTACCAGTACGTCCAGCCGGGCCAGCCCCAGATCGGCCTGCTGGAGCAGGTCGCGCTCTGGCTCGGCTGGAGCAACCCCCCCAACTGGTTGCTGTCCGCGCCGCTGAACACCTTCCTGCTGATCGTCATCATGATCTGGGTGCAGACCGGGTTCGCCATGGTCGTCCTCTCCGCGGCGATCAAGGCGATCCCCGGTGACGTCCTCGAAGCGGCCGCCCTGGACGGCGCGAGCGGCTTCAAGATGTTCACCCGCGTGACGATCCCGATGATTCGCGGAACCCTCGTCGTGGTCCTCACCACGATCATGATCGCGGTCCTGAAGATCTTCGACATCGTCCGGACGATGACCGGGGGCAACTTCAAGACCAGCGTGCTCGCCAACGAGATGTACTCCCAGACGTTCGTCCAAGGGGACAACGGCCACGGCTCCGCACTCGCCGTGATCCTGTTCATCGGCGTGGTCCCCCTGATCATCTACAACGTCCGGCAGCTGCGAAAGGAGCACGCGGTCCGATGAGCACCGTCGAGGCACCGGAAGTCGTCCCGGTCAAGACGCCCATTCGCGGCGACAAGGCGACCCGCATCCGCAAGTCCTTCTCCAGCCGGCTGGCATCCCTGCTCGTGGTGCTGCTCACCATCCTGTGGACCATCCCGACCTTCGGGCTGCTCGTCACGTCGCTGCGCCCGCAGGCCGACGTC
The DNA here is from genome assembly GCF_030586465.1 of Actinotalea lenta. GTDB lineage: Bacteria > Actinomycetota > Actinomycetes > Actinomycetales > Cellulomonadaceae > Actinotalea > Actinotalea lenta. The sequence goes on from NZ_JAUQYP010000001.1 coordinate 357,944, forward strand.
GGCACCTCCGGGTGGTGGGAGGTCTTCACCCACCCGAGCTTCACCCTGGAGAACTACCAGACCGTGCTCTTCTCGGGTGGGTACAACGTGCAGGGCGGCCTGATGCCGTTCGTCGTCAACTCGCTCGTGGTGTCGATCCCCGGGACGCTCTTCCCGCTCGCGATCGCGGCCATGGCGGCCTACGCGCTGGCCTGGGTCCCGTTCCGCGGGTCGAACTTCCTGTTCTTCACGATCTTCGCGCTCCAGGTCGTGCCGCTCCAGCTCGCGCTCGTCCCACTGCTGCGGCTGTTCAACACCGGGGTCCACATCGGCAGCGTGCCGGTGTTCCCGGCGCTGGGGATCACCGGCAACTTCGCCTCCCTGTGGGTGACGCACACGATCTTCGCCATGCCGCTGGCGATCTTCCTGCTGCACAACTTCATGGCGCAGCTCCCGCGCGACGTCATGGAGGCTGCCACGGTCGACGGGGCGAACGTCTTCCTGACGTTCCGCCGGATCGTGCTCCCCCTGTCGATGCCGTCGATCGCGGCATTCGCGATCTTCCAGTTCCTGTGGGTCTGGAACGACCTGCTGATCAGCCTGACGTTCGTCGGTGCGGGCAAGGACTCCGTGTCCCCGCTGACCACCCGGCTGTCTCAGCTGGTCGGCAACTTCGGTTCGCACTGGGAGCTGCTGGCGCCGTCGGCGTTCGTCGCGATCGTCATCCCGCTCATCGTGTTCTTCGCGTTGCAGCGGTACTTCGTGCGAGGACTGCTGGCCGGTTCCGTCAAGGGCTGATCCCGGCCGGGATCGAAGGGGCGTCGCGTCACGCGGCGCCCCTTCGTCGTGCCCGGGACGGGCAGTCTCGTGGCCCCCGTGCAGAACGCGGCTGCCAACCACCTGTGCGGTACCGCAGGTATCAGGTACCGTGGGTTCCAGGCATTACCACGCGGAGGCGTCCTGCACCTGAGGCGGACGTCCCGGAGAGCGAGGAGGCTCCCTTGGCACCTGGACGTCCCGTCGTCGTCGGCGGAAACCGGACCCCGTTCGCACGCGCGGGCGGCCACTACGCGCACGCCTCGAACCTCGACCTGCTCACCGCGGCCCTCGACGGCCTGGTGGCCCGGTTCGGGCTCGCGGGCGAGCGCCTCGGAGAGGTCGCCGCGGGCGCGGTGCTCAAGCACAGCCGTGACTTCAACCTCACCCGGGAGACCGTCCTGGGCTCCGCCCTGGCGAACGACACACCCGCCTACGACGTGCAGATGGCGTGCGCGACGGGCATGGAGACGGTGATGTCCCTCGCGGACAAGATCCGACTGGGCCGCGTGGAGGCGGCCGTGGCCGGTGGCGTGGACTCCGCGTCCGACGCGCCGATCGTGGTCTCCGAGCAGCTGCGCGCCGCACTCCTCGAGGCGAACCGCGCCCGGTCCACCGCAGCGCGCCTCAAGGCGTTGAGCCGCATCCGCCCCTCGCACCTGGCCCCGGTCGCCCCCGACGTCGCCGAGCCCCGCACCGGGCTGTCCATGGGCGAGCACCAGGCGCTGACCACCGCGGAGTGGGGCATCGGCCGCGAGGAGCAGGACGCGCTCACGCTGGCCAGCCACCAGCGCCTGGCCGCCGCCTACGACGCCGGCTTCTTCGACGACCTCATCACGCCGTACCGCGGACTGGTCCGGGACGCGAACCTCCGACCGGACACCTCCATGGAGAAGCTGGGCGCTCTCAAGCCCGTGTTCGGCAAGCGCCTGGACACCCCCGCGACCATGACCGCCGGGAACTCGACGCCGCTCAGCGACGGCGCCTCGACCGTGCTGCTCGCCGAGCAGGCGTGGGCGGCGGCGCGGGGCCTGCCCGCCCTGGCCGAGGTGGTCGACGCCGAGGCCGGCGCGGTCGACTTCGTGCACGGCAAGGACGGCCTGCTGATGGCCCCGGTGTACGCCGTACCACGCCTGCTCGCCCGGCACGGCATGAGCCTGGCCGACTTCGAGATCGTCGAGATCCATGAGGCGTTCGCCGCGACCGTGCTGGCCACCCTCAAGGCGTGGGAGGACGAGGACTTCGGCCGCACCCGCCTGGGGCTGGACGGCGCGTTCGGGTCGGTGCACCGTGACCGCCTCAACGTGCACGGCTCGTCCCTCGCGGCGGGGCACCCGTTCGCCGCGACCGGCGGGCGGATCGTGGCGACCGCGGCCAAGGAGCTCGCGAACCGCGGCTCCGGGGCGCGGGCGCTGGTGTCGGTGTGCGCTGCCGGGGGGCAGGGCGTCGTGGCGATCCTGGAGGCGGTGTGAGCGACACGTACCTCGAGCTGGTCAACTCGGGCTTCACCGCGCAGCTCGCCAAGCGACTCGGGCTGCCCCGCCCGGCCCGGCTGCGCCGCTACGCGCCGGACGAACAGCTGGCGCCCGGACCGATCCTGGTGCTGGCCGACGCCGCCGCCGGGGCCGACGCCGACCGGGTCGCCCAGGCGCTGCTCGGCTGGGACCTGGACGTGCGGCGCCAGCCCGAGCCCGAGCAGCGCTGGGGCGCGGTCGTCGTGGTGCTGACCGGCGTGACGGCACCCGCGGATCTCGCGGCACCCGCGCTCGAGCTCGGCGGCGTGCTGCGGCGGCTCGTACCCGGTGGCCGGGTCGTCACCGTGTCGCGGACGGTCGAGGAGGGGCTGGCCCCTCCGCTGGCCGCCGCGCGCCAGGGCGTCGACGGGTTCCTGCGGTCGCTCGCCAAGGAGCTGCGCGGCGGGGCGACCGGCAACGGCGTGCTGCTCCACGACGGCGTCGGTGTGGAGTCGCCGTCCGCGCTGGGCGCGCTGGAGTTCTTCCTGTCCGCGAAGTCGGCATTCGTCGACGGACAGCTCCTGACGGTCTCGGGCCCGGGCGGGGACGCACCGCAGGACCCGTCTCATCCGCTCGCCGGACGGGTGGCCCTCGTCACCGGGGCGGCGCGCGGCATCGGCGCGGCGATCGCCAGGACCCTGGCCCGCGACGGGGCGCAGCTGCTGCTGGTCGACGTGCCGGCCGCGGGCGACGGCCTCACCGCCGTGGCCAACGAGACCCACGGCACCGCGCTCCAGCTCGACCTGACCGCTGCCGATGCGCCCGAACGGCTGGTCGAGCACGTCCGCGGCCGGCTCGGCCGCCTCGACGTCGTGGTGCACAACGCGGGGATCACCCGCGACAAGCTGTTGGTCAACATGAAGCCGGACCGGTTCGAGTCCGTGCTCGCGGTCAATGTCGGCGCCCCGCTGCGGGTCACCGAAGCCCTGCTGGACGCCGGGTTGCTGGGCGAGGCGCCACGCGTCGTCTGCCTCGCGTCGACCAGCGGCATCGCGGGCAACCGCGGGCAGACGAACTACGCCGCGTCCAAGGCCGGTGTGATCGGCATGGTGCGCGCGCAGGCTCCGCTGCTCGCGGCCGCCGGCGGCACGGTTAACGCCGTGGCGCCGGGCTTCATCGAGACCGAGATGACCGCCCGCATCCCGGCCGTCACTCGCCAGGTCGCCCGGCGGCTCAACTCGCTCCAGCAGGGCGGCCAGCCGGTCGACGTCGCCGAGGCGATCGCCTTCCTCGCGTCGCCGCAGGCCGGCGGCGTGAACGGCGAGGTGCTGCGGGTCTGCGGGCAGAACATGGTGGGCGCGTGAGCGCGCCGGAGGCGGGCGGCGCCGACGCGGCCGGTTCCACGCTCGTCGAGGAGCTCGCAGAGGTCCCGCCGCTGAGCACCTCCCTGCGCCGCGGGCTGGTTGCGTCCACCGTGGCCGCGGTTCGCCACGACCGGGGCCTGACGCCCTTCGACCTCCCGGCGGTACGGCTGGCCGCACGCGGGCTGGCGGCCGATGCGGTGCGGCTCACCGCTTACGAGCACCTGGTGGGTGCGACCGCGTCGGACGACCTGCCTGCCGGGTTCGTGCACGTCCTCGCGTTCCCCGTGATGACCGCGCTCATGGTGCGCCCGGAGTTCCCACTGCCGCTGCTGGGCATGGTCCACCTCGCCAACACCGTGACCCAGCGCCGCCCGGTGCGCCTGGACGAGGCACTCGACGTCGAGGTGCACGCCGAACGGCTCGCCGCCCATCACCGCGGCGTCAGCGTCGACCTCGTCGCCGAGGTGAGCGTCGCCGACGAGCCCGTGTGGCGCGGGGTCTCGACGTACCTGGCCAAGGGCTACGCGCTCGCGGGCGAGTCCGCCGAACGGGTCGAACGGCCCGACTGGCGGGCCCCGACCCCGACCGGGGCCTGGCGCCTGCCGGCGGACCTGGGCCGGCGGTACGCCGCAGTCTCCGGGGACCACAACCCGATCCACACGTCGACGCTCGCGGCGAAGGCGTTCGGCTTCCCGCGCACCATCGCGCACGGGATGTACACCGCCGCCCGCGCGCTCGCGGAGATCGGCGAGCCGGACGCGTTCACGTGGCACGCGGAGTTCTTCGCACCCGTGGTGCTCCCCGGAACGGCCTCGGTGCGCATCGCGAAGGAGGGCAACGGGGGGGTCCTGGACGCGTGGGGCAAGCGCCACCACCTGCACGTCTCAGTCACCGCCCCCTGACGCGACGCAGCCGACACCCCGCGCGCAAACGCGCCCTCGCGCAGAACGCGGCCCCGCGCGCAGGTCGCGGCGGCCCGGACGCCGCGACCCACGCCTCACGCCGCGACCCGTGCCGCACGCCGCGGCACGGGGCCTAGGGTCGGGGGGTGAACGAGGACGCCGCGGTGGTCCGCGAGCCCTTCAGGGGCGCACTCGAGGTCGAGGGCGACTACGAGCTCGTGACGTTCGACGGCGCCGACCTGTCCGGGCAGGACGGCCGGGAGAGCCGGTTCGTCGACTGCGTGCTGACCCGGTGCACGCTGGACGAGACCCGCCTGGACAGGTCACACCTGGTGGAGACCATGCTGGACGGCGCGCATGCCACCACCGTGCACCTGCGCGACGGCTCGTGGCGGCAGGTCACGTGGGCCGACTGTCGGCTCGGTGCGCTCGTGGCCACCGGAGCGCGGCTGGACGACGTCACGATCCGCGGCGGCAAGATCGACTTCCTCGCTCTGGCGGGTGCGACGGTGCACCAGCTCCGCCTGGAGGGCGTGACGATCGGAGAGCTGGGACTGGGCGGCGCGAACGTCCGGCGCCTGGACCTGGTGGACTGCCGAGTGGACCGGCTCGACGCCGCCGGGGCGACTCTGCGCGAGTGCGACCTGCGCGGCGCCGAGATCGCAGTGGTCGACGGGATCGCCGCGCTGGGCGGCGCGACGATCAGCCCGGACCAGGCCGTGGCCCTCGCCCCCGCGCTCGCGGCGGCCCTGCGCATCCGCGTGGAGTGAATCGGCCCCTTGGCCGACGCCGGCCGCGGGCACGAGTTCCTTGATCACGGCCTTCGAGCGGGCAGGGATTCCTTGATCACCACCTGGGGGGTGGGTGGGGGTGGGTCAGGGGTGGAGGAGGGTGTTGAGGGCGCTCGTGAAGACCCTCAGGCCGTCCGTCCCCGTGCGGGGACCCTGAGGACCGTCGGGGCCGAAGCCGGGTTCGACCGCGTGCTCGGGGTGCGGCATGAGGCCCACGACGTTGCCGGCGGCGTTGGTGATCCCGGCGATGTCGCGGCGCGAACCGTTGGGGTTCCACCCGACGTAGCGGAACACCACCCGCCCCTCGCCCTCGAGCTCGTCGAGGGTGCGTTCGTCGGCGACGAACTGCCCGTCCTGGTTCTTCAGCGGGACGGTGATCTCGTCGCCCGGGCGGAACTCGTGCGTCCACGCCGTGTCGACGTTCTCCACCCGCAGGCGCTGCTCGCGGCAGATGAACGTGCGGTGGTCGTTCTTGATCATCGCGCCGGGCAGCAGGTGCGCCTCAGCGAGGATCTGGAAGCCGTTGCAGATGCCCAGCACGGGCATCCCGCCGCGCGCCGCGTCCACCACGGACTCCATGACGGCGGCAAACCGGCTGATGGCTCCCGCACGCAGGTAGTCGCCGTAGGAGAACCCGCCCGGCAGCACCACGGCGTCGACGCCGTGCAGGTCCGCGTCAGCGTGCCAGAGGCTCACGGGCTTGGCCCCGGCCAGCCGCACGGCGCGCGCGGCATCCCGGTCGTCCAGCGTCCCGGGGAAGGTCACGACGCCGATGCGCGCGTCGGTCGCCGACCGCGTCGGGCTCGGTGGAGGCGCGGCCACGTGGCTCACGCGGGTGTCCCCTCGTCCAGCGGCTCGGCGGCCTCGGCGACCTCGGCCACCCGGACGACGTCCTCGATCACCGGGTTGGACAGCAACGTCACGGCCGCCTCACGCACGGTGGCCAGGACCTCGTCGGTCACGGGCCCGTCCACGGTGAGCTCGAACCGCCGGCCCTGACGCACGCCGGTGAACCCGGTGAACCCCAGCCGGGGCAGCGCGGACGCGACGGCCTTGCCCTGCGGGTCGAGGATCTCCGGCTTGGGCATGACATCGACGACGACTCGTCCCACGGGCGCTCCCTGGTTCGCGGTGGTGGGGTGCAGCGTTCGGCCTCAGCGTACCTAGCGCACCGGGCCGCCCGGCGCACGGACCGCGGTCCGGACCGGCCAGGCCGACAGGGCCCGCACGACTCGCCCTGGCAGTCGGCGGCCACCAACCCTGGCGGCCATCTCGGCGGCCACCCACCTCGGGCGTCGAGATCCGGGCCGGGTGGGGGTCAGGGGAGGACGACGGTCATGCGGGGGTGCACCGCAGAGCCGACGTCCACCAGGGCGGCCGGGGCGTCGTCGAGGCCGACGGTGCGACCCAGCAGCCGGGCGGGGTCGAGCGCGCCGGACGCCACCCGGGCGAGCATCGCCGGGTACTCGTGCGCGGCCATCCCATGGCTGCCGTACACCTCGAGCTCCCACGCCACGACCCGGTCCATGGGAAGCGCGGTCCGCGCGTGCCGGGCCAGCAGCAGGCCCACCTGCACGTGCCGGCCGCGGCGACGCAGCCCGAGCACCGAGCCGACCGCGGCGTCGGGGTGCCCGAGTGCGTCCAGCGACACCGCGGCACCGCCGTCCGTGGCGCGCACCACCGCCTCGCCGACGTCCTCGGGCGACATCCCCGTAGGGTCGATCACGGCCACCGCGCCCAGCTCGGCCGCGGCCGCGCGCGCCGCCGGGCTCGGATCCACGGCCACCACACGGGCACCACCCGCCGCCCCGATCATCACCGCCGAGAGCCCGACGCCGCCGCACCCGTGCACCGCGAGCGCCTCGCCCGCCCGCACCCGGCCGTGCACACCCAGGGCGCGGTAGGCCGTGGCGAACCGGCACCCGAGCGACGCCGCGACCGCCGGCGTCATCCCGTCGGGCAGCGCGACCAGGTTCACATCGGCGTGCCGCAACGCGACCGACTCGGCGTAGGAGCCCCAGTGCGTGAAGCCGGGCTGGGTCTGGCGCTCGCACACCTGGTGCTCGCCGACCCGGCACGCCGCACAGTCCCCGCAGGCGCACACGAACGGGACCGTGACCCGGTCCCCCGACCGCCACCGCCGGACGTCGGTCCCGACCTCGACGACGGTCCCGGCGAGCTCGTGCCCGGGCACGTGCGGCCAGACGACGTCCGGGTCGTGGCCCTGCCAGGCGTGCCAGTCGCTGCGGCACACGCCGGTCGCCTCGACCCGGACGACGACCCCGTCGGCGGCGCAGTCCGGCTCCGGGAGCTCCGCGACGCGGGGTGCGGCACCGGGCCCGTCCAGCAGGACGCCGCGCATCACGGCCGCAGCAGCACCTTGGTCGCGCGGCGCTCGTCCATCGCCGCGTATCCCTGCGGCGCCTGCTCGAGCGGCAGCTCCAGGTCGAACACCGGCGACGGGTCGATCGTCCCGTCCAGGACGTCGGTCAGGAGCTCGGGCAAGTAGGCGCGGGCCGGGGCCACGCCACCGGCGATCGTGACGTTGCGGCGGAAGATCCGGCTGAGGTCCAGGCCCTCGTGCACCCCGTTGGGCACGCCGACGTAGCCGATCGAACCACCGGCCCGCACGATGCCGAGCGCGGTGTCCCAGGAGCCCTGCATGCCCACGCACTCCATGACGTGCGGCACGCCCCGCCCGTCTCCGAGCGCGAGCACGGCCTGCACGGCCGCGTCACCGCGCTCAGCCACCACGTCCGTCGCGCCGAACGCCCGGCCGATCGCGGCACGGTCCTCGTGGCTCGAGAGCAGGAGGATCCGCTCGGCGCCGAGCCGGCGCGCCGCGAGCACCCCGCACAGCCCGACTGCGCCGTCACCGATCACCGCGACGTGGGCCCCGGGGCCGACCCCGGCGTTCACCGCCGCGTGGTGGCCGGTGGCCATGACGTCGGACAGGGTCAGCAGGGCCGGCAGGCGGGGGTCGTCCTGGCCGACCGGGGCCGACACCAGCGTGCCGTCCGCGAGCGGCACCCGGACCCGCTCGCCCTGGCCGCCGCCGACGTCCTCGGCGCCGTAGAACCCGCCGCGGACGCAGGAGGTCTGCAGGCCCGCCAGGCAGAACTCGCACTCGCCGCACGAGTACATGAACGGCGCGATGACGAGGTCGCCGACCGCGAGCGTCCGGACCTGCGGCCCGACCTGCTCGACCACCCCGACGAACTCGTGGCCGATCCGACGGGGCTCGTCGGGAGAGGTCGGGTTGCGGTACGGCCACAGGTCCGACCCGCAGATGCAGGCCAGGGTCACCCGGACCAGGGCGTCGGTCGGCTCGATCAGGACGGGGTCGGGCACGGTCGCCACGCGCACGTCGCGCAGCCCGTGGTGCAGAACGGCTCTCATGGGATCATTCTGGCCCGTCCGGCGGCCCTCACGCGCGACGCCGACGACGCCGGGCGGAGCCACCGGCCGGACCGCCTCCGAACACGAACGACAGGCCCAGCAGGAACCCGAAGTCGTACCAGCCCCCGTTGTTGTGCACCTCGTAGATGCCCACCGAGTGGTTGAACAGCGAGACGACGAACGTGATCGGGGCGATGAGGCCGTGCCACAGACCCCACCAGAAGCCGACGGTCCCGCGCGCCTCCGCCACGGTCCCGACGTACTCGTTGCCGCTCGCCGCGCACGCCGCCAGCAGCACCACGACCGCGGCGCCCAGCAGCACGGCGCGGACCGCCTGGGACCGGTGCACGTCATCCATGCCGACGATCCTGCCGGTCCGGACCGTCCGGCGTGGGAGATCTGGCTCAGAAATGTTCCGCCATCGCGGCGGTGAACGCGGGCAGGTCGTCAGGCCTGCGGCTGCTGACGAGCGGGCCTGGCCCGGCCGTGCACACCACCACCTCCTCGTCCACCCACCGGGCGCCGGCATTGCGCAGGTCGGTCTGCAGGCTCGGCCACGACGTCAGCGTGCGGCCCCGGACCACGTCGGCCTCGATGAGGGTCCACGGACCGTGGCAGATGACGGCAACCGGCTTGCCGGCGTCCACGAAGCCCTTCGCGAACGACACCGCGGCGGGGACCGTCCGCAGGAAGTCCGGGTTGGCGACGCCGCCCGGGAGCACCAGGCCGTCGTATTCGTCGTGCGTGAGGACGTCGGCGGTGGCGTCGACCGGGAACGTGTCTGCCTTGTCGAGGTGGTGGAAGCCCTGCACCTGGCCGGGGTCGGTGGAGACGAGCACGGGGGTGCCGCCCGCCTCCTCGACCGCCGTCCACGGTTCGGTGAGCTCCACCTGCTCCACGCCTTCTGGGGCGACGAGGAATGCGATGGTCGAGCCGTTGAGCGTCATGTCATGCCTTCCGATCGGGTGTCCGTCCACCCTCGGGGGCCCGTCCCATGAACGCATCCCCAGCCGCTACCCGGCCCGGAAGGTCCACCGCCCGGCGAGCATCGTCCCGGCGACGGGCATGGTCCGCAGCCCTGCGGGGTCGGCCAGGGGGTCGGCATCCAGGACCACCAGGTCGGCCGGTTCCCCGGGAGCCAGCCGGGACCGCACCGACGACGCGAGCGCGACCGCGGTCGGCACGGTCTGCTCCGGGTGCCAGGGCGCGCGACCGTCGCGCGCCCTGGTCGCCGCTGCGGAGATCGCCAGCCACGGATCCATCGGCGCGACCGGGGCGTCGGAGCCCAGCACCAGCCGCGCGCCCGCCTCGTGCAGCGAGCGCAGCGGGTAGCACCGACCGGCCCGGTCCGCCCAGGTCGCGTCGATCGCGTCGCGGTCGTCCAGCAGGTGCTCGGGCTGGACGCTCGCGGCCACGCCCAGGGCGGCGAACCGCGGCACGTCCGCAGGTGCGAGCAGCTGGGCGTGCTCGATGGAACCGCGGGCGCCGGTCCGCTCGAAGGCGTCCAGCGCGAGCGTGTTCGCGCGGTCCCCGATCGCGTGGATCGCCGCGTGCACGCCGTGCCGCGCGGCGGCGGCCATCAGGGGCTCGAGCTCATCCGGCGGCACGTTGAGGACACCGTGCGTCAATGCACCCCCCGGACCCGGATACGCGTCGTGGCAGTACGCGGTGCGGGTGTTCAGCGACCCGTCGGTGATCACCTTCAACGGCCCCTGGGACAGCAGGCCCGAGGTCCCCTCGATCACGTCGCCGGTCGCCAGCTCGCGGGCCAGGACCCCGTCCAGGTAGTCCGGCCAGACGCCCGCCGACACCCGGAGCCAGGTGTGGCCGGCCCCGATCCGGCGCTGCCAGGCCCGCAGGTTGTCCGTCATCTCGACGTCCAGGACACCGACCAGGCCGCGGGCCGCCGCCGCCCGGGTCGCCTCGGCGACCCAGCCGTCCAGGGTCGCCTCGTCCGGGTCGAGCCGACCCGCCACGGCGAACCACGGCTCCTCGCGCAGCACCCCCGGCGACAGGCCGAGCACGGCTGCCGCGACCCCGGAGATCCATCCGCTGTGCAGGTCCCCGCACACCAGCACCACGCCGACGTCGGGCGCCCCGGCCGCGCGGGCGGCCTCGTCCAGGACATCGGCGTCGGTCGGCTCGTCCCACAGCACGTCGCGATAGCCGTAGCCGACGAGCAGCGACCCGGCAGCCTGGGGCTGTGCCCGCAACCGCTCGGTGACCAGCGCACCCGCCTCGCGCGCTGATCGCGCCGTGGACACGTCCAGCCGGCGCCGGACCGTGGCCCACTGGCCGACGTGCGCGTGCGCGTCCCACAGCCCGGGGAGCAGCCACCGACCCTCGAGGTCGACGACCTCGTCGCGCCCGGGCGCGAGCCCCGGACCCACCTCGGCCAGCACGCCGTCCAGGACACGGAGGTCCACCGGTCCGGCCGCCGCCCCGCCGTCCAGCGGGACGAGGCGCGCTCCGCTCAGCAGTGTCACGGCCGCGAGCCTAGGCAGCAGGTGGCTCCACGAGCCACCGTGCCGGTCCACTCAGGTCGCCGCCGCAGCTCGTTCCGGTGACGCGGACCGGCCCGGCGTCCCGAGCATCGTGCCCGCCTCGGCGCCGGGCATGGCTTTGCCGTACAGCCAGCCCTGCGCCTTGCTGCACCCCATCGAGCGCAGCAGGCGCTCCTGCGCCGGGGTCTCGACGCACTCGGCGACCACGTCGAGCCCGAGCGCGCGGCCGAGCTCGAGGATCACGGTGACCAGCTCCGCGAGCTGCGGGTCGGACTCCATGCCGCGCACGAACCCGCCGTCGATCTTGAGCACGTCGACCGCGAACTCGCGCAGGGTGTGCAGCGAGGACTGGCCGGTGCCGAAGTCGTCGATGGACAGCCGCACCCCGATCGTGCGCAGGTCGGACATCACCCGGCGGGCGGCCTCCACGTCGGTGAGCATGACCGTCTCGGTGATCTCCAGGACCAGGTTGTGCGCGGACAGCCCGTGCCGGCGCAGGGTGCGTGCCACGCTCTCGGCCAGCCCCGGGTTCCAGAACTCCCGGTGCGAGAGGTTCACCGCCACGCTGGCGTCGTGCCCCGCGGCGCGCCACGTCGCGATCTGCGCCCCGACCTGGTCCAGGATCCAGGTCCCCAGCTCGACCATGCCCGGGCCGGACTCCAGTGCCGGGAGGAAGGCGCCGGGCAGCAGCAGACCGCGCTCCGGGTGCTGCCAGCGCACCAGCGCCTCGTAGTGCGTCACGGGTGAGCCGTCCAGCGGCACGATGGGCTGGTAGTGGACCACGAACTGCTCCTCGGTCAGGGCGATCCGCAGCTCGTTGAGCAGCCGGAGCCGGTCCCCGGCCTCGGCGTGCATCGTCCGGTCGAAGAACGCCACCGACCCGCGGTCGGTCGCCTTCGCGTGGTACATGGCGGCGTCGGCCTCGCGCAGCAGGGCCTCCGCCTCCCGCACCTGCGCGCCGGAGACCGTGATCCCGACGCTCGCGGTGACGCTGACCTGCTGGCCCTCGATGAGCACGGGCTCGCGGACGCGCTGCTGGATGCGGCCGGCGATCATCGCCAGGTCCCCCTCGTCCGGGTCGACGAGGAGGACGGCGAACTCGTCGCCGCCGAACCGGGCGGCGGTGTCGGTGGAGCGGATCTCGGCGGTCAGCCGGCGCGCGACGACCCCGAGCAGCTCGTCCCCGTGCAGGTGGCCCAGCGAGTCGTTGACCAGCTTGAAGCCGTCCAGGTCGAGGAACAGCACGGCGCAGCTGCGGCTCGGGCGCCGCCGGATCTGGTTGAGCACGGACGTCAGCCGGTCCAGGAACAGCCGGCGGTTCGGCAGGCCGGTCACGTGATCGAACATCGCGGCCTCGCGCAGCTGCTCCTCGAGCAGCCGGCGCTGGTGCACGTCCGCCACCGAGCACACCAGCCGACTCACCGGCGCGGTGCCCTCCGCGGTGCCGACGGCCGTGAGCTGGAGCCAGCGGTGGTCACCTCCGCGGTCGGCGCGGAACTCGATGCGCACCGGCTCGTCCCGGCGCGACAGGGCCTGCCCCAGCGCGGTGGACACGATCGCCTGGTCGTCGGGGTGCGCCCAGCCGAGCTCGTCGAGCGCGGGAAGCGCGGACGCCCCCAGGCCCAGCAGGGAACGGGCGCGGTCGCTGATCCACGCCGGGCCCCCGGTCAGGTCCCACTCCCACAGCCCGTCGTTGGAGGCGCGGGCGGCGTCCGCATAGCGCTTCTCGCTGTCGCCGAGCGCTGCCTGGAGCTCCTGAGCGTCGAGGGCGGCGCCGAGCAGCGCGGACCAGTGGTGGTAGGTCCCCCGGGTCGCGGCGAGGTCCGTCTCCGCCTCGATCGCCAGGAGGCCCAGTCGCGCTCGGGTGTACGGACCGGCAGCACGACGCAGACCCGGTGCGCCCTCAGGCGCACACCGTCGATGAGCGCCGCCGGCGGGAAGCTCGCGGCATGCACCACGGCGCCGACCAGGCCCGTGCTCCGGGCCTCCTCCCCCTGCGCACCGACGACCCGGAGGAAACCTTCGCCGGGGTCGCCCTCCCACAGCGCGAGCAGCCCGAACGAGGACGCGACGTCGGTCAGCCACCCCAGCTCGCGGGGATCCCCGTCGCCCCCGAGCAACCCGGCGTCGATCGCCGCCTGGGCGTCGATCGCGGAGCCGAACGCGGCAGCCTCGGCCACGGAGCACGCCTCTTCCATCCACCGCACGACGCTGTCCAGCGCGTCGGCACGTGCGCGCGAGCCGCCGGCTCGCGCGTAGCTGATCACCCGGCGCAGGATGCTGCGCAGCGCGTACGGGGACAGCTCACCCCGTGCCAGGGTCATGAGCACGCCCGCGGACGACTCCGCGTCCGCCTCGGTGGTCGCCGCCGTGAGCGCGTCGACGGCGTCCAGGACCTCGGCCGCCCGGGCCCGAAGCTCGGCGACGTCGGTGCACCTCGGGGACAGCAGCATGGGCGCCAGGCGGTCCACCACGTCGGCCCGGTCCTGGGGGGTGCTGGTGCCCTCGGCCCGGGCCGGGTCGCAGCCGCAGCTGTCGCGGCGCACCAGGTGAGCAGGGGTCCGGTGCGGCCCGGACGCGACGTCCGCACCGGCGAGCTGGGCGAGCGCCAGGCGCGCGGCGGTCACGCCGAGGTCGAAGAACGGCTGCGCGACGGTGGTCAGCGGCGGGTCGCAGTAGGCCGTGCGTTCGATGCCGTCGAAGCCGACCAGGGCGACGTCCTGCGGCACCCGGACACCGGCTGCGGTGAGCTCTCGCAGCACACCGAGCGCGGTGAGGTCGGTCCCGACCAGGAGCGCGGTGGGCAGCGACCCCTCGGCCATTCTGCGCCGCACGGCGTCCGCCCCGGCTCTGGCGTCGAAGCTCGTGGCCACCACCACGTCGGCCGGGTCGACGTCCAGGCCGCACTCGGCCATCCGGCCGAGGAAGGCCGCCTTGCGCTCCTGGACGTCGGGCACCTCGAGGTGGCCGATGAAGCCGATCCGGGTGTGGCCGTGCTCGATGAGGTGGTCCGTGGCGGCTCGCGTGCCGCGCACGTTGTCCGGGAGCGCCCACGGGACGTCGAGGGACTCGGGGTGATCGCCGACCAGCACCACGGGCCGACCGGTCGAGCGGTAGCGCTCCAGGTAGGACTCGGGAACGGCCCCCGTGAGGGCGACGAGCGCGTCGGAGCGGTCCCAGGCGAGCGGGGCGTCGGACTGCAGGCGGGAGGTTGGCTGCTCACCGCCGACCTCGGGGTCGTCGGTCAGCACGACGACCGCCTCGCCGCCGGCCATGGCCACCTGCCGGGTGATCCCGGCGATGACGGCACCGTAGAAGTGCCCCCCGCTCGCCGGGGTCAGCACGAGCACGCAGCCTTCCCGCACCGACCTGCCTCCTCGTCGCGACACCTGGAGTCTGATTCGGCGCCGTTGGACCGGGGTTGAGCACTGTGCGGGATCCGCCCGCTCCCGATGGCCTAGATCACCCGCATGGCCCACGGTCGGGGCCTCCGGCTCAGCCGAGCTCGAGTTCGGCAGCAAGGTGTGATCCGCTGAGTCAAACCGCCCGGGCGGCGCTCACCGCGGTCCGGGTGCGACCAGCGGCGCGCCGCGATCCGTCCGGACCTGGCCGGAGAGCGGCATGAACTCCGCTGTCGCGCCCTCGGTCCCCGCCGCTGACTCCTCGCAGCCTTCGGCCGCCCGATCGCGTGGGTCCGCCTGAAGGCTGAAGCGTTAGCGTCGAATGGCGACGGAAACGCTTCAGACTTGGCCCCAGCCCAGGCTGCCCGCCACCTCATGGCACCGATGGTCGACGTTCCACGCCGCGATCCGCAACGCGGCGCCGTCAAAGCGGGTCAGGGTGTCCACGTCGTTCGCTCGAGCGCCATGGAGTGCCCGCAGCGTCGTCTGCTCATGGCCGCTGATGGCACAGCAGCATGGCGTCGTCGCTCACTGCGGACACGAACCGCCAACCGAGCGACAACGGCGAGTTTGACCCATCCAGCACACCTTGCTGCCGAACTCAGCCGAGCGCGAGCTCGCGCCCGGTGATCAGGCGGAACGCCTCGAGGTAGCGCTCACGGGTCCGGGCGACCACCTCGTCGGGCAGCGGCGGCGGAGGCGTGTCCGACGACCGGTCCCACCCCGACGCGGGCGAGGTCAGCCAGTCGCGGACGTACTGCTTGTCGAAGCTCGGCTGGGAGCGCCCCGGCAGCCACCGGTCCGCGGGCCAGAACCGGGACGAGTCGGGGGTGAGGACCTCGTCGCCCAGCACCAGGCGGCCGGCGGCCGGTCCGTCGCTCGGGCGGCCGAACTCCAGCTTGGTGTCGGCGAGGATGACGCCCCGCTCACGCGCGATCTGCTCGGCCCGCGAGTAGACCGCCAGCGTGAGGTCGCGGGCCGCCGCGGCGTCCGCGGGTCCGACCCGCGCCGCCACCTGGTCGAAGGTGACGTTCTCGTCGTGCTCGCCCAGCTCCGCCTTGGTGGCGGGGGTGAAGATCGCCTCCGGCAGTCGCGACCCGTCCTGCAGCCCCGGGGGGAGCGCCACGCCGCACACCGCCCCGGCGGCGCGATACTCGACCAGCCCGGACCCGGTGAGGTAGCCGCGGGCCACGCACTCGACCGGGAGCATCGTCAGCCTGCGGCACACCATCGCCCGCCCGGCGACCTCGGGGGGGACGCCGCCGGGGCCCGACTCTGCCGTGACGAGGTGGTGCGGGACGAGGTCGGCGAGCAGGTCGAACCACCACAGGCTCAGCTGCGTCAGCACCACGCCCTTGTCCGGGACGGGCGTGGCGAGCACGTGGTCGTAGGCGCTGATCCGGTCGCTGGCCACCACGAGCACGACGTCGCCCGACGGGTGCGGGTCGGCGGGGGCGTACAGGTCGCGGACCTTCCCCGAGTAGACGTGGGTCCAGCCCGCCAGGCCCGGCGCGGTGCTCATCGCAGCTCATCCGAACCGAGGACGGTCGAGATGTCGTCCCGCTGGTCGTCGCTGCGGGACTCGACGACGAGCGGGACGTCCGGCCGCGGCGGCAGGTGCGCGGCGATGTCGGTCCGATGGTGGGACCCGCGCAGGGCGATCGCGGTCACGCCGGCGTAGGCGCGGTCCCGCGCCTCGGCGACGTCGGCCCCCAGCCCCACCACGGAGAGCACCCGGCCACCGGCCGAGACCAGGGCGCCGTCGCTGCTGCGCGCGGTCCCGGCGTGCAGGACGTGAACGCCCGGCAGGCCCTCGGCCGCGGCGACACCCTCGATCTCGTCACCGGCACGCACCGTCCCCGGGTACCCGTGCGCGGCGACCACCACGGTGACCGCCGCCTCGTCGCGCCAGCGCAGCGCGGGCAGGGCCTCGAGCTCCCCGGTGGCCGCGGCGAGCAGCACCTCGGCCAGAGGGGTGGCCAGGCGCGCCAGGACCACCTGGGTCTCCGGGTCACCGAAGCGCACGTTGAACTCCACGACGCGCACACCCCGCGAGGTCAGCGCGAGCCCGCAGTAGAGCACGCCGACGAAGGGCGTCCCCCGCCGTCGCATCTCGTCGACCGTAGGGCGCGCGACCCGCGTGAGGACCTCGTCGACCAGGTCCGGAGGTGCCCAGGGCAACGGGGAGTAGGCGCCCATGCCGCCGGTGTTGGGCCCCTCGTCGCCGTCCAGCGCACGCTTGAAGTCCTGCGCGGGCGCGAGCGGCACCACGTGCTGTCCGTCGCACACGCAGAACAGCGAGACCTCGGGGCCGTCGAGGTACTCCTCGACCACGACGGCGGGGCGGTCGCCGGCTGACACGCGCCGTTCCAGGCAGGCCCGGCCGTGCTCGAGGGCCACGTCCCGGTCCTGCGTGACGACGACGCCCTTGCCGGCCGCCAGTCCGTCGTCCTTGACGACGTAGGGGGCGCCGAACACGTCGAGCGCCTCGGCGAGCTCGTCCTGCGTGGTGCACACCCGAGCCATCGCCGTCGGCACGGCGGCGGCGGCCATGACCTCCTTGGCGAAGGCCTTCGAGCCCTCCAGAGCCGCGGCCTCGGCGCCCGGCCCGAAGCACGGGATGCCGACGCCGCGCACCGCGTCGGCGACCCCGGCGACCAGCGGGACCTCAGGCCCGACGACCACGAGGTCGGCCCCGATCGCGCGGGCGAGGTCCGCCACGGCCTCCCCGTCGGTGGGGGACACGTCGTGCAGGGTGGCCAGCCGGCCGATGCCGGGGTTGCCCGGCACGGCGTGCAGCTCGTGCTCCCGGCCCTGGGCCAGCGCGCGGACGATGGCGTGCTCGCGCGCGCCGGAGCCGATGACGACGATCCTCACGGGCCGCCAGCCTAGCCGCCGTGGGGCCGCTACCCGTCGGTATCGCCTGGGTCGCCCTCGTCGTCCGGCGGCAACGGGAACGCGTCCAGATACACGCGCACGCGACGTCGCACAGCGCTGTCGCCGCTGTCTCTGTGTGCCTTGGCCGCCGCGAGGTGACGCGCCAGGGTGTCCTCGAGGTCGGTGGTGAGACGGTCGAGCTCCTCGGCGGTCAGCCACGTGCTGCCCTCGGTCGCCATGCCCGCCCGCCGCCACGACGGGTCGTCCGAGCCGAGGCCGTCCAGCCAGCGCTGCTGCAGCGCGACGCGGGCGGCCATCCGCGTCCCGAGCAGCGACGTGACCGCCCGGCGGACGTCGTCGTCGGCCAGGTCGTCGCCGTCCACCGTGAAGCTGACCGGGCGCCACCACCGCTCCCGTCCGCCGGCGTGGCCGGGGTCGTCCTCGACGAACCCGTGCCGGGCGAGCTGGCGCAGGTGGTAGCTCGTCTGGCCCGTGCTCTCGCCGAGGGCCTGCGCGAGCTGCGTCGCCGTGGCAGGACCGTGGTCGCGGAGCCTGTCGAACATCGCCACCCGCAAGGGGTGCACGAAGGCCTTCAGCGCCTCCGGCCCTGGGCGAGGAGGGGTTGCGTCACTCATGATTGCAGAACTACCTTTGCAGAGTCTTCTTTGCATCGGAGTCTTTGCAGACTCTCGCCCCAGCCTAGTGAGGTCCGATGAGCACCGACCTGCACAGCCACGCCACGGCTCCGGCCGAGCCCGCGACCCGCGAGCCGCTCGGGCCGCGCTTCCGCGCGCTGCTCACCTCGACCGGGATGGCGAACCTCGCCGACGGCGTCGTGCAGGTCGGCCTGCCCCTGTACGCCGTCACACTGACCCGGTCCCCCGTGCAGATCTCGCTGCTGTCCGCCGCGGCCTGGCTGCCATGGCTGCTCCTGGCACTGGTGGGCGGCGCCGCCGTCGACCGCAGCGACCGCAGGACGGTCCAGGTGGCGGCCCTCGCGGTGCGCGCCGCCTTGCTGCTGGCCGGTGCCGTGGCGGTCACCACCGGACGGATGACGGTCGAGGTCCTCATCGCCCTAGCGCTGCTCTACGGGGCGACCGACGTCATGATCGACCTCGCGGAGACCGCCCTGGTCCCGGACGTGACGCCCCGCAGCCGGCTGCGCGCCGCGTACGGGCGCATCCAGGCCACGCAGATGGTGATGGCCGCCTTCGTCGGCGCCCCGATCGCCGGTCTGCTGCTGGGGTTCGGCGCGGCGCAGCTGCTCGGCACCGCCGCCGCGCTGGCCGGACTGGGGGCACTCGTGCTCGCGCTGGGCGTCCGCGGTGACTACGGCCGCGCGGGCGACCCACCCCCGGGGACGACGCACGGTCTCGTGGCGACCCTGCGCTCCACCGTGGGCGACGTCCGGCAAGGCCTGGCCACGCTCGTGCACCACCCCGTGCTCCGCCCCCTCACCCTCGCCGGGGCGCTGTTCAACATGGCGAGCACCGGCTACACCGCGCTGCTCGTGCTGTGGGCTGTCGGCGCTGGCTCCCGGATCGGGCTGACGCCGGGGCAGTACGTCTGGATCGGCGTCGCGCAAGCCGTCGGAGCAGTCATCGGTGCCACCGCCGTCGAGCGTGTGGTCCGGCGCGTCCCCGAGCTGCACGCCATGGTCACCGGGTGGTGGGCTGCCGCTGCGTGCCTGCTCGCCCCGGTCCTCGCTCCGAGGCCGTGGGTGCTGTTCGCCGCGGTCCTCGTGGTCGGCGCAGGCGCGGCCGCCTCGAACGTGCTGTCCGTCACGGTGCGCCAACGGCTCGTCCAGCCGGGCATGCTGGGACGGGTGACCGGCGCGTCACGGACGCTCGGCTACGGCCTGATGCCCCTCGGGGCGCTGCTCGCCGGTGCCGCCGCCGACCGCTGGGGCCTGGGCCCCGTCCTGCTCGCGGCCTGCGCGCTCATGCTGGCGACCCCGCTGCTGCCCGCGCTCGCCGTGCGCCGGGACATGCTCGTCGACGCCGACGCCTGACCGCGTCGCCCCGCCGGTCCGCCCCGTCAGTCCAGCAGGTCGTGCCGAGCGATCGTCGCCTCGCGACCGGGACCGACGCCGATCGCGGAGATCCGGGTGCCGCTGAGCTCCTCCAGCGCGAGCACGTAGCGCTGGGCGGCCGCCGGGAGCTCGTCGAAGCTCCGGCAGCCGGAGATGTCCTGCGACCAGCCGTCGAGCTCCTCGTAGACCGGCTTCGCGTGGTGGAACTGCGTCTGATCGGTGGGCACCTCGTCGGTGCGCACGCCATCCACCTCGTACCCCACGCACACGGGGATGCGCTCCCGACCCGTGAGCACGTCCATCTTGGTCAGGACGAGGTCGGTCAGCCCGTTGATCCGCGAGGCGTACCGCGCGACGACCGCGTCGTACCAGCCGCAGCGGCGCGGACGACCCGTCGTGGTGCCGTACTCGCCACCGGTCTCGCGCAGCCAGTCCCCGTCCGCGTCGAACAGCTCGGTGGGGAACGGCCCCTCGCCCACCCGCGTGACGTAGGCCTTGGCGACGCCGACGACGCGGTCGATACGGGTGGGACCGACCCCGGTTCCCGTGCACGCGCCACCGGCGGTCGCGGACGACGACGTGACGAAGGGGTACGTCCCGTGGTCGATGTCGAGCATCGTCGCCTGGCCGGCCTCGAACAGGAGCGTCTGGTGCCGGTCCAGCGCGTCGTTGAGCACCACGGACGTGTCGGCCACCATCGGGCGCAGCCGCTCGGCGTACTGCAGCAGGTCCTCGACGGTCTCCTCGACCGTGATCGCGCGCCGGTTGTAGACCTTGACCAGCAGGTGGTTCTTCTGGTCCAGGGCGCCCTCGACCTTCTGGGTGAGGATGTGCTCGTCGAAGAGGTCCCACACGCGCAGGCCGACGCGGTTGATCTTGTCCGCGTACGCAGGCCCGATCCCCCGCCCGGTCGTCCCGATCCGACGCTTGCCGAGGAACCTCTCGGACACCTTGTCGATGGTCCGGTGGTACGGCGCGATGAGGTGCGCGCTGCCGGACACCAGCAGGCGCGACGCGTCGATCCCGCGCGCGGTGATCGCCTCCAGCTCCCGGAACAGCACCTCGAGGTCGACGACGACCCCGTTGCCGATCACCGGGGTCACCCCCGGGCTCAGGATGCCCGACGGCAGCAGGTGCAGCGCGTACTTCTCACCGTCGATGACGACGGTGTGCCCGGCGTTGTTGCCGCCGTTGAACTTCACGACGTACTCCACGCGCGAGCCGAGCTGGTCGGTGGCCTTGCCCTTGCCCTCGTCGCCCCACTGGGCGCCGAGCACGACGACAGCTGGCATGTCTCCTCCGGATCCCGCTGGGGTTCGCCCCTGACGGCGGCCGCACCGAGGTTACCCGGTCCCCCTCCGCGGCGAGCGGGACGATGCGGGCGGGGCACCGGTCGGGGCGCTCGCCGTGCGCGCTTGCGGGGCCCTGGCTACAGTCGGCCCGTCCGGCCGAACGGAGTCCCACCATGCTCGAGATCGCGATGTCGTCGAGCGCGACGACCCTGACGATCTCCGGCGACCTCGACCTGGCCGAGCGCGACCAGTTCCCGGAGGTCGCCGCGAGGGTGACGGGACTGCGACGCCAGCTCCTGGTCATCGACATGTGCCGGGTGACGTTCCTGGACTCCACCGGGGCCGCGTTCCTGATCTCGCTGGCGGACTCGATCCGCCGCCGCGGCGGAGCCGCAGTGCTGCGGGGGGCGTCCGACCGGGACCTGTTCGTGCTCGAGGTCTGCGGGGCGCTCCCGATATTCCGGCTGGACCGGGCGCACTCGTGCGCCGACGCCGAGTGGTCGGCACGCGACCAGGAGGTCGACGCGGACTGAGCGGTCGGGCTCCGGCCCGCTCCCGCCGCTCAGCCCGGCCCCGGGGCCCCGACGGCCGGGTCGACCTCGGCCCACACCAGCTTGCCGTGCGCGGTGGGCTCCCAACCCCAGCGGGCCAGCCGCTCGACGATCCGCATCCCGTAGCCACCGACCCGGCCGGTGTGCCCGTCGACACTGACCGGTGGAGCAGGGTTGGCGTCCTCGACCTCGATGCGCAGCGCGCCGCCGACGTCGAAGAGCCGCAGCACCAGGTGTCCCCACCCGTGCAGCACGGCGTTGGCCACCAGCTCCGAGACCACGAGCTCGGCACTCTGGCGTCCGGGGATCCCCCATGCCTCGCAGGCCCGCAGCACCGCGTGCCGGGACCGGGCGATCGACCCCGGCTCGCTGGGCAGGGACCACCGCCGCCGGCGGCCGCGCTCGTCCTCGGCGGCCGGGGCCGAGCCCGGGTCGGGCACCCGCACGACGACCACGGCCACGTCGTCCTCGGGCGCGTCGGCGAACGAGGCGAGCAGCGCCTCGCCGACGCCCGCGGCGTCCAGGCCGCCGAGCGGTGCGACCACGTCGAGCAGCGCGCCCAGCCCCTCACGCAGGGTCCGTTCACGCCGCTCGATCAGCCCGTCGGTGAAGAGCACCAGGAGGTCCCCGGGGCCGACGACGCGCTCCCCGCTGCCCCGCCCACCGACGCCGAAGCCGATCATCGGCCCGGAGGCCTCGGCGAGCGGCTCCGCGCGCCCCTCGCGCACCAGCACGGCCGGCAGATGGCCGCCGCGAGCCCACTGCAGCCGCCAGCCGTCCGCCTCCCGGGTCATGGAGACCAGCACCAGGCTCGCCGGTCGCGCCAGCCGGACGCCGCCGACGTGCTGGTCGACCCGATCGAGCACGGCACCCGGGGCAGCGTCGTCGTGCGCGTAGGCCCGCACCACCGAGCGGAGCTGACCCATCACGGCAGCCGCTTCGACATCGTGGCCCACGACGTCGCCGATCACGAGGACGACATGGTCCGGCGACACCTCGAGCACGTCGTACCAGTCGCCGCCCACCTGGGCGTGCCCCGAGCTCGGGGCGTAGTACGTCCACACGTCCAGGCCGCGGATCTCGGCCTGCTCGGGAAGCATCGCGCGCTGCAGCGTCTCGGCCAGGCGGTGCTCGCGGGCGTAGAGCCGGACGTTGTCCGCGGCCATCCCGACGCGGCGGACCACCAGGTACAGCACCGTGAGGTCGTGCGGGGAGTACCCGGCGAGGCCGCTGCCGTGCCGGGGTGCAGTGACCAGCACACCCTGCACCAACCGCCGCCCGGTCACCGGGTGCACGACCACCGCGTCGGCCTGCGTGCGGCCCGAGCGGACCGGCTCCAGCAGGTCGTCCACCAGGTGCTGCGTCGTCGGGCCCAGGCCCCGCGCGTCCAGCCGGACCTCGACCGGGTCGTGACGCACACCGTCGAGCAGGTCCTGAACGGGGTCGGGCGCGCCACCGGCCCGCCGCCGTCGGCGCGCAGCGCCCTCGAACCGCGGTCCGGCGTCGATGCCGGAGGTGGCACGCAGGTCCCCGTCGTCGACGAAGAAGCCGGCCCAGCCCACGACCTCGAGCTCGAGCAGCGCGGCGATCTCCCGCAGCACGTACGGGTCGTCCAGGTCGGCCAGCAGGTCCGAGACCCGGGACACCATCGCCAGCCCGGCGCGGGCGCGGCGCTCCTCACGGATGGAGGCGGCCTGCGCATCGGCGCGCTCGACCTGGTCGGTCACGTCGACCTGGATGCCGACCCAGTGCCCGATCCGGCCGTCCTCGTCCAGGACCGGGGAGATCGACACCTGGTTCCAGAACTCCGTGCCGTCCTTGCGGTAGTTGAGCACCGTGGCCGTGGCGGGCTCCCCGGCCGCGACCGCCTCGGCGAGCCGCCGTGCCACGCTGTGGTCCGTCCCGGGACCGTGCAGCAGGCTCGGGTTGCGGCCCTGGACCTCCTCCAGCCGCCAGCCGGTGACTCGGGTGTAGGCGTCGTTCGCCCAGATGATCGGGGTGCCGGCGTCGCGGGGTCCCGTGATCACCACGGAGACCGTGGTGGCGCGGATCGCACGGTCGCGGACGGCCGCGAGATCCAAGTCCTCCCCGCGGTTCTTGGCCATGAGCACCGCCGATCGTCTAGCGTTCCTCGCAGACCCACCGGTGACCTGACCGTGAGCAGGGGTCCGTGCGGAGGGTAGGGACGTGCGAGACGGTAACAGCAGAGAGTCGGCGGGGCCCGGCGACGGGTCCGGAGTAGCGGACGCCATCGAACCCGCATCGGTGCACGTGATCGTGCAGGAGGACCGCATCCGCATGGTGCTGTCCGGGGAGGTCGACGCGGACCTCGCCGGTGATCTCGCGGAGGCGACCACCGCCGCCGAGGAGGCGGGGCTGCCGATCGACATCGACGCCGGTCACGTCACGTTCATGGACTCCTCGGGCATCGCGTTCCTGGCCAGGCTCGCGACCCGGGTGCAGCAGCCCGTGCGGGTGCTGCGCGCCCCCGAACCCGTGCGGTTCCTGCTCGACGTGACGCGGATCCACGAGCTGCTCGAGGTCGTCACGGACGAGGCCGCGCCCGGGGAAGCCGAGCCGGATCCGACCCCGCCGGACCTCATCGCCTGACGCCCGCACGAGCGAGGCCCCGCCGAACACTCGGCGGGGCCTCGCTCGTGGTGGCGTCAGGTCACATCTTGTGGCCGGCCGAGCGCAGCTGCTGGCAGGCCTCGACCACGCGGGCGGCCATGCCGGCCTCGGCGAGCTTGCCCCAGGCGCGCGGGTCGTACATCTTCTTGTTCCCGACCTCGCCGTCGATCCTCAGCACGCCGTCGTAGTTGCGGAACATGTGCTCCACGACCGGCCGGGTGAAGGCGTACTGGGTGTCGGTGTCCACGTTCATCTTGATGACGCCGTTGTCCACGGCCTCGGAGATCTCCTCGGCGGTCGAGCCCGAGCCGCCGTGGAACACCAGGTCGAAGGGCTTGTCCTTGCCGACCTCGGCCCCGACCGCGTCCTGGATCTCCTTGAGGATGCCCGGCCGCAGCTTGACGGCCCCGGGCTTGTACACGCCGTGCACGTTGCCGAACGTCAGGGCCGTCATGTAGCGGCCCTTCTCGCCCAGACCCAGCGCCTTGACGGTCTTCAGGCCGTCCTCGGCCGTGGTGTAGAGCTTCTCGTTGATCGCGGCCTCGTGGCCGTCCTCCTCGCCGCCGACCACGCCGACCTCGATCTCGAGGATCGTGCGGGCCGCCTGCGACAGCTCGAGCAGCTCGGCGGCGATGACCAGGTTCTCCTCCAGCGGGATGTCCGAGCCGTCGAACATGTGCGACTGGAAGGTGGGCTGCTCGCCGCGCTTGACCTGCTCGGCCTCGAGCGCGAGCAGCGGCCGCACCCAGGAGTCCAGGTTCTTCTTCACGCAGTGGTCGGTGTGCAGGACGATGTTGACCGGGTAGTTCTTGGCGACCTCACGGGCGTACGCGGCCAGCGCGAGGGACCCGGCGACCCGGTCCTTGATGGTCGACCCGGACGCGTACTCGCCGCCGCCGACCGAGACCTGGATGATGCCGTCGCTCTCGGCCTCGGCGAATCCCTGGATCGCCGCGGTGACGGTCTGCGAGGACGTGATGTTGATCGCCGGGTAGGCGAACGAGCCGGCCTTGGCCCGGTCGAGCATCTCGGCGTAGACCTCGGGGGTGGCGATGGGCATGGAGTCTCCTGGGAGTGCTGGACGTCTGTCGTCCCCATGGTGGCACGAAAGTCCCGGGACCCTCGGGGACCTCTCGCCCGCCGGTCAGCGGGCCGTCAGCCGGCGAACCGGTCCGTCGCGGTGATCAGGGAGTCCAGGATCCCCGGCTCGTCGAACGAGTGCCCGGCGTCCGGCACGATGACCAGCTCGGCACTCGGCAGCGCGCGGTGCAGGTCCCAGGCGGTGGTGGCGGGCGTGCACGCGTCGTAACGTCCCTGGACGATCACCGTCGGGATCTCCGCGAGGCGCGGCGCGTTCGCGATCAGCTGCCCTTCCTCGAACCAGCCACCGTGCACGAAGAAGTGGTTCTCGATCCGGGCGAAGGCCACCGCGTGCTTCGCCTCGGCCATCTCCGCGACCAGCTCGGGCCGGGGCAGCAGCGTGACCGTCGAGGCCTCCCACGTGGTCCATGCCACCCCGGCGGGCTCGTGCACGGCCGGGTCCGGGTCGCTCAGCGCACGACGGTAGGCCTGCATCATCGAGCCGCGTTCCGCGGGCGGGATCGGGGCGACGAAGCCCTCCCACAGGTCCGGGAACAGCGCCGCAGCCCCGCCCTCGTAGTACCAGTCCAGCTCGCGGCGCCGAAGCGTGAAGATGCCGCGCAGCACCAGCTCGGTGACCCGCTCCGGGTGCGTCTGTGCGTACGCCAGCGCGAGGGTCGAGCCCCACGAGCCGCCGAACACCTGCCACCGGGCCACGCCCAGGTGCTCGCGGAGCAGCTCGAGGTCGGCCACGAGGTGCCACGTGGTGTTCGCGGACAGGTCCGCGTCGGGCTCGGCGGCGTGCGGTGTGGACCGTCCGCACATCCGCTGGTCGAGCAGGACGATGCGGTAGCGGTCCGGGTCGAACAGCCGCCTGTGCTTGGGGCCGCTCCCGCCGCCCGGGCCGCCGTGCAGGAACACCACGGGCTTGCCCTCCGGGTTCCCGGACGTCTCCCAGTAGACCGCGTGCCCGTCGCCCACGGGGAGCATGCCGGACGCGTAGGGCTCGATCTCGGGATACAGGGTGCGCACGACCCGCGACCCTACCGCTGGCGACCCGGACCGAGCTCGCCGCGCACAGCCAGCGAGGTCAGGGGTGATGGGTGGCCCACGCGTACATCGCGATCGCTGCGGCGGCGCCCAGGTTGAGCGAGCGCGTCGAGCCGTGCTGGGTGATGTGCAGGACGGCCTGCGCGCCCCCGACCGCCGCCGGCGACAGGCCGCTGGACTCGGTACCGAACAGCAGCACGCAGTCCCGCGGCATCGGGTACGTCTCGATCGGGACCGATCCCGGCACGTTGTCGATCCCCAGGACCGGAAGACCGTGCTCCTGCGCCCAGGTCAGCAGGTCCGTCACGTCGGCGTGGTGGTGCACGTGCAGGTACCGATCCGTCACCATCGCACCGCGCCGGTTCCACCGCCGCCGACCCACGACGTGCACACCGGCCACGTTGTAGGCGTTCGCGGTGCGCACCAAGGACCCGACGTTCAAGTCGTGCTCGACGTTCTCGAAAGCCACGTGCAGCGGGTGTCTGCGGGCGTCGAGGTCCGCGACGATCGCCTCGACCGTCCAGTACCGGTAGCCGTCGAGGACGTTGCGCCGGTCGCCGTGCGCCAGCAGCTCGGGGTCGTACCGCGGGTCGATCCCGCCGCCCGGTCCGCCGGGCAGCCGGGGCCACGCGTCCGGCCCGCCGGGCCATGGGCCGACGCCCACCTCGCGCTGCTCGACTGGCTCCGTCCCGTCCTGCACGACCCCATCCTGCCGCGCGCGGTGCGTCGACCGCCCGCAGCTGCCGACCCGCCGGCGACGCGTTTCGCCTGGTGCGACACCTGTGCCAGGGTCGGCGCATGCCGTGGCAGACCTCCTCGAGCCGCACCGTCTACGCCAACCCATGGATCGAGGTCCGCGAGGACGCCGTCATCCGTCCGGACGGCGCCGACGGCATCTACGGGGTGGTCCGGTTGCAGCGCCCCGCGGTCTTCGTCGTCCCGATCACCGACGACGACCAGGTGGTGCTCGTCGACGTGGACCGCTACACCGTGGGGCGGTCCCTCGAGGTCCCCGCCGGCGGCACCGACGGTGAGGACCTCCTGGTCGCCGCCGCCCGGGAGCTGCGTGAGGAGACCGGACTCACCGCCGCGCAGCTGGAGCCGGTGGGCCGCACGTTCGCCCTCAACGGGGTGTGCGTCGCCCCGGAGCACGTGGTGCTCGCGACGGGCCTGACCGAAGCCGGGTCGGCCCACGACTCCCAGCACGAAGAGGGCATCACGGCGGTCCACCGAGTGCCGTGGCGCACCGCCATGGAGCTGGTGCGGGACGGCACGATCACGGACGGCGAGTCGGTGACGGCGCTCATGCTGGTCGCCCTCGCCACCGGCCGGGTGGGCTGACCAGACGCGAGTAGCCCCCCACCCGGATCGGTGTCCGGTCTCAGCTCGCCACGCGGGCCGCCCGACGGCGCACGCCGGCGGTCACGACACGCAGCGCCGGGTGGCAGTCGGCTCGGTTCGCCAACGCCCCACGGAGCAGATGCCCTCAGCCGAGGGTGACGGTCAGCGCCTCGGCGGCCGCGACCGCGCGGGCCCGCGCCTCGGCCACGTCCGCTCCCCGCGCCAGGGTGACGGCGACCCGACGACGCCCACGCACCTCCGGCTTCCCGAACAGCCGGAGCTGGGCAGTGGGCACCGCGAGCGCCGCGTCCACCCCGGAGAACGCCGGCACGCCGTACCCCTCCGCGAGCACCGCGCACGACGCCGCCGCCCCTTGCGCGGGGCCGCCGATGCGCAGCACCTCGCCCACCGGCAGGCCGAGGACCGCGCGGGCGTGCAGCGCGAACTCGGACAGGTCCTGGGACACCAACGTGACCAGGCCGGTGTCGTGCGGTCGCGGGGACACCTCGGAGAACAGCACCTGGTCCCCCACCACGAACAGCTCGACGCCGAACACCCCCCACCCGCCCAACGCCTGCGTCACCGTCCGCGCGACGTCCTGGGCCCGGGCCAGCACGCCGTCCGGCAGCACGGCGGGCTGCCAGGACTCGCGGTAGTCGCCGTCGCTCTGGACGTGCCCGATCGGCTCGCAGAACGAGGTCCCGCCGGTGTGACGCACGGTCAGCAGCGTGATCTCCGAGTCGAACTCGACGAGCTCCTCGACGATCACCCGCACCGAGGCGTCCGGATCCGCCGTGACACGTCCCGCGGTGCGGGCGTGCCGCCAGGCGTCGTCGAGCTGGTCGGGCCGGCGCACCACCGACTGCCCCTTGCCCGACGAGCTCATGACGGGCTTGACCACGCACGGCAGACCGAGCGCGTTCGCGGCGGCGTGCAGCTCCTCGCGGCTGTCCGCGAACCGATACGCCGACGTCGGCAGTCCGAGCTCCTCACCGACGAGCCGCCGGATGCCTTCACGGTCCATGGTGAGCTGGGTGGCCCGCGCGGTCGGCACCACGCGCGTGCCAGGCCGGGCGACCTCGTCGAGCACGTCGGTGGCGATCGCCTCGATCTCCGGAACGACCAGGTGGGGGCGCTCCAGCGCCACCACGCGCCGCAGCGCGTCGCCATCCAGCATGTCGACGACGTGCGCCCGGTGCGCGACCTGCATCGCCGGCGTGTTCGGGTAGCGGTCCGCGACGACGACCTCGACACCGAGCCGCTGCAGCTCGATGGCCACCTCCTTGCCGAGCTCCCCGCCGCCCAGGAGCAACGCGCGCGTGGCCCCCGGGCTCAACGGGGTCCCGATGCCTCCGTCGGTGGGGGGTGTCGGCTCGCTCATCGGCCCGCCCGCCAGGCCTGCATCGCCTTGAGCCGGGACGAGGTGTGCAGCAGCGAGCCCTCGTACAGCCGGGCCCCCACCAGCACGAAGACCACCCCGGTGAGCAGCACCACCGACGCGGAGACCACCGGCTCCCACGCCGCGGCGTTCCCGAGCACCACACGCGCCGGCATCAGCAGCGGCGCGGTGAACGGCACGTAGGACAGCACTCGCTGGACGGGCCCAGGCTCCATCGCGAACAGCGCCGCGAAGAACGGCACGATGACCAGCACCTGCATCACCACGGTGGTGGCCTGCAGGTCCTCGATGCGGGACGCGAGCGAGCCCGCCACGGCCCACAGGCACGCGAGCATCACGAACCCGAGCAGGAAGAACGCGACGAACCAGCCGGATGCGCCCAGCACCTGGCTGACGACCTGCCCCTGCCCGGCGAGGGTCGCCCCCGCGAGGCCGGCGCCCAGGATCACCACGATCTGCCCGAGCGCCATCACGGTGTTGCCCAGGACCTTCCCGGTCAGCAGCCATCGCACCGGCAGCGCTGCGACCAACAGCTCGATCACGCGGGACTGCTTCTCCTCGACGACGCTCTGCGCGATCGACATCCCGAAGGTCAGGACGGAGAGGTAGAACAGGAACGCGAAGACCAGCACCAGGAGCTGCGGCGGGACCTCACCGGTCGGGTTCGCGTCCAGCAGCACGGTCACGGGCATCGCAGGGCTGGTCAGTGCGGTGACCTGGTCCGGCGAGAGCCCGGCCCGTGTCGCTGCGTCCGACACCTGGATCTCGCTCGCCGCCGCGCGGACCAGCACGTCGAGCTCGCTGGGTACGCCCTGGGCCCCCAGCATCGTCAGGTGGGCCAGGTCCGCCCCCACCAGCGCGGCGTCCACGTCGTGGTTCCTCACCAGGGTGTCGACCGAACCGTCCTGAGTCACCTCCACGGTCGAGATGTCCGCCGAGGGCAGGCCGCCCTCACCGAACACCGCGAGGGCGGGCGGCAGCGACGTCCCGGACTCCTGAGCCTGGCGCCCGAGCTCGGCGGCGCGCTCGACCACCTGTGCCGCGGCGGCCCCCTGCACGGCCACCCGCACCGACGGCACGCGTTGCTGGATGAGCACCGGGATCAGAGTCGCCGCGGTCACCAGCACGAGCATGAACACCGTGGAGCCGATGAACGCCCTGTCCCGCAGCTTCACGGAGATCTCGCGGCCGGCGATCACCCGGATCGCCTGCCAGGCGGACAGCGCGTCGTTCACCGGACCACCTCGCGGAAGATCTCCGCCAGCGTCGGCCGGACCACCGCGAACTCGCGCAGCACGCCCTGCGCCTGGACGGTGGACAGCAGCGCCTGGTCGTCGACGCTGTCGTCCAGCTCGACCAGGACGGTGTCGGCGTCACCGCGCACGACGGTGACTCCGGTGATGCCGCCGACCAGGTCCGCCACGGGCGAGGCGCCTTCGACCTGGATGCGGTAGCGGCGCCCGCTGCGACGCGCGCGGACGTCGTCAGCCGACCCCATGCTGACCACCCGGCCGTCGCTGATGATCACCACGTCGTCGCACAGCTGCTCGACCAGCTCGAGCTGGTGGGAGCTGAACAGCACCGGCACGCCCGCCGCGGCGTGCGAGCGCAACAGGTCGCCCATCGCGTCGATGGCCAGCGGGTCCAGACCGGAGAACGGCTCGTCCAGGACCAGGAGCCGTGGTTCGTGCAGCACCGCCGCCGCCACCTGCACGCGCTGCTGGTTGCCCAGGGACAGCGTCTGGAGCGGGTCGTGGCTGCGCTCGGCGAGTCCGAGCTGGTCGAGCAGGCCCGCAGCCCGCTCCGAGGCAGCCGCGCGGGACATGCCGTGCACCCGCCCCAGGTGGACCAGCTGGTCGAGCACGCGCATCCGGGGGTACAGGCCACGCTCCTCCGGCATGTAACCGAAGGTGCGACGCACCTCACGCGTCAGCGGCCGCCCGTCGAACGTGACCTCGCCGGACGTGGGCGCCAGCACGCCCATGATGATCCGCATGGCGGTCGTCTTCCCCGCACCGTTCGCGCCGACGAAGCCGGTCATCCGTCCAGGCCGCACGGTGAAGGACACGTCGTCCAGCGCTCGCCGTTCGTCGTACGTGCGGGTCACGTGCTCCAGGGCGAGCACCATCGACGTCCTCCCTCGGGTTTCGCCGCCGCCTGCGACTCACGACCCTATCGAGGCGGGTCCGCGCTCGGCAGGGGACGTTCACGCGGACGACACAGCGCCGACCCGCCGTTCCCACAGGTGGCCCCGTAGGCTTGCCCGGTGATCTCGACTCAGCTGGCCGGCGCCCTGGCGGCGGGACCCGTGGCGACCCTCGGACCCGACTGGCTCAACGCGCAGACGCTCATCGAGCGGTTCGGCGCCTACGCGCTCATCGGCGTGGTCATCGTGGTGTTCATCGAGACGGGCCTGCTGTTCCCGCTCCTGCCCGGCGACTCGCTGCTGTTCACCGCCGGTGCCCTCGTCGCCCAGGACGAGCTGCACTTCCCGCTGTGGCTGCTGTGCCTGATGGTCTTCGCGGCCGCGTTCGCCGGAGACCAGAACGCCTACTGGATCGGGCGCCGGCTCGGGCCGAAGGTGTTCAACCGACCCGACTCACGGTTCTTCCGTCGCGAGCACATCGACGAGACGTACCGGTACTTCGACCGGTACGGCGGCATGACGGTGATCATCGCCCGCTTCGTGCCGTTCGTGCGCACCTACGCCTCGGTCGCCGCCGGGGTCGGCCGGATGCACTACCGGAGGTTCGTGACCTTCGACCTGGTGGGCGCCCTGCTGTGGGGCGTCGGCGTGACGATGCTCGGCTACCTGCTGGGCAACATCACCTTCGTCAAGGACCACATCGAGCTGCTGCTCGTGGGGATCGTCGCGCTCTCGGTCGTCCCGGTCGCCATCGGCTGGCTCCGGGCCTGGCGGAACCGGCGCTCCGGAGCGCCGGAGGAGGTCGACCGCTACGAGGACCCCGCGGAGCGGCGCCGGGTGGAGCGCGAGGACATCCGCACCGAGGTGCAGGACGGCTGAACCGAGGAGGACCCGATGACGGACCGCGAGATCCACTCGTGGCTCACCGACATGGACGGCGTGCTGGTGCACGAGGGCGCCGCGCTGCCAGGCGCCGCGGAGTTCATCCGGGCGTTGCGTGACGCCGGCCGACCGTTCCTCATCCTGACGAACAACTCGATCTACACGCCGCGGGACCTGCGCGCCCGCCTGCACGGCGCAGGGCTGGACGTGCCCGAGGACGCCATCTGGACGTCGGCGCTGGCCACCGCGACGTTCCTGGCGGAGCAGGAGCCCGGAGGATCGGCCTACGCGATCGGGGAGGCGGGGCTGACCACGGCGCTGCACGAGGCGGGCTACACGCTGACCGAGTCCGATCCGGACTACGTCGTGCTGGGCGAGACCAGGACGTACTCGTTCGAGGCGCTGACCAAGGCGATCCGGCTGGTGCAGGCCGGCGCGAAGTTCATCGGCACCAACCCGGACGTCACGGGCCCGTCGGCCGAAGGCGACCTGCCGGCCACCGGTGCGGTCGCCGCGATGATCAGCGCGGCTGCCGGTCGCAAGCCTTACTACGTCGGCAAGCCGAACCCGATGATGTTCCGTTCCGCCCTGAACCGGATCGAGGCCCACTCGGAGACCACCGCCATGGTCGGCGACCGGATGGACACCGACATCGTCGCGGGCATCGAGGCGGGCCTGCAGACCTTCCTGGTGCTGTCCGGCTCCACCCGACGCGAGGACCTGGACCGCTTCCCGTTCCGGCCGAACCACGTGGTGGACTCCGTCGCAGACCTGGTGGACCGGGCCGCGCAGTGAGGCCGTCGGCGGCCGCCCCGACGGGACGCCCGGCACGCCGACGCTCCCCGGGCTGGGTGCCACAGCAGCACGGCGCCTGGGCGATGCTCGTGGTGCCGCTGGCGGCGGGCGTCGTGCTGGCCGGGCCACATCCCTGGCACGTGCTGCTCGCGCTCGCCTGGCTGGTGGGCTACCTGGCGTTCCAGGCCGGTGGTCTGCTCCTCAAGGCCAGGGGCCGGGCCCGCTACCGCCGCCCGGTGCAGGTGTACGGCTCTGTGGCCGCGCTGCTCGTCGTGGCGCTCGTCGCGGTGCGACCGACGCTGGCGTGGTGGGCAGCGGCGTACACCCCGCTGCTCACCGTCGGCCTCGTGTCCGCCTGGCGCCGCGCCGAGCGGTCGTGGTGGAACGACGCGGCGACGGTGTCCGCCGCGTGTCTGCTCGCCGCCGTCGCCCACACCCCGGCGTCGGTCGCGGCGCCTCCCGGGCCGCTGGCCCTGGTCGGCGGGTCCGTGGGCGCCTGGCAGGCCGTCGGCCTGCTGGCGCTGTACTTCTTGGGCACGGTCGCCTACGTCAAGACGATGATCCGCGAGCGCGGCAACCGCGCGGTGCTCGCCGGATCGTTGGTGTGGCACGTGCTGGCCGTGCCGGTGGCGGCCGTGCTCCTGGCGGCGGACGGACCGGGTCGGCTGAGCCCTACGGTCACGGTGCCGACGCTCGCGCTCTTCGCCCTGCTCGCGGCGCGCGCCGCGGTCGTCCCGCGTCGGTGGCCGCACGCGACCCCGATGGCGATCGGTCTGGGCGAGATCGCGGCGAGCGCAGCGCTGACTGCGCTCCTGGTCGTCGCCTGACGCCTGGGCTCAGGCGCCGAAGTCGACCTGCGGTGCCCGACGCACCGCGGGGTCGGTGACCTCGAAGTACTCGGCCCGCGTGAACGCGAACATGCCCGCGATGACGTTCGCGGGGAAGCTCTCGACCTTGGTGTTCAGGGCGCGGACGTTGGCGTTGTAGAACCGCCGGCCGGCCGCGATGCGGTCCTCGGTGGTGGACAGCTCGGTCTGCAGCTGGGAGAAGTTCTCGCTCGCGCGCAGCACCGGGTAGTTCTCGGCGACGGCGAACAGCCGCCCGAGGGCCGACGTCAGTGCGTTCTCCTGGGCCGCCTGCTCGGCCACCCCGGAGCCGGGAGCCGCCGCGAGCGCGCGGGCCTGGGTGACCTCGTCGAACACGCCGCGCTCGTGCGCCGCGTAGCCCTTGACGGTCTCCACCAGGTTCGGGATGAGGTCGTGCCGCCGGTGCAGCTCGACGTCGATCTGACGCCAGGACTCCTGGACGAGGTTCCGCAGCCGGACGAGACCGTTGTACGTCGCGACCGCCCACAGCCCGACGACCAGGGCGACGACGAGCAGGACGGTGAGGACGATGATCAGGGCTTCCATGTCTCTCCGAGGTCGGTGCGGATCGATGCTGGATCGTAGCCGTGGTCGAGCCAGACGTACCGAGGAATTCCGTCGATCAGGGCCCGCATCACACCGAGCCGGGACGCCAGGGCGGCGGTGTCCGGCAACCCCTGGCTCCAGCACAGCAGGTCACTGCCCTCGATGCGCAGGTTCAGCCCGACCGCGTCCGGGCGCACGAGCCGCTCGAGGGTGCGTGGGTGGAGCACGTCGTGGGCGAACTTCGCGTCGCGCGCCTCCACCCGCCACGCGGCGTTGAAGTCCTCGGACTCGAACTCGAGGTCCTGGCCGCCGAAGGTCGTCACGATGCGGGCGCCGAGGCCCTGGTGGGTGAGCTGCAGTCCCGGCAGCCACGTCGGCATGCCCATCGTGACCACCCAGTACGTGTGGGTCCTGCGGTTCTTGCCCGACCCGGTGGTGTACCGGTACGCGAAGGACGACGCGGGGCGCTCGCCGTAGGCGCCGGCGATCAGCTCGCCGACCCGGCGCGAGCGTCCCTCGCCGAAGGGCGCACGCTGCCAGCGTGCCGGCAGGCCCGGGTCCGTGCCGTAGTACGTCCAGCCGATCCTGGCCGCCCATGCCCGCGTCGCCTTCTCGCGCTGCCGGCCGTACCACCAGCCGAAGACAGCACCGGCACCGACGACCGCCACGAGCAGCACGTACACCAGCGCCGACCCGCCCGTGCTGCCGGAGAGCGCACCGGCGAGCACGAGCAGAGCACCGGTCGACAGGGCGACGACGGGCGTGACGGCGGCGAGGCGGCGGTCGGGCACCTTCCGGTCATCGGCAGGTGCCCGACGGGCCATGAGCGGCGTCAGGTCCGCGGCGTGGCACGGCGCAGCAGGAGGTATCCCAGAGCTCCGCACAGGACCGCGACCGGCAGGGTCCAGCTGACGACGGTTGCGGGCTCGTGCGTCGACAGGTAGCGACCCAGCGGCGCCCAGGAGCTCGTCACACCCATCAGCCACGCCGCACCGATCAGCAGCAGGGCGGTGAGGAAGAAGAACGCGTAGAGCCCCGTCGCCTTCCACCGCACCCACACCGCCGCGGCAACCGTCCCGATCATCGCGAGCAGCAGCCCGACGACGGTGTTGAGGTACCAGAGCTGCCACGCCGGCAGGTCGGCCAGGAACCACGGCGCGAAGAAGCGCCCACCCAGACCCCAGCCGTCGGTGAGCCGTTCGACCTGGGCGAGCACGGCGATCCCGGCGGCGTACATCACGGCGAGCAGTCCCAGGTACGCGACGGTGCCGAGGTAGTAGTCCCGGCGCGTCATCCCCAGGCCCAGGGCGAAGCGGAAGGTCAGGCTCATCGCCTGGACGGCCATCACCAGCAGGAAGACCAGCACCCAGGTCACGCCACCGTTGTAGTCGAAGGCGTCGGCGTCCAGGTTCTGCTTGCCGCCCGCAGCGGTCGCCACGATGTACCAGATGGCGAGGTTCAGGCCGAAGACGCCGGCGAACACGAGCCACGGCGTGATGAGCGTGGGCCACGGGTTGGCCACGTGCAGCCGGATGGCGTTGCCGAGCCGCCGGGGCAAGGGCGGTGCCGGGACCGCAGCGGGAAGTGCGACGACGGTCACGATGCGACCTCCTGACGGGCGGTGCCGCGCGTGCGGCCGATGACGAGCTGCTGCAGGGAGACGGGCCCGACCTCGAGCCCGGCCGCCGCGGCGGCGGCCCGCTCGGACGGGGTGAGCCCCGTGACGGTGACCGAGGCGAATGCGCCCACGACGTCGGTCTGGAGCACGTCGCGGCCTCGCGCGAACTGCTCGACGTCCGCCTGCCTGCCGGAGACCGTGGTGGCCGAGCCGCGCAGGTCCTCGGCGGCGGCGTCGATGATGAGGCGCCCCTCGTCGATCACCAGGACGTGCTCGAGCAGGTCCGCCACCTCGTCGATCAGGTGCGTGGACAAGACGATCGTGCGCGGGTGCTCGGCGTAGTCCGCGAGCAGGCGGTCGTAGAACGCCCGGCGCGCGACGGCGTCCAGGCCGGCGTACGGCTCGTCGAAGATCGTCAGCTCGGCGCGCGACGCGAGGCCGACGACGACGCCGATCGCCGAGGCCTGGCCCCGGGACATCTTCTTCATCCGGCGGTCCAGCGGTACGCGGAACTCGGCGACGAGGTCGCGGGCGAGCGCGCCGTCCCAGTGCGGGAACACCCACGACGCGACGCGCAGGACGTGCTCGCCCTTGAAGCCGTCGGGATAGGTCTGGGACTCCTTGATGAAGCAGGTGCGGCTCAGGACGGCAGCGTTCTCCAGCGGGGGCTGACCGAACAGCCGGATCGTGCCGGACGTGACGAACTCCTGGCCGGTGATGAGCTGCATGAGGGTCGTCTTCCCGGCGCCGTTGCGGCCCAGCAGGCCCGTGATGGCGTGCTCGCGCACGACGAACGAGACGTCGTCCACGGCGGCCAACGAGCCGTAGCGCTTGGTGAGGTCCGAGACCTCGACGATGGCGGTCATCGACCGGCCTCCTTGTCGGTGGTGCGCCACCGCTGGGCGGCGAGCGCCGGGACTGCCTGGCGGCGGATCATCGCCGCAAGCTCATCGGAACCGATGCCGAGCTTGGCGGCCTCGGCGACGAGCGGACGCACGTACTGCTCGCTGAACGCTTCGCGGCGCTGGTCGAGCAGTCGCGAGCGCGCGCCGTCGGCCACGAACATCCCGATGCCTCGCTGCTTGAAGAGCAGACCGGCGTCGACGAGCCGGGTGATGCCCTTGAGTGCGGTCGCTGGGTTGATCCGGTGGAAGGCGGCGAGCTCGTTGATCGACGGCACCTGGGCTCCCTCGGGCATCGCGCCGTCGATGATCTGGTTCTCGATCAGCTCGGCGACCTGAAGGAAGATCGGGCGCTCGTCGTCCATCGGCCCTCCTGGTTCATTGGTTATCTACTGATGTAACTAACCAACCAGCCCCGGCCCGCCCTGTCAACCCCCACCCCCGCCGAACGGCGCACCTTCAGGCGAGAGGTGCACCTGGAGGCACACCCCTCGCCTGGAAGTGCGCCCCTCGGGCGGGCTCGCAGGGCGAGGTCGCACGGGCGGGCGGGGCGGCCGCGCAGGGCGGCCGGGTGGGGCGGGGCGAGGTGGGGCGGGGCGGTCAGGCCAGGCCGAGGTCGCTCAGGCCGAAGAGGGAGAGGTAGGGCAGGCCCTCGGACTCGATGCGCTCGCGGGCCCCGGTCGCACGGTCCACGATGACCGCGACGGCGACCACCTGCGCTCCGGCCTCGCGCAGCGCGTCCACGGCCGTCATCACCGAGCCCCCGGTGGTGGAGGTGTCCTCCACGGCCACCACCCGCCGTCCGGCGACGTCCGGGCCCTCGATGCGGCGCTGCATGCCGTGCGCCTTGCCCTCCTTGCGCACGACGAAGGCGTCCACGTCCACCCCGCGGGAGGCGGCGGCGTGCAGCACGGCGGTCGCCACGGGGTCCGCCCCCAGAGTCAGACCACCGACGGCGTCGATCTCACCGGGACCGAACCCCTGCTCCTCGAGCAGGTCCAGCATCAGGTGGCCGACCAACGGCGCCGCGCCGTGGTGCAGCGTCACGCGGCGCAGGTCGACGTAGTAGTCGGCTTCCTTGCCCGAGGCGAGCGTGACCCGACCGCGCACCACGGCAAGCTCGGAGATCAGGGCCTGGAGCTGCTCGCGTGGCGTTGGCATGCGACCAGGCTAGTAGGACTCCTCGGCCAGGGTCGCGGCGCCGCTGAGGTCGGACAGCCGCCGGATCGCCGCACGCGGCAGCAACCTCGCGACCTCGGAGATCACCCCGTAGCGCAGGCTCGGCGTGGAGATCACCGCCCCGCGGCGCACGTCGGCCAGAGCCGCGGCGACGACGTCGTCGGCGTTCAACCAGGCGAGCTCGGGGAACCGGCTGCGGTCCACGCCCGCCCGCTCGTGGAACTCCGTGTGGGTCAGACCGGGGCACAGCGCAGTCGCCGTGACCCCCGTCCCGCGCAGCTCGACGGCGAGCCCCTCGGTGAACACCCGGACCCAAGCCTTGTGCGCCGAGTACGGACCGGCGGTGGTCAGGGCGGCGACGGAGGACACGTTGAGGATCGCGCCGCGGCCGCGCTCGGTCATCGCAGACGCCGCTGCGTGCGACAGCACCAGGACCGCCCGCACCATGACGTCCAGCGCCTGCTCGTGGAACGCGAGGTCCGAGCCCACGAAGCTGTCACCGGTGCTGTACCCGGCGTTGTTGACCAGCAGACCGACGGGGCGCTCGTCCTGGCGCAGCCGGTCCGCCACCCGCTCGACGTCCTCGCGGCGGGAGAGGTCGGCCGGGAGCACCTCGGCGCGGACGCCTGCGGCGGCGTTCAGCTGGCCGGCCAACCTCTCCAGGCGCTCCGCGTCCCGGGCGACCAGCACGACGTCGTGCCGTGCGGTGGCGAGCTGCCATGCGAACTCCAGGCCCAGCCCCGCGCTGGCCCCGGTGACGAGTGCGGTACCCATGGCGCCAGCGTAGGCGCCCGACGGCCGGATCGCGGCCGAAGGCGCGGGCGTGCCGGGGTAGCGTGCAGGCCATGCGGATCGCGACGTGGAACGTCAACTCCGTCCGGGCGAGAGCCGACCGGGTGGTCGCCTGGCTGGAACGGACCGGGACCGACGTGCTCGCGATCCAGGAGACCAAGTGCGCGGACGACAAGTTCCCGTACAGCGTGTTCGAGGCGGCGGGCTACGAGGTCGCCCACACCGGCTTCCACCAGTGGAACGGCGTCGCGGTGCTGTCCCGCGTCGGGCTGGCCGACGTCGAGCCCGCGTTCCCCGGACAGCCGGGCTACGGCGACGAGCCGGCGATCGAGGCCCGCGCTCTGGGGGCGACGTGCGACGGCGTGCGCATCTGGAGCCTGTACGTGCCGCACGGTCGCTCGCCGGACCACCCCCACTACACCTACAAGCTGCGCTGGCTGGAGCAGCTGCGCACCGCGGCCGCAGCGTGGCACGACGCGGACCCGCAGGCGCAGATCGCGCTGCTGGGCGACTGGAACGTGATCCCGCTGGACACCGACGTCTACGACGTCGCTGACTTCGCGGGCCATACGCATGTCACCCCGGCCGAGCGCGAGGCGTTCTTCGCCTTCGAGCAGGCCGGGTACACCGAGGTCAGTCGGGTGCACGTGCCGGCCGAGCACACCTACACCTACTGGGACTACCAGCAGCTGGCGTTCCCCAAGAACCGCGGCCTGCGCATCGACTTCGCGTATGCGAGCCCTGCCCTCGCGGCACGGGTGGAAGGCGTGCGCATCGACCGCGAGGAGCGCAAGGGCAAGGGTGCGTCCGACCACGTGCCGGTGATCCTCGACCTGGAGAACCGATGACCGAGGGACCCCGCGAGGACCGCGAAGACGCCCCCGACCAGGCCAGGCCGGACGCCGACCCGGACCGGCCTGCGGGGGCCGGACCGGGAGAGCCCGCGGGGTCCGCCGTGCCCGAGAGGCCGTGGGCGTCCCCCGGCTGGACACCACCCGGCGCACGGCCACCGCGGCCCGGCCCGTACCAGGCACCCCAGTACCCACCACCCCAGTACCAAGGACCCCAGTACCAAGGACCCCAGGGCAGCGTCACCCCACCGCCCGGCTACCCGCAGCCCTACTACGGACCGGGGTGGCGGGGACCGGTCACCCCGCCCCCGCGGCGCCGCAACACCGCCGGGACCGTCCTGGTGGTCCTGGCCGGGGTGGCCGCCGCGGTCCTCGTGGTCGGCGGCGTGATCGGCACACGCTACTGGCTCGAGACCAGGCCCCTGGGCACCGTGGACCACGCCATGACGGTGCACGCCGGCCGGCTGGGCACCGGCCACTGCCTCGCGGAGCTGCCGCAGGACGGGACTGTGAGCTCGGTGCGTGTCGTGCCGTGCAGTGAGCCGCACGTCGCCGAGGTCGTGGGCTCGCGCCCGATCGGCGGCTCGGCGTGGCCGGGCAGGGGGCAGGTCACGGACGAGCTCGTCGCGTGGTGCGAGATGGACACGGCCGAGGCGAAGCTCGGGCTCCGGCCCGTGATCTGGGAGCCGACCCGGCAGGGCTGGGCTCAGGGCGACCGGAGCGGGCTGTGCCTGGCGTGGTCGCCGGACGGCGCGATCACGGGCTCGTTCGTGGCGGGCGACCAGGTCGCGAAGGACTGACGCCCCGACTGCTCAGCGGTTCCGGCCGGTGTGGTGCGGCACGGACGCAGTGATCACCGTCCCGTCGGCGCGCAGCGTCCCGCGGAGCGCCGTCGCCTCGGGCACACCGCCGATCCTGGGTCCCTGGTCGCGCAGCGCCACGGTCACCGGGTGCACGGGCGTCACGGTGACGCGGCTCCCGAGCACCGCCACGGTGATCTGCTCGCCGTCCTCCACCGCGAGGTCCATGGTCTCCTGGCGCACCGTCACGCGCAGGCGCGTCCCCCGCAGCGTGACCCGGAACGTCAGGGACGGCCACGACATCGGCAGCCTGGGGGCGAAGGTCAGCTCCTCACCGTGGTGCCGCATCCCGCCGAAGCCGTAGACCAGGGCGCTCCACACCCCGCCCGCGGATGCGACGTGGACGCCGTCGGCGGTGTTGCCGTGCAGGTCGGCGAGGTCCACGAACAACGAGTCGTGGAAGTACCGCAGCGCGAGCTCGTGGTAGCCGACCTCCGCCGCGATGATCGACTGCACGACCCCGGACAGGGTCGAGTCCCCTGTCGTGATGCCGTCGTAGTAGTCGAAGTCCGCGCGCTTCTCCTCGAGCGTGAAGTGCTCGCCCTGGAGGAACAGCGCCAGCACGACGTCCGCCTGCTTGAGCACCTGGAACCGGTAGATCACCAACGGGTGGTAGTGCAGCAGCAGCGGCAGACGCTCCGGGGGCGTGGCCGGCAGGTCCCAGACCTCCCGCTCGAGGAAGAGCGAGTCCTGAGGGTGGATGCCTAGCCGCTCGTCGTACGGGATCGCCATCGCGTCCGCGGCGCGGCGCCACTCGAGGACCTCGTCCGCGGTCAGGCCCAGGCGCTCCACCATGCGCTCGTAGTGCACGGGCCACCGGGCGGCGACCTCGCCGACGGCGTCCGCGGCCCGCCACAGGTTGAAGCGCGCCATGACGTTGGTGAACAGGTTGTCGTTGACGACGGTCGTGTACTCGTCCGGGCCCGTCACGCCGTGGATGTGGAACGAGTCCTCACCGTTGCCGCGCCAGAAACCCAGGTCGGCCCACATCCGTGCGGTCTCCACCAGGATGTCCACCGCCTCCCGGGCCAGGAACTCCTCGTCACCGGTGGCCTTGACGTAGGTGCTCACGGCGTAGGAGATGTCCGCGTTGATGTGGTACTGCGCGGTGCCGGCCGCATAGTAGGCCGACGCCTCCTCGCCGTTGATGGTCCGCCACGGGTACAGCGCACCCCGGGTGGTGAGCTCCGCGGCCCGCCGGCGCGCCGACGGCAGCATCGTGCGACGGAACCGCAGTGCGTTGCGCGCGAAGCCGGGTGACGTGTACACGAGATAGGGCACCACGTAGACCTCGGTGTCCCAGAAGTAATGGCCGCCGTAACCCGAGCCGCTGACGCCCTTGGCGGCGATGCCCTGTCCCTCGGCGCGGGCCGCTGCCTGGGCGATCGCGAACAGGCACCAGCGGATCGCCTGCTGGATCTCCGGCTGGTCCTCGACCTCCACGTCCGACCGGGCCCAGTAGTCGCCCAGCCAGCCCTGCTGGTCGATGAGCTGCTGCTCGACGCCTTCGCTGCGGACCCGGTCCAGCGTGCGGCGCACCCGGGTGATGAGCTCCGCGGGCGGCTCGCTGCGCGAGGAGTGGTAGGACACGACCTTGCTCACCGTGATCGGCATGCCCGGCTCGGCGTGCACCCGGAAGATGTGCCGGGACAGGTCCGGAGCGACCTCGTACTTCACCTCGTAGGCGTTGCCCGTCTCGATGAGGTGGTCGGCCCCGACGGCCAACGTCATCCCGGAGTCCTCGCACCGGTAGCCCAGAAGCACCCGCTCCTCGTCGCCCCAGCTCACCTCGGGGTGCAGGACCCGGCCCGTGAACTCCTCGGCGCGGCGCGGGTCACGCAGCCCGTCGCCGTCGGCCTCGTGGTACGCCTCGCCGTTGGCGCGGTTGACCACCTTCGCCGCGATCGTGATCGGCACCTGCTGGTCGAGCGAGGTCACCTCGTAGGTGAGGATCGCGAGGTGACGTTGGACGAAGGACACCATCCGCTGGGTACGGACCAGGACGCGGTTGCCACTGGGCGTGCGCCACAGCAGCTCCCGCCGCAGGACGCCGTCGGCGAAGTCCAGGGTGCGCTGGTACGAGACCAGGTCGGCGACGGAGAGCACCATCGGTTCGTCGTCGACGTAGAGCTCGAAGATCGTCGCATCCGGCGCGGAGACGATGGTCTGGCCGACCTGCGCGAACCCGTACGCCTGCTCCGCGTGGCGGATCCGCCACGTCTCGTGGACGCCGTTGACGAACGTGCCGTGATGCTCTGCGTCGCGCCCCTCCTCGAACGTGCCGCGGATGCCCAGGTAGCCGTTCCCCACGGCGAAGAGCGTCTCCGTCGTCCCCAGGTCGCCGTCGGAGAAGAACTCCTCGGTCAGTCGCCACGGATCGACGGGGAACCGGGTGCGGTCCAGGTAGCTGGGCATGGCGCTGCCCGCCGCGTGGGTGCCCCGCCGCCTCATGGCAGCAGCTCCGCGAGGTCGGCGACCACCAGGTCCGCTCCGGCGTCGCGGAGGGCGTCGTGGCCCACGCCACGGTCCACCCCGATCACCAGACCGAAGTCCCCGGCGCGTCCGGCCGCGACGCCCGAGACCGCGTCCTCGACCACGACCGCGCGCTGGACGGGGACGCCGAGGTCGCGGGCGGCCTGCACGTAGGTGTCGGGCCGCGGCTTGCCGGGCAGCCCGTCGGCCGCGGCACGGACACCGTCGACGACGACCGTGAACCGGTCCGCCAGGTCGGCCGCGGCGAGCACCGTGCGCGTGTTGCGCGAGCTGGAGACCACCGCCACCCGCGTGCCGCCGGCGACCAGGGCGTCGAGCCATGCCACCGAGCCGGGATACGGCTGCACGCCGTCCGTGGCGAGGATCCGGTTGACCTCGGCGTCCTTGAGGTTGCCCAGTCCGCACACCGTGGGCGTCCCCGGCTCGTCGGACGGGTCGCCCTCGGGGATCCGGACGTCCCGCGAGGCGAGGCACTCCCGCACCCCCTCGTAGCGCGGGCGGCCGTCGACGTGGGCGAAGTAGTCCTCGTCCGTGTACTGCGGCGTGATCCCGTGCTCGCTGAAGTAGCCCGTGAACAGCTCCCGCCACGCGCGCTTGTGGATCTCGACGGTCGGGGTGAGGACCCCGTCGAGGTCGAAGAGGACCGCGTCGTAGCGGTCGGGGTCGAAGGTGGCCGGGTCGCGCTCGGACGGGTCGGCCGGGGGGGTCTCGCGCATGGTCCCGACGCTAGCGCCGGGCGGGCAGGCGCGCCCGGGACACCGTCGGCTTGTCGCCCTCGGTCACGTCAGGCGACGCCGAGGACCAGCCCACCCGCATCGGCGTCGGCGTTGACGTCCACCTCGACCGTGGCGCCGTCCGGCACCGCACCGGCCAGCAGCAAGCTCGCCAGGCGGTCGCCGATCTCGCGCTGGACGAGCCGTCGCATGGGGCGCGCACCGTAGGCCGGGTCGTACCCCTCGATCGCGAGCCACTCGCGCGCGGCGTCGGTGACCTCCAGGGCCAGGCGCCGGTCGGCCAACCGGCCGGCCAGGTGCCGCAGCTGCAGGTCCACGATCTGCCCGAGCTCCGCCAGGCTCAGCGAGTCGAACAGCACGACGTCGTCGAGGCGGTTGAGGAACTCCGGCTTGAACGCCGCGCGCACCGCGGACATCACCGCGTCGCGCTTCGCGTCGTCGCTCATGGTGGGGTCCACCAGGAACTGCGAGCCGAGGTTCGAGGTCAGCACCAGGATGACGTTGCGGAAGTCGACCGTGCGGCCCTGACCGTCGGTCAGCCGCCCGTCGTCGAGCACCTGCAGCAGGATGTCGAACACCTCGGGGTGGGCCTTCTCGATCTCGTCGAGCAGCACGACCGCGTACGGACGCCGCCGGACGGCCTCGGTGAGCTGGCCGCCCTCCTCGTAGCCGACGTACCCCGGGGGCGCGCC
Source organism: Actinotalea lenta (assembly GCF_030586465.1). Lineage (GTDB taxonomy): Bacteria > Actinomycetota > Actinomycetes > Actinomycetales > Cellulomonadaceae > Actinotalea > Actinotalea lenta. The sequence continues at coordinate 402,163 of NZ_JAUQYP010000001.1, forward strand.
GACGAGCCGGGCGACGGTGTGCTTCTCCGAGTACTCCGACATGTCGAGGCGCACCATGGCGCGCTCGTCGTCGAACAGGAAGTCCGCCAGGGACTTCGCGAGCTCGGTCTTGCCGACGCCGGTGGGCCCGAGGAACAGGAACGAGCCGGTGGGCCGGTCGGGGTCGGAGATGCCGGCCCGCGCCCGGCGCACCGCGTCGGACACGGTCTGCACGGCCGAGGACTGGCCGATCAGGCGTGCACCGATGACCTCCTCCATCCGCAGCAGCTTGGCGGTCTCGCCCTCGAGGAGGCGTCCGGTGGGGATGCCGGTCCATGCGGAGACGACCTCCGCGATCTCGTCCGGGCCCACCTTCTCCGCGATCATGGGCTCGGCCTCTGAGGCGCCGTCGCGCTCGCTCTGGGCGGCCTCGGCCTCCGCGATCTGCCGCTCGACGGCCGGGATCTCGCCGTACCGCAGCCGTGAGGCCGTCTCGTAGTCGCCCTCGCGGTAGTTCTTCTCGTACTGCGTCCGCAGCTCGTCCAGACGCACACGCAGGTCGCCCAGCCGGCTCGAGCCGGCCCGCTCGGCCTCCCAGCGCGCGGTGAGGCCCGAGAGCTCCTCGCGCCGGTCGGCCAGCTCGGCGCGAAGCCTGGACAGGCGTTCGGCCGACGCGGGGTCGTCCGCCCCGGACTCCGCCAGGTAGGACTCCTCCATCTCCAGCCGGGTCACGGCGCGCTGGAGAGCATCGATCTCCTCCGGCGAGGAGTCCATCTCCATGCGCAGCCGCGAGGCGGCCTCGTCGACGAGGTCGATCGCCTTGTCCGGCAGCTGCCGGCCGGTGATGTACCGGTCGGACAACGTCGCCGCGGCGACCAGGGCGGCGTCCGAGATCGTCACCTTGTGGTGCGCCTCGTACTTGGGCGCGATCCCGCGCAGGATGGCGACGGTGTCCTCCACGCTCGGCTCGCCGACGAACACCTGCTGGAAGCGGCGCTCGAGGGCCGGGTCCTTCTCGATCCGCTCGCGGAACTCGTCCAGCGTGGTCGCGCCGACCAGCCGCAGCTCGCCGCGGGCCAGCATGGGCTTGAGCATGTTGCCCGCGTCCATCGAGCCCTCCGCGGCGCCGGCCCCGACCACGGTGTGCAGCTCGTCGATGAAGGTGACGACCTGGCCGTCGGAGTCCTTGATCTCGTTGAGCACGGCCTTGAGTCGCTCCTCGAACTCACCGCGGTACTTCGCGCCGGCCACCATCGACGCGAGGTCCAGGGCGATGAGGCGCTTGTCGCGCAGCGAGTCCGGCACGTCGCCGTCGACGATGCGCTGGGCCAGACCCTCCACGACGGCGGTCTTGCCGACGCCTGGCTCGCCGATCAGCACCGGGTTGTTCTTGGTGCGCCGGGACAGCACCTGGACGACGCGGCGGATCTCCGCGTCCCGGCCGATCACGGGGTCGAGCTTGCCCTCGCGGGCAGCGGCGGTGAGGTCGACGCCGTACTGCTCGAGGGCCTTGTAGGTCCCCTCGGGGTCCTGGGACGTGACCCGGGCAGAACCGCGCACCGTGGGCAGCGCCGCAGCCAGGGCGTCCCGCGTGGCACCGACGCCGCGCAGCGCCTCGGCGGCCGAGGACTGGCCGGCGGCGATGCCCAGGAGCAGGTGCTCCGTGGAGACGTACTCGTCGCCCAGCGCCTGAGCCTCGCTGCCCGCGACGGACAACGCCGCGCTCGTCGCCCGCGCGACGCTGGGCTGCGCGGTCGAACCGCTCGCCGACGGCAGCGCGGCGAGCGTCGCCTCGAGGCGCTTGACGAGCGCGGCACGGTCCACGCCGACGGCGTCGAGGAGCCCCACAGCCACGCCGCCATGCTGGTCCAGCAGAGCGGTCAGCACGTGCACCGGCTCCAGCTGGGGGTGGCCCGCCGCGCCTGCAGCCTGCAGGGCCGCGGCCAGGGCCTCGGTCGACTTGGTGGTGAACTTCGGGTCCATCGGCGCTCCTGTGTCGGGTCCTGCTCACGCAACGCACTGCGAAGTTGAGTCTATTCCACTCAACTCTTGGGTGAGCGCCGTGCCGAGCGGTCGGCACTCGGTGACGTAGAGGTAACGATCGACAGTTCACCCTGCCAAGCCCCTCACGCCGCGAGCCGCGCCCCGGCAGGATGTGCGCCATGACGCGCCACGACTCCCCTCGCAGCCGCGCCGCAGCGCCGCGGTGGCTCCGCGGCCTGGCTCTGGGCCTGGTGTCCGCCCTCGCCCTGACCGGCTGCATGAAGATCACGACCGACCTGACCCTGAAGCCGGACAACACCGGCTCGATGTCCATGGTGATGGCGATCTCCGACGAGTTCGCCCAGTCCATGGGCATGGACCCGCAGGAGATGTGGGACCAGATGGGCAGCGACATGGCCACCGACGCCCCGGAGGGCGCCGACCAGCAGCCCTACGCCGAGGACGGCTACACCGGCGTGCGGTACACCCTCGCCGAGGCCCCGATCGACCAGCTCTCCACCCCGGACCTGACCATCGAGCGGGACGGCGACGACTACGTCGTGACCGGGACGATGGACCTCAGCGACACCGGCTCCGGCGTGGACACCTCCGCCACCGAGGACCCGACCACGCAGGCGTTCCTCGACTCGTTCGTCGTCGAGGTCTCGGTGACCTTCCCCGGCGCCGTCGGTGAGAACAACGGCACGGTGGACGGCAACACGGTCACGTGGCGGCCGCCGTACGGCGAGGTCACGGAGATGAGTGCCCGCGGGTCGGCGGTCCCAGGCGGCTCCGCAGGCGCCGGGTCGGAGGCGACCACGTCCGCGAGCCCGTCGCAGGAGGCGAGCCCGTCCGACGAGGCGGCAGCGGACGAGACCCCTGCTCCGTCCGACGAGGCGACCGAGCCGACCGTGACCGCAGCCGACGAGGACGCCGCCTCGTCCGGCTTCCCGTGGTGGATCCTCGTGGTCGCCGGCGTCGTCCTGGTCGCCGCGATCGCCGGGATCGCCGTGGTGGCCGCGCGCGGCCGCAAGAAGGAGACCCCGGCCATGGCGGCGGCTGGAGCCGCAGCGCCGCAGTGGCAGGGTCAGCAGCCCCAGCAGGGCTGGCAGCAGCCGGGCCAGCAGGCGTGGGGCGGTCAGCCCACCCAGGAGATGCCGCCGGCCGGCCAGCAACCACCGCCGCAGGGCTGGCAGCAGCCCGGCCAGCAACCACCGCCGCAGGGCTGGCAGCAGCCCGGCCAGCAACCACCGCCACAGGGCTGGCAGCAGCCCGGCCAGCAACCGCCGCCGCAGGGCTGGCAGCAGCCCGGCCAGCAACCGCCGCCGCCGCCACAGGGCTGGCAGCAGCCCGGCCAGCCAGAGCAGCCCGGCCAGCAGGAGTGGGACGGACAGCCCACCCAGCAGATCCCGCCTGCCGGCCAGCAGCCGCCCCCGCCCCCTAGCGGCTGGCAGCCCCCACAGGACGGTGACCAGCGACCGCCCTCCTGAGCCGAACGATGAACGCGCCCGGAGCTGCAGCTCCGGGCGCGTTCGTCCGCCTGGAGCGTGGGACGCACACGCCTGGCATGATCGGCCTAGCGCCGAGGAGGTGTCGCACCGTGATCATCATCGTCGGGTACACGCCCACCCCCGAGGGCGAGGCGGCCCTCGACCACGCCATCGCCGAGGCCCACCACCACGACGACGACCTGCTCGTCGTGAACGTCTCCGCCTCGAGCAACCCGCACGCGGACTTCGCGACGGATACCCAGGTGGCCGACCTCGAGCGACGACTGCGCGCTGAGGGCGTTCGGTTCACGCTGCGTCAGCTGGTCCGCGGGAGGAGCGCAGCGGACGAGATCCTCGACCTGGAGGCTGATCAGCACGTCCGCGGCGTCGTCATCGGCCTGCGGCACCGCAGCCCTGTCGGCAAGCTCCTGCTGGGCTCGACCGCGCAGCGCATCCTGCTCGAGTCGACGAGCCCGGTGATCTCGGTCAAGGCGGTCCGCTGAGATGTGGCGCCAGGACGTGCTGGGCCCCCGCTGGCAGGCCCGCGACCTCGCCGTGCCCGCGGACCGGTACGGCGAGGCGGTTGCCACGCTCGTCCGCCCTGAGCCGGACGGCCGGCAGCGGCCCGGGGCCGCGCTCTACGTGCACGGGTTCGTCGACTACTTCTTCCAGACGCACCTCGCCGAGCTCTGGCGGGGGCTGGGGCGCGACTTCTTCGCCCTGGACCTGCGTGGCTACGGCCGCTCGATCCGGCCTGGACGCCCGCCCAACGTGGTCGACGACATCGCAGTGCACGCCCAGGACCTCGACGCGGCCGTGCAGGCCATCCGCGCCGACCACGACGAGCTGGTCGTCATGGGGCACTCGACCGGAGGCCTGATCGCCGCGATGTGGGCCGATGCCCGCGCCGCCCGGCCGGCCGGCCCCCTGGTGGACGGCCTGGTGCTGAACAGCCCGTGGCTGGACCTCAACCGCGGGTGGTTCGACCGGGTCGTCACGACCAGGGCCGTGCACCTGCTCGCCCGGTTCGCCCCGGACGTCGTGGTCAGCGGGCTCGCCGCGCACTACGGCCGCTGGTTGCACGACCCGGACGGGGGCGGCTGGGAGTACGACCTGGCGTGGAAGCCGGATGAGGGCTTCGGGGTCCGTGCGCGCTGGCTGGACTCGGTACGCAGGGCGCACGGGGCTGTGCACGGAGGGCTCGCGGTGGAGGTCCCGGTCCTGGTGTGCACGTCCGATGCCAGCGGGCCGCCGAACCGTGCCCACGACGCGATCGATCGCACCGACTCGGTGCTCAGCGTGGAGCAGATGCAGCGCCTGGCCCCGCGGCTCGGGCACGACGTCACCGTCGTGGAGATCGCCGGCGGCGTGCACGACCTGGCGTTGTCCCCGGGGCCGGCACGCTCCCGGTACCTCGACGCGGTGCGCTCCTGGGTGGGCGAACGCCTCGGGGTGCCGGGGTGAGCAGCCCCGGCTCCCGGTTCACGCACGTCCCCGACCGCCGCGACGGGCCGATCCGCACCTTCCACCCCCGCCGCAGCCCGTTGAGCGCCGAACGGTCCCGCGCCCTGACCGAGCTGTGGCCGCGGTTCGGGTTCTCCGTGCACGACGACGCTCTGGGCACCGGCCCACGCGACGACGGTGGTCTGCTGGACACCGCAGCGCTGTTCGGACGAGTCGCGCCCGTCGTGCTCGAGATCGGCTCCGGCATGGGTGAGGCGACCGCCGCGATGGCCGCGGCAGACCGCGGACGCGACTACCTGGCGGTGGAGGCCCACCTGCCGGGCGTCGCGCAGCTGCTCGTGCTGGTCGCGCGAGCCGGCCTGGACAACGTCCGAGTGGCGCACGGAGACGGCCTGGACCTGGCACGGCGGATCACACCCGGCAGCCTGGATGCGGTGCACCTGTTCTTCCCCGACCCGTGGCCCAAGGCACGCCATCACAAGAGGCGGATCGTGGCACCGGAGCACGTGGCGCTGCTGCGCTCCCGGATGCGACCCGGCGGCACGCTGCACTGCGCGACCGACTGGCCCCCCTACGCCGAGGTGATGCTCGAGGTCGTGGCCGCCGATCCCGGCCTGACCAACGCGTACGACGGGCCCGCGCCCCGGCCCCCGCACCGCCCGATCACCGCCTACGAGCGGCGCGGGGTGGCCGCAGGCCGACAGATCACCGACGTCGTGGCGACCCGTACCGTTCACCCGCCCGGGTGAGACAGGTGGGTGAAGTGGTCGACGGGAGGACCACAGCCGGCCGTGTCGGACGTACTGTCGGGATGTGGACCTCACGCAGCTCGACCTGGTGGCGGAGGCGCTCGAGCGCACCCGGCTCGAGGTGATGCACCAGGGGAACTGGGACGAGCTCCGGCCGTCCGAGCGCGCTCTCCGGCTCGAGGTCGCGATGGCCGTCCTGGAGAAGTCCGGCCTCTTCGAGGCGCTCACCGAGGCCCGCGAACGCGCCGAGGACGATCGTGCGGCTGCCGTCGAGGCCGCCCGTACCGCCGTGGCGGACGCCGCACGGCAGGTCGCGGAAGCCAGGTTCCAGGTCGAGGAAGCCGAGCAGCGTGCCACGGACCTCGAAGGGCGACTTGCGGAGGCCGAAGAGCGCCTCGCGGACGCCGAGGAACGCGTCGCGGAGGCAGAGCGGCGCCGCGCGCTCGGTGCAGAACCCAGTCAGCCCGAGCCCCGGCGCCGGGTGCGCACGCCGTTGCTCGGCCGCACCGTGCCGCGGCTCGGCGACTCCGGACGCGCCTGAGCCGGCCTAGCCCTCGACGACCTCACCGTTCTTGACCGCGACCGCCACGGGCGGCAGAGGCTTGGTCGCGGGGCCGCGCACCACGTCCCCGTTGGACGCCTGGAACACCGATCCGTGGCACGGGCAGTCCAGCTCCGCGCCGTTGGGGACCACGAGGCATCCCGCGTGTGTGCAGATCGCGGAGAACGCGACCACGGTGCCGCTGGTGGGCTGGGAGACCACCACCGGCGCGCCGGCCGCGGTGGTCGCCGTCACCGCGCCACCCACGGGGACGTCAGCCAGCGCCACCAGGGCAGACCCTGGTGAAGGCTGTCCTCCACCGGAGGACTTCGGGGACGAGCACGCGGCGACGACTCCGACGGCGCCCACGGCTGCGGTCCCGGCGAGGAAGGTGCGGCGGTCGATCATCGAGGCTCCTCCAGGGTGGCGGTGGACGACATCCTGCCCCCAGACGCTGGAAACGGCCTGGGAGAGCCCTCGGCGTCCGCCGCGGCCTCGCGCGTCAGGGGCCGCAGCCGGCCCGGCCCCTCGCCCGTCGGACGGGGACGCGTCGTTGTCAGGAGCTCAGGCGTCGCTGGGGCCCTCGAGGGGTTGGGTGAACCGAGCGGGCCGGGTCCCACGTGCACCTGGCCCGGTCCGCTTGACGGTGTGACCCGTGTCCGTCTCGTGCACCTCGGCCGCGTTCCACGCCGAGCTGCCGCTCACCTGCCAGTCGCAGTCCTGGCAGATGGCGGCGCGCACTGAGGTGTCCATCTATCGATCATTACCCGAACGGGACGTCGATCGCCAGGGCAGGACCGCTCGGTGAAGAACCTGCGCGGCCCGGGAATGTTCCGGGCCGCCCAGGCATTGGCACCCCCGTGGCCGGTCCGGTTCATGTCCCCCGGGCTTCACTCTCAGCCGCTACGAGCGGCCACGCGCCGTGAGGCGACTGCCGGGCCGGTCACGCCCCCGCCTGCACGACGGAGGCGCCGGTCACGGCCACGTCGGCGAGCCCGGCCAGATCGCGCGCCCATGGGTTGGCCGTGAGGAAGATGTCCGCCGACCCCACGGTGTCCCCGGCCACGAGGTTCGAGGCGTCGGACCGGTAGGCGACCCAACGCCCGTCGGGTGAGATCGCCGGGGACCCGGAGGCCCCGTCGGCGGTCATCCCGTCCGGGCCGACCGAGAGCGGGACCGACCGCTGACTGACCCGGTCCCACACGACCACGTCGGACGTACCGTTCTCGTCGTGACCGAACAGGTCCGCGGCGAAGGTCGTGAAGGCCACCCACCGCCCGTCGGCGCTGACCGACGGGGCGAGGGAGCTGCCGGGCAGGGGCGTCGAGGCGAACCGGTCCCGGGACACCAGCACCGTGGCCCCGGTGAGCCGGTCGGCGAGGTAGACCTGGCTGCGGTCCGGGCTCGCGTCCCACGGCGCCTCAGGGATGTCCGTGGCGAAGGAGTCGAACGCCACCCACCGCCCGTCGGCGCTGATGGCCGGGTGGTCAGCGCCCGCCTGCAGCGGGCTGCCGTCGGCGGTCGCACTGATCAGCGTGGTCGCCCCGGTGACCCGGTCGGTCACGGCGACCTGGTGCGCGGTCGAGCGGGCGTCCGGCACGAGGTCTCGCGCGTCGACGAGGTGCGCGATCCACCGCCCGTCGCCGCTGACCGACGGGTTCCAGCCGTCGGCAACGAAGGACGTGGCGCCCGTGGTCCGGTCGTAGGCGTAGAGGCGTGGCCATGACCCCGGAGCCAGCCCCGGCACGAGATCGGTCGCTGCGGAGCTGTAGACGACCCACCGGCCGTCGGCACTCACGACCGCCGACCTCGAGCCGTGGTTGCCCGGGGCGCCATCCGGTCCCGTGGAGATCATCGTGGTCAGCCCGGTGCCGCGATCACGCAGATAGATCTGGCAGCGGATGTCCTCGGCCGTGTAGGCGCCGAAGGCCACGTACCGCCCGTCCGCACTGATGCTCGGGCGCCGGAAGGCCACGTACCCGTCGGGCTGACCGGGAGGAGAGTCCGAGACGCGCTCCGTCTCGCCGGTGAGGCGATCGGTGACGAAGGAGTCCGTCCAGTAGCGGTCCGGGTCCTTGTCCGCCACCAGGTTCGAGGCCGCGGAGTCGTAGGCCACCCAGTGCGCCCCGTCACTCACCGTCGCCGAGCCGGGTGCGCCGTCCGGCTGCGCGCCGTCGACGCCGATCGTCACACGGTGCGTCTCGGGGACGCACGGAGCGCTGTAGGCCGGGACCTCCGGCCGGAGGTGGTAGAGCCCGCCGCCCTCGTCGATCGCCCCCGGGTCCACCAGGGCGTACCCGTCCGCGACCTGGACCTCGAGGGAGTACTGGCGTGGATCCAGGTCCCGTTGCGGGTCGACCGAGTCGCGCCAACCCACCATCTGGGCGGAGACGATGCCCGTCGGCAGGGGGTCCGGCCAGGTGATCGACCCGCCGAGCAGCAGGCCGTGATCGCAGGTCTGAGGAGTCACCGTCGGGTCCAGGAGGACCGCGATGTCGGTGCGCGCCGCGACGTAGCCGACCAGGTCGACGACCAGGTCCACCGTCCCCCCGGGCGCCTGGTCGTCGTAGAAGGTGACGGCGCCGGCCTGGTCCAGCCCGACCACCGCGGTGTTGGGGACGTCTCGCCCGACGATGTAGTTCAGCGTCGAGGCATAGGGCACCGCGGCCGTGCCACCGCCGGGATAGACGCGCAGGTTGCCGAGGGCGCTCGGATGGACCGCGGTCACGGTGAGCAGCACCCCCGCGGCGTCCTGCGGAACCCGGCCCCCTGCCGCTTCCAGGACGTCAAGGGTCCGCCGCTCCGCCGCGTGCAACCCGGCGGCCGGGTCGCCGGCCGGGTGCCGCCTGGTGTCCATCACCCGGGTCGGGGGCACCGGGACCAGTGGCGAGTCGGCCCCGATCCAGCCGGTGATGTCGATGATCACCTGCACCGGCTCGCTACTCGTCGAGTACAGGCTCAGCCGGCCGGCCACCGACAAGCCCACCACGGTGGCGCTCGCCTTGTCCTTGCCCACCGCGTAGTTGAGGGTCGACGTACCCGGCTTGCCCTCGCCTGCCGGGTACACCACGAGATTCCCCACCGCGGCGACACCCGTGACAGTCACGTTGGCCAGCACTGCGACGGCCTGCGCCGGGACCCCGGCGTGGCCCAGCACGTCGACGGTGTACTCGTGACCTGGGCGCACGGGGCCGTTGATGGGGCCGACGTGGTCCGCTCCGGTCCGGGTGTCGAGCAGCCGGATGGGGCTCCCGGCGTGGACGTCCGCGGCGCCCCGGGTGTAGCCCGTGACATCGATGAGCACGCCCGTCCTGGCCGCCCCACGGGTGAGGTAGCAGAGCCGACCGTCCGCCGGGAGGGCGACGACCGCGGCGTTGGCGACGTCCGCCCCGGGCTCGAAGTTGACGGTCGACGTGCCGGGGGCCGGTGTGGCCCCGTCCCCACGGGTGTCCGGGTAGACGACGACGTACCCAGGGCCGTCGGGCCGGACGGTCGTGACGTTCACGAAGACCGCCGCGGCCTCCGGGGCGACGCCGGCCTGCCCAGCGACCTGGACGCACCTCACACGTCCGGCAGGGACGGTGCGGTCGTCCACCAGCCGCACGGGCGACTGGGTCACCACACGGGGTGGGGCGAACGTGGAGGCCGCCGGAGCACGGTGCGACGCCACGGCCGGGACGGCGGGGGCAGCTACCGCGGGCACAGGTGCAGCGGGCGCACGTGCAGCGCGCTCGGTCCCGCGCGCCGGAGCGGACGCGCCCCCGACCAGGAGCCCGAGCACCACTGCTGCGACCCCTGCCACGAGCGACGCCGGACGCCCACCCCTCCCAGCACGACCAGGCACGATCGACCCCGATCCCTCGAGAGACCTCGACCGGCCAACCTATCCCGACGAACCGGACATTCGGGGGCGCATCCGTCGCCCTGCCTCCCGATCACACCTTCGGGTGAGGCTGTCCCGCGTCATCACGAAGCGTGCCCGAGGTCGCGCCCCGAGGGATTCGAGCCCCCAACCTGCTCCCGTCCGTCGTAGCGTGCCGGTCGAGCCGGTCGTGACATGGTCTCCGTCGGCGCCACGAGGCCGTCACGTCACCTCTCCGCATGTGGTTGGCTCACGGGGGACCGACGCGAGCGTTACGTTGGAGGCTGGGGCACGCCCCGTGCAGGGGTCGGTCCCGGGGAGGGCCACCATGCGTCGCACGTCCCAGCTCCTCGGACTCGCCGTCCTGGCCTCCATCGCGGCGGCCATCTGGGCCGCGCGGTCCGGCGGAGCCGTGCACGCGAGGGAGTCGATGTCCCGTGGTGCGGCGCCGGGGCGGCTCGGCAGCCGGCTGAACTCGGCGATGGATGCGCCGATGTACCGGGCGATCGCCGCGGCACTCGACCTGCGCCCGGACGACGAGGTGCTCGACGTGGCGTGCGGCTGGGGCGAGTTCCTGGTGGCGCACGCCGCCGGGGCGCGCCGGGTCGCGGGCGTGGACCTGACCCCGGAGAAGGTCGCCCTGGCGCGCGAGCGGCTCGCCCGCCGAATCGCGGACGGCACCGCCGAGGTGGCGGAGGGTGATGCCGCGGCGCTGCCCTGGCCGGCCGACACCTTCTCCGCCGTGACCTGTATGGACGCCTACCCCTTCTTCCCCGACCCGCGGGCCGTGCTGGCCGAGGTCTTCCGGGTGCTGCGGCCGGGCGGCCGAGCCGTGATCTCCTTCGCGGCGGAGCAGCTGCCCAATGGCGTCGAGTCCCGTCAGAGCCGCGGGATAGCGGGCGTCTACACCGCGATCAGCGCCACGGTCACGACCCGCATGATGGCCGAGGCGGGGTTCGACCCGGTGACCCTCAGCTGGGCACCGATCGCCGGCGACCACCGGCTGTTCGGCGCCGCGCTGCGCGCGGCCGGTGGCGACCAGCTCGACGTCGTGGTCGGGCACAAGCCCGCCTAGGGGTGCACGTACCGCCCGCTGGTGGGGCGGGACGGTCGATGACCGCCTTCCCGCTCTGAGCACATGACACGCACGCTCCTCCACCCGGATGCTCGTCCCCGCTCATGGCACGGCGCCGCCCGCTCATCAGCCACTGGTCGCGCGTGGCGGCGCAGCCAGGGTGCGCGCGTGGAGGTCGCGGGGCCCGCGAGTCGACCCTCTGACGACGCAGCATGCGGCCGAGCGCCCCGCTCGTTCTGCGCGCCCGAAGGGATTCGAACCCCCAACCTTCTGATCCGTACGTGGTGCCGACCAGGACCGTCTCGGGCCGACCCCACACGACACCCCGGGGACGCATCGTCCCAGGTCAACCGTCCGTTGTCGGCTTCCGTCGCGTCCGGTCGATTGTTGCCGGATCGTGACCAACCTCGCCTCGGTCGGCCATTCTTGGGCCCGTCTCTGGGCCCACGCGGGGAGCGCCCAAGTCGCGGCGTCGGCCAGGTTCCCACTCAACCCGAGCTCCCGAACGCCCTCGCCGACCTGGTCGACATCGACCGCACCTGCCTACTCGCGATTGCCCATGATCCCGGCAGATCTCGGCCGCGGGATCTACTCGTCGAACTTGCGGGTCCCAGGTCGGTGATACCCGTCCTTGCCGCCCCGTAGACCGGCGCGCAGGGCACCGGGTGACAGGGCGACGCCGCACTCGCGAGCGAACTCGACGACGTCGAAGTTCGGGTCAAGGTACGCGAGGACCTGTGCGGTGACCCACATGGCGTTTGTGCGGACGTTGTCCGTCGACTTGGGGTCCATCTGCGGGGCAGGGCCGCGATCGTCCGCCCGTGAGTGACCAGCGCGGTCCAACCGGGCGTGCGCGTCCGACCAGTCGTGCTGGCGGATCTCAGCGGCGTGCATCTGAGCGACTCGTGACAGCGCCACTCGGCGCCTCCCGTCTGGCCCACCGATAGGGCCGGTCCAAGACTCCCCCCGACGGGGAGCCAACGATCAGGACAGGTCGCTGGCGGTGCCCGGCATCCTGGGCGGCGGCCAGGGCGTGTTGATCAAGTGGTTTCGGCTGCTGCTGGTGGGGACCGGGTGTGTGAGCGGGCAGGAGATCTCTGATCGGGTGTGGGCGGTGTTGCAATCGTCGAAGCCCGCCGGCGGGGCGGCCGTGGACCGATCCCCGTCTGGCGGTGGAGGGCATGGTCTGGAAGTACCGGACCGGCGCGCCGAGTGGTTCGGGAAGTGGAACTCGATCAACAAGCGGTTCACCCTGAGGTCGGCCTGCCGCGCCGCGCGACGTCCCTGCACACTGGACGGGTGATCATCGCTCGGGCTTTCGAGCGCACCATCGTCAAGCACTCGCCCTTCGACTCCAGTGAGCCCGAACTCGACATCTGGCTCAAGGAGCAGTCCGGCCAACTGGACCGCCGCAACGGAGCCCGGACCCTGCTGGGCCTGGACGAGGCCCGCACCCGGGTCGCCGGCTACTACACGACCGTCACCTACAAACTTCGTCCCGATGAGGTCGCCCCGATCTCCCGGCTGCGCACGTGGCTCGGCCTTGACCCCGACGGCTGGCCCCACTTCCCCAGGCCGGAGCGCCACGACGACTACCGCCTCTCGGCTGCCGTGCGTGCCGATTGGGACGACATCCGAGACCTCGCCGCCGCCGGGCTCGCTTCCGATCCACCCGACCCCGATCTACTCGAGAAGGCGCTCGACCGCGTCTGAGGCCGCCCGTTCGCCGGTGCGCCACCCGGCGCCTACGACTGATGCGAGGAACTGGCGATCACCATGATCGAGAACATCGTCGACGTGGCACACGCGCTCGCCCTCACGCGGATGGACACCGGCGACCTCGTCGGCGCCCGGCCCCCCCGCTGCTATCGGCCTCACGGTCGGCAGCGCGAACGAGCAGCTCCTCCGCGACGCCATGCACGCCGCCCGCGAGGCGCGTGACCATGCCGAGCTCGCTCTACTCGTTGGCCCTACTCGGGCCCGCGCGACGGCGATCGACCCGGACGCCGACATCGAGCTGGCCACGATGCTCGCCCCGGGCGGCGGCGTCGAGTCCCAGGCGGCGCGTTGACGAAGCCGTGGCCCAACGAGCGCAAGGCGTTCGACCGTTCGGGCGAATGACGCGTGACAAGCAAACTCGCCCACCGAATCCGGCGTGTCGCAGGTCGGACACCAGTAACTTCGCGCCGTCACAACTGTGAAGGTCACTGTTGCGCTAGGGGGCTGATTCACGTGTACCACCGGGTATTCTTGCGCCGCGGCGCGACGGCCGCCCTCGCCATGGCGATCGCTGTTCCACTCGCTCAACCGGCCATGGCCGCTCCGAGCGGCGATAGCGAACTGAGCGATGCGATGAATGTGATCCGCTGCACAGTCATCGATGGCGAGAGCTTCTGCACCGAACTCGGCTTCGTCCAGTCGAAGCCCGGCTCGGCGGCTTGGAGGGCTAACCTGGCTGCGGCCCTCGCGACAGAGGACTCCGACACGGGTGACATGGGGCTCGCGACCCTCGTCGACGAGTTGAAGCAGTTGCCGCGTGCCGAGCTCGCCGAGCGGCAGAACGGCCAGATTGAAAGCGCGCGCCGTGCGGTCGGCCGGGTCAAGCTTCAGGAGTACATAGGAACGGACGTCGCGCCCCCGCCGGGGTTCTTCGCGAAGTACCCGGACCTCGGATTGGCCGAGGGATCGGCGAAGGCGCAGCAGTTGCGGGCGGCTATCGCTACGCCTGGCACGTCGAGCGAACCGGTCAGCGGTGAAGTGGCCGTCGCCGCAAGCTACCCGACGTTCCCGTCCTCGCGATACATCATGTCCGGGTACGCCACGGAGCAGGAACGTGACTACTGGTGTGGCCCGGCAACTATGCAGGCCATTGACTGGGCCAACGACGGTGGCAAAGATTCGCAGTCTCTCTGGGCCAGCTTGATGGGGACGACTACCGCGGGCACGTACATCGGGAGCATGGTCGCCCGCATCAATACCGATACCACGTGGGGTTCGGCTGCCTATGGGGGCGCCTACACCATCTTCCCCGTGAGCCCCGGCAACACCGCGACCTGGTTCATGAGCCTCCACCACACCCGGATCGGCTACTACGGTGCACCTGTGATCGAGCACGTCCAGCTGCTGCGGGCGTACTACGGCTACATCAACTACAACCACGGCGGCCACTACCAGACCGGCCGCGGCTACGATGCGACCACAATCTCGATTATCGACCCGTATGACGAGCGTGACTTCAGGACCGGTGGTGCTCACAGTGCTGGCTACCACAGCGTAAGCAAGGAGAACCTCTGGGGCGCGACCTTGGCCAACCCGAACCAGAACATCGGATGGTGAAGAACTGCGCGGCCGGGCCCGGGGCGATCGTCGTCGCCCTGGGCCTGGCCCTCTTCGCATCAGGGTGCACCGCGCCGTCGACGGCGCCCACGACTGCGGCCCCACCAACGTCGCCTCCGACCGCGCCGTCGACGGCGTCGTCGACGCCCGGTGACGGCGGTGATGTCGTGGACGCGCTGGCCGACTGGGCGAGGGCGGCGGGCCCGTCGGACGAACTGTCTCGTGTCGAGGTGGTCACCAAGGAGCAGATCGTCGCGATCCTCAACGACACCGGCAACGGCGAGGTATTGGCCATCTTCGGTCCTGGAACCCGCATGACCCATCAGGTCCCGGCGGGAAGGATCATCCAGAGTGCGTACCTCATCGACGGCAAGGTGGTGTTCGGCCTCGGGGAGGATGGCACCGAGGACTTCTGGGTGGATCGCTGGGACCCCACCTCCGACACCGTGGACGTGCTCTATGAGTCGACCGGTGAGGACTCGGCGTGGAGTGAGACCGCCGTGGACGGCTCGACCATGTACCTGACCGCACCCGGCCCGAACCAGGCCTACTGCGTACGGCGGATGGATCTGTCGGTCGCCGAGCCCAGGCTGGACCCCGACCCCGTGGCGTGCGTCGATGCCGACAGCGACCTGGGCTGGCTGCAGCTGTACGAGCACACCCTGAGCTTCCAGACGCTGGCTTCTGACGCCGACTGCGCGACCGTGCACCGCATTTCGCTGCCCGACGGGCGTGACGAGGTCGTGGACATCGACGGGTGCGTCTCGCGTGACATCGTCGGGCGCGATTGGGTGGTCTGGACCGAACCGCCCGTCGAGGACCCCGAGATGGGTGGGAGCACGAACTTCTTCGACGTCCCGCTGCGCGTCCGAGTCGGCGGCACCACCTACGACCTGGGTAGCGCGGTCGCCGGCTCGACGGTGATCTGTGATGGGTGGTTGTACTGGGACCGAGAGGACTTCGACCCGCCGATCAGCCCTGAGGAGATCCGCCGCTGGCGTCCCGGCGGCCCGACCCAGGTGGTCTACGTCTCGCCAGAGGCCGCCGACGGGTACGCGACCTCGATCCCGCTGTGCGGCCCAGGCGTACTCGGCGTTCAGCGCATGGGCGGCTGGGCCAACGCCGGCCAGGAGTTCCTCACTACCCCGACCCTCGGCTGGACGGCGGGCCTCCACCCGGCAGCAGGCGCCTCAGGCGGGTAAGCGTGTCCGTCGGCATTGTGGTGGCCACGCGCGTGCGCATGCAGGTGTTGATCGTGCCGGTTCTTCTTGAAGATTTCGCACACCCGTAGATACGAGGGGCTGACACAGGTCGCGACCCTCGCCACAGGGGGTGCGTGACGATCCGCCGGGTAGTCACATGAGGCGACCGACAGGGACCGTCTCACCCTGACCCCGGACGACGCCCCGGAAGCGCATCGTCGCAGGTCAACCGCCAGGTGTCGGCTTCCGTCGCGTCCAGTCGATTGTTGTCAGATCGTGACCAAGCCCGCCCCGCTCGGCCATTCTTGGGCCCGTTTCTGGGCCCACGGCCTGCCGCCTCCGCGCCGGTCCAGACGCTCATGCCGTCCGGGTGCCGGTCCACCGCGACGCGCATGAGGACGATGCTCACGCCGAACAGGAGCGCGAAGAGGACCCCGGCGACGCCGACCGCGCGGGGCAGTCAGTCTCTACCTCATCGGCAACGGCTCGCCCTGTGTCATGCCAGCGCCACCGTCGGGGGATGCACGGCCGCGGTCCGCACGCACCCGGGCTAGACCCGGGCCCCGAGCCCCGGACCGCGTATCGGGCGTGCCCGTCGTGGGCCCTCCGGGCGTCCCGCGGCGGCACCGACAGGGTAGCGGCCAGCTCAGGCCCCGTTCGCCCGGGCGTACTGCTCGTCCGGCAGCGGCTCGAGCCAGGTGGTGGGATCCGAGCCGTCGGGCTCGGCCTCGAGCATGGCCAGGTGAGCGGCGAAGGTGTCGGCCGGGGCGCCGTGCCAGTGCTCCTCGTTGGGCGGGCAGATCACGGTGTCCCCGGCCCGGGCACGGACGACCCGGCCGTCACGGGTGCCGACCAGGGCGACGCCCTCGGCGACGTGAAGGGTCTGACCGACCGCGTGGCTGTGCCAGTTGGTGTGCGCACCCGGCGTGAACCGCACCAGGGCGATGGTCATGCGGGACGGGCCGGTGCCGGCGTAGATCGGGGTGACGTAGACGTCGCCGGTGAACGCCTGGGCCGGCGCCTTCCAGGCCGGGCTGACGTGCTGCAGCTCCATGGCTGCTCCTCTCGGTGGTGGATCGGTGGTCGGTCGCCCACGGGCGTCAGCCCCGCGCGAAGACCTGCTTCGCGACGGTCATGGCGGAGAACGCCTTGGGCCAGCCGGCGTAGAACGCCAGGTGGGTGATCGCCTCGATCAGCTCGGGCTCGGTGAGCCCGTTGGCCTTGGCGTACTGCAGGTGGAAGGTCAGCTGCTCGGCGTTGCCGCCGGCGACCAGGGCGGCGACCGTGACCAGGCTGCGGTCCCGGGCGGTGAGCTGGTCGCGCGGCCAGACCTCGCCGAAGAGCACGTCGTCGGTGAAGTGCACCAGCCCGGGCGCGAAGTCCCCGAAGGCCTTCTGCGCGCCCGAGGGCTCGTGGTCAGCTGTCATGTCGGTGTCTCCTTCGAGTCGTGGAACGGGCTCGGCCTCAGCGGGGGTCGAGCCGCAGGGTGGCGGCCGCGGCGGCGCCAGTCATCGGCCCGACGTACGCGTCGCCGTACCGGCCGTACTTGGCACGGTAGGCACGGTCGATCGCGGCGCGCAGGCCGGGGTCGGCGTCACCGACGTGAGGAGGTGGTCGACCCCAGCGACTCGGACCACTCCGGACCGGGTCACGAGGGCGTGCCGGTACCAGGCACCGTTTGTACCCTTCCAGGAACGGACGAAGAGCTCGTCACCGACCCGGACCACCCAGACGGGAATCGGGGCGGTGGTCGAGCCGTCGGTCCGCTCGGCGCTGATCTGGATCTCGTCGGCAGCCCCGAGGGCTGCCAGGAGGTCGGTCGTCCAGGTCGCCATGTCCGTCCCTTCGATCGCCGTCGGGCTCAGAACGCGATCATGACCTTGAGCGCCTCACGGTCGTCCATGGCCTGGTACCCGTCCGGGACGTCCTCGATGCCGATCGTGCGGTCGAAGACCTTGCCTGGGGCGAGCTCGCCTGCCACGACCTGGGCCACGGCCTCCTCGAGGTAGGCGCGCACGGGCGCGGGACCGCCGGCCAGGCGCGCGTTCTTGGCGAACAGCGAGCCGAAGCCCACCGGCGCCTCCTCGTACTGCGGCACGCCGACGCGGGAGATGATCCCCCCGGGGCGCACGACGCCGTAGGCCTGCTGGTAGGCCGGCATGTGCCCGACGGCCTCGAGCACCGCGTGCGCGCCCAGCCCACCGGTGAGCTCGACGACCTTGGCCACGCCCTCGTCCCCGCGCTCGGCGACGACGTCGGTCGCACCCCACTCGCGGCCCAGGTCGGTCCGGGACTCGTGGCGACCCATGAGGATGATCTGCTCGGCGCCCCTCCGCTTGGCGGCGAGCACCGCGGACAGGCCCACCGCGCCGTCACCGATGACGGTGACGATCTGGCCGGGCTGCACGTCGGCCATGTGCGCCGCGTGGTAGCCGGTGAGGTAGACGTCGGACAAGGCCAGCAGCGAGGCGAGCGTCGCGTCGTCGGCGTCACCGAGGTCGGGAACCTTCACGAGCGTCCCGTCGGCCTGCGGCACGCGGGCGAGCTCGGCCTGCAGACCGCCCACCCCGGGACCGAAGAACCCGCCGTGCAGGCAGGCGGTGTGGAAGCCCTCCTGGCAGATGGGGCACGTGTTGTCCGAGAAGGCGAAGGGCACGATCACGAAGTCGCCCTTGGCGACCTTCGTCACCGCGGAGCCGACCTCCTCGACCACGCCGATGAGCTCGTGGCCCATCGTTGCGCCCTGCGGCAGCTGCTGCAGGGAGTGGTACGGGTGCAGGTCGGACCCGCAGATGCAGGCCCGCACCGAACGCACGATCGCGTCGGTCGGCTCGACGATCGACGGGTCGGGCACGGTCTCGACGCGGACGTCGCCCGCGCCGTACATCACGGTGGCACGCATGGTTGCTGGGGTCTCCTTCGCTCGGGTACTGCCCCAAGCCAAGCCGTCCCGGCGCGGGACAACCAGGTCCTGTCGGTGGGGGTTCTGCCAGTACCTCCCTCGACCCGCGAGCGGCCACCCACCGTGGAGACATGTCCAAGGACGAGGTGCGCGAGTTCCTGGTGACCCGCCGCGCGAAGGTGACCCCGCAGATGGTGGGTCTGCCCGACGTCGGCACCCGCCGGGTGCCGGGGCTGCGCCGCGGCGAGGTCGCCGTCCTGGCCGGGGTGAGCGTGGAGTACTACACCAAGCTCGAGCGCGGTGACCTGCGCGGGGTCTCCGACGAGGTGCTCGACGCGATCGCCTCCGCGCTGCGGTTCGACGAGGCCGAGCGGTCCCACCTATACGACCTCGCGCGCACCGCGAACGCCGGCACCCGCGCACGCCGCCGGCCGGCGGTCGGAGCGACCGTCCGGGCGAGCCTGCGCCACCTGGTCGACTCCGTGACCGATGCCGCCGCGGTGCTCGGCAACCAGCGGGCGGACATCGTCGCAACCAATACCCTCGCCCGCGCGCTGTACGACCCGCTGTACCTCAGCCAAACGGAGCCGGTGAGCTACCCGCGGTTCATCTTCCTCGACCCCGCGGCGCGGAGGTTCTACCCCGACTGGGACGTCATCGCCGACGCCTCGGTCGCGAGCCTGCGCACCGTCGCCGGGCGCTCCCCGTTCGACCGGTCGATCACCGACCTGGTCGGCGAGCTGTCCACGCGGTCGGACGAGTTCCGGGTCCGCTGGGCGCGCCACGACGTCCGGCTGCACATCGAGGGCATAAAGCGCATGCACCACCCCGTGGTGGGGCTCGTCGAGCTCGAGTACAACGTCCTCGCCCTGCCCGCGGACGACGGCCTCAACCTCACCGTCTACACCGCGGCGCCCGGGTCCGAGACCGAGGAGAAGCTGCGGCTGCTCGCCAGCTGGTGGGCCTCGGAGCAGGGCGCGGCCTTGGGGGCGTCCAGCCACCCGGCCTGACCGTTCCGGCAGGCCGCCACCTCGGCCAGGTAGATGTACCTGTCGTGCACACTCGGAAGGACGAACGGTGTCGAGATCGCCAGAGCAGACCGCCGATGCGGGTGCAGCCTCCGGTGCGCCGGCGCGTCCAGCGCGAGAAGCGTGAAGGTGGCGAAGACCGCGTCGCACAGCGCCCAGGCCGCCGAGTTGAGCACCACCGTCGGGGTGACGGCGACCGCGCCGGCGGCCACGTACGGCCACCACATCCCGCCACGCAGGTACTGACATCCCCGCGCAACAGGTCGTGGCCTCCCGCGGCAGCGCCAGCAGTACCTCGGCCGGGACTTCGCCACAGGCTGTGGCGGAATCTCGGCGCCGGACCAGGTCCGGGAGGACTCATCGCTCTTCGCGTTGACCAGCTGCCGTGGGCCACCCGCGTGCATCTCTCCCGCGGGCAGGGTCTGCTCGCCGGACCCCGTCCGCCGTCTCCGACCGCGCTCGTGACGGATCAGCGCGGGGCGCGCCGCAAGAAGCGGGCAGCTCACCGGCCGTCCGGGCCGTGGCGGTCGGGTGCCGGCAACCCTAGGTCGGAAGGGGCATGGAGACGGGCGTCAATGGCGTCGGCGACGGCGTGGTCGGTGTCGGGGAGGGCGTGGGCGTACTCGCGCAGGGTGGTGGCGGCGTCCGCGTGACCGAGGCGGTGCTGGGCTTGGAGGATCTGACCGCGGGCGACGAGGAAGGTGGCCACGGAGTGCCGGAGCCGGTGCAAGGTGGCGTCCGGGACGGCGGCGGTGGAGCGGATGCGAGTGAAGCGGCGATCGAGGACCTCGGCGCCGAGCCTCGTGTGGTGGTCGGGGTGGGGGCTGAACAGCCACGGGCCCAGGGTGTCCGGGGCGACCCGGTCGGTCCACCGCTCGGTGAGGGTGTGCCACAGGGCGGCGGTGCTGGCGCCGACGGTGATGGTGCGGGCCCGCCCGGACTTCGGTGTGGTGAGCTGACCCGCGGACAGGCCGCGGGAGATGGTCAGAGACCGGCCGGTCAGGTCGGCGGTCTTCAGAGCGGCGAGCTCGCCGCGACGGGCACCGGTGTCGCCGGCGAGTCGGACCAGGAGCAGGTCCTGCTCGGCCCGGTGCAGCCGGCGGGCCGAGGAGGTACTGCCGGTGTCGTTCGCCAACGCCTCGAGCAGCGCGAGGTCGGCGGCGCCAAGCAGGGCCCAGACCTGCTCGTCGGTCAGCGGGCGGCGGGCGTCGGGCCGGGCCGGGCCGCGGGTCGCCCGGATCGGGTTGACGTCCAGGAACCGCTCGGTCCAGCCCCAGCCGACCGCAGAGCGCAGCACCCGGAACCGGGCCCCGGCCACCGCCTCGCTCACCCCCTCCCGGCGCCACCGGTGCAGGCTCTCCCGGAGCAGGCGCGGGGTCAGCGCCGCGGCCCGGACACCGGCGAGACGGTCCCGGCGCAGCGACCGGACCACGGAGGTGTACCCGACCAGGGTCGAGGGCTTCCACGGCTGGTCCGCGGCCAGCCACATCCCGAGTAACTCGCCGACGGTGATCACCGCCGGCGACGGCACCGAAGGGGTCGCGGCCAGCCGGACCCGCAGCGCGGCGGCGTCCGCGGCCGAGCCATGCACGACGTAGGAACGCTGCCGGGCCCTACCCGCCACCTGCTCACCGGTCGGGACCCGGACCTCCCACACCCCAGGACGCCGCTCCCGCTGGCTCCCACCACCACGCCGCCCCCTGAGACGGCCACTGCTCGGTTCGCTGATCTCCGTCCCCGCATCGTCCCGGGCGCCCTCGCGACGCCCGCGGCACGCGCAGGCACCGGAGTAGGGGGACAGGTAGAGGGATAGCGGGACACCCGCCCGCCCCGTCGACAGCCCCCGCGGCCGGGTGACCTGCGTCAACGTTCTGCGCGCCCGAAGGGATTCGAACCCCCAACCTTCTGATCCGTAGTCAGATGCTCTATCCGTTGAGCTACGGGCGCATGGCCGTCAGACCGCCACCGAGGATACAGCCCGCAGACCCTGCGGCCCAATCGCGGCGCGAAGGCGGCGCGGATGTCAGTGGCGAGAGCTAGTGTTCGAACATGCGTTCGAGCAACGTGACCGGTGTCGAGACGGTCGAGGTACCAGAAGCGCCCGGTGGGTGGCGTGGCGCCGAGCTCGCGTGCGTGGAGGCCGGTCCATGGTTGGCAATAGCCCTGGCGTCCGGCTGCGCGGAACGGTCCACCGATGACGCCCTGCTGGAGGCCGTGGTCGGGTTCCGCAGACTGATCGGCTGGGCGACGGCGGGGGCGGCCCGCGCCGCAGCCGTGCTGGCAGACCGGCCGCTGATGAACCCGGAGTGGCCTGCCACGGCGGGGCACGTCTCGGTCACCGACGTCACCGGTGAGGAGCTCGCGATGGCGCTCGGGTGCTCGCGGCGCACGGCGCGCACCCTCGTCCGCGACGGCCGCGCCTACGAGGGTGCGCTCGCGATGACGGGCGATGCGTTGGCGCGGGGCGAGATCGACCCGTCCAAGGCGCGCATCGTGGTCGATGCGCTCGACGACCAGCCCGTCCGCCTGGCGCTCGACGTCCAGGACGCCGTACTCCCGGGCGCGCCGCATCGCACGCCCACGCAGCTCGCCCGGGACGTGGCGAAGGCCGTGATCGCGGCGGACCCGGGCGGCGCCCGGAGCCGCGAGAAGGCGGCGCACACCTGTCGCCGGGTCGATCGGCCACGCTTCCTGCCCGACGGCATGGCCGGCCTGTGGGCGGTGCTGCCCGCCGCCGAGGCGACCCGGATGGACGCCGGTCTCGACCGACTGGCCAGGTCGCACCGTGCGTCCGGTGACCCCCGCACCCTGGACCAGCTGCGCGCCGACCTGCTCGTCGACCTCACCCTGGGCGATGCCACCCACGCGGACACCTCGAGGGCGAGCGCGGCACCGACCCGTGACCCCGATGCGGACAAGGCGTACGCCGCACGAACAGCCGCACCGAGCCACGCGGCCAGCCCGGCGCCCCTGCCGCAGGAACCCGCCTCGCGCCCTCGCACGTCGCCGCGCTCACTGATCCAGGTGCTCGTCCCCCTCGACGCACTCCGCGGCGACTCCGATGCGCCCGCAGAGCTGGTGGGCTACGGCCCGATCACCGCCGAGACCGCACGTGAGCTCGCGGGCGAACCGGAGAGCACGTGGCGGCGGATCGTCACCGATCCTTTGAGCGGTGCCGTCCTCGACGTCGGTCGTACCCGCTACCGACCGCCGGCCGACCTCGTCGCACACGTGCAGGCGCGCGATCGCTGGTGTGTGCGCCCCGGTTGTAGTGCAGCCGCGCCTGGGTGCGACCGTGACCACACCGTCGAGTTCGGCAGAGACGACGGCCGCACGGCGCACGACAACCTCGGCCCGCTGTGCCGCCGCGACCATCAGGTCAAGACCGACGGCGGGTTCACCACGCGGCAGGTCTCCCCCGGCGTGTTCGAGGTCCGCACCCCGGTCGGTCGACGGTACCGACACCGGCCGGGGGCCGACACCGCATACGACGAGCTCGGTCGCCACCAGGCCGACCCGCCGTTCTGAGCAGCGGCCGCGCTGCCTCGGCTCCGCGAACCTGCACCCAGTGCCCGAACACCCAGCACTCGAACACCCAGCGCCCTTGCCCGGACCCGTGCCAGTGCCAGTGCCAGTGCCAGTGCCAGTGCCAGTGCCAGTGCCAGTGCCCGGATCGTCACAGCGCACGCCGTACTACTCGGACGACTGCTCCCCCGCGAGCCGGGTGTCGAACAACGCGCCATGCTCAAGGGTGCGGTGCACGGGGCACCGGTCAGCGATCTCTCGGAGGCGAGCGCGCTGCTCGTCGGACAGATCGCCCGTGAACGTCAGCGTGCAGGTGAACCGGTCACGCATCACGGGCATGCCGTCATCGGTGGTGACCTTGACCTTCTCGTGCCCGATGAGCACCGCGATGGACTCGACCGGCCACCCCTTGCGCTCCACGTACATGCGCAGCGTCATGGAGATGCACGCACCGAGCGCCGCGCCGAGCATGTCGTAGGGCGCCGGACCGGCGTCGTCGCCGCCGGCAGACGGAGGCTCGTCCGCGACCCAGGTGTGCAGGCCGACCCGCACCTCCTGGGTGAACGGGCCGGCGGGCGTCTCTCGGACCAGGACCTCGCCCGGGCCGGGCGCGAGCAGCTCTGTCATGAGGACCATCCTGGCGCACCGCAGCCGGGCTCACCTCCCCGTGCCCGACGGCCCACGCGAAAGGCCGGGCCCATGGACCCGGCCTTGTCGACGCCCTCGGGGGGACACCTCGGCGGAGACGGTGGGATTTGAACCCACGGAGGAGGTTGCCCCCCTCACGGCCTTAGCAGGGCCGCGCACTAGACCTGACTATGCGACGTCTCCAAGGCCCGACCACCGCCGGGCTGCAGGTCAGGGTACCCGGCCACGCGAGCGTGGAGCAAAGGACCGTCGGAGCGCCCCCTGCGCACCCGCCGATCCGCGCTTCTGCACGCCCCGCGCGAGCCCCACGACCGGGCAATCTGCGCGGCCGGGCCCCGGGCGGCCTACCGCTCGAACCCCCAGCTCCGGTCCGTCAGGATCCGTCCCGCTGCAAGACCCATGGCGATGCAGATCACCACGAAGGCGGCCTGGCTCCCGGCGGCCAGCGCCGCCTCCACCTGGCCGTTGTTGAACGACGCCACGGCGCGGTACGCGGCCACTCCCGGCACCATGATCACCACTGCCGGCACCGAGAGGGCCGTCCGCGGGATACCGGTCCGCGGCCCCACCACGGCGGCCAGCACCGCGACCACGAGCGTGGCGACCATCGTCGCCGCCTGGATCGCCAGGCCGCCGTCGGCGAGCGCGAGGCGCAGCACGTTGGCCACCATCCCGATGCTGGCCGCCCACATCGCCATGCGGACCGGAGAGTTGAACATCAGCGCGAAGCCGAGCACCCCCAGGAAGCTGGCCACCAGCCGGAGCACCGTCATCAGCCACCAGCTCAGGTCCGGCCGGGGAATGGGGTCGGCCTCAAGGCCGGTCGCGAGGGTCACCGCCCACACCGACAGCGCGGCGGACGTGAGGATCGTCATCCCGTACGTCACCCGCGCCACCCCGGCGGAGAAGTCGGCCTTGGCCAGGTCGAGCGCTCCGGTCACCAGCGGGAACCCGGGGACCAGGAACAGCACCGAGGAGATGAACCCGGCCTCGTGCCGACTCGCCACGCCCACGACCACGGCATCCAGGGCCAGCACGAACGCCAGGTAGGCCAGGCACGCGACCGCCGCCGCGACCACGGTCGCACCGAACTGGTTCACCTTCCGGTGCAGCAGCCATCGGCGTGAGTACTGGCCCAGCCCCGCACCCAGCGTCGCACCGACGATCTCGACCCACCCGCCGTTGTTGAGGAAGGCGAACGCCCCACAGGCCACGCCCGCGGACGCGGCGTTGATCACCGGGACGTACAGCGGCGCCTTCGACTCGATCCGGTCCAGGTCGCGGTTGACCTCGTCGACGGTCACGCCGGCGTGCATGCCGTTGGCCAGGTCGCTCAGCGCCTGAAGGCGGTCCGCGTTCACCCCGATCGTGCGCACCTCGGCGACCTCGGTACGGAAGATCGGCCCGCGGTGCGAGGTCGCGGTGATCTCCGTGAGAGTGACGTGCGCCTCGTGCCGGTCGATCCCCAGGGACCGTGCGACCTGTGCCATCGCGGCCTTCACCCGGTACGACCCGTGACCGGTGGACAGCATGGCCTTGCCCATCCGCAGCACCGTCCCGGACATCCGGATCAGCTCGACGGGCTCCAGGTCGTTCTCGGAGCGGAGCACCGCCCGGGCCCGCTCGTCGTCCAGGTCGGGGCGGCGCGCCCGGTCGGCAGCGGGTGCGCCGTCCACGGGCTCGCTCGGCAGGTCAGACATGCCGCCCATCCTCGCGGGTCGACCGGCGCGGAACCAGGACCCGGGCCACCCCGGCGCCCCGCGTCCTCGCCAGCACGACCGGCGCGTCCTCCGACGTCGGGGCGCCCCTGCGGACCATGGAGGGGCACCCCGACGAGCTCCCGCCTCTCGGGTTACGGAAGGATGGAGCCATGACGACCGCCGCGGACCTGGGTGCGACCGCGCGGGCCGTCGCCCTGGCCCGCACGGCTCGGTTCCCCCGCCTCCGGTACATGGGCTCCAAGTACCGGCTCACCGGCGAGCTCGCAGCCGTCTTCGAGGAGGTCGGCGGCACATCGGTGCTGGACGCCTTCTCCGGCAGCGGTGTCGTGTCCTACCTGCTCAAGTCCCAGGGGTTCTCCGTCACCTCGAACGACTACCTGACCTTCCCCTCGATCATCACCCAGGCGACCGTGGTGAACGACGGCACGACGCTGAACCCCGAGGACGTCGACCTGATCTGCTCGCCCGCGGCCGACGACCGGGACTTCATCTCCCGGACCTTCGACGGCCTGTACTACGACGCCGCCGACCGGGCCTTCCTCGACTCGGCCTGGTCGCACGTCGCCACGCTGTCCGGCCACAAGCGCGCGATCGCGATCTCGGCGCTCGTGCTGGCCGCCGCTCGCAAGCAGCCGCGCGGTGTGTTCACGATCACCGACCAGCGCTACGACGACGGCCGCCGCGACCTGCGGATGACGATGGAGGAGCAGTTCCGGGCGCGGGTGGCCGACTACAACGCCGTGGTGTTCGCCAACGGGCAACCGCACCGGTCGCGAACCGGGGACGTGTTCGACGTCGACCCGTCCGGGTACGACCTGGTGTACCTCGACCCGCCCTACACCCCGCCGACGGACGACAACGACTACATCAAGCGGTACCACTTCCTCGAGGGGCTCTCGGTGTACTGGGAGGGCCAGGAGATCATGGCCCACACCAAGACGAAGAAGCTCGCGAAGCGGTTCACGCCGTTCGCGTACCCGCGCACCGTCACCGACGCACTGACACGGCTGCTCGACCGGTTCCAGCACTCGACCATCGTGCTGTCGTACTCCTCGAACGCCGTCCCCGACGCCGCGACCATCACGCGGCTGCTGCGCGAGGTGAAGTCCGACGTCACCGTGCACCCGGTCACGCACACGTACAGCTTCGGGACGCACGTGGCGGCCACCCGCAGGGCCGTCTCCGAGTACCTGTTCGTCGGGCGCTAGGGAGCCGACGTCCCGTCCCAGGCGCGGCCCGCGCCCTGAGCCGGCGATCACACTCGCCGCATGCGGAGGGCAAGGGATTCGAACCCTTGGGTGCGTGTTGGCGCACCAACGGTTTTCAAGACCGTCGCCTTCGGCCGCTCAGCCAGCCCTCCATGCCCTCGCGGGCAGCCGCCATTGTGCCAGCGCACCACCCCTGCCGGCGCCCGTGGCGCCGCGCACCGGGCGCGCACCACCTCGTCGCCGTATCGTCACGCTCCCGACACCTGGCCGCCGCGCGTGTGTCGCCGTTCCCGGCGCACGATGGCAGTGCCATCATGTCGTGCGACAACGTGGTCAGCGGCGCCGAATGCCGAGCCCGGGAGCGCAGATGATCTGGATCTGGATCGGCCTGCTCGTCTGGTTCGTCCTGTCCCCTGTCGTCGCCGTCCTCGTCGGGCGGGGCGTCACCCTCGCGGACGAGCACCGCCCACCCGTCGCGCCGCCACACCCTCGGCTGACGCTCGTCAGCCGAGGCTGACGCCGGCCCCGGCCACGACGCGGCCGCCGAGCTGCACGGCCCCGTCCGGCAGCACGCGCGTCTCGAGCCACGACCCTCGCCCCTGACGGATCCGCAGGTTCCGCCCGAGCCGACCCGTCAGGGCCACCGCCGCCGAGCCGGTCGCCTCGTCCTCGGTGATGCCCAGGCCCGGGGCGAACATCCGCGAGCGCACCGTGCCCGCATCCCGGTCGACCCACGCCCACGCGTACACCTGGGCCACCGTGAACTCGGACGGGTCCAGCGCATCGACGTCCTGCGGCCTGCCGAGCTCGAGCCACTCGAAGTCGGGGGACCACTCCGGCCTGGCCGTCACGAGCACCACATCGTCAACGACCTGGACCTCGACCCGCCCGGCCGGCACATCGAGCGCCGCCGCCGGCGTCCCCCGGCGATCCAGCCACCAGGCGGCCCCCACCGTCGGGTGCCCGGCGAACGGCAGCTCCCTGGCGGGCGTGAAGATCCGCAGCCGGGCCACGCGCTCCGGTTCGCTCGGCTCCTCGTCCAGGACGACGGTCTCGCTGAACCCGAGCCGCGCCGCGACCTCCTGCTCCCGACCCACCACGTCGGCAGCGCGGACGAGCCCGAGCGGGTTGCCGTACGCGCCGCGGGGGTCGCAGAACACGCGCACGACGTCGACCGTGATCATTCGTCCCACCACCCGTCCGGTCGGCCCGGAGACACCACGTTCAGACCGTGGATCACGGCCACGCGGGCCAACATCACATCGTAGGTCGCGACGGTGTCCACGTCCGGGTGTGCGGCGGCGATCCCCAGATGGATCGCCGTGAACGGCGCGACCGCCCCGGTCGCCATCGCGGCCGTGCGCAACGCCTGGTCGCTGAACCGCAGCACCGTCACCCGGTCGGCGACCGCCCGCGCCACCTCGCGCGCCCGCGGCCCCCTGGGGTCGGCGATGCGGCGCAGCTCGGTCAGGCCGAGCGGTGAGGTCGCCAGTCGCTCCCCCACCTCGTCGGCGAACCGGATCCAGGCGATGCTCTCCGCGACCGGGTCCAGGACGCGCGCGAGTGCGCCCCCGTCGGCGTAGATGAGCATCGCGGTCCGTCCTCAGGCCTGTCCCGAGCCTGAAGCCTAGCCAGGCGGGACCGCCTGCAGCGCCCGCCCACAACCGGACGATCGCCCGCCCTGACCGCCCTTGGTTCCCGGGGGCTGCGGCAGTGCCGGGGTCGGCGCCGGACCGGGGTGGACCGTCGGGCGCTCCACCGTGCGCCGTCGCACGGGACCGCCTGCAGGGTCCACCCCGGACCCGCCCCGACCGTGGGACCTCGCGGTCCCGGGCCGAGGCCGGGTCAGCCGCGCAGCCGCTCCATCGCGACCTTGACGACCGTGATGAGCGCCTGCTTGGTGGCCTCGCGCGACCGGGCATCGGTGTACATCAGCGGGGTGTGCTCCGGCACCGCGAGCGCTTCGCGGACGTCCTCGAGGCGGTGACGAGCCACGCCGTCGAAGCAGTTCACGGCGACCACGAACGGGATGCCCCGGCTCTCGAAGTAGTCCACGGCGGGGAAGCACTGGTCCAGTCGCTCGGTGTCGACCAGCACGACGGCACCGATGGCGCCCTGCACGAGGTCGTCCCACATGAACAGGAACCGGTCCTGCCCCGGGGTGCCGAACAGGTAGAGCCAGAGGTCGCCCGGGAGCGCGATCCGGCCGAAGTCCATCGCGACCGTGGTCGTCGTCTTCCGGTCGGTCACACCACCGGCGTCGTCGACGCCGACGGAGTGCTCGGTCATGGCCGCTTCGGTGTTCAGCGGCTCGATGTCGGAGATCGAGCCGATGAACGTCGTCTTGCCGACGGCGAACCCGCCCGCGACGACGATCTTGACGACGGTGGGCGCGACCCGCTCGGCGAGCGCGGGACCGCTCGTGGCTTCAGAGGGCTGCAATGCCATTGAGAACACTCTCCAGCACGCTCAGGGACAGGGCGGGGGACTGGCCGGTGTGAACACTGACCGGGGTGGAGGAATGGATGCGGAGATACCCGTCATCCGACAGATCGGTGACGAGCACGCGGACGACACCGATCGGTAGGCGCAGCAGCGCCGAGAGCTCGGCGACGCTCACGAACGTGTGCCCGGCGTGCTGGAGGATCGCTCGCTTCTCCGGCGGCAGGCCGCGCGCCTCGGCGGCGGCCGGCAGCATCTCGACGAGCGCCTCCAGGGGCAGGTCGTTGCCAGCCGCACGTACCCGACCACCGGTCACCGCGTACGGGCGTACCGTGCGCGCCTCGTACTCGGTGTCGGCGTCGGCGTGGCGTCCGGCGGCGGAGGTATCGGACATGTGTCAGTTCACCCGACCGTCGAACGCACCGCGCCGTGGACGGGGAGCGCGTTGCGCATCTCGGAGACGAGCTGCGGGGTCAGGACCGACTCCGTCCGCGAGACGAGCATCGCCATCTCGTAGCCGACCAGACCGACATCACACGTGGACTCGGCGACGACCGAGAGCACCGAGCCGTCGGAGACGCTCATGAGGAAGAGGAACATGTCCTCCATCTCGACGATCGCCTGGCGGACGTCGCCGGCCTCGAGCTGGCGAGCGGCGCCCCGGGTGAGGCTGGACAACCCCGCCACGATCGCGGAGAGCTGGTCGCCGCTGGTCCGGTCCAGGTTGGCCGACATCGCCATCAGGAGGCCGTCGGCGGAGACGGCCAGCGTGTGCCGGGCACCTGGCACCGTGCGGACGAAGTTGTCCAGGAGCCAGGCGTAGTTCGCGGCCTCGGCGCTCAGCGTGGTCACGTTTCCTCCTCGGTGGTGGGTCTGCATCACAGACCCCTGTGGGTGACTTCAGATTCAGTGGCAGCGGCGTCCGAGTCGGCGGCCTCCCGGCCACGGCTCGTGCCTGACTGGAAGCTGGCCAGGAGCGAGCGCACCTGGTTCGCGTCCCGCGGCGTCCCCGCAGGCCGGCGGCTGGACAGTGCCGGCGCCTGAGGGATCTGGGTGGGGTTGCGGCGGGTCAGCGGAGCCGACGACGGTCCCACCTGCGGGCGGTACGTCGACAGCTGGCTCAGCTCGGCGAGGGCCTGCTGGGCGATGCCGGCACGCTGGGCGAGCACCGGGTTGGAGTCCTCGGCCGGGGTGAACGTCGCGTAGGCGTGCTGCGACGGCACCAGCGGCTTGGCGTGCCGGGCGGCGTCGTCCTCGGCGTCCGTGGGCGGAGCCTCGGCCGCGACGTCTGCTGCGGCGGACGGCTGCCCGGCCCGAGCCGCGGGCCAGTCCTGCTCGCCGGGCGACGGCAGCCGCCGCGAGGGCAGGAACTCGGGCTCCTCCTGAGGCAGCCAGGCCGACGTCCGTTGCGGCACGTCCGGCGCCGGCGACTCCTCCTCGGGCTGTCGTGGCGCCGCAGGTTCCGACGGGACCTGGTCCGGCTGCGGCTCGGGCGCCATCGGCTCCAGGGCCGCAGCGGGCTCCGGTGCGCTGGCCGCGAGGTCGGCGAACGTCTGCGTCGCGTCCGTCGACGGACGCGTGTCGGCCGGTGCCCAGGCGTTCTGCGGCTCCGGGGCCCAGGCCTGGGCTGTCGGGGCCGCGTGGTCGACGGCGGCCGGCGGTGCAGCGGGGACGACCGGCTCGGGCTTCGGACGCCGCCGGAACAGGCCGCGGCGCTTGGGCTTCTCGGACGCCGCCGGGGCGCCCTGCACCAGTGCCGTGAAGTCGGCCGAGGGCGCGGGGTCCGTCCAGCCACTGGCGTCAGCAGGGGCCAACGACAACGCCGGCACGTCGGTGGCCGGCTCGGCGGGGGGGACGGCGGCGAACTGGTCGGTGACCTGCGGGGGCTCGGACGCGCCGTCGAGCGGTGCACCGGCGGGCTCGGGCACCGGGTCGGCGAAGGCCGGCTCGGCAGCCGGGACCGGTGGCTCTCCGCTGGGCTGGTCCTCGTCGAAGGCGGGAGCCCACACCTCCTGGTCGCTGCCCGGCAGCCACACGGAGTCCTCGTCCTGCTGCGCGGGCGTCCAGGACTCCTCCTGGACGGCGGGCGGCCAGGAGAGGCCGTCGTCCGGGGCCCAGGTGTCCTGCTGGGGTGCCGGCGGCCAGCCCGTGTCGGAGGCCCAGTCCTGGGCGTCGGGGCCCGTCAGGCCCGAGGCCTGCGCCCAGGCACGCTGCTCACTGGCGGACGGCGGGTAGTCGTCCTCGTCCGGCTCGAGCAGCGGTATGACGAAGCGGTCCTCCTGGTCCTGGTCCTGCTCGAGCGCCGGAGCCTCGGGCTCGGGCGCGTCGTCGGACTCGGCCGGGACCTCGGGCTCGGGGTGGCTCTCCACGTGCAGGCTCGCAGCGACCATCTCCGCGCGCCGGGACCGGAAGCCGGAGAACATCGACGCACGATCCTGCGGCGAGGACGGCTTGGCTGCGTCGGCGGGATCCGCCGTGGCACCGGCCGCCGGGGCGGCCGGCACGGGCGGTGGCGGAACGGCGGCCCCACCCGGGCGCCGGGACGGCAGCTCGCCCGGCGCGACCGGCGGAGCCGGTTCGACGACGGGGGCGGTCGCCTCCCCCGCGACGTGCGCGCCGCGTGCGACACGGCGCTGTGCGAGCGGCGCGTAACGCTCCTCGACGACGGGGGTCCATGCGCTCTCGCCGCCCGAAGCCGCCGCACCGGTGAGGGCGTCGGCCGCCGGAGCGGCGGGGATCGTCGGAGAGACGGGCCGCTCGCTCGGTGCCTCGGCGGCGGAGTCCGCGCCCCGCACGGTGCGGCGCCGGGGCAGGCCACGTCCGGTCGCGCCGTCCGTCAGCGCGGCGAGGTCCACGGGCCGCGCCTCCTCGGGCTCGGCCGTCGGGGTGGCCGGCTCCGGCTCCGACGCCGTCTCAGGCTGGGCGGGCTGGTGCATCGGCAGGTCCGCGACATCGACGAACAGCGCGAGCGGGAGCCGGACCACGGCACGCGTGCCACGGTCGTTCGGGCCGGCCTCCAGCGTGACCTTGGCGCCGAGGCGCGCCGCGATCCGGCCCACCACGAACAGACCGAGGCGCTGAGCGCCGAGCACGTCGCTCGCAGACGTCGACTCGATCTTCGCCTGCGCCTCCGCCCGCTCGGCGTCGGTCATGCCGAGGCCCTGGTCGACCACGGCGATCAGCACGTGGGTGTCGTCACGACCGGTGGAGACGTGCACCGGCGAGCCGGGCTCGGAGAACATCGTCGCGTTCTCCAGGAGCTCCGCGAGCAGGTGCGCGGCGGGCAGTGACGTGTGACCGAGCATCCGCGGGTCGACCGGGAGGTCGATCTGGACGCGCTCGTAGTGCTCGATCTCCGAGGACGCGGTACGGATCACGTCGGAGAGGAGCAGCGTCTCGCGCAGCTTGCGACCGGTGTCGATGCCTGCAAGGACCAGCAGCGACTCCGCGTTGCGGCGCATCCGGGTCGCGAGGTGGTCCAGCCGGAACAGGTCCGCGAGGGTCGCAGGGTCCTCCTCCGACCGCTCGAGGGCGTCGATGAAGGTCAGCTGCCGGTTGAGGAGCACCTGGTCGCGGCGCGCGACGTTGACGAACATCTCGGCGATCGAGCCACGCAGGGCGGCCTGCTCCTGCGCGATGCGCAACGTCGTGGAGTTCACGTCGTTGAACGCGTCCGCAAGCCGGCCCACCTCGTCGTGACTGGTGACCGGGATCTCCGCGATGGACAGGTCCGGCGTCTGGCCCGGCACGGCCGCCTGCTCGACGAGGGACGGCAGCCGGTCACGCACGGAGGCCGCCGCGGCCGTCAGACGCCGCACGGGCAGGGCGATCGAGCGCGCGATCGCCAGGGCGATGATCACGGACAGCAGCACCGCACCGGACGCCAGGACGACGGTCAGGATCGCCTGGCGCTGCGCGTCGGCGGACACCGTGTCCGCCCGCGCCGTCGCGCGGCCGTCGAGCTCGACCTGGGCCGGGGTGATCAGGCCGATCTCCTTGTAGGCCGCGCTGGCCCACGTGCTCGGCTGCAGGTCGTTCAGCACCGAGTCCTTCATCGGGGTCACGGCGGTCCGCATCGCCCCGTACGACTGCGGTTCGGTCGCCAGCGCGACCTCGGTCACCGGGTGCTCGAGGTTGAAGTCGTACAGCTCGGCGCTGAGCTCGAGGCGCAGGTCGTCGTCGGACGACATCAGGGAGAGCAAGGACTGCTCGAGGGCGGCCGACCGCTCACCGGCCAGCACCTCCTGACCGAGGACGAGCTCGTGCCGGTATCCCTCGATGAGCAGGGAGACGTCCGCGTTGGTGCTGATGATCTTGGCCAGGGGCCGGTCACCGATCGCCTCGGCGACCGTCTTGGGCAGTGAGGCGATCGCGTGCAGGAGGCTCGCGTAGGTGTTGTCGACCGTGGTCAGGGCGACCTGACCGGCGTCCACCAGGCTTCGGGCGCTGTCCAGGATGCCGAGCTGCGAGGAGACCGTCTCGAGCGCACCCCCCACCGCGCTGTCCAACGCCTCCTTGTCGAGCGCGTCGATCGACGTCGAGAGGCGCTTGATGGCGGCGTCGGTGGTCTTGCGCTGGGACTCCAGCTGCCCGGGCCGCACGGTGCCCTTGCTGGGGCCGAAGAGCCTGTCGGACAGGGCCCGCTCGTCCTGCAGCGCGGAGGTCAGCTGGCGGGACAGCGCCAGCGTGTCGACCAGGTCCTTCGACGCCCTCGCCGTACGGGCCTCGTTGACCGCCTGGAAGGACAGCGCGCCGGCGAGGACGAACAGCACGAGCACGGGCACCGACAGGGCGGCGAGGATCTTGCCTCGGATGCCGAACCTGCGAAACATTGCGTCTCCTAGCTGCTCGACGCGAGCGCCGAGCACGGTGGCGTACTCAGCGAGGTCGCCTCAACCTCACTGTCGTTCACACATCGGCCACCCCCGCGCCGACCATTAGCCCGTTCGTGCATCGGGATACGGCCGACTCGCCGGATCGCCCCTTTTTCACCCACCTGAAAGACTCAGGTCATGCTGGTCGTCAATCCTGACACGCCCTCCCACGACACCTGGGCCCTTGTCCCCAAGCCCGATCCGGAGCCCGGAGCACGCGAGGTGATCGTCGACGTCGCGGCCGCCGGGGTCAACCGTGCGGACCTGCTCCAGGTCGCCGGCAGCTACCCTCCGCCCCCGGGCGCACCCTCCTGGCCCGGCCTGGAGGTCTCCGGCACGGTGAGCGCCGTCGGCCCCGGATCACGCTGGCAGGTGGGCGACGAGGTGGTCGCGCTGGTCGAGGGCGGCGGCTACGCGACCCGGGTGCTGGTGCCCGACGCCCAGGTGCTGCCCGCTCCGCACGGCGTGCCCCTCGTCGACGCCGCCGCCCTGCCCGAAGCGGTCTGCACGCTGTGGTCGACCCTCGGCGCGGCACGGCTCACGGCGGGCGAGTGGCTCCTGGTGCACGGCGGCTCGGGCGGGATCGGGACGGTGGCGATCCAGCTCGCCACCGCGATGGGCGTGCACGTCGCGACGACGGCCGGAGGCCCGGACCGCACCGCCCGGTGCGCCGAGCTCGGTGCGGAGCTCGCCATCGACCACCGCTCGGCGGACCTGGCCTCAGAGGTCCACCGGGTCGCGCCCGACGGGGTCGACGTGATCCTGGACGTCCTGGGAGCGGGGAGCCTGGCGACCAATCTCTCCTGCCTCGCCGTCGAGGGCAGGCTCGCGATCATCGGGCTGCAGCAGGGCAGCCGGGCCGAGCTCGACCTGGGGTTGCTGCTGTCCCGACGGCTCACGGTGCTGGCCACCACCCTGCGCTCGCGCCCGCGCACGCAGAAGGCGGAGATCGTCGCCGGGGTCGCCGAGCACGTCTGGCCGCTCGTGGAGTCCGGCCAGGTGCGCCCGGTGGTGCACGACCGCGTCCCACTGGCCGAGGCCGCCCACGCGCACCGCCGGCTCGCCTCGGGCGAGGTGTTCGGCAGCCTGGTGCTCGTGCCCTGAGCGCGTCCGGCCCCGGGGCACCGCGGGGCTCAGGCCGGCGTGCCCTCCTCTGGCACCGGACGCCGTGAGGTGAGAGCGATCGCTGCGGACACCGCCACCAGGCCGACGACCTCGGCCGGGTGCGGCCACTGGCCGAGCACCACGGCGCCGATCACCACGGCCATCGCCGGCAGGGTGGCGAGCAGCACGGCGAACGTGGCGGCGCTCACGGAGCGCAGCACCACCTGCTCGATCCCGTAGGGCACGACCGAGGAGAGCACCGCGATCCCCAGCACCGCGCCGAGCAGCGGCGCGGAGCCCAGCACCGGGGCGCCCGGCGGCGCCAGCACGGGTGCCAGCACGAGCGCTCCCGCGGCCATCCCGACCCCGAGCCGGGTGACGCCGTCGCCGGCGTGCGCGACGCGCCGGCCCAGCAGGATGTAGCCGGCCCAGCACGTGGCGGCGGCCCCGATCGCGAGCAGGCCCGGCACCGCCTGCGACCCGCCGACCTGGAGCGTGACCCCCGCCAGCAGCGCGACCCCGGGCGCGGCCAGCAGGATCCCGAGGCGCTCGCGTCGACCCCCGGCCACCGCGGCGACCACCACCGGGCCGGTGAACTCCACCGCGACTGCGGTACCCATCGGCAGCCGGTCGATCGCCAGGTAGAAGAACGTGTTCATCAGCGCCAGCGTCGTCCCGAACGCGCCCATGAGGCCGAGCTCGCGGGCGCTCCAGCGGCGTCGCCACGGGCGTCGCCACGCGAGCAGGACCACCGCGGCCACCGCGACCCGCCACCACGCGACCGACGCCGCCGGCACCTGGGCGAACAGTCGCACGGCGAACGCCGACCCCAGGTACATGCTCAGCCCGGACAGCGCGAACAGCGCCGGGGGCGGAACGGCAGGGGAGGTACGCACCGCGCGAGCCTAGGACGCGACCCCACGCGGCGCAGCGGTGGAGGTCCGCTCCACCAGGCGGGCCGGGAACACCACCCGTCGGGGCGGGGTCTTCCCGTTGATCATGTCGAGCACGAGCTCCGCAGCGGCCCAGCCCTGCTCGTCGACCGGCTGCGACATCGTGGTCAGGCCCACGAGCTCGCCGAGCTCGTGCCCGTCCACACCCATCACGGAGACGTCCTCGGGAACCCGCAGGCCCAGGTCCCGCAGCCCGAGGATGGCACCCATGGCCATCTCGTCGGATGCGGCGAAGACCGCCGTGAGGTCCGGGTGCCGGGCGAGCAGCGCCTTGACGGACGCGCGACCACCGGACACCTCGAACCCGCCGCTCTCCATCAGGCCGGCGTCGGGTTCGAGACCGGCCTCGGTCATCGCCTCCCGCCAGCCGGTGGCCCGGTCGGCCGGTGGGGACCACGGGTGGACGTCGTCCGGCGTGCCCGTGACGTGCCCGATCACCCGGTGGCCGAGCCGGATCAGGTACCGGACGGCCTCGAGCCCGATCACCCGGTCGTCCAGTCGGACCGTCGCCTCCTCCGACCCGCCCCAGCCGATGCAGACCAGCGGGTAGCCCAACCCCTGCAGGGCCTCGAGCTCGTCGCGGGCCAGCGGGAGACCGACCACCAGGATCCCGTCCACCCGGCGGCGCAGCACGTCGGGGTCGATCCGCGGTCGCTCCCCGGAGCGCTGGATGTCGAAGGTGTACAGCAGCACGTCGTACCCGCGCGCTCGCAGCGCGCGCTCGGCGCCGTCGATGATGTTGGCGAAGAACCAGCGGTTGACCCACGGGCTGATGAGGCCGATCGCCCGGGTCCGTCCGGACGCCAGGCTCGCCGCGCTGGGCGACGCGACGTACCCCAGCTCGGTGGCCACGGCACGCACCCGTTCCCGGGTCTTCGCACTGACGTTGGGCAGGTCCCGCAGCGCCCGGCTCACCGTCGCCGTCGAGACGCCCGCTGCACGCGCCACGTCATCGATGCCCGCCGCCATGGTCAGACAGTCTGCCACGGGAACCGGTCTGCGCGGCAAGCGCTGTCATGCCAGCCACCTGCAGCGATGCGGCGCGCACCCGACCCTGGTGCCCGACCGGCCCGGGCAGGGCCGGGTGCGTGACCTGGGATGCGGTCAGGAGCGGCCCGGCAAGGACTCCAGCGCAGCGACCACACCGTCCGCGTCGACGGCGCCGGTGACCTCGTCGGCCGCGGCCCGGACGTCGGGGGCGGCGTGGCCCATCGCGATCCCCCGGGTGGCCCAGCGGAGCATGTCGACGTCGTTGCTGCCGTCCCCCACGGCGACCGTCCGGCCGCCGACGCCCAGCCGGTCCCGCAGCAGCTCCAGGGCGCTGGCCTTCGTCACGCCCTCCGGCGCGACGTCCATCCACGCCGTCCAACCGATCGCGTACGTGACGTCGTGCAGGCCGACCTGGGCCACCAGGGCGTGGAACTCGTCGGGCGTGTGCTCCGGGCTGCGCACCACCAGCCGGGTCACGTGCTCCGCGGCCAGGTCCTCGATACCCACGATGGTGTGGTCACCGTGCAGCTCCCCGGGCGGGAACGGCTTGTTCATCCGGAACCCGACGCCGATCTCCTCCACCGCGAACAGCGCGTCGGGCAGGTGCGCGTGCAGCAGGCGGATCGCCGGCCCGGGGTCGAAGGTCACCATCTCGACGACCTCGTACCCGAGCTTGAGCGCAGGATCCATCCGGATGGTCAGCGACCCGTTGGAGCACACCGCCCACCCCTGGCTGATCCCGAGCGCCCGTGCGACGGGCAGGGTGGCGGTCACCGAGCGTCCGGTGGCCAGCACGACGTGGTGGCCCGCTGCGCGGGTCGCGGACACCGCGTCGACCACGGCCGCGGAGAGCCGCTCCTGGTAGTCCAGGACCGTCCCGTCGAGGTCCAGCGCCACCAGCCAGGCGCCGTCGGCGGTCACGGCGACGCGGGGGCGAGGACCTCGAGACCACCGAGGTAGGGCCGCAAGGCCTCCGGGACCCGCACCGACCCGTCCGGCTGCTGATGGTTCTCCAGGATCGCCACGATCCAGCGGGTCGTCGCCATCGTGCCGTTCAGGGTCGCGACCACCCGGGTCCCGTTCTCGGTACGCTCCCGGATGCCGAGCCGACGTGCCTGGAACGTCGTGGTGTTCGACGTCGAGGTGAGCTCCAGGTATCGCTGCTGGCTCGGCAACCAGGCCTCGCAGTCGTACTTGCGCGCCGCGCTCGACCCCAGGTCGCCGGCCGCGGTGTCGATGACCCGGTACGGCAGCTCGACCTTGGCGAGCATCTCTTCCTCGGCGGCGAGCAGCCGGGCGTGCTCCGCCTCGGCGTCCTCGGGGGTCGTGTAGACGAACATCTCGACCTTGTGGAACTGGTGCACCCGGATGATCCCGCGGGTGTCCTTGCCGTAGGAGCCGGCCTCCCGCCGGTAGCAGGCCGACCACCCTGCGTAGCGCAGCGGTCCGTTCGACAGGTCGACGATCTCCCCCTCGTGATACCCGGCGAGCGCGACCTCGGAGGTGCCGACCAGGTACAGGTCGTCGGTGGGCAGGTGGTAGACCTCGTCGGAGTGCTTGCCCAGGAACCCGGTGCCGCGCATGACCTCGGGCTTGACCAGGGTCGGGGTGATCATGGGCGTGAAGCCGTGCGCGATCGCGGTGTCCATGGCGGCGTTGAGGAGGGCCAGCTCGAGGCGCGCTCCGATGCCCGTGAGGTAGTAGAAGCGAGCACCCGACACCTTCGCGCCACGCTCGGTGTCGATCGCACCCAGGCCCTCACCCAGCTCCAGGTGGTCACGGGGGTCGCGGCCCAGCTCGGCGACCAGGTCCTGCGGGGTCCCGACGGTCTTGAGGACGACGTAGTCCTCCTCACCACCCGCCGGGACACCGTCGACGATGACGTTGCCGATCGTCATGAGCAGCTCGTCGAGCTCGCCCGCGAGCGCGGCGGCTTCGGCCTCGCGCGCCTTGACCTGCGCCGACAGCTCCTTGGCGCGGGCCAGCACCGCGTCCTTCTGCGCGCCCGAGGCCTGAGCGACCTGCTTGCCGACCTGCTTCTGCTCGGCGCGCAGCTGCTCGAACTCCGTCTGGGCCGCGCGCCGACGCGAGTCCAGGTCGAGCACCTGGTCGACGACGGACTCGTCGTCCCCGCGGGCGCGTTGACTGGCTCGGACGACGTCGGGGCTGTGCCGCAGCAGCTGGAGATCGATCACCCTCAGAGGGTATCGACCATCCTGGATCCCACCGTACGCACGACCGCGGCCACTCATGGGCGGCCCTCACCGCACACGACCGGCCGCGCGGCCCTACGGTGGTCCCATGAGCTGGCAGGGCTGGGTGAGCCTCCTGGCCGTGCTCGTCGCCCTGGTTGCGGTGACGATCGCCGTGCAGAACCGCCGGCACCTGCACGGCCTGGCGCGTCGCACGCGCGCCCCGGAGCACGTGCTCGCCGCGGGGGTGGACCGTCCCCTCGTCGCGTTCGTCGCAAACCCCGTCAAGCCGGGCGCGGCCGAGCTGCGCGAGCGCGCTCTGCAGGCCTGCGCCGACCGGTACCTGCCCGAGCCGCTGTGGTACGAGACCACCCCGGACGACCCCGGGGTGGGGCAGGCCCGCCAGGCCCTGGCGGACGGCGCCCAGGTCGTGGTCGCCGTGGGCGGTGACGGCACGGTCCGCGCGGTCGCGGAAGGGCTCACCGGCAGCGAGGCCGCGATGGCGCTCCTGCCGCAGGGCACCGGGAACCTGCTGGCCCGCAACCTCGACCTGCCGCTGAGCGACCTGGACGCCCAGCTGCGGGTCGCGCTCGGGGGTCACGACCGGGCCATCGACGTGGGTTGGCTGACGGTGCTGCGCGACGAGCGGGACATCAGCGACCCGGTGTCCGAGTCCGACCCGCGCGCCGCGGCGCCCGACGCCACCGCCCCGGAGGCGGAGGACCCGTCCCGGCGGCACATCTTCCTGGTGATCGGCGGCATCGGGTTCGACGCGGCGATGGTCGCCGACGCCGACGAGGACCTCAAGGCCCGGGTGGGCTGGATCGCCTACTTCTTCGCGGGCATCCGGCACCTGCACTCCCGGCGCATGCGGGTCGAGGCCCGGCTGGACGATGCGGACTGGTACCCGCTGCGGCTGCGGAGCCTGCTGATCGGCAACTGCGGTCGGCTGCCGGGCGGCATCACGCTGCTGCCCGACGCCGTCCTGGACGACGGCTGGCTGGACGTGGGGGCGATCGACACCCGCGCCGGCCTGCTCGGCTGGACGCAGCTGTTCGGGGAGGTCGTCGTGCAACGCTTCGGCGTCCGCGCCGAGCTGCCCGCGTCGATCGGCCACATCGACCACGCGCGCGCCCACGTCGTGCGGGTGCGCAGCCGGGACTCCCAGCAGGTGCAGGTGGACGGCGACATCGTCGGCTCCGCGTTCGAGCTCGAGGCGCGCGTGGACCACCGAGCGCTGCGGGTCCGCGTGCCCTGAGCCGGGTACGAGGAGCGGGGCTCAGGTGGCCGAGGCCTCGCGCAGCGCGGTGACCCACGCCCGCGCGTCGCGGAAGTCCGCGTCCGACGTCCCTGGCCGGACGTCGCCGTACGGCGCGTCGACCCGCGGGTACGAGCCCAGGAACCGCACGTGCGGGCACACCCGGTGCAGGCCCATGAGCGCCTCCGCCATCCGCTCGTCGGCCAGGTGGCCCTCGGCGTCGATCGAGAACGAGTAGCGGCCCAACGAGTCGCCGATCGGCCGGGACTCGATGCGGGACAGGTTGACGCCGCGCGTGGAGAACTGCTCGAGCATCTCCAGGAGGGCACCCGCCTGGTTCGAGGGTAGGTGCACCACGAGCGTCGTCTTGTCCGCGCCGGTCGGCTCCGGGAGCCTCCCGGGCCGGCCGACCAGCACGAAGCGGGTCACCGCGCTCTCGTTGTCGGAGACGTGCTCCGCCACCACCGCCAGGCCGTAGTGCTGCACCGCGGGGGGCGGCACCAGCGCGGCGTCGAACCCGAGGTCGGTGCGCTCGCCGGCGAGCAGCGCCGCGGGTGCGGTGTTCGAGGTCGCCGGGACGTGCACCACGCCGGGCAGGTGATCGGCCAGCCAGTGCCGGCACTGCGCCCAGGCGTGCGGGTGGGCCGAGATGCGGCGTACGTCGGCCAACGCGGTGCCGGGCCGCGCGGCGAGCGTGAAGGTCACCGGGACGAGCATCTCGCGCAGCACCACGAGGGGGTCACCGACCGCGAGGGCGTCGAGGACGGCCGTGACACCACCCTCGACGGAGTTCTCGATCGCGACGACCGCGTAGTCGGCCGATCCGGTGCGCACCGCCTCGATCGCAGCGACGACGTCGACCTGGGGCAGGTACGTGGCCTCGTCGGGCGCTGCCACCTGACGCAGGGCCGCCTCGGTGAAGGTTCCGGCCGGGCCGAGGTAGGCGTAGCGCGCGGACATGGGGCCTCCCTCCGACCGGCGTGGCAGCCGGCAGACCGACGTGGGGCGGCCCCGAGCCTAGTTGTCCGCCCTGGGGGACCGGGGGCGATGTCCACGGTCGGGCGTGGACCGCAGGGCGAGGAGGCCGACGAGGGGTACCGCGGCCGCGAGCAGCACGGTGGCGATCCGCGTGCCGTAGTCGTTGACGAGCGAGCCCGCGACACCAGCGATGAGGAGGCCGATCAGCAGCCCCCTCGTCACCGGCCACCGAGTCTCCAGGCGCGCCAGCCAGGCCGGCCGCCGCCCCGTCCAGATCACCAGGACGGCCCCGACCAGCACCGCGATCGTGATCCAGGCGATCGGTCCGGACGTGACCGTCGCGGCGGCGTAGCCGGCCTTGCGCGAGATCGTCTCCCAGGCGGTCCCGTCCAGCACCGACTGGACGAACCGGCCCAGGTGGGTGCGCTGGTCGGGCGGCCGCAGCCAGTCCAGGACGCCGATGCCGGCCACGAGCAGCACACCCACCGCCCCGATGAGCCCCGCCCTGGTCCACGTCACCCGGATCCCGCCGACGGCCAGCACCACCATGCCGGCGGCGGGCAGCAGCACCAGGCCGCCCCCGACGTCCGCCCCCAGCCCCGGGAGCAGGTCCACGAGCATGGCGACGAGCCCCACCACACCCGCGGCGAGCATCGCCGCGACCCGGTGCCCGCGTTCACGCAGCCACCACCCGAGGGCAGCCGCCCCGATCAGGGCCCCGACGACGTAGATCGAGTACGTCGGGTTTCCGAACCCGTAGTACCGCCCGCCCAGCGTCGGCGACGGGCCGAGCGGGCTGCCCCGGTGCAGCGGTGTGCCCAGCAACGCGTCGAGGGTGAGCACCACGAACGTCAGGCTCGCCAGCAGTCCCGGGGCTGCCCAGACCGGCCGTCGCGGAGCGAGGGCGGCCACGCCGGCGACCGTGACGGTCGCACCGGCCAGGGCCAACCACATCGCGGCTCCCGCGTCGGCGGCACGCCACCAGGCCCAGGTGGTCATCACGTACATCGCGACGGGCAGCGACGCGAGCAGCACCAGGACGGCGTCCAGGCCGCGCCGTAGCACGCGGGCTGCTCCCCGGGTCAGCCACCGCCCGCTCGCCCAGGCCAGGCCGAGCAGGAGGAGCGCGATCAGCATCGGGGTGCCCGTGAGCCAGCCGGACAGGCCCCGCAGGGCCTGGTCCCGGGTACTCAGGTCGGCGAGCCCGTCGACCACCGCCGTGACGTCCGCGGGCCGGGCCCCGGCAGCCGTGAGCGTGGCGCCGGTGAAGTCCGCCGGGTTGGCGATGCCCTGCGAGGCGAGCACGGTGGTGGGCACGTCGAGCAGCCTGCCGACGCCCTCCCACCGCGTCGAGGGCGAGGAGAGGAACCGCGCCCCGAGCCCACTGCCCGCTTCCACGGCCCCGACCCCGAGCCACGGGCGCCCCGCCCCGGGGTTGCCGACGTCGACCAGGAGGACGGTCGCGTTCGACGGAGCGGCGGCGAGCACGCGCCGGACCGTCGCGTCGAGGGCCATCAGGGCGGCCGTGCGGGACTGCCCCGAGGTGGTGGGCAGCGGCGCGGCCGGGTCCGTGGGGACGTCCTGGAGCGAGGCGGGCACGTACGGGGCAGCCCCCGCGTCGACGAGCGTCACCGGGCAGTCGAAGGCGGCGCCGGGCTCCGCCAGCGCCTGGTCCAGGCTGAGGTAACGGTCGACGGTGCCGTTCTTGCGGGCCAGGGCCAGCGCCGCGCCGGGGCCCACCGCGGTGCTGCACACGCCCGAGCGGTCCAGCGTGTCGCCCAGCACGCCGGGGTGCGGGTCGTAGGCCGAGCTCCGCTGGGCGGCCACCAGGTCCGGCCAGCCCTGCACCTGGGCGCCGCGCGCAGTCGGGGCGACGGTCCACGGCTCGCAGTCGAACGACCCGTCGCTCCACGAGCCGGTGATCACCGACCGGCCGGCCGACAGGGCCAGCCACCCGGCGGCCAGGCACCGGCGGTCGGTGGTCGTCACACCGGGTGCGACCCCGCCCACCACGGCACCGTCGCGCACCATCGCCCAGATCGTGGGAGTGACGGTGCGGTCGACGTCCTGCCAGCGCAGCCCCTGCGTCCCGACCACCACGAGTCGCGTCGACGCGCGCACCACGGGGGTACCGGGACCGTGCGTGACGTCGCCGGCGGACACCTGGCTCGGCAGGACGGCCGATCCCAGGAGCATGGCCGCGGCCATCCCGCCGGCCACCCCGAGCAACGCGAGCGGGGTGGCCCGCACCAGCGCATCCTCCGGGTCGGCGCCCGCCGGCCGGCTCGCGGCGAGCTGCGCGGCCCAGGAGAGCGCCAGGAGCCCGCCCCCGAGGCCGAGCAGCACCGCGGCGACCGCGACGCCGGAGTCGTTGAGCAGCGCCCCCAGCACGGCCGCGACGACCACCGCCACCACCGTGCGCCACAGCACCGGCCAGCGGTCGTAGGCCCGTCGCAGGCCCTCCGGCCGCCACCGGGGCGGGCCGACCAGGACCAGGACGGTGGCCGTGCACGCCAGCGTGGCCAGCGCTCCCCAGGGATTGGCGACCGTGGCCCACGCACCCGACGCCTTCTCCGCGACCAGCGCCCACGCGTGGCCGTCGGCGACGCGCTGGACGAACAGCCCGAGGTGCGACGCGGGCCCCGGACCCGCCCAGTCCCAGATCCCGATGGCTGCGACCACCAGGACGGCCAGCCCGAGCGCGGCCAGCACACGCCGCCCCGTGACCCTGCGCCCCGTGAGGCCCAGCAGCAGGACGGCGAAGGCCGGCACCAGCGCCAGGATGCCGCCGATGTCCGCGCCGTAGCCCGGCCAGCCGTCGACCACGACGGTGACGGCCCCGACGGCGCCCACGGCAGCGACTGCCGCGACGCGTGACCGTGCGGCCGCCGCCAGCGCCCCGGCCAGGACCAGCGCGCTCGCGGCGTACACCGCGAAGGTCAGGTTGCCGAAGCCGTAGAACCGGGCACCCACGGTGGCGCTCGAGCCCAGGACCGACCCCTGCTGGAGGGTCGTGCCCGTCACCCCGTCCACGGTGAGCACCAGCCAGGTCACGGTCGCGACGGCACCGCCGAGCAGCCACGGCTCGAGACCGGGGCGCCGCACGGCCGCAGGCCGCAGCGCGCGAGCGAGCAGCCAGGCCGCGAGGGCGCACCCGAACGTCGCGACCACCGTCCACAACGTCGCCGCGACCGTCGGAGCGGGCGCCACCCACCACCGGAACAGGGCGGCCAGGAACGCGCCGGCCGGGGAGCTCGACGCGACCAGCAGCACCGCGCGGACCACGCGCCGCCCGGCGGACCCCCGTCCGCCGCCGGTCAGCAGCGCGAGGCCCGCAGCGAGCCCCGCGAGCACGACGACCCCGCCGAACACCGGGAAGAGGTGGGT
The DNA here is from genome assembly GCF_030586465.1 of Actinotalea lenta. Taxonomy (GTDB): domain Bacteria; phylum Actinomycetota; class Actinomycetes; order Actinomycetales; family Cellulomonadaceae; genus Actinotalea; species Actinotalea lenta. Next base: position 447,054 of record NZ_JAUQYP010000001.1, read on the forward strand.
GACCGTGGTGGTCAGCTCGGTGAGATAGCGCCGGTTCTCCACGGTGCGCTCGGTGCTCATCCGCCGCACGGGGCCGTCGGTCAGCGGCGCGCCGTCGAAGTCCGTGTCGTCAGCGCCCGCGGCCGCCGCAGCGGTGGCAGGCAGGTCGGTCAGCGTGACGAGCCCGGGTCGCCGGGTGGAGGCCGACGTCAGCCAGGTCACCGGGCCACCGCCGCCGACGGTCCAGTCCACGACCGCGGGCAGACCCTGCTCGCCGACGCCGCCGGACAGACCCGCGATCACCACGTGCCAACCGTCCGGGAGCCGATGCGTGAGCAGGGTCAGGGCGCGGTCCAGCCGAGCCAGCGCCTGCCGTCGCCCCTCCGGCTCGAAGCCGAGCTGGCCGAGGTCGACCACGTCGACCGGACAGGCCACCAGGTCCGCCTCGGTGACCGCGGACAACGTCTCGGCGTAGCGCTCCACGGTGCCGTCCGCGCGGGCCAGCGCCACCGCGGCACCCGGACCCACTGCGGTCGAGCACGACCCGACCGCGGCGATCCGCTCGCCGAGCGCACCGGCGCGCCCCACCTGCCAGGCCTCGGGGTCGCCACCGTCCGCCGCACTCGGCTGCTCGGCGACCAGCCCGGACCACCCCGGGACCGCGGTCGGCCCGACGCCCTGCGACGCGGGCACCTGGGGCAGGGGCACGCAGTCCAGCGCCGGGTCCTGGCCGGCGTCCTCAGGCGTGGGGGCCAGGGTTCGTCGTGCGGCGGAGAAGGTCAGCCAGGCGTCCACCGGGCAGCTCTGGGTCCCCCCCGTTCGCACCGAGACCGACCCCACGGACCCCGTGGAGACCATCCGCCACAGGGTGGGCGTCGAGGTGCGGTCGATGTCCGTCCACAGCAGCCCACCGGTGCCCACCAGGACGACCCCGGCCGGGGACGCCGGACGCGGGTCGTCGGTCGGGGCCGGCTGCGCGGCGGACGCCGACGGGGCCGCGGCCAGGACGGCCAGCAGCGTCACCGCGAGGGCGAGAGCATGCCGCACGACCGTCGCGGTGGGACGGTGGGTACGCACCGGCCAAGGCTACGTGTCCGCGGAACCGCGCAGACGTCGTCGCACGCCCCGGGCGAGCGAACGGACCTTGCGGGCGTTGACCGCGAGCAGCACGTCGCGGTACTGCCCCGCCCGGTGCATCTGGCTCGCCAGATCGGTGCCCGAGGCGCGGTGCCTCAGGTCGCACGGCACCTCGACAGCGACGTAGCCCTGCGCGACCAGGTCGATGCTCAACCCCGTCTCCACACCCCAGCCGTGCGCCAGCGGCGTCGCGGCGTCGAACGCCTCGCGGGTCAGGCAGCGGATCCCGGACAGCGGCTGCGTCGGCGACCAGCCGGTCATCGACGCGATCGACCGGCGCGCCAGGCCCACCACGATGCCGTGGCCACCGGCACCGGCCTGGCGCGGGAGCAGCGCGATGGACATGTCGGCGGCGCCGTCGAGCACCGGGGGGATGAGCGGGGCGGCGTTCACGGCGCTCTCCCCGAGGTCACCGTCCAGGAAGAGCAGGAGGCGGGGCGCGGCGTCCTCGGCGTCGCGCATCGCGACGACCGCGGCCCCGGTCTCCATCGCCGAGGCCTTGCCGCGGTTGACCGAGTGCCGGACCACGACCGCACCGGCATCCCGCGCGACGTGCTGGGTCGCGTCGGTGCTGCCGTCGTCGACCACGAGGACGAGATCCACGTTCGGGATCGCCTTCGCGGCCCGCACCGTCGTCGCGATCCGCGCCGCCTCGTCCTTGGCCGGGATCACGACGGCGACACGCTGCCGCCTCGCGGCGGGGTCGGGACGAGAAGCGGCCACGGGGACCACCCTAGCGAGGTCCGGGACCCACGCCAGAGTTCGGGCACGGGCCGGTCAACGTCCGGTCATCCGTGCGGGTCAGCGGGATCAGCGCAACGTCAGCTGGCGTGCCACCAGCCCGGCGCGCGCCCGGCGCTGGGTGGCGTCCAGCGGCTCGGTCACCGCGAGCGACCCCTCCAGGCGGGCGGCCAGCTCGGCGAGCGGCTCCTCGACCATCTCAGGCTCCGTGCCCGGCGCCAGGTCCCACACCGGGACGACGATCCCGCAGGACCGGAAGGCGCCCACGTACCGCCCGTCGCGACCCTGCGGCCCGAGCCCGGACTCCCGGCGCGCGTGCAGCCGGGCCAGTGCGTCCAGGAACGCGTCCTCGTCGTGCGGCAGCGCCCAGCGCAGGAACTCCTTGTCGCCCATCCGGGCCCAGTAGGCCGACGGCGCGGCGGCCAGCCTCGCCGTGGGCACGACGGACTCGTTCATCCGGTCCAGCGAGTCCCGCATGTCCTGGGTGAGCTCGACGCCCGCGGCGGTCCAGAAGTCGAAACCCTCGTGCACGGTGACCTCGAACGGCGCGTCCAGGTCCAGCACGTCCTGCAGGCGCGGGCCCGGCTCGATCGGGCCGAGGTGCTGCACCGGGGTGCCCACCGGGGCGTCGAGCGCGGCGAGCAGCGCCACGGCCAGGTCCCGCGACGCGTCCCCGGAGCCGGCGTTCTGCTGGAGACCGACCATGACCGCGCCGTCGCCGCGGTGCAGTGCGGGCCACGCCATCGGCAGCACGGTGGCCAGCACCACGTCCCGCGCGCCGAGCTCGGCCGTGGTGCGCGCGGTCGCGGTCGCCGCCGGCACCACCTCGCGCAGCGCGACCAGGTCGGTCTCACCGGGAAGTCCCTCGAACGGCCGCAGGACGAAGTCGACACCCTTGCTCATGGGCGCGAGCCTACCGGCGAGCCACCGCTCGACCCGGGCCGTGCGGCGCGCACCGTCCGATGCGCCGCTCACCTGGGCAGGCCGTCGGTGCGGTGCGAAGATCGGAGCATGCACGAGCGCGCCGGAACGCCAGCCCTGCCCGAGGACCTCATCGACGTCGACGCCCTCGTCGGCGCCTACCACGACCGGTCCCCCGACCCGGACGACCCGGACCAGAAGGTGGTGTTCGGCACGTCGGGGCACCGCGGCTCGAGCCTGGACACCGCCTTCAACGAGGCGCACATCGTCGCGATCACCGCGGCGATCGTCGAGTACCGCCGCAACCAGGGCACGGACGGCCCGCTGTTCCTCGGCCGGGACACCCACGCCCTGTCCGAGCCGGCCTGGCAGACGGCCCTGGAGGTGCTGGCCGCCGCCGGCGTCGAGGTGCACATCGACGCGCGCGACGGGTACACGCCCACCCCGGCCGTCTCGCACGCGATCCTGCTGCACAACGGTGCCGGTACCGCCGAGGGCGTGCGCACCGGGGGCGGCCCCGGGACCGGGCTGGCGGACGGCATCGTCGTCACGCCGTCGCACAACCCCCCGCGCGACGGGGGCTTCAAGTACAACCCGCCGCACGGCGGCCCGGCCGGCTCGGACGCGACCGGCTGGATCGCCGACCGCGCGAACGAGCTGCTCCGCTCCGGCGTTCACCAGGTCCGCCGGACAGGGCTCGAGGCTGCGCTCGCCGCACCGACCACCCACCGGCACGACTTCACGTCCGCGTACGTCGACGACCTGGCCCACGTGCTCGACCTGGAGCTCATCCGGGCGTCCGGCGTGCGGATCGGGGCGGACCCCCTGGGTGGGGCCTCGGTGGCGTACTGGGCGGAGATCGCCGAGCGGCACGGCCTGGACCTCACGGTGGTCAACCCCGCGGTCGACCCACGGTGGTCGTTCATGACCCTCGACTGGGACGGCAAGATCCGGATGGACTGCTCCTCCCCGTACGCGATGGCCGCACTGGTCCGGGCGATGGAGGGCGACCGGGCGCCGTACGACCTGGCGACGGGCAACGACGCCGACGCCGACCGGCACGGCATCGTCACGCCGGACGCGGGCCTCATGAACCCCAACCACTACCTGGCCGTGGCCATCTCCTACCTGTACGGCGGCGCGCGGCCGGACTGGTCCGCGGACGCCGCGATCGGCAAGACCCTGGTCTCCTCCGCCCTGATCGACCGGGTCGCACACGGTCTGGGCCGCCGGCTGTGGGAGGTGCCGGTCGGCTTCAAGTGGTTCGTCCCCGGGCTGCTGGACGGCTCCGTGGGCTTCGGCGGCGAGGAGTCCGCCGGGGCGTCGTTCCTGCGTACCGACGGGTCCGTGTGGACCACCGACAAGGACGGCATCCTGCTCGCGCTGCTGGCCGCGGAGATCACCGCCCGGACCGGGAAGAGCCCCTCCCAGCTGCACTCGGAGCTGGTCGCGCGGCACGGCGAGTCCTGGTACGCGCGCGTCGACGCCCCGGCGAGCCGGGAGCAGAAGGCCGCGCTCGCGGCCCTGCGCCCGGAGCAGGTCGCGGCGACCGAGCTGGCGGGCGACCCGATCACCGGACGGCTCGTGACCGCGCCGGGCAACGACGCGCCCATCGGCGGCCTCAAGGTGGTCACCGACCAGGCATGGTTCGCCGCCCGCCCGTCCGGCACGGAGGACGTCTACAAGATCTACGCCGAGTCGTTCCGCTCGCCCGAGCACCTCGCGCAGGTCCAGGCCGCCGCGAAGGAGCTCGTCTCCGCAGCGCTCGGCTGACACCAGGCCCGTCCTGCGGCGGTCCGCGAGGACGCGATGATGGGTCCGTGCTCCGCCCGTACCGCGACGTCCTCGCACGCCCCGGCGCGCTCGCGTTCTCGCTCGCCGGGCTGCTGGCCCGCCTGCCGATCTCCACGGTGGGGATCGGCGTCGTGCTCGCGGTGTCCGCCCGGTACGGCTCCTACGCGCTGGCGGGACGCGTCGCGGCGGTCGTGGTGCTGACCCAGGCGCTGTGCGGGCCGCCGTTGTCCCGGCTCGTCGACCGCCACGGCCAGGCCCGTGTCATGGGCCCGGCCGTGGTCAGCACGGTGCTCGGGCTCGGCGTCCTGGCGGGGACCGCGACCGCCGCAGGGCCGGTCTGGCTGCTGTACGTCGGCGCGGTGGTGGTGGGCGCGACGGCCGGCTCCGTCGGTGCCCTCGTGCGCGCGCGGTGGTCCCACCTGCTCACCACGCCCGCTGAGGTGCACACCGCCTACTCCTGGGAGTCCACCCTCGACGAGGTCGTGTTCATGGTTGGCCCGGTGCTCGCGACCGTCCTGGCCACGAACGTCGTCCCCGCCGGCGGCCTGCTGCTGGCCGCCGGAGCGGCCGGCGTGGGCGGCTGGCTCCTGCTCGCCCAGCGCGACACCGAGCCGCCGTCGTCCGCCGGGGCCGACCACGTCGGCGGACCGAGCGTCGTCAGCGGGTCGCTGCTGGTGCTCGTCGGCTCGTTCGTCGGGATGGGGGCGATCTTCGGCGCGACCGACGTCGCGGTGGTCGCGTTCACGCAGGAGCTGGGCCGCAAGCCGCTGGCAGGGGTCGTGCTCGGGGTGATGGCGCTCGGGTCGGGACTGGCCGGCTTCGCCTACGGCGCCAGGAGCTGGACCGGTCCCCAGTGGCGGCGGTACGGCGTGGGGATGGTTGCGCTCGGCGTCGGGGTCGGGCTCTTCGGCACCGTTGGCACCATCCCCGCGCTCGGCGGCGTGATGCTGGCCGTGGGCATGGCGATCGCGCCGACCCTGATCGCGGGCAACGGCCTGGTCGCCGAGCTGGTCCCCCGCGGCAGGCTGACCGAGGGGCTGACCTGGGTGGGAACCGCCCTCGCGGTCGGCGTCTCGGCGGGTTCGTGGGCAGCCGGCACCCTGGTGGACCGGTCCGGGTCGTCCGGCGGCTTCGCGGTGGTCATGGTGGCCGGGGGTACCGCTGCGGTGACAACCCTGCTCGCACTGCCCACGCTGCGCCGCGCAACCGCGGGAGCCCCGACGACCCTCGCGGTCCCGGACGACCGGGCGGGACGCCCCACGGCGGCCGCCGGGCTCAGCCGCCGCTCGCGCCGAAGGCGGCGCCCAGACCGTACGTGACCGCGGCGGCCCCGATCCCGATCGCGAGCTGGCGCACCGCCCGGCGCACCGGAGGACCACCGGAGATCAGGCCCACGACGGCGCCCACGAGCAGCAGGGCCACCCCGACGGCACCCACCGCGAGGAGCAGCGCCGCGGTCCCCGACATCCCGAACGCCCACGGCAGCACCGGGATCGCGGCACCGGAGGCGAAGAACGTGAAGCTGGACAGCGACGCGCCGATGTCGGTACCGACCGCGGCATGCTCCTCGGCGGGGTGGTCCCCCCGGAACGCCGTGGACGCCTGCCCGAGCTCGGCGATGTCCGCCAGGACCTCCTCGGCCCGGGCCTCGGCGTCCTGCGCCGACATGCCGCGCGCCCGGTACACCAGCGCGAGCTCGTTGGCCTGCCCCAGGTGCGGCAGGGCGTGCTCCGCCCCGGTCCCGAGCGCGGATGCGGCCAGCAGCTCGCGCTGGGACCGCACCGAGATGAACTCCCCGGCACCCATCGACAGCGCGCCGGCCAGCAGGCCGGCCAGGCCGGTCAGCAGGACGGTCCGCGTGTCGACACGGGCGGCGACCACCCCGATCACCAGGGCGAGGTTGGACACCAGCCCGTCGTTGGCGCCGAACACCGCTGCGCGGAACGTCCCCGACAGGCGCGTGCGGCCGCGCGCCGCCAGACCCCGGACGACCTCCTCGTGGATCCGCTCGTCCGCCGCCATCGTCGCGGTCGCGTCGGCGTCCACGTCGGCTGAGGCGCGCGCCTCGGCCCGCTGGGCCAGCGCGAGCACGAACACCGACCCGAACCATCGGGCCATCCGGGCCAGCACGCGGAACTGCCAGCTCGGCCGCACGGGCTCACCGACGCGGTCGCCGAGCAGCTCCTCCCAGTGCGCGGCGTGCCGGCCCTCGGCGTCGGCGAGGGCGAGCAGGATCTCGCGCTCCTCTCCGGTGCGGTGCCGCGCGAGCTCGCGGTAGACCTGCGCCTCGGCGCGCTCGTCGGCCAGGTTGCGTCGCCAGCGGCGGACGTCGGCGTGGGCGGTAGGGGCCATCGGGCCAGGGTGCCGGATCACAGGGCGGGGCGACCAGTCGCGGGGCGTAGACCTGTCCGGTCGAGGAGCGCGAGGGAGGCCGGGGCCTGGTTGAAGGTGTAGAGGTGCACGCCGGGGGCGCCGGCCGCGAGGACCGCGTCGACGAGCTCGGCGCCCATCGCCAGGCCGGCCGCCTCGCGATGGGCCTCGTCCGGCTCGGCGTCGAGAGCGGCCAGGATCCGCCCGGGCACCGGTACGCCGGAGATCTCCTCCAGCCGACGCAGCCGGTTCGGGTCGGTCAGGGGGACCAGGCCCGGCACCAGCGGCAGGTGGACGCCCACCGCCCGCGCGGCGGCCACGTACCGGGTGTAGGACTCCACCTCGAAGAACACCTGGGTGATCGCGTACCCCGCTCCGGCGTCCTGCTTGGCTCGCAGCGCGAGCAGGTCGCCGCAGGTGGCCGCGTCAGGGGCGTCCGGCGCGAGGCAGGACGGCGTGGCCGCGACCCCGACGCCCAGCCGGGGGTCGGCGTCCAGCAGCAGCTCGACCAGCTCGCTGGCCCGCTGCAGACCCTCGGGGTGCGGCGTCCAGGTGATCGTCCCGGCGGGCGGGTCGCCGCGCAGCGCGAGGAAGTCCTGCACGCCGTCGGCGAGGAACCCCCGCGCCACCTCCCGCAGCTCGTCCCGCGGCGAGCCGATGCACGTCAGGTGCGCGACCGGTCGGACGGCGGTGTGCTCGGCGACCCAGCGCACCACCTCCCGAGAGGTCTCCCGCGAGGAGCCGGAGGCACCGTAGGTCACCGAGAGGAAGTCCGGTGCGGCCTCGGCCAGCGCCGGCAGGGTGCGCTGCCACAGCCGCTCTGCGGCACCCGGCGAGCGCGGTGGGTAGAGCTCGAAGGAGACCGTCGGCCCCAGCTCGCCCGACGCCCGGAGCCGGGACGGCAGCACGGCGGGGGGCGGGGCCGGGACGGTGGACATGACGCTCCAGTGAGGCGGGCGAGGGTGAGGAGACGGCGAGACGGATCGTCTCACACAGCGGGCGGCCGGCCGGCGCAGCACCGCCGGGTAGCGGTCCCTGGCGGGCCGCACGCTCGCGAGGCTCACGGCCGGAAGACGGCGCGCCACCTCGGCCAGGCCTCCGCCCGGCACCACACCGGGACGACGTCGCGCGGGACCTCGCGCTCGACCACCCCGCCGCCGGTCACCGTCTCGCCGCTCCACACGTCGACCCACGCGCCCTCGGGCAGCGCGGTTCCCCAGCGCTCCACGCCCGGCCGGGTCACGGGGTGCACCAGCAGGTCGTCGCCCAGCTGGAACTGGTGCGGGAAGGCCCAGTAGCGCTCGTCCCGGGGGTGGTCCACGAACATGGCGCGCATCAGCGGTCGACTCGCGGCGATCGCCACGCGGGCCTGCTCGGCCAGGTACGGCACGAGGCGCTCCCGCAGGTGGGCGTAGCGACGGAAGACGTCGACCACCTCGGGGTCGTCGTGCGTCCGGGCGACGTTCCACGGTGTGCGGTCGCGCAGCGGGGGGCGGTGGTGGTGGAACTCGGAGTGGTACTGCATGACCGGCATGAACGTGGCGGCCGCGGTCGCCCGCAGGTACAGCTCGGGCTCGGGCACCGGACCGGAGAACCCCGCGAGGTCCCAGCCCCAGTAGACGATCCCGCACGCCGAGGCGCTGAGTCCGGCGGTGATGGAGTGCTCGAACGCCGCCCAGGTGGAGTCCTCGTCCCCGGCCCACACGATGCCGTGCGCCTGGGTGCCGGTGAACCCGGCACGCGAGAAGGTCACCGGCGGCTTGCCGCACGAGCGCAGCAGGTCGCCGAAGGCCCGCGCGAAGTGCACCGGGTTGAGGTTGTTCGCCTCGTCGCCACGGCGGCCGTCGGCGTAGCGCAGGTCGTGGCCCCAGGCGTGCTCGCCGCCGTCGGTCTTGAACCCGTCGACGTCGAGGTCCTCGACGAGGTAGCGGCGGTACTCCGTCCAGACCGCCCGCCCCTCGGGTGTGGACAGGTCGGGCATCAGCGCGCGGGGGAACCACCAGCCCCGGTTGCGGTAGGCCGTGCCGTCGGCCTCGCGCACCACGTGACCGTCGCGCTCCAGGGCCGCGCCGTCGGCGAGCACCTGGCCGGTCTGGTCGGGGCGCCAGGGGGTGTCGTCGCGGGCGATCGTCTCGTCGGTCTTGAGCAGTGGGATCTGCCAGAGCACGACCTTGATGCCGCGCTCGTGCATGTCGGCCACCCAGCCCGCCGGGTCCGGCCACGGGCCGTCGGCGGGGAACGTGAAGTCCTCCGCCCGCCGGGGCGAGCCATCGGCGTGCACCGCCCAGCGCGCGCCGCCGAACTCGGTGATCCCCAGCTCGTCGCTCCATGCCTCGACCACGACGACGCCGACCGGGATGTCCAGGTCGCGGTGGGTGTCCATCCGCTGCGTCACGATCTCCTGGGTGTGCCACTCGTTGCCCGAGGCCCACAGCCGCAGCACCCAGTCCGGCAGCTCCTCGGCCCGGCCGACCTCGTCGCCGAACGCGGTGAGCACCGTGGCCGGGTCGCCCTCGTAGACCGCGACGTCCAGCTGCTCGCGCTCCGCCCCGCCGAGCGTCGCCTCCACGACGAGCAGGTCTGGCTCGGTGGCGCCCACGTCGTACCAGGTGCGCCGCGTGGTGCGGACGTGGAAGCCCCAGCCGTCCCCACCGACCACGTGCGCGAACGGCATCGGCAGGTAGGTGCGGCGGTGCTCGCCCTGGGCCTTGTACTGCTCGAAGACCACCGCGTCGGGCGTCCGGCCGCGCTGGTCGAGCGCGTCGAACCGCTCGCCGAAGCCGACCACGTGCTCGCTCGGCTCCAGCCGCAGCGCGAACCGCACCCGGTGAACGCCGTCGTCGTCGCGCAGCCACCGCACCGAGCCGGGCACCAGGCGGGGGTGGTCCTCCCGCCCGCCGACGAGCAGCCGACCACCGTGCGGGGCCCAGGTCGCCACGTTCACGTCGAACCATGCCGTGGCCTCGTCGCCGGCGACGAACCGGTAGCGGTGACGTCCCGCGGCGAGCGGTCCGGTGGTCACGGCCCAGCCGCCCTCGTCGGCGAGCTGTGCCGCCTGCGCCTCGGCCAGGTGTCCCTCGCCGCCGGCGAGCGCCGCGGCGTCGGCCGACGGCCCCGCGGGCGCCAGGTCCAGCACCTGGACCGCGCCTGAGGCGTCCTGCCACTCGCAGCGAGGCGCGCCCGCGGGACCGTCCACGACGACCCCGAGCCGGACACGCTCGCCGGCCACCGGCAGCACCGGGGTGCGCTGGTCGGCCGAGGCGGCATAGGGGTGCTCGACCCCGTGGGGGCGGTGCTGCAGCGTCATCGGGGGTCCTCGCTCAGTGCGGTGGTCAGGATGAGCACCATGCCGTGCGACCACAGCAGCGGGGTCGCGACCGGACCCCACCGCCGAAGCCACTCGTCGCGGTGCTCGGGGTGCAGCAGGTGGTCGGGCACCTGCTCGGGCAGGTCGCCCTCGGCGGTGGCGGTCGCCAGCGCCCAGTCCAGGTGACGCTCGGCGCCCTGGCGGTCGCCGGCGGCGAGCAGGTTCCAGCCCAGCAGGCAGGACAGCAGCGGCCACTGGCCGCCGCCGTAGAACACGTCGGCGGCGAACCGGTGCACCCCGCCGTCGACGTCCAGGTCCCGCCCGATCGCCTCGAGGGTGGCGGTCGCCAGCGGCGAGCCCACGGGCACGAGCCCGAACGGCACCACGCACGAGGCCAGCGACGCGTCCACCGCGTCCGAGCCGACCCACTTGGCCAGGTGTGCGGCCGTCGGGTCGGCCGCCCGACCCCGCGTCACACCGCCGGTCAGGCCCGAGGACTCGACCCGCAGCGCGGCCTCGCGCGCCCTGGTCGCGCGCTCGGGGTCGAGGGTCCCTCCGGCGACGGCGGCCAGCAGACCGGCGCGGACGGCGGCGAGCGTGGAGGTGTGCACGTGCTCGACGTGCTCCTCCCACCAGTCATAGCAGGGCCGGTCGCCCACGGCGACCAGGTAGTCGGTGGCCACCGCGACGGCCGGCGCCCACCGCTCGAGGGGTACGTCGTGGCGCCTGGCGTGCGCCTCGACGGCCCACAGCCACATGCCGTAGCCGTCGGTCTGGAAGTCCCACCACGGCTCCGAGCCGTCCGCCCCGTCGAGCGTGAACCGGGTGGGCAGCATGGCCGACGCGGGCACCTCCCGCCCGACCGCGGCGTCCGCGACGATCGCGGCCACCCGGTCGGCGCGATCGGTCAGGAGCCGCGCCGCCCAGTCGTGGAACGCGTCCGCGGACGCGACGTCGCCCCACCGCGACATCCCCTCGGCGACGAAGGAGCCGTCCCGCAGCCACGCGTAGCCGCGATACGCCGAGAACGTGGGGGAGGCGGGGTAGGCGCCACCGGGGTGCTGGAGCGCCGCGATGACGGCGTGGCTGCGGGCGGCCAGCTCGGCACGGGCCGCGACGCCCGGTCGGGGGCGGGTCATGGCGAGGTCACCTCTCGGGGCGGGATCGAACCGGGGGACACGCGCAGCAGGGGTGCGCATGTCCCCCGGCGGGGCGGGCGTCAGCCGGCCAGCAGGGCGTTGATCTGCTTGGCGGCCTCGGACACGGCCTGGGCTGCCGTCATCCGGCCCGCCGCAGCCTCGGTGAGCTGGTTGTTCACGATGTCGACCATCTGGTTCTGCTTCTCGCCGATCGTCGGCGGCAGGGCCACGTGGTCGAGCGAGTCGAAGACGGCCTGGCGGTTGGCCGGCTCACCCTTGTCGAGGTAGCTCGACAGCACGCTCTGGTCGGAGATCGGCGGCAGCTCCCAACCGGCGTCGAGGCGGACCTTGGCGGCCTCCTGCGAGCCGGACAGGAAGGCGGCGAACGCGGTCGCCTCCTTGACGTGCTTGCTCGTGGCCGAGACGCCGAGGGCGTTGGAGAACATCGCCGACGCCTGCGTGGTGTTGCCGGGCTCGACCGCGATGTCCCAGTTCAGCCCCGCGTCGGCGGCCTTGCCGAACATCCAGATGCCGGTGTGCCACATCGCGAGCTTGCCGCTCGTGAACAGGGTCGTGTCGAAGTCCGGCGTGCCCGCGCCCTGCTCGGCGGTCGGCATCGTCGTCCCGCTCTTGCCGATCAGCCACTGGGCCGCCTCGACGCCCGCCGGGGTGTCGAAAGCGACGGACTTCCCGTCGTCCGACAGGAAGGGCACGCCGTTCTGCGCGAGCGCCTTGTAGAACTCGTAGTAGCTGATCGGCTGGTAGTCGCCCCAGACCCCGGCAGCGGTGTCGGTGAGCTTCTTGGCGGCCGCCTGCTCGTCCGCCCAGGTCCAGCTCGAGTCCGGGTAGGACAGGCCGGCCGCGTCGAACAGGTCCTTGTTGTAGAACAGCACGACGTCGGAGAACGAGCTGGGCAAGGCGTACTGCGTGCCGTCGGTCTGGTAGGCGTCCAGCAGCGACGGGGTGTAGACGGACGTGTCCACGCCGTCGATCGGCGCGAGCACGCCCTCGGCCTGGTACGCCCCGTAGTTGGCGTACTCGACGTCGAAGACGTCCGACGCCGTGCCGGCGGCGAGGTCGGTCTGCAGCGCGGTGCCGTAGTCGGCGTAGGCCATCGTCGTCACCTTGACGGTCACGCCCGGGTTCGCGGCCTCGAAGGCCTGCACGATCTGCGCGAGGTTGTCCTCGTTGCCGCCGTTGGCGATGAAGCCGGTGTAGGTGATCGTGACGTCCTGGGCGGCGGGGCTCGCCCCACCGGTGTCGCTCGGGTCCGAGGTGGACCCTGACGAGCAGGCCGCGAGCGTCAGCGCGAGCGCGCCGACCGCGAGGGTGGCCGGGGTACGGCGGTTCATGAGCATCTCCTTCGATGGTGCCGGGTCGGCGACCGGGGCGGGAGCGCCCCGGTCGTGGTCACTTGAGTCCGGAGCTGGCCACGCCCTGGACGACGTAGCGCTGGGCGAGGACGTAGAGCGCGAGCATGGGCAGGATGCTGACGACCGAGCCGGCCATCACGACGTCCCATTGCGTCGTGTACTGGCCCTGGAGCGCCTGCAGCGCCACCGGGAACGTCTGCCGCTGCGGTGAGCGCAGGATGATCAGCGGCCACAGGAAGGCGTTCCAGCTCTGCATGAACGCGAACACCGCGAGCGTGGCCAGCGCGGGACGGATGTTGGGCAGCACGATCCGCGTGAAGATGCGCCAGTGCCCGGCGCCGTCCAGGGTCGCTGCCTCGTCGAGCTCGCGCGGCACCTGGTTGACGGCCTGGCGCAGCAGGAACACGGCGAACGCGGTGGACACGGTCGGCAGCAGCGCGCCCAGATAGCTGTCGATCAGCCCGAAGGTCTTCATCTCTGCGAACAGCGGCACGATGAGCACCTGGAGCGGGACCATCATCGTGGCGAGGTAGACCGCGAACAGCGCGTCCCGGCCGCGGAAGTCCAGCCTGCTGAACGCGTACGCGGCCATCGCACCGGTGGTCATCTGGAGCAGGGTCGCCGCGACGGCGAGCCCCAGGCTGTTGAGCGTGACCCGGGCGAACGGCAGCCGCGTGAACAGCTCGACGTAGGCGGACAGCGACGGCTGGTCCGGGATGAGGGACGGCGTGGCCGTCAGCCCGCTGCCCGGGCTGATCGAGGTCACCACGGCCCATGCGAACGGGAACAGCATGACCAGGGCACCTGCCACCACGACGAGGTGCAGGGCGACGCGGCCGACGGTGATCCGCGGCCGCGGACGCGCGGGGGCGCTCGACCCGCTGGTGGTCGCAGGCGCCGGGCGGGTGGCGACGTCAGGCATAGGTCACCCACCGGCGCTGGCCCCGGATCTGCACGAGCGTGATCGCGAGGATGACGGCGAACAGCAGCCAGGACAGGGCGGAGGCGGACCCCGCCTCGCCGTAGCGGAAGGCCAGCTGCTGGATGCGCAGGACGACGACCTCGCTGGACCCGTTGGGGCCGCCCGCCGTCATGGCGTACACCTGGTCGAACACCTGGAACCCGTTGATCAGCGAGATGACCACCACGAAGAACGTCGAGGGCGACAGCAGCGGCAGCACGACGCTCCACAGCCGGCGCCACCAGCCCGCGCCGTCGACGCGTGCGGCCTCCAGGACCTCCGTGGGGATCGCCTGGAGCCCGGCGAGCAGGATCACCATGACGAACCCGAGGTCCTTCCACGCCGAGGCGAGGACGACCGAGGCCATCGACCAGGCGGGGTCCGTCCACCAGCCGGGTCCCTGGACGCCCAGCTGCGCGAGCGTCCAGTTCACGATCCCGACGCTCGGGTTGAGCAGCCAGCGCCACACCAGGGCGACCACGATCCAGCTGGTCACGACCGGCAGGAAGTACACCCCGCGGAGCAGCGCACGGCCATGGAGAGCGGTGTTCAGCGCGAGCGCGAGACCGAGGCCGCCCCCATACACCAGTGGCAGGTAGCCGGCCAGGTAGCCCAGGGTGTGCCCGAACGCCGCGAGGGTCGCGGGGTCGCGCAGGAGCGCGGCGTAGTTGCCGAGCCCGACCCAGTGCATCGACCCGATGAGGTTCCACTCGTGCAGGCTGATCCAGCCCGCGCCGAGCATGGGCACGATCACGAACGCCGCGAGCGGCAGCGCGCTGGGCAGCAGGAACGCCAGCGCCCACCACCCGGTACGACGCCGCGCAGCGGAGCGGCTCCGGCCGCCCGTACGGGTGGCCCCTCGGGTGGGGCGGCGGCTGACGGCAGGGGCGGTCATGCGCTCGGCCCTGCGTGCAGGCGCTCGCGCACCAGCGAGCCCTGGTCCCCGGTGGCGCCGGTCTGGTCGAACGGCGAGGCGAGCACGAGGGCTGCAGCGCCCAGCGCCCACTTGTCCTCGTCCCAGGAGTCGATGCGGTACGGGGTCCCCCGGCGGCTCGGCATCAGGTGCCGGCGGAAGGACGCGGCGAACCCGACCTCCCAGTACTGCCAGGCCGTGATGCCCTCGCCGAGCAGGACGACGACCTCCGGATCCAGGGTGTGCACCACCCCCGCCAAGGCCTGGCCGAGCATCGCGCCGGCCTCGGCGAAGAGTGCTCGGGCGTCGGCCGAGCCCTGGTCGGCCGCGAGCCGCAGCGCGTCGATGCCGTCGTCGGTGATGCCGCGCTCGCGCGCGGCGCGCTCGAGCGCGGCCTGGCCGATGTAGGCCTCGAGACAGCCCTGGCCGCCGCAGGCGCAGGCCGGGCCGTCCACCGACATCGGCAGGTGCCCGATCTCACCGGCGCCGCCATAGGCGCCGCGGTACAGCGCCCCGTCGATCACGACGCCGCAGCCGATGCCCCGCCCGATCGTGGCGACCAGGTAGGAGCCGTGGTCCCGGCCGACGCCGTACACGCGCTCTGCGACCGCGAGCGTGTTCACGTCGTTCTCCACCAGGACCGGGACCCCCAGTGCGCTCCGCAGGGCGCGCCCCACACGCGCCTCCGACCACCCCAGGGTCGGCGCCTCGACGGTGCCCGAGTCCTGGCTGTCGACCGCCCCGGGGATGCCCACGCCGACGCCGAGCAGGTGCCCGTCGTGCGACTCGACGGCGTCCCGCAGCAGGACGGCGAGCGCGTCGAGGGCGTGCGGGGCGTCCGGGTCGAAGGCGTGCACGCTGGACCCCGTCACGCTGCCGTCGAGGGCGACGTGCACGAGCGCGACGTGGTCCGCGGTCACCTTCGCGCCGATCGCGCCCCAGCCCGTCGAGGCCAGACCGAGCCGGCGTGCGGGGCGGCCACCGTGCGAGGGCACCTGGTCCAGCTCCACGACGAGGTCGCGGGCGAGCAGCGCCTTGGTGATCTGGGTCACCGTGGCCGGGCTCACGCCCAGCTGCCGCGCGAGCTCCGCGCGGGACAGCGGTCCACGGGTGCCGAGGAGGCCGAGGACCGCCGAGGGGACCAGGTCCCCTCGAGCCGGCTGAGCTGGCACCGCGCACCCCTTTGTTCGACGCTTTATTTAGTCGCAAACTATCTGCATGACGCGAGACCGTCAAGCCCCAGTCCCGACGATGCGGCGCACATCTGCACCGCATCCCCACACCGCGGACAGGCCGCGCACAGCCGGGGGACGTATCCTCGCCACGGTCCGTGTCCGAGCGGACGCCGGGGCCAAGCCCCCGGGCAACCACGTCGAAGGACCCTGCTCGTGCGCCGACCGGCCACCCTCCTGCTCGCCGCCACCCTGCTCCTGCCCGCCGCCACCGTGGCGGCCTGCTCGGGCGGCTCGAGCACACCCAGCCCCTCGAACAGCTCCGCCACCGGCTCACCGAGCAGCTCGCCCACGACATCGGCCCAGGACGAGGCCGCGCTCGCTGCGGTGAAGGTCTCCGGCGACCTGGGCAGCGCCCCCAAGGTCACGTTCGACACCCCGTTCGCCGTGAGCACGACCGTCGCGCGCATGGACACCAAGGGCTCGGGCGACCCGATCGCCAAGGGCGCCATGGTGCAGGTCGACTACGCGGTGTTCTCGGGCGACGACGGCAGCAAGGTCGGCTCCACCTGGGACACCGGCAAGCCGGACGTCCTCCCGCTCGGTTCCCTCAACCCCGCTTTCGAGCCGCTGGTGTCCACGCTGGTGGGCGCCCCCATGGGCAGCCGGGTCGTGCTCGGCATCCCCGGCGCCCCGGCGACCGAGTCCCAGGCCGCCCAGCCGTCCAGCGTCATGGTCCTCGAGGTCGACAAGGTGGTCCCGACGCGGGCCACGGGTACCCCGGTGACCCCGCCCGCCGGGCTGCCGACGGTCACCCTGGACAGCTCCGGCCAGCCCTCCATCACCGTGCCGTCCGACGCGACCAAGCCCACCGACCTGGTCACCCAGACCCTCATCAAGGGTGACGGCGCCGAGGTGAAGTCGGGGGACACCCTCACGGTGCAGTACAGCGGGTGGCTGTGGGACGGCACGCAGTTCGACTCGTCGTGGACCCGCGGCACGCCGTTCCAGACCCAGATCGGCGTCGGCCAGGTCGTCAAGGGCTGGGACCAGGGCCTGGTGGGCCAGACGGTCGGCAGCCAGGTGCTCCTCGTCATCCCGCCGTCGCTGGGCTACGGGGACCAGGAGCAGGGCTCGATCCCCGCAGGCTCCACGCTGATCTTCGTCGTGGACATCCTCGCCGCGCACTGACCGCCGCCGCGTGCAGACACCGACGCGGGCCCTTCCCCACGGGGAGGGGCCCGCGTCGCGTCTGGCGGGGCGAGGTCCGCAACTACCCGCCCCGCCGGCTCCTCAGACCACGGCCGCCACCCGCACGACCGAACCGGCCGGAGCGTACGGCACGGTGGTGCCCTCGACAGGTGAGCCGTCCACGGTGAGCCGAGCGGTCGCGCCGTCGGCCCCCGTGTTGTGCACCGTGATCTCGTAGGTCGCGCCGCGGATCACGCGCCGGACGCGGAACTCCGGCACGTCGGGGCCGATCCTCGGGTCGACGACCAGACCGTCCCAGTCCGGCCGGATCCCCAGGAGGTGCTGGCTCACCGCGACGAAGTTCCACGCCGCGGTCCCGGTCAGCCAGGAGTTCTTGGCCTCACCGTGCCGAACCGCCTCCTTGCCCGCGATCATCTGGGCGTAGACGTACGGCTCCTGGCGGTGCACCTCGGAGATCTCCTCCCGGTACGCCGGGGCGATCCGCCGGTAGTAGTCGAAGGCTCGTGCGCCGTGCCCCAGCACCGTCTCCCCGATGATCACCCACGGGTTGTTGTGGCAGAAGATGCCGCCGTTCTCCTTGTACCCGGGCGGGTAGGTGGAGACCTCGCCGAGCTCGATCCGGTAGGTCGTGTAGGCGGGGTGCTGCAGCACCAAGCCGTGCGGGGTGGCCAGGAGCTCGTGCACGGACTCCAGCGCCGTCTCGGCGACCGACGGGCCACCGTCGGCGGGTCGGTCGGTGCCGATCCCCGCCATCACGGCGAAGCCCTGCGGCTCGATCCAGATCTTGCCCTCGGAGTCCTCGTCGGTGCCGACCTTGTGCCCGTAGTAGTCGTAGGCGCGCAGGAACCACCGACCGTCCCAGCCGTGCTCGAGCACCGCATCACGCATCCGCTGCACGTCCTCGCGCGCCGCCGCGGCGACGTCGGCCAGCCCGTGGCGTTCGGCGATCTGCGCGTACTGCTCCCCGTACAGGACGAACTGGGTGGCGATGAAGAGCGACTCCGCGACGCCGCCCGCCTGGTTCTCGGTGGTCTGGAACGACTCACCCGGCTCGGTCGAGAAGCAGTTCAGGTTCAGGCAGTCGTTCCAGTCCGCCCGGCCGATCAGCGGCAGCCCGTGCGGGCCAAGGTTCTCGGTGACGAACCGGAACGACCGCGTCAGGTGCTCGAAGAGGGGCGCCGCGAGGGCGTCGTCGTTGTCGAACGGCACCTGCTCGTCGAGGATCGCGAGGTCGCCGGTCTCCTTGAGGTACGCCGCGACGCCCGCGACGAGCCACATCGGGTCGTCGTTGAACCCCGAGCCCAGGTCGTGGTTCCCACGCTTGGTCAGCGGCTGGTACTGGTGGTACGCCGAACCGTCCGGCAGCTGGGTCGCGGCGATGTCGAGGATCCGCTCGCGGGCCCGCTCGGGGATCAGGTGCACGAAGCCCAGCAGGTCCTGGGTCGAGTCCCGGAAGCCCATCCCGCGCCCGATCCCGGTCTCGAAGTACGACGCCGAGCGCGACATGTTGAACGTGACCATGCACTGGTACTGGTTCCAGATGTTGACCATCCGGTCCAGCCGCGGGTCGGTGGAGCTCACCGAGTAGGTGGACAGCAGCCCGGTCCAGTACCGCTGCAGGTCGGCGAAGGCGGCGTCGGTCTGCTCCGTGCTGGCGAACCTGGCCAGCAGCGCGTGCGCCGGCGCCTTGTTGACCACCTGGTGGGCGTCGTCGGCCCACTTCGCGTCGTCGGGGTTCTCGAGGTAGCCGAGCACGAAGGTGTAGGTGGCCGACTCGCCCGGGGCGAGCGTCGGGCGCACGCAGAGCGAGCCGATCGGGTACCAGCCCGAGGCCACAGAGCCCGCCGACGTGCCGGCGTGCGGGACCGCGGCCTCGCCCAGGCCGTTGTACGGGCCGACGAACGTGTCGCGGTCCGTGTCGAAGCCCTCGGCGCGGGCGTTGACGGCGTGCACCGCGAAGTGGTCGCGCCGCTCGCGGTACTCGGTGCGGTGGTACACCGCCGACCCGTACGGACCGTCCTGCTCGACCTCGACCTCACCGATCGACAGGTTGCGCTGGTAGTTGGTCTGGTCGTCCTGGGCGTTCCAGAGCGCGAACTCCACGAAGGAGAACAGGGCCGGCGTCTTGACCGCGTCCGACGTGTTCGTCGCGGTCACCCTGGCGACCTCGGCGTCGGTGTCGACCGGGACGAAGTGCAGCTGCTCGACCCGCAGGCCCCCGCGCTCGCCGGTGATGCGGGTGTAGCCCAGACCGTGCCGGGTCTCGAAGTGGTCCAGGTCCGCCTTCACGGGCAGCCACGTCGGGGTCCACACGTCCCCCCCGTCGTGGACGTAGAAGTACCGGCCGCCGGCATCCGTGGGGATGTTGTTGTAGCGGTACCGCGTGAGCCGCCGCATCCGCGCGTCCCGGTAGAACGAGTAGCCCCCGCCGAGGTGGGAGATGAGGGAGAAGAAGTTCTGCGAGCCCAGGTAGTTGATCCACGGCGCCGGGGTGTGCGGGGTCGTGATGACGTACTCGCGGGTCTCGTCGTCGAAGTGCCCGTAGCGCATGATCGCCTCTCTGCCTGGGGGGTGAGACCGGTCCCACCGATCACCGTCAACGGTACTCGGGAGAAGGGTCGTGCCCCAAGGCCACGGCGCGACCGTACTGGTGCCCGACCGGCCCCGCCCGTCGAGGCTCGCCGTGCGCCGCAAGCCCGCCGTGCGGCCCGTCCACGGTCCTTGGTCATGTTTGCCCGGCCGGATGTCGTGACTAGCCTGTGGCCTCTAGGGCCCACTCCGACGAAGGAGAAGCACATGGGAACGGCGGCGACGCCTGTCATCCGGAATGTGGCCCTGGTGGGCCACAGCGGTGTCGGTAAGACCATGCTGGCGGAGGCGTTGCTCCATCGCGCCGGCGTGGTCCCGCGACTCGGATCGGTCGAGGACGGCTCGACCGTCTGCGACACGGAGCCCGAGGAGGTCAAGCGAGGCATCTCGCTGTCCCCCGCGATCGCCCCGTTCGAGTGGAAGGCCCCCGACGGCCAGACCTACACGATCAACCTCATCGACGCGCCCGGGTACGCCGACTTCGCGGGCGGGATGGACCAGGCCCTGTCCGTGGCGGACCTCGCCGTCGTCGTGGTGAGCGCGGTCGACGGTGTCGAGGTCGGCACGGAGATCGCCTGGCAGCAGTGTGCCGAGCTGGGCATCCCGCGCCTCGTGTTCTGCACCAAGGAGGACAAGCAGCACGCCGACTTCCACCGGGTGCTCGACCAGCTGCGCGAGCTGGCCGGCTCGGGGATCGTGCCGCTCGAGCTGCCGATGGGTGAGGAGGAGTCGTTCCACGGCGTCGCCGACGTGCTCTCGGACACCGGCTACGACTACGACGCGGACGGCAGCCACCACGACGCGTCCATGCCGGACGACGTCGCGACCGAGGAGGCCGAGCTGCACGAGCAGGTTGCCGAGGAGATCGTCTCCGGCGACGACGAACAGCTCGAGCGCTACCTGTCCGGCGAGCAGGTGGACGCCGCCGAGCTCGAGCGCGCACTCGTCCACGAGGTGCGCGACTGCCAGGAGTTCCCCGTGCTCGTCGGCTCCTCGATCAGCGGGGTCGGCATCGACCGGCTCGCGGACTTCATCTGCGAGCTCGGCCCGGCACCGCGGGACACCACCGTGACCGTGCCGGGTGGCGAGACCATCGAGGTCGCGGCCGACCCGGCGGGGGACCCGCTCGCCTACGTCTTCCGGACGGTCGCCGACCCCTTCGTGGGCCAGGTGTCGGTGTTCAAGGTGCTGTCCGGCACGATCCGCAACGAGGACCGCCTCACCAACTCCGAGACCGGTACCGAGGAGCGCGTGCACGGACTGTTCAAGCTGCGCGGCAAGGAGCACCTCGCGGTGGACGAGGTCCAGGCCGGGGACATCGCCGCCCTGTCCAAGCTGAGCGGTACGCCCACGGGATCCACCCTGTCCAAGAAGGGCACGCCGGTGACCGTGGCCGGCCCACCGCCGCGCCCCACGCCGTACGCCCTGGCCCTCAAGCCGCTCACCCAGGCCGACGACGACAAGCTGTCCTCGGCCCTGCAGCGCCTCACCGGTGAGGACACCACCCTGGTGATGGACCGCACGGAGCACCAGACGATCCTGCGGGGCACCGGAGACACCCACCTGGCCGTCGCGCTCGAGCGGCTGTCCCGGAAGTTCGGCGTGAACGTCGAGACCGAGGACGTGACGATCCCCTACAAGGAGACGATCGCCAGGCAGGTCGAGGTCGAGGGCAAGCTGAAGAAGCAGTCCGGTGGCCACGGCCAGTACGCGGTCGCGATGCTCCGCGTGGGTCCCAAGCCTCAGGGGTCCGGCTCGGAGTTCGTCGACTCGATCGTGGGTGGGGCGATCCCCCGCAACTACATCCCGGCGGTCGAGAAGGGCGTCATGGAGGCCATGGAGAACGGCGGCGCCCACGGCTTCCCGGTCGTGGACGTGCGCGTCGAGGCCTTCGACGGCAAGGCGCACTCGGTCGACTCCTCCGACATGGCGTTCCGCACCGCGGCGGCCCTCGGGCTCAAGGAGGCCATGGCCAAGGCCGGGACCGTCGTGCTGGAGCCGGTGTCGATGGTCACCGTGACCGTACCGGTGGACCTGCAGGGTGACGTGATGGGCGACCTGTCCTCCCGCCGGGGCCGGATCGCCGGGACCGAGGTGCTGCCCGACGGACGGTGCACGATCCAGGCGATGGTCCCGGAGTCCGAGCTCTCCCGGTACGTGCTCGACCTGCGGTCCCTCACCGGCGGCCGCGGCTCGTTCACGGCGGCGCACGACCACTACGACGTGCTGCCGTCGCACCTGGTCGACAAGCTCCCCAAGCCCGAGTAGCGGACCGCGGGTGCGGGTCCGCACGCGGGCCCGCACCCGCCGGGCATACCCTCGTCGGCATGGCCCGGCTCGTCGAGATCCACCCGCTCGACCCCCAGCCGCGCGCGATCGCCCAGGTCGCCGCGATGCTGCGCGACGACGCCCTCCTGGTCTACCCGACCGACACCGGGTTCGCGTTCGGCGCCCACCTGGACAGCCACACGGCCGCGGACCGGATCCGGCAGATCAGACAGCTGTCGAGCCGCCACCACTTCACCCTGGCGTGCGCCGACTTCGCCCAGCTCGGCCAGCTCGTGTACCTCGACAACATCCAGTTCCGGGCGATCAAGGCAAGCACTCCGGGCCCCTACACGTTCATCCTGCCCGCGACCAAGGAGGTGCCGCGTCGCCTCGCGCACCCCAAGAAGAAGACGGTCGGGGTGCGCATCCCGTCGCACCCCGTGGCGCTCGCCCTGCTGCGGGAGCTGGGCGAGCCGCTGCTGTCCTCCACGCTCCTGCTGCCCGGCTCGGACGAACCGCCGACCGAGGCCTGGGCCGTGCAGGACGAGCTGGACCACCAGGTCGACGTGGTGATCGACGCCGGGCCGGTGAACCCGGAGCTGACCACGGTGGTCGACTGGTCCGGGCCCGAGCCCGACGTGCTCCGGGTGGGTGCGGGCGATCCGGAGCGGTTCCGCTGACGTCCCCCGGCCGCGGTCGTCGTCACCTCCCGTGGGCGCCCGAGCCGGTCAGTCGGTCCGGCCGATGAGCCCCTCGAGCGCGGCGATCTCCTCCGCCACGTAAGGGCTGTCGGGCATCTCGCCCGCCAGCACGCGCTGGATCTCGAGCGCCTCGGTCACGCGGCCGAGCTCGCGCAGGCACCGCGCCACCGCCCACCGGGTGAGACGCTCCTGCTCGGCCGTGCCGACCTCGACCGCGGCGTTGTGCGCGGCGGTGAAGTGCGCCAACGCCTGCGTGGTCCGCCCGACGCTCATCAGGTCCCACGCGCGGTTGTTCTGCAGTGCGACGGCCCACCGCCGCGTCTCCGGGTCGGCGGAGGCGGCCACGACGTCCAGCGCACGCCGGGTCCACAGCTCGCCACGGTCGCCGTCCACCACGGCGAGCATGTGCAGCGCGTCGACCTGGAGCACCTCGAGACCGGCGCGCGCGGCCGCGACGGCAGCCGCCTCGAACGTCGAAGCCGCCTCCGCGAGCCTGCCCTCGGTCCGGTACAGGCGGCCCCGTTCGAGCAGCACCCGGACGGCCACCGAGTGCGTGACCGGCTCGAGCGCGTCGAGCACGCGGTGCGCGTCCTCGAGGTGCCCCTGCAGGCCCATCGCGCGCGCGACCTGGGTCAGCAGCTCCGCCTGCCTGCCCGGCATCGTCGACGCACCGTCGGCCGCCGCGCGCAGCACGGCCTCGGACCCCTCGGGGTCCGCGAAGTCCCACAGCGCCCGCAGCTCCGCCGGGGGCAGCACGTCGGTCATGTCACGATCGTCGCCCCAGAACGCGCGCCGCGACAGCCCTCGTGCCTGCCGGACGACCGGAACGTGCGGCCCGCTGGGCGACGCGGCCCTCAGACCTCGTTCGCGAGCACCATGTCGATCATGGCCTGGTTGCCGCGGGCGTCCTCGAGCGACCACGGGTAGGGCGCGCCGGTGCGCACCGTTGCGACCATGTTCTGCACCTGCAGGACGTACTGACGCGCCGACGGGAAACGCTCCACGAGGGTGACGTCGCCGCGGACCAGGTGGACCTGCGCCTCCCCCACGACCCCGGCGTTGCAGGGCACGGTCACCCGGATCATGCCGTCCTCCCCTTGGAAGACCGCCTCCTGACGGTCCGGGAGCCGGGTCGACGTGGTGGAGGCGAACGTGAACTCACCGGTGGCGCCGGCCATCGTGCCCATCGCGTGCGCCCAGACCTCCACGCCGTTCTCGCGGCGGATCCGGGAGGTCAGCTCGACCGGCTCGGCCCGTGCGGCGAACCTGACCGAGCCGTAGGTGTAGACGCCGACGTCCGGGACCGAGCCCCCGCCGGTCTCGGCCCGGTTGCGGATGTTGTCGGCGTCCGCGCCCACGTCGAAGGTCTGCACGGTGTCCACGTGGCGCACGGCGCCGATCGCGCCCTCGTCCAGCAGCCGGCGGACGAGCTGCCACTGCGGGTGGTGCACGATCATGTAGGCCTCGGAGGCGAACAGGCCGGTCCGGTCGCGCGCCTCGATCAGTGCGTCGATCTGGTCCGCCCGCATCGCGATCGGCTTCTCGCACAGCACGTGCTTGCCGGCTTCGAGAGCCTTGAGCGTCCACTCCACGTGCAGGTGGTTGGGCAGCGGGATGTACACCGCCTCGATCGCCGGGTCCGCGAGCAGGGCGTCGTAGGACTCGTGCACCCGCAGGTCGGGCGCGAACGCCCGGAACGGTTCCGCCTTCGCCGGCGAGGACGTCGCCAACGCCGCGAGTCGGGCCCCCTCCGCCTCGTGGATCGCCCGTGCGGTGTGTGCGAGCGCGAAGCTCGAGGCTCCGAGCACTCCGAAGCTGACCGGTTCCATGCTCTCCTCCGCCGTCGTGGACGGCACCCATCCTAGGAGTGCCGGATCGGGGCGCGGCGAGGGGTTGCCCGGACCGGTCAGGGGTCCCGGCCCGGGCAACCCGGTCTCGGTGCCCGCCACCGGGAACGCGTGCCGGCTACCGAGGGAACGCGCGGGGCGTCCGGAAAGTGCCCGGCGCCCTGTCCGTCAGCCGGACGGCAGCAGGACGATCTTGCCGTGGGTGTGCTGCTCCTCGAGCACCGCGTAGGCGGTGCGCACGTCCTCGAGCGGGAGGGCGGCCGCGATCGGGACCTCGAGCTCGCCCGAGCCGATGAGATGGATGAGCTCGTCCAGGACGTGGGCCTGGGACGCCGACTCCTGCCCGCGGTTCTGCGCGCCGAGGCGCTGGGCGGCGACCATGTCGACCACCGTGTCCACGCGCCCGGGCTCGACACCGAGCTCCTCGATCGCCATCTGCACGTAGCCGTGGCCGTAGCAGTCCACCATCGCGTCCACGCGTCCGCCGGCGGCGCTGCTGACAGCCGCCGCGATGTCCCCACGGTGCTCGACGGGCGTGGCTCCCTGCTCGCGCAGCCAGGAGTGGTGGTGGTGCCCGGCGATCGCGACGACGCGCGCCCCGGCGCGGCGCGCCAGCTGCACCACGAGGCTGCCGACCCCACCGGCGGCGGCCGTGACCACCACCGTCTCCCGGCGGCGCAGCTGGACCGCGTGGACGGCCGCCCAGGCGGTCAGCCCGGCCAACGGGAGCCCCCCGGCCGCCTCCCAGCTCACGTTCGCGGGCTTGCGCACCAGGTGGTGCACGGGGACCGTCACGAGCTCGGCCTGCGCCGCGTGGTCGTGGGTGAACCCCACGACCTCGGCGCCGATCGCCATCCGGGTCACCCCCGGACCGACGTCCTCGATGACGCCGGCCAGGTCGCTGCCCTGGCCGGACGGGAAGCTCACCGGGAAGAGCCCGTCCAGCCAGCCCTCCCGGACCGGGACGTCGTCGGGGTTCACCCCGGCGGCCCGTACCCGGACCCGTGCCTGACCGGGCCCCGGCGCTGGAGGGTCCGGTACGTCGCGCACCTCGAGGACCTCGGCGCCGCCGTACCTGTCGAACTGGACCGCCCGCATCGCGGCTCCCCTCGTTCAGCGTCGGCGCCTCCCACCTCGATCTTCGCACGGGCGGCGGGCACCCGCCCCCCGCTGCGGAATCGGCCGGGCCCGCGCGCTGTTGTGGCGGACATGCCACTGCATGGGGAGTACGCACCGTCCACGTCCGACTGGGCCCGCGACCAGGCCGAACGCTACGAGGCCTCCGGCGGCACCGAGGCGAACACCCTCCAGGGCCGGCCGATCATCGTGCTGACCTCGCTGGGGGCGCGCAGCGGCAAGCTGCGCAAGACCGCCTTGATGCGCGTCGAGCACGGCGGCGAGTACGCCGTGGTGGCCTCGAAGGGCGGCGCACCCGAGCACCCGGTCTGGTACCACAACCTCGTGGCGCACCCGCTGGCCGAGCTCCAGGACGGGCCGACGAGACGCGACTACACGGTGCGCGAGCTGTCCGGCGACGAGCGCGAGACCTGGTGGCGGCGCGCGGTCGAGGTCTGGCCGCCGTACGAGGAGTACCAGGCGAAGACCGACCGCCGCATCCCCGTGCTGCTGCTCAGCCCCGTGAGCTGAGCCGCGGGGACGCCGCAGACGTCTCGCAATATGAGATGCCTGGTGTCCATCCGCCTCAGGACGCGGCGCTGAACGCGGTGTCGGCACAGTTGTCCCCGGCCTGCATCGTCCGTGGCCAACCCTTTGCCGAGCCGACCCGATCTGCGGCCGTACCGCACTCTTGAGCTCCTGGCCGCCGCCCTTCCGCGCGCCTCGCTCGTCAGCGTCCTTGACGTTTCTTTGGCGGCTTTCTTGCCTCATTTGTCACGGGCTTGGTGCGGCCTCGTGTGACGACGGTGTGAACACTGTGCGAGCAGGGCGGATGAGGACCTTCGACCCCCTGAGATGTGCGGGTGCACTGCCGAGGATTGGGGTGTCAGCACGTCCGTTCAAACCCCGAAGGTGAGTCCCGTGAACTCCCCCGCCGCCGTCGAAATCCTCGACCAGATCGATATCGAGCTCGAGCACCTCGACGACACGACCGACCCGTTCCTCTTCTGGGACTGATCGGTCCACGCCGGCCCCGTCCGGCGTGACCTGAACGTTCGCGCCAGCCCCTAAGGTCCTAACGACCCCCCTGGGGCCTGCTCCTACCGTCTCGGTACAGTGCCCGAGGTCTGCCCGCCTGGCGGGGAGGCCGCACACCGAGCGAGGAGCCCACGTGACGACGATCGCCCATCGCCCCGTCCTGCCCGACGTCACCCTGCCGCCGGCACTGCGGACCGCGCTGGACTCCTGCCTGGACATCACGATCCCGGCGACCCGTGAGGAGCTGTACTGGCTCTCGCTCGGCCCCGAGCGGGGGCCGAAGTACGACGTGTCGTACGACGTCAACGGCACCCGGGTCAAGGAGGTCGACGTCGTCCGCTGCACGAACGGCATCGCGGTCAACTACGTCGAGGACTACATGCGGCGCCGCGACCCGGACTGCATGCGGATCGCCGACGACCTGCCGAGCGACAAGCCGCGCTACCGCGACCGGCACGGCGCGGAGTTCGACCCGGTCAAGGCCGAGACCCTGCAGTGGTTGTCCGAGCAGTCGCTCATCCTGGTGCCCTTCAAGGCGGGCGGCCCGCGATTCGGCTCGCCGTCGCTGGCGGTCGTCCCCACCAACGCCGCGTTCTTCGCGCTGGCCCTGATGGACCTGCAGGGCTGGGTCACGTTCGACGAGATCGGTCCCTACACACCCCGCTCGATCCTGTACGTGGCCCCGCCGTTCCGGCACACCCGCTTCGACGGCAAGCAGATCGTGGTGCACGACCGCACCGACGAGCTGCACGAGATCTTCGCCTACAACCTCTACCCGGGCCCGAGCGCCAAGAAGGGCGTCTTCTCGGTGCTGCTGGACATCGGCGCGCACGAAGGTTGGCTCACGGCGCACGCGTCGTCCGTGCGGGTCACCACGCCGTACGAGAACGAGACCGTCGTCATGCACGAAGGAGCCTCGGGTGGCGGCAAGTCGGAGATGTGCCAGGACATCCGGCGCGAGGACGACGGTCGCATCCTGCTGGGCTACAACGTGGTCAGCCAGGAGCCGTACCACATCACCCTGGCGCAGTCCTCGCGGCTCGAACCGGTCACCGACGACATGACGCTGTGCCACCCGTCCGTGCAGGACGCCCCCGGCAAGCTGGTCGTCGCCGACGCGGAGGACGGCTGGTTCGTCCGGGTGGACAACCTGCGGGAGTACGGCGAGGACTACGACCTCGAGAAGGCGTTCATCCACCCCACCCAGCCCCTGGTGTTCTTCAACATCAAGGGCGTCCCCGACGCCACGGCTCTGCCCTGGGAGCACACCCTGGACTCCACCGGCAAGCCCTGCCCCAACCCGCGCGTGGTGATCTCCCGGCGGGAGTTCGGCGACGTGGTCGACGAGCCGCAGCCCGTGGACGTGCGCACGTTCGGTGTCCGGATGCCGCTGTGCACGCGCGAGCAGCCCAGCTACGGGATCATGGGCATG
This sequence comes from Actinotalea lenta, assembly GCF_030586465.1. Lineage (GTDB taxonomy): Bacteria > Actinomycetota > Actinomycetes > Actinomycetales > Cellulomonadaceae > Actinotalea > Actinotalea lenta. The sequence continues at coordinate 475,064 of NZ_JAUQYP010000001.1, forward strand.
ACCCATTTCGTGCCCCCGTCCATCGCGTGGCTGTGGCGGCTGATCGCACCGCGCGGGGACAAGAACCCCTCGATCGGCGCCACCGACTCCGAGCTCTCGGCGGTCCACCACGGCGGCATGATCTCCGAGGGCGTCGGCTCCTTCTGGCCGTTCTCCACGGGCACGAAGGTCGGCGGAGCGAACCTGCTGCTGCGTCAGCTCGTCGAGGCCGACCGAACCCGGTACGTGCTCACCCCGAACCAGCACATCGGGGCATACAAGGTCGGGTTCTCCGCCGAGTGGCTGACGCGCGAGTACCTCGCGCGACGCGCCGGCCGGATCCGGCACGACAAGCTGGTGCCTTCGCGCCTGCCGTTGCTCGGCTACACCCTGGCGGACATGCGCATCGACGGCCAGGAGATCCGCCCGACGTTCCTGCGCACCGAGCGGCAGTCCCGGGTCGGGGTGGAGGCCTACGACATCGGCGCGCGGATCCTCGCCGACTTCTTCAAGTCCGAGCTGCGCCAGTACCTCACCGACGAGCTCGACCCCCTGGGCCGGCAGATCATCGAGCTGTGCCTGCGGGACGCACCCGTCGAGGAGTACGAGGCCCTGACGCCGATGTACGCCTGACGCTCGTCAGGCCGCGAGAAGGTCGGCGAGCGCGTCGAGCACCGCCCGGGGGATGACGTCGCCCAGGAAGGCACGGTCGTACCCGAGCGTGACCTGCAGCGCCTGGCCGATCTCGACACCCATGACCCCGAGACCGTCGGGCCGGTACGGGCGGATCGCACTGAGCAGGGTGGGCAGGCCGTCCCACGGCAGCGCCGCCGCCCCACGCAGCGGCCCCACGACCGAGTAGTCCGGTCGGACCCGGACCGGCGCGCCCGGCGCCACCGGGCGGACGGGCCCGTGCGGGAACCGCGCCTGGACGCTGCCCGCGACCAGGTGGAGCAGCGGACGCGCACGCTCCAGCGACAACGACACGACCCCGTCGACCGCCTCCGGGTCCGACCAGTCGGCCCGCAGCCCGACGCCGGCCGAGAAGTTCCCCTGGACCGTGCGGCCGGCGGGCAGATACCGACGGCAGTCGACGACCACCGTGCGCACGTCGTCCACGGGGGCGATGCCGACCGTCCCGAGCGCGCGCTCGACGAGCGAGACCAGCAGCGAGGTGCGGCGCACCCCGAGCGACCGGGCCTGCGCCTTCAGGCGTCGCAGGGCGCTCGGCTCGAAGGTGGCGTGCACGATCCCCGGGGACGGGGTCCACACCTGGTCCTCGGCCCGCGGCAGGTCGACCGGGTGGCAGCGCGGCATCGGCCGCAGCGAGCGCAGCATCGTGCGGGCGACCGCCCAGGTCATCCCGGGCGACGTGGGCGTCACGAGGGCGTCGGGAAGCGGTCGCCCGTCCGCCGCCAGCAGCAACCCGGTGATCAGGGCGTTGGTGATCGACGCGTCCCCGATCACGTGGCGAGCGGTCAGCACGACGTGGTCGGGACCCACCAGGAGGCGGAAGGGCTGGCCGGCCGGCAGATCGGGTGCGCTCGCCGTCGCGGCGGCGACGCGCGCGTCGGTGCGCTCGCCCGGCGGCAGTGTGCCGGTGGGCTGCACCAGCTCGGCGGCGCGCGACGCCGGGTCGGGGTGCGCCTGCCGGACCGCGACGCCGCCGCGCACCCCGACCGCGGCCGGGCCGTCCGGGGCCGCCACGAGCAGGTCCGTCACGACCCGTCTCAGGTCCGCCAGCGACGGGGTCCGCAACAGACCGGCGCCGGCGGACGTCGTCGCGTCGGAGAACCCCCGGTCCGGCCACCTGGAGATCACGCTCATCGTCGGCGCTCCCGCACAGGGCGCAGCCGCACGCTCGCGTCCCGCTCCGCGCGGGCGTCCTGCCTACACATCCGGGCCTCCGGGCAGCTCTGGCGCGCTCGTGATCACGCACGACGGTACCGGCGTGGCGGTCCGGAGCCGCGGTCGGCCCTCGTCCCCGTCGGGCGGTCGGACGATCCGCACGACTCGCCGGGTAGCGCCCGAGCATGGCATGGTTTGTCCTGGTACGCGCACCTTGCGGGCCGTACCCGGGCACGCAGCGCCGCGACCTGTCGCCGCGTACCCGTCGATCGGAGGTCTGGATGGCGCCCCCACCTCTACCGCGCCACGCCTCGGGTAGCGAGATCCTCGACGATGCCGCACCGGTCCACGCTCCGCCGCGCGAGGACCGCCCCGTCGTCCACCCCGCAGCGACCGGCGTCACCGTCGTCGTGGCGATGTCCGCCGCAGCCCTCGTCGCGTTCGACGGCAGCGGCGCCGCGCGGGGGATCGCGGTCGGCGCCGCCAGCCTGCTGGCCCCGGGCCTCGCGCTCATGCCCCGGATCGCCGCTGGCTGGGGTCGGGCCGCACGCTTCTCGTGGACCGTGGCCATCAGCATCGTCACGATGGCGACCCTCGGGCTCGCGATGGCGTGGAGTCACCTGTGGTATCCGCGCACCGCGACCGTGGTCGTCCTCGTCGTCGCAGCGGCGGTCGCCACACTGCGGCACCTGCGGCCCGAGCGACCGGCCCCGGCGCACCCCGACCGCGCCCCCACCGCCCTGCGCGTCGCCGCCGCGGTGCTGGATGCCGCGCCCGTGGTGGCGGTGGCCTGGGTTGCGGCCACGCGGGGCGCCTTCTCCGGGGACGACGGGCGTGCGCGGGCTGTCCTGGCCATCGCCGTGGGCGCCATCGCCCTGTGGGGCCTGGCGGATGGCGCGGCCGGCGCGCGCGGCGCGACCGTCGGCATGCGCCTGCTGGGCCTGCGCGTCGTCGACTCGCACGCCGGTCCCCTCGGCGCACGGCGCCTGGCGACCCGGTGGGGCACGACGGCCGGGCAGGTCGTCAGCCTCGTCGGGCTGACCGTGGCCCGGGGGAGCTCCGCGGCCGGCTGGGCGGACCAGCAGTCGGGCAGCACGGTGGTGCGCGCCGCCCGGGTCCCGCTCACGGGACCGCACGTGCGCGGGTCGGTGACCCGCCACCTGCTGCCCGCCGCGATCCTGGTCGCAGCGGGTCTCACCTGGGCGGTTGCCACCGAGACCGCCGACGTCAGCACCCTCGGGCCCTGGGGGCTGAACCCCTCCCTCGGCGTGGCGTGGTACGCGTCCTTCGCGGTGGTCCTGGCCATGGTGGTCCTGGGCCTCCTGAGCCGGATCCCGGAGGGCTGGATCGCCGCGCACCTCGGCCTGCTGGTGCTGATGCTGTACGGCACGCCCGGCCTCGTCGAGCAGACCCCTCGCCTGCCGTGGGCCTTCAAGCACATCGCCGTCACGAGGTACATCGAGGCACACGGCGCGGTGAACGTGCACGGCGACATCTACCAGCGGTGGCCGGGCATGTTCGCGTGGACGGCGGTCCTCGGCGAGGCCACGGGCTACCCGAACCCCGTGCGCTGGGAGTACCTCGCCGAGATCGGGTTCGCGCTGTTCGACGTGGTGCTCGTGCTCGCCCTGGCACGCGCGCTCGCACCGCGCTCGCGGTGGGCGTGGGCCGCCGCGACGCTGTTCGCCGCCACGAACTGGGTCGGCCAGAACTACTTCGCCCCTCAGGGCCTCGCCTACGTCCTCTACCTGTTCGTCGCGCTGCTCGTGGTGCTGCAGCTCGCCGCGGAGCCCCGGGGCCCGGCCCGCTCGGTCGAGGTCCTCCTGCGAGGCCCGCGCAGACGCGGCTCGCCACCCGCCCAGTGGCCGTCGGCGGTGACCCGCCGACCGGTACCCGGGGCCGTCGTGGCCGCGGTGCTGGCCACGTTCGCGGTGATCGTCGCCTCGCACCAGCTCACGCCCTACGTCGCCCTGCTGGCCCTGGTCCCGTTGTTCCTGGTGGGGTACCTGCGGCCGTTCTGGGTCGCGGTCGGCATGGGCGTCCTCACGCTCGGCTACCTCGCCCCGAACCTCGGCTACATCAACGCCAAGTACGGGATCCTGTCGAGCCTCGACGTGGTCAACAACGCCACCTACTCGGCGGTCAACGTCGAGGCACTGTCCACGGCGGAGACCTGGCAACGGCGCGGGACGCTCGTGATCGCCGGCATGATCCTGCTGCTCGGCCTGATCGGGGTCGTGCGCAGGGTGGTGCAGCACGAGCCGAGGCAGGCCCTCGTGGTGGGCTGGCTCCTGGTGTCCCCCGCGCTCGTCATGGCCGGCCAGGCGTACGGGGGTGAGGTGCGCCTGCGGGTCTACCTGTTCGCGCTGCCGTGGGCTGCGATCGCCGCTGCCTGGCTCTTCACGCCGCGCGGGCGTCCCCGGCTCACCCGGATCGGCTATCCGGTGGCGGCCGGCGTGCTCGCGGTGCTGTTCCTGCTCACCTACTTCCAGCCGGCAGCCGTCAACCGCACGCCGGTCGCCGCGGTCGACGCCCTGGAGTGGATCGACCAGCACGCCCGTCCGGGCGACGTGGTGTTCACCTCAGGCTCCTCACCCGCGTCGATCGGCCCGCGCTACACGATCCCGGACTACAACTCGATCTCGCTCGCGAAGCAGTGGATCCGCGGCGACCTGACGGTCCAGGACATCGCGGCGCTGGCCAGGGCGACGAACCCCGACGCCCACCGGATCCTCCTCGTCACCACCGACGAGGCCCTGAACGACCCCACTCCCGGGCCGTTCGCGCCCGGCGAGTTCGACCGGCTCTACCACGCGATGCTCGCCACGCCCGGCGCCTCGATGCCGTTCGACGAGGGCGACGCGCACGTGGTGGTCGTCCCGCTCCCCTGACGGGGCCCGACGCGACGAACCGGTGGGACGTCAGGGAGCAGGGCTCAGGCCGCACCCGCCCGACCCACGGCCCATGCCTCGGCCTCCGCGCGGGTCGCCGCGGTCGCGATCGCCGGCTCGCCGGGCCACCACAGGTCGAGCACCGCGGCGAGCTTCCCGTAGGTGTTGTCCACCCGGCAGACCGTCCGGCCCGTCATCAGGCCGAGCACGGCCCCGTGCAGGCGGTCGGTGACCAGCACCGGCGCGTCCGCAAGCAGCGCGATGCCGCGGCGCAGCTCGCGCGCCGCCATCAGGTCGCAGGCCAGCACCGCAGCGCGGCGGACGCCCCGCGGGGCCCGGAGCAGCACGTGCAGGCGCATCGCAGCCATGAACGCCCGGCGTGCCGGCGCGAGGTCCTCGGGCCAGTCTGTGCGCGTCAGCCCGGCGGCGGCCGGGCCGAGCTCCTGCCCCGGCCGCGCCTCCTTGTCCGAGCGCCAGACGGCGACGGCGCCGGTGCCTCGGGGCCGCGGGAGGCGGCGCGGCTCCGTCGCGAACGCAGCGTCCGGAACCAGCTCGGCGCGCACCCCGGCGGCGGTCGCCCAGGACAGGCTCGGCTCGTCGCGCACGAAGAGGGTGAGGTCCGGGTGCCCGGTGAGCGTGCGGACGGTCTCCCGGTCCCCGTCCGGCGCCTCGAAGTGCACCGACTGGGGCAGCAGCAGCACGCGACGGTCGGGGAACCGCCGGATCATCTCGAGCCGCGTCGTGTGCGTCGCGGGCCACATGTCGCCGAAGTTCCCGCCCCCGTGGAACAGCACCGGCAGCCCGGCGAGCCGGTCGACCAGCTCGGGCCGCAGGTACTCGTTGGACGTGGCGTAGGCCACCCGGACGCCGAGGCGCCGCAGGCTGTCCCGGGTGCCGAGCCAGATCAGGCTGTCGCCGACGTTGTCGTGGTTCGGGTAGTCGAGGATCACGACGTCGCGGTCGTCGCCGAGCCAGGCCGCCAGCGCCCGGTCGAACCTGTCCCGCAACGCCGCCAGGCCCCGGGCGCGCTCCGTGTCACCCAGCTCCGGCACGCTCGGCCTCCTCGCGTGCCGCGCCGCGACCCGCCTCGCGACGGGCGCGCTCACCGGCACGGCTGCGCAGGAAGGCCCAGGGGCCGGCGGGCAGGCCCTTGAGCTCCCGCAACCAGAGCTCGCGCGGGAAGGACGGCTCGCCGCCGGACCCGCCCACACCACGCGCCCGCTGGATCGAGCCCACCACGAACGACCGCAGTGCGGGACCGAGGAGGAGCGCGAGGCCGATGAGGTGCCGGGGGTCTCGACAGACCAGCGCCGTGAGCGTTGCGGCATACCCCAGACCGTAGAACCGCATCTGGCTGGTGAGCTCGTGGTACTCGACGCGGTGCCGGTGTGCGATGACCGCCGCCGGCTCGTAGCCCACGACCCCTCCGGACCACAGCAGGCGCATGAGCATCGCCAGGTCCTCGCCGCCCTTGGCGGGCGTGCCCAGCCCGAGGCTCTCGTCGAACCCGCGCAGCCGCACGAGGGTCGAGCGCCGGAACGCCATGTTCGCGCCCGCTCCGAGCGCACCCGCGCCGTAGATCGCGATGCGCCTCTGCTCCCCGGTGTCATCCCGCACGGTGATGCGCGCGCGCCCCGGCAGTCGCCGCCCCGCGCGCGCGGTGAGCCGGCGATAGGAGCGCACGCCCGCGAACCCGCCGTAGTACCGCTCGAAGTACACCTGTGCAGGGGTCTCGAGCTCGAACGGGAGGATCAGACCCGTGACGGCATCCAGGTCCGGCTGGGCGACGAACCTCCTGCCGAGCCCCTTCAGCCAGCCCGGGTCCACGAAGACGTCGTCGTCCGTGAAGGCCACGACCTCGCCCGTCGCTGCGCGGATGCCGACGTTGCGCGCGGCGGACAGCCCTGGCGTCGCAGCCCGGACCGCCCGGACCCGCGGGTGCCGGGCGAGCAGCGCCGGCAACGGGTCGTCGTCGGGGAGCGTCGGCCGGTTGTCCACCAGCAGCAGCTCGGGGTCGGGGTAGTCGAGGGCGTCGATCTGGGACAGGCACCGGTCCAGGTCGTCCACGCGGGACACGATCGAGCACACCACCACGGTGGCGCGCGGCAGCTCCGCGTCCGCGACCTCGTCCAGGGGCGAGGTGCCGACGTCGGTCAGCGCCGCGAGATCGCCCGCGGCCGCGTCCCGGGTGGTCTCCACGATCGCTTGCGGCACGCCCCGACGACGCGCGACGACCCACAGCTCCTCGTGCAGGGAGGTACGCGCGAGCGTCTGCTCGAGGTCGTCGAGGTCCAGGTCGAGGTCCACGACGCTGTACGGACCCGCAGGACGTTTCATGCGGTCCACCCCGGCAATGTACCGGGCGTTCCGGAACATTTCGCCCGATACCTCCGACGTCCCGTCTGCCGGACAGCCCTCGCTGGAGGCACGGATGGCCGCCCCGTGTCGATTGTCCGGCCGACGCCTGGTTCCCTAGCCTGTGTCAGCCGGCCGGCCCGAGGCCGCGCGCCGCCCCGAGGAGCGCCATGGATCCCGCCGACGAGTCAGCATCGGCCACCAGGAAGGCGGAGCTCGCCTGCGTCGTGCTCGCCCACGACCAGCCCGACCAGCTCCACCGCTTGCTCGCCGCGCTCGACCCGCTGCCCGTCTTCCTGCACGTCGACGCGCGCACACCGGACCCGGTCGCCGCCGCCATGACCCGCGACCTGCCCGAGCGCGTCCGGCTGCTGCCCCGGGTGGCCACCGCATGGGCGACCTTCGGGGCCGTGCAGGCCGAGCTCGCCGGGTACCGCGCTGCCGTCGCCGAGACGTCCGCCACGCATGTCGCCCTGCTCTCGGGCTCCGACTACCCGCTGCTGTCCACCGCGGACCTGCGTGCCGTCCTGACCCCGCTGATCGGCAGGTCGATCACCTACGTGGCCCCGCTGCCGATCCCGCAGTGGGGCATGAGCGGCGGCCTCGGGCGGCTGCGCTACTACCACTGGGCGTGGCGCCGGCACGTGATCCGCCTGCCGATCCCACGTCGGTTGCCTCGGGGCCTGTCGCTTGCCGGTGGGCCGACGCAGAAGGTCCTGGCCCGCGAGCACGCCGACGCCGTGGTCCGGGCGGTCGACCGTCGGCCCGAGCTGGTCCGGTTCTGGCGGCGCGCCTGGGCTCCTGACGAGACGTTCGTCGCGACCCTCCTGTCCACCCCGTCCCTCGTGCCCGGGTACGCCGACCACCACCTCCACGAGCTCGCCTGGCTGATCGACTGGCGACAGGCCAACATCAAGGGCCCGCCGTGGCTGACCATGGAGCACCTGCCGTTCCTGCAGGAGGGCCGAACGGTCCCGGCCGGGAGCCTGCCCAAGCTCTTCGCACGGAAGTTCCACAGCACGCTCAGCGCCGAGCTGCTGGACGCCGTGGATGCGCTGCGCCAGGAGCCACTGCGGACGACGCCCGCGTAGCCGGTCGCCGGCGCACGGCGCGGACCGTGCGCCTCACAGCGCCGGTGGCACCGCCAGCGGGTGCGCGGCGCGCCGGCGACGCGCCTCGCGCCGCGACCGCAGGTAGAGCACCGGGCCGGCTGCGAAACCCCGCAGCTCGCGTCGTGCGAGGTCCGGGGGGTAGCCGGCCGATCGCTGGGAGTTCTTCTCCGACCGGGGGTCCAGGAGCCGCCGCAAACCGGTGGGCACCCTCGCCAGGACGGCGAGGGTGCGCCGGGGACCAGCCATCGCATGCTTGATCATCGCTGCGGAGTTGCCGCTGCCGTAGCCGTAGAGCTGCGAGGCCAGCTCCGCCATGCCCTCGCGTGCGCTGTGCCGCACGACAGCTGCCGGCTCGTAGACGAGAACCTTCCCGTCCAGCATCACCGCCAGGAAGGCATCCAGGTCCTCCCCGCCCTTCGTCAGCGAGCCCGCACCGAGGGCTTCGTCGAACAGCCCGGACGCCCGCAGCCACGACGCCCGGAAGGCCATGTTGTTGCCCGAGCCGTACACACCTGCTGAGTAGGGGAACAGGCCGCCGTGGCTACCGGTCACGGCACGCACCCCGAGGGATGCCGGGCGCATCGACCACACCGTCCGGCTGAACCCCTTGTCGAAGCCGCCGAACTCCTCGAACAGGTGCTGGGCCGGGGTGCGGAGCTCGTCCGGGACCACGAGACCGGTGACCGCCACGACCTGGTCACCGCAGGCGAACCCCGCACTGAGCCGGCGCACCCAGTCGGGGTCGGCGTGCGCGTCGTCGTCGGTGAACGCGATGAGCTCGCCGCGCGCGTGAGCCACACCCGCGTTGCGCGCGGCAGAGAGCCCGCGAGCCGACTCGGGCACGATCCGGACCCGTGGGTCCGCGATGCCGTCGAGGAGCTCGGGCACGCGGCCGGTCGTGGGCCGGTTGTCCACCACGACCACCTCGAGCTCCGGATAGGTCTGGCCGAGGACGGACTCGACGGTGCGCACCAGCCGCGGGTCCTCGCCGAGGGTGCACACCACCACCGTGACGAGCCCGGAACCCTCCGGGGCGTCCCAGCCGCAGTGCGGCACGGGCGCCGGGTCGCCGGACACGAGCCCGTCCGCCGTCAGGTGCTCGGCGACCGGCCCGGCGAACGCCTCGAGCGCGGCCGAGCGGCCGCCGTCCGAGGCCCGGGCGTGCGCGTCCACCTGGAGCACGCCGAGGGGGTGCCCGTGCAACCGCACCAGCAGGTGGCCCGGCGCGCGGGGGCCGGGCTCGGGCGGCGCGGAGAGCTCGAGGTCGGCGCAGTCGATCGGCGCGTGCGGTGCGGGCTGCGTCACGACGGCATCGTGACACACGCCGATGGCGGGCACGCGTCGGGTAGTCTCGCCACGAGTCGGAGCCGGACCCCGGGCGGCCCACCTGGATCGCGTCCGCATCGCGAAACCCGACCGGCTGGACCTTCAGATCGACCGTGAAGGCGCCGATCCAGACCTCAGCCAGACCGGCGACGAGGACCACGAGAGGGACATCGACCATGTCCGACACCCACATCGTCACGCGACTGGCCAGGGGGCTCGCCCGCCGCCGGCCCCTCAGGGTCGCGGCGACGCTGGTGACGGCCTCGGCCGTGCTGGTCGGAGCCGGGTCCTCGGCCGCCGTGACGGGACCGCGGCTCGCGGAGAGCGCCGCGCTGCGCGCTGCCGACGGCGCCGGGTCGACCGCGTCGGCCACGACCCAGGCCCGCGGCCGCGCGACGGTCGCCGCCACAGCGGCGCCGAGCCCGACGGGCACGACGACGACGGGCACGACGTCCCCGGCGCCGAGCCCGACGCCGTCACCGTCCCCCACGCCCTCGCCAACGCCCTCTCCCACACCGATCTCGGAGCCGTCGAGCCCGCGGACGAGCACGCCGCCCGGCGACCTCGCCGCGGCGGCCGCGGCGCCGGACGCACCCACGGACCTGGCCACCTGCCAGACCGATCCGTCCGCCACGCTCACGGACCCCGCCGGCCAGCAGAGCAGCACGATGCCGATCGGCGACCTGCCGGGCTGGCACCAGGTCTTCGCGGACGACTTCACCACGCCCATGGCGCGCGGCACGTTCTCCTCGTCGTCGTACGCGAACCGATGGTTCGCCTACGGCCCGTACCGCGACACCTCCGGCCGGGGCGTGTACGACGCCGACAAGGTGATCTCGGTCTCGGGCGGCGTGATGGACTGGTACGTGCACACCGAGGGGGGCACCCACTACGTGGCTGCGCTGGTGCCGCACATCCCGCACGGCTGGGGCCAGAAGTACGGCCGCTACTCCTTCCGGTTCCGGTCCGACACGATCCGCGGCTACAAGATGGTCGGGATCCTGTGGCCCGACTCGGACAACTGGGGCGACGGCGAGATCGACTTCCCCGAGGTCAACACGTTGACCAGCAACGAGAAGATCTACGCCAACATGTTCCGTCCCGGCAGCACCGCCACCGGGACACCGGGCGCAGCGAGCCGGTTCACGACGGGGACCGCGCTGAGCGACACCGGCTGGCACGTCGCCACCATCGAGTGGGCGCCCGGGTCGGCGAGCTTCTGGCTCGACGGAACCGCGCTCGGCACGTTCACCGACGGTGTGCCGAGCACGTCGTTCCACCTGGTGTTCCAGGTCGAGACGAACCTGTACGACGGCGACCCGGCGGACTCGGTGAGCGGGCACTTCCAGCTCGACTGGGCCACGATGTACACGCGCATGCCCTGAGCCCTTGCCGCCCGTCGTTCACACGAGCCGGGCGCGGCGCAGCTCGACCACGAGCCACGGCAGGCAGGCGGCACCGAGCACGAACCGGATCCCCATCAGGACGGTGGTGTCCGGGACGAGGGTCGACGCCGCCGCGACCGCACCGGACGCCCCCACCAGGGCCCACAGGCGCCACGGCGTGCGGGGCCAGCGTGGCTCGCGCGGCAGCACCGCGACCTTGATCGCGGACTGCAGGCTGAAGCTCAGCAGCGTCGCCACGGCGGCCCCCAGGATCCCCCACCGGGGGAGCAGCACCAGGTTGAGCGCGATGTTGGCCACCGCGGCGACAACGGTCGACGTCGCGATCGCCCGCCCCCGACGCAGCGTGAGCAGCTCCCGTCCGCTCGCGCCCCCGGCCGCGACCGGGAAGGCCGAGACCGCGATGAGGACCACCACGATGGCGAGGGTGCCCGGCTCGTAGCTGGCCGGCGCGAACACGCGCAGGGCGACCGGCGCCGCGAGGCTGATCCCGAGCACCGTCGGCGCCAGCATGCGGTACAGGCTGTTGCGCGCGGTGCCCTGCAGCGCGAGGCGTGCGTGCGGGTCGCGCAGCTCGGCGAACCGCGGCGTCCAGGACTGGTTCACGTAGTACATCAGGACCACGACGACGTAGCCGATGGTGTACGCCACCTGGTAGCGACCGACCTCGACCGGACCCAGGGTGCGCTGGATCAGGATCCGGTCGCCCGCGTTGAGCACGTACCCGGCGACCGCGTTCATGGTCATCGGAACCCCGAGCCGCAGTGCCCGCACAGTCGCCGCACGGTCCAGGATCCCCGTCCATCGCGGCCGGGTCAGCACCAGGCCGAGGACCACCGACACGAGCGTGATCGCGACGGCCGCCTCGAGGTAGAGGGCGGCCGTGGGCTTGCCCACGAGCAGGAAGACCAGCGCTGTGATCTGCCCGCCCGTGGTCGACACGAGGCTCAGGAGCGCGAACGGCCGCAACCGGTTCTCGGCGAGCAGCAGCGTCGCCATCATCAGCACGGGCGCGGCCGGAGCGGTCCAGGCCAGCGTCAGCCACACCACGTCGGACGAGTCGCCGAAGCCGAAGGCCGGGCCCCACCAGGGCGCCGTCGCCGCCGCGAGCCCCATGACGGCCGCGCTGGTCACGAACCCGGTCGCGACCAGGCCACGTGACGTCGTCGAGTTGCCGTCCTCGGCGCGTTGGACCATGACGGCCTGGTCGAGTCCGACGAGCGCCGCGGCCACGAGCAGCTGGTTGAGCGAGATCGCGGCCGACACCAGACCGAAGTCCCCGGGTCCGAGCAGGCGCGTCAGGATCGGCGAGATGACGGTCGCGGAGACCAGCGGGGTCGCCATGACGACGACGTAGAGCAGCCCCCGGCCGAACAGCCCGCTGTGCTCCGAGCGCGCGGTGGAGCCTCGGGCCTCGTCGGCCGGTCCGTCCACCCGGACCTCCTCGGGATCGGTCAGCGCGCCCGGCCCTCCACTCACGCGACCCCTCGCCGGTCGGGCGCCGCCTGCGGGGCTGCCGGCGTCATGCCCCGCTCCGCTCGGCCGTGACGCCCAGCGCCGGCCGCGAAGCGAAGCTCGTCCGGCCGGTGGCCGCCGCCACCCGACCGCGAGCGTACCCGGCGGCGGTCGCCGCCAAGCAGGCCACGACGGCCGCGGCGCCCTCGGCGCCGTTCCGCCGGCCCGGGCCGCGGACGGCCCGGCCCAGTCCCCGCAGGACCGCTCCGGGCAGCACCCGCGCGACGTAGCCGCGTTCGGTCTCCAGGGCCTGGTCCTGGCCGACCTGGCCGGCCACCGTGGCCTTCGACAGACCCTCGGCGTAGCCCCGGTGCAGCAGATACGACCACGTGAGGCGGTCCGGACTGACCCGGTGCCGGACGCTCGCGGACGGCTCGAAGAGGAAGCGTCCATCCGGGCGACGCTGCTGCATGCGGATGCACAGCTCGGTCTCCTCGCAGCCGAGCGGCGTCCGGCCCACCCGGCCGAGATCCTCGGAGAAACCGCCCGCGTCGAGAGCAGGACGCACCCGCATGGACATGTTGCAGCCCATGAGGTTGCGCACCGGTGCCTGCGACAGCGGCTGTCCCTCGTAGGTGCACCCCACGACCCAGTCGAGCACGCCCCGCCCGTGGCTCCCCTCCGGCAGCGTGGCGGGCCGCGAGAGGCCGGTGGGCCACCGCGGTGCGGCAGAGCCGCCCACACCGAGGACGTCCGGACGTCCGTAGGGCTCCAGCAGTGACGCGAGCCAGCCGTCGGAGGCGCTCGCGTCGTCGTCCAGGAACACGACGACCTCCCCGGAGGCCCGTTCCAGCGCCGTGTTGCGAGCACCGGACAGACCCTTGCGGCGCTCGTTGGCGATCACCTCGAGGCCGGGGATCTCCGGCTGGAGCTCACGGCTCGCCCGCTCCAGGAGCTCCGGGTTGTGGTCCACGACCAGCACGAGCTCGTCCGGGGTGGGCTGCTGCGCGGCGGCGGACCGGACGGAGGCGACCAGGTCCTGCCAGCGGTCCAGGGTGTAGGCGCACACCACCACCGTCACCGCGACCATGGCACTCTCCTCGCGACCCGGCGCGCCGACCGGCCGCTCAGCGCGTCCGCGCCGCGGGCGCCGCGGCCTCGGACGGCGCCTCGGCGGGCCGCGGGGCGGGAAGGTGCGTGAGACGGCGCGCGCGCTGTCCGCGCTCACGCAGGATCGTGCCGAGCACCCGGAAGCCGTCCCGGAAGGTGTTGAGGTTGCTCTCCCCGGAGCGACGGAGGTACTCGTAGCTGGGCACCTCGACCACGTCGAGTCCGGCCAGCACCACGCGCACGTTGATCATGGTCTCGATCTCGAACCCGTCGCCGTAGCGCCCCGCGCCCTTCTCGTGCGCGGGGGCGAGCGTGAAGGCCTCGACGCAGTCCCGCGTGAAGGCGTTGTAGCCGTAGCACAGGTCGGTGTACCGGCTGCGGAACAGCACGTTGGTCAGGACGTTGAGCCCCCAGTTGCCCGCCTTGCGCAGCGCGGTGATGTCGTCGCTGCCTCCCCCGGTGACGAACCGCGAGCCCTTGACGTAGTCGGCACCCTCGGCCAGCGGCTCCAGGAAGCGCGTGATCTCCGCAGGGTGCATCGACCCGTCGGCGTCGATCATCACGATGAGCTGGCTGGTCGCGGCCTCGAAGCCCGCGGCGAGCGCGTTGCCCTTGCCGCGCCGCGTCTGCCGCACCAGCGTCAGGTCGGGGCGGTGCTCGCGCGCCACCTCGATCGTGTCGTCGACGGAGCTCCCGTCGACCAGCACGACCTCATCCACGTAGTCCGGGAGGTTGTCCAGGACCCAGCCGATGTTCTGCGCTTCGTTGCGCGCCGGAACGACCACCGTGACCGACTTCGCAACACCGTTGTGTTCGAACATCCGGGGATGCCTACCTCTCGTGGGTCGTGAGCGGTCCCCGCAGCGCGAGGTCCGCGCCGTCGCACCGGACAAACTAGGACAAGCCACCGCGACGCAACACCGGACAGGATCCGATTCACCCGGTTCCGGCGGGCGCTCCCCGAGGCCTTTACAGGCCGTTCACATCCGACGGTGAGAGAGTTCACAAGCGGGGGCTGCGCCCTTCTCACCCTGTGGACGTCGTCCGGCGAGGCGACCGCGCCCATGAGCCCGGGACGTCCTTCCCCTGGTCACAGGAGGCGCGCCGCGTAGGCTTGGCGGGGTCGGGCGCGCCGTACCCGACTCAGCGCGGAGGGGGCTGCGCCACAGTCAGGCCGTTGCGATCGCTCAAGTCCCCCCGGGCATCGGCCGAAGGAGGTGTCAATGAAGACACATCCCGCCCTGCGCCGCATGGACGTCGTGCACCTCCACCGGCTCGGGCTCCTCCGCTGGCAGGCGTGGTCGTCGGGTCTCGTCAACCCGCGCTACGGGCTGACTGCGCGCCAGGCCGTCAGGCGCGCGAAGTCCGACCTCGACCACGAGTGGCGCACCGGACGGGTCGCCAGGCACCAGCGCCGCATCCGCTGAGGTCGGCGCAGGTGCGCCACCGTCCGAGGACGCCCGGCTCTCGCCGCACGTGCGTCGCGCTCGCCACGCTCGCGTCGGTCACCGGCGGCTGCGGTGTCCCCGGTGACCAGGTGACCACCCCGACCGCACCGGGAACCCTCAGCAGCACCGCGGTCGACAACGACGGAGCGATCGCGGCGCGGTACACGTGCGACGGCGAGGACGTCTCGCCGGAGCTGAGCTGGACACCCATGGACCGCCCGGCGGCCGGGATCTACGTCGTCGTCACCGACCCGGACGCCGGCGGCTTCGTGCACTGGGTCGCCGGGCCGCTGCCCACGTCCACCACCTCCCTCCCCGAGGGTGCGTCCGGTGAGGGCGACCTCGAGCAGGGCACCAACGGCTTCGGGGACGTCGGATGGGGCGGCCCCTGCCCGCCGTCCGGCACCACCCACCACTACCGGTTCCTCGTCGTCTCCCTGGCCGCGGACCTGCAGGGTCCGCTCACCGCAGCGTCCGTGCTCGAAGCGCGACAGGTCCAGGGCGCGGCGCTGACCGCGACGTACACCCGGCCCTGAGCGAGCCGGCCCCGAGCGCCCGACTCAGTCGACCGGACGGGTGCGCCGCACCTGCCAGGCCGCCGCAGCGCGCCAGCCGAGCAGGAACAGTGCAAGGAAGCTGCTCCCGACGAGAACGAAGGACCACGGCGTGCCGCCCCCGGTGAGGTGCCGCAGCAGCATTCCGCCCACGACTGCGCCGGCCAGCACGACTGCCCCGGCAGGCAGGGATCGCCCGGTCCAGCGGCCGGAGACCTCGTCCCGGGCGCGCAGCCCCAGCACGGCCGCCCAGCCCAGGCCGGCGCCGGCCAGGAACGGCCAGGCCACCGAGAGCGTCCCGACGACCGCCGAACCCTCGTCGTGGGAGCGCCGGCCGAGGATGACGAAGAGCACCACCGCAGCCACGTCGGCCGCCACGGCGACGGGGTCGGTCACGGGGCGCACGGCCGGTCCGGCAGGAGAGGTCGGGGTCATGCCGCCATGCTGTCACGACGGATCGTCGGATACCTCCGGGCCACCGGTCCGGCTGACCCGTGCCGCGGCCGGGAGCAGCGGCACCCGCGAGGCCACGAGCGCCGGGACAGCCACGGCGAGCGCGGGCGCCGCCGTCGCCACCACGAGCTGCTCGACCGTCACGAGCCCGACCACGGCCAGCGCGGCGCCCAGGGCGAGGACGCCGCCGAACACCGCGCGCCAGCCCGGGGTGCGCCGCTCGGGCGGGACGTACCGCGAGGCCAGCACGAGGGCGGCCGTCAGCAGGCCGACGTATCCGGCGATCGCGAAAGCGGCGAGGGCCCAGACGATCGCGCCCAGGCCCGAGTAGTCCACGCCCGGGTCCGCGGTGGTCCACGCGATCCCGCCCGCGACCACGGCGACGATCACGGCCAGCGCCGAGGCCGTCACGAGAGACGCCACCCACCAGCCGATCACGGAAGCCCGGGACGCGGGTCGCCACTGCCACCACCGCACGCTCGCCTCGCTCACCGCGCCATGCTAGGACGGCGCACGGCGACGGGCGTCGTCGCTCGACCTGGGAGGTACCGGATGGCCTACGTCGGGATCAGTGGGCCGAGCGCGGCGGACGCGGCGGAGGTGGCGGACGCCGTCGAGGTCGCGCGGTGGGCGGCGGCGCACGGGCACGTCGTGCTGTCCGGGGGCCTGAGCGGTGTGATGGCCGCCGCGGCGGACGGCGCCGCCCAGGCAGGTGGGGTGAGCGTCGGCCTGCTGCCGGGTTCCACCCGCGAGGGGGCGGCCGCGGGCCTCACGGTGGCGATCCCCACCGGGCTGGGCGAGATGCGCAACGCGCTGCTGGTCCGCGCGTCCGACGTGCTGGTGTGCGTCGGAGGATCGTGGGGCACGCTGTCCGAGCTCGCGCTGGCCGTCCGCACCGGGGTGCCGGTGGTGGCCCTGCGCACCTGGTTGCCCCGGGGTGAGGGCGTGCGCGTGCCGGGCCGGGTTCTCGAGGTGGGCTCTGCCGCCGAGGTGTGCGAGGTGCTGGGCGACCACCTGAGCCGCTCGACGCCGTAGACCGCGCGTCCGGCTAGCGTGACACGCATGGACACCGTCGCCTGGACCAGCGGCAGCTGGACCACGCCGCCGCAGGACGTCCGCACGGACGGCGGCGACCTGCTGGTGACCGCAGTCGAGGGCTCGGACGCCTGGCGACACACCTCCTACGGGTTCGTGCACGACGACGCGCACGGTCTGCTCACCCCCCTGCCCGTGGGCAGCGCCACCGAGGTCGACGTCGTCGTGGACTACGCCGAGCAGTTCGACCAGGCGGGTGTGCTGCTCCGCGTCGACCCCCAGACCTGGGTCAAGGCCGGCGTCGAGGTGTCCGACGGCGCACCGCAGCTCGGCGCCGTGGTCACCCACGGACGGTCCGACTGGTCGGTGGCTCCCGTCCCGGAGTGGACCGGCCGCGTCGTGACGATCCGGGTCAGCCGCGCGGCGGACGCGGTGACGGTACGGGCACGGGCGTCCGGCGCTCCGTGGCGGCTGGTGCGCGTCGCACCGTTCCCCGGCGATGTGTCCGCGAGCGGGGGGCCGTACTGCTGCGCACCGACGAGGGCCGGGCTCACCGTCCGGTTCCGGGCCTGGCGGATCGGACCGGCGGACTCCGCGCTGCACTGAGGTCGCGCGCGTGCCACCGATCGGTCCGATCGTCGGACCGCCCGCTCTCTTGACCGCGATTGCGTCGCGATATATCGTCAATGCATCGACAGAGAGGGCACCGACATGAGACACCCCTTCGACGACGCACGGCACTCACCGCGCTCCGCGGGCGGACGGCCGTTCCGTCCGGACCAGCACGAGCCCGGTCACCGCGGCCACCGACGCGGGCCGGGAGGCTTCGGGCCCGGCCTGGGCGGGTTCGGCCCCGACGCGGGGGCCGGCCGGCGAGGTCGCCGGGGCTGGGGCGGCCCACGCCCGCGCGGGGACGTGCGCGCGGCGATCCTGCTGCTGATCGAGGAGCAGCCCCGGCACGGCTACGAGCTGATCGGGGAGATCACCGAGCGCAGCGAAGGCGCGTGGACCCCGAGCCCCGGCTCCGTCTACCCCACCCTGCAGGCATTGGAGGACGAAGGCCTGATCCGGCTCGAGAAGGTCGAGGGTCGGCGCACGGCATCGCTGACCGAGGCCGGACAGGCGTGGCTGTCCGAGCACCGTGAAGAGCTCGGCGACCCGTTCGAGGTCGGCGGGCCGCCTGCCGCGGCCCTCGACCTGCGCCGCGAGCTCGGCGCGCTGCACTCCGCGGTCGGTCAGGTCGCCCGCGTCGGCTCCCCGGCCCAGCTCGCCGAGGCCACCGAGGCCCTGGCCGGCGCCCGCAAGGCCCTCTACCGCCTCCTGGCCGACGATCCGACCTGACCCCTCCCAGGTGGTCAAGGTCGTTCCCGTGGCGCTGGCCCGCTACCCCGGACGGGCACGGATCGCACGGGAACGCCGGGTGGCGCGGGTCAGCCGGACTGGAGGAGACCGCCCAGGGCCGCGAGACCCCCGAACGCGACCAGGTTCATGCCGATCGCCACCAGGAGCGCGATGACGGACAGCGCAGGCGACACGTCGTTCTGCCTCGCTCTGTTGAGCGAGATGAGAGCCACCACCACACCGAGCGGTGGGAACAGGAACGCGAGCACGATGGCGACGACCGCGAGCGGGTCGAACGGCAGCGTGAATCCGGACGGCCGGGCTTGCACGGGAGGGCGCCAGGGGCCGCCGGGCGCGCCCCGGTCACCGGGAGGCGGAGGTCCTGCCTGATCGAGACGACGGACCAGCTCCGGGGCGCGTCGCCGTACGCGCTGCTCGACCTCGGGCGCCCAGCGCCGCACGGCCTGCTCGGCGCCGGGCAGCCAGCGCTGCACCGTCTGCTCGAGGCCCGGCACCCATCGTTCGGCCTGCTGGGCCCAGTCCGCACCGCTCACGGCGGCGGGTGCGCCCGGTGCACCGCCGACCCGCGGGGGTGCGGCCGGCGCCCGGTAGCGCTCCGGCACGGGCGTGGCCCGCGGCGCCGCCTGGGTCGCGGGCGAGCGAGGCGCGGACCGCGGGGTCGCCCGCGCGCGCGAGCCCTGGGCGCCCCCCGCCTCGAACCGCCGGGCGAGCTGCAGCGGGGCCATGCTCACCCGCTCGGAGGTCACCGGGCTCATCGACACCACCACGGACCGTGGGCCCGGGGCCGGGACGCGCCCGTAGGGCGCCCAGCTCATCCGGGGCGCTTCCATGACCAGCGGGTCCTCGCTCACCACGGCACCTCCCGCAGGGTGACGATACCCGGTCACGAGCGGCATCCACCGGCACCATCGGGCCTCAGAACCTGAAGCGCCCGACGTCGCGCGCCAGCTCCTCGGCGAGCCTGCGGAGCCCGTCCACCGCCTCGTCGGCGTGGCCCGCGGTCCGGTTCGTCGTCCGGGCGGCGCGGGCCACGTCGCCGATCCCGTCGGCGATCGCGCCGCAGCCCCCTGCCGCGTCGGACACCCCTGCCGTGATCGCGGCCGCGTCCAGCGCCTGCTGCTCGACCGCCGTCGCGATGGAGCCCTGCAACCGATCGATACCACCGATGATCGCGGTGATCTCGGTGATGGCCGCGACCGCCGACCCGGTGTCCGCCTGGATCGTCGCGACCCGGTCCGCGATGTCCTCGGTGGCACGGGCCGTCTGGCCGGCGAGCTCCTTGACCTCGCCGGCGACGACCGCGAAGCCACGGCCCGCCTCACCCGCCCTGGCCGCCTCGATCGTCGCGTTCAGCGCCAGCAGGTTGGTCTGCTCGGCGATCTGCGTGATCACCCGCACGACCTCGCCGATCTCGCCCGAGGACGTCCCGAGCCGCGCGACGCGGACGTTCGTGGCCTCCGCAACCTGCATCGCACGGGCGGCGACGGCTGCCGCCTCCGCGGCGTCACGCGCGATCGCGTCGACCGAGCTGCGCATCCGTGCGGCGTCGTCGACCACCGCGCGCACGGTCTCGGCGACCGAGCCTGCGTGGCCGGCGGCGTCACCCGCCCGCGCACAGGTCGACTCCGCGTCGGTGACGATGCTGCGCGTCGACCCGGACAACGTGCTCGCCGCCCCCGTCACCGCGTCGGTCGACCGGGCCACCGCACCCAGCAGCGCCCGGAGGCTGGCCTGGGCGGACGTCAGAGAGCGGGACATCGCAGCGAGCTCGTCACGGGACCGGACCTCGACGCTCACGGTGAGGTCACCGCGGCCCAGCGCCTCCAGCGACGTGGCCATCGCGACGACGCCCCGCGAGATCGTCGTGGCGGTCCACAGGGCCAGCGGACCGCCGACCAGCAGACCCAGCACCATCGCACCCGCGACCACAGCGGTCGCACGGCCGAGGTGCACGCCGGAGCCGTGCGCCGAGGAGCCGAGGACGAAGCCACCGGCGAGACCGGTCGCGATGGCGACGACGCCGAACACCGCGAAAGCGTTCCAGATCTTCGCCCGCACCGACTCGCCCCGGAGCCAGGCCAGCAGCGGGCCCGCGGGGCCGCGCCGACCCGGCGAGCCAGGCGGAGCGATCCGGGCCGGGGCGACGGTTCCGGTCGACATGGGAGCCTCTCCTGAGATGACCTTCCTCGGCACCGATCGGCACGCAGGTGCGCGGAAGAAGGGGATTTCGGCGGATCACCCGGACAGCCCTCCCGGGAGGCCGCGCCGACCGCGCTCGCCTACCGTGGACGGGCCCCCAAACCGAGGAGATGGCCGGTCGATGTGCGGCTTCGTGTGCCTGTGGAACGTCGGGGACGAGGACCTCGCCGACCGGATGATCCGTCGCATCGCGCACCGCGGTCCGGACGCCGTCGCCGTGGCCACCCTGCCCGGTGCGCCCGTCGTGATGGCCCACGCCAGGCTGTCGATCATCGGGCCCGAGGACGGCGCCCAGCCGATCCAGGTCACGGACGACCTGCTGGTCGCCAACGGGGAGATCTACAACCACCAGGACCTGCGCGCGATCCTCGGCCCGTCGACGTTCACGACGGCCAGCGACTCCGAGGCGATCCTGCGCCTGTTCCGGTCCGGGGGCAGCCGCTGGATCTCCCGGCTCGACGGGATGTTCGCGTTCGTGCTGGCGACGCGCGAGCGCATCGTCGCGGCGCGCGACCCGCTGGGCATCAAGCCGCTGTACACCGCCCGCATCGGCGACGGGATGGCGTTCGCCTCCGAGCTCAAGGCCTTCGACGGCCTGCCGGTGGACTCCGTCGAGGCGATCCCACCCGGGTCGCTGTACGACACCCGGGACGGGCTGCGGCGGTGGTACCGCACCCCGCAGGGTGCCGCCGAGGTCGAGCCCGGGCTGGACGTGGAGGCGACCGTCCGCGAGCTCCGCCTCGTCCTCGAGGAGGCGGTCGCCACCTGGATGGTCGCCGACGTCGAGGTCGGGTCGTTCCTGTCCGGGGGCCTGGACAGCTCGATCGTCGCTGCGCTGGCCCAACGCGTACGGCTGGGCGCCGGGCGCAGCCCGCTCAAGACCTTCGCCGTGGGGCTGGAAGGTTCTGCCGACCTCGCCGCGGCGCGCGCCGTCGCGCAGCACATCGGCTCCGAGCACCACGAAGGTGTCTTCACCGCCCAGGACGTGGCCCGGGCGTTGCCGCGCGTCGTCTACCACCTGGAGTCCGCGGACGTGGACCTGGTGCGCAGCGCGATCCCGACGCTGTTCGCCGCGCGGCTCGCCCGCGAGCACGTCAAGGCCGTGCTCACCGGGGAGGGGGCCGACGAGCTGTTCGCCGGCTACGCCTACCACCACGACTACGTCGAGGACCCCCGCGCGCTGGCCGACGAGCTCACCCGGTCGCTGGGCACCATGCACCACATCAATCTCCAGCGCGTGGACCGGATCACGATGGCGGAGAGCCTGGAGGCCCGCACCCCGTTCCTGGACCGGGACCTCATCGACGTCGCGCAGTCCGTCCCGGCGGCGCTCAAGCTGTGCCGGACCGACCCGGACGGCGCGGAGTCCACCGGCGAGACGACCGAGAAGTGGGTGCTGCGCAAGGCCGTCACCGATCTGCTGCCACCCGACCTGGTGTGGCGCAAGAAGGCCCAGTTCGACGAGGGCTCGGGCACGGTCGACGCCCTCTCGACAGCGCTGGCCGAGGTGCTCGGCGTGACCGGGCCCGTGAGCCGGGACCAGGAGGCCGCGGTGTACGAGCGGCTCCTTCGCGAGCAGTACGCCGACCCCGACCGGGTCCTGGCCGCCGCCGGCACCTGGGCCGCCCAGCGCGTACCGGTCTGAGCCGAGCCGGGCACTCGGACTCGCGCCGGATCGTTGGGTCAGACGTCGGGAGGCGTCATGGCACACCCGGACGTGGTGGTGTGGGAGGCGGACGGCAGGCCCCTGCCGCGGCTCGGCTACGGCGCACGGCTCGCCGCGCCGCTGCGCGGTCTCGGCGCACGGGTCGTGGTCGTGCCGTACCGCCGTCGCGCCCTGACCGCGGCCGAGCTGTCCGCACCCGTGCACGTGCTCTCCGGCGGCGAGACGACCTCCTTCGCGGGCGACCCGGCGACGCGCCGCACCCTCGCCGACGTCACCGGGCTGCTGCGCCGGGCCTGGCGGGGCGACGCGACAGTGATCGGGGTGTGCCTGGGAGCCCAGCTCATCGCCCGCGCCATCGCCCCGGCGCTGCCCCCGTCCTTCCCGACGAGCGGCATGGAGGTCGGCCTGTGCCCGGTCGACGGCCCTGGCGGCCCGATCGCGGTCGGCCAGCTGCACTACGAGCAGATCGACCCGGCGTTCGCCGAGGTCGACGGCGTCCGGCTGACCCACACCAACGACCACACCCGCGTGCAGGGCTTCACGTGGGGGCCGAGCGTCGCCGGCTACCAGTTCCACCCGGAGTGGGACCCGGGGGACGTGGCCGCAGTGCTCGACCGGCACGCCGCACTGCTCGACCTGCGGCACGCGGAGCCGAGCACGGCCCTGGCCTCGGTGCACCTCGAGCAGGGGAGCTGGTCGGGACGGACGGTCACCGAGCTGCTGGTGGCCCCCGTCGCACGAGCGCTCGCGCCGGGCCGTGCGCACGAACCGGGAGCCGCATAGTCCGGGCAGGGGGGAGGACGGGCCGCGTCGGCGCGGCCACGTACCCTGACCGGGCCGACGAGAGGAGAGCGATGCCGACCCCCATCGACGTGCTGCGCACCGTCTTCGGGTACGACTCCTTCCGGGGGCAGCAGGCCGAGATCGTCGACACCGTCGTGGGCGGCGGTGACGCCCTGGTGCTCATGCCCACCGGTGGTGGCAAGTCGCTGTGCTACCAGATCCCCGCCCTCATCCGGCCGGGGACCGGCGTGGTGGTCTCCCCGCTCATCGCCCTCATGCAGGACCAGGTCGACGCGCTGTCCGCGCTCGGCGTCCGTGCCGGTTTCCTCAACTCGACGCAGAGCTGGGAGGAGCGCCGCGGGACGGAACGCGCGCTGCTCGCCGGGGAGCTCGACCTGGTGTACCTGGCGCCGGAGAGGTTGCGGCTGCCCGACACCGTGGAGCTCCTGGGCCGGGCGGACGTCGCACTGTTCGCCATCGACGAGGCGCACTGCGTGTCCCAGTGGGGGCACGACTTCCGTCCGGACTACCTCCTGCTGCACGTGCTGGGCGAGCGCTGGCCGGACGTGCCGCGCATCGCGCTGACCGCCACCGCCACCCGAGCAACGGCCGCGGAGATCAGCGAACGGCTCGGGCTCGACGGCGCCCGGACGTTCGTCGCGAGCTTCGACCGGCCCAACGTCACCTACCGCATCGAACCCAAGGACAACCCACGCCAGCAGCTGCTCCGGCTGATCCGCACCGAGCACGACGGCGACGCGGGGATCGTCTACTGCCTGTCCCGCGCAAGCGTGGAGCAGACGGCCGAGTTCCTGGTCGGGCACGGCATCCCCGCGCTCCCGTACCACGCCGGCCTGGACAACCGGACGCGGGCGGCGAACCAGGCCCGGTTCCTGCGCGAGGACGGCGTCGTCATGGTCGCGACCATCGCGTTCGGGATGGGCATCGACAAGCCGGACGTGCGGTTCGTCGCCCACCTGGACCTGCCCAAGTCCGTCGAGGGCTACTACCAGGAGACCGGCCGTGCGGGCCGCGACGGCCTGCCGTCCACCGCGTGGCTGGCCTACGGACTGGCCGACGTGGTGCAGCAGCGCCGCATGATCGACACCTCCGAGGGCGACGCGGCGCACCGCCGGCGGCTCGGTGCGCACCTCGACGCGATGCTCGCACTGTGCGAGACGGTGCACTGCCGGCGGGTGCAGCTGCTGCGGTACTTCGGCGAGGAGTCTGCGCCGTGCGGCAACTGCGACACCTGCCTGGCCCCGCCCGACTCCTGGAACGGGACCGTCGCGGCGCAGAAGCTGCTCTCCGCCGTGGTGCGGCTGGACCAGCGCGGCCAGCGATACGGCACGGGACACGTCATCGACATCCTCGTGGGCAGGGCGACGCCCAGGGTGACCCAGCTCGGGCACGACTCCCTGAGCGTGTTCGGGGTCGGGTCGGACCTGGACGAACGCACCTGGCGTGGCGTGGTGCGCCAGCTGCTGGCGCAGGGGCTGCTGGGCGTGGACGCGTCCGGCTACCAGACGCTGCACCTGGTCGAGGCGAGCCGGGCGGTGCTCAGCGGCGACCGGGAGGTGCGGTTGCGCCGGGAGGCTGCGCGGCCGGCCAAGGCGCCGCGCGCGCGGTCGGCGAAGGCGTCGTCCGCCGCCGATCTTTCCGTCCAGGACGCCGAGCTGTTCGAGCGGTTGCGCACCTGGCGCGCGCAGGTCGCCAAGGAGCAAGGCGTCCCTGCCTACGTGGTGTTCCACGACGCGACGCTGCGCGCGATGGCGCAGGCGCGGCCGACGTCCCTCGACCAGCTCGCCGGGGTCAGCGGCGTCGGCGCGGCCAAGCTCGACCGGTACGGCGAGCGCGTCCTGGAGGTCCTGACCGCCTGAGCCCGGCACGGGCGGAGGTGCTCAGGCGCCCGGGTCGTCGCCCACGGGTTCGAGGACGACGAGGGGGATCACCCGGTCGGTCTTGCGCTGGTAGCCGGCGTACTGCGTGTGGGACCGGATCAGCTCCGGCCAGCGCTCGGCCCGCTCCTCGTCGGACATCACGCGGGCGCGGCGGCGCTCCGGGGCGCGACCCTCGAGGCGGACCGTCACCTCAGGGTTCTCGCGGAGGTTGAGGAACCACGCGGGGTGCCGGTCGTCACCGCCTCGGGAGGCGACCACCACCAGACCGTCGCCGACACGCATCGGCGCGGTGAGCATGGTCGAGCGCGGCTCGCCCGACCGGCGTCCCACGGTGGTCAGCTCCAGCGCCGGTGTGCCGCCGAGCCGCCACCCCAGTCGGCCGAAGGACACCGCGATGAGAGCGCGGTGCACGACGTTCATGGCGGTCAGGGTGAACCGGCTCGGCACGAGGACTCCCGGTGGGCTCGGCGGTGGGACGTCTCATCGTCCCCGGCTGCGGACGACGGCGCGCGCCGGGTGCACGAGGCGGCCCGCGGACCTGCGTCGAGGGCGTCAGACCGGGCGCCGGTCCGCGCTCTGGCCGCTCGAGGTCGCGCCGGTCGTCGTGGTCGCCGTCGGTGAGGTGCACTGACCGCCCGCGCGGTCCCGGACCACGATCCCGCCGCGCCCGTGCGGCACGGGCAAGAGCGCCGCGACGGCGACCAGGACCACCGTCGCCCCGGCCATCGTGAGGTTCAGCGCATGGACCGGCAGGTCACCCCAGAGCATGTCCATGAGGACTTCCACGTGGTGCACGACAAGCTCCTTCCTTGCCGGGGGAACGAGGCAGCCAGGACACCGCACGCGGCTTCAAGGGCCCTGCAGACCTCCTGGGAGCACGCCGGGAATGCAGGATCGGCGAAGCCGGTCAGTGACCGTCGCGGTAGTAGCGCCGCCACACCAACCGGTGCAGGCCGAGCACCCGCGGCAGCTCACGCAGTCCGGGGATGAACGGGAGCAGCATCACCACCAGCGTGAACACCACGACGATGGCCATGATGTAGATGTCGCCGTTCGCCGTGAGCGTCGCGGCCAGGCCGCTGTCCGCCTCGGAGTTGAAGAACGGCAGCTGGTACCAGAACGAGAACGGCGCGAGCCACTGCTGACCCGGGTAGGAGCCGGTCTCATTCATCATCCCCCACTGGTTGCCCTGCAGGTGGGTGGCGCTGGCCGCGGCATCCAGGTACCCGCCGTCACCCATGAACAGGATCTGCTTGGTGTTGTCCGTCGAGTAGAAGTTGCCCGGGGCGGCGAGGATCCCGTCGAGCGCACCTGAGGCGGCCATCGCCTCCAGCCCGGAGGCGAGAGTGGGGACCGGTCCGTAGTCGCCGGAGGCCACCTTGGTCGGATCACCACCGGCGGCAGGGTCGTTCAGCGCGTTGTCGTAGGCCGTGGTCCACGCGGTGCGCTGGTCAGCCGTCGCCGCCGCCCACCGGCTCAGCGCCGCCGAGACGTCGCCCGGCTGTGCCTGGGACTGCAGGGGGGTGATGACGAAGTCGGTCGCCGGGTCGACCGGGATCCGCACGCCCATCGCGGTCTGCAGGTTGACCGGCCCGAGGTTCTGCCCGGTCCCGCCCGTGTTGTACGGCGGTCCGTAGGTGGCCGACTCGGACGTCCCGGCGAGCTCGGAGACCGTCGTGTCGTAGAAGTCCTGCGGCATGTCGGTCGCCCACGCCTTGAACGTCAGGGCCGGGTCGTCCGGCGAACCGAGGAACGACGCGAGGCCCACCACCACGACACCGACCACGAGGAGGGCGATCAGGCCCTCCCGGAGAATGTCGTAGTGCCGCTTGGGCCCGCGCCAGGGGGTGGTCTCCAGCTGGTGCTGAACGCCGTGGAGCTCGCGCGACGCCGCCATCATCGACCTTCCTCCGCGTCACGGGCCTGCTCGACCCGGGCGGCGTCGATGGGAGGCACCACGCCGCGCAGCCGCACGAGCACCACGTGGATCGCGACGATCACCAGGATGATCGCGGGGAGCAGGAACACGTGGACCAGGAGGGCCTGCCCGAGGTTGGCGACGTTGAACCACGCGCCGACGCCCGCGGCGTTGAGCCCGTCCTTGGCCTCGAACGAGATCCACTGCGAGTCGAAGTTGGTCTGGACCACGTAGCCCGTGAGGCCCGCGATGATCGAGACCAGGAACGCGATCATCCCGGTGATCCAGGTGCGGGCACGATGCCCACGCCAGGCGGCCATCGAGAACTTCCCGACCAGGTGCACGAGCATGAACATGAAGAACAGCTGCACGGACCAGAAGTGCAGGCTGTTGAACCAGTGCCCGACGCCCGAGGTGTGGTACCAGGAAGGCCCCTCGAAGGCGAGCACCACGCCGGACGCGATGATCATCGCGAGCGCGGCGAGCGTGAGCACGCCGAACACGTAGATCCAGGACGCCACGTAGCTCGGTTGGGTCTCAGGGAGCAGCTGGTCGTAGGGGAGGTCGTGCTCGAGCCGGTGGCGGAGGCGACCGATGAGGCTCGTCGGCGCGGCGTCGGTCCGGTCTGCAGCGACGAGCGGGGCCGCTGCAGAGCGAGCGCCTTCGTTCGCCGCTCCTGCGTGCGCGCTCATCGCCGGTCCCCCGTCGGCTCATCGGACGTGCGGGTCACGGCCGGGGTGCCGTCCCCGGGCGGCGGTTCGGCGGCGGCCGCGTGATCGCCGGTCGGCGGGTCGGCGTCCGTGCGCGGCCCCCCGGAGGTCGGTGACACGATCCCGCCACGGCCTGCGGGGAACGGCAGCACGAGCGCCAGCACGAAGAGCGCGACCGTGATGCCGACCATGATCAGGTTGGGGACGGAGATCGACAGCCAACCCCAGCTCACGTACGTCGAGGGATCGACGGGGATCGACGCGAACACGTGCATGACGGCTCCACCCTGCCGAGCAATGTGAACCAGATCACCGTCCACCCCCCGGCTGCGAGCAGGCTGTGACGTGGCTGGGAATTCGCCGGGAATCCGGTCAGGCCACGCCGAGCCACAGCCCGTCGCGGGCCCGGGTGATCGCGGAGTGCAGCTCGCGGCGCTGCAGCTCCCAACGCTCGCGGTCCGCAGCACCCGCCGGCGGGTCGCCGCGCTCGAGCAGCTCGGCACAGACGTCGGGCAGCAGGACGTGGGAGAACTCCAGGCCCTTGGCACGCTTGATGGTGCCGACCTTGACGGCGGCCACCTGGGTGCCGTCGTAGTCGGTGAGCAGGAGCACGCTCAGACCGGCCGCACGCAGCGCATCGGCGGCGTGGACCGCGGCGCCGTTCGTGGCGCACAGCACCGCCACGCCAGCGGTCCCCGCGTCACGGGCCACCGTCCGGGCCCGGGCGATCATCGCGACGTGCTGCTCGCGTCGGGACCCGCAGCGCTCGAGCACGGGCTCGGCGCCGTTCCGCCGCACCTGCTCGGGGCGCTCCCCGGAGACGACTCCCCCGTCCAGGTCCGTGACCTCGTCCCCGGCGACGACCCGGTGGGCCAGGTCGAGGATCTGCGCAGTGTTGCGGTAGTTGGTGGTCAGCACCACACCGCGGCCTGCCACCGAGACCCCGACGTCAGCCAGGGTCCAACCGCCCGGGTACACCGCCTGCTGCACGTCACCGATCAGGGTCAGCCCGTCGCGCACATCGCCCACCAGGCCGTGCAGCAGACGCACCCCGGCCGCCGTGAGGTCCTGCACCTCGTCCACGATGACGGCCGAGTAGGGGACGTCCAACGGACGTCGACGCAGCTCGTCGGCGGCCATGAGAACCAGGTCGTCGGCGTCGTGGACGCCGAGCGCCCCGAGCCGGCGCTCGTAGGCGCGGTACAGCTCCCACAGCGCCGCGCGTTGGTCCCGGCTCATCGGGTAGCGCCGGCCGGTACGTGCGATGTCGAGATATCCGGCGAGGTCCGTGATGCCGCGGCCCTTGATGACCTTGCTGATCTCCACCCGCCAGTAGCCCGGCCCGCAGTCCGGCACGTGCAGCGGGTTGTCCGGGGCCAGCGCGGCGAACGCGTCGTCGAACGCGATGCGCGC
Organism: Actinotalea lenta; assembly: GCF_030586465.1. Taxonomy (GTDB): domain Bacteria; phylum Actinomycetota; class Actinomycetes; order Actinomycetales; family Cellulomonadaceae; genus Actinotalea; species Actinotalea lenta. The sequence goes on from NZ_JAUQYP010000001.1 coordinate 503,985, forward strand.
GATGGACTCGTCCACGGCCACCCGGACGCCGCGAGCCGCCAGCAGCCGGCGCGCCCACTCCTGGACGCAGACGAGCTGTACGCGGTCGGCGACGTCAGGGGCCAGCGCGGCGAGCTGATGACGGAGCACGTCAGGCAGCGTCTGCACCAAGGACGTGACCAGCACGGTGCCCGGTCGGCTCCGGGCGAGGTAGGCGGCACGGTGCAGGCCGACGAGGGTCTTGCCGGTCCCGGCCCCTCCGCGGATCCGGCACGGACCGTTGAAGGAACGCCGCACGAGGGCGGCCTGGGCGGGGTCGAGAACGGCCATCCAGCTCTCGACGGGGCGAGCAGCCGCACCCGCCACCAGGGCCTCGTCCACGTCCAACGTGCTGGGGTGCGTGCGTCCGTCGTGCGGTGTCGGGACCTCGGGTAGCTCGAGGACGACCGGCACCAGGTCGGGCAGCATCTCGCGGAGCCGGGCGAGCACGAGCTCGACCTCGACCGCCGGGAGCCGACTGCCGTACGACGCGACGTGGCGGAGCAGGTCGGCCTCACCCACCAGCCGCACCGGTCCGATCCGGCGGTCCACACCGCGGGCGTCGGTGACCACCACGACGGGGCGCACCTCCCCCGGCGCCAGGCCGACCTCGACGAGCTCGCCCTCGGCGCGGTAGGCGACATCGGCGAGGGCGAGCACGTCGTCCGTGACATCCCGGTCACCGTGCAGGACCTGATCGCCCTCGACCTGCAGGTCCTCGGCGACGTCGAGCAGGAACACCCCGCCCGGACCCACGAGCACCAGAGCGGCGTGATGGCGGCGGTCACGTGGCGGCCTCGGGTCGCGGAACACGTGGTGGCCGACGGACGCCAGCGCGACCAGGGACCTGGCCACGCTCTCTCGGGCGCCTTCACGACCGGCGTCCGGTCCGGGGACGGCGGCGGCCACCGGGGCGTCCGCCGTCGACGCCACGCGGGGCGCCGTACTGCTGCAGGCGCGCAGGGGTGCCAGATGCCGGTGCCGGTCGGTGCTGAGGAATGCGGTGGAGGCCATGGAACCCCCTTTCACAGGAAATGTCGGCCGCACCCCGATTCGCCTTGATCGTCGCGAAGGGTGAGTTTCGACGGCCGGATCGTCCCCTGGCCGGGCCGGCGGCCGCGGGACGCGCACGTGTGGAGGGGATCGGGCTCGCGTAGGGGCCGGCCGCAGTGTGTCGGGGGCGCCTGCTACACCTGGGGGCGGTCACGAGGTCCAGCGCCAAGCCCCCCGGCTTGCTGGCCGGCAACCGCGCCCCGCGCACGGTGCCCCCGGGGGAAGACCCGCCCACGCCAGCCGGCGAGGGAAGCAGCGACGCGGCGGCCCGCGCGGCCCCAGGAGGTTCTCATGACCTGCATCCCACCCACCGATCCCGAGGTGCCCACCGCGGCTGCGGACCTGGCGGCCTGCCACTGGGTGGTCCGGTTGCCCGACGGCGGGCTGCGCTGCGCGGTGCACGACGTGAGCACCGCTCCGTGGAACCCGGCTCGGGGCTGCGCCCTGCCCGTCGCGGGCCTGTGCCACGTGTGCGCACGCGAGGCGGTACCGATCGACCACCGGTTCTCCTGGTCGTTCGTCTGCCCGAGGTGCGGCGGCATCGATCGCGCGATCGGCAGGCAGTTCGGCGCCGTGAGCGCCACCCCCATCCGGGGGCAGCGCATCTCGGTGATCGACACCCTCTTCGGCCGCCTGCACCCCGACCGAGCCCCCGCCATCGAGGTGATCGAGGCCGAGGCGCGGTACAGAGCGACCCGGGAGGTCCCGCCCCCGCTGAGTCCGTACGCCGAGCTGTCCGCACGCTTCACGAACGAGGTCGGGCGACTGGCGGGCGCGATCGGGGACGTGGCGGCCCCGCCCACGTGCGCCGATCCCTCGGTCAGCCTGGTGCGTTGGCAGGCCGCGCACCCGCCGTCCGTCGCGGCGAGCGCGGAGGCCTACCGGCGCCTGGTCGTGGGCCGGCACCCGTGGCTCGTGCTCCTGGAGCCGCGCGTGACGGACCGCGCGTGGCTCGAGAGCTTGATCGCCGATGCATGAGAGGGAGACGGGTGCATGGCGCGGTGCCACCGTCACGCCGGGCCTGCCTGCCTGCGGCGGTCGTGCAGCCGTGTGGTGGTCGGCGGCTGTCGGTGCGGTCGGGTTGAGTACAGGCATGAGCGAGGAGCACTGGGCCTGCGGGTTCTGCGGCAACGAGGGCGTCGTGCCGGACGGGGAGACGATCGACACGATCCAGTGCGACGTCTGCGGCGAGCCCGTCCTGCCCGCCTGACCCCGGCCGTTGTCCACAGCTCCGCCGAACGGGCCACGTCGAGGAGTCGACGTTGCTAGGTTCCCGAGCCATGAAGCAGGGGGCACTGTGGTGGACGTCGCGCACGCCACGGTGGGCGGTCGCACTTGTCGTCATCGCGTCGGTCGGCGGGTGCACCGCCCGTGGGCAGGCCCCGAGCCCGACGGCCCCGATGGCCTCGGCGAGGCGGGCCGTCATGCCGCCCACGACGGCGGCCCCCTCACCGCCCCGACCGACCGAGCCGGCCAAGCCGACCGGCTGGACGCGCGGCGGCGATGACGACGCCGTCGCCGCGGCCCGGTACTTCCTGGACCTGTACAACTACGTCCGCGCGACCGGCGACCTCACCGAGTGGGACGCGCTGTCCGACCCGGGCTGCGAGTTCTGCGCCAACACGCACACGAGGGTCGCGGAGGTCTACCAAGCCGGTGGCCGACTCGATGGCGGCACCGTCGCGGTCTCGGATGGAGCCCTGATCGACTACACCCCGGAGCTCCACGTGCACAGCGTGCAGTTCGCCTACACCGCATCTCCCACCACAGAGTTCGACCGGTCGGGCGGCGCGGTCCGAACGGCTCCCGAGGGCGGCGGCTACGTCGTCGTCGAAGTCGGCTTCACTGGAGAGCGGTGGATGCTCGTGACGGGCGACGCGCGCAGCCGATCAGTCGCCCCGATCGGCAGTTCCACACCGTGACGCCTCACCGGAGCCGGCAGCGCTCACATGCAGTCGGCCTTGCGATCCTCGGCTTGCTCGTCACGACGAACGCTGCGCCGTTCCACACGGCCCAGTCGTCCACGGACCGCTTACTGGACTCGGCCCCGGACTTTGCCGGTGACGCGCACGGGAGCAGCGTCAGCGTCCGCGCCCAAGGGGCCTCACGGCGCGAGCCGTCCACGGGCGCCGAACAACCGCCGAAGTCCTCGGGTGCGCCGCGGTACCAGTACCGGCGGATCGCGGCGAGCTACTGCGGTGGCGAGGACGGGCCGGTCGCCCCGGGGCAGCGGTGCGTGGCCGAGACGGACGGCGGCGTCCTCGCGAGGCTCTGTGCCGACGGCACCGGGGCCCGGCCGCCGCAGTTCCGGCGCGAGATCGACGACGCGGGGGCCCCGGTCAGCGGCTGGGTGCAGGTCGACAACGGCGGCTGTCCCGAGGACCCTCCCGCCGAGGTCGTCGTCAGCGCCTCCGACTTCGCCGAGCTCCCGCTGGAACCTTTGCCGGTGCACGTGCAACCCGCCCGTGGATCAGCCGTGGTCGGCATGGACCTGATCATGTACACCGAACCGGCACCCCAGATCTTGTCCACCACGATCCTCGGCGTGCCCGTGACGATCACCGCCACCCCGGTCCGCTACGTCTGGGACCAGGGCGACGACCAGCCGCTGCTGGTCACGACCGACCCGGGTAGGCCCTACCCCGACCAGACGGTGGCGCGCCCGTTCCGCCGGCACGGCGACTACGACGTGACGTTGACCACGACGTGGACCGGCACCTACCAGGTCGACGCCGCCGGCCCGCAGCACCCGATCGCAGGCGTCGCCACCACCACGTCCCGCCCCTTCCACATCCACGTCGTCGAGCTGCACGCCCACCTCGTCGCCAATCCGTGAGCGCCTGCCGCGCCGCGACCAAGCAGGGCGGCCCCCCGGGTCGATCAGCAGCCCACACTGGACGCATGGCGCTGCCCGACGACCCCGACCACCCGGCGGTCACCATGCGCGTCCACCCGGACCTTCGCTTCCTGCTGCCGCCCGGCCGCCGGGGCGGGCACCTGAGCGTCCGCGCGTGGCCCACCGACACCGTCGGCCACGTCGTCCAGGACGCGGGCATCCCTCTGACCGAGGTCGGCGCCCTCACCCTGAACGGCGAGCCCGTGGACCCCGGAGGCCGCGTCGCGCCGGGCACCCTTGACGTGGACCCGGTGCTGCGGCCTCAACCCACCCCCACCATGCCGCCCCGATTCCTGCTCGACGTCCATCTGGGCACGCTCGCGCGACGGCTGCGACTGCTCGGTCTGGACACCACGTGGTCCCCTGACGCCGGCCGCGCGGACGATGCCGAGCTGGTCGCGCGAGCCGCGGACGAAGACCGCGTCCTGCTGACCCAGGACCGGCGGCTGCTGCACCGCCGCGCGCTCCGCTTCGGTGCCCTGGTGCGCGGCCACGACGTGGCCGACCAGCTGGACGACGTGCTCGACCGGTTCACCCCGCCCCTGCTGCCGTGGACCCGATGCGTCGCGTGCGGCGCGCCACTTCGGAAGGTGAGGCGTGCAGACGTCGTCGACCTGCTCGAGCCCGGCACCCTGCGGACGTACGACGCGTTCTCGCAGTGCACGTCCTGCGGGCGGGCGTACTGGCGCGGCGCGCACGCCAGCCGTCTCGAGGAGCTCGTCGACCACGCCCGAGGTGTCGTGGCGGCGCGGCTACGGGCGGCGCCACCATGACGTCGGCGCCGCTGGGTCTCGGCCGGGTGAGCCGGCGCCGCTCAGGCGAGTGCCCTGTCCTTGAGGCGGTCGAACTCCTGGGGCGTGATGGCACCGGCGTCGAGCAGCTCCTTGGCCCGAGCGATCTCGGTGGCCGGACCCGTGCCGGCGACCGAGCGCAGGTAGTCCTCGGCGGCTTGCCGATCCGCACGCGCGGCCTGCGCGCTGCGCCGCGCCATCCCCTGACCGCGGGCGATGAGGTAGACCACCATGGTCAGCACCGGCAGCACGATCAGCGCCACGAGCCACAGCGCCTTCCACCAGCCGCTCAGCTCCCGGTCGCGGAACAGGTCGCTGATCACGGCGACCAGAGCCCACAGATAGGCGATGAAGGCAATCACCCAGAAGAACAGCCAGAACGCGTCCCACAGACTGCTGAAGATGTGCACGGCGATCTCCCCTCGATGAGGTGATGCAGGCCGCGCTCGCGCTCGACGGACAACTCGACGGACACCGCGCCGAGCCCGGCCCGCCGACCCCTGGTCGGCAGCCCCGACGCTACGCGCGGGGACCGCTCCGGGGGCAGGTGCTTTCGGCGGTGGTGCGCGGCCCGTGCAGTCGTCATGGCGTGATCAGCCCGCCCACGCCCTCGGGTCGTGGTCACCGAGGGCGTGGAGCGGGAGAGCTAGCGCTCCGGCTCCCATGCTGCGGCAGCCAGGGTCGCGAGCTCGGCGGCCAGCTCCTCCGTCCCCCCGCGCGAGGCGGGAAAGAGGCTGCCCTCGGGGCGTCGCATCGCCACCAGGAGCAGCCTGGTCCCTTCTGCGGTCGTGAACCGGACTGCCGGGTTCTGCCGCTCGGAGGCGGACCCCATCGTCACGTCCACCGCGGCGATCTGGGACCACGGGAGGCAGATCACGGTCTCCGAGCCACGCCAGATCGCCACCTCCTGGGCGGTCCAGGCCAACGTGAGTCGGGTGCCTTTGCGGAGTTCGAGCCCCCGGATGCCGAGCGCTTCGCGCAATGACACGTCCGCCCAGACCCCGTGCAGGGTCCACCCGGGGCGCTCCGTGGCGAGGGCGGAGCGCGCTGCCGTACTCCGGCGGCCCCACTCGCGGAATCCCACGACCATCCCCACGGTGAGAACCGCCGTCACGAGCAGCGGAACGGCCAGGGCGTCGCCGCGCCACCATGAGTGCACCAGCATGACGAGCATCGCCGCCACCCCGACGACGGTGCCGGCCGGGGGAAGCTTGTGCCGCAGGTCTTTCATGTCGTCTCCTTCGCTCGGCGGCACCCCACGGGTCCCGCTCGTCTTCCTGCACCGTCGGGACAGGACTCCTCCGTGGCGCGCGGGCGCGCCGTGGTCACTCGGCGCGCTGGCGCGTCATGGTCACGTCCGTGACGGGCCCGGGTAGGGCCGGATGGTCGCGACGATCGCGTCGAACAACCCGACAAGCGCGTCCTTGAGCTGGAACGCCGGCGTGCTGAAGGACACGAGGACGAGGCCGCCGCCGTCCTGCGGGTCGAACCAGTACTCCGCCACGGTCGAGCAGGCCGCACCGAGCGCGGGTGAGCCGTCGCCGTCGCGCACCCGACGGATCACCCGGCCGAACGCGCCGTCGGTGGCAACCCACTGACCGGCGGACCCGGGCTGGGCTTCGACCGCTGCGAGCCCTCCTGCCGGGTGTGGTAGCCGGTAGACCGCCATGGTGGCCGGGATGGCGACGTCGTCTGTCCGCATGAGCGACACCGCCAGGAAGTGGCCCCCCGCACGCGTCGCCGCAGCGGCCGCCCGGCCCAGCTCCTCGCGGAGCTCGCGGCGCAGGCCGGCGCGCTCGTCGGACCGGTCGACCTGCCGCGCGATCAGGGCTGTGATCGAGCGTCGCGTCGCACCTGGCTCGGACAGATCGATCGTCCACCAGTCCACCGGCAGGGCGACGCCGATCGTGGGTCCCCGAGCGCGGTTCACGGGTCCACCGGCTCGAGCGGGAGCCGCCCGTGGGAGTCATCGCCGCCGCAGCGGAGCTCGTAGACGTCCACGACCACGACCAGCTCGCACGCGTCGATCGACCCGTCCGGAAGCTGCAGGTCGACGGGCTCCCGACCACCGTCGGCCAGGGGCAACCACACCTGATGGGGCTCCAGGAACTGAACCCCATACAGGTCGGACAGCTCCCTCTCGACCCGGTCGCGGGCCGCGTCGCGCTCGACCCACCACCGGTCGTCGGCCGCGCGCTGGCGGTCACCGCGGTCGTCCATGGCCACGAGGAAGCCGACCGTGCCGACGGCAATGGTCGCGACGGCGAGCCAGACCAGGCGCCACGGCAACGCCCAGCCGTACCGTCGCATGCGGGGGAGGTGCCAGTGCACAAGGGTGGCGAAGCCAGCCATGCCACCGAGGAGCACGAGGCCGAACACCGTCATGAGCCACGTCGGTGAGCTCTCGAGGTGGGTGCGGGCCGGGATGTCCGGCACAGCCACGAGGCGGATCATCGGGCGTCCTCGTGCACGAGCTGCAGGCTGTCGGCGAGGGTGAACGCATCCTCTGTGGCGAGCTGGCAGCAGGCGCCGTCGGTGGTGTGCAGCTCGACCAGTGCGGCGATGGCGGCACCGGTCGGGAAGACGGCCCAGGAGAAGAGGTTGTCGATCACGCCGGTCCACGGCCGCCGCCGGATCGACACCTCGAGGACGCCCTGTCCCGGCCCGAGCTGGTCCAGCTCCACGGACCGCGCCAGCTCCTCGACACGCCGGGGAGGCTGAGCATGCTCGCGCTCGGTCGCGTACTCGCTGGGGGACGGGCTCTCGGCGTCAGAGAGGTCGACCAGGCGCACGTGACCCGACACGAGGACGCGGCCGGTCCGCGGGTAGGGGTGGGCGACAACCGCGACCAGGCCCTCCAGACCAGCCGCTCGACGATGCAGCCTGGCCACGGAGCGACGGAACCGTCTCTCCGCCCGGCGCGGGAGAGGGACCCCCACCTGGACGGCTGCGGGGAGCTCCGCCGGACCCCACAGCACCGCTCCCGGCGGCACTGCCAGGCGGACGGAGGCGATGTCCAGCGCGCTCATCGCAGGCCCACCGGGTCATCGCTGGCGACCGCGTCCGCGACGCCCTGCACCAGGCCCTGGACGTCCAGCACGTGGTCCACGACGCGCACCCCGACGTCCAGGCGCAGCGCGGGAAGCTGGGCGTCGAGCGCCTCGCGCACGAGCGTGGAGTTTCCCGCCAGCTTCTCCGATCCGGCGAGCGCGGCACGTTCGACGTAGACCTCCGGGTCCCCCATGCGTGCGATGAGCCGAATCCCCATGGGCAGCTCCTTGATCTGGTCGTTGAGGTTCTTGGTCACGGTCCAGAGCTCCGAGAGGCTCCGGATGGGGGGCCTCTCGAGTCCCCCCTTGAGCACGTCGGGGACCAGGGCCTCCGGGTCCGCCCGTCGGGCCGGGTTGCCCGAGCGCAGCACCTTGCTGGCGGAACGCTGGTGGGCGACCTCGCGCATGACCACGCGCCCCTCTTTGATGCCGTTCGCTGCGACCCTGCCAAGCCCGAGGGTCGCGAAGCCGACCGCATCGATCGCAAGATCCCAACCGCCGCCCTCACGGGCGGCAGCCAGGGCGAGGTCCGCCACGGTCTTGACGATCGCGGCGACCGTCGCCGTCGCCGCGAGGATCTCGCCGAGGATGGGCACCCAGCCGAGCACGATGGTGGCCACGCCGGCGACGTTCCCGACCGCGCTCGCGACCTCGGACAACACCCGTGCCGCATCGGAGACGTTCTCCCAGACGGAGTCGTGCAGCCCGTCGCTCCGCGTCTTCTCCTCGATCCTGTCCACTGCGCGTTGCGCTGCACGGTCACGGAGCTGGACCACGTGATCGAGCTCGGTCTGCGCCCGCGCGAGCGCCATCACGGCGTCGTCACGGGCCGCCCGAGCCCGGGCGAGGGCCCCGGCAGAGGCGGCCGTCGTCCCGGGCTCGTCCGAGACCAGGGCCCAGCGCCGGACCTCGGCCTCCGCCTCGTTGCGCGCCTGCTCGGCACGCTGGGCGTGCTGGAGGGCGACGAGCGAGTCGACCTGCGCGCGATCCAGGGCAACCGCGTAGTCGGCCAGCGCGCCTCCCACCGCTTCGTAGCGTCCGTGCGCGTCACCGATCTCTGATGCGACCTGCCGGGCACGGCCGCGAACTGCAGACACCGCCGCAGAGACCATCTCCTGCGCGGCGGCGACGCGCCCGAGGGCCTCGGCGGTGTTCTGGATGTCCGCCGCCACGCCCCGGTAGGCGCTCGCCGCCGCCCGCACCGCGCCCGGGTCCCCCGGGACGGGGTCCCTCGTCGCGAGCGGGTACCACGAGCAGGGCCGCGTCATCCCTCGCCCTTCAGAGCCGTGACGAAGCTGGTGTCAAGCTCCTCGAAGCCGTCACCGATGCCGGTGCACGCCTCGGCCAACGCCTGGATGCCGGCGACCACCCTCTCCCGTCTGTCGTCCCACTCGTAGGCGAAGCCGCGCACGCACGCCGCGAGCCTGTCGTGGCCGATCGCGGGCGACAGGTCGCTGCTGCGGGCGTTGGCGTGCTCGAACTCGAGCGCCACCCTTCGCAGCGCGGCGCCGGTCTCCCGTAGGCGCGTGGTGTCGAGGACCAGGTCGGTCACGTCCACCCCCTTCGACGTGGCGGCGCCGCCGGCGCCGCACTGTGGTCCCGCCGGTCAGCCGCGCAGGCCGGCGGCCAGCTGCGTGTCGGCGTCCTCCAACGTGGTCGCCGCGTTGCGCAGGTACTCCCCGAGGTTGGCGAGCGCAGCCACCGTCTGGGTGGTGCCCTGGGTGAACTGGCGATACGTCTCGCCGAAGGCCACGGACGCCTGGTCCGTGACGAAGCCGGAGGAGACCAGCGACTCGATGAACGCCTTCAGCTCGTGAAGGGTCGTGGTGATCTCCTCCTGACCGGTGGTCAGCCGCGTCGCCGCGTCACGCATGTCCTGGTAGCTGACGGTGAGATTGGCCATGTGCGCCCCTTGGTGGTGTCCCGAGTCCCGCGGCCGACGGTCGATCGCGGCCCTCAGGACACTAGTCGTCAAAACACATCAAAGGGGATCAAACGGCCCACCTGTGGATGACAGAGGTCTGGTCCGCGACGCCGGTCAGTCGGGGACCGGCACCTGCACCCGCCGGAGCCGCCCGTGCTCGACCAGCACCCCCCGTCCCGGGGGGAAGTCCGCGCGCGCCATCCGCGGAAAAGGGGTCCGGAAGAGCGCGTCCCCGTCGAGGTGGTCGGGCTGGAGCACGAGCCCTCGTCGGCCGTTGCGCACCTCGGCCACCAGGGGCCAGGAGGAGCCCCACGTGCTGGTCTCCGACTCGGCGATCACCAGGTGGTCGTTGCGCCGCGCCGCCTTGACCGCCTGGGTGAGCGGAGCTTCGGCGGGACCCCCGAGGAAGTCGCTGAGCCCCTCGACGACCAGCACGATCCCTGGCCCGTCCGGGGGCTCCGCCAGCTCGATCAGCAGGGCCGACGCGAGCGCCGCAGCCTCGCCGGCCCCCGCCGCCGTGCGCGTCCAGACCCCGGCGGCGTGCACCGGAGACCGGCGCCCACCGAGGAAGTACAGCCGGGCGTCCGGGTCGAATCGCCTCAGCGCCGAGCCGAGCGCGGCGAGCGCCGTGGTGCGGCCGCTGCCGGGCAGACCGGCCAGCAGGAATGAGCCCCGCGGGTCGAAGCCGACCGGCGCGAGGGTGTCGTCGGCGAGCCCCAGGAGCGGGAGGCCGTCGACGGAGGTCGGCAACGACGAGGTTCGTACGAAGGCGGACAACCGCCGGATCGGCGGCGCAGGGCGGGCCCCGGACGCCCGGAGCCGCTCGGCCAGCGCCGCCACCGCAGCCGCCTGCTGAGCCGGTGCAGGACCGCCCGCCACCGCGATCTGCAGCTCCTCGCAGGTGCCCGCGATCACGGCCCGGCCCGGTGGTGACTGAGGGCCGAGGACGTCGGCGGGCACCCCCAGCGCGCCGTACGCGGTCTCGTCCGCCTGGCGCAGGACCACGCGGTACGGCACGCTGCCCGCGAGCGCCGTCGGCAACGCGCCTGGGCGTTCCGCGGCCATGGCCACGTGAACCCCCAGCGGGCGCCCCTCGGCGAGCACCCGCCCGAAGACGGACCAGGACTGGGCCCGGCCGGGTTCGCTCTCGTAGGCCTCGCGGAACGCCGCGAGCCCGTCGACCACCAGCAGGATGCGGGGCTCGTCGTGGTCACCGGTCAGGGCGCGGTACTCCGCGATGGTTCCGGCGCGCGCGGCGGCGTAGCGCGACGCGCGCTCGTCGAGGAGGTCGCGCAGCATGCGCATCGTGCGTGCCACGCGTTCCGTGTCCCGCCCCTCGACCACAGAGCCGACGTGCGGCAGGTCCTCGAGCATGGCCAGGCCGCCGGCACCGAAGTCGAGCCCGTACACCCACGTCGGCCCCTGGGACCGGCCCGCGCCCAGCACCAAGGTGCGCAATAGGGTGGACGTGCCGGAGCCGCTCGTGCCGTAGGCGACCAGCGCACCGTCCCGGTCCGGGCGGTGGTGCAGCACACGCTGCTCCTGGAGCGCCGGGAGGTCGACCAGGCCCAGGACGAGGGCGCCGTCGGAGTCACCCGGATCCTCACGACCCGTCGGCGTCGCCACGTCAGGCGCCGACGTCCCAGCGGGCACCACCGGAGCGGCCGCGGCTCTCGCCAGCAGGCGTTCCAGCGGCACGACGTGCTCGAGCTCGGGCAGCCACGGCCTGCGCGGGGCGGGCAGGTCGAGCCGCTGTGCGGCGGCCCCTATGGTCCCCACGATGCGCGCGACGTCCGTCGGACCGTCCGCGTGAGGGTCCTCGGCGGGCGACGACGGCACGTCCCACGGCTCGCCGGGACCGAACGACAGCGATTCCACGCCCACCGTCACCGGTGGTGGCGCGGCCGCGGTCCGGCCGCCCGCGTACCCGGACTGGAACAACGCGATGCGGCCGGGCCCCGTGCGGACCGCGCCGCGTCCGGGCACGCCGGGGTCGAACTGCGCCGCGACGGGTGACCCGAGGACGTCGACCGAGTCGTGCTCGTCGGCCATCCGCAGAGCGATGCGAAGGGCGGCATTGGCGCGCAGGTTGTCCGTGATGACGCCGGCGGGGCGCTGCGTCGCCAGGATGAGGTGCAGCCCCAGGGACCGTCCGCGTCGCGCCACGTCGATCACACCTTCGACGAACTCGGGGACCTCGGTGGCCAGTGCCGCGAACTCGTCCACGACGATCACCAGTGCGGGCGGCGTCTCGGGGTGCCCGGCGCGCTCCAGGGTGAGCAGGTCCTTCGCCTTCGTGCGTTGCAGCAGTCGCTCGCGGCGGCGCAGCTCGGCACGCAGAGAGGCCAGCGCCCGCCGCACCAGGTGCGGGGACAGGTCGGTGACCAGCCCCACGGCGTGCGGCAGGTGGACGCAGTCGGCGAACGCCGAACCACCCTTGTAGTCGACGAACAGGAAGGAGACCCGGTCCGGGCTGTGCGCAGCAGCCATCCCCAGGACCCATGTCTGGAGGAACTCGCTCTTGCCCGAACCCGTCGTCCCGCCGACCAGGGCGTGCGGGCCCTGAGTTCGTAGGTCCAGGACGAAGCCGTGCTCAGGGCCTTGCCCCACCAGCGCGCGCAGGGTCGCGTCGGGCCGGTGCGCGCTGGGCGCGAGCGCGCCGGTCCGGTCCAGGAGCGAGGACGTCTGGCGCCACCGCTCTGCCACACGGTCCGGGTCCTCAACGAGGTCGGCGCCGGCCAGCGCGAGGAACGAGGCCGTGCGGGGCAGATCGGACTCGTCGACCACGGGAGCGCCGGCGTCGACCACGGCCGCCAGATCGCGCGCCAGGTCACCGGCGGTCGCGAGGGCAAGGGGCTCCACCGCGACCGGGGTCCACCGGCCGTCGAGGACCAGGCCGACGGTGGCGGATGCGCCGGGGTTCTCGACCTGCACGAAGGCACGGCACACCGCGGGCAGCCGCTGGACCGAGCCGGCGCACCACAGCACGTGCACCCCGGCCGACGGGCCTTCCTCGGCGAGGCGGACGACGCGACCGCGATCCACCGGGGCGTCGTCCTCGACCAGGACCAGGACGGCCGGCACGGGACGATCGCCGCGTGACCAGGTCGCTCGCGCGGCGACCAGCTCCTCGAGGTGCGTGACCAGCGTGAGCGCGGCCGCCGGGCTCGAGGCGAGGTGCGGTCCGGGCAGCGGACTGTGCGGCGAGGTGGTGTGCGGCAGCCACGCGAGCCAGCGCCAGTCGTCGGCGCCGGTACCGACCAGGCCCGCGACCACGAGCTCGGCGGGTGAGTGCAGGCACACGAGCTGGGCGACCAGGCCCCGGGCGGGACCCCGGTCGCGGCCCACCACACCGATCGCCCCGCACTCGCGCAGGTCGACTGTCACCGGCACACCGTCGATGGTCGAGAACCGGTTGCTGACTTCCTCGAGCGCCTCCCAGTGCTCAGCGACGGCACGTCCCCGAGGCGGCAGCGCCACCGTCGTGCGGGCGGGTGCCCGACCCGTTCCGAGCCTGGCCACGAGGAACTCCGGGTGCTCGGGGCGCCGCGCCCAGAGCAGTGGTGAGAGCTGCCGGGCACCGAGCACGGCCTCCCCGGTCGAGGGTGCCTCACCCAGCCGCGCCCGGCGCTCGGCCTCGTGTCGACGCGCCAGGTCCGCATCGAGCCGGTCGAGGTCCCGGCGGAACTGCTGTGCGCGGTGCCGCCACTCGCGCCGACCGGCGAGGTGCTTGTCCAGGTAGGCGCCGAGCATGAGCACCGGGCTCAGCCCGACGAAGATCAGGCTGAGCGGATTGTGCATCGTGACCCACAGGACCGCACCCAGCAGCAACGGCGCGACCAGGGCCACCAGCGGGAAGCGACCCGACGACGCAGGCTCGGGCGGGACCGGGGCCTCCACCGCGTCGGGTGGCAGGCGCGGCACCACCCGGGGTGACCGGTTGAACGGCACCACCGCCCCGACGCCCGTCGTCCGAACACCCGCGAGCGGCGTGACCCGGATGACCGTGTCGCCGAGGAGCACCACGTCGGTCGCCCGCAGGACTGCGCGTTCGACGGTGCTGTCGCCCACCGTCAGGCCCGAGGTGCCCGCGTCGACGATCTCGATGTCCTCGCTCACGTGCACGCGCGCGTGCAGCGGCTCGACGCGGGGGTCGGTGAGCGGGACGTCGGCGTCCACGTGCCGACCGATCGTGCTGACCCCGGTCGGCAGGGTGTGCTCCGCACCCTGGTCCGGCCCGAAGAGCACGGTCAGCCGGGCCGCAGCAGCCGCCAGCGCCTCGGGGCACGGCTCGCCCGGACGGGGGTGTCGGACCGACGCGCCGCCGGGCACCAGACGCAACCAGGAACCGGCACGGATCCCTGACTCGACCATCCCCGTGCTGCGGCGGAGCGACCGGCGGACGGCATGGTCGGGGGTCTCGACCTCGAGCGTCACAGCGCCGGAGACCTGCGGCGAGCCGGCCGACGCCCCAGGGGCCGCCCTCGCGAGGGCGTCGGCCACGTCGCCGACCGTCGCCGAGACGTCGGTCGTGACCACGATGTCGCGGTCCGGCCCACCGTCGACGCGCAGGGTCAGCTTCGTCCTCACGGGCGGCGACGCTAGCGACGGCGCCGGTCGAGGCGGGGCTCCCCGGGGGATCTGTGGACGACGGCGACGACGGCGAGCGGTCGTCGTCGTGTCCCGACCTCGGGACGGGCGCGCTGCTACAGGCGGTCGTGACGCGTCCAGCCCTGCCGGACCCGCCACACAGCCAGAACCCAGGCCGCCGAGGCGACCGCGATGAGGACGGCGACGCTGCGCCACACGGCCGCGGCGTCACCCGCGAGTGCCCCGGTGAGCCCGGCCATGCCCCAGTACCCGGGCGAGATCGGCGCCACGTGCTGCACGGCCGTCGGCAGCAGGGTCAGGGGCACCAGGGCGCCGCCCAGCCCGGTGAGCACCAGGCCGCCGACGTCCTGCGCCGCAGCCAGCTCGTCACGCGAGCGCACCAGGGTCGCCAGCGCCATCCCGATCGCCAGCAGCATCACCAGCCACGCGGACTCGGCGACCAGCAGTAGCCAGGGGTGCCCGACGCGCAGACCCAGCAGCGCAGCCCCGAACCCGAGGACCACCCCCTGCTGGGCGACGAGGAACCCCAGGGCGGGCACCGCCTTGGCGGCCAGCATCTCCGCCGGGGATGTCGGGCTGGTCCGCAGCCGGTCCCAGGTGCGCCACGTCCGCTCGGACACGATCCCCGATGCGACCATCGACAGGGCGAGCAGCGAGAACATCACCGCCATCCCGGTCACCGAGCGCGCGGTCCCGTCCCCCGCCGCCGCCTCGTACAGCGGTCTGAGCAGGATCATCAGGACGACGGGCATCACGAGCCGGCTGACGATCGGACCGGGTTCGCGGAGCATGAGGGTCATCCCCATGCGGACCATCGCCGCGAACCGGCCGGCCGCGTCCCGGGCGTCCCCCGGTCCGACCCGCACACCCACGGCTACCGCTGCCTCACGCCGCATCACGCACCTCCTCGCCCTGGCCGAGGGCGACGATGAGGTCGTCGAGGGTCGCGTGCTGCACGTCGATGCTCCGCAGCCGGCGGCCCGCGGAGGCCAGCTCCGCGAGCGTGGTGCCGGGGTCCTGGGTCCGGATGACCCGGGGTCCGTCGGCGCCGCCGTCCGCGAACCGTACGACCAGGCGGGACGGCAGCCCTGCGAGCAGGGCGGCCTGCGAGTCGCGGGCGACCACGCGTCCGGCGCGCATCACCGCGAGGCTCGCGTCCAGCTCCACGAGCTCGGGCAGGTAGTGCGTGGTGTAGAGGACGGCTGCGCCGGCGTCGGCACGCCGCCGGACGGCGGCGAGCAGCGCCGCTCGGGTCTGCGGGTCCGCGCCCACCGTCGGCTCGTCGAGGAGCAGCAGGGCCGGGTCACCGACCAGCGCGCACGCGGCCTGGGCCCGGCGCCGTTGTCCACCCGAGAGCGTCATCACGGGGCGGCCGGCGAGCTCGGACAGGCCCAGCTCGTCGAGGACTTCGGTGATCGCTCGCGCACGTCGGCCCGCGCGGATCCCGGCGAGCCCCGCGCAGAGCGAGAGGTTCTGCCGCACCGTCGCCGTCGCGTAGAGCTGCAGCTCCTGCGCGGCGACCCCCATCATCGCGCGTGCGCGCCGGGGCGCGGCCAGGGCGTCGACGCCCGTGACACGGACCTTCCCGGCATCCGGGACGACCAGGCCGGTGATCACGTCCATGGCGGTCGTCTTCCCTGCGCCGTTGTGGCCCACCAGCCCCACGACCTCGCCCGCGGCGACGTCCAGGTCGAGACCGTCGAGCGCCACCACGTCCCCGTACCTCTTGCGCAGACCCACCACCTCGAGCACCACGCACCTCCTTCTCGGCAGACCGCCGGTCACGCCGCACACCGCAGTGGGACGCCCCTCATGTATACGTTGTATACGTCTACCGTGTATACATGGCACCTCGCAAGAACCAGATCCTCAGCACGGCCCTCGAGATCGCGGACGAGTTCGGCCTCGACGCGGTCACCATGCGTGCTGTTGCGAACCGCGTCGGCATCACGCCGATGGCGCTGTACCGCCACGTCGAGGACAAGGAGGCCCTGCTGGACGGGATGCTCGAGCTGGCGATGAGCGAGGTGCCGGCGCCGCCCGCAGACCTCGGCTGGGAGGCGCGCCTCACCGAGCTGGCGGGAGGGGTGCGCGACATGGCGCGGCGTCACCCGGCGGCGATCGGCCTGGCGTTCAGCCGTCCCGGCTACACGCCGGGCGTGCGGCGCCTGGTCGGCGCGATCCACGAGGCATTCGCCGACGCAGGAGTCCCCGAACGGCACCGCGCCCGGCTCGAGCGGATGGTGAGCACGTTCGTCGTCGGGTTCGCCGTGTCGGAGGTGTCCGGTCGCTTCCCGCACGACCAGGCCGAGGGACTCGCCCGCGAGTTCGCTCGGGACCTGCGTGACCTGATGGGCGTCGTACGCGCCGTGGCGACGGAGGACTGAGGCCCGGGCCGGCGCGCCTTCCTACCCCACGGCCAGCGCGAAGGGCAGGACGGCTGAGGCGCCGGCCAGCCGCAGCGCGCGCGCCGCGACCGTCATGGTCCAGCCGGAGTCGACCCTGTCGTCGACGAGGAGCACCGACCGGCCCGGGAGACCGGCGAGCGCACCCTCGCCCAGGGCGAGCCGGAGCCTGCCGTGCACCGTGGCCAGGCGCTGCGCCGAGTTCACGTCGTGGCGGGAGGCACCGGGACCGGGACTCACCACCCCGACGACGGGCACCTGGAGGTGCCGCGCCACCCCGGTCGCCAGGTGCTCGACCAGCGTCGGGCGTGACGCCGAGCGCACCAGCACCACGCCGTCCACGTCCGGACCCCACGCGTCGAGCACGTCGAGCGCCGGCCTGCGCAGCGGCGAGGGAAGCTCGCCGTCACGCGGCACGCCGTCGGGGTCCGGCGCGAACAGCTCGCGCAACGCCCGGCCGAACGCGATCCCGTCCAGCCGCCCGACCGCGCGGCCGGGTTCCGCGCGCTCAGCCTCAGGGATCCGCCCCGACAGCGGCACCTCCAGGGCCGACATCTGGGGAGGCCACTGACGGCGCGATGCGATCTCCACGCCGGGGACCTCGACCTGCGCACGGGCCCGCGCGACGGCCTCGTCATCCGGGAGGACGTCGCGCGAACCCCCGAGGCACACGTCGCACCGGCCGCAGGTCCACGTCGGGTGCTCGCCCAGCGCCGGGTCGTCGAGCGCGGCCCGCAGGAAGGCCATCCGGCACCGGTCGCCGGCCGCGTACTCACGGATGGCGGCCTGCTCGGCCCGGCGGGTCTCGGCGACCCGCGCGTAGCGCTCGGCGTCGTAGGACCACGGCTGCCCGGTGGCCCGCCAGCCGCCGCGGACGCGGGTCACCGCACCGTCCACGTCGAGCACCTTGAGCATCATCTCGAGGCGGCTGCGGCGCAGGTCGATGCGCGGCTCCAGGGCCGCCGTGGACATCGGGGCGTCGGAAGACGCCAGCACGTCGAGGGTCGCGCGCACCGACGCCTCGTCGGGGAAGGCCTGCGAGGCGAACCAGTCCCAGATCGCCGCGTCGTCCCGGCCTGGGAGCAGGACCACGTCGGCGCGGTCCGTGGCACGCCCCGCACGACCCACCTGCTGGTAGTACGCGATCGGCGACGGCGGGGCTCCCAGGTGCACGACGAACCCCAGGTCCGGCTTGTCGAAGCCCATCCCGAGCGCCGACGTCGCGACCAGCGCCTTCACACGATTGGCCACGAGGTCTGCCTCGCACTGCAGGCGCTCGGCAGGCTCGGTCTGACCCGTGTAGGCCCGCACGGCGAGGCCCGCGGCCCGCAGTCGCTCGGCGGTCTGCTCCGCCGCCGCCACGGTCAGGCAGTAGACGATCCCCGAGCCCTCGAACCGGGGCAGGTTCGCCTCCAACCAGGCGAGCTGGGCCGCGTGGTCGCCCAGCTGCCGCACCGCCAGGTGCAGGCTCGTGCGGTCCAGCGTGCCGCGCAGCACCAGGACGTCGCCGGTCGCAGCGTGCCGCGTCCCCGCGAGCTGCTCGGCCACGTCGGCGGTGACCCGTGCGTTCGCGGTGGCCGTGGTCGCGAGCACTGGGGTGCCGGCAGGCAGGTCCTCCAGCAGGGTGCGGATGCGGCGGTAGTCGGGACGGAAGTCGTGCCCCCAGTCGGAGATGCAGTGCGCCTCGTCCACGACGAGCAGGCCTGTGGTGGCGGCGAGGCGCGGAAGCACCTCGTCGCGGAAGCCCGGGTTGGTGAGCCGCTCGGGCGAGACCAGCAGCACGTCGGTCGAACCGTCGGCGACCCGCGCGGCTACGTCGTCCCACTCGGTGACGTTGGCCGAGTTGATGGTCTCGGCGTTGATGCCTGCCCGGCGCGCGGACTCCACCTGGTTGCGCATCAGCGACAGCAGAGGCGACACGATGACGGTCGGTCCCGCGCCCTTGGCCCGGAGCAGCGCGGTGGCGACGAAGTACACCGCCGACTTCCCCCATCCCGTGCGCTGCACCACCAGGGCGCGCCGGCGGCCCACGACGAGAGCCTCGATCGCGCGCCACTGGTCGGGGCGCAGCTCGGCGTCGGCACGGCCGACGAGGGCTCGGAGCACCTCGTCGGCGCGGGCGCGGAGAGCGGGGTCGGGGGCCGGGTCGGGGCCCGGGTCGCGGTCGGGGTTCGGCTGGGTCATCACGGGCAGTCTGCCCCGACGAGCCGACATCCCGCTCACCCGGCCGAGGCGCCGGTGGAAGAAGCGAGGCGCGGGGGGCGGCTTCGGGCGGGGGCGCGGCCGGCGCGGCCGGCGCGGACGCCCCGTCGGTTGTCCACAGATTCCATCCCGGTCGCCCCACCGTCACCTGTCACTCGTACGCTTGTTCGAAGGAGGTGATCTCGTGACGGCAGGGGCGGGCGGCTTGACCTTGGGCGACCGGAGGCTCCCTCCGCGTGCGACCGCGACGGGCGGCTCGGGCGCACCGGGGACCGGCGGCGCGCAAGCGCAGGACGCTCAACGTTCGGGCCGCCCCGACGCGTCCCCCGCGGACCATGGCACCGTGCTCGCCGCACGGATCGCGCGAGTACGGGCGGAAGTCGCCGCGCTCATCGCGCTGGAGCCGGACGTCGACGGCGAGACCGGGCCGAGCCTGCACGCTGAGCTGTGCACCGCAACGGACCAGCTGCGCGGGTTCGCGGCCCGGATCCTGGCGCGGGTGGAGGCGGACGGCCGCTGGTCCGACGGCGGGTCGCGCACCTTCCCCGACTGGGCAGCCCGCACCCGACGCGCGTCCAAGGGTGCGGTGCGCCGGGAGGTGGCACTCGGCCGCGCACTCGACGAGACCCTGCCGCACATGGCGGAGGCCGTAGCCGCAGGAACGGTGACGCTCGAGCACGCCCAGGTCCTCGCGCGCGCCGCCGACTCCTCGCCTGCGCGTCGGGCGGCCCTGCTCTCGGGCGCACCGGGCCGGGACGAGGAGGCCCTCGTAGAACTGGCCACGCGAACGCCGGTAGACGTCTACCGCCGCGCACTCGACCGCTGGGGAACGAGCGTGGACACCACCTCGGCGGAGCGGGAGGAGGACGCCGCATGCGCACGGGAGTACCTGACCGTGGCGCGGCGGCGCGACGGGGTTGCCCTGCAAGGGTTCCTCGCCCTGGAGAACGCCGAGCTGGTCTCCTCCGCCCTGCGCGCCGTCGCCGGCGTCCCCGCCAAGGACGACACCCGCACCCGAGAGCAGCGGCAAGCCGCGGCGCTCGTGGACGCCGCGCACCTCGTCCTCGACCGGGGGCTCGCGGGAGGGGGCAATCAGGTCCGGCCTCACCTGCTCGTTCATGTGCCGCTCGAGACGCTCGAACGCCTCGAAGCGGTCGATGCCGAGGGCGCGGAGGTCGACGGAGCATCCGGCGATCTCACGCCGGAACGCTTCGACAGCACCGAACCCGCCCAGCTGTCCGACGGCACCCCGCTGACCCCCACGACGCTCGCTCGTCTCGCCTGCGACGGCGAGCTCACGCGAATCGTGTTCGGCGCCGACGGCGCCGTCCTCGACGTGGGACGCGCCCAGCGCACCTACAGCGGGCAGCAGCGCCTGGCCGTCATCGCGCGCGACGCTTCGTGCCGCTACCCGGGATGTGGCGCCCCGCCGACGCTGGGTGAGGTTCACCACGTGCTGTCGTGGGCGGATCACGGCCGGACCTCGGTCGCGAACGGAATCCTCCTGTGCTGGTACCACCACAGAGTCGTCCACCAGCAGCGGATTCGGATCCGACGTGTCGGCGGCCGCTGGCGGTTCAGTCGACGCGACGGCACACCGATCACCGAGTCGGGATCGCCGCCGACCGAGCCGAACCCTGAAGGAGCATCCGGGGGTCGGCCTGACGCTCGAGTGCCAGGCAAGCGCGCCACTGATGCGCGCGCCTCCGAGAGCAGCATCCCCGGCACCCGCGCGGACGGCACCCGCGCGGACGGCACCCGCGCGGACGCCAATCGCGCCGCGGGTACCCGCGCGCCCGACCGGTCTCGAACCGGCGGACGGTCGAACGACCCAGCAGGCCCGGAGCCGGCCTCGTGGGGTGGGCCGTCGCGCACCGGTCGTGCCCCATCCCGAGACCGGTCCGCGACGGGGCAGCTCGCGCTGGACCTGGGACAGGCGGGCCCATGACATGCCCCCGCGCACCCGGCACGCGCAGCGGCACCGGGATCCGGCACCGGGCGACCGAGCACCCGGCACGACGCACCCGCCCGCCAGGCCGCCGCGACCGCGGCGTGCCTGCTCGCTACGCCGCCGCGAGTGCGGCGTAGCGGCCGGCGCGCGCCAGGAGGTCCGCGTGCGCCCCGGACTCGACGACGCGGCCGTGGTCGAGAACTGCGATCTGGTGGGCATGCCGCACCGTCGACAGCCGGTGGGCGATCGTGATCGTGGTCCGTCCGCGGGAGAGCTGCTCGAACGCTGCCTGGACGGCGCGCTCCGTCTCGGTGTCCAACGCGGAGGTCGCCTCGTCCAGGACGAGGATCGCCGGATCGCGCAGCAGCGTCCGGGCGATCGCGATGCGCTGGCGCTCTCCCCCCGAGAACCGGTGCCCGCGTGACCCGACCATCGTGTCGTAGCCCTCTGGCAGGCCCGCGATGACGTCGTGGACCCGCGCGGCGCGCGCGGCCGCCTCGATCTCCGCGTCGGTCGCCTCGGGGCGCGCGTAGCGCAGGTTCTCCCGCACCGTGGTGTGCAGCAGGTAGGTCTCCTGGGACACCACGCCGACGGTCCGAGCCAGGTCGGCGAGGGACACGTCGCGCACGTCGATCCCGTCGATCGTCACCCGGCCGGTGCCGACGTCCTGCAAGCGAGCCACCAACGCCGCCAGTGTCGACTTGCCCGAGCCGGTCTCCCCGACCAGAGCCAGGGTGGTCCCGGCTGGGACGTCGAGGGTGACGTCGGCGAGCGCCGGCTCCTCGGATCCGGGGTACGTGAACCCCACGCCCTCGAGGCGCACGTGACCCCGGACGTCCGTGAGCGGGACCGGCTGGGCCGGGTCGGCCACCTCCACCGGCAGGTCGAGGTACTCGAAGATCCGGGCGAAGAGCGCAAGCGACGACGTCAACGTGACCCCGACGGACAGCAGGCCCATCAGCGGGCGGAACAGCCCCGACTGCAGCGCGGTGAAGGCCACGAGCGTCCCGATCGTCATGCCGCCCCGCGTCGCCGGGAGCCCCGCAGCGAGGTAGATGGCGGCCGGGATCGCGGCGAAGATCACACTCATGGTCGCCCAGCGCCACCGGCCCGCCAGCTCGGAGCGCAGCTCGAGGTCGATCAGCCGCGCCGAGGACGCCGTGAACCGCTCGACCAGAGACGGTCCCGAGCCGAGCGTCTTGCTCAGCTGCACTCCGGAGACCGACAGGCCTTCCTCGATCACGACGTTCAGATCAGCCAGCTCGCGTTGCCGGCGTGCCACGATCTCGCGACGCAGGTGCGCCACCTTCCGGGTCAGGTAGATCGCCGGCGGCATCACGAGCAGGGAGATCAGCGAGAGCTTCCAGGACAGCGCGAGCATGGCGACCGCCGTCGCGACCGCGGTCGTGAGGTTCGACGCGATCGACGTCGCGGTGGAGGTGACGACCTCCTGCATGCCGCCGATGTCGTTGGTGATCCGCGACTGGACCTCCCCCGTGCGGGTCCGCGTGAAGAACCCGAGCGACTGGCGCTGGAGATGGGCGAAGACGTCCGTCCGCAGCGTGTGCATCACACGCTGACCGACGCCCGTGCTGATCCAGGTCTGCACCACACCGAGCACACTGGTCAGGGCGGCCACCGCCACCATCGCCAGCACCAGGCGGACGAGCAGCCCGACGTCCTGGCGTGGCAGGGCCCGGTCGATCACCGAACGCAGCAGGAAGGGCTGGGCCATCGACACCACCGACGACACGACGATGATCGCCGTCACGGCGGCCAGCGAGACGCGATGGCCCACGAACAGCCGCGCGATGCGCCGCAGGGACACGCGCTGAGCCTCCTCGCGTTCCTGCGCGGTGACTGGCCGCGGTACTCCGTACCGGCCGCCGCGCGGGGGCCCCCCGGACCGACTCGACATCCCGGCTCCTTTCCTGAGGTTTCCTCACTATGAGGCACCAACAGGACCCTGGCTAGTCTTGTTCCATGCGGGACGACCCTCTGGACGCCGACGAGACGCTGGTCGAAGCGTTCTGGTCCGTGGCCCACCTGCTCCGCAAGGCCTCGCACACCGCGCTGGCGCCCCTGGGCCTGACGCCCGGGCACGCTCGGGCGCTCGGCACGCTCGCTCGCCACGGCCGGATGCGGCTCAACGCGCTGTCGGAGCACCTGCGGATCGCCGCCCGCTCGACGACGGAGGTCGTGGACGCCCTCGAGGCGGACGGGCTAGTGATCCGCGAGCCGGACCCCACCGATCGCCGGGCAACCCTTGTCACCCTCACGCCTGAGGGCGTCGAGGTGGCCCACGAGCTGAAGCGAGCACGCGCCGTCGAGGCCGAGTCCCTCTTCGGCCGCCTGAGCTCGGACCAGCGCGCGGAGCTGCGGCAGCTCCTGGACGTCCTGAGGGCGCCCTAGCCCGGTAGCTCCGGCACCACGGACGTCAGCGCACGACCCGCCGCACGAGCACCGGCGCACGTCGTGCTGGGGTGCGCGGCGACGCACGCCGTACCGGAGCGCGTGTCAGCGCAACGGGTACCAGCGCGATCCCCAGCGCCGGGTCACCCTGCTGACCTCCACGTCGACAAGCTCGTCGACCCTCTCGACGATCGCGCGCCCGAAGCCGGCGGCGGTCAGGTCGTCGGGCGCCTCGTAACGCACCGTCAACCGAGGCCGACCCGCCGCGATCTCGATCTGGCCGTGCTCGACCGCCGTGAGGTCGCGCCCCGCCTCGATCGCGGTCGGCAGCACGGCGGCGGGGTCCGCGCCCGCCCGCATCAGCCCGACGACGATCCGGACGCGGTAGGAGGGCATACGTCACCGTAGCCACCGGGACCAGCACGCCCGGTTTGGCGTCGCGGCACCTCAGGCTCCAGGCTGAGCGCACCATGACGTTCGCCACCCGTGCCGAGGTGGGCTTCCGCTCCGAGCGAGGCCCCGTGCTCATCGCACTGATGACCACGACCGGCCTGGTCGCCATCGACGCGACGATCCTTGCGACCGCAGTGCCGACCATCGTCTCGGAGCTGGGCGGGTTCACCAGCTTCCCGTGGCTGTTCTCCATCTACCTGCTCACCCAGGCCGTGTCGGTCCCGATGTACGCCAAGGTCGCCGACACGATCGGCCGCAAGCCCGTGATCCTGCTCGGGATCGGGCTGTTCCTGCTGGGCTCGGTGCTGTGCGGCGTCGCCTGGTCGATGCCGGCCCTCATCGCGTTCCGCGCCCTGCAGGGCCTGGGCGCGGGCGCGGTCCAGCCGATGTCGGTCACCATCGTCGGCGACATCTACACCCTGGCCGAACGAGCCCGCGTGCAGGGCTACATCGCGAGCGTCTGGGGTGTCGCCTCCGTGGTCGGGCCGACCCTCGGCGGCGTGTTCAGCCAGTTCCTGAGCTGGCGCTGGATCTTCTTCGTCAACCTGCCGCTCGGCCTGGTCGCGGCGTGGCTCCTGGTCCGCCGGTACCACGAGTCCGTCGAGCACCGCGAACACCGGATCGACTGGCTCGGCGGCGCGATCCTCACCGTTGGACTGAGCCTGGTCATCCTCGCGACCCTGGAGGGTGGCAACGCCTGGGCCTGGGACGCGTGGCAGAGCGTGGGGGCCTACGGGCTGGGCGGGTCACTGCTCGTCGTGTTCGCCGCCGTCGAGCGCCGTGCTGCCGAACCCGTGCTGCCGATGTGGGTGTTCTCGCGTCGCCTCCTGGCCACCACCGCGACGATCGCGGTGGGCGTGGGCGCGATGCTGCTGGGCGTCACGACCTACGTGCCCACGTTCCTCGAGGCGCTGCTCGGCGTCACGCCGTTGACCTCGGGACTCACCCTGGCGATGCTCACCATCGGTTGGCCGATCTCCGCGTCCCAAGCCGGCCGGGTGTACCTGCGCATCGGCTTCCGGAGCACCGCGATGATCGGCGTGGGCGTCGTGATCGTCGGCACCGTCGGTCTCGCCGTGGTCTCCGCGACGCCATCAGTGCTGCTCACCGGGTTGAGCTGCTTCGCGATCGGTGCGGGGCTCGGGTTCGTCGCCGCGCCGTCGCTCATCGCCGCGCAGTCCAGCGTGCAGTGGGGCGAGCGGGCCGTCGTCACCGGGACCAACATGTTCTCCCGGTCGATGGGCAGCGCGGTGGGCGTCGCCGTCCTGGGCGCGCTCGTCAACGGCGTGATGCGCGACCAGTCGGCGGCGGCGGACCCGGCCCTGTTCGGCACCGCGGCCACGCGAGCGTTCTGGACCATCGCCGGCGTGGCTGTGCTCACCGCGGTGGCGGTCCTGGCGATGCCTCGGGACCGACCGGCGGCGTGAGCGGCCGGCGCCGGGCGGCCACCCGCGCCGCGCGCCTCCGGCACCGAGGCGGGCCGGACGACCCTCGGACCGCCGCCGCCCGTGCGCAAGAATCGGGTACCCGCGCGTCCAGGAGCGACCACATGAGCTACCCCGCACCACCCGGCCAGGTGTACCCGCCGCCCCCGCTGGTGCCGCAGAGCTCCGACGGTGTGCGGGTGCTGCGATGGGTGCTCGCGGCGCTGCTCGCGATCGGCTGGGTGGCGGACGGCCTGCACACCCCCGCTCAGCTGCTGCCGGGCGTGACCCTGCACTGGTCCGGGGTGGCTTCGCTCGCGACGCTGATCCTCCTCATCGTCGGACCGCAGCCGCGGTGGGCCACCAAGTGGGCGTGGTTCTGGCTGCTCGGCGTCGGGCCGATGTCGGTCGTGTTCCTGCTGGCCGAACCCGTCCCCGTGTGGCAGACCAGCCCGGCCTACGCCCGGCCGCAGCGGCTCACCGGCGGTTGGGCATTCCTGCTCGCCATCGTCGGTGGCCTGCTGCTGAATGCCCTGGCCTCGCTGGTGGTCACCCCCTGGCTGGACCTCGTCCGCGCCGGGTACGCCGGCTGGTGGCTCCCTTAGCTCTCGACCGTGACCTTCGAGTCGTCGAAGCACAGGAAGCCGGGGACCTCCGAGGCGTCACGCAGCGGCTCGTCGTAGCTCCAGGCCACGTCGGCGACCCCACCCAGCTCCGGCGGGAGCGAGTGATAGGTGGCCCAACCCTTGTAGGCGCAGACCGTGCGCGAGTCGCTGGGGACCAGGTGCTCCGTCGCAACGTCCTCACGTGGCAGGTACCAGCGCAGCGGGAGACTGGTCTCGAGCAGGGCCACCGGGCGCCGCGAGTCCGCCAGCACCGTGTCGCCCACGCGCACCACGACGTGCCGGTCACTGCGCACCGTGTCGATCCGGTGGAACGGGTCGTGCGGATGCCCGGTCACGGACTGGTCCTCCTCCGTCCAGTCGAACGGCGCCCAGTCGACCACCACCCGCCCACCCAGGTCCGGGTCGTCCGGGCGGAACGCCGCATCGAACGTCTCCCCGTCGACCCGCACCGCGAGGGCCTGCCCCGGGCTCAGGTGCCACCCGAACGGGTGGGACGGGAGCAGGACCGGCGGGAGGTCGACCGGTGGCGGGGGCAGCACGGTCGGGACGAGCGGAACCAGCATGTCGGACTCCGGCACTGCGTACTGCGCCACGACGCGCCGTGGTTCCCACACCACCAGCACGTCGGTGCTGTCCAGCACCGGGGTCCCGCCGCGGGCAGCTCGTACCCGACGCGGCGTGGGGACGACGCGGAGCTGGTCACGGACCGAAGCGAGGTGCGCACCGAGGTCGACAGCCATGCCTCGATCGTGCGACGCCCCCGAGCCGGACGCGAGCCGGTGCAGGACCTCGATCGTCTGCGCCCTCCCGTTCCGGTGCCCGGTGCGGCATCCTGAGAACAGGCGGCGCACCGACGCGCGGCCGGGACAGGAGGCGCTGTGGAACCCTCACCCGCGCCGCCCCGCGTCCCGCCGACGCTGACCGTCGAGATCCAGCCCGTCGTCGTGAGCGTCGCCGGGCACACCATCCGCGGTGAGTTCACCCCCGCCACACGCGAGCTGCGCATCGTGACCCGCCCGTGGTCCGGCACGACGTTCGCCTCGCCGGCCGCGGCCGCGCATGCCGTGGTGCGGTACTTCGCCGTGGGCCGCCCGGTGCGGACGCTGGACCGCCCCGTGTGGCGGCTTGCCGGCTCCGGTGCAGTGCTGCGCGCCACCGCGACCCACCGCCTGCACACGGCGGCGCACCGCACGGCGTGCTGACTCGCACCGCACGGCGTGCTGACTCACCCGCCCGCTGACTCCATACCCGCCACGTGCGAGTGGCCGTGGCGCCCGCGGCGCGCCACGCTGAGTCCATGACCGACCCCCACGTGCTCGACCCGAGCTGCCTGCCCACCCCGTTCACCGCGCAGGAGATCCGGGCGAACTCTCCGGCCGGCCGCACGGTGCGCACCCTCGTCGAGACGCCGGACGACCCGCCTGTGCACGAGGTGTCCCGGTTCGTCGAGGTCGACGCGCACGGGGCGCACCTGGAGAACTGGACGGAGAAGGCCGACGGCACCCGCACCCCGGCCGAGCGGTACTACGCCACCTGGCGCACCCTGCAGGAGCATGCCTTGTTCCCCACGGACGCGACCCGGGTCGAGCGCGTCATGCTGGCCACCCAGCTCGGCGAGCTGCTGTGCACCCGCTACACGGTCACCCGTGACGACGGCCGGGTGTCCCGGTTCTGGTTCGACACCGGCCGGCCCGGCATGCCCGTCGCGCACGACCACACGGACGCCTCCGGGCGGACCGCGCTGGCGGTGTCCATGGTGAGCGACGAGGTGGTCGTGGGCTGAGTCCTGGCCAGGAATCCGCCACACTGGTGCCGTGGCTCAGCACTGGTACGCATTCAGCGCCACGGACGACGGCGTCGCCCTCCTCGTCGACGCCGTGCTGCGAGCGACCCGTCCCCACGCGTTGCTCGCCGAGGCGCGGGCCAAGGACGGCCTGGACCCGGCCGCCCCGGCCGACGTCGTCGAGGCCTGGACCGCGCTGACCCGCCGGCGGCACCGAGGCTTCGAGGCGGTGGGCAGCTGGCTGCGTCGGCTGGCACACCTGGAGGTCCCGGTCCGGGTCGCGCACGGTGACCTCGAGGGCTGGGAGCAGCTGGCCGCGTGCGCGCCGTGGGTGGACACCGTCGATGTGCTCAAGCCCGGGCAGCTCCCGATCGCGCGCATCCACGACGGCGGCCGCACCGCGGTGCTCACGCTGCCGGACGCAGAGGGTCAGCAGCTCGCGGTCGAGGTCGCGCAGGCGGCCTCCGTGGAGCAGCTGCCGGAACCGCGACCCTGGTACAGGTGGAACTGACCCGTCGGGTGTGAACCACCACCGCTGAGGCCGTGAATCTCCTGCGAACACTCGGCCAACGTCGCGCGCATGAAGTCCCCCGACGGTCGGTCGCCGCTTAGCGTGATGGCGAGTGCCGACGGAAGGGGACCGACGATGTCCAGCACGTTCCGCCAGCGGGTCGTGGGCCGCCGCGGTGCGGCCGCCCTGGCTCCCGAGAACACGCTCGCGGCCTTCGAGGCGGGCTACCGCGCCGGCGCCGACGTCCTGCACGTCGACCTGCGCCTCACCGCCGACTGGCACGTGGTCGCCATGCACGACGAGACCGTGGACGCGACCACGGACGGGGACGGCAGGGTCGGCGACCTGGACCTCGCCTCCCTCCGGGGCCTCGACGCCGGGTCGTGGTTCGACCCGAGGTTCGCCGGCGAGCGCGTGCCCACCTGGGACGAAGTGCTGGAGCTCGCCGTCGTCCGCGACGTCGACGTGCTCGCCCACCTCCACGGGAGCTGGTCCGGCCTGGAAGCGGCGCTGGTCACGGACGCCGTCCTGGACGCCGGGTTCGGTGCCAGGACGACCGCCGCGAGCTCCGACCCGGGCACCCTCGACGCGGTCGCCGCCGCCGAGCCCGGCGTGCGCCGCTCGCTCGTGCTGCACCGCAGCGACCCGGACCTGGTGGCACGGTGCGTGGACCTCGCGCTGGACACCTGCAGCCCGCACGGCCGGTTGCTGATCCAGCAACCGGGCCTGGTGGCACGGTTGCACGACGCGGGAGTCGGCGTGCTGGGCTGGGCACTGGACGACCCGGCCCTGTGGCGACGGGCCGTCGACCTCGACGTGGACGCGATCGTCACGGACGACCCGGAGCGACTTCGGGCCTGGCTTCGACCCGAGGTCCCGGCGCAGCGGCGCGCGGCCTAGCTGTCGGCCAGCGCGCGGGCCTGCTCGGCCCAGGTGCCCAGCGTCCCGGACGCCCGGACATTGGCGGTCCGCAACGCGGCGCGCAGGTCCTCCTCGGTCGCGACTGCGACCGCGGCGTAGGTCTCGAACCCCGCGGCGACCAGAGCAGCAGCGATCTTCGGGCCGACTCCCTCGATGCGGGTGAGGTCGTCGGCCGCCCGCACCGCCTCCGGGGTGGTCGGGACCGGCGCCGGGGTCCGTGCGACGTCCGGCTCGGGCTCGGCGTCACGCACCGGAGCCGGGCCGGGCGCCGGGCTCGGGACGGGCTTCGGCTCCCACGACCCGCCGGCCTCCGTCCACGTGTCGTCGTCCCGGAGCAGGCGTAGCACCCAGACCACCCCGCCTCCGAGGAGCAGGAGCAGCAGGACCCACCAGCCGGTACGACGCTTGTGATCACGCATGCGCCAATCCAACCACCGGCGTCCACCACGCGTGGGGTGGACCCGGCGGCTACGACCGCTGCCGCGCGCGGTAGGCGGCCACCGCGTTGCGGTTCCCGCACGCCGCGGAGCAGTACCGACGCGACCGGTTGCGGGACAGATCCAGGACGACCCCCGCACAGGTGTCGTCGGCGCACACGCCGAGGCGCGACGTCTCCCCGGTGCGGATCACGTCCACCATCGCCATGGCGGTCTCGACCACGATGCGGCGCGCCAGGGCGGCGTCGGGCGCGATGGCGTGGATGTGCCAGTCGTGCCGACCGTGCCGGACCAGCTGGGGCACCGCGCGCTCGTCGGCGAGCATCGTGTTGACGAGCTGCGCGGCGGGGTCACGCTCGGCGAGCAGGAGCTCGCGCACGGCGGGTCGCAGCGCCCGGACCTCCGCGAGCTCAGCGGCGGTGCCGTCCCGCCGCCCGGTGTACTCCCAGGTGTCCAGGAAGCCGGTCAGCTCGTCGACCGTCGTGAGGGTGTCCGGCTCGAGCGCGCTGTTCGCCAGCGCGACGGCCGCCTGGAGGGCTACGACGGTGTCATGAGCGAAGACCACGTTGACAGGTTACAGCGGGACCCCTAGCGTCATCGGCCATGACGGAGATGGCTCATGACGCTGTCGTGAGCCCGCGCCCCCGGCTCGCGTCGGGCCTCGCGCTCGCGCTGATCTCGGCCGTCTCGTTCGGGACGTCGGGCACCCTCGCGCGCGGGTTGCTGGACACCGGCTGGAGCCCAGGAGCGGCGACCCTGCTCCGGGTGGCGCTGGCGGCTCTCGTGGTCGCGCCGCTCGGGGCGGTCGCGCTGCGCGGGCGCTGGGGGGTGCTGCGCCGCAACCTCGGCGTCGTGATGCTCTACGGAGTGCTCGCGGTGGGCGCGGCGCAGTTCTGCTACTTCTCCGCGGTGCAGTACATGAAGGTCGGCCCGGCGCTGCTGATCGAGTACACCTCTCCCGCCGTCGTCGTGCTGTGGATGTGGCTCCGGCACCGGCAGCGACCCGGGGTGCTGACGTTGACCGGCGCAGCGCTGGCCGGGCTCGGCCTGGTCCTCGTGCTGGACCTGGTGGGCGGCCTGGGCGTGAGCCCGGCGGGCGTCGGGTGGGCGCTGGGTGCGATGGTCGGCAACGCGACCTACTTCGTGGTGTCCGCCGACGACCGCGTCGACCTGCCGCCCCTGACGCTGGCCGGCGGCGGTCTGGTGGTCGGCGCGGTGGTCCTCGGGCTCTTGGGCGCCGTCGGGCTGCTGCCGATGTCGCTCTCCGCAGCCGACGCGGTCTATTCGGGGCACGCCGTTCCGGTCTGGGTCCCGGTCCTCGGGCTAGGGCTGGTCTCCGCGGCGGCCGCCTACACCACCGGGATCGCGGCGGCCAGGCGGCTGGGCTCGCGGCTCGCGGCGTTCGTGGCGCTGACGGAGGTGCTCGCCGCGATCGTCGCGGCGTGGCTCGTGCTCGGCGAGGTGCCGATGGCCGTGCAGCTGGGCGGTGGGGTGCTCGTGGTGGCCGGCGTCGTCGTCGTGCGCCTGGGCGAGGCGTGGCGGACGGGCGGCACGCCGCGACCGAGCGAGAGACGTCGGGGCTCCGGGAGCGCGCGCCGGCCGGCGAGCGCGGCGGGTGCCACTGCGGCGCAGCGGAAGCAGGCCACGGCGCGCGGGCGGCCGATCGCCTGATCGACGCACCGACGCACCGACGCACCGAGATCGCCCTGCACGAAGGTCGACGCGCTCGCGTGTGGTGCACTGAGCACCGTGACAGGCGTGCGCTGGCGGGTGCTGCCCAGCCCGGTGGGGCCGCTGCTCCTGGGCGCGCAGGGGCCACACCTGCGCCGGATCGCCTTCACCGACGAGGAGCCGACGGGGCTGGCCGGCCCGGACGCCGGCTCGCTCGAGGAGGCGGTGCTCGCCGAGACCGCGCACCAGCTCGGCGAGTACTTCGCCGGCGAGCGCGAGCGGTTCGAGCTCCCCCTCGCACCGCGGGGCACTGACGTGCAACGCCGGGTGTGGTGGGCGCTGGCCGACCTCGGCTACGGCACGACGGTCTCCTACGGCACGCTCGCCGCCCGCGTGGGCGGGTCGCCGCGCAGCGTCGGGGCAGCCCTCGGCGCGAACCCCATCGTGATCGTCCTGCCGTGCCACCGGGTCGTCGGCGCGGACGGTGGTCTGGTGGGTTTCGGAGGGGGCGTGGCACGCAAGGAGACACTCCTCGCGCTGGAGGGTTCGGCGCTGCTGTGACATGCGCCGCAGGGGCGACCCTGCGCCGTGAGCGTCGCCCGACCACGAGGGCATCACGGCCGACCGAACGCCCACCAGGCGGCCAGGAGCCCGCAACCCAGCGCGACCGCCCAGAACAGGCCACGCCACAGCAGCGCGGGGACATGGGTCCGGCGCGCCAGCTGATCGGCATCGGAGAGCCGCGCACCCTCCCCGACCGCGCGGAGCGCACCCACCAGCAGCGTCCAGGTGAGCAGCCACGCGACCGGCTCCGGCTCGAGCGTCGTCGCGGCGAGCAGCGCAGCCCCGAGCAGCAGGATGGTCAGGAACCCGTACAGGTTGCGCATCAGCGGGAGCAGCAGCGCCACGGCCACGAGGAGGACGGCGGGGACGGCCCCGGGCTTGCCGTGCGTCGTCAGCCAGGCGCACCCGAGGCCCGCGAGCGCCGGGGCCGGGTAACCCGCCGCGAGCAGCAGGGCTCCGCCACCGCGCGACCGGGTCAGGCCCGAGGTGTCGGCGTGGATGCGGACCCGGGCAGGATGCCCGCTCAGCACCGCCACGAGCGCGTGGCCACCCTCGTGCAGGGCGGTGATCAGGTGCCGGACCGGTCGCCACGCGATGGCGATCACCACCACGGCCGCTGCCAGCGTGACGAACGGCGTCACGTGGCCGTGTCGCGTCGCAGGAAGCCCCAGAAGCCCGTCGCGACCGCGACGCCCGTCAGCGTGACGAGGAGCCCCATGCGGGACACGTCCAGCCCGTTGACCACCGGCCGGTGCCCGGCGTACCACCAGTACGGCGAGATCGAGGCCAGCCAGTCCAGGTCGGCCAGCGGCCCGGCCCACGAGGCGAAGTAGGCCAGCACCGCCAGACCCGCGCCCGTCGCGAGCGCGATGCCACGACGCCCGGTCAGCGCGCCGACCGCGTAGCTCACCGCCCCGATCGTCACCCCGAACAGCCACAGCGCCAGGCAGGCCCCCGCGAGGTGGCCGATCGGGATCTCCATCGCGAGAACCGCGTCGAGCACCGCCAGCACGACGAGCGTGGCGAGGACCGGTACCGCCACCGCGGCCAGCAGCACGACGAGCCGCTCCAGGTAGACACGGGTCCGGCTCACCGGCGCCGCGAGCTCGAGCTCGAGCAACCCGGCCTCCTCCTCGCCGGCGATCAGGCGTGCGCCGGCGCCCACCGCGCACGCCACCAGGACCGCCATGCCCACCAGGCCGAAGACCGTCATGTGCAGATACCCGGCGCCCGAGCTCAGCGCGTCCCAGCCCAGCGCGTTCACCACCGCCTCGGGGAACGAGGCCAGCATCGCGTCGGTATCCATGGTCTGCATCATCGGGAAGAACAGCGCGTACAGCGCGGCCACGCCGGCGACGGCCACGCTCCACCACCCGATCCCGCGCCGGCGCGCGCGCAGCACGCCCTGGACGATCATGCGGCGCCCTCCCGGTACAGGTCGAGGAAGATGTCCTCGAGCTCGCGGTCCTCGGCGCGGATCCGCGTGACGTGCCGCGGCGCCACGGCACGCAGCAGCGCGTCCGGCTCGCCGTGCAGCAGCAGTCGCACCGTGGCCCCGTCCACGTGGACGTCGCTCACCCCGGGCAGGTCGACGAGCGCAGCGTCCACCGGTGCGGCGAAGGTGAGCTCGACCTCCTGCCCGGCCCTCGCCCGCAGGCC
The DNA here is from genome assembly GCF_030586465.1 of Actinotalea lenta. GTDB lineage: Bacteria > Actinomycetota > Actinomycetes > Actinomycetales > Cellulomonadaceae > Actinotalea > Actinotalea lenta. The sequence goes on from NZ_JAUQYP010000001.1 coordinate 537,347, forward strand.
CGCGATGTCGTCGACGTCGACCACGCGTCCGCTCCGCACGATCGCCACCCGGCGGGTCAGCTGCTCGACCTCGGCGAGCACGTGCGAGGACAGGAAGACCGTCGCGCCGTCCCCGGCGACCTCGGCGACCAGGGTCCGGAACTCCTGCTGGAGCAGCGGGTCGAGACCCGAGGTCGGCTCGTCCAGCACGTACAGCTCCGGTGCGTGCATGAAGGCCTGGACCAGGGCGATCTTCTGCTTGTTGCCGCGGGACAGCGTGCGGATGGGGCGCCGCAGCTCGACGCCGAACCGTCGGACCAGGTCGTCCAGCCGCGGCGCACCGCCACGCAGGGACGCGAGGTACCCCAGGTACTCCGCGCCCGTCAGCGTCGGCGGGAGGGCGGGCTCGCCGGGCAGGTACCCGATCCTCGACCGCAGCTGCGGACCGGCCGTGCGCGGGTCCTGACCCAGGACCTCGACCGTCCCCGCGGTGCGGCGGATGAGGTCCAGCAGGATGCGGATCGTGGTGGTCTTGCCCGCACCGTTCGGACCGAGGAAGCCCAGCACCTCGCCTGACGCGACGTCGAGGTCCAGGCCGCGCAGGGCGTGCACGGAGCCGTAGTCCTTGACGAGCCCCGACGTTCGGATGGCGGACATGTCTTCGTCCTATCACCCGCGCGGGCACGCCGGGGTGCGATCGGCGGGCCTGGCCCGACACCGGCGAGGAGCCGGCCGGCCCGGGACGGGGATCAGCCGGCCCGGGACGGGGATCAGCCGGACACCAGGAGGAAGATCACGCCCAGCGCGGTGCCCAGAACGCCCCCCACCAGGGCGGTGAGTGGCCGGCCGAGGCCGAAGCCCTCCCGTCGGGCCTGCAGGTAGGACCATCCCCCGAGGAACAGCGCGACCGGCCCGAGCACCCACACGAGGACAGCAGCGATCCCGATCCAGGCGCCGTAGGCCGCCTGCCACCGGCCGGGGGGCCGGCTCAGCACGTCGACGGGGTGTGGGGGAGCCGTCCGCGCGCCCTCGGGCGCGGGTCGGGTGGCGGGACGCGCGGTGGCAGGTGGGGTCGGGAGCGGGGCGGAGGCAGCGGGCTGCCAGCCCACCGCGGGGACGACCACGGCTGAGGCGACCGTCGCGGCGCGGGGGCCGGGCACGACGGCGCGAGGGTCGGGAAGCGCGGCGTGGGAGCCGGGCGCGACGGCGCCTGGAACCGCGGCGCGAGGGCCGGGCACGACGGCACGAGGGCCTGGAACCGCGGCATGGTCAGGCCTCGCGGGTTGCGTGAGCTCGGCCTCGATCTCCTCGATCGGTCGCAGGGCGGGAAGCACGGGAGCGTCCATGAGGGTCCCCGGCATACCGAAGCCGTCGGTGACGGCGGCAGGCTCGACCACCCGGACGTCGGAGGGGGCGGCGGTCTCGACGTGGACGTCGTGCTGCCTCAGCTGCCTCCTGCTCGGCGCCGCCGCGGTCGGGGGCTGCGGCCCGGCCGAATCTGCCGCGGGGGCGGTCGAAGCCGGACCGGGGTCTCCCGATCCCGGGCTGGCGTCCGTCGCGGCGCGTCGCCGCTCGAGCTCGCGCAGCTCACGGCGGGTGAGGGGGCGGTCGGCCGGGGACCGGGCGGCGGTCTCGGTCATCGGGTCCTCCCGCCCCGCCGCGCCGCACGGGGCGCGCGGCGCTTCCGCGCGGCGCTGCTGCGGTGGGTCATGGGTGGCTCCGTGCTCGGGACTGCTGCGTCTATCGGCAGGTCGCCGGCGGTTCCTGATGCCCCGACCAGGTGAACCAACCCGACATCCAGCCACGAACAGGACACCTGGTGACGACGGGGACCGGGCACGCCGCGGTGGCAGAGTGCCCGGGTGCGACATGGACGTCTGCGGCGGTGGGCGCCTGTGCTCGTGCTCCTGGTCGTGGCCGCGGTTGCGTGGTGGGCGTCGATGCCCGACCCGGGGCCACCCGTGGTCGTCCCCGCGGTCGACGTCGCCACTGCCCGAGACCGGCTCGCCGAGCTCCCGGTGCACGAAGCGCTCCCGTCGACGGGGTACCGGCGCGAGGAGTTCGGGAACGGGTGGGCAGAGCGCGACGGGTGCTCCACGCGCGAGCAGGTGCTCGCCCGCGACCTCACCGGTCTGGCGCGGGCCGGCTGCCGGGTGCTGACCGGGACCCTCGAGGACCCCTACGGCGGTTCCCGGATCGCGTTCACCAGCGATCGACCGTCCCAGGTGCAGATCGACCACGTCGTCGCCCTCGCGGACGCGTGGCGGACCGGCGCGCAGGACTGGAGTCCGGCCGAGCGCACCGCCTTCGCCAACGACCTGGTGAACCTGCTGGCCGTCGCCGGCGACCTGAACCAGGACAAGGGGGCGTCCGACGCCAGCGCGTGGCTACCGCCGGCCCGGTCCCTGCGCTGCCCGTACGTGATCCGGCAGATCGCGGTGAAGGCACGCTGGGGGTTGTGGGTCACGCCCGCGGAACGGGCTGCGCTCGACCGGGAGCTCGGGCGGTGCCGCACCGTCGTCGTCGACCCGTGAACCTCAGCGCGGGCGGTGGAACGTCACCCGCTGGACGAGCTCGCGCACCTGCCCGGCCGTCATGAGCAGCCGGGAGCGCTCGGTGGACTCCCAGGCGTCCTCGACCCCCAGGTCGCCGGCCGCCTCCTCGACCAGGAAGCCGGCCGGTGAGCCCGGCTGACGTTCCATCGGCGTGATGCGATACGTCACGGGGTGGCCGCGCAGGGGGTGCGCACCGTGCAGGTACGCCGACGTGCCGCGGCTCGGGACGGTGGGGGCAGACATGTCGACCTCCTCTCACCAGTTCCTATCGGCACTCCGGCGTCAAGGTTGACCACCGAGGGACGACAGACGGTGCGGTCGGCCGCGCGGGGGTCGTCAGGCAGAGGCGAACGCCGCGAGCCCCAGCTGGACCGAGCGGTCGAACAGCAGCTCCCGCTCCTCGGCGGGCAGCGACTCGTCGGCGAAGAGCAGGTCGGAGATGGTGCAGATCGCCAGGGCCTCGCCGCCCTCGCGGTCGGCGACCGCGTACAGCGCCGCCGCCTCCATCTCCACCGCGAGCGTGCCGTGCGCCACGAGCTCGGCGTTGGTCGCCTCACGGTCCGCGTAGAAGGTGTCCGAGGAGAGCACCGGACCGACGTAGGTCTTCGAACGGCGGGCGCGGCGACGGCGCCCGGTGGGCGGTGGGTCCCCCACCCCGGCAGCGCGCGCGGCGCCCGCGAGCAGCGCATAGCTGGGCACGTGGCTGTAGTGGATCCCGGGGATGCGCAGCGCGGTCATCTGGGAGTCGGTGTGCGCGGCGTTGGCGATCACCACGTCACCCACCTGGAGGTGCGGGGCCATGCCCCCGGCCGTCCCGATCCGGATGATCCGCCGCACGTCGTAGAACCGGAACAGCTCGGTGGCGTAGATGCTGATCGACGGCATGCCCATCCCGGAGGCGAGCACGCTCACGGGCGCGCCGTCGAACGTACCGGTGTAGCCGAGGATGCCGCGGACGTCGGTGACGAGGCGGGCGTCGTCGAGCACCGTCTCCGCGATCCGGGAGGCCCGGCGTGGGTCACCGGGCATGAGGACGTCGGGGGCGAAGTCACCGGGCTCGGCGCCGAGGTGCGGAGTGGCCATGCGCGGAACCCTAGTCCGCCGATCCGCCGGGCACATCGCCCCGCCCGCTGCCGGGTACCTGCCGACGCTGTTCCGTCCCGATCTGCGCGTCACGCCCGATCGTCGGGACCGAGCGGCGGACCCTCACGGCTTCTCGAGGGGGACGTCCGTGCCCTTGAAGGACAGCTCGAGCGCCTGGGGGCCCACGTGCACGGCGTCCAGGACGACCCCGTCCGGCAGCCCGGAGATCGGCACCGACATGTTCTCGAAGGCGTCGCCCAGGCCCAGAGGGAGGTCGGCGGGCGCGACCGAGACGCCGGCGAGGGTGAGCTGCGTGACCTCGAGGTCCACCCGGTCGCCCCGCAGGTGCGGGACCACCGTCGCCGACAGGGGGGCCGCCCGGAGCGTGGCGACCAGCGCGCCGCCCTCGATCGAGATGTCGAGCTCCTGGCCGAGAGCCGCGGTCATCGCAGCCGGGGTCATCTCCGCGGTGCCGGAGAGCGCCCCGGCCCGCGGGTGGTCACCCGCGGTGACGTCGGTGAGCGTGGCATGCAGGCGGTCGAGCTCCACGCCGTCCGCAAGCAGGGCGTCGGCCGTCACGGTGAGCGTGTCGAACCGCCCGCGCAGGACCTGCGGCGTCACCACGGGGCCACCCACCGAGACCCGAGGGTTCTGCATCCCGATCGCGACGAGCTCGTTCTCGATGATCGCCTCGGTACGGTGACGCAGCACGAGGTCCCCGGCGGCAGCGGCGGCGCCGAGCAGGACCAGGACGAGCACGAGGACGAGGACCCTGCGGAGCACGCCACGACCCTACGGGCAGCGTCGCGGCGCGGTCATCTCGCGACCCCCTTTCGCGTACCCCCGTCCGCACATAGCCTGAAGACCTCGACGAGGAGCGCCATGTCGCTGTACCAGGCACCGACGACGCCGAGGTCCCGCGGACTGACCCGGCTGTGGAACCGGTTCGCGCACCGGACGGACCTGGACGCACTGGCGGCGCTGGACCGCCAGCTCCGACTCGAGGGCCGGCTGGGCGCCGTCGCGGCGCTGCTCCGGCGCATCGAGAACGACGAGCGGATGTTCGCCCGCGGTCAACGCTTCATCGCGACGAAGGACGCCTACGACGCGCTCCTGGCCGACGCCTGCCGGCTCGCGGAGGTGCCGCCGGCGCGCGCCTGCACGGAGGACGAACGCCTCCGGGTCGAGCTCGAGCTCTCCTCTCTCGGCTGGAGCTGGTGACCCGCGCTAGGCGCGAACCGTGAGCGTTGAGGCGCCGTCCGGACGGCGGCGGATCTCGATGCGCTCCGGGATGGCGGTCTTCAGCGTCTCCACGTGGGAGACCACCCCGACCACCCGTCCACCGTCGCGAAGCCGGGACAGCTCGGCGAGGACGACCTCGAGGGTCTCGGCGTCCAGGGCACCGAACCCCTCGTCGATGAGCAGCGTGCCGAGCTCGACCCCGCCCGCCTCGGCCGTCACGACGTCCGCCAGCCCGAGGGCCAGGCACAGGGACACGTAGAACGTCTCGCCGCCGGACAGGGTGCGTGGGTCGCGGGCCACACCGGTGCGGTGGTCGACGACCTGCATCGCCAGGCCGAGGCGGCGCGTGCGCACCGCTTCCCGCTCCGCGCTGCGCACCAGCTCGTAGCGGCCGTCGGAGATGCCGGTGAGGCGGGCGTTGGCTGCGGCGACCAGGTCCTCGAAACGCTGCCCGAGCACGTAGGTCGCCAGCGTGAGGGTGCCGGCACCGCCGCTCGCCGTCGCCACGTTGGCCATCCGGACCACGGGCGCGGCTGCTGCTCGCTGGGCGTCCAGCTCCGTCACGGCGGAGGCGAGGTCTGCGGTCGCCGTCCGCGTCGCGTCCGCGCGGTCGGCGAGCACCGCGGCCTCCCGCTGCCCGGCCTCGGCCCGGTGCTGGGCGGCATCGAGCGCCTCCTGCGCACGGGCCAGCACGGTCCCGTCCACCGCGTCCGGGAGGTCGGCGAGCTCGGGTGCCTCCAGCGCAGCACCCACGCGAGCGCGTTCGCGGTCGTAGCGGTCCAGCTCGTGGCGCAGCGCGGCGATCTCGCCGGCGGGCAGTCGGTCGCGCAGCGCGTCGTGCAGTGCGACTCCTGCGGCTGCCAGGGCCTCGTCACGCTCCCGCTCGGCGGTCCGGTGGTGGTCCGTGGCGTCGACGAGCACCCGCAGCGCGGCCGACCAGCGGCGGGCCTCCCCGGCGCGACGGGCGAACTCCTCGTCGCGAAGCCTGGCCGAGGGCGCACCATCGGCAGCGGCCAGCACCTCGAGCTCGTCCTCGGCGAGCCGTGCGGCGAGGTGCTCGGTGCGCTCCTCGTCCAGCGCGATGGCGCTGGCCCGGTCGGCCACCGCCGCGCGCCGGTCGGCGAGGTCCTGGTCGAGGGTCTCGATCTCCCGGGACAGCTCCGCCACCCGGTCCTGAGCCGCTCGGGCCTCGGACACGGCGACCTGCGCGGCCGCGACGGCCCGCTCGGCCTGCTCCGCGTCACCGCCGGCGGCCTCCCGCCTGGCGGCGACCGCGGCGCGGAGCACCTCGACCTGCGTGACCGCCTGCTGGAGCGCGTCCTGGGCGGCCGCGCGCGCGGCCTCGGCCAGCTCGGGGTCCTCCGGCGCGCGGGTCGGCCGTACATGGGAGGCGGGCGCCGGGTGCTCGGTGGAGCCGCACACGGCGCACGGTCGCCCCGGGACCAGCTGCGCGGCGAGCTCCCCGGCGATGCCCGCGATCCGGGCCGCGTGAGCGCGAGCAAGAGCGTCCACGGCGTGTCGGGCGTCCTCCTCGCGCGCGAGGGCGCTCTGCTCAGCGACGTCGAGCTGCTCGGTGAGCGGCGCGATCTCGCGAGCGGCAACCAGCCGGGTCCCGGCCTGCGCGAGCTCCACCTGTGCCGGGGCGAGGCCCGAGGCCGCCGCGCGCGCACCGTCGCGCTGGGTCACGAGGCCGGCACGTCGTCCGGGGAGCTCGGCCAGCTCCTCGCGCTCCCGCTGGACCGTCCCGCGCGCCGCGAGCGCCGACTCCCGCCGAGCCGCGAGGTCGTCGCGGCGCGCCGCCAGCCCGTCCTCGAGGGCCACGGCCCGCTTGAGCCGCTCGCGGGTCGCCGCGCACAGCTCGAGCTCGCCGTCCAGCGCCTTGAGCACCACGTCGGGGTCGCCCTCGCCGACCACGGCACGCAGATCGGGGGACGCGGCGGCCCTGGCCCGCGCGTGCTCGTCGGCCGCACCGGACATGGCCTCGCCGGCGCGCCGCTCGCCCTCGATCCAGGGCCACACCCGCTCGACGACCTGCGCGGCCTCCCAGCGGACGGACCGCTCCGTGTGCGAAGGGGTCTCAGCCTCCAGGGCCGTCCACTCCCGCCGCAACGCGTCCCGACGCGCGACCCGGGCAGCCACCTCGCGCAGCCGGTCGTGCTCGGTCCGGGCCGTCGCGGCCTGGGTCGCGGCCTCCTCGGCCTGCTCCTGCGCACGGTGCGCCTGCTGGCTCAGCCGGTCCAGGACTGTCCCGGCCAGCGCCGCGGCCTCGGCCGGCGGTGCCGAGGCCAAGAGCTCGGACAACGGCACCTCGGACCCGTCGAACGGCGCGGCGGCAAGGTCGCCGACCGCACCGCACAGCTGGGCGACCCGACGTGCGACGACCTGCTCGGCCTCGGTGACGGCCCTGGTCGCATCCGCTCGCATCCGCTCCAGGCGCTGCTGGACCCGGTCGAACACCTCCGTGCCGAACACCTTCTGCAGCAGGCTCCGACGCTGCTCGGGATCGGCCCGCAGGAACGCGGCGAACTCGCCCTGCGGCAGCACCACGGTCTGCACGAACTGCGCGCGGTCGAGACCGACCACCCGCTGGATCTCGAGACCGACCTCGTCCATCCGGGAGCTCAGCAGGTCGCCGGGCGCATCCGGCGACGTCAGCCGCCACAGCCGAACTCCGGCAGGCTGGGTCGTGGTCCCGCTGCCACGTTGCTTGGGCCGGGGGTACGCGGGGGTCCGCCGCACGCGGAACAGCCCGGCGCCGGTCGCGAAGGTCAGGTCGACGTAGGTCTCCGCGGCCGCAGGGGCGTGGGCCGAGCGCAACCGGTCCTCCGACGCCCCCGCCGACGCGACCTTGCCGTACAGAGCGAACACGACCGCGTCGATCAGCGTGCTCTTGCCCGCCCCCGTCGCACCCTCGAGCAGGAACAGCCCGGACGCCCCGAGCTCGTCGAAGTCCACCGTGTGCTCACCGGGGAACGGGCCGAGCGCCCCCAGCGACATCCGGACGAGCCTCATGACGCCGGCTCCCGAACGGCCTCGTAGGCCCGGGTCAGGACGGCCAGCTCGGCCGGGTCGGGCTCGGCACCCGTGACGTGCGCCACGAACTCCGCCAGCAGCTCGACCGGGTCGCGGGTCGGGGTGACTGCGACCGACGGGGGTGCTGCCGTGCGCGCAGGCCTGTGCTCGACCGAGAGGGCGTGCGGGAAGGCGGCACGCACCCGGGCGTACAGGTCCGGTGGCCGCCGGTCGTCGGTCGCGACGACCCGGACCCAGTCCTGCCCGTGCAGACCGCCGCCCCCCTGGGCGAGGACGAGCTCCAGCTCCCCCACCAGCTCCGTGAGTCGCCGTGGCACAGGGGCCGGCACCAGCTCGACACGTGGCGGACCGCTGGCCTCCAGCTCGACCAGAGCCGTGGACTTGCGGTGGTTCCGCTCGGAGAACGAGTACGCCAGCGGTGAGCCGCTGTACTGCACCACCTGGCCCGGTGCGCCGTCGATCCGCTGCGGGCCGTGCAGGTGCCCGAGCGCCACGTAGTCCACCCCCTCGAAGACCCCGGCCGGCACCGAGTCGACACCGCCGACCCGGATGTCACGTTCCGAGTCCGAGGCGGCGCCGCCCAGGACGAAGGCGTGCGCCATCACCACCGACCGCATGCCCGGCCGCCCTGCGAGATCGGTCCGCACCCGGTCCATCGCCGCCGCGGTCACGGCCTCGTGCGAACGGGGCAGCGGCTCGCCGTCGCCGAGCACATCGCGCACCCCGTCCGGGTCCAGGTACGGAAGCGGGTAGACCGCGACCGCGTCGTCCAGCAGCACCGGGGTTCCCACCTGATCCGGGCGGGCACGCAGGTGCACGCCCGGTCGCATCAGCGCGGCACCGAAGCCGAGCCGGATCGCCGAGTCGTGGTTGCCGGGGGTCAGCACCACGGTCGCCGTCTCGCTCAGTCGTGCCAGCGCGTGCGCGAGCAGCTCGACGGCCTCCACCGGCGGGATCGCCCGGTCGTACACGTCGCCTGAGACCAGCACCGCGTCGACCCGCTCGCCCCGGACCAGCTCGACCAGGTGGTCCAGGTAGGTCGCCTGGTGCTCGAGCATGCCGACGCCGTGCAGGGTTCGACCCAGGTGCCAGTCGCTGGTGTGCACGAGCCGCATGCCCAGGACGCTAACCGCCGCCCCCGACACGGCCCCGACAACCCGCCGTCCACCCCCGTCGCCGAGCGACGTCGCGGACCGGCCGCCCTGCGCTGCGCCGGACGGGTCATCTCCGGGCCGGCCCGGCGCGCCGGGGATCAAGACTGCGGCCGGGGGCGCCGATGGCAAGATGCTGGAGGCCCGCCCCACTGCGAGGCGCCCCGGACCTGGAGGATCGATGACGCTCAGCACGCCCTTCCACGACCTGGACGAGTACGTGGCGCTGCCGCGGCTGTCCGGCCTGGTGCTCTCGCCGGACGGCTCACGCCTGGTGACCACCGTCTCGACGCTGAACCAGGACCGGACCACCGCACACACCGCGCTGTGGGAGATCTTCCCGACTCGCTCCAAGCCGGCCCGCCGGCTGACCCGGAGCGCGCAGGGCGAGACGGGCGCAGCCTTCACCCCCGACGGCGACCTGCTGTTCACCTCCAAGCGCCCGGACGCCGACGCGAAGGAGTCCGAGAAGCCGCTGGACACCCCGGCGCTGTGGGTCCTGCCCGCCGGTGGCGGCGAGGCGCGCGTCGTGGCCACCCGACCGGGCGGCGTGGCGGGGGTCAAGACCGCACGCTCGTCCGCCGCGGTGGTGTTCTCCACCCGGATGCTGCCGTCCGCGCTCGACGCCAAGGACGACGAGCGCCTACGAACGCTGCGCAAGGACACCAAGGTCTCGGCGATCCTGCACGACGGCTACCCGGTCCGGTACTGGGACCACGACCTGGGCCCGGATGCCCCGCACCTGGTCGGCTGGCACTTCACGCATGCCGACGAGCCGGCCCGCGCGGTCGAGGTCGCCAGCCGCAGCGTGGAGCACCTCGACGTGACAGACCTGACGCCGACGCCCGGCGCCGCGCTCGAGGAGGCGGACTACGACCTGTCGCCCGGCGGCGGCTTCGTCGTGTCCACCTGGCGCGTCCCCGGCGCGAAGGCCGAGGCCCGCACCCACCTGGTCCGGATCGATCTGGACACCCAGGACGCCGCGGACCTCGCCCGGCACGACGACGCCGACCTGGCCGCGCCGGTGATCTCGCCGGACGGACGGCAGGTCGCCTACCTCGCCGAGACGCTCTCCACGCCGGAGCAGGCACCGCAGGTCCAGCTCTTCGTGCTGCCCCTGGACGAGGCGGGCCTACCTGGCGGGACCCCTCGCCGGGTCGCCGCCGACTGGGATCGCTGGGTGACCGGTCTGCAGTGGCTGCCGGACGGCTCAGGCCTGGTGGTCACGGCCGACCAAGGCGGCCGCGGTCCGGTGTTCGTCGTGGACCTCGCCGGGGACGCCGTGCACCAGCTGACCGACGACGACTACACGTACTCCGACCTCCAGGTCGCCCCGGACGCCGGCGTCGTCTACGCGCTGCGCACGTCCTACCTGGCGCCCCCGCACCCGGTGCGCATCGCCCTGGCCGACCGGGACGTGCCCGCCGGGACCGTCACCGTGCTCCGCGCACCCGTCCCGCCGCCCACCTTGCCGGGCTACCTCGAGGAGGTCTTCGCGACGGGCACGGACGGAACGCCGGTGCGCGGCTGGCTGGCCCTGCCGGACGAGGCGACCGCGGAGTCGCCGGCGCCGCTGCTGCTGTGGATCCACGGCGGCCCGCTGGGGTCGTGGAACGCGTGGTCGTGGCGGTGGAACCCGTGGCTGATGGTCGCGCAGGGCTACGCCGTGCTGCTCCCGGACCCGGCACTGTCCACCGGCTACGGCCAGGAGTTCATCCAGCGCGGCTGGGGTGCGTGGGGCGCGGCACCGTTCACGGACCTCATGGCGGTCACCGACACGGTCGAGGCGCGGCCCGACATCGACGCCACCCGCACCGCTGCGATGGGCGGCTCGTTCGGCGGCTACATGGCGAACTGGGTCGCCGGGCACACCGACCGGTTCAGGGCGATCGTCACGCACGCCAGCCTGTGGGCGCTCGACCAGTTCGGGCCCACGACGGACGCTGCGTTCTACTGGGGCCGTGAGATGACCCCGGAGATGGCGCTGGAGAACTCCCCGCACCGGTTCGTCGAGCAGATCGGCACCCCGATGCTCGTGGTGCACGGGGACAAGGACTACCGCGTACCGATCGGCGAGGGCCTGCGCCTGTGGTACGAGCTGCTCTCCCGGTCCCGGCTCGCCGCCGATGACCAGGGGCGTTCACCGCACCGCTTCTTGTACTTCCCCGACGAGAACCACTGGGTGCTCTCCCCGCAGCACGCCAAGGTCTGGTACTCCACGGTGCTGGCGTTCCTGTCCGAGCATGTGCTGGGCGAGGAGCCGAAGCGCGCCGAGTCCCTGGGCTGAGGCCGGGGGGCGGATCGCGGGTCGGGCTGTCGGCGTCAGGGGGCCGACGGCCAGGACTCGGGGATCCGCCCGTCGGGCGTGGCCGGGACGACGCCGTGGTAGGGCGTGAGCGTTCGCCAGGTCTGGACGTCCGGGTCCTCGATGAGGAGCACGACCGAGCTCCCACCAGGTGTCGGGCACCGTCGACATCGGCGCTGAGGCGGATGGGCTGGCGCTGGACGCGTCTGCCCACGAGCTCTACGTGGCCAGCACGGACGCCGGGACGGCATCCGTGATCGACACCGACTCCGACGCAGTGGTCGACACCATCGCGCTCAAGGCCGGGACGGGCGGCGTGCAGGTGGACCCGTCGAACGGAGACGCGTACGTGGCCAACTGGCGCGAGGGGACGCTGACGGTGCTGACCGCTGACCGCCGGCTGACGGCTCCCACCGTCAGCACCAGAGCGTGGCGACCCGCTCGGCGACGGCCCGCCCCTGGGCGTGGCCGGCACGGGCGGAGGGCGGGCGCGTTGACTGGTCCATCAGGTTGCCGCCGAAGGCGTCGAGGGAGCGGTCGTCGGGGAGGACGACCTCCACGCGGCTGCCACCGGCGCGTAGCTCGGCGACCTGGGCTGCGAGGTCCGTGCCCCACTCGAGCGGCATCCGGGTCCTGCCGCCGAGTGGCGAGAGCACCAGCACCCGCTCGTACCCGGCAGCCAGGTCGGCGTTCTCGTTGCGACGGTAGGCGCCGTCGAGGTAGCGGTCCTCGCCGATCCGGTACGGCAGGCCGCTCGACGTGCTGGCGGCGACCGCGTCGACCAGGTCGACGCCGCTCCCGCGGTCGAGCACGACGGGCTCACCGGTCCGGGCGTCGATGGCTGTGAGGAGCAGCGCTCGCTCCGGCCACACCGCGCCGGGCAGCCGCGCGGCGACCGTGGCCCGCCATCGCCCGGACCAGGAGCCGTCTGACGCGGCCTCGAGCTCGCAGGCTGACGCGCCGAGCCTGCGGCGCATGTCGGCGACGTCCTCCGCAGCGGCGATGATGCGCCCGGTCCGCTCGAGGTGGTCGACCGCCGGGCCGCCCGGGCCTCGGCCCGCGCGGGACCCGCCCGCACCCCCCGGCCGCGAGGACGGCGCGGCCAGGACGTCGGCGAGGAGGTCAGCCGGCGACCTGCCGGCGATCTGGGCCGCCGCGGTCGCACCGGCCGAGGTGCCGACCACCAGGTCGGCCCCGGTCACGTCGACCCCGGCGTCGCTCAGGCCCGTGATCACACCGATCAGCCACGCGTTGCCCGCCGACCCGCCACCGCCCAGCACCAGCGCGCGTCCCGTCACGACCGCGGACTCTACGCACGCGGCACCGCGATCTCGAGCAAAATGGGCGGCCGCTCAGTTCACGGTGTCACCGTCGGCGGCGAGCGAGACGTCGGTCGGCAGCGGCAGCGCCTCGAGGTCCGGGTGGGCCAGCACGGCGTCGATCAGCGGAGCCGGGCCGCCGACCACGGTGGAGTCGAGGTCGATCTCAGTGGCCAGGCACCATGACCCGTCGACGGCCCACAGCAGGTTCGGGCTCTGATGCCACGAGCCGATGCCCGCTGTCGACCACGGCCCGTCGGCGTCGAGCACCGTCGCGACGTCGGCCAACGCCCCCCGGAACAGCAGATAGCTGCGATGGGGCAGCTCCAGCCGTGGTGCCTCGAGCACGTCGGGCTCGAACGCGCCACGGACCGACCGCCCCCGCTGTCGCGTCTCGAGCTCGTCCGCCGTGGGCTCGCCGTCCGACGCGAACAGGACGGAGACGCCTCCCCCGTCGATCCAGCCGAACCCCTCCCACAGGCCGGCGACCACCTCGGCGGCCGCGCCCCGGTGGGTCGCCAACGCCTCGACCACCGCGCCGTAGGTGACCGCGTCGAGCGTGCCGACCCGCGGTGCGTAGCCCGGCCACCGGCCGTCGTCCGCGCGCCACGGGTCCGGGGCGCCGACCAGGCGCCAGAACTGCACAGCGGGATGCACCGTTGTGCCGCATGCAGCGGCCACGTCTCCCCACCGCGCCGGGGTGCCGTCGGCGGTCTCCGCCGGGTGGAGCACCCGGGCGTAGGCCTCGTAGCCAGCGGGCACGAGCGAGCCGACCCGGGCGCCCAGCGGGCCGAGCCGCTCGACGAGCCACTGCCCCGCAGCGACGTGATGCTCGTGGGTCAGCGCCATGCCGCCCATCCTGGCGCACGGCCCTCGCGTTCAGCGCGATGCTCGACCCCCGTCGGAGGCCATCAGCTCGTGGAGAACTCCAGCGGCACCTGGTCGGAGAGCCCGAGCAGGTCGAGCATCTCCAGCAGCAGCGTCGGCGGGTCGCGCAGCACGACGGGCCGGCCGTCCTCCTGGGCGGCGCGCAACAGCTGCAGGATGAACGCCAGCCCGGAGGAGTCCACGAACTCCATCGCATCGGCGTCGACCACCACCGGGCCCGACCGCACCAGGGCGTGCGCCATCACGGCACTGGCCTGAGCACGCAGCGACTCGTCCACCGAGCCCCACATCCGCACGAGCGTGCCGTCCGGGATCTCGATCGCCTCGAGGCCACTGGCCTGCTCCGGCCACACGCTCGTCATCGCACTCCCTCGCTGCTGTGCCGTCCGCGGCTCTGCACTGTAGGACGTGCGGGTGACAGGCGGGGTTCCCCGCGGGGACGATCCGCCGCGCGGACGCCGAAGGTCACCCGTGCCGCGCCGCGACGTGGTGCGTGCGGGCGACCAGCACCGGGCACGCGGCGTGCAGGACCACGGTGTGGCTCACGGAGCCCAGCAGCACGCGGGTCAGCCCGTGCCTGCCGCGGCTGCCGACCACGAGCAGGCGCGCGTGCTCGGCGGCGTCCAGCAGGGCGGTCGCGGGCTGGTCGTGCACCAGTCTCGTGTGCACCACGAGGTCGGGGTACTGCTCGGCCAGGCCCGCGGCGGACTCCGCGAGCGCGACCTCCTCCTCTTCCCGGATCCCTGCGGTGTGCTCGGCGATCACGGCGTCGCCGGCGGTGTAGACCGACGGTTCGAGCCAGGCGTGCACCACGTCCAGCGACTGACCGCTCCGGTCCGCCTCCGCGGCCGCGATCGCCACCGCCTCGAGGCTGTCGGCCGAGCCGTCGACGCCGACCACCACACCGGCGGCGTCCGGGGCGACCGCGCCCGGCACCACCGCGACCGGGTGTGGCGCCGCGGCCGCGATCTGATAGGCGAGCGAGCCGGAGAAGACCCGCTCACCGGCCGACAACCGGTGCGTGCCGACCACGAGGAGCTCCGCGTCCTCGGCCAGGTCGGCCAGTGCCTCGGCGGGCCGTCGGGGGTCGACCACGGTCTCCACCCGGATTCCCGGCACCGCCTCCCTCGCGTGCGCGACCGCGTGGTCCAGCAGCTGCTGACCCGCTGCCTGCACGCCCTGGTCCCACAGCACGTCCACGGCCATGATCGGATGGCCCACGGCATGGACCAGGCGGAGGACCGCACCCCGCTGCTCGGCGGCGCGCGCAGCCCACGCGACCGGGGCTTCGCTGTGCGGCATGTCCTCGACGCCGACGACGACGCGCTTCATCGGGTCCACCTCCCGGCGGGCCGGGCCGCGGCGGATCCGCGTGCGGCCCGCTCCCCCCATCGTCGCGCCGTCGGACGTCGCGCACCAGGGCTTCGGGTCCCCGCGAACCGGCATCCGGGCGTTCCCGAGCCGACTGTGCCACGCTGCCGTCATGCGGATCGGCATCACAGGCGCGACGGGGCACATCGGCGGGCTGGTGGCGGCGGAGCTCGCCGCCGACGGGTTCGCCCAGCGGTTGCTGGTGCGTGACCTGCGCCGCGCGCCGGCGCTGGCGTGCAGCGAGATCCGGCAGGTCGCCTACGGGGCGGACGCGACCGAGGCGCTGGACGGGGTACGGACGCTGCTCATGGTCTCCGGGGCGGAGAGCGCGGACCGGGTGGCCGAGCACCGCGCCTTCATCGACGATGCGGCCGAGGCCGGGGTGGAGCACGTCGTCTACACCTCGTTCGAAGGCGCCGGACCGGACGCGACGTTCACCCTGGCCCGCGACCACGGCGAGACCGAGGAGCACCTCAAGGCCTCGGGCATGAGCTGGACGTTCCTGCGCGACAACCTCTACCTGGACCTGGTGCCGTTCTTCGCCGGCGAGGACGGCGTGCTGCGTGGGCCGGCGGGCGACGGCCGGTTCGCGGGGGTGGCGCGGGCAGACGTCGCTGCGGTGGCGGCGCACGTGCTGCGGGACCCCGCCCGGCACGCCGGGCGCACCTACCGGCTGTCCGGACCGGAGGCGATCACGCTGGACGACGTGGCCCGCATCGCGGGGGCCGCGACCGGCCGCGAGCTGCGCTACGAGGCGGAGACCGTCGAGGACGCGTACGCCTGGCGGCGGGAGACCGGCGCCCCCGACTGGCAGCTCGACGCATGGGTCTCGACCTACCTGGCGATCGCGTCGGGGGAGCTGGGCGAGGTGACCGGCGACGTCGAGCGCCTGCTGGGTCGGCCGGCGCTGTCGCTGGAGCAGGTGCTCGCCGAGGCCGGCTGACCGCGGCGACCGACCGGCGCCGACTCCGCGGAGTGAGCCCTGCGGCGTGGCCGAGGGCGGTGATCTCGATCGCCGGGCGGAGCCTCACCTGGGTCCAGCGTTCCGAACGACGTCAAGCCCCGTCCATGCCGTCGCGACCGCGAGACCAGGACGACGAGACGCCGCAAGGCGAGCGCCACCGGACCTGCACACGCCGCCGTGGCGACCACGGCCGCGGGAACGCCGATCGCCGGCCCGGTCGTGCAGCTGGACGTGGCGGGATCGCGTCAACGCAGACCCCGCCCTGCACGCCCCGCACGAGGACGACCACGAGGACCGCCACCACCGCGATGGTGTGCCAGAGCTACGCCTGCGACGGACGGCTCTCCACCAACGGACCATAGGACCCCATCGCCGCGACGCTGTGTCGCCTTGCCATCTGCGGCATGAGCGCTCGTGAGCAGCCGGCGCGGCGAGGAGCATGGGAGGCACGGTTCGGCGTCCGCACTGTGGACGGCCCCGCGCGGATCGGTGTCTGGGCGCCGCTTCGCCGCGTGGGCTGCCGGGACCGCGCGGCCGCTGCGCACTGGGCGGCGCGCGAGTGGGGCGCCGTACCGCTCCACCCGTATCCGGCGTTCACCTGAGCGTTCCGCGGCCGGCCCACGAGAATCGACGCGACCCCACGTCCCACCTCGGGGAGAATGGCGGGTCGTGAGCGAAGGACCCCCGTCGGAGCCGAGGCGCGGCTCCCGCTCACCACAGCGCGGGCGCCGCGGCAGGCGACCTGCAGGGGATCGCGGCGGCCGGCCCTCCCAGAACAGCGACACCGGGCGGGGGCAGCGACCCGACCGCCCCGACGGCCAGCGCGCGGCCGCCGCCCGCGAGCGGCGTGCCACGGCGCGGCGCGCGGTGGTCGTCCCGCCGATCACCTACCCCGAGGCACTGCCGGTCAGCGCGCGTCGCGCCGAGATCGCCGACGCGATCCGCGAGCACCAGGTGGTGGTCGTCGCGGGCGAGACCGGCTCCGGCAAGACCACCCAGCTGCCCAAGATCCTGCTCGAGCTCGGCTACGGCCGCGCCGGCCAGATCGGCCACACCCAGCCACGCCGGATCGCCGCCCGCAGCGTCGCCGAGCGGATCAGCGAGGAGCTGACCGGCGGGCGCGACGCGCTGGGCAGCGTCGTCGGCTACCAGGTGCGGTTCACCGACGCCTCCAGCGAGCAGACCCTGGTCAAGGTGATGACCGACGGGATCCTGCTCGCGCAGATCCAGCGCGACCCCGGCCTGCTGGCCTACGACGCGCTCATCATCGACGAGGCGCACGAGCGCAGCCTCAACATCGACTTCCTGCTCGGCTACCTGACCCGGCTGCTGCCGCGCCGGCCGGACCTGCGGCTGGTCATCACGTCGGCCACGATCGACTCCGAGCGGTTCGCGCGGCACTTCGGGCGGCCCGCCGGCGGCCAGCGGCCCGACGGGGGCGAGGCGGAGGTCGTGCCCGCGCCGGTGGTCGAGGTCACCGGACGGACCTTCCCGGTCGAGGTCCGCTACCGCCCGCTCACCCCCGACCCGGAGCCGGACGAGGAGCACCCCGAGGACGCACCGGCACCGGCCCGGCCGCGCACCCAGGGCGCGTCCGGCCGCGGCGTGCGCACCGGGGCGGCGGGCCGCGGCGACGAAGCGCGCGACCTCATGACCGGCATCTGCGAGGCGGTCGACGAGCTGTCCGCCGAGGGGCCGGGCGACATCCTGGTGTTCCTGTCCGGCGAGCGCGAGATCCGGGACGCCGACGACGCCCTGCGCACCCACCTGGGCGACCGGCTCGACCCGCGCCACCCCCGGCACACCGAGCTCCTGCCGCTGTACTCCCGGCTGTCCGCGGGCGAGCAGCACCGGGTGTTCGAGTCGCACCCGGGGCAGCGCGTGGTGCTGGCGACCAACATCGCCGAGACCTCGCTGACCGTGCCCGGGGTGCGATACGTGGTCGACCCCGGGACGGCACGCATCTCGCGGTGGTCCAAGGCGACCAAGGTCCAGCGGCTGCCCATCGAGCCGATCAGCCAGGCGTCGGCCCGGCAGCGCTCCGGCCGCTGCGGGCGGGTCGCCGACGGCGTGGCGATCCGGCTGTACTCCGAGACCGACTTCGGCTCGCGGGCGGAGTTCACCGAGCCGGAGATCCTGCGCACGTCGCTGGCCAGCGTGATCCTGCAGATGATCGCGGTGGGCGTGGCGGCGAGCCCCGAGGACGTCGCGACGTTTCCGTTCGTCGACCAGCCCGACACCCGAGCGGTGCGCGACGGCGTGCAGCTGCTGCTCGAGCTCGGTGCGCTCGCCGCGGCGAGGGGCGGGGACCGCGACGGCCTCCGGCTCACCGACGTCGGACGCGCGCTCGCGCAGCTGCCGATCGACCCGCGGCTGGCCCGGATGATCGTCGAGGGCGGGCGGCGCGGAGTCGCGCGCGAGGTGATGATCATCGCCGCGGCACTGTCCATCCAGGACCCCCGCGAACGTCCCGCCGACTCCCGCGACGAGGCCGACGCGGCGCACCGCCGGTTCGCCGACCCGACGTCGGACCTGCTCGCCTACCTCAACCTGTGGCACTACGTGCGCGAGCAGCAGCGCGAGCTGTCCGGCAGCGCGTTCCGCCGGATGTGCCGCACCGAGCACCTGAGTTTCCTGCGCCTGCGCGAGTGGCAGGACGTGGTCACCCAGCTCAAGCAGCTCGCCAAGCCCCTCGGCATCACCGTCCGGCCACCCGCCCGCACCGACGCGCCCGCCGCTGACAACGCCCTGCGCCGCGACTGGGACGGCGAGGCGATCCACCGCTCGGTCCTGTCCGGCCTGCTGTCCCAGATCGGGCAGCAGGAGGCGACCGAGGTCCGCACCGGGCGCACCTCCGGGACCGAGCGCGACCGCCGCGGACGACCCCGTCCGCGCAACGAGTACGTCGGCGCGCGCGGGGCGCGGTTCGCGATCTTCCCCGGCTCCGGCCTGGCGAAGAAGCCGCCGGCGTGGGTGATGGCGGGCGAGCTGGTCGAGACATCCAGGCTGTGGGCCCGCGACGTGGCGCGCATCGAGCCCGAGTGGGCCGAGGAGCTCGCCGAGCACCTGGTCAAGCGCACGTACTCCGAACCCGCCTGGTCCGGCAAGCGCGGCGCGGCGATGGCCACCGAGCGTGTCACGCTCTACGGCGTCCCGATCGTCACCGGTCGACGGGTGCTGTACGCGAAGGTCGACCCCGAGCACGCCCGCGAGCTCTTCCTCCGGCACGCGCTGGTCGAGGGCGACTGGACCACCCACCACCGGTTCTTCCACACCAACCGGGCACTGCTCGCCCAGGCCGAAGAGCTCGAGCAGCGCGCCCGACGCCGCGACCTGGTGGTGGACGACGACGCACTGTTCGACTTCTACGACGAGCGCGTGCCCTCCGAGGTGGTCTCCGCTCGGCACTTCGACACCTGGTGGAAGGGCGCCCGGCGCCGCGACCCGGACCTCCTCACGTTCGACCCGGCGATGCTGCTGGCGGCCGACGCCGAGGAGGCGCGTGACCCGACGCTGTACCCGGACCGCTGGCCGCAGGGCGACCTCGAGCTGCCGCTGACGTACGCCTATGACCCGGGCACCGAGCACGACGGCGTCACCGTGCACATCCCGATCCAGGTGCTCGACCGGGTCGTGCCCGACGGCTTCGACCGACTGGTGCCCGGCATGCAGGCCGAGCTCGCGGTCGCCACGATCCGCGCGCTGCCCAAGCCCGTGCGCGTCCAGCTGGTCCCGGCACCGGACGTCGCGGCCGCCGTGGTGGCGTGGCTGGCGGACCAGCCGTCCTGGGCGGACACCGTACGGGCCGGGGACGCTGCACCGTCGTGGCATGCCACGTTCGCCCAGGCCGTGCGCGAGCTGCGCGGCGTGGAGATCCCACCGGACGCGTTCGACGACTCCCGACTGCCCGCACACCTGCGGATGACGTTCCGGGTGGTCGAGGACCGCCGCGACGGTGCGATCGTGGTGGACGACGGGCACGACCTGGTCGCGCTCCAGCACCGGCTGGCCGCGCGGTCCGAGCAGGCGATGCGCTCGGCCATGCGCGATGCGCTGCGTCGGGCCGTGGCGGAACGGGACGCCACGGCGGCCGCCGAGGCGGAGCACGCCCGGCTCTCCGCACCCGGGCCACGCCCCACACCGGCGCCGGGCCCTCGGCCCGGCCATGACCTCGAGCGCACCGGCCTGACCACCTGGCCGGACCTGGATCCGATCCCGGAGCAGGTCAGCGCCGAGACCTCCGGGGTCCGGGTGGAGGGCTACCCGACTCTCGTGGCGGCAGCCCCGTCGGAGCGCGCGGCGCCGGTCGACCTGCGCGTGCTGGCCCGTCCCGACCCACGTCGGCACGCGGTGGCGGTGCGCGAGCTCCTGCTGGGCGAGCTGGCGCTGTCCACGGGACGCGTGACGAGTCGCTGGAACGCGCAGCTCTCGCTCGCGCTGGGCGCTTCGCCGTACCCGAGCACGCCCGCGCTGGTCCTGGACCTGCAACGGGCCGCGGTCGACGACCTGCTCGCACAGCACGCCGGGCCGGGCGGTGCGGCCGGCCTGCGTGATCGCGCCCGGTACGAGGACCTCCGCTCCCGGCTGCGCGACGTGCTCGAGGACCGCGTGCACGCCGTCGCGCGCACCACGGGCGACGTGCTCGTCGCCGCGCGCGAGCTGGACGTCGACCTGCGGGCGTCGACCAGCCTCGCGCTGCTGTCCGTCGTGCACGACCTGCGCGGCTGGGCCGACGGGCTGGTGACCGACCGGGTCGTCTCCGACGTCGGTGCGCAGCGGCTCCCGCACCTGGTGCGCTACCTGCGGGCGGCCCGGCACCGGCTCGGCAAGGCCGCGGAGAGCCCGTCACGCGACGAGGCCCTCGCCTGGCAGGTGCACGAGCTCGTGCAGGAGTACGAGGGCGCGCTCGCGAAGGCGGCGGCCGCGCCTCCCGACCTGGAGCGCGACGCGAGACTTGCGCAGGTGCGGTGGATGCTCGAGGAGCTCCGCGTCTCGCTGTTCGCCCAGCACCTGGGCACGCCGCAACCGGTGTCCGCCAAGCGCATCCGCACCGCGCTCGCGTGATCCACGTGGGAGGCGCGTCGCTGAGGCGTTCGCCGGTCCCGTTCCGGACGTGGGGGCTGGTCCCGAGCCAGTAGGCTCGACGTGCGCCGAGAGTGCTGCGTGGTCGGCTGTGCGGATGGAGGGAGTGACCATGCCCCTGCGTCTGATGGACCTGGCCCTGCCGCTGCCGGTGGTCAACCGACGCACCACGGCGCTGGAAGCAGCCCGGCGGATCGCCGGCGACCGGCTCTCCGCCCTGGTGGTGGCCGGCGACGACGGCACCCCCGCGTTCGTCGTCCCCGCCGTCGACGTCCTCGGGCTGCTCATCCCGCTCTACCTGCGGGAGGACACCCGGCTGGCCGGCGTGCTCGACGAGTCCGCCGCGGAGGAGCTGTGGGGACAGGCCGACCGCCGCACCATCGGCGAGCTGCTGGACTCCGAGGACGTGCGCGTCTACGACATCCTCCGGGTGGACCCGGACGCCACCCTCGTGGAGGTCGCCACCCTGATGGCCGCCGCGCACACGTCGATCGCGCTGGTCGAGGCCGAGCACGTCCACCGGGGGCACGGCACCCATGCCACACCTGCCGGCGACCGCGAGACCGACGAGCCCCGCGCCGTGGAGGAGGTCGAGCCGCACTTCATCACGTTGCCCACCGTGCTGGACGCCGCTCTCACCGCACGCGGGGGTGGCCGGACCGCATGACGATCCAGGTCGTCGCCGGCCTCGTGGTCTTCCTCGGGGCCTACGTGCTCATCGCCACCGAGAAGCTCCCGCGCGCCACCGTGGCGCTCACGGGCGGTGCGCTCATGGTGCTGCTCGGCGCCACCGACGAGGCGGGGATCTTCTTCTCCGAGGAAGCCGGGATCGACTGGCACGTCATCTTCCTGCTGCTCGGCATGATGATGATCGTCGGCATCCTGCGCCAGAGCGGGGCGTTCGAGTACCTGGCGATCTGGGCCGCCAAGCGGGCCCGCGGGCGCCCCTTCGTGGTCATGGCGATGCTCATCGTCATCACCGCGATGCTCAGCGCGGCGCTGGACAACGTCACGACCGTGCTGCTGGTGGCCCCCGTGACGCTGCTCATCGCCGACCGGCTCGGGGTGCCGCCCGTGCCGTTCCTCATCACCCAGGTGATGGCCTCGAACATCGGCGGTGCCGCCACCCTGATCGGCGACCCGCCGAACATCATCGTTGCCAGTCGTGCGAACCTCACGTTCCTGGACTTCCTCGAGCACCTGACGCCGCTGGTCATCGGCCTCATGATCGTGTTCATCGGGCTCGCGTGGCTGCTCTTCGGCCGAAGGCTGCACCACGACGCCGAACGGGCCGCCAAGGTGATGGCGCTCAACGAGCGTGAGGCGATCAAGGACACCCGGCTGCTCATCACCTCGGTCGCCGTGATCGCCCTGGTGCTCGCCGGGTTCGCGCTGCAGGGCGTGACCCACCTGGACCCCGCGGTGGTCGCACTGCTGGGCGCGGGGCTGCTCGCGCTCCTGACGCGGCTCGAGGCCCGCAAGGTCGTCGCGGACGTCGAGTGGGAGACGCTGCTGTTCTTCGCGGGCCTGTTCGTCATGGTCGGTGGCCTGGTCAACCTCGGCGTGATCGACCAGCTCGGCAAGGCCGCGACAGACGCGGTGGGCACCAACTACGCCGGTGCCGGGGTCGCGCTGCTGGTGGGCTCGGCCCTGGTGTCCGGGATCATCGACAACATCCCCTACGTGGCGACCATGGCGCCGCTCGTCGCAGACCTGGTGCACGCCGGGGGCGCGGCGGCCGAACCGCTCTGGTGGGCTCTGACGATGGGCGCTGACCTCGGTGGCAACGCCACCGCGGTCGGGGCGAGCGCGAACGTCGTGGTGCTCGGCATCGCCCGGCGCTACGGGCACCCCATCTCGTTCTGGGAGTTCACCAAGTACGGCCTGCTGGTCACCGGCGTGACCGTGGCGCTCTCCGTTCCCTACCTGCTGATCCGCTACTTCTGAACGAGCGGGCCGGCACACGATCGCGCCGTCGGCCGCCCCTGTGGAGGGCCGCGCGGCCACGTCCGACGCCGCTGCTACCGTCCCGGCCATGAGGTGCTTCGGGGACGGCGACCCGCTCTACGAGCAGTACCACGACACCGAGTGGGGCGTTCCGGAGCACGGCGAGCACGCGCTGTTCGAGAGGTTCTGCCTCGAGGCGTTCCAGTCCGGTCTCGCCTGGATCACGATCCTGCGCAAGCGCGAGGCCTTCCGTGCCGCGTTCGCCGACTTCGACCCCGAGGTGGTGGCCGGTTACGACGCGCACGACGTCGCGCGGCTGATGGGTGACGCAGGAATCGTGCGGAACCGGGCCAAGATCGATGCGACCCTCGCGAACGCGCGTGCCGTGCTCGAGCTGCACGACGCGGGCCGGTCGCTGAGCGAGCTGGTCTGGTCCCACGCGCCGGCCGACCCGGTCCGCGACCCCCGCGCCGTCACGTTCTCCGACGTCCCGGCGAGCACCCCGGCGTCCCGGGCGCTGGCCGCGGAGCTCAAGTCGGTCGGCTTCCGGTTCGTCGGCCCGACCACCGCCTACGCGGCGATGCAAGCCTGTGGCCTGGTGGACGACCACCTGGCAGGCTGCCCTGTGGTCACTCGCCGAACGCCTCACAGCTGATGTCGCCCGGAGCCTGCTCGACGAGCGAGGTGTGGTCGGCGTCCGAGGCCCAGGCGGCGGCTGCGGGGACGGTCATGCCTGATGTCTGGTCCGACGCCGGGTAGAACGCCACGCCCTCGGAGCCCTGGCAGTACTCGAGCAGGGCGGGCTTCCCGTCCGGAGCGTGGGTCGCGATCGCGTCGACCACCATCCAGGTCGGCGTGCCGTCCTGCGTCATCCCGGTGAGCTTCAGCAGGAGCAGCAGGTTCACTCCCGTGGGCTCCGGGAGCCCACCCGCGCCCGGCTGGGCCAGGCCCTCGATCGACCACGGGCAGTACTCCTGCGCATCGCCGTCGAAGCACGCACCGAAGACCTGCGTCAGGCCCAGGTCCTCACCGTCGACGGTGGTGGTCGCGCCGCTGTCGGAGAAGGTCGTGACCAGCTCCCCGCCGATCAGGCTGCCCGGCTCGGGAAAGCCCGGTGGCAGGGCCGCCGGGTCGGTGGACGCAGGAGCAGTGGGCGCAGGAGCAGTGGGCGCAGGGGCCGTGGGCGCGGGGGCCGGCGTACCGACGGCGCCGGGCGAGGTGGCGCCGGACGTCGGACTCCCGGTGGAGGTGGAACCGGAGTCCGGCGAGGAGAGTCCGGCGTCCGGTGCGGTGCAGCCGCCCGCCAGCGTGGCGACGGCGAGCGCCGCCACGCGGGTGCGACGACGTGCTTCCATGGATCCCCAGTCTTCGGCCCGAGCGTCACAACGCGTCGGTCAGGCGAGGCCGCCCGGCTCGGCTGCCCGCACCGTCAGCTCGCGGACCAGGTCGACGTCGCCGTCCAGCCACGCGACCGTGTGCCAGTCCGGGTGGTGCAGCCAGCGCAGCTGGTCATGACCCTCCAGGGGTCGCGGGTCGCCGTGCGTGAGTACCGCCGCCCACACGCGCATGACGTGCCGCGGCGTGATCGGCCACCGGCCGTCGGCCGGACCGGCGATCTCCGTGCCGAGCTGCACGCGCACGCCGAGCTCCTCGTCGAGCTCACGGTGCAGCGCCTGCTGGGGGGTCTCGCCTGGTTCGACCTTGCCGCCCGGCAGCTCCCACCGACCGGCGACGTGTGCGGGCCGGGTGCGGCGCGCGGCGAGCAGCCGGCGTGGGGCTGCGAGGTCGTCCACCACGGCGGCGGCGACGACGAGGATCGGCGACACGGGCTCAGTCTGGCAGCGTCGCCAGGTCGGGGGGAGCCCGCGGTCGCCTCGCTCAGCGCAGGCCGAACTGGCGGGCGCGCGCCACGGCGTCGGCGCGGGTGGAGACGCCGAGCTTGCGGTAGACGCTGCGCACCTGGGACTTCACGGTGTTGCGGCTGACCCACAGCCGGCTGGCGATCTCTTCGAGGGTGGTGTCCTCGTCGAGGTTGGACAGGATCACGCGCTCACGACGAGTCAGGGTGCGCTGGGCCGGAACCATGTGCAGGTCAACGGTCTCGACAGCCATGTCGTCCTCCAGGTGTTCGCGGTGCCGGGGGACACCGCCTCAGCGGGTACACCTGGAGAGAGCAACCGCGCCGCGCGGCATGACGCGGTTTTCACCCGCAGTTTCGCCACCCGGGAGCAGCGACGGGGCGCCATAGGAGGCGAGACCGTGGCAGATTCCGGCGTCGGCGCAGGTCAGGCCGACATGTCGCGGATCGAGGGGGTCGGCCGCCACAGCTCGGGTCACGCGCGAGCGATCACCCGATCGGAGTACATCGACCGCGGGGCGTCGACCCGACGCTCCCTCCTGAGGACCGGTCGCCGCCGCCCTCGCCACCCGCACCCGCTGTGGCTCTGGCCGCGAGCCTTCCTGCCGCCGACCTCACTCGCCGACGAGCGCTGCGTACTGCTCCGCGGTGAGGAGCTCGCCGCCGTCCCCGCTCACGGCGACCCTGAGCAGCCATCCGGCGCCGTACGGGTCCGCGTTGACCACGGACGGGTCGTCCACCGCGGCGCTGTTGACCTCGACCACGGTGCCGTCGACGGGGGCGAACAGCTCCGACACCGACTTCGTCGACTCGATCTCGCCACACACCTCTCCGGCGGTGATGGTCGCGCCGACCTCGGGAAGCTCGAGGTACACGACGTCTCCCAACGCGTCGGCGGCGTGCGCCGTGATGCCCACGGTGGCGGGGTCGCCCGCGGCGACCCACTCGTGCTCGGCCGTGTACTGCAGCTCGGTGGGGTTGCTCACGACGTTTCTCCTTGCTCGGCGGTTGCCGCCGATCGTGCCACGGGGGCGAGGTCAGGGACGACGGTAGAAGGGCAGGGCGACGACGTGCACAGGTTCGGGACGGCCACGGACGTCCACGGCCAGCGCCGTGCCCTCCGCGCTGACCTCCGGCGTGACGTAGGCCATCGCGATCGGCACGCCGAGCGTCGGCGACGGGGCACCGGACGTGACCCGACCCACCGGAGCCCCGCTGCGGGTGGTCACCACGTAACCCTGCCGGGCCGCGCGCCGGGACTCACCGACCAGGCCCACCAGGACGCGCGCGGGCGCGGCATGCGCGCGGGCGTCCAGCGCGGCGCGCCCTATGAAGTCGACGGGGCGGCCGTGTGCGTCGGTCTTCTCGAGCTTGACCACCCGGCCCAGTCCCGCGGCGTACGGCGTGACGGTCAGGTCGAGCTCGTGCCCGTACAGCGGCATCCCGGCCTCCAGGCGCAGGCTGTCGCGCGCCGCGAGCCCGGCGGGCACCAGGCCGAACGGCTCGCCGGCCGCGAGCAGCGCCCGCCACAGCGGCACCCCGACGGACGCGGCGTCGACGAAGAGCTCGAAGCCGTCCTCGCCGGTGTACCCGGTGCGGGCGATCAGCACGGGCCGCGGCTCGCCGTCGACGTCGAACGTGCCCTCGAGCGCGGCGTAGTAGCGCAGCTCGACCAGCCCCTCCGCGACCAGTCCGGGGGTCGACCGGAGGATCTCCAGCGCCCGGGGGCCCTGGACCGCGACCAGGGCGGTGGTGTCCGTGCGGTCCTGGACCGCGACGTCGAGGTCGCCGACCCGGTCCCGCAGCGCGGCCAGCACGGGGTCGTGGTTGGCAGCGTTGGCCACCACCAGGTACTCGGCATCGCCGGTGCGGTAGACGATCAGGTCGTCCAGCACGGCCCCGGACTCCACACAGATCATCGTGTAGCGGGCCTTGCCGACCGCCATCCTGGAGAACGAGCCGACCAGGGCGTGGTCCAGGAACGCGCCCGCGTCCGGCCCGAGCACCACGAGCTCGGCCATGTGGGACAGGTCGAACAGGCCGGCTGCAGTGCGCACCGCGGTGTGCTCGGCGATGTCTGAGCGGTAGCGCAGCGGCATCGACCACCCGGCGAACGGCACCAGGGTCGCCCCCAGGGCCACGTGCTCGTCGTTCAACGGACTGGGTCGGGCGTCGGCCGCGACGGCGTCGTCGCTCATGCGTACTCCTCGATCGGGGGACAGGTGCACACCAGGTTGCGGTCACCAGCAGCCTGGTCGATCCGACGCACCGGTGGCCAGTACTTCCCTGCACGAAGTGCGGGCAACCCGAACGCCGCCGTCTCGCGGCTGTACGGCTTGTCCCAGCCGTCGGCCACCACGCACGCCGCGGTGTGGGGCGCGCCGCGCAGCGGGGAGTCGGCGGCGGTCCACTCGCCGACCTCGACCCGGGCGATCTCGCCGCGGATCGCGACCATCGCCTCGACGAACCGGTCGAGCTCGGCCAGGTCCTCGCTCTCGGTGGGTTCGACCATCAAGGTGCCGGGCACGGGGAACGCGAGGGTCGGCGCATGGAAGCCGTAGTCCATCAGCCGCTTGGCGACGTCCTCCGCGGTCACGCCGGTGGCCCTGGTGATCGCGCGCAGGTCGAGGATGCACTCGTGCGCGACCCGGCCGCCAGGGCCGGTGTAGAGCACCGGGAAGTGCTCGTTCAGCCTGGTGGCGAGGTAGTTGGCGGACAGGATCGCGACCTCGCTGGCCCGGCGCAGCCCCGCGCCGCCCATGAGCAGCACGTAGGCGTAGGAGATCGGCAGGACCCCAGCGGACCCGTACCGCGCCCCTGCCACCGGGCCGACCCCGGCCACGTCCGCCTCCGCCGTCGTGGGGGTGGGGTCGCCGGGGAGGAACGGGACCAGGTGAGACGCGACGGCGACCGGACCCACGCCGGGGCCACCGCCGCCGTGCGGGATGGCGAACGTCTTGTGCAGGTTGAGGTGCGAGACGTCCCCACCGAACTCGCCGGGCCGCGCGAGTCCGACGAGCGCGTTGAGGTTGGCACCGTCGATGTAGACCTGGCCGCCCGCGGCGTGCACCGCGTCGCACACGTCGCGCACGCCCGCCTCGAAGACACCGTGCGTGGACGGGTAGGTGATCATGATCGCAGCGACCCGGCCCTCGTGCGCGGCGAGCTTGGCGTCCAGGTCGGCGGCGTCGATCGTGCCGTCCGGCGCGGTCGCCACGACCACCACGCGCATGCCGGCGAGCACCGCCGACGCCGCGTTCGTGCCGTGCGCCGACGCGGGGATGAGGCACACGTCGCGCTCCGCCTCGCCGCGGGACCGGTGGTAGGCGCGGATCGCCAGCAGTCCGGAGAGCTCGCCCTGCGAGCCCGCGTTGGGCTGCAGGCTCACCGCGGCGTAGCCGGTGAGGTCGGCGAGGTGCGCCTCGAGGCCGCCGACGAGCTCGCGGTAGCCCTCGGCCTGGTCGGCCGGGGCGTACGGGTGGAGGTTCGCGAACTCGGGCCAGGAGATGGTCTCGAGCTCCACCGCGGCGTTGAGCTTCATGGTGCACGAGCCCAGCGGGATCATCGTGCGGTCCAGCGCGAGGTCCTTGTCCGCCAGGGTGCGCAGGTAGCGCATCAGCGCGGTCTCGGACCGGTAACGGTGGAACGTCGGGTGCGTGAGGTACAGGCTTGTGCGGAGGCGCTCCGGTGGGATCGCCGTTCGGGTCGCCTCCGCTCCGGGCGAGGGGGCGGCGCTCGCCTTGCCCGTACCGACGGAGACGGCCGCGAGCGCGCGAGCCACGTCGTCGACCGTGGTGGTCTCGTCGGTGGTGAGGCCGACGTGGTCGGCGTCGATGCCGCGCAGGTTGATCCCGCGCTCCACCGCGGCGGCGAGCACTGCGTCGGCGGCGCCGGGGACGTGGGCGACGACGGTGTCGAAGAACGTGTCGTGCAGCACCTCGACGCCGAGCTGGGCCAACCCGTCGCGCAGCCGCACCGCCGCGGCGTGCACCTGCTCGGCGATCCGACGCAGGCCCTCGGGCCCGTGGTGAACCGCGTACATCGCGGCCACCACAGCGAGCAGCGCCTGGGCGGTGCAGATGTTGCTGGTGGCCTTCTCACGGCGGATGTGCTGCTCGCGGGTCTGCAGGCTCAGCCGGTAGGCGGGCGCGCCGTCGGCGTCCACGCTCACTCCGACCAGCCGGCCGGGCAGCTGACGCTCCAGGCCGGAGCGCACCGCCATGAACGCCGCGTGCGGGCCACCGTAGAACATCGGCACGCCGAACCGCTGCGCGGAGCCGACCGCGACGTCGGCACCCACCTCCCCCGGGGGCACGATCAGCGTGAGGGACAGCAGGTCGGCGGCCACGGTGACCAGGGCACCGGCCTCGTGCGCGGCTTCGACGATCGGCGCGACGTCCTGGATGAGCCCGTCGGCCCCCGGCTGCTGGACCACGACGCCCACCAGCTCGACGCCGTCGCCCAGGTCGGGCAGCCCCGCGGTCAGGTCCGCGACCACCAGCGGCAGGCCGATCGCGTCGGCCCGGCCGTGCAGCACCGCGAGGGACTGCGGAAGCACCCGCGAGTCCACCACGACGACGCCGCCCTCCTTGCCGCGCACCGCACGACGCATGAGAAGCACCGCCTCGGTGACGGCCGTCGCCTCGTCCAGGAGGCTGGCGCCGGCCACCGGCAGCCCCGTGAGGTCCTCGACCATCGTCTGGAACACCAACGCGGCCTCGAGCCGACCCTGGCTGATCTCCGGCTGGTACGGCGTGTACGCGGTGTACCAGGCGGGGTTCTCCAGCACGTTTCGGCGGATCGCCGCCGGGGTGTGCGTGCCGTGGTAGCCGAGGCCGATCATCGAGGTCAGCACACGGTTCCGGCTCGCGAGGTGGCGCAGGTGGGCGACCACCTCGTCCTCACCCATCGCGACACCCGGGCCGGTCGGCAGCTCGGTGCGGATCGCGGCGGGCACGGCCTGGTCCATCAGGGCGTCCAGCGACGGCGCACCGACGACGTCGAGCATGCGGCCGATCGCGTCCGGCCGGGGGCCGACGTGCCGGTCGACGAAGCCGAGCGCCGCGGGGACGCCGACGCTCCCGTCCGGAGTGGCGGGGACTGCTGGCGTGCTGTCGTTCACAGGGCGGCTCCCGGGTCAGGTCCGGCGCGCGCCGGAGTGCTGGGGCCTCCCCGCTCTGTCCTCCGGGGCAACGCCCCGACCTGAGAGATTGGCCGGGTGCGGCCCCGCGGGGATCACCCGACGTGCACCGTCGGTGGGCCGTCGTCGGCCACTTTCCAGAGTTGCCTCGCCGTGGCGGTACTGGGGCCTGAGAGATTCCCGGGGAGGGTTGCTCCTTCGGCGCCTCGCGAGAGGCTCTCCCGCCACGGCTCGAGCGGCGTGTTCGGTTGTGCGCCGACGACGGACGCCGGACGTCGCGAGGATAGTCCCGTCCACCCCGCGCCACGAGCCCTGTCCGAGGGCCGGGCGTCAGAGCCCCAGGACCACGGTCGCCGTCGTCGTCGCGCCTGCAGCCAGCGCGGCGGACACCGCACTGCGCACGGCCGCGAGGCTACCCTCCGCGAGCGCCGCGCCGCCGGCCCCTGAGCCGGCGGCCCACAGCACCCCGGACACCTGCGGCGGGCGCACTCCCTCAGGCAGCTCGACCACCGCAGCGGCCCGCACCAACGGGTCGTCCGCGCGCCGCACCTGCACGTCACGCACCTCCGCAAGCCGGGCGACGGTCCGCAGCAGCTGGGTGCGGCGACGCTCGCTCGCGCAGAAGGTCACCGCGATGGTCCCGCTGCCGGCATCCACCGACCCGGTGGACAGCGAGTCGAAGCTCACGCCGCGCGAGGAGAACACGCTCGTCAGCGCGGTCAGGGTGCCCGGACGGTCCGCCCCGCGCACGAGCGCCACCCAGTGCTCGTCGGCGGTCATGCCCGAGCCTCCCACGGCGCCAGCGACGCGTGGATCCGGTCGGCGCAGGCGAGCAGGCGCTCCGCCTCGTCAGCCGCCAGGTCGTCGAGGAGCACGCGGGTCCAGCCGTCGGGCCCCAGGACCACCGGCGCCCCGAGCACCCCGGTGAGCCGGCGGCCGCCCACCACGACCTCACCCGCGAGCTGCACCTGGCCCGCGACCACGATCTCTCGCCCGTCCAGCACCGTCTCCAGCAGATCGACCGTCGCGCCCGCCGTCCCGGTCGCGGTCTTCGCGCCGCTCGTGTGCGTCAGCCACGGACGGATCACCGCGCGCAGGTCAGCGGGCAGGGCGTCGACCCGGGCGTACGCGCTCGCGACGTCCAGGTCGAGCAGCTCACGCTGGGCGGCAGCGACCTCCGCGTCGAAGGTCCCCAGGGAGCGGCCCGTGCGCAGGCCGTCGACCGCTGCTCGCCGCTCACCGGCGTCCAGCCCGCTGACCCGCACGGTGGACCACAGCGGGACCAGGTCCGTGCCGTGCTGGCCGGCGACGAACCCGCCGATCCGGTGCCGGCGCAGCCCCAGCGACACCGCCACCTCACGCCGGAAGCGCAACGTGTCGAGCCACGCTCCCATCCCGATGACCCGGTGCCGACCGAGCTCACGCGCCAGCACGGCCACGCCGAGCTCGACCGGGTTGGAGACCACCACGACGACCTCGTGCCCCGAGCCGTGCTCGGCGAGGGCCCGCGCGTACTCGGCTACCACGCCGTGGTTGGCGGCGGCGAGCTGCGACCGGTCGATGCTGCCCCCGGGGGCCGCGGGCGTGGTCATCCCGGCCGCGACCACGACCACATCGGCCACCACGTCTGCCGGGTCCAGCGCGACGTCGATCAGGGGGGCGTGCTCGTCGTACGCGTCGATGAGATCGGCACGCAGCCCGTACGTCGCCCGCCCGGACGCCCCGCCGCGGCGCCCGACGAGCTGGAGCCGGGAGGTGGGGGGCAGCACCCGGCGCTCGATGAGCTGGGTGCACACCTGACGGCCCACGTCCCCGGTCGCTCCCAGCACGGCGATGTCCACCCCGTGAGCCTAAGGGCCGGGCCGCAGCACCCCGCTCGGACGACGTCGAGTGCGCGTCGGCCGGGGCGCACCCACGGGGCTGGAGGGCTTCAGCTCCCGAGCGCGTCCCGGACGTGATCGACGATCGCGTCGGCAGCGGCCTCGATCTCGGCGAGCGTCTGCTCGAAGACCTCCTGCGGGCCGTACCAGGGGTCGTCCACGTCCAGCAGGTGCTCGGGACCTCCGGTGGGCGCCGAGGGGTCGAACGAGCGGTACAGCCGCACGTCGACGTCAGTGCCGGCGATGCGGCGCAGCGCACGCGCATGCCCACTGGTCATGGCCAGCACGAGGTCCCGTTCGGCAAGCTCGGCGGCCGTGACGCGGCGCGCCCGGTGCTCGGGTACGCGGTAGCCGTGCGCGCTCAGGGTGCGGCGCGCCCGCCGGTCGATCGGGTTGCCGCGCTCCTCGTCGCTCACCCCGGTGGATTCCACGGTCACGCGGTCGCCCAGGCCGGCGGACTCGAACCGGTCGCGGAGCACGACCTCGGCCATCGGGGACCGGCAGATGTTGCCGGTGCACACGGTCATCACGCGGTAGGTCATCGGACCATTGTGGCGGGCCCGCGAGCACCGCTCACGTGATGCCACGGGACGTCGCGGGCACGGAACAGCCCGTGGGCTGCCGGTCTGCGACCGACGTGTCGCGCTGGACGAGGCGCGACCCCCACGGGCTGCGGTGACTGCCGGGAATTCGCTGCCGCCGGTGCGGCAACCCGGAGCCGGTCCGTCCGTTGCTGGCGGCGACTAGCGGACAGCCACCTCACGCGTCCTGGAAGACTTCACTTCTGGACCACCTCCTTTCCCGTGTCCGCAGACCGTACGTCGCGCCGAGGCCCGGTGCCAAGGGTTAAGTCACGTATCGTCGACGGATGCTTCGACGACACCGGCGGCTTGCCGCCGCGGTCGCACTCGCAGGACTGACGATCGCAGTGGCCGCGTGCACCGCGAACGAGCCCCCCGTCACCGAGCGCTCGAGTACGACCCGCTCGACCACGCCACCGCCGCAGCAGCCGGACCTCCAGCTCCCCTCGGCCCCCACCACGGTGCTGGACGACGCGACCGGCGTCGCCGCCAGCCGGGCGCTGTTCGCCGACGCCCCCGTGGTGGTGCTGGCTCCGGCCGACGACACGGCGGCCCAGCTCTGGGCCGCGTCGGCCGCGGTAGCGCTCGGGGCACCGATGCTGCTGGTCCAGCCGGAGCCGAGCTCGACCGGGACGGTCGGCCCGTCGGCCGCCACACCTGCGGACGGCACGTCCTCGGCCGGCACGTCCTCGGCCGGCGCGTCCTCGGCCGGCGCGTCCTCGGCTGGCACGTCCTCGGCCGCTACCCCCTCCGCG
This sequence comes from Actinotalea lenta, assembly GCF_030586465.1. GTDB lineage: Bacteria > Actinomycetota > Actinomycetes > Actinomycetales > Cellulomonadaceae > Actinotalea > Actinotalea lenta. The sequence goes on from NZ_JAUQYP010000001.1 coordinate 570,480, forward strand.
TCGCGGCAGGCAGCGGAGGCGCCGTGGCGCGCGGAGGTCCGCCGCCTCGGCGCCAAGGCCGTGCTGGCGGTGGGCGACCTGCGCCCGTCCCTCGCCGGGCTGACCGTGGTGCACGCACCGGATCCCACGGCGTTCGACCCGTCGCTCGGGCTCGGGTCAGGGACCGCCCTGCGGGTGCCGGTCGGCGACGCGGTGGCGGCGGTGGCCGGGCTGGACCGGGCGCACCCCGCCCTCCTGGTCCCCGCAGGCCCCACAGGGGGGCCGAGCGTGAGCCCGAGTGCCCCCACCTCGGGCGCTCCCACCCCCAGCGCCCCCACCTCGGGCACCCCCACCTCGGGCACCCCCACACCCAGCGCCGCAGCCGGGCCCGCCCTGCCTCGAACCACGCCCGCTCCAGCCCCCGGCGACGGGGTGCTCCTGACGGACGGCGACGCGAGCACGCTCGCCGCCGTGGCGACAGCGCGTGCGGCCGGGCTGCCGGTCGCGACCGTGCCCGGCGGCGACCCCCGCGCGAGCAGCGCGACGGTTCGGGCCGTCGCCTCCGTCACCGACCGGAGCAGCCATGTCCTGGCGGTGGGCCCGGCCTTCTCGGCGCTCGGTGGGGCAACACAGGTGGACTGGCGGGTCCGCACCGCCGCGACCGGCACCGAGCTGCCCGGCGGCGGCCAGCTGGTGTTCTCCCACCGCAGGCTCGTCGCGCTGTACGGCACGCCGGGCGACCCGAGACTCGGCGTCCTGGGTGAGCAGGACCTGCCGGCCACCCTTGAGCGCGCCGACGACCTGGCGGGCACGTACCAGGGGCTCACGAAGGACAGGGTCGAGCCCAGCCTGGAGATCATCGCCACCATCGCCTCGCGCGGGGCTGGGCCGGACGGGAACTACTCGGACGAGCGGCCTGCCGCTGACCTGCTCCCGTGGGTCAAGGCAGCCCAGGAGCACGGCGAGTTCGTCATCCTCGACCTGCAGCCAGGGCGTACCGACTTCCTCACCCAGGCCAAGGAGTACGAGGAGCTCCTGTCCTACCCGAACGTCGGTCTCGCGCTCGACCCGGAATGGCGGCTGAAGCCGGACCAGGTGCACCTGCGTCAGATCGGCTCGGTGGGTATCGACGAGGTCAACGCGGTGGTCACGTGGCTGGCGGACCTGACCCGGCGCGAGCAGCTGCCGCAGAAGGCGCTGGTGCTGCACCAGTTCTCGCTGTCGATGATCCACGACCGCGAGAAGCTGGACACCTCGCGCCCCGAGCTGGCGATCGTCGTCCACGCCGACGGCCAGGGCGGCCAGCCGGCCAAGGCCGGGACCTGGCGCGCACTGCAGCGCAACGCGCCGAGCGGGCTGCACTGGGGATGGAAGAACTTCCTCGACGAGGACCACCCGGTCCTCACACCGGAACAGACCTACCAGGTCACGCCCGCCCCGGTGCTCGTCACCTATCAGTGACGCGCGACCTCACGCAGCGGGCTGCCGGGGGACGTAGCCGGCGGTCGCGAGCTGTCCGGCCATCGCGGCCCAGCGGGCGAGCGTGGCAGGCGGGACGGAGAGGTCGTGGAGACCCGCGGTGATCTCGTCGAAGCTGGACTGGGTTCCCGTGAAACCGTTCTCCGGCATGGCTCGCGCCTCTCGTTCGGCAGCCCGGCTGACCCCAGGGGCCCCGTGGCTTTGCGTCCCCGCCTCTCGACGGGTTTGCCTTGTCGCTGACGTGCCAAGGTTAGCCACCTGACCTGGGAAGACGTCTGTCGCGGCGGCCGACCACCCGTTCGGAGCACACATTTCACCCACGCGTCTCCGCGCGGTTCACCCGACCGGACGTAGCGGCGGTACGGCACAGCCACCCGTCCCCACCTCTCACACCGGGCCCGCACCTGCCGATGGGAACCCTGTCGAGAGGGGGCACGTGGACGCCATCACCGCGATCAACCAGCGCATCGCCGAGATCCAGGCCACGATCGACGGCCTCGCCGCACGCCCGGTGGGCGCCGTGGCGACGTCCTCGGCCAGCTTCGCCGACGCGCTCAGCGCGGTGAACGCCACCGACTCCGTCGCCGGCCTCGCCCCCGTGGGTGCTGCCTCCCTGACCGACGTCGGTGCCGGCGGGTCGCGGGTCAACGCCGACAACGTGCCACTCGCCTACCTCCCGTACGGCAACGGGAAGGTCCCGCTGTCCCAGCTGAGCCCTGTCGAGGGGACCTCGGCGCGGCTGTGGCCGCCGGCGGCGCGCTCGTTCGAGGCGATGCGGGCCGCCGCCGGCGCGGACGGGATGTCGATCGGCGTCACCGACTCCTACCGCCCCTACGACGCGCAGGTGGACGTCGCCGCGCGCAAGGGCCTGTACTCCCAGGGCGGCCTCGCCGCCGTGCCGGGAACCAGTCGGCACGGGTGGGGCATGGCGCTGGACCTGAAGCTGGATGCGGACGCGCAGGCGTGGATGAGCCGGCACGGCACCGAGTACGGCTTCGTCCAGGACGTCCCGCGCGAGCCGTGGCACTGGGAGTACCAGCCGAACCACTGAGCGGACCGGTCACGGCCACTCGGACGGCAGCGCACCGGGATCGGCGCGTCGGGGGCTGTCAGAGGACCAGGACGGAGACCCTGCCCTTGCCGTAGCCGCTGATCGAGAGCTCCATGTCGACGCGGCGCACGAACGCCAGCACCCACTTGGACACGTCGGCCGGGAGCTGCTCCCCGGGCCGGTAGGACTGGTAGAGCTTCACGTGCGGCGCGTCGTCCGCGTTGAACACCGACGCCGCGACGTTCAGGACCTCGGCGACGTTCTCGTACAGCGTGTCCGGCAGAACGCCGTCGTCGGCGGCCACCTCGGCCTGCACGACCGGGATGAGTGCGATGGCGGCGCCGGCGTGCGCCGCCAGGGACAGCTCGAGCAGGACGATCGCCCGCAACGCCATCCGGTCGTCGGTGTACACGCCGACGACGGCGCCCGGGGCGGTGCCAGGGTTGACCGCCCCCGTGCCGATGGTCGCCTCGACCTCGCGGCCCAGCAGGCCCTCGAACAGCTCACGCACCGCCGGCGCGGAGGGCAGTGGTGTTCCCGTCATGGTGCTCATCGCCGTCTCACGCGAGGAAGGGGTCGATCGTCTCGCGGAACGTGTCCGCCGTGAAGGGCTTGGCGATGAGGAACAGCGCCCCGGCTGCCTCGGCCTGCTCCCGCATCTCCGGCGAGCCCTCCGAGGTGACGAAGCCGAGCGGGATGTCCATCCCGGCTGCACGCATCGCGCGGAGCATGTCGATCCCCGTCATCTCGGGCATGTTCCAGTCCGAGAGCACGAGGTCCGGATCCACGTCCCTGGCGAGCTGGAGCGACTCGGCGCCGTCCGACGCCTCGGTGATGTCCCACTCGTACCCCGCCTGGCGCAGGGTGCGGATGACGATCTGCCGCATCACACGGCTGTCGTCGGCGACGACCACTCTCATGCTGACCACCCGTTCCTGATCGGCCCCACCTCGTGGGCGGGGGTCCCAGCGTCGATCACGGCAGGCTCCACAACGAGATGCCGAGAGGCCGGCCGCGCCACGCGAACTGCGCGTCGTGGAGCAGCACCGCGCCGTCGGCCGGCGGCTCCGCCGCGACCTGCGGAAGCGTGAGTGGACCCGGATCCGGGACCAGTGCCTTGACGTTGCCTCCCACGACGTTGGCGATCTCGCCCACGGCGTCGACGAAGTCCGCGTCCGAGACCTCCTCGTCCTGCGCCATCATGAGGAGCGCCCGGGTGAGCAGCATCGCCGTCTCGTGCTCGGTGCCGAGCATCACCCGTCCGGGATGCTCCCCGTGGACGTCGACCCACGCGTACGTCGCGTCGGCCGGGGCCTCGACGTCCTCGACGGACGGCTGGAGTGCGCCGGGCTCCGGGTCGATCATCGCCGAGAACACCTCCTCGGCGATGGCGAAGACCGTCTCGGAGAACACGCTCATGTCGATCGCGGCGCTCATGCCGACTCCTCGTATTCGACCAGCCCGAGCAGCTGGAGCTTGTCCCGGATGGCGTCCGGGGTGAACGGCTTGATGAGGTACTCGTGCGCTCCGGCGGCGAGTGCCTTGACGATCTGGCTGTGCTCGCTCTCGGTCGTCACCATCATCAGCGTGATGTCCCGCCAGTCCGGGTTCTCCCGGGCCGCGACCACGAACTCGTAGCCCGTCATGACCGGCATGTTCCAGTCGATGCAGGCCAGCTCGACCGGGCCCTCCTCCTCCAGGACGTCGAGGGCCGCCTGTCCGTGCTCCGCCTCGAGCGTCTCGAATCCCAGCGCCCGCAGCGCGGCCACGACGATGCGCCGCATCGTGCGCGAGTCGTCGATCACCAGTGCTCTCATGCTGCCCTCCTGGCTGCGAGTCGGTAGACGGAACCACGCTCGTGGCTGACCCGCTCCCAACCGTCGTCGATCCCGATGGTCGTCTCGGCCGCCCCCAGCAGCAGGTAGCCGCCCGGTCTGATCGCCTGACTCACCCGGCGCAGCACGTCGCGCTTGGTGGCCAGGTCGAAGTAGATGAGCACGTTGCGCAGGAACACCACGTCGAAGGGGCCACCGCCGGGCGGGGCCTCGAGCAGGTTGTGCCGCGCGAACGTGGTGGCGGCGCGCAGCGCGGCGGCGACCTCCCAGTCCGCGCCCTGCCGGGTGAAGTGCTTGACCAGCATCGGCGCCGGCACCCCACGGTTGACCTCGAGCTGGTTGTACCGGCCAGCCCTGGCCCGGTCGACCATCTTCTGGTTCAGGTCCGTGCCCAGGATCTGCACTCGCCTCGTGGTCACCAGGTCCTCGAGGGTCATCGCGATGGAGTAGGGCTCCTGGCCGCTCGAGCACGCGGCGGACCAGATCTTGAGCACGGCACCGGGCCGCTGCGCGAGCAGCTCGGGCACGATGTGCCTGCTCAGCGTCGTGAAGGGTTGGGCGTCGCGAAACCAGGACGTCTCGTTGGTCGTCAACGCCTCCACCACCGCCTCGAGCGAGGCGGGGCTGGCGACCTGCCGCACGCCGCGCACGTAGGCGTCCACGTCCATCGATCCGGTGGCCCGCGCCAGCGGCATCAGGCGACTCTCGACCAGATACTCCTTGCCGGCCTCCAGCTGGATGGCACTGCGCCTGCGCACCAGGTCCGCGACCCAGGCGAAGGTGTCCGGAGCCAGGGTCATCGCGGGCCTCCCACGTGCTGCTGATCGGGGAGCCCGACGCCGCGCAGCACGGCCTGGGCGATCTCGGTGATGGGCAGCACGGCGTGGGCGAGCCCCGCAGTGGCGACCGCTCCCGGCATGCCCCACACCACGCTGGTGGGCTCGTCCTGCACGATCACCGAGCCGCCGGCGGCCACCAGCGCCTGGCTGCCCGTGCGACCGTCGGAGCCCATGCCGGTGAGCACCACGCCCAGCAGGTCGCCACCGAAGACCACGACCGCGGACCTGAACATCACGTCCACGGCCGGGCGGCAGAAGTTGACCGGGGGATCCTGCTGCAGGTGCGTCCGGGCACCCGACGCGGTGCGCCGTACCTCCAGGTGCTGGTCGCCCGGGGCGACGTACACCCAGCCGGGCTGCAGGTCCATCCCCTCGGTCGCCTCGACGACGCGGTTCGGACCCAGCCGGTCCAGACGGGCGGCGAGCTGTCGGGTGAACACCGGCGGCATGTGCTGGACCACGAGCATGGGCACCGGCAGCGGCCGGTTGAGCCCGGTCAGGACGGTGGACAGCGCCTCCGGGCCCCCCGTCGAGGAACCCAGGACGACGGCCCGCGGCCGGGACGGCCGCGCCGGCGCCGGACGCAGCCGGACGGCGCGCTGCACGGCCGGGTGCGGGACGGGAACGGCTGACTGCCGGGGGGCCGCTGCCCGCGGGAGGCCGGGTTTGCGCACCAGGGCCTTGAGACGGGGGATCAGCTCGTCGGCGACCCGGGCCAGGGACTCCTGCACGCTCCCGACGTTCGCCGGCTTGGTGACGTAGTCCGTCGCACCTGCGGCCAGGGCGTCCAGTGTGGCCGCCGCGCCGCGCTCGGTGAGCGTGGAGAACATGATGATGGGCATCCGATGGCCGTCACGGCGCAGGGCGCGCACCGCCTCGATGCCCGTCATGACCGGCATCTCGATGTCCATGGTCACGGCGTCCGGCTTGAGCTGGGCCACCTTGCTCAGCGCGATCTGGCCGTTCGCCGCGACGCCCACGACGTCGATGGCAGGGTCCGAGGACAGGGCGTCGGTGACGAGGCGGCGCACGACGACGGAGTCGTCGACGACCAGCACCGTGATGCGTGACACGCGCGCCTCCTCGTGAACGCCGCGGCTGGTCCGCGGCAGGGATCCGATCGGCCGTGACGGGCCGGTGTTGAGTGGTGGGTCAGAAGCGGAAGCTGGCCACCTCGGACCGCAGCGCGTCGGACATCGCCGCCACGCCCGCAGCGTCGTCGTGCAGCCGTGCGGCGACGCCGCTGGACTCCTCCGCGCCCTCCGCGAGCCCCCCGACGGCGCCCGCGATCGCGACGAAGCCCTCGGCCGCGTCGTTGATCTGGCGGGACATCTCGATGGCGGTCGCGCTCTGCTGGTCGACCGCCGCGGCGATCGCGCTCTGGTACTCGTCGATCCGCCGCACGACCTGTGCGATCTCCTCGATCACGCTCACCGCGGCCACCGTCTGCGTACGGTTCGCGTCGATCCTGCGGGCGATGTCCTCGGTGGCCTTGGCGGTCTCCTGGGCGAGCTCCTTGACCTCCCCCGCCACCACCGCGAAGCCCTTGCCGGCCTCCCCGGCCCGCGCAGCCTCGATCGTGGCGTTCAACGCCAGCAGGTTGGTCTGCTCGGCGATCTGGGTGATCGCCGTGACGACGTTGCCGATCTCCGCGGCGCTGTCACCGAGGGCGCTCACGGTCCCGGCGGCATTCCTGGACGCCTCGACCGCCCGGGCGGCGTACCCGGCGGCCTCGGTCGCCGAGCGCTGGATGTCCTCGATCGAGGAGGCCATCTCGCCGGCCTGGGCGGACAGCTGCTCCACGGTGGTCGAGGCCTCGGTCGCCGCGCCCGCGACCAGCTCGGCCCCGGACGTCGCATCCTGGGACTGCGCGGCCACCTGCGCCGAGCCCTCGTCCAGGTTCCGGGCCGTGCCGGCCAGCTCGGACGCGCGCTCGAGGACCCCGGTCAGCGCTGCGCGCAGCGCCCGCTGCGCGCTCGTCAGGGCCTGAGCCATCTGGCCGATCTCGTCCCGGGAGGCCAGGTCCGCCTGCACGGTGAGGTCGCCCCGCGCCATCGCGTCGAGCGACCCCTTCACCACGGCGACCGCCCGCCGGATCGACCGGGCCGTGAGCAGCCCGAACCCGGCCAGCACCAGGACGCCCAGGCCGATCAGCGCGAGGACGAGACGCAACGCCTCCGCCGAACGCGTGGCCGCCACGGCCGCCGCGTCCCCCATCCGGGTGGTCACGTCGTCCAGGGCCTTGGCGATCGCCTCCGTGTACGCCCGGGAGAGCGGTTCCGCGGCGCTGCCGAGCACCGTCCCGTAGGCCGCCATGTCGTCCGACTTCGCTGCGGGAAGGAGGTACGTGTCCCGGACCTGCAGCCACTGCTGGTGCGCCTCGACGAAGTCGGACCACCCTTGGAGGTCGCCGGCGCCGGCCTTCTCGGCCGCGGCGATCTCGGCCGCGATCGTGGTGTCCATCGTCTGGAGCCTGGTCAGCCAGGGGCTCTGCAGCGTCGCGCTCTGCGTCGCGGCGATCTGGGCGACGATGCCCTCCGAGGTGGCGAGGTCGACCCGGATCTGTGCGACCCGGGCCGCCACGTCCCGCTGGAGCGCGGCGAGGGACGCCGTCCGCGCGGCCTGGTCCTGCATCGCGGCAACCGTCGCGACGCCGACGCCGATGGCCAGCAGAGCGACGACCGCGACCAGCACCAGGATGCGCGCCTGGATCGAGCCGCGGGCCGTCACGCCGCGCGCGGCCCGGAGCGCGGTCCCCAGAACGCGGCGCAGGTGACTCGGACCCGCCTCGCCGTCCGGTGACTTCCTCGGTCCACGCATCGTCGCGTCCCTCTCCTCGTTCGTCGGGGAGGCGGCGACGTGGGCCGGCAACGCGCCGCGGGACACGGGGACTCCTGGGCGCCGTGCAGGGCCGTTGTCGCGGCCTCCGGTGGGGATCAAGCGGCCTGCGCGGTCGCCTTCTGGACGTCGAGCGCCATGAGCAGACTGGTGGGCAGCTTGTAGGCGCCCACGATGAGCTCGCGCAGCGCGGGGTCGAGCGTGTCCGGCGGGGTCTCGAACTGGGACTCGGCGACGTCGATGACGTCGCCGACCTCGTCGACGAGCAGGCTGATCGGCTCGCCGTCCACCTGGACGACGACCATCATCGGCTCGGCGTCCTCCGCGAGCGGCGCCAGCCCGAGGCGGTGGCGCAGGTCGATCGAGAGCACCACCTCCCCGCGCAGGTTCACCAGTCCGGCGACACCGGACGGGGCGAGCGGGACCGGGGTGCGGTCCTGGGACCGCAGCGCCTCCTGGACCAGGAGGACGTCGACGCCGTAGTGGGCGCCGCCGAGGACGAAGGTCGCGAGCTGTCGGCTCATGTCACACCTCCACGAGGGCGAACGCGTCGGCCGCCTCGTCGTCGAAGAACATCGGGTCGGCCGCAGCCACCGCGGCTCGGACGTCCAGCAGCTCGGTGACGCGGTCCTTGAGGACGGTCGAGCCGACCAGGCCCATGTCCCCGAGCTCGCTGTGCTGGGTGACGGTGTCGTCGACGATGTCGACGATCTCGTCCACCACGATCGCCACGGCACGATCGCCGCGCGTGTAGACCACCACGACGATCTCGTCGCGCTGGTCGGACATCGAGCCCAGCACCCGGTCCAGCCGCACCACCGGCGTGATGGAACCGCGGTACTGCATGACCTCCCGGCTGCCCACGTGCTCGAGCACGTCGACCGGCAGCCGCTCCAGGCGGGTGACCGCGGACAGCGGGATCGCCACACGGCGCCCGTCGCCGATGCCCGCCACGAGCACCTGCTCGACCTCGGCACGCACCGCGTGCTCGTCCTCGCTCGACCGCCGCGCCTGCTCGACGCTCTCGGAGGCGAGGCTGCGCCGGGCCAGGCCCTGGATGTCCAGGATCAGGGCGACCTGGCCGTCGCCCATCAGCGTCGCACCGGCGTACAGGCCGATCGCCTTGAGCCGGCCGGACAGCGGCTTGACGACGATCTCCTCGGTGTTCAGCACGCGGTCCACGAGCAACCCGAAGCGCACCGTGTCGGTCTGGAGCACCGCGATGGTCGCGTGCGAGCCCTCCCGGCCGGGGCGGCCGAACACCTCGCGCAGGTCGACCAGCGGCAGCAGGTCCCCCCGCAGCCGGTAGACCGGGGCCGAGCGGATGTACTCCACCCCGCCCTGCTCCGCCTCGACGTCGAGGGCCACCAGCTCCAGCAGGCTGACCTGCGGGATCGCATAGGTCTGCCGGTCGCACTCGACCGTGACCGCAGGCATGATCGCCAAGGTCAGGGGGATGCGCAGCCGCCACGTGGTGCCACGTCCGGGAGTCGAGTCGACGTCCACCGCGCCGCCGATCGCCTCGATCTTGGTCCGCACGACGTCCATGCCCACCCCGCGGCCGGACACGTTGGTCACGGTGGCGGCGGTGGAGAAGCCGGGCAGGAACAGCAGCTGGAGGAGATCGGCCGGAGCCATCTGGTCCACCTGGGCGACGGTGCGCAGGCCCTTCTCGACGGCCTTGGCGGCCACGACGTCCGGGTCGATGCCCTTGCCGTCGTCGTTCACCTCGACGATCACCTGCCCGCCGGCGTGGTACGCCCGCAGGGACAGCACGCCCTGGGCGGGCTTGCCCGCAGCGGTGCGGTCGGCAGCCGCCTCGATGCCGTGGTCGACGGCGTTGCGGATGAGGTGGGTCAGCGGGTCCTTGATCGCCTCGAGCAGGCTGCGGTCCAGCTCGGTGTCCCCCCCGATCATCTCCAGCCTGACCTGCTTGTGGCAGGCGGCAGCGAGGTCACGCACCATGCGCGGGACCTTGGACCACACGTGCTCGATGGGCTGCATGCGCGTCTTCATGACGCCCTCCTGCAGCTCCGAGGCGATCAGGCTGAGCCGCTGGGACGCGCGAGCGAGGTCGATGTCGCCCTCGTTGGCCAGCCGCGCGATCGCGTTGCGAGCCAGGACGAGCTCGCTGACCTGACGCATCAGCGCGTCCAGCAGGTCCACGTCCACCCGGATCGACGTGTCGGTCGCGGTCCGGGCCGCGTGCTCGGACTCGCCCGACGGCGTGATCGGCTCCGACGCCTCGTGGGGGTGCGGCACCTCGGGAGCCGGGGGCGCCGGATCCTCGGTCAGGACGGTCGTCCCGGGCATCTCGGCGGACGCGCTCGGCGCCGCACGCTTGGTCGCGCGCTTGGCGGCGGGCTTGGTGGCGGCCTTGACGGCACGCTCGGGGGCTGCGGCGCGCTCGGACTCCATCTGCTCCTCCTCAGCAGGCGCGGCCTCAGACGCGGTCTCGGCCACGGGCTCGACGACGGGCTGGGCGACGGGCTGGGCGCTCCCGTCGGTGGTAGGCGCCTCGGACACGTGCTCACCGGCGAGCACCGCCTCCAGCAGGCGGACCGTCGGTGCGACATCCACGGAGCCTTCGCCACCGCTGCGCTCGATCTCGCGCAGCAGCTCACGCACGCCGTCAACCATGCGCAGCAGCACGTCAGTGGTCGGCTGGTCCATGGACCGCTTGCCGTCCCGGAGCTCGACCAGCAGGTTCTCCCCGACGTGCGTGAGGCTCTCGAGCTTGCCGAACGCCAGGAACCCACTGGTCCCCTTGATCGTGTGGATCGTGCGGAAGACACTTCCGAGCAGCTCACGCGAGCCCGGCGCGCTCTCGAGGGCGACCAGGTCCGAGTCGAGCTGGTCCAGGTTCTCGTGGCTCTCCACGAGGAACTCGTGGACGATCTCGTCCAAGTCCTCCACGTCCGCCTCCCAGACACCGCTGACGGGTTCTCCCGTCGTTCGGTGGCCTGATCGGTCGCCGGGGCGCCGTGATGAGGCGTCGTCCGCGGTGGGCGCTCAGGGACCTGCCCGGCGCCGCGACAAGACGGCACGAAACGGACGCCGGGCGCCCGGCTGCTCACCCGGATGCCGCAACCCGGCGGCGTCGCTCAGGTCGTCGGCGGCCGCAGCGCTCGAAGTGACTCCACCGTCGCCTCGTCGCCCCCGGAGCGGGCGGCTTCCTCGTTGGCCCGCTTGACGGCCTCGAGGACCTCGGCCCGGTTCACCCGGACCGACCGGGGCGCGTCGATCCCGATGCGGACCCCGTCGCTGCGCACGTCGATCACGGTGATGACGATGTCGTCACCGATGATCAGGCGCTCACCGACGCGGCGCGACAGGACCAGCATGCACGGGAGACTATCTGCTCAGGTGCGTGACGTCGCCGTTCGCGCCCGATCAGTCCCAGCGGGCGTCGTCCGCGAGACGCTCGCCGAGGACCGCCGCCCACACCACGGGGGAGGCGGGCAGGCCGTCGAGCCAGCCCACCGGGACGCCGAGGTTGAGCACCGTGCCGGGCGCCTGGGCGTCGAACGTGTGGGCCGCGGCCACCGCGTCGAACGGCCTGCGGGCCCCCACGGCGCGCAGCCACCGCCGGATCTGCACGCCGCGCAGCCGCGCGTCGACCGCCGCCCACGCCTCGTCCGGTGCGAGCGAGTCCAGCAGCAGAGCGCCCGCAGCCGTGCCCGCGACTCCGAGGGCGACCACGAGCGGAGCGTCCTGCGGGACGCGCTCACGCAGCCGGCCGGCCGCCGCCGTCGTCTGGACGCGGCGCCCGTGCCCCGGCAGGGCGTCGACCTCGCCTGCCAGCACCACGTCGTGGGGGGCCAGCCCGGCGCGCTGCGCCATCTGCGTCGCGGTCCGCACCGCGAGCTCGGCAGGCCCGGCCACCACCACCATGGTGCCAGGCACGAGGTGCGTGCCCCGGGGCCGGTCGAAGGTCCGCACCAGGCCGGAGAGTGGGACGTCGGCGTTCGGGTCGAACGCAGCGAGCAGCCGGGTCGGGATTCCGAGCTCGAGCAGCGCCGCGACGCTCGCCCCGGGCCGGACCTCGTCCGGGACGGTCGGACCCGCGTCCCAGGTCTCGGCGGCGTCGGAGGGTCCGGCCCCGGCGGTCTCACCGGGACCGGGCTCCGGGGGCGAGGAGGGCGCGGAGGCGGCTGCGGAGCCTCCTGGCCGGGCGATCCGGGGGGGCGCAGGCGCCGGGGCCCAGGCAGGACCCGGGTCGACCCGCTCGGCGCTGCCCGACCCGGTCCCCGCGTCGGGCGTAGCCGGCCCGGTCCCCGCGTCGGGCGTGGCCGGCCCGGTCCCTGCGTCGGGCGTAGCCGGAGCGGCCGGCGCGTCGGAGGCTGCCGGCGCGTCGGCCTGCGGCTCGGCCGTGATGCGCTGGACCGAGGCGAGCACCTCGGCGAAGGCAGACCCGGCCGTGGAGACCCGGGGGTCGGCCTCAACCGCGTCGGCGGCCGCGAGCAGGGCGTCGAGCCCGACCGGCTCGGCCGTTGTTCCGGTGGGGCGGTGCGCCTGCTCGGGTGCGGGGCGGGCGCGAGTACCTCGCCGCGGCTTGTCGGGCACCTCGACCGTCAGCTCGTAGTGCTCGCGTGCGAAGAACCCGGCGATGCCGCCCGTCCGGACACGCTCGGCACGCACGATCTGGGCGTCCGGGCCCATCTCGTCCCGGACCCGGAGCATGAGGGAACGCAGATCCTGCCCGTCAAGCAGCAATCGCGTGGACATCGGTCACCACACCCACCGTCTCGATCCGCAGCCCCGCCCCCGTCACCTCGCTGTAGGACAGCACAGGAAGGGTGGGAAGCGACAGCACCACGGTACGGCGCAGCGCGGGACGCAGGGCGGGGGCGCACACCAGGACCGCCTGACGGCCCCCGGACTCCGCCTGAGAGACCTGGGTGCGCAGCGAGGACAGCAGGCTGTCGACCCGCGCGGGGGGGAGCAGCAGCTGCGCGCCGCCGTCCGCCGGCCTGATCGCCTCGACCAGGCTGTGCTCGAGCGTCGGGTCCAGGGTGATCACCCGCAGCACCCCGTCGCTCGCGTACGGCGCGGCGAGCGCCGGACCAAGACCGCCCCGGGCGGCCTCCACCAGGCCCTCGGGGTCCGTGGAGACCTTGGCGCGCAGGGTCAGGGCCTCGTAGATCCGGCCCAGGTCCCGCACGGGGACGCGCTCGACCAGCAGTCCCTGCAGGACACGCTGCACCTCGCCCAGGGTCAGGAGGTTGGGCACCAGCTCGTCCACCACGGAGGGGTTGACCTGCTTGACGCCCTCGGTGAGCACCCGCACGTCCTCGCGGGACAGCAGCCGCGGCGCGTGCGCGTCCACGATCGCACCCAGGTGGGTGATGAGCACGGAGACCCGGTCCACCACGGTGGCGCCCACCAGCTCCGCGGAGTGCCGCAGCTCGGCCGGGATCCACTTGCCCGCCAGCCCGAAGACCGGCTCGACCACCGAGGTCCCCGGTAGCCCGTCGAGGCTGTCGCCCAGCGCGAGCAGCCGGCCGGACGGCGCCTCGCCGCGACCCACCTCGACGCCGGAAATCTTGACCACGTACGTCGAGTGCGGCAGGTCCACGGAGTCCCTGGTGCGCACCGGGGGGACCACCACGCCCAGCTCGAGCGCGATCTTGCGGCGCAGTCCGCGGACCCGGGCGAGGAGGTCACCGTCCCCGCCGCCGCCGACCAGGTCCACCAGGTCGGGCGCGAGGAGGATCTCCAGCGCCGGGACCCGCATCTGCTCGATCAGCTGCTCGGGGCTGTCCGAGGACGGCGTGGTGGCGACCTCGAGCTCCTGGGACTGCGCGGCAGCCGTCTCCCTGGCCTTGGCCGCCTTGATCCGCTGCGCAACGATCAGGAGCAGGCTGCCGACCAGCACGAACGGCACCTTGGGCATGCCCGGCACGATGGCGAGCCCGATCGCCGCCGCACCTGCGATCAGCAGCGCGGTGCGGCTCTGGGTCAGCTGGGAGCTCGCTGCGGTCCCCATGTCCGACTCGGCCGTCGCCCGCGTCACGATCAGACCGGTGGACACCGACATCAGCAGGGCCGGGATCTGGGAGACCAGGCCGTCGCCCACGGTCAGCAGGCTGAAGCGGTTGATCGCGTCGCCCGCGGACATGCCCATCTGGAGCATGCCGACCGCGAAGCCACCCAGCAGGTTGATGACCGTGATGATGATCCCCGCGATCGCGTCGCCCTTGACGAACTTGGAGCCGCCGTCCATCGCCCCGTAGAAGTCGGCCTCGGCGGCGACCTCCTTGCGGCGCCGACGGGCCTCGTCCTCGTCGATGAGGCCCGAGTTGAGGTCCGCGTCGATGGCCATCTGCTTGCCGGGCATCGCGTCGAGGGTGAACCGGGCGCCGACCTCGGCCACCCGCCCGGCACCGTTCGTGATCACCGCGAACTGGATGACCACCAGGATGAGGAAGATCACCAGGCCGATCACGAGCGAGCCGCCCACCACGTAGTGCCCGAACGCGTCGATCACGTGGCCGGCGTAGCCGTCCTTGAGGACCAGGCGGGTCGAGGCCACGTTCAGCCCCAGCCGGAACAGCGTGAGCACCAGCAGCAGGGACGGGAACACCGAGAAGTCCAGCGGCTTGGTGACGTACATGCTGGTCAGCAGCACCACGAGGGACAAGGCGATGTTGGTGACGATGAGGACGTCGAGCACGTAGGCCGGCAGCGGCACCACGAGAAGCAGCACGATGCCGACCACGCCTGCGGGCACGGACAGCTGGGTGAGGTTGGTGAGCTTCATCGTCGGGCTCCTGGGTCGAGGGCCGGGCTGGTGAGGCGGGCGGTGGTCATGCGGCCACCGCCCCGTCGAGCGTGGTCGGGCCGCCCGGGGCTCGGTGGATGCCCTGGGCGGAGCCGCGGCGGCGCAGCGCCATGACGAAGGCGAGCACCCGCGCGACGGCGACGTACAGGTGCGCCGGGATCTCGTGGCCGATCTCGCACGCCGCGTGCAGGGCCCGCGCGAGCGGCACGTCCTCGACCATCGGGACCCGCTTGTCCGCGGCCTCCTTGCGGATGCGCGCCGCCACGTGGCCGGCACCCTTGGCGACCACCTTCGGGGCGCCGCTTCCCGGCTGGTAACGCAGCGCGACGGCGACGTGCGTGGGGTTGACCAGGACGACGTCGGCGTCCGCTACTGACGCGATCATCCGGTTGCGGCTCATGGCGAGCTGCCTCGACCGGATCTGACCCTTGACCAGCGGGTCACCGTCGGACTGCTTCTGCTCGTCCTTGATCTCCTTCTTGGACATCCGGGTCTTCTTGCGGTTCCGCTTGGCGATGACGAACACGTCGAACGCCGCGAGCACGAGACCCGCCAGGACGGCGGTGCGCACCAGGCCCGAGACGCCGCCGGACGCGGCAGTCAGTACCGAGGACAACGAGTGCGTGCCGGAGCCGAGCATGAGCGGCACCATGCCCTGGACCACCGACCAGAGCACCGCGCCGATCGCCGCGGTCTTCAGCGCGGCCTTGGCGCCCTGCCACAGGGACTGCATCCCGAACACCCGCTTGGCGCCCTTGGCGATGTTGAACTGCTCGAACTTCGGCTTGAGGCGCTTGCCCGAGACGTGCACGCCGCCCTGCGCCGCGGAAGCCACCACCGCCGCGAGGACGACCGCCCCGAGCAGCGGCGCCAGGGTCGAGATGATCGATCCCAGCCCGTCGCTCAGCGCCTTCGTCGCCGACCCCACGTCCGGGTTCGCGATCACGTCCCGAACCGTCTCGAGCTGGCGCCGGCCGGCGCTCGACGCCGAGGACGCCACCATCGGCAGCACGAGGGCGCCGACCCCCACGCCGAGCCAGGCGGACAGGTCCTGCGACTTCTGCAGCGCACCGTCCCGCCGCAGCTCCTTCATCCGCTTCGGGGTGGCCTTCTCGGTGCGCTCCTGAGCGTCGTTGCTCACCGGCCCACCCCCATGAGGTCGGACACCGAGGTGTCGGTGAGCGCCTCGACCACGTGCGGCAGGGCCAGGTAGGCCGTGACGCCCAAGGTCAGGGTGAGCAGGATCTTCAGCGGGAAGCCCAGCGCGAAGGCGTTCAGCGCCGGGGCGACCCTGGTCAGCAGGCCCAGGCCCACGTCGGCCAGGAAGAGCACTGCGATCAGCGGGCCGGCGATCTGCAGCGCGGACACGAACAGCTGCGTCACCCCCGTCGTCAGGGCGTGGGCGAGGACCGACAGGTCCAGCCCGGCCCCCAGGGGCAGCGCGTCGAACGTGCGCGCCAGGCCCGCGAGCACCACCTGGTACGCGTTCGACGCGAACAGGAGTGCCAGCGTGGTCAGCTGGTAGAGGCGGGACCACTGCGCGCCGGAGGTCATGGACATCGGGTCGAACGCACTGGCGAGCTGGAAGCCGCCGAACAGGTCGATCGCGGCCCCCGCGGCCTGCACGGCCGCGAACACCATCGCGACGACGAACCCGAGCGCGGCCCCGGTCACGACCTGGAGCACCACGTCGCCCAGGAAGGTCGCGGTCCCCGACGCGATCTCGGTGCCGGCCGGCGCGCCCGCCGCTGCCGCCGCACGCGCCGCCCGGGGCGCCATCGCGAGAGCGAGGCCCATCGCAAGCATGGCCTTGACGGTGCCCGGCACCGCGCGGTGCGCAAACGGCGGGGCGATCACCAGGAACGCCGCGATCCGCACCCCGGCGAGCATGACGACCTCGACGGTGGCCAGCGGGAAGACGAGCTGCACGGCTCAGCCCCCCAGCAGGGTCGGGATCCGGCCGAACATCTGGGTGGTGAAGGACACCACCTCGCCGATCATCCAGTGCCCCGCGATCAGCAACGCGATCGCCACCGCGATCGCCTTCGGCACGAACGACAGCGTCACCTCCTGCACCTGCGTGATCGACTGCAGCAGGGAGACCGCGAAGCCCACCACGAGCGCGGTGATGAGGATGGGCGCGGCGAGCTTGCCCGCCAGGATCAGTGCCTGGAGACCGATGTCGAGAACGGCGGAGGTGTCCATCAGCCGAAGCTCCCCAGCAGCGACGTGACGACCAGGCCCCAGCCGTCCACCAGCACGAACAGCAGCAGCTTGAACGGCAGCGACACCATCACCGGCGGCAGCATCATCATGCCCATGCTCATCAGGGACGCCGAGACGACCAGGTCGATGACCAGGAACGGCACGAAGATCACGAACCCGATGAGGAACGCCGACCGCAGCTCGGAGAGCATGAACGCCGGGATCAGGGTGGTCATCTCCACGTCGGCGGGCGTGTCCGGGTTCGGCCGGTCCGCGGCCCGCTCGATCAGGGCGATGTCCGACTCGCGGGTCTGCCCGAGCATGAAGGTCCGCAGCGGACCCTGACCGACGTCGACGGCCTCGGAGAACGTCATCTCACCGTGCAGGTAGGGCTGCACCGCGGTCGAGTTCACCTCGCTGAGCACGGGAGCCATCACGAACAGGGACAGGAAGAGCGCGAGCCCGGCGATCACCTGGTTGGGGGGCACGCCCTGCAGCCCCAGCGCGTTCCGGGTCAGGGCGAGGACGACGAAGATCTTGGTGAAGCCCGTCATCATCAGCAGCAGCGACGGCGCCACCGACAGCAGGGTGATGGTCAGCAGGACCACGACGGGGCTGCTGGGCTGGCCGTCGATGCCGTTGATGTCCACGCTCACGGTCGGGCCAGGCGCGCTCGGGTCTGCCGGCGCGGTCGGCGCGGCGGGATCCGTGGGCGGCGCGGCGGCGTAGGCGACCTGCGTGCTCAGGACGGCGAAGCCGATCGCGAGCAGCAGGATGAGGCCGAGCACCGTCAGGCTCGGGCGCCGTCGTGCGGCGGAGGGCCGCCCGGGGCGAGCGACCTGCTGGGCAGTCAACGCCGGATGGTCCGTTCCTGCACCGCAGCCACCGCCTGACGCCAGGTGGCCGGCGCCAGGATCGATCCCTCGAGGGGGCTGCGGGGCGTGGGAACCGCGGGCGTCCGTGCCGCGGGGGTCGACGGGTGGATGGCGCGCGCGGCGGGCCGCGTGCTGGACGCTCTCGACGACGTCGCGAGCGCGAGGACGGACGTGGCCGGCTCGTCGTCGGTGACGTCGTCCGCGAGGACCTCGTCGAGGTCGACCAGCCGTGCGAGGTCGGCGGGGTCGATCTCGGTGCGCGCGTCGGGCTCGACGTCCTGGACCGCGGTGAGCTCGGTGAGCAGCGAGACCCCCTGGTCGGTGACCCCCAGCAGGAGCCGGCGGCCCTCGACCTCGACCACCGTGACGCCCGCGTGCCGGCCCAGGCTCTGCCGGCCGACCACGCGCACGGTCGCGGCCTTGATGCGCGTGCCGCCGGAGGTCTTGCGGGCCAGCCACCACAGCAGGCCGAGCACGACCGCCAGCGCGAGCAGCACGCGCAGGCCGAGGACGAGTCCGGAGGAATCCATCAGGAGGCGCTCTCCGTGACGATCTCGGTGATCCGGATGCCGTAGTCCTCGTCCACGACGACGACCTCACCGCGAGCGACGAGGCGGCCGTTGACCAGGACGTCGGCGGGGGCCCCGGCCGCGCGGTCCAGCTCGAGGATCGTGCCGGGCACCAGGTCCAGCACCTGGCGGACCGGGAGCTTGGTGCGCCCGATCTCCGCCGTGAGCGTCATCTCGACGTCGTGCAGCAGGCGCATGCCGTACGAGTCGGCGCGCGAGCCGGCGGCGGGGGCGGCGGCGGGGGCGGCGTCGCGCTGGTGCGGGACGTCGGAGACCGTCTGACGGATCCGCAGACCGAACCACGCGACGGCGGTGCCCAAGGTGTCCACGAGGGCGAAGGTGCGCACGTCGGGCGCCGCGAGCGCGTCGGCGACCGGGGCTTCGACGGCCTCGTCGAGCACGCCCGTCCCGAGGGTCCGGCCCGCGGCCTCCAGCGCAGGCCGCACGGCGTCGGCCAGCGAGAGGCCGACGGCCGTGGCCAGCGCCGCCGCGACCGCCTCCCCGGCGACGGCGACCAGGTCGGCGCTCGTGGCGCCCACGAACCCGGCTCGCACGGAGGCGGCGTCGGGCTCCGGCATCCCGGCCTGGGTCGCGTCGACGACCTCGAGCGGAACCGGCGAGGGCAGCGCGGTGGCGAACGCCTGGGCGGCCGCCTCGGCGGTCGCGACGTCGGTGGGGACGGACATGGTGCTCCTCAGTGCTCCTTGCGGTCTGCGGCCACGACCAGGCAGGCCAGCCGCTTGCCGTTGCTCCCGATGGCCGCCTTGGCCAGCACGACGTCGTCCACGACGACGTCCAGCGGCGTGTCGGACCGGTGCTGCAGCCCGATGACGTCGCCGACCTGCAGCTCGCCGATCTCGTCGGTGGTCACCGTCAGCGGCTGGAACCGCACGGCGACGCCCACCGGGACGTCGCGTACCTGGGCGGACAGCGCACGGACCGCCGCGTCGTGGTCGCGCAGCTCGTCGGGTGTGCGCGCATCCGTGCCGTCGGCTTCACGCAGCGCGGCGAGCACCGCGTCGGCGGGCAGCATCAAGGTGGCCTCGTCGTGCCGGTTGCCCAGCTCGATGACGAACGTGGCGACCAGCACCGTCTCCTGGGCGGCGGCGGCCTGGACGAACTGCGGTGCGTACTGCACCGACTTCGCGGTGAGCTCGAGGCGGGTGACGGACGTGAACGCGTAGGCCAGCTCGTGCAGGCCGGTCTGCACCAGCTCACGCAGCAGCTGCCACTCGATCTCTGTCATCTCGCGGTCGGCGGGACCGATGGGCTGGCCCGGGCCGCCGAGCAGGTAGTCGACCCAGACCATCCCCGCGTCGACGGGAAGCTGCAGCACGCCCGTGGCGCGAGCCGGCTCCACGCCGCACAGGATCATCAGGCTGGTCGACGGGAGCGGCCGGATGTACTCGTCATAGGTGCGCAGCTCGACCCCGTCCAGGGCGATCTGGGCGACCACGCGGGTGCGGGACGTCAGCAGCGTGCCCCACTGGCGCGCGAAGGTCTCCATCGCGACTTCGAGGATCCGCGCGTGCTCGCGCGCGAGCGTCATGGGACGCCGGAAGTCGTAGAGCTCCGGCTCCGCCGAACGCTGGCGGCGCTTCGCAGGGGCTGCGTTCACGCGCTGCCCATCGGCCGGTTGCGGGCAGGCATGAGGCGTCGCGAGCCACAGGTTCGGCGCAGGCGTCGAATCACCCGGCAAGGTGCCCCACCGGCGTACCGTCGGGGCGGGACCGGTCACGGTGGACCGGTGATCGGACCCGGGCGTCGTGCCCGGTAGCGGGCCCGGGCCTCCTGCCCGGGACGTGGGTGGCCGACCGGTGGGGCCGGCCGCGCGAGGGCCGCTCAGCCCCCGCGCGTCGTCGTCACTGCGTGACGAAGTCCGTGAAGTAGACGTCCATCACCTCGCCCTCGTAGGCGTGCTCGAGCTCGGCGCGCAGCTCCGCCTTCAGGGCAGCGCGCTTGGCGACGTCGTTGACCGCGTCGAGCGGCTTCTGGGAGAACAGCGCGATCGCGAGGTCCAGGGCCTTGGCGGTCTCGGGGTCCTGGTGGACGCTGTCGGTGAGCTGTAGCGCGATGCCCAGTCGCAGGTAGTGCCCACCGGCCAGGTTGATGCTCACCGAGTCGATGACGAGCACCTTCCCCGGCTTGTACGTGGGAGCCGCCGATGCGGCCGGCGTCCCGTGCGCGGAGGCTCCGGCGGACTTCGGCTTCAGGACGAACCAGTAGCCGGCGCCGGCCGCGAGCAGCACCACGACGAGGATGATCGCGATCAGCGCCTTCTTGCCCTTCTTGGCGGGCACCTCGTCGGCGCCACCGGCCACGGCGCCGGATCCGCCCTTGGCACCGATCTTCTTCTTGTCGGAGACCACGCGCGTCTCGGTAGCCATCGGTGTCACCCCTTCTTCGCTGCGATCTCGGGCAGGTACTTGCGGATCTCGTCCGAGACCGAGGTCAGGATCACGAGGTCCACCCTGCGGTTGGCGCTGTTCGGGTCGCCGTGGTCGTGGGAGACCGGTCGCTGGTCGCTGAAGCCGGTCGCGGAGATTCGGGCGCCCGGCACGCCGCCCGTCTCGACCAGGCGGCGCAGGACCTTGACGGCGCGGTCGGCGGAGAGCTCCCAGTTGGTCGCGTAGAGGCGCCCGTCGGTCGGGTTGGAGTTGGTGTGGCCCTCGACCGAGAGCTCGTCGCCGATGCCGCGCAGCACGGGGGCCATCGAGTCGAGCACCGCCTGGGCGGTCGCTGTGAGGGTGGCCGAGCCCTCGGAGAAGAACACGTCGTCCGCCTTGAGACCGACGACCAGGCCGCGGGCAGTGACCTGGTAGGACACCCGGTCGCTCAGTCCCTCCTTGGCGAGCCGGGCGGCGATCGCGTCGGCGATCGTGGACAGCCGGCCGTACTCGGTGACGGCCAGGTCGTAGTTCTTCTGCTCCTGCGTCAGGTCGGTGGTCGGGGTGGGCGGCTGGGTGGCCTGGGCGTCCACGACCGACGACGTGAAGTCCGGGGAGATCTGATACGTGTCCAGGCCGCTGAGCACGCCGCTGCCGCCGGCCATCATGGACGGCGCCTTGTGCCCGAAGCCGATCGCCAGGGACTGCTTGAGCTGCTCGAACTTGATCACGTCGACCTTGCTCATCGCGAACAGCACGATGAACAGGCCCACGAGCACCGTCATCATGTCGGCGTAGGAGACCGCCCACCGTTCGTGGTTCTCGTGCTCCTCATGCTCCTCGCGCTTCGTGCGGGAGCGCCCGTGGCTGCCGTGTCCGTGGCCGGAGCTCATGCGGCCTCCTTGACGGTGCCGGGCGGCATGAGGCTGCGCAGCCGCTGCCCGACCAGCCGCGGGTTGGCACCGGCCTGGATGGCCAGCAGGCCCTCGACGGCCATCTCCATGTGCGCGACCTCGAGCTCCGAGACGCGCGCGATCCGGGAGGAGATCGGCAACCAGATCAGGTTGGCGGTCAGCAGGCCCCACAGGGTCGCGACGAACGCAGAGCCGATCATCTCGCCGAGCTGCTCGGGGTTGGACAGGTTGCCGAGCACGTGCACCAGGGCCACGACGGTGCCGATGATGCCGATCGTCGGCGCGTAGCCGCCCATGTTCGAGAAGAACTTGGCGCTGACCTTGTCGGCCGCCTTCTTGGACTGGATCTTGGCCTCGAGCATGTCCCGCAGGTCGTCCGGGTCGGTCCCGTCGATGGCCGACTGCAGGCCCTCGCGCAGGAACTCGTCCTCGACGCCCCTGGCCGCCTCCTCGAGGGCCAGCAGACCCTCACGACGAGCCTTGTCCGCGAGCTTGACGATCGCATCGACCGTCTCGTCGCCGTCCGGGAACTTGTACATCAGCCAGGTGTTCAGGCTCTTGACCGTGCGGAGCACGTCCTTGATGGTGCTGCTGGCCAGGCCGGCACCGATCGTGCCCCCGAGCACGAGCACCATGGGCGGGATGAGGATCACCGAGGTGGGGCTGGATCCCTCGAGGATGATCGAGAGGATCACCATGCCGAACGCGAGCGCGATCCCTGCGAAGGTTGCCGGATCCATCAGTCACCGTCCGGCACGGGGCTCAATCCGCGGGAGCCGGGCCGGAGCTCGGTCACGGCGGCGACCTGCTCCGCGTCGGACTCGTGGGCGAGGACCATGGTCTGGGCCACGACGCGCGCGCGGTAGGCGACGACGAGCTCGGTGACCTCCTCCATCGACTCCGCGACGATGTACTTCGTCCCGTCGATGAGGGTCAGGATCGTGTCCGGGGTGCTCTCCACACGTTGGAGCAGGTCCGGGTTCACCGCGAAGCGCGGTCCGTTGAGTCGCGTGACGACGATCATCGTGTCCATCCCTGGTCTGCATCCGGGCCCTTCCATGAGCCCTTCGGAGGTCTGATCGGCCGGGGGGCGCGACCCCTGAGGGTTTGCCGACGGCCGCCTTGGCGCCCCACGCCCCACCACGCCCCACGCCCCACGCCCCACGCCCCCACGCCCCCACGCCCCCAGAGCGTGAAGCGATTCCGTCGGATAGCGACGGTTTCGCTTCACCCCCTGCCCACGCCGCAGCCAGCGCCGCACGGGTGAGGGGTGCCCGCCCAGCCACGCGCCGCGAGCGCGGTAGCGACCTGGGCCGCGGTCCGGCACGGGGCGACGGCCACGTGTCGCCAGCGGTACCGCAGCGTCAGGTCGCCACGGGCGATCAATACGGCGTTGTCCCGCCAGACGTCGGCGTCGCGGCGTGCTGCTGCGTGCCAGAGGGCACCGTCGAGTTCGACAACGACGCCGAAGTCGCGATAGCGCGTGTCAGCACGGACCCACTGGCCGTCGACGACGTCACGCACCTGGAGGTCGGCGGTCGGCAGCCGGTGACGCCGCTCGACGTCGCGGTGGTACCGCAGCTCGAGGGGCGACTCGACGCCTGCCTCCGCGAGCCCGCACAGCTCGAGGGCCAGAGCGCGCCCGCGGACCGTCGGCCGATCCAGGAGCGCCTCACGGACCTGCGCAGGCGGGGCACCGGCCCGCGAGGCGTCCGTGAGGAGCCCGACGACGTCGTCCGTCGAGTCCGCCCCCGCGATCAGGTCCACGATCGTGTGGACCAGCTCGACCGTGCGCAGGCGGCCGAACGCGGGGGGCATCGGTTCCCGGCGGTAGATCCGAACCCCGGCCGAGGGGCGCACGGCGCGCGAGCGCGGGATGCTGAGCTCGATCGGCCGCGGCGGACGGTCGAGCATCTCGTGGCGATAGGCCGCGCTCCGGTGGCTCAGCGCAGCCCCGGCACCCGCGTACAGGAGCGCTGCTCGCGCCGAGGCCTGCCAGCCCACGGGTCCGCTGAACGTCGCCAGCACTCCGTGGTGCAGGCGCTGCCAGTGGCCGGCACGAACCCGCCGGTCGAGCCACGAGCCCGAGAAGCCAAGGCTGAGCGCCTGCCCCGTCGTCACGACGCCGTCCTGCCGAGCCGCCAGCCTCGCCAGCGCGTCGTCCGTCCTCGCCACCCCCCGAGCCAACCGCCGTTCGCCGGATCGCGGGGGTGCCTGTGGACAACGCGCCCCGGAGCGTGCAGCAAGAGCGTCGGATAGCGACGGTTTCGCTGCACCCTTCGCAGCCGAGGCATGGGCGGGTGGGGGTGCGATCGCACGGCGCAAGCACGGCCCGGCACCCGGGTCTCGGGTGCCGGGCCGGCGTCCGTGGCGCGCGGCCTGCGGCTGCGCAGGTCAGCGCTTGAGGTTGACGAGCTCCTGGAGGACCTCGTCGGACGTGGTGATCACGCGGGAGTTCGCCTGGAAGCCGCGCTGGGCGATGATGAGGCTGGTGAACTCGGCCGAGAGGTCGACGTTGGACATCTCCAGGGCGCCGCCCGTGAGGGTGCCGCGGCCGTTCGACCCCGGCGTCCCCACCTGCGCCGCGCCGGAGTTGACCGTGGTCCGGTAGCTCGACCCCCCGGCCTTCTCCAGGCCGCCCGGGTTCGAGAACGCCGCGAGCGCGATCCGGCCGATGGGCTGCTTGAGGCCGTTCGAGAACGAGCCGAGCAGCGTGCCGTCGGCCCCGATGGTGAACGACTGGAGCGTGCCCGCGGCACGGCCGTCCTGGGTCTTGGACTCCACGGAGGTGATGCCGGCGTAGCCGGTCAGGGTGGACAGGTCCACCGTCATCCCACCGGCCAGCGCCAGGGTGCCCCCGGACGCGAGCGTGCCGTCGGCGTTGAACGTGAGCGAGCCGGTGCCGGCGTCCGCGCCGGTCGCGGCCACGTCCCACCCCGCAGCCGTCCGGGTGAAGGCCAGGTTGAGCTGTGCCTTGTTGCCGGCCGCGTCGTAGGTGTCGATGGACCGGTTGAGCACCGTGCCGGCCGGCGCGTCGGCAGGGAGGTTGCCCTCGAACGAGGCGTTCAGCGTCGGCGCCGCCCCCATGAGCGTGGCGATCGGCAGCCGCAGGTCCGTCAGGGGACCGTTCGTGTCGACGGCGCCCGCAGCGTCGGCCGCCCAGCCCTGCACCAGCCCACCCTCCGGGGTCACCAGCTGACCGTTGGCGTCGAAGCTGAACGACCCGGCTCGGGTGTAGAGCGTCTCCGTGCCCGAGCGGACCGCGAAGAACCCGTCACCGGAGATCATCATGTCGGTCGAGCGGTTGGTGAGCTGGGCCGCCCCCTGCTGGAAGTTGGTCGCGATGCCCGCGGTGCGCACGCCGAGACCGATCTGCGCGGGGTTGGTGCCGCCGGTGCCGTTCTGCGGGGCGCCGGCGGCGGCGACCAGCTGCGACAGCGTGTCGGAGAACATCGCCTGCGACGACTTGTAGCCCGTGGTGTTGACGTTCGCGATGTTGTTGCCCGTGACGTCGAGCATCGTCTGGTGCGCGCGCAGGCCGCTGATGCCGGAGAAGAGCGAGCGGAGCATGTCAGTTCCCTTCGATGGTGGCCGGCGTCAGGCGGCCGGGGTGGAGGTCTGGGTGTCGGAGGAGCCCGAGGAGCTCGAGCCGGACGTGGACTCCGGTGCGACGGTGCCGATCGAGCGCACTGAGTCCAGCGGCACCGTGGCGTCGCCCACGGTCACCATGGGGGTCTTCCCCGCGAACGAGACACCGGAGGCGACATCGGTGTGCGTCACACCGTCGGAGTCCGTGTAGCTCACCTGCTGGCCCACGAGGCCGGTCGCGGCGATCCTCATCTGCAGCGCGAAGCTCTCGCGCGTCGTGTCCGCCAGGGTGGTGAGCTGCTCCATGGAGGCCAGCTGGGTGGACTGCGCCATCATCTCGTTCGTGTCGAGCGGCGACGACGGATCCTGGTTCTTCAGCTGGGCGACCAGCAGGGTGAGGAAGCTCTGCTGGTCCATCTGGGTCTTGGGCGCAGCGGCCGGCGTGGAGCCGGCGTAGAGGCTCGTGCTCGCCGAGGTCGCGGCGGTGGCGCCGTCGATCATGGACGTCTCCTAGAGCTCGAGGTCGAGGCCGCCGAGGGAGCGGCCGGGGCGGATGGTGGCGACGCGCGGTGCGCCGACGGGGATCGGCTCCCGGCGCGGGGCGCCGAAGCCCCGCGACTCGGCACCGGCACCGCCCCCGGAGTGGTCGCCGAGGTCGAGATCGGCGGACATCCCGGTGGCGGCCAGGTCGCGACGCAGGTCGGGAAGGGCCTGCCGCAGCGCGTTCCGGGCCTGGTCGGTGGCTCCGAGGAGCTCGATGCGCACGCCGTCGTGCGCGATGTGCGCCACCACGCGCACCGGGCCGATGCTGTCCGGCTCGACACGCATCGTGAGCACGTGGTCTCCGAGCGGCGCGGTGCGCAGGGCGCCCAGCCGGACACCGAGCTGGTCGGCCAGCGGCGGCGGGATGGCCGCGCCGGCGGGCGGTGCCGCCGGTGCGGTGGCCGGCGGCTGGGTCGTCGGCTGCACGTGCTGCACGGGTGCCGCCGCCTGGACCTGGGTCGCGTCCGGCTGCACCGGCCCCTGCGGTGTCGACGGCACGGGCTGCTGTCCGGGGACCTGCGGCCCCGGGGCCTGGGCGGGCGCGGCCTGCTGGGTCGGCACGGCCGCTCCGTCGGCGCCGGAGGTCGAGTCATGGTGCTGGGCGGCGACGGGGTGGCCGGGGCCGCCCGTCGGCGCCGCGTCTCCCGGACCGGCCGCGGCCTGCCCGACGGCCTTGTCCTGCGCCCCGACGCCCGGGTTCGGGCCGGGTGCGCCCTGGGTCGCCGGGGCCTGGGTCGCCGAAGCCTGGGTCGCCACGGTCTGGGTCGCCGAGGCCTGGGTCGCGCCGTGGGTCGCCGAAGCCTGGGTCGCCGCGGTCTGGGTCGCCGCGCCATGGGTCGCCACGGTCTGGGTCGCCGCGCCATGGGTCGCCGCGGCCGGTACCGACGTCCCCGTCCCGGCAGCCGACGCGTGTCCGGCTGCCGCCGGGACCGCAGCCGCCGCCGCGCCGGCGGCACCTGCCTTGCCGGCGGTCGGCGTTCCGGCCGTCACGGCGGACGTGCCCGAGCCGACCTTCGAGCCCGCCGCGACGCTCGTGCCACTCCCGGCGGAGGCAACCGCGGCGCCACTCGCGGCACCCGCCAAGGTCGCCGCGGCAGCGCGGACCACATCCGCACCCTGCACCGTCGCCCCGACCTGGGTCGGGACCGCCGTCGCCCCGGCCTCGGAGCCGTGCTCCGGGTGGGTGCCCGCACCGTCGGACGAGCCGCCCGCCGCGTCGCCGTGCTTCGCGTCCTTGGAGGCACCGTGGGCCGAGCCGTGCGCCTGGTCCGTCCGCGACCGGTTCGCGGGCTCGTCGGCCCCCGAGCCGGCCGCCTTGTCGGGCGCGTGCTTCGGGCCCCGGTCGGCACGATCCGTGGCCGGTCCGCGGGTGTCGCCACGCGGTCCCTGCACCGCGTGCGCGGCGCTCGGCGGGTCGTCGTGCGTCCGACCGCCGTGGTCGGCGCTCATCGCGGCCATGGTCGCGTCGAACGCCCCGGGGTCACCGGCGGGCGCCGGCGTGCGCGGGGCGCGAGGGGGGGCCGCCGCCGGGGCGGCTCCGCACGTGGCGATCATCGATCCTCCTGGTCGGTCAGGTCGTCCGGGCGGCGCCGGGCCGCGGCCTCGTCGAGCGCCTGCTGCTCGACCCGCTCGTCGTCGGCCCGCACCAGCTCCTCGTGACGTTCGGCGAGCTTGTCGAGCATCGAGACCTTCGTGCGCGACACGGTCCACGCGTCGGCCGCGAGCTCCGCACGACGGGACGCGACGTCGAGCGCGACCGTCGCCTCGTCCACCAGCCCCACGAGAGCCGCGCGGGCCGCGACGGCGCTGCGCCAGACCAGCTCGTCGCCGTGCCGGGGGAACACCGTCCCCGCCATCAACGAGCCGAGCTCGTCGCGCTCCTCCTCGGCCTGCCGCGCCGACGCGTTCGCGCGGGCCAGATCGGCCGCGGCCTGCTCCTCCTGGAGCCGGCGGAGCCGCAGCAGGCCGGCCAGCCGGAATCGGCGCTGCATCAGCGGCCTCCCATCGCGGCGACGAGCCGGTCGAGTCGCGCCCACGAGTCCCCGGCGTCGGCGATCTCGTCCATGCCCTGGCGCAGGAACGCGTCGATCGCGTCGGCGTTCGCCACGGCGGCGTCGACCAGGGGGTTGCTGCCGGCGACGTAGGCACCCACGTCCAGCAGGTCCTGCGCGCGACGGCGAGCGGCCAGCACCTGGCGCAGGCGGACGGCGAGCTCACGCTGCGCAGGCGCCGTGACGCGGGAGGCCACCCGGGAGACGGACCCGAGCACGTCCACCGAGGGGAAGTGCCCGGCGGTGGCCAGCTCGCGGGTGAGAACCACGTGCCCGTCCAGGATCGACCGGGCCGCGTCGGCGATCGGCTCGTTGTGGTCGTCGCCGTCCACCAGCACCGTGTAGATCCCGGTGACCGAACCGCGCTCCGCGGTGCCGGCGCGCTCCAGGAGCTGGGCGAGCAGCGAGAACGTGGACGGCGGGTAGCCGCGGGTGGCGGGGGGCTCGCCCACCGAGAGGCCGATCTCCCGCTGAGCCATCGCGACGCGGGTCAACGAGTCCATCATCAGTACGACGTCACGACCCGCGGAGCGGAACTCCTCCGCGATGCGGGTGGCGACGTACGCGGCGCGCAGTCGCACGAGCGGTGGCTCGTCGGACGTCGCCACGACGACCACGGACCGGGCGAGGCCCTCGGGGCCGAGGTCGTCCTCGAGGAACTCGCGCACCTCACGTCCGCGTTCGCCGACGAGCGCGATCACGGACACCTCCGCCTCCGTGCCGCGGGCGATCATGGACAGCAGGCTCGACTTGCCGACCCCGGAGCCGGCGAACAGGCCGATGCGCTGTCCGCGGCCGACGGTGGTCATGGTGTCCAGGGCGCGCACACCCAGGCTCAGCGGGGTGTCCACCCGGGCGCGTGCCAGCGCGCTCGGCGCCTGACCGGTGATCGGCTCGCGGCGGGCGGTGGCCAGCGGCCCCAGCCCGTCGGCCGGACGTCCGAGGCCGTCGAGCACCCGGCCCAGCAGCCCGTCGCCCACCGGTGCCGTCAGGGCGCGCCCCGTGCCGCGGACGGGCAGGCCGGTCCGCAACCCGTGCACCGCCCCCAAAGGCATGCAGCGCAGCGTCGTCGCGGTCGAGGCGACCACCTCGACCGGCACGGACGCGCCCGGCTCACCGACCTCGAGCATGTCGCCCACCGCTCCGGACAGGCCCGTGACGTCCACGGAGAGCCCCACCACGGCCTGCACGCGGCCCACCCGCTCGGGCGCGGCGACAGCGCAGGCACGGTCCAGCGCGCCGGCGCCGAGCACGGCGTCGAGCAGGGAGCGCGACGGTGCGAGGAGGCTCACGAGTCCTCCCCCAGCAGCGCACGCCGTGCGCGATCCAACGCGGTGGCGACCTGGGCGTCCAGGAAGCCGTCGGCCAGCTCGCTGACGGCGTCGCCCGCAGCGACCCGCGGGTCCGCGACCAGAGTCACGTCCTCGGGAAGGGCGACGCCGGCGGCCAGCAGCGCCGCATGGTCGGCCGGCGCGAGGCGCACGGCCTGAACGCCCAGCGAGGGCTCGGCGGACAGCGCGCGGTCCAGTGCGGCCCGCGCCGACGTGGGACCGTCCGAGAGCTCGCGGCCCAGCACGGCCTCGGCGAGCTCGAGCGCCGCGTGGGCGAGCACCCGCCGCGCGTCGGTCACCACCGGGATCACGCGGTCGTCGGCTGCCCGGGCGGCCAGGCTCAGCCGCTGGACCGCGGCCCGGACCTCGTCGTCGCGACGCTGCTCGGCCGCCTGGTGCTCGGCCGTCAGCCGAGCGCGGACCTGCTCGCCCTGCTCGGCGGCCACGCGCGCACCCGCCGCCCAGCCGGCGGCATACCCGGCCGCGCGCTCCTGCTCGCGCGTTCCGCGGGAAGCCGCCGCGAGCGGCGCGAGGCGGAAGCTGGTGGCGTCAGGAGACATACTCGTCCTCGCCCTCGCGGCGGATGACGATCTGGCCGGTCTCCTCGAGCTGGCGGATCGCCTGCACGACGGAGGCCCGCGCCTCCTCCACGACGGACATCCGCACCGGACCGAGCAGGTCGATCTCCTCGACGAGGTTCTCCCGCGCGCGCTCGGACAGGTTGGCCAGGATCTTGTCCCGGACCTCGTCCGACGCACCCTTGAGGGCGGTGGCGAGCGAGGACATCTCCACGCCGCGCAGCACGAGCTGGATGGCCCGGTCCTCGAGCATGGTGATGTCCGCGAACACGAACATCCGGCTGCGGACCTCCTCCGCGAGGTCCTTGTCCCGCTGCTCGAGGCCCTCGAGGATCGCCTTCTCCGTGGTGGGGTCGGCACGGTTGATGATCTCGACCAGGGGCTGCACGCCGCCGATCGCCGACGCCTCGGTGGGTGTGAGCACCGCAGAGGCCTTGCGCTGCAGGGTCTCGGCGACCACGCTCACCACGTCCGGCGAGGCGCGCTCCATCAACGCGATCCGGTGCGCGACCTCGGCCTGCACGTCCGGCGGCAGACCGGTCATGATCTGCGAGGCGTGCTCGGCGCGCAGGTGCGCCATCACGAGGGCGATGGTCTGCGGGTGCTCGCCGTTGAGCAGGCCGACGATCTGGCGTGCGTCGGCGTACTGCAGGAACTCGAACGGCTGTCCCTGGAGCGAGGACGCCAGGCGCTCGATCATGTCGGCTGCCCGATCCCGGCCCACCGACGCCTCGAGGAGCTGCTGGGCGAACGTCAGGCCGCCGCGGCCCACCAGCCCGCGCGGGCCCATCGAGGCCTTGTAGAACTCCTCGATCACGGACTCCGCGGCGCTCGCGTCGATGCGCTCGAGCCGCGCGATCTCGGTGGTCAGCTCCTCGATCTCGGACTCGTCGAGCTGGGCCATCACGCGGGCCGCCTGCTCCTTGCCGAGCTGGACCAGCAGCAGCGCAGCCTTCTGGGTGCCCGTCATCAGGGCCGCGGACATCACGACCTCCCTGCCGTGAGCCAGCCGCGCAGGACCTCGGCGACCTCGGCCGGCTGCTCGGCGGCCATGGCCAGGACGTCGTCGCGCTTCGAGTCGGGAACCACCGGGGCCTGCGGGAGGGCCCGTGCCTCGCCGGCCGCCTCGAGCGCCTCGGCCTTGGCCGCCTCGAGCAGCTGAAGGTCGCCGAGGTCGATGGCCTCGCGCCTGGTCTGCCGGCTGCGCCGCATGCCCATGACGATCAGCAGGATCAGCGAGATCAGTACGACGCCCGCGATCGCCCCGGTCTTGACGAGCTCGGTCTGCCGGTCTGCCGTCGCCTGCTTGTCGGCCGCGGCGAGCGCCTGCTGCGCCTGGGCGGCCGCGGTGGTGTCGAACGGCATCTGGGTGACCGAGACGACGTCGCCGCGGGTGGTGTCCACGCCGGCTGCGGCCGCGATGGACGTCTGCAGGTCGGTCAGGTTCAGGCCGGTGAGCTTGTCGGACACGATCACGGAGACGGACTGGCGACGGACGGTGCCCGGTGCCGTGACCATCTTCTCCGTCACCTTGTTGAGCGGGTTGTTCACCGTCGCCGACTCCTTGTGATAGGTGCCGGAGCTCCCCGTGCCGGTCGCTGTGCCGGTCCCCGTGCCCGTCGCCGACCCCGTGCCGGTGCTCGGGGTGGTCACGGCGCCGGTCTGGCCGAGCACGCCGCCGACGACCTGGCCGTTCCCGGCGTAGTCCTCGACGGTGGTGGAGGAGTTGATGGGCGGCAGGGTCGGGCTCGGCGCCGAGTAGGACTCGGTGGTCCGCTGGGTCTGGTCGAAGTTGAGGTCCGCCGTGACGCTGACGACGGCGTTGCCCGGGCCGAGCACCGTGTCCAGCATCTGCTGGACGCTGTCCTGGACGCGCGCCTCGTAGTCCGAGACCTGACCGTTCTGCAGCACGCTGCCGCCCTCGCCGCCCACCGCGGACAGCACGTGCCCGGCCGCGTCCACCACGGAGACGTCGGACGGCTTCATGTTCTCGATGCCGGCGGAGACCAGGTGCACGATGGACTGGACCTGGTCGGCCCCGAGCGTCGCGCCGGGGGCGGTCTTGACGAACACCGACGCCGTCGGGTCGGACGTCGTGGACACGAACACGCTCTTCTCCGGCAGCGCCAGGTGCACCGACGCGGTCGTCACGCCGTCGATCGCCGCGATCGTCTTGGCCAGCTCGCCCTCGAGCGCGCGCTGGTAGGTCACCTGCTGCTGGAACTCCGAGGAGGTCATGCCCATCGAGTCCAGCAGCGAGTAGCCGCCGCCGTCGGAGCCGGTGGGCAGGCCCGCCGCCGCGGCCGAGAGCCGCAGCTGGTAGACCTGGTTGGCCGGCACCATGATCGTCGAGCCGCCGTCGGTGAGCTGGTAGCTCACGCCCTTGGAGGTGAGCTGATCCACGATCGCGGACGCGTCCGACGCGGACAGGTTGGCGAACAAGGGCGCCATCGTCGGCTTGGACAGCCACGCGGACAGCGCGAGGCCCCCGAGCAGCAGCACGGCCACGCCGATCACGGCAAGGGTGCGCTGCGCGACGGAGAACTCCCGCGCGGTCCTGGTGAGGCGGCCCAGCAGGCCGCTGATCGGGGCGGGCATCAGGCCTGCATCCTCATGATCTCGGTGAACGCCTCGATGGCCTTGTTGCGCAACGCGCTGGTCAGCTCCATCGCCACCGACGCCTCGGAGGCCGCGATGGTGTAGTCGTGGATGTCGTTCAGGTCACCCGTGACCGCCTTGACGGCGAGGCCGTCGGCCGTGGACTGCATCGCCTGCAGGTGGTCCACCTGACCGGCCAGGGTGCCGCCGAACACGGCTCCCGACGTCGGGTCGGTCGGGGTCGTCGCGGTGGCGCCCCCGACTGCCCCCGGGCCCGGCAGACCGCCGAGCGCACCGATCGCCTGGATGCTCATCGTCAACGTCCGATCTGCAGTGCTGCGGTGTAGGACTCCTTGGCCCGGTCGATGACGGCCGCGTTCGCCTGGTAGGCGCGCTGGGCCATGATCAGCTGGGTCATCTGGGTCGACAGGTCGATGTCCGGGTAGCGCACGTAGCCCTTGGCGTCCGCGAACGGGTTGTCCGGCTCGTAGACCAGGCGTCCCGCGGCGGAGCCGAGCACCATGCCGTCGACCTGGGCGCCAGCGGGCCGGCCGTAGTCCACGGCCGAGGCCTCGACGTAGCGGGCCCGGAACGCCTCCTGGCTGGTGGGGCGCACCGTGTTGAGGTTCGCCAGGTTGTCGGAGATCGCGTTGAGCCACGTCTGGTAGACGCTCATGCCCGACCCGGCGATGCCGATCGCGTCGAAGGTGCCCATCAGATGCTCTTCATCGCCGCGCGCATCAGGCTGAACTCCTGGTTCACGGCCTGGGTGGCCAGCTGGTAGCGCAGCTGGGTCTGGATGTTCAGCACCGTCTCGGTCTGCAGGTCGACGTTGTTGCCGTCCTGGCGGGGGGCGGCCAGCGACTGGCTGGTGGTGATGTCACCGACCCCGGAGCCGTCGGCGACGGCAGCGGCGAGCGAGTCCTCGAAGGTGACCCGGCCGGCCAGGAAGCCGGGGGTCTGGATGTTGGCGACGTTGTCCGCGATGACACGCTGGCGCAGCGCCAAGCCGTCCAGGGCGGTGTTCATCGCCACGAAGGAGACCGAGTCGAACACGGCCGCCACCTCTCGAGGTGCGCAAGGGCGGCCGTTCCATGGCCTCCGGGGCGAGCGATCCGTGCTCGCCGGGACCATCGGCGCCGCTGCGGCGGCGTTGAGGGGTTTGCCGACGCCGAATCACGAGGTCACGGTGACATCACCCGAAGGGGGCACCAAGATCCGCCCGACCCGGACACCTCGGGCACCCGGCGATCAGGGGGTCCTGTCAGGCGGGGAGGTCGACGTAGACCGGAGCCGACTCGGCGCGGCCGCGCAGGGTGCGGGTCGCCGCGAGCTGGCGGCGGCTGAGGGCAGCGGCCTCGGCCAGGCGGCGGGAGACCTCGAGTTGACGGTTGAGGATCGCGCGGGCCCGGTCCGCCAGGGCGGCGGGCATCGGTCCCAGGTGGCTCGGCGGGGCCCAGCGGTCCGGCGGGTTCTCCGCGATGCGGTCGAGGGTGAGCATCTCCTCCGCGACCACCAGGTCCAGCTCGAGCGCGTCCAGGGCCTCGCGCCAGGCGTCGTCGAAGGTCACGTCAGCCGACCCCGAGCACGCCACCGGCGGCGGCGTAGGCGCCGCGCTGCGCCGGGACGGTGGGCGTCAGGGACGCGGCCGCGTCGTGCCACGCGTCACGCAGGGGCTCCACGACGCGCCGGCACCCGGCGGTGCGCTCCGGGTCGCCGGACATGTTCGCCCCGACCAGCTCGGTGAGCAGGAAGGAGTACACGCTCATGAGCTGCTGGCCCCCGTCCCACGCGTCGGTGTCCAGGGTCCCGGAGAGCTCGCTGACGATGTCCTGCGCGTGCACCAGCTGCTGGCCCGCGCCGGGCCGGTCGCCGGCGCGCTGGAGCTCCTCGGCCCGCTGCAGGTCCAGGACCAGGCGGTCGTAGAGCATCGTGAGCAGGGTGGCCGGGCTCGCGGTGCGCACGGTGTCATCCAGGTACCGGGCCCGCACTGCTGCGTAGTTCATCGTGTCCCCTCCATGGTTCACGCGGACGCGCCGGACGACGCGCTGAGCGAGCTCAGCTGCGAGGCCAGCCAGGTGGACTGCGACTTGAGGTTCGACAGGGCCGACTCCATCGCGGTGTACGTCGTCTCCAGGGTCGACCGGCGCAGCGCCAGGCGGTCGTCCCAGCTGCTGATCTGGTCCGAGAGGTCCTTGACCATGGACTGCTGCGACTGGATCTCCAGGGTCAGGGACCCGTAACCAGAGTTGGAGGCCTGGTCGCCGACCTGCTGGACCCGGCCGGCCATGCCCGAGAGCAGGTCCTGGACCTTGCCGGGGTCCGCCGCGAGCGCGGAGGAGAACGTGCCCGAGTCGAGTGCGAACGTGCCGTCCTGGCTGAGGGTGATGCCGATCTGGGCGAGCGACATGCCGTTGACCGACGTCGAGCCCGCGTCCATCAGGTCCTGCTGGAGCAGCATGGTGGTCGAGTCCCCGGCGAACAGGCCACCGGTGACGACGGTCCGGCCCGTGGCGTCGGTGGTCGTCTTGGACGCCCGCCGCGACTGGATCTCCGAGAGTGTGGCGTTCAGGTTGTTCACCAGCCCGGACGCGAGCTTGGTGAGCGCGTCGTCGTCCCGCGCGACGGTCACGGTCACCGGGTTCGTCTCGACCGCGCTCACGGTCAGGTCCACGCCCCCGAGCACGCCGGAGAACGTGTTGGAGGCCTGGGTGACCGTCTGCGCTGCCGGCGTCCCGGCGAACAGCGTGATGCTGGCGTCCGACGCCGCCCGGATCTGGGTGGTGGTCAGGTCGGTCCACGTGCCGGTGGAGTCCTGGGACTGCACGGTGAACGCGTTCGCCTGCCCGGTGTCGGTGCCGGTGAGCTGGAGGTAGGTGGTGCCGTTCGCGCTCACGGTCGTGGCCGTCACGCCGGCGCCGGCACCGTTGAACGCCGCGACGATGTCCGCCATCGAGGTCGACTGCGCCGTGACGTTGTACGTCTGGCCGCCGCGGATCACCTGGAAGGTGGGCGGGATGGTGTAGAAGCTCGCCGGCATCTGCACCAGGGACGACTGCGACTGGGCGACGGAGTCCACGGTGAACGTCACGGACGACGGCGTCGCATTCGAGGTGGTCGTCGCGGTGACGGAGCTGGCGCTCGACGTCGCGCTGACGGCCTTCCACGAGTCGGGGTCCGCCGCGGTCCTGGCGGCGGTGGTCAGGGACGCGACCTTGGTGTTCAGCGACTGGAGCGCCGAGACGAGCGAGGTCGCGGTGGACTGCTTGTGCTTCAGGAGCGTCTGGGGCGCCGCCTCGACCTGCATCAGCTGGTTGATGATGGACGTGGTGTCCATCCCGCTGACGATCCCCGAGATCGACGTGCTGCCTGCCACGGGGCTCTCCCTTCCGACGTTGAGCGCGACCGGCGGTGGACGGGGTCGTCCACCGCCGGTCGTGCGGGCTATGCCCTGCGGTGGATCACCGGAGCAGCTGCAGCACGCTCTGCGGCAGCGACTTGGCCTGGGCCAGCATCGCGGTGCCGGCCTGGGACAGGATCTGCGCCCGCGTGAACTGCACCATCTCGGCAGCCATGTCGGTGTCGCGGATCCGGCTCTCCGACGCCGTGAGGTTCTCGTTGGCGACGTTGAGGTTGTTGATGGTGTGGTCGAAACGGTTCTGGATCGCACCGAGGTTGGACCGCTGGGTCGAGACCTTGGTGATGGCCGAGTCGATCAGGTTGATCGCCTGGGTCGCACCGGAGGCCTGCTGGAAGACCGGCTCCGTAGCTGCCGCTTCAGTGGCAGAGGCACCCGCGGCCGGGGTGGCCCCCGTGAAGGTCAGGCCCGTGGCGGTTGCTGCCACCGTGACGGCACCCGAACCGAGCGCCGCGTCAGCGGCCGACTGGATCGCGGCGACGGATGACGCCGTGTCCGTGGCGCTGGAGAAGTCCACCGAGGTCAGATCGAACGACTTCGAGCCGACCGACACCGTGCCGTTGAGCGCCGTGAACTTCGAAGCGTCGTAGGCGGTGAAGTCAACTGTCGCCCCACCAGGGCCGTTGACCGTCAGAACGGCCGGAGTCCCCCCCGCCGCCGCGGTCGTCAGGACTGCGGTGCTGGCGTTGCTCGCCGCCGTGGTGACGTCGACGCCGGCGACCCCGAGAGCGGTGGCGCTCATGTTGCCGATGGTCACGCCGATCTTGTCGTCCGCCGAGGTGTTGGCGCCGACCTGGAAGGACCCGGTGTAGGAGCCGTCCAGGAGCTTGGAGCCGTTGAACTGCGTGGTGGACGCGATGCGGTCGAGCTCCTTGTTGAGCTCCGTCATCTCGGACTGGATCGACGCCTTGGCGTCCGTGGACAGGCCACCGTCGTTCGCGGCCTGGACGGACAGGGTGCGCATGCGCTGGAGGATCGAGTGCGTCTCGGTGAGGGCACCCTCAGCCGTCTGGACGACGCTGATGCCGTCCTGGGCGTTGCGCACGGCCTGCTGGGTGCCGTTGATCTGCGAGCGCAGACCCTCGGAGATCGACAGGCCGGCCGCGTCGTCCGCAGCGCGGTTGATCCGCAGACCCGAGGACAGCTTCTCCAGGGAGCTGTTCAGCGAGTTCTGCGTGTTGGACAGGTTGCGGTACGCGTTGAGCGCCGCGATGTTGGTGTTGACCGAGAGACCCATGGTGGAACTCCTCCTTGATTCGGGTCGAATACCTGCCGCCCCTCCATGGGCGAGCACCGGGATGATCGGCGCGGCGGGTGCGGTGTTGAGGGATTCGCGTTGATCAGATCGGGTGATCCGAGACGGCGAGACGCCCGCCGGATGGGCTACCGGCGGGCGTCCGGCGGTGCTGGGATCAGCACACCGCCCGCTCGACCTCGGGGACCGAGGTCGAGTAGGAGTCGTAGGCCGCCGCGGCGACCGACCGCTGCGTCGGCACCGTCGTGACGGTGCTGACCTGGGCGCTGGTCGCGGCGCGCGCGGCGACCTCGGCGAAGTAGGCGCGGCGCCGGCGGGCGGCCACTCCGTCCGGGCGGGAGCCCTCGGCCACCAGGTCGGGGTCGAGCGAGGCGTTGATGCCGTCCTTGAGCAGGCCGAGCGCCTCGGTGCGCAGCTGGCTGATCCGGGACTGGGTCACGCCCAGCTCCTCGGCCAGCTCGGCGACCGGACGGTCGCGGAAGAACAGCTCGGTGACGACGTACCGCAGCCGGTCGGGCAGCGAGTCGACGCCGGCCCGCAGGTACTGCATCTTCTCGTCCACCAGGAGGCTCTCCTCGGGCCCGACCGCCGCGGAGACCACGGTCTCCGCGATCGAGCCGTCGAAGCCGTCCATGCTCAGCACACGCGTCTCGCCGTCGGACCGGGCCGCGTCGATCTCCTCGACCGGCATGCCCATCGCCTCGGCGAGCTCGTCGCGGCTCGGGGCGCGGCCGAGCGAGGCCGTCAGCTCGTCCGTGACCTCCGAGAGCTGGCGCGCGCGGCGACGGGCGCCGCGCGAGACCCAGTCCATCCCCCGCAGCTCGTCGATCAGCGCGCCCTTGATGCGCAGCGCGGCGTAGCGGGCGAAGGGGACACCCGTCGACGCGTCGTAGGCCCGGGCGGCGCGGACCAGGGCGAGGTGACCGGCCGACACGAGGTCGGCACGGGACACGTGCGCCGGCACGCGGCCGAGCATCGCGTTGACGTGGTAGCCGACGAGCGCCATGTGCTCGACGACCAGCGCGTTGGTGGGGTTCTCGTTCACGGGGTGTGATTCGGGGGGCGGCGTGAAGCACTTGAGACCGTCCGCGGGTGACGTCGCTACGCTGCTCCGTTCGGTGGACAACCGGGGCGCGGGTGAGTCGCCACCCTTGAACCCAGATGTCCGGTTCCGAATCCGGACAGACCCTGCCCGGTCCGACTTGTCGGCTGTGACGAGCGCCACATCCCGAACCCCTCATGCGCCCCCGGCCTTCTCATCAGGTGAGCAGGTGAACGCTCACAGAGCGCTCGGGGGACTCCTTCCGGCAGAAGTCCTCCGAAAACCGTCACATCGGCCCGTCGACAGCCGATGGGCGGTGCGACAGACACTCCGCACGCGTGGCGGGTCGCCGCCGAGCGACGGGACGAAGGGTGGTCCGATGGGCCTGAACGAGCTCTCCGGGGTGCTCTGGCGCGAGCGCCAGCTCCTCGAGCTCCTGCTCTTCAAGCTGGAGGAGGAGCAGCTCATCCTGACCAGCGGGCGCACGCAGTGGCTCGGCCACGCCACCCGCGAGGTCGAGTCCGTGCTCGAGCAGATCCGCACGGCCGAGCTCGGCCGGTCGATGGAGGCCGACGAGGCCGCGCTCGAGGTCGGCGTCCCGGTCGGCAGCGGGCTGCGCGCCATCGCGGGCGCGGCACCGGCTCCGTGGGACACCCTGCTCGCCGAGCACCACGCGGCGTTCGTCTCCCTCACCGATCAGATCAACGAGCTGGCCCAGGGCAACCGGGAGCTGCTCGCGGCGTCACACCGCGCCACGCGCGAGACCCTGATGAGCCTGCAGGAGACCGTGGACACCTACGACCCCCGCGGCGGCGCCGCCACGGCCGTGGCGGGCACCAGCCACCTGCTCGACCAGGCACTGTGAACGGGGCCAGATGAGCACCTTCTCCGGGATCTCCACCGCCCTGTCCTCGCTGATCGCCCAGCGCCAGGCGCTGGACGTGTCGGGGCAGAACATCGCCAACGCCAACACGCCCGGCTACACGCGCCAGCGCGCGGACATGTCGCCGGTGCAGGGGTCCAGCGTGCCCAGCCTGTGGTCGAGCTCCCCGGCCGCCGGCAACGGCGTGCGGATCGACCAGATCGCCCGGCTCGGCGACGTGTTCCTGGACACCCGGCTGCGCTCGGAGACCTCCGCGTCCTCCTACGCCGCTGCCCACGCCGACACGCTCGGCCGTCTGGAGGCCACCCTGAACGAGCCGTCCGACACGGGGCTGTCGAGCGCGCTGCAGACCTTCTGGGCGGACTGGCAGGACGTCGGCAACGCTCCGGACGACACCGCAGCGCGCAAGGTGCTGCTCGGCGACGCCGAGGCCCTGGTCAGCCAGGTTCACGCCGGCTACCGCACCGTGCAGACCCAGTGGTCGCAGCTGCGGACGAGCACCGCGACCCTGGTCGACCAGGTCAACACGACCGCGGCGCAGATCGCGGACCTGAACTCCCAGATCCGCTCGATCACCGTCTCCGGCGGCAACGCCAACGAGCTGATGGACCAGCGCAGCACGCTCGTGACCTCGCTGTCCGGGCTCGTGGGCGCGACGGCACGCGAACGGTCGGACGGCACCATGGACGTCATGGTCGCCGGCAACGCCCTGGTGCGCGCCGACCACGCGAACACGATCTCGATGACCGGGTCGTTCACGATGGCGGGTGGTCTCACCGCCGCGGGTCAGGTCGGGTTGCAGTGGGACACGGTCCCCCCGACGGCCCTCACGCTCGACGGCGGCACGATCGGCGCCAACATGGACGACCTCGCACCGGCCGGCGTGCTCGGGAACGCCGCCTCGACCTGGGACACCCTGGCGACGCAGCTCGCCTCGACCGTCAACGCGGTGCACAGCACGGGGAGCACGATCCAGACGCCCCCGACCACCGGGGTGGACTTCTTCGCCGTGGACTCCACGGTGCCGGCGGCCCTGGGGCTCTCGGTGGCCATCACGGACCCCAAGGACGTGGCGGCGGCCGGCCCGATGCCGGCGACCGTGACGGACCCGTCGTCGTGGGCGCTGGACGGCTCCGGGGCGGACACGATCAGCGCGCTGGCCGACGACCCGAACGGCGCGGACGCCATCTGGCACGGGTTCGTCGTGGACCTGGGTGTGCAGTCCCGCTCGGCCACCCAGCGCTCCACGGTTCTGGAGACCTCGCGCGCGAGCGCGGAGAACCTTCAACTGTCGGCCAGCTCGGTCGATCTCGACGAGGAGTCCACCAACATGCTCGCCTACCAGCGGGCCTACGAGGGAGCGGCTCGCGTCATGACCGCGATCGACCAGATGCTCGACACGCTGATCAACCGCACCGGCGTGGTGGGGAGGTAACCCGTGATCGGACGCGTCACCCAGCAGACGCTGCAACGCTCGACGCTGGCCAACCTGCAGCTCAACCTGAGCAAGATGTCCGACCTGCAGGCCCAGATGTCCAGCGGCAAGAAGATCACCAAGCCGTCGGACGACCCGGCAGGCACCGCCCAGGCCCTGAGCCTGCGGGCGCAGAACCGCGCCACCACGCAGTACCAGCGCAACGCGCAGGACGGCGAGGCCTGGCTGACCACGATCGACACCGCGATGCAGACGTCCGTGACCACGCTGCGCCGGGTGCGCGACCTCGTGGTCCAGTCCGGCTCGGGTGCGCTGAACGCGACCGGTCGCGAGGCGCTCGCCACCGAGATCGAGGGCCTGCGCGACAGCCTGCTCGGCCAGGCGAACACCAGCTACCTCGGGCGCTCGGTGTTCGCGGGGTCCTCGAATGCCGGTGCCGCGTTCAGAGTCGACTCCACGACGACGCCACCCACCTACACGTGGACCGGCAGCCCCGACGCCTCGGTGCAGCGGCGGCTCGCCCCCGACACCACGGTGCGAGCCGACGCCGACGGGTCTGCGTTCTTCGGCGACGGGGCGACCTCCGTCTTCACCATGCTGGACGACATCGCCGCGGGACTGCGGGCCGGGACCGACGTGACCAGCAAGCTGGACGACATCGACACCCGCACGTCGTCGATGCTGGGCGAGCTGTCGAACGTCGGTACGCGGACCAATCAGATCAAGGCCGCGCAGAGCAACAACGCGCTGGCGCTGCAGGACGTCAGCACCCGGCTGTCGGGGGTCGAGGACATCGACCTCGCCCAGACCGTCGTAGAGCTGCAGATGCAGGAGGTCGCGTACAAGGGTGCACTCGGAGCCACGGCGCGCGTGCTGCAGCCAACCCTGATGGACTTCCTGCGATGAGCGCCCCGACCACCGAGCTAAGGATCGGCATGGCCACCCGGACCGACACCGACGCACCCGCGATCGAGTTCTGCGAGGCCCCCCTGGGCCTGATGGGGCTGCGGCACTTCCGGCTGCACGCCCTGGACGACGCGGGCTACCTGTTCGCGCTGCGCAGCGTCGAGGCGGAGGGCGTCAGGCTGTTCGTCGTGCCGCCGGAGGTCTACTTCCCGACCTACGCGCCCCGGATCCCGGCCGACGCGCTCACCGCGCTCGAGCTCGGGGACCAGGAGCCGGCGGTGCTGACCGTGGTCACGCCCGGCGACGGGGAGCACGCCCCCACCGCCAACCTGCTGGCGCCCGTCGTGGTCAACCCCACCACGGGCGCGGCGCTGCAGGTGGTCCTGGACTCCGACGAGTGGCCCCTACGGGCGCAGTTCACCGTCCAGGGCTGACGAGGCTCAGCGAGCGACGGGCGGCGCCGGTCGAGCAGTGGGGAGGAGGTGACGAGAGTGACGGGCACGAGCACCGCGTCCGCGGCTCCCGCCGCCCCGTGGCGACCGACCTGGACACCCGGTCCTGAGCTCGGACCGCCCCACCGGAGCCAGCGGGCGCTCGTGCCCGTCCAGCGCGCCGGGGGTGTCGCCGGCACGAGCACGCCACCCACGCCGACCCTGCGCGGCCTCGGCGTGGACACTCGGTCGCTCGCGGTCCCGCGGCGGAGCAACCGCCGACCCCGCACCACGGTGCTCAGCTGCTCCGCGGTGGCCCTGCATGCCGCGGGACACGTGCTGACCGGCCGGACGCCGGACGTCGACGCGCTCGCGGAGGTCGTGGAGTCGGACCCGATGTTCGTGCTGCGTGTGCTGCACCTGGCGAACCAGCTCACCGCCCGCGGGCACACGGCGGACACCGTGCCTGCGGCGCTCACGGTGCTCGGGCGCGACCGGTTCGGCTGGCTGCTCGGCGATCTGCGGCACGATGCGGCGCGCCGGCCGATCGCCGGCGTGTGGCGGGCCCTGGCCCGTGGACTGGCCGCCGAGGTGCTGTCCGGCGGCGACCGCGAGGCCTTCACCGCGGGCCTGCTCACCGGACTCGCCGACGCACTCGGCGTCCCCGTGCCGCTGGTCCTGGAGGTGTCTGGGGTCTCCCGGGAGATGGTCGCAGCCGTGACCACGGGCGCGGGGAGCTGGGCCCGCGGTCTGCACGCGGCCATCGCTTTCGAGAGGCACAGCTCGGCCGGCGCCCGCCGGTCGGGACTCGAGCTCGTCGATGTGTACGACATCTGCCAGCGGGCGACGTCGGAGGCCAAGGCCACCGCGCGGGCGCTGGGCTCACGATGAGAGGAACGACGTGAACCACACCGCGCCGCAGACCGGGCTCGGCCCCCGTCTCGAGGCCCGCCACCGCACCACGGTGCACCGCGAGACGATCGTTGCCGTCGACAACTCGGTGCTCGGGTACCGCATCACCGTGACGCTCGAGGACGGCCTGTCGCTGACGAGCTCGTCCCCGCAGGTCCGCGACGAGATCCTGCACGAGCAGTACCTCGCGCTCGACCTCGCCTCCCTGGTCGCCGATCGGGACGTGTTCCTCCCGGCGGTGGGCGCGATGCTGGACGGCTTCCTCCCCTCTCCCCCCGGCGGCAGCCGCCTGGTGCTGGACCTGCCGCACGGCTTCGAGCTGCGCGAGGACGCGAGCCGTCGGGCCACAGCGCTGCGCGGCCTCGGCGTCGAGCTGGGGCTGCAGGCCTTCGCCGCCACCCCCCAGCAGATCGCGCTCCTGCCTGCCCTGGACTACGTCACGGTGGACCCCGAGGTGCTGGTCCAGCCGCTCGAGGACGTGGTCCGTGCGGCCCACGCCGGAGGCGTCCGGGTCCTGGCCACGCACGTCCACGACGTGCACGTCCAGGCCCGCTGCCTGGTGGCCGG
This sequence comes from Actinotalea lenta, assembly GCF_030586465.1. Classification (GTDB taxonomy): domain Bacteria; phylum Actinomycetota; class Actinomycetes; order Actinomycetales; family Cellulomonadaceae; genus Actinotalea; species Actinotalea lenta. Next base: position 613,773 of record NZ_JAUQYP010000001.1, read on the forward strand.
TGTCGACGCGCTGCGCGGTGGCGTGGCCGAACGCGCGGCCTCGGCGCGACAGCTCCAGGGACCCAAGGTGCTCAGCCCCGGACAGCTGCAGTGCATGGCCGTGCTCCACCTGCTGCACCAGCCCGAGGTGGACCTGTCCGAGGTGGCGCAGGTGATCGACACCGACCCGGTGCTGACGCTGCGGGTCCTGCACCTGGTCAACTCCGGCGCGTTCGCCCTGGTGTCGCGGGTGGACACGGTGCAGCGGGCGGTGGTGCTGCTGGGCGTCCGCGAGGTGACCGCGCTGATCGCCGCCCTGGCGATCGACGCTCGCACCGGCGCCATGGACAGCCTGTGGCAGATCCTGGCCCGCGCGCTCACCTGCGAGGCGCTCGCCGGCGACGCCGCGGCCTACACGGTCGGCATGCTCTCGGCCCTGATCGAGCAGCTCGGCGTCCCGGCCGAGGTCGTGCTGGAGAAGGTCGGGGTCTCGGAGGTCGTCACCGACGCTGTGCAGGACCAGGCGGGTGAGCTGGGCCCGGTGCTGCGCGCGGTCATCGCGCACGAGGCGTGCGACACCGAGGGCGTCGTGGACGCCGGCTACCGTCCCGCGGACGTCTCGGACACGTACGTCACCTGCCTGGCCGACGCCCTTCAGACCGCCCGAGCCGCAGGAGCCTGAGCCGCCCCTGCGCGGGGGAGGGTGTAGAGGTGGGCGGCCGGGATCGGGGGGAGGAGGACCCGCCCCGCCTCGGTGCGCGGCGGGGTGCCGGCAAGAGTGCGTGGCTCGCCAGCGCCGGCCAGGCCCAGTGCCGCAAGCGGGATGGCCACGGCCTCGTCCGGGTCGCGGACGACGTGCACCAGCAGCCGTTCCTCGGGATGCTCGCGCAGGTAGGTGAGCGAACCGGGTCGCACGTCCAGCCAGCGCAGTCCCCCGCGCCGCAGCGCGACGTGGTCGCGCCGCAGGGCTGTCCAGCTCAGGTAGGCCTCGAGGGTCTCGGCGTCCCACGCTGCACGCCGGTCCCAAGGGAAGGGAGTGCGTGAGTGCTCGCCGTTCACGCCGGTCAGCCCCAGCTCGTCCCCGGCGAACACAGCCGGGACCCCGGGCAGGGTCATCTGCAGGGCCAGGCCGAGCAGGTGCCGCTCACGGCCGAGCCCGTCGCGGTCGACCCAGCCGTGGGTCCCGCCGCCCGTCACGGTCCGGAACCGCGGCGTGTCGTGCGTGTCCAGGTGGGCCGTCGACGCCGTCCACGCGCGCCATCCCATCGCCGCGTGCACCTGCCGGATCGTGGCCGCCAGGTCGTCGCCGCCGAGCACCGGGACGTCCACCGGCGCGCCCAGGAAGGGCAGCCCGTGGCGCACCCCGGGACCCGCCTCCGAGCCGCCGTTCAACCAGGCCCAGACCGGGCGGGTGAAGCCGTTGTAGTCCATCGTGCCGTGCCAGCCGTCACCGACGAGGTCGTCGGTCGCGTCGTGGCCGTGCTCGGCCAGCAGCCAGCCGGGATCGGCGCCGGACTCCGCCGCGACATCGGCCATGGTCCGCCGCACGGCCGTCGCGACCTGGTGCGTCAGGTCGATCGTGCCGAGCCGCCCGGTCATGTTGGCGACGTCGATCCGCCACCCGTCCAGCCCGTCGCGCAGCCCCCGGGCGACCACCGACGCGTCCCCGTCGTACAACCGTCGCGCGAGCTCCGCGGACCGGTGGTCGAGCTTGGGCAGGCTCTTGATCCCCCACCACGCCTGGTACTCGTGGGGGTGCTCGTCGAAGTAGTAGAAGGCGGCCTCGGGACTCGCCGCGTCGGCCTGGGCGCGGCGGAACCACTCGTGGCCGACGCCGGTGTGGTTGAGGGTGAGGTCCCCGACCACCCGGATTCCCCGGTCGTGCGCGGCGTCGATGAGCCGGCGCCACGCGGCGTCCCCGCCGAGCGCCGGGTCCACCCGGTCGAAGGTCACCGCGTCGTAGCGGTGGACCGAGCGCGCCTCGAACACCGGCGTGAGGTAGAGGACTGTCGCGCCCAGCCGTTCGAGGTGATCCAGGTGCGCTGCGACGCCGTCCAGGTCGCCGCCGTACCACTGGACCGGGCTGTGCGGACCTTCCCAGATGACCGGGTCGTCCCAGCCGGCCGGTTCGGCCCAGGACGGCACGTCACGTCCGGCCACCCCGCGCGCGAAGCGATCCGGGAACACCTGGTAGACCAGCTGGTCGGCCACCCAGTCGGGCGGCCCGGGGTGCGCGATCAGCCGGAAGTCGTGCGCGTCGGTGACGTCGTGGTCGTGCACGCCCGCCGCGTTCAGCCACGTGTAGCCACCGGCCGCACCACCGGTTCCGATGAGGAACCGGTACCTCGTCACGTCGCCCTCGGTCGGGATCTGCGCGCGCCACCAGGTGCCGCCGACGTCGGTTCGTTCGACCTCGGCCTGCGTCCACGCGGGCTCGGCGTCCCGCAGCCGTCGGACCGCCACGCGCGCCTCGGCCCCGGAACGCCCCTGCGTGTGCGGCACGAGCACCCGCAGGACGGCGCTGCCGTCGCGCTGCTCGAGGTAGTGCGCGGAGCCGTCGTGGTGGGGCTGCGCCCACAGCGGGGCCCTCACCCCTTCACCGCGCCCGCGGTGATCCCGCCGACGATGTACTTCTGCAGGTACTGGAACAGGGCCACCACGGGTATCGACGCGAGCACCGCGGCGGCCGCGAACCAACCGAGGTTGTTCGAGCGGTCCCCGTCCAGCACGGTGTACATCCCCACTGCGAGGGTCTTGACCGCGGTCTGGCGCAGGAAGATCGACGCGAGCAGGAACTCGCCGATCACGCTGACGAACGCGAGCAGGCCGGTGACGGCAAGGATCGGGCGCACCAGCGGAAGGATGATCTGGAAGTACACCTGGGCGTGGCCCGCCCCGTCGATCTTCGCCGCCTCGTCGAGCTCCTTGGGCACCGAGTCGAAGAAGCCCTTGATGAGCCACACCTGACCGAGCGAGCCGCCCATGAGCAGCACGATGTAGCCGAGCAGCGTGTCCAGCCCCAGCGCGGGTACCACCTTGCCGACCTCGCTGAACAGCTGGAACAGCGCCACCACGGCGAGGAACTGCGGGAACATCTGGATCAGCAGCAGGGTCAGCAGGCCGCCGCGGCGTCCCCGGAACCGGAACCGGGAGAAGGCGTAGGCGGCCATCGCGGAGAAGAAGACCTGCGCGGTCACGACCACCGCGGCGACCAGGATCGTGTTGAGGTACCACCGGGCGTACGGCCGGTTGGGGTTGGTGAACAGCGACTCGTAGTGCGTGAAGGAGAAGTCCGTCGGGATCAGGCTCGTCGAGGAGACCGAGCCGATCGGGTTGAACGACGCGGACAGCACGTACAGCACCGGGACGAGCGCGTAGACGATCGCGACGACCCCCACCACGTGCCGCCAGCCGATCTCGCGCCACCAGCGCGCACCGTGCGGGCGGACGTCGTTCGGGTCACGCCGCAGCGGGGGGCCGCCCACCGGTGCTCGCGTGGGGGTGGAGGTCGGGGCGGCGACGGAGGGCCTGGCCGAGGTGCTCATCAGTTCACGTCCTCCAGCACTCGGGTCCCGCGGAACTGGATGGCGGCCAGCACCCCGGTCAGGATGAACAGGATCACCGAGATCGCCGAGGCGAACCCGATCTGCTGCGCGCTCGTGCCGAACGCCAGCCGGTAGGTGAAGCTGATGAGGATGTCCGTCCCGCCGGCGGTCGGGTCGGACGCGCTGAACGGCCCGCCCTCGGTCAGCAGCTGGATCGCGTTGAAGTTGTTGAAGTTGAACGCGAACGACGCGACGAGCAGCGGTGCCACCGCCACGAGCACCAGCGGGAAGGTCACCTTGCGGAACTGCGTGAACCCGCTCGCGCCGTCGATCGAGGCCGCCTCCTTCAGCTCGGACGGGACCGCCTGGAGGGCGCCGGTGCACACCAGGAACATGTAGGGGAAGCCCATCCACAGGTTGGTGAGGATCACCGCGATCCGCGCGAGCGCCGTGCTGCCCAGCCAGTTGACGTGCGTACCGAGCAGCTCGTTGAACAACCCGAAGTCGGTGTTGTAGAAGCTCGACCACACCATCAGGGAGATGAACCCCGGGATCGCGTAGGGCAGCAGCAGGATGGAGCGGTAGAGCTTCTGACCGCGCATCCGCGCATCGTTGAGGGTGACCGCCAGCACCAGGCCGAGCAGGAAGCTCAGACCGACCGACGCGACGGCGAACAGCACGGTCCACGCGAAGATGCCGAGGAAGTTCTTGCTGATCGTGGCGTCGGTGAAGATCCGCTTGTAGTTGTCCAGCCCGATGGACTCGCCCCAGGACTGCGAGGACAGCCGCGCGCCGTTGGCGTCGGTGAAGTAGGACCGGTCGCCCACCCGCTGGGGGGTGTAGACGTCGCCGGTGCGCGTGTCGGTGAACGAGTCGGTGGCCTGGTCGTAGACCAACGGGCTGGTCAGCTCGACGGCCTGGAACCCCTGCGCCGTGATCACCGAGCTCTCCCCGGTGGGCACCGTGAACCCGGCGAGCGGGCCGCCGGACTGGCTGAGGCGGTTGATCTGCTGCTTGGTCAGCATCGTGTAGCCCGGGACGTCGGTGACGCGGCCGTCGGTGACGGTCGCGTCGGTGGGCAGCGGCTCGAGGCCGTCCTCGGTGCCCGCATAGGCGTCCCCGGAGGCCTGGTCCACGAGGAAGAACGTGTAGGGCCCGGTGTCGACCGTTCCTGTCGTGCCGACCTCGAGGGTGAAGCGTCGCGCGTTGTCGCCCTGGAACGCCGCCGAGGCGATGATCCGGCTGATCGTCACCTCCTTCGGCGTACGGGTGCCGTCGCCGTAGTTGGTGGTCGAGAGCTGGAAGGTCATGAGGATCGGGTAGACCACCAGCAGGGACAGGAACAGCACCCCGGGCACCAGGTACTTGGCCGGGACGGCGCGCTTGGTCGCGTACACGGCTGCCAGCAGCGCGACGACGCCCCAGAACACCCCCAGGAAGCCCCACCGTTGCTGGGCGATCAGTGGCGGGGTGACCAGGACGGCGAGCGCCGCGACGATCCCGAGCCCCAGAACCTTGACCAGGAGCGGCAGCGGGCGGGTGGTCCCTCCCCCGCGGGCCGGTCGTGCAGTACGGGCGGGCGGGTGGGTCTGGGTGGTGTGCGACACGGCGGTGCTCCCGGGTCGTGCTGTGGCCGGGTGGGGGCGCGGTCGCCTGGCCGGTCGTGCGCCGCGCTGCGCGGGGTCGGGGCCCCGCGGCGGTGGGGTCCGGGCACCAGGTGCCCGGACCCCACCGCGTGTGACGACCTCCGACGGTCAGCCCGCGGTGGTCGTCGTCCGACGGGTCACGACCCGGCGATCGCCGTCCGGATCGCGGTGGCGGCGTCCTTCATGGACTGCTCCGGGTCCTTGCCGGCGACGATGTCCGCGTAGGCGACACCCAGCGGCTGCCAGACCTCGGCCATGGCCGGGATCGCGGGCATGGGGTCGGCCTTCTCCGCGGCCTGGGCGATCACGGCGAAGTCCGGGTTGTCCTGCTGGATCGAGTCGCGCACTGCCGTCATGGCGGGCGGCAGGTTGGCCTTCTCGTACAGCGTGGTCATCGCGTCGACGTTGTTGACCCCGTTGATGATGAAGTCCTGTGCGAAGGACTTGTTCTTGCCCTTGGACGCGACGTAGAAGGCCTGCGCACCCATGAACGGCTGAGCGGGGTTCATGCCCTTGAAGCCGGGGATCGGCTGCAGCGTGTAGCCGTCGTTGCCCAGGCCCTTGCGGACGTCGTTGAGCGCCCAAGGTCCGGAGATCATGCAGGCGGCCTTGCCGTCGGCGAACAGCGAGATGTTGTTGTCGCTGGAGATCGACGTGCGCAGCACGTTCTGACCCTTCTCGCCGAGCTCACCGATCTTCTTCGCGGCTGCCAGGCCGCCGGGCGAGTCCAGACCGAGGTCGTTCGGGTTGTAGTTGCCGTCCGCGTCCTTGCCGAACAGGTAGCCACCTGCCGAGGTGAACAGCGGCTCCATGTGGTACGCGTCGCCGTTCTCGCCCACCGGGAGATTGAGCGCGGACTCGACGGTGCCTGCGTCCACGGCCTTCTGGCCCGCGGCGATCGCGTCGTCGAGAGTGGCGAACGTGGTGTCCCCGACCACGGACTTGTTGCAGAACAGCGCGAGCGACTCGACGCCGTAGGGCAGACCGTAGAGCTGCGAGTCGTAGGTCACGGCCTTGATGGCCGTCGGCGAGTACTTGGCGACCTGGTCGGCGGGGAGCTGCAGCGGGTCGATCGCTCCGTTCTGCACCAGCTGGCCGATCCAGTCGTGCGCGCCCACCAGGACGTCCGGCCCGTTGCCGGCCTGGTTGGCGGTGATGAATGCGGCCCGCGTGTCGGTCACGGCCTGCACCCCGACGGTGATGCCGTTGGCCGCGGCGTAGGTGTCGGCCACTGCCTGCATGGCCGCGAGGTGGGTGTCGTCCGTCCAGATCACGAGGTCCTCGTTGCCACGGACCGGGGCGGCGTCGGTCGCCGACTCGGACGGGGTGGCGCTCTCGGTGGCGGTCTCGGTGGCGGGCGAGGTGGCACCCCCGGTCGTCGTGTCCGTCGTTCCTGACGAGCACGCGGCCAGCAGCAGGCCGGCGCCGACGGCGACAGCCATACCGCGAGGGATCCTGCGCATGTCTTTCCTCCATCATCGGTGGTTCGCGCCGTCCGGCGCCCCGATGAGGGGGCACTGGCAGCTGCGGCAGTACGGCGAAGGTAGCAAGCCCTTACATTCACTGCAAGAACTTTCAGTATCACGATTCGGCCACTATGCTCGCTGGGCGTGAGGCTTCGGCTGGTCGACATCGCCCAACGCGCCGGCGTGAGTGAGGCGACGGTCTCACGCGTGCTCAACGAGAAGCAGGTGTCCGACGCCGCCCGCGACAAGGTCCTCACCGCGATCGACGTCCTGGGCTACGAGCGCCCGGCCCGGCTGCGGCGACGCGCGACCGGCCTGGTGGGTCTCGTGGTCCCCGAGCTGACCAACCCGGTGTTCCCGCTGTTCGCCCAGCTCATCGAGACGGCGCTGGCCAAGCACGGGTACGTGCCGCTGCTGTGCACCCAGACACCCAACGGCCTGCACGAGGACGAGTACGTCGAGATGCTGCTCGAGCAGGGCACCTCGGGGATCATCTTCGTCTCCGGGATCCATGCGATCACCGAGGCCGACACCGACCGCTACGCCCGGCTGCGCGCCAGCGGCATCCCCATCGTCCTCATCAACGGCCACCAGCCCGACGTCGACGCACCGAGCCTGTCCCAGGACGACCGGGCGGCGGTCGAGCTCGGCGTGGAGCACCTGCGCCAGCTCGGCCACAACCGGCTCGGCCTCGCGGTCGGCCCCTCCCGTTACACGCCCGCGAGCCGCCGCAGCACCGCGTTCGCCCACGCTGTCGAACGACGCCCGGGGCTGGTGGGTACCGCGGAGCACACCCAGTACACCGTCGAGGGTGGCGCTGCCGCGGCGCACGTCCTGCTCGACGGGGGCGTGACCGGAATCCTGTGCGGCTCCGACGTCATGGCGATGGGCGTCGTGCGCGCCGCGCGCCAGCGGGGCCTGCGCGTCCCGGAGGACGTCTCGGTGATCGGCTCCGACGACGGCATGCTCGCGCAGTACTCCGACCCGCCACTGACCACCATCCGCCAGGACGTGGCCGGCATGTCCGCCGCGGCCGTCAGAGCTCTGCTCGAGGAGATCGGCGGGACGCCCTCGCCACGCCGCGAGCACCTGTTCGCCCCCGAGCTCGTGGTCCGACGGTCCACCGGGCCCGCCCCCGCCCTGCGGTCCGCGGTCGCGGTCGAGAACGGCTGAGGGTCGTCACGACGGTGCTGCGCGGTCCGTCCGCCTCCGGGCGGACAGGGACGGGCCGTCCGGGGGGCGGCGGATAGCATCCGCCGGTGAGGCTCGTCGACCTGGTGCTCCCCGAGCGACTCGGCCGGCCGTTCCGCTGGCTCGTCGCCTCCTCGTGGGTGTCCAACCTGGGCGACGGGATCGCCCTCGCCGCCGGGCCCCTGCTGGTGGCCTCGCTCACCTCGAGCCCGTTCCTCGTCGCCCTCGCCGCCACGTTGCAGTGGCTGCCGGCCATGGTCGTCGGCCTGCTGGCCGGCGTGGTGACCGACCGGCGCGACAGACGCCGCATCGTCGTCCTCGTCGATGGCGCACGGGTCGGGGTGCTCCTCGTGCTGACCGCGACGATCCTGACCAGGCACCTCACCATCGGGCTCGCCCTGGGGACCATGCTCGTGCTGGGCACGGCGGAGGTGTTCGCCGACAACGCCCAGTCCACGATGCTGCCGATGGTGGTGCCGCGCCAGGACCTCGGCGTGGGCAACCAGCGGATCCAGACCGGGCTCCTGACCCTGAACCAGATGGCAGGCCCTCCGCTGGGTGCGGCGCTGTTCGCGCTCGGCTCCGCAGTGCCGTTCGGCACCCAGGCAGCGCTGTCGGCACTGGCCGTTGGCCTGGTCACCAAGGTCGCGCTGCCGCCGCACGCCACGGACACGCCCGCCGGCGCACGGATCCACCAGGACATCGCCGACGGCTTCCGATGGACGGTGCGTCATCCGGCGGTGCGCACCCTCGTCCTGACGATCTTCACGTTCAACATCACGTTCGGCGCCGCATGGTCCGTCCTCGTGCTCTACGCGACCGAGCACCTGGGCCTGGGTGCCGTGGGGTACGGGTTGATCACGACGTTCATCGCGGTCGGCGGACTCGTGGGCACCGCGTCGTACGGCTGGCTGACGCGCCGGCTCACGTTGAGCCAGATCATGCGGATCGGCCTGGTGATCGAGACGCTGACGCACCTGAGCCTCGCCCTGACCACCGTCCCGTGGGTGGCGATGACGGTCTTCGCGGTGTTCGGCGCGCACGCCTTCGTGTGGGGGACGACCTCCGCGACCGTCCGTCAGCGCGCCGTGCCGACGCGGCTGCAGGGGCGGGTGGGGTCGGTGAACCTCGTCGGTTCCACCGGGGGTCTCGTCCTCGGATCGCTGCTGGGCGGCGTGCTCGCGCAACGCTGGGGGCTGACCGCGCCCTTCTGGTTCGCGTTCGGCGGCTCGGCGGTGTTCGTGGTCGCGATCTGGGGCCAGCTGCGCCACGTCGCACACGACGAGCTGCGCGACGTGCAGCCGAGCACCGCCGTGTGACCACGCGCCGTGCGACAGTGTCGCCATGATCCGACCGTGGTGGCCGCGGAGCCTGCGCTGGACCGGTGAACCGTCGAACCTCTCCCCGAGCCAGCGTGCCGGGATCGTGGCCGCAGCGGCCTCGGTCCCCACCAGCCTGGTGCCGCTGCTGCGGCCACGCACGGCGACCGACCAGGGACTCATCACCGGGCTGTCCTCCGCGCTCGACTACGCCCTGACGTCCGGCATGCACGAGGCGGTGCTGAGCACGTCCCGCGGCGTCCTGCGGCTGGTGGGCCGCAGCACTGACGTGCGCACCACGGCCCGCACGACGTTGCTCGTGGACGCGATCGCACTAGCCACGTCGCTCGCCGCCAGGACCTGGCTCGAGCGCGGGAGCGGTGCCGGTACGGCCCGCGCACTGGCGGCTGCGCTGGCTCGGCGCACGGGGTCGGCCGCAGCCTTCGGGCTGGTCGCCGGTGGGCTGGACGCCGTCCCGAACCTCGAAGGCCAGCGTCACCCGCTGACCCGGGTGCTGCACACCGTCCCGGTGGCGGTGGCGGCCGGGGCGACCCTCACCGTCGTGGGTCTCGAGCTGCGTCGACGCCGGGCCCAGGCCGCGGGGGCAGCGCTCGGTCACCGCACGGCCCCGACCGCGCAGTCGCTCGGCGTGGCGGTGCTCGCCGCGACCGGCGCCGCGGCGATCTCTGCGGTCGAGCGCGAGATCGCGACCGGCGCCGAGCGGGTGATCGCGCGCGCCACCGGTACGCCCGGCTACGGGTCGGGCATCAGCCATGTGGTCTCGATCGGCGTGATCGGCGGGGCTCTGGCGGCGGTGGGGGCGCGGGTGATCAGCTCCGTGGAGCGTTCGGTGAGCGCCCCGGACCCCGCCCTGACCGAGGCGCCGAGGTCGGCACAGGTCAGCGGCGGGCCAGGCAGCGTCGTCGACTGGGCTCCCCTGACGCGCGAGCCGCGACGGCACCTGGCCGCCCGCACGTCGGCGGCGCGCATCCAGGAGGTCATGAGCGAGCCGGCCCAGGAGCCGCTGCGCCTGTACGTGGGGCTGACCAGCGCCCCCACCCCCGCCGACCGGGTGGACCTGGCGATGGCCGAGCTCGAGCGCACCGGCGCCCTGGACCGGTCGCTGCTCGTGCTGTGCTCCCCGACCGGCACGGGGTACGTCAACCACGCGGCGGCCGCGGCCTGGGAGTACCTGTCCCGTGGCGACTGCGCGACGCTGACGATGCAGTACTCGATCCGCCCGTCGCTGATGTCGCTCGACAGGGTGGACGACGGGCGGCGGCAGAACCACGCGCTGTGGATGGCGCTTGCCGAGGCCCTGGGGTCCCGGGCCCCGCAGCGCCGGCCCAAGGTCGTGATGTTCGGCGAGAGCCTCGGGGCGCACACCGGCCAGGACCCGTTCCTGCACTCCGGGACCCGGGGGATGCGGGCCCTGTTCATCGAGCGCGCGCTGTGGCTGGGCACGCCGTACATCAGCGAGTGGGCGCGCGAGGCGCTCGAGGCGGCGGACGGCAACGTGCGACCGGGGGAGGTCGTCCGGATCGCGCGGGCTGAGCAGATCGACGATCTCGACGCGCCCGCTCGGGACGCAGCACGGTACGTCCTGCTCGCCCACGACGACGACGGCGTCGCGCTCTTCGGGCTCGAGCTGCTCTACCGGAGCCCGGCGTGGCTCGGCCGGGACCGACCGACCGCCGTGCCGGCACAGGCCGGCTGGTCCGTCCCGACGACGTTCCTGCAGACCGCGATCGACACCAAGAACGCGATGGACGTGGTGCCCGGGAAGTTCACGGCGCTGGGCCACGACTACCGCGCCGACATCGCGCGAGCGGTCCGGTTCGCCTACGACCTGCCGTGCACCGACGCGCAGCTCGAGGCGATCGAGGCCACGCTGCGGCGCGAGGAGCTCGAGCGGGCGGCGGCCTGGGGCTGACGACGGCGCGTCACTCCCCGGCGTCCAGCTGGCGTTCGGTGCGCAGGGACACCCGTGCCACCCGGAAGATGGCCCGGACCAGGACCGCGAGCAGGATGACGTCGAGCAGCATCTGGACCGTCACGATCGCGCGCGCAGCGTCGCTCAGCGCGGCCACGTCGCCGAAGCCGACCGTGGTCGCCGTCGCGACCGTCAGGTACATGGCGGAGACCCTGGTCAGTGGCTCGGAGAAGTTCGCGGGGTCGACCGCGGACATCGTCCAGTAGGTCGACGCGACCACCACCAGGAACACGGCCGTCAGGGAGCCCACGGCCTCGACGGCGCGCAGCTCGGGGAGCTCGGCCCGCAGGATGCGCCGCAGCTGCCAGCCGAGCAGCGCCAGGAAGACCGACGTGCCGACCACGGTCACCACGATCGTCGCGCCGTCCCGCGGCGCCCGGGTGGGCACGGCGAAGTACCCGACGGTCAGGACCGTCCAGGTGAGCAGCACCCTGAGCACCGATCGCGCGAGCTCCCTGCGGCGACGCGGCGCGTCGAGGTCTGCGAGCCTGGTCGGGCCCGTCACGTCTCCACCTCCGCGCCTGCCGACCCGTCCTCCCTCACAGCGACCGGCGGGGGTTCGCCCTCCAGGTCGTGCTTGAGCCGGTACACGACCTGGTAGGTCCTGCCGGAGTTCTTCACCACGGCCGTGACCATCGCGGCCACGGGCAGCGCCATGAACGCGCCCATCGGTCCGGCGATCGCGCCGCCCGCCAGGGCGGAACCGAAGGCGACCGCCCCGTTCAGCTCCATGGTCCGCGCCGAGAGGCGTGGGCTGAGCACCAGGTTCTCGATCTGCTGGTAGACCGTGACCCAGACCAGTAGCACCAGCGCCGCACCCACGCCCCGGACGGCGAGGGTCACGACGATGGGGATCGCCGCCCCGATGAACGTGCCGATCACCGGGATGAACTCCGAGAAGAAGCCCATGAAGACCGCCATCGGAAGGGCGAACACCAGGGGCAGGCCCAGCATCAGCATGACGGCGAGCGCGAGAGTCCCGTTGACCAGCATGAGCAGGAGCCGGGAGTAGAAGTAGCCGCCGGTCTGGTCGATGGAGATGTCCGAGATCCATCCGAGGCGCTGCTGGCGCGCGGGGGGCATCCGGGACATCAGGGCGCGCTCGAGGCGCGGGTAGTCGGCGGCGATGTAGAACGTGAAGGACGCGATGGTGAGCAGGTCGAAGGCTAGCCCGATCCCGGAGGAGACCATGCCGAGCACGTCGTCGCCCCAGGTCACCAGGGCCGCCCGGGCCGCGTCCCCGAGCACCGCGCCGGTCTGCGGGTCAAGGATCGGCACACCCAGCAGCTCCGACCCGAGCGTGTTGAGCTGGGCGACCCACCCCCCGGCCGAGTCCCCCAACGCCTGACCGAAGCGCACGATCGCAGGGATGAGCACGGCGACCATCAGGCCCGCGCCGAGCACGCCGGTGAGGTAGATGACCCCGACGGCTGCACCGCGGCGCCAGCCGAACCGGCGCTGCAGGGCCGCGACGCCGGGGATGATGGCGAGCGCGAAGAAGGCGGACACCACCAGCAGAGCCAACAGGTGACGGGCCTGGTAGGCGACGAGCAGCCCGGCTGCCGTGAGCAGCCCGACGGCGACGACCTTCCACAGCACCCGCCACACCAGTCGGTCCAGGGCGGCCTGGTCGATCACGAGGGGCCGGGTCACGCCGTCGGGCGGGGCCGGCGACGCACCCGACGGGACGAAGGGCGCATCGGCTCGCGGCTGGACGACCGCGCCGTCCGGCTCGGGGTGCGGGGCGTCTGAGACCTGATCCGCCATCTGGGCCTCCCGAGGGGAAACGTAGCGCGGTCGGGTGCCCGGGCGGGAGGGTCGTTCGCAGGACGATGTCCGCGGGTGATGGCACGGTGGGTCCGTGATCCGAGTGCTGCTGATCCGGGCCGTGAACGTGGGCGGCGCGACCATGCCGATGGGGGAGCTGCGCGCGGTGTTGAGCGAGCTGGGCGCTGCGGAGCCGCGCACCTACCTGGCCTCGGGCAACGCGGTCGCCGACGTGCCGGGTGATCCTGCGGCGTTCGACCGGGCACTGGCCGACGCCATCGAGGGCCGGTTCGGCTTCCGGCGCGACGTGGTCTCCCGCACCCCGCACGAGGTGGCGGACGCCCTGGTAGCGCACCCGTTCGAGGTGCTCGACCCGAAGTACTCCTACGTGTCGTTCCTGGTGGGCGCGCCGTCGCCGGACGGGATCGCCGCCGCGGGTGACGTCCCCACGGGGGAGGACCGGTGGCAGGTGGCAGGCCGGGAGCTGCACCTGCGGTTCGCGGTCGGGATGGGCCACGCCACGCTGGACACCGACCGGCTGCACCGCCGCCTGGGCGTGGCCGGCACGGCACGCAACCTGCGAACGGTGCGGGCTCTGGTCGACCTCGCCGGCCACGCCTGAGCCGCATGCCCGGGCCTGAGGGCGTCGGCGGCCCTACGCTCGCTGCCATGTCCGACACCGCGCGGCACGCCGCTGACGCCGAGGCCCCGGCCGAGCACGTCCGTCCCGAGATTGTCATCGACCTCGGTGTCTACGCGGACGGCCGTCGCCTACCGGACGAGCCGTCGCTGCGTGACGCGATCCGGGCCGCGCGCGACGCAGGCGGCTTCGTCTGGCTGGGCCTGGCCAACCCGACCGAGGCCGAGGTCGTCGAGGTGGCCCACGAGCTCGACCTCCCCGAGCTCGCCGTCGAGGACGCGGTGACCGCCCACCAACGCCCCAAGCTCGAGGTGTACGGCGACCAGGTGTTCGTGGTACTTCGACCCGTCCGGTACGTCGACCGCCGGGAGGTGGTCGACGTGGCTGAGGTCGCGCTGTTCCTGGGGCCCGGGTTCGTCGTCACGGTCCGGCACGGGCACAACGACGTGATGCAGCGGGTGCGCCGCGAGCTCGACGCGCCGTCGTCCGAGCTCCTCGCGTTCGGGCCCGCGGGGGTCCTCTACCGCGCGGCGGACCTCGTCGTCGACGACTACGAGTCGGTGGTCACCGACCTGGACGTCGACGTCGACGAGATCGAGGACGAGGTTTTCGGCCCGGACGAGGAGGACCACTCGCAGCGGATCTACCGGCTCAAGGAGGAGGTCGCCTCGTTCCGGCGCGCGATCGCGGGCCTGGCCCGGCCGCTCGAGCTGCTCACCGCGGGCCGCGTCCCGCAGGTGACGGCCGGCGCCGCGGAGTACTTCCGGGACGTGCACGACCACGTGATCCGCGCCCAGGAGTCCATCGACGTCATCGACCGCCAGCTCACGGACGTGCTCGAGGCCAACACGGCCCGCGTGACCATGGTGCAGAACCGGATCGGCCTGCAGCAGAACTCCGACATGCGCAAGATCTCGGCGTGGGCGGCGATGGCCCTGGTGCCGACCCTGATCGCCGGGATCTACGGCATGAACGTGCGCAACCTGCCTGGTGCGGACTCGTCGGCGGGTTTCGTCGTGGTGCTCGCCGTGATGGTCACGGCCTGCGTGGGCCTGTACACGGCGTTCCGCCACAACGGCTGGCTGTAGCGCGGCGCCGCGTGGCCTACGTCCCGGTCGAGAGCCCCGTGCACCCGCAGGACTCGCGGTGCTTGAGCGTGGGCTCGAGCCGCCGATGGCGCGGTGGCAGGTCCCGGTCCGCCAGACGGTCCAGGAGCATGGACACAGCCCCGGCACCAAGCTCGTCGACCGGTTGGGACACGGCGGTGAGCCGCGGGCGGAAGATGTTCGCCCAGGGGAAGTCGTCGAACGCGACCAGGGCCATGTCGCGGGGCGCCTCCATGTGGTGATGCTGGAGAGCCGCCATCGTGCCGATCGTCACCTGGTTGTTGCCCATCACGATGGCCGTCGGGGGCTCGGGCAGGCCCAGCAACGTGGCCACCGCATCGTCGGTGGTCTCCTCACTTCCGCGGACTCCGACCTGGACGAGGTCCTCGTCTCGCGTCAGACCATTCCGCTCTATCCCGTTCCAGTACCCGCTGAGCCGCTCGATCGTCGTCTCGAGCATCGGGTCACTCGTGATCGTCGCGATCCTCGAGTGCCCGATCTGCGCCAGGTGGTCGACCAGCCGTGCCGTGGGCTCTTCGTTCACGACGCCGATCGCGTCGACTCCCGGACGCTCGCGCGTCGGGATGCGGTCGATGAGGACAACAGGGATCCGTCGCTGGACGAGGGCGTCGAGCACGGAGTCGGCCTCGCCACTCGGCGCGATGACCATCGCGTCGACGCGGTGCGAGAGCAGGTCCCGCACGGCACGTCGCTCACGTACGGGGTCGTCATGAGTGTCCGCGAGCAGCAACGAGTACCCCGCCCGGGAGATGCTCCGTTCGATCGCGTGGACCACGGTCCCGAAATAGGGGTTCGAGATGGCGGACATGGCCAGACCGATGGTCTGCGTGGTCCCCGTGCGCAGCGACCTACCGATCCCGTCGCTCAGGTAGCCGGTCGCCTCGATCGCCTCGAGGACTGCTCTCTCGGTCTCGGGATCGACCTTGCGCGTCTTGTTGATGACGTGCGAGACGGTGGTCGCGGAGACCTGAGCGACCCGAGCAACGTCCCGCATCGTCACCATCGAAACTCCTCAATCGCAGCCGGGTGCCATGGCTCAGATCCACTCGATAACCTGGTCGGCCCGGTGCCTCGTCGACGCGATGAGACGCGCGTTGTCCTCGTCCGGTCCCAGAGCCCAGGCAATTGCCTCGTCACGAGCCTTGCCGAATGCCACGTGCCGATCAATGAGACGCTCCAGGCGGACATCGCGCGGCACCTCGACAAACCATACTTCGTCCACGTACTTCCGGACCTTCGTCCACGGGTCCAGGTCCGCGAGAAGGTAGTTGCCCTCCGTCAGCACGACCGGGATTTCACGCGGGATCGGGATGCTGGCAGCAATGGGTTCTTCCAGGCCCCTCCGATAGGAGGGAGCGTAGACGACTTCCTCGTCGCGGGCCCTCAGCCGCTCGAGCAACGCGACGTAGCCGTCCGCGTCGAACGTGTCGATCGCCCCTTTTCGGTCCTCGAGCGGTGTGCCTGCGATCACGCTGCCGGCCAGGTGGAAACCGTCCATCGGAACAGTCACGCACACGTCGCTGCCCAGGTGCTGCGCAACGAGCTCTGCGACGGTCGACTTGCCGGATCCGGGTTCCCCGACGAGACCCACGATGTACCGGGCCGACGTTTGCGCCGCACGGCCGCGAAGGCGTTCGACCAGCGTGCCGAGGTCAGGCACTGATGCGATGTCCACAAGTCTTCCTTCGCGCTCGCCGTCCAGGGGTCCCGTCCGTCCTCTACTGGTGACCGTTTTCACTCATCGGGTACACCACGACCTCCGTGATGCGCGCGTTGGCGGGCTGGTTGATCGCGTACATCACCGACTCGGCGACGGTCTTCGGGCTCAGCCGGTCGAGCTGCTTGGCCGCCTCCGGGTCGATCCCCGTACCGAACGCCCAGGTCGTGTCGATCCCGGCCGGGCAGATCGCGGTGACCTTGATGCCCTGGGGGCTGAGCTCCTTGTCCAGACCGCGAGACAGGCCGACGACCGCCCACTTCGTCGCCGAGTACGCGGACGCGCCGGCGAATCCTGCCAGGCCGGTGATCGACGCGATGTTGACCAGGTTTCCGCCGCCCTGGGCCTCGAGGTGCGGGATGACCGCTCGGGAGTACAGGAACACGCTCCGAAGATTGACACGGACCTGCTCGTCGAAGTCGTCCACGGCCATCTCTGCCAGGGGTCCGAGGATCCCGATCCCGGCGTTGTTGACGAGGATGTCGAGCGTGCCCGACGTCGAGAGGGCTGCAGCCACCACGCGGTCCACGTCCTCCTCGGCGCTCGCGTCACCGGGAACCGCCGTGACGGCGCCCCCACGCTCGACGATCTCCTCGGCGACGGAGTCCAGCGCCGCGGCTCCACGGGCGGTGATCACGACGTGGGCGCCCTCGGCCGCGAGGGCAAGCGCCACCTCGCGTCCCACCCCACGGCTCGCGCCGGTGACGATCGCGGTCCGTCCGGACAGAGTGCTCATCATGGTTGCCTTTCCTAGGAGATCGTTCACGCGGTCTGACGGAGTCCGAGGCTCAGGACGATGCACGACGCGGGGCGCGTGTCCCCCGTCATGATCGCCAGAGCCACGTCGTCGTCGTGGAAAGCGGTCCGGATCTGGGATCCCTTGACGGCCTCCACCTGCACCGACGGCCCCAGGAGCCGCCGGTAGTCCGTCCAGATCTCCGGGAGGCTCCCGTCCTCGAAGACGGCGGCGGCCGCACTCTCGATCGCCACCTGCTCGACGAGCACCTCGAGCACCTGCGTGACGGTCAGAAGGCCGGGCGCCAGGTTCAGGTAGACCTTGGGGACCTTCGGCCCGAGGAAGGTCGTCGAGGGGAAGTGCCCGTCGGCGACGAGCACCTTCGAGGTGTGCCCGGCACGCGCGAGCGCCAGGAGGATGTCGGGGTGGATGATGCTTCCGTTGATCACGGGAGTTCCTTTCACTTCATGACGTCAGTGATCTGGACGAGGCGGCGCACGCGCCACGGGATGCGCCCGTCGCACGCCTGTGCGTTCGGTGCCCGAGCGGCGGGCGCATCCCTGCGGCGAGGGGGGCCGAGAACGCGACCCGGGGCGGCTACTGGTAGAGCAGGGCCGCGATCTTCGGGTCGTCGATGTTGGTCGAGTCGTACCAGTAGGAGCCGGTGTCGGTGAAGTCGTCCACCGTCTTGCCGGTGGCCACGTCGTAGGCGCTCTGCACGACCTGCGCGCCCATCCCGATCGGGTCCTGGGTGATGGCACCCGCCATGAGGCCGCTCTTGATCGCCTCGATCTGCGCAGCGCCCGAGTCGAACCCGACGATGGTGATGTCCCCGGGCTTCATGCCCAGCTCCTTGACACCGTTGACGACGCCGATCGCCGAACCCTCGTTGGTGGCGAAGATGCCCTTGAGGTCCGGGTGAGCCGCGATCATGGTCTTGGCGATGTCGGCCGACTCGAGGTGGTCGCCCTCGCCGTACTGGATGTCGACGATGTTGACGTCCGGGTAGTCCGACTTGATCGTCTCCACGAACCCGTCGCGGCGGTCGATCCCGGTCGTGGTGATCTGGCTGTGACCGACGACCGCGATGTCGCCCTCGCCGCCGATGAGGTCCGCCATGTGCTGGGCGGCGAGCGCCGCGGCCGCGTAGTTGTCGCTGGCCGCCAGGCTCGACGCGTAGTCGGAGTTGCAGGGGGTGTCGAACTCGATGATCGGGACCCCCTTGGCCTTCGCCTCCTCATAGGTGGGGATGCAGGCCTCCGGGTCGAGTGCCGCGAAACCGATCGCGGCCGGCTTCTTGTCGATCGCCGTCTTCAGCATCTGCAGCTGCTTGTCGATCTCGACCTCCGCCGCCGGGCCCTCGAAGGTGATGTCGACGCCCAGCTCCTCGGCCTTCTGCTCCGCACCCTTGCGGACGGCCTGCCAGAACTGGTGCTGATACCCCTTCGAGATCAGCGCGATCTGCATCTTCCCGCTGCCGCCACTGGCCTCCTTCGCCCCTGCGGTCTCGCCTCCCGCACAACCGGACAAGGCCAGTGCGGCCGAGGCGATCAGGGCCGCGAGCGCACCCACACGATGACGTGCCATGACTCTCTCTCCATTCCTCTGGGTCTTCCGTCAGCGGGCGCCGACGGCCCGACATCTCTCTGACTGCGCCTGGCGACTCGCCGTCACCGTGGAGTGGTGGGCGCATGCACCACCGGGTGCGGACGCTCAGGCTCGCGAACGATTGCGGAGCGAGTCGGAGAACACCGCGATCAGGATCACGAAACCCACCACGACGTTCTGCCACTCGGTCTGGATGGACATGATCCGCAGGCCGTTGATCAGCACGCTCATGATCAGGGCTCCGATCACGGTCCCGAGCATCGATCCACGACCCCCGAGGAGCGACGTCCCACCGATGACCACGGCCGCGATCGCCTGGAGCTCGTATCCCAGGCCGAGCTGGGGCTGGGCCGAGTCGAGGCGCGAGGCCATCACCACGCCCGCGGTCCCGGTGAAGACGCCGGACAGCGTGTAGATGGCGATCTTCCAGTTCCGCGTGTTGACGCCCGACAGGCGCGTGGCCTCCTCGTTGGAGCCGATCGCGAACGTGTAGCGGCCGAAGACCGTCTTGGTCAGCAGCAGGTACGCCAGGACCGCCACGACCACCGTGATGAGGACCGCGTTCGGGAGCCCGGGCACCACGGTCCCGAGTGCGATCTGCCTGAAGTTCGGCGCCGCCGTCGAGAAGTAGATCGGACGGATGCCGGAGACGATGAGCGCGAGACCCTGAGCGATCATCATCATCGCGAGGGTGGCGATGAAGGGGGGCAGCTTCAAGAACGTGATGTTTAGTCCGTTCGCCAGCCCCATCGCTGCGCCCGTTGCCACGCCACCGACGATCCCCAGCCACACAGGCAGGCCAAGGTTCACGACCATGACACCGGTGGTCACCGATGCCATCGTCATTCCGGTTCCGATCGACAGATCGATGCCGCCGGTGATGATGACGAACGTCGTCCCCAGGGCCAGGATCGCGACCACCGCGGTGGCGAGCAGAACCCCGGAGATGTTGCTCCAGCTGAAGAAGTTGTTGCCGAAGATGGAGAAGAAGGCGATCAGGACGGCCAGCGTCCCGAAGGCGAGGGACTGCTGCATCTGGCGACGTGCGAAAGCACGGACACGCATCCGACGGTTGTGTTGCCCGGTGGCCGCGCCGACCCCTTCTTCGAGCGGCTCGTTGGTGTCCGTCACAGGCGTACTGCTCTGCGTTGGGGCATTCATCAGTGCTCCTCCCCGTGGGCGGCTAGCTCCATGATCTTCTTCTGACTCGCTTCTTCGTTTCGAAGGGTGCCAACCACCTGACCGTTGGCCATCACGACGATCCTGTTGGCCACGCGGAGAATCTCCGGTAGCTCTGATGAGATGACGATGATGGATTTCCCGGATGCCGCGAGGCGTTGGAGAAGCTGGTAGATCTCCTCCTTCGCACCCACATCGATCCCGCGCGTCGGCTCATCGAAGATGAGGACGTCGCAGTCACGCAGAAGCCATTTCGCGATGACGACCTTCTGCTGATTACCGCCGGACAACAGCTTCACGGTCTGCGTGACGGACGGCGTCTTGATACGCAGGGCCTTGACGTACTCCTCGGCCCGAGCCTTGGTCTGGGAGTCGCGCATCCAGCCGAGCGCGTTCGCGTGACCGGGGAGGGAGGCGAGCACCGTGTTGAAGGTGACGTCCTGCTCGAGCATGAGACCCAGCAGCTTGCGGTCCTCGCTGAGGTAGCCGATGCCCAGCTTCACGGCGTCGGCGGGCTGCTTGATGTCAGCGGCCCGGCCGTTGACGGTGATGGTGCCGCCGTCGCGCGGGTCTGCACCGATCATGGCTCGCGCCGTCTCGGTACGCCCTGCGCCCATGAGGCCCGCGAAGCCCAGGATCTCGCCGCGATGCAGCTCGAAGCTCACGCCTTTGAGGAGGGAGCGGGTCCTCAGCTCCTCCACCTTCAGCACCACCGGATCACCCAGGTGCTCGCGCGCAGCGGGTCGGGCGTTCTCGTCGATGTGCCGGCCGACCATCATCTCGATGATGGTCGGGATGTCGATCTCCGCCTTCTCCAGCGTCCCGATGAACTCGCCGTCGCGCAGCACCGTGACGCGGTCGGCGAGACGCCTCACCTCGTCCATCCGGTGCGAGATGTAGATGATCCCGGTCCCGCGCGCCCGCAGCTGCTCGATCAGGGTGAAGAGGGTCTCGACCTCGCTGTCCGTGAGCGCCGAGGTGGGTTCGTCCATGATCAGCACCTTGGCGTTGAAGGACAGCGCCTTGGCGATCTCGACCATCTGCTGCTTGGCGATCGTCAGCTCGCCGACCAGCTGCTTCGGGTCCAGGTCGATCCCCAGCCGCCCGAGCAGCTCCGCCGTCTTCCTGGTGAGCTGCGCCTCGGAGAGGAAGGGTCCGCGCCGGGGCTCGCGTCGGATGAAGATGTTCTGCGCGACCGTGAGGTCGGGCATGAGGTTCATCTCCTGGTGGATGATGCTGACGCCCATCTCCTGCGCATGCAGCGGGCTGTCCACCTCCACCTCGACGCCGTCGAAGTAGATGCGTCCGGCGTCCCTGGTGTAGATGCCCGACAGGATCTTCATCAGGGTGGACTTGCCCGCGCCGTTCTCGCCGACCAGCGCGAGCACCTCACCGGACCGGACGTCGAGGCTGACGTCCTTGAGTGCCCGGACACCCGGGAACCCCTTGCTGATCCCCGCGAGCTCGAGGCGTGGTGCGGTCGTCATCACATCCGCTCCTTTGACGGCTGAGGTGGGACACGCGAACCAGGACGTTCTGGTCCACGCCACGACGTTCATCGGCTCGTCGCCTGCACTGGCCGGGAGTCTGGCACAGAGGAATACGATTGCGCAATCGTATGCGCGACTGCTGTGCGGCGGTCGTGCGCGCCGGTTCGGATGCGGACCCCGGGCCCCGCGGGGCCTCGCGCGCCCCCGGACCGCGCGCACCACCGGGGTTCGGAGGGCCTCCCGCCCCGTGCTAGCCTTCTGGCTCACGCGCGAGTGGCGAAATGGCAGACGCGCTGGCTTCAGGTGCCAGTGCCCGCAAGGGCGTGGGGGTTCAAGTCCCCCCTCGCGCACACATCGGTGGCGGCTCTCCCATGCCCCGGGGAGTCGCCCAGACCGGGACGTCAGGCATGACGAGCGACGGTCCTGCCGGGGTGCACGCAGCGCAGGGCCTCGAGCCGTGCGGAGCGCGCCGAGGGCACCTGCTGGCGCGGCGCGGACGCCGATGGGCAGGCACCCCTCCCATCGGCGGATACGATCGGGTGGGGACCCCCGGGACCGTCCTCCGTCGCGCGCCGCCGAGCACGCGTCTCTGTCTCGGGTACTCATGGACTCGAAGGCGCGGAGGGAGGTGGCATGGGCATCCTCGACAAGTTCGAGAAGGGCGTGGAGCGCGCCGTCAACTCCGCGTTCGCCAAGACCTCCCGCGGCGACCTGAAACCTGTCGAGATCGCCAGTGCCCTGCGGCGCGAGCTCGACGACCGCGCGGCCGTGGTCGGGCGCGACCGCACCGTCGTCCCGAACGAGTTCACGGTCGAGCTCTCGCCCACGGACCTCGCTCAGGTCGAGGGGTGGGGGGCCGACACCCTCGCCGACGAGCTCGCCACCACCGTCACCGAGCACGCCGGCCGCCAGCGCTACGCCTTCGTGGGCCCCGTCACCGTGACCTTCGTGGAGGGCGACACCCTCGACCCCGGCCGATTCCAGCTCCGCAGCGCGACGGTGCGGGGCGCGGTGGCCCCCGCCACCTCCGCGGCGAGCTCGCGGCACCCGATGGTCGACATCGACGGTCAGCGGTACCTGCTGACCGGCCCGGTCACCGTCATCGGTCGCGGCAGCGACGCGGACATCATCGTCGACGACCCGGGGATCTCCCGGCGCCACCTGGAGATCCGCGTCACCCCGGACGGCGTCATCGCATCCGACCTCGGATCGACGAACGGCACCTACGTCGAGGGTCACCTCGTGCCTGCGGCCACGCTGGTGGACGGCAACACCGTGACCATCGGCCGTACCCAGATCCTGTTCTGGACCGGAGCCGACGACGACGAGGAGGGGTGAGGCCCGCGTGAGCGAGCTGACGATCACTCTCCTCCGACTCGGCTACCTGGTTCTGCTCTGGTTGTTCGTGCTCACCGCGATCGCCGTGCTGCGGCGCGACCTGTACGGCACCCGGGTCGTGCAGCGCCGGCTGCGGGTGCGACCCACCGCACCGCGCCGGACCCCGACGCAGCCCCCGGAGGCTGCCCCTGCACCCCCGCCGGTCCCCGCGCCGCCGGCAGGGCCACGCCGCATCGCGGTGACCGGGGGGCCGCTGCGTGGGACCACCGTGCCGCTCGGGTCGGCGGCGGTGCTGATCGGACGCGCACCCTCGTGCACCCTCGTGCTGGACGACGACTACTCCTCCCAACGTCACGCCCGCCTGTACCAGCAGGGCGGCCAGTGGTACGTCGAGGACCTCGGATCCACCAACGGCACCTTCGTCGGCCGCGAGCGCGTGACCGAGCCGACGCCCGTGGGCCCAGGGACCCAGCTGCGCGTGGGCCAGTCGACCCTGGAGCTGCAGCGATGAGCCGGGTGAGTCGATGACGGTGGCGCTGCGCTACGCCGCCAGGTCCGACGTGGGACTCGTGCGGTCGAACAACCAGGACTCCGCGTATGCCGGCCCACACCTCCTGGTGGTGGCCGACGGCATGGGCGGCCACGCCGGCGGCGACATCGCGTCGTCCGTGGCCGTGGCCCACCTGGCTCCGCTGGACGACGAGGCCCACGGGCCCGACGACGCGCTGGAGGAGCTGAGCCGCGCGCTGTCCGAGGCGCACGACGACCTCCTGGCTCGAGCGGAGGAGAACCCCGAGCTGGCGGGGCTGGGCACCACGGTCACCGCGCTGCTGCGAGCAGGCAACAAGCTCGCGATGGCGCACATCGGCGACTCGCGCGCCTACCTGCTGCGCGCCGGTGAGCTCACCCAGGTCACCACCGACCACTCGTTCGTCCAGCACCTGGTCAACACCGGCAAGATCACACCCGAGGAGGCGGAGCACCACCCGCACCGGTCGGTGCTGCTGCGCGTGCTGGGCGACTTCGACATGGAGCTCCTGCCGGACGTCTCGGTGCGCGAGGCGCGCGCAGGTGACCGGTGGCTGCTGTGCTCGGACGGCCTGTCCGGCGTCGTCAGTCGGGACACCATCGCCGAGACCCTCGCCGAGATCGCCGACGTGGGCGCGTGCGCGGACCAGCTCGTCCAGCTGGCGCTGCGCGGCGGCGCCCCGGACAACGTCACCGTCGTGGTCAGCGACGTCGTCGACGTCGACGACCTCCCGGACGGGGCGGCGCCCCCGACCGGCTCCCAGGTCGTCGGCTCCGCGGCCACCGACCGACACCGCCCCACCCGCGGTGGCGCCGGCGCCGCCGCGCGCGCCGCCGAGCACGCGGCCGCGAGCCGGCCCCCCGTCGAACCGCTGGACGAGGACGAGCCGCCACCGCGACGCACCCTGCGCCGCATCGTGTGGAGTGTCGTGGTGGTCCTCGTGCTCGCCGGACTGGGAGCCGCGGGCCGGTGGGGCTGGGTGTGGACGCAGGACCAGTACTACGTGGGTGTCGCCGACGGCTACGTCGCGATCTACCAGGGCATCGACCAGAACGTGGGGCCGCTCGAGCTGTCGCACGTCGTCGAGAAGTCCCCCCTGCGTCTGACGGACCTCCCGGGCTACATGCAGGACCGGGTCAACCAGACCGTGCAGCTGCCCACCCTGGCCGCCGCCGAGAAGTGGGTGGCGGACCGTGAGCACGAGGCGGTGGTCCCGTGACCGCCGTGACAGCCGGGACCGCCTGATGGCCACCGTGGCCGCCCACCAGGTGCGCCCGGGCCGCGGCACCGAGCTGTGGCTCCTGGTCCTGGCCCTGCTGGTGGGCCTGGGCGCCTACGCCATCGTCGGCCTCGCCACGGCCGATGCCCTGCCACCCGAGCTGCCCTGGCACGCCGCCGTGCTGGTCGGCCTAGCCCTGGGCCTGCACGTGGTGCTGCGCTGGCGTGCGCCGTGGGCGGACCAGGTGCTGCTGCCCGCCACGGTCGCGCTCAACGGCCTGGGCCTGGCGGAGATCCACCGGATCGATCTGGCCTACGCGGCGCGCGACCGCATCACCGACTTCGGTGGCCGTCAGCTCGGCTGGACCGCGCTGGGCATGGTGCTCGCCGCCGCCGTCCTCATCGGCTTGCGCGACCACCGGACCTTGCGACGCTACACCTACACCGCGATGGTCGTGGCGCTGGCCCTCATGGTGCTTCCCCTGGTCCCAGGCCTCGGCACGCAGATCAATGGTGCGCGGATCTGGATCCGTCTGTTCGGCAGCTCCTTCCAACCCGCGGAGGTCGGCAAGATCGCCCTCGCGGTGTTCTTCGCCGGGTACCTGGTGACCAACCGGGACACCCTCGCGCTGGCCGGGCCCAAGGTGCTCGGCCTCCAGCTGCCGCGGGTGCGGGACCTCGGACCGATCCTGCTGGCCTGGCTCGCCTCGCTCGCGGTGCTGGTGTTCGAGCGCGACCTGGGCACGTCGCTGCTGTTCTTCGGCCTCTTCGTCGCCATGCTGTACCTCGCCACCGAGCGCCTGAGCTGGGTCGTGATCGGCCTGCTGCTGTTCGCCGGCGGCGCGACAGTGGCGGCGACGAGCCTCGGGCACGTGCACGCCCGCTTCGTCGCCTGGCTGCACGCGTTCGACCCCGCAGTGTTCAACGCCTCGCCCGGGGGCTCGGGTCAGCTGGTGCGCGGTCTCTTCGGGCTGGCCTCCGGCGGCCTGTTCGGCACCGGTCTGGGCCAGGGTCGCCCGGACCTCGTGCCGTTCGCCGAGTCCGACTTCATCGTCTCCTCCATCGGAGAGGAGCTGGGGCTGACCGGCCTCCTGGCGATCCTCGTGCTGTACCTCGTGATGACCGAGCGCGGCCTGCGCACCGCGGTCGGGGTACGCGACGGGTTCGGCAAGCTGTTCGCCGGCGGCATGGCCGTGGTGGTCGCGCTCCAGTGCTTCGTGGTGGTCGGCGGCGTGACCCGGCTGATCCCGCTGACCGGGCTGACCATGCCGTTCCTCGCCTACGGCGGCTCGTCCCTGCTCGCGAACTGGGTGATCATCGCGCTGCTGCTGCGCATCTCCGACTCCGCGCGCCGGCCCGCTCCCGCACCCGAGGAGCCCCCGGGTCCGACCCCGCACGCGGGGAGCCGCACGGTGCCCGCCAACGCCGACCAGGCCACCGAACGCATCGACGTCGGGCCCGTCCGCGGGGGTGCCGCGTGAACACTCCGCTGCGGCGCCTTGCCGCCGTCGTCATCGTGATGTTCGTCGCCCTGATGGGCAGTGCGACCTGGGTGCAGTACGTCCAGGCCCCCGCCCTCAACAACGACAACCGGAACGTGCGCACCCTGTACCGGGAGTTCGACCACCCCCGTGGTCCGATCGTGGTCGGCGACAAGGCGGTGGCCTCCTCGACCCCGGTCGACGACTCGTTCGGGTACCTGCGCTCGTACGCGGACGGGCCGACCTATGCCCCCGCCACCGGGTACTTCTCGGTGATCTACGGTGCCAGCGGCATCGAGAAGGCCATGAACACCGAGCTCAACGGCACGGCCGACTCGCTGTTCTACTCGAGGGTCCGCGACCTGATCACCGGGAAGCAGCCGGAGGGGGCCTCGGTCGAGCTCACCATCGTCCCCGCCGTGCAGAAGGCGGCGTGGGACGCGCTGGGCAGCCAGACCGGAGCGGTCGTCGCGCTGGACCCGCGAACGGGGGCCATCCTCGCGATGGTCTCCAAGCCGTCCTACGACCCGAACCAGCTCGCCTCGCACGACACGGCTGCCGTACGCCAGGCCTGGGACACGCTGAACGCCGACCCCACCCATCCCCTGGTCAACCGGGCGATCGCTGGTGACACCTACCCGCCCGGCTCGACGTTCAAGATCGTGACCGCCGCCGCGGCGCTGGAGTCGGGCCTCACCCCGGACACACCGATCGCTGCTCCTGACCAGCTGCCCCTGCCGCAGTCCTCCGCGGTGCTGGGCAACTACGGCGGCGAGTCGTGCAGCCCGACCGGCGCGCAGACCCTCGCCGACGCACTGCGGATCTCCTGCAACACGGCGTTCGGGCAGCTCGGCCTCAACCTGGGTGCCGACGCGCTGCGCAAGCAGGCCGAGGCCTTCGGCTTCGACACCCCGCTGCAGATCCCCCTGAGGGTGACGCAGAGCCGGTTCCCCCCCGACGGCCAGATCGACCCACCGCAGACGGCGATGTCCGCGATCGGGCAGTACGACGTGCGGGTGACCCCGCTGCAGGTCGCGATGATCACCGCCACGATCGCCGACGACGGCCGGCGGATGGCCCCCTACCTCGTCAAGGCCGTGCGCAACCAGGACCTCACGGTGGTGGACACCACCCAGCCGCACTCCCTGGGCAGGGCGATCTCCAGCAGGACCGCTGCGCAGCTGACGGCGATGATGACCGAGGTCGTGCAGTCCGGGACCGGGACGGCGGCCCAGATCCCCGGTGTGGCGGTCGCGGGCAAGACGGGCACCGCACAGACCACGTCCGACGCGCCTCCGCACGCCTGGTTCACCGCCTTCGCGCCCGCCGACAACCCGACGGTCGCCGTCGCCGTCGTGGTCGAGCACGGCGGGGACCTGGGCAACGAGGCGACCGGCGGCCGGATCGCGGCACCGATCGCCAAGGCCGTCATCCAGGCGGCGTTGGGAGCCCGGTCGTGAAGCCCGACGTCGACGTCGCGCTGGGCGCGCGCTACCGCCTCACCTCCCGCATCGCCGTGGGGGGCATGGGGGAGGTCTGGGTCGCCCACGACCTCTCGCTGGCCCGGGACGTCGCCGTCAAGGTGCTGCGCGAGGAGTTCGCGGGCGATGCCGGGTTCCTGGAGCGGTTCCGGGCCGAGGCGCGCAACGCCGCCCAGCTGTCCCACCAGAACATCGCCCAGCTCTATGACTATGGCGAGCAGGACGGTTCGGCATTCCTGGTCATGGAGCTGGTGCTCGGCGAGCCGATGTCGGACCTGCTGGACCGCGAGCCGATCCTGCCGCACCGCCGCCTCCTGCCGATCCTGGCGCAGACCGCGAGGGCCCTGCACGCCGCCCACACCGCGGGCGTCGTGCATCGTGACGTCAAGCCGGGCAACATCCTGCTGTCCCGGACCGGACGCGTGAAGATCACCGACTTCGGCATCTCCACGGCGCGCGACCAGGTGCCGATGACGGCGTCCGGGATGGTGATGGGCACCGCCCAGTACCTGTCCCCGGAACAGGCCACCGGCGGCGCCGCCACGCCCGAGTCCGACATCTACTCGCTGGGCATCGTGGCCTACGAGGCGCTGGTCGGACACCGCCCCTTCACCGGACCCACGGCGGTCGACATCGCGATCGCGCACGTCAACGAGCCGCTCCCGCCTCTGCCCGAGAGCGTCGACCCGGCCTTGGCGGACCTGGTCTCACGCATGCTCGCCAAGCGCCCCGAGCAACGGCCGCGGTCCGCCGCGGCCCTGGCACGCCAGCTGGACGCGATGCTGGACAACACCCCCGCGGACGGCGTCCCGCTCGTCACGGGCCGGCACGCGACCCTCGGGCGGCGGCGGGTCGAGCCGACCAGCGACGGCCTGGTCAGCGACCGGATGGTCGAGGAAGGGCTGCTCGAGACCCCGCTGAGGCCGCTGCCGCCCTCGGTACCCGTGGCACGACCGGCCCCGCAGCGACAGGAGCCGGCCGTCGTGCCGGGCCGCAGCATCGACGACGCCGTGGCACCGGCGCCGAGCGAGCCCCCGCCGCGCTTCACGCCGCCCGCGCGATCCGGGCCCGGCGACCCGGGCCGTCAGGGCGCCGGTGCGACGCGCCACGGCACGGCCGCCGCGCGGGACGTGCCCGGGCCGCGCTGGTGGACGGATCTGAGGAGGACACGCTGGGCCGGGATCCCCGGGCCTGTGCTGCTCGCCTTGGCCATGCTTCTCTTCGGTCTACTGGGCGCGATGGTCGCGGATAGGATCTGGGGGCCGTCCGGAGCCTCGGCGGACCATCGGATCGTGATCATCGCTTCACCTGAAGCACAGGCCCGGGATGGGATGATCCCGGGGGACGATTCCGCAGCAGGACAGACGACGACAGCGAAGGACCTGTAGTGGTGGACGACGCACCTCGGATCCTCGGCGGCCGCTACGAGGTCGGCGAGCTCATCGGGCGCGGCGGGATGGCCGAGGTGCACATCGGCCACGACACCCGCCTGGGACGTACGGTCGCGATCAAGATCCTGCGCTCGGACCTGGCACGCGACCCGTCCTTCCAGGCCCGCTTCAGGCGCGAGGCGCAGGCGGCCGCGTCCCTGAACCACCCCGCGGTCGTCGCGGTGTACGACACAGGCGAGGACGTGGTGAACGAGGCCGGGGGCGGCATCGCCCACGTGCCGTTCATCGTCATGGAGTACGTCGAGGGTCACACCGTGCGGGACATCCTGCGCGACGGTGCCGCGGTTCCGATCGACGAGGCCGTGGAGATCACCGCCGGGGTGCTCTCCGCGCTCGAGTACTCCCACCGGGCCGGCATCGTGCACCGGGACATCAAGCCCGCGAACGTCATGCTCACCCCGACCGGCGCGGTCAAGGTGATGGACTTCGGCATCGCGCGGGCGATGGCGGACTCCGCGGGCACCATGACCCAGACGCAGGCCGTGATCGGCACCGCGCAGTACCTGTCGCCGGAGCAGGCCCGCGGCGAGGCCGTGGACTCCCGCTCGGACCTCTACTCCACCGGGTGCCTGCTCTTCGAGCTCCTCACGGGCCGGCCGCCGTTCATCGGTGACTCGCCGGTCGCCGTGGCGTACCAGCACGCCCGGGAGGACCCGCAGCCGCCGAGCACCTACGCCTCCGACGTCCCCGAGACGTTGGACCGGATCACGCTCAAGGCGCTCGCCAAGGACCGCGACCAGCGGTACCGCTCCGCCTCCGAGTTCCGCAACGACCTGGAGTCGGTGCTGCGCGGCGGTCCGGTGTCCGCACCCGCGGTGATGCCGGCGCCCGTGCCCGGCACGATGCCCGATGCCGGGCCACCCACGGCGGCCACCCAGGTCATGACACCGCCACCGGTGGGTCCGGCGCCGACGTCGTTGCCGCCGACCGCGGCATGGGGTCCCACCGGCGCCACCGTGACGGCCGCCCACGTGCCCGCACGAGACGACAACCCACCCGATCGGCGCTGGGTCATGTGGCTGCTCATCGCGGTCGCCCTGCTGGCCATCGGCGGCATCCTGTGGATCCTGCTCAGCGGGCGCCCGCCGGCCACGACCACGGCCTCGGTCCCCGACGTGGTCGGGCTCGCGCAGGCCGACGCCGAAGCGAAGATCCGGGAGGTCGGGCTCGTCCCGGAGATCACCCAGCAGGCGAACCTGGACGTGGAGAAGGGATTCGTCATCAAGACCGATCCCGAGAAGGACACCAAGGTCGAGGACGGCTCGACGGTGAAGGTCTTCGTCTCCAGCGGCGCGGCGGACGTCGAGATCACCGACATGTCCAACTGGTCGCAGGCCCAGGCCGAGAAGTGGCTGAAGGACAACGGGTTCAACGGCTACAAGTTCACCGAGGAGGACAGTCCCGACGTCCCCAAGGACAAGGTGACCCGGACCGACCCCGCCGCCGGGGACTCGGTCAACCCCACCAGCACCGAGGTGACCGTCTACCTGTCCAACGGCCAGGTCACGGTCGACGACTTCCGTGACGGCAAGACTCCGCTGGACGTGGCGACCAAGAAGCTCGAGGACCTGGGCTTGACGGTCCAGACCGTCGAGCAGGAGACCGACCAGGTCGACCCGGGCATCGTCGTGGACCAGAGCGTCGTGGGCAAGGTGGACCAGCACTCGACCGTGGAGCTCACCTACGCCGTCCCGCCGGCGCAGACGGACACCACGGTGCCGGACACCTCCGGGATGACGTACTCCGAGGCGGCGGCCGCGCTCGGCGGCGCGAACCTCAACGCCACCCCAGGACCGGACGAGTTCAGCGACACCGTGCCGGCCGGCCAGGTGATCCGCACCGACCCGGCTGCGGGCACGACGGTCAAGGAGGGCAGCACCGTCACGGTGATCTCCTCGAAGGGACCCAAGCCCGGCGGCTCGACCTCGTCGCCGACCGCCACCAGCGGAAGCGGCGGCTGACCGACACTCCTCGCGCGACGGCGCGGACCCGACCGGGCCCGCGCCGTCGGCACGTCCGGGGCGGCACGTCCGGGGGTGGAAGGGTCGGGCGCGCTCCGTCAGCGTGCGCCGTCGCGCACCAGGGGATGCATGTCCGCGGAGCGCTCCACGGCGCCGGGGAGCCCGCACGTCTCGAGCCAGTTCGCCAGCAGGTGGTGGCCACCCTCGGTGAGCACCGACTCCGGGTGGAACTGGACGCCGTGCAGCGGCAGCTCGCGGTGCTGCAGCCCCATGATCACGCCCTCCGGCACCCCGCCGGGCACCGGCACGGTGCGGGCGGTGACCACCAGCTCGGCGGGGACCGTGTCGTCCTCCACGGCCAGCGAGTGGTAGCGGGTGGCGGTGAAGGGACGCGCGAGACCGTGCAGGACGCCGGTTGACCCGTGGTCGATGAGGCTGGTCTTGCCGTGCATGAGCTCGGGAGCGTGCGAGACCGTCGCGCCGAACACCTCGGCGAGCGCCTGGTGTCCCAGGCACACCCCGAGCATGGGCGTGCCCTGCGCCGCGCAGTCCGCGATCACCTCCATCGAGCGACCGGCGGCGCGCGGGGTCCCGGGTCCGGGGGACACCAGCACACCGTCGAACACCGCCCGCTCGGCGGCCGACGGGACGGCGTCGTTGCGCACCACGACGGTCTGCGCGCCCAGCTGGTTCAGGTACCCGACGATCGTGTAGACGAACGAGTCGTAGTTGTCGATGACGAGGATGCGGGTCATCTCGGCTCCAGTGGCTCGGTCCGCCGCGGCGGCACGGGTCGTCATCCGGCGGTCGGCGCGGACGTGGCGTAACTCAGCTCGGCGGGACCGTCGTAGCCGGGGACGAGCATGTCGTCCTCCTTGGAGGCTGACCACCCCAGCCCGACCGTGTCGACGTAGGCGCGGTAGGTCTGGACGGCGGGCGCGTCGTCCAGCGCCGCCATCATCGTGGCGGGGTTGCCGATGGCACGAACGACGAAGGGTGGGGAGTACACGCGACCCTCGAGGTACAAGACGTTGCCGACGCACCGGAAGGCCGAGGTCGAGATCACCCGCTCACCCTGCAGCGACATGGCCTCCGCCCCGCCGGCCCACAGCGCGTTCATCACGGCCTGCACGTCCTGCTGGTGGACGACGAGGTCGTTGTCGGTGGCCCAGTCCGGCCGGGCGGCTCCGGCGGGGGCATCGCTGAGCTTCACCTCGACGCCGGGGCCGTGCACGGCGGTCCAGCCGGCCGCGCGGGCGAGGTCCGCATCCCCCACGGCGTCGGGCGGCAGGTTCTGGTGGGTCTGCTGGTCGGTCAGCTGGTCCACCTCGGCGCGCAGCTGGGAGACCTCGCCGTCGGCGATCTTCGCGCGGTCGAGCTGCGCCTGCACCAGTCCGGTCAGGTCGCGGCTGTCGCGACCCGTCCCGCCGTGGAGCTGCGCGTTGGCCGCGAACAACCAGCCGGCGAACGCGAGCACACCGCCGATGCCCACCACGCTCCACGCGGGGGATCGACGGTGCCGGTGCGTCATGGCTCTCCTGAGGCTGCTCTCGCGTGCGCGGCCTGCGGCCGTCCCGACGGTGCGCGTGCGGTGCCGGTCGCGCACCCCACTACGCTAATGGACGAACCTCAGGTCGCCCTGAGTGCCGCCGCAGTACAGGAGGAGCAGTGCCCGAGTCGAGGTCGCGCAAGAAGAAGGCGTACACACCGCCGCCCGCCACGCCGCGCGCCAAGCAGGAGGGCAACCCACGGTGGCTCGTCCCTGTCATGGTCGGCCTGCTCGTGCTCGGTTTGCTGTGGGTGGTGGTCACGTACCTCTCCGGGGCCCAGTTCCCGGTTCCCGGCCTCCAGAACTGGAACCTCGCGATCGGCTTCGCGCTCATCATCGCCGGGTTCATCCTGACGACCCGCTGGCGCTGACGACCAGCGTCCTCAACCCAGCGCGGCACTGACGGTCGGCTGCTCGCACGCTCCGCAGCGCCGGCACCCGACGCCGTCTACGCCCGCCGGCGCGAGTTGTCGCACCCTCACACCCCGCCGACCGGCGCACATCCACGCGAGGGGGGCACCTGCAGGCGCACCACTGGCCTGGATGTGCACCACCCGGACGACGACCGCCATCGACGACCCTGTTCTCCCCAGGGGTGCACAAGGTTGTGGATAACTACAGCGGTGTAATTCCACAGTTGTGAGGAATCCTGGGGACAATGGAGCACTGCGGAGCGGGGTAGGAGCCGGCACGACCGCGAGCAAGCGCTCACCGAGCTACGCGAGCGATCGGTCGCGACCACGATGGGGTCAGCGCCGAGCACGACTTCCTCGCCACGTGGCCGGACCGTCCAGGCATGCGCCACATGGCGATCTGGGAGGTCACAGCGAGCGGGCAGGGACCAGAGGCAGCTGGAGGCAGGACCGCCCGGCACGTGCTCGGCTGAGCTGCACCGGAGCGCCCCGGACCTAGGCGGACGCGAGCTTCGTCGTGACGAGCAGCACCAGCACCGCGACGACGACGACGGGTGCGAGCACGGAGGCCAGGGTTCGCAGGTTCTTCGGAGCGTAGGCGTACGCGAGCCCCAGGACGAGACCGGTGAGCAGGCCGCCGAGGTGCGCCTGCCAGGCGATGTTCGGGATCACGAACCCGAGCACCGCGTTGAGCACCAGGATCGCGACGATCCCCGAGGCGCTCCGCCCGAGCCGGCGCAGCACCACGAGGATGATCCCGAACAGCCCGAACACCGCGCCGGAGGCCCCGTAGACCCAGCCACCCCAGGCCCGCGACGCGGGGTCGATCATGACCAGGTACACGACGCTGCCGCCGAGCGCGGAGACCAGGTACGCGGTGAGGAACCGCCATCGCCCAAGCGCGTTCTCCAAGAACTGCCCAAGGATCCACAGGGCGTACATGTTGAAGCCGATGTGCAGCAGCCCGCCGTGCAGGAACGCCGACGTCAGCATCGTCCACGGCTCGCCGGCCGCCCGTGCCGGCACGAGGACCCACTGGTAGGTCCACGCCATGCCCAGGGCCTGCTGCAGGAGGAAGACCACGACATTGATCCCGATGAGGGTGTACGTGATCACGGGTGCGCCCTGCCGGAGCGGGGCCCCGAACGCGGTGCGGGCCTGCGGGGCGCGCTGACCGGCCTCGCGCACGCAGTCGACACAGTGCACCCCGACAGCCGCAGGGCGCTGGCACTCCGGGCACACCGGACGCCCGCACCGCTGGCACCGGACGTAGGAGACCCGGTCGGGGTGGCGCGGGCAGACCGGGACCTCGCCGGGCCCCGGTCCGGTGGGCTGGGTCATCGGGGGCCGGTCACTCCTCGACGTCGACCGACTGCAGCACCACGTCCGACAGCGGCCGGTCCTGCCGTCCGGTGGGTGTGGTGGCGATCGCGTCGACCACGGCACGGCTCTCGTCGTCGGCAACCTTGCCGAAGATGGTGTGCTTGCCGTTCAGGTGCGGGGTGTTCACGACGGTGATGAAGAACTGCGACCCGTTGGTGCCACCGACCTTCCCGGTGACCGGGTCGCGCCGCACCCCGGCGTTGGCCATGGCCAGCAGGTAGGGCTCGGAGAACTGCAGCTCTGGGTGGATCTCGTCGTCGAACGTGTAGCCCGGGCCGCCGATGCCCTGCCCCAGCGGGTCGCCACCCTGGATCATGAAGCCGTCGATCACGCGGTGGAAGATCACGTTGGAGTACAGCGGGTCGGTGCGTGTCTCACCCGTGGAGGGGTCGGTCCACTCCTGGGTCCCGGTGGCCAGACCGACGAAGTTCCGGACGGTCTTGGGCGCGTGGTTGGGGTAGAGCTCGACCCGGATGTCTCCGGCGGACGTGTGCAAGGTGGCGAACATGGCCCAATCCTTGCACGGAGGCCGCGCACGGCCACGCCAGGGGTGGCAGCATGGTCGAAAAGGTCTGGGCGCTGCGCGACCGGACCGCATGACGACAGGAGAGCCGAGATGTTCGCACGCTTCCGCCGCTCCGCTGCCCCGCTCGACTCGGAGCGGCTCAAGGGCCAGGTCGCCGAGATCGGAGCCGCCCTGTCCGACGCGTCCGCGCACGGGGCCCACGTCGCCGGCGAGCTGGCCTGCCAGGCCCGCCGCTGGGCGGCGCCCCGCAGCAAGGACGCCCTCGAGTGGGCAGCACCCCGAGCCAAGGAGGCAGCAGTGCACGCCAAGGACTGGGCCACCCCGCGAGCCAAGGACGCGGCAGCGTGGGCAGCACCCCGAGCCAAGGACGCCGCCGAGCACGCCAAGGACTGGGCCACCCCGCGGGTGGAGACCGCCGTGGAGTGGGCCACCCCGCGAGCCAAGGACGCGGCAGCGTGGGCAGCACCCCGAGCCAAGGACGCCGCGGCGCACGCGGCCGAGGCAGCCGAGAACGCGGCCGAATGGGCGTCCCCCCGCGTCGAGGCCGCCGTCGCCTGGGCCACGCCGCGCGTGGAGAAGGCGCTGCGGGAAGCGGCCGAGAAGGCCGGTCCGCGCGTCGAGCGCGCTGCAGGCAAGGCCGTGCCCCTGGTGGACGTCGCACATGACAGGTTCGTCGACGAGGTCCTGCCCCGCGTGGCCGCGGTGGTGAGCACGGCGATGGCGGCGGCCGCCGAGGAGGCGGACCGGTTCCGCGACGTGGCGACCGGGAAGCTCAGCGAGGTCGCCCACCTGGAGCCGCCGAAGGCACCGAAGTCGCACCGGTTCGCGAAGGTGTTCTGGACGGTGACCGGGATCGCCGCGGCCGGGGCCGCAGTCGCCGCCTGGCAGAAGAGCAAGCCCGCCAGCGACCCGTGGGCGGAGCAGCCGTGGGAGCCGGCCGAGCCGGCCGAGCGGATCAAGCAGCGCACCGCAGAAGCCCGCGGCATGGTCTCGGACGTGCGTCACGAGCTCGAGGACGCCGCCGAGGTCGTCGGCGAGCGCGCCGGCGAGACCGTGGCCCGTACGCGCAGTGCCACGGAGAAGGCCCGCCAGGCGGCCCAGGACGCGACCGAGAAGGCCCGCCACGCGGCACACGACGCCACGGACAAGGCCCGCGGGGCCGCCGACCGCGGCGTGGGCAAGGCCCAGGAGGAGGCGGAGGAAGCCGCCGAGGCAGCCGAGCAGAAGATCGACGAGGCCGCAGACGAGGTCCAGAAGAAGACCGACGGCGACTGACGGACGCACGACGAGGGCCGGTCCCGGGTACCCCGGGACCGGCCCTCGTCGCATGCCGTCGCGGTGGGGGGCGGAACGGCACTGGTGGGCATCGCGGCGGCCGCCTATGCAGAAAGACAGCACCACCAGACGGGGCCGTGGGATTCCTGCGGGGCTTCCCGAGGGCTCGACGGCTCCGATCGTGTCCTGGGGAGGATGAGATGAGGAGATCTCTGAGGCGGGGACTGGGGTTGTTCGCCGGCACGGCGGCGCTGCTCGCCATGACGGTGACCGGGGCCATGGCGGCACAGGGGCCACCACCCGGCAAGGGCCACGGGGGCGGGGAGACCACGCTCAGCAACAACCTGTCGGTGCCGACGATCATGGTCGGCGGCGGGTTCACCAACGTCAGCTGCCCCGCCGGAACGGCCGGTGACCTCGTCGTGCCGACGGGCGAGCCTTCGACCGGCTACCCGATCGATCCCGCCGCGTACTACTACGTGCAAGGCCTCAACGCCTGGCAGGCGCAGTGCATCACGGCAACCTCGGCGAGCGCCAAGGCCGCCTGGGGCGCCAACCTGACCGGGGACGCGTCGCTGACCACCAACAGCCCGATCCGGGTCGAGCTCGGTCTGTACAACGCGGACGTCACCGCGCCGGACCTGGAGGGCTACAGCGTGGTCAAGCTGAACACAAACGCCCTCGACCGCGAGTCCCCGTACGGGACTCTGGCGACGGGCTCGGCCGACACCGGCTTCTCGGCCGTCCCGACCACCTTCACGGCCACCCAGCAGCGGGTGTACGACGCCGGGGTCACGTTCAGCGTCCAGCACGAGGGCACCAGCACCTTCGTGGTCCCGGAGGGGACTCCGGCGACCGCTGAGATCAACGCGACGGGCACGGTGGTGTACGGCTACAACCTGCGTGTGACCGATGAGGGGAAGTACACCATCACCTTCACCGTCCCCACGGTGACCCTGACAGGAACCGACGCGGGCTCCTACACGGACCACTCGGTCTCGTTGTCCATCACCGTCGCCGGTAGCCGCGGCGGCGGCAGCCATGGGGGCCACGGACCGGGCCGCTGACGTCTCGACCGCGCTCACCCAGCGGTGGGGGGACACCTGACGGCACGGGAAGAGCGGCGGCTCGCTGGTCGCGAGACGCCGCCTCGGGTGGAGCCAAGGGGACTCGAACCCCTAACCCCCTGCTTGCAAAGCAGGTGCGCTACCAATTGCGCCATGGCCCCGCTGCGGCGCGTCGCCGCGTCCCGGTCGGTGCGAGCCGCCCGGCCCATGCTCAGCTGACGGGGTCGGTGACCTCGGCCCACAGATCCCGCTCGTCGTGGTCCTCGGCGTAGGTGCGCCACGCGGCGTACAGGGCGCCGGCCACGATGGCGAGAACGAGCAACTTCTTCATGGGTGCGTCCTCCAGGGACGGGGGAGTGGGCCTAAGAGGACTTGAACCTCTGACCTCTTCCTTATCAGGGAAGCGCTCTAACCGTCTGAGCTATAGGCCCGTGCGACGGACGAGACTACCAAGTCCCGGGGAGTGCTCCCAACTTCGACGGCATCAGTCGTCGGTCAAGGTCAGGTGCAGACCCCCGACTAGCGCGGCGACGATGTTGTACAGGAACGCCATGATCGTGCTGAGGGCCGTCAGCAGCACCACGTCGACCACCGCGATGAGGGTCGCCAGGGAGATCACCCGGGAGAACGAGGCGATCTGCAGGACCGAGTCGTAGCTCGGGTTGCTGACCAGCTGGCCGATCATGTCGTTGGCGGTCGTGAAGACCGCCATCTTGTTCAGCGTCTGCCACACCACGGCCGCCGCGATGACGATCATGATCCCCACTGCGACCGAGAGCAGGAACGACAGCTTCATGACGGACCACGGGTCGATGCGGGACACGGACAGTCGCGCCCGCCGCGGTGCAGCGTCCGGGGCCGACTCACGGGCCGGCTCGGGACGATCCGACGCCTCACCGTTCCGGGCCACCGCGCTGCGCGCGGAGCTGGCAGCGGCCCGCATCCGGTCACCGAGACTCGGGGTTCCCGTGGCCTCCTCGACGGGCGCATCGACGGGGACCGGATCGCCGCCAAGGCTGACCCGGCCGATCGTCGCCGAGGTCCGCTGCGGCGCGCCTGCGGGACGCTTCGGAGCGATCGACGGGGGCTTCTCGCTGCTCATGCCTGGTCCTCCGTCGTCTCCTGCTGCGGTTCCACGGTAGCCGCAGCATCAGGGTTCTGGGTCGCCTCGGGCTCAGCGACGCCACCCTCGTCACCGAGCGTGCGCTCGATGTTACGTGCCACGGCGAGAATCCGGTCGTCCGAGTCGGGCTTGGCCAAGATCACGCCCGTCGCGTCGCGACCGTGCACCGGGATCTCCTCGACCAGGGAACGCACCACCTTGCCGCGCTCCATCACCACGAGGATCTCGTCGTGCGCGCCCATGAGGAGGGCTCCGACCAGCTGCCCGCGGTCATCCGGCAGCCGCGCAGCCCGCACGCCGAGCCCGCCACGGTTGGTGCGGCGGTAGTCGAGGTTCCCGTCCGAGGTCACCCGGTGGATGTCGCTGCGCTTCGCAGTGCCGCCGTCGGTGACCGTCACGAGGTAGGAGTCCGCGCCGACCACGCCCATCGCGAGCAGCTCGTCACCCTCCCGGAAGCGCATGCCGGTGACGCCGGACGTCGCTCGCCCCATCGGGCGCAGCTGGTCCGCGTCCGCCAGGAAGCGCACCGCCTGACCCTTGCGCGACACCAGCAGGAGCTCGGAGTCCTCGTCGGCCAGCACGGCCGAGACCAGCTCGTCGGACGCGCCGTCGTCGTCGGTCCGCAGGTTGATGGCGATCAGGCCGCCGGTGCGGTTGGAGTCGTACTCCGACAGTCGGGTCTTCTTCACCAGCCCGCGCCGGGTGGCCAGGACCAGGTACTCCGCCTGCTCGTAGTCGTGCAGGTCGATGACCGTCGCGATCTCCTCACCGGGCTGGAACGCGAGCAGGTTCGCCACGTGCTGGCCCTTGGAGTCCCGGCCGCCTTCGGGCAGCTCGTACGCCTTCGCGCGGTACACCCGGCCGAAGTTCGTGAAGAACAGCAGCCAGTGGTGGGTCGTGGTCACCCCGAAGTGCTCGATCACGTCGTCGGCGCGCAGCTGGGCACCACGCACGCCCTTGCCGCCCCGCTTCTGAACGCGGTACTGGTCCGAGCGGGTTCGCTTGGCGTAACCGCCGCGGGTGATCGTGACGACGACCTCCTCCTCGGCGATGAGGTCCTCCATCGAGACCTCGCCGTCGAAGGGGAGGATCTGCGTACGCCGGTCGTCCCCGTACCGCTGCACGATCTCGTCCAGCTCGGTGCCGACGATCTGGCGCTGCCGGGCGGGGCTCGCCAGGATCGCCTCGAAGTCGGCGATCTTGACCATCAGCTCCTCGTAGTCGTCGAGGATCTTCTGGCGCTCCAGGGCGGCCAGCCGGCGCAGCTGCAGGTTCAGGATCGCGGTCGCCTGGACCTCGTCGACCTCGAGCAGCTCCATCAGGCCGCTCCGTGCCTGGTCGACGTCGGGCGAGCGGCGGATCAGCGCGATGACCTCGTCGAGGGCCTCGAGGGCCTTGAGGTACCCGCGCAGGATGTGCGCTCGCTCCTGGGCCTCACGCAGCCGGTAGCGGGTTCGCCGGACGATGACCTCGATCTGGTGGCTCGTCCAGTGCCGGACGAACGCGTCGAGCGACAGGGTCCGCGGCACCCCGTCAACCAGCGCGAGCATGTTGGCGCCGAACGTGTCCTGCAGCTGCGTGTGCTTGTACAGGTTGTTGAGCACGACCTTGGCCACCGCGTCGCGCTTGAGCACGATGACCAGGCGCTGACCGGTACGACCGGACGTCTCGTCGCGGATGTCGGCGATGCCCGGTACGCGGCCGTCCTTGACCAGGTCGGCGATCTTGGCCGCGAGGTTGTCGGGGTTCACCTGGTAGGGCAGCTCCGTGACCACCAGGCACTGGCGGTTCTGGATCTCCTCGACCGTCACGACTGCCCGCATCGTGATCGAACCACGGCCGGTCCGGTAGGCGTCCTCGATGCCGCGGTGACCGAGGATGGTCGCCGCGGTCGGGAAGTCCGGACCGTGGATCCGGGCGATGAGAGCCTCGAGGAGCTCCTCCTTGGAGGCCTCCGGGTGGGCGAGGTGCCACTGGATCCCGTCGTTGAGCTCGCGCAGGTTGTGCGGCGGGATGTTGGTCGCCATCCCGACGGCGATGCCGGCGCTGCCGTTGGCCAGCAGGTTGGGGAACCGTGAGGGCAGGACAGCCGGCTCCTGCGTGCGACCGTCGTAGTTGTCCCGGAAGTCGACGGTGTCCTCGTCGATGTCCCGGACCATCTCCATGGCCAGGGGAGCCATCTTGCACTCGGTGTAGCGGGGCGCGGCCGCGGGGTCGTTTCCGGGCGAGCCGAAGTTGCCCTGACCGGACACCAGCGGGTACCGCATCGACCAGTCCTGGACGAGGCGGACCAGGGCGTCGTAGATCGCGGTGTCGCCGTGCGGGTGGTACTTGCCCATCACGTCACCGACGACGCGACTGCACTTGGAGAACTGCCGGTCGGGCCGGTACCCGCCGTCGTACATCGCGTACAGCACGCGCTGGTGCACCGGCTTGAGGCCGTCGCGGACGTCGGGCAGGGCGCGCCCGACGATCACGCTCATCGCGTAGTCCAGGTACGACCGCTGCATCTCGAGCTGGAGGTCCACGCTGGTCACGCGCTCGGTGAGCACCTCGGCGATCTCCTCGGGCACGTCGTCCGGCACCTGGGGGCCCTCGGGAGTCTCGGTCACGCTCGTCCTCGTCTCTGCGTCCGGTCAGGGATGGCTGGTGGGTGTGCCGACGGCGGGCCGGCGGGCGCTCGGTCGCGCTAGATGTCCAGGAACCGCACGTCCTTGGCATTGCGCTGGATGAACGAGCGCCGCTGCTCGACGTCCTCGCCCATCAGGACCGCGAAGATCTCGTCCGCAGCCGCAGCGTCGTCCAGCGTCACCTGGATCAGGGTGCGCTGCTCGGGGTCCATCGTGGTGTCCCAGAGCTCGGTGTAGTCCATCTCGCCCAGGCCCTTGTACCGCTGGATCCCGTTCTCCTTGGGCACCCGCTTGCCCTCGGCCTGCCCGGCGGCGAGGAACGCGTCGCGCTCCCGGTCGGAGTACACGTAGTCGTGCTCCGCGTTGGACCACTTGATCCGGTACAGCGGTGGCTGGGCCAGGTAGACGTGCCCGTGCTCGATGAGCGGTCGCATGTACCGGAACAGCAGGGTGAGCAGCAACGTCGCGATGTGCTGTCCGTCGACGTCGGCGTCCGCCATCAGCACGATCTTGTGGTAGCGCAGCTTCGACAGGTCGAAGTCCTCGCCGATCCCGGTGCCGAAGGCTGTGATGAGGGCCTGGACCTCGTTGTTGCTGAGCGCCTTGTCCAACCGGGCCCGCTCGACGTTCAGGATCTTGCCGCGGATGGGCAGGATCGCCTGGGTCCGCGGATTGCGACCACGGACCGCGGAACCGCCCGCGGAGTCGCCCTCGACGATGAAGATCTCGCACTCGTCCGGCTGGTTGGACTGGCAGTCCTTGAGCTTGCCGGGCATGCCGCCGGACTCGAGCAGACCCTTGCGCCGCGTCGCCTCGCGCGCCTTGCGTGCGGCCATCCGCGCCGCAGCGGCCTGGATCGACTTGCGGATCACGTCACGCGCGTCGGACGGATGGGAGTCGAGCCAGTCCGTGAGCTGCTCGTTGACCACCCGCTGGACGAAGGTCTTGGCCTCGGTGTTGCCGAGCTTGGTCTTGGTCTGACCCTCGAACTGCGGCTCACCCAGCTTCACGCTGATCACCGCGGTCAGGCCCTCGCGGATGTCGTCGCCCGTGAGGTTGTCGTCCTTCTCCTTGAGGATCCCCTTGTCCCGGGCGTAGCGGTTGACCAGGGTGGTCAGCGCAGCGCGGAAGCCCTCCTCGTGCGTACCGCCCTCGGTGGTGGAGATCGTGTTCGCGAACGTGTGCACGGACTCGGAGTACGCGGTGGTCCACTGCATCGCGATCTCGACCGAGATGTGCCGGTCGGTGTCCTCGGCCTCGAAGTCGATGACCTCGGGGTGCACGACCTCGGCCTTCTTCGCACCGTTGAGGTGGACGACGTAGTCCACCAGACCGCCGTCGTACTTGTAGGTGACCGTGCGGGCCGTCGCCTCGGTGGGCTCCTCGGCCGTGACCTCGTCCTCGGTGCCGATGTGCTCCGGGCGCTCGTCGACGAGGACGATCTCCAGGCCCTTGTTGAGGAAGGCGTACTGCTGGAACCGGGACCTCAGGGTCTCGAAGTCGAACACGACGGTCTCGAAGACGTTCTCGTTGGGCCAG
The DNA here is from genome assembly GCF_030586465.1 of Actinotalea lenta. GTDB lineage: Bacteria > Actinomycetota > Actinomycetes > Actinomycetales > Cellulomonadaceae > Actinotalea > Actinotalea lenta. The sequence continues at coordinate 656,140 of NZ_JAUQYP010000001.1, forward strand.
AAGGTCACCGTCGTGCCCTGCAGGCCCCGGCCTGGCTGCTCCGCCAGCGGTGCCTGAGGAACGCCGTCGCGGTAGTCCTGGGTGTAGGTCCTGCCGTCCCGGTCCACCTGCACCTCGAGCCGGTGCGAGAGCGCGTTGACCACCGAGACGCCGACACCGTGCAGGCCCCCGGAGACGGCGTATCCGCCACCCCCGAACTTGCCGCCGGCGTGCAGCACGGTCAGGACCACCTCGACCGCCGGACGTCCCTCGCTCTCCACGATGTCGACCGGGATGCCGCGGCCGTTGTCGACGACCTGGACCCCGCCGTCGGCACGCAGCGTGACGACGATGCGGTCGCAGTACCCGGCCAGCGCCTCGTCGACGGCGTTGTCGACCACCTCGTAGACCAGGTGGTGCAGACCCCGTGGCCCGGTGGACCCGATGTACATGCCCGGCCGCTTGCGGACCGCCTCGAGGCCCTCGAGGACCGTGATCGCGCTCGCGTCGTAGGTGCTCGCCGAGGCGAGGCTGGGCCCTACGGGTGTTGCGTCGGCGGGAGTGGTCGGATCGTTCTGAGCAGGCTGGTCAGCCACGGGCGAAGGTGCTCCTCACGATGCGGCGGCCGAGGTGAACGCTGGACGTTGCACCTGCGACCGCGGGACCCGGATCTGGCGACCGCGCCGACGACCGGCGATCCGGCCCGCCGACTCGCGAGCGCGCGAGTACCCGGACGTACCCCCGGAGTCTACCCGTTGGCGGCCTTCACAGCCGCCTCGGCGCGTCCTGTGGACGATTCCAGGGGTCGGCGTAACACCAGGGGTGGCGTGGGGTCCCACAACGCGTCTGGAGGCCGTTACTGCCGATCGCGGCTCAGCCGTAGGTGTCGCGCGGACCTCGCCCGCGCACAGCACGGCGCCCGCGGCTCCACCTGGGGGCCGCAGGGCCCAGGACGCGCACCTCACGGACCACGTCCGCACCGAGCTCAGCGGCGAGCGTCGCCATCAGGTCGGGCACCAGGTGGGTGAGGTGGGTCGCCCACGTGGTGGAGTCGGTACGCACGACGAGCACGCCGTCGTCGAACGTCTCGGGGACGCAGTGGTCCGCCACGGCGTCGCCCACGACGTCCCGCCAGCGTCCGATCACGCCCCCGACCGACAGCTCGGTGCTCCAGCCCCGCTCGAGCGCCAGCCGCTCGAGGGTCTCACCCACCGGCACAGGGTCGCGGCCGTCGCGACGAGCACCCGAGCGTTGCTCCCCCACGGTGCGCGCCGGAGCTCCGGGGCTGCCCGGACGTAGCCCGCGGGCCCGGGCAGCTGCCTTCGCCCGGTTCAGAGCCGCGCGTCCCACCTCCGTCGCCGGGGTGAGGCCCAGGCGCTCAGCAACGGGGACGGCACCGAGGTCGTCCTCCGCCGGCGAGCCCTCGTCAGGCCGCATCGATCCGTCCGTCCACGACGGACAGTCTGGCCCCCACGAGCCGGTCGGGGACATCCTCGGACACGGCCGCGGTGACGATCACCTGCTCGGCCCGTGCCACCACGTCGGCGAGCCGGGTGCGGCGCCTGCTGTCCAGCTCGGCGAACACGTCGTCCAGGATGAGCACGGGCTCGCTCCCCTCGTCCCAGCCGGCCATCCCGGGAAGGTCGGAGTCCTGGTCCACGCCGTGCGTCAGGAGCGTGTACGAGGCCAGTCGCAGGGCGAGCGCGAACGACCAGGACTCCCCGTGGCTCGCGTAGCCCTTCGCAGGCAGGGCGCCGAGCTCGAGGACGAGGTCGTCACGGTGCGGCCCCACCAAGGTCACGCCGCGGTCGATCTCCTTGTCGCGCTGCTGGGCCATGCCGGCGATGAGCAGCTCGGTCAGCTCGGGGACCGATGCGCCCTCGTGCGGCACGCCGGCCGTCTCCGGTTCGATCGTGGAGCGATATCCGAGCACTGCCTCCCCAGGGGCATCACTGACCTGGGCATACGCCTCGGCCACGTGCGGGGCGAGCGCTCTGGTCAGGGCGATGCGCATGGCCAGGACCTGCGCGCCGAGCTCCGCCAACCGGGCGTCCCACACGTCGAGGGTGCGCAGGTCCGGCTGGTGGCGACCGCGTCGAGCGGCTGCGGCGGACTTCAGCAGCGCACCTCGCTGGCGGAGCACCCGCTCGTGGTCGGCGAGCACTCCGGCCATCCGGGGTGAGACCTGGACCGCGAGCTCGTCGAGGAATCGCCGCCGCCCGTCCGGGTCGCCCTTGACCAGCGCCAGGTCCTCTGGTGCGAAGGCCACGGTGCGCAGGATGCCGAGGACGTCCCTGGCACGGCGGGCCGGCGCGCGGTTCACCCGCGCCCGGTTCGCCTTGCCCGGGTTGATCTCGAGCTCGACCGTCGTGGATCGCTCTCCCTTGATCGCCTTGAGCCGGATGATCGCGCGCCCGGCACCGGCCCGGACCAGCGCGGAGTCCGAGGCCACCCGATGGGACGACAGGGTGGCGACGTAGCCGATCGCCTCGACCAGGTTCGTCTTTCCCTGGCCGTTCGGCCCCACCAGGGCGGTCACCCCCGGCCCGAGGCTCAGGTCCGCCTGCGGCCACGAGCGGAAGTCGGTGACCGAGAGTGCGCTGACGTGCATGACCGGGCGCGGCTACCCGTCGGCCGCAGGCTGCACGGCGTGGCCGCCGAACTGGTGCCGCAACGCAGCGACCGCCTTCATCGCGGGCGAGTCGCCCTGACGGGAGGCGAACCGGGCGAACAGCGCAGCCGAGATCACGGGGGCCGGGACGGCGTGGTCGATCGCCTCGTCGACGGTCCACCGCCCCTCACCGGAGTCGGAGACGAAGTCGTCGATCGAGTCCAGACCGGGATCCTGCTCGAGGGCGGCGACGAGCAGCTCGAGGAGCCACGACCGGATCACCGTGCCGTGCGTCCAGGCCTTGAGCGTGCCGGTCACGTCGTGCACGAGATCAGCGGCGGTGAGCAGCTCGTACCCTTCGGCGTAGGCCTGCATCACGCCGTACTCGATGCCGTTGTGCACCATCTTCACGTAGTGCCCGGCACCCACCGGGCCGGCATGCACGAATCCGCCGTCCCGGTCGCCCGGCGGGCGGAGCGCATCGAAGATCGGCATCGCCGCGTCGATGTCGGCCGCGTCGCCACCCGCCATGAGGCCGTAACCGTTCTCGAGTCCCCACACGCCGCCCGAGACGCCGACATCCACGTACCGGATACCCCGTTCGGCGAGCGTCGCCGCGTTCGCGGCGTCCTCGCTGTAGTGCGAGTTGCCGCCGTCGATGACGAGGTCGCCCTCGTCGAGGAGGTCGCGGAGCGCCGAGACGGTGCTCCGGGTGGGTTCGCCCGCGGGGACCATGACCCAGATCACCCGGTCCCCGGCCGGCAGGGCCGCGACCAGATCGGACAGCTCCGCGACGTCCGAGACCTCCGGGTTGCGGTCGTACCCGGTGACCTCCAGACCGTGCTCGCGCATGCGGGTGCGCATGTTCGCACCCATCTTCCCCAGACCGACCAGACCGACGTGCACCGTCGGACTCCCCTCAGCTCGCGAATCGGATCGGCACCAGCAGGTACCGGTAGCTACGGTCGTCGTCCGCGTCGAGGGAGGTCTGGCCGGTGAACTCCACCGGCTTGTTCGGGTGGGTGAAGGCCAACCGGACGAACTCGGTGTCCAGGGCACCGAGCCCGTCGAGCAGGTACTGCGGGTTGAACGCGACGGTGATGTCCTCACCGGTCAGTGCCGCCTCGAGCGCTTCGGACGCCTGAGCATCGTCACCCTGCCCGGCGTCCAGCACCACTTGGCCGTCACTGAACGCCAGGCGGATCGGTGTGTTGCGCTCCGCGACCAGGGCGACGCGCCGAGCTGCCTCGATGAGTCCCGCCGTGCCGACCACGGCGTGGATCGGGGTCTCGGTGGGGAACAGGCGTCGCACCGGCGGGTAGTCGCCGTCGACGAGGAGCGAAGTGGTGTGCCGACCGCCGGCCTCGAACCCGATGATGTCGACCCCTGCGCCGGTGGACAGGCCGACCGTGACCTCCGCCGAGCTCCCGAGAGACTTGGCCACATCGGAGAGCGTGCGTGCGCGCACGAGCGCGATCGCCTCACCGCCGGGGCTCGCCGGGGTCCACGTCAGCGTTCGCAGCGCCAGCCGGTACCGGTCCGTGGCCAGCAGCGTGATGGTGTCGCCCTCGATCTCCATGCGCACGCCCGTGAGCAGAGGAAGCGTGTCGTCCCGGCTCGCCGCGACGGTCACCTGGCTGACGGCCTTGGTGAACTCGTCGCCGTGCACGACGCCGACCTCGGTCGGCATCGAGGGCAGCGCGGGGTAGTCCTCCACGGGCATCGTCAGGAGCGTGAACCGGCTCGCTCCGCAGGTGACCACGACCCGCGAACCGTCGACAGCGACGTCGACGGGCTTGGCAGGCAGCGAGCGGGCGATCTCCGCGAGCAGGCGGCCGGACACCAGGACCGTGCCTGCCTCGCTGACATCGGCGGCGATCTCCGAGCGAGCGGAGACCTCGTAGTCGAACGTCGACAGCTGGACGGTGCCCTGCTGGTCAGCCTCGATGCGCACGCCGGCGAGCACCGGCACGGGCGGCCGGGTCGGCAAGGACCGCGCGGTCCAGGTCACGGCCTCTGCGAGGACGTCCCTCTCGACCCTGAACCTCATGTCATTCCCTTCGGAGCTCGACGCGCCCGGGCACGGAATGCGAGGGCGCACATGATCTGGTCAGAACAGTACGCGAGGGGGCTGACCCGTGACGGGAGGCGTGCGGGGCGTCCGCCGGGTCATGACGGTGCTCGGCCTTCCCTGAATGACAAGGACTCGTCGTCATCATCGGTGGTGTGGACGATGTGGACGGCGCGTCCCGATGCAGGTCACCCGGGGTGGGGTGGTGTGGACGGAGATGTCCGTGACCGTGGGGACCGAGCGCTGCCGCCGTGGACGACGGCTCGCAGGAATCGTGTTGTTCACCTGCTGTCCACGATCGCGCGGCCGCGCATACACATCTTCCAGGGCGTTGTCCACGGGGTTCCACAGGGATGTACACAGGTGGGGACAGTCGTCCCATGCCTGGCGACGAGGAATGTGGTCCCGCGGTCAGCCGCGAGCCTGCTGCTTGATGCGGCTGGTGAGCTCGGTGACCTGGTTGTAGATCGATCGGCGTTCCGCCATGAGCTCACGGATCTTCCGGTTCGCGTGCATGACGGTGGTGTGGTCACGACCGCCGAACTGCTGTCCGATCTTGGGCAGGCTCATGTCTGTGAGCTCTCGACACAGGTACATGGCGATCTGGCGGGCAGTGACCAGGACCCGGGACCTGGACTGGCCGCACAGGTCGTCGATCGAGAGGCTGTAGTAGTTCGCCGTCTGGGCGATGATCGCGGCCGCGGTGATCTCGGCGGTGTCCTGGTCGGTGATGAGGTCCTTGAGGACGATCTCGGCGAGCGCGAGGTCCACCTGCTGCCGGTTGAGGCTCGCGAACGCGGTCACCCGGATCAACGCGCCTTCGAGCTCACGGATGTTCGTGGAGATCTTCGAGGCGATGTACGAGAGCACGTCCGGCGGCGCGTGCAGGTTCGAGCTCGCGGCCTTCTTGCGAAGGATCGCGATCCGGGTCTCGAGGTCAGGTGGCTGGATGTCGGTGATCAGTCCCCACTCGAACCTCGAGCGCATCCGGTCCTCGAAGCCGTTCAGCTGCTTGGGCGCCACGTCCGACGTGATGACGACCTGCTTGTTGGCGTTGTGCAGGGTGTTGAAGGTGTGGAAGAACTCCTCCATCGTCTGTTCCTTGCCCTGCAGGAACTGGATGTCGTCGACGAGGAGGACGTCCACCTCGCGGTAACGGCGCTGGAACGCCCCGGCACGACCCTCGCCGATCGAGTTGATGAAGTCGTTGGTGAACTCCTCGGAGTTCACGTAGCGCACCCGGATGCCCGGGAACAGCGAGATCGCGTAGTGCCCGATCGCATGCAGGAGGTGGGTCTTCCCCAGGCCCGAGTCGCCGTAGATGAACAGCGGGTTGTAGGCCTTGGCGGGCGCCTCGGCCACTGCCACGGCCGCAGCGTGGGCGAACCGGTTGGAGGCGCCGATCACGAAGCTGTCGAACAGGTACTTCTCGTGCAGTCGGGCGGGCTCGGCCGCGCCTCGGCCGGCGGCGGGCTGTGCGGGCTCCGACGAGCGACCGATCGAACGTTCCCCGTAGGAACGGCCATCGGGTCGCTCGGGCGACTGCTCGGGCGGTGCGGGCACGGCGGGAGCGAGCTGGGGGTCGATGGCCGGAGCTCTCGAGGTCCCCGCGGCTGCAGGGTCGTCGAGCGCCGGATCCACGGTGACCGCAAAGCGTGCGTCGGCGCCCAGTGCCGAGGAGAGCGCGGACGTGAGCTCGGCGCGCACCCGGGTCTCGAGGTAGTCCTTGGTGAAGGCATTGCCCACGGCCACCAGAAGGGTGCCGTCCAGCAGGCCGAGCGGCTGGGCGAGCCGGACGAACGCGATCTGCTGATGCGTGGTGTCCGGAGCGTCGGCGAGCAGGTCGATGGTGCGTTCCCACAGGTCCGCAACCGGATCGTCCGTACCTGCCACCGGGAGTCCTCCGCGCTACGACTGTTCTCGCCCTGCCGCCGCCGCGTGTCACGACGACCCCGAGAGCCTGGCATCGTCGCAGGAGTCCACACAGTTGTCCACAGGCTGTGGGCTTGCGCGGGGTGCCGTGGAGACGCACCGCACAGCAGTGTGCAGCGCGGTATGCCTCCACCACTCCCCGGGCGTGCGGCGTGTCGCGCAACGATCGGATCGGGTTCTGTGGATCATAGAGGGTTGCACGCCCGTATGGGGACGGTCTGTCGTCCCCCGTCCAGGGGTTTGACCGCTGCGCCGTGCCCGCGTACCGTTGCACAGCCGTCTGGGACGGCTCCTGCTGTCGCGCCCGCGAGCACGTCGTGGAGCGATCGGGCTACTGAGCTTCCGCCACTTCCGGCGGTGACCATGGACTACTTGGAGCAGCTGTGTCGAAGCGCACCTTCCAGCCGAACAACCGGCGCCGGGCCAAGACCCACGGCTTCCGCCTGCGCATGAGGACCCGTGCGGGTCGCGCCATCCTCGCGGCGCGCCGCCGCAAGGGCCGCGCGGAGCTGTCCGCCTGAGTGTTGCCTGCTGCGCTGCGGATGCACAGGTCCGCTGACTTCAGCGAGACCGTGCGGCGTGGCGCCCGCGCCGGCCGGGGCACACTTGTGGTGCACGGCCGTATCGCGCCACGGTCGTCCGGCGTGCACGTCGGTTTCGTCGTCTCCAAGGCGGTCGGCAGTGCCGTGGTCCGCAACAAGGTGCGTCGCAGGTTGAGGGGTCTCGTGATGGAGCACATCGACACGGTGCCTGAGGGTGCCGACCTCGTGGTGCGTGCCCTTCCCCCAGCCGCCGCCGCCGACTATCGGAGCCTGTCCGTCGACTTCTCCTCAGCCCTGGTCGGCGCCGTCAGCCGCGCCCAGGCCCGCGCGGCGGGGCGACCGTGATGGCGCACCGGGTGCTCGGTTGGGTCGCCCGGATCCCACGGCTCCTGCTGATCGGGGCCGTGCGCTTCTACCAGCTCGTGATCTCTCCGTGGACCCCCCCCACCTGCCGCTACTACCCGAGCTGTTCGCGCTACGCGGTCGTGGCGCTAGAACGGCACGGGGCGCTGCGGGGTACCTGGCTCGCCGTCCGGCGCATCGGCCGCTGCCACCCGTGGGCCGCGGGCGGCGTGGATGACGTGCCGCCCGTGGGCCACTGGCGTGACGCCGGTGCCCCCTCGATCCCCTCCCGTGCCGGGCACGTCCACGCCCACCACGGGTAGCACCAAGAGCAGGAGCCCTACTCCATGGACTGGTTCGACAGAATCCTCTGGCCGATCAAGATCGTCGTCGCCTGGATCCTGGTCGGCTTCCACGCGTTCTTCGACTGGTTGGGGTTGCCCCCGACGAGCGGGGCGGCGTGGGCGCTGTCGATCGTGGGTCTGGTGGTGGTGATCCGGACCCTGCTGATCCCGCTGTTCGTGCGCCAGATCCGGGCGTCGCGCGGGCTTCAGCTCATCTCTCCTGAGCTTCAGGCGATCCAGAAGAAGTACAAGGGCAAGACAGACCCGGCCTCCCGTGAGGCGATGAGCCGGGAGACGATGGAGCTGTACCGCAAGCACGGCACGAACCCCTTCGCCTCGTGTCTGCCGATCATCGCCCAGTCGCCCATCTTCTTCGCGCTCTTCCGCGTGCTCTACAACCTGCCCGCCATCGCGGCCGGTACGTACGCGGGCGGCAGCGTGACGTCGATCGGTCCGATCACGCAGGACGTGGCGCGCCAGGCCACGAACGCGACGATGTTCGGTGCGCCGATCTCGTCGAGCTTCCTCAACCCGATCAGTGATGCCGTGACCGCGACACGAGTGGTGACGGTCGTGCTCATCGTGCTGATGTCGGTGACGACGTTCACGACGCAGCGGCAGCTGACGCAGAAGAACATGCCTGCGTCGGCTCTGCAGGGCCCGATGGCCCAGCAGCAGAAGATGCTGCTGTACGTCCTTCCCCTGATCTTCGCCGTGTCCGGCGTGAACTTCCCGATCGGCGTGCTGATCTACTGGACCACGACCAACCTGTGGTCGATGGGCCAGCAGTTCTACGTGATCAGGCGCAACCCGACCCCGGGCTCGGAGGCCGAGCGACAGCTCAAGGAGCGCCGAGCGCGCAAGGCCGCCGCGAAGGGCATGACGATCGAAGAGGCGGACCGTCCGCAGATCGAGGAGCGTCCTCGAGGTCAGCGCCAGCAGCCCAAGCGCAAGGACCGTCAGAAGGCCGCGTCGCGGGACGATGAAGGAACGTCGACCCCGAAGGCGGGTGGCTCCGGGAGTAGTGGCGCATCATCCGGGAGTAGTGGCGCATCAGGTGCGCGTGCCGCGTCCAGCCCGTCCGGCGGGAAGCAGGGCGGCTCAGCGAGAGCCGGTGCGGGTCCGAGGCCGCGCGGCAAGGCGGCGTCCGGGAGTGGCACGGACAGCTCTCCCGGGGAGAAGCAGCGGTCGTCCGGAGCGAAGCCGTCCGCCCAGCGCGGCGCTTCCGGCTCGGGTGGCGCGGACCGGGCGTCCGGTGCGAAGAAGCCTTCTCGGACCGGCGGCGGTGCGAAGAAGCCTCCTGGGACCGGCGCGCCGACCAAAAGGGCTTCGGGGGCGAGCTCCGGTGCGAAGAAGCCCACGGGCACGGGCAGCGGAGACGCGGGATCGGGTGCAGGATCGACGCCTGGTCGGCCAACGGACTCCCCCGCGAAGGCACGTCCCGCCCGACCCCGTCAGTCGCCGGACAGCTCCGGCAGCGACAAGTGACTCGCGGCATGCCGCAGCAGAAGGAGACAGCGATGAGCGACGACGTGTCGCGCACCGACGCGAAGCTCGACGAAGAGGGCGAGATCGCAGCGGACTACCTCGAGGAGTTCCTCGACATCACCGACCTCGACGGTGACATCGACATCGACGTGGACCACGGTCGTGCGTCGGTGGCGATCGTGGCCGACGGGGCGTCGGGTCGCGCGCTGCGGAGGCTGGTGGGACCCGGGGGTGAGGTTTTGGACGCGCTCCAGGAGCTCACTCGGCTGGCGGTGCAGGCGAAGACCGGAGACCGCTCGCGGCTGATGCTGGACGTCGCGGGGTTCCGTGCGCGCCGCCGGGCCGAGCTGGGCGAGGTGGCTCGGACGGCCATCGCTCAGGTGCGGGAGACGGGAGCCCCCGTCGCTCTGGAGCCGATGAACCCCTTCGAGCGGAAGGTCGTGCACGACGTGGTGGCCGAGGCTGGGCTCGTCAGTGACAGCGACGGGGTCGAGCCGGAGCGGCACGTGGTCGTGCGGCCTGCCTGATCCGGTCAGGGAAGGCCGGCATGAGGTCCGGCGTGTCGGGCGGCGACGGTTCCGGGAACGACAGCGGTGGCGTGATGGATCCTTGGTCGGGTGACCCCCGGGTCCAGGCGTATCTCGGCAGTGCGTTCGGGACGGTGCGGGAGTTCCGGGACCTGCTGGTCGCGCAGGGGGTCCGCCGCGGACTGATCGGTCCCCGTGAGGTGGACCGGCTGTGGGAGCGGCACCTGCTGAACTCGGCCGCGGTCGCTCCGCTGCTTCCTGCCGGGACTGTGATCGACGTGGGCTCCGGTGCCGGGCTGCCCGGCATCGTTCTCGCCGTGATGCGTCCGGACGTGCACCTGGTCCTGGTGGAGTCGATGCAGCGACGCGCCCTTTGGCTCGAGGAGATGGTGAAGACTCTGGGGCTCGAGACCGAGGTGGTCCGCGCCCGCGCCGAAGACCTGCACGGGTCGAGGCTCGTTGACGGAGTGACCGCGCGTGCCGTGGCGCGCCTGGATCAGTTGGCGGCCTGGTCTCTCCCGTTGGTGAAGCGGGGGGGCGTGCTGCTCGCGCTCAAGGGCGATCGAGCCAGCGAGGAGCTTGCCGAGGCGCGGGACGAGCTCCGTCGGCTCGGTGGCGACGAGGGCGAGGTCGTCGACGTCGGGACCGTGGAGGGCGTGGCGCCGACGCACGTCGTGCGGGTTCACGTGGTGTCGTCCGGTGCGCGTAGCGGGCAGGGCGCAGTGAGCGGGACGCGCAGGCGGAAGCCTCGGGGCCGACGGTAGGCCCGAGGGGTCGGCACGTACAGCACCCGCTGCTGGTCGCGATGGAGCGGCCGCGCATGTTTCACGTGGAACACGTCCGGGCGGGACCGAGGTTGGGCCGTCGGCGGAGGTCTCGTTTCACGTGAAACATCGCTGCGGCGGGTCGTGGGAACCGGCGTCCGCTGTCGAGCTGCGCAGTGAAGCTGTCAGCCTCTCTAGGACTCGCCGGGAGGGTGGCTGCCCCGCGTGTGTTTCACGTGAAACCGAGTCCCGCAGGCGATCCACCGAACGGTAGGCGCGGCGCACTCGGGGTCGTCGACGGGCGTGGTTCGAGTCGGGTACCCGGCGGGATGGCCCGTCCGGCGAGGTGGGTCGGCCGGTCCGGCGGGCGGGGAGGAGGGTCAGGGTGACGGTCGGCCGTCCTCGCGGGGTTCGGACGCGCAGGCGGAACCCGGTGCGGGATTGTGCGTCGCGGGGCGTGGCGTCGATGGATGCGAGCGGTACCGCGCGTTGGCTCGTCGATCGCCACACACCTGGCAGGATGGGTCGGACGCTAGGGAGGTGTTGTGGTCGAAGCGACCGGCGATGTTCCACGTGGAACATCTGACCCAGACGAGGCTCGTCGTGAAGCCCTGATCCAGAGCATCCCGCTCGTGGACGAGACCACTCCCCTCGCGGCCCAGATCGCGGCGGACGCGCGGCGCCGGATCGACCTCGCCGGCCGTCGCTTCCCGCGTCCCCCACACACGCGGGTGCTCACGATCGCCAACCAGAAGGGCGGGGTCGGCAAGACCAGCACAGCGGTCAACATGGCCGCAGCTCTCGCACAGGCCGGCCTCAACGTCCTCGTGATCGACAACGATCCGCAGGGCAACGCGTCGACCGCGCTCGGTGTGGAGCACCACAGCGGGACGCCGTCGATCTACGAGGTCCTCGTCGAAGATGCGCCCCTCGCCGAGGTCGTCCAGCCGGCGGCCCAGGTCCCACGCCTGTGGTGCGTTCCGGCGACCATCGACCTCTCGGGTGCCGAGATCGAGCTCGTCTCCTTGGTCGCCCGGGAGAACCGCCTGCGCAACGCAGTCGACGCCTACCTCGAGCACCAGGTCCGGGTCGGCGACGAACGGTTGGACTACGTGATCGTCGACTGCCCGCCCAGTCTCGGCCTGCTCACCGTGAACGCCTTTGTGGCGGCGCGTGAGGTGCTGATCCCGATCCAGTGCGAGTACTACGCCCTGGAGGGCCTCAGTCAGCTTCTCAAGAACGTCCAGCTCATCAAGAACCACCTCAACCCACAGCTGCACGTCTCCACGATCCTGCTCACGATGTACGACTCGCGCACCAACCTGGCGCACCAGGTGGCCGAGGAGGTTCGTGAGCACTTCCCCGGTCAGACGCTGCGCACGACGATCCCGCGCTCCGTTCGGATCTCGGAGGCTCCCAGCTACGGACAGACCGTGATGACGTACGATCCCGGCTCGAGCGGCGCGCTGGCCTACCTCGCTGCGGCTCGGGAGATGGCCGAGCGCGCGGTGGCGCGTGTGACGGAGACGGAGGGCTGATGGCCGAGAAGCGGCGTGGACTGGGCCGTGGACTGGGCGCCCTGATCCCGAGCTCGCCAGCGGGCGAGCGCCCGGTGGACGTGTTCTTCCCGGGCGCCCCCGCTGCGCGGGCCGACGTGGACCAGGCCGTGGCTACCGAGGACGACCCGGGTGCCGCGACCGGCCGTGCAGCCACGGGGAACGGTCATGCGGACTTTGCCGGACCTCGCTGGGTGGACGGTGACGGGCCGCACATCGGCCCGTCGAACGGCGCCGGTCGTCGGGACGGCGCCGACGCGCGCTCCGACGGCTCTGAGGACGACGCCCTGGTGCCGGTGCCGGGCGCGCAGTTCGCCGAGCTCCCGGTCGGTGCGGTCGTGCCCAACCCGCGTCAGCCGCGCACCGTCTTCGACGAAGATGCGCTGGACGAGCTGAGCCGCTCCATCGCGGAGATCGGGGTCCTGCAGCCGGTTGTCGTACGACGGGCGAACGGCGACGGCGCGGCGCCCTACGAGCTCATCATGGGTGAGCGGCGGTTGCGGGCGGCGCAGATCGCGGGGCTCGAGACGATCCCCGCGATCATCCGGGACACCGACGACTCGGACCTGCTCCGCGACGCTCTCCTGGAGAACCTCCACCGGGCGCAGCTCAACCCGCTCGAGGAGGCGGCGGCCTACCAGCAGCTCCTCGACGACTTCGGCTGCACCCACGACGAGCTCGCCCGGCGGATCCACCGGTCGCGGCCCCAGATCACCAACACGTTGCGGATGCTCAAGCTCCCCCCGCTCGTGCAGCGCCGGGTCGCCGCGGGTGTCCTGTCGGCCGGCCATGCCCGGGCCCTGCTGGGTCTTGCAGAGGCATCCGCGATGGAGCGGCTGGCCCAACGCATCGTCGCGGAGGGCCTCTCGGTGCGCGCCACGGAGGAGATCGTCGCCCTCGGTGGTGACGAGGACGCCCCGACGCCCAAGGCCCGCAGACCGCGGGCCGGGGGTCGCAACGCCGCCCTGGACGACCTGGCGTCCCGACTCTCGGACCGCTGGGACACCCGGGTCAAGGTCGCTCTCGGGCGAAACAAGGGTCGTCTGACCATCGAGTTCGCCTCCGTCCAGGACCTCAACCGGATCCTCGACCTGGTCTCACCCGATGACCACGGTCTGTTCGAGGACTAGGTCTACCAGGTCCAAGGCTGGTAATTCGGCCATCGGCGCGCGCCACGAGTGCGGTGGTCACGCACCGCCGCGTGGAACGACGAGCGTGGATCAGCTGACGTCGGGGCCCGGCTGGTCGACCGCGTCCTCGTCGTGCCTGCCCTCGACGCCGAACAGCTTGACGAGATCGGCCTCCTCGCTGACCACGGTGCCGAGACGCCTGACGCCTTCACGGATCCGCTCGGGTGTCGGATAGCAGTAGGACAGCCGCATGTACTCGGAGCCCTGACCGTCCGCGTAGAAGGCCGTTCCGGCGACGTAGGCCACCAGGGCGTGCACCGCGCGGGGCAGCATCGCGCGGGCATCGAGGCCGTACGGGAGCTTCACCCAGGTGTAGAATCCTCCCCCGGGAACGGTCCAGGTGGCCTCGGGCAGGTACTCCGCCAGCGCATCGAGCATGGCATCCCGCCGCTCGCGGTACACCTCGCGGAACGCCTTGATCTGGCCCTGCCAGTCGTGCTTGGCGAGGTAGCTCGAGATCGCCAGCTGGGAGGCGTTGGACGGGCACAGGATGGCCGACTCGCTCGCGAGCACGAGCTTCTCGCGGATCCCGGGCGGCGCCACGGCCCAACCCACCCGGTAGCCCGGCGCGAAGGTCTTGGAGAACGAGCCGAGGTAGACCACGCCCTCGTCGTCCATGGACCGCATCGCGGGCAGCGGGTCGCTCTCAAAGCCCAGCAGGCCGTACGGGTTGTCCTCCACGAGCAGCACGCCGTGCCGCCGCGCGATCTCGAGGATCCTCGGCCGACGTTCCAGGGACAGCGTCACGCCGGCGGGGTTGTGGAAGTTCGGCACCGTGTAGATGAGCTTGACCCGGCGGCCGGCGGAACGCAGCAGGGTGAGCGTCTCCTCGAGGGCCTCGGGGATGATCCCGGCGTCGTCGAGCGGGACGTGGTACACGTCGGCCTGGTAGGAGCGGAAGACGCCCAGCGCCCCGACGTAGGACGGCGCCTCAGCGACGACCACGTCACCCGCATCGACGAACATCCTGGTCACCAGGTCGAGCCCCTGCTGGGAACCGGTCGTGATCACGACGTCGTCGGGGTGGGCCGAGATCCCCTCCAGGCGCATGATGTCCAGGATCTGCTCCCGAAGCGTCTGGTCGCCCTGGCCGGAGCCGTACTGCAGCGCCGTGGTCCCGTGCCGCAGGACGAGTTCGTGAGCAGTCTCCGCGAGCGCTTGGAGCGGGAGTCCCTCGAGATAGGGCATCCCGCCGGCGAGGGAGACGACCTCGGGTCGGTTCGCCACGGCGAACAGCGCCCGGATCTCCGATGCTCGCATCCCGTGGGTGCGCGCGGCGTAGGAGCTGAGCCAGGGGTCGAGCGGCCGCACTCCGGGGGAGGCGGCGCTGCCGGTGGCAGGCGTCACCTGCCCGATCGGTGTGGTGCGGTCGTTGTCCATGTCGAGAGTCTGCCACGCGTCAGGCGCTGCCCCCGACCGACGCACGACCGTCCGGGCAGCTCGAGCGGTGCGGCCGTGGCCGAGACAAGGGCGCCACCATGCGAGACACGCAGGGCCCGGACCACGTGCCGTGGTCCGGGCCCGCAGGCGTGAGCGGTCAGCTCAGGACGGCCTCGATCTCCGTCGTGAGGGCGGGCTTGGGCCGTGCGCCGACGACCTGCTTGACCAGCTCGCCGCCGGAGTAGATGTTCAGCGTCGGGATGGCCGTGATGCCGTACCGGGCGGTCACCTGGGGGTTCTCGTCGGAGTTCAGCTTGGCGATCTTGATGCGCCCCGCGTACGTCTCCGAGAGCTCCTCGAGGATGGGCGCGACGGCGCGGCACGGGCCGCACCAGGGTGCCCAGAAGTCCACCAGGACGGGGACGTCGGCGCCGAGGACCTCTTTCTCGAAGGTCGCGTCGGTGACGGGGAAGGTGCTCACAGGGTCTCCTCGATGCTCTCGGGCAGGGTCTCAGGTGCGGGGGGTTCGGCCTGGCCCACGAGCTCGGCCAGGTGGTGCTGGGCGTCCAGGGCGGCGGCGCACCCGCTGCCCGCCGCCGTGATCGCCTGACGATACGTGTGGTCGACGAGGTCGCCGCAGGCGAAGACGCCCTCGATGTTCGTAGCGGTGCCACGTCGGCCGTCGCCGCCGACCAGCACGTATCCGGCGTCGTCCAGGTCGACCTGGCCGAGCAGCAGCTCGTTGCGCGGGATGTGGCCGATGGCGACGAAGACACCCGTCGCGTCCAGGTCGCGCTCGGCCCCGGTGACGGTGTCACGCAGCCGCACTCCCGTGACCTTGGAGTCGCCGTGGATCGCCACGACCTGAGAGTTCCAGGCGAACTCGATCTTCGGGTCGGCGAACGCGCGGTCCGCCATGATCTTGGAGGCGCGGAGCTCGTCGCGCCGGTGGACCATGGTCACCTTCGAGGCGAAGCGCGTGAGGAAGGTCGCCTCCTCCACTGCGGAGTCGCCTCCGCCCACGACGACGATCTCCTGGTTGCGGAAGAAGAACCCGTCACACGTGGCACACCAGGACACGCCGTGGCCGGACAACCGCTTCTCGTCCGCCAGGCCCAGCTCCCGGTACGCCGACCCCGTCGCGAGGATCACCGCGCGCGTCAGGAACGTCTGCCCGTTTCCGGTGACGACCGTCTTGATCGGGTCGGTCAGGCGCAGCTCCACCGCGTCGTCGTAGAGCACCTCGGCGCCGAACCGCTCCGCCTGCTTCTGCATCGTCTCCATGAGCTCGGGGCCCATGACACCCTCGACGAAGCCGGGGAAGTTCTCCACCTCCGTCGTGTTCATCAGGGCACCGCCGGCGGTGACCGCCCCGGCGACCACCACAGGCGCCAGACCGGCTCGGGCAGCGTAGATGGCCGCGGTGTATCCGGCCGGGCCGGACCCCACGATGACGACGTCGCGCACGTCCATGGCTCTTCCTTCGTTCGTGGCTGTTCTGCCAGGCCCAACCGATCCTAGGACGGTTCTGTTCCACGAGTCGGCCGGCTGGGCGGCGGACGCCGCATACCCCCGGGGGTAAGAGGTCTGCGCATAGGACGGTCCGTCCCGCCCAGGGCGCGGCGCTACTGGACCTGGACCTCGTGCAGCTCGACGCGGTTCTTCCCGTCGGCCGTCTGGGGCAGCGCGGTGAACCAGAGCACCAGGGACGAGGTCTTCACCGGTTTGTCGAACGTGAGCTCGGTGGTGGCGGACATCGGACCGGACGCCAGCACGGGGCCGTCCGTGGGCTTGTCCGCCGTGGTCGCCCGGACCTCGACGTTCCCACCCGTGGACGACATGATCAGCGTCACCTTGGAGACCGTCGCCTCCTCCTTCAGCTGGATCGCGAAGCCGATCCCCTTCTTCATCCCGTAGGTGGGCGAGACGTAGGTACGCGAGTACCACATCGTGCTCGGATCCCCGTCGATGGCGCGGTCCACCAGCTCCGGGTGCTCGTTGTTGTTCCCGTCCGGCGGCGGGTCCACCTGCTGTGCCGAGGCGATCACGGGCGCCACCGGTGTCGGCGTCGGGGACGCCGACGGGCTGCTCGTCTCGGAGGTGCTCGTCTCGGAGGTGCTCGGCGTGGGCGTTGACGTCTGCGTGGGGGTCTGCGAAAGGTCCACGAATCCGTCGGTGGAACCGGTCAGGGAGGGCGCCGGCCGGGTCAGTGACTGCCACGCGAGCACCACGCCCATGACGACGGCGACGGCCACCATGAGGAGCACGAGCGGAGTGGGGTTGAACTTCTTGCGTACCAGGACGTCCGCCGAGTGCTCGAGGATCTCGTCGAAGCCGTGGTGCTCCTCCTCGGGTGCCCCCGGTGCCGGGGACGGCGGCTCCTCGGCCTCCGGGAGTGCGTCCGCTGCCGCGAACCACGCTGGTGTGGTGCGGGTACCGCCACCCGCCGCCCCGGCGCCCGGCTCACCGCCGGGCTCCGGGAGCCTCTCGGGCCTGGGCTCGCCGGGCTCGGTGTCCTGCGCGGCAGGAGCCGCGGAGGACTCGTCGCTGGGTTCCTGGGGGGCCATGTCGCTCCCGTCGGGGTCGGCCGGAGTCGACGTGGCGGCCGCGCTCGCTGCGGCCGTGGAGATCCGAGGGTCCGGGCGCCTGATCGCCGGGGGGATGGCGGGTGGCGGTGTGCCGGGCGGGGACGGGGCTGTCGCTGGCACGTCCCAGACGGACTGGCGGGCCACGGTGCGCGTGGTCTGCACGGCGGCCGCGACCGCCGCGACGGTCTCGGGTGCAAGGCCTTCGACCGCGGTGTCCTGCTCGCCGCCTGCACGTGGCGGATGCGCGGGACCGGGCGTCACGGCCCCCCACGGTTCGAGCTCCCGCACGAGCTCCGCGGGGCTGTGCGGGCCGTCCTCGTGCGGCCCCAACGTCACGGTGCACAAGGTGTCCAGGTCGTTCGGTACGCCCGGGGCGATCTCGGCCGGCGCGATGGGACGTCCGGACAGCAGGGGTGCCGCTGGGACCCCATGCCTCGCGGCCCCGTCCGTGGACGGCCAGCGACCCGTCAGCGCAAGGTAGAGCAGCGACACCAGCCCGACCGTGTCGGCCCGGGTGGTCGAGCGCGCGTCGCCCAAGCCGTGCTCACCCAGCTCACCGTCGACCGCGAGGCCGGACACCACCACACCGCCCGAGGACGTCACGTGGATCGCCGAAGGGCGCAGTGCGAGGTGGTGCACGCCGCGCCGCCGCGCCACCTCGAGCGCGACCGCGGCCTCCCCGATGATCGCGCGGGCCTGGTCGGCCTGGAGCGGACCGTGTGCCGTGAGCTGGCGGAGGTCGCGACCGGGGATCTTCGCGGTGACGACATAGGCCATGCCGTCGTGATCGCCCACATCGAGCACCCGTAGCAGTCGCGGGTCGGTGACCAGCGCCGCGCGCCGCGCCGCGTCCTGGGCCTCGTGGACACGGCCCGAGCGCAGGAGCAGCGCGCGCACCGTGCGGTCCAGGATCTGGTCGTGCGCCGTCCAGCACTCCGCACCGGGTAGGTCGCACGGCGCAGGATGGTCGAGCCGGTACCGGCCCGCCAGGACCGTGCCCTGACCGATCTCGACCTCCACCCCGCCCCCTCCCGTGTGCTGCCGCGCCGCGCGCGCCTGAACCGCCCCCATGCTACGGCGCAGCAGGGCGAGCGCCGGTCGGTAGACCGCGACGAGCTCGCCCACGCCCAGGACGTGCAGCGTCCCGGCGTACACGGCGAGCATCACGACACCGACCAGGAGGCACACGCCGAACGCCGGACCGGCCCCCGACTCCGCCAGGTTCCCGAACCGCAGGCTGAGCGGCCATCCCACGACCACCGATGTGCCCATGGCGGCCAGGGCCTTCGTTGCGACGACGACCGTGTCCCGCGACCCCACCGAGCCGATCCGTCGGGCGACCGTCACGCCACCCCACACGGCTCCCAGCACGTACGACACGGCGATCGACGCACTCGCCGCGGCCACCCACCCGGTGGGCGGCAGCAGCTGCCGGCCCAGGATCGTCCCGGCGGCGACCACGCCCGCCATCGCCACCTGGATCCAGAAGAGGCCGCGGGCGTCCTCGTACGCGTAGTGCACGCGTTGCGCCAACGACCACAGCCCCAGCGCCGGGAGCCCCACGCTCAGGGCCACGACGATCGGAGGGAGCGTCGCAGCGACCGTCGGCGTGTTCGCCCAGAACATCACGCGCGTCGCCGGCAGGGCGAGCACGGACACCACGGCTGCGGCGAGCACCGTCAACACCGTGATGAGCCGGATCCCGGTGTCCACGTCCGCGCGCACGTGCGCGCTGTCACCCATGGCGGCGTGTCCGGACATCCGGGTGAACAAGGCCGTGAGGAGCGAGACGGTGATCAACGAGTGCGGCAGCATGACGACCAGGGCGGCCAGGGTGTAGGCGTTGTTCCCCGCGACCTGAGGCAGCTGCAGCGCACCTGCCGTGTTCGCCACCTTGGTGACCACGAGGACGCCGACCTGCCCGGCCGCCAGAGCCGCGAACGTCCAGGCTGCGACGCGCGCGGCGGTCCCCAGCCCAGCTCCCCGCCAGTCCCGGCGGGGACGGAAGGTGATCCCGATCCGGCGCAGCGGTCGGATCAGGACCAGCGCCTGCACCACGATCCCGAGCGTCGCGGACCCGGCCACCAGGAGGACCGGCCCGGCCGTCCAGGAGGTCGGGTCGGCGAGCGTGCCGTCCGCGCGGTAGCGGCCGAAGACAGCGATGAACGTGGCGAAGCCCGCGATCGACACCACGTTGTTCGCCACCGGGGCCCACATGTACGGGCCGAAGCTTCCGCGCGCGTTGAGCAGCTGTCCCAGCAGCGTGTACAGCCCGTAGAAGAACATCTGCGGGATGCACCACCAGGCGAACACCTCGGTCAGGTGCAGCGCTGTCGGCTCCTCGACCCCGCCGAAGAGTCGGATGACTGCAGGCGCCGCCAGGGTCATCAGCACCGTGATCGCTGCCAGCAGCCCGAGTGCCACGGTCAGCAGCCGGTCGGCGTACTCCTGCCCCCGGCCCGCGTGGTAGGCACGAACGATCTGCGGCACCAGGATGGCGTTGACCACCCCGCCCGCGACCAGCATGTACAGGATGTTCGGGAGCACGTTCGCGAACTGGAACTGGTTGCCGATCAGACTGTTCTGGCCGATCGCGGTGACCAGCAGCGAGGCCCGCAGGAATCCCAGGACGCGGGACACCGCCGTCCCGGTGACCATCACGGTGGTGGATCGGCCGAGGCCTGCCCTCACCGGGCGTCCTCCGGCGCCGGAGGTGCTGCCGCCGGGTCGGGTTCGGGGACGGCGTCCGCGTCCGAGGGACTCCCGTCGGGGGTGAGGCCGGCCGCGCGACGCCTGCCGCGGCCGCGCCGAATGGTCCGCACCAGGCCGAGGACCAGTCCGATCGCGAGCAGCACGCCGACGACTGCGGTCCCGATGGTCTCCCACTCGGCCCGCACCCGGACGGTCACCACGGTCGAGTCGTCCAGCAGGACGCCGTCGGGGGTACGCAGCTCCACCGCGGCCCTGACGTCGGCGGTCTGCACTCCGTGCACGGGGATCTGCACCGTGGCCTCCCCGTTCGCGGGGACCTCGACGCGGACCGCCTGGCGCGCCACGAGGCGCGCGTCGGACGGTCGGAGGCGCACGTCCACCGTGACCGGCTGGGCCAAGGCGTTGGCCACCCGCAGGGGCACCTCGCCGGAGCTCGCGAGCAGGTTCACGGCGTCGCTCTTCGGCACGGTCACCGCACCGGCGAGGGTCGCCGTGCGCGCCTCGGCGGCGGCCACCAGGGCCTCCCGGCCGGCCGGGTCGGACCGCCAGGCCAGCGATGTGGGGGCGAGACGCTCTGCCTCCACGTCACCCAGGAGCCGGCTCGGGTCGGGGACGATCGCGGCGAGCGCCTGACGGCGGTCCAGGGTGCTGCTCATCCGGGACAGCAGGGTGCCCGGGACCTCCCCGGTGGCGGTCGACCGGTCCGGGAGCGTGCCGCGGTCGGCGCTCGGCTGGACGTCGGCGAGCGCGGACAGCGGCGCGAGCTGCACCCATGGCGTGTCGGCGAGCGCGGCGAGCTGTGCGCGAGCGACATCGACCTCAGGGTCCCAGTCGCGCGGCGTCACCACGAGCATGGTCCGGCTGTCCGCTGGGCGCTCCCGGGTGATCACCGCGAGCTCCGCCAGCATGTCGGCCACGGCCGTGGCGGCCGTCACGTGGGTGTCGGATCCGAGCACGAGGCCTGTCGTCAGGGCTCTGGACAGGCGGGCATCGGGGATCAGGACGTGGGCGTCGCCGCGCGCGGTCGCGACGTCCGCGCGTCCGGAAGGTGTGTAGGTGAGGAACGGCGGGTAGGGCATCTGGCCGGGGCCGACGACCAGCGACTGGTCGTGAGCGGCCGCCCAGCCGGCGGTCGCGAGGTCCGGCAGTGCGTCCCCGGGGAGCAGGAGGTCGGTGCCACCGGGCAGGCCGAGGTCCGCAGCGGTGCTGCGCGAGCGTCGCTCCGCCGCATCGAGCAGCGTCGTCGCGCCGTCGTGAACCAGCGCGGCGACGTCGGCGTCGGCCCACGGCAGCAGCGCCACCTCCCGTCCGGTCGCGTCGCTCAGGACGTCCTGTCCCCATGCCGGGGCTGCACCCTGCGCTGCCGGTGGAGCGGGTCCTACCGAGCTCCCGGCGGACGGGGTGGCCGAGGCGGCGCCGCTCGGGCTCGCCGACGGGCCCGGTGTCACCTCGATCTCGCTGGGTGCAGGCGATCCTCGTGCCGCGACCTGGAGCAGCCACGGATCCAGGGCCCAGGACACGTCGGGCTGGTCGGCCGTGGCCGCGAGCACGTCGCTCAGTCGCCCCCCGGGGGCGGTGAGATCGGCCACCCGGGCGTCGGCCTGAGGTCCGGGCGCGGGCCCGGTGATCGGCACGAGGACGCTCACCACCGTCGGGCCGACCTGGTCCCGCGGGAACCACACCGTGAAGGTCCGCGCGACGCCCAGGCGGATCCGCGTCGGGTCCGCGGCGTCGACGACCTCGACCCCCACGCCCCGGGCACCCCAGTCGAAAGCCCGGTGCGGCAGGGTCACGCTCGCGGCGGGCACCGTGAGCGTCGCGCTCGCCGACTGCCCGGGGGCCAGAGGTTGGTCGAGGTCCTGGATGAGGACCGTGGAGCCCAGGTCGCCGTAGAACCCGTCCTGGCGCCACAGGTCGAGCGAGCTGCGGCTGATGAAGCCGCGCGATCGCAGGTGCACCAGCACCCGCGGCTGCTGGACCACCGTGCCGCCCTCGTTGGTGACCTGCACCCCGAGCGTCAGGTCGTCCCCCGGGCGCAGCACCGTCGGGTCGATCGACGTCACCGCCACCGCGACCTCCGACGGCGCGTCCGTCCCGCTCGGGACTGTCGCCCGTGCGGGGAGTGCGGCGGGAGGCGCGAGCAGCGTGGCCAGAGCGAGCAGGGCGGTGGCCAGGGCTGCCGCCGCCCCCCCTGCGCGTCGACGCGGAGTGGTCACGTCGGGCCGGCGAGCGCGGCGCGTGCGGCCTCCGCCAGCCGCCTCTCGTTGGGGTAGGAGAGTCTGCTCCGCAGCTCGGCCAGGGGAACCCAGGCCACGTCCTCGGCCTCACCGTCCGGGTCGCCCGCGACCGTCAGCCGACCTCCCACGGCCTCGAGCAGGAAGTGGTGGACGACCTTGTGCACGCGGCGGTCGTCGCCGGTGAACCAGTAGTCGATGCTCCCCAGCCGCTGGATGACGACGCCGGTGATGCCGGTCTCCTCGGCGATCTCCCGGACCGCGGCCTCCTCAGGGGTCTCGGAGCCCTCCAGGTGTCCCTTGGGCAGGCACCACTCGAGGCGGCCGGCACGGTTGCGCCGCGCGATCACCGCGGCCCGACGCCCGTCGTCCACGACCAGGCCGCCCGCGGACGTCTCCTCCACGACGGGGAGCCGCGACACGCGTACCGTGGTCCGCCGCTCGATGTGCAGCCGATGCCCCCCGGGCGGCGGGGGGACCCGGTCGCCGGAGTGGGCTGCGCTGGACATGTCGACACTGTAACGAGCGATGCCCCGCAGGTCGGCCCGGGGCCCGCGGGTCTGGCACGCTGGTGTGCCGTGCCTGACCACCGTCCCACACCAGTCCCGTCGCCCGAGCTGCTCGCGCTGCAGCGCCGCGCGGCCGACGTGCTCACCTCGCTGGCCCCCGAGGCGCTCGAGCTCGGCGCCGCCTTCGAGGCGGCGGGCCACGAGCTCGCGCTGGTCGGCGGACCGGTCCGGGACGCCTTCCTGGGTCGCGCGTCCACCGACCTGGACTTCGCCACCTCCGCCCCTCCGCAGGAGACCGAGCGGCTGCTCGCCGCCTGGGGTGACGCGCACTGGGACATCGGCAAGGAGTTCGGGACCATCGGCGCGCGGCGGTTCGCGCGGCCGGGTGCGCAGGGCCGTCCGGCACGCAGTGACGTCGTCGTCGAGGTCACGACGTACCGCAGCGACGAGTACGACCCTGCTTCGCGCAAGCCCGTCGTGGCGTTCGGCCACACGCTCGAAGGTGACCTGTCCCGCCGCGACTTCACCGTCAACGCTCTCGCGGTGCGCGTGCCGTCGCTGGTCTTCGTGGATCCGTTCGGCGGGCTGGCCGACCTCGCCGCCGGGCTGCTGCGCACGCCGGTGGGCGCGCAGCAGTCCTTCGACGACGACCCGTTGCGGATGATGCGTGCCGCCCGGTTCACCGCACAGCTCGGCATGCGGCTGCACCCCGACGTCGGCGAGGCGATGGTCGCGATGGTCGACCGCATCTCGATCGTGTCGGCGGAGCGGGTGCGCGACGAGCTGGTCAAGCTGATGCTCACGCCGGATCCCCGGCCGGGCCTGGAGGTCCTGGTGGACACCGGCCTGGCGGACCGGGTCCTTCCCGAGCTGCCGGCACTGCGCCTGGAGATCGACGAGCACCACCGCCACAAGGACGTCTACCAGCACTCCCTGACCGTGCTCACGCAGGCGATCGCGATGGAGACCGGCCCGGACGGTCCTGTTCCCGGGCCGGACCTGGTGCTGCGCCTCGCGGCGCTCCTGCACGACATCGGCAAGCCCGCGACGCGGCGCTTCGAGCCCGGCGGCGGGGTCAGCTTCCACCACCACGAGATGGCGGGCGCCAAGCTGGTGGCCAAGCGCCTGCGGGCGCTGCGCTTCGACAAGGAGACCGTGCAGGCGGTGGCCCGTCTCACCGAGCTGCATCTGCGGTTCCACGGCTACGGCGAGCAGGCGTGGACGGACTCAGCGGTGCGGCGCTACGTCACGGACGCGGGGCCGTTGCTCGAGCGTCTGCACCGGCTGACCCGGTCCGACTGCACCACGCGCAACCGCCGCAAGGCGGAGCGGTTGTCCTTCGCGTACGACGACCTCGAGGCCCGGATCGCCGAGCTGCGCGAGCAGGAGGAGCTCGCCGCCATCCGGCCGGACCTGGACGGGCAGCAGATCATGGCGATCCTGGGCATCCCACCGGGTCCCGTGGTCGGCGAGGCGTACCGCTTCCTGCTCGACCTGCGGATGGAGCGCGGACCGCAGGACCCCGAGGAAGCCGAGCGGGCCCTGCGGGAGTGGTGGTCCCGGCACGGCAGCGGCGGGTCCTGACGGTCCCCGGCGTCACCCGGGTCGCCGGACCACCAGCAGGCAGACGTCGTCGTCCTGCTGGGGTCCGAGCAGGGCAGCCACCAGGTGGTCCCGCACCTTCTGGGCGTCGGCGCCGGGGGGGAGCTGGGTGAGCGCCGCGCGCAGCGCCTCGATCCCGTCCCGCAGCGGTCGATCGCGGGACTCCACCAGGCCGTCGGAGTACGCGACCAAGGTGCTGCCCACCGGCATGGTCGCTCGCGCGCCGGCGGTCTCGTCGGTCAACCGGGCCAGGCCCACGGGCGTGCGCAGGCCGCCGTCCAGCTCCCGCACCTCGCCGTCGGGAAGCACGAGCATGGGCGCCGGATGGCCAGCGCGGGTGTACTCGACCTCGCCGTCGAGCAGGCGCAGGTACACGCACGTCGCGACGTCCGCCATCCCGAGTCCGCGGACGAGGTCGTCGAGGCGCTCGATCACCGTTCCGGTGGGCGCCCCGTCCCACGCGTAGGACCGCAGGACCGAGCGCAGCTGACCCATCGACGCCGCGGCGCGCATGTCGTGCCCCACGACGTCGCCGACCGCCAGCCCGGTGCTGCCGTCGCGCAACGGCAGCACGTCGAACCAGTCCCCGCCGACCTCCGCGGGGTGCAGCGCAGGTAGGTACGTCGCGGCGATGTCCAGACCTTCGATCTCCGGCACCTGGGAGAGCAGGCCCTGCTGCAGCGCGAGGGCGCTGGTGCGCTCCCGCTCGTAGAGCCGCGCGTTGTCCAGCCCCAGGCCGGCACGGTGCGCGAGGTGGCCCGCGGTGACCACGTGCTCCGGGTCGAACTCCTCACCCGGGCGGCGCACCAGGGCGGCCACGCCGAGCGACCGCCCGCGGGCGAGGAGCGGGATGACCAGGGCGGTCCCCACACCCAGCCGGTCGAGCAGCTCGAGCTGCTCGGGCGTGGTGCGCTGCGGCAACGAGGCGACGTCCACCCGGTACGGGGTCGGCACCGGATCGGCGTCCGCGCGGCGCGCCGCCTGCACGGCAGGTGCGTGCGTCACCCAGGTCGGGGCGAGCTCCTCGAGCCGCCGGGCGATCTCGATCGTCGCCGGGTCACTGGTCGCGACGTGCAGGCGCTCGACGCGGCCCCGCTCGTCGAAGGCGGCGACCAGGCCCCAGTCCGCCATCTCCGAGACCAGGGTCTCCGCGAGGCGCGACACCGCGGCTGCGTAGTCCAGGCTCCGGGCGAGACCGTCGGAGACGCGCGCCAGCAGCAGCAGGCGCGCCCGGTCCGCCTGCACGGCGTCCATGGCCGCCTCCCGGGCGAGCTCGGCAGTCACTCGGGCGGTGACGTCGGCCTGGATGCCCACGAAGTGGGTCACCTCGCCCGCGGCGTCCGTGATGGGGCTGATCACCACCTGGTTCCAGAACGCGGTGCCGTCCTTGCGGTGGTTGAGCACCGTCTCGGCCACCGTGCGTCCGGTGCGGACCGCCTCGCGCATCCGGGCGATCGCCGCGGGGTCGGTGTCGGGGCCCTGCAGGAACCGGCAGTTGCTGCCAAGGACGTCCTCGGCCCGGTACCCGGTCACCTGCTCGAAGGCCGGGTTGACCCAGACCAGCGGGTTGTCCGGCTGGCGCGGGTCGGAGATGGTGAACGACAGGTCGCTGGCGGCCGCCGCGCGACGCAGCAGGTCCGCCTCCCCGAGCTCGGTGGGCGCAGGGCTCACCTGCGGTGCGTCCACGCCGTCGGAGGGAGCCATGATCGGCACTCTAGGCTCCCTCACCGGGCGCCGTCAGCACCGCGGACGTGTCACGCGGCCTCGGTGGCTGCCGTGCGCGCGAACGCAAGCCGGAACGCCGCCGCCGTCGCCAGGTAGAGCAGCGCGAGGCCGGCGAACACCGCGGGAGCCTCCCCCGTGTTCGGCAGCACCACGGCGCCCAGCGCAGCGGCTCCCACGAACGCCGCGTTGTAGAGCATGTCGTACGTCGCGAACGCGCGACCCCGGAAGTCGTCGTCGGTGTCCCGCTGGACGATCGTGTCCACGGCGATCTTCGCCCCCTCGGCGGTCAGGCCGAGCAGCCCGGCGCTCGCCAGCACCGTCAGGCGGGAGACGTCGACCAGCAGCAGTGACTGCCCCGCCGCCCCCGCGACCAGGCACACCACGATCCACGTCTGCAGCGACATCCGCTGGGTCGCGAGCGGCGTGAGCACCACGGCCACGGCGAACCCGACACCGGACACCGCGAGCACGCTGCCGAACGTCGCGAGGCCCGCGGCGGCGTCCGTCGGGTCGGACAGCACGTTGCGGGAGAGCAGGATGCTGGCGATCAGCATCGCGCCGTAGATGAACCGGTGCACCGCCATGACCCCCAGCGCGTACGCGGGCGTCCGCCGCTCGACCAGGTGCCGCGCACCGTCGACCAGGCCGCGGGCGATGTGCTGCACCTCGTGCCAGAGCTCCGAGGCGGCCGCCCGGTGGGTCGGCCCGAGGTCGTCCGGACCCAACCGCAGCGCGAGGGCGGACGCCGCGCCGAACAGCAGTGCCGCGCCCACCAGGGCGATCGCGTCGTGGGTCGGGCCGTGCGAGGCGATCAGTCCGGCGACGAAACCCGCCCCCGCGCCCACGCCAGCCGCCGCCGCGCCCAGGGTCGGGCTGATCGTGTTCGCGATCAGCAGCTGTTCGCGCGGGACCACGCGAGGCAGGCCGGCGGACAGTGCGGACAGGAGGAACCGGTTGATCCCGAGGGTGACCAGGCTGAGCACGTACACGAGCGGACCGACGCCGACGGAGACCATGAGCACCGCGAGCACCCCCGTGAGCACGACCCGCAGCGCGTTGCCCACCAGGAGGACCTGGCGCCTGCGCCACCGGTCCAGCAGCACGCCGGCCCACGGGCCGACCACCGTGAACGGGACCAGCAGCACCGCGAACGCCGCGGCGACGTCGGCGGCCGTGGCCATCCGTTCCGGGGCGAAGAAGAACAACGTGGCCAGGCCTGCCTGGAACGCGCCGTCGCCGGTCTGGGAGACCAGTCGCACCGTCAGCAGCCGGCGGAATCCGCGGTGCACCGCGACGACCCGAAGGTCGGACAGCACACTCACGACGGCCTCACCCGCGCAGGCTATCCGAGCCTGAACCGCCCCCGCGCTGCCGCCCCGCGGGCCACGATGGAGCCATGGCCGTCCTGACCGGGACGGTGGAGCCCTGGGCCCTCTCCGCCGATGCGGTGGCCAGGCTGTGCGGGAGCACGCTCGAAGGGTTGTCCGAGGAAGAAGCCGCCTCCCGCCTCGCTCGCGACGGACCGAACGAGCTGCGTCCCCGGGCGCCGGTCCCGGTGTGGCGCCGGTTCCTGGCCGCGTTGGCCGATCCGCTGGTGATCCTGCTCCTGGTCGCAGTGGCGGTGTCCCTGGTGGTGTGGGTCGCCGAGGGCGCGTCGGGCGTGCCGGTGGACGCGGCGGTGATCGCCGGGATCGTGGTCGCCAACGCGGTGCTGGGGTTGGTGCAGGAGCGCAGGGCGGAGGGCGCCGTGGCGGCCCTGGCTCAGCTCAGCGCCGCGTCCGCCACCGTGCTGCGCGGGGCGGATCCCCGGCGGGTGCCCGCCCGTGATGTCGTGCTGGGTGACGTCCTCCTGCTCGCGGAGGGTGACACGGTGGCTGCGGACGCGCGGCTGGCGGCGTGCGCGGCGCTCGCGGTGGGGGAGGCGTCGTTGACCGGCGAGTCCGTCCCGGTCGACAAGGACCCGGCTGAGGCGCGTCCCGAGACCGCGCTCGCGGACCGCACCGGCATGGTGCTGGCCGGCACCGAGGTGGTGCGGGGCACCGGCCGCGCCGTGGTGGTGGCCACCGGGACGGACACCGAGACGGGCCGGATCGCTGAGCTGCTCGAGCGGACCCCTACCGAGCCGACGCCGTTGCAGCGTGAGATGGCCAGGGTGGGACGCAGCCTCGGCTGGGCCGTCGCGGTGATCGCCCTGGTCGTGGTGGCGACCGTGGTCCTGACCTCGCCGCTGCGCACCCCGTCCGACGCGGTCGCGGTGCTGCTGCTGGGTGTGTCGCTCGCCGTCGCGGCGGTGCCGGAGGGCCTGCCCGCCGTGCTGTCGGTGGTGCTCGCGCTCGGCGTGCAGCGGATGGCGCGTCGCAACGCCGTGGTGACGCGGCTTTCCTCGGTGGAGACCCTCGGGTCGGCGTCGGTGATCTGCACGGACAAGACCGGCACCCTGACGTCGGCGGCGATGGCCGTGCGCCACGTCGTGACCGCGTCCGGGGCGGCGGAGGTGTCCGGCACCGGGTTCGAGCCCGACGGGGAGATCACCGTCGACGAGGAGTCGATGGACGTGCGCTCGCCGCTCGGGCTCGAGGTCGCGGCGACGCTGCGGTGCGGTGCGTGGGCCAGCGACGCCACGGTGCGCGAGGAGGGCGCGCGGTGGGTGGCGGTCGGGGATCCGACCGAGGCGGCGCTCGTGGTGGCGACCGGCAAGCTCGCAGACTCCGACGCGCGCCCATCCGACGTCGTGCGGGTGGGTGCGGCGCCGTTCACCTCGGAGCGCAAGCGGATGAGCGTCCTGGTTCGCGGGCCGGGCCTGCCTGGGTCGGATGGCGCCGGGGGCACGGTGCTGCTGGTCAAGGGTGCACCGGACGTGGTGCTCGGGCTCTGCACCCGGGTCGCCGTGGGTGACCGCACCGCTGCGCTGGACCCGGAGCGGGCGGCGCAGGTGCGGGCTGCGGTGGACGACATGACGACGGCCGCGTTGCGCACCCTGGCTGTCGCCGCGCGCCAGGTCGAGCCCGTCGGGGAGCACCCGACCGTCGGTGCGGAGCCGCACGTGGTGGAGGCCCTCGAGCATGACCTGGTGCTGCTGGGTGTGGTCGGCATGATGGACCCGCCGCGACCGCAGGCGGCGCCGGCGATCGCGCAGGCGCACCGTGCGGGGGTCGGCGTCGTGATGATCACCGGCGATCACCCGGCCACCGCGCGGCGGGTCGCCGACGACGTCGGCATCGGCGGCGCGGGAGTGCTCCCGGGCGCGGAGCTCGACGGGCTGGACGACGACGCGCTGCGGGACGCGCTGGACCGCACGCACGTGGTCGCCCGGGTGAGCCCGGCGCACAAGCTGCGCATCGTGGACGCGCTGCAGGCCCGCGGCGAGGTGGTCGCGATGACCGGCGACGGCGTGAACGACGCTCCGGCGCTGCGGGCGGCCGACATCGGCGTGGCGATGGGCGTCGCCGGCACCGAGGTCTCCCGCCGGGCCGCGGACATGGTGCTCGCCGACGACGACGTCGCGACGATCGTCGCCGCCGTGCGCGAGGGCCGCGTGATCGTCGCCAACATCCGGGCGTTCCTGCGCTACCTGCTGTCCTCCAACATGGGCGAGGTCCTCACCGTCCTGCTCGGGGTGGTGGGGGCCGGCGCGCTCGGGTTGGCGGGGCACGGCGAGCACGTGGTCGCTCCCCTGCTGGCTACCCAGATCCTGTGGGTCAACCTGCTCACGGACTCCGCGCCAGCCCTGGCGCTGGGCGTCGACACGCCGGTCGAGGACCTCATGGACCGGCCGCCCCGACGGCCGGACCAGCGGGTGATCGACGCGGCGATGTGGCGCGGGGTGCTGCTGGTCGGCGTCGTGACGGCCGGAGCCTCGCTCGTCGCGCTGGACCTGTACCTGCCCGGGGGCCTGCTGGATGGCGGTGCTGGCGACCTGACCACGGCCCGCACGGCCGCGTTCACCGTCCTCGTGCTCGCGCAGCTGTTCAACGCGTTCGCCGCCCGGTCGGAGTCCGTCACCGCGTTCCGCGGGCTGACCCGCAACGCATGGCTGTGGGGCGCCGTGGCGCTGTCCGCTGCGCTCCAGGTCGCCGTCGTGCACGTGCCGGTGCTCCAGCGGGCCTTCTCCACGGCGCCGCTCGACGCGCAGCAGTGGGCGCTGTGCGTGGGGCTCGCGGCGGCCGTGCTGATCGCCACCGAGGTGCGCAAGGCGTTGGCGAGGGTGTGGACGCGCTGATCACCGGAGCCGGGTGAGGAGCGGTCTCTCGGCGCGCTCCCGCCGGACGCACCCCGTGGTGCTCGGCGACCGGGCCGGCTCCGGGACGGATCGTGGAACATCCTGCGCGCATGGTGCGCACGATGTTCCACGATCGCGCGACCCGGTCGCCGGCGGTTGTCCACAGGTGGGACGGGTGGGCGCGCGGTCGGTCGGGGATCGCTGACGATGTCGGGGTGCCCCTGGACGTTGATCAGCTCGAGAGGCTGGCGGCGCAGCAGGACGGGGTGGTGAGCCGGGCTCAGGTGCTGGCGCTCGGCGGCTCGCACGGGCTGCTCACGCGAGCGGTCGACTCCGGGCGGTGGCGCCGGCTCCTGCCCGGCGTGGTGGTGACGCACTCGGGTCCGGTGCCGTGGATCGCCAGGGCGCAGGCGGCGGCGCTGTACGCCGGACGAGGCGCGGCCCTCAGCCATGCGGCGGCGGGCTACCTGCTCGGCTTCGTGAGGAAGGCACCCCGCACGGTCGACGTCAGCGTCCCGGCGGCCCGGCGCGTGCGGAACCAGCCGGGTCTGCGCGTGCACCGGAGACGGTCGGTTCCGGTGCTGCCGTGGTCGCCACCCCTGGTGACGGCAGCGGCGACCGTGCTGGACCTCGTCGAGCTCGCGTCCACCGAGGACGACGTCGTCTCGCTCGTCGCGGCGGCCGTGCGGGCCCGGGTGCCCGTCGCCTCGGTCGCCTCCGAGATCGCGCGGCGGCCGCGCCTGCGTACCCGCGGGCTCCTCGTCGAGCTCCTGACTGACGTCGGCGAGGGCGTCGAGTCCGCGCTCGAGCTGCGCTTCCGCCGCGACGTCGAGCGGCGCCACGGGCTGCCGCGGGCGACGCTCCAGGTCCGCGAGCGCGTCGGCGGCCGATGGATCCGCGCCGACGCGCTGTACGTCGGCATGGGGGTGCGGGTCGAGCTCGACGGTTCGCTCGGCCATCCCGGCGGTCGCACCGATGCCGACACCTGGCGCGACAACGCCGTGGCGGTCGAGCGCCTCGAGCTCACGCTGCGCTACCGCTGGTCTCACGTCGTGGGGGGTGCGTGTGCGACCGCCGCGCAGGTCGAGGCGGCGCTGCGCTCGCGGGGTTGGCAGGGCCGCGCCCACCCCTGTAGCCCCCGCTGCTCCGCCGGCCGCAAAGCCTGACCCACCCCGCCGCCGACCGTCCGTCCCCCCGCCGCCCAGCCTGCCGCCCACCCCCGACCGCCGGGCCTGCCGCCCCTGCCCCCGATGCGCGGCAGATCGTGGAACATCCGACGCAGATTGCGGGCAGGAAGCTCCACGATCACGTCGTGGTGCGTGGTGCGTGGTGCGTGGTGCGTGGTGCGTGGTGCGTGGTGCGTGGTGCGTGGTGCGACACCGGCGCCGGCGGGCGAGGCGCTCGTCGCAG
>NZ_JAUQYP010000001.1:687964-847299 GCF_030586465.1 Actinotalea lenta
CGTGGTGCGTGGTGCGTGGTGCGTGGTGCGTGGTGCGTGGTGCGTGGTGCGTGGTGCGTGGTGCGACACCGGCGCCGGCGGGCGAGGCGCTCGTCGCAGACGACGAAGGGCCCGTCACGACGTGCGTGACGGGCCCTCCGGTCGGGCGGCGGCGCGGGTTCGACCACCACCCGCGGGCTCACTCGCCGGCGATGAACTCCTCGAGGAGCCGGCGGCCCTTCGTGTCCTCCATCTGGACCGGCGGGGACTTCATGAAGTAGGTCGCGGCCGGGATGACCGGGCCACCGAGCCCGCGGTCCTTGGCGATCTTCGCCGCGCGCAGCGCGTCGATGATGACGCCGGCCGAGTTCGGCGAGTCCCAGACCTCGAGCTTGTACTCCAGGTTCAGCGGCACGTCGCCGAACGCCCGACCCTCGAGCCGGACGTAGGCCCACTTGCGGTCGTCGAGCCACGCGACGTAGTCCGACGGGCCGATGTGGACGTTGCGGTCCTCCTTCTTGCCCGACAGCGGACCGTCGTCGAGGTTCGAGGTGACCGACTGGGTCTTGGAGATCTTCTTGGACTGCAGGCGCTCGCGCTCGAGCATGTTCTTGAAGTCCATGTTGCCGCCGACGTTCAGCTGGTACGTGCGGTCCAGGATCACGCCGCGGTCCTCGAACAGGCGGGCCAGCACGCGGTGCGTGATGGTCGCGCCCACCTGGGACTTGATGTCGTCGCCGACGATCGGCACACCGGCATCCTCGAACTTCTTGGCCCACACGGGGTCGGACGCGATGAACACCGGGAGCGCATTGACGAAGGCCACGCCGGCGTCGATCGCGCACTGGGCGTAGAACTTCGCGGCCTGCTCGGAACCCACGGGCAGGTACTGGACCAGCACGTCGACCTTCTTGTCCTTGAGGACCTGGACGACGTCGACGGCCTCGGCCGGTGACTCCTCGATGGTCTCCGAGTAGTACTTGCCCAGACCGTCCAGCGTCGGGCCGCGCTGCACGGTGACGTCCAGCGGCGGCACATCGGCGATCTTGATGGTGTTGTTCTCGCTGGCACCGATCGCCTCGGACAGGTCGAAGCCGACCTTCTTGGCGTCGACGTCGAACGCCGCGACGAACTCGATGTCCGAGACGTGGTAGGGGCCGAACTGGACGTGCATGAGACCCGGAACCTTGCTGTTCGGGTCCGCGTCGGCGTAGTACTGCACACCCTGGACCAGGGAGGCGGCGCAGTTGCCGACACCCACGATGGCGACCCGGATGGGACTCATGTTTCCTCGCTTCCTCAGGACGGCTGGTCGCCGTCGTACCGATGGGGCACCGTACGGTGCCGTCGTCTGTCGCGACCGGAGTCGCGTTCGCGGTCGATCAATCCGTCGAGCAACGCGACCTCGCGCTCGACCTGCTCGAGGCCGTGGCGCTGCAGCTCGAGGGTGTACTCGTCGACACGCTCGCGGGTGCGGGCGGCCGAGGTGCGCAGCTGCTCCAGGCGCTCGGCGAGCCGGGTGCGCCGGCCCTCGAGGATCCGCAGCCGCGTCTCGACGTCGGTCTGCGAGAACAGCGCGAACCGGACGTCGAAGCCTTCGTCGTCCCACGCGGTGGGGCCCGAGCTGCTCAGCGCGTCGGCCAGGTGCTCCTTGCCGTCCGCGGTCAGCTCGTACACGTTGCGCGCCCGCTTGCCGGACAGGGCGTGCGGGGGCGGCTCTGCCGAGCCGACCACCGAAATCAGGCCGCGGTCGGCCAGTGAGCGCAGCGCGGGGTACAGCGAGCCGTAGGACAGTGCCCGGAACGACCCCAGCATGAGGTTCAGCCGCTTGCGCAGCTCGTAGCCGTGCATCGGGGTGTCCTGGAGGAGGCCGAGGATGGCCAGCTCGAGCACGTCGCTGCGGCTGCGCACCTGGTCACCTCCTGATCTGCTCGGGGGTCCCGACTGGTGGTCGAGAAGCTCATCGTAGCCGGATATATCGGCTCGATACATCAAAACGTAGCGGCTCACTGTTCCGTTCTCCAAACCCGCGAGCGCTGACGTGCACAGGGCCTCCACACGTCACCCCGCATCCGCCCCCGAACCGGCGCGGACCTGCTGCGTACCCTGGGACGGGTCGGCGAGGTGCCGGCTCTCTTCGCGACCCCGGAAGGCACCCGTGTCGACACCCCCCACCAGGCGCTCGAGCGGCGCCGGCGATACGCCGCGCCGGCGCAGCGTGATGCCCGACCGGCAGGGCTCCGGCCCGATCGGCGAGGTCCCGAGTCGGCGCCAGACCGCCGCGCAGCGGTCGTCCGGCGGGTCGGGTCGCGGCGGTTCGGGTCGCGGCGGTTCGGGTCGCGGTGGCTCCGGTCGCGGCGGCGGTTCGGGTCGTGGCGGTGGTTCGGGTCGTGGCCCGGGTCGCGGCCGTCGGCGGCTCATCGACTACCCACGCAGCGGCAAGCGCGGTGTGCTGCGCTGGCTGCCGTCCTGGCGGCTGGTGCTCGGCACGTTCCTGACGATCGGGGCGCTGGGCGCCGGTGCCCTGCTCGCGCTCTACCTGACCACCAAGGTCCCCGCGCCGTCGGACTTCGCCGAGGCGCAGACCGCGACCGTGTACTACGCCGACGGCACCACGAAGATGGGCACCTTCGGCGTGCAGAACCGCGTGATCGTCGCGTCGGACAAGATCTCCCAGCACATGAAGGATGCGGTCGTCGCCAGCGAGGACCGGACGTTCTACCAGAACCCCGGGATCGACCCGGTCGGCATCCTGCGGGCGCTGTACACGGACCTGCGCTACGGCACGCGCCAGGGCGGCTCGTCGATCACCCAGCAGTACGCGGAGCGCTACTACTTCAGCAAGACGGTGAGCAGCTACACCGGCAAGCTGAAGGAGGCGATGCTCGCGCTCAAGCTGGACCGGCAGCAGGACAAGGACGAGATCCTGTCCAACTACCTCAACACCATCTACTTCGGACGGGACTCCTACGGTGTCCAGACCGCCGCGCAGTCCTACTTCGGGGTCAACGCCTCGGACCTGACGATCTCCCAGGCGGCGCTGCTCACCGGGGTGATCCCCTCGCCGAACAACTTCGACCCGCGGGTCTCCCAGGCCCAGGCCGAGCGCCGCTGGAACTACGTCCTGGATGGCATGGTCAAGACCGGGGCGATCACCAAGGCCGAGCGCGACGCGCAGACGTTCCCGAAGACCGTCGACTACTCGCGGTCCGACGTCTACAAGGGTCCGCAGGGATACCTGCTCGCCATGGTCCGCGACGCGATGCTCAGCAAGGTCGGGATCAACGAGGACGAGCTCAAGACGCGGGGCTACTCGATCGTCACCACGATCGACCCGGGCCTGCAGGCCAAGCTCGAGAAGGCCGTGTCGGACGTGCCCTCGGACCACGCGCCCAACCTGCACATCGCGGCCGTGACGCTCGACCCCAAGGACGGCGCGATCCTCGCGCTGTACGGCGGTCCGGACTACCTGACCCAGGCCCGCAACGCCGTCACCCAGGACAACGCCCAGGCCGGATCGACGTTCAAGCCCTTCGCGCTCACCGCGTACCTGGAGAACGGCGGGTCGCTGAAGTCGCGCTACTCGGGTCGCAACGGGATCCCGATGAAGGGCTTCCCCAACGGCAAGGTCACCAACTACAACGGCGAGAACTTCGGGATGATCGACGTGGTCAAGGCCACGGCCGACTCGGTGAACTCGGTGTACGCGCAGATCAACCAGGAGGTCGGTCCGGACAAGACCATGCAGACCGCGATCAAGGCCGGTCTGCCTCAGGACACCAAGGGTCTGTCGGACAACCTCGCGAACGTGCTCGGCTCGGCGTCGCCGCACCCGCTGGACCTCGCCGCGGCTTACAACACGTTCGCCGCGGGCGGTGTGCACAGCAGCCCGTTCCTCCTGCGCAGCGTCAAGTACCTGGACGGCAGCGACGTCTACCAGGGCGGCACGACACCCAAGCGGGTGTTCCCCGCCGACGTGATGGCCGACGTGACCTATGCCCTCCAGCAGGTTCCCAAGCCCGGCGGGACCGCGCCGCAGGTCTCGAAGATCGGCTACCCGGTGGCGGGCAAGACGGGTACCGCCACCGACACCAAGGGCGCCTGGTTCGTGGGCTTCACGCGACAGCTGACCACCGCCGTGGCGATGTACCAGGTGGGTCCGAAGGGCGGCGAGGAGTCGATCACGCCGTTCGGCGGCTACTCGTCCATCACGGGCGGGTCGGCTCCCGCGGACCTGTGGACGGACTACATGACGCAGGCGATGGCCGGGCGGCCGAAGGTCGACTTCCCCCCGCCCGCCTACGTCGGCACGCCCAACGTCCCGCCGCAGGTCGCGGTACCGGACGTGACCGGGATGACAGAGGCCGACGCTCGCACCGCGCTCGGGGCCGCCGGGTTCACCACGCAGGTCACCCAGGCGAACGACCCCACGGTGCCGGCCGGCTCGGTGGTCTCCTCCGACCCGGCCGCCGGGACGCAGGCGGACCAGGGTTCCACCGTGACGATCACCGTCTCGCAGGGTCCGGGCACGGTCGCGGTCCCGGATGTCGTCGGCCTGGCCGTCGGTGACGCGAAGGCGTTGCTCGCATCGATGGACCTCAAGGCGACCGAGGTCAGCGAGCCGTCGGACACCGTGGCTGCCGGTGACGTGATCTCGGCCGATCCAGCGGTCGGGGCGCAGGTCAAGCCGGGCGACTCCGTCCAGCTCACGGTCTCCTCCGGTCCTGCCGCACCCACCCAGAGCCCGACCTCGTCGCCGAGCGCGACGAGCAGCCCCGGGGCGACGGGGGCGGCTTCGGGGCTCGGCGTGCCGGGGCGTGGCCTGCCCGGTGCGGGGGGTTGAGTCGGCAGACCCGCGGACGTTGTGGATCGCGTCCCCATGCCTCGCGGCGAGCCGGTACCATGGTGCGCCGTTGCCCGGAACGCGACGCCGATCGTCGCGGGGTCCTACCGACCCGCCCGGGTGGCAGACGCACAACCCTCCTGTCACGGATGGACCGTGACCGCGAAGACCACAGGAGGTGGGTTATCAGCATGCGTCGTTACGAGATGATGGTCATCCTCGACCCTGACATCGAGGAGCGCACCGTCGCCCCCTCGCTCGACAAGTACCTGTCGGTGGTGACCACCGCCGGTGGCAGCGTCGACAACATCGACATCTGGGGCCGGCGTCGTCTGGCGTACGAGATCGCCAAGAAGACCGAGGGCATCTACGCGGTCGTGGACTTCACCGCCGAGCCCGCCACCGCCCAGGAGCTGGACCGCCAGCTCGGCCTGAACGAGGCCGTCCTGCGCACGAAGGTCATGCGCCAGGACGCTCGCTGAGCTCCGGCCGACCGAGACGAACCGAGGAGCACGCATGGCTGGTGACACCGTCATCACGGTGATCGGGAACCTCACCGCGGACCCTGAGCTGCGGTTCACGCCGTCCGGGGCCGCGGTCGCGAACTTCACGATCGCGTCGACGCCGCGCACCTTCGACCGGCAGGCCAACGAGTGGAAGGACGGCGACACGCTGTTCCTGCGCTGCTCGATCTGGCGCGAGGCCGCGGAGAACGTCGCAGAGTCGCTCACCAAGGGCACCCGGGTGATCGCGCAGGGCCGGCTGGTCCAGCGGTCCTTCGAGACCCGCGAGGGCGAGAAGCGCACCGTCGTCGAGCTCCAGGTCGACGAGGTCGGTCCCTCGCTGCGCTACGCCTCTGCCAAGGTGACCCGCGCCCAGCGCTCCGGCGGTGGCGGCGGGTTCTCCGGCGGTGGCGGCAACGGCGCGGGCGGCGGGTACGACAACGACCCCTGGGCCACGTCCGGACCGTCCTCCTCCGGTGGCAGCTCGTCCTACGACGAGCCCCCCTTCTGACCTGATCTGACACCCCATCCCGGACCCCGAGGTCCGGGCTCCGAACCAAAGGAGCACCACGATGGCCAAGCCCGTCGTCCGCAAGCCCAAGAAGAAGCTGAACCCGCTGAAGGCCGCCAAGATCGAGGCGGTCGACTACAAGGACACCGCGTTGCTGCGGAAGTTCATCTCGGACCGCGGCAAGATCCGCGCCCGCCGCGTCACCGGGGTTTCCGTCCAGGAGCAGCGCGCGATCGCGCGGGCCGTGAAGAACGCCCGCGAGATGGCTCTGCTGCCGTACTCGAGCTCGGCTCGCTGAGAGGAGGGGTCGAGATGGCGAAGCTCATCCTCACCCACGAGGTGACCGGCCTGGGGACCCCCGGGGACGTCGTCGAGGTCAAGGACGGCTACGCGCGCAACTACCTGGTTCCGCGTGGCCTGGCCACGGCGTGGACCAAGGGCGCCGAGAAGCAGGTCGCAGCGATCCGCAAGGCCCGCAAGGCCCGCGAGATCTCCACGCTGGAGGACGCTGCGGCGGTGCGTGAGGCGCTCCAGGCCCGGACGTTCACGATCACGGCCAAGGCGGGTGCCAGCGGCCGCCTCTTCGGCGCGGTGACCACGAGCGACATCGCCGAGGCGGTGTCCGCCGGCGGGGGTCCCTCGATCGACCGGCGCAAGGTCGAGATCGGCCAGCCGATCAAGGCGGTCGGCGACTACCAGGTGCAGGTGCGCCTGCACGCCGACGTCTCGGCCCAGATCGACGTGCGGGTGGTCCCCGAGGCCTGACCCGGCACGCCGCGACGGCCCGGCCCCTCCCGGAGGGTGCCGGGCCGTCGCGCCGTCCGCCCACGCGTCGCCACCATCCGACGGCAGGTCACGGGTCCCGACGGCAGGTCACGGGTCTGAGGGTTCCCCCTGGGTGTGGTGCCCGTCGGAGGATCGGTCATCGCCTTCCTGTGCGGCGATCACGGCGACTGTCCGCCGCAACGACGTCAGCACGGTGGCAGCGACCACCTCGACCGGACCGTAGTGGTCGTGGCGGTCGTTGAGGGCGTCGGACAGCCGCTGGACGGCGTCGTCGACGTCGCGTGCCCGAGCCCGGTCCTCGACCTCCTGGCCGAGGCCCCGGACGTTGCCCGCCAGCTGCCGCAGCGCACCTGACATCGGCGAGCGCAGCTCGTCCGGGACGTCTGCGATGCCTTCCCCCCACGGGCGGTCGGAGGACAGACCGTCGAGGTCCTCCACCAGCACGACGCAGCGCCGCAGCACGTTGAGGCGTTCGGTACGCACCTCGACGGCGCCACGGTTCCGCCGGGCGCGCACATTGCCGCGCTGGGACTCATGAGCCTCGTGGACCACCTCGGTGGCCTGGGCGCGCAGCGGGTCGAGGCGCGGCAGACCGTCCCGCGCGGTCGGTGGGCGGTCACCGTCTGCGAGGCGGTCGGCGTAGCGGTCGAGGTGCGTGGCGACCGCGTCGCGCAGCTGTGCCAGACTCCGGTCCGCCCGGGACAGCGGAAGCTCGGGTGCCACCAGGTTGACCACGACGGCGACGAGCGCACCCAGCAGCACGAGCGCCGCGTAGCTGGCGGCGTACGTCTCCCGGTCCTGCGCGGCAACCAGGACGAACACGGCGGAGATCGGAACGTAGCTGCTCCCCTCTCCCAGGAAGTGCAGCCCACCCAGGAGGACCGCGATCGCGACCACGGCGGCCACCGACCACGGGCCACGACCGCCGAGCAGGCCGGCCCCGACGGCGACCAGTGAACCCAGCGTGAGGCCGGCGACGTTCTGCATCGAGCCCCGCAGGGACTGCGCGATCGTGGGCCGGGACCCCAGGATCGCGCCCAGCGGGGCGTAGTACGGGTACTGCCGCAGCGGGTCGGGAAGCTGTTGCGCCAGGACCCAGGACGCGGCGGCGGCCACCGCTGCGCGCGCGGCGAGCTGTGTGCGCGCGTGCAGCAGGAGCTGCTTGACGCGTTCCATGCCGTCCATGCAACGTGGCTCCCGCGCGCCCGGCAACCGCGGGGTCGGCTACGCGCCCGTGCGCATCCAGGCGGTTCCCCGCGCGCGCCAGCCGGTGGTCGCCGCGCGGGCGAGCATGAACAGGCCCGCGAAGGCCGCCCAGGCCCAGACCAGGCCGGCGGCGCCGGAGGGCGCCCACGCGTGCACGGCGATGGCCGCAGGCGCGTAGGCCACCAGAGTGATGAGCCCGGCCACGGCGAGGTACCGGCCGTCGCCTGCGCCGATCAGCACGCCGTCGAGCACGAAGACCCAGCCGGCGAGCGGGAGCGTGGCGCCCACCAGGAAGAGCGTCGTCGCGATCGCCCGGTGCACCGCCGGCTCGTCGGTGAAGAGCCTCGCGAAGCCCCATGCCCCGCCGGCGAGCAGCAGCCCGAGCGCCGCGCCGGAGACGACCCCCCACGTCAGCGTGCGCCGCAGCACCCCGCGGGTGGTCGCGACCTCGCCCGCGCCCAGCGCCTGGCCCACCAGCGCTTGCGCCGCGATGGCCAGCGCGTCCAGGGCGAACGCCGCGAACCCCCACAGCGCCGCGACCGCCTGGTGCCCGGCGAGGGCCACGGCGCCGAGCCCGGCGGCCACCCAGGTGGCCAGCAGGATCGCTGCGCGCAGCGTGATGGTCCGGGCCAGCAGCGGTGCTCCCGCAGCGATCGCCGCTCCGAGGCCCCGCACGCCGGGTCGCAGCGGCACCGTCTCCCGGCGTGCGCCGCGCACCACGACGGTGACCAGGACGGTTGCCATGAGCAGCTGAGTGATCGCGGTGCCCAGGCCGGAGCCTGCGACCCCCATCCGCAGTCCCAGGACCAGGAGCACGGACAGCGCGCCGTTGAGCACCGCCCCGGCCGAGGCGACCCACAGCGGAGTCCTGGTGTCCAACAGCCCTCGCAGGACGCCGGTGGCGGCGAGCACGGTGAGCATGCCGGGCAGGCCGGGCGCGGACCAGTGCAGGTACGCCACAGCCGGGCCGACCACGTCGGGCGGGGCTCCGAGCGCGTGCACCAGCCACCCGGCGGCGAGCTCGACGGTGACGGCGAGGCCCAGCCCCAGTGCCACGGCGAGCCAGAGGCCGTCGACGCCGTACCTCAGGGCCTCGTCACGGTGGCCCGCGCCGATGCGGCGGGCGACGCCGGCCGTGGTCGCGTAGGCAAGGAAGACGCACAGCCCGACCACGGTGGTCAGGACCGTGCTCGCGAGGCCGAGGCCGGCGAGTGGCGTGCTGCCCAAGGTGCCCACCACCGCGGAGTCCACCAGGACGAACAGCGGTTCGGCGACCAGGGCGCCGAGCGCGGGCAGCGCGAGAGCCACGACCTGCCGGTCCAACGACCGGACAGTGCCGGGTCCGGAGTGTCCACCTGGTGAACTCTTTGCCACGTCTTCCCCGTCCACAGCATCGGGAGGGTGTCGCCCGTGCTCAGAGCATTGTCCAGGCACCACCGTTCGCCACTATCCACAGCCTTGTCCCCGACTGTGCACAAGCGCTGTCCCCCATCGCGCGCTCACCGTCCACAGCGCCCACAACCTGTCCACAGGTCAGCTGCGGACGAGCTGCTTGGCGCTTCGTCGCCGCAGCTCTAGCCTCGCCGGTGGCCCGTAGGCAGCCGGTGTCGGACCTCGACGATAGGACTGGACGGCGACGGGGCCGGGTGGTCGAGGCGACAGGCCTGGGGTCGCGAAGGGGAGGTTCTGTCGGTGAGCATCGAAGAGCTCGACGCGGGGACGCGCGTCCGCGGACCCGAGTTCGAGCGCACGCCGCCTCAGGACATCTCGGCGGAGCAGTCGGTGCTCGGCGGCATGATGCTCTCCAAGGACGCGATCGCCGACGTCGTCGAGCAGCTCAAGGGCGTCGACTTCTACAAGCCCGCGCACGAGCTGGTCTACGAGGCGATCCTCGACCTGTACGGCCGTGGCGAGCCGGCCGACGCCGTCACGGTCGCCGCGGAGCTGACCAAGCGCGGCGAGCTGGGTCGGGTCGGTGGGGCGCCGTACCTGCACACCCTGATCTCGATGGTGCCCACGGCGGCCAACGCCGGCTACTACGCGCGCATCGTGCGCGAGCGCGCCGTGCTGCGCCGGCTGGTCGAGGCCGGGACCCGGATCGCGCAGCTCGGCTACGCCGCGGACGGTGGAGACGTCGACGAGCTGGTCAACACCGCACAGGCCGAGGTCTACGCGGTGACCGAGCAGCGCACCAGCGAGGACTACCTCCCCCTGGCGGAGATCCTCAACGGCGCGATGGAGGAGATCGAGGCCGCCGGGCACCGCGGCGAGGGCATGGTCGGTGTCCCCACGGGCTTCATCGAGCTCGACCGGCTCACCAACGGGCTGCACCCGGGCCAGATGGTCGTCGTCGCTGCGCGTCCGGCCATCGGAAAGTCGACCCTCGCCTTGGACATCGCCCGGGCCGCGTCGATCAAGCACGGCATGACCTCCGTGGTCTTCTCGCTCGAGATGAGCCGTAACGAGATCACGATGCGCATGCTCTCCGCCGAGGCTCGGGTGCCGTTGCAGAACATGCGCAAGGGCCAGATGCGCGACGAGGACTGGCAGAAGCTCGCCGCGACCATGGGGAAGATCTCCTCGGCACCGCTGTTCGTCGACGACTCGCCCAACATGTCGCTCATGGAGATCCGTGCGAAGTGCCGGCGCCTCAAGCAGCGTCACGACCTCAAGCTCGTCATCATCGACTACCTGCAGCTGATGACCTCGGGCAAGCGGGTGGAGTCCCGCCAGCAGGAGGTCAGCGAGTTCTCCCGCGCGCTGAAGCTGCTGGCGAAGGAGCTCGAGGTCCCGGTCATTGCGATCTCGCAGCTCAACCGTGGTGCCGAGCAGCGCACCGACAAGAAGCCCATGCTGTCCGACCTGCGTGAGTCCGGGGCGATCGAGCAGGACGCCGACGTGGTGATCCTGCTGCACCGCGAGGACGCCTACGAGCGCGAGTCGCCGCGCGCCGGCGAGGCGGACCTCATCGTCGCCAAGCACCGCAACGGCCCCACCGACACGATCGTCGTGGCGTTCCAGGGCCAGTACGCCAGGTTCGTCGACATGGCGCCGGCGATGTAGCTGCCGCCGGCCCGACGTCGGCTGAGCCGCCGGTCCGCCGCAGGACCTGCGCGGGCTACCGCGGTGTCGGCGCGTCGTCCCGGCCCGCCTCGAGGGGGCGCGCGCTCGGCTGGAACAGGAGCAGGTCGCCGGGCAGGACGCCGAGCGTCTCGCACAGCGTCGCCAGGGTGGACAGGCGGATGGCGCGTGCCTTGTTGTTCTTGAGGATCGACAGGTTCGCCATGGTGATACCGGTGCGGTGGGACAGCTCCGTGAGCGTCATGCTCCGCTCGATCAGGATCTGCTCCAGGCCCAGCAGCACCTGAGGTCCGGCCTCGGGGGAGTCAGTGGACACGCTGCACCTCCTCGAGCCGTCGCGGCGCGCCGCCAGCGGTCGGCGGCCGCCTGCTGCTCGAGGTCATCGTCGTCCTTGTCCGTGGCATGCGTCGAGCCCTGCAGTCATCGTCGCACCGATCGCTTCCCGAGTCAGCAGCCCGGCGCCGTCGGTCCCGGATGGCAGTGCCGCCCCAGCCTGCCACAGCAGGGTTCGACGCCCCGGGTCGGTAGCGGTCCGCGGACGACGTAGGCTGCACAGACGTGGCGACGTTCTCCTCGGTCTCGCGGCAGCACCTCCTCCAGGCGATCTCGGAGTACGACGAACGAGGCGGAGAGGAGTTCTGCGAGCTCTACGGCTTCACGCCGGCTCCGGAGCACACTCTCGTGCACGAGGGGCGCCGGTACGACGCGGGCGCTCTGCTCGGGGTGGCACATCGGATCGCGACGGGGCGGCTCGCTTCTCCGGACGAGGTGGCCCACGGGCTCGCCGGTGGTCTCGGCATCCTGCGCAAGCGCGGCTTCGAGGTGAGCGAGCCCGCCCGTCGCGTCCCCAGCGCCACCCGAGGCGGGACTCGTGCGTCGAGCAGCCGGCCCCGGGCGACCCGCACGCCGCGGGCTTCGACGCGCGAGGTGCCGCCGGCGATCTGTCCCACCTGCTCGATGGCTCTCCCGGCCACCGGGATCTGCGACTTCTGCGGCTGAGCTCCTGGCGCGACCCGGGGAGCCGGGCGGAGCGCGTGCGTCGAGGCCATGGCGGGCGCGGGCCGTGCCGTGCCAGGCTGTCGGTGTGGTGCCCGGACGGGCATGAGTCCGCCCCCTGCGACAGCCCTCCGGGCACCACATCGTGCTCCGGACGCGCGGGCAGCCGCTGAGGCCCGCCGGTGAGCGAGGCGCCGCCCAGCCGGCGACGGTGCCCGGGGGCCGAGACGCAATGGGTCCGGTGCCCGTCATCCCCCCTGCGGAAGACGAGCACCGGACCTCCGGTCCGATGTGCCCTCGGCTGTCACCGCAGACCTGCGGCAGTCGCGAGCGCAGGTCACAAATGTAATCGAACTCGATAACATCGTCAACGATAAGCGCCGCCGGTTGACCCGATCGGATGATCGCGGCACGAGCGGCGGGGCCTCGCGCCGTCTGCCCGGACTTCTCGGACGTGCGGCGTCGAACCGAACGGTCATCGATTCCGGGCGGGCGCGCCCTCGTGCGGGTGTGTGCTTGCCCACACCTGCACGCTCCCTGTGCACATGCCGGTGCCCTCGAGTTACGCAAGCGGTTGCATCGCCGCTACCGTGGCCCGGTGACCGAGATGATCGTGCCGACCCCCACGCCGGACCTGACCGTCGATGCCTTCACCCGCGCGTTCCTGCGCGAGCTGAACTTCGGCCAGGGCGTCGAGCTGTCGGCTTCCTCCGTGAACGACCAGTACCTGGCCCTCGCCCGCACCGTGCGGCAGTACCTGATGTCGCGCTGGCTGGAGACCCAGCACCGCCAGCGGGAGTCCCAGGCGAAGTCCGTGGCGTACCTGTCCGCCGAGTTCCTGTTGGGCCGTCAGCTCGACAACGCGCTGCTGTGCACCGGCCTCGAGGAGATCGCCGACGAGGCCCTGCGCGGCCTGGACATCGACCTGTCCGAGCTCCGCGACGCGGAGATCGAGCCGGGGCTGGGCAACGGTGGCCTGGGCCGGCTCGCGGCGTGCTTCATCGACTCGCTGTCCACGATGTCCGTCCCGTCGATCGGCTACGGCATCCGCTACGAGTACGGCATCTTCCGGCAGACGTTCGTCGACGGGCACCAGG
Organism: Actinotalea lenta; assembly: GCF_030586465.1. GTDB lineage: Bacteria > Actinomycetota > Actinomycetes > Actinomycetales > Cellulomonadaceae > Actinotalea > Actinotalea lenta. The sequence goes on from NZ_JAUQYP010000001.1 coordinate 700,967, forward strand.
TGGAGCAGCCGGACACCTGGCTCGAGCTGGGCTCGCCGTGGGAGTTCCCGCACCCTGAGGCCGCAGTGACGGTGGGCTTCGGCGGCCAGACGGAGTCCTACACCGAAGACGGGGAGCAGCGCTCGCGCTGGACCCCTGCGTGGTCGGTGCTCGGCATGCCCTACAACTACATGGTCCCCGGGTACCACAACGGCCGGGTCTCCACACTGCGGCTGTGGAGCGCACGCGCGACCCGCGCATTCGACCTGCAGATCTTCAACTCCGGCCACTACGCGGACGCGGTGCGCGCCCAGACGTTCGCGGAGAACATCTCCAAGGTCCTCTACCCCGAGGACTCGACGCCGCAGGGCAAGGAGCTCCGACTGCAGCAGCAGTACTTCTTTGTCGCGTGCTCGCTGCGCAACTTCATCGAGGACGTGCTCCCCGCGGACTTCGACCTGCACCGGCTGCCGGAACGTGTGATGTTCCAGCTCAACGACACGCACCCGGTGATCGCGGTGCCGGAGCTGATGCGCATCCTGGTCGACGAGAAGGGCTTCGGGTGGGACGAGGCCTGGGAGGTCACCCAGCAGTGCTTCGCCTACACGTGTCACACGCTGCTGCCCGAGGCGCTGGAGGTGTGGCCGGTCGAGCTGCTCGGTCGCCTGCTGCCGCGCCACCTGGAGATCATCTACCGGATCAACGACGACTTCCTCGCCCAGGTGCGCGCCACCTACCCGCGTGACGAGCTCAAGGCTCGCCGCATGTCGATCATCGCCGAGCACCCTGAGCGCGCGGTGCGGATGGCCTACCTGGCCACGGTCGCGGGCGCCAAGGTCAACGGTGTCGCCGAGCTGCACTCCCAGCTCCTGCGGGACAAGGTGCTCGACGAGTTCGCGACGCTGTGGCCTGAGAAGTTCACCAACGTCACCAACGGCGTCACCCCGCGTCGCTTCCTCCGGCTCGCCAACCCCGAGCTGTCCCGCCTGATCACCGACGCGATCGGCGGCGGCTGGGTCACGGATCTCGAGCGTCTGCGCGAGCTCGAGCCGTTCGTGGACGACCCGGAGTTCACGCGGCGGTTCCGGGACGTCAAGCGCCGCAACAAGCTGCGCCTGGCCGGCGTGCTCGAGAAGCGCGACGGGCTGACGGTCGACCCCGACTCGTTGCTCGACGTGATGGTCAAGCGTCTGCACGAGTACAAGCGGCAGATGCTCAAGCTGCTGCACGTGGTCACGCTGTACGACCGGGTGACCTCCGGCGAGCTGCCCATCGAGGAGCTCGCCCCACGCACCATCGTCTTCGGGGCCAAGGCCGCGCCCGGCTACAAGATGGCCAAGGACATCATCTGGCTCATCAACTCGGTGGCCGCCACGGTCAACGCCGACCCCCGCGTCGAGGGACGGCTGAAGGTCCTCTTCCCGGCCAACTACAACGTCACTCTGGCGGAGAAGCTGATCCCCGCGGCGGATCTGTCCGAGCAGATCTCGCTCGCCGGCAAGGAGGCGTCCGGGACCGGGAACATGAAGTTCGCCCTGAATGGGGCTCTCACCATCGGTACCGACGACGGCGCGAACGTGGAGATCCGCCAGCTCGTCGGTGACGAGAACTTCTTCCTGTTCGGGCTGACCGAGCCCGAGGTGACGACCGTCGTGGACAAGGGCTACCGGCCCGCGGCGTACTACGAGGCCAACGAGTCGCTGCGCCGCGCCCTGGACATGATCGCTTCGGGCACGTTCTCGCACGGGGACCGGCACGCGTTCGAGCCGATCGTGTCGAACCTCCTCTACCAGGACCGGTTCCTCGTGCTGGCCGACTACCAGGCCTACCTGGACGCCCAGGAGCGCGTCGACGAGGCCTACGGCGACGAGGAGGCGTGGACCCGCTCTGCGATCCTCAACGTGGCGCGTACCGGGTTCTTCAGCTCGGATCGTTCCATCCACGACTACCTTGGTCGCATCTGGGGCGCCGGTCCCGTGCACTGACGCAGCGACGAACCACGGAGGGCCTGGTGGCGACGTCGCACGAGTCTCTCTGGTCCACGGCCGTGCGCCTCCGGGGCAACCCGCGGGCGGCGGTCTGGACCGAGCCGATGTGGGGCCTGTCGATGGCCCTCGTGCTGCCGTACGCGTCGGTCTACATGCTGGCGCTCGGGCTGAGCGACCAGCAGATCGGCCTGCTGGCGACGATCGGGATCCTGTCCCAGACCGTGTTCGGGCTGCTCGGCGGGGTGATCACCGACAAGCTCGGCCGGCGCGCCACGACGGCGGTGTTCGACCTGGTCGCGTGGTCCGTGCCCTGCCTGATCTGGGCCGTGGCGCAGAACTTCTGGTTCTTCCTGGGTGCGTCGCTGGTCAACGGGGCCTGGCAGGTCACCCAGAACTCGTGGGACTGCCTCCTGGTCGAGGATGCCGAGCCGCGGCTCATCACCCGGGTGTACTCGCTGGTCCGCGTCGCAGCCGATCTCTCGGCGCTGTTCGCCCCGGTCGCGGCGGTGCTGGTGGCGCGCTTCGGCCTCGAGCCGGCGGTGCGGATCCTCTACGTCAACGCCTTCGTCGTGATGACCGCCAAGGTCTGGATCCTGTACCGCGCATCCCACGAGACCGACGTCGGCCGGCTCCGCATGACGCAGGTCGCGGGCCGGTCGACCTGGTCACTGCTGCGCGAGTACCGCGGTGTGGGGGCGGTGATCCGACGCTCGCCGGGCACGCTGTACTCGGTGGCCGTGATGGCCGTGGTCGCTGCGGTGGCGCTGGTCACCGGGACGTTCTGGCAGATCGCGGTCAGTCAGCGGCTCGGCGTGCCCGACGCGCTTCTGCCGTTCTTCCCGATGGCCCGCTCGATCCTGTCGATGCTGTTCTTCTTCACCCTCATCCCCCGGCTCACGGGGGGTGCGCAGCTGCGACGCCCGACGCGATGGGGTTTCGTCGCATACCTGGCAGGACAGCTGCTGCTGGTCGCCATCCCCGCCGCGGACGGTGCCCGAACGTCGACCTACCTGCTGCTCGGCGTCACACTGGTGCTCGACGGGTTCGGGGGAGGGATCCTCGCGATGCTCGCCGAGTCGCTGGTCGCCCTGCACGTCGACAAGCTCGAGCGGTCGCGGGTCATGGCGATGCAGCGCACCGCTGTGATGCTCGTCACGGCGCCGTTCGGCTGGATCGCTGGGTGGTTGTCCGGGGTGGACCGGTCGTGGCCCTTCGTGCTGACCTCGTCTCTGCTCGTCCTCGGGCTCGTGCTCACCGGGTGGGCCCCTACCCTGCCCCAGCACGACGTCGACGAGCCGCCGCTCCCCGTGCCGCCCGGGCCGGAGACCGCGCGCGGGATGTGAGCGGCTCGCGCGATCAGCTCTTCGCGTCCTGGTACCGCGCCAGCGCCTCGCGGCGCTCCTGCCCGTGGTCCAACAGCTGGCCCGGATAGCCCTCGGCGTAGCCGTCGCGTGCCTTCCACGGCTCGTGCGCCGATGCGCCCGGCAGGTGGCGCAGCTCGGGGACCCACCGGCGCACGTACTCTCCGTCGGGGTCGAAGCGCAGTCCCTGGGTCACCGGGTTGAACACCCGGAAGTACGGCGCGGCGTCGGTGCCCGTGCCCGCGGCCCACTGCCAGCCGTGGCTGTTGGATGCGAGGTCCCCGTCGCGCAGGTGCGCCATGAAGTGGCGCGCGCCGTGCACCCACCACTGGTGCAGATCCTTGACCAGGAAGCTTGCGGTGACCATCCGGACCCGGTTGTGCATCCAGCCGGTTGCAAGGAGCTGGCGCATCCCGGCGTCGACGAACGGGAAGCCCGTCCGCCCCTGTCGCCATGCCTCCAGGGCTGCGGCGGCACCTGGGTCGGACGTCGGATCGTCGTACCGGAGCGCGAGGTCGGCACGCCAGTCGGTCCACGCCGACGCCGGGGCGTGCCAGAGCACGTCCGCGTAGAACTCTCGCCACGCGAGCTCGTTCAGGAACGTCTGGGCACCGGGCTCGCGGCCGGCGGGATGGTCGGCGACGTCGGCCAGCAGGGTCCGCGGGTGCACGGTGCCGTACTTGAGGTGCACGGACAGTCGGGAGGTGCCGTCCAGGTCGGGCCGGTCGCGACGGTCGCGGTAACCCTCCAGGCCGTCGTCGAGGAACTCGCGCCAGCGGGCCAGTGCCGTCTCCTCCGTCACCGGGGGCAGGTCGCTCGGCGCGTGTGCGACGGCCTCGGCCAGCGGTTCGGAGTCCAGGGTGCGGCGCCACCGCAGCCCGGTCGGTACCGCCGCGGGCCGGCGCCAGCCGTGCTCGCGCCACGCGCGCGAGAAGGGGGTGAACACCTTGTACGGCTCGCCGGCACCCGTGCGCACCCGTCCCGGCGTCACCGCGTACGGGCTCCCGGTGGCGACCAGCGGGACGCCGAGCCCGTGCAGCGCGCGCCCGACCCTTTCGTCCCGACGCCTGCCGTAGGGGGTGGTCTCCGCAGACACGTGCACGGAGTCCGCCCCGCTCTCCCGCACGACGGTGGGCAGCACCTCGTCGGGGCGACCGTGCCGCACCACGAGCGCGCCATTGTAGGCCGCGCGAACCCCGTCGAGCGCGTCACGCAGCGCGGCAAGCCGCGCCGGCCCGGCCGAGGTGACCAGCGCGGGGTCGACGACGAACAGCGGCAGCACAGTGTGGTCCGACGTGGCCTCCACCGCCGCGGCGAGCGCGGGGTGGTCGCGCAGCCGCAGGTCCCGGCGCAGCCACAGGATGCTGGTCATTCGCGAAGGCTAAGCGCTCGACTCACGCCGTGCCGGGTGGAGCGGCCTCCAGCGCGCATCGCGGCGTCCGGTGCAGATCGCGGCATCCGGTAGGCCGCATTCTGCACCGCCGGCCGCGTCCTGCGCCGCCGGCCGCGTCCTGCACCGCCGGCCGCATTCTGCACCGCCGGCCGCGTCCTGCACCGCCGGCCGCATCCTGCACCGCCGGGCTGTGGTCCTCAGAGCTCGCCGGTGCGCTGCAAGGCCCGCATCGACAGCCAGCCGAATGGCACCCGACCCCAGAACGTCAGGCCACGGAACAGTGCCACGGCGCTGGTCGCGATGCCCGCCGGGATCCCGCCGGTGGCAGTCAGCCCGGTGAAGAGCGCGACCTCGACCGTCCCCAGCCCACCCGGCGTCGGGATCACGGCCCCGGCAGCATTGCCCACCAGGTAGATCAGTGCCAGGTCGATGAGGGACAGCTCCTGCCCGAACGCCGCCAGGCTCGCCCAGAACGCGCCGAGGTAGGACAGCGTCACGATGAGGTTCCCGCCCACGGCCACGGCGAAACGCTTCGGCTGGGACAGCATCCGGACCAGCCGCGGCCAGGTCTGCCGCCAGATCGGCACGGTGCGCCCGATCACCCACCGGCGCACACGCGGCACCAGCAGCGCGGCCCCCACGGCCACCAGGACCACCGCGATCGCCGCGAGCATCGTGGAGGACGGCAGGTGCAGCGCACGCGAGGACCCGCTCACGAGCGAGAGGCCGAGGAGCACGACGATGGTGGTCAGCAGCTGGCTGATCTGCACGAGTCCCACCGAGGCGACTGCCAGCCCGTTGGAGACGCCGCGTCGGGTGAGCATGCGCAGGTTGAGGGCCGCGGGCCCGACGCCGGCGGGTGCGACCAGCGCGACGAAGGATGCCGCGCACTGCACGAGGGTCGCCCGCCACAGCGGGAGTCGGACGGGCGAGAACGCGACGAGGGCGATCGCGCCGCCCAGGAAGGTCAGCATGCCCAACCCGAACGTCGCGGCCGCCCACCACGGCTGGGACTCGGTGAGCGCGAGCCGGATCTGGTCGATGTTGATCGTGGTGACCACGAGCACACCGGCCGCGATGGTCAGCGCGAGCGTGAGCACTGTGCGGACGCCGAACCGGGCCAGCCGTTCCGGCTCGACGTCCGCCTCCGGCATCCGCTCGAGCAGGGCCTCACGGACCTCGGCCATCAGGCCGCGCTGCGAGCGCGCCGCCTCACGCGTGGCGCGCGGCATCACGATGGTCTGCAGCAGCGGGCCGATGGTGGCGAGCTCCTCCGGGGTCAGCACGCGGCCGGCCGAGTCGACCGCGCGGGCCGCCCCGACCTGCAGGGCGAGGAGGCCCAGCAGCTGCGCGATGTCCACGCGCCGGGCCAGCTCGGAGGAGGCCACGTCGCCCGACTCCCACCCCGTCAGCAGCACCCGGTGGCCGTAGGCCCGGTCGGTCACGAGCACGGCGTCGGCGGTCAGGGCGCGGTGCGCAAGGCCCGCCTGGTGCGCAACGCGCAGCTGGCTCCAGATGGCGTCGAGGGTCGCGTCGTCCAGCTGGGCGGGATCCAGCTCACCGAGCGGCACGGCGCCCGGCACGTGCTCGAACACGAGCAGCATCGAGTCGTCCGCCTCGGCCATCGACAGGAGCCGGGGCGTGTGCACCCCGGCGGAGGCGGCGGCGTAGCTGAGCAGGGCGACACGCTCGGCGACCTGTCGCAGCGACACGACCGCCCGGCCGTCGATCCCGCGCAGGCGCAGCGACCGCCACCACCGCATCAGCACGCCGACGACCTGGCGGTCCCCGTCCAGGGCGAGCACGTCGCGGCGTGCGCCGTCCCGGTCGACCATGGCGTAGACCCGCTGGTCGGAGTGCCGGGCCAAGGCGACGCTCGCCGGGTCGCCGGCCAGGGCTGCGTCACCGTGCCCGTGGTCGTCCGGCACCGAGTGGACCCGGTACAGCGCGGCGGGATCGGTGCCTGCGCGTCGGACGCCGTCGACGAGGACCCGTCCGTAGGCGCGCTCGGACTGCACGCCGGATGCGAACCGGATCGCGGTGCCGACCATCCGGCCCAGCAGCGCGGTGGTCAACGCACCCGGCAGGGTGAGAAGGCCGGTGACCATGGCGGCGCCGAGCCCGACCCACACGGCGTTCCAGGACCACGCGACCGTGCGTCGCCTGCTGCGCGGGCCGGCCACGGTGAGCAGCGCGGTCACGGCGATCAGCGTCCCCGGCAGCGTCACGGTCCCCTGGCCCCCGCGGTACACCGAGAACGACTGCTGCAGCGCGGGGATGCCGAAGTGTGTGATGAGCCAGGTGGCGACCTGGCTGGCCACCAGTCCGAGCGCGGCGGCCAGCACCGCCTCGGCGGCGTGCCGGAGCAGGCGCCGCAGCAGCAGCTCGCCCAGGGCGGCGATCGGCGCCACGATCGTGATGAGTGCTTCGAGCACCGTGACGGGGAAGAACACCAGGCGCCGCACCACCGAGGCGAACCCCTGGACGTCCTCCGTCACGCCCGTGGTCGTGCCCTGCGCGTAGACGGCGAGGATGCACACCGCGGCGATGCCCACGGCGGACAGGATCAACGCCACCAGGTCGCCCGGATGGTGCACGCGGGCGGTGGGGGTGTCCACGATGCGCACCACCGGCCCCGACGGCCCGGGCGGGCCGGTGCGCCAGGGACCGGACATGGCGGCGAGTCTAGGCGGGACCACCCTCGGCCGTGGCCTCCGCGTTCTGCCTGCCCAGCCCGAGACGGGCCTCGTTCTCCTCGCGCCAGCGTCGTGCGCGCTTGTCGGCGTACATGTCGTCGTCGGCCTGGGCGAGCATGGCGTCCGGCTCGCGGTCGGGCGAGAACGCGAGCGAGACGCCGATGCTCGCACCGACGCTGACCTGGGTCCCGTCCCGCAACGCGACGGGCACGTCGCACGTCTGGGCCAGACGGCCGACCACACCTGCGACCTCGGCGACGTCGTGGACGTCGGTGAGGATCGCGCAGAACTCGTCACCGCTGATCCGGGCGAGGTGGTCGTGCGGCCGCAGTCCTGCGCGCAGCCGCTTCGCCAGGGCCACGAGCACCTCGTCGCCGGCGGCGTGCCCGTGGGTGTCGTTGACCTCCTTGAAGCGATCCAGGTCCAGGAAGAGCACGGCGACGCCCGCCTCGGTCTCCGCCATCGCGAGGTCCTCCCCGAGGCGCTCGAGGAGGCCGGTCCGGTTGGGCAGCCCGGTCAGGTCGTCGTGCGCGGCGGCGAACCGGAGCTCCTCCTGGTGCTGGAGCCGTTCCGTGACGTCCCGCTGCTCGATGACCAGGCCTTCGACGAGTCGGTCGCCCAGCAGGTTGTGCACGGTCCACTCGTACCACCGGGCGTCCCCGCCGCTCGAGGTGACCACCACGTCGAAGCTCGTGCGCGTCCCACGGCCGGCCGTGACGACATCGGCGAGCTCGGCCGCGACGTGGTCCCGGTGCCCGGGGTCCACCATCGTGAGGAGGTCGGCGCCCAGCAGGTCCTGCTGCGACTGCCCGAGCACCCGCTCCACGGCGGGGCTGACATAGGTGAGCCGCCGCCTCGCGTCGCTGACGGTGAGCACGTCGCTGGAGGACTCCATGAGCGCTCGCAGCCGGGCGTCCGCCCGGGCGAGCGCCGCCTCCACGTGCTGGCGCTCGGACACGGCCAGCCCGACGCTCAGCACGCCGCTTGCGGACAGCAGGAAGATCGCGAGGGTCGCGACGTGACTGACGGCCGGGGCGACCACGGTGGACACCGCGCCGGTCGCGACACCGATCTGGCCCAGTGCCGTCGTGACGGCGAGCAGCAGCACGGCCGGTCGCCACACCTGCGATCCCGACCGCTGGATGTGCACGACCGCCACCAGGATTGCCGTGGCCGGGAGCACGAGGCTCCACCCGGCCAGCCAGGTGTAGGCGGCGAACAGGGCGTAGGCCAGCGTGAGACGAACCGCGGGCCGGTTGTCGAGCCGGCCGGAACCGATCCAGCGCTGCACGGGTTCGAGCCCGGCCAGGACCACGAGCGGGGTCATGAGCGCCAGCTCCCACGGGGCCCCGCTCACGAGGCCGTGGGTGTGCAGCCAGCTGTACGCGGGCAGCGCGACGGCACCGCTGAGCACGGCGGTCGCGATGGCGACTGCGCCAGGCACGCGGACTGCTGCGGTATGACCCGGCATGCGCACCTCGGGGGGTGGGGGGGAGCCAGCTCAGTGTGCCCAGCCTGGGGGCGCCTGACCAGGGCTGTTCCGCCGACCGGTCCCGCCGAAACGCTCCCACGTGCGGTGATGCGGGGACGGTTGGTCCGATTTCACCCACTCGGCGCCCCGAGTCCGGGCGGCTCTGGGACCTCCGACTCAGGACACGCTGACCGTCGACGTCCCGCTACGACAGGCCAAGTGCCGCGAGGAGGCTCGCCGGGACCAGCGCGTACCCGACGAACGAGACGAGGTCGAGCAGGAAGTGGGCGACCACCAGAGGCGCCACCCGCTTCCACCTCAGGTACGCGAGCGTGAAGACGACGCCCATCACGACGTTGCCGACGGCCATCGCAGGACCCTGGTACAGGTGGTAGGAACCGCGGATGAGAGCACTCAGCGCGATCGCCGCGGGGATGCGCCAGCCGAGCCGGCCGAGGCGGTCGAGCAGCCACGCCACCACGACGACCTCTTCGAGCACCGCGTTGTACAGGGCCGAGAGGATCAGCACGGGGACGGTCCACCAGTGGTCCGTGAGCCCGGAGGCGGCCACGTGCACGCTCAGGCCGAGCGCCCGGCCCGCCGCGTACAGGCCGAGTCCGGGGATGCCGATCACCGCTGCGAGCCCGGCGCCCGCGAGCAGGTCCCGTCCGGGTCGGCGAGCGTTCAGGCCGATGCGGTCCAGCGCTGCGCGCAACCCGGCGGGCTGTGCCAGCAGGAACAGGGCGAGCGCGACCGGCATCAGGCCGAAGCCGATGTGCAGGAGCTGGTAGGTCAGGTCGAGCCAGGGTCGTGGGGACTGGCTGGGATTGATCGTGGCGGTCTGCTGACCGAGGGACTGAGCCCGGGTGAGCCGGTCGGCCAGGTTGACGATCGCGTAGACGCCCGCCTGGCCGAGGGAGAGGCCGAGGACGATCCAGATCTCCGCCCGGAGCCGGGTGCGGGAGGGCGCGGGCTGCGGGCCCGAGCCCTCGGCCGGGGCGTCCTTCTCGCGCGGGGTCACGGCAGTCACCCTCGCACGCTACGACCCCGACCTGGACATCGCCTGGACGTCCCCCATGAGCCCCCCAAGGCCGTGATCAAGGGACCCGTGCCCACCACAGGGTGGTGTTCAAGGAGAAGATGGTCGCAACGGTGCTGTCCGGTCAGGAGAAGCGGCGCAGACGCAGGGAGTTGGTGACCACCAGGACGCTGCTGCACGCCATCGCAGCGCCGGCGATCATCGGGTTGAGCATGCCGAACGCCGCCAGCGGGATCGCGGCGACGTTGTAGCCGAACGCCCAGAACAGGTTCTGCTTGATGATCTCCAGCGTCCGGCGCGACAGCCGGATCGCCTGGCCCGCGGACTGCAGGTTGCCCCGCACCAACGTGATGTCGGCGGCCTCGATCGCGACGTCGGTGCCGGTTCCCATGGCCAGACCGAGATCGGCCTGGGCCAGCGCTGCGGCGTCGTTGACGCCGTCGCCGACCATGGCCACGACCCTGCCCTCGCCTTGCAGTCGGGTGACGGTGGCGACCTTGTCCTCCGGCAGCACCTCGGCGACGACGTCGTCGATGCCCACCTCGCGGGCGACCTTGCGGGCGACGGTCTCGTTGTCGCCGGTCAGCAGCACGGGACGCAGTCCGAGGTCGCGCAGCTCGCCGACGGCGGCCGCGGACGTCTCCTTGATCGGGTCCCGCAGCACGATCGCGGCGCGCGCCTTGCCGGCCCACGCGACCAGCACGACGGTGGAGCCCTCGCGTTCGGCGAGCTGCGCCACGCCGTCCAGGGCCGCCGTGTCCACGTCCTGCTCGCCGAGCCAGGTGCGTCGCCCGACGAGTACCCGGCGGCTGACCTGGATTCCCTGGTGCGCGGTCCGCACGACGCCGACCACGCCGCGCCCGGCGTCGTTGCGGAAGTCGACCACCTGGTCGGAGCCGATCTCGACCCCGTCGGCGCCGGTACGAGGTGCCTCCGGCTCGGGCGCGCCGCCGGTCGTGACGGTGGCGCGTGCGCGCTCGACCACCGCGCGGGCGATCGGGTGCTCGCTGCGCGCCTCGACCGCGCCCGCGAACCGCACGGCCTCGTCGAGGTCCTCCCCCTCGGCGGGCAGGACGTCGGTGACCTGCATGCGGCCCTCGGTGACGGTGCCCGTCTTGTCGAGCACGACGGTGTCGACACGGCGGGTCTGCTCGAGGATCTCCGGGCCCTTGATGAGCACACCGAGCTGCGCGCCGCGCCCGGTCCCGACCAGCAGGGCGGTCGGTGTGGCCAGTCCCAGGGCGCACGGGCACGCGATGATGAGGACGGCGACGCCCGCGGTGAACGCGGCGGTGACCCCGGCGCCGATCAGCAGCCAGACCAGGAACGTCAACAGCGCGAGCGAGATCACCACCGGCACGAACACCGCGGAGATCCGGTCCGCGAGGCGCTGCACGGGCGCCTTGCCCGTCTGGGCCTGCGTGACGAGCCGGCCGATCTGGGCGAGCGTGGTCTCCTCGCCCACCCGGCTCGCGCGGACCACCAGGTAGCCCGACGTGTTGACGGTGGCGCCCGTCACCGCGTCCCCCGGGCCGACGTCCACCGGCACGGGCTCGCCGGTGAGCAGCGAGGTGTCCAGGGCCGACGTGCCTTCGACCACGGTTCCGTCGGTGGCGACCTTCTCGCCGGGTCGGACGGCGAACAGGTCGCCGACCCGCAGCGCCGACGTCGGGACCGATCGCTCGACGCGTCGGCCACCCTCCTCGACGAGGACGGTCGCCTGGGTCGCGCCCAGGGAGAGCAGGCTGCGCAGCGCGTCCCCGGCGCGTCGCCGGGAGCGGTGCTCAGCGAACCGACCCGCGAGCAGGAAGGTCGTGACCACGGCCGCGGTCTCGAAGTACAGCTCCGGCAGGCCGCCGCCCCCAGCCGCGGCCCGTGGCAGAAGGGTCGGGTGCATCCGCATCCCGATCGCGCCCGCGCCGCCGAGGAGCAGCGCCCACAGCGACCAGCCCGTGGCCGCGATGACGCCCAGCGAGACCAGGGTGTCCATCGTCGAGGACCCGTGTCGTCCGGCCCGGGCGGCGGCGCGGTGGAACGGCCACGCTCCCCACGTCGCGACCGGCAGGGCGAGCGCGGCGACCACCCACTGCCAGCCGTCGAACTGCAGCGGGGGGACCATGGACAGCAGCACCACAGGCACGCTGAGCACCGACGCCCCGATCAGCCGGCGGCGCAGGTCGCGGCCCCGCGCTTCGCCCGGATCGGAGGTGTCGTCGCCCGCCGCGTCGGCGGAGCTCTCGGACGTGTGACCGGAGAGCGCCATCTCGCGCTCCTCGTCCGCGTCGGCGGCGGGCCGCGTCGCACGCGAGTCGCGCAGCACGGTCGCCGAGTACCCGGCCGCCTCGATGGCCTGCAGGATCGTCGCGGCGTCGAGGTCCTCGCTCAGCTCGACGCGGGCCGACTCGGTGGCGAGGTTCACCACCGCACTCGCCCCGGCGATCTTGCCGACCTTCCGCTCGACCCGTCCCACGCATGATGCGCACGTCATCCCCTGGACCGCGAGGTCGAGCACGGCGACGGGTGCGTCGCCGGCGGCGTGCGCCTGCTCGATCGGGCTCTGCTGCGCCGAGGCCGGCGTCGCTGGGGTCTGCTGGGTCATGCGGGTCCACCTCCCGGTGTGCGTGGGGCTCGAGCAGGTCGGTCGAGCGGATCGGGCTAGAGCAGGTTGTCGTCGCGCACGACGGCGTAGCCGGCCTCGGCGACGGCCGCGGCGATCGCCTCGTCGGAGACGGGGTTCTCGGCGGTGATGGTCACGGTCGAGGTGCCGCCGGCGACCAGGTCGACGTCGACGCCGCTGACGCCCTCGATCTCGCCGACCTCCTCCGAGACGGACATCACGCAGTGGTGGCACGTCATGCCGGCGACACGGACGGTCTGGGTGCTCATGGTGGTTCCCTTCCTTCGATGGGGCGTCGACCCCGGTTGCGGCACGGGCCCGACGGGCCCGCGTTTGCGCCCGGTCCCGATCGCGGGGCCGAGCGCGGTGGTTCAGCTGCGTACGAGCCGGGCGATGGCCTCGGCGGCCTCGCGAACCTTGGCGTCGCCGGCTTCGTGCGACTCGCGAGCCGCGTCGACGACGCAGTGCGCGAGGTGGTCCTCCATCAGCCCGAGGCTGACCGCCTGCAGGGCCTTGGTCACGGCGGAGACCTGGGTGAGGACGTCGATGCAGTACACGTCCTCGTCCACCATCCGGGCGATGCCCCGGACCTGGCCCTCGATGCGGCGAAGGCGCTTGAGGTAGTCGTCCTTGGTCCCGGTGTAGCCCGGCATCTGCACTCCCTCGGTCGAGGTTCGCGTAACACGGTACCCCCGTAGGGTATTTCGTTCGACAGGACCTTGGGCCCTCCGTGTTCCGGGGCCGGGACCTAGGCCCTACTAGACCTCTGGTTGATCTTCGTCAAACACCTTCGTGGCGGAGTCGGCGCAGGCGACCTCGAACGAATCCCTCAACGACCCCCCGGGCGCGGCGAAGGGAGACCGACCGCGCCGTGCAGAGTTCTCCGGCGCGAGGACTCAGGGGAGGACAGCCATGCTCAACACGTTCCGCCGGACGACGATCCGGTTCCGCCTGCTGCTCATCGGTGTCGTCGCGATCGTCGCGCTCGCCGCCGTCAGCGGCGTCGCCACGACGCTCTTCACCACGAGCAGCCGCGCTGCGGACCGCAGCGCGGCGCTCGGCAGGCTGGCCGAAGAGGCCGTTCGGTTGAAGTACCTGGCCGCGGACTGGAACGGCTGGCAGACCGCGTACGCGCTGGACGCGATGCAGGATCCGGCCTCGGTCGCCCAGGACGCCGGATCGCGCGGATCGTTCCTGGCCGCCGCCGACCTCGTGGACAAGCAGCTCACGACGCTCGAGAAGGCCACCGGCCTGACCGACGGCGAGGCGGCGCAGGTCGCCAGGGCGCGAACCGGTTACACGACGTTCATGCAGGTCGACGACCAGATCATCCAGGGCTACCGCAGCGGTCGCGACGGGGCCGTCGAGCACGCGACCCAGCAGGTGCTCCACGACGAGATCACCGTCTACCAGGGCATCGCGACCGCGATGACCAAGCTCGTGTCGAGCCTCGACGAGCGCGCCCAGGCCGCAGCCGCGTCCGCGACGTCGCAGGCCGCGGCCGGTCGCCTCGCGGTGCTCAGCATCGCCGGGATCGCGCTGGTGGTCAGCGCACTGCTGATCGGCGCTGCCGTGCTGTCCATCACCGGGCCGCTCGGCCGCCTCAAGGCACGGCTGGACGACATCTCCCGTGGGGAGGGTGACCTGACCGCACGGCTCGAGGTCGAGGGGCGCGACGAGCTGTCCACCGTCGCCGAGTCGTTCAACCGCTTCGTCGGTCAGGTGGCCGACGTCATCCGGTCGGTCGCGACCTCGTCCTCGGCCGTCGCCTCGGCGGCGGAGGAGATGTCCGGCACCTCGCAGCAGATCGGAACTGCTGCGCAGGAGACCAGCGCGCAGGCCGGCGCCGTCGCCGCAGCGGCGGAGCAGGTCAGCGCCAACGTGCAGACCGTGGCGTCCGGCACCGAGCAGATGGGCTCGAGCATCAAGGAGATCGCCCGCAACGCGACCGATGCGGCGCGGGTCGCCTCCGAGGCGGTCCAGGTGTCGCAGGAGACCACCGCCTCGATCACCCGGTTGGGCACGTCCTCGGCCGAGATCGGCGCCGTGATCACGGCGATCACCCAGATCGCCGAGCAGACCAACCTGCTGGCCCTCAACGCGACGATCGAGGCGGCCCGGGCGGGGGACGCGGGCAAGGGCTTCGCGGTGGTGGCAGGAGAGGTCAAGGACCTCGCACAGGAGACCGCGAAGGCCACCGAGGACATCGCACAGCGCATCCAGGCGATCCAGCAGGACACCTCGGGCGCCGTGACGGCCATCGGCCGGATCTCCGAGATCGTGGACCGCATCCATCAGTTCCAGACCACGATCAGCGCCGCGGTCGAGGAGCAGACGGCCACCACGGGTGAGATGAACCGGAGCCTGGCGGAGGCCGCGAGCGGCTCCGGCGAGATCGCGCGGAACGTCACCTACGTGGCCACGGCCGCGACCCAGACCACGCAGGGCGTCGAGCAGAGCGCGTCGGCGATCGCGGAGCTGGCCCGGATGGCTGCCGAGCTGCAGAGCCAGGTGAGCAGGTTCCGGGTCTGACAGGCAGGTGGGACCTCGCCGGTCCGGGCCCAGGCGACACCGCGGCGACCGTCGCGGCGTCCGGGCCGGCGAGGCTTCGCTGTGGAAACCGCTCCCCGGCCGTGCGCCCGCTGGAATACTCGCTGCGAGATGTCCGAACGATCCCGAGGGCGGTAGCGATGAGCGAGAACCAGACGGGTGGCCCGTGGGAGCCGCAGCCCAGCCCGGTGCCGCCGCACCAGCAGTCCAGCGGCCCGGACGACGCGTTCCCGACGCCGGTCGGCGCCCAGCCCGTTCCGGCAGGCCAGTCCTACCCGTCGGGGCCCGGCTACGCGTACCCGTCCGCGCCTGCGGCCAGCCAGTCGGCGCCCGTGCCCGCGGTGCCGGGCGTCGAGCTCGGAAGCTGGGGACGGCGCGTCGGTGGGTATCTCGTCGACGTGCTCGTCGCAGGCATCCCGTTGGCCATCGGTGAGGGCATCTTCGTCGGCGGCTCGCTCTCGGACGCGTTGAACGGCACCACGTCCGAGGTGTCCGCCGGTGGCGCAGCGGCCCTGATCGTCGGCGGTCTCATCACACTTGTGCTGTGGGCCTGGAACCGCGGGGTGCTGCAGGGCCGTTCTGGTCGGTCGATCGGCAAGCGTGCGGTGGGGCTGCGCCTGATCGGCGAGCGCACGCACCAGCCGATCGGGGTCGGCATGGCCCTGGTTCGCGACATCCTGCACGTGCTCGACTCGTTCCTCTACGTCGGCTACCTCTGGCCGCTGTGGGATCCCAAGAAGCAGACGTTCGCGGACAAGATCCTCTCGACTCTCTCGGTCCGCGGCTGAGGCGCCCGTCGTCGTTCTCGTCCCGGCACTGAGGTGCCCCTCGTCGCTCTCGGTTCGGGAGGTGGCCCGGCTCGGAACGGGGGAATCCTGTGGACCCCGGCGGTGCGGCCCGGGAGGGTGGCGCCATGGTCGACCCCGCTGCTCCCACCGGCAGAACCAGCCCCGCCGCCACGGCGACCCGGCTGCCCGGCGGGCTTGAGCTGCGCACCGCCCGCCCGGCCGACCTCGACCAGATCGGGACCCTGCTGGTCGAGCGCGGGGACGAGGCCGACGGCCTGGACCACCGCCTGGTGGTGCACGACCCGGACCTGGGCTGGGACGCGAGCGCCGTGGTCGTCGACGGCGACCGGGTGGCCGCCACCGCGACCCTGCTCGACGAGACGGTGCGGCTCGGCGACGTGACGCTGCCCGCGGGCCAGGTGGAGCTCGTGGCCGTGCACCCGGACTACGAGCACCGCGGTCTGGCACGTGCCCTGATGGGGTGGGCGCACCGGCGGTCGGCCGACCGCGGCCACCTTGTGCAGCTGATCATCGGGATCCCGTACTTCTACCGCCGCTTCGGGTACGAGTACGCCATCGACATCCCGCCCGCGCGGCGCCTTGTCGGGTCCGTCCCGGAGGTCGGCGCTGCGGCCGGTGCGCTGCGGGATGCGCGCAGCGAGGACCTCCCCGGACTGGTGGGGCTGCAGGAGGCCACCCAGGCGGCGTTCGACGTGGCCGTGCCGCACCCCGCGGCCCGCTGGCGTGCGCTGCTGGCGCAGAGCGCCTCGCGGACGCGCGTGCTGGAGCGCGACGGGGCGGTGGTCGCCTCGGCCCGGGTCCGGGCGGACGACGACGGGCTCGTGGCCGCCGAGCCCGCGGCGGTCGATGCGGGCGCCGCGAATGCGCTGCTGGCTCGCCTGGCGGCCCAGCTCCCGGACGGTCAGGAGCTCTCGGTGGTGCACCGGGCAGGCACCGTCACCGGCGATACGTGGGACCGGCTGCTGGACGTCCCGGATGCCGGGTGCGAGCAGTACTACCTGCGGATTCCCGACGTCGGCGCTCTGCTGGGTGCGCTGCGGCCCGTGCTGTGGCGGCGCGCGTGCGCGCTGGCGCCCCAGGTGCTGGGTGAGGCGCTGGTGATCTCGACGTTCGGTGCCCACCACCGGCTGCCGGTCACCGCCGACGGCTTCGGCCCGGTGCAGACCGGCGGCCCCATGCAGTCGCCCGGCGTGCACGGCGGGTTCGGGGTGGCGCCGGATCAGCTCGGGGCGTTGCTGTTCGGCCAGCGTGGTTTCGCCGGCCTGAGGCGCGTGCGGCCCGACGTCTACGGCAGGCCCGCCGTGGGTGAGGCGCTCTTCCCCGCCGTGACGGCTGACCTGCTCACCTACTACCTGCCGTGGTGACGGCGGAAGTCGGCCCGGCGAGGGCGCCACACTGGCACACTCGGGAGGTACGCCGCTACGACGAGGGGGACGGCGCGATGAGCGTGGACCGAGGACCAGCCGACGGGGGCCCCGCCCCCGGAGCCCCGCAGTACCAGGGGGCGCCGGTCTATCAGGGCGAGATGGCGCCGCCGGTGCCGGACGTCGCGCTCGCCGCGTGGCCGCAGCGGGCGAGGGCGTTCCTGATCGACGTCATGATCGTGGCGGTCCCCGGCGGCGCCATCAGCGGCGTGTACGCGGCTGCGACGGCGTCGGACGGGCCCACGCGGAGCAGCTCGGTCGTCCTCGCCGTCGGCAGCCTGATCGGGCTGGTCCTGTGGATCTGGAACCGCGGCGTGCGCCAGGGTGCCGGGCAGTCCATCGGCAAGGGCATGGTCGGGCTGAGACTGGTCTCGGAGGAGACCCGTCAGCCGATCGGTACCGCGATGGCGCTGGTGCGCGACGTCGTGCACCTTCTCGACAGCAGTCTGTTCCTCCTCGGCTACCTGTGGCCGCTGTGGGACCCGAAGAAGCAGACCTTCGCGGACAAGATCGTCCGGACGATCTCGGTTCGCGCCTGACCGTTCCTCGCCGGGCGACCGGGTAGCCCAGGCCCGCCACCCGGAACCTCATCTGCTCCTCACGGGCCGCCGGGAACGGCCTGCCGGCCGCCGGTCTGCCAGGATCGTTCCTGGGACCGCGACCGGATCGAGGAGGGTTCATGGAGCTGCCGTTCACCTCCGCGTACCGGCACGGCTTCGCCCGCGTGGCGGCCTGTGCGATGCCGAGCGCCGTCGCCGACCCGCAGGCCAACGCCGACGCCGTGATCCGTGCCGCGCACGCGTGCCACGACGACGCGGTCGCGGTCGCCGCGCTGCCGGAGCTCGCGCTGACCGGGTATGCGATCGACGACCTCCTGCTCGCCGACGCGCTGCTCGACGACGTCGAGGCCGCGCTGGCCCGGGTGGCCGAGGCGACTGCCGAGCTGATGCCCGTGCTCGTGGTCGGGGCGCCGCTGCGGTACCGGCACCGGATCTACAACTGCGCGGTCGTCGTGCACCGCGGCCGGGTGCTCGGGGTGGCGCCCAAGTCGTACCTGCCGACGTACCGGGAGTTCTACGAGCGTCGTCAGATGGCGCCGGGGGACGACCTGGCGGGGTCGACCATCCGGTTGCTCGGGGCGGACGTGCCGTTCGGCCCGGACCTGCTGTTCGCCGCGTCGGACCTGCCCGGGCTCGTGGTGCACGTCGAGGTGTGCGAGGACATGTGGGTGCCGGTGCCGCCCAGCGCCGAGGCCGCGCTCGCGGGCGCGACGGTGCTGGTCAACATCTCGGGCAGCCCCATCACGATCGGCCGGGCCGAGTCGCGGGCGCTGCTCGCGCGGGCCGCGTCGTTGCGGTGCGTGGCCGCCTACGTGTACGCCGCGGCGGGCGAGGGCGAGTCCACCACGGACCTGGCCTGGGACGGCCAGACGATGGTGCACGAGCTGGGCTCGACCCTCGCGGAGGGAGAGCGGTTCGCGCACGGCGACCACCGCACCGTCGTCGACGTGGACCTCGGCGCGATCGCGGCCGAGCGGCGGCGGATGGGCACGTTCGACGACAACCGCCGGCACCGCGCCGAGCGTGCGCGCGCGGCCGGATCGACCGGGGCTGCAGTGGTGGACGGAGCCGGAGCCGTCGGCCGCGACGGGTTCCGCACCGTGTCGTTCAGGCTCGACCCGCCCGCGCGGGACGTGGGTCTGCGGCGCGTCGTGGAGCGGTTCCCGTTCGTGCCGTCGGACCCGGCGCGGCTGGCCCAGGACTGCTACGAGGCCTACAACATCCAGGTCGCCGGGCTGGAGCAGCGGTTGCGGGCGATCGGTGGGGCGAAGGTCGTCATCGGGGTCTCGGGTGGGCTGGACTCGACCCACGCGCTCATCGTCGCCGCGCGCGCGATGGACCGGGAGGGGCGGCCGCGGTCGGACATCCTGGCGTTCACGATGCCGGGGTTCGCGACGTCGGACGAGACCAAGGCCAACGCGACGGCCCTCGCGCGGGCGCTGGGGGTGACGTTCTCCGAGCTGGACATCCGGCCCGCGGCGCGGCAGATGCTCGCCGACCTGGGCCACCCGTTCGCCGACGGTGAGCCGCAGTACGACGTGACGTTCGAGAACGTCCAGGCCGGGCTGCGCACCGACTACCTGTTCCGCGCCGCCAACCAGCGCGGCGGGATCGTGCTCGGGACCGGGGACCTGTCGGAGATCGCGCTCGGCTGGTCGACGTACGGCGTCGGCGACCAGATGTCGCACTACAACGTGAACTCGGGCGTGCCCAAGACGCTCATCCAGCACCTGATCCGCTGGGTGATCGCGAGCGGGCAGTTCGACGCGGACGTGGACGCGGTGCTGCAGGCGATCCTCGACACCGAGATCAGCCCGGAGCTGGTCCCGGCCGCCGAGGGCGAGGGGCCGCAGTCCACCGAGGAGCGGATCGGCCCGTACGCGCTGCAGGACTTCTCGCTGTTCCACACGCTGCGGGTGGGGCGCTCGCCCTCGACCATCGCGTTCCTGGCCTGGCACGCCTGGCACGACGCGGGGCTCGGGCCGTGGCCGGAGAACTTCCCGGCGGAGCGTCGGGTGGCGTATGACCTCGCGACGATCAAGCGGTGGCTCGGGGTGTTCTGCCAGCGGTTCTTCGCGTTCAGCCAGTTCAAGCGGTCGGCGATGCCCAACGGGCCGAAGGTGTCCGGCGGTGGGTCGCTGTCGCCGCGGGGTGACTGGCGGGCACCGTCCGACGCGAGCGCGCGGGTGTGGCTGGACGAGCTGGCGTCCGTGCCGGAGGCGTGGGAGCCGGACGCGGGACGGTGACTCGGCGACGATCCCGGGTCCGACGGCACGGCGTCCTGGTGCCGCCGCTGCTGGTCGGCATGCTGGTCCTCGTGGCGGGGTGCAGCGAGGGGACGTCCGGGTCGGTCGGGCTGACCCCTGCGCCGGCCGCTGCGGCGGGATCGCAGGCGGGCTCGGGTGAGGGTGCAGGGCGGGACGCAGCGACGACGCCCGTCGCCTCGGACGATGCCCAGGGCGGCTCGGCCGGTTCTCCGACGAGCGTGACCACGACGCCGGCGGCCTCGGCCGTTGCGAGCGGGCAACCTCTGCGGTTCTACGCCGACCCGTCGCAGCAGGCCATCCTCGAGCAGGCGGCCGACGACTCCGAGCGTGCGCTCCTGTCGCGGATCGCCGACCAGCCCCAGGCGATCTGGCTCAACGGCGGGACCTGGGACGCCGCGACGCTCGAGCGTGCGGTCCGGGCGTCGGCTGCGGAGGGGACGGTCCCGGTCGTCGTGCTCTACAACATCCCGACCCGGGACTGCTCGCAGTACTCGGCCGGCGGCGCCGCCGACCCGTCCGCCTACCTGGCCTGGGTGCGGCAGCTGGCCGACCGGATGGACGGGCGGGTCTGGGTGGTCCTGGAGCCCGACGGGCTGGCCGCGTCGGACCAGTGCGGCGGCGCGACGCGGGTGCGGCTGCTGCACGACGCCGGTGCGATCCTGCGCGCGGGGGGCAACCGGGTCTACCTCGACGTGGGCAACGCGGCATGGCTCCCGGCGACCGAGGCGGCGTCGAGGCTGCGCGCCGTGGGAGCCGACGCGTTCGACGGCATCGCCCTCAACGTGTCCAACTACGAGACCACGGCCGACTCCGTCGACTACGCCGAGCGGATCTCGGAGGCTTACGGCTCGACCCTGCACGCGGTGGTGGACACGTCGCGCAACGGGAACGGCCCCACGGCCGACCACCAGTGGTGCAACCCGCCGGGCCGGGCGCTCGGCGAGGCGCCGCGCGCCGTGGACGAGGGCGTGCTCGACGCGGTCCTCTGGGTGAAGATCCCCGGCGAGTCCGACGGGACCTGCAACGGTGGCCCGGCGGCGGGAGTGTTCTGGAAGTCGAACGCTCTGGAGCTGGCGCGCGGGGCTGGGTGAGCGCCGGGGCTCGCTCCCGTGTCCCTCGAGTCGATCGCTCGCCGCTGGCGGGCGTGTCGGAGCAGAGGAATATCGTACAGGTGTTCGACGATCGGGGGTGTTCTGGTGTCGGTAGCAGCCGCTGGGCCCACGGGACCGAGCGCGCCATGGGCCTGGGACGGGCGGCACCCCGTCGCCGCAGAGCTGGAGGGCCGCAGCTCGTCGGTCGGCCTCGTGTCTCGGCTGGTCGAGCTGGACCCTGCCGCGATGGACAGCGAGACCCTGGTCGAGGGCATCGCGGGGTGGGAGCGCGCGGCGGCCTGGATGGTCGGCCACCAGTCGAGGTGGATCGCGGAGCTGGGCAGACGCGCGACGTGCGGCGCGGATGTGGATCGCCTGCCGGACGAGGTAGCGACCCGGCTCGCCATCACGCGCCGTGCGGCCGAGCACAAGGTCGAGCTCGCGCTCGGGCTGGAACGCCACCCACGGCTGGCCGCCGCCCTGGATGAGGGGTCCGTCTCCGGCCGCAAGGCCGAGGCGCTGCTGCACGACACCGAGCACCTGCCGCGGGCGCTCGCGGACGAGGTGCTCGCCCGCGTCCTGGAGACGGCGGACGAGCGCACCGTCCCGCAGCTCCGCGCGGACGTCCGGGCGACCGAGCTCGCGCTGGACGCCGAGGCTGCGGCGGCCCGGCACGCCGACGCGCGTCGGGATCGCTGCGTTCGGATGACACCCGCCCCGGACGCGATGGCGTGGATCCGGGCTCTGCTGCCCGCGGCGGACGCCGCCACCGTCATGACCGCGCTCGATGGCGTCGCCGCGGCGCGCGAGCCGGGTGACGAGCGCACCGCGGACCAGCGCCGGGCCGACGCTCTGACGGCGATGGCGCGCGGCGTGCTCGACTCCGGACTCGGGCCCGGCGGTGCGCCGTTGCCGGTGCGCCAGCACCGCCGACCTCACCTGCTCGTCACGGTGGCCGCGAGGTCGGCCCGCGCAGCGGGAGGGCGGTCCGGGGCCGTCGCGCAGCAGGGTGCGGGTGCGGACGAGCCTGCGGGTGGTCCGCCCGCGAGCCCAGATGCGGGCCTGGGGCACATCGCGCACCTGGCGGGCTACGGACCGGTGCCGCTGGTGGCCGTGGCGCACCTGGCGGGCTACGGACCGGTGCCGCTGGTGGCCGTGGCGCACCTGCTGGAGGACGCGACGCGCGAGCTCGTGCGGGTGGACGAGGACGGCGTGCCGATCGTCGCCGTTCCGGGCACTGACGGCTACCGGCCCTCCGCCGAGCTCGCCCGTGCCGTCGTCGACCGGGACCGGACCTGCCGCTTCCCGGGGTGCCGAGTCCCGGCCTCGCGCTGCGACATCGATCACGTCGAGCCGTTCGACCCGGACCGCCCCGCCCGGTGGCAGACCGTCGAGCAGAACCTCCAGGCGCTCTGCCGCCACCATCACCGGCTCAAGACTCACGCTGGCTGGTACGCGAGCCGGGATCCCATCAGCGGGGCGACGCTGTGGCGCTCACCGGTCGGCCGGGTCCACATCGTGAGCCTCGAGCCGGTTCTCCCCATCCGCCTGCCCGAACCGCGGGCCCGCACGGGGTAGTGGGCCCGGCACGAGCACCCGATGCCGCGTCGACGGATGAGTCCGGTGAAGCGCGCGGGATCCACCTCACGTGCCCACCGATCAGGCGGGTGTCCTCACGTGCCCACCGATCAGGCGGGTGTCCTCACGCACCCCCCGATCAGGCGGGTGTCGCGCCCGGGGCGCGGGCCGCTGCGTCAGCCGCGGCGGGCAGGGCGTCGAGGATGCGCGTCACGGCGGTGTCGTCGTGCGCCGCCGTGACGAACCATGCCTCGAACGCCGACGGTGGCAGCGCTACCCCGGCGTCGAGCATCGCGTGGAAGAACCGCGTGTAGGACGCGGTGTCCTGGGCCTTGGCCTGCGTGTACGTGAGCACACCGTCCTCGGCGGCGCGCTCGCCCCAGAACACCGAGAACAGGTTCCCGGCGTGCTGGACCCGGTGCGGGACGCCGGCCCGGTCGAGCGCAGCGTGCACCTCGGCGCGCAGCGTGTCGGCCACCTCGTCCAGCCTGCGGTAGACGGCGTCGTCCGCGAGTCGCAGGGTGGTCAAACCCGCCGCCACCGCCACCGGGTTCCCGGACAGGGTGCCGGCCTGGTAGACCGGCCCGAGCGGCGCGAGGTGCTCCATCACCGCGGCCGGCCCTCCCACGGCGGCGACAGGCAGCCCACCGCCGACCACCTTGCCGAACGTCACGAGATCCGGCGCCCACGCCCAGCCCGGCAACCCCGCCGGCGAGGCCGCCTCAATCCCCCACCAACCACTCGGCCCGACCCGGAAGCCGGTCAGGACCTCGTCCCAGATCAGCAGGGCGCCGTGCGCGGCGGTGATCCGCCGCAGCTCACCGTTGAAGTCGGGCAGCGACGGGACGACTCCCATGTTCGCAGGTTGCGCCTCGGTGATGACCGCGGCGATCCGGTGGCCATGTGCCGAGAACGCAGCCTGTACCGCGTCGAGGTCGTTGTACGGCAGGACCAGCGTCTCCCCGGCCGTCGCCTCCGTCACACCCGCCGAGCCCGGTAGGCCCGCGGTTGCCACACCTGAACCGGCGGCGGCCAGCAGCCCGTCGGAGTGTCCGTGGTAGCAGCCGGCGAACTTCACGACGAGCGGGCGGTGCGTGATGCCGCGAGCCAGCCGCACCGCGGTCATCGTCGCCTCGGTTCCGGTGGACACCAGGCGCAGCCGTTCGACGACGGGCACGCGCCGGACGATCTCCTCGGCGAGCTCGACCTCGGCGACGGTCGGTGCGCCGAAGGACAGCCCGCGCGCGGCGGCGCGCTGCACGGCGTCCACCACCTCCGGGTGCGCGTGCCCCAGGATGGCTGGGCCCCAGGACGCCACGAGGTCTACGTACTCACGGCCCTCCACGTCGACGACGTAGGGGCCGCGCGCCGACTCCAGGAACCTCGGGTCGCCCCCCACCGAGCCGTAGGCGCGAACCGGGGAGCTCACCCCGCCGGGGATGACCGCCGCCGCTCGGGCGAACGCGTCATGGTTGGTCAGCACGCGGTGCTCCGTTCTTCACGAGGGGGTGCACGGTGTCCTGGGGTCCGGTGCGGTGGGGGCGCTGGGGTCCGGTGCGGTGGGGGCGCTGGGGTCCGGTGCGCTGGAGGCGCTGGGGACTGGTGCGATGGGGACGCGCGGCGGGTCGCCGATCAGCACAGGGCCGCAGGTCACGCATCGCGCAGCCACCCGGCCAGCTCCGTCGCCCAGTACGTCAGCACGGCGTCGGCGCCGGCGCGGACGATGCCGGTCACCTGCTCGGTCACCACGCCCCGCCGGTCGATCCAGCCGTGCGCGGCGGCGGCCTCCACCATCGAGTACTCCCCGGAGACCTGGTAGGCCCACACGGGCACCGGGGAGGCCTGCGCCACGTCGGAGAGCACGTCCAGGTAGGACCCCGCGGGTTTGACCATCACGACGTCCGCGCCCTCCGCGACGTCCAGCATCGCCTCCCGCAGACCCTCACGCCGGTTCGCCGCGTCGAGCTGGTAGGTGCGGCGGTCGCCCTGCAGGGTGGACTCGACCGCCTCCCGGAACGGGCCGTAGAACGCCGAGGCGTACTTGGCGGCGTACGCCAGCAGCGCCGTGTCCTGGTGGCCGGCCGCGTCCAGCGCCGCGCGGGTCGCCGCGACCTGGCCGTCCATCATCCCGGACAGTCCCAGCAGGTGCGCACCCGCGTCCGCGAGCACCACCGCCATGTCCGCGTAGCGCTCCAGCGTGGCGTCGTTGTCCACCCGCCCGTCCGGCGTCAGCACCCCGCAGTGGCCGTGGTCGGTGAACTCGTCGAGGCACAGGTCCGCCTGCACGACGAGCGCGTCCCCCACCTCGGCGACCACGTCCCGCACCGCCGTCGCCAGCACGCCCTCCGGGTCGGTGGCCCACGATCCGGTCGCGTCCCGCGTGGCGGGGACGCCGAACAGCATCACCCCGCCCACGCCGGCCTCGGCCGCCCGGGTGACCGCGTTGCGCAGCGAGTCGCGCGAGTGCTGCACCTGGCCGGGCATCGAACGGATCGGCACCGGCTCCGTCGCGCCCTCGCGGGCGAACACCGGTAGGACGAGCTGAGCCGGATGCACCCGCGTCTGCGCGACCAGCCGACGCATCGCTCGGCTGGTGCGCAGGCGGCGGGGACGGACCGTCGGGCCGGGCACGGCGCCGACGTTGCGGGGTTCGCGTGGCAGCGGGTGGGTGCTCACCGGGTCTCCTGGTCGCGGTCGGTCGGGGGTTGGTTCGCCGGGAGCTGGTTGCCCGGGGGCTGGTGGTCAGAGCGGCTCGGGCGCATCGCATCGCTCCGACCAGCTGCGTGTGCCGCCAGTGCCTCGACCATCGCTGGGACGCCTGACGTGGGGGGCGTGACGTGCACGGTGAGCCCCGCCTCCGCGGCAGCGCGCCGGGTCCGGTCGCCGATGCACACGACCGTACAGGTGGGTGGCGGCGTCCCGACGAGTGCGAGCAGCTGCGCGACCGTGCTCGGCGAGGTGAGCAGCACCGCGTCCACCGCTCCGTCGGCGAGGTCGCGGCGTACGCCCTGCGGCGCGGGCGGACCCGCCACCGTCCGGTAGGCGACGACGTCCCGCACGGTCCAGCCGCGCCCGCGCAGACCGTCCACCAGCGTCGTGTCGGCCAGGTCGGAGTGCGGCGCGAAGACGGTACCGGGCCCGTCCGGCATGGCCGCCACGAGCCCGGCTCCGGAGTGCAGCGGCGCGATCAGGTCGGCGTGCACGCCAGCGTGCTGCGCGGCAGCGGCCGTCGCCGGCCCGACCGCTGCGACCCGGGCGTGGGCGAGCGCCGTCGCGAGGGACGTCCCGCGGACCGCGCACCGCTGCTCGAGCACGGACACCGTGGTGGCGCTGGTCAAGGCGACCCAGTCGACCTCGCCCGCGCCGACCCGGTCCAGAGCGGCGTCGAGCGGAGCGGGGTCGTCCGGTGGGGCGAACTCGATGAGCGGAACCACGAGGGCCCGCGCGCCCTCCTCCTCGAGGAGCGCGGAGACGCGCTCCGCCCACTCGCCTGCGCGGGGGACGAGCACCGTCCAGCCGTCCAGGGCGCGGCTCGCCCCGCTCTCGCGCTCCGCCGGCTCCTGTGCGCGCCCGCTGGCCCTGGCCCGGACGACGAGCGCTCCTGCGCCACGGTCCAGCAGGTCTCGCGCGACACGGACACCCAGCGCGTGCGCGGCGTGCTCGGCCGCCGGGCGGTCGGCGGGCAGCACCGCCGCGCCGGAGGCCGACAGTCGCCGCGAGCCGTCCGTCGCGCACACGACGGCGTCCAGCTGCAGCGAGTCCCCCTCGGCGCGGCCGAGCGCCCCGACGGGGGCCGCGCACCCCGCCTCGAGCGTGGCCAGCAGACTCCGCTCGGCCAGCACGGCGAGCCGGGACGGCAGGTGGTCGACGGTGGCGAGCGCCGCCTCGGCGGTCGGGTCCAGCGGCCCTGCTCCTTCGATCGCCAGCGCGCCCTGCGCGGGCGCGGGCAGCACCGTGGCGGGGTCCAGCGCCTCGGTCACCGCCGCCAGCAGGCCGAGCCGACCGAGCCCGGACATCGCCAGCACGACGGCGTCGAGGTCACCGGGCCCGCTCGTACCGTCGGCGTGCACGTACCCCGCGACGCGCCCGAGCCGGGTGGGGACGTTCCCCCGCAGGTCCACGATCTCCAGGTCCGACCGGGCGGCGAGCAGCTGAGCGGCCCGGCGGGGCGACCCGGTGCCCACCCGGGCCCCGGCCGGCAGCGTCGCCAGGGTCAGGCCGTCGCGCGCGCACAGCGCGTCCCGCGGGTCGGCGCGCTCCGGCACAGCCACCAGTCGGAGGCCGTCCGGCGGCGCCGTGGGGAGGTCCTTCATGGAGTGCACCGCGAGGTCGCACCGCCCGTCGATGAGCGCAGCCCGCAACGCGGTCACGAACACGCCCGTCCCGCCCAGCGACGCGAGGGAGCCGGACAGCCGGTCGCCGTCCGTGCGGACCCGGACCAGCTCGATCCCGTCCCGTGCGTCGCCTCCCATGGCGTGCGCGATCGCGTCGGCGACCATGCCGGTCTGCGTCCGTGCCAACGCGCTGCCGCGGGTGCCGATCCTCATGCCAGGCCTGCGACCGCCGGTCGTTCGCCCCGCGGGTTCGCGCAGCACCCGGCCCGGCACACGTCGTACCAGGGGCCGAGCGGCGTCAGCGCCGGCCGGTCGACCGGACCGTCCGGCTCCCCCGTGGTGTGCCGCTCCTCGACCAGGTCCACCAGCCCCGTCACGAAGGTCGGGTCCACGCCAGGGGTGGGCACGCGGGACACCGCGAGCCCGGCGTCCCGGGCGGTGGCCGTGGCCTCCTCGTCCAGGTCCCACACGACCTCCATGTGGTCCGAGACGAACCCGAGCGGGACGATCACCACGCCGCGCACCCCGCGCGAGGCCAGCTCGCCGATCGCGTCGTTCACGTCCGGCTCGAGCCACGGCGTGTGGGGGCTGCCCGACCGTGACTGGAACACGAGGGACCAGTCCACCTCGATCGCGTCGGTCCCGCTGGCCAGCGCCGCCATCACGACCTCGGCCACCGCGCGGTGCTGGGCGCCGTAGGCGCCGTCCGGTCCGAGATCGGCGGTCGGCGGCCCGGACGCCACGGCCGTGACGGTGGGGATCGAGTGGGTCGAGAACAGCACGTGCACGTCCCCCGGTCCGGCGTCCGGCCCGATCTCGTCGAGCACCGTGCGGATCGCGTCCCGGGTCCCGGAGACGAACGGACCGACGAAGCCGGGGTGGTCGAAGTACTGGCGGACCTTGTCCACCTGGACCTCGGCCGTCAGACCGGTTTCCTCGAGCGCGGCGGCCAGGTCCTCCCGGTACTGCCGGCAGCTCGAGTACGACGAGTACGCGCTCGTCACGACCGCGAGCAGCCGCCGGTGACCGGCGGCATGCGCCGCCCGCAGCGCGTCGGAGAGGTACGGGTCCCAGTTGCGGTTGCCCCAGTACACCGGCAGGTCCAGGCCCCGGCGGTCGAGCTCGGCGGTCAGCGCCGCGCGCAGCGCCCGGTTCTGGTCGTTGATCGGGCTCACCCCGCCGAAGTGCCGGTAGTGGTGGGCGACCTCCTCGAGCCGCTCGTCCGGGATGCCCCGGCCGCGCGTGACGTTGCGCAGGAACGGCAGCACGTCGTCCTGGCCCTCGGGGCCGCCGAACGAGACCAGCAGCACGGCGTCGTAGCGGGTGCGCGGCTGCGGGTCGCGCGCCGGCAGAGACGCGGCGCCCTGGCTCACCGCAGCACCTCCGCGACCTCGGCGACCTCGATGCGCCGCCCGGTGAAGAACGGCACCTCCTCGCGCACGTGCCGACGCGCCTCGGTGGCCCGCAGGTGCCGCATCAGGTCCACCAGGTCGGTGAGCTCGTCGGCCTCCAGCGCGAGGATCCACTCGTAGTCGCCCAGGGCGAACGCGGCGACCGTGTTGGACAGCACCTGCGGGTACTCGCGGCCCTTGAGGCCGTGCTCGGCGAGCATCTCGCGGCGCTCCTCCTCGGGTAGCACGTACCAGTCGTAGGAGCGCACGAACGGGTACACCGTCAGCCAGGCCTTGGGCTCGGCGTCATGCATGAACGCCGGCGCGTGCGAGGCGCTGAACTCGGCCGGGCGGTGCACGCCCATCACCGCCCACCGCGGGACCAGGGGCGCGAGCTCGGTGGTGCGCCGCAGGGCGCGCTGGGCGGTCTGGAGCGCCTGTGCGCCGGTGCCGGTCAGCCAGACCATGAGGTCCGCGTCGGCGCGCATCCCCGACACGTCGTACAGGCCCCGCAGGCGGACGCCGTCGGGCAGGGCGTCGATCGCGTCGGCGAGGGCGACGTCGGAGTCGGCGGGTGTCGGGTCGACCGGCTTGCGCAGCACGGTCCACAGGGTCCACGGGGCTTCGGTGGCGGAGGTCATGACGGCAGTCTGCGGGATGCCGGCCGATCCGCCACAATTCGCGGCCGTCCGCGGCCGGCACGGGCCCATTCCGGGAGAATTCTGAGCATCCGCTGTGACGTTTGTGACGCAGTGTCAGAAATGTCACTCACGTGTGATCGCCGCCGCCGTGGCGCGGGCGTCGGCCACCACGGAAGCCAGGCCGGTGCCCGACACCCATGCGCCGGTCACCCACAGCCCGCGCGGGACCCCGGCACGCAACGCGGCCATCCGGTCCCGGTGCCCGGCGGCGGGGGCGCCCAGGCCCACGGGCCACTCCGTGCGCGCCCAGCCCCGCACCATCGTGCGCGTCACCGGCACGCCGAGCAGGACCGAGGCGTCCGTCAAGGCGGTGTCCAGCCCGGGGTCGGGCCGGGACCCGCCGCGGCCGTAGGACAGCCGCACGACCTGCCGCCCCGGTGTCGCCCGGGCGAGCCACTCCCACTTGGCCGTCGCATGTGTCAGACCCTTGGCCGCCACCCCGGCGTCCGGCGAGACGAGCACGCCCGTGCCGCGCGGGGCGGCCTCCAGGTCGGGCGCGTCCAGCACCAGCGTCACGATGGTGACGGGGACCGCCGGCGGAACCTGCACGTGCGCCCACGGCTCGAGCAGCCGCGCCGCGCCCGTGCCGGTGGTCGCGACCACCACGTCGTCGGCGAGCAGGACCTCGGCGCCCAGGTGCACCTCCCACCGACCGTCCGGTCGGCGCGACAACGCCTCGACCCTCGCGCCCGTGCGCACCTGCCCCCCGTGCCGGCTCACGTCCTGCTCCAGCACCGGCGGCACGCGGTGCAGCCCCCCGCGCAGCCCGGCTGCGGCTGCACCGGCCGGGGAGCGCTCCCGGATCCGTGCCACGGCGGCGGCGAGCGACCCCGTCTCGCGGATCCCGTCGCGGACCCCCGCCAGCGCGGTGTCGGCGTCCAGCGCGTGCGGCGTCGAGGAGTGCACGCCGCCGACGATGGGCGTCACGAGGCGGTCCAGGACACGCCGGCCCATCCGCGAGCTGACCAGCTCCGCGACGCTCATCGGGCCTGGCCGCAGGCCCACGCGCGCCGGTAGGAGGCGGTCGAGCGACGCCCGCGCGGAGCCCGCGAGCCCGATCGCCCGGATCACGTCGGGGGCCCAGGGCTGCACGGGGATGCCCAGCAGCCCGGCCGCCGGCAGCGCGACAGGGCCGCCGGCGTGCTGGACCCAGGCGCCCAGCCGGCGCGGCAGCACCACGTCATCGGCCAGACCCACGTCGGCCAGCAGCTCGACGACCGCGGTGGTGCGGGTGGCGAACGACTCGGCGCCGCCGTCCAGCAGGACGCCGTCGGGCAGGCCGTCCGGGCGCACCGGTGCCAGGCACCCCCCGACCCGCGTAGCGGCGTCCAGCACGGTGACCCGCCGACCGGCCCTGGCCAGGTCCACGGCCGTGGTCAGGCCCGCCGCACCACCCCCGACGACGATGACGTCCGCGGTCACACGGCCCCGCTCTCGTGCTGCGGGTGCTCGCCGTGGACCAGGCGCACGATCGCGGTGAGGACGTCCGGGTCGGCGTTCGGTGGCACGCCGTGACCGAGGTTGACGACGTGCCCCGGGGCGGCCTCGCCCCGGCGCAGCACGTCGCGCACGTGCGCGGCGAGCACCTCCCACGGGGCTGCGAGCATCGCGGGGTCGATGTTGCCCTGCACAGGTGTGGTTCCACCGAGCCGTCGCGAGGCCTCGTCGAGCGGCACCCGGTGGTCCACGCCGACGGCCGCGTGCCGGACCGCACCCGCGGCCACGTCGCGCAGCTCCGCCAGGAGCTCGCCGCCCTGGGCTGCGAAGTGCACGACCGGAACGTCCAGACCCGCGAGCGCCCGGCTCGACCACGGCGCGACGTGCGCCCGGTAGTCCGCGGCGGAGAGCACCCCGGCCCACGAGTCGAACAGCTGGACCGCGGCGGCCCCGGCCGCCACCTGCGCGCGCAGGAACGTGCCCGTCACGTCCGCGGCCCACGCCATCACCCCGGCCCAGGCCTGCGGGTCCGCGTGCATGAGGGTGCGGGTACGCAGGTGGTCCTTGGACGGGCCACCCTCGACCAGGTAGCAGGCCAGCGTGAACGGCGCGCCGGCGAACCCGAGCAGCGGCGTGTCACCGAGCTCCGCCACGGCCGCGCGGACCCCGTCGACCACCGGGCCCAGGTCCGGGTCGGGGGTCGGCAGCGCCGCGACGTCGGCGGCGGTGCGCACCGGCTCGTCCAGCACGGGCCCCACGCCCGACCGGATCTGGACGCCGACGCCCGCGCGCAGCACCGGCACCACGATGTCGCTGAAGAACACCGCCGCGTCGACCCCGTGCCGGCGCACCGGCTGCAGCGTCAGCTCGGCGGCCAGCGCCGGGTCCAGGCAGGCGTCCAGCATCGCGATCCCGTGCCGCGCCGCCCGGTACTCCGGCAGCGACCGGCCGGCCTGACGCATGAACCACACGGGCGTGCGCGCCGGACGTGCGCCCTGCAGCGCGGTGAGCAGGGCGGGCCGGTCGGGTGTCGTGGCAGGCATGGCTCGATTGTGCCCAACGTCCCGCGGAATGATTGAATCGGGATTCTTGTGGTGCTGATGAATCTCTCGGCGAGCCACCGCAACCTTGATCTCGACCGTCTCGAGCAGATCAGTGTCGGTGCGCATTCCGTGGTGCCCGGAATCGTCTCCGACGACTCCGTGCGCGGCGTCGTGGTCCTCGCCACCTGCAACCGCTTCGAGGTCTACCTGGATGCCGCGGACGAGGCTGCAGCGGCGGACGCGACCGTCGCCGCCGTCGCCGCGCAGAGCGGCCTGGCAGCCGACGAGGTGCGTTCCCGGCTGTCCGTGCGATCCGGCGAGGACGTGGTCCAGCACCTGTTCACCGTCGCCGCCGGTCTGGACTCGATGGTCGTCGGCGAACGCGAGGTGGCCGGCCAGGTGCGTCGCGCGCTCGACCACGCCCGCACGCTGACCGCCACGTCCTCCGACCTCGAGGCGCTGTTCCAGGGTG
The DNA here is from genome assembly GCF_030586465.1 of Actinotalea lenta. Classification (GTDB taxonomy): domain Bacteria; phylum Actinomycetota; class Actinomycetes; order Actinomycetales; family Cellulomonadaceae; genus Actinotalea; species Actinotalea lenta. Next base: position 733,168 of record NZ_JAUQYP010000001.1, read on the forward strand.
CGTCGCGGGTGTCCCGTGCGGTGGCCCGGCGCACCGGCCTGGCGGCCGCGGGTCGCTCCGTGGTGAGTGTCGCGCTGGACCTCGCCGAGGAGCGGCGACCGGTGTCCGGTGCCCGCGTGCTTCTCGTGGGCACCGGCTCCTACGCCGGTGCGAGCGCGGCCGCCCTGGTCGACCGTGGCGCGCGGGTGCTCGCGGTGTACTCCCCGTCCGGGCGCGCCGAGGCCTTCGCCGCGACCCACGAGGGCCTGGAGCCCGTTGGGCAGGACGGGCTGGCCGACGCGCTCGCCACGGCCGACCTGGTCGTGGCGTGCTCCGGCAGCGGCGGCACCGTGATCGGCGCCGACGACGTGGCCCGGGCCCGGTCCCGCGGCGGCGGTCCAGCGGTGCTCGTCGACCTCGCCCTGCGCCGGGACGTGGACCCGGCCGTGGCGGACCTGCCCGGCGTGCACCTGGTGGACCTGGCGGCCGTCGCGCGGCACGCGCCGGAGTCGCTGGGCACCGCGGTCGAGGAGGGCCGGGTCATCGTCGAGGCCGAGACGGCCCGGCTGCTGGCGACCTTCGCCGAGCGCGAGGCGACCCCGGCCGTGCGCGCCGTGCGTGCCCACGTCGAGTCCGCGCTCCTCGAGGTGGCCGCGCGCTATCCCGACGACCCCCAGGTGCAGCGCGCGCTGCACCAGTTCGCGGCCTCCCTGCTGCACCAGCCCGTGAACCGAGCGCGGTCCATGGCCCGCATCGGGCGTGCGACCGAGTTCGAGCAGGCGATGGGCACGTTCCTCGGGCTCGAGGTCGAGCCACCCGCCTGAGGTCAGCGCATGGCCTGCGCGAGCTCGGAGACCTCCGTCGTGACGGTGCCGACCACCTGCGTCATCGCCCCGATCGCGCCACGGGCGCGGGCAGTGGCGTCGGACTGCTGCGCGACCGCGGAGGAGATGGTGCTCTGCGCGCCGACCACCTGCGAGATCGCGTCGTCGATGCCCTGTGTTCCGGTCAGCGCCTCCCTGGTCCCGGCGAGCACGCTCGCCACCACCTCCTCGATCTGGTCGGTGGCCTTGGCGGTCTCCTGGGCGAGCTCCTTGACCTCGCCTGCGACCACCGCGAAGCCCTTTCCTGCCTCTCCGGCCCGTGCCGCCTCGATGGTCGCGTTCAGGGCCAGGAGGTTGGTCTGCTCGGCGATCGTCGTGATCGCTCGGGCGATGTCCGTGATCTGCTGCGTGGCGGACTCCAGGCGCTGCATGGTCGCCGCTGACGCACCGACCGCCTGTGCGGCCTGGCTCGCCCAGCTCGCCGCCCGGTCCGCGGCGCCGCCGATCTCCTGCGACGCTGCCACCAGACCGTCCATCACCGTGTCGGCCTCCTCGGCGCCCGAGCGCAGCTGCGTGCCGGCGGACGTGAGCGCGGCGAGCTTCGCCTCGAGCACCTCCTCGCGTCGGCGCCGTCGCTCGAGCTCGGCCTGCACCAGCTCGGCGTTGCGGGCCTGCTCCTGCACGAGGGCGGCCTGCGCCGCGAGCTGCTCGGCCGCCGTCGCCTCCGCGTGCGCGGCCTGCGCACGGCGCGCCTGGTCCGCCTGCTCGGTGAACCGCCAGCTCGCTGCGAGGGCGACGCACTCCGCCAGCAGCAGGCCGGCGTGCAGCAGCGAGAACAGGTACGGGTGTGCCTGGGCGCGTGGGTCGGAGAACACCATCGCAGGGTTGACCATGCTCATGCCGATGTGGTGCGCCGCCACCACGAGGATCGACAGCACGAACGGCGTCCAGAGCTGGTACAGCGCCACCGCCGCTGCCGTGACGAAGAAGTGCAGGTGCATGTCCGTCATCCCGCCGGACAGGTGCACGAGCGTCGCGCTCGACGTCGCCAGCCCCACGCTGACAGCGGCGGCACGTGCGGTCTGACCGTGTGCGATCCGCCCCACGCCCGCGAGCACGACCATCGTCGCGATACCCGTCCACGCCATCCACATGTGCATGGGTGCGTGGCCGGGCTGGCCCGGGGCCCCCCGCACGACCGTCGGAGACCACACCAGCGCCAGCACCGCGAGCAGTGGCACGTGGCCGAGCAGCACCCAGGTCAGGGCGTCGTGGCGCGCACGGAAGGCCGTCTCGTCGAGCTGGGCACCGCGCGGGACGAGGCGCGCCAGGACGGGCCTGGGCTCGGTGACGGCGGGCACGGCGGGGGTCGTGAGAGCTGTCATGGCCCCTGCATCGGCCGGATCGAGGTCGCGCTGAGAAGACGGAGGTTGATCATCTTCGCAGGTCAGCGCGCGATTCGACGAAACCCGACGTCTTTCGTGTCAAATCCGGCGCGACTCGCCGGCCGGTCAGTCGTCCAGGAACCGCACCAGGTCGGCAGCGGCGCCGGTGTACGTCGCGGGCGTCATCGCCGCCAGTCGCTGGGCGGTGGCCTCGGGCAGACCCAGGCCGAGCACGAACTCGCGCATCCGGTCGCCCGTGACCCGGTGCCCGCGGGTGAGCTCCTTGAGCCGCTCGTACGGGTTCTCCATGCCGGCCACCCCGGCGACTCCCGCCGCGCGCATCGCGGACTGCACCGCCTCGCCCAGCACCTCCCAGTTGGCGTCCAGGTCGCGCGCCGTCGCGGCGGTGTCCACGTCCAGACCGGCCAGGCCCCGGCGGACGTTGTCGATCGCCAGCAGGGAGTGCCCGAACGCCGGGCCGATGTTGCGCTGGGTCGTGGAGTCGGTGAGGTCCCGCTGCATCCTGGAGGTCACCAGGGTCGCGCCAAGCGAGTCCAGCAGGGCGCAGGAGATCTCCAGGTTCGCCTCGGCGTTCTCGAACCGGATCGGGTTCACCTTGTGCGGCATGGTCGACGAACCCACCGTGCCCTGCCCCCGGACCTGCGCGAAGTAGCCGAGCGAGATGTACGTCCACACGTCGGTGGCGAGGTTGTGCAGGATCCGGTTGAACCGCGCCACGTCCGCGTACAGCTCGGCCTGCCAGTCGTGCGACTCGATCTGGGTGGTCAGCGGGTTCCAGGTCAGGCCCAGGTGCTCGACGAACGCCCGGGACAGGTGCACCCAGTCCGCGGTCGGCACGGCGGCCAGGTGGGCGCCGTAGGTGCCGGTCGCACCGTTGATCTTGCCCAGGTACTCGGCACCCTCGATCCGCCGCAGCTGGCGGCGGAGCCGGTGCGCGAGCACCGCGAGCTCCTTGCCCATCGTCGTCGGCGTGGCGGGCTGGCCGTGCGTACGGGCCAGCATCGGCACCGTCGCGTGCTCGTGCGCCATCCCCGCGACCTGGTCCACGAGGGTGCGAGCAGCCGGCAGCCACACGCGCTGCACGGCTCCCCGCACCATCAGCGCGTAGGCGAGGTTGTTGACGTCCTCGCTCGTGCACGCGAAGTGCACCAGCTCGGTGACCCGCGGCAGCACGGTGTCCTCGCCGAGCACACCGGGGGCCGTCGACATCCGCTCCTTGAGCAGGTACTCCACGGCCTTGACGTCGTGCACCGTGATCTTCTCGGTCGCGGCGAGCTCGGCCACCGTGTGCTCGTCGAAGTCCGTGACGATCGCACGCAGGTGGTCGCGCTCCTCGCCGGACAGCGTCGGCGCGCCCGGCACCGCGTGGTGCGACGTCAGGTGGATGAGCCACTCGACCTCGACGTGCACGCGCTCCCGGTTCAACGCGGCCTCGCTCAGGTGGTCGACCAACGGTGCGACCACCGCGCGGTACCGCCCGTCGAGCGGGCCCAGTGCGATGGGAGGGGCGACGTCGGCGAGGCTGCGCCGTGCGGGGGGCTGCTCGACGCCGGGTGCCGCGTCCTGGTCGGAAGGGTGCGCCATGCCGCTCATCCTCCCAGAACCGCGGTCGGTGGGGACCCGGAGCCCGTGGGGCAGGATGGGCCAGTGGGGAGGCGACGGCCGGCGGCTGGGATGGTGCTCGTGGTGGCCCTGCTCGGGGTCACCGTGCTGGCTGCGTCCTACGCCGGACCGTGGGTCGTCCGCTTCACGCCGCGCGTGCTCCCCACCGATGGCGCGACGCGGGAGCCGGCGCCGCTCCCCTCCCTGCCCAGCATCCCCCCGGAGGCCGCGGACCAGCCGTTCACCCTGGACCTCAGCGGTGCCGCGTGGGCCGGCGTGGTGCTCGGCCTGGTGCTCCTGGCGCTCATGGTCCGCTGGGTGCTGGCCCAGGAGAGGCCCGAGCTGTCCTTCCCGGACACCGCTCCTGAGGTGGCACCCCTCGAGCCCGAGCCGAGCCTCGCGACCCTCGAGCAGGGCCTGGCGGCCGCGGTCCAGCAGCTGCGCGGCGGGGGCGAGCCCGCCGACGCGGTGGTCGCCGCGTGGGTGGCCCTCGAGGACGCCGCCCGGCGCAGCGGCGTCCCGCGCGACCCAGCGGCCACACCTACGGAGTTCGTCGTCGAGGTCCTCGGCCGCACGACGGCCGACCGCGCGGCGACCCGATCGCTGCTGGCGTCGTACGAGCGCGCCCGGTTCTCGGCGCTCCCCGTCAGCGAGGCCGACGTCGACCGCGCGGCCGACGACCTGCGGTGCATCTCCGCGACGCTGCGCGAGGTGGCCAGGTGACCCAGGAGGCGGCCCGCGGCGGGCCGGCGGGCCGGGGCCGCCGGCTCGCCGACTGGCGCGTCTGGGCCGGTGCCGTCACCGGCGCCGTCCTGGCCGGCGTGGTCGGGGCGAGCGTGCCCGACGCGTTCGCCGTCGGCGGGGCGGTGGCCGTGCTCGGCCTCGCGGTGCAATGGCTCGACGGCGGCCGCGACGAGCCGTGGCCCGACTCGACGCGCCGCATCCACGACGGGCGGCGGGTCGAGGTGTCCGACCTCACCTGGTCGCTGGCCGGCCGGGACGGCCGGGTCTCCGGTCCCGCTGCGCGACACCTGCGAGAGGTCGCGGCCGCCAGGCTGGCCCGAGTCGGACTGCCGCTGTCCGCGGGCTTCGACGGCCCGGCCGACGCCGTCGGGCTCGCCCAGCGGTGCGCTGCGCGCGACGCGCTCGGGGACCGGGCGTGGACCGCCCTGATGCCCGACCGGACCCCGTCGCTCGCCGACGTCGCCGCCTGCGTGCAGGCGCTCGAGGCGTTGACCGACCGATCCCCGACCTCCCAGGAGCAGAGATGACTGCCGACACCCCGCTGCCCGCCGCCGAGGTCGCCCGGCTGGGCCAAGCGGTGCTCGACGAGGTCGGCACCGCCGTGGTCGGGGCGGCCGGCCCGCTCCGGGTCGCGCTCGCAGCGATCCTCGCCGGTGGGCACGTCCTGTTCGAGGACGTGCCCGGGCTCGGCAAGACGCTCGCCGCGCGCAGCCTCGCCCGAGCCCTCGGCCTGGACTTCCGGCGCCTGCAGTGCACGCCGGACCTGCTCCCGTCGGACATCACCGGATCAGCCGTCTACGACCCGTCGACCCGCAGCTTCGCCTTCCGGGCCGGCCCCGTGTTCACGGGCTTGCTCCTCGCCGACGAGATCAACCGCACGGCTCCCAAGACGCAGTCCGCCCTCCTGGAGGCGATGGCCGAGCGCCAGGTCACCGTGGACGGAACGACGCACGCCGTGCCGCGCCCCTTCCACGTGATCGCGACCTCCAACCCCGTGGAGTACGAGGGCACCTACCCGCTGCCCGAGGCGCAGCTCGACCGCTTCATGGTGCGCATCGCCGTCGGCTACCCCGACCGCGACGAGGAGGTGGACGTGCTGGCCCGCCGGGTCGCCCGGCGGCACGAGGAGGCCCCCGTGCGCACGGTCGTGGACCCCGGCACCGTCCTCGCCATGCAGGCCGGGGTCGAAGCGGTGGACGCGGACCGCGACGTGCTGGGCTACTGCGTGGACCTTGCCGCCGCCACGCGCGTGCACAGCGACGTCGAGGTCGGTGTCTCCCCCCGCGGTGCCCAGTCCCTGCTGCTCGTGGCCCGTGCCGCCGCGGTGCTCGCCGGGCGCGACTTCGTGCTGCCCGAGGACGTCAAGGACGTGGCCGTGCCCGCCCTCGCGCACCGGCTCACGCTGGGTGCCGGCGCCTGGGCGACGGGTGTCGACCCCGACGACGTCATCCGTCAGGTGCTGGCCGGCACGCCCGGACCGGTCACCGTGCCGGAGCGCCCATGACATGGCACGTCGCCGGCGCCCCCGCGCAGCTCGGCGGCGGCCTTCTCGTGGTGCTGCTCGCCGTGGTGGCCGGGCGGCCCGACCTCGCCGTGCTCGGGGTACCCCTGGTGCTGATGGCCGCCCAGGAGCTCCTCACCGCCGGGCCGACGTCACCGCTGCGCGCGCGCATCGAACCGGGGGGAGACTCCTGGACCGCACGCCTCGAGCTGGACCTGCCCGCGCGGGTCGGCTGGGTACGGGCGAGGGTGTCCCGGCGCTCGCACACGCCGCGCGAGGTGGTGCTCGCCGCCCGGCCGGCGCTCGTCGTCCGGGCCCGTTCCGTGCGGACCGGTCCCCAGGAGCTGCTGTCGGCCGACGTCCAGGGAATCGGGCTCGGCGGCGCCGGGACCACGGAGGTCCTGCGGGTGCCGGCGCGTGAGGTCGCCGTGCCGCCGCAGGCCCGACGGGTGGCCGCCGTCCCGGTGCCCCGCCGTCTGCGCGGTCACACCGGTCAGCACGAGTCCCGACGGCCCGGTGAGGGCGGCGGCCTGCGGGACCTGGCTCCGTTCGGAGCCGGGGACACAGTGCGCCGGGTCGACTGGAAGACGACAGCCCGGCAGTCGCCGGACCTGGACCGGCTCTGGGTCCGGCGCACGTTCGGCCTCGCGGAGGCGCACGTCGTGGTGATCCTCGACTCCCGGGACGACGTGGGCCCCGATCCGCGGACCTGGAGCGGCACGCTCCCGGTGCGGCCGGACGACGCCACGTCGCTCGACCTCGCGCGCCAGGCGGCCGACAGCCTCACTCGGGCCTATACCGACGTCGGTGACCGGATCGGGGTGGAGGACCTCGGCTCGCTGCGGCACCCGATGCGCGCCGGCACGGGACGTCGGCACGCCGAGCGGGTGCGGCAGTGGCTCGCCGTGGTCCGCCCCCGTGGGGCTCCGCGGCGCGTCGCCCGGCCGCCGAAGATCCCGCAGGGCGCCCTGGTTGTGGTGGTCTCCACCTTCCTGGACTCCGAGGCCGGCGACCTGGCGCTGCGATGGCGTCGGGCCGGCCACCGCGTCCTCGCGGTCGACGTGCTGCCGCCGGTTCGCTCCGCCCACCTGTCCACCAGGGAGCGCCTGGCGGTACGGCTGGTCGTGCTGGAGCGTGAGGACCGGCTGGCGAGCCTGGACGCCGCCGACGTCGAGCTGGTGCGCTGGGCGGACCCGGACGTCGCCCTGCGCCGTGCGACGCGCCGGAGGCCGAGGTGACCCGGCCGGATCGGGCCACCGGACGTGCGGCCCTGGGGCACCTGGTGGTGGATCTGCCCGGGGCCGTGCCGGGGTGGGTGGTGCGGCCGCTACCAGCCGTGGCCGTGCTGGTCTGCGGGGCGGCACTGCCCGCGGACCCGTTCGCCTGGGTGGTGCTGCCGCTCATCGCCCTGGTCGCCGCGCTCCGGCCCGGCGGGACCGTGCCGGTGCTGCTCGCGGGCATCCTGGCAGCGGCGCTGCTGTTCGGGGGGCCGGTCGGGTACCCGGTGCTCGCGGGCCTGGTCCTCGGGGTTCATGTGGTGGCCGCGGGCTGCGCGTTCACGCGACACGTCGCTTGGGGAGCGGTCGTGGACCCGGCGGCGTTGCGGCGCGTGCTGGTCGCCCAGGTGCCCACCCAGCTCGTGGCCCAGGCGTTCGCGCTCGTCGCGGCGGGGCTCGCCGGCGTCACCCCGGCCGCCGGAGGCGGACCGCTGTCATTGGCCCTGCGGGCGGTCGCCCTGGGGTCCCTGGGCTGGCTGGTGCTGGCGATCCCGCGGCGGGGGCGCTGAGCCACAGCCCCGTGCCCGCAGGGATCGTCCACAGGCCGCCGGTACCGCCGCCGGACGGCGGTGCGGCAGCGCCTAGCGTTCAGCGCCGTGATGACAGGCGACCTGTGGGCATCGGCACAGCTGGACAGGCTGGCGGCCGACCTGTCCCGGGCGCTGCACCACCTGGCACGTGCTGAACCGGAGGTCTGGCGCTCCCCGGCGGCCCACGCCTACCGCGCGCGCCTCGCCGTGCTGCTGACCCAGGTGAGCCGGCTGCGCACCGCGCTGTGGGCAGCGCAGGTGCGCGCGGGCCCGCCGGACGTGCGGTGAGCGACGGGATCACAGTCCGGGGAGGCGCGGGCGGTGTCACCGCGCAGATCGAGGAGCTCGAGGCGCTCGCCGCCGCACTCGGGGCCGCGGCGCACGCCCTGGCCACCGCCGTGGCCGACCGCGCGTCGGCCGGCACCGCGCTCGTGGCTGCGCCGGCCCTGACGGTCCTGGACGGCCCGGCGGGCCTGGTCGCCTGCGAGCGCGAGGCGCGTGCGCTGGGAGCCGGCCTCCGCGGCGTCGCAGTCACATACCAGGAGGCGGACACCGACGTCACCGTCCGGCTGCGCGCCGTGGCCTCCGGGATGGGGCACGCCTGGGGCGAGCTCGGTCCGGTGTCGGTACCTCTGGTGGGACTGCTCGGCCTGCAGGCCGCGTCGACGCTCGTGTGGCTCCGGCTGAGCCGGTGGACGCCGACTCCATGGGGTGGGGCCCTGCTCGGGGTGGGCCACCCCGCCGTCGCAGGCCGGTCCGACCCGCTCGGCGCGATCGGGCGGTTGCTCGCCGGTCCGGGGCTGCTGCCCCGACCGCCGGTCCTGGGTCGCGGGTCGGTCGAGACCCTCACGGTGGGGATGAGCTCCTACCTGCACGCCCTGCTGCCCGGACGCCAACCGGTGCTGCGCGACCCGGTGCCGGCCGGCGCCGGTCTGCTCGCCGGTCTCGCCGCCGCCGCGGCCGGTCCGGGCCGGCTCGTGGTGACCGCCGGCCCGCACGCCGTCCCCGCGCACGTCCCGCACACGGAGGCCGACGTGCTGTCTCTCGTGGCGGACCAGTACGCGGCGGGCGCGGCCGACGGGCTTGCCCGGGTCGCCGTGCAGCGCCTCGAGCACGCCGACGGCTCCCGCAGCTGGGTCGTGGCGGTCCCGGGCACCGAGACCTGGGCGACGGGTGGCGCCAACCCGCTCGATGCCCTGACGGACCTGGAGCTGACGGCCGGCGTGCGGGACGACGTCACGGCGCTCGTGACGCGCGCGATGGATCAGGCGGGTGTCTCGCCCGGTGAGCCCGTGCTGCTCGCCGGGCACTCGTTGGGCGGGATGGCCGTCGCGCGGATAGCCGCGGACCCGGTGCTCGCGCGGCGCTACACCGTCGCCGGTGTGCTCACCGCGGGGTCACCGGTGGCGGGGTACGACGTCCCCGCCCGCACCCAGGTCCTCCAGCTCGAGCACGCCCAGGACATCGTCCCGGGTCTGCGCGGGCTGCCCGACCCCGACCGGGTGAACCGGACCACCGTCGTGCGGGACCTCGGGGCGTCGGCCGACGCCACCGAGCGCGTCATCCGCGCACCCGGCGCCGCGCACGCGCTCGACCGCTACCGGCGCACCGCGGAGCTGCTGCCCGCCGCCGACCCGTCGGTGCAGGGCTTCCGGCGGGCCGCCGCACGCGTGCTCGGCCGGGACGTGGTCGCGGCCCGCACCTGGACGTTCACCGGCGTGCGGGTGCCTGCACAGGGATGTCGACCGTGAGCCTCAGCGCTTCTTGCGGGCGGCGGGGACGACCGCCGTGAGGATCACGGTGCCGAGCGCGATGATGATCGCGCCGATCACCGCGGTGCCGAAGTCGGCCACGCGCAGCCCGTAGTCGGTCTGCTCCGACAGCCAGCCGACCAGCTCGAGCATCAGGGCGTTGACGACGAGCCCGAACAGCCCGAGCGTGAGCAGGTACAGCGGCAGCGAGAGCACCTTCACCACGGGCTTGATGATGGCGTTGACGAGGCTGAACACCAGGGCCACGGCGAGGAACACCAGGGCCGTGCCCAGGGCGGTACCACCGCCGACGACCTGGAGGCTGTCGGGCAGCAGGAGGGTCGCGACCCAGATCGCGACGGCTTGGATGACGAGGCGCACCAGGAAACCCATGGACCCCATCCTGGCACCGCGGGCCCCGGCGCGGGCCGAGGCCGCCTCCCTGCTGGCATGCTGGCGCCGTGACCCAGCCGCGCCCCCGCCCCGCCGTCGCGTCCCTGCCCGCCTATGTCCCCGGCGCCCGGCCGAGCGACGAGCGTGCGCACAAGCTCTCGTCCAACGAGAACCCGTACCCGCCGCTGGACCCGGTACGTGCGGTCATCGCCGAGGCCGCGGGCCGGGTGAACCGCTACCCCGAGATGTTCGCCGACACGCTCGTGGCAGCGCTCGGCGAGCGGTTCGGGGTGGGGCCCGCGGGCGTGGTGGCTTCCACCGGTTCGGTGGCCGTGCTCAGCCACCTGCTCCAGGCGTACTGCGAGCCCGGCGACCAGGTGGTCACCGCGTGGCGGTCGTTCGAGGCCTACCCCATCCTGGTGCGGCTCCAGGGCGCCGAGCACGTCCAGGTGCCGCTCGCGTCGGGCGCCCGGCACGACCTCGCTGCGATGGCCGACGCCGTGACGGATCGCACCCGCGCCGTGCTGGTGTGCACGCCGAACAACCCGACCGGGCCCGCCGTGCACCACGACGAGCTCGTGGCGCTCCTGGCGAGCGTGCCCGAGGACGTCGTGGTCGTCATCGACGAGGCGTACGTCGAGTTCATCACCGACCCGCGGGCCGCGGACGGGCCGGCGCTGCTCGCCGAGCACCCCAACGTCGTGCTGCTGCGCACGTTCTCCAAGGCGTACGGCCTCGCCGGCCTGCGGGTGGGCTACGCCGTCGCTCACCCCGAGGTCGCCGCGGCCGTGCGGACCGCTGCGACGCCGTTCGGCGTCAACGACCTGGCACAGACCGCGGCGGTGGCCTCGCTGACCGCCGAGGACGCGCTGCTCGATCGGGTGCGTGCGGTGGTGGCCGAGCGGGAGCGCGTCGCCGGCGCGCTGCGGGGTCAGGGCTGGCAGGTGCCCGACGCCCAGGGCAACTTCGTGTGGCTGCCCACCGGGGACCGGACCGCCGAGCTCGCGTCCCGGGCCGCGGCCCGGGGCCTGCTGGTGCGCCCGTTCGCCGGGGAGGGTGTCCGGGTCTCGATCGGCTCGCCCGACGCCAACGACGCCGTCCTGGCGCTCACCGCCGAGTGGGCGCCCGGCGAGTGAGCCGGCCGCCGTGTTCGCGGGGACTCCTCCCGATTGGGCGGTCCCCACAACACCACCCCGCCGGTGTTGTGACGATGCTCCACGTGCTACCTACGGTGGCGTAGCCTACGCTGGCGTAACCAGCCGGGACGGGGCCTCCGCGAGGTCTGCCCCCCCCCGCGTGACCAGCCGGACCGTCATGGACCCGCCGGAAGGACCCCGCGTGACACAGCCCCAGGACGTTGCCATGGAGACCGTCCAGCTCCTCACCCCGGAGGGCACTCGCGTCGCCGACGCCCGCTATGACCACCGCGTGGCCCACCTGGACGCCGACGCGCTCCGCGGCTTCTACGCAGACATGGTGCTGACCCGCCGGTTCGACACCGAGGCCACAGCCCTGCAGCGCCAGGGCGAGCTCGGGCTGTTCACCCCGAGCATGGGCCAGGAGGCCGCGCAGGTCGGCTCGGCCCACGCCCTGGCCCCGCAGGACTGGGCGTTCCCGGCGTACCGCGAGCACGGCGTGCTGCATGTGCGTGGCGTGGACCTGGTGGACGTGCTCAAGCAGTTCCGTGGGGTGGAGCACGGTGGCTGGGACCCGGCCGAGCACCACGTTCACCTGTTCACGCTCGTGGTCGGCGCACATCCGCTGCACGCCGTCGGCTACGCGATGGGCATGCAGCGCGACGGCGTCGTCGGCACCGGTGACCCGCAGCGCGACGCCGGTGTGATCGCCTACCTCGGCGACGGCGCGACGTCGCAGGGTGATGTCAGCGAGGCCCTGGTGTTCGCCGGCGCCTCGGACGCCCCGGTGGTGTTCTTCGTGCAGAACAACCAGTGGGCGATCTCGGTACCGGTCGGGACGCAGTCCAAGGTGCCGCTCGCCCAGCGCGGCCAGGGCTTCGGCATCCCGACGGTCCGCGTGGACGGCAACGACGTCCTGGCGAGCTACGCCGTGACGGCCGAGGCCATGGAGCGCGCCCACCGCGGCCACGGCCCGACGTTCATCGAGGCGGTCACCTACCGGATGGGTGCGCACACCACGTCCGACGACCCGCTGCGCTACCGGGAGGACGACGAGGTCGCCGCCTGGCGCGCGAAGGACCCGATCGACCGGCTGCGGCGCTACCTAGAGTCCGCCGGGGAGCTGCCGCAGGACTTCCTGGCGGACCTCGAGGCCCGGTCCGAGGCGCTGGCCCGGCACGTGCGGGACGGGGTGCACGCGATGACCGCGCCGGAGCCGACCTCGATGTTCGACCACGTCTACGCCTCGCCGCACTCGCTCGTGCAGTCCGAGCGCGCGTGGTTCGAGCAGTACGAGTCCGGCCTCGCCGAGGGAGGAGCCCGATGACCACCACCGCCGACCGCGCCGGCACCTCGTCGTCGTCCGTACCCACCGAGAAGGTCACGCTCGCCCGGGCGATCACGCTCGGGCTGCGCACCGCACTGGCGCACGACCCGAGCGTCCTGCTGATGGGTGAGGACATCGGGCGCCTGGGTGGGGTGTTCCGGGTGACCGACGGCCTGCAGGCGGAGTTCGGTGCGGACCGCGTCGTGGACACCCCGCTGGCGGAGTCCGGCATCCTCGGCACCGCGATCGGGCTGGCCATGCGCGGCTACCGGCCGGTGTGCGAGATCCAGTTCGACGGCTTCGTGTTCCCGGCGTTCGACCAGATCACGACGATGCTCGCCAAGCTGCACGCCCGGTCGCGTGGCCGCATCACCGTGCCCGTCGTCGTACGGATCCCGTTCGGTGGCGGGATCGGTGCCGTCGAGCACCACAGCGAGTCGCCCGAGGTGCTCTTCGCGCACACCGCCGGGCTGCGGGTCGTGAGCCCGGCCACCCCCGCCGACGCGTACACGATGATCCAGGAGGCCATCGCCTCGCCCGACCCGGTGATCTTCCTCGAGCCCAAGGGTCGGTACTGGGACAAGGCCGAGGTAGCCCTCACGCCCTACGGCACGCCCGGCGCGGGGCTGGACAAGGCGCGCGTCGTGCGCCCGGGGTCGGACGTGACCGTGGTGGGCTACGGGCCCACCGTGCACACCGCGCTCAAGGCCGCCGCGGCCGCCGACGCCGAGGGCATCAGCCTCGAGGTGGTCGACCTGCGGACCATCTCCCCGCTCGACCACGCCACCGTGGTGGAGTCGGTGCGCGGCACGGGGCGCTGCGTCGTGGTCCACGAGGCGCCCGTGCAGCACGGGGTGGGGGCCGAGGTCGCCGCTCGCGTCACCGAGGAGTGCTTCTACGAGCTCGAGGCCCCGGTGCAGCGGGTCGGGGGTTTCCACACCCAGTACCCGCCCGCCAGGATCGAGCACGACTACCTGCCGTCCGTGGACCGCGTGCTGCACGCCGTGGACCGCGCGATGGCCTTCTGAGCCGGACCCCGAGGAGACCTCCGAGTGCCCAGGTACCAGCAGTTCCGCCTCCCCGACGCCGGGGAGGGCCTGACCGAGGCCGAGATCGTCGAGTGGCGGGTCGCCGTGGGCGACACCGTGACCGTCAACCAGGTCATCGTCGAGATCGAGACCGCGAAGTCGCTGGTCGAGCTGCCCTGTCCGTTCGACGGAGTGGTGTCCGCGCTGCTCGTCGAGGAGGGTGTCACGGTCGAGGTGGGCACGCCCATCATCACGGTGGACACCGACCCGGGCGGTCCGGAGCAGGACGACGCCCCCGCCGGAGCGGACGCGGCGAGCGCCGAGTCGCCGGCGGCCGCGACGGAGCCTGCCGCGACGGAGCCCGCCGCCACCTCCGAGTCCGCCACCTCTGAGTCCGCCACCTCTGAGTCCGCCACCTCCGACCCGGCCGCGGGCGAGACCCGTGCGGTGCTCGTCGGCTACGGCGTACGGGATGACGCCCCGAGTCGGCGCCGCCGGGCCGGCGAGCCCGGACCTGCCGAGCCGCAGCCCGCGAGCGCGCCCGCGAGCCGACCGGGCGGCCAGCGGGTGCTCGCCAAGCCGCCGGTCCGCAAGCTGGCCAGGGACCTGCACGTCGACCTGGCGACGGTCTCCCCGACCGGGCCAGGCGGCATCGTCACGCGCGAGGACGTGCTGGCCCGCGCGACCGAGGTCAGGCCGCAGACCCTCGCCACGTACCCCAACGACGAGGAGCCGTGGCTCGAGTCCGGCACCGTCTCGCCCGACGGCCGCAGCACCGTGGTGCCGGTCCGCTCGGTGCGCAAGCGCACCGCGGAGGCGATGGTCGCCTCGGCGTTCACCGCACCGCACGTGTCGGTGTTCCACACCGTGGACGTGACCCGGACGATGCGGCTCGTCGCCCGGCTCCGCGAGGAGCGCGAGTTCTCCGACGTGCGGGTCACGCCCCTGCTCATCGCAGCCAAGGCGTTGCTCATCGCCGTGCGTCGGCACCCCGAGGTGAACGCCTCCTGGCGCGACGAGACGCAGGAGATCGTCTACAAGCACTACGTGAACCTCGGCATCGCGGCCCAGACGCCGCGGGGCCTGGTCGTGCCGAACATCAAGGACGCGCACCGCCTGGGCCTGCACGACCTCGCGGTGGCCCTCGCGGACCTGACCGCCAAGGCCCGCGCGGGCGGCACGTCGCCGGCCGACATGTCGGACGGCACGATCACCATCACCAATGTCGGGGTGTTCGGGATCGACACCGGCACGCCCATCCTCAACCCCGGCGAGTCGGCGATCCTGGCCTTCGGTGCGATCCGCGAGCAGCCGTGGATGCACCGCGGCAAGGTCAAGCCGCGGCACGTGACCCAGCTCGCGCTGTCGTTCGACCACCGGCTGGTCGACGGTGCGCTGGGCTCGAAGCTGCTGGCGGACGTGGCGGCGATCCTCGAGGACCCCGCGCGCGCTCTCGTCTGGGGCTGAGCCCGGCACCGGGACGCGTCGCGTGGCGGGTTGCGCGCGTGCCCCGCGGTGGTGACGCTAGGCACCACCGCGCACCGAGGGAGGGATCGTGAGCGACGTCGCCCAGCAGCAGGAGCGCCGAGCCGGCGGCGCCGACGATCCGCTCGACACCGTGCGCCTGGCCTCGCTCGTCGCGACCGCGCGGACCCCGGAACGGGCGGTGGTCAGCCCCGTGGACGGCACCGTCGTGGGAGAGGTGCCGGTGTGCACCCCGGAGGACGTCGTGGCGGCCGGCACCCGGGCGGTGTCGGCCCAGCGCGCCTGGGCGGCGCGGCCGGTTCGTGAGCGGGCCGCCGTGGTCCGGCGGTTCGCCGCCCTCGTGCTCGACGAGCAGACCTGGCTGATGGACCTGGCGACGGCCGAGTCCGGCAAGACGCGTCGGGACGCCTTCGAGGAGGTCGCGGACATCGCGCTCGCGGCGCGCTGGTTCGCGGGAGCCGCTCCCCGTGTGCTGCGCCGCAGGCGCGTGGCCGGCGCGTTCCCGGTGGCCACCCGCACGACGGTGCATCGACGGCCCAAGGGGCTCGTGGGCGTCATCAGCCCGTGGAACTACCCGTTGACCCTCGCGGTCTCGGACGCGATCCCGGCGCTGCTCGCCGGCAACGGGATCGTCCTCAAGCCGGACTCGCAGACGCCGTTCTGCGCGCTGGCGCTGCTGGACCTGCTGCGCCGCGCGGGCCTGCCCGCCGACCTCATGCAGGTGGTGACCGGTCCGGGAGCCGAGCTGGGCGGGGCCATCGTGGACACCGTCGACGCACTCATGTTCACCGGGTCGACGGCGACCGGCCGCGTGCTGGCCGAGCAGTGCGGGCGGCGCCTCATCAGCTTCTCCGGGGAGCTCGGGGGCAAGAACGCGATGCTGGTGCTGCCCGGTGCGGAGCTCGAGCGCGCCGTGGAGGGTGCGGTGCGGGCCTGCTTCGCGAACACCGGCCAGCTGTGCGTGTCCATGGAGCGGCTCTACGTCGCCGACGCCATCTACGACACGTTCGTGCCGGCGTTCGTCGAGCGGGTCGCGGCGCTGCGGCACGGCACCGGCTGGGACGGCGAGGTGGGAACCCTGACCACCGCGGGCCAGCTGGACCGGGTCGCCGAGCACGTCCGCGAGGCGGTGGCCAAGGGCGCAACGGTCCTCACGGGCGGTGTGCCCCGGCCGGGCCACGGCGAGCTCGGGTACGCCCCGACGGTGCTGACGGGCGTGACCGACGACATGGCACTCGCGCGCGAGGAGACCTTCGGGCCCGTCGTCAGCGTCTACCGCGTGGGGGACACCGAGGAGGCCGTCAGCCGCGCGGACGACTCCCCGTACGGACTCAACGCGAGCATCTGGGGACCGGCTGCGGTCGCGCGACGCGCCGCCTCCCGGCTGCACGTGGGCACGGTCAACGTCAACGAGGGCTACACCGCGGCCTGGGCCAGCCACGCGGCGCCGATGGGCGGCACGCGGGACTCGGGGCTGGGCCGGCGGCACGGCCGTGAGGGACTGCTCGCCTGGACCGAGCCCCAGACCGTCGCCGAGCAGCGGCTGGTCCCGGCCGGGTACCTGCCCGGCGTGCCGCCCGAGCGGTACGCGCGCTGGATCACGGCCTTCGCGCGGCTCCTGCACCGGGTCCCGGTGCGCTGACCGTGCCGGAACCGGCGGGCCGCCGCTCCGCGCCCAGCGTGCCGGAGCACGTCGACGTCGTGGTGGTGGGTAGCGGTTTCGGCGGGTCGGTCGCCGCGCTGCGGTTGGTGGAGAAGGGATATCGCGTCCTGGTGCTGGAGGCCGGGAGACGGTTCGCCGACCACGAGCTGCCGCGGTCGAGCTGGGACGTGCGGCGGTTCCTGTGGGCGCCGCGGCTCGGTTGCTACGGCATCCAGCGCGTCCACCTGCTGCGCAACGTGCTCGTGCTCGCCGGCGCGGGCGTCGGGGGTGGGTCCCTGGTGTATGCCAACACCCTCTACCGCCCGCCGTCGGCGTTCTACGCGGACCCGCAGTGGGCGGGGATCGCCGACTGGGAGGCCGAGCTCGCGCCGCACTTCGACACCGCCGAGCGCATGCTGGGCGTGGTGCCCAACCCGACCACGACGGCGTCGGACCGGGTGATGAAGCAGGTCGCCGACGAGATGGGCGTCGGGCACACGTTCCGGCTCGCGCCCGTCGGGGTGTTCTTCGGGCGGCAGGGCCGCAGCGAGCCGGGCATGACCGTTCCGGACCCCTACTTCGGCGGCGCGGGGCCGGCCCGCACCGGCTGCACCGAGTGCGGCGGGTGCATGACGGGCTGCCGCGTGGGGGCGAAGAACACCCTGGTGAAGAACTACCTGTACCTCGCGGAGCGCGCCGGGGTGCGGATCGAACCGTTGGCGACCGTCACGCGGCTCGCACCGTTGCCCGGCGGTGGCTACCAGGTGGACGTGACCCGGACCGATGCCCGACGTGGTGCGGGTGGGCGGCGTGCCGGTGTGTCGGGATCGGACCGCCCGGCCCGGTGGTCGGTCACCGCGGACCAGGTGGTGCTCGCCGCGGGCGCCTGGGGTACCCAGCAGCTCCTGCACCGGATGCGCGCGACGGGTGTGCTGCCCCACCTGTCGCCTCGACTGGGAGACCTGACACGGACCAACTCCGAAGCGTTGGGCGGCGCGACGGCCACGATCCGGCACCGTCGGGACGCCGACTACTCGCGCGGGGTGGCGATCACGTCATCGTTCTACCCCGAGCCGGACACCCACGTGGAGCCCGTGCGCTACGCGGCGGGCTCGAACGCGATGGCGCTGCTGTCCACGCTCGGCACGCCCGGTGGCGGACGCGTGCCGCGGCCGCTGCGCTGGCTCGGCCAGGCGCTGCGGCACCCGGGCTGGCTGCCGTCGATCTGGTTGGGGCGGCACTGGTCCGAGCGCACGATCATCGGGCTCGTGATGCAGTCGCGGGACAGCTCGCTGACGTTGTACCCGCGCCGCGCCGTGCTGGGCCGCTGGGGGCGCTGGCAGGTCACGTCCCGCCAGGGCCGCGGAACCCCCAACCCGACGTGGATCCCTGCCGGCCACGAGGCGATGACCCGCGCGTCGCGGCTGGTGCACGGGTTCCAGGGCAGCAGCGTCGGCGAGATCCTGGACATCCCGATGACGGCGCACCTGCTGGGGGGCTGCGCGATCGGCGACTCGCCCCGGACCGGTGTCGTGGACGGATACCACCGGGTGTTCGGGTACCCGGGGCTGCACGTGATGGACGGCTCGAGCGTGGCGGCCAACCTCGGCGTCAACCCGTCGTTGACCATCACCGCCCTGGCCGAGCGCGCCCTGTCCTACTGGCCGAGCGCGGGCACCCCCGACCCCCGGCCCCACCCCGTGTGATGATGCCGAGCCTGTCCCTGCCACCCCGGTGATCTGGCGTCCTGCTCGTCGCGGGAGGCCGTACACAGGCCGTTCACCGGTTTTTCACCGTTCCCAACCAGCAGAAAGTGCCGATCGGGATCACGCTTCGGAGGGGGCATCCGCCCCACCTCACCTCCGGAGAGGAGCACGTCCCGTGCACTCAGCACCCCGCACCCGCGCCGCGGTCCTGGCCCTCGGGCTCGGCGCCGCAGCGCTCGTGGCCACGCCAACGGTGGCGTCGGCCCACGGCCATGGCAGCTGGCACTCCCGCGGCAAGCGGGAGGTGGCCACGACGACGCCGATCAAGCACCTCGTGGTGATCTTCCAGGAGAACGTGTCCTTCGACCACTACTTCGCGACGTACCCGGACGCGGCCAACACGGACGGCACGACGTTCACGGCCGCCGCACACACGCCGGCCGTCGACAACCTCGCGAACGCCGGGCTCCTGACCGGCAACCCGAACGCGAACGACCCGCAGCGCCTGGGCCCGGACCAGGCCGTCACGTGCGACCAGGACCACGGGTACTCCGCCGAGCAGAAGGCGTTCAACGGCGGCCTGATGAACCTGTTCGTCGAGAACACCTCGCGTGATGCGTGCGGCAGCCCGCTGTACGGCGCCCCGGGCCTGACCATGGACTACTACGACGGCAACACCGTCACCGCGCTGTGGAACTACGCGCAGCACTACGCGATGTCGGACAACTCCTACTCGACGACCTTCGGCCCGTCGACGCCCGGTGCCCTGAACCTGGTCTCCGGCCAGACGCACGGTGTCACCGCCCGGACGCCCGACGGCGCTCCCACGTCCGACTCCTACGCCGTCGTGTCCCCGGACGCCAACGGCGTGGGCACCGTCATCAACGACCCGGACCCGTACTTCGA
This sequence comes from Actinotalea lenta, assembly GCF_030586465.1. Taxonomy (GTDB): domain Bacteria; phylum Actinomycetota; class Actinomycetes; order Actinomycetales; family Cellulomonadaceae; genus Actinotalea; species Actinotalea lenta. Next base: position 752,405 of record NZ_JAUQYP010000001.1, read on the forward strand.
CGACTGCGCCAACAAGAACGGCGAGCGCAGCTACAACCTCGCCGTCATGCACGGCCGCAACGTCGGTGACCTGCTCGACGCCAAGGGTGTGACCTGGGGCTGGTTCCAGGGCGGCTTCCGGCCCACGACGCCCTACGACGCCTCCGCCGGCAGCACGGCGGTGTGCGGTGCGACCAGCACCAACGTCGCAGGCGTCTCCTCGCTGGACTACAGCGCCCACCACGAGCCGTTCCAGTACTACGAGTCGACGGCCAACCCGCACCACCTGCCGCCGACGTCGGTGGCGATGATCGGGCGCACCGACCAGGCCAACCACCAGTACGACATGAGCGACTTCGACGCTGCGCTCGCGGCCGGGAACCTCCCCGCCGTGAGCTTCCTCAAGGCGCCCGCCTACCAGGACGGCCACGCGGCCTACTCCGACCCGCTCGACGAGCAGAACTTCCTGGTCAAGCAGATCAACGCGATCCAGACCTCGAGGTTCTGGAGCTCGACGGCGATCGTCGTGCTCTACGACGACTCCGACGGCTGGTACGACCACGTCGCGGCGCAGATCCTCAACGGTTCGAACGACCCGGCGAACGACTCGGCGATCTGCACCGACGCCGCGGCCTCGGTGGGTGTCGCGGGCGGCTACCAGGACCGCTGCGGGCCGGGCACCCGGCAGCCGCTGCTCGTGATCTCGCCGTTCTCGAAGACGAACTACGTCGACCACGCCCAGACCGAGCAGGCCTCGGTGCTCAGGCTGATCGAGGACAACTGGCGGCTCGGCCGCATCGGTGACGCCTCGGCCGATGCGCGTGCAGGGTCGTTGCTCGGGATGCTCGAGTTCCACCACGGGCGAGCCCCGCGGGTGCTGCTCAACGCCGACGGGTCGGTCGCCCACCACGACGGGCACGGTGACGGGCGCGGTGACGGGCACGACAGCGTCGGTCGCTCCTGACGTCCTCGGGTGCTGCGTCGGCCGGGTCTGCGGGCATCGCCCGCGGGCCCGGCCCCGCGGCGCCCGGGAGGTCGCTCGTCAGTCCGCCGCGTGCCGGCCGTGCGGTTGGTCGTCGTCAGGCACCGCGCCCGGTTCGCGGAGCGCATCGCTCGGCGCGTCGGGTACCGAGTCCGCCGCGGCCGCGCCGGCGGCGCCCGCCTCCTCAGGGACCCCCGAGCCGTACGCGCTGGCCTGCGCGGCCGCGGCGGCGTCCTCCTCCATCCGGCTCTGGATGCCCGAGGTCATCCGCAGCGGGAGCTCGGGGACGAACCACGTGAGCAGGAAGCCGAGGAGCAGCACCACTGCGGCCGTGAGCATCACGACCGACACCGAGTCGGAGAAGCCCTGGATGATCGGTGCGGCCAGCTTGGGGTTGATCTGGCTGAGGAACGAGGAGTCGTTCAGCGACACGGTCGAGGAGCCGGGGTTCTGCAGGGCCTGGAGCACGGGCGCGTTCGCGGGGTTGTTCAGCACCGCCTTGTCCTGCAGCACCGCCTGGAACGACGGATCCTGGGCCGCCGTCGCGAAGGCGTCCTTGATCCTCCCGCCCACGGTGGAGAACAGGATCGACAGGAACACCGCAGTACCCAGTGTTCCGCCCATCTGCCGGAAGAACAGCGAGGACGACGTCGCGGTGCCCATGTCCCGGGGGGGCACGGCGTTCTGCACCGCCAGGACCAGCGGCTGGAAGCAGAAGCCCAGGCCGAAGCCGAACACCGCGGCGCGCCACGCCACGTCGCCGTAGCTCGACGCGGGCTCGAGCTGGGCGAGCAGGTAGGCACCGGCGACCAGGGCCCCGGTGCCCAGCACCGGGAAGATCTTGTAGCGCCCGGTGTGCCCGACGGTCTGTCCGGCGATCACCGAGGACACCATGATCCCGCCGGTGAACGGCAGCAGCGCCAGCCCGGCGTCCGTCGGCGTCATGCCCTTGACGATCTGCAGCCACAGCGGCAGCGTCGCGATGCCACCGAACATGCCCATCCCGAGCACCACGTTGACCATCGCGGTGGTGGAGAAGGTCGAGTTCCGGAACAGCCGCAGTGGCAGCAGGGCCTCGTCCTTGGCGGCGCGCTCGGCCCAGATGAACAGCGCGATGCCGAGCGCGCCCAACCCGTAGCAGCCGAACGCTGCCCCGGACGCCCAGCCCCAGTCCCGGCCCTGCTCCGCGATCACCAGGAGCGGGACGAGCCCACCGGCCAGCGCGACCGCGCCCTGCCAGTCGATCCGGTGGTCGACGTGGTGCTTGGGCAGGTGCAGCACCCGAGCGATGACGATCATCCCGGCGATGCCCAGGGGCACGTTGACCAGGAAGATCCACCGCCAGCCCGTGATCCCGAACACCGTCGTCGCGTCGGCGAAGAACCCGCCGACGATCGGGCCGACCACCGAGGAGACGCCGAACACCGCGAGGAACATCGCCTGGTAGCGGGCCCGCTCGCGCGGGCTCAGCAGGTCGCCCAGGATCGTGATGGCCAGCGACATCAGGCCGCCACCGCCGAGGCCCTGCAGGGCCCGGTACCCGGCGAGCTGGTACATCGAGGTCGCGGTGCCGCTCAGGAGGGAGCCGGCCAGGAACAGGCCGATCGAGACCAGGTAGAACGGCTTGCGGCCGTAGATGTCGGAGAGCTTGCCGTACAGCGGCGTCGAGAGCGTCGAGGTGATCAGGTAGGCGGTGGTGACCCAGGCCTGCAAGGTCAGGCCGTTGAGGTCGTCGCCGATGGTGCGGATCGCGGTCGCGACGATGGTCTGGTCCAGGGCGGCCAGGAACATGCCCATCATCAGGCCGCCGAGGATCGCGAGGATCTGGCGGCGGGTGGGCGCGACGTAGCCCGGGGCCGATGCGGCCGGTGGCGTGGCACTGGTCGGTGCGGCGCTGTCGACGGCGGCGGTGGACGGCGCGCCGGATGCGCTCACGCGAACGGGATCACGGTGACTCACTGAGACACCCTACGGTTCAGTTGAGGCGAGCGCCGCTCTCGTCCAGGGTCAGAGGTCCCGATCGGCACCCGATTCCGCCCAGGGCGTAGCGCCGCGGCACCTACGCTGGTGGGGTGACCACGACGACGCGCGGCGCGCCATCCCGCCCCGCCGACGACGCACCGCGCGACGTGCACCGACCGGTGCGCCCCGGCCTGGTCGCCGGTGCACTGGCTGCCGTCCTGGGTGTGGTGCTGGGCACGCTGGTGGTCCGCTCCGGCACGATCGACCTGCTCGACCCCGGCGCGCTCGTCCGGTGGGGCGCGCCCACGGCCGAGGTGCTCACCGAGCTGGCCGGCGCCGTGACCCTCGGCGCGCTCGCGCTCGCTGCGTTCGTCCTGCCCTGGCCCGCGGGCCGGCGGGGGGCCCGCAGGGTCACGCGCGCGGGCGGCGCGCGGCGCGCACGCCCCGAGCCCAGCCCCGCCTTCGCCGCGACGCTCCGGGTGGCAGCGGCCGCCGCCGCGGCCTGGACCGTGATCGCGCTCGCCGACCTCGTCCTCGGCTACGGCGCGATCGCCGGCCGATCGCTGGGCACCCCGTCCTTCGGGCCCGAGCTCGGCGTCTACGTCACCTCGATCTCGCTGGGCAAGATCGGCCTGGGCATCGTGGTGGTCGCCGCGCTGACCAGCGTCCTGGCGCTGCTGGTCACGACGCCGGTCGGCGCGCTGTGGACCGCGCTGCTCGCCCTGGTCGCGTTGGTGCTGCGTGCGCAGACCGGGCACGCCTCCGGCGACACCAACCACGAGCTCGCGATCTCGACGATGTTCCTGCACCTGCTGGGAGCGGCGCTGTGGATCGGAGGCCTGGCGGCACTGGCCTTCGTGGCGCGCCGCCTGGGCCGGGACCTCGCGCCCGCGGTCGCCCGGTTCTCCACCCTGGCGCTGTGGTGCTACCTCGGCGTGGGGATCTCCGGAGCCGTCAACGCGGCGATGCGGATGGCCGACCTCGGTCAGCTCGTCACGACCGCGTACGGGCGGCTGGTGGCCACGAAGATCACCATCATGGTCGGGCTCGGGCTGGTCGGCTGGCTGCACCGTCGCCGGGTGGTCGAGGCGCTCGCGGCGCGGGCGTCCGTCGCGGGAGCGTCCCGCCGCGCCCCGTGGGTGTTCTGGCGCCTGGTCGCCGTGGAGCTGGTGCTCATGGGTGCCGTGTCCGGGGTGGCCGTCGCGCTGGCCTCGGCCGAGCCCCCTGTGCCGCAGACCCCGACGGGCGCCCTGAGCCCGGCCGAGGTCGTCACGGGCCACCCGCTGCCGCCGCCACCGACGTTCGACCGGTGGCTCACCTCGTTCCGCTGGGACCTGCTGCTCGCGCTCGCCGCGCTGGCGGGCGCCGTCGTCTACCTGCGCTGGGTCCGGCGGCTGGCCTCGCGCGGCGACCGGTGGCCCGTGGGCCGTACGGTCAGCTGGCTGGCCGGGATGGGGACGTTCTTCTGGACGACGTCCGCCGGCCCCGCGGTCTACGGTCACTTCCTGCTCAGCGCGCACATGGTCGCGCACATGACCCTGATGCTCATCGTGCCGGTCTTCGTGGCCGTCTCCGGCCCCGTGACGCTCGCGGTGCGGGCCTTACCGGCCAGGCAGGACGGCTCCCGGGGACCTCGTGAGTGGTTGCTGGTGATCGTGCACTCCCGGTGGGCGGCGTTCTTCTCGCACCCGCTGGTCGCCGCCGCGAACTTCGCGGGGTCGATGTACGTCTTCTACTTCACCGACCTGTTCAAGTACGCCTTGGAGACCTACGTCGGGCACCTGGGGATGGTGCTCCACTTCAGCCTCGCGGGGTACATGTTCATCAACGGGCTGATCGGCATCGACCCCGGACCCAAGCGGCTCGCGCACCCGATGCGGCTCGTGCTGCTGTTCGCGACCATGGCGGTGCACGCGTTCTTCGGGGTGGCCCTGACGATGGACACCGCGCTGCTCGTGCCCGAGTGGTTCGGCCTGCTCGGCCGGACCTGGGGCCCGTCGGCTCTGGCCGACCAGGCCACCGCGGGCGCGGTCGTCTGGGGGATCTCGGAGCTTCCGATGCTCGCCGTGGCCATCATCCTGGCGGTCTCCTGGACCCGGGCCGACGAGCGCGCCGCCAAGCGCCGGGACCGTCGTGCGGACCGCGACGGGGACGCGGAGCTGGACGCCTACAACGCGCGGCTCGCGGCCCTGGCCGACCGGGACGACAAGCCGCCCACCGGCAACGGCTGAGCCCGTCGCGAACCCCTCGGCCTGCGAGATCTCGCCTCTCGGGTGACAGTGGAGGGGTCCGGAGCCGCGTGTCCGCGGCTCGAGCACAGGAGGGGCACATGGGTATCGGAGCGGGAATCTTCCTCATCGTCGTGGGCGCGATCCTGACGTTCGCGGTCAACGTGAGCTCGGACGCCGTCAACCTCGACCTGATCGGCTGGATCATGATGGGGGCCGGCCTCGTCGCCCTCCTCGTCGGGTTGATCATGAACGCGCAGCGGTCCAACACGAGCCACCGCGAGGTGGTCGAGCGCCGCGAGCGCGGCACGGAGCCGCCGCCGGCCTGAGCACGACAGCCGGAGCCGGTCGACACGCCCGGCGTCGACCGGCCCGGCGGTCAGGTGCCCAGCACGCCGCGCACGATGCTGTCGCCGGAGTGCGCCGGGTTCCCGTCGTAGGGCTCCTCGGAGACGTCGACGATCGGGTACTGCGTCAGGTTGACGCCGTCCGGGAGCGGGAAGCTGCCGTGGTCGCCGTGCAGGACGCCGAGGCTGATGAGCTTGGTGACCTCGGGGTCGATGAGCCACACCTCGTGATAGCCGCTGTCGGCCCCCGCGCCGGAGAGCGTGACCACGAGTCGCCGTGTCCCGTCCGAGGAGCGTTCCACCATCGCCGAGCCGGAGGCCTCCGGCCACTGGGGCAGCGCGTCCAGGGTCGCGCGCTCGACCACCACCTGGGTCGGTGACCGTCCGTTCCACCAGGCGGTGCCCGCCCCACCGAGCACGACGCCGACCGCGGCGGCCGCTGCCAACCAGGCCGGAGCGACGCGCCGTCGCGACCGGCGCCTCGCGTCGCGCCCGGCCGGCCCGGTGGCGGCGGGGGGACGGGTGGGCGCGGCGGCGCCCTGCGGCACGCGGTGCGCCCCGGGGTCCCGCGGCGCGGGGCCGGGTTGCACGTGCTCGGGCAGGTCCAGCTCTGCCGCGATGCGGTCCCACACGGCCGGCGGCGGCTCGACCAGCTGCTCCGTCACGGGCCCCGCGGCACGCGCCCGGACGGCGGTCACCGCGAGGGCGTCCAGCTCAGCGCGGCACGCAGCGCACTGCTCGAGGTGCGACCGGGCGTCGTCGTCCAGCGGCTCACCCAGCGCGGCGAGCGCGATCACGTCAGGCTCCAGATGCGGCACGGTCCACCTCCAACCGGTCACGCAGGCGCAGCAGGCTGCGCCGGATGTGGCTCTTCACCGTCCCGAGCGGCAGCCCGAGCCGCTCGGAGATCTGCGGGTGCGTGAGGTCCTCCCAGAACGCCAGGGCAAGGATGGTGCGTTGCGGCTCGCCGAGCCGCGCCAGCTCGTCGGCGACGACGATCCGGTCGGTCAGTGCCGGGGTCGGAGCCGCCACCTCGACGGTAGCGGTGGCGGCCTCTGCGTCCCGTCGCTCCCGGCCCCGGCGCGCGGCCGCGTCGGCGATCGCCCGTCGGGTGATCCCCGTCAGCCACGCCGGCAGCGGCCCCCGGTCGGGGTCGAAGCCGGAACGGCCGCGCCAGGCGTTGACGAACACCTGCTGGGTGACGTCCTCGGCGTCCGCGCGTTCCCCCAGGGAGCGCAGCGCGAGGGTGTGCACCAGGGCGCCCCACCGCCGGTAGGCCTCCGCCAGCGCGTCGTCATCGCCTGCGGCGAAGGCGCGCGACACCGCCTCGTCGTCCCAGGACGACGGAGGGTGCAGTCGTGTCACGTCGGTCAGGGTGGACCTCCTCGGCCGGCGTCCCGTGGTCTCGTACGGTAGCGCGCTCACGGCCCGACCGGGCTCAAGTACGCGATGACGTTGTTCGAGTAGTGCCGCACGGCGGGCTGCCACGTCCCGCCGCACGTGACGAGCACGAGCCGCGGAGCTCCCTGCCGCGTGAACACGTCCGGCCAGGCGACATCGGTCTTGGGCACGGAGACCACCTGGTCCACGCGGTAGCTGAGCGTCGAGCCGTCGGCGAGGTCCACCTGGGCGACGTCCCCCTGCGCCAGCTCGTGCAGTCGCACGAACGGACCGGTGCCGCCCGACGCGTCCGAGTCCACGTGCGCCGCGATCACCGCCGAGCCGCGATCCGAGCCGGGCGCCGGGCCGAACCGGTACCAGCCGGCACGCTCGGCCAGGGGTGGGATCTCCATCTGCCCGTCCTGGGCGACCCCGACCGGGTCCACCGGCAGGTCGGCGTCGATCGTCGGCAGCGAGAGGTGGACCGGGGCCGGCGCCAGAGCGGCGGCGGGAGCGGTCGCGTCGCGGACCGGGATGTCGGGGGTCGGCGCCGTCGGGGTCACGACCGCGGTGGGCGATGGGGGCAGGGCGGTCGATGGGACGGACCCGGCCGAGGCTTCAGCCGCCGACCGGTCTCGGCCGGCGGGACCGAGGGCCACCGCGACCACGACCGCCACCGCGAGGGCGGCGGCCACGATGGGCGGGACGGTGCGTCGCGCCGGGTTCATCGATCCTCCTGGTGGGGACCGCGGGTGGGCGCCGAACGGACGGCGCCCACCCGCGGAGGTGATCAGCGGTTCGCGCGCACCGGGGCGGTGGCCCGGCGTCGGGACGCCAGCACCGCACCGCCACCGGCCAGGGCGACCAGCGCCGCCACGGCCACGAGCCAGCCGGTCGAGCTGCCCTGGTCGGCGAGGCCCAGCTCACCGGTGGGCACGCCGCCGGGCGCGGTCATGCCGGTGTCGACGGTCTGGGTGGCCAGGGCCAGGTTGTCGTCGGCCAGGCTGCCCCAGGCGTAGACGATCGTGTTCTTGCCGTCGGAGACGGTCACGTCGGCCGGCCCGAGCACCGGGTCGGTGGTGCCGGTCGCCGCCACCGCGGCCGAGACCGTCCCGGCCGGCAGCTCGAGCGTCGCCTCGTCCGGGTTGGCGAGGTTCGTGATCGCCGGGCTGCCCCCGGCGAGCACATCGACGGCGGGCGCCGCGGCGACGTGCCGGACGGTCAACCGCCCCTGACCGGCCGGGGTGGCCGAGGTGTCGTTGGTGAACAGCGTCGCGGTCGGGTTGCCGTCCGCGTCCAGGTGCGCGACCGCGGTGTAGGACATGTTCGCCTCGAGCGGCAGGTCCACGGGGCCGATCGCCGGCGAGCTGTCGTCCGCCGCGTCGGACGCGGTGATGGCGACGGTGTAGGTGCCCGGGTCCAGCGACAGCGGTCCGGCGAGGTCGCCAGGTGCGAAGTTGTCCAGCGTGAGCGCGCCGTTGACGTAGACGTCCACGGTCAGGCCGGGCACGCCGTGCAGCACGGACAGCGAGGCCTTGCCGTCGGTGGCGGCGGTGGCGGGCAGTGCGGCGGAGAGGGTGAGGGCCGCGCCGGCGACGGCGCCGGCGAGGAGTCGGGTACGCATCGGTGTCCTCCTGGGTCGTGCCGGCGGGACGGACCCCCGCCGGTCGCGGAACAGCTGACACCCCCACTACGGCCGGGCCCAGGCGTCCGGATGCACCCGGCCTCAACCAGTTCTCCCCAGGCCCGGGACCGGGCGCTCCCGGCGAGCCTCCCCCGGCCGCCTGCGCCCAGCCGATGGCATAGGCGCATGCCCGGCCGCCGACGCAAGATCCGCCTCACCCACGACGAGATCCTGGTGCTGTTCGACCTGGTGCACCGCTGGCAGGGCGGCCCGAGCCCGGACACCGTGCTGCTCGCGCACCCCGGCGAGGCGGCGGCCCTGCGCCGGCTGGCCGAGGTCCTGGCCCCCGAGGTCGACGGGGTCTACGACGCCCGTTATGCCGAAGCGGTCGACGCCGCCCGCGCCGCCCTGGCGCCCTGAGCCCGGGTGCTGCCCCACGTCGTAGCCTTGCCCGCGTGAACCCTGCCCGCCTGCCCCGCGTCCGCGCGTCGGAGCTCGTGGGGCGCGGCTGGCTCAACACCGGCGGGAGGGACCTCCACCTGGCGGACCTCCGCGGGCGTGTGGTCGTCCTGGACTTCTGGACGTTCTGCTGCATCAACTGCCTGCACGTCCTGGACGAGCTGCGCGACCTCGAGGCCCGGTACGGCGACGCCCTTGTCGTGATCGGCGTGCACAGCCCCAAGTTCCTGCACGAGGCGGACCCCGACGCGCTCGAGGCGGCCGTCGAGCGTTACGAGGTGCACCACCCGGTGCTCGACGACCCCGAGCTGGTCACGTGGTCGGCGTACACGGCGCGCGCCTGGCCGACGCTCGTCGTGATCGACCCGGAGGGCTACGTCGTCGCGCACCTTGCCGGCGAGGGTCACGGTCCCGCGATCGAGGCGCTGGTGGCGGAGATCGTGGCCGCGCACGAGGCGAAGGGGACCCTGTACCGGGGCGACGGTCCCTACGTGCCGCCGCCGGTCGAGCCGTCCACCCTGCGCTTCCCCGCCAAGGCGATCCGGCTGCCGAGCGGCAACGTCCTGGTGGCCGACGCCGGGCACCACTCGCTCGCCGAGCTCGGCGCGGACGCCGAGACCCTCGTCCGGCGCATCGGGTCCGGTGAGCGCGGGCTGGCCGACGGTGTCCCGGAGATGGCGCGGTTCGCCGAGCCGAACGGGCTGTGCCCCGTGCCGGAGGCGCTGCGTACCCGGTTGGGGTACGACGTGCTCGTCGCGGACACCGCCAACCACGTGCTTCGCGGCGTGCGGCTGGCCGACGGGCACGTCACCACCGTCGCGGGCACGGGCGAGCAGTTCATGGTCGGCGGGCCGGACAACCTCGAGCCCCAGCCTGCACCCGACGGAGGTCCGGGCGATCCCGACGACCGGCCGCGGTGGGAGCCGGGCGGCCGGTGGCCGTCGCGCATGGTCCGGCTCTCCTCCCCGTGGGATGTGGCGTGGTCGCAGGACCTTGCCGCGTTCGTCGTCGCGATGGCCGGCACGCACACGATCTGGGCCTTCGACGGAGAGGCGGGGTCGCTCACGCACCTCGCCGGGACCATGAACGAGGGCCTGGTCGACGGCCCCGGCCTCGAGGCGTGGTTCGCGCAGACGTCCGGCGTCGCAATCGGTGCGGACGGCGACATCTGGCTCGCGGACTCCGAGGTCTCGGCGCTGCGCCGGCTGGCCCCCGAGCGCGCAGCGGTCACCGTGCGCACCGCCGTGGGCCAGGGGCTGTTCGACTTCGGGCACCGCGACGGGGCGGCGGCCGACGCGCTGCTCCAGCACCCGCTGGGCGTCGCCGCGCTGCCCGACGGGTCGGTCGTGGTCGCGGACACGTACAACGGGGCGGTGCGGCGGTACGACCCGGGCGCCGACACGGTCAGCACGCTCGCGCGCGACCTGGCCGAGCCGTCCGGGCTGCTGGTCGACGCGCACGACGACGGCACGATCGACCTCCTGGTCGTCGAGTCCGCCGCGCACCGGATCACCCGGGTGCGGCTCCCGGCCCGGTTGGCCGGCGAGATCCTCGACGTGGGAGCGCGCCGGACCGCTCGGCCGGTCACCGAGGTGGGACCCGGCGAGCTGCGCCTGGAGGTCGCGTTCACGCCCGCCCCGGGCCAGAAGCTGGACACCCGCTACGGACCGTCCACCCGCCTGCAGGTCTCGGCGTCCCCGCCCGAGCTGCTCGCCGACGGTGTCGGCGAAGCGACCGACCTGGTCCGGACCCTGCGCCTGTCGCCCGACGTGACCGAGGGCGTGCTGCACGTCACCGCGCAGGCCGCGTCCTGCGACGACGACCCGTCGATCGAGTTCCCGGCCTGCCACCTCGCGCAGCAGGACTGGGGCGTGCCGGTGCGGGTGGTCGACGGGGCCCCGACCCGGCTGCGGCTGCCGTTGCTGGGCTGAGCGCGTCCCGGGTCCGGGCGCTACGGCAGCGCGGGTACCTGCGCGCCGAGTGCGCGGAGCACGAACTCCTCCGTCGCGGCGACCGCGCCCGGGTCTCCGTCCGCGGTGGCGCGGGTGGACAGGCAGGCGTTGACGAGGGACACCGTGGTGTCCAGCGGCTGCGGTGCGAACTCCCCGGCGGCCATGCCCTGCTCGAGGATGCGGCGCAGCACGGTCTCCACCAGCGTGGCGTGCGAGCGGAGCTGCGCCTGGGTGGCCGGCGAGACCACCGAGCGCAGGTCCGGGCCCGGCGAGAGCCGGTAGACCCGCTTGAGCTGTGCCTGGCGGCGGACGTAGGTGCGCAGCTGCTCGACCGGGTCCTCGATGCCCTCGAGCGCGGACTCCAGGCTCGCGACGTACTCCTGGGTCTCGTGCGTCATGTACGCGAGGAGCAGCGACTCCTTGTCGGCGAAGTGGTTGTAGACCGCGGTGCGCCCGACGCCGGCCTTCGCGGCGATGTCGGCGAGGGTGATCGCGTCGAACCCGCGATCGAGCATCAGCGAGGCGAGGGCGCTGAACAGCTTGATCCGGGTGCGCTCCCGGTGCTCGTGCAGTGAGCCACCGATGATCTTCGGCACCCCCCTATTGTCGCACCGGCGACCGTGAGAAGTCTGCGGACCTTGTGGCGGTCCGGTGAGGGCCCGTCCGCGGGGCGCCCCGGGCGGTGTCGCGGCGTTGCGCGTCGCCTAGTCTCGGCACGGTGAGCGAGATCGTGCCTGACACCAAGGACTGGACCTGGGTGCTCGAGCGCCCGTGCGGGGAGTGCGGGTTCGTCGCCGCCGGCTTGGCCGCGCCGGGGATCGCCGGGGCGGTGGCCGCCTCGGTGCCGCGTTGGCAGGCGGTCCTGGACCGTGCTGACGTGCGGCGGCGCCCCCGGCCCGACGTCTGGTCACCGCTGGAGTACGCCTGCCACGTGCGGGACGTGTATCGGCTGTTCGCGGCCAGGGCGCGGCTGATGCTCGACCGGGATGGTCCGACGTTCGAGAACTGGGACCAGGACGCGACCGCGCTCGAGGAGCGGTACGGCGAGCAGGAGCCGGCCGTCGTGAGTACCGAGCTCGCAGCGGCCGGGACCGAGGCCGCCAGGGTGTTCGCCGCCGTCCCGGCCGACGCGTGGCAGCGCGTGGGCCTGCGCAGCAACGGTTCGCACTTCACCGTGGAGACGCTCGGCCAGTACTTCGTGCACGACGTGGTGCACCACCTGCACGACGTGGACGGGTGACGTCGGCCTGACGCGGTGCGGACGGTCCTTGTCGTGCACATCTTTCGTGCACAGGCCTGTGCATCTTGAACGTTTTCGCTGGTCATCTTGTGGATGAAGCTGTGACTAACCCATGGTCGGAAACTGGTCTCCAGAAACCCTTGCGGGCCGTGATCAGCCGGGACTAGAACTGAGTCATCGGCAAGGACGGATCGCCGGATCGAACGGGGAGACCCGGGAGATTCCAGTCGGGGCAACCCGGCAGGAACGGCGAACCGGACCTACCGGCCCGGTCGGAGACCGGCGGACCATCTCGGTGGGGGAACTCATCGGGCTGTGGATGACGACACAGGTGTCCGTGCGGACCGGTTGGGCTGTGGTTGCTGGGCTCGGTGCTCGTGGTTCGCTGCGCAGCGTGGAGTCCACCGCATCGTCAGAGCGGGGTCGGCGTCTCGGGTTACACCGGATGCGCCAGGATCGCAATTCACAGCAAGGCCCCTCGGACGCTTACTCCGAGGGGCCTTTGCTGTGCCCCAGGGTAGGGGGCATCGGTGAGCGCGGCCTGTCCGACACGCGGCGCTGGGGTGAACACCGCGGTGGGTGCGGCGATGGGCGCAGGCGAACGCGGTCAGCCGCAGCCCAGGATGTGCCGCGCTGCTACGAGCACGACGCGGCTGTCCGGCACGTCCGACGGTGCCCAGTAGAACAGCGACGAGTCCGCCTCGGAGCCGACCTGGACCTGCGCCACCTGGTAGTTCTCCAGTGTCGTTGCGGGCTGGGCCCCGGGCAGTGCGGTGACCGCCGACCATGGCGAGCCGATCGCGATCCCGTGCGGCAGCGCGATCCCGGTCGGCGTCGGTTCGGCCTGGGTGACGGTCCAGGAGAACAGCGCGTCGGACAGCACGTTGATCGTCACGCCGCCGTAGCTGAGCTGCTCCACGTCGGCGAGTCCGCACTGGCTCGGGAACGGCTCGATCGAGTCCGGCGGCCCCAGAAGGGCCTCGACCGCCGTGGTCGCCTCCGGGGTGTCCCACGCGACGTCCCCGACGCCGTGCGCGGACAGCGCGACGGGTCCGGCGCTCCGGGGTGCGGATGAGGCCTCGGAGGAGAGGGCGGACGAGGGTGCCGTCGTCGGGCTCTGCCCCCGGGTCCGTGCCGGGGTCTGTGCAGCCGACGTGGTGGTCGGAGCCGGCGTGTCGGAGGCGGTCGTGCCGCGGCGGGTGGGTGGTGCAGCCGTGCCGGCACACGCGGCGAGGGCCAGCGTCGCGGCAACCGCGGTGCCGGCCGCCATCCATCGTGCTGCGCGCATCGTCCCTCCTGCGCCGACATCGCAGGATCGCACGGGCCGGCGTGACGCCGCCAGGGACGTCCGCCCGGCGCGTCCGGGCTCCTGCTCACCCAGCCCCGCACCTGCCCGTGCGCCGAGATCGGGTGGACGGCGCGCCCGCCTGCGCCCAGGTGGAATCGTGACGAGGCCGGCGCCGGCCCAGCGGCCGGGAGGGGTTCCCGTGGCTTCGAAGTAGGCGACGAGTGGCTCGGACGCGGACAGGCCGGTGTCGCCCGCGCAGGCCGGTGTCACCCGCGGTGACCTGCCGGGTCAGGTATCGGTGGCCGTCCCCGGCGAGCAGCTTGTGCATCGAGATCATCGCGGGCTCGCCTCCCCCGACGCGCAGCTGGTCCCGCCGCCGGGCAACGGGTCGGGTCGTCGCACCCCCGGCAGGTTTCGCTGTGCCGATGACCGCTCGCGACCTCAGCTGTCTCGACCTCGGCCCGGCGCCCGCTCCTCGCAGCGCTGGGCCGTTCACTCGCGTGGGTCCGCCTGAAGGATGAAGCGTGAGCGTCGAATAGCGACGGAAACGCTTCAGACTTCGCCGTCGACACGTCCTCGACGACCGACCCGGCAGTGCCTCCGGTGCCCGCCATAGATCGCGAACCCCGCTTCGCCGGCCAGGCCGACCGCGACGGCCGAGCCTTCAGCGTCGACATCGCTCTGACCTGGGGAAATACTGGAGCGGGTGACGGGAATCGAACCCGCGCTGTCAGCTTGGGAAGCTGAAGTTCTACCATTGAACTACACCCGCAGACGTCCACCGGGGCGGACGTGCGCGGTCGATCATACCTGGCATCGTGGATTCAGCACGCACCGCACCGACGTCCGCGACGGGACCGCGGACGGGCCCCAGCCGGTGCGCCGCCGTGCGGAGTCCCATCGCCGGTGTCCACAGATTTCGTCCACAGGGATGTGCGCCTTCGCCCGCACGCCGTGCGCAAGCTGTGGACAGCACTGTGGATCACCTCGATGGAGGAGATTGCCGACTGCGGGACCCTTGCGGTGCGCCGCGCCGGGGGTCTAGAACGTTCTCCATCGGCAGCGCCGCCGGGGGGCCGACCTGAGATCAGGTGGGCGTGCGGTGGAGCTGCTGGGCCGACCGGAGAACGGTGGACGGCTCGTTCGACTTCGCTCGGGCGGGCGGCGGCCGGCGCCGCAGATGTCCATACGGACCGGAAGGCTGGTCGTCACCGGACGGCGTGCCGCAGCAACGCCCACGTCGGACCGGCGCCACGCCGGGGCGGGACGAGCGGGTCCGCGGACCTGCCGTCCGACGGTCGCGCGGGGCCCTCGGACGCTTACTCCGGGGGCCTTCGTGCTGTCCCGACCGCTCGGCCGGGTTCCTCGGCCGCCCGTGCCGGTCCCGCTCTGGCCCGTGCCGCCGCGTGCCCCTCAGGCGCGCCGCGCCGCCTCGGGGTGCCGCTCGAGGTACCCGGCGACGAACGTGCACTCCGGCTCCACCGCCAGGCCCTCCTCGGCCACGTCGGCGAGTGCGCGCGAGACCAGCACGGTGCCCAGCCCGCGGCCCCCGAAATCCGGGTCGATCTCGGTGTGCGTGAACGCCATCACGTCACCGCGGCGCTCGACCTCCGCGACGCCTGCCCGCTGACCCTCGACGGTCAGCAGGTAGCCGCCGGCCTCCTCGTCGTAGCGGACCTGGGCACCGGTGTCGTCAGTCACGCCCCCGACCCTACGGCCCGCGAGGTCGGTGGTGCAGAGCGCGTGTCAGTCACTGACTCGTCCACCCACGATGCAGATGTTGGCCTCCAACACCTCGGCTGGGCAGATACGGTCGATGTGAGCGCGCACATCCCAGCGCGCCCCGACAGCACTGTCCCCAGGAGGCCGACATGCCCTACCCGACCAACGACCTGACCGGCACAGTCGTCGCGATCACCGGAGCCAGCGCCGGCATCGGGCGCGAGACTGCTCGGCTGCTCGCGGAGGCGGGCGCCAACGTGGTGCTCGCCGCGCGCCGCACCGAGCGCCTGACCGCACTCGTGGAGGAGATCGGCCCCGACCGCGCCCTCGCCGTGCCCACCGACGTGCGCGACCCCGAGGCCAACCGCGCGCTCGTCGCCGCCGCCGTCGAGCGCTTCGGAAGGCTGGACGTGCTGGTCGCCAACGCCGGCATCGGGATGTACGGCGGTATCGAGGACGCCTCCGACGACGACCTCGAACGCATGCTCGACGTCAACCTCGCCGGCACCGTGTGGTCGGTGCGCGCGGCCGTGCCGCAGATGCGCAAGCAGGGCGGCGGCGACATCGTCATCGTGGCCAGCGTCGCGGGCCTGCGCGGCGACGGGAACGAGGCCGTCTACGCCGCGACCAAGCACGGGCAGGTCGGCCTGGCGGGTGCGCTGGACCGCGAGCTGCGCCGCGAGGGCATCCGCGTCACCGCACTGTGCCCGGCCGGGGTGAGCACCGAGTTCGCGATCGGCGCCGGTCGCACTGAGGGCGACCCCGCGCTCGAGGAGTTCCTCAAGCCGCAGGACATCGCGTTCCAGGTGCGCACCGTGCTCGAGCAGCCGCGTCGGCTGCGCAGCACCCTGTGGACGCTGTGGCCCATGTCGGTTGACCTACCCTGAGTGCGGTTCGTGGTCTGCGGCACCCAGGACGTGCCGCAGGCCACGACCCCCGGCAGCCGCTACCGTGACCCCGTGCTGCTCTCCGACCGCGACATCAAGGCCGAGCTCGACTCCGGGCGCATCACCCTGGACCCGTACGAGCCGGTGATGATCCAGCCGTCCAGCATCGATGTGCGCCTGGACCGGTTCTTCCGCCTCTTCGACAACCACAAGTACGCGGTCATCGACCCCGCGCAGGAGCAGCCGGACCTGACCCACCTCGTCGAGCCGGACGGCGACGAGCCGTTCATCTTGCACCCCGGCGAGTTCGTGCTCGGGTCCACCTACGAGGCCGTGACGCTGCCCGACGACGTCGCGGCCCGGCTCGAGGGCAAGTCCTCGCTGGGCCGCCTGGGACTCCTCACGCACTCGACGGCCGGGTTCATCGACCCCGGGTTCACCGGGCACGTCACGCTCGAGCTGTCCAACGTCGCGACGTTGCCCATCAAGCTGTGGCCGGGAATGAAGATCGGCCAGCTGTGCTTCTTCCGGCTGTCCTCGGCCGCGGAGCAGCCGTACGGCTCGGGCGCCCACGGCTCGCGCTACCAGGGCCAGCGTGGGCCGACGGCGTCGCGCTCGTTCCAGAACTTCCACCGCACCCGGGTCTGAGGTGTCCGAGCTCCACGGCACCGGCGCGCACGTGCACCGGCACACCGCGCTCGCCGAGCCGCACTCGCACCCCGGCGACCCGCGCGCCCTGCTGCGCGCCCACGGCCTGCGGGCCACCGCCCCTCGCCTGCGCCTGCTCGCGGTGATGGCCGAGCGTGACCACCTGACCGCCGAGGCCCTGCACCGGGAGGTCGCCGACGACGGCACTGCGCTCACCACGGTCTACCGCACCCTGGAGTCGCTCGAGCAGGCCGGGCTGGTCTGGGCGACGCAGGTCCCGGACGTCGGGCGCACCTACCACCTGGGGACCCACCCGCCGCACGCTCACCTGTACTGCCGGGTGTGCGGGTCGCTGTGGGACCTGGACGGCCCGTCGGCGGCCGCGTGGGCCGCCCAGGTCCCGGAGGGTTTCGAGGTCGAGCACGTGCAGGTCACGGTGGTCGGCCGTTGCGCACGGTGCCGCGCGACCTGAGTCGCCACTCCGTCGTCCGCCGTCCACCTGTGGGGACCCTCGTCCTCTTGCAAGTCATGTGCAAGACGGCATCATCGTCGCATGCACGTACCCGACGGGTTCCTGGACGTTCCCACCTCGGTCGCGACCGGGGTGGCGGCCGTCGCGATGGTGGGCACCGCACTGCGCCGCGCCGAGCGCGAGATCACCGAGACGGGGCCGGCGCTACCCGGCCTGACCGCGGCGTTCGTGTTCGCCGCGCAGATGGTCAACTTCCCGGTGGGTGCCGGGACCAGCGGGCACCTGCTCGGCGGCGCGCTCGCCGCGGCGCTGGTCGGGCCGTGGACCGCGACGGTGGTGATCACCTCCGTGCTCCTCGTGCAGGCGCTGCTGTTCGCCGACGGTGGCCTCACCGCCCTGGGCACCAACGTCATCACCATGGCGGTCGTCGGGGTGGTCGTCGGCTACCTGGTGGCGCGTCTGGCCCTGCGCTTCCTTCCCCCGCGAGCCCGCAGCCTGGTCCCTGCCACAGCGCTCGGCGGCCTCGTGTCCGTCCCGGCCGCAGCGTTGGCCTTCACCGGCCTGTACGCGATCGGCGGGACCGTGGACATCCCGATCGGTCGGCTGGCGACGGCGATGGTCGGGTGGCACGCGGTGATCGGCGTCGGGGAGGCCCTCATCACCGCGGCGGTCCTCGGCGCCGTCGTGGCCACCCGGCCCGACCTGGTCCACCTTGGTCGGCACCTGCAGCCCGCGGGCTCGCCCGCCGGCGGTCCGACGCGTGTCCGGCTGGGTCGGCGCGGCCTGGCGATCGGGGGCGCGGTCACCCTGGCCGTCGCGAGCGCGGTCAGCCTGGCCGCGAGCACCCATCCCGACGGACTGGAGTACATCGCGACGTCGCTCGGCTTCGCCGGCGCAGCGAGCGGCTCCCCCGCGGACCGCAGCCCCCTGGCGAACTACGTCGTGCACGGCCTGGCCAACCCCTGGGTGTCCGGAGCGGCTGCGGGCATGGTCGGGGCGGTGGTGCCCGTCGTCGTCGGGCTGCTTCTCACGTTCCTCGCCCAGCGCCGGCGTGGCCGTGCCGCGCGGGCGGCGGAGTGAGATGGCGCACCCCGTCGACGGCCTCCTGATCCCCACCGGCAGCGCGGTCCATCGGCTGCCGGCACAGACCAAGATCGTCGCCGTGGTGCTCGTGGTGGCCACCGTCGTGCTGACACCTGCCCGCTCCTGGGGCGTGCTCGCGGCGCAGGGTGCGCTCGTGGTGGCGGTGGTGGCCGCGTCCCGGCTCCCGGCCGCCGCCGTGCTGCGTCGGCTGGGCGTCGAGGCGCCCTTCGTGGTGTTCGCACTGCTCATGCCGTTCGTCGCCGCGGGCCCGACCACCCGGCTCGGCCCGGTGACCGTCTCGCAGGCCGGCCTGCTGGGTGGCGCGACGTTGCTGGTCAAGGCCACCGTCGGGGTGCTCGCGGCCGTCGTGCTCGCCGCGACCACCGGCGCCCGCGAGCTGCTGGCCGGGCTGGAGCGGCTGCACCTGCCGGCCGTGCTGGTGGCGATCCTTTCCTTCATGCTGCGCTACGTCGTGGTGATCGCCGAGGAGCTGGGCCGCGCCCGGGTCGCACGGGAGGCGCGAGGTGGGCGTCGCGCCGGGCTCGCCGCGGTCGCCGGGGGCGTCGGGGCCCGGTTCGTGCGGACGTACGAGCGTGGTGAGCGCGTCCAGCAGGCCATGCTCGCCCGCGGGTACGCCGGACGGATGCCTGTGCTCGCGGGCGGGGCTGCGACCGCGGCCCAGTGGGCGTCGGCGCTCAGCCTGCCCGCCGCGGCACTGCTGGTCCTGCTCGTCGGGCGGCTCCTCGTGGGGGTGGGTGGGTGAGCGGGACCCAGCGGGCGGCCGCGCTGGACGTGCGGGGGCTCAGCTTCACCTACCCGGACGGTCGGCGGGCCCTGCGCGCGGTCGACCTGCGGATCGAGCCGGGCGAGCGGGTGGCGCTCCTGGGACCCAACGGGGCCGGCAAGACGACCCTTGCGCTGCACCTGGACGGAATCCTGCGGGGCTCGGCCGGGACGGTGGACGTCGGCGACCTGCGCGTGGGACCCACGACGCTCCAGGAGGTGCGCCGCCGGGTCCAGCTCGTGTTCCAGGACCCCGACGACCAGCTCTTCAGCCCGTCCGTGCGCGACGACGTCGCCTTCGGCCCGGCGAACCTCGGGCTGCGGGGCGCGGAGCTCGAGGCCCGGGTCGCCGAGGCACTGGACGCGGTCGGGATGGTCGGGCACGCGGACCGTCCGCCGCACCACCTGTCCTTCGGGCAGCGCCGACGCGTCGCGATCGCCACCGTGCTCGCGATGCGCCCCGACGTGCTCGTGCTCGACGAGCCGACCTCCAACCTGGACCCCGCCGGGCGTCGCGAGCTCGGCGAGATCCTGGACGCGCGCGACGCAGCGCTCCTGATCGCCACGCACGACCTCCCGTTCGCGCTGCAGCTGTGCCCGCGCGCGGTGGTCCTGGACGACGGGGCCGTGGTCGCCGACGGCCCGACTGCTGACCTGCTCGCCGACGCCGACCTCATGGCGGCGCACCGGCTCGAGCTGCCCTACGGCTTCGACCCGCGGTCCGTGCCGCCGGCCCGCGGCGCCCGTCGCTGACCGCGGCGCGATCGTGCGGGTCGCGTGAGGATCCCGGCGCAGCGCACCCCTTCGTGGCGTCGTGACCGCACCGGCGACCTAGCATCGGCCCATGCCCGTCCCGCTCGACCCCGGTGCCACCGAGACCGCGCACGTGCTCGTGCTGGCCGAGGACGTGCTGCCCGAGGAGCTCGAGGTGCTGGCCACGAGCCGGTTCACCGCCGCGCACTGGGAGCACCCGCCCGCCGCGCCCGACCCCCGCACGCGCGTCCCGTCGCTGCGGCTGTCCCGGCTGTCGACGCTGGACGGTCCGTACCGCATGGACCGCGACGTCCGAGCGCGGCTCGGGCTCCCGGCCGCCGGCGTGCAGGGGTACCTCCTGCGCGGCCCGCACGAGCGCGGCGAGGCGCCGTGGCCCGAGGCGGGCGACCGCGACGGTCTCGGCCGGGCGTTCCCTGACGGTCTGCCGGTGCGCGACGAGCTGCGTACGGTGACCTGGCTGGTCGCCGCCGCGCGTCGGCTGGGCGGGGCTGTGCGGGTCGCGGGCTCCGGCGTGGTGCTCGTCCCGGACCCGACCCAGGCGGTGGACCTGACCGTGTGGAGCGACATCTGGCTCGACCCGCAGGCGTGCCTGGTCGTGGTGCGCCAGGCCCTGCCCCGGGCGCAGCTGGACCTGGGCCGGGAGTGGGCCGGGCCCCCGCCGGAGGCCGGCCGCGTCCCGGCGCAGGGGACGCAGGACATGGACCCGGAGGAGCGGGCCGCGCTGCACGTCGCGGCCGAGGAGCGCGACCTCCAGGTCCTTGCGCACCCGGCGCACCGCAGCTCCTACGGTCTGCTCGCGGACCTGGATGCCGACGGGATGCTGGCCGTCGGCGTGGAAGCGGTCGAGGAGGTCCCGGTGGTGCTCGCCGGCGTGCCGTGGACCGAGGGCGGGGCGATCGCGTACCGGGTGACCTGGGAGCCCGACGACCTCGCCGTGCTCGGCCAGGAGCGCCCGGCCGTCGAGCACCGCGTCGCGCGGAGCCGCACCGCACCCCTGGTCAACGCCGTCACGAGGGCGCTGCACACGGCCGTCGCGGGCGAGATCACCGACATGATGGACTTCGTCGTCGACCCCGCCGACCTGTAGGCCGGCCGAGCGCGAGCCCGACCGGAGCGCATCACTGCCCGGCAGGGCCCCCCTCGCCGCCCCGCACCGCATCGAGCAGCACCTCGGCCACGTCGCGCACGACCGGCGCGCGCCCCCCTGCGGACCGCGAGGCGTCGGTGAGCATCACCGTGCAGAACGGGCAGGCGGTGGCCAGCACCTCGGCCCCGGTCCCAGCCGCCTCGTCGACCCGGTCCCCCGCGATCCGTCGCCCGGTGGTCTCCTCCATCCACACCCGGGCACCGCCGCCACCGCAGCAGAACGACCGTTCGCCGGACCGCGGCATCTCCGTGACGGTTGCGCCGGCCGCGCCGAGCAGTGCCCGCGGCGGGTAGTAGACCTGGTTGTGCCGGCCCAGGTAGCAGGGGTCGTGGTAGGTCACGTCGGCGCCGGTCTGCTGCACCGGGGTCAGCCGACCCTCGGCCACCAGGGTCTCGAGCAGCTCGGTGTGGTGCAGCACCGTGAAGTGCCCGCCGAGCTGCGGGTACTCGTTGGCGATGGTGTTGAAGCAGTGCGCGCACGTGGTCACGATCCGGGTTGGCTTCGCGGCCTCGAGGCTCTCGATGGAGGTGTGCGCGAGCTGCTGGAACAGCGCCTCGTTCCCCGCTCGACGGGCTGGGTCGCCGGTGCAGGTCTCCCCGTTGCCCAGCACGGCGAAGCTCACGCCTGCGGTGTGCAGCAGCTCCGCGACCGCCCGCGCGACCTGCTGGCCGCGGTCGTCGTAGGCGCCCGCACACCCCACCCAGAACAGGCAGTCCAGCCCTGAGGCGTCCTCGACGTCCTCGCCCACCACGGGAACCGGGAAGGCCAGCGGCTCGGCCCACGCCATGCGTTTGCGCCCGGGCATGCCCCATGGGTTGCCACGCCGCTCGAGCTTGCTGAACATCTGGCCGAGCTCCCCCGGGAACGCCCCGGCCAGCAGCACCTGGTTGCGGCGCAGGTCGAGGAGGTGGTCGACGTGCTCGATGTCCACCGGGCACTGCTGCACGCACGCCCCGCACATGGTGCAGTCCCACAGGGCCTCGGGCGTGACGACGTCCCCGACCAGGGTGAGCACGTCCACCTCGGCGTGCGAGCCGCCCGACGCGCTGCCGCGGCTGCCCGGCACCAGAGGCAGCACCCCGGTGGCGGACGTCGCACCCGCCGGCGCCGTCGAACGGTTGGGGCCGGCCCACAGCCCAGGGGTCGTCGCATAGGTGTGGTCGCGCAGCGCGGTGATGACCAGCTTGGGCGACAGCGGCTTGCCGGTGTTCCACGCCGGGCACTGCTCGGTGCAGCGGCCGCACTCGGTGCAGCTCGACAGGTCCAGCAGGCCCTTCCACGTGAAGTCCTCGACCCTGCCGACCCCGAGCATGAGGTCCTCGGGCAGGTCCTCGAGCGTGGTCAGGTCCAGGGCGGTGCCGTCGGCGGCACGCAGCGGCTCCGCGGCCCCCAGCGCCGGGCGGCCGTCGGTCCGTCGCCGCGCCCACACGTTGACCACCGCGAGGAACCGGTGCCAGGCCACCCCCATCGCCGGCCGACGCCCCACCACCACCAGCCAGGCCATCGACACCAGGATCTTGACCGTCGCGAGCACGACCACCGCGGTCGCGAGCGCGCCGATCGGCAACCGTGCGAGCAGCGAGCCGAGCCACGCGGTGAGCGGGTAGTGCACGTCGAACCCCTGCGGCAGGGTCGGGTACGCCTGCCACCACGGCGCACCCAGGAAGCTCGGCCGCCCCAGGGTCAGCTCGCTCGTGCTCTGGAACGTCGCCCACCAGATCCCCCGGCCCCCGCCGAGCGCGTACTCCAGTGCGCGCAGCCCGATCACCGCGAGCACCACCGCGAGGATCACGCCCTCGACCAGGTACGCCTGCCCCGCGTTCGACCCGAAGAACCGCGACGCGCGCGGCCCGTCGGGGCCCACGAGCTCGCCGTCGGCGCCGCGCCGCGCCGCGGACTGCTCCGCGACCGCCGCCGATCCCCGCCTCGGGTGGTGGAGCTGGCGCTGCACGATCAGCGTCACGATGCCCACCAGGCCGCCCCACGCGAACAGCTCGACCGCCCACTCGTAGGGGATCCACGTGCCGATCCCGGGGAGCACGTACACCGGGTTCACCACCTCCCCGTACCCGGCGACCAGCGTGAGGAACAGCACCGGGAAGGAGATCATCACGGCCCAGTGCGCCAGCCGGATCGCCGGGCGGTGCCGGAACCGGTCGTGCCCGAGGATCTCGGCCAGCGTGCGTCGGGTCCGCAGCCACCCGGACGTCGTCCGGTCCGGGGCCGGCCCGCCGCGGCGCACGGTCGCCACGATCGCCGCGACCCCTCGCGCGAACGTGACGACCCCGAGCACCGTCGCGAGCACCACGAGCACGAGCGCGATCACCTGGAGTCCGGACACGCGCCCACGCTAGCCGCAGCCCACCCCCGCGAGTGGTGCACGTCCAGTCGAGTGGTGTGCCTGCAGGTGCGACGTTCGCCTCGAGGTGCGCCACTCGGCGAGAGGTGCCCCTCGGCAGGGCGGGGTGCTCGCGGGTACCCTTGACCAACTTCCCGCCCTCGCCCCTCGACGGACGGAGCGGACGTGCTGCTGCTGCTCGGCCTCCACGGGATCGCGGCCCTCGTCGCGCCCGTGGTGATGCGCTGGGCCGGACGCCGCGGCTTCTGGATCCTGGCCCTCGTGCCCGGCTCGGCCCTGGTCTGGGCCATCGCGAACGCGTCCTCGATCGCCCACGGCCGCATCCCCACCAGCCACCTCGCGTGGGTGCCCGACGTCGGGCTCGTGGTGGACCTGCGGGTGGACACCCTGTCCTGGCTGATGGTGATGCTGGTGGGCGGCGTGGGCGCCGCGGTGCTGGTGTACTCCTCGGTCTACTTCAAGTCCGGCGCCAGCGGGCTCGGCCGGTTCGCGGCCACCCTGGTGGCGTTCGCCGGCTCGATGCTCGGCCTGGTCACGAGCGACAACCTGCTCCTGCTGTACGTGTTCTGGGAGCTGACGACGGTCACGTCGTACCTGCTCATCGGGCACTACGCGGACCGCAAGACCTCCCGGCGCGCGGCCATGCAGGCCATCATCGTCACCACTGCCGGCGGCCTGGCGATGCTGGTCGGGATCGTGCTGCTGGGCAGCGCGGCGGACAGCTACCGGCTCTCGCAGGTCCTCGCGGACCCGCCGAGCGGCGCCGCGGCGACCACGGCCGTCGTGCTGCTCCTGGTCGGTGCCGTGACCAAGTCCGCACTGGTCCCGTTCCACTTCTGGTTGCCGGCCGCGATGGCTGCGCCGACGCCGGTGTCGGCGTACCTGCACGCGGCGGCGATGGTGAAGGCCGGCGTCTACCTGGTCGCACGGTTCGCGCCCGTCTACTCCCACCTGACCGTGTGGCAGGTCACGGTGCTCGGGATCGGCGGCGCGACGCTGCTGGTGGGCGGGTACCGCGCGCTACGGCAGTACGACCTCAAGCTGGTTCTCGCCTTCGGCACCGTCAGCCAGCTGGGCCTCCTGGTGATGCTCGTCGGGCACGGAACCCGGGAGGCGGCCTTGGCCGGCGTGGCCCTGCTGGGCGCGCACGCGATGTTCAAGTCCGCGCTGTTCCTCAGCGTCGGCGTGGTGGACGCCGCCACCGGCACGCGTGACCTGCGCCGCCTGCACCGGGTGGGCCGCGCCCTGCCGGGGACCGCGCTCGCGGCCGGGCTGGCCGCGGCGTCGATGGCCGGGGTGCCGCCCTTCGCGGGCTACGTCGCCAAGGAGGCCGCGATCGAGGCGCTCCGGCACGACGCGACGTGGTCCGGGCGGGTCGTCCTCGTCGCGGTCCTGGTGGGTTCGGTGCTGACTGTCGCCTACGGGCTCCGGTTCTGGTGGGGCGCGTTCGGCGCCAAGCGCGTGCTGCCCGGCCAGACCCCGGCCACCGACGTGGGCCCGGCCGCGGCCGCCGAGCACCCGCGTGCCGACGTGACCCACCGCCCGTCGGCGCTCCTCGTGGGCCCGGCACTGGTCCTGGCGACGCTCGGTCTGGTCACCGGGCTGGCCCCGACGCTCGGCGACCACCTGCTCAGCCCCTACGCGGCCGGTCTCCCCGGAGAGGGAGCCCACCTCGTCCTGTGGGCCGGGCCGGTCGGTGCGCTCATCACGGCCGCCGTCCTGGCCGGTGGTGCCTGGCTGTTCCGGCAACGCACCCCGGTCGAGCGGTGGCAGGGGCACCGCCCGTGGCCGCTCGACGTCGACCTCGTCTACCGCCGCTCGATGCGCCGGCTGGACGGGTTGGCCGCCGACGTCACCGGCGCCACCCAGCGCGGCTCGCTGCCGCTGTACCTGGGCACCGTGCTGGTGGTCATGGTCGTCGGCGCGGGCTGGGCGCTGGCCACCGGGACGGCACTGCCCGGGCTGGACGCGATCCGGTGGTGGGACTCCCCCGGTCAGGCGATCGCCGGCGCGCTCGCCGTGGTCGCGGCGATCCTCGCGGCGCGCTCCCGCCGACGCCTCAAGGCCGTGGTACTGGCCGGGATCAGCGGTTTCGGCGTCGCGCTGCTGTTCCTGCTGCACGGTGCGCCGGACCTGGGTCTGACCCAGGTGCTGGTCGAGACGATCACCTTGGTGGTCTTCGTGCTGGTCCTGCGACGACTGCCGCCGTACTTCTCGGTGCGGCCCCTCGCGGCGAGCCGCTGGGTGCGCATGGCCGTCGGACTCGCGGTGGGGCTGACCGTCGGCGTGCTCGCGCTGGTGATGCCGCTGGCCCGGACCGCGTCTCCCGTGTCGGTGGCGTTCCCGGCCGAGGCCTACGAGTTCGGTGGCGGCAAGAACGTCGTGAACGTGACGCTCGTGGACATCCGCGCGTGGGACACGATGGGCGAGATCTCGGTGCTGCTGGTCGCCGCGACGGGTGTCGCGTCGCTGATCTTCCTGCGCCGACGCAGTGGGGACCTGGACAGGTCCGGCGCTGTGCGTGAGCGCACGGTCTGGCGGGTGGACGCCGACGCGATGGCTCCGCTGCGGGCCAGCGCCCGGGCACGCTGGGAGGCCTCGGTACGGGCGGGTGGCCCTGCCCGGATCCACAGCGAGTGGCTCTCGGGCGCGGGGTCGCTGCACCCGCAGCGCCGCAGCGTGATCATGGAGATCGCCACCCGGCTGCTGTTCCACACCATGGTCGTGGTCGCGATCTACCTGCTGTTCTCCGGCCACAACGCGCCCGGCGGAGGGTTCGTCGCGGGCCTCGTGGTCGGGATCGCGCTCGCGGTCCGGTACCTGGCCGGCGGCCGCTACGAGCTGGGCGACGCCGCGCCGGTGCATCCCGGCCTGCTGCTGGGTTCCGGGCTGTTCCTGTCCGCCGGCGTGGGCCTCCTCGCCCTGCTCTTCGGCCAGCAGGTGCTGGAGTCGACGATCGTGCAGGTCGACCTGCCGGTGCTGGGGCACGTGAAGCTCGTCACCTCGCTGTTCTTCGACATCGGCGTGTTCGGTGTGGTGGTCGGGCTGGTGCTGGACCTGCTGCGCAGCCTGGGTGCGGAGATCGACCGGCACGTCGACGCCGAGCTCGACGACCGGTCCGGCGGGGATCAGGAAGCGCCGACCGACGCGGCAGGTGCGCGATGAACGCCCCGAGCCTCGCCCTGGTCGTGGTGGTCGTGGCCCTCGTCGCGGTCGGGGTCTACCTCCTGCTCGAACGCAGCCTGACTCGCGTGATCATCGGGCTGGTGCTGACCGGGAACGGGGTCAACCTCCTGCTGCTGGTCGCCGGGGGGAAGGCGGGCGGCCCGCCCCTCACCGGCCAGACGCCGCCGGAGGACATGTCCGACCCGTTGCCCCAGGCGATGGTGCTCACCGCGATCGTCATCACCTTGGGCATGACCGCCTTCCTGCTCGCCATGGCCTACCGCTCCTGGCAGCTCACCGGGCACGACGAGGTCCAGGACGACCTCGAGGACCGCCGGGTCGCGCGGCGCGCGGCGCTGGACCGCGCGGCCTACGAGGACGTCGACGCCGGTACCGAGCCGGAGTCCCTCGACGAGGCCGCGGCCGAGGTCCACGACGAGACCGGCGACGTCGGGGGGCGGTCATGACCCCTCAGCTGGGCTGGCTGGTGCCGCTGCCCGTGGTGCTGCCGCTGTTCGCCGCGGGGCTGGCCCTGGCACTGTGGCGGCGCGGGCGGGCCCAGGGCGTGATCAGCGTCGTCGCGCTGAGCCTGGCCCTCGGTGCCTCCGTGACGCTGCTGGTCGCGGCCGACTCCGGGCCGGTGGTCGCCGAGCTGGGTGACTGGGCGGCGCCGGTGGGGATCAACCTGGTGGCCGACCGGGTGTCCACCCTGATGCTCACGGTGTCCTTCGCCGTGACGCTCGCGGTGCTCGTGTACTCGTTGGCGCAGGGCGTCGAGGACGACAACGCCGAGACGCCGGTGGCGATCTTCCACCCCACGTACCTGGTGCTGACCGCCGGCGTCGCCGACGCGTTCCTCACCGGGGACCTGTTCAACCTGTTCGTGGCGTTCGAGGTGCTGCTCGCGGCGTCCTACGTGCTCATCACGCTGGGAGGCACCGGCGAGCGGATCCGCGCAGGGACGGTCTACGTGGTGGTGTCCCTGCTGTCCTCGCTGCTGTTCCTCGCGGCGATCGCGGTGGTGTACGCGGCGACCGGGACGCTGAACCTCGCCCAGCTCGCACTGCGGCTGCCCGAGCTGGACCCCGGGCTGCGGCTCGTGCTCCAGGTGATGCTGCTGCTCGCGTTCGGCATCAAGGCGGCGATCTTCCCGCTCTCGGCCTGGTTGCCGGACTCCTACCCCACGGCACCAGCGCCGGTCACCGCCGTGTTCGCCGGCCTGCTGACCAAGGTGGGCGTGTACGCGATCATCCGGACCCAGACGCTGCTGTTCCCCGGGGGCCAGCTCGACGACGTGCTCATGGTGCTCGCGCTCGCGACGATGCTGGTCGGGATCCTCGGTGCGGTGGCGCAGAACGACATCAAGCGTCTGGTGTCCTTCACCTTGGTCAGCCACATCGGCTTCATGCTGTTCGGCATCTCGCTGTCCAGCGAGGCCGGTCTCGGCGCAGCGATCTTCTACGTGACGCACCACATCACCGTGCAGACCGCGCTGTTCCTGGTGGTGGGCCTGGTGGAGCGCCGGGGTGGCTCGACGTCGCTGGACGAGCTGGGCGGCCTGGCCAAGGCGGCGCCGGTGCTGGCGGTGCTGTTCTTCGTCCCCGCGATGAACCTGGCCGGTGTGCCGCCGTTCTCGGGCTTCATGGGGAAGGTGGGCCTGCTCGAGGCGGGCGTCGCCGACGGGCGGCCGCTCGCGCTGGTCCTGGTCGTCGGCGGGGTCCTGACCTCGCTGCTCACGCTGTACGCGCTGGTCAAGGCGTGGAACAAGGCGTTCTGGCAGCCGGTGCCCGAGAACCTGCGTCCGGTCCGGCTCCCCCGGCGGATGGTGGGCTCGACCGCCGTGCTGGTGTCCTTCGGGGTGATCATCGCCGTGCTCGCCGGCCCGCTGTACGGGTACACCGAGCGTGCGGCCGTCCTGCTGCGCGACCGCGGCCAGTACGTGCTCTCCGTCCTTCCGGACGGGCAGCGCGGCGAGGGGCACTCCGCGGACACCACGAGGGACCCCTCGGCGCAGGCCGCGTCGACGCCACGGGACGTGACCGGCGAGGGGGTGACGCCGTGAGCCTGCACCCACGGCGTCGTCCGGGCGCCGGCTTCCACGTCCTGACGATCGCGTGGCTGACCGCCGTCTGGGTCGCGCTGTGGGGCGAGCTGTCCATCGCGAACGTGCTCGCCGGCCTTGCGGTCGCCCTCCTGGTGGTCCGCTCCCTGCCGATGCCGTCGATCGACTTCCACGGCCGCGTGCGACCGGTGGGCCTGGTGCGCCTGGCCTGGCACTTCGTGCGGGACCTGGTGGTGGCCAGCGTCCAGGTCGCGTGGCTCGCGCTCACCGGCCGACGTCCACGGTCGGCCGTGATCCGGGTGCGGCTGCGCTCTCACTCCGACCTCTACCTGACGCTCACCGCCCAGCTGTGCTCGTTGATCCCCGGGTCCGTGGTCGTCGAGGCCCACCGGCACGACGGCGTCCTCTACGTGCACCTGCTGGACGTGGCGGACGCGGACGTCGCCGTGGCGCACGCGGACGTCCTCGCCATCGAGGAGCGCGTGCTGCGCGCACTCGGTTCGGACGACGAGCTACGGGACGCGGGGCTGGAGGTCGGGCGATGACGGCGGTGCTCGTGGTGTGCACGGTGCTGCTCACAGCGGCGGCCGTGATGGTGATCGTGCGCGCGGAGCGTGGACCCTCGATGCTCGACCGCACCATCGCGCTGGACACCCTGACCGCCGTCGTGGTGGGCGCCGTCGCGGTGCACGCCGCGTGGACGGGCCGCACCGACACCGTCCCGGTGATGGTGGCGCTGTCCCTGGTCGGCTTCGTCGGGTCGGTCGCGATCGCCCGCTTCGCGGCGATCGAGCCGGAGGGTGAGGGCCGGGTGCTGTCCCGCGAGGAGGTCGCGGCCCTCGAGCTCGAGCGCCTGCGTGCCGAGGACGCCGAGCGCTCAGCGGTCGACGACGAGCACCACGGCGGCGCCGCGGAGGGCGACGTGCGTCGGCTCGACGAGACCGTGCAGGACGGGGACGAGGAGAGGGACCGATGAGCGTGCTGCTCGACGTGCTCGCGGCCGGCTGCCTGATCGCCGGGTCCGCGCTGGCTTTCGCGGCGGGGCTCGGGCTGCTGCGGTTCCCGGACCTGCTCGCCCGGTCGCACGCGGCGACCAAGCCACAGGTGCTCGGCCTGCTGCTGATGCTGCTGGGTCTCGCGCTGCGGCTGAGGTCCGGACCGGCGATCTGGATGCTCGTGCTCGTCGCGCTGTTCCAGATGGTCACGGCACCCGTCGCCGCGCACATGGTGACCCGCGCCGGCTACCGCACGGGCAAGGTCGACCCCTCGTCGCTCGTCGTCGACGAGCTCACCGACGACCTGCGAGCGGCCGAGCGCGAGGTCGGGGGCTCGTCGCAAGGCCCGTCCCCGCGGTCCTGATCGAGCGTCCGGGCGGGTCAGCCGATGAGCTTGCGCGCCCCGCGCGTCGCGCTCGCGCGGAACAGCGCCACGATCGCGCCGGAGATGACCGCCGCCGCCGCGACCTCCCTGAACCGGATGTCGTCGGAGTCGTCGTCGGCCTTCGGCGGGGCGTGCCCGAAGGCCTTGGTCCACAACGAGTCGATGAGCTTGCCGGCGGCCCAGGCGGCGCCGGCGGCTGCCGCCAGGCCGACCAGCTTGGCGATCCTCGACTCGGACTTGTCGTCCGACACGTGAGCCTCCTCGAGCGGTGCGGTACGTGCGTGATCACGCTAGCGGTGCGGCGCGTGCCCCGCACGATGCCCGGCTTCCACGATGCCCGCAGCCGAGGTGTGCCGACCCTGGGCGCTCAGGCCGAGGCGACCCACAGGTAGACGTTGCGGCCCACCTGCTCGGCGGCGACCACCACGCCCACGATCCGCAGCAGGAGCGGCAACGGGTCACCCTCGTGCGGGTCGCGCTCCGCCGAGGCGGCCCACGCGTCGGCGACCTCGCGCGGCAGGTCGGGGTCCTCGGCGCGGCTCAGCTCCCCGAGCACCTCCACGAGGAACGGCGGGAGCTTGAACAACAGCTCGTGGTTCAGGTCGACCTCGGCCGGTTCGAGGTCGCCCCGGCCGAACCGGACGGCCTGCGCGGCGGCCTCTCCCAGCAGCTCCAGGTCCAGCGCGCCGAGGTCGGTGAGCTCGACGTGCGGCGTCTCCGACTGCGGGGGAACGCCGGCGTCGAGGGCGTCGGCCCGGGCCAGTGCCCCGGCGTGGGTTGCGACGAACAGCTGGGCGCGCCGTGCCATGTGTGCTCCTGGGGATGCTCTGCCCGCGAAAGCCGCCGCCGTGACGGCGAGGCGAGCCTATCGGGGTAGGCTGAACGCGAACGACAGGGGAGCGTCGTCCGGTCAGCCGGACAGCGGACGCTGAGAGTGCGGGAGACCGCAGACCCTCGAACCTGATCCGGTTGGTACCGGCGTAGGGAGTCGGGATTCTCAGGTGTCGTGGACCGCATCTGCGCGGCCACGCCGCCCCCCTCCTTCATCGACGAGGAGGACGCATGTCAAGAAGCATTCGGACGAGATGGGCCGTGCCCGCCGTGGTCGGGGCCCTCGCACTGGCCGGCTGCGCGGGCGCCGGATCCACGTCGGGCGGCACCGCGAGCCCGTCCGGCGGCTCCGCCGCACCCGGCGGGACCGTCGTGCTGGTCACGCACGACTCGTTCGCACTGCCGGACGCCCTGATCTCCCAGTTCGAGTCCGACACCGGGCTCACGCTCGACGTGCGGGCCCAGGGAGACGCCGGGGCGATGGTCAACCAGCTCGTCCTCACCAAGGACGCGCCGATCGGCGACGCGGTGTTCGGCATCGACAACACGTTCGCCTCGCGAGCGGTCGACGCCGGCGTGCTGGCCCCCTACCAGGCCACGCTGCCGGACAGTGCGAAGCAGTACACCGTCGGTGACTCGGGCGAGCTCACGCCGATCGACGTCGGTGACGTGTGCGTCAACGCCGACCTGGAGTGGTTCAGCAAGCACGACCTGGCGGTGCCGAGCACGCTCGAGGACCTCACCAAGCCCGAGTACAAGGGGCTGCTCGCGGTCGAGAACCCGGCCACGTCGTCGCCCGGCCTGGCGTTCCTGCTCGCCACCGTCGGCGCGTTCGGCGCCGACGGGTGGCAGGGCTACTGGCAGGAGCTGGTGGCCAACGACGTCCAGGTCGCCTCGTCCTGGTCCGACGCGTACTACGTGGACTTCTCCGGGCCCTCGTCGGACGGTGACAAGCCGTTGGTGGTGTCCTATGCCTCGTCCCCGCCGGACGAGGTCCCCGACGGCGCGACCAGCGCGCCGACGACGGCGCTGCTGAACACCTGCTTCCGGCAGGTGGAGTACGCCGGCGTGCTGGCCGGGGCCGCCAACCCGGACGGCGCGAAGAAGGTCGTGGACTGGCTGCTGTCCCCTGCGGTGCAGGCGGCGATCCCGGAGAGCATGTACATGTACCCCGTGGACTCCTCGGTGGCGCTGCCCACCTCGTGGACCAAGTACGCCCCGCTGGCCACGAAGCCGTTCAGCGTCTCCCCTGCGGAGATCACCGCGCACCGGGACGACTGGATCCAGGCCTGGACGAGCCTCGTGGTCGGCTGATCGGTGAGTCGGGTGGCGGCAGTCCCGGCGGCGCTCAGCGCTCGGGTCCCGCGCAGGTGGCGCGCGGGCCGGGTGGTGCTGTGGGCGCTGGCCGCCGGGCTGCCGCTGGCCTTCCTCGGACTGTTCTTCGTGCTGCCCGTCGTGGGTCTGGTCGGCCGAGGGTTCGTCACCGACGGCTCCCTGGACCTGTCCGGGTTCGCGGAGGTCATGAGCCGGCCCCGGACCTGGCGGATCCTCGAGCTCACGGTCGGCCAGGCCACCGTCGGCACCGCGATAGCCGTCCTGCTGGGCATCCCGGGTGCCCACCTGCTGTACCGCACCCGGTTCCGCGGTCAGGCGCTGCTGCGTGCCCTGGTCGCCGTGCCGTTCGTGCTTCCCACGATCGTCGTCGGCGTCGCGTTCCGGTCCGTGCTCAGCGGGCACGGTCCGCTGGCGTTCCTGGGCTGGGACGGGACCTTCGCGGGGGTGGTCGCGGCGCTGGTGTTCTTCAACTACACCGTGGTGGTGCGCACCGTCGGCGCGTTCTGGACGGGGCTGGACCCCCGCGGCGAGCAGGCCGCGCGCGCACTCGGGGCCTCGCCGGCGCGGGCGTTCTGGTCGGTGACACTGCCGGCGCTGGTGCCGGCGATCGCCTCCGCGGCCTCGATCGTCTTCCTGTTCTGCGCCACCGCGTTCGGCGTCGTGCTGGTGCTCGGCGGTGTCGGGTACGGGACCGTCGAGACCGAGATCTGGGTGCAGACCACGCAGTTCCTGGACCTGCGGGCGGCGTCGGTGCTGTCGGTCGTGCAGCTCGTGGTGGTGACCGCGTCGCTGTGGGTGGCCGGTCGGGCGCGGCGTCGCCGCGAGCAGGCCTTGAGCCGGGTGCCCGAGTCGCGGCCCGTGCTCGCGCTGCGGGGGCCGGACGCCCGTGGCGGGGACCGGCTGGCGGTGGCCGTCACCGCTGCCGTGGTGGTGCTGCTGCTCGGGCTCCCGATGGTGACGCTCCTGCTGCGATCCCTGCGGACCCGGGACGGCTGGGGGCTGGGCAACTACCGCGCACTCGGCGTCCGGGGGTTCGGCCTCGGCGCGTCCGGCTGGGAGGCGGCGGCGACCTCGCTGCGGGTCGCGGTGGACGCGACGCTGATCGCGGTGGTGGTCGCAGGCCTGGTCGCGCTGGTCGCGTCGAGACGGCCGCGGTCACGCGGTCTGCGACGGGCCGTGGGGACGATGGACGCGGTGATGATGCTGCCGCTCGGGGTCTCGGCCGTCACGGTCGGGTTCGGCATCCTGGTCACGCTCAACCACCCGTTCGGACTTGCCGTGGACCTGCGCACCTCGCCGATGCTGCTGCCCATCGCGCAGGCCGTAGTCGCCGTCCCGCTGGTGGTGCGTACCGTGCTGCCCGTGCTCCGCGCCATCGACTCCCGCCTGCACGAGGCGGCCGCGGTACTCGGTGCGTCACCGGCCCGCGTGCTGCGCCACGTGGACTGGCCGGTCGCTGCACGGTCGCTCGGGCTGGCCGTCGGGCTGGCCTTCGCGGTGAGCCTGGGCGAGTTCGGCGCGACGTCCTTCCTGGTCCGGCCCTCGGCGCCCACCCTGCCGGTGCTGATCTACCGGCTGATCGGCCGGCCGGGCGCGGACAACCTGGGCACCGCGATGGCGGCGTCGGTGCTGCTCGCCGCCCTGACGGCAGTGGTGATGGCGCTCGCGGAGCGGCTGCGCGGCGACACCGGAGGTGACGTGTGACCGGCTTGGGCGTGCGCGACCTCGTCGTGCTCTACCGGGACGACGACGGCTCGGTCGCGACCGCCGTCGACCACCTGGACCTGGACGTCGCGACCGGCGAGGTCGTGGCCCTGCTCGGACCGTCCGGCTCGGGCAAGTCCAGCCTGCTGCGCGCCGTCGCCGGCCTGGAACCCGCGGCGTCCGGGCGCATCGGCTGGGACGGGGTCGACCTGGCGGGCGTGCCCACCCACCGGCGCGGGTTCGGGCTGATGTTCCAGGACGGTCAGCTCTTCGGGCACCGGGACGTGGCGGGCAACGTCGCGTTCGGCTTGCAGATGCAGCGGATGCCGGCACGCGAGCGGGCCACGCGAGTCAGCGAGCTCCTGGGGCTGGTGGGGCTGGGCGGCTTCGAGCACCGGGCGATCAGCACGTTGTCCGGCGGCGAGCGCCAGCGGGTCGCTCTGGCCCGGTCGCTCGCCCCGGGGCCGCGGCTGCTGCTGCTCGACGAGCCCTTGTCCGCGCTGGACCGTGCGCTGCGCGAGCGCCTGGCGGATGACGTGCGTGCCGCGCTGCTGGCCACCGGAACCACGGCGCTGTTCGTCACGCACGACCACGACGAGGCGTTCGCCGTCGCGGACCGGATCGCGGTGATGGACGCGGGGCGGCTGCTGCAGGTCGATGCCCCCGCGCTCCTGTGGCAGGCGCCCGCGACCCGACGGGTCGCGGAGTTCCTGGGCTACGAGGCGTTCGCCCCCGTCGACGCGCCGGTGGCGGCGGTGCTCGGGTCCGGTCTGGCCGTGCCCGTCGGCACCGTGGCCGGACGGTCCTGGTCGGACGGCACGTCCGACGCGGTGCTCGCCGTAGGCCCGGGTTCGCTCGAGACCGCCGCGGACGGCCCGCTGGCAGGTGAGGTGCGGTCCGCCGGGTTCCGTCGCGGTGTGATCGAGCTCGGCGTCGTGGTCGAGGGGCTCGGCGCGGTCACCGTGGTCGAGCGGAGCGCGGGCCGGACCGGCGCCGCGGACCTTCCCCGCGCGGGCACCACGGTGCGGCTCCGGCCCGTCGTCGGCGGCGTGGCACGGATCGGCTGACCGGGTCACAGGGAGGTCTGCCAGAGTCCCACGACGCCTCGCGGCCGGAAGCCGAGCGCCACGTTGATCGCGAGCATGGGGGCGTTCTCCTCGGCGTTCCAGGTGTGCACGCGGCGCGCGGCGGGGCGCTCGACGGCGAGGTCGGCGAGCATCGTCGCCTTGAGCAGCATGCCCAGTCGGCGCCCGCGGTGGGCGCGCAGCACGATCGTGTCGTTCTGCTCGACCACCTCGGGGCGGTCCCGCGGGTACTCGACCATGGTCAGACCCACGAGTGCACCGTCCGGCACATGCTGGACAGCGACCGCCCGGTAGCCGAACCCCGCGGCGGCGAGCTGCCGTTCGCGGGCGCGGACGCGTGCGGCGTCCCAGACCTCCTCGCGGGCGTCGACCTCCCCGACCGGCGCGTCGGTGGTCATCCGGGTCTCCAGCTCGGCGAACGCGTCGAGCCACCGCGCGGGTGCCGCATCGGCCCAGGACACCAGACGGTAGGCGCCCCCGGCACGGGCGGCCGCGTCCCGGCGGAGCGCCTCGAGCAGGTCGCGGTCCACCGGCAGGTCGAGCGTGGAGTAGCGCTCGGCCTGGGCGAGGGCGTAACCGCGGCGCCGGGCCACGACGGCGGCGGCCGCGTCGGAGCGGATCCGGCCCGACCCGGTCGGTGCGACGAGCGCGAGAGGGTCCCCGGGGTCCGGCTCGCCGGCGTGCTCGCTCGCCGCGACGAGTGTGGTGCGCCCGGCCTCGGCCGCGAGCGCCTCGCCGCGCGCGAGCAGGGCGGAGCCCACGCCCCGCCGCCGCGCCGCAGGGTGCACGCTCACGTCGAGCACCGCCGCGTGGTCGTTGCCCTGACTGGGCAGGGTGAGCAGTGCCTTGCCCAGCACGTTGTCCGCGTCGCCCTCGCGGCCCGGGTCGGTCGCCACCAGGCACACCCGGGTCGCGTACCTCTGCTCGCGCTGACGTGCGAGCAGGGCCTGAGCGGTGACGGCCGTGTCGGCGTCGCCCCAGTGCTCCAGCTTCACGGCGCGGGACACGGCGGCCGCGCCGTGCAGCGCCCACGCGTCGGGGTCGTCCAGGGCGGTCGGCGTCGGGGCCGTGAGCACGGTCGTGGTCGCGGCAGCGTGGTCGAGCATGCCCGCACGATGCCCGACCCGGCGCCCGCGGGTCACGGGGTTTTCGTCAGC
Source organism: Actinotalea lenta (assembly GCF_030586465.1). Taxonomy (GTDB): domain Bacteria; phylum Actinomycetota; class Actinomycetes; order Actinomycetales; family Cellulomonadaceae; genus Actinotalea; species Actinotalea lenta. The sequence continues at coordinate 788,440 of NZ_JAUQYP010000001.1, forward strand.
GGCTGATCATCGTCGACCCCGGCGGCCGCCGCCGCGCATCGACATCTCGACGGCGCCGCCGCGGCCCGTGCCGGACGACTGCCGCCCGGGCGCGGGGGAGGCTTCGGTGCGGCGGCCGCTCGACGCCCCGGCGCTCGGGCCCGCCGCCGATCCACGACCGCGGCCACCGCGGCGCCGCCGACGCGCGGAGCCGCCGGACGACTCGGTCCGGGCCTGCTGCGGTCGGGTCGGTGCGGCCGCCGGGGCGGACGGGGGGACCAGGGCGGCGACCTCGCCCACCAGCCGGGCCAGCCGCGGTGCGTCGGCCGGGGCGGGCTGGGCCGAGATCTTGGCGGCCCGGGTCAGGGCGCGCACGTCGGCGAGCTGCTCCGGCAGGACCAGGGTGACCACGTCGCCGCCCGAGCCGGCCCGAGCTGTCCGGCCGGACCGGTGCAGGTAGGCCTTGTGCTCGGCCGGCGGGTCGACGTGCACCACGAGCTCGACGCTGTCGACGTGGATGCCGCGCGCGGCGATGTCGGTCGCCACCAGGACGCGGACCCCGCCGCCCGAGAACGCGGCGAGGTTGCGCTCGCGCTGTGGCTGGCTCAGGTTGCCGTGCAGGTCCACGGCGGGTATGCCCGCCTGGGTGAGCTGCCTGGCGAGCTTCTTGGCCTGGTGCTTGGTGCGGGTGAAGAGCAGCCGGCGGCCGGTCCCGGAGGCGAGCCGGTGCACGACGTCACGCTTGGCGGCCGCGTCGGCCACCGTCAGCACGTGGTGGGTCATGGCGACCACCGGGGACTCCTCGGGGTCCACCTCGTGGCTCAGCGGTTCGTGCAGGAACTCCCGGACCAGCCGGTCCACGCCGCGGTCCAGCGTCGCAGAGAACAGCATGCGCTGACCGCGCGTCGGGGTTGCGGCCATGAGGCGCCGCACGCCCGGCAGGAAGCCGAGGTCAGCCATGTGGTCCGCCTCGTCCAGGACGGTGACCTGGACGTCGTCCAGCGTCAGGACGCGCTGGCCGAGCAGGTCCTCGAGCCGGCCGGGGCACGCCACGACGATCTCGACGCCCGCGGCCAGGGCCTTCTCCTGCCGCTGCTGGGAGACGCCGCCGAACACGGTCGTCAGGCGCAGCCCGGCGGCCTGGGCCAGCGGCTCGAGCGTCGCGGCGATCTGGGTCGCGAGCTCGCGCGTCGGGGCCAGGATCAGGCCGCGCGGGCGGCCGGCCTTGGCGCGGCCGCCGGTGAGCGCGGCGACCATGGGCAGCGCGAAGGCCAGGGTCTTGCCGGACCCGGTGCGCCCGCGGCCCAGGACGTCGCGACCGGCCAACGTGCTGGGCAGGGTGGCCTTCTGGATGGGGAAGGGCTCGGTGATGCTCTGCGCGGACAGCGCGCGGACGAGGGTCTCGGGGACGCCGAGCAGGGAGAAGCCTGACACGGTGGCAGGCAGGGACGAGGACGGTGCAGCAGACAAAGGGGGTGCCTTTCCGGCGACGGTGGTCGGGGCTCGCGGCGGCGTGTCGGGCTCTCGCCCGCCGGTGCTCCACGACGTGGGACGCGCAGGTCGCGCGTCGCTCGCCGGTCAGTCTCTCACGACGAGCCGGGGATGTCGTCCCACGACTCGACGTGACCGCCTGCTGGGCCCCGTGGCGCGGCGGAGGGCAGCCGGACACGGCGGCCCCGGGTCGCGGTTCAGCCGGCGTGGTCCACGGGAACGGCGTCGCGCCGCAGCAGCCCGAGCAGCTCCTCGTGCGGCCCGACGACGAATGCCTCGTCTCCGCCGTGCAGGGTGTGCCAGCGCCGCACCACCCGGTGCGCGGAGCGCTCGTCGCGGTGCCGGACGGCCAGCACCCGGCTGCGGCCGGTCACGGCGTCGACTCGGGCGCCGTCCAGGCCGCCGCCCGGCGTGACCTGGACGCGGGCGTACAGCATCGGCACATCGCCGGCGTAGAACGTGCCCAGCACCTCCAGGCCGAGCGCCGCCCCCACGAACCACGGCGCGGCGAGCTCGTCGGTCGACCGCACATCCGTGAGCCCGAACGCACGTCGCACGGTGCCGGCGAGGCGCCGGTCGAACAGCCGCAGCGCGACCGTGACGTCGTCTCGTGCGCCGAGGGCGTCGCGTGCCGCCAGACCGACCTCGAGGTTCGTCAGGTCGTCGGCGGTGAGCACGGCGACGGCGCGGGCCCGGTCGAGGTTGACCAGCTCGAGTGTGCCGGCCAGCGTCGCGTCGCCGCTGACCACGCGCGCGCCCGCGGCCCTCGCCTGGGTGAGGTACCGGTTGTCCTCGTCGCGTTCCACGACGACCACCGGCGTCCCGGTCGCCGCGACCGACTCCACCACGCGCTCGCCCACGGAGCCGAGCCCGACGACCACGACGTGCCCGCGCAGGCCGGTCACCTTGCCGTGCCCGAGCGACTCCTCCAGGCGCCGGGACACCAGCAGGTTGGTCAGCAGCGCGTACGTGGTCGCCGCGAGCACCACCCCCGCCAGCATGAGCACCACGGCGAAGGCACGCAGCCAGGTGGGCTGCTCGCGGAAGCTGAAGTCCCCGTAGCCGATGGTCCCCACGGTCTCCGCGGTGAAGTACAGCGCGTCGAGGAGCGTCATGCGGGTGCCGTCGGCCTCGCGGTACCCGACCATGAGCAGGACCACGGCCGTCACCGAGAGCCCGGTGAGGGCGAGCAGCGCCCTGCGGAGCCGCACGTCGCTGGCCGCGAGCACGGCGCGGCTCCACCGCCGCAGCGCCGCGGTGGGGGTGGGCTCGGCGGCGGGGGTGCGGCGTCGTCGGGCGCCGGTGGCCTCGGTCTGCGCCGCAGGTTCGGGTGCCACCTCGCGCCAGACCGCCGGGGTCCCGAGGAGGCTGACCTGGTCGCCGGCCCGGACCTCGAGGTCCCGGCCCGGGCACACCACGGCCTCGTCGGCGAGAGCGGCGTGCTGGACCCCGAGCGGCACGAGCGCCTCGCCGTACAGGTCGCGCAGCGCGCCGTCCCGCGGGGCCGTGACAGTGCGGACCTGCACCACCTCGTCGTCCACCCGCAGGCCGTGCCCCTCCGCCCCGAGGCAGGCCTCGACGATCGCCGGTGCGGCGATGCTCGCGACGTCGAGCACGAGGACGCCGGCGTCGGCCTGCATCGCACGCGCGACGGCGGGGTTGCGCATCTGCGCGATCACGGGTAGCTCCGGGCGCAGCCGCCGTACCAGGAGCGAGGTCTCCAGCGCGCCGAGGTCGCTCGAGGACAGGCAGACCACCGCGCGGGCCTCGCGCAGCCCGGCGGCGTCCAGCGCGGCGGCGGCCCCGTCGACGTGCTGGACCACCGTGGCGCCCAGCGCGTTCGCGGCCTGCACCGCGCCGGGCCGGGCGCCGTCGTCGATGGCCACGACCTCGACGTCCAGGGCGACCAGGTGCTCGACCACGCGCAGGCCGAGGCCCTCCAGCCCGTGCACGATGACGTGGCCGCCGGGCTCGGGCGCTCCGGGACGCGCCGCGGGTGCGGGGTCGGCGCCGGTCATGAACGCATGATCCCGCGCGGGACGTCGGGTGTGGGGGATCCGGCCGTAGGGCGGGTCTCAGCGTCCCCAGTCGCCCAGTGCGCCCTGCAGTGCGCCGAGGGTCGCCTCCTGGACGTGCCCGCGGTCGTCGGCGGGGCAGCCGCGCCCCACCCAGGTCCGCACCGCCGCCTCGACGAACCCCGGCCAGGACTCCAGCGCGTAGTCGTGCCGGCCCCAGCTCGGTGGGAGCAGGTCACGCACCGTGCGGGCGAGCGCCGCGCGCGCGTCGGCCACCACGGCGACCGACACGGACGGGAAGGACGCGGGCTCGAGCCACCACCGGGCCCCGGCCGCGGCGTCGTCGAGCAGCACCTCCAGCAGGGCGCGCACCCGGTCGCGCACCGGGGCCCCCTCCGGGACGGCGCTCACGGCCGCGTCCTGGCGTGCACCCAGGTCCTGCGCCCAGGACCGCAGCACGGCCGCGTGCAGCTCCGCCTTCGTGGGGAAGTACCGGAACACGAGCGGCTCGGACACCCCGGCGAGGGCAGCCACGTCGGCGACCGACGCCGCGGGATAGCCCGCCTGCGCGAAGACGTCGCGCGCGGCGGCGAGCAGGGTCGCGCGCCGCTCCTCGGGGGTGCGTCGGGCGGCCATCTTGCGAGGCTAGTCCTCGTGAGTCAGACTCAGCAAAGTGAAGTGAGTGCGGCTCAACAACGGGAGGCTGACATGACCGGTGCCCGGCACCTCACCGACGACCTCTGGTGGCACGTCTACCCGCTCGGTGCCGTCGGTGCACCGATCCGGGACGGCGGCGACCGTGAGGTCGTGCACCGGCTGCCCCGGTTGCTGCCCTGGGTCGAGCGGGCGGCCGAGCTCGGGTTCACCGGGCTCCAGCTCGGGCCCGTCTTCGACAGCAGCACCCACGGCTACGACACCGTCGACCACGACCGCGTCGACCCGCGGCTGGGTGACGTCGACGACCTCGTCGACCTGATCGCCCGGGCTCACGCGCTCGGGATGCGGGTCATGCTCGACGGCGTCTTCAACCACGTCGGCGCCGAGCACCCCCTGTACCGGCGCGCTCTCGCCGAGGGTCCGGGGTCCGACGCGGCACGGCTGTTCCGGATCGACTGGGACGCAGCTGGCGGCCCGCGCGCCGCCAGCTTCGAGGGCCACGAGTCGCTCGTCGCGCTCAACCACGACGAGCCCGCCGTGGCGGACCTGGTGACCGGTGTCATGAACCGCTGGCTGGACGCGGGGGCGGACGCCTGGCGCCTGGACGCCGCCTACGCCGTGCCCGCGGAGTTCTGGGCCCGCGTCCTGCCCCGCGTCCGCACCGCCCACCCGGACGTGACCGTCATCGGCGAGGTGATCCACGGCGACTACGTCGACGTCGTCACCCGGTCCGGGATGGACGGCGTCACCCAGTACGAGCTCTGGAAGGCGATCTGGAGCTCGATCGGCGACGCCAACCTGTTCGAGCTGGCCTGGGCGCTGGACCGGCACACCGGGTTCGTCGAGCACTTCCGGCCCATGACGTTCGTCGGGAACCACGACGTGACCCGGATCGCGACCCGCGTCGGGGACCGGGGCGCCATGGTCGCCCTCGCGGTACTGATGACCGTCGGCGGATCGCCCTCGGTGTACTACGGCGACGAGGACGCCTACCGGGGGGCGAAGACGGAGCGGCTGGGCGGCGACGACGAGGTGCGGCCGCCACTGCCGGACTCGCCTGCCGACCTGAGCGCGCTGGGTGCCTGGATGGTCGAGACCACCCGCACGCTGGTCGGGCTGCGACGGCGGCACCCCTGGTTGGCCGACGCGCGCACCGCCGTGCTCGAGCTCGCCAACGAGCGGATGGTCTACCGGTCGACCAGCGCCGACGGCACGCGTTCGCTCGACGTGACGCTGGACCTCACCCAGGACCCGGCGGTGACCGTCACCGGCGGCGCCGAGCCCCTGCACCTGAGCCGCTGAGCACTGCGCCGGTCAGTGAGCCGCGCGCTTCAGAGCTCGTGGTCGACGCACAGGCGGTCGACGGCCAGCGAGCCGATGAGGTCGGCGACCTTGCGGTGCTCGGGGTGCGCGCGGTAGGCCTCCAGGTCCGCGCGGCTGTCGACGTCGACGCTCAGCACGACGTCGGCGTTGGTGGCCGACTCGCCCAGGTCCAGGCCCACCTCGAGCCGGCGGACCTGCGGGACCAGGGCCGGCAACGCCTGCAGCGCATCGCGCACCCTGCAGGCGTTCGCGCGCCGCGCCTCCGGCGAGTCGCCCGCCATCGTCCAGGCCACCACGTGTCGGATCACCCCGGAAGCCTAGGACGCGGCACGCCGGCGCGTGGCACGCTTGCTGGCGCGGATGGGGGGCACATGGGGCGCAGGACCCGCACGGAGGCCTGGAGAGCACGGCTCGTCGAGGGCGGACTCGTCCTGCTGGTGGGAGCGGCGCTGAGCGCCTGCACCCCCGACCGGCCGGGCCCGGAGCAGGCGGCCGAGGCGCTCGCGGCAGCGGTCGCGTCCGGGGACTTCTCGCACGTGGCGTTCGTCGAGGACCAGCAGGCCGCGGCCACGCAGCGCCGCGCGGACGCCTACGCCGCGCTGGGCCCGCACGAACCGCGGGTCACCATCCACGACGTCGCCGTGCACGCCGACGACGACGCGGCGACCGCGAACCTGAGCTTCCGGTGGGACCTCGGCACCGCCGAGCCGTGGGAGTACACCACGCAGGCGGACCTGACCCGGGGGAGCCCTGGCGACCCGGACGTGTGGCTCGTGCGCTGGGCGCCCCGGATCCTCGCCCCCGACCTCGGCCCCACCGAGGTGCTGAGCACCGAGCGGCTCCCGGCGGCCCGCGCCGACGTGCTCGGGGCCGCGGGAACCGTGATCGTCCACCCGCGACCGGTGCAGCGCATCGGTATCGACAAGACCCGCGGCGACGCCGCCACCCAGGAGGCGGACGCCCGGGCGCTCGCGACGGCGCTCGGCATGGATCCCGACGCGTTCGCGTCCCGGGTCGAGGCGTCCGGGACCAAAGCCTTCGTGCAGGCGATCGTGGTGCGCGACGACGACCCGGACTACGACGTGGAGGCGCTCACCTCCTCGACCACGACACGCGCCGTCGCGGGCTCCCTCCCGCTCGCGCCGACGCGGGCCTTCGCGCGTGAGGTGCTGGGCACGGTGGGCCCGGCCACGGCCGAGATCGTCGACGACTCCGACGGTGCTGTCGTCGCGGGGGACCTGGCCGGGCGCAGCGGCCTGATGCGTCAGTACGACTCGCAGCTGCGCGGCACGTCCGGCCTGCGCGTCCTGGCCACCAGCGAGGACAGCGACGTGGTCCGCCAGCTCTACCGGACGGAGCCCGTGGACGGGACGCCGCTGCAGACCACGCTCGACGTGGGGCTGCAGATCGCCGCGGACTCGGTGCTCGCCGGCGTCGGGCCGGCGAGTGCGGTCGTCGCGATCCGGCCGTCCACCGGGGACGTCCTCGCGGTGGCCTCGGGGCCGGGGAGCGACGGGCTCTCCACGGCGACGCTCGGCCAGTACGCGCCGGGGTCGACCTTCAAGGTGGTGTCCGCGCTGGCGCTGCTGCGCGGAGGTCTGCGGCCCGACGGCCCGGTGGACTGCCCGGCGACGGTCACCGTGGACGGTCGGGAGTTCTCCAACTACCCGGACTACCCGGCCGCCCACCTGGGCACGATCGACCTGGCCACCGCCGTCGCGCAGTCCTGCAACACAGCGTTCATCGGGCAGCGCGCGGTCGCCGGCGCGCAGGCCCTCGTCGATGCGGCGGGGTCGCTGGGCCTGACGACCGACACCGACCTCGGGTTCCCGGCTTTCCTCGGCTCGGTACCCGCCGACTCGACCGGCACCGACCACGCCGCGTCGATGATCGGCCAGGGCAGGGTGCTCGCCTCGCCGCTCGGGATGGCGACCGTCGCGGCCTCCGTGGCCGCGGGCCACACGGTGGTGCCGCGGCTCGTCCTGCCGGCCGGCGGGACCGAGTCCCCCGCGTCGCTCGCCTCGCAGCCGCTCACGTCGGCGGAGGCCACCACCGTGCACGCGCTCATGCGGGGGGTCGTGACCGACGGCGGCGCGACCTTCCTGCAGGACGTCCCCGGTCCGGAGGTGGCCGCGAAGACCGGGACCGCGCAGTTCGGGCCGGCCGGCCAGGTGGCGAACCACACCTGGATGATCGCGATCCAGGGTGACCTCGCCGTCGCGGTCTTCGTCGAGGTCGGGGACTACGGGTCCACCACCGCAGGGCCTCTGCTCGAGGCGTTCCTGCGGGCCGTGCCGCGCTCGTAGCGTCCCGCCGGGGTGCCCCGTCTCGTCCTGCGACCGCGCCCCGGGAGCGCCGACGCGCCCGGGTCTAGCCTGTGGGCACCGCGACACCCCTCGCCGCGCGTCGTCGCCCGGTGCGGCCAACCCCGCCCCGCCCGACTCCGGCGCCTGCCCGTCCTCCCGAGGTTCCTCATGCCCGAGCTGCGCTCACGCACCACCACCCACGGCCGCAACATGGCAGGCGCCCGCGCCCTGTGGCGCGCCACCGGCCTGACCAACGACGACTTCGGCAAGCCGATCGTCGCGATCGCCAACTCCTACACCCAGTTCGTGCCGGGCCACGTGCACCTCAAGGACATGGGCGACCTGGTCGCGGGTGCGGTGCGCGAGGCCGGTGGCGTGGCACGCGAGTTCAACACGATCGCCGTGGACGACGGCATCGCGATGGGTCACCACGGCATGCTCTACTCGCTGCCCAGCCGCGAGATCATCGCCGACTCGGTGGAGTTCATGGCCAACGCGCACCAGGCCGACGCGCTCGTGTGCATCTCCAACTGCGACAAGATCACCCCCGGGATGCTGCTGGCCGCCCTCCGGCTGAACATCCCCACCGTGTTCGTCTCCGGCGGTGCGATGGAGGCCGGTCGCGTGGTGGTCGGCGAGGACGGCACCGTGCAGTCCCGGCTCGACCTCATCGACGCGATGGTCCAGGCGGTGGACTCGAAGGTCTCCGACGCCGAGATCACCACGATCGAGGAGAACGCCTGCCCCACCTGCGGGTCCTGCTCGGGCATGTTCACCGCCAACTCCATGAACTGCCTGCTCGAGGTGGTCGGCCTGGCGTTGCCGGGCAACGGCTCCACGCTGGCCACCGCCTCGCGCCGTCGGGACCTGTTCCTGGACGCCGGCCGGACCGTGGTCGAGCTCGCGAAGCGGTGGTACGGCTCCGACGACGACTCCGTGCTGCCGCGCTCGATCGTCACCAAGGAGGCGCTGGCCAACGCGATGCGGGTGGACATCGCGATGGGCGGCTCCACCAACACGATCCTGCACCTGCTGGCCGCCGCCCAGGAGGGCCGGATCGACTTCGACCAGGACGACATCGACGCCCTGTCCCGGGTCACCCCGTGCATCTGCAAGGTCGCACCCAACTCGCACCGGTACTACATGGAGGACGTGCACCGGGCCGGCGGCATCCCCGCGATCATGGGCGAGCTGGCCCGCGCGGGGATGATGGACGACACCGTGCACGCCGTGCACTCCCCGTCGCTCGAGGCCTGGCTCGCCGAGTGGGACGTGCGCGGCGGGTCGGCGAGCGAGCGTGCGATCGAGCTCTTCCACGCGGCACCGGGCGGGGTGCGCACCACGCAGGCGTTCAGCTCGACCAACGTGTGGGAGTCGCTGGACACCGACGCCGAGGGCGGCTGCATCCGCTCGGTCGAGCACGCGTACACCGCCGACGGCGGGCTGGCCGTGCTCACCGGGAACCTGGCGCCGGACGGCTGCATCGTCAAGACCGCCGGTGTGCCTGAGCACCAGTGGACGTTCTCGGGGCCGGCGAAGGTCGCCGAGTCGCAGGAGGAGGCCGTGGAGATGATCCTCGGCGGCCGGATCGCCGCGGGCGACGTCGTCGTGGTCCGCTACGAGGGCCCCAAGGGTGGCCCGGGCATGCAGGAGATGCTCTACCCCACCGCGTACCTCAAGGGTGTCGGCCTCGGCCCCCAGTGCGCCCTGATCACCGACGGCCGGTTCTCCGGCGGGTCGAGCGGCCTCAGCATCGGACACGTCTCGCCCGAGGCGGCGAGCGGTGGGGCGATCGGCCTGGTCGAGGACGGCGACGTCATCGAGTTCGACATCCCCGGCCGGCGCGTGACGCTGCGGGTCCCGGACGAGGAGCTGGCCCGGCGTCGCGCCGAGCGGGACCTGCTGGGCTGGCAGCCCAAGGACCGCAAGCGTGAGGTGTCCGCGGCGCTGCGCATCTTCGCGGCGTTCGCGCAGTCCGCCGACAAGGGGGCTGCGCGCAAGGTTCCGTGACTCAGGTCACGAGCGACGGCGCTGCGGGGTCGTGCGCGGCGATCACCCGCAGGTCCCCGACGTGCTCGCGCAGCCGGTTGATCGCTCGGGTCGTGGCCAGCTGGGTGGCGCGTGCGCCCGTCCCCGGGATGCGCTCGTCGGCCATCAGAGCAGGGTCGTAGGTGACGTCCCCGACCAGGAGCAGCGGTGCAGCGTCCGCGCGCCGGACGAGCAGGCTCATCGAGCCGCGGGAGTGGCCGGGCGTGGGCAGCAGGACCAGGGAGCCGTCGCCGCGCAGGTCAAGCCCGGTGTCGAACGGCGCCAGGTCACCGATCGGGCCCGGCGTGACGGGCTGGACGCGAGCCGCCTCCACCTGGGTCGGCAGCACGCCGTGCAGCTCCGGCCGCTTCTCGTCCAGCAGCGCGAGCTCGTCGGCGTGCACGAGCACGCGGGCTCGCTCCAGGAGGCCGACGTTGCCGGCGTGGTCCTGGTGCAGGTGGGACAGCACCACGGTGTCGACGTCGTCGGGTGACAGGCCGATCGACGCGAGGCGGGCCGTCAGCAGGTCGGAGTCGGCGATCCGGAAGCGGGCCTGTCGGCGGAACGCCCAACCGACGAGCCCGCCGGGGTAGTAGCCCGGGTCGCTGAGGGACGTCGGGCTCTGACCGGTGTCGAACAGCAGGACGCCGCCGTCGTGCTCGACCACCACGACGTGCACCGGGAGCCAGTCCGTCCAGGAGCGGGAGGTCGCGGTCCACAGCAGCATCGGCCGCCACGTCCCGGCGACGTTGTCGGGCCGGACCTGCACCTCGCCGACGCGCAGCACGGACACCCGGGAGATCGTCACGCCCTCAGTGTGCCGGGCCGGGTCGCGGGTTCCGGCCCCGGCTCGCCCAGGCCCCGAGGGTCACGCCGAGCAGGGCGACGGCGGCCCCCACCACGGTGAGCGGGGCGAGGCGCTCGGTGCCGGTGAGCGCGTCGAGCAGCACGGACGTCACCACCTGGCCGGCGACCGTGCACAGCCCGAGGACGAGCACGCCGTGCACCCGCACGAGGACCGCCGCGGAGGCGATGAAGACGCAGCCCAGCGTGCCCCCGGTGTACAGCCACCACTGCGTCGGCGCGCCTGTGAGGCTGCCCGGGGCCAGGAAGGACACCGCGAGCACGACGAGCAGGGTCGTGGTACCCACCGCGAAGTTGTTGAGCGCCGCGGCCAGCGGCCCCCCCACGGTCGAGACCTGTCCGTTGACCGCCTGCTGCCAGCTCGCGAACGACCCGGCGACGAGTGGTAGCGCCGCGAGGGCGAGTGCACCTGCGGTGAGCGCATGGGCGCCGCCCAGCCGGCCGGAGACCCCGATCGCGACGGCGGCCAGCGTCACGCCCGCACCGAGCATCCGTCCGGTGCTGATGGCGCGCGGGCCCGAGGGGCCGAGCCCCGCGTGGTCGACGGCGAGTCCGCTCGAGGTCTGCCCGGCGACCACAGCGACGGTGAACAGCGCAACCCCGATCGTCGGGACGGTGAGGCCCTGCGATGCGACGAGCATCGCTCCGGCGGTGCCGCCCAGGACGTGCCAGGGGCGCAGCCGCCCGACCCGCACCGCGGCATAGAGGGTGCGGACCCTGCGGCGAAGGCGCGGCACGCTCAGGTTCACGGTCGCCAGGAGTACGAGCCCGGAGCCGAACGAGACCAGTGCGGCGAGGACTCCGGCGCGCATGCCGGTGCCGAGCTCGTGGGCGAGGCGCCCGTTGACCGTGGACTGGACCGCTATCAGGCCGCCGATCGCGACCATCGCGGGGATCGCGAGCGCCTCGAGCAGCGTGCGCGCGTCGCTGCCTTCCCGCGACGCCGCGGGCGGCGCGGTGCGGGAGCCGCCCGGAGCGGATCGGTGCGGAGGGGTCACCGGCGGATCCTGTCAGCACATCGCCGCATCGGCGCGTCCACCCGCGACGGGCCGCCGGCACTCGCCCCCCACCGCCCGGCAGGCCCCTCCCGTCCCTCCCGCCGCCCAGATCGGGGCTTCGGCTCGAATCGGGGACCAGACCCGATGTCGTCGCAGGCACCCCCGTCGGCGCAGACACCCGCGGTCGGCGGCGGGCGGGGGCGACCGGCGGGAATGCCGGACCCCTGCAGAGGGTTGAGTCTGGCAGGCTCAAGTTTGGGGTGGATGACTTGCATCGCGCAGGTGAACCTCGCAGACTTGAGCGCAGCAGGCTCAACGTAGGACGACCGCGTCGGCGGCCGGGTCGCAGCCCCCGGCCCACCACGCACCGCCCGACGTCGACCTGGGACCGGACCACCCGGTGGTCGCCGACCCGGCGCCGCCGCGAGCACCACGAAGGAGCACCACCCATGGCACGAGCCGTCGGCATCGACCTCGGCACCACCAACTCCGTCGTCTCCGTCCTCGAGGGCGGGGAGCCGACCGTCATCGCCAACGCCGAGGGCTCGCGCACGACGCCCTCCGTCGTGGCGTTCTCCAAGACCGGTGAGGTCCTGGTGGGCGAGGTCGCCAAGCGCCAGGCAGTCACCAACGTCGACCGCACCATCAGCTCCGTCAAGCGCCACATGGGCACCGACTGGAAGGTCGACGTCGACGACAAGACGTACACGGCGCAGGAGATCTCCGCGCGCGTCCTCGGCAAGCTCAAGCGGGACGCCGAGCAGTACCTGGGCGAGACCGTCACCGACGCCGTGGTCACGGTGCCGGCCTACTTCAACGACGCCCAGCGCCAGGCCACCAAGGACGCCGGCCAGATCGCCGGCCTCAACGTGCTGCGGATCGTCAACGAGCCGACCGCGGCCGCGCTCGCCTACGGGCTCGAGAAGGGCAAGGAGGACGAGCTGATCCTGGTGTTCGACCTCGGTGGCGGCACGTTCGACGTGTCCCTGCTCGAGGTCGGCAAGGACGAGGACGAGTTCTCCACCATCCAGGTGCGTGCCACCAACGGCGACAACCACCTGGGTGGCGACGACTGGGACAACCGGATCGTCGAGCACCTCATCAAGGAGGTCAAGAACACCTCGGGCGTCGACCTGTCCAAGGACAAGATCGCGCTCCAGCGGCTGCGTGAGGCCGCCGAGCAGGCCAAGAAGGAGCTGTCCTCGACCACGTCGACGACCATCTCCATGCAGTACCTGTCGATGTCCGAGAACGGCCCGATCCACCTGGACACCAAGCTGACCCGGGCGCAGTTCGAGCAGATGACCTCGGACCTGCTGGAGCGGACCAAGGCGCCGTTCCACGCGGTGATCCGCGACGCCGGCATCTCGGTGTCCGACATCGACCACGTCGTGCTCGTCGGTGGTTCGACCCGGATGCCCGCGGTGACTGAGGTCGTCCGCGAGCTCACCGGCGGCAAGGAGCCCAACAAGGGCGTGAACCCGGACGAGGTCGTCGCCGTCGGCGCCGCGCTGCAGGCCGGTGTCATCAAGGGTGAGCGCAAGGACGTGCTGCTCATCGACGTCACCCCGCTGAGCCTCGGCATCGAGACCAAGGGCGGCGTGATGACCAAGCTCATCGACCGCAACACCGCGATCCCCACCAAGCGCAGCGAGATCTTCTCGACCGCCGAGGACAACCAGCCGTCCGTGCTCATCCAGGTGTTCCAGGGCGAGCGCGAGTTCGCCCGCGACAACAAGCCGCTGGGCACCTTCGAGCTGACCGGCATCGCGCCGGCCCCGCGCGGCGTGCCGCAGATCGAGGTCACCTTCGACATCGACGCGAACGGCATCGTGCACGTGTCCGCCAAGGACCGTGGCACGGGCAAGGAGCAGTCGATGACGATCACCGGTGGCTCCGCACTGCCCAAGGACGAGATCGACCGGATGGTCAAGGAGGCCGAGGCCCACGCGGCCGAGGACAAGAAGCGCCGAGAGGAGGCGGAGGTCCGCAACACCGCGGAGAACCTGGCCTACCAGGCGGAGAAGGCTCTGGCCGACGCCGGTGACAAGGTCGGTGAGGACGTCAAGACGGAGGTCACGACCGCGGTCGGTGAGCTGCGCACTGCGCTGGAGGGCGACGACGTCGAGGCGGTCAGGACCAAGCAGACCGCGCTCGCCGGCGTGATCCAGAAGATCGGTGAGGCCGTGTACGCGGCCGACCAGGCGGCCGCCACCGAGGCTCCGGCCGAGGGTGCGGACGCCGGGCAGAGCGCCGACGACGACGTCGTCGACGCCGAGATCGTGGACGAGGACGAGAGCGAGAACAAGTGAGCGACCAGCCCACGAACGAGGGTGGCACTCCGCAGGAGCCACCGCCCCGGTTCACGGACAAGCGACGGATCGACCCCACCACGGGTGAGGTCCGCGCCCCGGCCGATGAGCAGTCCCCGACCGGGGCCGCCGCCGCGGGCCCGGTCGACGGGCTCGAGGCCCCCGAGGGGGAGAAGCACCCGGTGGTGGCGGCGCTCGAGGCCGCCGAGCAGATCGCCGGGGAACGGCTGGAGGACCTCCAGCGTCTCCAGGCCGAGTTCGTCAACTACCGCAAGCGCGTCGAGCGCGACCGTCTGGTCGCGCGCGACCAGACGGTCGTGGCGATGGTCGAGGCGATGCTCGGGGTGCTGGACGACATCGACGCGGCCCGGACGCACGACGAGCTGACCGGTCCGTTCGGCTCGGTCGCGGAGAAGCTCGAGACCACGCTCGGAAGGTTCGGATGGGAGCGCTACGGCGCGGCCGGCGAGCCCTTCGACCCGAACGTCCACGAGGCGCTCATGCACGCGCACTCCGACGACGTCACCGAGCCGACCGTCGTGCAGGTGCTCCAGGCCGGCCACCGGGTCGGCGAGCGCATCGTCCGCGCCGCCCGTGTGGCGGTGGCGGAGCCCGAGTGACCGGCGCTGGGACGGATCCGGCAGGCAGGACGCCGGGTCCGTCCCAGACGGACGGCGGGAGAGGAGGATCGCGATGACCGGGCAGGACTGGTTCGAGAAGGACTTCTACGCGATCCTCGGCGTCCCCAAGAACGCCGACGCCGCGGAGATCAAGAAGGCGTACCGCAAGCTCGCGCGCACGCTGCACCCGGACCACAACCCCGGGGACGCGGCCGCCGAGTCGCGCTTCAAGGACGTCGGCGAGGCCTACGCCGTGCTGTCCGACCCCGAGCAGCGCAAGCAGTACGACGCCGTGCGAGCGATGGCCGGCGGCGGCGCGCGGTTCGCCGCGGGCGGTCCCGGCGGCGCGGGTACCGGCGGGTTCGAGGACCTGTTCGGCGGGCTGTTCGGCGGTGGAAGCCCTGGCGGCGGCAGCGGCCGGGTGCGCTACTCCACGTCGGGCGGCGGTGAGGGCGCGAGCTTCGAGGACATCCTCGGCGGGATGTTCGGCGGCGGCGCGGGTGCCGGCGGCTTCCGGCGCCGCACGCAGCGCGGCCAGGACCTCCAGGCGACCACCACGCTGCCCTTCCGGCAGGCGGTGGCCGGGTCGACCGTCACGCTGACGGTCGACGGGCGCAGCGTCACCGCTCGCATCCCCCCGGGTGTGCGCGACGGCCAGAAGATCCGGCTGCGCGGCAAGGGTCGACCCGGTGAGGGCGGCGGCCCGGCGGGTGACCTGGTCATCGCCGTGAGCGTCGAGGCGCACCCGGTGTTCAGCATCGACGGGCGCGACCTGCGGATGACGCTTCCGGTGACGTTCCCGGAGGCGGCGCTGGGCGCCCAGGTCGAGGTGCCGACGCTGGACGGCGGCACGGTGCGGGTCAAGGTCCCGGCGGGCACACCGTCCGGGCGGACGCTGCGCGTGCGCGGCAAGGGCGTGCCCGCGCCGGCCGGTGACGGCGACCTGCTGGTCACGGTCCAGGTGGTGGTCCCGCAGCGCCTGTCCGACGACGCGCGATCCGCGGTCGAGCAGTTCTCGGCGGCGACGGGTGACGTCGACGTGCGCGCCGAGCTGCGCGAGCGGGCGGTGCGATGATCGCCGGGGTGAGGTAGCCGCGAGGAGGGGTCGATGTCGTACGACGCGCCGGTGCTGGTGATCTCGGTGGCCGCCGAGCTCGCCGGTATGCACCCGCAGACGCTGCGCCAGTACGACCGGCTGGGCCTGGTGTCGCCGACCCGTACCCGCGGGCGCGGGCGGCGGTACTCCCTGCGCGACGTGCAGACCCTGCGCGAGGTGCAGCGGCTGTCCCAGGACGAGGGCATCAACCTCGCAGGCATCAAGCGGATCCTCGCGCTGGAGTCCGAGGTGGAACGGCTGCAGGCTGAGGTCGACGCGCTCCGTCACGCCGCGGACCCCGGTCGCCGGGTGTTCGCGGCCGGACCCGAGGGCGAGGTCATCGCCGTGCCGCGGGGACATCGGCCCGCGCGGCTGACGAGCTCCGGCGCGCTGGTCGTCTGGCGCCCGCACCGCTGAGGCGCTCGCGGCAGAGGCCCGGCCCGCGCGTGCTGCGGGTCGGGCCCCTCTCGCGCGGCGCGGTCAGGGCTCCCCCTCCAGGGCTCCCGACCGGGCGCAGTCCGGGGGATGCGGACGTGTGCTAGCGGCGCAGGTGGTTGAGCAGGTCCACCGCCCGCTCGTGGGTCTCGGGCAACGGCTCGATCCAGATGCGCGCGGGCTGGCGGACCAGCTCGGTGATCTGCAGCGCCTCCGCGTGGGAGTTCACCTGGTCACGCATGCGCCGCACCGTCTCACCCAGGCCCCAGTCGCGCGCGACGAGCACCGCGAAGGCGCCGCCGCCGAGTGCGGCCATCGGGTGCCCGGGAGCCAGCGCGGCGGTCAGCGCGCGGCCCATGGCCGCGGACCGGGCCATCCGCCGCCAGGGCGGCAGGTCACCGGTGGCGACGTCCACGAGCACCAGCGCGTGGGTGGCGAAGGCGTGGTGCGCGTGGCGGCGGGCCTCGCCGTACGTCTCGCCGATCCGCACCGCCAGGTAGTCCAGCGTGGGCAGCCCCGACTCGGGGTCCAGCACCGCGGACTGTGCCGGCAGGGCGTCCATCGCGCTCGCCCAGCCCTCGCACAGGGCGCGGACGGCGGCCAGGTCAGGCTCGCGGTGGAGCAGGCGGTACGCCACGCCGAGGTCGTCGAGTGCCTCGGCGATTCCCACGCCGGTGCTGCCCCGCACGGTGCCGAGCCGGGCTGCGGCCGCCGTGGGGCTGGATCCCGTGGTCAGGGCCTCGGCCAGGGCGTCGACCGCCGGGTGGTACCAGTCGCCGGGACGCAGCCACACCGACTCGGCCGTGGTGGTTCGCCACAGCTCGCGCAGCTCGGGGGCGGTGGGCCCGCTGATGTCGGTGGTCGTCACGGTGCATGAGAGGGCCCTGCCCCGGGCTCATGACGCGGTTCGGGCGTGCCGATAGAGCAATCACCCGATCGGACCAGCAGCAGAAGGGGGTGTGTCAGCCGCCTCGTGCGTCCGGCTTCACCCGGACGGACCCGTTGCCCCGATTCTCACCCTGGTGACCCGCCCCCGTGGTGTCGGTGTGCGTGAGACTCTTGGCGACGGATCGCCTGACTTGGCCGGTTCCGTCCGGCGCGTCGGACTTGGGCGGTGGCAGGAGGTATGGCGGGATCTCGGAGGGGGGTGGCATGAGCGTCGGCAGCGTCTGGGACCTGTCCAGCGACGCGGAGCTGATCACTGCTGTGCGCAGTGGCGAGTCGGCCGCCTTCGGTGTGCTGTACGAGCGCCATGTCTCTGCTGCCCGCGCTGTGGCCCGCCAGTACTCGAACTCGGACGCCGACGCCGACGACGCGGTCCAGGACGCCTTCAGCAGGGTGTTCTCCGCGGTGCGTGGTGGCGGCGGCCCGGACGTCGCGTTCCGGGCCTACCTGTTCACCGTGCTGCGCCGCGTGGCACTCGACCGGATCGAGAGCGTCCGGCGGACCGAACCGACGGACGACGACGCGGCCTTCGAGGGCATCGCCGTGGCGTCCTCGGAGGAGCCGGCCCTCGAGGGGTTCGAGCGCGGCGTGGTGTCCCAGGCGTACTCCTCGCTGCCGGAGCGCTGGCAGGCCGTGCTCTGGTACACGGAGGTCGAGGGCCTGTCCGCCCAGGAGATCGCCCCTGTCCTCGGGCTGACGGCCAACGGGGTGGCTGCACTGGCGTACCGCGCGCGCGAAGGCCTGCGGCAGGCCTACCTGCAGCAGCACCTCGCAGCCCCGCAGTCCGAGGCGTGCACGTTGGTGAACTCCAAGCTGGGTGCCTACGTGCGGGGCGGGCTCGCCAAGCGGGAGACCTTGCTGGTCGAGTCGCACCTCGAGGAGTGCCACACCTGCCGCGCACTCGTGCTCGAGCTCGGCGACGTGAACCACGGCATGCGCGTGGTCATCGGGCCGCTGGTCCTGGGCGCGGTGGCCGTGGGCTCGATCACGGGCGTCGGCTTCGGCGGTGCGGTGGCGGTGGCGAAGGGTGGCGCGGGCGCCGCCGGCGGGTCGGGTTCTGGAGCGAGCACCGGCGCCGGCACCGGGACGGGGGTGAGCTCCGGGGGGGGCTCCGGAGGTGTCACGAGCGGTGCCGCGAGCGGCTCGGGTGTCGGCGTCGGTGCGACGGCCGGCGCGGGCGTCGGTGCGGCGAGCGGCGTGGGTGTCGGAGCGGCGAGTGCGGCGGTCGGCGGCGTGTCTGCCCTCGCCGCGGCCATGGCGGAGGCCGCACCGGCAGCGGCGGCCGGGATCGCGCGTCCCGGTGGTTCCGCGGGCGCCGGGACCGCCGGGCCGGCCGCGGGCTCCGGTGTCGCGGCGGCTTCCGGGGCGGCGGGTGGCGGCGCCACAGGCGGGCTGGCGGCCCTGGTCGGAGCGTTCGTCGCGTCGCCGGTCGCGCTCGCGGTCGTGGCCGGCGTCGTGGTCGTGAGCGTCTCGGTCGGCGTCGCCGGTGCGCTGGGCGTGTTCAGCGGTCCGGGGGCGCCCCCGGTGGTCGCGGGTCCGTCCCAGGAGCCCGCGCCTGCCGGTCAGGTCGGTGCCGGCGGCACGCCGACGCCCACCGACGTGCCGGCCACGCCGGCGCAGGGTCCGACCGCGCCCACGCAGTCACCGGCCACGCAGCCTCCAGCGGCGTTGCCGACCACCGCCCCGACCAGCGCACCGACGCAGCAGCCGACCTCGGCACCGTCGACGCAGGCCCCGACCAGCGCACCGACGCAGGCCCCGACCAGCGCACCGACGCAGCAGCCGACCAGTGCGCCGACGTCGGACCCCGCGCCCACCCCGACCCCCGCGCCCACCTCGACTCCCGCGCCCACCCCGACTCCCGCGCCCACGTCGACTCCGACCCCCACCGCGCCGGCAACCGTCCCGACCCTGGCTCTGGACCCGATCGGCCCCCTCGCGCTGGTGGCCGGTCAGCCCGCGCCCGTGGACGTCGTGGTGCGCAACGACTCCGGCTCCGCGGCCCAGGGGGTCAGCACGACCTTCGTTTTCGATGCGGGCACCGTCTGGTCCGTGCAGGCGACCACGGATGCCCCCAGCGGCGGGGGCGCCGCCGCCCCGACGGACACGACGGGGTGGTCCTGCACGCGGCAGGACGCCACCACGGCGCTGTGCAGCCTGGACCTGCTCGCACCGCACGCCAGCTCGACACTGCACGCCTCGGTCGCGGTCGACGACGACTCCCTCATCGACGCGCAGCGTGATCTGGGGATCCGGGTGAGCACCTGGGTGTCGGGCGGTGCGCACACGACCGCGAGCGTCACCGCGCGGCTCGCCTCGGCCCCGGCGCGGATCGTGCTGGCCGATGCCGCGCCGCAGGCCGTCGTCGGAGCGGCGGACGCCGATGCCAGCGTCGTCCTCGAGGTCCCGGTGAGCAACACCGGCCAGACCACGGCACGGGACGTCACGGTGCACGTCGAGCGCCCGGTGACGCTCCCCGCCGGCGCCGAGCTCTCCGCGGTCGACGGTGCCCCGACCCCGTGGACCTGCGTGCCGGAGGGCGACGGACTGGCCTGCACCACCGGCTCGCTCGCGCCGCGGGCGACGCTGCCCCTCGGGGTGCGCGTCACCGTGCCTGCGCTGATCGGCGCCGACCTGCCCGTCACGGACGTCGATGTGACCACGACGCTGCGCACCTGGGCTGCGGACAGCGAGGCCGGGGCGGCGGTGACGGTGCGCTCGGCGCCGGGTGAGCTCACGGTGTCGGCCCCGGCGCGGCTGGCCTTGCAGCGGCACGAGCAGCGCTACCTGACGGTCGGGCTGGGCAACGCCGGAGGTACCACGATCGCCGACGCGGCCGCCCGGATCGACCTGCCTGCAGGCGTGAGCGTGGCCGCGGTGGAGGCTCCCGAGGGTGCGACCTGCGACGAGCTGGACGGTGCCGTCGAGTGCACCGCGACGCTCGCCCCCCGCGCGACCCGCGACCTCAGGCTCGCGTTGAGCACGGACGCCTCGGCGCCCGGCTCGCTCGGGGCGGCGACCGCGGCGGTGTCCGGGCCGGGCACCCAGGCGTCCGGTCGGACCGATCTCTCGGCAATGGTGTCCCACCTGGAGGTCTCCAGCCCGCTCACGGTGGACCTGGTGCGAGGGGCGTCCGGCGCGGTGTCGCTCAGCCTGACCAACACCGGTGATGCGACCTCGCACGACGCGGCCGTGCGGCTGTGGGTGACAGGGACGTCGCTGGTGACGTTCGAGCCCGGAGACGAGCCACTCGGGGACGCCGGCTGGTCCTGCGCTGCCGCCGGCCCTGCCGACGTGACGTGCACCCTGCCGACCGTCGCCCCGGGTCGGACCGTCTCCCTCCTGCTCCCCACCGTGTCCCGGGCGGACTCGGCCGCCGTGCAGGCCACCGTGCACGTGTCGATCACGGACGACGTGGCGGGGACGGTCCTGCAGCCGGACCCGGTGACCGTCTCGACCGCGTCCGCCGGGCTCACCGCGCGCCACCGCTGGACCGGCGGCTACGCGGTGACCGAGATCGGCGCGCCCGTCCTGACCTGCGACCCCTCGCAGGACGCGACCTGCGTCCGGGCCAGGGCCGACCTGGGCGGGAGCGCGTCGGACAACGACTTCGCCATGGTCCCGGTCGAGGGCGGTTCCGCGGCGACGCTCGCCGTGCCGGAAGGCCGCCAGGTGGCGTTCGCCGGCCTGTACTGGTCGGCCGACCGCTGGGCGCCCGTCTCCGGTGCGGACACCTGGACCGGCCCACTGACCGGCGTCAGCGTGCGGGCTCCCGGTGCCGAGCAGGCCGTCCAGGTTGAGGGTTCCGTGATCGCGCGCGTCACCGACAACGCCGACCGTGAGTACTACCAGTCCTTCGCCGACGTGACCGACCTGGTCGCCGCGGCGGGCTCGGGGGCCTGGTCGGTCGACGGCGTCGCGACGGCCGCCACGCAGAACCAGCGGAACCGGAGCTACTACGGCGGGTGGGCCCTGGTCGTGGTCTACAGCGCGCCGGGCACCGATCAGACCGTCGACCTGTACGACGGCGGAGCCTGGGTCGCGTCGAACACCTCGGCCGCCTTCTCGTTCGAGGCGGACGGCCGGCGCGACGGCCGCGTCGGCGTGGTGGCCTGGGACGGTGACCGGAATGCGAACGGCAACGGGGGCGACACCCTGAGCCTGGGGCCGGACCGGCTGACGCCGCTGCGCTGGGACGGGTTGCTCGGGTCCGCCAACGACGCCTTCACGTCGACCGCGATGGGGTCGCCCTGGGCCAACTCGCTGGGCGTGGACGCCAAGGGCTTCGCCCCCGCGCCGCTGGTCGACGGCATCAACCGGCTCACGGCGGCGACCTCCGGGGACCAGTACCTCATCGGCGCGGTGACGGTGATGACGACACCGACCGAGTGACATCGGCGGCTCACCGCGACAAGGAAGGCGCGCCTCACCTATCCTCAGCATGCTGAGTATCTCCCGAGGATCGAGGATCGGATGTCCGAGCTGGTGGTGCTGCTCGACGAGGACGGCGCGCCCGCGGGCACGGCGGACAAGGCGCACGTGCACACGACGTGCACCCCGCTGCACCTCGCGTTCTCCTGCCATGTGATCGACCCGGACGGTCGCGTGCTCGTCACGCGCCGCGCGCTGACCAAGCGGACCTGGCCGGGGGTGTGGACCAACAGCTTCTGCGGGCACCCGGGACCCGGGGAGGGCCTCGAGGACGCCGTCCGCCGACGCGCCGCCTTCGAGCTCGGGCTCGAGCTCGCCGGGATCAGCGACGTCCTGCCGGACTTCCGCTACCAGGCGACGGACGCCTCCGGGATCGTGGAGAACGAGGTGTGCCCCGTGGTGGTCGCAGCGCCTGCGAGCGGCAGCCGGGTGCAGCCGAACCCGGACGAGGTGATGGACCACCTGTGGGTCCCGGTACCACAGCTGCTCGCCGCCATCGAGGCCGCTCCCTGGGCGCTCAGCCCGTGGCTGGTGCAGTCCGGGCCGGGCCTGGCCGCCGCCTGGGGTGCGCCATGATGCGCGCGCTGGCGCCCACCGGGCAGCCGCACCGGGTCGACCTGCTCCTGGAGTCCGCGATCGCGGACGCGACCCGCCGCGCGGCGGTGCACGGCCCCGGCTACGCGCTGCTCTGGCAGGAGATCGGGCGAAGCGTGCACGGCGGCAAGCGGTTCCGCTCGGGCCTCGTGCTGGGGGTGCACGCCGGGCTCGGCGACCCGAACCCGGACGCCGCCGTGGCGGTGGCGGCCGCCTTCGAGCTGCTGCACACCGCTTTCCTCGTGCACGACGACCTCATCGACGGAGACACCGTCCGTCGCGGCGCGCCCAACCTCGCCGAGACGATGCGTCGCGACGCGCTCCGCGCCGGGGCAGGCGGCGAGGAGGCGGACCGTTACGCCCAGGCGGCCGCCGTGCTTGCCGGGGACCTTGCGCTCGCCCAGGCCCACCGCCTGCTCGCCGGCGTGGACGTCGGGCGCGGGACGCGCCTGGCGCTGCTGGACCTGTTCGACGAGACGCTGCACGTCTCGGCCGGCGGCGAGCTGGAGGACACCGCCGCCGGGCTCGGGTTGATCACGCCGAGCGTGGACCGCGCCGTGCGGATCGCCGAGTCCAAGACCGCGATGTACTCGTTCCGCGCGCCGCTGCGCGCCGGCGCCCTGCTCGCGGGTGCGGACGGGGGCCTCGTGGCCGAGCTGGACCAGCAGGGCCGGCTGCTGGGCCGGGCCTTCCAGCTGGTCGACGACCTGCTCGGGGTGTTCGCTCCGGAGGCGGAGACCGGCAAGTCGAACGTGTCGGACCTGCGCGAGGGCAAGCGCACGCCGCTCATCCTGCACGCGCGGACCACGTCGGCGTGGGGCGACCTCGCCGACGGCCTCGGACGCCCGGACCTGGACGACCTCACCGCGGCGCGGATGCGGCGGGCACTGGCGCGGTGCCCGGCCCCGGTGCTGGTGCAGCGTGCTGTCGAGCGGGACCTCGCGGACGTCCGGGACCGGTGCTCGCGCCTCCCCGACGCGGTGGCGCACGTCGTCGCGGTCGTCGGTCTCCAGATCGCCGAAGCGCTGTGCACCGTGGTCGGGCACATCGACTCGGCCCGGAGGGAGCCGTTGTGGCAGGCCGGATGAGGCCGGTCGTGCCGGACGGCGAGGGTGCCACCCGGCTGTCGCTGTATGACGACACCGCGCAGCGGGCCGCCGACGTGCTGGTGCGCCGGTACTCCACGAGCTTCGGCCTGGCGACCCGGTTGCTGCCCGGTGCTCAGCGGACCCACGTCCGCGACGTGTACGCGTTGGTGCGGCTGGCCGACGAGGTGGTGGACGGCGCATCGGCCGAGGCCGGTGCGGACCGCGAGCGCTCTCGAGTGCTGCTCGACGAGCTCGAGGCCCGCACGGAGGCGGCCATGGCCACCGGCTACTCGACCGACGTGCTCGTGCACGCGTTCGCCAGGACTGCGCGCGAGGTCGGCATCACCACCGACCTGACCAGGCCCTTCTTCGCGTCGATGCGCACGGACCTGGACACGACCGTGCACGACGAGGAGAGCCTGGCCACCTACATCTACGGCTCGGCGGAGGTGGTCGGGCTGATGTGCCTGCGGGTGTTCCTGTCCGACCTGCCCGCCGAGTGGCGCGAGACCATGTACCGGGAGCTCGGGCCGGGGGCCCAGGCGCTGGGGGCCGCGTTCCAGAAGATCAACTTCCTGCGTGACCTGGCTGAGGACGGTGCCGTGCTCGGTCGGCGCTACCTGGTGGGGATCGACCCGCGGGCGGTCACCGAGGAGCAGAAGAAGGCGGCTCTGGCCGACATCGACGAGGACCTGGCCGTGGCCCGCACCGCACTGACCGCGCTGCCTGCGGGACCGCGCAGGGCGGTGGCCGTCGCATTCGGCCTGTTCAGCGAGCTGGCTGCGCGGCTCCGGGCGACGCCGGCAGCCGAGCTCTCGCGGTCCAGGGTCGCCGTCCCCGGGCCGGTGAAGGCCAGGGTGGCGGCCACGGCGGTGCTGCGGGGGTCACGATGAGGGCGGTCGTCGTCGGTGGCGGAGCGTCCGGCCTGGCGAGCGCCGCGCTGCTCGCGCGCGAGGGGTACCAGGTCACCCTGCTCGAGGCGCGCGCGGAGGTCGGCGGGCGTGCGTCCGTGTGGGCGGCCGACGGCTTCCGGTTCGACATCGGGCCGTCCTGGTACCTCATGCCGGAGGTGTTCGAGCACTTCTTCGCGCTCATGGGCACGTCCGCCGCCGACGAGCTGGACCTCGTGTCGCTCGACCCCGCCTACCGGGCGTTCTTCGAGCGGTACGAGCCGCTCGACGTGCACTCGGACGTCGAGGCCTCGGCGGCGCTGTTCGAGTCGATCGAGCCGGGCGCAGGCGATCGGATCCGGGGCTACCTGGACTCGGCGTCCGAGGCGTACCACATGGCGCTCCGCCACTTCCTGTACACCACCTACGCCTCAGTGCTGCCGCTGGCGAACCGCGAGGTGCTGCGCCGTGCGCCGCGGCTGGCACGGTTGCTGACCCGCTCGCTGGAGTCACGGATCCACGCGACGGTTCGCGACACCCGGTTGCGGCAGATCCTCGGGTACCCCGCGGTGTTCCTGGGCGCCTCGCCCCGCCTGACGCCGAGCATGTACCACCTGATGAGCCATCTCGACCTGGCCGACGGGGTGCTCTACCCGCAGGGCGGTTTCGGCCAGGTGATCGAGGCGCTGCGGCGGGTCGCCGAGCGCGCGGGCGTCGACATCCGCACCGGGTGCCGGGTCACCTCGATCACCACCGCGGCGGCCCACGGGTCGGCCCGACCGCTCAGGCTCGCCCGGGGGCAGCGGGCGCGCGTGACCGGGGTCGCCGTCACCGGGCCCGAGGGACCGGATCAGCTGGACGCCGACCTCGTCGTCGCGGCGACCGACCTCGAGGAGACGGAGCAGAGGCTGCTGCCCGCCGCGCTACGGACCTACTCGCCACGGTGGTGGCGGCGCCAGGTCCCTGGGCCCAGCGCGGTGATGGTCTACCTCGGCGTGCGGGGCGCCCTGCCCCAGCTGGCACACCACTCGCTGTTCCTCGCGCACGAGTGGGACGCGACGTTCGACCTGATCTTCGATCGCCGCGCCCGCCGACCGGCCCCGATGCCCGACCCGACCTCGGTGTACGTGTCGCGAACCTCGGCCACCGACTCCGGTGCGGCCCCGGACGGCCACGAGAACCTGGTGATCCTGGTGCCCGTCCCGGCGGACGTCGAGCTGGGGGGCGGGGGCGTGGACCGCGCCGGGGACCCGTGGGTCGAGGCCGTCGCGGACGAGGCGATCGCTCAGGTCGCCGACTGGGCGCACGTCCCGGACCTCGCCGAGCGCATCGTGGTGCGCCGCACCGTGGGGCCCGCCGACTGGGCGCGCGACCTGCGGGCCTGGCGAGGGACCGCGCTCGGGCCGGCCCACACCCTGCGGCAGTCGGCGATGTTCCGCGCGGGGAACGCTTCGCGCCGTGTGGCTGGGCTGCTGTACGCGGGCGGGTCCGTCATCCCCGGGATCGGGGTGCCGATGTGCCTGATCAGCGCCGAGCTCGTGATCAAGCGGCTGCGGGGGGACACCTCGACCGGACCGCTCCCTGAGCCGGCCCCCACCCGCGCGGTCTCCGACCGGACGGCCGGTTCGTGAGGTTCGCCTACGCCGCGGTGCTCCTCGTCTCGATCGCGGGGATGCTCGTGCTCGACCGTCGCCACCGTCTGGTGGTGTTCGCTGCTCCGTTGCGTGCCCTGGCCGTCCTGACGATCGGCGTGGGGTTCTTCCTGGTCTGGGACCTGGCCGGGATCGGGCTGAGGATCTTCTTCGTCGGGGACGGGCCGTACCAGTCCGGGGTTCGCCTGGCGCCCGAGCTGCCGATCGAGGAGGTCGGCTTTCTCCTCCTGCTGTGCCACCTGGCGCTGGTGCTCGCCGCAGTTGCGGAGCGGGTGCGCCGTGCCCGGCGCGGAGCGGGGGCGGGGGAGTGATCGCGTACCTGCTGCTGGCCGTGCCGTTCCTGGCGGTGGCGCTCGGGGTGCTCCTGCTGGTGCGGCGCCGCACGGGGGGCCCGAACTGGGCGGTGGTCGTGGCGTGCCTCCTGGTGCTGGTGGCGCTCACCGCAGTGTTCGACAATGTGATCGTGGCGGCCGGGATCGTGGGCTACGACCCGGCGCGGACCCTCGGGGTGCGGCTGGGGGTCGCGCCGGTGGAGGACTTCGCCTACGCCGTGGCGGCCGCTCTGCTGCTCCCGGCCCTGTGGCGGCTCCTGGACCGGGAGGCCCGTCGGTGAGCGTCGAGACGTCCCCAGGTCTGCTGCGCCAGCTCGTGATGGCGTCCCGTCCGCTGTCCTGGGTCAACACCGCCTATCCCTTCGGCGCGGCGTACCTGATGGCCGGCGGCGGGGTGGACGTCCGGTTCGTCGTCGGCGTGCTGTTCTTCCTGGTGCCGTACAACCTGCTGATGTACGGGATCAACGACGTGTTCGATCACGAGTCGGACCTGCGCAACCCGCGCAAGGGCGGCGTGGAGGGCGCGTTGCTGGACGTGCGCGTGCACCGCGCGACGCTGTGGTCGGCCGCGCTGCTGCCGGTGCCGTTCGTGGTGTGGCTCCTCGCGCAGGGCTCGGGGGCCGCCGCGGTGGTGCTGGGGGTGTCCCTGTTCGCGGTGGTCGCCTACTCGGCACCGGGCCTGCGCTTCAAGGAGCGTCCGGTCCTCGACTCGATGACGTCGAGCACGCACTTCGTGTCCCCTGCGCTGTACGGGCTGGTCCTGGTGGGCGAGCCGATCGGCCGGACCGGGTGGACGGTGCTGGCTGCGTTCTTCGCGTGGGGGATGGCCAGCCAGGCCTTCGGCGCGGTCCAGGACGTCGTCGCGGACCGCGAGGCAGGTATCGGGTCGGTCGCCACGGTGCTGGGTGCGGCGCGGACCGTCCGGCTCGCCGTGGGCCTGTGGGTGCTGGCCGGCGCGCTGCTCCTGACGACGGCGTGGCCCGGACCGCTCGCCGCGGCGCTCGTGCTCCCCTACGTCGGTCTGGCGTGGCCGTTCCGGTCGGTGCCGGACGAGCGCGCCGACGCCGCGCACCGCGGTTGGCAGCAGTTCCTGGTGGCCAACTACGTCGTGGGGTTCGCGGTCACGATGCTGCTGATCTGGGCGGTCTGGCGGTGACCTGGCCGTCGTTCACGAGAATGCGCTGCCGGGTCGCGGAGGAGTACACGCGACCCGGCAGCGCGCGTCCTGAGTCGGCATCCCCCGAGCGGACCAGGACGGTCTCGGCGCCGACCACTGGGGTCGGCACCACGGATGACGAAGAGCTGTGCGCGGCCCCCCAGCCCCTCACGCTCGATCGTCATCCATGACCCGCCGGGGAACACATGGTGGGTGAGGCATGCCCGCTGTCATGTGCTCCCTGACGGAAGTCATGGCATCAGTGTGCGCTGTCCTGGCCGCGGACGCCAAGGCGGTTCCGTGATCAGTCTCGCATGGTGGGACCGTGGAGGCATCTGACCAGGTCAGATGCCACAAATCGGACACGCTTTCACCCGTCCGGCCGGTACCGCAGACGCGTGGCCGCGGAGTCATAGGTGGTTTGACAGGCGGGCTATACCGGGTGGGGTACGCCGCACCGGCGGGCACGCGTGCCGGGGGAGCCGCCGCCCCGTGTGGTCACACCACGCCGTAGAGCCGGTCCCCGGCGTCTCCGAGCCCGGGCACGATGTAGCCCTTCTCGTTCAGGCGCTCATCCACCGCGGCGACCACCACGCGCACGTCGGCCCGCTCGCCGACGTGCTGCTCCACCGTCGCGATGCCCTCCGGCGCAGCCAGGAGACAGATGCAGGTCACGTCGGTCGCGCCGCGCTCGAAGAGGTAGTCGATGCTGGCGACCAGCGTGCCTCCGGTGGCGAGCATCGGATCCAGCACGTAGCACTGCCGACCGGACAGGTCGTCGGGCAGACGGTTGGCGTAGGTGATCGCCTGGAGCGTCTCCTCGTCACGCTGCAGGCCGAGGAAGCCGACCTCCGCCGTGGGAAGCAGGCGGGACATGCCCTCGAGCATCCCGAGCCCCGCACGCAGGATCGGTACCACCATCGGCTTGGGCGCAGCCAGGTGCGTCCCGGTGGTGGGGGCGACCGGCGTGACGATGTCGCGCGGCTCGGTGCGCACGTCTCGCGTCGCCTCGTAGGCCAGGAGCGTGACCAGCTCCTCGACCAGCTGCCGGAACGTCGCGGACGGTGTCTCGACATCCCGCAGCAGCGTGAGCTTGTGGGCGATGAGCGGGTGGTCGGCGACGTGCAAGCGCATGGGGGAAACCTACCGGCTGACGGAGCGGCCGCGGTGCGGCGCGGCGGTGCTCTGCCAGAGTTGACGCGTGCGGACCCAGCATGATCGCGATGCCGCGGCGATGACCCTCGCGCTGGCCGAGGCGCGCCGGTCGCCGGCCACGGGCGACGTGCCGGTCGGGGCTGTCGTGCTGGATGGCGACGACCGGGTGGTGGGTCGCGGGCACAACGCCCGGGAGGCGACCGGCGATCCTACGGCGCACGCCGAGGTGCTCGCCCTGCGCGCTGCGTCGGCCGCCCTGGGGACGTGGCGGCTGGAGGGCTGCACCCTGGTGGTCACGCTCGAACCGTGCGCCATGTGCGCAGGGGCGATCGTGCTGGCACGCGTCCCTCGGCTGGTGCTCGGCGCGTGGGATCCCAAGGCGGGCGCGTGCGGGTCGGTGCACGACCTCGTGCGCGACCCGCGTCTGAACCACCGGACCGAGGTCGTCGGCGGCGTGCTCGCCGACGAGTGCGGGACCCTGCTCCGGGAGTTCTTCGACGCGCAGCGCTGACGCCCAGCGGCCGGGTCGGGACGACGCGCGCCCTCCCGCTCGGCCGCCGGCCGGAGTATGAAGGGGGTCATGACCGAGCACAGGCATGGCAAGACGGTCCTCGACGACCTCAACCCGCTGACCCGGAACCTCCGCCACGCGATCCCCGACGTCTACACCGGCTTCCGCGAGCTGCACCACGCGGCGTTCGCGGCCGGCGAGGGGCTGGACACCGCGACCAAGGAGCTCATCGCCGTCGCGATCGCGGTGATCGAGCAGTGCGACGGCTGCATCGCGTCGCACAGCCGCGGTGCGGTGCGCGCGGGTGCGACCAAGGAGCAGTGCGCCGACGCGCTCGCGGTCACGTTCCTCATGGGTGGTGGCCCGGCGAGCATCTACGCCCCACGCGCGTACGACGCCTTCTGCGAGTTCTACGACACCGAGCACGGGGTGAGCGTCACGGCGTGATCGTCACCGCGTGGCCGGGTGCGGGGCCGGCAGCGTCTCCGCCAGCGCCGGCAGCACCTGCGAGGTCCCGGCATGCACGCGCACGGTCGCGACGTCGTCGCCCCGGGTCCGGCCCCGGTTGACCACCACCACGGGCTTGCCCGCCCTCGCGGCGTGGCGGACGAACCGTAGCCCGCTGAGCACGGCCAGCGAGCTGCCGGCCACGAGGAGTGCCTCCGCGTCGTCGACGATCGCGTAGGCGCGGGCGACGCGGTCCGGCGGCACGTTCTCGCCGAAGTACGTGATGTCCGGTTTGAGCGTGCCGCCGCAGCGCTCGCAGTCGGCCACGACGAACCCCTCCGTGGAGGCGATGACGGCGTCGGCGTCGGGCGCGATCTCGACGTCCTCGACGGTGGCACGCTCCGCGAAGCCGGGGTTGAGCGCCTCGAGGCGACGGGCCAGCGCGTCCCGCGTGGTGCGCGCGCCGCAGGCGAGGCACACGACGTCGGCGTACGTGCCGTGCAGGTCCACCACACGCCGGCTGCCGGCCTGGCGGTGCAGCCGGTCGACGTTCTGGGTGATCAGCCCCACCAGCACGCCCCGCCCCTCGAGGTCCGCCAGCGCGACGTGCCCCGGGTTGGGGTGGGTGCGGTGCACGTGCCGCCAACCGACGTGGTTGCGGGCCCAGTAGGTGCGGCGGAACGCTGGGTCGGAGACGAACTGCTGGAAGGTCATCGGGGTGCGCGGGGGCGAGTCCGGGCCGCGGTAGTCGGGGATGCCGGAGTCGGTCGAGATGCCCGCGCCGGTCAGCGCTGCGATCCGTAGCCCGGTGAGCACGCGCGTCGCCGCCGCGATGCCGTCGACCAGGCCGAGGGTCGGGACGGCGGGCTCGGGCAGGCGCACGGTGCCAGGGTAGGTGCGCGGCCGCGAGGCGCCACACCGGGCGGGGTGCCGGGGGCACCCGACCTGCCGCTCGAGCCCGCCGGCCCCGGGATTGTCGCCGGCCCCGTCCGCTCGGGTATCCTCGCCCGCGAGGTAGCGTGTCCGAGCGGCCAAAGGAGCACGCCTCGAAAGCGTGTGTGGGTGATGAGCCCACCGTGGGTTCGAATCCCACCGCTACCGCGCTGTGATCTCTCAGGAGATCGGAAACGGGCCGGACCTATGGGTTCGGCCCGTTTCGTCGTCGGCCTGACCGGGTGTCTCCGCCTCAGGTCGCCGTGGAGCGCGGTGGCCGGCCCGCGGGGTTCAGTCCCGCTCGTCGTCGGCGCGGGTGTCACGGCGCAGCAGCACGATGCTGGCGGCCAGGCCGCCCCAGATGATCGTGACGCTCAGCACCAGGAACGTGATCGCGGTCGGTGTCATCGTGCTCTCCCTCGCAGCGTCGTGTCTCGGCCTCCCGCGAGCTCGGGGAGCGGGTCCGGCGTGAAGTCGTCCACGTCCCGCCGCCACCGGACGAGGGTCATGATCACGGCGACCCCTCCGGCAACCGACAGCGTCCCCCAGCCGAACCAGCCGAGGAACCACCCCGGGTAGTCGCCGTAGTGCGTCACCAGCAGGGTGTGCACGCCGGTGATGAGGATGTATCCGAGCACCAGCGGGACCACGATCCCGACGAGCGCACGCCACCACGCACCGAGCGAGAGCCCGGGACGGCCGTTGAGGTGTGCCTGCATCTCGCGCAGCCGGCGCAGCCCGAGGCCGAGCAGCAGCGTCGTCACCACGGCGGACCCCACCACGCCGACGTCGTTGACGTACTTGTCCACCACGTCGAGCGTGAGCAGGCCGGACCGGGTGGAGAACAGCGCGACGGAGAGAACGGCGGCGAGGCTGCCCAGCCGGAGCGCCGCCTGCCGCGAGGTCCAGCCGAGCTTCTCCTGGAACGCGGCGGAGACCACCTGCAGGATCGACAGCAGCGAGGTCATCCCTGCCAGCATCAGGGCGCCGAAGAACAGCACCCCGAACACCGGCCCGCCCGGCATCATGGACAGGATCTGCGGGAACGCCACGAACGCCAGGCCGACCCCCGCGACGGTGTCCAGGTCGGCCACGCCGACGCCCTGCTGGGCGGCCATGAACCCCAGGGCGCTGAACACCCCGATCCCGGCGAGCAGTTCGAACGAGGAGTTCGCGAACCCGACCACCAGGCCCGTCGAGGTGAGGTTCGCACGTCGGCGCAGGTAGGAGGAGTAGGTGATCATGATGCCGAACGCGATCGACAGCGAGAAGAAGATCTGCCCGTAGGCGGCGATCCACACCTGCGGGTCCCGCAGCGCGGGCCAGTCCGGCGTGAAGAACGCCGTGAGCCCGTCCAGCGCGCCGGGCAGTGTCACGGCGCGCACCACGATCGCCGCGAACATCGCCACGAGCAGCGGGATGAAGACCACGTTGGCGCGCTCCAGCCCGCGCTGCACCCCCAGCGACAGCACCGCAATCGCGACCACCCAGACCAGCACCAGGGGGATGAGCACCCCGGGCACCACCTGGGTGGACACCGTCGTGGCCTCCGGCAGGTGCAGGAAGTCGGAGAAGAAGCCTCCCGGGTCGTCCCCCCACGCGAGGTTCGCGGCGAACACCATGTAGCTGGCCGCCCACGCGATGATCACCGTGTAGTAGAGGATGATCACCCAGCTCACGCCCACCTGGAACCAGCCGAGCCCCTCGGCGCGCCGGGTCAGCCGACGGAACGACGTCGGGGCGGCCCCGCGGAACCGGTGCCCGATCGAGTAGTCGAGCAGCAGGATCGGGATGCCGGCGGTCAGCAGCGCCACCAGGTACGGGATGAGGAACGCGCCACCGCCGTTCTCGTAGGCGACCCCAGGGAACCGCCAGATGTTGCCCAGGCCCACGGCGGATCCGATCGCCGACAGGATGAAGCCGAGCTGCCCCGACCACTGCTCCCGGGCTGGTGCCGTGCCCGCCTGTTCCGCGCCAGTGTCCGCCACGTGGATCCCTTCTCTCGTGGAGCGGAACCCTACCGAGGCACGCCGGCGACGCCGAGGGCCCTTCGACCATGTGGACGGTGGGGGAGCGCCCGGGCTCTCGGAACAGGGTTCGGCCGAGAAGAGGCGATCGAGGGGGTCAGCGCCAACCGAGCGCGGGTGCGACGTGCTCCAGGATCGACTCGAGGACGTGCGCGTTGTAGTCGACGCCCAGCTGGTTGGGGACGGTGAGCAGCAGGGTGTCGGCCGCGGCGACGGCCTCGTCGGCTCGCAGCTGTTCGACCAGCACGTCGGGTTCGGCCGCGTACGACCGCCCGAAGATCGCGCGGGTCTGCTCGTCGATCATGCCGATCTGGTCGCGGTCCTCGTCGCTGCGGCCGAAGTACAGCCGGTCGCGGTCGTCGGTCAGGGCGAAGATGCTGCGGCTGACCGACACGCGCGGCTCGCGCTCGTGCCCGGCCTCGGCCCAGGCGTCGCGGAATGCCTGGATCTGCTCGGCCTGCTGGACGTGGAACGGCTTGCCGGACTCGTCGAACTTGAGTGTGGAGCTCTGCAGGTTCATGCCCAGGCGGGCGGCCCACTGCGCCGTCGCGTTGGTTGCCGACCCCCACCAGATCCGGTCCCGCAGTCCCTCGGAGTGCGGCTCGAGGCGCAGCAGGCCGGGCGGGTTGGGGAACATCGGGCGCGGGCTGGGCTCGGCGAAGCCCTCGCCGCGCAGCAGCTCGAGGAGGCGCTCGGCCCTCTCCCGCGCCATGTCCGCGTCCGACTCCCCCGTGGGAGGGAGGTGACCGAAGTAGCGGTAGCCGTCGACCACCTGCTCCGGTGAGCCACGGCTGATGCCGAGCTGGAGCCGGCCGCCCGCGATCAGGTCAGCGGCCCCGGCGTCCTCCGCCATGTACAGCGGGTTCTCGTAGCGCATGTCGATCACCGCGGTGCCGATCTCGATGCGGCTCGTGCGTGCACCGACGGCGGCCAGGAGCGGGAACGGTGAGGCCAGCTGCCGGGCGAAGTGGTGCACCCGGAAGTACGCGCCGTCGGCCCCCAGCTCTTCGGCGGCCACCGCCAGCTCGATGGACTGCGTCAGCGCGTCCGACGCGGTGCGGGTGCGCGACGCCGCGGACGGCGTCCAGTGCCCGAAGGACAGGAATCCGATGCGCTTCACGTCCCGTACAACACCCGCATCGGCGGGGGATTCCCGTGCGGGGCGCGGGGTGCCTCGCACCGCCGCTGCCGAGAGGCGCACCTGCAGTCGACCGGTGTGCCTGCGGGTGCACCGTTCGACTGCAGGTACACCCGCCGGCCGTGGGTCGGTGGGGCGGGGGTCGGCGGTGCGGTGTGCCGAGCGGCTCCGGTTGCCGGCCCGGCGCCTGTGACGGAGTGTTGGCTGATGGACGCGCTGTCCCTGCTGGACTGGCGGCGGAGCGTCGCGTCGTTGTACGCCGAGGTGCGCGCGACGGCGGAGCCCGCCGATGGGCACGCGCTCTGGTGCGCGGGGCGTGAGACGCTCCTGCGTGATCACCCGCAGTCGCCGGTCCCGACCGCCGCGAGGGCCGAATTCCGGCTCCGCACCTGGCCCTACGACCCCGCCTACCGCTTCGTCGTGCCCGTGTTGGCGACCGCGGACGAGGTGCGGTCGGTCAGCACACCGACGGACGGGCTGGTCAGCCAGGACCGCGTCGGGCGCGTGCAGCTGGGGGACCTCGGCGGCCTCGACGTGTGGTGGTTGGCGGTGTACGGCGGCGGGGTCTTCGTGCCGCTGCGCGACGCGACGTCGGGCGACACCACCTACGGGGGTGGGCGCTACGTGCTGGACACCGCCAAGGGCGCGGACCTCGGCGGTGGCCGGCGGGACCTGGTGATCGACCTGAACTTCGCCTACCCGCCGTCCTGCGCGTACGACCCGGCGTGGGTGTGCCCGCTGCCGGGTGCCGGGAACCGGCTCGATGCCGCCGTTCCGGTGGGTGAGCAGGTCCAGTCCTGACCGTCCGGGACGTTCGGTCCAAACGTCCCATGATTTCGCGGTGCGGCTCCTGCACAGTGGAGACATGGCCGATCTCCAGGGCGCACCGATCGTCACCCTCGACGTGCCCGTCGTGGGCGGGTCGAGCGTGCGGGCGACCTCGGGTACCGCGGGGTTGGCGTCCGCCGAGCTGGACCGGTCCGAGCGGTTCGCGCAGATGCGCGCCGGTGAGCTCGGCTCCGTGCACTCGTGGGAGCTGGTCACCGCGGTTGACGGCCCGGGGACCCGCCTCACCGCGTTCCTGTCCGGCTGCCCGCTGCGCTGCTTGTACTGCCACAACCCCGACACGATGGAGATGCGTCGGGGCGAGCCGGTCACGGCGACCGAGGTGCTCGCGCGGCTGAAGCGGTACGCGGGGGTGCTCCGGGCCACCAAGGGCGGCCTGACGGTGTCCGGCGGTGAGCCGCTCATGCAGCCGGCGTTCACGGCGAGGCTGCTCCGCGGCGCCAAGGAGCTGGGGCTGCACACGGCGGTCGACACGTCCGGGTTCCTGGGTGCGCACGTCAGCGACGAGATGCTGGCCGACATCGACCTGGTGCTCCTGGACGTGAAGTCCGGCATCCCGGAGACGTACCGCCGGGTGACCGGGCGCGAGCTGGCGCCGACGCTCGAGTTCGGCCGCCGTCTCGCGGAGTCGGGCACCGAGATCTGGATCCGGTTCGTCCTGGTCCCCGGGCTCACCGACGACGAGGCGAACGTCGAGGCGGTCGCCGAGTATGCCGCGAGCCTGTCCAGCGTGACGCGCGTCGAGGTGCTCCCGTTCCACCAGATGGGCCGCGACAAGTGGGCGTCGCTGGGGCTGACCTATGAGCTGGAGGGTGTCCAGCCCCCAACCCCGGAGCTCGTCGAGCGCGTCCGTGCCCAGTTCCGCTGCCACGCCCTCCAGGTCTACTGACTCCTCCCCTGAGCCTGATCAAGGAACTCAAGCCCACCACACACGGTGATCAAGGAAGTCGTGTTCACCAGCCTGCGGGAAGTGGGCACGAATTCCTTGATCACGCGGGGTGGGGATGGGTCAGGGGGTGGGGATGTTGAACCGGTGGCGCACGGCAGCGACGCGCTCCGGGCTGAGCTGGCGCTCACCGTCGATCTGGCGGGTCAGCACGGTGATCTGCGCGCTGTACTCGAGACGCTCCATCGCCAGGTACGCCGTCATGAGGTCCGGCCCCCAGGTCAGCGCACCGTGGTGCTCCAGGAGGCAACCGGTGTGGGTGCGCACGAACGGCGCGATCGAGTCCGGCACCTCCTGGGTCGACGGCGTGGCGTAGGGCGCGAGCGGCACCTCGGGCATCGCCACGACGCTCTCCGGCATCATCAGGCCGGTCAGCGCCTCGCCCTTGATCGCAAAGGCGGTCGCGTACAGGGGGTGGGCGTGCACCACGGCGCCCACCCCCGGGTCCTCCAGGTAGGCCCGCAGGTGCATGAGCACCTCGGACGACGGGCGCAGGCTGCCGCGCAGGGTCGTCCCGTCGAGTGCGACGACCGGGAGCATGTCCGCGGTCATGAAGCCCTTGGAGACGCCGGTCGGGGTGCACAGCACCGACCCGTCGGTCAGCCGGACGGACACGTTGCCGTCGTTGGCCGACACCAGCCCGCGCTCCCACATCGCCCGGCCGACCCGGACGACCTGCTCGCGCAGCTCCTCCTCCGTGCTCCCGGTCGTCGCAGCCATCAGTCCTGCTTCCCGCCGGACAGGTCCGCGTACATCTCGGTCGCCTCAGCGGGCGAGGCGCCGTCGTGCACGACGGCACGGACGGCCTGGATCATCGCCGTCGGGTCCTGGCGCTGGAAGATGTTGCGGCCCATGTCGACGCCGGAGGCGCCCTGGTCCACGGCACGCCACGCCATCGTCAGGGCGTCGGCCACCGGGAGCTTCTTGCCGCCGGCCATGATCACCGGGACAGGGCAGCCGGCCGTGACGTCGGAGAAGTCCTCCTCGCAGTAGTACGTCTTGACGATCTGCGCACCGAGCTCGGCGATGATCCGGGTGGCCAGGCCCAGGTACCGGGCGTCGCGCGTGAGCTCGCGGCCGACCGCGGTCACGCCGACCACCGGGATGCCGGTGGCCAGGCCCTGGTCGACCAGTCGGGTCATGTTGTGCACCGACTGCGTCTCGTTCTCGCCGCCGATGAACACCTGGACCGCGACCGCCGCCGCGTCGATCCGCACGGCGTCTGCCATGTCCATGGCGATCCGCTCGTTCGAGAGCTCCTTGAGGATCGACGGGCCGCCGGACGCGCGCAGCACGAGGGCGTTCGGGCTGGCCGCGGGCACCACGGTGCGGATGATGCCGCGCGTGGCCATCAGCGCATCGGCCCAGGGCGCGAGCGGCACGACGTTGAGGTCGACGCGCTCCAGGCCCCGCGTCGGGCCCTGGAAGTAGCCGTGGTCGAAGGCGAGCATCACGGTGCGGCCGGCGGGGGAGAAGATCCGCCCGAGGCGGTGCCGCATGCCGAAGTCGAGCTGGTCGCTCCCCTTGACGGGCGAGGCGGGGACGGTCTGAGGGGTGCCGAGGCCGAAGTCCTTGGCGGCGACGGTGCTGTCGAGATCAGCCATCTCGAGTCCTTTCTGCGGCGACGTGCCGCCGGCTGGTCGCCGGCTGCGCCGGCAGGGGGGTGGGCCGTTCCCGGCCCCGGGGTGTCAGGCGGGTGGGACAGGTGCAGGCTCGCCGGGGGTCCACGGCACGGTGACGGTGTCGCCCGGGCTCGCCGGCGACTTGATGAAGAGGCAGCGGAAGGGCGCGTCGGAGTCGTTGACCAGGTAGTGCATCTCGCCGGGCACGCAGCGGAACACGGTCTCCGTGGTCATGTCGTGGCGGGTGGCCGCGTCCACCCACAGGCTCGCGCGCCCTTCCAGGACCACGAACGACTCGTCGCAGTGCCGGTGCAGGTGGTTGGGCATCGCATCACCCGGGCCCAGGCGCAGGACACCCAGGTCGCTGCTCGGGGTCTGGATGAGGTACGCCGGCCCCCAGTCTCCGTTGCGGTAGTCGGGGGCGGCCATCGAGGCTTCGTGCACGGTTTCCTCCGTCGGGTGGGTGGGCGCGGGCGGACGGGGGTCAGATCACCCGCTCGTTGCCGCCGTCGATGGGCACCTGGGCGCCGGTGGTGCAGCGGAACGTGTCGTCGGCCATCGCGACCACGAGCCGGCCGACGTCCGCGCTGGTCACCTCGGCGTGCAGCATGTTGCGGCGCTTGTACTCCTCGACCGACATGCCGTAGTGCTCGGCGCGCGCGGCCAGCAGCTCCGGCGTCCACAGACCGGTGTCGAACACGGCGTCCGGGTGGAGCATGTTGACGCGGATGCCGTCGCCCGCCCACTCGAGAGCCGCGACGCGCGAGAGCTGGGTCAAGGCGGCCTTCGAGGAGGAGTACGCGGCGGCCCCGGGCCCGGGGGCCGGCACGTTCTTGGATGCGATCACCACCACGCGGCCGCCCCGCGGCGCCAGGGCGAGCAGCGGGTGCGCGGCACCGTACAGGTACGCCACCGAGTCCACGTTGACGGCCATGGTGCGGCGCCAGGCACTCGGCTCGAGCTCGTCGAGGTGCGCGGCCCCGGGGAAGATCCCTGCTGCGACCACCAGGATGTCGAGGCCGCCGAACGCATCCACCCCGGCTGCCAGCGCCCCCCGGACGGCGTCCGGGTCGGTGACGTCCACCTGCAGGCCGAGCCACGCGGGGCCGTCGAACGTCGTCGCGACATCGGGCGAGAGGTCCCAGCCGACCACGCTCGTGCCGGCGTCCAGCAGGGCCGCTGCTGCCGCCCGGCCGATGCCCGAGGCCGCACCGGTGACCACGGCCACCGTTCCGGCCAGCGGCCCCGCCGGGCGGGAG
This sequence comes from Actinotalea lenta, assembly GCF_030586465.1. Lineage (GTDB taxonomy): Bacteria > Actinomycetota > Actinomycetes > Actinomycetales > Cellulomonadaceae > Actinotalea > Actinotalea lenta. The sequence continues at coordinate 826,536 of NZ_JAUQYP010000001.1, forward strand.
CGGTGGAGCTTGGCCTGCTGGAGCGACCAGTACTCGAGGTCGAAGACGTGCTCGGCGGACAGCTCGCGGTACCCGCCGAGCCGGGTGGCCGCCGCGATGGTGTCCATGGTGTGGCGGTATATCGCCTGGGTCGCGCGCGCCTCGGCCGCGGTTCGACCCGCGGTGATCATGCCGAGCGCAGGGTCGAGCACGACGCGCGGAGCGGGGTCCAGGGGTGTGACCGTGATCCCGCTCCGGGCGGCGTGCTCGTCGACGTACTCGCGGTAGGCCGCGGCGTATCCCGCCAGGTCGTCACCGACCAGCGGGAGGCGCTTGGTCCACAGCACGTGGTCGGGCGTGAGGAGCCCGTGCCGGGTCGCGTCCACCAGCTCGGGGGTGGCGAGGAACCGGCGGACGTGCTCGTCCGCGCTGCGCGTGAGCACCATCGGTCGCCCGGCCACGGCGCAGAGCTCGGACCGGAGGCGTGCCACCGCCACCGGATCCACGGCGGGGGCGGGCGGGGTGGGGACCTCGGGCAGCGCCGGGGCAGCGGCGAGGTGCGCGTCGGCGAGTGCGAGCAGGGCGGTGTGCCGCTCGAGGGCCTGTGCCGGGTCGTCCCCGAACGCGAAGATGCCGTGGTCGAGCACGACGATCCCCTCGGTGCCGTCGTGCGCCTGCTCCTGCCATGCCTCTTGGCAGGCGGCGGCCAGCGCCTGGCCCGGCTGGGCGTACGGCACCACGACGACGCGGTCGCCGTAGAGCCGCTCGACGAGGGCCCGGCCGTCGGGGCTGTGCGTGAGCGCGAGGATCGCGTCCGCGTGCGAGTGCAGGACGCAGGTGTGCGGCACCAGGGCGTGCACGAGGGTCTCGACGGACGGGTCGGGTGCCCCGGCGTCCACGCTCGCGCAGCGCAGCTCGTTGGCCAGCTCGAGGTCGGTGATCTCGGTCGGCGGCAGGAGCGCACGCAGCCGCGCCAGGCGCAGTGGTGCGAAGCCCTCGGGGCCGATTCCCGCCAGGTCGTGCCCGGAGCCCTTGATCCACAGCAGCTCCTGCGGCGCACCCGTGAGGTCCGCGGTGGTGGTCTTCACCGAGGTGTTGCCACCCCCGTGCAGCACGAGCCTCGGATCGGAGCCGAGCGTCCGCGAGACGTGGACCAGCGCGTCCAGGAGTTGTGAGGTGGCATCATCACCACGGCCGCGCATGCTGCACCTTCCTGACAACATCCGATGAGTTGTCAGACAACGTAGCAGCAGATCGCCTGACGTCAAGGGCCCAGCAGGGCCGCGCGGCTGAGATCAGCCTCGTCGGACGATGGTGAACGAGTAGCGGCCCTCGATGAAGTACGTCCGTGAGTACAGCAGGAGGGCGTCCGCCTTGTCGTAGTGCTTCTGCACGAGCAGCACGAAGAGGTTGTGCGTCGCGGCCTCCGCACCCCAGCCGACGTGGTTCGACGTCACCGCGTGGATCTCGGCGACGCCATGGTCGGGCGAGATCCCGAGCCTGCCGCGGAAGAAGCCGAAGATCGAGCCGTCCAAGGTCTGCGGATCGAATCCCTCGGGCAGCACCGCCATCGGCATGAGGTCGTAGGAGTAGGCGACGACCTCGCCGTCGGCCAGGATCGTGCGACGGATCTCCAGGGCCTGCGTGTCGACCGGAACACCCATCTGAGCAGCCTCTTCAGGCAGCACGGGGCGCACGACGCGGCTCGCGTAGACCATGCCGGGCTCACGACCGGTCGCGCGGATGGACTCGGTGATCGAGTCCATCCGCTCCAGGCCCGCACGGATCGCCGGGGGAGCGGCGACGAAGGTGCCCACGCCGTGCTGCGTGCGCACCATCCCGAGGGCCTCGAGCTCGCGCAGCGCGGCGCGCACCGTGGGTCGCGAGACCCGGAACTCGGCGCTGAGCTCGGTCTCGGTGGGCAGGCGGGAGCCGGGCGGCAGGTCGCCGGCGGCGAGTCGGCTGCGCAGGTCCTCTGCGACCCGCGTCACCAGGGTGCCGGTGCGCGCCATGGAGTCCTCCTCGGAGCGGTCCGGGCGGGCCCTCGTCCGCTTGCGCACAGGCTACAGGCGGAGGCCCCCGAGAGGTGACAGTTCGGTCACGGTTGATTGACAACCTATCCGGTACGGCCCTAGCGTGCCACCAGTTGTCGGACAACGTAGTTCGAAGGAGTCCTCGTGGTCCTCGCAGTGGAATGGCTCGACTCGCCGCGGCCGATGATCCGTCTGATCGACCAGACCCGGCTGCCCGAGGCCGAGGTCATGCTCGAGGTGACGACCGTGGACGCGCTCGTCGACGCGATCAGCACCCTCGCGGTCCGCGGCGCGCCGGCACTCGGAGCGGTCGGCGCCCTGGGCGTCGTCGTCGCGATGCTCCAGGCCGAGACCGAAGGATGGGACGAGGCGACGCTCGCCGCACAGGTCGACCGCGTGCGGGACGCGCGCCCCACCGCGGTCAACCTCGCCTGGGGGGTCGACCGGGTCCGGCCCGCGATCCCGATGGGCGTGGCCGCGGTGCTCGCGGAGGCACGCGCCCTCATCGCCGAGGACGGCGCCGCCAACCGCGAGCTCTCGCGCCTGGGCGCGGACTGGATCCTCGCCCGCACCGGCAAGGAGCGCGTGCGTGTGGTCACGCACTGCAACACGGGCGCGCTGGCGACCACCGCCTGGGGCACGGCGTACGGCATCATCCACGAGCTGCACGACCGCGGCGCCCTGGAGATGGTCTATGCCGACGAGACGCGGCCGCTGCTCCAGGGTGCCCGGTTGACCAGCTGGGAGCTGACCCAGGACGGGATCGACCACGTCGTCCAGGTCGACGGCGCGGCCTCCAGCACGATCCTGCGGGGCCTGGTCGACGTCGCGATCATCGGCGCCGACCGGATCACCGCCAACGGCGACACCGCCAACAAGGTCGGTTCGGTCGCCCTCGCGCTGGCGTGCCGGCGGGCGGGCATCCCGTTCGTCGTCGCCGCACCCTTCTCCACGGTCGACCTGGGCACCCCGACCGGTGCCGAGATCGTGATCGAGGAGCGTGACCCCACCGAGGTCACGGCCTTTGGTGGGCGCCGCACGGCCCCGCCCGAGGCGATCGGGTTCAACCCCGCCTTCGACGTCACGCCGCACGACCTCATCAGCGCGGTCGTCACCGAGCGCGGCGTCGTCGAGCCGGCCACCACCCCCCATCCGGAGCTGCTCGCGCGGATCGCGGGCTGACCGACCAACACGTGCGGCACCGTCGCCGCGCGAGGAGAGGAGCACCATGAGGAACAGCAAGGTCCTGATGGCGGCGATCACCGGGGCGTCGTTGCTCGCACTGGCCGCCTGCAGCCAGGGCACCGCCAGCGACCCGACCTCCGCGTCGTCGAGCACGACAGACCAGGGCACCACCACCCAGGTCAGCGCGGACGCACCCCCGCCCTTCGACGGTCCCGTGCGCATCGCGATCGTCCAGCAGAGCGGACAGGGCGACTACTTCCAGCAGTACCTCAACGGCACGCGCCAGCAGGCCAAGGCTCTGGACGTCAAGCTCGACGTGTACGACGCCCAGGGTGACAACGCGACCCAGGCGAGCCAGCTCGACCAGGCGATCGCGTCGGGCGTGGACGGCATCATCGTGCGCCACGGGTACCCGGACACCCTGTGCCCGGGCGTGAACGCCGCGATCCAGAAGGGCATCCCCGTCGTGATCTACGACGTGGAGATCCAGTCCTGCGCACCCGACGCCGTGCAGACGCAGCAGTCGGACAAGGACATGGCCGGCCTCGTGCTCGACCAGATGCTCAAGGACATCGGCAAGGACCAGAAGGTCGGATACGTCAACGTCGCGGGGATCGCGCCGCTCGACCGACGTGACAAGGTGTGGCGCGCCGCGCTCGAGGCGAACAACTGGCAGCAGATGTTCTACACCGGTTCGTTCACCAACTCCACGGCGACCGACACCGCTCCGATGGTCTCCAGCGCCCTGAAGTCGCACCCCGACGTCGTGGCGATCTACGCGCCCTACGACGAGTTCACGAAGGGCACGCTCTCGGCCCTCGAGCAGAACCCGGACATCGCGAGCGGCATCAAGGTGTACGGCGCGGACATCTCCACCGCGGACATCGAGCTGATGACGGCCGACGGGAGCCAGTGGGTGGCCACCGGTGCCACCGACCCGAACGCCATCGGCGCGGCCGTGACTCGGACGCTCTTCCTTCACATGGCGGGCGAGCTGCCGAAGGGTGCGACGGTGGACTTCCCGCCGATCCTGGTCACCCAGGACTTCCTGCGGAAGAACAACATCAAGAACATGGACGACCTCCGAGCGGCTGAGCCGGCCCTGAACATCTCCGATGTCTCCGGCGCCGACTGGATCCCGTCGGTCACGTTCTGACCAGACTGCCGTGGCGGGTGGCGCACACGCCCCCTGCACGTCACCCGCCACGGCACCCCAACGAGGAAGGGAGCACCGGTGGACCCCGACCCCGGTGACCGCCACGCGTCGACCGTGCAGCTGACCGCCGGACCCCTGGCGTGCGAGCTCGACGGCATCACCATGTCGTTCGGCACGAACGAGGTCCTCAAGGGCGTGACCCTCGGGCTCGCGCAGGGCCACGTCACCGCTCTGCTCGGTGCGAACGGCGCCGGCAAGTCGACGTTGATCAAAGTGCTCTCGGGGGTCTACCCGGAGCACGGTGGCGAGGTCCGGGTCGCGGGCCACCCCGTCCGCATGGAGTCCCCGCTCGCGGCGGCACGGCACGGCATCCAGACCGTGCACCAGCGGATCGACGAGAACATCGTGCCCGGGCTGACGGTCGCGGAGAACCTCGTCTTCGAGGAGATCGTGCGCGGCGAGGTCCCCAGGGTCCGGTCGCTGCGCAGGCTGCTGCCCCGGGCGCGCGAGATCGCGCAGACCCTCGGGCTGGACTGGCCGGACTCCGTCCTGACCCGCGACGTGTTCGAGCTCGGCATCGCCGACTCGCAGATGCTGCTGCTGGCCCGCGCGCTGGTCCAACGGCCCAAGGTCCTCGTGCTCGACGAGCCGACCTCGACGTTGTCAGCGGGCGAGGTGGACCGGCTCTTCGCCCTGGTCCGACGCCTGCGCGACGACGGTGTCGCCGTCCTCTACGTCACCCACCGGCTGAGCGAGGTCGCCGCGCTGGCCGACGACATCGTGGTCCTGCGGGACGGAGCGATCTCGGCAGCCCAGCAGCGGCCGTTCGACATGGAGCAGGCGATCCGTTCGATGCTCGGTGAGAGTCTCGCCACACATCACGACCTCGTCGAGCAGCGCGGCGATGTGACCGCCGTGGAGCTGCGGGGCGTCCAGCTGCTCAAGCGGTCGGAGCCCATCGACCTGGACCTGCGCTACGGGGAGGTCACGGGCATCGTCGGGCTCATCGGCTCGGGCAAGTCCGAGATGGCGCGAGGCGTCTTCGGCGCCGACCCGTTGCGCGCCGGGACGATGACGCTCGACGGCAAGCCGTACGCGCCGCGGCACACCTCGCACGCGGTGGGCGCCGGCGTCTACCTCGTGCCCGAGGACCGCGCGGCCGAGTCGATGCTTCCGGGCTGGTCGCTGACCTGGACCTCGACCCTGCCCTTCCTGCGGTCGGTCTCGACCTGGGGCCTGCTGCGGCGGGGTCGCGAACGCTCGACCGGCAGCGCGGTGCTCGAGGACTTCGGCGTCGTCGCCACCGGTCCGAGCCAGCCGGTCGACGCACTGTCAGGTGGGAACCAGCAGAAGGTCGTCGTCGGCCGGTGGATGCACGCCGGTCCCCGCGTCCTGCTGCTGGACGAACCGTTCCGCGGGGTCGACATCGGCGCTCGAGGCGACATCTCGCGCCGCGCCCGCGCTCAAGCATCCGAGGGGGCGTGCGTCGTGGTCTTCTCCAGCGACGTCGAGGAGATCAGAGAGATCGCCGACCGGATCCTCGTGCTCGTCGAGGGACACATCAAGCTCGACGCGTACACCAGCGAGGTCGGCAACGACGCAATCGTGACCAGCATGTCGGAGGTGGCGTAGGTGACCGGACAGCTCAGAGAGACCACGACGTTGATGCGGATCCAGGACTGGGTCGTCAAGTACGGCTTCATCGGGGTCACGATCATCCTGTTCGTGTACTTCGCGGTCACCGAGCCCGCGTTCGCGACGTCGTCGTCGCTGTTCTCGATGCTGAAGTTCGCGTCGGTGACGGCGATCCTGGGCCTCGGGGTCACGTTCACGATGGTGGTCGGCGGCCTCGACCTCTCGATCGGCGCGACGGCCGGCCTCGCGGTCCAGCTGGCCGCCATGACGATGGTCTTCTACAACCTCACCGGCCCGACCGCCGTCGTGGCCGTCCTGCTCGGGGGCCTCGTGGTGGGGCTGCTGAACGCGTTGCTCATCGTGGTCTTCCGGATCCCCGACCTGCTCGCGACCCTCGGGATGATGTTCGTCATCCAAGGTGCCAAGCTCATCCCGGTGGATGGCCAGTCGGTCTCCTCGGGCATGGTGCTGCGGGACGGCTCGGTGGCACCGGGGAGCTTCACGCAGGACTTCCTGAAGATCGACCGGGGCTTCATCGGTCCTGTGCCGCTGCCGGTCGTCATCATGATCGCGCTGGTGGCGCTGTCCTGGTTCGTCCTGTCGCGCACCACGTGGGGCCGGCTCATGTACGCGGTCGGGGCCAACCCCGAGGCTGCACGTCTCGCCGGTGTCCGCGTGGGCTTCTACCACGGCCTGGCCTACGTGATCTCGGCCCTGCTCGCCTCGGTAGGTGGCCTGATCCTGGTGTCCCGGATCGGCCAGGGCGACGTCAACGCCGGCTCCTCGAGCCTGCTCGAGGCAGTCGCGGTCGCCCTGGTCGGCACCTCGGTGCTCGGGATGGGCAAGCCGAACGCGTGGGGGACCCTGCTCGGTGCGTTGCTCGTCGGAATCGTGCTGACCGGCCTCACCATGAAGGGCCTGCAGTACTACCACCAGGACACCGCCAAGGGCCTGGTCGTGATCGTGGCCCTGCTGTTCTCGTTCACCCTCTCGCGCAAGAAGCTGCGCTACACGCCAGCGACCTGACCCGCGACAGTCTCGAGGAGGAGTTGTTGATGGAGGCCGACTACCGGTTCCTCACCGTCGATGAGGTGCCCGGGTACCTCGCCTCGGTCCCTGCGCTCGCTGAGCGGATCGACGCAGGCCGGCTCGTGTCGGTCGGTGAGATCGGCGACGGCAACCTCAACCTGGTGTTCCTGGCCAAGGACGCCGACGGCCGGGGCGTCGTGGTCAAGCAGGCGCTGCCGTACGTCCGGATGGTCGGCGAGGGCTGGCCGATGACACCGGAGAGGGAGAAGCACGAGATCCAGTCGCTGCTCGCGCACCACGCCCTGGTACCCGAGCTCGTGGTAGAGGTGCTGCACCACGACGAGGGTCGGCACATCATCGGCATGGAGGACCTGTCCGACCACCAGGTGTGGCGCCACGCGCTCAACGACGGCGCGACGCACGACGGTGCGGCCGCAGCGGTAGGGCGCTACATCGGGGCGGTCGCCTTCGGAACCTCGGTGTTCGGGCTCGGGCGCCAGGAGCTGGCCGACGCGCAGGCGGCGGCGATCAACCCCGAGCTGTGCGAGATCACCGAGGACCTGGTGTTCACCGAGCCGTCGGTGGACGCCGGACGCAACGAGGTGCTCCCGGAGAACGAGCCCGACGCCGCAGCGCTGGCCGCGGACGACACCTTCGTGGACGCCATGGGGCGCGCGAAGTACGCGTTCATGACGCACGGCGAGGCGCTCATCCACGGCGACCTGCACACGGGCTCGGTCATGGTCCGTGCGCCGCAGGGCTCCACGGTGGCGGACAGCGTGAAGGTCTTCGACTCGGAGTTCGCGTTCTACGGTCCGGTCGCGTTCGACATCGGGGCCTCCTGGGCGAACTACGTCCTCGCCGCCTCCAGGGCGTTCGCGATGGGCGACGACGCCCGCGGGCAGTGGGCGCTGGGTCTGGTCGACCAGACCTGGCAGGCCTTCGAGGCCGAGTTCCGGACGCGGTGGCCCGAACGCGTCGACCCCCGCGTCTGGCGGGACTCGTTCCTGGAGGAGCGGATCGCCGCGTGGCGCGCCGAGGCGTGGGTGTTCGCCGCGGCCAAGATGTCGCGCCGGATCGTGGGAGCGGCGAAGGTCACGGACGTGCAGACCTTGCCCCCGGACCTGCGCGTCGGTGCGGCACGCGGCGTTCTCGCTGCGGCGCGCGCCGCGGTGCGGGTCTCGGGAGACAGGTCGGCCACCGCCTTCTCCGAGCTGTGCGGTGCCGAGCTGGTCCGCCACCGGACCGGGGGCTGAGCGGTGCTCAAGGGCATCGACCCCGTCATCGGCCCGGACCTGCTCGCGCTGCTCGCGCGGATGGGTCACGGCGATGTGCTCGCCGTGGTGGACCGCAACTATCCCGCTCATGCGGCGGGGGTGCCGGTCGTCGAGCTCGCCGTGGGCCTGCCGCGTGCGCTCGAGGCGGTGCTCTCCCTCATGCCCGTCGACGCGTTCCAGGAGCACCCGGTGCGGCACATGCTCACCGACGACGGTGAGGACGGTCCTGCGCTGGCCGACGTGCGCGCCGTGGTCGACCGGGCCGAGGGTCGCCCCGTGGGCGCGCGCGGCATCGACCGGCACGACTTCTACCCGGCCGCACGCGGCTGCGCGGGTGTGATCCGGACCGTCGAGGACAGGGCCTACGCCTGTGTGATGGTCGCCAAGGGCGTCCTGTGAGGCGAACGGCGATCCCGCACGGTGCGGGCAGTGTCCGGGCCGTCCGGGCTCACATCGTGCTCAGGGACGTGCTCCACACGCCGGCGGTGCCGATCAGCACGATCACGGCGATGATGCCGAGCAGCGCGAGCCCGATCCCGATGTAGCCCGTGACCAGGCCACCGGTGGCCATCCCCGACCCGCCCTCACCGGTCTGCTGGATCTGCTTCCTCGCCATGTGACCCATGATCACGGCGGCGATCGAGGCGAGCACCGGGAGGATGGTCAGACCGCAGACGCCCGCGACCAGGGAGGCGATCGCGAGCGAGTTGGTGCGCTGCTGCGAGGCGTAGTAGCCGGACTGCCCGTAAGCCTGCTGGTAGCCCTGCTGGCCGTACGGCTGCTGGCCGTACGGCTGCTGGGCGTACGGCTGCTGGGCGTACGGCTGCTGGGCGTAGGGCTGCTGGTAGGCCTGCTGCGGGTAGGGCTGCTGGTACCCCTGCTGCCCGTACGGCTGCTGGGGCTGCTGCTCGGGCTGCCCGTACGGCTGCTGGGGCTGCTGCTGGGGGTCCTGCCCTTCGTGGGGCGGGGTGGGCTGGCTCACGGGGTCCTCCGGTGCGGCGCTGGGATGAAGGATCCCCGCCAGCATCCCACAACGCCCCAGGTCGACCCGTGCCGTTCGGCCCCCCGATGACCTGTGCCGCCTCGCCGTATCACGGATGGTGACGTGACGCCGCGGGGTGCCCCGTCGTCGCTACCCTCGGACCGACTTCGCGCGCGCCGGCGCGAGGCTGGGTCCCACGCGAGGAGCGGGCGGATGGGCGTGATGAGCTGGACGCTGCACGGAACGGGTCGGTCGGTGTCGCCGGGGGCTGCTGTGGCCCCCGAGGAACGGCTGACGTGGCCGAGGACGATCGGCATCGGCATGCAGCACGTGGTGGCGATGTTCGGCGCCACCTTCATCGTCCCGGTGCTGACCGGCTTCCCGCCGGCGACGACGCTGTTCTTCTCGGCAGTCGGCACCGTGACCTTCCTGCTGATCACCCGCAACCGGCTCCCGAGCTACCTGGGATCGAGCTTCGCCTTCCTTGCGCCGATCGCCGCGGCGAAGGCCTCCGGAGGCCCCGCGGTGGCGCTGGGTGGTGTGCTGCTGACCGGTGTGCTGCTCGCGTTGATCGGCCTGGTCGTGACGCGGGTCGGGGTGCACTGGATCGAGGTCGTGATGCCTCCGGTCGTCACCGGCGCGATCGTGGCCCTCATCGGCCTGAACCTTGCGCCGGTGGCCTGGGGGAGCTGCGGCGACAGCGGTTGCACGGGCTTCCAGGCCTCTCCCGTGACCGCCCTGGTGACGCTCGCGTCGATCATTCTGGCCACCGTCCTGTTCCGGGGGATCCTCGGCCGTCTCGCGATCCTCCTGGGCGTCGTGGTCGGCTACGCGGTGGCCGCCGTGCGGGGTGAGGTGGACTTCTCGGCGATGCACGACGCGGCGTGGATCGGCTTCCCGAGCTTCATGGCCCCGCACTTCGACCTGGCTGTGCTCGGGCTCTTCGTCCCGGTGGTGTTCGTGCTCATCGCGGAGAACGTCGGCCACGTGAAGTCGGTCGCCGCGATGACCAACCGCGACCTCGACCCGATGATCGGCCGGGCGCTGCTCGCCGACGGCGTCGCGACCACGCTCGCCGGGGTCGGAGGTGGGTCGGGGACCACGACGTACGCCGAGAACATCGGTGTGATGGCCGCGACGCGGGTCTACTCGACCGCCGCGTACTGGGTGGCGGCGGCGACGGCCTTCGTGCTGAGCATGTCGCCCAAGTTCGGTGCGCTCGTCGCCTCGATCCCGGGCGGGGTCCTCGGCGGTGCGACGACCGTCCTCTACGGGATGATCGGGATCCTCGGCGCGCGGATCTGGGTGCAGAACAAGGTCGACTTCTCCGACCCGGTCAACCTGACGACGGCGGCCGTCGCGCTCATCGTCGGGATCGCGAACTACACCTGGGTCGCAGGGGACGTCCGGTTCGAGGGCATCGCGCTCGGCACGGCCGCCGCGATCGGCATCTACCACCTCATGCGCGTGCTGGCGCGCTGGCGTGGCACGCACGACGAGCCGGCCAGCCCGGCGTCGGTCCCCTCCGGTGCGGAGCTCGACAAGGTCTGAGCCGGGTAGCGCGGGGGTCGTGCGCGGGAGGCCCGGCGTTCGCGACGGACCTCCCGCAGGCGGCCGGTCAGCAGCGCGAGGTGCGCGATCAGCCTTGGTTCGACCCGTCGGTGGCCGTGTCCGACGGTGTGGCGCCGTCCGACGGGCTGCTGCCGGTGGGGCTCTGGGTCGGGCCCGGGACCGCGTCCGGGAGCGCGTCGTCCAGCGTGACGCACCCGGCGACGCCGACCAGTGGCGTGGTGGGGTCCAGGGCCACCTGGTCGGTGGGCACCATGCCCGCGAAGTCGACGCCGAGGACGAGGTCGACAGAGGCGTCCTGACGGGTGTCCAGCACGAGGCGGGGCTTGATGAGCTGCGCGGCGACCGTGTACGCGTTCGCGATGCCGGTCTCGCCGAACAGCACCTCCACCGGGACTGCGGGTGCGCTGCCCGGGTAGTCCGCGACGGTACCGATCGCGAACCCGCGTCCTGCGAGCACGTCGGCGGTCGTTCCCGCGAGGCCGTTGCGGGAGGACGCGTTGTAGACCGACACGGTGACCGAACCGTAGGCGGCCGGCAGAGCCCCCTGCGGCGGGCACGGCGGCGGCGGGAGCACGGGGCCGTTCGGGGCGGCGCTGGGGGTGACGAAGCTGCGGTCGAGGAAGCCGGGCTGGATCGAGTCGGTGTACACGGCCACGGCCCCGAGTGCCGCGACGGCAAGCCCTGCGATCAGGCTGCCGAACACCACGGCCTGGCGCTCGTGCTGGTGGCGGCGGCGCAACGCACGTGCGCGGTCCGGGTTCGTGGCCATCAGTCGTCCAGCACCAGGACGCGGGCATGCAGCACCGGGCGCTGCTGGAGCGCCGCGCGCACGGCGCGGTGCAGACCGTCCTCGAGGTACATGGTGCCCTTCCACTGGACGACGTGGGCGAACAGGTCCCCGTAGAACGTGGAGTCCTCGGACAGCAGCATGTCCAGGTCGAGGGTGCGCTTGGTGGTCACCAGGTCCTCCAGGCGGACCTGGCGAGGGGGGACCTCGGCCCACTGCTTGGGAGTGGTCAGACCGTGGTCCGGGTAGGGACGCCCGTCACCCACGGCCTGGAAGATCACACGGGGCAGTCTAGCCGCGAGCGCGGGGGACCCCCGCGGAGGCGACGAGCCCCGCGGTCGACCGGGAAGGGTCGGCGACCGCGGGGCTCGCGCTCGTGCGGCCCGAGGGCCGCAACGGGACTCAGCGGCAGGTGCACTGCTGGTGGCTGGGCACGCTCGCCATCACGGCGTCGACGTGCCGACCGCAGCCGGACCAGGTCACCTTGCCGCAGGACGAGCAACGCGCAGGGCTGCACATGGGGTGTCTCCTCACATGTCGAGGTCAGGGATGTCGTCGATCGGGTCTCGGCCGAAGGTGGCCATGTCGATCGAACGGACGTCGGCAATGAACTTCTCCAGGGCCCTGGGTGGCAACGCGTCCGCCGCGGTCTTCACCCGCTTCCCGTCACGGAAGGCCATCAGCGTGGGGATCGAGACGATCCCCAGCCCGATGGCCAGCTCCCGCTGGGAGTCGGTGTCCACCTTGCCGAACACGATGCCGTCGTGGCGCGCGGATGCCGTCGCGTAGACCGGGTCGAACATGTGGCACGGTGCGCACCACGGTGCCCAGAAGTCCACCAGAACGATCGGGTTGTCCCGGATCGTGCTGTCGAACGTCTCGGCGGTCAGGTCCACGGTGGGCATCCGACGCTCCTCGAGGGCTCGTGGTGAGCAATATACCCCGGGGGGTATGCGTCGTGCCAATTGGGACATCTCGTCGGCGCGCACCCCTGCGGTCACTGCCATCGTGCTCGACGGGTCGGCGCCCCACCAGGGTCCTAGGCCCGGGGTGCCCAGGTGCGCGCGCCGGCCCCGGTCACCAGGCGGGGTAGCGGTGCCGCCACGCGGGTGCCCGACGCTCGTCGAGCGCGGGGTGCTCCTGCACCTGGGAGAGCAGGTCCGTGGCCAGCTGGTCGGCGACGTGCGCCAGGTCCAGGCGGGAGATGGCGTCGACAGGCAGGAGCTCGGCGCCGTGCGCGGCACCCACCAGCGCACCGGTGACGGCCGCAGCTCCGGGCTGGCCCGTCTCGAGGGCCTCGCGCAGCGCCTTGCTCGCCTCGTGCCGGCCCGGGTGGGTCAGCACGCAGCGCAGCCCCTCGGCCACCGCGCGCAGTGCGGTGCGGGGGCCGGACGCGAGGCCCGCACGCGCCAGGTCGGTGGCCGGCAGCTGGGGCGCGAGCTGGTCGGCGAGCCCGCGCAGAGCGACCCGGGCTGAGATCACCTCGTCGCCGCGCGGCACCCCGGCGTACGTGGCGCTGAGCTCGGGCAGGTCCACCAGTGGCAGCGTCTGGCCCTCGGCGAGGGTACGGGCAGCGGTCCGGGTCAGTGCGACCGCCAGGACCTGGGCAGGCAGGCCGTGGCTGTACGCCGCGACGTCGCGGGCCGTGGCCGAGATCTGGGCTCCCAGGTCCGCGTCCCACGGACGGGACGCGGCAAGGAGCGCGACGGGGAGGGTCCGGGACAGCACCATGTCACCGGCGGAGTCGCCCGGTGAGCAGCCGGGACGCGGGTCGAGCCGGTCCAGGGCCAGCGCCTCCTCGACCCCCGGCGCGGAGCCGCGGCCGATGGCCAACGGCGCGACCTCGTTGAGCCAACCGTCCGGCCAGGGCTGTGGCATGGCGGCCTCGTGCCAGCGGCGCACGCCCGGGAGGTCGCGCATGCGGGTGCGCCACGCCCAGCGGGCGGTGGCGTGCCAGGTGCACTCGGGGATCTCGGACCGTCCGGTCAGGTCCTCGCGCACCAGGCCGCGCACGAGGCCCTCCACGCCGGCCAGGAACACCAGGCTCGGCGTCCCGGCCAGCAACGGGCCCGAGTCCGGCTCCGGTGCGCGGGCGAGGGCGTCGCCCAGGCAGTAGCCGAGCACGAGCCCGCGGGTTCGGCTCCGAATACTCACGGCCTAGATCGTGGCATGGTTCGTCGCCTAGGCCAATGGTCCTACGTACTGTGTCGAACGGGTGGGGCCCACGGCGGCGCCCGAGCACCCACCGGAACCGGTTTCTCATGCGGGAGCGGGAGCGGTCGATCGGCACTGCGGCGGCGGGGACGGTCCGCCCGGCCCAACGGGAGGCGTGCGTGCGTCGGCAACCAGGTCGAGAGATCCCGAGCGACGGCGTGGTCCTCACCCACCGACGCCTGCGCACCCTGGCGGGGACGAACGACGACCTCGAACTCGCCGCCGCAGACCTCACCGATGCGGTGGACCGCGTCGGCAGGTCCACCGGCGAGACCGCGTCGGCCGCGGAGCGTGCAGCGGGTGCGACCGCGCGGGTCGAGGGCGAGACCGCTGCGGTGGCGGGCGCCGCGGCCCAGATCTCCGCGGCGATGCGGGAGGTCGCGGACTCGGCGGCGCGAGCGACCGGAGTGACGGCGGAGGCGGCCGAGGTCACCGGGGACGTCCGAGCCTCGGTCGAGCGCCTCACTGCATCGACCTCCGAGATCGACAGTGTCGTGCGCACGGTCAGCGGCATCTCCGACCAGACCCGGATGCTCGCGTTGAACGCGACCATCGAGGCCGCCCGCGCTGGTGCGGCAGGTCGAGGCTTCGCCGTGGTCGCCGAGGAGGTCAAGAACCTCGCGGCGCTCACGAGCGAGGCCACCACCCGGATCGCCGACCAGCTGGCAGCCCTGGCGACGGACTCGGCGGGCGTGCGGGCGGCGGCGGAGCGGATCGACGGCGTGCTCAGCAGGGTCGACGCCCTGCAGCAGACCATCGCCGCGGCGGTGGAGGAGCAGACCGCAGCGATCGCGGAGATCACCAGAGCCGCGTCCGAGGCGGCCGATGCGGCGGGTGAGCTGGACGGGGCCGTGACCACCACGGCGCGCGCCGCGGCGGCGGCCGCGTCCGCGGTCGAACGGTCCCGTGCCTGGCTGGAGCGGGTAGGGCGAGTTCTGGACCAGCAGCGCGAGATCGTCGCAGGGCTCGACACGGAGCTCGAGGTGCATCCCCTTCGGGCCGCGATCTCTGCCCACGGCGGGTGGAAGCGTGCGTTGCGCGCTGCGATCGAGACCGGGCGGCCCCCGGCGGGGATCGACCGGGCCCGCGCCGCGCGCTCCGACGCCTGCGCGTTCGGTCAGTGGTTGGGTCGTGGCGACGGAGCAGCTCTGGATCCCGCACGGTCCGCGCGGGCCACGGCGCTGCACGCCGACTTCCACCGGCAGGCGGCACAGGTGCTCGAAGCGGCACTGTCCGGCGCGACGGAGCACGCACGCGACCTCTTCTGCGACGACGAGGGCTACTCCGGGACCGCGATAGCGCTCACGGATCTGCTCGTCGGCTGGCTGGGCGAGGTCGAGGCGGCCGAGGGCTGAACCCGGTGCGAGGCAGGCTCAGCCCTGCGAGAGCCGGTCCAGCGCGAGACCGGCGAGCAGCGCGGCCGCGCGGGGCAGCACGGCCTCGTCGAAGGTTGCCAGCGCCGAGTGGTTGTAGGCCGCGGTGAGCGGGTCCTGGCCGGGCGGCGTCGCCCCCAGGATCAGGTAGCTGCCGGGCACCTCGTGCAGGACGTAGGAGAAGTCCTCGGCACCGGCGACCGGGTCCGCCATCGCCTCCCACCCGTCCGGTCCGAACATCTCGACCGCGACCCGCTCCGCACGCTCCGTCTCAGCGGGGTCGTTGTCCGTGGTCGGGTACCCGGACTCCCATTCCACCTCCGCGGTGAGCCCGTGGGCCGCGGCGACGTGCTCCACCACGCGCCGCAGCCGCGCCTCGATCTCGCCGTGCGTGGCGGGCGAGAAGGTGCGCACCGTGGCGTCCAGGTGGGCGGTCGCCGGGATGATGTTGTCCTTCGTGCCGGCCCAGATCTTGCCCACGGTCACCACCACCGGGTCGAAGATCGAGAACTGCCGGGTCACGGCACTCTGCAGCGCCAGCACGATCTCCGCGGCGACCGGCACCGGGTCGAGGGCCGCGTGCGGCGCCGAGCCGTGGCCACCCCGTCCGTGCACCGTGACGTGCAGCGTGTCCACGGCGGCGAACTCGGTCCCGGCCCGGCCCGTGACGATCCCCGAGGACACCTGCCCGGAGAACACGTGCAGCCCGTAGGCCGCGACGACGCGTTCGCCCGCGGCGTCGAGCACGCCTTCCTCGATCATGAGGCGCGCCCCGTGACGGCCCTCCTCGCCGGGCTGGAACATGAGGACCACGGACCCCGGGATCTCCTCCCGCCGCGCCGCCAGGAGCCGCGCGGCACCCACCAGGCCCGCCATGTGCAGGTCGTGGCCGCACGCGTGCATCACGCCCTCGTGCTCCGATCGCACCGGCTCGGCCGACTGCTCGGTCACCGGCAGGGCGTCCATGTCCGCACGCAGCAGCACGGCCGGCCCCGGCCGGCCGCCACGCAGCACCGCCGTCACCGAGCTCAGCGCCTCCCCGGTGCTGACCTCCAGCCCCAGACCCTCGAGCGCCTCGAGCAGCACCTCCCGGGTGCGAGGCAGCTCGAGGCCGATCTCCGGGATCCGGTGCCAGCGTCGGCGGAGCTCGACCAGCTCGTCCCACATCGCGCGGGCGTCGTCGAAGAGGTCGGACGGGACGGCCATGGTGCGGCTCCTGGGAAGGTGGGACGGCTCGTCCGCAGGCTACCGGGCGCCGGCGCCACCACCGGCCACCGCGCGGTCGTCAGTCGTCCTGCTCGCCGTCGGAGTCGCCGGACACCTGAGGGCTCGGCACGCCGTCGACGCAGCGCGCCACCACGACCGTGTCGTGACCCTCCCGGTGCAGCTCGACGTCCACGGTCTGCGGGCCGGCGGACCGCGCCTCCACCGTCCAGCCGTCCCAGGGAGTCGCGCCGACCAGGCGGATGCTCACCCCCTGGCACGCGGCGACGACGGTACCGCCGGTCACGTTCCAGGTCCGGGTGACCTCCGCCGGTGGGGGTGGCTGCGTCGAGGGCCGCGTGGCCGGCGGGGCGCTGGCCGGCGGCACCGAGGGCGAGGCGGACGGGGGAGCGCTCGACGGCGTGCCGGAGGCCGCGGGGGGCGTGCTCGCCGTCGGCGTGCCGGGCTTCGTCGGCTCGCCGACGCCTGGTGTGGGCGACGGGGCGGCGACGCCGGCCGTGGTGCGCGCGGACACCAGGGCTGCGTGCACCTCGGCCTCGCTGAGGACCCCGGTGCGCTGGGTGCCGGAGTCCAGGACCGCGACCGCGCGCCAGGCCACGGTCCCCGTCAGCACCGCAGCGCCGAGCCAGGACAGCGCCACGATCATGCCCACCCGGCGGCGGGACGTGCGCGGAGCCTCCATGCCTCCATGGTGGCGCACCGGCGCGGTGCGGACCTCAAGGGACGGTTAAGGCCCGCACAAGTTCGGGCGGGCGACGGAACCGGTTCGGGCGGGGCGTCCGCGTGGGGCCGAGCCGGTGGCCTACGGTCGACGCGTGGCCGACGTGCTCATCATCGAGGACGACGCGACGATCCGGACCGCTCTGGTGCGTGCCCTGACGGCGCGCGAGCACTCGACCATGACCTCACCCTCCGCGCTGGACGGCCTGCAGAGCCTCGTCGACCACCGTCCCGACGTGGTGCTCCTCGACCTCGGCCTGCCGGACCTGGACGGTGGCGCGCTGCTGGCGATGATCCGCGCCGTGTCGGACGTACCCGTGATCGTGATCTCGGCGCGGGACGACGGCGGGCAGATCATCGGCCTGCTGGACGCCGGGGCCGACGACTACCTGGTCAAGCCGTTCGCCGCGGACCAGCTCGAGGCCCGCATCCGCGCGGTGCTCCGCCGCGTAGCGCCCGAACGTGCGTCCGGCCCGCTCCTGGTGGGCGGGCTCGAGGTCGACGTGCGCGCCCGGGTCGCCCGGCTGGACGGCGCGGACCTGGAGCTCAGCCCGAAGGAGTTCGACCTGCTCGCCTACCTGGCCGAGCGTCCGGGGGAGGTCGTCGCCAAGCGAGAGCTGCTCGCCAAGGTCTGGAACCAGCCGTACGGCGGCGCGGACAAGACCGTCGACGTGCACCTGCACTGGCTGCGGCGCAAGCTCGGCGAGACCGCCGAGGACCCGGTCTACCTGCACCGGGTCCGTGGCGTCGGGGTCAAGCTGGTGCCCCCCGCATGAGGCGGCTCCTGGTCCGCTACGGCCTGGCCATGACATCGGTGGTCCTGGTCGCCTTCCTGGTGCCGCTCGGTCTGCTCGCCCGGTCGCTCGCCGAGCAGCGTGCCCTCGCCGAGGCACGCCAGGACGCCCAGTCCCTGGCCATGTTCATCGGGTCGACGACGGACGAGTCGCGGTTGCGGGCCGAGCTGCTCGCGGTGAACCGTGACGAGCGCACCACGACGGTGTTCCTTCCGGACGGCCGAGTGCTGGGAGCCCCGGCCCCGCGCACCGAGTCCGTGGCGCTCGCCGAGCTCGGCCGGGCCTTGACGGCCCGGACGAGCGCCGGGGCGGAGGTGCTCGTGCCGGTCTCCGGGCCCGACGGGGTCGCCGTCGTGCGGACCGCGGTCCCGCAGGCACAGCTCACCCACGGGGTGGCGCAGGCCTGGCTCGTCCTGGCGGTGGTGGGCCTGGTGCTGCTGGCCGGCACCGCGTTCGCGGGTGACCGCATCGCGGCGCGGCTGTCCCGCTCCGTCCGGGACCTGGCCGGCGTCGCCGAGAAGCTCGGCGCCGGGGACCTCAGCGCACGGGTGACGCCGTCCGGGCCCCCGGAGGTCGCCTCGGTGGGAGCCGTGCTCAACGATCTGGGCGACCGGGTGGCCGGGCTGCTCGCCGACGAGCGCGCTCTGGTCGCGGACCTCTCGCACCGGTTGCGGACCCCGATCACGGCGCTCGAGCTGGACGTGGACTCGTTGGCGGACCCGGCCGAGCGCGAGCGCATGGCCGGTCACGTGACGGACCTGGTTGCTGCCGTCGACACGGTGATCCGTACCGCGCGCCAGCACGAGCGCCGCACGCCGCCGGACTGCGACGCCGCCGCCGTGGTGCGCGACCGTGCACGGTTCTGGGGGGTCCTGGCGATCGACCAGAGCCGTGAGATGCGGGTCGACGTGCCCCCGGATGCGGTCCCGGTCGGAGTCGACGCCGGGAGTCTGGGGGCGGCACTGGACGTGCTGGTCGACAACGTCTTCCAGCACACCCCGCCCGGCACCGGCTTCCGGCTCGAGGTCCACCGCCACGGCGCCGAGGCGGTCGTGGCGGTGAGCGACGAGGGGCCGGGCCTCGCCGATGCGACCCTCACCGAGCGCGGGTCGTCCGGCGTCGGCTCCACGGGCCTGGGACTGGATGTGGCTCGCCGCACCGCGGAGCGCGTCGGAGGGCACCTCGAGGTCGGCGTCCCGGCAGGTGGCCGAGGTGCCCGATTCGTCCTGATCCTGCCCGAGGCGGGTCCCGCGCAGGCTTAACCGAGGCTTAGCCGAGGCTTGCCGCCGGCCTCACGCGGCCTGCGGGAACGTCCCTACCGACGCACGAGCGAGAGGTAGGAGCACCATGAGCTGGAAGACCCGAACGGCGCTGGCCACCGGAGCAGGGATCACGCTGACCACCGCCGGTGTGCTGGCCGTCGCGTATGCCGCCACCCCGCCGCCTGCCGCTGCTCCCACGTCCACCCCGACGGAGGATCCCCGGGTGGACCAGCTGCAGCAGGCCGTGGACGGGCTGATGAGCCAGGTCGACGGTCTGCAGGCCGCGGTCGACGCGGGAGACGTGCCCGTGCCGACCCCCACGCCGACCCCGACCGACCTGGCCGTGCCGGACCCGGCTCCCACCGAGCCGATGCCGCCCGCGCCGAGCTCCGCGCCCTCGACGGCTCCCAGCACGCACGAGCGCGAGTCCGAGCACGAGGACTCCTACCAGTACGAGGACTCCTCCGAGCACGAGGGCTCGGGTGAGCACGAGGACGCCTACGGCGATGACTGATCCCGTCCGCCGGGGGCGGCGGCTCGCAGCCCTGGCCATGGTGCCGATCAGCGCCGGGGTGTTCGGCACGGGCGTGGCCTGGGCCGGCTCGCACGACCCGCTCGTCGCGACCACCCCGAGCCCGACGCCGTCGCCCACCGCGACCCCCGACCCGCGCGTCGACGCCCTCCTGGCGCAGGTGCAGGCAGCCCAGCAGCGCATCGCGACCCTCCAGGCGACGCTCGAGTCCAGGGCCGCTGCCGCCAAGGCGGCAGCCCAGGCGCAGGCCGACGCGCAGGCCGCCGCCGCGGCGGCCGCGGCCAAGGCTGCTGCGGCCGCGAAGGCCGCGACGGCGCGGAAGGCCGCCGCGCCCCAGCCCGCCGCGCCCAAGGCCGCGGCTCCGAAGCCGGCTCCGGCGCCCGCTCCAGCGCCCAAGACCCAGACCACGACCCGGGCCTCGGGTTGAGCACCGCCACCGCCCCGCGCACCCTGACCTCGACCTTCACGTCGATGGCCAGCCAGATCGAGTTGCGTGTCGTGGCGCCGCAGCCCGGTGCGGCTCGGGCGGTGGAACTGGCGGCGGACCGGATCCGGGCCGTCGCCCGGCACCTGACCAGGTTCGAGGAGACGTCCGCGCTGTCCCGCGCCAACGCGGCGCCGTCGGCCTGGCACGAGGTGCCGCGCGAGCTCGCGGCCGCCGTCGAGGAGGCGCGCCGTGCGTACCTGGAGACCGGCGGCCTGTTCGACCCGCGGGTGCTCGACGCACTCCTCGGGTGGGGGTACGACCGGACCTTCAGCCAGGTGCCGGGCGTCGACCCGGCCGCGTTGCCCTGCGACGTGGCCGGGTCCGACGCCCTCGCGTACCCGGTGCCGGACGACCCGTGGGAGCCCACGGTGCTACCCGGTCGCGACGGCTGGGGCCTGCTCCACCTGGGCGGAACGCCCATCGACCTCGGTGGGATCGGCAAGGGCCTGGCCGTGCGCTGGGCCACGGACGAGCTGCGGGGTGCGGGTTCGAGCGTGCTGGTGGACGCCGGCGGTGACGAGTG
>NZ_JAUQYP010000001.1:847399-1211237 GCF_030586465.1 Actinotalea lenta
CTCGGCGGCCCCGGCCCGGACGGCGAGGGATGGCTCGTCGGGGTCGAGGATCCGCGCCCGGACGCCACCGACCCCGTCCTGGTGCTGGCGCTGACCGACCTGGGCGTCGCGACGTCGTCCGTGCGACGGCGGCGCTGGCGCGCCGGTGCGACCGCCGTGCACCACCTGGTCGACCCCCGGACGGGCCTGCCCGGCGGCCAGGGGCTGGCCCAGGTCACCGTCGTGCACCAAGACCCGGCGTGGGCCGAGGTGTGGAGCAAGGCGCTCTTCCTCGCCGGAGCCGACTCGGTGGCCGCGCAGGCCGAGGCCCGCGACCTGGCTGCCGCGTGGGTCGACGCGGACGGGGTCACCCACACCTCGCCGGCCATGGATCCCCGTGTCGTCTGGAGGGCCGCATGAGGACCCACGAACGCCCCTCCCTCGCCCTGTCGCTGGCGACCGTCGCGCTCGCACTCGCCACGGTCGCGACGCTCGTCGCCGTCGGGTGGCTGGTGGCGGGCGCCATGAGCGCGGCCGGCAGCTCCGTCACCTGGATGCTCGGGCGTGCCGGAGGAGTCGCGTCCTACGTGCTGCTGGTGGCGCTGGTCGTCACGGGCCTGCTCCAGGCGCACCCGTGGTCACGGCACTGGCACCGGCCCTCGCCCCGGACGCGGCTGACGGTGCACGTCTCCCTGGCGACCTTCACGCTCGTGTTCACGGCGCTGCACGTGGTGGTCCTGGTGCTCGACCCGTGGGCGCACGTCGGGTGGCGCGGTGCGCTGGTTCCCCTGGCGTCCGGCTACCGACCGGTCGCGGTGACCCTCGGTGTGATCGCCGTGTGGGCGGGGCTCGTCACCGGGCTGACCGCGGTGCTCGCGGGTCGGGTCGCGGCGCGCGTGTGGTGGCCGATCCACAAGGTGGCGGTCGTGACGCTCGGGCTGGTGTGGGTGCACAGCGTGCTGGCGGGCTCCGACGCGGTCGCGCTGCGCGGGTTCTACCTCGCCACCGGGGCAGCCGTCATCGCCCTCGCGGTGACCCGCTACGCGGCGCGGACCCCGGCCGACCGGGTGGCCGAGCTGACCGAGGACCTCGCCGAGAGCCGCCGGGGTCTGCGGCCGACGTCCCTGCGCACCGACGCCTACACCCGCCTGGGAGGGCACCGATGAGCGAGACCGCGGTGGCCGGGACGGGCGTGCGCGCCGCACGCCTGCTGCTGACCGACGCGGTGCTCCCGGCGCACGGTCCGGCCGAACCCACCGATCCGACGCCGGCCGAGGGCTGGCGAAGCCACCTCGCGGCGTTCGGCCCGCGACCGGGTGGGACGCCTGCCCTGGTCGCCGCGCTGGAGCGCAGTCGACTGACCGGACAGGGCGGTGCTCACGTCCCGGTAGCGGCGAAGTGGCGGCGCACTCTCGCGGGCCACGGGCCGCTCACCCTGGTCGCCAACGGGGCGGAGAGCGAGCCCGTCGCTGCCAAGGACGGCACCCTGCTGCGTCAGCGTCCGCACCTGGTCATCGACGGCCTGCTCCTCGCCGCCGAGGCGCTCGGCGCCCAGCGCGCGGTGATCTGGTTGCACGGCGACGACCTCGGGGCGCGGCGTGCGCTACGCATCGCCCTCGCGGAGCGGCCGTGGGAGGGCACCGCCCCGAGCGTGGAGCTCCTGGACGGCCCGGTGCACTACCTGGCCGGGGAGGCGAGCGCCATCGCCCAGGCGGCCGCGGGCGGTCCTGCGCTGCCCACAGTGCGCAGGCGGGAGGTCCCCGGCCGGCCCAGGACCCTGGTGCACAACGTGGAGACGCTCGCCCGGATCGCGCTGCTCGCCCGGGACGTCGAGGAGACCGGGACGCGGCTGGTGACGGTGCTCGGCAACGGGCGGGCCGTCGTCGAGGTCGAGTCCGCCACCACGTTCACGGAGCTGCTGGCGGACCTGGGCTGGACGGAGGCACCCCAGGCGGTCCTGCTCGGTGGCTACGGCGGGCTGTGGGCTTCGTGGTCCCGCGTGGCGCACCTGTCGGTGGACGAGGCGGCGTTGCGCCGCGAGGGTCTGAGCCTGGGCGCCGGCGTCGTCGCGCCACTGGGCGCGTGGGCGTGCGGGATCCACCAGACCGCGCGGCTCGTGGACTACCTCGCCTCGATGAGCGCCCGCCAGTGCGGTCCGTGCGTGTTCGGCCTGCCGGCTCTGGGGGAGCGGTTGGGCGCGCTTGCGGTCGGCTCGGCGGACGTCGGCCGCCTGCTGGACGACGCGGCGAGCATCGAGGGCCGGGGCGCCTGCCACCACCCGGACGGGGCGACCAGGCTGGTCGCGTCCGCGGTGTCCACCTTCGCCGACGACGTCGCCGCGCACTCCGCCGGACGGCCGTGCGGGTCGGGCGCCCTCGCCTGGCCGGAGCTGGCGCTGTGAACCGCGCGCCGAGCGCAGGACTGGTGCTGCGCGTGGATCCCGTCGCCTGTGAGGGTGTGGGGCTGTGCGCCCAGGTCGGCGACCGCGTGGTGGATCTGGACCGCTGGGGCTACCCCGTGCTGGAGCCGCTGGGGAGTCCGGCCGACGTCCGGGCCGCGCGCCGGGCCGTGCGGGCCTGCCCCCGCCGGGCGCTGTGGGTCGAGGAGGTCGACCCCGGCCTCTGACCGCCGTCGCGCCCGACACCGTGCCACCCCTGAGAGTGGTGCGGCTTCCGGGGGATGCACAGGAGGCGTTCAGCGGCGGTTCAGGAGCGGCTGGCAGCCTGGCGCCGGTGCTCCGGCGGGAGGTGGGCGTGTGCGTGTGCGTGTGCCACAGCTTCGCCGCGCGGCCGTGTGGCCTGCCGTGCTCGTGAGCGCCGTGGTGGTCGTGGTCTCCGGCGGCGCGGTGGCGGCGATCGAGACCGACACGGTGGAGTCGTTCTGGCGGGGTCTGTGGTGGTCGATCAGCCTCGTCACGACGGTCGGCTTCCTCGGCTCTCCGCCGCGCACGGGTGCCGGTGCGGCGCTGTCGGTGGTGCTCATGGTGGTGGGATTCGTCCTGCTGGCGATGGTGTCCGCCGCGCTGGCCTCGCTGTTCGTGCGGCAGGACGAGCAGCCGCGCCAGGCTGCCGAGCGCGAGGTCGACCGCGCCGTGCTCGAGGCCCTCGCGTCCGTCGAGGCGCGACTGTCGGTCATCGAGGCCCGGCTGGACGACGCGGGGGGTCTCGACGGCGAGAACCTGGAGGCCCGGTCCGGCACTCTGGACGCTCGGCTCGAGGCGGGTGCCGGCGCGGACGGTGCAGCAGACCAGGTGGGTGCCGGCCCGGACTGACGCCCGGTGAGCGCGCGACGGGCTGCGGTCATGACCGCAGCCGCGCCCGGCCCCGCGACCGGCAGCAGGTCGTGCTCATGGAGCGCGGTGCGGTCCCGGACCGCCCGGAGGCGGTGACGTCGTCCGGTCCGGCATGAGGACGGTGGACAGCAGACGACGCGTGCGTCCCTCACCCGGTCCTCGGTTTAGCAGCCGGAGCACCGGCGCGGACATCTCGGCGGCGAGCGCGGCCATCTCCTCGTCGGTGACCCACAGGGCGACCGTGCGGTAGCCGAGCTGGTCGGTCGCCGGGTCGGATGTGCTGGAAGCCAGGTAGGCGTCCAGCTGGGCGAGCAGGCCCGCGACGAACGCGGTGAACCCCTGGCGGTGCTGCTCGGGGGTGAGCGCCGCGATGTCCTGTGCGGAGACCTGCGCGGCGGCGACGTCGAGCGCGTAGGTGCGCTGCACCGCCCCGCGCACCCGCTGCTCGTCCACGACCAGCAGGATGCCGGCGTCGGCGAGGGTCGAGACCTGCCGGTAGACGGTCGCCGGGGAGACCTCCGGGAGCTGGGCCACGAGGTCCGCGGTGGTCAGCTCGCGGCCCCCCAGCATCGCCTGGACGATGCGCAGCCGGACGGGGTGCAGGAGCAGCGCGGCGGTGTCCATGGCGCTAACAATCGCATGCTTGACAACATTCGCACAAGTGAGAACAATGGAGCCATGACAACGAGTGCAACCCACCCCGTCCCTGTCGTCACCGAGGTCCGCATCCCCGGGCCGGCCGGTGACCTCGCCGCCACCCTGCAGCTGCCCGCCGGCCCAGGGCCGCACCCCGCTGCGCTGCTGATCACCGGTTCGGGTCCCATCGACCGGAACTCCGACCACCGCCGCATGGCGATGGGTGCGACCCGCCAGGTCGCACAGGCGCTCGCTGACGTCGGCGTCGCCTCGCTGCGCTACGACAAGCGCGGCATCGGTGGTTCGGACGGCGACTACCTCTCGACCGGGTTCGGTGACGCGACCGCGGACGCCCGTGCCGCGCTCGCTTGGCTGTCCGCGCTGCCCGAGGTGGGCCCCGTCGTGGTGATCGGCCACAGCGAGGGGGCGCTGCACGCCCAGTCGCTCGCCGCCGACGGCGACGTGGTCGGCGCCGTCCTGCTCGCCGGCCAGGCACGTCCCGGCCGGGACCTGCTCGAGTGGCAGGGAGCGCAGGTGGCCGCGAGCCTGACCGGCCTGACCGCGCGCCTCGTGCGCCTGCTGCGGATCGACCTGCTCGCCAAGCAGCGTGCCGCGCTCGACAAGGCCGCAGCGACCACCAGCGACGTCGCGCGGGTCGGCGGTCGCCGGAGCAACGCCCGCTGGCTGCGCGAGTACCTGAGCTACGACCCGAGGCCCACGCTCGCCCGGATCGACGTACCGGTGCTGGCGATCACGGGCGAGAAGGACCTCCAGGTCCCGGCCGAGGACCTCGACGCCATCGCAGCCACTGTGCCGGGGCCGGTCGAGACCCTCCGGCCCGCCGACCTGACCCACATCCTGCGCCGCGACGTCGGCCGGCCCAGCCTGCAGGCGTACAAGAAGCTCGTCGCGCAGCCGGTGGACGCCGAGGTGCTCGCCGCAGTGACGGAGTGGGTGGCGCGCGTGGTCGGCGAGCACTGAGCCCGGTCGCCGAACCCGCGCCGGCGTGTCCCGGTCAGGGCGCCGCAGGACAGGAGCTGTACTGCGCGAGGTCGTCGGCGGTCCACATCGACGCAAGGAGGGGGACGTCGGCCCGGGTGCCGAGCGCCGTTCGGAGGTGGGCCACGGCCGCGTGCGGGTCCGGTGCGGGGTCGACGACCCAGCCCTGACCCTCTCCGGAGACCGCGTACGCGGCGCAGTCGGTGATCTCGAGCAGGGTGACCAGCTGGTAGTGCTGCCCTGGCGCGAGGCGCACCGGCAGCGAGTCCGGCAGGCCGGACGCCTCCGCGACACCGATGACACTGCGCTGGCCCAGGTCGCCGGACGGCACCTCGGACGCCGGCACCGCCCACACGTGCACCAGCCGGGCGCCGGCGGGCGGGGTGAGCTCCGCCAGGGTGAGCCCCGGCCAGCCGCTGGCCACCACGTCCGTGGTCAGCTCGACCCGCCGGTCCGGCAGCAGGCTCGAGCTGCCCCCGCCCGTGGCCAGCGACACCCGGCTGCCCGCGCCGACGACGCCGGCGAGCACCAGGACGCCCACGGCCACCACGGCCACGGCGGTGGCGCGCCATGTGGTGCGTGGGACGAGGATGTCCAGCGTCGGGTCTGGGCTTGACGGCTCGGTCTCAGCAGGCATGATTGGCACAGCATAGTGTGCCAATGTTGCTCGGCGGAAGGGATCGGGATGGCGGTCGCGGTGCTGACGCTCGCCGCGCTGGCGGTGCTCGTGCCCGTCGGGCTCGGGCTGGCGGTGCGCGTCCCCGCGACGGACCGGGACACCGCGTGGCTGGCCGGGGGCACCCTGCCGGCCGCCGAGCAGGTGCGCGACGTCTACCGGCGCTACCTCGTGCGGCACCGGTCCTACCGGCTGGCCGCCGCGTGGTTCGGGGCCCTGCTGGCCGTCGTGGTCGGTGTCACGGCGGAGGGCGGGGTGCATGCGGGGATCGGCCGCGGCAGCCCACTGGCCGATGTGTGGTTCTGCGCGGTCGCGGGCATCCTGCTGGGTGCCCTGCTGGCCGAGTCGTACCGGCTCAGCCAGCCGCGGGGGACCGTCGCGACGGCGTCCCTCGCACCACGGCCCGCGCCCGGCGAGACGGGGCGGGTGGTCGCCGCGCGGGTGCTGGCTGCCGCCTCCCTCGCGACCGGCGCCGGGGTGCTGGCGGCAGCGGGCGACGCGACGAGTCTGGCCGTCGCGGTCGGTGGCAGCGCGCTCGTCGGTGTCGCGGAGCTCACCCGGTCCGCCATCCGCAGCAGGCGCCGGCCCGTGATGTCCGAGCAGGCGGGCGAGGTCGACGTCCGGCTCCGCAGCTACGCGTGGCGTGCCGTCGCTCACCTCGAGCTCGCCGCGGCGGCGCTCGCGCTCGGCTGGGCGGTGTCCAAGACCCCGTCGCCCGGCGGCCCGCTGACGACGGTGGTGGTGCTGGTCCTGCTCGTGCTCGCCGTGGTCGAGCTGCACCGGGCGCGGCCCCGGCCCCCGCGGTCGTTCGTGCCCGTCCAGGAGCCCGCGGTCCCGTGATCGTCCAGGTCGACCCCGGCTCGCCGGTCCCCGTCTTCGAGCAGCTGCGTGCCCAGATCGAACGGCTGATCGTCTCCGGCCAGCTCGCCGTGGGCAGCACGCTCCCGCCCATCCGGCACCTGGCCACGGACCTGGGCCTCGCCCGCGGCACGGTCAACAAGGTGTACGAGGCCTTGGCGCGTGACGGGCTGGTCCAGACGGCCGGTCGCCACGGCACCGTCGTGCGTGGCGGGAGCGGGCGCGTCCGGCCCCCCGCACGGACGGACCTGGACGCGGCGGCGGACACCCTGGCTCTCGTCGCCCGGCAGCTCGGCACCCCGGCGGCCGAGGTCCACGAGGCGGTGGAGCGTGCGCTGGGACGCTGGTAGGTCCCGGAGCTCTCAGGCTTCGCCCAGGTAAGTTCGGCACCCTGCGACGCTGACGACCGATCGCGGAGGAACGCCGTGCCCACCCAGCTCACCAAGGCCCAGCTGCGCGCGCTGCCCAAGAAGCAGCGGCGCGAGGTCGCTCGCCAGGTCGCGCGCGAGCAGCGGATCGCCGAGCAGCGCCGCCGGCGTCGACGTCGCAACGTCGTGCAGGTGGTCGCCGTGGTCGTCGCGGTGGGCGTGCTGACCGGCGCCGTGCTGGGGGTGCGCACATGGGTGGCGGAGCGCAACCGCGGACCGCTGAACATGGCCTCCGACGGCATCCTGCTCAGCGGCTACCAGGGCAACGTCTACGGCGTTCCCACCGGGTCCGTCGCGCAGGGCGGCACCCCGACGGCGAACACCCCCAACCGCAACCTCGGTGTGCTCGACGCCGTGCTCTACGTCGACTACTCCAGCCCCACGGCCTCGACGCTGTGGTCCACCGCCGGCCCCGAGCTCGTCGCGGGGCTGAAGGCCGAGACGACGTCGCTGGAGATCCACCCGATCGCACCTGACGGGTCCGCCTCCGCGGTCCGTTCGGCAGCGGCCCTGGCGTGCGTCGCCGAGCTCGACCCCAACCAGGCGCTCCCTGCGCACCAGGCGCTCGTCTCGGGCGGCGCGGACTGGACCCCCGCGTCGGTGATGAAGGCGTTGACCGACGCGGGCGTCAAGGCCCCGGGGCTGGACGGCTGCATCACCTCGGGCAGGTTCACCGGCTGGGTGCGCGAGTCGACCGCCCGCGCCGCGCGCTCGGTGCCCTTCGACGTCGGCTCGGTCACCTCGACCACGCTCCTGCTCGCGGGGACCGCCTACACCGGGGCGCCGGACGACGCCAAGGCGTTCGCATCCGCGTACGCGGATGCGCAGGCGGTCGTGGCCAAGGCGTCGGCGAGCTCGTCGCCGAGCCCGACGGCCGGCGCCACGAGCAGCCCGACGAGCGGTGCCACGCAGGCGCCATCGCCTTCCACCAGCCCGACCTCGGGAGGCTGAGCCGTCCGGCGACCTGCGACGTGCTGGTTCGACCGGAACGGTCACTGGGCGGTCCAGCCGCCGTCCACCGGGAGCACCGTGCCGGTCACCATGCCGGACGACGGCGAGGCCAGGTAGAGGACGGCGGCGGCCACGTCGGCGGTGCTGGCGAACCGGCCGGTCGGGATGCGGGCGAGGATGTCGGCCGCGACGGCCGGGTCGTCAAGCCGGTCGGCGGTGCCCGGGGTGTAGGCGTACGTCGGCGCGACGGTGTTGACCGTCACACCGTGCGGCGCCCACTCCAGGGCGAGCACCTTGGTCAGCAGGTCGACCCCGCCCTTGCTCGCCGAGTAGACCGCGTGCCGCCGGATGCCGACCTCGCCCGCCTGAGACCCCAGGTTGACCACCCGCCCGTAGCCTCGCGCGACCATCCCGCGCGCCACGGCCTGCGTCACGAAGAACAGGCCCTTGAGGTTGACGTCCATGATCTGGTCCCAGTCGGCCTCGGTGACGTCCAGGGCGTCGTGGTTGAACCCGAGGCCGGCGTTGTTGACCAGCACGTCGATCCGGCCGTGGTCCGCCTCGACAGCGGCGACGGCAGCCTCGATCGAGGCATGGTCGGTGACGTCGAGCGCGACCGCCGACGCCGAGCCACCCGCGGCCCGTACCTGCGCGAGCAGCCTCGCCGCGTCGTCGGTACGCCGGACGCCCGCGATCGTGTGCGCCCCGGCGCCGGCGAGGGCGAGCACGAGGTCGTGCCCGATCCCGCGTGACGCGCCCGTGACGAGCGCGACCTGACCCTCCAGGGAGAACGACACCGTGTCCATGCCCCGACCCTAGGGCTCGGTGCGGCGCCACGTCTCGGACGGCCACGCCCGCGGGCGCCACGCCCCGAGTGGCGCACTCCCAGCCCAGAGGCGCACCCCCAGGCACACCCCTCGACTGGGAGCACACCGCTCGCGAGGAGGGGGTGCTTCCGCGGAACCCGGCTCCCGTGGGACCGGTGTCCCTGGTTTGCGGGCATCGCGTGCGGTACCCATGGCTGGCCGGTGCGCGCCGACGAGCGCCGGCCAGCCAGCACCCGGGAGGACACATGGCAGCGGTCGAGGTCGAGGGGCTGCGCAAGACCTACGGCGACGTGGTCGCCGTCGACCGGATCGACCTGGAGATCGCCGAGGGTGAGGTGCTTGCGATCCTCGGGCCGAACGGGGCCGGGAAGACCACCACGGTGGAGATCCTCGAGGGCTACCGCACGCCGGACGCCGGCAGGGTCCGGGTCCTGGGTGCCGACCCGCAGACCGGTGGCCGGGCGTGGCGCGAACGTATCGGCATCGTGCTCCAGGAGGCCGGGTTCGAGGAGCTGTTCACCCCGCGCGAGCTGATCCGGCTGCACGCCGGGTGGTACCCGCACCCGCGCGCCGTCGACGAGGTCATCGAGATGGTGGGCCTGGAGGACAAGGCCGACGCACGGGTGCGCACGTTGTCCGGCGGCCAGCGCCGACGGCTGGACCTGGCGCTGGGCATCGTCGGCTCGCCCGAGCTGTTGTTCCTGGACGAGCCGACCACCGGCTTCGACCCGTCGGCGCGGCGGCGGGCCTGGGAGCTGGTGGACCGGCTCCGGGACACCGGCGCGACGATCCTGCTGACCACGCACTACCTGGACGAGGCCCAGCACCTGGCCGACCGGCTCGTGGTCGTCGACCACGGGCGCGTCGTGGCGCAGGGCACCGCGGAGCAGCTCGCCGCGACGGCGGGCATGGGCGCGGTGATCTCGTTCCGGCTCCCGGACGGCATCGAGGTCGCTGACCTGCCGGACCTGGGCGACCCGGTGCGCGCCGTCGGCGCGGTGGCCGAGGTCCGCACCGTGCACGCCACCGCCGACGTCGCCAGGCTGGCGGGCTGGGCCGTGGAACGCGGCGTCGAGCTCGCCGACCTCACCCTCACCAGGCCCAGCCTCGAGCAGGTCTACCTCGACCTCGTCGGGGCGGAAGGGCTGGCCGAGGAGCCCGTCGCCGCCGAGCCGGGCGTCATGTGATGTCAGCGCTGCGGATGCTCGCCGCCCAGGTGTGGCACGAGCTGACCCGGCTTCGCCGCACCCCCGTGGTGATGGTCATGGGGATCGGCTTCCCTGTCGCGTTCTTCATCCTGCTGTCCTCGCTGCTGGGCAACGAGACGCTGGACACCCACCAGGGCATCCGTCTGGCGCAGTTCCTCGCGCCGGGCATGGCCTCGTTCGGGGTCGTGATGTCCACGTTCTCGTTCCTTGCGGTCGGGTTCGCCGAGGCGCGTGCCACCGGCGTGCTCAAGCGCACCGTCGGCACCCCGCTGCCGACGTGGGTCCTGCTCGGCGGCCGGATCGGTGCGGCGACAGTGCTCGGCCTGACCGCGGCCGCGCTCGTGCTGGGCATCGGCGTCGGGTTCTACGACGTCCAGCTGTTCGGCCGCGCGGCTGCGGCCGTCGTGGTCACGCTGCTGCTCGGCTCGCTGTGCTTCGCGGCGCTCGGCCTGCTGCTGGCCGCGCTCGCCCCGTCGCAGCAGGCCACGCTGGCGATCGCGAACGGCCTGGTCATCCCGCTGTCGTTCATCTCCGACGTGTTCATGTCCGGGTCCGGGATGCCGGACTGGATGGTCCGGCTGGGGTGGTTCTTCCCGCTCAAGCACATGGCGGTGCTGGTGGGCGACGCCCTGAACCCCTACCTGGCCGGCAACGGCTTCCAGGTCGACCACCTGCTCGCACTGGCCGGCTTCACGGTCGCCGGGGCGCTGGCGGCGGGACTGGCCCTGCGCCGCGGTCGCGATGCCGTGCGGCGTGCCAGGCGCACCCGGTCCCACCCCGCGGACCGGGTCGCTCGGAGCGGCGCGCCGTCGCCGGTGTCGCTGGTGCTCGGCCAGGTCAACCACACCCAGCTGGCGCTGCGTCGCGAGCCGTCCTCGCTGTTCTTCGCCGTGGTGTTCCCGGTCCTGCTGGTCGCGGTGATCCCCGTGGTCAACGGCGGGGGTGACCAGCTCATGTCGGACGGCCGTACGCTCGGCAGCCTCTTCGCCGCGACGATGGCGGCCTACGGCGCTGCGGTGACTGCCTACGTGTTCATGCCCACGGGTCTGGCCGAGGCACGCGAACGGTTGGTGCTCAAACGGCTGCACGGCACGCCGCTACCGGCCTGGCCGCTGCTGGCGGGCCGGGTGGTCGGTGCCGCGGTCATCGCACTGGCGACGCTGGTCCTCGCCTACGCGCTGGCGGCCGCCCTCTACGGGGTGGGCGTGCCGCCCCGCTGGCCGCTGGCGCTCGGGGTCCTGGTGCTGGGGACGAGCTGCCTGGCGGTGGTCGGGATGGCGGTCGCGTCGATGGTGCGCAGCGCGCAGTCCGGAGTCGGCCTGGCGCTCGGGACGCTGCTGCCGGCGGCGTTCATCTCGGACATCTTCGTGATCGGGGTGACGTTGCCACCGGTCCTCGACGCGATCGCCGGTGCCCTGCCGCTACGGCCGATGGTTCGCCTCATGGTCGCGGCCACTGCGCCGACACCGCAGCCACTGGACCCCGCGGAGCTGCTCGTGGTGCTCGCGTGGCTGGTGGTCGGTGCCGCGGTCGTCGCACGGCTGTTCGACTGGGCTCCCCGGGACGTGGGCGCCCGCACGCGCCGGGAGCCGGCGGACCAGGCATCATGACCGGGTGAGTGGCGCGGCGGGCTCGGACGGCGAGACACCCGCAGGCGCGGACGGTTCGGCGCCCCGCGCCCCGGACGGCTGGGCGCCCGCGGAGGCGGTCCCGGACGTCTGGGTGGTCTCCGCGGGCGAGGTGCGCACCGCGCGCCTGCTCGTGGCCGCGCAGTTCGTGCTGCTCGGCCTGATCGCGGTGCTCCCGGGCGGGTGGGGGTGGCCGGTGCCGGCGTGGCTGCGGTGGTCGGCGCTGGCCGGAGTGGTCGCGGGGCTGGTGGTCATGCTGCTGGCCGGGACGGCGCTGGGCCGCGGCCTGACAGCAGTGCCGATCCCCAACCGGCACGCCGTGCTGCGCACCGGAGGGCTGTACCGGGTGGTGCGCCACCCGATCTACACCGGGCTGCTGCTCGCCGCCGGCTCGTGGACCGTGGGCTCGGGTTCCGGGTGGCGGGCACTGGCGTTCGTCGCCCTGGTGGTGCTGCTCAGCGTCAAGGCGCGCTGGGAGGAGGAGCGGCTGGCCAGGCGGTTCGCCGCGTATCCCGACTACGCGTCGCGCACGCCCCGGTTCGTGCCGGGCTGGCGGGTGCGCTGACGGGCGGTCCTACCCCGGCAAGCACCCGTGGCACGACGTGGGACGCTCGGCCCGCTAGCCTCCGTCCATCCCCGACGACGAGGAACGACGATGGCCGAGAGCCCCGTGGCCGATCCGTACTCCGCGCCGGTCGCCGACCGGCCGCTCCCCCGAGCGCGGGTCGTGGTGGCCAGCACGGCCGGGATCTTCGTGGAGTCCCTGGACTGGGCGATCTACGGCCTGGTCGCCCCGTACTTCGCCGAGCAGGTGTTCCCGGGGGCGGACCAGACGGCGGCGCGGCTCGGGGCGTACGCGGTGTTCGCCGCGGGGTTCGTCGCGCGCCCGCTCGGCTCGTTCGTGATGGGCCGCATCACCGACGTGCGTGGTCGGCGCGCCGGCCTGACCGCGAGCGTGGCGCTGATCGCCGTT
This sequence comes from Actinotalea lenta, assembly GCF_030586465.1. Taxonomy (GTDB): domain Bacteria; phylum Actinomycetota; class Actinomycetes; order Actinomycetales; family Cellulomonadaceae; genus Actinotalea; species Actinotalea lenta. The sequence continues at coordinate 859,855 of NZ_JAUQYP010000001.1, forward strand.
GGCTCGCTGCTCATCGCCGCCGCCCCGACGCACGCCGTCGCCGGCCTCGCGGCTGCGGGCGTCGTCCTGGTCGCACGACTGCTCCAGGGGATCGCGATGGGCGGCGAGGTCGCTACGGCCGCCACGTACGTGGTCGAGGTCGCACCGCCGAACCGCCGGCACCGCTACGGGGCCTTCGCCTACTCCGGCGACGCGCTGGGCACCCTGGTGGGCAACGTCCTGCTCGCCGTCCTGCTGGCCGTGCTGGGGACCGCGGGCGTCGAGAGCGGGGGGTGGCGGATCGCGTTCGCGGCCGCCGGGCTGTGCGGCGCGCTCGCGTTCTGGATTCGGCGCGGTGTGCCGGAGTCGGACGTCTTCGCGACGGCGCGCGAGGCCGGCTACCTGCCGGCCTGGCCGCAGATCGCCGCTCACCTGCCCCGCATGCTCCTGGCGTTCGGCCTGACGATCGGCTCGACGATGGGGATCTACTTCGGCTCGATCTACCTGCCCACCTGGGCCGCGCACACCGGCCGGCTCACCGAGGCGGCAGCGACCGGGCAGCACAACGTTGCGCTGATCACCCTGCTGATCGCGATGATCACCGCCGGGTTCCTGTCCGACCGGTTCGGACCCCTGGCGCTCATCCGCGCCGGGTTCACCGGGGCCGCGGTCCTCGTGCTGCCGCTGATGATCGGGTTCCAGACCGGCCACGTGCCATACCTGGTCGCGGCGCCCGTGTTCACCGCGTGCATCGGGCTCCAGCTCGGCGTCACCCCGGTGGCCGGCGCGCGCCTGTTCCCGGTGCCGATCCGGGCCGTGGCGCTGGGCATCCCGGCCGCTGTCGCGATCGCGGGCTTCGGTGGGACGTTCCTGTTCATCGCGGAGTGGCTGGTCGACCACGGTCACCTGCTGCTCGTACCCGGCTACGCGGCGGCGGGGCTGACCATCTCCGCCGTCGGGTCCTGGCTCGTGCGCTACTCGTTGCTGTATCCCGTCGACACGATGGTCGGCACCGGTGCCGACACCGACACTCGAACGGAAGGCTGACCGTGACCACGCTGCTCGACGACGCCCGCGCTCTCGCCCCGGACCTCGTGGCCCTGCGCCGCGACCTGCACCGCATCCCGGAGCTGGGTCTTCAGCTGCCCAAGACCCAGGCGCGGGTGCTCGAGGCGCTGCGAGGGCTCGGCCTGGAGATCAGCACCGGGGAGTCGCTCAGCTCCGTCACCGCCGTCCTGCGCGGCGCGCACCCCGGACCCGCGGTGCTGCTCCGCGCGGACATGGACGCGCTCCCGGTGACCGAGCAGTCCACCGAGCCAGTGCGCTCGGAGCACGAGGGTGTCATGCACGCGTGCGGGCACGACCTGCACACCGCTGGTCTGGTGGGCGCCGCGCGGTTGCTGGCCGCCCGGCGCGAGGAGATCGCCGGGTCGGTCGTCCTCATGTTCCAGCCCGGTGAGGAGGGCGACGGCGGGGCCCGGCTGATGATCGGCGAGGGCGTGCTGGACGCCGCGGGGGAGCGGGTCGTCGCTGCCTACGGGCTGCACGTCGCCTCCGCCCTGCTCCCGGCCGGGCTGCTCACCTGCCGTGCCGGGACGATGCTCGCGGCCGCCGACGAGATGTTCGTCACCATCCGCGGCCGGGGTGGCCACGGCTCGATGCCGCACCTGGCCGCCGACCCGGTCACCGTGATGGCGGAGACGATCCTCGCGCTGCAGTCGGCGGTGACCCGGCAGTTCGACGCGCTCGACCCGGTGGTGGTCTCGGTGGGCAAGGTGGCAGCCGGGACCGTCAACAACGTCATCCCGGACACCGCGCGGATCGAGGCGACCGTGCGCACGTTCTCCGAGGAGGCGCACGCAGCGGTCGAACCGAGGCTCCTGCGCGTCGTCGAACGCGTGGCGGACGCGCACGGCCTGACCGCGGAGATCGAGTACGCGCGCGGCTACCCGACCACCGACAACGACCCGGTCGAGGTCGAGCGCGTCGAGCGGGTGATCGGCGCGCTGACAGGTGGCCGGGGGTACCTCCCGCTGCCCCGCCCGCTGCCCGGAGCCGAGGACTTCTCCTACGTGCTCCAGCAGGTGCCCGGCGCCTACCTCGGTCTCGGCGCCACCCCCGCCGGCGCCGACCCGGCTACGGCTCCGTACAACCACTCGCCGCAGGCGACCTTCGACGAGTCCGCCCTGCCGGTGGGGGCCGCCGCGCTCGCGGCCCTAGCCCTGGACCGGCTCGCGCAGGGCTGAGCTCGGCAGCCAGGCGCGATCGGCTGAGTCGACGCGACGAAGCATCAGCGGGCCTCCACCTGGTGCGGGACCTCGACGGCACGGCGCCGCGCGGCGAGCCAGGGGCCGAGCTGCTCGGCCGGCAGCGGGGGGGACAGGTAGTACCCCTGCGCCTGGTCGCAGCCGATGCGTGCGAGCGTGCGGTAGGCGTGCCCGTTCTCGACTCCCTCGGCGACCATTCGCAGCCCGAGGCTGTGCGCGAGCCCGATGGTCGAGGAGACCAGCGCGACCGCGCGGGGGTCGTCGGACATGGGGAAGACGAAGGAGCGGTCCAGCTTGAGCTCGTCGATCGGGAGGTCGCGAAGGTAGGCCAGCGACGAGTACCCGGTGCCGAAGTCGTCCACCGCGATCCGTACCCCGTTGTCACGCAGCTCGGACAGGATCGTCCGGGCCCGCGCGCGGTCCGACATCAAGGACTCCTCGGTGATCTCCAGCTCGAGCGCGGTGGCGGGGAGCCTGCGTTCGGCGAGCATGACCTGGACCTGCGTGGGCAGGTCGACGTCGACGAGGATGCTCGCCGGGAGGTTCACGGCCACCGAGACGGCGGCGCCGGCCAGCCGCCAGGTCGCGACCTGGTCCAGCGCGGTGCGCAGCACCTCGTCGGTCAGCGCGCGCATCAGGCCCGTCTCCTCGACCACGTCGAGGAACGCGTCGGGATAGAGCAGACCGCGTGTCGGGTGCTGCCAGCGCACCAAGGCCTCCACCCCGACGACGACGCCGGTGCTCAGCGCGACCTTGGGCTGGTAGTGCAGCACCAGCTGGCCAGTGGCGAGTGCTGCGCGGAGCTCGGTCGCCGTCCGCTCCCGGTCCTCGCGCTCCGACCCGTGGGGGTCGCCGTGCAGGCACACGGGGCCGACCCGCTTGGCCCGGTGGGTCGCGGCGTCGGCCAGGCGCACCAGGGTCTCGACGTCCGAGGCGTGGTCGGGGTGCAGCGCCACACCGATGCTGACGTCGATGCCCACGGCGACGTCGCCCAGCCGGAACGGTGCGGTCAGCTGCTCGGCGAGCCCATCGGCGACCAGTTCGGCACGTTCCCGGTCGGCGTCGCGCAGCAGGACCGCGAACTCGTCGCTTCCCAGCCGCGCGAGCACGTCGTCGGGGGACAGGCCCTCCCGGAGCCGGCGGGCGACCTGCACCAGCAGCTGGTCGCCCGCGCTGTGCCCGAGGGAGTCGTTGACCTCGGTGAACCGGTCGAGGTCCAGCAGGAGCAGCGCGCCGCGTGAGCCCGGCGCCGCGAGTCGTTCGCCTGCCACGGTGAGCAGCGCGCGACGGTTCGACAGCCCGGTGACGTCGTCGGTGGTCGCCTGGCGGTTGATCTGGCGCACCATGGCGACCATCCGCACGGCCACCAGCACGACGATGACCGCGGAGAACACGGTCACGGATGCGGCGCTGATCGGTCGTCCGGTGCTCAGCTCCCAGCCGAGCAGCGCTGGGCCGGTCAGCATGGCCGCCAGCAGCCAAACCACGGCGCGCTCGCTGGCGGGTTCCCGGCTCGCGCGGGGCGCCGACAGCAGCCGCATCGACGGGTGTAGAGCGGCGGTGCCCGCGATCACGAACCCGATCAGCCAGCGGCCGTCGAACGGCACCGGGTGCAGGGACGGCAGGGCGACCCCCGAGACCGCCTCGACCGGCCCCAGGGCCACCATCGCGCCGACGAACGCCACCGCGGTCACGAGCGTGCTGCGGTACGCACCGGCCCGCGTGGACAGCCGCGCGAGGCCGCCAAGGATCGCGACGTCGCCCAGGGGCCACACGAGGTTGTACACGGCGGCGAGGTCGTACCCCGCGCGCGTCGTCCACACGGGCTCGACGATCAGCACCCAGATCGTGAGCCCCGCCGCCGTGGTACGGACCCAGGCGTCCAGCTGTGCGGTGCGATCCTCCGGCTCGTGGTGACCGACCGCGAGGACGAGGGCGACGAGCTCGAGCGGGTACATCGCCAGGAAGAAGGCGTCGCCCATCAGGGCACGGGCCCACACGTCGCCCGGCCCGATCACGGTGGGGACCACAGAGCCCGCGATCCAGCAGGCCATGCCTGCGGCGATCAGGCGCCAGATCGCAGGACGGTGGGGCCGGTTCCGCCGGACGCCCTCGACGACGGCGAGGACGCCGCTGGCCGCTGTGAGCGTGTACAGCGCGTCGTGGGCGGCGCCGGCCGGCGCGGCGACGACCGTGCCGGTCAGAGCGGTGCCCAGGATCAGGTACACCGCCCACGGTCGACTCACCCGGCTCACGTCAGCCCATCGGCTGGGTGCCGAGGTTGGTGAGGGACGCTGGCGGATCGGGACTGCTCGCTGCGCGGCGTGAGGCATCCTGGGCGCGTGGAGGACGACGTGCTGGACCGGGCCCGGTCGGGTTCCGCCGACGCCTTCACCGCGCTGTACCGCGAGCTCGCGGGGCCGGTCGCCGCCTACCTGCGGGCGAAGGGCGTGCCGGACGTCGAGGACGTGACGAGCGACGTCTTCGTCGCGGTGTTCACCGGGATCGCACGGTTCGAGGGGGACGCCGCGGGGTTCCGGGCGTGGGTGTTCACGATCGCGCACCGCCGCGTGGTCGACACGTGGCGGCGTGCGGGGCGACGTCCGGTCTCCGAGCCGTTCGAGGCGCACGAGGATCCGCGTGTGGTCCCCAGCGCTGAGCAGGAGGCGCTCGAGCGGGTCGGCCAGACGCGCGTGCTCGAGCTGTTGGGCCTCCTCACGGAGTCCCAGCGGGAGGTGCTCCTGCTGCGCATCCTCGCCGACCTCAGCCTTGAGGAGGTCGCGGCGGTCGTCGGGCGGCCGGTCGGCGCCGTCAAGTCGCTGCAGCACCGCGGCCTGGCCGCATTGCGCAGGATCCTGGCGAAGGAGGGCGTATCCCCGTGAACCCCCTCGACGATGATCCTGGTGTGAGCGACGCCCGGGACGAGGGTGTCATCGCCGGACGGGCGGTGGCACCGCAGGACGCTGCGCTGGCAGCGTTCGTCGCCGAGCTGCGGGAGAGCACATCGGCTCCGGCGCCGCAGCCGACCCCGGCGTTGGCGGCCCTGCTGTCCGATGGGCTCGCGGGTGGCACCGCCGAGGTCGCGGCGGACGCCGCCGGCTCGACGGCGGAGGTCGTCCCCCTGCGTCGTCGGCGTCGTGCGCTGCGCTACGTGGTCGGCGGCTCCGTGGCAGCCGCGCTGGCCCTGGGTGGGACGGCCGCGGCCGCGGCCGTCCGCGATGGCGTCCCGTTCTCTGAGCTGCCCGGTGCGATCGGCGAGCGCGTCGCCGCCACGGTGGGCGGCGCCTTGGAGGGGGTCGGGCTCCGGCACCGTGCGCCCTCCGACGACCACGGACCCGCCGACGACCGCGCGCCCGGGCCCGAGCATGTCGGCCCGGCCACGACCCCCTCCGACGACCGCGAGGGCGACGTCGCGCCCCTAGCGCCCAGCCCCTCCGGCGAGGTCCCGGGACGGCCCAGCGAGGTCCCGGGCCACGCGACGGACACGCCCGGTGACGGCACCGAGGCACCGGGCCGCTCGCAGGACGCGCCCGGGCGCGACCAGAGCCCGGCGGACGGGGGCTCGCACCCGACGGATCCCGGCACCTCCCCTGAGCCAGGCCGGGACGTCGGGGACGGGCAGGGAGAGGGCACGGGCCGTGACTCCGGCGCTACTCGCGGCATCGAGCCCGGCGACGGGGCGTCGGAGGGGAACGGTGCCGGAGGATCCGTCGGCGACGACGCGACCGCGCAGCCGTCCAGCGCCCCGACGAGCCCGCGCGCCTGAGGCCCGGCCCACCTGAGGTCCGGCCGGACGTTCTGGCGCGAGGCCGTATCCCGCGCGGCACGTCGGGCGATGACCAGGTCGGAAGCGGCTCACGCCGCTCGTGCATCAGCGGGCCACGTGCCCGGCCGAAGGAGGACAGATGAGCACCACCGCATTCGCCGCAGTGCTGGCGAAGTTCGCAGGCCTGAGCGCGGCCGCCAAGACCGCCGTGGGTGTCGCGGTCGCCGCAGGGGCGATCGGGGCGGCGACCGGGGTCCCGGCCGTCGTGGCCGACCTGCAGGGGCCCTCCAGCGAGCAGGTCTCGGTGGACGACGCCACGGCGACGCCGACCGCGGAGCCGACGTCGTCCGCGACGGACCAGCCGACCGCGACGCCGACCGACGAGCCGACCACGGACGCGACGCAGGAGCCGACGGCCGAGCCGACCGGCTGGCAGGACTACAGCACGTTCGGTGCCTGGGTGCGCACCCAGGCGCGCGAGGGGGGCGTCGACGGGCAGCAGATCGCGACCGCCGCGCACGAGCGCAACCAGGTCCGTGCCCAGAACCGGGTCGGTGACGACGCCACCGCCGAGCCGACCGAGGCGGCCACGTCCGAGAGTGACCAGGACCAGGTCAAGGACCAGACCAGGGACCAGCTCAAGGACGGGTCCTGCGACAGCACCTGCGACGGCGACCAGGCCGAGGACCAGGACCAGGTCCGCGACCAGGACCAGGTCCGCGACCAGGACATGAGCCACGACGGGACCGGTTCGGGTGAGGCCCACGGTCAGGGCCACTGAGCGACCCAACCGACGGCGCGGCCGTCCGGGACCATCCCGGGCGGCCGCGCCGTCGTCTGCCCGGCCGACGCGACGCGGTGAGCTCCCCTCACGGGGGTGGGCGGCGGTCCGCTGAGGGGCGGTCCTTGGGACGTTCTTGAGGCAATTGCGGACGTTGTGTGTAGGGTCGATGACAGCGGTGTCGGGCTGCCGCGGTCCGACCGACCGGGAGGAAGGCCTACGCGTGGACGGATTTTCGAGCTGGTTCGCCTATGTCGGGGACCACTGGTCCGACGTTCTGACGGGCACCCTCGAGCACGCCCGGATCGTCGCCATCGTCGTCGTGACGGCGACCGTGTTCTCCGTCATCCTCGGCATCCTCGTCGAGCGGCACCCCGCCGCCCGAGCGGCCTCGCTGAGCATCGCGGGGATCTTCCTGACCATCCCTTCGCTGGCCATGTTCGCGCTGTTCATCCCGCTGGTCGGGATCGGGAACCCCCCGGCGGAGATCGCCCTCTTCCTCTACGCGATCCTGCCCATCCTGCGCAACACCGTCACCGGGCTCGACTCGGTGAGCCCTGCGGTGGTCGAGTCGGCCAAGGGCATGGGCATGGGTAACACCCAGCAGCTGCTGCAGATCCGGCTCCCGCTCGCCTGGCCGATCATCATGGCCGGGATCCGGATCTCTACCCTCATCACCGTCGGTATCGCGGCCATCGCGGTCCTCGTCGGTGGGGACGGCCTCGGCGGGTTCATCCAGGGTGGGCTGACGCGGCTCGGCCTGCCCAACAGCTACGAGTCGGTCTGGGTCGGCACGATCTTCACGGTCGCGCTCGGACTTGTCCTCGACATCCTTTTGTCCCTGGCACAACGCCTGACCACATCCCGAGGCCTGCGTATCTGACCGGCCGACGTCCCGAGAGGCATCATGAGCTCCGAAGCCAAGATTCGACTCGATCGTGTTGAGAAGAAGTACCACGGCACGTCGGTACCTGCCGTCGAGGAGCTGTCGCTCGACGTGCACGAGGGCGAGATCCTCGTCCTGGTCGGCCCGTCCGGTTGCGGCAAGTCCACCACGCTGCGGCTGATCAACCGGATGATCGAGCCCACCGGCGGCAAGATCTACCTCGACGACGAAGACGTGACGACGGTGGACCCGGACAAGCTCCGGCGCCGCATCGGTTACGTCATCCAGCAGATCGGGCTGTTCCCCCACCAGACGATCGCCCAGAACATCGCCACCGTCCCCCGGATGCTCAAGTGGGACAAGGCCAGGATCGCCGCCCGCGCCGACGAGCTGCTCCACCTCGCGGGCCTCGACCCGGAGATCTACCGGGACCGTTACCCCAAGGAGCTCTCCGGCGGGCAGGCCCAACGCGTGGGCGTGGCCCGGGCGCTCGGTGCCGACCCGGAGATCATGCTGATGGACGAGCCCTTCGGGGCCATCGACCCGATCACGCGCGAGCGGCTGCAGAACGAGTTCCTCCGCCTGCAGGCCGAGCTGAAGAAGACGATCGTCTTCGTCACGCACGACATCGACGAGGCGATCAAGATGGGTGACCGCATCGCGATCCTCGGGGAGCGCAGCGTCATCCGCCAGCTCGACACTCCGGAGCGCATCCTCGCCTTCCCCGTCGACCAGTTCGTCGACGACTTCATCGGCGCCGGATCCACGATCAAGGGACTGAACTTCGAGCAGCTCAGCGGCCTCAGGCTCGGCGGTTACCCCACCATCCGGTCGGACCAGTCGCCGCAGGCCGGGCTCGAGGCGCTGAACGAGAGCAACAAGACGTGGCTCCTGGTCGTGGACGAGCAGAACCGTCCGATGCGCTGGATGCGCGAAGGCGACCTCCAGCAGTCGACCGGGTCCTACCAGGACGAGGGGTCGGAGGTCCGCATCCGACTCAACGCAGAGGACACGCTGTTCGACAGCCTCGAGCAGATGTTGCAGAGCGAGTCCGGGTCCTGCTGCGTGGTCGACCGGCACGGTGCTCTCACGGGCGTCGTCGAGATGGCCCACCTGAGGCGGGCGATCCGCCGCGCCCAGGTGGAGGCCCGGCGCCACTATGAAGATCTCGAGGACAACGCATGACCGACCAGATCACGCACCGGGAGATGCCGACGGGCACCGAGGGCTCGGAGGCCGGCCCTCCTGTGGTCCCGCGCGAGGGCTTCTTCGCCATGTGGCGCCGGTTGCAGCTGGGGCTGTGGCTTGCTCCGCTCGGCATCCTCGCGCTCGTCGGCGTGCTGTACATGTACTACCAGAACCTCGACCTGGCCAATGCCGTGCGCCAGACGCGGTCAGCGCTGCAGTGGGAGACGAAGCTCTGGCCGCAGATGCTCCAGCACGTCCAGATCGCGTTCGTGGCCACCGTGGTCGTGGTGATCGTCGCGGTGCCGCTCGGCATCATCTTGACCCGACCGGCGTTCCGGCGGGTCGGCCCCTACGTCGTCGCGGTGGCCAACTCCGGGCAGGCGCTGCCGGCCTACGGTCTGCTCGTGCTCTTCGGGGCTGCCATGGGGATGAACCGCACGGCGGCGATGTGGGCCTTCGTCGTGTACGCGCTGCTGCCCGTGCTGCGCAACACGATGGTGGGTCTGGACCAGGTGGACAGGTCGGTGATCGAGGCCGGCCGTGGGATGGGCATGACGAGGATGCTGGTCCTGACCCGGATCGAGCTACCGCTCGCCGTCCCCGTGATCCTCGCCGGCGTGCGCGTCGCGATGGTCCTCAACATCGGCATGGCCACCCTGGCCTTCCTGATCGGCGGTGGCGCGCTCGGCGTGACCATCTACTCGGGCATCGAGCTCAACCAGAACTCGGTCCTGATCGTCGGTGCCGTGCTCGTGGCGATCGTCGCGCTGACGTTCGACTGGCTGGGCGCGGTCGCCGAGCGGTACCTGCGCCCGCGCGGCATCTGACACGACGGCGCCGACCGGCGCTCCTGACGCGCGGTGTGGCGCCGCACTGCCACACCGTGCGTCTGGCGGTGCAGGGTGTGGCAGGCGGGGTGCGCGGTTGGTCCGGCACCCTGCGCTGCCTCTGGCGCCACGGCAGTGCCGCGGCGACCCACGGCGGGGTCGCCGCCGAGGCGACCCCTCTGCCCTGGGGGCGCCGTCCTGAGCGTCGGGCCCCTGCACCCCGCACTCGGTTCGCGCGCACCCGACTCCGCCTCGCGCCCTGTTGCGACCGGCCCCCGGCGCGGTCGACATGCCGGAGACGAGCGACGCCCCCGGCCGCAGGTGCGGCCGGGGGCGTCGGCGTTCACGGAGCGCTCCGCGCTCCGGACCCGTGCGGTCAGAGACCGATGGAGTCCAGGTAGGACGCTGCCACGTCCTTCGCATCCTTGCCTTCGACATCGACCTTCGCGTTGAGCTCGGCCATCTTGGTGTTGTCCAGCGAGTCGAGGATCGTGTTGGCAATCTTGTCGTACGTGTCGGCGTGCGCCTCGTAGACCTTGTCGCGGAAGGTGTAGGAGGCGTTGTACAGGATCATGACGCCCGGGTCGTTGACCAGGCTCAGGTTCAGGGCGCTGATGCGCCCGTCGGTCGTGAAGACCTCACCGAACTGGCACTCGCCCTGCGACGTCTGGGTGTAGATCAGACCCGTGTCCAGGATCTTGATCTGGCTCTGCGGCACCGAGTACCCGGTGGCGTTCTCGAACAGGATGAGCCCGTCCGGACGGTCCGGGAACTCGCTCTCCAGGCACAGCGTGGCGTCCGGGTTCGCCTTCAGGTAGTCGGCCATCGACTGGAAGTCGAAGCTGCCGTCGGGCTGCTTCTTGGCCAGGTCGCCGTTCGCCGCGAAGCCGTAGGTGTCGTTGAACTTCGACATCCCGACCCACTTGATCTGGTTCTTCTCAAGGTCCATCTTGGCGGTCTTGTCGAACAACGTCTGGGGGTCGTTGCTCGGGTCCTCCTGGCCAAGGTGCACGGTCCAGCCGGTGCCGTTGTAGTCCGGGTAGACGTCGATGTCCCCACTCATCAGTGCCTGGCGGTTGACGGACGTACCGCCGAGGTTGGTCTGGTCCGTGACGTTGGCGCCCTGGTGCTCGAGGGCCTGGACGAGCATCTCGCCGAGAAGGATGTTCTCGGTGAAGTTCTTCGAGCCGACGGTGATGCTCACGCCATCGAGCTCGTTGCCACCGGCCGAGCTGGACGTGCTCGAGTCGCCCCCCGCGGCGCTTGACGTGTCGGAGCTGCTGCTGCCGCTGGAGCACGCCGCGAGGCTGAGACTCGCGACGATGCCGAGACAGGAGATAAGTACGGACTTCTTACGGTTTCGCATCCTGTTCACCTTTGGTCGGGTTCAGAGCAATCCCGCGCAACGGGCCACACAGGGCCCCGGGCCTCACGTTGCCGGCCAACTCACAGGTGCACCTCTTGCGGCATCTCCCGCGAACACGAACGACAGCCAGACCCGGCTGCGGGGGTCTTCCAGCATACCGAGGGCTGTGGACGGGCCCCCGGGCAGGGAGGGCGATCAGGGAACCTGCGACCGGGTCGACACCTAACCGGTACCACATCGATATGCGCCAGCCCTGGACAAACGAGGCCTGATGTGCACAGGGGTACCTGCTCCGGCGCCTCGCCGGGGTCTCAAGTGTTCTGCGCCCTCTGTCCCGAGTCAATCCCCGCGGGAGGGCTTCGTCGTCGCGGACGCGTCACTCCGACCGCCCCCGACGCGGCCGGGTGGGCTGTCATCGCGGGCTCGTGACGACAGGCCGGCAAGGATCAGGTCGAGCCCCACGTCGAACGAGTCTGCGAACCGGTAACCCGGCTGCAGGACGTGCTCGACGGTGAACGCCACGAAGTGTGGGTAGCGATCCGTCGGCAGCGCCTCGGTGAGCTCGGAGGCGAGGTCGCCGAGCTCCTCTCCTCCGCCGAAGGGCAGCGCGGCCTCCTGGAGCGCGAAGCCGTAGACGAACGCGTCGAGCGTGGCGTACGCGTGGGCGGTCCACTGCCACGAGAGCCCTCCCTCGCGCAGGCAACGGATCACGGCGTCGTGGTGGGCCAGCGACAGCGGACCTGGTGACGTCCGGGACTCCATCAGCGGTGGTGCCCAGGGGTGGCGGCGAAGCACCTCCCGGGCGGAGCGGCACCGGCGGCGCATCGCCTCGGTCCAGGGCAGAGACGTCGGCGGGGCCTCGATCTCGCCGAACACCAGGTCGACGATGCCGTCGAGGATCTCCTCCTTGCCTGGCACGTGGTAGTAGATCGACATCGGCTTCGTGCCCAGCGCAGCGGCCAGGCGCCGCATCGTGAACGCCTCGACGCCGATCTCGTCGGCCAGCGCCAAGGCGCCCGCGAGCACGCGGTCCCGGGTCAGCGTGCGGTCGGCCATCGGTTCTCCTCCTCGTCACCGGCAGAGCCTTGACCATCGTACTAAGTACGGCTACCGTCAAGACGTTCTCGTACTAAGTACTACACGTCTATCGCCCAGGAGTGATCATGTCCACCACTACGGAGTCCGACACCGCGGTCCGATTCCCCCAGCCGGCCCCGCCGGCTGCGGCGGACCGGGCCGCCGGCGTCTTGCCTCGCCGCGCCGCCCGGGTCGCGGGGGTCGGCTACCTCGTCATCTACGTGCTGGCCGTGCTCGCGAACTTCGGCGTGCGCAACCGGCTCGTCGTCGACGGGGACGCGAGCGCGACCGCGGCGAACATCGCCGAGAACCTCGGGCTCTTCCGCCTCGGCCTGGTGGCGTTCCTGGCGGTCTTCCTCGTGGATCTCGTCATCGCCTGGGCGCTGCACGTGGCCCTGCGCCGGGTGCACCACGACCTGTCGATGCTCGCAGCGTGGTCCCGGCTGGCCTACAGCGTGATGCTGGGCGCGGGCCTGGTGTTCTTCGCCCAGGTGCCGGTCATGCTCGGCGGTGCGTACCCCGACGCGCTCGGGGCCGCGACCGATGCGCAGGTCATGCTCGCGGTGCGGTCGTTCGACGCCGCGTGGCTGATCGGGCTGGCCGTGTTCGGGCTGCATCTCGTGCTCGTGGCGGCGCTGCTGCTGCGCTCGGGGTACGCCCCGCGCGTCCTGGCTGCGCTGCTTGCGCTGGCGGGTGTCGCCTACCTCGCGGACACGGTCGCACACCTCGTGCTGCCCGACTACGGCGCCGTCGCGTCGGTGATGCTCGCGGTGGTCGCGCTGCCGTCCATGGTCGGCGAGGGCTGGTTCGGACTGTGGCTGCTGCGCACCCGGCGCCTGCCGGCCTGAGTCGCTGCTAGGTCAGGCTGATGCTGGTCGCCCCACCCGCGACCTCCTCGACGATGGTCGCGGCGCCGACGATGCTGGCCCCCTCGAGCAGGTGCTCGTCGGTGATCCCGCGCGGTCCGGTGCACGCGCTGCACAGCCAGATGGAGCCGCCCGAGGCCAGGAGGGTGTCGACCAGCTCCGCGACGGGCGTCATCCCCGGGGCGGTGACGTCGGTGGCGCCGCCCCGGGTGCCCAGCGGCACCGCGTCGCTCGTGCAGACCACGGTGACCGTGTGGCCCGAGACCGCAGCCGCACACGCCGCGTTGAACGGCACCGTGGCACGTTCCGGGTCGTCCGCACCGTGGCTGCAGGTGAACAGGAGTCGTGCCATGGGGTCCTCCGCCGTCGGGTGGCGCCAGTGTGGAGGACCCCGGGTGTCCGGTGCACGTCGGACCGGCGACCAGGGTCGGTGCCGTGGTCAGGTGGGCGGCCCGGCGCTGACGCGTTCGAGGAGCTCGGTGGGGCTGCCCCGTAGCCCGAACAGCGACTCGAACCACCACGTGGCGCCAGCCTCCTCGTACTGCGCAGGGAGGCGGTCGCCCGGCTCGGTCGTGCCGTTGACGGCGACATCCACCGGGGACGCGCCGTACCCGCGCAGCTCGTCGACGCGTTCGGCGATCCGTTCGGGTCCGACCAGGACTCGCCTGGCCTCGTCGATGCAGCCGGCGAACCAGCCGTCCCAGCGGGCCGCGCGCCGGAGTGCCGCACCGCTGCTCCCGCCGACCCACACCGGCACGTGGTCCTGGACGGGACCTGGGCACACCTGCACGGCCTCGGCGCGGTAGTGCGCGCCGGCATGGGTGACCGTCTCGCCGGCGAGCCATCTCGTGATCAGGGGGAGTGCCTCGTCGGTCATCGAGGCTCGGACTCGGGCGGCGGCACCGTCGCCCACCGGGTCCAGGTCCTCGTCCACCCCCAGGCCTGCGCCGAGCGTGACCCGCCCCTCGCTCAGCGCGTCGAGGGCGTGCAGCGTGCGGGCCAGCAGGTGCGGGCGGTACCGGGGCACGGGGGTCACGCCGGTCAGGAGTCTCAGCCGCGCCGTCCGCACCGCCACGGCCGCCAGCGTGACCCAGGGGTCGCCCACGCCTCCCCAGAAGTGCGCGTGGTCCCACACGGAGATGGCGTCCCACCCCGCGTCCTCGGCCGCGTGGGCGAGCTCCACCACCCGTCGTGGGTCGGTGTACTCGCCGAACGGCACGACCTCGATCCCGTACCGCATCATGCCTCCCAGGCGCCGCCCCCAGCGCCGACGACCCTAGGCCCGCCCACCGACACCCAAGCGGCACGCCCCGCCACCGCCCCGCCCGTCGAGATCGGGGGTGGGAATCCCCGGGCTCGGCGTAGCCCCGCGGGCTCGGCGCAGACCCGTAGGGGCGGATCAGGCGCTGATCGCGCCGTGCACCACCGCGAGGGTGCGGCTCGTCACCGCGTCGAGCGGCCGGCCGGCCAGCACGGCGTGCACCGCAGCCTGCACCACACCCATCAGGAGGTCCGTCGTGAGCTCCGGTTCGGCGACGTCGAGGTCGACGAGCGCCGCGCGCAGCGGTGCGGCCTGGTCGCGGTGCAGCTCCGCGAGCCGCGCGGTGCACTCCTCGGGTACGGCGTCCGCCGGTCCGGAGGTGAGCTCCGCCAGGGCCCGGTGGGTCGGGTCCGTGGCGGTCCGCAGCGCGGCCCGGACGAAGGCCTCGACACGGTCGGCCGGTTCGCCCGGGGTGGCGGCCGACGCGAGGTGCTCGGCGGAACGGGGCATGAGGTCTTCGACCAGGGCGGCGATCAGGGCGGCGGGGGAGTCGAAGTACTGGTAGACGCTCGACCGTGCCAGCCCGGCCGCACGTCCCACCGCGGTCAGCGTCAGCGACTCCAGACCGCCGGTGGCCACGAGCTCCTGGGCGGCACGCAGCAGGGCGGCCCGGCGCAGGCGGTGGTGCTCGGCCACCGTGGGGGCGTCGATCTTCGGCACGGGACCTCCTGTCCTGACGGGTCCGCCCGCTCGACTTGTTACCGACGCGCGCGTCGATAAGATGCCGACGTGAACGTCGACAAAACTACCGCACCCGCTCGACCCGCCCCTGCTCACCGCTGGTGGGCGCTCGCGGCGGTCGCGCTCGGAGTCTCGCTGATCATCATGGACGCCACGGTGGTGAACGTCGCACTGCCCGTCGTGATCGAGGACATCGGCCTCAGCGCCACCGAGGCCGAGTGGATGAACGCCGTCTACTCGCTCCTGTTCGCCGCCCTGCTGCTCACCCTGGGGAGGGTCGGCGACCTCTACGGGCGCCGTCGGCTCTTCGCGCTCGGGATGACGATCTTCGTGCTGGCCAGCCTCGCGGCCGGGGCCGCCGGTTCAGGTGCCCTGCTGATCGCCGCGCGGCTCGTGCAGGGCATCGGGGCGGCGATGATCCTGCCCGCGACGTTGTCCACCCTCAACGCGATCTTCGTCGGCCGGGAGCGGGCCATCGCCTTCGCGGTGTGGGGGTCCACGATCGGCGGCATGGCTGCCGTCGGCCCGCTGGTGGGTGGCTGGCTGACCACCGACGTCTCGTGGCGCTGGGCGTTCTGGCTGAGCGTCCCGGTGGGCATCGCGGTGCTGGCCGGCATCCTCACCGTGGTGCCGGAGACGAGGGACGAGAGCACCGAGCGGGGGCTCGACTGGGCGGGTGTGCTGCTGTCGGCCGTGGGCATGGGGGCGATCGTGTTCGCGCTCATCGAGAGCCGCACCTACGGGTGGTGGCGCCAGGGGTCCGGCACGCTGTCCCCCGTCCCGGTCGCGCTGACCGCTGGGGTCGCCCTCATGGTCGGGTTCGTGCTGGTGCAGCGCCGACGCCGCAGGACGGGGAAGGTCGTGCTCGTCGACCTGTCGCTGCTGGGCGTGCGGTCCTTCCGGTTCGGGTCCATCGCCGCGCTGATCGTCGCGCTGGGCGAGTTCGGGCTGATCTTCACCCTGCCGCTGCTGCTGCAGAACGCCCTCGGCTACTCCGCCCTGGGAACCGGATGGCTGATCGTCAGTCTCGCGATCGGCACGTTCCTGGTCTCCGGGGCGACCCCCGAGCTCACCGCCCGGCTGGGCGGCCGAGCAGTGGTCCGGATCGGCCTGGCGCTGGAGGCCGTCGCGGTCGGCGGCCTCGCCCTCACCCTGAGCCAGGGGCTCAGCGGCTGGGTGATCGCCGCGTGGCTGTTCGGGTACGGTGCCGGCGTCGGCATGGCCACGGCCCAGCTGACCAGCGTGATCCTCGCGGAGATCCCGGTCGCCGAGTCCGGGCAGGCCTCGGGCCTGCAGAGCACCTTCCGGCAGCTCGGGTCCGCCCTGGGGGTCGCCGTGCTCGGCACCCTCCTGCTCACCTCGCTCGGCACCACCACCAGCAGCCGGTTGGCCGACGCGGGCGTGCCCGCAGCCCAGCGCGAACCGGTGGTGCACGCGGTGACGAGCTCCGCCGGCTCGGCCATCCCCGGGCTGCAGGCCGACCCGGCCACCGCGACCGCCGGTGACACCGCCGCCGCCGCCCTGGTGCACGCGAGCAAGGTGACCACGGGCGGGGCAGCCATCGTCATCGCGGTCGGGCTCGCCGCCACCTGGGCGCTTCCGTACGTGCCCCCGACCCCGCGCGGCGCGGCCGCCGAGGCGGCGCGGGAGCCGCGCCGCCGTCGCCGCGCTCAGCCCATGTCGCGGTAGCGCTGCGCGCGGCCGGCGGCCTCGGCCAGGTCGCCGGCCGTGACCTGCCTCGGCGGCGCCGAGAACCAGTTGGCCGGGTCGGAGGCGTAGATCAGCCCGTACGCCGACGTGTCGCGCTGGGTGCGCCAGCCCTCGGCCAGCGGCCCCAGGTCGTACGCGTCGTACCCGATCTCGTCGAGCAGCCGCGTGACGGCCGCCTTGGCCTGAGCGTCGTCACCCGCGATCGCCAGGGCGCTGCGCTCCGGGCTCCCGGAGGGTCGCGCCAGCCCCGCGAGGTGCGGGTAGGCGATGTTGTTGAACACCTTCACCACGTGGCTGCCCGGCAGGTGCTCCTGGAGCAGCTCGGAGGTGGTGGTCGACTCCTCGTCGAGCTCCGGGATCTGCCCGTCGCGCTGCGGGTAGTAGTTCATGGTGTCCATGACCACCTTGCCGTCGAGCTCCGCCACCGGGACGTCGCGGTAGGCCTTGAGCGGGATGGTCACGACGGCGACGTCGCCCTCGGCGGCCGCGGTGCGTGCGTCCGCGGCGCGCGCGTGCGGTCCGAGCTCCGCGACCAGGTCCGCGAGGGTCTCCGGCCCTCGGCTGTTGCTCATCACGACGTCGTGCCCGGCGTCGACCGCCAGCCTGGCGACGGTGCTGCCGATGTTTCCGCTACCGATGAATCCCCATGTGGTCATACCTGCGGCAAGCGACGACGGGGTCGCGGAATTCCCGCCCTCGGCGCTCGGGATCGGCGGAGTGGGGTGCGAGGCGCGTCGCACGAGTGATCAACGGGCGGGAGCCTGGCGGCGCGATGCGCGAGCACGGCATGATCGACGGGTGCGACGAC
Source organism: Actinotalea lenta (assembly GCF_030586465.1). Classification (GTDB taxonomy): domain Bacteria; phylum Actinomycetota; class Actinomycetes; order Actinomycetales; family Cellulomonadaceae; genus Actinotalea; species Actinotalea lenta. The sequence continues at coordinate 877,378 of NZ_JAUQYP010000001.1, forward strand.
GCCGCGGGACGGCCTGGGTGGCCATGCTCGTGCTGTGTGCCGGCGTCCTCGGCGTCGCGGCCCCGACGGTCGCGGTCGCGTCCTGCGTCGCACCGCTGGTCTGGGTGGCTGCCGGGGAGGCCGAGCCGGTGGCCGCCGACGGCACGGTGGTGCTGCACGTCGAGGAACCGATGACCGTCTCGGGCGAGTGGTTCCGCAACGGTTGTGACGACACCGGGTCCGTCCAGATCGGCGGGCCGGGCTGCGGCGGACCCGTCGTCAGCCGGGGTGATACGGAGTCGCCGATGCGCGACGTCGCCGTGGTGCTCACCCAGGGGAGCCACCGCTGGGAGCTCGGCTCCGCGGACGCCGCCGGTGCCGCGGACCGCTACGCGCTGCGCTTCCACACGACGGTGCCGACGGACGCGGAGCCGGGTCCCGCGACGCTGGAGGTGGGCCCCGTGACCGTGAGCGTCCTGATCGAGCCGTGGCCTCAGGACGGCGGTTCCTAGCGCGGAGCGGTGACGCGGCTGCCCGGTCGGCGCGGTCGGGCGGGCCCCGGCGGGTGGCAGAGTTGCGCCGTGACGACTCCCGCGCTGGTCCAGGTGGAGGAGCTGCGGGCCGAGCTCGCATCGGGTGGTCGGCCCCTGCTGGTCGACGTCCGATGGGTGCTGGCCGGCTCCGACCACGAGAGCTACCTCCTCGGACACCTCCCCGGTGCGGTCTTCTGCGACCTGGACGCCGAGCTCGCGGCCCCTCCGGGCGACGGGGGTCGCCACCCGCTGCCCTCCTCGGCGCAGCTCACCGCGATGATGCAGCGGCTGGGGATCTCGCCGGACCGCGACGTCGTCGTCTACGACGGGGGTGCCGGTGGGCCGGCGGCGCGCGCCTGGTGGTGCCTGCGGTGGGTCGGTCACGAGGCCGTGCGGGTGCTGGACGGTGGCTATCAGGCCTGGGTCGGCGCCGGGGGCTGACCGAGACCTGCGAGGTCGTGCCCGAACCCACCGAGGACGTCGTCGTGCGCCCGGGCGCGATGCCCGTCGTGGACGCGGACCAGGTCCTGGCCGGTGGTCTGGGTCGGTTGCTGGACGCGCGGGCCGCGGAGCGGTTCCGTGGTGACGTCGAGCCGGTCGACCCGGTGGCCGGTCATATCCCGGGCGCGGTCAGCTGCCCCACCACGGCGGTGCAGCGTCCCGACGGCCGCTACCTGCCGCCCGACGAGGCCCGTGCGGCGCTGCTGCCCGACGGCGACCTCACGGGTGTGGTCGCCGCCTACTGCGGCTCCGGTGTCACCGCGTCCCAGCTGGTCCTGGCCGGGCGCGACGCCAACGTCGAGATCGCCCTGTACCCGGGCTCCTGGTCGCACTGGGTGCGGGATCCCCGCCGCCCGATCGCCACCGGCGACTGACGGTCAGCGGCGGGCGGCGCGGGCCTTGGCCGCGGCACGCAGCAGCGCGGCCGCTCGCGCCGACCGGCTGGGACCGACGTTGGCCGACCGTACGATCCGGCCGATCGCGACGAGCATCCCGACGCTCGTGAGCCCGGCCACCGCCATGATGCGGACGGGGTCGACCGCCGGGATCCACCGCACCTGGCTGCCGGTCACGACGTACACGCCGACAGGGCGGGCGTGCACCGCGAAGCCACCGCCCTCACCGTCGTCGCCGCGCGCGTTCTTGCCGCCGCCGCCCCCGGCGCTGCCGTAGACCTTGGCCACGGGCACGACGGTCCGGTCGCCCCGCTCGATCGGTTCGCCGAACACGCGGCGCACCGTGAGGGCATCGCGGACGCCCTGCATCATCTCGTCGACGTTCACGTGAGTCTCCTCCGCTCGGCGCGGGTGCGCCGTGGCGGTCCAGTCTGGCGTGCGGCAGCCGTGCAGGCGAGGGCCGTGCGACCCGGGACCTCACTCGGCGGGCGTCAGGCGGAGCGTCTGGAGGCGCCGGACGCCCAGCACCACTGCGCCCACCGTGACGACGCCGAGCAGCACGAGCGCGGCGGGCAGTGCGACGTCCGAGGTCACCCCCCACGGACCGGCGTCGCCCCCCAGCGTCCGTTCTCCCGCCGCGAGGGCCCACTGCCGGACGCTGACGTCCCGGACCCCGGGCACGTAACCGCCGAGCACCGACTCCCACAGCAGCGCGTACAGCAGCCCGAGGATGACCGCGTTGCGGGTCACCACCGACAGTGCGACGAAGATCGCCACGTAGGCCAGCGCCGCGAGCGCGGCGGTGACCCCCACCCCCAGCGCGAGTCGCGCACCCTCGTCGCCCGCGACCTCCACGGCGAGCACGGTGGGCAGCACCGCGAACACCAGCGCCGCGCCCCACGCGACCACGAGCTTCGACAGCAGGATCGTGCGCCGGGCAACGGGCTTGGCCAGCAGGTACACGATGGAGCCGTCGTCGATCTCGGAGCCGATCACCCCGGTGCCGATCAGCAGGCAGGTCAGCGGCAGCAGCGTGCCCAGGCCCAGCCCGTCGACCAGCGGCACGGTCTGGGCCGGGTCCGCGCCCGAGGCCCAGCGCACCAGGCCCGCCAGACCCACCAGCAGCAGCGGCAGCAGTACCAGAAGCACGGACCGGCGCCGGCCGAGCAGGCCGCGCAGGGTCAGGGACATCACGACGGGGTTCATCGGGCCACCAGGTAGGCGAAGACGCTCTCCAGCGACTCGTCGGCGGGAGAGACCTCGAGCAGTCGGACGCCGTGCTCGCGCGCGAGTCGAGGCAGGGCGTGCACGAACGCCCCCAGGTCCGGAGCCTGCACCGCGAGCGTGCCGGCGGTCAGGTCGACGGTGTCCGCGCAGCCGTCGGCGATGATCGCAGCCGCGAGGCGACGGTCGTCGCTCGAGGAGATCGTGTACTGGTGCGGCCGTTCCGTCATCAGACGGCGGATCCGCCGGAAGTCGCCCGACGCGGCGTGCCGGCCGGCCACCAGCACCTCGATGGTCCCGGCGATCTCCTCGACCTCCTCGAGGATGTGGCTGGAGAACAGCACCGTGCGGCCCTGGTCGCCGAGCCTGTGCAGCAGGTCCATCAGGTGCAGGCGCTGGCGCGGGTCCATCCCCGTGAAGGGCTCGTCCAGCAGCAGGACCGACGGGTCGTGCACCAGGGCCGTGGCCATCTTGACGCGCTGCTTCATGCCCTTGGAGTAGGTGGCCACCTCCCGGTCCTTGGCGTCCGTCATGCCCACGGTCTCCAGCGCGGCGCGGGCGGCAGCGGTGGGGTCCGCCAGGCGGTGCAGCCGGGCGTTCGCCAGCACCAGCTGCCAGCCGGTGACCATGTCGTACATCGCCTCGGTCTCCGGCACGAGGCCGATCTGGCGGTAGATGCCGGGGTGGCGCCACACCGGGGCGCCGTCCAGGGTGACCGTGCCCGTCGACGGCGCGAGGAAGCCGCCCATCATCGCGATCAGGGTGGACTTCCCGGCGCCGTTGGGGCCGAGCAGCCCGGTCACCCCGGGGCCGACGGTCATCGTCACGTCGTTGACCGCCACCACGTTGCCGTACCAGCGCGATACACGGTCCAGGACGAGCGTGCTCACAGCCCACCGCCCTTCCGGTAGCGCCGGACCAGGAGCGCGAGACCGCCCGCGACCACGGCCGCGAGGATCGCGGCCAGGACGAGCGCGCCACCCACACCGGCCGGGTAGGTCATGCCATCGGCCGCGCCCACGCCCAGCACACGCACCGCCAGGGCGTCGACCAACCGGTACGGGTCGAGCACGGGCAGGTAGGACGCCAGCGCGTCGTACCCGCGCTCCGACGCGATCGCGGTGAGCAGCTGGGCCACGCCGGTGATCACCACCAGGCCGGTGATGATCGCGGCGACCCCCAGGCCGCGCCGCGGGGTGACCGCGGCGACCACCAGGCCGATCACCGCGAGGAGCACGGACAGCACCGCCGCGGTGACCAGCCCCCCGGCCCAGCCACCGAGCTGGTCGCCCACCGGCAGCTTCGCCAGCAGCGCACCCACCAGCAGCAGCGTCTCGGCCGACGCGAGCACCGCGAACAGCGCCAGGCTCAGCCCCGCGACCTTGGCCAGCACGTAGTCCGCGCGGGTCATCGGGCGGGACAGGTACAGCGGCATCACGCCGTGCCGCAGGTCCCGCGACACGCAGTACGGCGCCGCGCCGGCCACGAAGAGCGTCACGACCAGCTGCATCGCCACGGGGTAGGCCGTGTAGGACAACGGCAGCTCCCGGCTGCGGGTCAGGAGCACGGACAGCGCGAGCACCAGCGGTGGTGCGAGCAGGATGCCGATCAGCACCCACGGCATGATCTTGGACCGGGCGGGTCTGCCGAGCCCGAACACCCCGCGCACGGTCTCCACCAGCAGCGAGCGCACCACCCACCCGCGGCCGAGCCGCGGCCCGTCGTAGTGCCGGAAACCGAGGTCGTGGATGACGTCTCCCGCTGGGCCGGGGTCACCGGGCGGCACGGGTGCACCGATGGGTTCAACGCCGGACATCGGTGACCTCCTGCTCCCGGAACATCTCGGTCAGGTGGTGGCGCCGCCGCTGCATGCGCACCAGGCCCACGCCCAGGTCGGCAGCGCCGCCCTGCACGGCGTCCAGGACCGCGTCGTCGGTGGGTTCGACGGTGAACGACTGCCCGCCGCCCTCGGCCACCCGGGCGCCGATCGCCCTGAGCCGCGCGACCAGCTCGTCGGCGCGGTCGGTCACCTCCACCAGGATCACCCCGCTGAGCCGCGTCGCGTCCGCGGTGGACGTCGAGCGCTGCAGCACGCCGCCATCGATCACCACGAGGTGGTCGGCGATGCGCTCCAGCTCGCCCAGCAGGTGCGAGGTCACCAGCACGGAGATCCCGAAGTCCGTGCTGATCCGCTGGATCAGGCCGAGCATCTCGTCCCGGCCCGCCGGGTCCAGGCCGTTCGTCGGCTCGTCGAGGAGCACCAGACGCGGGTCGTGCACGAGCGCCTGGGCGAGCTTCACGCGCTGCTTCATGCCGGTGGAGTACCCGCCGATCGGCCGGTAGCGCTCCTCGTGCAGCCCGACGTGGCGCAGGGTGTCCGCGGTGCGCTCGCGGGCGACCTCGGCCGGCAGCCCGGACATCCGGGCCAGGTGCACCACGAGCTCGGTGGCCGAGACGTCCGGGGGCAGGCACTCGCTCTCCGGCATGTAGCCGACGAGGCGCCGGATCGCCGGGCCGTCGGTGCCGCAGTCCAGGCCGAGCACCTCGGCCCGCCCGGAGGTGGGTCGCAGCAGCCCGAGCAGGATCTTGATGAGGGTGGACTTGCCGGCGCCGTTCGCGCCGACCAGGCCGACCACGCCGCGCGGCATCGTCACGTCGAGCCGGGAGAGAGCGGTCACCGGCCCGAACGTCCGGGTCAGCTCGTGGGTGGCGACAGCCTGAGCGGCGGCGGGTTCGCGGCCGGTGGTCTGCATGGAAGTGATCGTGGCGCACGCGTGCCCCCGACCACTATGAGGGAGGTCCCTGACCCGACCCTGAGCGACGCCCGGTCATGCCCTCGCGGGACGGCCCGCGCTCCGCGATCCTCGAGGCGTGAGGCTCGTGCTGCGTCCCGAGGAGCGACGCGACCACCGCGCGGTGGAGGTCCTGACCCGCGACGCGTTCTGGGGCACCAGCGGCCCGCGCTGCGACGAGCACCTGCTGGTGCGCCGGCTGCGGTCCGCGCCGTCGTTCGTGCGCGAGCTCGACGTGGTCGCGGAGGAGGACGGTGAGCTCGTCGGCCACGTGGTCTACTCGCGAGCCTGGGTGCAGGGCCCGCGGGCCCGGCACGAGGTCCTGACGTTCGGGCCGCTCAGCGTGCTCCCGTCCCATCAGGGACAGGGCGTGGGTTCCGCGCTGATGCGGCACACCTTGGCGCGAGCCGCCCGGCTGGGGCACCGCGCGGTCGTCGTGTACGGGCACCCGGACTACTACCCCCGCTTCGGGTTCGTCCGGGCCGCGAGCGTGGGGATCACCGCGCCGGGCGGCGCGACGTTCGATGCGCTGATGGCGCTCGCCCTCACGGCCGGGGGCCTGGACGGCGTGCACGGGGAGTTCCACGAGGACCCGGTGTTCCGTCTCGACCCGTCCGAGGTCGCCGCGTTCGACGCCACGTTCCCTGCCCGGGCCGACGCCCCGGCGCAGCCGCTCGCCGGCCTCGCCGGGCAGGTGCCGGACCGCCTCCTGGTGGCGTTGCGCGCACGCGGGATCGACGACCTGCGCGGCTTGCGGCGGTTCAGCCGCGCGGAGCTGTCGGCCTGGCCCGGCGTCGGGTCCGACGGTGCCGACCTGCTCAGGGACCTTGTGCTCACGCCACGCGCCCGCTGACGGCGTACCTCGGAAGAGGAACGTCGAGAGGAGGGGTCATGGACGTCTCGGTGCGCGAGATCGACGAGCAGCCGATGCTCGGGATGCACGGTGTCGTCGCGGTGCAGGACCTACCGGAGTTCTTCGGGCGGGCGTTCACCGCGGTGGCCGCGGCGCTGGAGGGACAGGGGCTCGAACCCGCCGGGCCGCCCGTCGCGGTCTACGACGCGGCCGTGGGGGCGACCGCCACGGTGACCGCGGGGTTCCCCACGACGGTGCCGGCCGACGCCCCGGAGGGACTGGTCGCCGAGGTGCTGCCCGGGGGCCGGGTCGCCGAGCTGGTGCACTGCGGCCGCTACGACGCGATGGAGACCACCTACGCCGCGCTGATGGCCTGGTTCGCGCAGCACGGCGTGCACGGCGGCCCGGTCATGTGGGAGCAGTACCTGGTGGGTCCGGACGCGTCGCCCGACCCGTGCGACTGGCGCACCCGGGTGGTCTGGCCGGTGGTCGGCGCCCTGGTGTCCGGGTGAGGGTCAGCTCGGTCGGCTGAGCCGGTCGAGCACGCCCAGCAGCAGGGCCTCGCGGACCGGTGCGGGGGCGGCGTCCAGCACGGCGTTCACGGCGGCCATCCGGTCCGGCAGCGCCAGGTCCCCGTCCTCGTCGGCCAACCCGGCCATCCGCAGCAGGCCTGCGAAGGCCGACTCGTCCAGGGACGCCGGGTCCAGGGTGGCGACGGCGTCGGCGAGCTGTGCCGGGACCCTCACGGGTCCGGCGTCCTGCGCGGCGGCGACCGACGCGCGCAGGGCGTCGACGAACTCCGGGACGCTCGGGGCCGTCGCCGCGCTGAGCGTGAGATGCAGCGTGGCGGGCATGTCCCGGAACGTCATCTGCGGCTGCACGAACCATCCGCGGGTGAGCATCTCGTCGGCGAGCGTGAACACGTCGCAGGACCCGTCCGTGACGAGCGTGAGCAGCGTCGCGTCGGGCGGGACCACCACGGACAGCGCCGGGATCTGCGCCACCGCGTCGGCGAGCTCCAGGGTCGCGCGGCGCGCGGCGCCCACCAGCCGCCGGTAGCCCTCGTCGCCGATGTGGTGCACCACGGCCCAGGCCGCAGCGAGCGGCCCGCCTGACTTGGTGGACTGCACCGTCGAGTTGAGCATCGTGTAGCCCGGCCAGCTGGCCGAGGCGAACAGCTGGGTGCGGCGCAGAGCCGCGTCACGGTGCAGCAGCAAGGAGACGCCCTTGGGGGTGTAGGCGTACTTGTGCAGGTCGACGCTCATGCTGGTGACGCCGGGGACGGCGAAGGTCCAGGGCTCGACGTGGTCCAGGTACGGCAGCACCCACCCGCCGATGCACGCGTCGACGTGGCACCGGACCCCGCGCTCCGCCGCTGCGGCCGCGATCTGCGGCACGGGGTCGATCACGCCGTGCGCGTAGGACGGCGCCGACGCCACCACCAGCACCGTCGTGTCGTCGATCGCCGCCGCCATGGCCGCGGGGTCCGCGCGATAGGTGACGGGGTCGACGTCCACCAGGACCGGCCGCACGCCGAAGTAGTGGGCTGCCTTGTGGAAGGCGGCGTGCGCGGTGGTGGGCAGGACCATCGACGGCCGCGCGATGTCCGGCCGGGCGTCCCGGGCCGCCAGCACGGCGAGCAGCAGCGACTCGGTACCACCGGACGTCGCCGAGCCGACGAACCCGTCGGGTGCGTCGAGCAGCCGGCCCGCCCAGGCGACCAGGTCGTTCTCCATGCGCAGCAGGGACGGGAACGCGGTGGGGTCCAGCCCGTTGGAGGCGGCGAACAGCTGGAGGGCCTCCAGGCCGATCGCGTCCGCCTGTGCCAGCCCCGAGTCGTAGACGTAGGCCAGTGTCCGACCGCCGTGCGCGGGCAGGTCGTGCGCGCGCAGAGCCTGAAGTCGCTGCAGGATCTCCGCACGCCCCCAGCCACCTGCCGGCGTCCCGACGTCACCGCTCATGTCGCCACCTCCCGTGCTCGTCGCACCTCGTCCTCGTCCAAGCCGTACCGGGTCACGACGATCAGCGACAGCGCGACCAGCACGGCGGGGACCACGGTGAACCCCCAGCCGATCGCGGTCAGCGCGGACGCAGGCTGCGTGACGTCACCCGTGGTCGAGGACACGTAGCCGCCCACGCCCAGGACCGCCGCGTATACGAACGGCCCGAACGCCAGGCCCAGCGTCTCGCCCGCGGTCCATACCCCGGTGTACACGCCGACCCGGTTGTGACCGGTGCGCAGTGCATCCACGGCCGCGGCGTCCGCGAGCATCGACAGCGGGAACATCTGGCAGCCTGCGTAGCCGACGCCCGCCGCCGCCAACGTGACCGGGACGAGCGCGTCGGCCAGGTGCAGTGCGCCCAGCGTCGACAGCGCGCCGCCCCCCAGCAGGACCGAAGCCACGACGAACCCGGTGCGCTTGTCCCGGGACGCCGCGTACCGCTGCCACAGCGGGGTGACCAGCAGCGCCGGTCCTACGAAGCAGACGAACAGCACGGTGGACATCCCGGAGCCGCCCAACAGCTCGCGGGACACGTAGTCCACCCCGGCGAGCATCGCCCCGGTGGCCAGGGCCTGGATGACGAACCCGGTCAGCAGGATCCGGAAGTCCCTCGCGGCGGCGACCACGCGCAGCTGCTCGCGCAGGCTGGTGCCCGCGGTGCCGTAGGAGTCCACCGGCGCGCGGCGGGTCCCCCACCACGCTCCCAGCGTTCCGGTGGCGATGAGCACGCCGACGAAGATGCCGACGCCCCGGTAGCCCCAGTCCGGGCCGAGCTGGTTGCGGATCATCGGGGACAGGCCTCCACTGACCAGGATCGCCAGCGCGAGGATCGCCACCCGCCAGCTCATCAGGCGCGTGCGCTCGGCGTAGTCGTCGGTCAGCTCGGCGGGCATCGCCACGTAGGGCACCTGGAAGAACGCGTAGGCCGTCGCGCACGCCAGGAACAGCACCACGACCCAGCCGGCCGCGATGCCGCGCGGGGACGTCGGCCCGGAGAACAGCAGCACGAAGAGCACCGCAAGGGTCAGGCCCGCGCGCAGCAGGAACGGGCGGCGACGCCCGGCGGGGCTCGTCGAGCGGTCGCTCACGCCACCGGCCACCGGGTTCATCAGCACGTCCCAGGCCTTGGGCAGGAGCACGATCACCCCGGCGAGGCCGGCCGCCACCCCCAGCCGGTCGGTGAGGTAGGGCAGCAGGAGCAGCCCGGGGACGGTCCCGAACGCGCCCGTCGCGACGGAGCCCAGCCCGTATCCCCGCCGCGCTGCGGGGTCCAGCGTCCGCGCCATGGGCCAGGACCCTAGCGGACGGGCCGTCCGGTACCCCGGTATGCAGTGCTCCGGGCAGGTCCCCGAGGGCCCGGGGCACCGGTCACGGCTGTGGTCGCATCCGCCCGGCGGCGCGTGACGTCCTCGCCTACGCTCGCAGTGCGGGGGCGCACTCAGTCGGTATCCAGGAACTGTCACTAGCGTCGCGTCGTCCCATGTCCAGGAAGGCGGCTCGGTGCGCGAGGCGATCAGGGAGCACACGGCCCGGCGCGGGCTGCTCTGGGCCTCCTTCCTGGCCGTGCACGCGTGGAACGCGCTGGTGGGCATCGCGATGCTCGCCCGGGCCTTCGGTGACCTGGAGCTGTACCGCTACTGGATGTGGCTGGGAGTCGACCACGGCTGGTGGCCGGTGCTCGACACCACCTCCGTCTACCCGGCCGGGGCCGTCCTGCCCCAGCTGGTCGCTGCCGTCGGGGGGCTGCAGTCCGGCGTCGGCTACGCGGTCGCGTGGTGCCTCATGGTCACCGCGCTGGACGCCGCCGCACTCCTCGTGCTGCTGCGTCGCCCGCACGGCATGGCCGGCGCGTGGTGGTGGACGGCGTTCCTGCTGCTGCTCGGGCCGGTGGGGATGGGTCGCCTGGACGCCGTCGTCGTGCCGATCATGCTCGCGGCGCTGCTGTGGGCCCTGGACCGCCCCGCCGTCGCGGCGGTCCTGCTCACCGCCGGGGCGTGGATCAAGGTCGCGCCGGGCGCCCTGCTCTGGCCGCTCTTCGCCGTGGCGCGCCGGCCGTGGCGCGAGGTGCTCGCCCCGGCGGTCGGCCTCAGCGCGCTCGTGGTGGGCACGGTCATGGTCGTCGGGGACGGACGCCACATCCTGTCCTTCCTCACCGACCAGGGCGGTCGCGGGATGCAGCTCGAGGCCGTCGGGGCGACGCCCTGGCTGCTCGCGTCCGTGGCCACCCCGGCCATCACCAGGGTGGACAACCGGGCGCTCAACGACTGGGAGCTGCACGGGTGGGGGACCCAGGCCGCGACCGTCGCGCTCGGCGGGCTCTTCGCGGTGGGCATGGTCCTGGTCGCCGGGCTCGTGTGGTGGCGACGCGAACGAAGGGGCGACTGCTGGTCGTCGGACCGGGCGGGAGCCGCCGAGCTGGTGGTCCGCGGCGCGCTGCTGGTGACCGTGGCCATGATCGTCCTCGACAAGGTCGGTTCCCCGCAGTACATGACGTGGCTCGCCCCTCCGGTGGTGGCCGCGCTCGGCCTCGGCCTGCCGGGCTGGCGGCGGACGGCCCGCTGGGTGCTGGTGGTCGCCGGGGTGACGCAGGCGGTGTTCCCGTGGCTCTACCCGGGCATCACCGCGGGGCTGGGGATTCCCGCGACCGTGCTTGCGGCGCGCAACGTGATCCTGGTCGTGCTCCTCGCGTGGACGGCCCGGGCGATCGTGACCGGCGCCGCGGTCGCGGACCACGTGCACCGGCGGACGGACCCCTCGTCGTCGGGCACCGACGGGCATGGCGCGCCCGTGCGGGCGCCGCTCACGAAGCGTGCCTAGGCTCGATCCATGACCTCCGATGCTGCCGCGTTGCGCTCCGTCGCCGCGATCACCTGGGTGCCGCTCGTCGCGGTCGGCGTCCTGGTCGCCGCCGCGGGTGGTCTGCTGCTCGCCGCGCCCGAGGCGACGGTGACACTCCTCACCGTCGCGGTCGCGCTGTGGTTGCTCATCACCGGGCTGGGCCGGATCGCGCTCGGCATGGCGGTGGCGAGCTGGTCGGGCCCGCGCCGCGGGGTCACTGTGCTGACCGGCGTGGTGCTGGCGGTGGCGGGCGTGGCCGCGTTGCTGAACATCTCCGGGTCCACCGACGTGCTCGGCTGGGCGATCGGGATCGGGCTCCTGCTGGGCGCCGCCGGGGATGTCGCGGTGCTGGTCTCCGGTCGCGCTCGCCGCAGCCGGACCACTCTTGTCGTGCTCGCCGTCGCGCAGCTCGCGCTCGGGGTGGTCTTCCTGCTGGAGCCCGGGGTCGGCCTGGTGGGGATCGCCGTGGCGCTCGGCGGGACGCTGGTCGCGGTGGGCGTCGTCGGCGTGGTCGCGGGCGTGGTGGTGCGCAGGCGGGTGAACAGGTTCGTCGACCGGTGGGCGGCCGGGAGCGCCGGGCCGGACCAGGACCAGCAGGGCCCCGAGGTGATCGAGGGCACGGTCCTGTAGGGATCGCCGGCGCGCGCTCCGCTCCGATCGCGGGCCGCGCAGCGCGTGCCCCGCCGGGTGGCGTAGCGTCGCGGTCATGCCTGCTCTGAACGACGGAACGACCATCCCGGACATCGGTTTCGGCACCTACCCGTTGCGTGGCGAGGAGGGTACCGACGCGATCCTCAGCGCCCTGGACGTCGGCTACCGGTTGATCGACAGCGCCGTGAACTACCGCAACGAGGACGCCGTCGGCCGTGCGGTGGCCCGCACCGGGGTGCCGCGCGACGAGATCGTGGTCACGACCAAGATCCCGGGCCGGGACCACGGATACGACGAGACGCTCGCCTCCTTCGAGCGCTCCGCGGCCGCGCTCGGGCTCGACACGATCGACCTCTACCTCATCCACTGGCCGAACCCGAGCGTCGACAGGTTCGTCGACACGTTCCGGGCGATGGTGCGGTTGAAGGAGGAGGGCCGGGTCCGCTCGATCGGCGTCTCCAACTTCACGCCCGAGTTCCTCACCCGGGTCGCCGACGCCACGGGCGTGATGCCCGCCGTGAACCAGGTGGAGCTGCACCCGTTCTTCCCGCAGGTCGAGCTGCGCGCGTTCCACGCCGAGCACGACATCGTGACCGAGTCGTGGAGCCCGCTGGGCAAGGGTGCACCGGTCAAGGAGTCGGCACCGGTGGTGGCCGCCGCTGAAGCGCACGGGGTGACCCCGGCGCGGGTGATCCTGCGCTGGCACCAGCAGATCGGTGCGGTCCCCATCCCGAAGTCCGGCAACCCCGCGCGCCAGCGCGAGAACCTCGACCTCGGGGGCTTCACGCTCGCGGACGACGAGGTCGAGGCGATCACGGCACTCGGCCGACCGGACGGGCGGCTGTTCGGAGCGGACCCGAACACCCACGAGGAGATGTAGCGGCCGGTGGCTCCGCGGCACGACCGCCGCTAGGCCACCACGCCCGCGTCCCGGTGGCGGAACGCCAGCATCCCCACGGCCGTGAGCCCCCCTGCGACCCCGAGGAGCACCAGCACGGGCGTGAGCTCGAACGCGTCGGCCGGGATCGCCGGGACGTGCGTGAACGGGGAGAGGTTGAGCACGGCCTGCGGCAGCTCGAGCAGCGCCCCGAGCTGGCCCACCACGAGGCTGCCCGCGAGGGCGCTCCACGCGAGCGCACCCGCCCAGCGGGGGATCAGCCCGAAGGTGGCCACCACGAAGCCGCCCAGCGCGAGCGCGGCGGCCGCGTTCGCCAGGGCCGCTGCGACCAGCCCCCCGACCCCGACCGCCCAGCGACCTGTCATCGCGCCGTAGACCACGCCACCGGCCAGGCCCGAGAGCGCGAGGATGACCGCCGTGCCCCCGAAGGCGATCGTCACGTGCCGGGTCATCCAGGCGTAGCGGTCGACCGCGGTGGCGAGCACGGGCTCCAGCCGGCCGGTGGTCTCCTCGGCACGCATCCTCAGCAGCACCTGGACGGTGTACCCGGCGGCCGCGATGCCGATGATCGCCATGGTCAGCGTGAAGTACAGGTCGACCACGGTGCCCTGCGGTGCGAGTCGCCCGAGGATCTCGGCGAGCTGGTCGTTCTCGGCCACGAGGTCCTCGGCGCTGTCGGCGACCGAGGCGAACACGGCGGTGAGCGCCACGAGGCCGCCGAGCCAGGTGAGCAGCGTGCCGCGCTGGAGCCGCCAGGCCAGCCCGAGGTCGGTGCCCAGCCCGGGTGCGGCGTGCGCCGGCCCTGGGCGGGGGGTGACCATGCCGGCGCCGACGTCGCGGTGGTCGGCCAGCACGTAGGCGACCGAGGCCAGCACCAGCGTCAGGCCGCCGAAGAGCCCGGCGATCCACCAGTTGTCCTCCTGGAACGGGCGCAGCTGCTGTCCCCACCCGATGGGTGACAGCCAGGACGGCCAGGCGCTGATCACCTGCACCCCGCTGTCCGCGACGTGTCCGAGCAGGTCGCCGACCGCGCGCAGCAGGAACGCCACGCCCAGGGCCGCGCCGACGGCCGCGTTGGCCGCGCGGGCCGTCCCGAAGACCTGGGACGCCACGGCCGCGACCCCCGCGAACACCCAGCCGAGGCCGGCCACGGAGAGCCCGGCCGCGAGCGCGCCGGTCGTCCCCAGGTCGCTCGCGACCAGGGCGGCGGCGACGGCGAGCCCCAGCACGACGTTCGCCCCCAGGGTGATGAGCAGCGCGGCCGACAACCGCGCGTGCCGGCCGACCACGGCCGAGCCGATGAGCTCCGCGCGGCCGGTCTCCTCGTCCTGGCGCGTGTGGCGCACGACGGCCTGGCCGCTCATCAGGGCGGTGAGGATCGCGAGCACCTGGTAGGACTCGACCATCGACATCGCGCCGAGGTCGGTACCCGCGGCGGGGCCGTCCATGAGCCGCGCGATCGGGTTCCCAGCGGCGTACGTCGCGGTGGCCAGGCGCTGCGCGGCGTCGCTCATCATCGCGGTGTAGCTCTCCACGGTGGCCCAGGCGATGCCGCTGATCGCGACGATCCACGTGGGCAGCAGGATCCGGTCCCGGCGCAGGGCGAGGCGGAGGAGCCGGGCCGTCCGCGTGAGCGTGGTCATGGCTCCTCCGACCCGGCGCGGGAGTGTGCTGCGACGAGGGCGTCGTGCTCGTGCGCGGCGGTCAGCTCCTGGCCGTAGTGCCGCAGGAAGAGCTCCTCGAGGGTGGGTGGCGAGCACGTGAGGCTGAGGACCCCGCGCGGGCCCAGGCGCTCGATGACGGCGCCGAGCCGGTCGGTGTCGACCTCGAGCTGGGCCGACCGCGCGTCCTGGGTCGACACGACCGTGACACCGGGCAGCGCCGCGAGGTCCGTGATCGGGTGCTGGGCCGTGACCTGCACCGACGTGCGGGTCAGGTGTCGTAGCTCGGCGAGCGTGCCGGACTCCACGACCCGGCCCTCGCGGATGATCGAGATCCGGTCGCACAGCGCCTCGGCCTCCGCGAGGATGTGGCTGGACAGCAGGACGGTCGCGCCGGCGTCGCGCATGTGGCGCACGACGTCCTGGAAGATCGTCTCCATGAGCGGGTCCAGGCCGCTCGTGGGCTCGTCGAGCAGGAACAGCTCGACGTCGGCCGCCAGCCCGGCGACCATCGCGACCTTCTGCCGGTTGCCCTTGGAGTAGGTCCCGCACTTCTTCGTGGGGTCGAGCTGGAAGCGTTCGACGAGCTCGTCCCGGCGCCGCCGGTCCGAGCGGCCGCGCAGCTCGCCGAGCAGGTCGATGGCCTCGCCCCCGGTGAGGGTGGGCCACAGGTGCACGTCGCCGGGGACGTAGGCGAGGCGGCGGTGCAGGGCCACGGCGTCGTGCCACGGGTCACCGCCGAGCAGCGTGGCCTCGCCGGCGTCCTTGCGCAGCAGGCCGAGCAGTACGCGGATGGTGGTGGACTTGCCGGCTCCGTTGGGCCCGAGGAAGCCGTGGACCTCACCGCGCGCGACCGTGAGGTCGACGCCGTCGAGGGCTCGCGTGCGCCCGAAGGTCTTGACCAGTCCTCGGGTGCGGATGACGTCGTCCATCTCGACCTCGCTCAAGTGACAGTCGCTGTCAAAAGCGAGTATCAGCGGGTTGATAGTAACTGTCAAGAGAAAGCCGCTGCCAGTGTCGTACCCTGGGGGGTGTGACAGACCTGGGGCAGGAGATCGGCCTGCGGCACCGCAAGCGCGCGGCCGCCATGGCGCGCATCCAGGACGTGGCGCTGGACCTGTTCGACGAGCATGGCTACGAGCGCGTGACGGTCGAGCAGATCGCGGACGCCTCGGACGTCTCACCGAGCAGCGTCTACCGCTACTTCGGGTCCAAGGAGCAGATCGTCCTGCTGGGTGAGTTCGAGTTCGACACCTCCGCGGCGCGCCTCGAGGACGACGCCGACGGCTCACCCCTCGACGTGACGCGCCGGATGCTGCGCGCGGTGATGGACCACCTCGTCGGGGACGAGGAGCGCACCCGTCGGCAGATGCGGCACGTCATGTCCGACCCCGCGCTCGAGGCCGCGCTGGCCCGGCAGGTCTACGCCGCCTCGGAGACCCTCGGGGAGGTGTTCGCCGAACGCCTGTCCCGGTCCGCGAACGACCTCGAGGTCCAGGTGCTCGCGCACGTCGTCGTGGGCGCGCTGCTCGGTGGGCTGCACCACTGGCAGGGCACCGCGTTCGCCGAGCCGCTGCGCGACGTCCTGGACCGGTGCCTGGACCTGCTCGAGCGCGGTCTGCAGATCGACGGCGCGGTCAGCCGCGCCGCGTCGCCCTGATCAGGTGAGCCCCGGGTTCCGCACCCAGCCGGCGACGCCCCGGTGATCACGCCGCGGACAACACCTGCAGCGCCCGGAGCGTCACCCACCGGCTTGGCTCGCCCTTGGTCTCGATCGGCACGACGAACCGGTCGTTGAACGTGCTCGCCAGGCTCCATCGGCCGTCCGCGTCCGCCGCGTCGGCGACGAGGTCCAGCGCCTCGACCATGCGTTCGTCGCGGTACCCGAGCGACGTGAGGATCCCCAGGACCTCGAGCACATCGGTCTGGTACATCAGCGGGAAGCCGAACCGCCGCCAGCCGGGCTTGGCGACCTTCGTCAGGTCGTGGCTGCGCTTGTGGACGTGGTGGCGCAACATGAACTCCGCGCCGTCCGCCAGGCTCTGCGCCACCGCGGGGGAACGCCGGTCCGGAGGGATCGCAGCGAGCGCCTTGAGCGCCTTGACCACGCCCATGTGGCAGGTGTGCCGGCCCCAGCAGATCTCATAGGGCTGATAGGGCCAACCCGTGGGGGCCTCGTCGTCGCCGTCGTCGAAGCGCTGGTACGTGGTGATCCAGTCGAGCGCACGCCGCACGCGCGGGTCGTCCGCCATGCCGAGCCGGATGAGGCTCCAGACCATGTTCCCGGTCAGGCACGGGATGACCTGGCGGTGCAGGCCACCGCCGGCGCGCTTGTCGCGGGCCATCGAGAAGGCGCCGGACTCGCGGTCCTGCGAGTCGCGCAGGATCGCCTCACAGGCTGCGCGCACCCGGGGCTCGGCCCCGTCGGCCACGAGCTCCGCGAGGATGACCAGCTGCCAGACCGTCCCCCGGTACTTGTCGGTGTAGAAGCGGTCGCGTGCCTGCCAGTGCCCGTCGTCCAGCTGCGCGGCGAGGATGCGCGGCACCGTGCCCTCGGTCATGATCGCGGCCCGTGCCGCCTCGACCTCGGGGGTCTCGGGCGGCATGCCGAGCAGGCTCGTCAGCGTGAGATACCGCACCGAAGCGTCGTCGCCGTCGAGCAGCCACGCGACGGTGCGCCGGTCGAGCTGCGCGGTCCGGCCGCCCATGCGACCACGCTACGCCGGCGCGCGAGCTGCTGGAGCCGGCCCGGCAGTCAGGCCTCTCGCCCGTAGCCGAAGACGTGCAGGCTGACGACGTCGATCTCGCGGCGCGGGTCGCCGAAGAACGAGCCGAGGCGGGTCAGGACGCGCGTGTAGGGGTGCTCGCGCGCCACGCCTGCCTCGTTCCAGTTGGCGTTGGGCACGATGAGGAACAGGTGTTGGGCGTCGCTGGCGATGTGGGTCTTCCACAGGTCCTTGAGGTCGTGGTTGTTCGTCGTGGTCCCGCCGCGCTCGACCTCGGCGATGATCCCGCGGCCGGGCCCGAGGCTGTAGACGAAGTCGGGCCTGGCGTGCGTGACGAACCCGTCCTGCGGCGTGAGCACGACCTCGTCGCGGAACCCGAGCTGTTCGCGCAGGAGGTCGGCAACGATCGACTGCACGGCGCTGGACTGGGCCCGGTGGACGTGGACCACGTCGATGCGCGCGGCCTGGGACACCAGGTGGTCGGCCAGCTCCTCGGCGAGGGCGTCGACCAGCTCGAGCTCGGCGACCCCTGCTGCATCCAGCCCGCTGCGCACGAAGCGCGCGTGCCGGACGTCCATGGCCGCGAGCTTCGCAGCTGCATCATGGGGAAGCTAGGGCCGAACAGGGCATCGTGATCGAGCGTGACGCGCCGCCGTCCGCGGCCCGGACCGGCGGGCGGCCGAGGGCTCCGCGACGAACGATGACGCGGGACACCCATGAACGATGTCCCGCGTCATCAGAGCGGAGGATGGGGGATTCGAACCCCCGAGGGCTGTTAACCCAACACGCTTTCCAAGTGGCCTGGAGGGGGTGCAGGCGGACCTGCGCGGGTACGTCAGTGCAGGTCATGCCCAGTGCAGCATCCGGCGGGGACGTCCCGAGATCGGCCTGTACCCAGAGAAACTGCTACCAGAACTGCTACCGACCTGGGGGCCGGAGTGGGCAGTGGCGACGGCCCCACATCGCCACGGCGCACCGACCTGTGAGGCGGACGTCTACGGTCCGGGGAATGCCTGCCTGAGCTTCTGCAGCGCCGCGTCCGCGTCCACGCCGGTCGGTGTGTGCGCTGCATCCAGTCGGCCGTAGACGAGGCGGGCGAAGGCCTCCCCGGGAAGCGTGAGGTCATGCGCCTCCGTTCCCGCCGCTTGGGGCGTGAGCACCGCGCTGGTCGGTGTCAGCTCGACGACGAAGGCGCGTGCTGGGTCGGTCGTGAGGACCGCGAAGGTCGCTGTGTCTCCGGTCGGTTGCCCTGTGAACCTGGCCACGAGCTCGAGGTTGTCGACGAGCAGCTCGGCGGCCGACCCGGGGATGGTGGCGGCCGGGTTCTGGACGACCTCGATGTCCCAGGTGTGGAAGGCGTGCTCGTTCAGCCGCATCCCGACGAACTGGGCGAAGTCGAGCGTCATGGGGCCCATGCTTGACGCGAAGGCCGCCCTCTCCTGGGCGGCCACGGCCTCGAGGCGCTCGAGCAGCTCCGCGTCGGCCGCCAGGGCGTCGTCGCGCTGCGCCTCCGGGCCCTTGGCGTTCCAGAGATCCCAGACGCCGGGCGCGAACTCGGCGGGGGTGTCCTGACCGGCGAGGGCGTCCTCGAGCCGGCGCTGGGTGATGACGGCTCCGGACCCCAGGTGTGACAGCACGTCCGAGACCGTCCACTCCGCGGGGTACGCCCGCGTCGTGAGCTGGTGGTCAGGCACGGCTGCGACCACGTCCTTCAGGCGGCGGACCGAGGCCTGGAGCGCGTCGACCTGCGCCTGGCCAACGGTCGCGTCGGGGGTCTGGCCGGGCGTGGCGTCATCGTGGAGCTGCGTCATGCTGCAGACTCTACGACAGGTGGGGAATACTCCCCACTTCTTGTCGGTTGGAGAGGTCATGACGCTGAGAGCAGACGCCGCCCGGAACCGGGAGGCCATCGTCGAGGCCGCCCGCGCGGTGTTCGCCGAGCAGGGCCTCGAGGCCCCGCTGGACGACATCGCCAAGCGGGCCGGCACGGGGAACGCCACCCTGTACCGCCGCTTCCCGACCCGCGCCGACCTCGTGGCTGCCGTGTTCGCCGAGCGGATGGCCGAGCACGTCGACGCGGTCGAGGCGGGCCTCGCGGACGTCGACCCGTGGGACGGTTTCGCGTCCTACATCCGGGCAGTGGGCGCGATGCAGGCCCGCGACCGCGGCATCGCGGACCTGGTCACCATGAACGTCGAGGCACCCGAGATCGAGGAGCTCCGAACCCGCGCGTACGAGGGACTGGTCCGGCTCGTCGCACGAGCCCACGACGCCGGCGTGCTGCGCGCTGACTTCACCGACCAGGACGTCGTACTGCTGCTGATGGCGAACGCCGGGCTGGTGGAGCGGGCGCACGGCATCACGGCCGAGGCCTCCGCCCGCCTGTTGGCCCTCGTCCTCGACGGCTTGCGCGCCGGCGCCGCGACCGCTGGCCCGCCGGCGCCGCCCGCGGGCCGGGTCGTCGCAGCGATGCGGCGCAACGGCGAACGCCGGCTCGGCTGCGGCAGCCGCCCAAAGCCAGGACCGGGATCCGCCCCCACCACCCAGACCCCCCACCACTTCCGCGAAGGACGCTTGACATGACGCTCGAGCTCGGTGTGTACAGCTTCGGCAACACCCCCCGCACCCTGGACGGCGGCTACGGCCCCACAGCCCAGGCCGTCCGCGACGTCCTGGAGGCCGTCAAACTCGCCGAGGAGGTGGGACTCGACTTCTTCGGCATCGGCGAGCACCACACGCCCTCGATGCCGCTGTCCTCCCCGACGTCCATGGTGACCGCGGCTGCGGCGTCGACGGAGCGGATCCGGCTCGGCACGACGGTCACCGTCCTGTCCACGGATGAGCCGCTGCGGGTGTTCCAGCAGCTGGCGACCGCTGCGGCGATCGCGCCGGGTCGCGTGGAGGCTGTCGCCGGTCGCGGTTCCTCGGCGATCACGTTCTCGCTGTTCGACGAGGACGAGGACCGCTACGACGAGCTCTTCTCCAGCAAGTTCGAGCTCCTACTCGCCGCGAACCGCCAGGAGCGGCTGACCTGGAACGGCCCGCACCGCGGCCGCCCGCTGCTTGACGCCGTGATCGTGCCGCGGCCCGAGGTGCCGCTGAAGATCTGGCTCGGCTCCGGCGGCAGTCCCGGGTCGGTCAGCCGTGCCGTCGAGCTCGGCGTGCCGCTGTTCCTCGGCATCCTCGGCGGCACCCCGCAGCACTGGGCGCAGTACGGCCACGCCTACCGCGAGGCGTGGACGCAGGTCGGGCACCCGGCGGACGGAGCGGACATCGCCGTCGCGGTGCACGGCTTCGTCGGAGCTGACAACGCCGCTGCGAAGGCGACCTACCTCGAGCACGAGCTGCGGATGTTCGCGACCGGCGCCGCCGAGGTCGGCCGACCCCCGATGTCCCCTCCCGGGCGCGACCGGCAGATGGAACCCGGCGGCATGGTCTTCGCCGGCAGCGCGGACGAGGTCGCCGACCGGATCCTGCACCTGCACGGCCTGCTCGGCCACACCCGCCAGATCCTGCAGATGGACGTCGGCGGCATGCCGCACGCGACCTACCTCAAGGCGATCGAGCTCCTCGGCACCCAGGTCCTGCCCCAGGTCCGCGCCGAGCTCGGGGCCTGACTCCCACCTACCCGACCGGCCTCGTCGGACGTCGACGCGCGCCACTCATCCAAGAAGGACACCCATGTTCATCGCACTCGTCGTCGTCACGGTGCTGCTCGCCGCGATCTGCCTCAACAGCGCCGTCATGAAGCTGCGCCAGGCCGAGGCCGTCGTCGCCGTGATCCACGGCACGGTCGGCGTCCCGAAGAAGTACCTGCCCGTCCTGGCCGCCCTGGAGATCGCGGGCGCGGTCGGCATCGTCGTCGGCCTGTGGCTCGAGCCCCTCGGCGTGATCGCCGCAGCGGGCCTGGTCGCCTACTTCCTTGGCGCGGTGATCGGCCACCTGCGCGTGCGGGACACCAAGAACCTCGCCATGCCGCTGCCGCCGCTCGTCCTGGCGATCGCCGTCCTCGTCCTGCGGCTCCTCACCGCCTGACCCCTCGGGGCACCCTGCTCAGCCACCACCTCACCAACATCACCATCACCGAAGAGAGAGAACCACCATGAAGGCTTTCGCCATCATCGATCGCGACATCCAGCCCGACGTCCAGGACCTCCCCCAGCCCGAGCCGGGCGCCGGTGAGGTGCTCGTCGAGGTCGAGGCGACCTCGGTCAACGGCTTCGACCTGTCCATCGCGGCCGGATACGTCTGGGACATGCTTCCGCACGAGTTCCCCGTGGTCCTGGGCCGTGACCTGGTCGGCGCCGTCACCGCCGTCGGTGACGGCGTCGAGACCATCGCGGTCGGTGACCGCGTCGCCGGCGTCATCCCCGGCATGGCGCTGGGCGCCCGCACCGGCTCCATCGCCGAGTACGTCGCCCTCGCGGCGACCGCAGTCACCCGGGTCCCGGCCGGTGTGGACGCGCAGCAGGCGGCGGTCATCGGTCTGGCCGGCGTCGCGGCCCACGACGCGGTCGAGGCCCTCGACATCCAGCCCGGGGAGACGGTCCTGGTCTCCGGGGCGACCGGTGGCGTCGGCTCGATCGCCGTCCAGCTCGCGGCGGCCGCCGGCGCGACTGTCATCGCTACCGCCCAGCCGGGCCAGGAAGAGGAGTACGTCCGCAGCCTCGGCGCCGCGCACACCGTCGACTACACCGGCGACGTCTCCGCAGCGGTCAGCGCCATCGCTGCAGACGGCGTTGACAAGGTCGTCCACGCAGCCGGCGACGGGGCAGCCCTTGCCGCCACCCTCCGCGCTGGTGGCATCCTCGCGTCCACCCTGGGCGCGACCGCCGAGGCGGTCGGCCGACAGGACGTGACCGTCGCCCCGATCATGGCCGAGGCCACAGCCGGGAAGCTCGCGGCGCTGCTCGGGCGCGTCGCCACCGGTGACCTGCGGGTCAACGTCTCGACCGCCATCCCGATCGATCGGGCACCGGAGGCCTTCGCCGCCTTCACCGGCGGAAAGCTCGGCAAGGTCCTCATCATCCGCTGAGCCACCGGCGCGGGGGGGGGGGGGGGGGGGGGGGGCGCGCCCCCCCCCCCCCCCCCCCCCCCCCCAGCGCGCCCCCCGAGCACGGCCCAACACCGCCCGGCCCCCCGCGGGGGGGCCCCCCCCCCCCCCCCCCCCGCGCCACCCCTCGCACGCCAAGCCAACCTTCTGGAGCACCCATGAACGTCACCGTCTTCGGCGCGACCGGAGCCATCGGCTCCCTGACCGTCACCGAGCTGCTCGAGCGCGGGCACACCGTCACCGCCTACGCCCGTAACCCCGCGAAGGTCCCGGCGCTGTGGCGGGACCTGGTCCGCCTGGTCGTCGGTGAGATGTCCGCCGCCGACGCGATCGACAGCGCCGTCGCCGGCGCTGACGTCGTGGTCAGCGCGCTCGGCCCGAGCATGGACCGCAGGGCCACCGGCGTGCCGCTGGTCGAGGGCACCGAGCACATCCTGGCCGCGATGCGCCGTCACGGCGTGACGCGCTACATCGGCCAGGCGACCCCAGCCGTGCTGGACCCCCAGGAGAAGCCGACACCGGTGACCCGGCTCATCGGGTTCATGCCCCGCACCTTCATGCCGCGCGCCTACGAGGAGATCCGCGGTATGACCGGGCCGGTGATGCGCTCGGACCTGGACTGGACGATCGTGCGGTTCATCGCCCCCAAGGACACCCCCAAGGGCAACGTCCGCACCGGGTTCTTCGGCACCGACAAGCTCGGCTTCGCCGTCAGCCGCGCCGACATCGCCGCCTTCACCGCCGCCCAGGTCGACGACGCTACCTACGTGCGCCGCGCCCCCGCCATCAGCAACTGACCTCGAGGAAGAACGACAGCCATGACCATCGCCATCATCGGTGCCACCGGACAGCTCGGTGCCCTGACCATCGACGCCCTGCTCGCCCGCGACGTCGCACCCGCCGACATCCTCGCCCTCGGCCGCAACCCCGAGCGCCTGGCCGCCCTCGCCCAGCGCGGCGTCCGCACCGCGGCCCTGGACCTCGACGACATCGAGGGCACCGCAGCAACCCTGAGTGGTGCCGAGAAGCTGCTGCTCATCTCCGTCGGTGCGCCCGGGCAGGCCCTGGCCCCGCGCGGCAACGCCATCGAGGCCGCGCGTCGCGCCGGCGTCGGGCACCTGGTCTACACGTCGGCCCTGCAGGCGCCCACGACCATCCTCGGCCTGGCGGCGGAGCACAAGGCCACCGAGGAGCTCGTGACCGCCTCAGGCCTGCCCGCGACGTTCCTGCGCAACGGCTGGTACACCGACAACCACCAGCAGGACTTCGCCACCGCCCGCGAGCACGGCGTCGTCGCCAACAGCGTCGGTGACGGGCGCCTGGCCACCGCCCCGCGCAAGGACTACGCCGAGGCGGCGGCGGTCGTCCTGACGGCCTCCGGGCACGAGGGCGCCGCCTACGAGCTGTCCGGGGACACCGCCTGGAGCTACGGAGAGTTCGCCGCCACCGCGGAGGACGTGCTCGGCACCCCTGTGCGCTACCAGCCCCTCACCTCCCAGCAGGAGCACGCCCAGCTCATCGGGTTCGGGCTGGACGAGGCCACCGCCGGGTTCCTCGTGGCCCTGAACGCCAACATGCGCGACGGCGCCCTCGCCCCCACAACCGGTGACCTCGCCCGCCTCATCGGCCACCCCACCGAGCCGCTCGCCACGACCCTGCGCCGCTGGGCCTGAACCCGCGCGTCTCACGGCCGAGGAGAACTGCATGATGCACGACGACCAAGCCCAGACCATCGGTGTCCTCGGGGCCGGCAAGGCAGGCAGCGCGATCGCTCGCCTGGCGCTGCGCGCCGGGCTGGATGTCCTGATGGCCTCCTCGAGGCCGACGGCTGACCTCACCGAGCGCCTACTCTGCGTCGCGCCGGGCGCCCGGGCGACGAGCACCGAGCAGCTCCTCGCAGAGGCGGAACTCGCGATCTTGGCCGTTCCCCTGCGCCGGTTTCGCGAGCTGCCCCTAGCGCTGCTCGCGGACCACGTCGTCGTCGACCTGATGAACGACTGGCCGTCCCACGATGGCATGCTGCCTGACTTCGCCGGCGCCGACCGGCCCTCGTCGGTGATCGTGCAGGACGCGCTCCCGACCACCGCGCGTCTGGTCAAGACCCTCAACCACCTCGGCTACCACCAGATCGAAGAGCTCGCCCGACCCGCCGGCTCGACCGACAGAGCCGCTCTCGCCGTCGCCGGCGACGACCCCAACGCTGTCGCGACCGTCGCCCGCCTCATCGACCGCCTCGGGTTCGACGCCGTCCGTGCCGGCACCCTGCACGACAGCGCCACTATGCAGCCCGGATCCGTCATCTTCGGGATGCACCTCGGCGCCGACTCGATGCGGCGCGCTCTGGTCGCGGCGACTGGCGACACCCGCGCTGCGTGACCCCTACGAGTCAGTCGGCACCCACGACGGCTGACTCCTCTTGCACGTCGTGCCGATGACGGCCGCGGTGGTCCCCGTCGTCGGCACGCCCGTTGTGGTGCGTGACACCACCGGCGGCGCGGCAGGCCCGCCCGATAGCGCCTCAACTGCGCCGCACGAGCCCGCACGGCACCACAGCCGGCACGTCCCATCCGTGCGGTTGCGCTCGGGCTCGCCTACCTGCCTGTAGACGCCGGCGTACGACCACCAAGCATCTTCTTTCCTCCTTCCGCACACCTGCGGGTAAGGGGCAGGTGGCTTCGTGCCTCTCGGGGTCCGCCGAGGAGGTGGTGCGAGGTGATGTCGATGCACAAGCTGACGGCTGGCGACGGGTACGCGTACCTGACCCGGCACGTGGCCGCGGGCGACGCAGGCCTCCGCGCGGGCGACTCGCTGACCGCCTACTACGAGCAGACCGGCGATCCGGCGGGGCGCTGGTACGGCGGCGGGCTCGCGGGGCTCGGTGGCGACGGGGGCAAACGGCTCCGCCCGGGTGATGCCGTCACCGAGCAGGCGATGACGGCTGTCTTCCGCGACGGAGTCGACCCGCTCACCGATGACGCGCTCGGCCGCCCCTATGGCCGGTTCGATGACGGGAAGCGGCACGCCGTCGTCGGCTACGACCTGACCTTCACCGCCCCGAAGTCCGCCTCCGTCCTGTGGGCGCTGGCCGATGACGCGACCAGGGCCACCGTCTATGGCGCGCACCGCGCGGCGCTCGCGTCGTCGTTGGAGTTCGTCGAGCAGCGCGTCATCCGCACCCGCGTGGGTGAGGCCGGCTGCCGGCAGGTTCGAACGCGCGGGATGGTGGCGGCAGCCTTCGACCACTGGGACACCCGGGCCGGCGACCCCAACCTGCACACCCATGTCGTCATCGCGAACAAGGTCCAGGGTCCCGACGGCGCCTGGCGCAGCGTCGACGGGCGCACGGTGCATGCCGCGGTCGTCACGGTCTCCGAGCTCTACGACGTCTTCCTGGCCGACGAGCTCGCCCGACGGCTCCCGGTCGACTGGTCGATGCGGGACCGCGGACCCCGGCGCAACCCTGCGTTCGAGCTGAGCGGCATCGGCGACGACGTCCTCGCTCACTTCTCCGCCCGGGCCGAGCAGATCCACTGCGCAGAGCAGCAGTGGCTCGCCGAGTTCGAGGCCGCTCACGGCCGCGCGCCGACGCGCGTCGAGACCACCAAGGCTCGGCAGCACCTCACCCGAGCGACTCGCCCGCCGAAGGTCGTGCGTCGCCTCGCCGACCTCCTGGCCGACTGGGGCAACCGCGCGCGCGCCCTGACCGGCGTCGAGCCGCGCGACCTCGCCTCCCGCGCGCTGACCGGCACGTACGGACGGCCGTTGCGGGCGCATGACGTCGGACCCGAGGTCCGGGCCGCGATGGTCGCCGGTGTCATCGATGTGGTTTCCACACGGCGCTCGGTCTGGACCACCTGGAACCTCGGCGCCGAAGCCGTGCGCGCCTCGAAGCTCCTCCGGATGGCCTCACCCACCGAGCGACGACACCTCCTGAACACCATCACGGCCGGCGCCGCGGCCGCCTGCGTCCACCTCGACGACAACCGGGACCCTGCCACCCGCCGGGCTGGAGAGTCCCTGTTCACGACCACCGAGCTCCTCGGCGCCGAACGCGTACTCCTTGACGCGTCCGAGGCCGGCGGCTTCCCGCACCGCCCACCTGAGGCGCTCGGCCACCCGACGATGCGCACCGAGCACCTCCTGGGCGCGCTCGCCGCAGACCAGCGAGCTGCTGCCGAAGCCGTCATCACTTCCGGGCACCTCCTCGACGTGCTTGTCGGTCCGGCTGGCTCCGGCAAGACGACGACGCTCGCCGCCCTCACCTCGTTCTGGCGTCAGAGCGTCGGACCGGTCGTCGGGCTGGCCCCGTCCGCCTCGGCCGCGCACACCCTGTCCGCCTCCCTCGGCGTCACCTGCGAGACGACCGCGAAATGGCTTCACGAGTCCACCGGCGACGGTGCCGCCGCACGCGCCGGTCGCTACGCGGAGACCCTCGAGCGGAGAGACACCGCCGGGGTGATCGAGGCGCGCGAACTCCACCAGGAGCACTGGCGGATCCGCATCGAGCAGGACACCTGGCGGTTCAGCCCCGGCCAGCTCGTCATCGTCGACGAAGCCTCACTCGCAGACACCCGCACCCTCGCGACGATCGTCGAGCAGGCACGCGCTGCCACGGCGAAGGTGCTGCTCGTCGGCGACCACCTCCAGCGCGGCTCCGTCGACGCCGGCGGGGCGTTCGCCATGCTCGCCCGCCGCGGACCCACCGCCGAGCTCACCAGCCTGTGGCGTTTCGCTCACCCGTGGGAGGCCCGCGCGAGCCTCGAGCTGCGCCGCGCCCACCGCGAAGCCCTCGACGCTTACGAGAACCACGGTGCGTTCAGCGCCGGCAGCCACGACGACGTGCTCGATGCCGCCCTGGCCGCTGCCAGCACCGCCCAGGGGCACGGCCGGGTCGCCATCGTCCAAGCCGTCGACAATCGCACCGTGCGCGACCTCAACGCCCGCGCCCGCTCCGACGGCATCCTGTCCGGCACGGTCGCCCGCGACGGCGTCGCGCTCCATGACGGTCTGACCGCCGGTGTCGGCGACCGCGTCGTCACCCGTCGCAACCACCGGCGCCTGCGGACCTCTGACGGCTACGTCCGCAACGGCGCACTGTGGGACGTCACCGAGGTCATGCGCGACGGCGCCCTGCGCGTCCGCCCCGTCCAGCGCGACGGCCGCTCGGACGTCAGCTCGCCAGAAGTTCGTCTACCGGCGTCCTACGTGACCGAGCAGGTCGAGCTCGGCTATGCCACCACCGTCGCCCGCACCCAAGGCATGACCGTCGATGAGACGCACACCATCGCCGCGCCCGGGATGGGCCGCGAAGACCTGTACGTCGCGATGAGCCGCGGCCGACACGCGAACCGCACGTACGTCGTCGTCGAGGAAGCCGACCCGGACTGCCTGCCGGGCCAGGCGCCTGCGTCGAGCCGCGAGGTGCTCGAGCAGATCCTGGCGACCAGCCACGCCGAGCCGACCGCGACCGAGACGTGGGAGACCTACCACCCGCACGAACACGCGCCGCTCTTGCCACCAGTCCATCCACATCAGCCCTGGGGCGCGCCCTCTCCACAGCCGGCGCCGAACCGCTTGACCACTACCCCGCCGCCAGTACCCGATGGTCGGGTGCTGGGCCTCTGATCGGCATCACCCAACCCAACCCAAGAGGAGAACAGCCATGAGTGACATCGAGATCATCGAGACCCCGCGCGTCATGCTCAGCGTCACCGACGCCGCCGCGTGCCTGTCGATCGGCCGCACCACGATGTACGAGCTGATCCACAGCGGCGCGATCGAGACCGTGCACATCGGCCGGCTCCGGCGCGTGCCCGCCGACGCGCTCACCCAGTTCGTCGAGCGGTGCCGCCGCGAACAGCACCCCAAGGTGCCGTGACCTGATGGGCACTCGGGCCGGCAACCAGCGCTCGTCGATCTTCCAGGGCAACGACGGGCGCTGGTACGGCTTCGTGACGATGGGCATCCAGCCCGACGGCTCGGTCGACCGCCGCAAGCGTTCGGGCGCATCACGGGCCGACGTGGTCCGCAAGGTCCGCGCGCTCGAACGCGAGCGGTCCGACCAGTCCGCCCTCCCAGCGGGCCCGTCACCGCGGCTGGAGACCTGGCTGACCGAGTGGCTGTCGGCCACAGCGCTGCGCGTCCGGCCGAGCACCCTCTCGGGCTACACCGTCGACGTCCACCGCCACATCAACCCCGCCATCGGCAAGCACCGCCTCGATGCGCTCCAGCCCGAGCACATCGAGCACCTCTACACCGCGCTGCTCGCCAACGGCCTGAACGCCGGCACCGTCCACCACGTACGCCGGACGCTGAACAAGGCACTGAACGACGCGTTCCGACGACGGCGCCTCCCGGGCAACCCCGTCGCGCTCGCCCACACGCCGCGATACAACCCGCCCGAGATCGAACCGCTCACGGTCGACGAGGCCCGCCGCATCCTCGCCGCTGCCGAGAACGAGCCCAACGGGGTGGCGTTCATGCTCGCCATCTCGCTCGGGCTGCGGCGCGGCGAGGTGCTGGGTCTGTCATGGGCCGACGTCGACCTCGACGCTGGCCGGCTGCAGGTGCGCCGTCAGCTTGAGCGACGGAACTGGCGGCACGGGTGCGCTGATCTAGACCGCTGCCACGAGCGGCCATCACGCTGCCCGCACCGCAAGGAGGGCGGGCTGGTCCTTACCGAGCTGAAGACGAAGCAGTCGCGCCGCACGCTGCCATTGCCAGAGCCGTTGCTGATCGCCCTGCGGCAGCACAGGCGTCGGCAGCGCGAGGCTCGCATCCACGCGGGGACGCTGTGGCGAGACTCCGGGCTCGTCTTCACGAACCTCGTAGGGCGACCGGTCGCCCCGCACGACCACTCGCTGCACTGGACGGCGTTCCTCGAACGGCTCGGGATCCGGCCGGCGCGGCTGCACGACGCCCGGCACACGGCCGCGACGCTGCTCCTGGTCCAGGGCGTCGACCAGCGCGTCGTCATGAGCATGTTCGGCTGGACGTCGCCGGCGATGACGACCCGCTACCAACACGTCGTGCCGGAGCTCGTGGAGGAGGCCAACCGTCGAATGGGGGTGCTCCTCTGGGGAGCGAGCGACCACGGGACCGGTTAAAGGAATTTGGCAGCCGTACCAGGTGCTCGCCACCCGGATCTGCAGAGGATGCCCGTCGCAGTGCCAATGACGCCCCACGTCGGGGACCGGTGAGTTTCAGGTGTCCTGCGACGGTCTCGTGAGTACGTGGCAGATGTCGTCGTCTGCGCAGTCGGCGGGGTCGAGCAGGTGGCTGTCCTCGAGGAGTGCTTCCAGCTCGCCTTGCATCGCCGCAAGGTGCCGGATCCGCGCCCGTACGTCGGTGAGCTTGGCGTCGATGAGCGCGACGACGTGCGCGCAGGGCACGGTCCCGTCATCACGGAGGTCGATGATGCTGCGGATCTCGGACAAGGTGAGACCGGCGGCCTGCGCCACGGTGATGAAGCGCAACCGGGTGAGCATGGACTCGTCGTAGACGCGGTAGCCGTTGGCGCCCCGATCGGCCACGGGCAGCAGGCCCTTGCGCTCATAGAACCGGATGGCCTGGCTGGTCATCCCGGCAACGTCGGCAAGCTCACCGATCAGCATCTCGTCCGTCCTTCACCCTTGACCTTCTACCACGGTACAAGGTCTAGCGTCGCAGGCATGGAGATCTCGCTGCTGTACTTCGATGGCTGCCCGAACTGGAAGGTCGCCGACCAGCGGCTCGCCTCGATCGCCTCCGAGCGCCCCGACGTCGTGGTGACGCGTCACCGCGTGGAGACCATGGAGGAGTCCGAGCGGCTGGGGTTCCACGGCTCGCCGAGCATCGTGGTGGACGGCGTCGACGTCTTCGCCGAGCCGGGCGCCGGCGTGGGGTTGTCGTGCCGGGTCTATCGCACGCCCGACGGCTTGGCCGGGGCGCCCACGATGGACCAGCTCAGGACGGCCCTTGGCGTGAAAGACGTGGCGGCGAGATGATGAACGCCTACGACCTGATCGTGATCGGCGCGGGGATGGCCGGCGTCTCGGCGGCGAACAAGTGCGCCGCTGCGGGTTGGAGCGTCGCCATCGTCGACGCGCTGCCCTACGGCGGCACCTGCGCCCTGCGCGGGTGCGACCCGAAGAAGATCCTGCGTCGCGGTGCCGAGATCATCGACAGCGCCCGGCTCATGCGGGGCAAAGGCATCGACGACGCCGGCCTGTCGATCGACTGGCCCGACCTGATCAAGCACAAGCACGCCTTCACCGACCCGGTCCCGGCCAATATGGAGCAGGGCCTGTCGAGCAACGGCGTCGACACCCTGCACGGCTCTGCGCGGTTCACCGGTGCGAACACCCTCGCGATCGACGGCACCACGTACGAGGCAGCACACTTCCTTATCGCCACCGGCGCACGCCCCCGTCCACTGGACGTCCCCGGTCACGAGCACCTGGTCGACAGCACCGAGTTCATGGACCTTCCCGAGCTGCCGAAGCGGATCCTATTCGTCGGTGGCGGCTTCGTCTCCTTCGAGTTCGCCCACATCGCGGCCCGCGCGGGCAGCACGCCGGTCATCCTCGACCGCGGTCCCCGGCCGCTCAAGGCGTTTGACCCCGATCTCGTCGAGCTCCTCATCAGCCGCGGCGCCGACGCCGGGATCGAGCTGTGGCGCTCCACCACGGTCACCGCGATTCAGAAGTCCGGGACCTCCTACCTGGTCCGCGTGGAACGCTCCGGCCAACCCGAGACGGTGGAGTTCGACCTCGTGGTGCACGGCGCGGGCCGGGTACCGGACCTATCCGGCCTGCACCTCGACGCCGCCGGCGTGGAGTGGGATGAGAGTGGCGTGCGGGTGGCTGATCACCTGCAGAGCACGAGCAACCCGTCGGTCTACGCGGCCGGCGACGCTGCCAACAGCCCAGGGATGCCGCTGACCCCGGTCGCGGTCTTCGAGGGCAAGGTCGCCGCGTCGAACATGCTCAAAGGCACCACGACCGTCCCGGACTACGCGGGCGTCCCGACGGCGGTCTTCACGATCCCCGAACTGACCCGGGTCGGGATGCTCGAACAAGAGGCCCGGGACCAGGGCATCGACGTCGACGTCCGTTACCGCGACACCAGCGGCTGGTACTCCAACTACCGGATCGGCGAGACCACTGCGGCCACCAAGGTCCTCGTGGACCGATCCAGCGACCGGATCGTCGGCGGACACCTCCTCGGCCCGGGGTACGGCGAACTCATCAACGTCCTTGGCCTGGCCATGAAGCTCGGACTGACCACCCGCCAGCTGAAGTCGATGACCGCTGCTTACCCGACCGTCGGATCAGACCTCGGCTCGATCCTCTGACGTGCCGTGGCGAGCCGGCTGGCGCACCTCGCCCGCACGTAGCGTCCAGGGGCAGATCCGCTCATGCCGCTGCAGCCACCACAGGCGCGACGACGGCATGCGCGCTCCAGCATCAGCTGGACACTCGCGCACAAACTGCTACCAAAACTGCTACCGCCGCCCCGCCGGCCGCCCGCACCCGCACACGACGAAGGGCCCGCAACCCACATCTCTGCAGGTCACGGGCCCTTCATGCGGCGGAGGATGGGGGATTCGAACCCCCGAGGGCTTGCACCCAACACGCTTTCCAAGCGTGCGCCATAGGCCACTAGGCGAATCCTCCCGGGCTGCGCAGTGCACCGATCCTCGATGCTCATGGCAGGCGCACACGGCCGGTGCGCGCACGGCAGTGTACGCGAGGATCGGGTCCGACCGCGAAGCCGCCCTGCGTCCCGCACGACCGGCCGGAGCCTTCGAGCACGGACACCGAGCCCCGGGTGTGAACGCCGAACCCCTTCGTGCGTGCCGGGGTGCCGGTGTCCGTGCTCGCGGGCCTCATCGGCACCGGCGACCCGGCGATGAGGGGAACCGACCGGGGATCGGCCCACGGGGCGTGTCGCGGCCCCGCAGCTGCTAGCGGGATCCGTCGCCGAGAGCCCGCAGCACGTCGACCAGGTCGGCCGGCGAGTCCGCGAGCGCCACCGCTCCGGCGTCGAGGAGCTCACCGGGCTCTCCGTACCCCCACGCGGCGCCGACGCACGCAATCCCGTGCTCGGCGGCGCCGCGCACGTCGTGCGCCCGGTCGCCCACCATGACGACTCCCGGACCCGCGGCGACGTCCACGGCGGACAGCGCCCGCGCGATGACGTCAGCCTTCGTCGCAACGGTCCCGTCCAGCGTCGCCCCGGCGACGTGCTCGAGGTACGGCGCGACGCCGAAGTGCTCGACGATGCGCCGCGCGTACGGCTCCGGCTTGGACGTCGCCAGGACCAGGCGGACCCCGACGTCGCGCAGTGCGGCCAGGGCGTCCAGCACGCCGTCGTAGAGCCGGTTCTCCAGGTACCCGGTCTCGCCGTAGAACGCACGGTAGGCGTGGATCCCCTCCTCGACCCGGTCCTGCGGCACCCCGAGGTCCGCCAGCACGTCCGCGAGCGGAGGGCCGATGCCGGCGCGGTGCTGGGCCTGGGTCAGCGGCCCCACCCCCACGGCCTGC
The DNA here is from genome assembly GCF_030586465.1 of Actinotalea lenta. Classification (GTDB taxonomy): domain Bacteria; phylum Actinomycetota; class Actinomycetes; order Actinomycetales; family Cellulomonadaceae; genus Actinotalea; species Actinotalea lenta. The sequence goes on from NZ_JAUQYP010000001.1 coordinate 910,011, forward strand.
GCCGCGCGGTCCAGGGCGTGCGAGATGCCCTCGATGGGGTCGGTCAGCGTGCCGTCGAGGTCGAGCAGGGCGGTGGAGATCACGGGCCCAGTCTGCCGTGGTCGGCCGACGGTAGCCTGGCCGGGTGACCAGCCTCCCCTTCGCCGACCGCACGCCCGAGGTCCATCCGACCGCCTGGATCGCCCCGAACGCCTCGATGATCGGCAAGGTCAAGGTCGATGAGCAGGCCAGCGTCTGGTTCGGCGCCGTGCTGCGCGGCGACATCGACGAGATCGTGCTCGGTCCTCGCTCCAACCTCCAGGACAACGTCGTGGTGCACACCGAGCAGGGGTCGCCGGCGATCGTGGGTGCGGACGTCAGCGTCGGGCACGGGGCTGTCGTGCACGGCTGCACCATCGAGGACGGCTGCCTGATCGGCATGAACGCCACCGTGCTCACCGATGCGGTGGTGGGCGCCCAGTCCCTGGTCGCCGCGGGCGCCGTCGTGCTGGAGGGCACGGTCGTCCCGCCGCGGTCGCTGGTCGCCGGCGTGCCCGGCAAGGTGCGCCGCGAGCTGACGGACGACGAGGTCGCCGCGATGCACGGCAACTCCGCCCGCTACGTCACGCGCGCCCGGGCGTACGCGGACCAGGGACGCGCGGAGTAGCCGCCGGGGCTCAGCCCGCCCCGGCCAGAGCCGCGGTCAGCGCCGGCTCCACGACGGGCCGCAGCGTCCGGGCGAACGTCGCGGTCATGTGCCCGTGGTCGAAGTAGACGATCGCCGATCCGATCACGCCGTGGCACACCTGTCCGTCGCACAGCAGGTCCGTGACGTCCAGGACGCTCACCTTGCCCGACGTGTCGGCCCGGGCCGCGGCCGCCAGCGGGTCCGGCTCGAGCCCGACGTCGCGCGGGGTGGTGCAGTCCTGCGCCGGTGAGGCGGCGACGCAGTCCGGGACGCTGCTGGGGAAGTTCGGGGTGTCGCGCAGCACGAGCACCTGCGAGCCCGCGGACGTGAACGCGCCGATGGTGCGGGCGTACGCCTGCTGCGCGACGTCGTCCTGCGCGCCCCGGGCGACCCCTGCCAGCAGCTGGTCCGTGCGCGAGGACATCACGACGAGGTCGTAGCCACCCGCCGTGACCTGCTTGCGCACCCACGCGTTCCAGTCCTCGCAGCCCGTCGTGGCCGCGGGATCGGCGAACGACAACGGGCGGTCGACGGGGTAGCACACCGAGGACACGTAGGTGGTGATCCGCCACCCCTTGGCCCGGGCGACCTGCTCCAGCGGTGGGAACCAGTGCCCGGCGTGCGAGTTGCCCACCAGGGCGACGGTCACGGTCGCGTCGGCGGGCCCGTACGTGCAGGTCCTGCGGGTGGTGTACGGCTCGTTGTTCCAGCAGTGGTCCTGGTACAGGCGAGGCTTGTCCGCTGCTGCGCTCACGGGGGCGGTCCACAGCTGGTGGGCGAAGGCCGAGCAGTCCGCACCGGACAGCTCGGCCGCGGCGCCGAAGCAGTCCGGGTGGGCGGCCAGCTCCCGGGCGGTCCGGGTGGCCGCGGCCGACTCCTGGTGCCGGGCGTAGGCCTGCAGGGCAAGCCCGGCGGTCACGCCGAGCCCGGTGCACAGGACGAGCACCAGAGCGGTCGCGCGAGCGGACCGGATCAGGCGGGGGCTGCGCCGGACGGGATCCTCCACCCACACCTTGGTGAGCCAGGCCAGCCCCACCGCCGCCAGGGCTATGCCTCCGAGCTCCCACCAGGTCAGCTCCCGGTGCACGGCGAACGGCACCAGCACCACCAGGGGCCAGTGCCACAGGTACGTGGAGTAGGACACGTCACCCAGGAACTGGGCGCCGCGCAGGCCGAGCAGCCTGCCGGCCACGGAGCCTCCACCCGCGTTCGCCACGATCACCGCGGCCGTCCCGAGCGTCGGCAGCAGCGCCGCAGCTCCCGGGAACGGCGTGCTGCCGGAGAAGGTGAGGACGGCGGCCGCGATCGCGGCCAGGCCGACCAGGGCGAGCGACCCGCGCGCCCGGTGCGGCACGCGCAGGAGCGGCGCCCGGGTGCCGAGCAGCGCGACGCCGCCACCGAGGGCGAGCTCCCACATCCGGGTCGTCGTCACGTAGTACGCGGCGGCCGGGTCGACGGCGGTCAGGTGCACGGACCACGCGAGCGACCCCAGCAGGACGGCCAGGACGACGACCTCGACGGTCGGCACCCGCGGCAGCAGCCTGCTCCGCTCACCGGCCGTCGCTCGGTGCACCCCCCACCCCACGATCGCCGCGAGGCCGATCAGGACCGGCCACACCAGGTAGAACTGCTCCTCCACCGACAGCGACCAGAAGTGCCGCAACGCCGTGGCGGCGCCCTCGGAGGCCAGGTAGTCCGTGGCGCTCGCCGCCAGGGACCAGTTCTGGACGTACAGGGCGGACGCGACCGCCTCGGCGCCGGCGCGGGCCAGCTGGGAGCTCGGGAGCAGCAGCGCTGCCCCGATCGAGCTCATCGTCACCACGAGCGCGGACGCGGGCAGCAGCCGACGGATGCGTCGTCCCCAGAACCGGCCCACAGCCCGCCAGGACCGGGGCTGGTCGCGCAGCAGGTGCGCGGTGATGAGGTACCCGGAGATCACCAGGAAGACGTCCACGCCGACGTACCCGCCGCTCACCTCGGCGGGCCACAGGTGGTACGCCAGCACCGAGCCGACGGCGAGCGCTCGCAGACCCTGGATGTCGGCGCGGAGCCCGGCGTGGGGGTCTGCTCGCGTCACCCCGCCCTGGCTCGTCGCCGGGCGGGTCGCGCGTTCGGTCACTGCGTGGGTGCGGGCTCGGTCACCGCGTCAGTATCAGCACGCTCGGCGGATCCCGCCTCCGGAGGTCTGGTCCGCGCCCGCGGGGCGGGAGATCCCGGTGCGACCATGGACCGATGGAGTCCTGGCTCCCGTGGGTCGTGATCGGGGCGGTCGTCGTCGTGCTCGTCGTGGTGGACCGGCTCACCGCGGCCGGGCTGTTCGACCGGCGCCGCCCCCGTCCGCCACGCGCGGGAGGCGGGGGAGGTGCCGGCGCCCTGGGCGCGGTCCTGGACTTCTACGATCCCAGCCACCGGCACGTCACCGAGGAGCAGCAGCGCGAGAAGTCGACCACCGTGCAGGTCCCGGGCGAGGCGCCGCCGTTGGTCGACCTGGACTCCGGGGTCGCGACCCTCCCCGGGAACTCAGCCGTTGGGCAGCAGCGTGGTCCACACCGCGGTGGCACCGCTGTGCCCGGCGAGCACCACGACGATGGTCACGCCGGCAGCGACGACCACCGCCAGAACGGCCACGACGGCGCTCCACCAGGTCGGCATCGCGACGGCGTCACCGGTCCGGACCCCGATGCGGTCGGGTAGCGCGGGCATCCACGGCAGTCGCCGCTCGACCCAGCTGGTCAGGGTCACCCCGCCCGCGACGACAACGAGCACCGCGGACCACAGCGCCACGTCGGTACCCAGGGCCATGTGCCGGGCCAGCTCGGCCGAGCCCGGAACCTTGGCCAGCAGCGCCTCGCCGGTCTCCTTGGCGACGGCGGCGGCACCGAACGCGCCGATCGCCAGGACGGCCGGGAGCCACCCGGACCACCGCCGGAATCGCGGCCACAGCGCCGCGAGCAGCACCGTCACGGCCGCGACAGGGACCAGGACGACCGCGGCGTGGACGACGAGCGGGTGGACGGGTAGGCCACCGATGGTTGCGGGCACGGTCGTCTCCTCCGAGGTGCGGGCCCTCAGGCCGTGGGGGTCAGGTTCCAGCTGAGCACAGCGGTGGTGCCGTGCTCGTGCCCGAGGCGGCTGATCGACGCCGCATCCAGCACGAGTCGTTGCCCGGCCTCCGGCGGCAGCTCCAGCCATCGGCTGGCCAGCACGCGCAGGAGGTGGCCGTGCGCGACCAGCACGACGGTGCCTCCCGCGTCCACCGTCGGGGCGACGTCGGCCAGGACGGCGGCAGCGCGCGCGGCGACCTGTTCGAGGCTCTCGCCCGGGGTGTCGCCGGGCTCCACACCGTCGCGGAACACGGTCCAGCGGTCACCGCGGCGTTCGCGGATCTCCGGAGTGGTCAGCCCTTCGTAGGCGCCGTAGTCCCACTCGACCAGCCGCTCGTCGATCTCGGGCACCAGCCCGCCCAGCTCAGCGGTCTCGCTGGCCCGGCGCAGCGGGCTGGCGACCACCCGGTCCGGGTGGAGGTCGGCCAGGCGAGCGGAGAGGTCCGCCGCCTGCCTGCGGCCGAGCTCGGTCAGGGGTACGTCGGTGAGCCCGGTGTGCCGCCCGCTCCGGCTCCAGGCCGTCTCGCCGTGTCGTACGAGCACGATCTCACCCATCTGGTCTCCGTCCGGGGTGGCTCAGACGGCGTTGGCCCAGCGGTGCACCGAGCCGTCCGCCAGGACCAGCAGGCCGCTGGTCCCGTGCAGAGTCGACACCCAGTCCACCGCGGACGCACCCCGGGCGATCGCGGCGGTGGCGAAGACGTCGGCCCACAGCAGTGACGGGCCGACCACCGAGGCCGCGAGGAGCTGGGTCGTCGGTGCACCGGTGCGCGGGTCCAGGATGTGGGCGCCGCGCGCGGCGGTGCCGGACGTGGCGACGGCACCTTCGGAGACCGGGACGGTGGCGAGCACGCGCGACCGGTCGCGCGGGTCCTCGATCCCGATCAGCCAGGGCTCGCCGTCCGGGGGAGGCGTCAGCAGCACGTCCCCGCCGGCGCCGATCGCGTAGCCGAGCCCTGGCAGACGGTCCAGGTGGCGGGCAGCGCGTGCCACGCCCCAGGTCTTGGTCAGGCCCGTGGGGTCGAACAGCCCGTCCGGTCGCGAGTGCCAGGCGTCGAACCACCCGTCGGTGCGCGCCCACGCGGTGCGACACAGGCGCTCGACCTCACGCATCTCGTCGGACGCGTCGGCCAGGTCGACCTCGCCGCGCTGCAGGTGGCGGAGCTCGGAGTCCTCGCGGTAGGGGCTGAACCGCGCATCGACCGCGCGGAGCTCGTCGAACAGGTCCGCGACGGCCGCGGCCACCACCTCGTCACGCGCACGGGGGCCGCGCACGTGCACGCTGATGGGCATACCCATGATCTGCTCGACCCACGCCCGGTGCGGCAGCCCCGGGGCGGGCGTCACCCCACGATCACGCCCCGGTGCGGCCTGATCGTGGGGCTCGTCGGTTCCCCGGTGCTCCTGCGTGGCCGTGCTCACAGCCCTGCCTTGTCCAGGGCGCTCTGCAGCGACTGCAGGTAGCCGTAGCTGGTGAAGGTCGCGCCGCTGACCATCTGGATGTTGGCGTTGCCGGCCTGGACGACCTCCTGGTTGAGGACCGGGATCGCATAGGCGTTGATCCGCTGGTCCGTCCGCGACCCGTTCGGGTAGTTGGTGGCCTGGGCGTCGCTGATCGCGCCGCCCTTGACGGTGATCTGGACCGTCACCGGGCCGTACCGGGTCTGGGCGGTGCCACCCGTGTACGTGCCGTCCTTGGCGCTGGACCCGCTCTGTGCGGAGGTGGAGCCCTTGCCCGTCCCGGACGAGGCGCCCGAGCCGCCCGACGTGCCGGACGAGGTCCCGGTCGAGCCGGTCGAGCCGGACGAGGTCCCCGATCCCGTGCCGCCCGCGGCGGGCTGCGCGGCGAGCGCCGCTCCGCGGTTCAGGCTCGTGGGCCAGGAGAACAGCAGCACCAGGCCCGTGATGGTGCTCGCGATGGCGATGACGATGCGTCGCACAGGGTTTCCTCCGGTCACCAGGTGAAGTTCTCGGCGTGCACGGCGTGCTTCGGGGCGCCGGCGGAGCGCAGGTCGTCCGCCACGGCCTCGACCCACGGCCCCGTCCCGCACACGTAGATGTCGGCAGAGGCGAGGTTCGGCACCAGCCGCCGCACGGCCTCGGTGCCAGGCAGGTGGCCGTGCTTCTGCGGCAGCCACGCCGTGCCGCTGCGGCTTCGCGGACCGACCAGGTCGACCACCTGGAGCGCGCCCGCGGCCGTCAGCCGGTCGACGTCGGCCTGCATCGGGGCGTCCACACCGGAGCGCAGGCGCCGGATCATCAGGGCCGGACCGTGCGTGAGCCGACCGGCCAGGACCGCCTCCTGGGCGAGGGCGACCAGCGGGGCCAGACCCAGGCCGGAGCCCATCAGCACCAGCTGCGGGCGGCTGCGCACCAGCGGGTGCAGGCGACCGTACGGCCCTTCGATCATGACCCGTGTCCCGGGTCGCATCCGGGCGATGCGCTCGCCGTCGTCGCCGGTGACCCCCATGGTCACGCGCAGACCGTGCGTGGTGGGCGCGGCGGACAGCGACAGCGGGTGCGGCCGTGTCCAGCCCGGACCTGTCATGAACCGGAACACGAAGAACTGTCCGGCGGCCACCTGCAGGTCCGCGAGGTGCGGGCCGTGCATCGCGACCGTCACCGCTCCCGGGCCGGCCGGCTGCACCGAGGTGACGCGCAGTCGCTGCTGCGCGGAGAGCCGCAGCGGGACGGCGACGCGGTAGACCAGCACCAGGGCCATCACCAGGCCGTAGGCCGACCACCAGTACACGGTGGCCCAGGTCGAGGCGAGGAAGTCGGTCCCGGTCCACAGCTGGTGCGGCAGCGCCAGGCCGGCGCCCAGGTAGGCGTACAGGTGCAGCAGGTGCCAGGACTCGTACCGCAGCTTGCGCCGCGCGACGCGGATCGAGGTCACCGTCACGAGCACCAGCAGCGCGGTGCCGGCCGTGGCCAGCAGCATGCCGGGCGCGGTCGTGATCAGGCTCCACGCCTCCGAGACCACGTTCCAGTGGTCGAGCTGGGCGTAGCCGACCGTGATGAACACGATGTGCACGACCATGAGCCAGATGGACGTGAAGCCCACCCAGCGGTGCCAGCGCGTCAGCCGGTCCTGCCCCAACGAGCGCTCGATGAACGGCACGCGCGCCATCGACAGCACCTGGAGCAGCAGCAGATCCGCGCTGAGCAGGCCGCTGAGCCGGCCGATCGAGTTCAGCGCGCTCGCACCGCCCGCGGCCAGGTCCTGGACACCACCGTGCTGCTCCCACAGTGCGACGACGATGAGCATCGTCGCCCAGACCACGAGGCCGGCCGCATCGGTCCACCACCGGCGCAGCATCGGCGGGCGCAGCCGTAGCAGCGGGGACGTGGAGCGGCCCGTCGACTCCTCCGGGAGGACGCGGCGGGCGCTCGACGACCCCCGCAGGGGAGCGCGTTCGGTGGCAACCGGGTTCATGCCGACGACCATGTCTAACGAACCTGGGAGGCTCCTGGACGCCACCTAGGGCGCCACTGGGACCTTCGTCGCAACTGGGGTGACCAGGCGGTTCGAAGCGGTCACCGGGGCTGCGTTACGCTGGGTGCAGACCCCTCGTACGGCGTCATCTCGCTGAACTCCCCCAGGGCCGGAAGGCAGCAAGGGCAGGTGAGCTCTGGCGGGTGTGCGGGGGGTCCTTGCATGTCCCGACGGGGCCGGTCCCGTCTCGCTCACCTCGCCGGCCTGAGGGGGCGGCGGCTCCGGAGAGGGTTGGGCGACTCGAGGCCCGACATGCCGTGGCAGGCCCGTCGGGAGCCTGGAAGCATGGGGGCACATGTGTGGACTGGTGGGTGAGATCAGGCTCGACGGCACGCGTGCCGACGTCCTCGCGGTCGACCGGATGGCGGCCACGATGGCCGACCGCGGCCCGGACGACTCGGGTGTCTGGGCGTCCGGGCGGGTTGCGCTCGGGCATCGGCGCCTGATGATCATCGACCTCTCCGCCGCGAGCGGCCAGCCCCTGGTCGACGCGGCGGCCGGGATCAGCGGCGTGTTCAACGGCTGCATCTACAACTACGTCGAGCTGCGGCGTGAGCTTGCGGACAAGGGCCACCGGTTCTTCTCGCACGGTGACTCGGAGGTCGTGCTCAAGGCCTACACCGAGTGGGGCGAGGACTTCGTCGACCACCTCGTGGGGATGTTCGCGGTCGCGATCGTCGAGCGTGACACCGGGCGCGTCGTGCTCGCCCGGGACAGGCTGGGCATCAAGCCGATGTATGTCGCCGAGGACGCCCACCGGGTGCGGTTCGCCTCCACGCTGCCCGCGTTGCTGGCCGGCGGTGGTGTCGACACCTCGATCGACCCGGTGGCGCTGGCGCACTACATGTCGTTCCACGCCGTGGTCCCCGCACCGCGCACGATCCTGCGCGGCGTGCGCAAGCTGCCGCCCGCCACCGTCCGCGTGTACGAGCCGGACGGCACGCACCGCGACCGGCTGTACTGGGACGCCGCGTTCACCCGCCGCGAGGACCGCGCGGACTGGTCGGAGACGGACTGGCAGGACGCGCTCCTGGAGTCGCTGTCCACGGCGGTCCGGCGGCGCATGGTCGCCGACGTGCCGGTGGGCGTGCTGCTGTCCGGCGGCCTGGACTCCTCGCTGGTCGTCGCGCTGCTGGCCGAGCAGGGCCAGACCGGGCTGTCCACGTTCTCCATCGGGTTCGAGTCCGTCGGCGGCCGCGAGGGGGACGAGTTCCGCTACTCCGACCTGATCGCGCAACGGTTCGGCACCGACCACCACCGGATCCACATCCCCGCCGCGGACCTGCTGCCGCCGCTCGAGGCCGCCGTCGGCGCGATGTCCGAGCCGATGGTCAGCCACGACGCGGTGGCCTTCTACCTGCTCTCCGAGCAGGTGGCCCAGCACCTCAAGGTGGTGCAGTCGGGTCAGGGGGCCGACGAGGTCCTGGGCGGGTACCACTGGTACCCGCCGCTGGCGGCCGTCAGCCGAGACCAGGCGGTGGAGACCTACGCCCGCGCGTTCTTCGACCGCGACGCAGCGGGCCTCGCGCAGGTGGTCTCGCCCGAGCACCTGCCCGAGGGCGACCCGGCCCGGGAGTTCGTCGCGGCGCACCTGGGCGCTCCTGGGGCAGAGACGGCGGTCGACGCGGCGCTGCGGATCGACACCGAGATCATGCTGGTCGACGACCCGGTCAAGCGGGTGGACAACATGACCATGGCGCACGGGCTGGAAGCCCGCGTGCCGTTCCTCGACCACGACTTCGTCGAGCTCGCCGCGAGCTGCCCGCCCGAGCTCAAGCTCGCCCAGGGTGGCAAGGGTGTGCTCAAGGAGATCGGTCGCCGGGTGCTGCCGTGGGAGGTCATCGACCGGCCCAAGGGCTACTTCCCGGTGCCCGGCATCACGCACCTGGAGGGCAAGGTGCTGGACCGGGTGCGTGACGCGCTGTCCGCTCCCGCCGCGCGCGAGCGCGGCCTCTTCCGCCCCGAGTACGTGGACATGCTCCTCGCCGACCCGAACGGGGAGCTGACGCCGCTGCGCGGCAACAAGCTCTGGCAGCTCGGCCTGCTCGAGATGTGGCTGCAGACCCAGGGGATCTGAGATGAGCACGACCGACGGTGCACCCCCGACGCCCCGCCAGGACATCGGCCCGGGTGGCGACCCCGTGATGGCCGCCGGCGAGCCGGATCGTGACGCGCCCGACGAGGGCGTCGTGCTGGACTGCGGGTGGGGCAGGATCGTGTTCGGCCAGACCTTCGCCCGGCGGACGCACGCGGCCGAGGTGCTGCGCAGCGAGGCTGCCGGAGCTCGCGACATCTGCATGTACCTGCGCGACGCGCACGTGTTCGTCGCCAAGCACTCCGACGAGTTCTTCGTCGACCCGTCGCTGACCTACCGGCTGGACCTGACCAGCACGGCGCTGGACGCCGAGCCGCCCCCCGGGGTCACGCTGCACGAGCTGACCCGGCTCGCCGAGGCCGACGCCGTCAACGCCATCTACGCCCGCAACCAGATGGTCACCGCGGCGGCCGACGTGCTGGTGGACGTCGCCGAGCGTCCCGAGGTGGTGCACCTGGTGGCCGAGCTGAGCACCGGCGAGATCATCGGCACGGTGACCGGGGTGGACCACGGCGCGCTGTTCGACGACCCCGCGAACGGTTCGTCGCTGTGGTGCCTGACGGTCGACCCGTCGATCGCTCCGCCCGGCGTCGGCCAGGCGCTGCTGGCCGCGATCGCCCGGGAGATGACCGCGCGGGGCCGGTCCTCGCTCGACCTGTCGGTGCTCGCGGACAACACCGGCGCGATCCGGCTGTACGAGCGGCTCGGGTTCCGCCGGGTCCCGGACCTGGTGGTCAAGCGCAAGAACCCCATCAACGAGCGGCTGTTCCGCGCCGCGGTGCCCGACCACTACGAGGAGCTGAACCCGTATGCGCGGCTCGTCGCGGACGAGGCGATGCGGCGCGGCATCCGGGTGGAGGTCACCGACGGGCCCTGGGGCGAGCTGCGCCTGACCCACGGTGCGCGCACCGTGCACACCCGGGAGTCGCTGTCCGAGCTCACCTCGGCGCTGGCGATGGCACGCTGCGACGACAAGCGCGTGACGCGGCGAGTCCTGTCCGACGCCGGGCTGCGGGTGCCGCGCGGCGCCACGTCGCGCGGTGGGGAGGCAGACCGTGCGCTGCTGGCCGAGCTCGGCCAGGTCGTGGTCAAGCCCGCGAGGGGTGAGCAGGGCCGCGGGATCACCGTCGGGGTCCGTGACCCCGAAGCGCTCGAACGGGCCGTGTCCGCGGCCCGGGCGCACTGCCCCGACGTGCTCATCGAGGAGATGGTCGCCGGGCAGGACCTCCGGGTGATCGTGATCGACCACGAGGTCGTGGCGGCCGCGGTGCGGCGGCCCGCGGCAGTGATCGGCGACGGGGTGCACACCGTCGCGGACCTCATCGAGCGCCAGAGCAGGCGGCGCTCCGCCGCCACGGGTGGCGAGTCCCGCATCCCGGTGGACGCCGGGACGCTGGACACGGTGGCGGCGGCCGGCTGGTCGATGGACGACGTGCTGCCCGACGGAGAGGCCCTCACGGTGCGCCGCACGGCCAACCTGCACACCGGTGGCACCATCCACGACGTGACCGCCGGGCTGCACCCGGTGCTCGCGGAGGCCTGCGTGGCGGCGAGCAGGGCGATCGCGATCCCGGTTACGGGGCTCGACCTGCTGGTGGCGGCGCCCGACCAGCCCGAGTACGTCATCATCGAGGCGAACGAGCGGCCGGGCCTGGCCAACCACGAGCCGCAGCCCACCGCTGAACGGTTCATGGACCTGCTGTTCCCCACGACGGCGGCACCGCCCCGGCTGTGGACCCCGCGCGGGCACGGCGACGGTGCGAGCCGATAGCGTGCCGCGGATGACCCCGGACCTGACGTACCTGCGCCGCGTGCTCGTCGAGCTCCTGGAGATCCCGAGCCCGACCGGACGCACCGACCACGTGCAGCAGTACGTGGGCGAGCGGTTGGACCGGCTCGGGGTGCCGTTCGTGGTGACCCGCCGCGGCGCGATCGTCGCGGACCTCGGCGGCCCGGCCGGGGACGGCGCGAGCCGCGCGATCGCGGTGCACACCGACACGATCGGGGCGATGATCCGCCGGCTGAAGGAGGACGGACGGCTGGAGCTCAAGCCGGTCGGCACGCACAGCTCGCGGTTCTCCGAGGGCGCCGCGGTGTGGGTCTTCCCCGACGACCTCGAGACCGTCTACACGGGTCAGGTCCTGCCCCTCAAGGCCTCCGGGCACCGCTGGGACGACGAGGTGGACAGCCAGGGCGTCTCCTGGGACCAGGTCGAGGTGCGGCTGGACGAGCACGTCGCGACCGCCGAGGACCTGCGCGCCCTCGGGCTCGACGTCGGCGACTTCGTGGCGCAGCTCGCCAGCCCGGTGATCACGGACCGCGGCTACGTACGGTCCCGGCACCTGGACGACAAGGCGGGTGTCGCCGCCACCCTCGCGGCGGTCAAGGCCATCAAGGACTCCGGCGTCGAGCTGCCGGTGCATGCCCGGCTGCTCGTGACCTGCACCGAGGAGATCGGGCACGGCGCCAGCCACGGGCTCGCCGAGGACGTCGCCGAGATGGTCTCGGTCGACGCGGCGGTGGTCGCGCCCGGTCAGCAGTCCCGCGAGCGCGCCGTCACGGTGGCGATGGCCGACGGCGTCGGGCCGTTCGACTACCACCTGAGCCGCCGGTTGCACGCGATCGGTCGGGATGCGGGCCTGGACGTGGTGCGCGACACGTTCGCGCACTACCGGTCCGACGCGGCGTCGGCCCTCGAGGCGGGCGCGCACCTGCGCGTCGCGCTGCTCGGGTTCGGGGTGGACGCGACTCATGGCCACGAGCGCACCCACCTGGACAGCCTCGCGGGGCTGTCGACGCTGCTGGCGTCGTACCTGGCCAGCGACCTGGTGTTCCCGCAGTGGGACACCCGGCCGCAGGGACCGCTGTCGGCGTTCCCGTCGCTCGCGGTCCAGCCCGCGCAGGAGGAAGGTCCGCAGGAGGGCCCGATCGACGTCGACTAGGTCCGACCGGGCGTCGCAGCGGCGGGGCCCGGCGCCCTCCCGCCCCGGTTCTCAGCGTCGGCGGCGGCGTCTAGGGTGGCCGCGTGAGTGAGGCCCTGTACCGGCGCTACCGGCCGGAGACGTTCGCCGAGGTGATCGGTCAGGAGCACGTCACCGGCCCGCTGGTGCAGGCGCTGAGCGCGGATCGCATCACCCACGCGTACCTGTTCTCCGGTCCGCGCGGCTGCGGCAAGACGACGTCGGCGCGCATCCTCGCGCGCTGCCTGAACTGCGCCCAGGGCCCCACGCCCACGCCGTGCGGCACGTGCGAGTCCTGCCTCGAGCTGGGCCGTGGCGGATCGGGCAGCCTGGACGTCGTCGAGATCGACGCGGCGAGCCACAACGGTGTGGACGACGCTCGTGACCTGCGCGAGCGCGCAGCGTTCGCGCCTGCGCGCGACCGCTTCAAGGTCTTCATCCTCGACGAGGCGCACATGGTGACCCCGCAAGGGTTCAACGCGCTGCTCAAGATCGTCGAGGAGCCGCCGCCGCACGTGAAGTTCATCTTCGCGACCACCGAGCCGGACAAGGTGATCGGCACCATCCGGTCCCGCACCCACCACTACCCGTTCCGGCTCGTGGCGCCGGACACGCTCACGCCGTATCTGGAGGAGCTGTGCGCGGCCGAGGGCGTCCCGGTGGGTGCCGGGGTGCTCCCGCTCGTGGTGCGTGCCGGCGGCGGCTCCGTCCGCGACTCGCTGTCGGTGCTGGACCAGCTCATCGCGGGCGCCGACGAGGGCGGCCTGGACTACGAGCGTTCGGTGGCGTTGCTCGGCTACACGCACGCCGCACTGCTGGACGACGTGGTGGACGCGATCTCGGCGCGCGACGGCGCCTCCGCGTTCCGGGTCGTCGACCGCGTGATCTCGTCGGGCCACGAGCCGCGCCGGTTCATCGAGGACCTTCTCGAGCGGCTGCGGGACCTCATCGTGATCGCGGCGTCGGGCGAGGCCGCGCGCGCTGCGCTGCGTGACCTGCCGGCCGACCAGCTCGACCGGATGCGGGTGCAGGCCGGCTCCCTCGGGCCGGCCGAGCTGTCCAGGTCCGCGGACCTGGTGAACACCGCACTGACCGAGATGACGGGTGCGACCTCCCCGCGGCTGCACCTGGAGCTGCTGGTCGCCCGGCTGCTGCTGCCGGCGCGAGACGACGGCGGCGTGGTCGCGCGCCTCGAGCGCGTCGAGCGGGCCGTCGAGCACGGAGCGCCCGCTCCGCATCCGTCGGGTGGACCGGCACCTGGGGCGCGGACCGAGCCCGGGGGGGCCGAAGGGGCGGGAACCCCGCAGCCTCAGCCCGATGCGGGGCGAGCGGAGGCCGAGCCACGCGTCGGGACCGGGCCGCGTGCCGACTCCGAAGCGCGGGCCGAGCCCGTGCCACCTGCCCGTCCCGAGCCGCCCGGACGCCCGGCGCGGACACCCGAGCCCGCTGCGGCCGAGGCGCGGCCTGCCGAGCCGGACCAGGCGGCTGCTCCCGAACCCACCGCCCAGGCCGGCCCCGCGTCACGACCGGCGGACCGACCTGCCGGTGTGGCGGCCCCCGAGGCTGAGACGATCCGACGCCGGTGGCCTGAGGTGCTCCAGACCCTGCGCGGCCTGCGGATGGCGACCTGGGTGCTCGTCAGCGAGAACGCCCAGGTGGCTGCGGTCGAGCCGGGAGTGGTCCGGCTGGCGTTCAGCACCCCCCAGCTGGCGACGACGTTCCGTACCGGAGCGCATGCCGATCCGGTACGCCGCGCCTTGCACGAGACGCTCGGTTTCGAGGCTCGGGTGGAGCCCGTGCTGGCGAACGACGCCGGACCTGCGTCGCCCGGTCCGGCGAGAAGGGGCCCGGCGGCGCCCGGCTCGGCCGCGAACACCGAGGACCGCCCTGCCCGTGGCATGAGCCGAGAGCAGGCAGAGGCGTCCTGGTCCGCCGCGCCGTCCTCGCGCGGTGCGGCCACGTCCGCGCCGCCCGCGTCCGCACCGCCCGGACCAGCGGCGGGGGCCGGCCGGAGCGCGGGGGTCGGCGCCGCCGACCGGCCGGGCCGTTCACCGGCCGCAGGGCCGCGGCGCGAGACACCGGCCGCGTCCGACGGTGTTCCGGACGGGCCCGAACCCGATCCGGAGCCCGAGCCGCCCGCGGAGCCCCCACCCGCCCGTTCGGAGGCCCGACAGACGCCGCCCGCCCGGCAGGTGCGGCCGGCCACCGGAGCACCGCCGCGGCAGGGCGCGCGCCCGTCGACCCCGAGCCGGCCAGCTCCGGAGGACGGCAGCGACGCGAGCCCGGACGACCCGGAGCTCGCGGGCTCAGGGCTCGTCGGCGCCCCGCTGATCGCCCAGATGCTCGGCGGTACCGTCATCGACGAGATCCCGGACGAGCCGGTCACCTGACCGGCGGATGGTCCCTTGTCCACCCCGGCGACCCGCCGGATGATCACGGAAGCCGGGTCGCGGGAGCCGGACGGGGGAGTGGATGCGCATCGATCACAGCGGTGCCCCGTGACGGTGCCGGAGGGTGTGGCCTCGCCGGCCCGGAGGCGTCGTCGTCGCCGGACTCCGCTCGTCGCCTCCGGCGGGGTCATCCTGCTCGCGGTGACCGCGGCGGCTGTGCCGCTCCTGGCCAGCCATTGGTGGCCGTTCGGCCCGTCGGGTCACGAGGTGGTGGTCCGGGCGGCGACGCCGGGCCTGACCGGTGACGAGACGCCGGACCGGATGCACGACGACCTGCTCCGCGGCTCATGGTCCGGCGCCGCGTCCTGGCCCCTGAGCCCGGCGCACGGCGACGTGACCGTGGACGCCTGGGTGGGCCGGCTCAGCGACGAGGACCCGATGGCGGACTACTACGTCGTGCACCTGGCGACCGCCTGGGTGCACCAGGGGGGCCTGGCCCGGCTGCCGGCGCCGGTGACGCTCACCGTGGTCTCCGACGTGGATGCGCTGGACGGCGTGCACGGTGCGACGCGCAGCTTCGTCTCCGGTGCCTCGTGCGACGACCTCGTGACGCTGCCGGCGACGACCGCCGCCCACGGTCGCGAGGCCGTGGCGTCCGTGTGCCACGGCTACGGCGTCCGGTTGCTGGGCCAGGACGCACGCTCGGCGAGCTGGCAGGTGGTGCGGCCCGCCGGCCTCCGGCAGGTCGAGCTCGTGTTCCTCCAGGAGGTCCCGCACGGCGCGCGCCCGACCTGGGCCGTCACGATCGCCACCCCGGCGGGCCTCACCGCGAGGCGCCCGTGGGACGCCGGGTCCGTGACGTGGTCGACGGTGACCGCAACGCTCGCGCCCACCACGTAGGCTGATCGCGTGTACGAGGGCGTGGTCCAGGACCTGATCGACGAGCTCGGGCGACTGCCCGGCGTCGGTCCCAAGAGTGCGCAGCGGATCGCGTTCCACCTGCTCGCCGCCGATCCGGCCGACGTACGACGACTGGTCGACGCCCTGACCGAGGTCAAGGCCAGAGTCCGGTTCTGCGCGGTGTGCGGCAACGTCGCCGAGCAGGAGCGCTGCCAGATCTGCCGCGACCCGCGTCGCTCCGCCGCCGTGATCTGCGTCGTCGAGGAGCCCAAGGACGTCGTCGCCATCGAGCGGACCCGCGAGTTCCGCGGGACGTACCACGTGCTCGGCGGCGCCATCAACCCGATCGACAACGTGGGTCCCGACGACCTGCGCATCTCCCAGCTCATGTCGCGTCTGGCCGACGGATCGGTCACCGAGGTCATCCTCGCCACCGACCCGAACGTCGAGGGCGAGGCCACCGCGACATACCTCGCGCGGCTGCTCGCGCCGATGGGGTTGCGGATCACCCGCCTCGCCTCGGGCCTGCCCGTGGGCGGGGACCTGGAGTACGCCGATGAGGTCACGCTCGGGCGGGCCTTCGAAGGACGGAGGCAGATCAGTGCCTGACACACCGACCCAGCCCGGTGAGGTCCCCGCCGATCTCGTCGACCTGGCGCAGACCGTCGCCGAGGAGGCGGGCACGTTCGTCGACACCCTGACGGAGGTGGCCGCCGGTGCCAACCCGGAGGCCGCCATCCCTCTGCTGCTCCTCGCCGTCTCCGACGTGCTGGGCGTCGGAGCCCGGCTGGGTGCCGTCGTCGACGTCGTCCCGGCGGAGCGCTTCGAGCCGGACGTCGGCCCCGAGGAGGACCTGGACCCGCTGCGCGCGGGCCTGGCGAACCTGTTCGAGGGTCTGGACACCTACCTCGAGGTCGCCGACCCGCTGCTCGGCGGCGACCCGGTCCAGTCCTCGCTGTCCGGGGACCTGGTGCTGGTCGCCGGGGCTCTGGCCCAGGGCCTGCAGCACTACGCCGCCGGCCAGGTCACCGAGGCGCTGTGGTGGTGGCAGTACTCCTACCTGTCCAACTGGGGCGAGCGGGCGTCGTCGGCGCTACGCGTGCTGCAGACCGTCCTGGCGCACCTGCGGCTGGACGTGGACGAGGACGTCGCCGCCGAGGCGGAGTTCCGCGCCCTGCACCCCTGAGGGCGGGCGGCCCACGGCGTCGAGCGCCGGCGGTCACATGGCTGCGGTGTCCCCGAGCACAGGCTGCAGAGCGTTCCAGCGGTTGATCTCGCAGCCGTTGTTCCGGGTGAAGTCGGCGTCAACCGGTGTGCCGTCCACGGTTCCCTCGACGTGTGCCGTCTGGGGGCCACCGTAGATCTGCGTGCACGCGGTGTCCCGCGGCACCGGGTCGAAGGCCGAGGCCCCACCCGCCTGCTCGATCGCCACGCACGCCCACGCCGGGTCGGGGTGGGCGCCGCCGGGCGGGTCGCACGTGAGCGACCAGGTCCGGGTGTCCCCGTCACCAGTCCGGTCCACCGTGACGGTCAGCCGGGCCGGCAGGCCGGTGGGTGACAGCACCCCGGAGGGGCGGGTGCCGGCGGCTCCGCCGTCGGACGGTCCCGGCAGGCCGGTGCTCGTGTCGGGCGGCACCGAGGTCGTCGGGGCGCCGGGGGGAGCGCCACCCCCCGAACCTGGGTCGGTCGAGCCGCTGCCGGTGGCACACCCGGCCAGCAGCAGGCCGGGCAGCAGGAGTGCCATGGTCACTCGTGGGTCCCGCATGGGCCCTCCCCTCGGGTGGTCGGACGGTGTCCGCTTCTACCCCCGTCCATGTTCCCAGCGGGTCCCGCACCTGCACCGGCGGCCCGCACGCCCAGATCCCGGAATGGATGCCGTCCACCTGGTGGGCGGAACTATGCTCGCGGGGACTGCCGGGCTCGTGTCCCGCCGCCCGGCCCCCACCAGTTCCGGAGTATTCGCCGTGGCCGTGATCGTGCAGAAGTACGGAGGTTCCTCCGTCGCGGACGCCGACGCGATCAAGCGCGTCGCCAAGCGGATCACCGAGGCCAGGCGGGCCGGCGACGACGTGGTCGTGGTCGTCTCCGCGATGGGTGACACCACCGACGAGCTGATCGACCTCGCGCACCGCATCACGCCCACCCCGCCGCTGCGCGAGATGGACATCCTGCTCACCGCCGGTGAGCGGATCTCGATGTCGCTGTTGGCGATGGCGATCGCCAACCTGGGCGTGCACGCGCAGTCGTTCACCGGCCAGCAGGCGGGCGTCATCACGGACGACTCGCACGGCCGGGCGCGGATCATCGCGGTCAAGGCGGACCGGATCACCCGCGCGCTCTCGGACGGCAACGTCGCGATCGTGGCCGGCTTCCAGGGGGTCAACGAGGCGAGCAACGACGTCACCACGCTCGGCCGCGGCGGTTCGGACACCACCGCCGTCGCGATCGCCGCGGCGATCGGCGCCGACGTGTGCGAGATCTACACCGACGTCGACGGCGTGTTCACGGCGGACCCGCGCATCGTGCCCACCGCCCGCAAGATCTCCCGGATCAGCTACGAGGAGATGCTCGACATGGCGGCCAGCGGCGCCAAGGTGCTGAACCTGCGGTGCGTCGAGTACGGGCGCAGGCACGGCGTGGACATCCACGTCCGCTCGTCCTTCTCGGCACACACCGGCACGCTGGTGACCGACCGACCCCGTCCCGAGGGAGACCCGATGGAACAGCCGCTGATCGCCGGCGTCGCGCACGACCGCAGCGAGGCGAAGGTCACCGTCGTCGGCGTGCCGGACGTGCCGGGAACGGCCGCCCGCACCTTCGAGGTCGTCGCCGCGAGCGGCGTGAACATCGACATGATCGTGCAGAACGTCTCTGCCGCGGCCACCGGTCTGACGGACATCTCGTTCACGCTGCCCGCGGCGGACGGCCAGCAGGTCATCGAGGCGCTGACGTCGCACCGCGAGGAGATCGGCTACGACTCGCTGCAGTACGACGACCAGATCGGCAAGCTGTCGCTGATCGGGGCGGGCATGAAGTCGCACCCGGGCGTCTCCGCCAAGCTCTTCGGGGCGCTGCGCGACGCCGGGGTCAACATCGAGATGATCTCCACGTCGGAGATCCGGGTGTCCGTGGTGACGCGCGCGGACCAGCTCGACGACGCCGTGCGCGCGGTGCACACGGCCTTCGACCTGGACTCCGACGAGGGCGAGGCCGTGGTGTACGGAGGGACCGGACGATGAATCACCCCACGAGGTCGCTCGCTCCGCTCACGATCACGAGGGGGCCCCGATGAACGGCTTCAACGTCGCGGTGGTCGGAGCGACCGGCCAGGTCGGTGGCGTGATGCGGCGACTGCTGGTCGAGCGCGACTTCCCGGTCGACCGGATCCGGTTCTTCGCCTCGGCGCGCTCCGCGGGCACCGAGCTGCCCTGGCGGGACACCACGGTGGTGGTCGAGGACGTCGAGACCGCCGACCTGTCGGGCATCGACATCGCGCTGTTCAGCGCAGGGGCCACGGGCTCGCGAGCGCACGCACCGCGGTTCGCCGCTGCGGGCGCGATCGTGATCGACAACTCCTCGGCCTGGCGGCGTGACCCCGAGGTCCCGCTGGTGGTCGCCGAGGTCAACCCCGACGAGGTCGACCAGACCGTCACGGGCATCATCGCGAACCCGAACTGCACGACGATGGCCGCCATGCCGGTGCTCAAGCCCCTGCACGACGAGGCAGGCCTGGTCCGCCTGGTGGTCTCCACCTACCAGGCGGTCTCCGGCGGCGGCCTCAAGGGCGTGCGCGAGCTCGCCTCGCAGGTCGAGGCCCTGCGCGACGCCGACGTGGCCGCGCTGACGCACTCCGGGGACGCCGTGGCGTTCCCCGAGCCCGGCGTCTACGCGCGTCCGATCGCGTTCAACGTGCTGCCACTGGCCGGGAAGATCGTCGACGACGGCCTGAACGAGACCGACGAGGAGCAGAAGCTGCGCCACGAGTCGCGCAAGATCCTCGACGTCCCGGACCTGCTGGTGTCCGGGACGTGCGTCCGCGTGCCGGTGTTCACCGGGCACAGCCTGTCCATCAACGCGGAGTTCGCCCGGCCGATCTCGCCCGAGCGCGCCACCGAGCTCCTGGCCGCTGCCCCGGGCGTCGAGCTGAGCGACATCCCGACCCCGCTCCAGGCCGCCGGTCGGGATCCCAGCTACGTCGGCCGGATCCGTGCCGACGAGGGTGTGCCGGGCGGCCGCGGCCTGGCGCTGTTCGTCTCGAACGACAACCTGCGCAAGGGCGCCGCGCTCAACGCCGTCCAGATCGCCGAGCTGGTGGCCGCCCGGCGCCAGTAGCCCGTCTCCGGACCGAGGCTCGGAACGCTCACGGGTGCCGGGCGCCCGGAACGATCGAGCGGTGGGGGTCAGCGCGCGAAGTACGGTCCGTGTGGGCGGCCGGCGTCGAGCGCCGCCATGTGCGCGAGCGTGCGGTCGATGCGCTCGCGCGTGCTGGGGTTGAGTGGCTCGGGAAGCGCATCGGGCGGGAACCAACCGACGTCCGTGGACTCGTCGTCGGCCACCCGCGCCTCACCGGCGACGGGGCGGCACCAGAAGCACACGTCGAGGTACTGCGCCCGGTCGCCGTTGGGGTAGACCACGGGCTCGCTGCAGGCCACCGATGTCAGGGCGAGCACCTCGACCTCGACGCCCGTCTCCTCGCGGCACTCCCGCGCGACCGCGACCCCGGGCTCCTCGCCGGGCTCGAGGATGCCGCTCACCACGGCCCAACGACCGTTGTCCGCGCGGCGCCCGAGCAGGACTTGCCCGTCGCCGTCGATCACCACGGCGGAGACGCCGGGTAACCACAACGGGTCGGTGCCCACGTGGTCGCGCAGCCGCAGGACGAACTCGGGAACGGGCATGGAGGCGAACTTACCGGCCACGCAGCACCGCGGGGGGACCGGGGCGTGCGCGGGTGTGACGTACGGAACTCGTCCTCTGCCCCGCAACTGCTGGTGCCGGGCCCGACGCGACCGATCTGTCATCCGGAGTCGTCAACGGAAGGCACAGCATGATCGTCGGTCAGAGAGCAGGAATCCGTCGGCTGCGCGGGAGGTGGCTGGCCGTGGTGGCGGCGGCAGGGGTCGCCACAGCGTTCTTCCCGAGCCCGGCGACCGCGGCGAGCACGCCCGTCGTCGCCGGCACCGACGCGACGGTCACGGTCGCGGGGACGAGCGTGACGGCGACGGCGTCGTTCGCGTCGTGGCCGTCGCTGTCGAGCGTCACGTACGGCGTGTGCGTCCTGAGCGAGTCCGGCGCCCGGGCCGACTTCCCGGCGGTCACCGGCCCGCTGTCCGGGTCCGCCACGTCCTACCGCCAGTCGCGCACGCTGCCGGCGGGTAGCTACTGGTACGCGCCGTGCGCGCAGGGTCCGAGCGGATGGGTGCAGGTCGGGTCGTCGGCTCCCCTGACCGTCGCCGCGACGACGTCGGCCCCCGCCGCCATGCCGGTGGGCGACCTCCCCGGCTGGCACCAGGTCACGGCCGAGGACTTCACCACCCCGGTCGCCCTGGGCGGCTGGATGAGCTCGCCGTACACCGCCCGGTGGTTCGCGTACGACGGGTACGGGGACACCTCGGGTCACGGCGTGTACGACCCCGCCAAGGTGCTCTCGGTGCACGACGGCACGCTCGACTGGTACCTGCACACCGAGAACGGCTCGCACCTGGTGGCGGCGCTCGTCCCCGGTATCCCGGCGACGGGGTGGGGGCAGAGGTACGGCCGGTACTCGGTCCGGTTCCGGTCCGACACGATCCCCGGCTACAAGATGGTGGCGATGCTCTGGCCTGACAGCGACAACTGGGGCGAGGGCGAGGTCGACTTCACGGAGGTCGGTGAGCTCACCGCGGGCAACACGATCTACGCGAACATGTACGCCACGGGCGACACCTCGACCGGGACGCCCGGCAGCCCCAGCGGGTTCCGGACCCCGGTCCGCGCCGACGGCAACGGCTGGCACGTCGCGACGGTCGAGTGGGCGCCGGGATCGGTGAAGTACTGGCTGGACGGGGTCGCGCTCGGGACGACGACGCAGGGCGTGCCGGACACCTCGATGCACCTGGTGCTCCAGGTCGAGACGGCCATCGGCCTGCCGGCACCGGACGACGCGACCGTCGGCCATGTCCAGGTGGACTGGGTGGTGCAGTACTCACCGGCCGCCGGCTGATCGCCCTGCGTGGGCTCGGTGCTTTGCCGACGGGTACCGACGGAAGGCCCCTGGTGACCAGGGGCCTTCCGGTGCACTCCACGAGTCGGGGTGGCGGGATTCGAACCCACGACCTCTTCGTCCCGAACGAAGCGCGCTACCAAGCTGCGCCACACCCCGATGAGCCTGGCAAGGATAGCCCAGCCGTCGTCGACTCGTGAAACTCAGCGGGGCACGAGGGTGAGCAGCGTCGCCTCGGGTCGGCACGCGAACCGGACGGGTGTGAACGGCGACGTACCCAGCCCGGCGGACACGTGCAGCCAGACGGACTCCTCGCCGCCCGGCTC
Organism: Actinotalea lenta; assembly: GCF_030586465.1. Classification (GTDB taxonomy): domain Bacteria; phylum Actinomycetota; class Actinomycetes; order Actinomycetales; family Cellulomonadaceae; genus Actinotalea; species Actinotalea lenta. Next base: position 932,151 of record NZ_JAUQYP010000001.1, read on the forward strand.
GTCCGGCCGCGGTCCCGGCCAGCCGTGCAGACCCTTGGCTCTGCCGGCGTCCAGGTCGCAGTTCGTGACGAGCGCACCCCAACCCGGTAGGGCGAGCTGGCCGCCGTGCGTGTGGCCGGCCAGCACCATGTCGACGCCGTCATAGGCCATGGTGTCCAGGACCCGCTGGTAGGGCGCGTGCGTGACGCCGAGCCGGAGCGCAGCATCCGGGTGGTGCCGACCCTCAGGGAACCGGTCGAGGTCGAGGTGGGCGTCGTTCACCCCGACCAGCGACACGAGGCGTCCGTCCGCCACGGCGACGCCGCGGCGGTTGTTGAGGTCCACCCATCCCGCGCCGGTGAGCAGCCGCGCGAGATCACCGGCCGGGAGGCGGGGATGGTCACGCTCGACGGGTCGGCGCCCGTCGGGCAGCAGGTAGCGCGCGGGGTTCTTCAGTACCGGGGCGTGGTAGTCGTTGGACCCCATCGCGAAGGCCCCCGGCGTGTGCAGCAGGGGTTCCAGCGCGTGCGCGAGGGCCGGCATGGCGTCCACGTGCGCCCAGTTGTCCCCGGTGTCGACCACCAGGTGCGGCTCGAGCGTGGCGAGCGAGCGCAGCCACTCGATCTTGTCGTCCTGGCGAGGCGTCAGGTGCAGGTCGGACAGGTGCAGGACGCGCAGCGGCTCCTGGCCCGCCGGCAGCAGGGGGACGGTGACCCGCCGCAGGGTGAACAGGTGGGCCTCGGCGAGCGCCCAGGCCAGCCCGGCACCGGCGGCCAGGGCCGCTGCGCCGAGCGTGCGCGCTGGCGAGATCGCGCCCACTCAGCCGCCCGTGGTCTGGCCGGGCGGAGGTGTCTGGTCCTTGCCTCCACCGTGGCCCGGCTTGTCCGTGGGTGTGGGCGACGGCGACGGCGACGGCGGGGGCGGCGGGGGCGGTGCCGCCCCCTGCGACACGGTCAGTGTGACCACGGAGCCGCGCGTCACGCGCGCCCCGGGGCCGGGCGACGCGGCCGCGACCGTCCCGGCCGGGTAGCTCGAGTAGATGGTGGCGGCGTCCACCTTGACGTGGAACCCGGCCGCCTCGAGCGTCTTCGTCGCGGCGTCGGGCGACATCCCGAGGATCCTCGGCACGGTGACCTGCACGCCGTAGACCATCGAGGACGGCGGGGCCGGGAACTGCTCGACGGGCATGCCCTGGCTCGCGGGAGCCATGAACGCGCGCCACGCGGGGGCAGCGATCGTGGACCCGTACACGTAGCGCCTGAAGACGCCGTTGATCGTCACGTCGTGCATCGGCGTGAACGAGTTCGGGTACCCCACCCAGACCGCGGAGCAGAGCTGCCGCGTGAAACCGACGAACCAGGTGTCCTCGTTCGCGCTCGTCGTGCCGGTCTTGCCGGAGGCGGGGCGTCGGTCCGGCAGCGGCTGGACGTTCCGCGCGGTACCGCTCCACACCTTGCTCAAGCCGTACGCCATCGCGTGCGCGAGCTCGGGGCTGATCGCCTGGTGGCACCCGGCGTCCGGGACCGGCAAGGACTTGCCGGTCCGGTCCTTGACCGACTCGATCGCGATCGGCGAGCAGAAGGTCCCGTCGGCGGAGAACGCCGCGAACGCGGCGGCCATGGTCAGCGGAGCGACGCTGTCGGTGCCGATGACGTTGGACGGGTAGATCCCGAGCTTGCCGCCGTCGCCCTTGTGCACGCCGAGCTCCTCGGCACCCTGGAACACCTTGCACAGGTCCAGCTTGGTGGCCATGTCCGCGAAGGCGTTGTTGACGGAGTTCTTCGTCGCGTCCTGGACGGTCATGTAGGCCGGGGATCGCTCCGCGTTCCCGAGCTTCCAGGGCTTGCCGCCGAACCCCGTGCAGGACGCGTGGAAGTCGCTCATCGGGTAGGTGCGGGGGCTGCCGGCAACGACCTCCTGCAGCGAGTGGCCCTCCTTGAACCACTCGAGCAGGGTGAACGGCTTGAAGGTCGATCCTGGCGGGAAGCCGCTGGAGCCACCGTAGGCCTGGTCCGTGTTGTAGTTCACGGCGGTGTGGCCGGCCGGCGGTTCGGGTGACGGGTCGAACGCGCGGTTCTGCGCCATCGCCTTGATCTTCCCGGTGCCCGGCTCCACGACGGACATCGCCACGCCGACGCCGGAGGGGTCCTCGGGCGGCACCGCGCCCTTCACGGCCGCGTCGGCGAGGCCCTGCATCGTCGGGTCCAGGGTGGTCGTGATCGACAGGCCGCCCGTGTACAGGAGGTTGTTGCGCTTCGCCTTGGTGTCCCCGAACACCGGGTCCTGCGCGATGATCTTGGTGACGTAGTCGCAGAAGTATGCCGAGCCGGGCACCGAGTCGTCGGCGGTGACGCAGCCCTGCCGGTCCTTGCCGATGTTGAGGGTCTTCTCGATCGGGGTGGCGCGGCCCTGGTCGTACTGCTGCTGCGTGATGTCCTTCTCCCGGAGCATCGCGGCGAGCACGACGTTGCGACGCTCCTGGGACTTCTTCGGGTTACGTTCCGGGTCGTACAGGATCGGGCTCCGGGTGATCCCGGCGATCGTGGCGGCCTGGAGGTAGTCGAGATCCTTGGCCGGGACGCCGAAGTAGTGCCGCGCGGCGGCCTCGACGCCGTAGACCGAGGCGCCGAACTGCGCGATGTTGAGGTAGCCCTGCAGGATGTCGTCCTTGCTGAGCTTCTTCTCCAGGGTGACGGCCAGCTTCGCCTCGCGGAGCTTGCGGGCGTAGCCCTCGACGCCCGTGGCATCACGCGCGTCGTTGATCGCCTTGGCGCGAGCCACCGGGTCGTCGATCTGGTTGGCGGCCTGGATGAGCATGTTCTTGACGTACTGCTGGGTCAGCGTCGAAGCGCCCTGGTTGGAGTCGGTCAGCTGGTTCTTGACCAGCGCCCGGGCCATGCCCGCGAGGTCGACCGCGCCGTGGTCGTAGAACCGGCGGTCCTCGACATCGATCACCGCGTGCTGCATGGGCAGCGCGATGTCAGCGAGCGGGACCACGATGCGGTTCTGCGAGTAGAACGTGGCCAGCAGTGTGCCGTCGGCCGCGTAGATGAAGGACTTCTGGCTGAGCTTGGGCAGCGCCAGCTCGTCCGGCAGGTTGTCGAACATCCCGACGCTGGTCTTCGTCAGCGCGCTGGTGCTGGCGACGGCAGGCATGAACAGACCGGCGGACAGCACTCCGCCGACGGTCGCGACGAGCAGGAAGGCGAGCAGCAGCCCGACCGCCTGCAAGGCATTGACCTGCCGGGCGGACGCGGGACGGCGGGACGGCATGGCCACCAGGGTACGGGAGGGCTCCACCACCCCTTCACCCGGACGCGTGAAGGGGTGGTGCAGGTTGGCTCTCTCGGGGTCTGACAAGGGCCCGAACGGCCCATATCAACCTGGGGTGTGACGAACTACCGTGACCTGAAGGGGAGAGGAGCATGACCGTGCAGGACCAGCACTGGACCGCGTACGGCGCCTGCGGCAAGGCTTCCCCCGACGACCTGTTCGTCGAGGGCGCGGCGCAGCGGGCTGCGCGCGAGGTGTGCCTGCGCTGCCCGGTGCGGTTCGAGTGCCTGGTGGACGCGCTCGATCACCGGGTCGCCTTCGGGGTCTGGGGCGGGATGACGGAGCGCGAACGCCGCGCCCTCATGCGCCGGTTCCCGGACGTCGAGTCCTGGCGGGAGGTCCTCGAAGCCACCCCGGAGCTGGCGCTGGTCGGGGGCGCGCGGCCGCTGCCCGGCACGGACCGTGAGCGTGGGATGGTGCACGGCGGGTAGCGTGCCGCTCATGACGACCTGGGAGTACGCGACCGTTCCGCTCATCGTGCACGCGACCAAGCAGATCCTGGACCAGTGGGGCTCCGACGGATGGGAGCTCGTGCAGGTCGTGCCCGGGCCCGACGGCTCGGGCCTGGTGGCCTACCTCAAGCGCCCGACGGGTGGCCAGGGATGACGACGAGCCCCTCGCACCGGCTTCACGAGCTCGGCCTCACCCTTCCCCCGGTGCCTGCACCCGCCGCCGCCTACGTGCCCGCGGTACGGACGGGCGGCTACGTGTGGACCGCCGGTCAGCTGCCGTTCGTCGACGGTGCGCTGCCCGTGACGGGCAAGGTGGGCGACGGGGACGGGCTGGTGCCGCCCGGCGTGGCGTACGAGCAGGCCCGCGTCGCCGTGCTCAACGCCCTCGCCGCGGTCGCCGAGCAGGCCGGGAGCATCGACCGGGTCGCCAGGGTGGTCAAGCTCATCGGCTTCGTGGCCAGCGACCCGTCCTTCACCGGTCAGCCCGCCGTGATCAACGGGGCGAGCGAGCTGGTGGGCCAGGTGTTCGGGCCCGCGGGCCTGCACGCCCGCACGGCGGTCGGCGTCGCGGTGCTGCCGATGGACGCGCCCGTCGAGGTCGAGCTGGTCGTCGAGCTGACCTGACGGTCGGCGTCCCGGTCCGGAGCAGGGCCCAGGTCCGGGCCGTCACTTGGCGCGGCGCTCGAGGCGTTCGATGTCCAGCAGGACGACGGCTCGTCCCTCGCGTCGCAGCCACCCGCGCGACGTGAAGTCCGCCAGTGCCTTGTTGACGGTCTCTCGCGAGGCGCCGACGAGCTGGGCCAGCTCCTCCTGGGTCAGGCCGTGCGCCACGCGCAGGCCGTCCTCGGCGGGCTCGCCGAACCGGGTCGACAGGTCCAGCAGCGCCTTGGCCACGCGGCCCGGCACGTCGGCGAACACGAGGTCGCCCATCGCCTCGTTGGTGCGGCGCAGCCGGTGCGCGAGCGCCTGGAGCAGGTGGGTCGCGACCGGTGGGTGCTCGCCGATCCAGTCGATCAGCTCGGCATGGCTGAGCTCGAACAGCAGGGCGTCGTTGACGGCCGTCGCCGTCGCGGTCCGCGGACCCGGGTCGAACAGCGACAGCTCCCCGAACATCTCACCGGGCCCCAGCACCGACAGCAGGTTCTCCCGCCCGTCCGGCGCGCGGCGCCCGAGCTTCACCGAACCGGCGCCGATGACGTAGAGCCGGTCACCCGGGTCGCCCTCCCGGAACACGGCGCGCCCGCGCGGGAGGTCGATCCGCTCCATCGTGCGCAGCAGGGCCCGCGAAGCGTCCTCGTCGATGGCCGCGAACAAGGGGGCCTGCAGGACAGCGTCGTCGTTCACCGGAACCTCCGCTGGGTGTGACCCACGTCTCGTTCGGCTCCACCCTAGGCGCACATCGGTGCCGATGGTCCAGCCCGGCCCATTCCGCGGCGCGCGGGGCGTCAGCCCTCCTCGGCGCTGCGTTCCAGCTCGTCGAGCACCAGCCGCATCACGAGCCGCTCGGTCGTCTTCTCCTCGGCGGTGTCCAGCCGGGCGGCGTACGTCGCCAGGCGCCGGTCGAGCTCGCGCAGCCGGTGCATCGCCCCGACGCGGTCCTCCGCGGGATCCCGGCAGACGGCGGTCCGCAGCTCCTCCACCACCGGGACGTCGGCATGGGCGGGCAGGACGTCCCAGGTGAGCTCCCCGATGGCCTCGGGCGGGGCGTAGCTGGCCACCAGGAGGTCGAGACGGGCGCGCACCAGCCGGCGCCACCGGTTGACCGTGGCGCGCTCGGCGCGGACCGCGCGGCGGGTGGCGGCGGAGTCCAGGCCGGTCGAGGGCTCGCCGTACGCGATCGTCATCGCCGTCCTTCGCTCGGGAGTCGGTGCGAGCGCGGTGGCGCCCGATAGACGGATCGGTGCCGGTGCGACGGTGCTTGAGCCGGCGCGGCGCGGTTCACCCCAACGGTCGTCAGCTGTCCCCCATCCGTACGCAGCGGTGTGGGCGACGGCGCCTAGGGTGGGCGCATGCCGCCTGCCTCGCCGCCGCACGAGACGCCGTTGGCGCGGACGCGCCGCGCCAGGAAGATCGACCGCGCGCTGGCCGAGCGCTACCCGGATGCCCACTGCGAGCTCGACTTCCGCACCCCGCTCGAGCTGCTGGTCGCCACGCTGCTGTCCGCCCAGACGACCGACGTCCGGGTGAACCTCGTCACCCCGGCGCTCTTCGCGCGGTACCCCGACGCCGAGGCTTACGCGGGTGCCGACCAGGCCGAGCTCGAGGAGCTGATCCGCTCCACCGGGTTCTTCCGGTCCAAGGCACGTGCGCTGATCGGTCTCGGCCGCGCCCTGGTCGAGGGCTTCGACGGCGAGGTCCCCGGACGCATGACGGACCTGGTCTCGTTGCCGGGTGTGGGACGCAAGACGGCGAACGTCGTGCTCGGCAACGCGTTCGGGGTGCCGGGCCTGCCCGTCGACACCCACGTGCTGCGGGTCACGGGCCGGCTCGGGCTGATCGACTCCGAGGACCCGGTGCAGGTCGAGGCGGAGCTGTGCGGCATGCTCCAGCGCCGCGACTGGACCATGGCGTCGCACCGGTTCATCGCGCACGGCCGGCGCACCTGCCACGCGCGCCGCCCGGCGTGCGGCGCCTGCCCGGTGGCGCGCTGGTGCCCGTCGGCCGGACTCGGACCGATGGATCCCGAGGAGGCCGGCCGCCTGGTGAAGGCGTCGGCGCACGTCGTCGGCGTGATCGCCGGGGGCTGACGGCGCGTCAGGCCAGCGAGCCGAGCCAGTCCAGGAGCAGCGCCCCGGTCTCCTCGGGCGCTTCCTCCGGGAGGAAGTGCCCGGCACGGGAGACCACCTCGAGGCGGTAGGGACGGCCGCCCGCCCAGCCGCCCACCGTCCGCAACGGCAGGCATCGGTCCTGGTCGCCGTGGACCTGAAGGACCGGCACGTCCAGCGGCTCGCGCACGGCCGCGAGGTAGCGCCGGCCGTCGACGCGGGGAGTGGACCGCACCAGCCAGCGCAGCGTCTCCATCGACGAGTGCGCCGCGAACGGAACCTGCATCGCTGTGCTGTACGTCGTGGCCTCGTCCGCCGTCGGCCAGTCCCCGGCTCCCCACTCGCGCAGCAGGCGGGCGGCGAGGTCCCCGTGGGTCAGCCGGCGTTCCGGAAACCACGGGAGCTGGAAGAAGGCCAGATGGCGCGTCGTGGGCCGCAGCAGCAGGGGTCTGGCGGCCGCGGCCGTGTGCAGCCGTGCGGGATGCGATGCGGAGAAGGCCGCCACCGCGCGCGTGACCCCCGGACGCAGCCCAGGCATCGACCACGCGACCGTGCCGCCCAGCCCGTGGCCGACCACCACCGCCTCGCTGCGGCCCAGGGACCGGATCACCCCGGCGACGTCGCGCGTCAGCGTGGGCACGTCGTAGCCCTGCGGCGGCTTGTCCGAGGCGCCCGAGCCGCGCAGATCCATCGCGGCCACGCGGTACCCGGCCTCGGCGAGCCGGGGGATGTGATGGCGCCAGGCCCACCACATCTGCGGGAACCCGTGCAGCAGCACGACCAGCGGCCCGTCACCCGCCTCGGCCACGTGGAACCGGGCCCCGTTCGCGGCCACGAAGCGGTGCTGCCACGGCCCGTCCACCAGGACGGACGACGACTCCGGTGCGGTACGCACCTAGGCCGCCGCAACCGAGGCGTGGTGGCGGTCACGACGGGCCAGCAGGGCGCCGCCGATCGCGGCGGCCACCGCCGAGGCCACCACGATCGCCGCGCGGACGTGCTCCTCGGTCGCCGTGCCCTCGCCGTACGCGAGCGAACCGATCAGCAGCGACACGGTGAAGCCGATCCCTGCGACGAACCCGACGGCGAGCACGTCGCCCCACCCGAGGCCGCGTGCCAGGGGTGTGCGGGTGAGTGTGGAGACCACCCACGTGCCACCGAGGATCCCGAGAGGTTTGCCGAGCACCAGCCCGAGCACCACCCCCTGGGCGACGGGGTCCTTGGCGGCCGACGCGAGCGCGTCGCCGCTCAGCGACACCCCGGCCGCGAAGAGCGCGAACACCGGCACCGCCACGCCCGCGGAGATCGGACGCCACCGGTGCTCGATGTGCGCCGCGAGGCTGTGCTCCTCGCTCGCGTCCGGCGTGGCCGGCACCACGAGGCCGAGCACGACGCCTGCGATCGTGGCGTGCACCCCCGAGGCGTGCATGAAGCCCCAGGCGAGCAGGGCGAGCGGGACCAGGAGCCAGGGTGTCGTGACCCGGCGGCGGGTGAGCAGGCCGAACACGGCTGCCACGGCCAGTGACGCCGCCAGCCAGCCGATCGAGATCGACTCTGAGTAGACGATCGCGATCACGACGATCGCCAGGAGGTCGTCCACCACGGCCAGCGTGAGCAGGAAGGCGCGCAGGGAGTTCGGCAGGCTCCGGCCGACCACCGCGAGCACGGCGATGGCGAACGCGATGTCGGTCGCCGTGGGCACCGCCCAGCCCCGCAGGTCGCCGCCGTCGAGGTTCACCAGCACGAACAGCAGCGCCGGGACCGCCATGCCCCCGATCGCCGCGACCACGGGCAGGGCGGCGCTCGCCGGGCGGCGCAGCTCGCCCGCGACGATCTCGCGCTTGAGCTCGAGGCCCACCACGAAGAAGAACACGGTGAGCAGGCCGTCGGTGGCCCAGTGCGCGAGCGTCAGGTCCAGGTGCAGGGCCGCCGGCCCGACGACGGTGTGCAGCACGGTGCGGTAGCTGTCCGACCAGGGCGAGTTGGCCCACAGCAGGGCTGCCACGGCTCCGACCAGCAGCAGTGCGCCACCGGCCTTCTCGGTCCGCAGGACGTCGACGATGTTGCGCTCGTCGTCCGGTGCGATCCGGGCGAACAGGCCGGAGACGGGGCGTGCGGCCAGGCGTGCCAGTCGGGCTCGGCGCGACATGCGACTCCTCGGGTGGATGACGTGCCGACCAGACTTCCCGGCTCTCCCGGCTCCCAGGATAGGCGAGGGCGCATCAGGCCGGTTCCTCGGCTCCCCGCGAGGCATCCTGGTCGGTCCGGCCGCGGGGCGGGTCGAACCGGTAGCCGACGTTGCGGACCGTCCCGATCAGCTGCTCGTGCTCCGGGCCCAGCTTGGCGCGCAGCCGCCGGACGTGGACGTCCACCGTGCGGGTGCCGCCGAAGTAGTCGTATCCCCAGACCTCCTGGAGCAGCTGCGCGCGGGTGAAGACGCGGCCCGGGTGCTGGGCGAGGTACCGCAGCAGCTCGAACTCCTTGTAGGTCAGGTCCAGCGCACGGCCCCGGACCCGAGCCGTGTAGCCGCCGGGGTCGATGCTCAGGTCCCCCGACGAGATCTCCTCGGGCTCGTCCCGGTCGCCGCCGGCCGCCGCGCGCTCCATGACGAGGCGCAGCCTGGCCTCGACCTCGGCGGGCGACGCGTCCTCGAGCAGCAGGTCCGCCGCGCCCCACTCGTCGGTGACCACCGTCAGACCGCCCTCGGTGAGCACGAGCACGAGCGGCACCGAGAGCCCGGTCGCGCGCAGCAGACGGCACGTGGACCGGGCCGTGGCCAGGTCGCGTCGGGCGTCCAGGAGGAGCACGTCCGCGTCCGGAGCGTCCAGCAGGGCCGACGGCTCGACGGGCAGCACCCTGACCCGGTGGGCGAGCAGCCCCAGCGCCGGCAGCACGTGGGCCGAGCCCCCGGTCGACGGTGTCAGCAGGAGCAGGTCTGCCACTGTCGGTCCTCCAGAGGTGGGCGCCCCAACGGTACCGGGGTGTCGCCCGTGCCCGGCGCGGTTTCTGCGACACTGCTGCCCGTGCCTGCACCCCCTGCCCGGCCCGAGCACTGATGCACGTCACGACACGGGCCGTCCTGACCGCCGCGGCCGCCGCCGCCGTGGCGGCTGCCGGGGTGTTCGGAGAGCCCTGGCTCACGGCGGTGTCGGTGCTGGTCGCCCTCGGTTTCGCGACCGGGTGGCCGCGCCTGCTGCGACTGCCGGCACCGCAGGGCTCGGCGGTGGTCGTCGCCCTCGGCGGAGCTGGGGGCGTGCTGGCCGTGAGCCTGACGCGAGGAGACCCGGTGCTGCGTGGCCTGCCGGAGGTCGTCGCGCTCGCGGTCCTCCTGGCCTTCGTCAACGAGCTCGTCAGGACCGACGGCCGGCGACGGCTCGTCGAGTCGGTCGCCGGCGGGGTGAGCGGCGTGCTCATCGGTTCGGCCGCAGCAGGCTGGCCGGCCGCGCTGCGGACACCGGCCGACGTCGGCCTGGTCGTGACCGGTGCGCTGGCACTGTTCTTCGCTGCTGCGGCGTCCGCCGTGCCGTTCGGGGGCTGGACCGCGGCGGGTATCACCGTGTTCGCCGGAGCTCTCGGCGGGCTCGGCGCGGGCATCGTGATGGCTCCGGTCGGGCCTGCCGCGGGCACCCTGCTTGGGCTCGCCGTGGGTCTGCTCGTCGCGGTGCTGCACGTCCTCCTGGACCGCGTGCCCGCGCTGGCCCGCCGGTCGGCGTCCGTCGCGGCCCTGCTGCTGCCCGTCTCGGTGAGCGGGATCCTCGTGTACATCGTGGGGCGTGTCCTGCTCGGCTGACCGCGCCGACCGGCGCGGCACGGCCGACGGCCCGTAGGATCGCGGACATGACCGGTCTCGAGCTGTTCTACATCGGCCTTCTGGTGGCGACCACGGTGACCATCGGCTGGTTCGCCGTGTACGTCGTCCTCAAGCTCTTCAAGGGCCAGCGCTGAGCGATGCCCTTCGTCATCCCCGAGGGGCTGGCTCCCGAGGTGTACCCGCTCGCCTGGCTGGTGGGGCGGTGGCGGGGCACCGGTGAGGTCTCCTACCCCCAGGTCCCGCGCGTCGAGGTCACCGGGCAGGTGGAGGTCGACCACGACGGGGGCCCGTACCTGACCTGGCGATCCACCCTGACCCTGGCCGGCTCCGACCGGGTGTGGGGGACCGAGCAGGGCTTCTGGCGCGTCCCGGCGGACCGCCCCGACGACCTGGGGGAGGGTCAGTTCCCGGTCGAGCTGATGCTCACCGACCCGGCCGGATACCTCACGCTGTACGCCGGCGTGGTCGCGGGGGGGCGCATCGACCTGGCGTCGGACCTCATGGCGCGTACCCCCGACGCCGCGGAGCTGACGGCCGCGACGCGGCTGCTGGGCCTGGTGGACGGGGAGCTGATGTGGACCTGGGACATCGCGGCGTTCGGCGAGCCCCTGCAGTCCTACGCGGCGCTGCGGATGGAGCGGCTCGCATGAGCAGCCCCCTGCTCGCGCGGCCCGGCGCGGTCGAGGCGTCCGGTCCCGACGCCGGCGTGGCCTGGCACTACGGGGACCCGACGGGCGAGCAGCGGGCGCTCGAGGCCGGCGGTGCGGTGGTGGACCAGTCGCACCTCGGGGTGGTCACCGTCACCGGCCCGGACCGCCTGACCTGGCTGCACTCGATCACGTCCCAGCACCTGGAGGCGCTGCCCCCGCGTACCTCCACCGAGACGCTCGTCCTCAGCCCGCACGGGCACATCGAGCACGCCGCGGGGGTCGTGGACGACGGCGAGACGACGTGGCTGATCACCGAGACCGCGCCCGCGCTGGCCGCCTGGCTGGACTCGATGCGGTTCACCCGCCGGGTCGAGATCGCCGACGTCACCGAGGCCTGGGCCGCGGTGGGCGAGGCGGTTCGCCAGGAGGGTGCCGAGGGCGAGCCCGTCACCTGGGCGGACCCGTGGCCGCAGGTCGCGGCCGGGGGGACCCGTTACGGGGCGCCCGACCAGGAGCACCCCGGCCGGGAGCGCGCCTGGCGGCTCGTGCTGGTCCCGCGCACGGCGCTGGCCGACGAGGTCGGCGCGCGCGAACGCGCCGGCTGGCGACCCGCCGGGACCTGGGCGCTGGAGGCCCTGCGCATCGAGGCCTGGCGGCCGAGGGCCGCAACGGAGGTCGACCACCGGACCATCCCGCACGAGCTCGACTGGCTGCGCACCGCGGTGCACCTCGCCAAGGGCTGCTACCGGGGCCAGGAGACGGTGGCCCGCGTGCACAACATGAGCCGTCCGCCGCGTCGGCTCGCCCTGCTGCACCTGGACGGCTCGGGACACCTGCTGCCTGAACCGGGTGCACCCGTGCGGGCCGGGGAGCGTGAGGTGGGGCGTGTGACGACGGTGGCCCGCCACCACGTGCTGGGCCCGGTGGCCCTGGGTGTGCTGCGACGCGGCACGCCGAGCGACGTCGAGCTGCTCGTGGACTGCGACGGTGGGCCCGTGGCCGCCGGCCAGGAGGTCGTCGTGCCGGCCGAGGGCGTGTCGAGCGACCGCCCTGCGCCGCGTCCACGGCTGGGGATCACCCCGCCGGGTCGGTGACCCGGGTGAGTCGCCGGTGAGGTTCGGGCCGGAGCTGGCGGCCCGTGCGCGCCAGGGATGGGCACGGGTGCGCAGGGCGGCGGTCCCCGTCGCGCTCGCGTCGGTCGGCGCCGGGGGCGCCTACGCGATCGCACGCTACGGGCTCGGCCACCCCAAGCCCTTCTTCGCCCCGGTGGCGGCGTGGATCGCGCTCGGGTTCAGTGCGGACCGCAACCTGCGTCGCGTCGCCGAGCTCGCCATCGGGGTGGCGATCGGGGTGCTGGCCGGGGACCAGCTCGTGCACCGGATCGGCACGGGGGCGATCCAGGTGGCCGTCGTGCTCGCCCTGGCGGTGCTCCTGGCCAGGTTGCTGGACCGCGGTGACCTGCTGGCCGTGCAGGCCGGCGTCCAGGCCATGATCGTGGTGGTGCTGCCGGCGTCCGGTGCGGGCGGTCCGGTGGGTCGGTGGCTGGACGCGGCCGTGGGTGGCCTGGTGGCCCTGGTGATCGCCGCCCTGACTCCGCAGGACCCGCGGCGCCGCGCCCGCTCGGTCGCCGAGGAGGCCATGACGGAGATCGCCGAGGTGCTCGGCACGTTGGCGCAGGGGTTGCGCACCGGTGACCCCGCCTTGGCCCGGCAGGCGCTGCTGCGCGGGCGCGCGTCGCAGCCGGTGCTGGACGCCTGGCACGCCGCGGCCGTCAGTGCGCGCCAGGCGGCGCGCCTCTCGCCTGCGTTCCGGCGGCATCGTGACGAGCTCGCGGCCCTCGTGGCGGCCGCGACGCTGGCCGACCGGGCGATGCGGAACGCACGCGTGCTGGCGCGGCGCGCGGAGAGCGTGGCGGGCGACGAGGACGTCGCCGCCCTGGCCGAGGTCGTGGAGCTGGCGCGGCGCGGTGCCCAGGAGACCGCGGCGGCGTTGTCCACCGGCGCGGGGACGGGCGCCGCCGTGCGGACACTCGCCAGGGCCGCGGAGCAGAGCGACCCGTGGCACCTCGCGCCGGGCGGCGACCTGCACGTCCAGGGCCTGGTGCTCCTGCTGCGCTCCCTCGTGGTGGACCTCGCCGAGACCGCGGGCGTGGAGCCGGAGGCGGCGCGCGCGATGCTCCCGGAGATCTGACGGGATTCACCCGCCGGGTCACCTGGGCGGAGTACCAAGGTCATCCGGCGAGGGGTCGATGGAGAGACATGCCCTCCGACGGTCTGCTCGAGCCCCGGGACCATGTGTCCGCGGGGCGCACGGGCGCCGCCGTGACCCTCCTGGCCGCCGGGGCCATGGTGGGCTACGAGGTGCTCGGCGCCGTCCTGGGCCTGTCCCGCTCCACCCCCACGACGCTCGTGCAGGCCACCGTGATCGGGTCGGTCCTGGTGCTTGCCGGCACGTTGGTCGGGTCCGTGCCGGACCGCGTGCCGCGGTGGGTGTGGACGGCGGGCTCGGTCCTGGGGGTGGCCGTCGTGCTGTGGCTGGGGCTGGTGACCCACGACTCCCGGGCGGCGGGGCAGATCGGCTTCATCTACCCGGTGGTCTTCGCCGCGGCCAACCTGCGCGCACCGGTGGCGTGGACGGTGTCCGCGCTCGCAGCGTCGAGCGACGTCGTCCTGTCCGTGGTCGTCCTGCCCGCCCGGGAGGCTGTCGCGGACGCCTTCGTGATGACGGCAGCCCTGGCGATGGTCACGGCCGCGCTCCAGATGGTGGCGGACCGCCAGGATGCCCTGACCGGCCGGCTCAGCGAGATCGCCGCGATCGACCAGCTGACGGGGCTCGCCAGCCGGCGGCGGCTGGAGGAGGTGGCGCACGAGGTGCTCGCCACCCCGTGCCCGGCGGAGGACCTCGCGCTGGGCACGGGGCTCGCGATCGTGGACCTGGACCACTTCAAGGCCCTCAACGACACCTACGGACACCCCGTGGGCGACGCGGCGCTCGTGCACGTCGCAGCGTTGCTGCGCACCTCGTGCCCGAGCAAGGCGACCGTCGCGCGGCTCGGCGGGGACGAGCTCGCCGTCCTGCTGCCGTGCGGGCCGCCGGAGGAGGTGGGGACCGTGATGGAGCGGTTCCACGACGCCGTCCGCACGAGCCCCATGAACCATCTGGGACGCGTCCTCGCGCTGAGCGTCAGCGTCGGCGGGACGCACGTGCCCGCGATGCAGGAGCCGGACCTCGCGGTGCTCTACGCGCGCGCCGACGAGGCGCTCTACCAGGCCAAGCTCCAGGGCCGTGGGCGCGTGGTGGTCGAGTAGCGTCCGCGGCCGGGCGTCGTGGCCGGCCGGAGGGCGCCCGTAGGCTGGTCCCGTGATCCGCACCGCTCAGCTCCTCGTGTTCGGCCTGCTGTACCTGGCCGTGTTCGTGTTCAGCCTGCTCGCGCTGATCGACGCCGCACGGCGGCCCTCCCAGGCCTTCGTGGCAGCCGGCAAGCGGACCAAAGGCTTCTGGGTGGGCGTCACCGGGGCGTGTACCGCGGTGTCCTTCGCGGCGATGCCTCCGCTGGGCGCGCCCCTCGGGTTCCTCGTGCTGATCGCGGCCGTCGGCGCGATCGTCTACCTGGTCGACGTCCGCCCGGCGCTGGGATCCGGACCGCGGCGTCCGGGCCCGCGCCGCTCCGGCGGCTGGTGACGTGCGCGCCGTCGTGCAACGGGTGACCCGGGCGGCGGTCCGGGTCGACGGTGAGGTGGTCGGAGCGATCGACGAGCCGGGGCTCGTCGTCCTGCTCGGGGCGACCCACGACGACGGTCCGGCGGAGGTGGCATGGATCGCGCGCAAGGTGGCCGACCTGCGCATCCTGCGGGACGAGCAGGCCGCCGTCGACGCGGGCGCGCCGGTGCTCGTGGTCAGTCAGTTCACGCTCTACGCCGACGTGCGCAAGGGCCGCCGGCCCACCTGGAACGCCGCGGCCCCCGGCGCGGTCGCCGAGCCCCTCGTCGACCAGGTCGTCGACGAGCTGCGTGCCCGGGGGCTGCGGGTGGCGACCGGCGTGTTCGGAGCGGACATGGCGGTGGAGCTCACCAACGACGGACCCGTGACCCTGGTGCTGGAGACCCCTGCGCGCGCCTGACCGAGGGTGCAGGCTGGTCGGATGCGGATCACAGCGGAACGCGGAGACCTCACCCGGACGAGGGCCGACGTGCTGGTCAACGCCGCCAACTCCAGCCTGCTCGGAGGCGGCGGCGTGGACGGTGCCCTGCACGCGGCGGCGGGGCCGGCCCTGCTGGCCGCCTGCCAGGAGGTGCGGCGGACCACCTGGCCGGACGGCTTGCCGGTGGGTGAGGCCGTCGCGACCGAGGCCGGCGATCTCCCGGCGCGCTGGGTGGTGCACACCGTGGGGCCCAACCGGCACGCCGGGCAGACCGACCCCGACCTCCTCGCGTCCTGCTTCCGCCGTTCGCTGGACGTCGCGCACGGTCTGGGTGCGGCGTCGGTCGCGTTCCCGGCCGTGAGCGGTGGTGTGTACGGGTGGGCGATGGCGGAGGTCGCGCGGATCGCGGTCGACGCGGTGCGGCGGTGGTCCCGGGGCCACGCCGGAAGCAGCGTCGCCGAGGTGCGCTTCGTGCTGTTCTCCGACGACGCGGCGAACGCGTTCGTGGCGGCACTGGAGGGCTGAGGGCTCCGGGCTCGCCCCGGTTGGCCGACCGCCGTGCGGGCGCGTCAGCGGGTGCCGGGCCCCATCAGGTCCAAGAGCTCCTCGAGCACGCGCACCACGCCGGCCTCGGTGTTGGCCGGCGCGCGGAACCGTGCGGCGGCGGCGGCCCGGGGGTGCGCGTTGCCCATCGCGAACGAGACCCCCGCTGCGGCGAGCATGCCCAGGTCGTTGAGATGGTCGCCGAAGGCGGCGGTCTGCTCGCGTGTGACGCCCAGCTCGAGCTGGAGCCTGCGCAGGGCGGCACCCTTGTCGGTGCCGGCGCCGGTGACGTCCGCCCAGTGGTCGTGCCCCTGGACCACCGCGTACCCCGGGGCCGTCCGGTGCAAGCCCTCGAGCAGCGCGGCGTCCACCCCGTCGGCGCTGTAGACCGAGACCTTGAGCGCGTCCGCGGCGCCCTCGAGCACGTCGGGCACCCGCACGACGGAGTGGAAGAAGCCCGCGGCGCGGGCGGCCACGGCGTCCGAAGGCGTCTCCAGCAGCACGGTGCCCGGCCCGGACACCGCGATCGCCAACCGGTCGGCGAACCCGGGCAGGTCCCGCATCCCGCGCACCGTCCGGGCGACCGCCTCGGTCCCCAGGACCTCGGCGTGCAGCACCTGGCCGCGGTGCTCGAGGAAGGCGCCGTTGTCGCAGATCAGCGACATGCGGGCGAGCCGCCCCCCGAACACCTCGACGAGCGTGTGACGTTGCCGTCCGCTCGCTGCGCACAGCTGCACGCCCCGCTCCTCCAGCCGGTCGGCGAGCGACCAGAAGCGTGGGTCCACGGACACGCCGTGGCCGAGCAGCGTGCCGTCCAGGTCCACTGCGACCAGGCGCAGGGCTGCGGCCTCGGCGGTCGTGGGCAGCGAGGTCGGGGCCCCGGCCGTGGGTGGGCGCGTCATCCCACCATTGTGCCCGTGCGCGGTAGCGTCGGGCGCGTGATGGACGAGGTCGCGCGGGGGTCGGCGGGGCGCGGGGTGCTGCGCACCCAGGTGCGGTGGTCGGACGTCGACCTGTTCGGGCACGTCAACAACGCTGCCTATCTGCGCTACCTCGACGACGCGCGGTTCGCGCTGTTCGACATGGGCGTCGATGAGGACGGGCAGCTGACGTCCTCCAGGCTCGTGGTGGTCAAGCACGAGATCGACTACCTCGGTCGGCTGACCTACCGGCCGCAGCCCATCGACGTCGAGGTGTGGGCGCCGCGGGTCGGCCGGACCTCCGTCGACATGGCCTACGAGGTGCTCGACGCCGCGCGCACGGTCTACCTGCGCGCTCGCAGCCGGATGGTCCAGCTCGACGCGGCAAGCGGCACACCCCGGCCCTTCACGCCCGACGAGCGAGCGGCGTTCGAGGCCTACCCGGGTGACGACCCGGTGCTGCACGCCTGGTAGGTGGGCGTGCACGGGGGATCGCCGGCGGCGGCTGAGCGAACGGATCACGCCGGGGGCGAACACGGGACGTCTCGGGCAGGTGCCGCGGTTAGCCTTGCAGAACGCCGTCCCAGGCACGCGGGAGACCTTCCTGCGGCCCACCCCCCGGCAAGGAGTGCTGATGTTCGAGAGATTCACCGACCGGGCCCGCCGCGTGGTCGTCCTCGCCCAGGAAGAGGCGCGGATGCTCAACCACAACTACATCGGGACCGAGCACATCCTCTTGGGCCTGATCCACGAGGGTGAGGGCGTCGCGGCCAAGGCGCTCGAGTCGCTGGGGATCTCGCTGGACGCCGTGCGCTCGCAGGTCCAGGAGATCATCGGTGAGGGGCAGCAGGCCCCGTCCGGTCACATCCCGTTCACCCCGCGCGCCAAGAAGGTGCTCGAGCTGTCGCTGCGTGAGGCGCTGCAGCTGGGCCACAACTACATCGGGACCGAGCACATCCTGCTCGGTCTGATCCGCGAGGGTGAGGGCGTCGCCGCCCAGGTGCTGGGCAAGCTCGGCGCCGACCTCAACCGGGTCCGCCAGCAGGTCATCCAGCTGCTGTCCGGCTACCAGGGCAAGGAAGCGGTCGCTGCGGGTGGCCCGCAGGAGGGCACCCCCTCCGGCTCCGCGGTGCTCGACCAGTTCGGCCGCAACCTCACCCAGGCCGCGCGCGAGGGCAAGCTCGACCCGGTCATCGGGCGCGAGAAGGAGATCGAGCGGGTCATGCAGGTGCTCTCCCGCCGCACCAAGAACAACCCGGTGCTGATCGGCGAGCCCGGCGTCGGCAAGACCGCCGTCGTCGAGGGTCTCGCGCAGGACATCGTGCGCGGCGACGTGCCCGAGACCCTCAAGGACAAGCAGCTGTACACGCTCGACCTCGGCGCCCTGGTCGCCGGGTCCCGCTACCGCGGTGACTTCGAGGAGCGGCTGAAGAAGGTCCTCAAGGAGATCCGGACGCGCGGCGACATCATCCTGTTCATCGACGAGATCCACACCCTCGTGGGTGCGGGCGCCGCCGAGGGCGCGATCGACGCCGCGAGCATCCTCAAGCCGATGCTGGCCCGGGGCGAGCTGCAGACCATCGGTGCGACCACCCTCGAGGAGTACCGCAAGCACGTCGAGAAGGACGCCGCGCTGGAGCGCCGCTTCCAGCCGATCCAGGTCGCCGAGCCGACGCTGCCGCACACCATCGAGATCCTCAAGGGGCTGCGCGACCGCTACGAGGCGCACCACCGGGTGTCCATCACCGACGGTGCGCTGGTGGCCGCCGCTCAGCTGGCGGACCGCTACGTCAACGACCGGTTCCTGCCGGACAAGGCGATCGACCTCATCGACGAGGCGGGCGCGCGCCTGCGCATCCGTCGGATGACGGCCCCGCCGGAGCTGCGTGAGCTCGACGAGCAGATCGCCGAGGCGCGCCGCGACAAGGAGTCGGCGATCGACGAGCAGGACTTCGAGAAGGCCGCGCGGCTGCGCGACACCGAGAAGCAGCTCACGGCGCGCCGCTCCGAGCGCGAGAAGGCCTGGAAGTCCGGTGACCTGGACTCGGTGGCCGAGGTCGACGAGGAGCTGATCGCCGAGGTGCTCGCGCTGGCCACCGGGATCCCCGTGGTCAAGCTCACCGAGGAGGAGTCCAGCAGGCTGCTGCGCATGGAGGACGAGCTGCACAAGCGGGTCGTCGGCCAGAACGACGCGATCAAGGCGCTGTCCCAGGCCATCCGGCGCACGCGGGCCGGCCTGAAGGACCCCAAGCGTCCGGGCGGGTCGTTCATCTTCGCCGGGCCGACCGGCGTGGGGAAGACCGAGCTGGCCAAGGCGCTCGCGGAGTTCCTGTTCGGCGACGAGGACGCGCTCATCCAGCTCGACATGAGCGAGTTCTCCGAGAAGCACACCGTCTCGCGGCTGTTCGGCTCGCCCCCCGGCTACGTGGGCTACGACGAGGGCGGCCAGCTCACCGAGAAGGTGCGCCGCCGGCCGTTCTCCGTGGTGCTGTTCGACGAGGTCGAGAAGGCCCACGCGGACATCTTCAACTCGCTGCTGCAGATCCTCGAGGACGGGCGCCTGACCGACTCCCAGGGCCGGGTGGTGGACTTCAAGAACACCATCATCATCATGACCACCAACCTCGGCACGCGGGACATCGCCAAGGGTGTGCAGACCGGCTTCCAGGCCGGCGGCGACCTGTCGACGTCCTACGAGCGGATGAAGGCGAAGGTCAACGACGAGCTCAAGCAGCACTTCCGGCCCGAGTTCCTCAACCGCGTCGACGACGTGGTGGTGTTCCCGCAGCTGTCGCAGGACGAGATCATCCGGATCGTCGACCTGATGATCGCCAAGCTGGAGACCCGCCTGAAGGACAAGGACATGGGCATCGAGCTCACGCCCGCGGCCAAGCAGCTGCTCGCCGAGAAGGGTTACGACCCGGTCCTGGGAGCCCGGCCGTTGCGCCGCGCGATCCAGCGCGAGGTCGAGGACACCCTGAGCGAGAAGATCCTGTTCGGCGAGCTGCGCCCGGGCCAGACCGTCGTGGTCGACGCCCAGGGTGAGGGGCTCCTCGGGGAGTTCATCTTCCACGGCCGCGGCGGTGACGCCGAGACCGACTCCGGCGAGCCGGTCGGGGTCTCGGTGGCGTCCATGCCGCCGCTGACCACCACGGACGAGGCGTCGTCCGGGGACGACCAGGACTGACGACGCCGGAACGACCGACGCCCGGCCCCGCAACCGCGGGGCCGGGCGTCGGTCGTCTCCCGCCGGACGTGACGGCGGGCGCCCGCCCGACTGGCACAGTGGCGCCATGAGGCCGCCCGTCACGGTGCCCTACGGCACGCAGCACCCCGCCCAGTTCGCCGAGCTGAGCCTCCCGGACGGACCGGCGCGTGGCGTCGTCGTCCTGGTGCACGGCGGGTTCTGGCGTGCCCGGTACGGCCTGGAGGGTGCGCGGCCCCTCGCGACGGACCTCGCGCGGCGGGGATGGGTCGCGTGGAACCTCGAGTACCGGCGGGTCGGTGACGGCGGGGGCCACCCGGCGACGTTCGACGACGTCGCGGCGGGGATCGACGCCCTGCGCCCCGCGGCCCACGAGCACGAGTTCGGGCTCGACACGGTGCTCGCGCTCGGCCACTCGGCCGGCGGTCACCTGGCCACCTGGGCGGCGTCGCGCACGCGCTGCACGAGGTGGGCGCACGACGATGCGGTCGAGCTGACCGGCGTGGTCGCGCAGGCCGCCGTGCTGGACCTGGTGGCCGCCGCCGACCTCGGCGCGGGGGCGGTCGCGCAGCTGCTCGGGCACGCGCCGGGCA
This sequence comes from Actinotalea lenta, assembly GCF_030586465.1. Taxonomy (GTDB): domain Bacteria; phylum Actinomycetota; class Actinomycetes; order Actinomycetales; family Cellulomonadaceae; genus Actinotalea; species Actinotalea lenta. The sequence goes on from NZ_JAUQYP010000001.1 coordinate 952,543, forward strand.
CGGCCGACGTCGCCCTGGACCCCATCCGGCAGGTCCCGCTGGGCGCGCCCGTGCGATGCGTGCACGGCCGGGCCGACGACGTGGTCCCGCCGACGCAGTCCGAGGCGTACGTGTCCGCCGCGCGCGCGGCGGGAGGAGACGTAGCGCTCCTCCCGGTCGACGGCGGCCACTTCGCAGTGATCGATGTCGACGACCCGTCGTGGCCCGTCCAGCTCTGGGCGCTCGCGTCCATGACCCACCCGCCGGACACCGTGCGCAGGTTCCTGGACCGGGGACGTCTCGAACGCATGCCGCGACGGCAGGCGGACCGCGCCCTGGTGCGGCGCTGGCTGGCCACCCGGGTCAGCGCGGTGCAGGACCCGGTGTCCGAGCGCGCGCTCACCGACCGGCTGGCAGCCGTCGTGCGGGACCCGGTGGGCGTCCGCCGGGACCTGGTCGATGCGGGTCTGCTGTCGCGGACGCGCGACGGGGCGGAGTACTGGCGTACGCACGTCACGGAGTTCGACGGGCTGGAGATCACCGAGGTGATCGACGCCGCGCTCCACGACGCACCCTGAGGGCGGACGCGCGGCGACCGCGCCGAAGGTCCCTTCATCGGCCCTGATCGTTCCTCCATCCTGGGGCGCATGCGCATCGCCGTGCTCGGGGCCACCGGATTCCTCAGCAGTGCCGTCGTGGATGCCGCGTTGGCGGCAGGTCACGACGTGATCGCCGTGTCGCGCGGCAACCAGGGAGAGCCTCCGCCCGGCACCACGTGGGTGCGTGCGGACCGCGACGACGTCGCGTCGCTGTCGGGAGCGATGGCGCCGTTCCTGGACACCATCGACTCGGTGATCGACTGCAGCGGGTTCACCGTCGAGGGAGCGATCGCCGCGGCCGCCGTGTTCAAGAAGGTCCCGCACTACGTGTACGTGTCGAGCATCTCCGCGTACCGCAACTGGCCCCCCGGACCGATCCAGGGTGAGGACGACGAGCTCGCACACCCGGACGACGACCTGACGCACGCGGGCCCCATGAAGGCGCAGAGCGAGCGCATCCTGCGCGCCGCCGTGGGCAAGCGACTGCTCGCGGTCCGCGCCGGGATCATCATCGGGCCCGGTGACGACACCCACCGGCTGACCACGTGGCTGCACCGGATCGCGACCGAGCGGTGGGTCGGCGTGCCGGCGGCGCGGAGCCAGCCGATCGCCGTGATCGACGTGCGCGACCTCGCCTCCTGGATGGTCACCGCCGCCGAGGAGCTCGTCATCGGTCCGCTCAACGCGACCGGACCGGAGGGCATGTGCACGTTCGGCGAGATGCTCGAGGCGTGCGCCGACGCGGTGCGGTCCACCGGTCGTGAGCCGGCCACGTTCGTCAACCTGCACGACGCAGAGATGCGCGCAGCCGGCGTCAAGCCCTGGTCGGACCTGCCCTTCGTGCTGCCGGGCGACGTCGCGCACACCGTGTGGCAGGTGGACACCACGCGGGCTCGTGAGCTCGCGGTACCCGTGCGGCCCATCGCCGACTCGGTCGCGGACACCTGGGCGTGGCAGATCAAGGCGAACCTCCGGCACCCCCCGGTGCCGCGGGTCGTGCAGGACCTGACCACCCGCAAGGTCGCGGAGAAGCTCGCCAAGGAGGCGGCTGCAGCCGAGGAGACCGCGAACGTCTGACGCGTCCCGCGTCGCCTCGGCGTGACGACCGCTCGGCGACCCGGCGTCTCAGGAGGCGCCGGGGAAGCCGAGGCGACGCCACGCCTCGTACGTGGCGACGGCCGCGGCGTTGGCGAGGTTCATCGAACGTCGACCCGGGACCATCGGGATGCGCACCTGTCCCGTGACCCGTGGGTGGGCGAGCACGTCCTCGGGCAGCCCGCTGGGTTCGGGGCCGAACAGGAGCGCGTCGTCGTCACGCCAGTCCACCTCGGTGTTCCAGCGCGGTGCGCGGGTGGTGAACGCCCAGACCCGCGCGCGTGGCAGGGCTGACAGCAGGGCGTCCACGTCCGGGTGCACGACGACGTGCGCGAGGTCGTGGTAGTCCAGTCCGGCCCGCCGCAGCCGCGGCTCGTCGAGCGTGAACCCGAGCGGCTCGACCAGGTGCAGGGTTGCGCCGGTGCCGGCCACCATCCGGATCGCGTTGCCGGTGTTGCCCGCGATCCGCGGCTCGAACAGGACGACGTGCAGCACGCCACGAGTCTGCCAGCCCCCCGCGCCCGAGGCCGGAGCGGCATGCCCCAGGGGGTATCTCCGCAGGTCAGCGCGCGACGAAGGTCCCTGGAAACGTGCCGGTCAGCAGGAGAAACGTGAGGAGCACTATCGGCGAGGAGGCGTCCAATGACGGACGGACCACGGATCATCGGCCGGGACCAGCTGGCCCGGCTCGTCGAGGTGCTGACCGCCCGGGGCTATGCGGTGGTGGCGCCTACGGTGCGCGCGGGGGCGGTGGTGCTCGACGAGGTGGTCGGTGCGGACGATCTGCCGTGGGGCGTCGGTGACGTCCAGGATGCGGGAACCTACCGGCTGCGCGAGCGGGACGACGAGGCCGTGTTCGGCCAGGCCGCGGCGGTCCGCGCGGTCAAGCCGGTCCTGTTCCCCGCCGACGAGCTCATCTGGCGCGGTCATCGCAGCGGCACCGACTTCGCCGTGACCGACCGCGAGGGCTCGCCTCAGCGGCCGGTGGCCTTCCTGGGGGTGCGCGACTGCGACCTGCGGGCCCTGGCGCGCCACGACGAGGTCCTGGCGGGGCGTGCCTTCGCCGACACCCGCTACCAGCGCCGCCGCGCGGGGACGTTCCTGGCGGCGGTGACGTGCGCCGAGCCGGGTGGCACGTGCTTCTGCACCTCGATGGGCGGCGGTCCGCACCCGGAGAACGGCTACGACCTGGCGCTGACGGAGCTGCTCGACCCGCACCGCTTCGTGGTCGAGGTAGGTTCGGACACCGGCGCGGACGTGCTCGCGGAGCTGGACTCGGAGCCGGCCGGAGCCCAGGACCTGGCAGCGGTGCACGACGTCGTCGCGCACGCCACCGAGTCGATGGGTCGGTCCATGGACACCGAGGGCCTGCGCGACCTGCTCTACGCCTCGGCGGAGAGCCCGGTCTGGGACGAGGTCGGCAATCGCTGCCTGACCTGCATGAACTGCACCATGGTGTGCCCGACCTGCTTCTGCACCACCGTCGAGGACGTCTCCGCACTCGGGAGCGCCGATGCCGAGCGCCGCCGGGTCTGGGACTCGTGCTTCTCCGAGGAGTTCGCCCACATCCACGGTGGCAGCCTGCGCACCGAGGTCAGGTCCCGGTACCGCCAGTGGATCACGCACAAGCTCGCCGCCTGGCAGGACCAGTTCGGATCGCTCGGCTGTGTGGGCTGCGGTCGGTGCATCACCTGGTGCCCGGTGGGCATCGACATCACGGCGGAGGCCGCCAAGCTCCGCGCCGCCGCGCCGCTCACCGTGGGAGGTGCCCGATGACCGCAACGCTGGACCGCCCCGTCGCCCCCGACGCGATGGCGCCCGCGCGCTACCGGATCGGACGCACCCGCCAGGACACGCGGGACACCTTCACCATCGAGCTCGAGCCGGTGGACGGCCCCATGCTGCGCTACCGCGCCGGTCAGTTCACCATGCTGGACGCGTTCGGTGTCGGCGAGGTCCCGATCTCGATCTCCGGCGACCCGACCCGCCCCGGCCCGCTCGAGCACACCATCCGTGACGTCGGAGCTGTCACCCACGCCTTGATCGCCGCACCGCGCGGTGCCGTGCTCGGCGTCCGCGGCCCGTTCGGGACGTCCTGGGACGTCGCGGACGGCATGGGCGGCGACGTCGTCCTGGTGGCCGGCGGCATCGGGCTCGCGCCGCTGCGACCGGCCCTGCTCGAGATCGTCCGGCACCGGGACCGGTACAACCGCGTGGTCCTGCTGTACGGCGCTCGCACCCCCGAGGACATCCTGTTCGGCGACGAGCTGCGCAGCTGGGCCCACGACCACGGCATCGTCGTCGAGGTCACCGTGGACAACGGGCAGCACGCCTGGCGCGGCAAGGTCGGCCTGGTCACGAACCTGGTCCCGCGGGCCGGGTTCGACCCGCACTCCACCCTCGCACTGGTCTGCGGCCCGGAGGTGATGATGCGCTCGGCCGCGCAGGCGCTCGTGGCGCGCGGTGTGCCCGGCGACCGCGTCCGGCTGTCGCTCGAACGCAGCATGAAGTGCGGCGTGGGGCTGTGCGGCCACTGCCAGCTGCGTGACCTGTTCGTGTGCGTCGACGGCCCGGTGCTCGGGTACGACCGGTTGGCGCCGCTGCTGAGCGTGAGGGAGCTGTGATGTTCGACGAGTCCCTGAAGTCCTCCGCCCGGCCCAAGCTCGCCGTGTGGAAGTTCGCGTCCTGCGACGGCTGCCAGCTCAGCCTGCTCAACTGCGAGGAGGAGCTGCTCACGGTCGCGGGCGCGGTGTCCATCGCGTACTTCCCGGAGGCCACCCGCGGCGTGGTCGAGGGCCCGTACGACGTGTCCCTGGTCGAGGGTTCGGTGACCACGCCGGAGGAGATCGAGCGGATCGCCCAGATCCGGGAGATGTCCCGGGTCGTGGTGACGCTCGGCGCGTGCGCTACGAGCGGCGGGATCCAGGCGCTGCGCAACTTCGCCGACGTCGCCGAGTTCCGCTCGGTGGTCTACGCGCACCCGGAGTACCTGTCCACGCTGGCCCGCTCCACGCCGATCTCCGCGCACATCAGCGTCGACCTCGAGCTGCGCGGCTGCCCGATCGACAAGGGGCAGCTGCTCGAGGTCCTCGGGGCCCTCGTCGAGCACCGCCGCCCGCGGATCCCGTCGTACTCGGTGTGTGCCGAGTGCAAGCGCCGCGGCACGGTGTGCGTCGCGGTCGCGCACGGGACCCCGTGCCTCGGGCCGGTCACCCAGGCCGGCTGCGGCGCGCTCTGCCCCGCCTACGAGCGCGGCTGCTACGGCTGCTTCGGGCCGCAGAACACCCCGAACACGGCCTCGCTGTCCGACCACCTGGTGGCCACGGGCATGAGCCCGGAGATGGCGATGCGGGTGTACCGCACGTTCAACGCGGCCTCGGAGCCGTTCCGGCGGGAGAGCGAGCGCCAGGAGAGGGCGGTCGTCGCGTCCGGGAAGGGGAACGCACGATGACCCAGGTCAGCGACCGGCCGAGCGCCGGCACCCCGCACCCCACCCAGACCCTGCAGGTGGGCATGCTCGCCAGGGTCGAGGGCGAGGGCGGCCTGCACGTGGAGATCCACGACGGCCGCGTCACCGACGTGCAGCTGCGGATCTTCGAGCCGCCACGGTTCTACGAGGCGTTCCTGCGGGGCCGCGCCTACACCGAGCCGCCGGACATCACGGCGCGGATCTGCGGGATCTGCCCGGTGGCGTACCAGTTCAGCTCCTGCCTGGCGATGGAGGACGCCTGCGGCGTCACGGTGCCCGACCACATCCGCACGATGCGGCGGCTGCTGTACTGCGGCGAGTGGATCGAGAGCCACGCGTTGCACATGTTCCTGCTGCACGCGCCGGACTTCCTCGGCTACCCGGGTGCGGTCGAGATGGCCGCGGACCACCCGGATGTCGTCGCGACGGGGCTGCGCCTGAAGAAGGCCGGCAACGACCTGATGGACCTGGTGGGCGGCCGGTCCGTGCACCCGATCAACGTGCGGCTCGGCGGCTTCTACCACCTGCCGACGGTCGCCGAGCTCCGCGCGATCCGCCCCCGCCTGGCCGCGGCCCTCGACGACGCCGTCGCTACGGTCCGGCTGGTCTCGACGTTCGACTTCCCGGAGATGGAGCAGCGCTACCCGTACCTCGCGCTCCGACCGGACGTCGGCTACCCGCTCGAGGGTGGGCACGTGGTCACGAGCGAGGGCGACTCCTGGCCGGTGCAGGAGTTCCGCGAGCACATCGCGGAGTTCCACGTCGAGCACTCCACGGCGCTGCACTCCACCCTCGACGGTCAGCCGTACGTGGTGGGGCCGCTCGCAAGGTACTCGCTCAACCACGACCGGCTGTCCCCGCTCGCCCGCGAGCTGGCGCACGAGGCCGGCCTGGGCGTGACGTGCCGCAACCCGTTCCGCTCGATCGTGGTGCGTGGCGTCGAGCTCGTGGAGGCGCTGGTCGAGGCGCTGCGCATCATCGACGAGTGGGTCGACGGCCGGCCGGCGTCGGTGCCCGTGCCGGCCCGCGCGGGGGAGGGCTTCGGGGCGACCGAGGCGCCGCGTGGCGTGCTGTTCCACCGGTACGTCATCGACGACGCCGGGACGATCAAGGACGCGCAGATCGTGCCGCCGACCGCGCAGAACCAGCCGAGCATCGAAGGCGACCTGCGCGAGCTCGCCGAGCGGTGGGTCGCCCTTGGTGACCACGACCTCGGCCACCGCGCCGAGCTCGCGATCCGCAACTACGACCCGTGCATCTCGTGCTCGGTGCACGCCGTCGAGGTGACCGTCCACCGCACCTGACGCGGGCGGTCCGCACGTCGAGGGGCGCTCCCGCGGGGCGCCCCTCGACGCACGCCACGCGGTGTCAGGCGGCGGCGCTCTCGGCGCGGTCGCGGATCCCGCGCAGCATGCGCTCGGTCATCAGGAAGCTCACCCAGGACACCGGTACGACGAGCCTGCCCACCCAGCCGGCCTGGTAGGCGTAGCGTTCGCGCACCACGAGCCGGCAGCCGCTCTCGGTGGGGCGCAGCACGAAGGCCCACGAGAACGTGAACGGCACAGGGTCGGCGTCGTCCGGGTCCGCCGGTGACTGCCCGTGCAGCACCAGCGCGTGCGGGGGGTCGCAGATCGCGACGTCGAGGGCGAAGTCCTCGGCCAGGTGCACCTGGTCGCCGACGGCGAGGTCCTGCCAACGCTCCTCGATCCGGTCGGCGGAGTGGATGCCCAGGCCCGCCAGGTTCTCGAGAGCGTCGTAGGAGTAGAAGCCGCCGCGGCCCTGTCCCAGCTGCACCAGCCACGGGAACACGGCCTCGGGTGGCGCCGCGACGTCGATGGCTCGGGTCGCGGCCAGGTCGGCCAGGGGGACGAGCCCGTCGCCCGGCAGGCTCGTGACCTGTTCAGGCGGAGTGGACCCCCAGGTGAGCTGCCGCCGGTGGCACGCGCGGACCACAGGGACGAGGGCGACCGTCGCCGCACCAGCGACCAGGAGACGTCGGGACATGGCCCCAGCCAACCCGCCCGGGGGCCGCAGGGCGAGGGCCGATCGGCCCACCACCACGGGACGGCCCCACCAGCGGCCGCCGGGCCCTACGGTGGCCCGGTGACCACTGAACCCTCCTTCCGCGCCGACGACGACCGCTACGCCTCGATGCCCTACCGACGCTGCGGGCGCAGCGGCCTGTCCCTGCCGTCCCTGTCGCTGGGCCTGTGGCACAACTTCGGTGCCGGCCGCCCCTACGAGGTGCAGCGTGCGGTGCTGCGCCGGGCGTTCGACCTGGGCGTCACGCACCTCGACCTGGCGAACAACTACGGACCGCCGTACGGCTCGGCCGAGGAGACGTTCGGCCGGGTGCTCGCCGCGGACCTGCGTCCCTACCGCGACGAGCTGGTGATCTCCACCAAGGCCGGCTACGACATGTGGCCCGGTCCCTACGGCGACGGCGGCTCGCGCAAGTACCTGCTCGCCTCGCTCGACCAGTCCCTGACCCGCATGGGCCTGGACTACGTCGACATCTTCTACTCGCACCGCCCCGACCCCACGACCCCGCTGGAGGAGACCGTCGGCGCGCTGCTCACCGCGGTGCACTCCGGCAGGGCGCTGTACGTGGGCATCTCGAACTACTCACCGTCCGCGACGCGGCGCGCCGCGCAGATGCTCGCGGCCGAGGGGGTCCGGCTGCTGGTCCACCAGCCGCGCTACTCGATGCTCGACCGGTACGTCGAGCAGCCACCCGAGGGCGAGAGCGAGTCGTTGCTCGAGGTCGTCGACGAGCTCGGGGTGGGGGTCGCGGTGTTCAGCCCGCTCGCCCAGGGCCTGCTCACGGACCGCTACCTCGCCGGGGAGGTCCCGGCGGACTCGCGGGCCGCGACCAGCAGGTTCCTCAGCGACGCCCAGATCACCCCGGAGTACCTCGCGATGGTGCGTGGACTGGCACGCGTCGCCGAGGCGCGCGGCCAGTCGGTCGCACAGCTCGCGCTGTCGTGGGTGCTGCGCGACCCGAGGGTCACGACCGCGATCATCGGGGCGTCGAGCGTCGCACAGCTCGAGGACAACGTCGCGGCGCTCCAGGCGTCGCCGTTGTCGGACTCGGAGCTCGCCGAGGTCGAGGCGCTCCTCGCGGCCGGCTGACGGCTCCAGCGGGTCGTCGCCAGGCGGGACGGCACCGGCCCCCGGTCGGCGGGGCCGGTGCCGCGGCCCGCACCGAGCGGCTCAGCCGGCCTCGTCGCGCCAGGAGTGCTCCGGTGCGTAGCCGAGCAGGGCTCGCGCTCCGTCGATCGCCAGGAGCGTCTCGTTGCCCACCAGCTCCTTCGTGAGCGGCACGCCCGGGAACACCTCGGCCATCAGCTCCGCCGACGGGCGCGCCATGATCGTGTCGGCCGCCGCGATGATGACGTTCTGCGAGCCGGTCGTCTCCTGCTCCAGGCCGAGCCTGGCGGCCTGCGCCACGTCGCGTACGTCGACGTACCCCCACAGGTTCCAGCGGCGCAGCCGGGCGTCGTCCTGGTAGCCGGGCACCGCGGCGTAGTCCTGGGGTCGGTGGATGTTGGACAGCCGGAGCCCGACGAACGGGATCCCGGACCACTGCGAGACGTGGTGCGCGGTCTGCTCGCCGAGCACCTTCGACAGCGCGTACGTCGAGGTGGGCACCGGGAAGTGCGCCTCGTCCACCGGTGCGTACCGAGGCGGGACGTCGAAGGGCAGGCCGAGGGTCGTCTCCGAGGAGGCCCACACGACCTTGCGTAGTCCCACCCGCGCGGCGGCCAGGAACACGTTGCCGTTGACCGCCGTGTTGACCGCCAGGGTGTCGGGCGCGGGGGCGCGGCCCGGCGCCGGGATGTTGCCCAGGTGCACGACGGCGTCGGACCCTGCCAGCACCTCCACCGCCGCGCCGTAGTCGGTGAGGTCCGCGACCACCAGCTCGGTGCCCAGCGTGCCCAGCGCCTCATGGCCGGGCGGGCCCGCCAGGTCGGTGGCGACCACCCGGTACCCGTGCTCGAGCAGGTCCCCGACGACCGCCCGTCCTGCTTTGCCGAATGCTCCTGTGACCGTGATCGTCTCCATACACCCATCGTGCCCGTCCGTGGCGTACGACGCGCAGCGGGGAGGTCGGCGCCCTAGGCTCGCTCGGAGATGACCGAGCACCGCGCCCCCGGGCGCCCCGACGAGCGCAAGGGTGACGACCCCACCGCCGACCCTCGCGCGGGTGCGCGCGACCCGAGCCCCGAGCCCGGGCAGGACCCGCGGCGCTGGAAGGCGCTCAGTGTCGCGCTCACGGCGGGGTTCATGACCCTGCTCGACGTGAGCATCGTCAACGTGGCCCTGCCCTCGATCCGTTCCGCCCTGGACGCCTCCGCGGCGCAGCTGCAGTGGGTCGTCTCCGGGTACGCGCTCACGTTCGGCCTGGTGCTGGTGGCCTCGGGCCGGCTCGGCGACGCCAGGGGGCGGCGCGCCATGTTCGGCGTGGGCATCGGGGTGTTCACGGTGGCGAGCGTGGTCGCCGGGCTGGCCCCGGCCGCAGGCTGGCTGGTGGCGGCGCGCCTCGTGCAGGGCGTCGGTGGGGGGATCCTCAACCCGCAGATCTCGGGCCTGGTCCAGCAGCTGTTCCGGGGAGCCGAGCGCGGACGGGCGTTCGGCAGGCTCGGGACCACGATCGGGATCTCCACGGCGGTCGGCCCGGTGCTGGGCGGTGTGATCCTCAGCGTGGCGGGCACGCAGGAGGGCTGGCGCTGGGTCTTCCTGGTGAACCTTCCGGTCGGCCTGCTGACGTTCCTGCTCGCCCGGCACTTCATCGACCCTGTCGAAGAGCCCGAGCCGGCGCGTGACCTGGACCCGGTCGGTGCGGTGCTGCTGGGCGCGGGCGTCGTCGGGCTGCTGTGGCCGTTGGTGTCCGACAGCTGGCAGGGGGTGGACGCCGTCCTCCTGACCGCCGGCGTCCTCGCGATCGCGGGGTTCTGGTGGTGGGAGCGCAGGATGGCCCGGCGGGGCCGTGCGCCGATGGTTCGGCTGTCGCTGTTCAGCCAGCCCGGCTACGCCGCGGGAGCCCTGCTGGGTCTGGTGTACTTCTCCGGCTTCACCGGGATCTTCTTCGTGCTGACGCTGTTCTTCCAGAACGGCCTGGGCTACACCCCGCTGCAGGCAGGGCTAGGTCTGACGCCGTTCGCCGTCGGGTCGGCGGCGACGGCGACGATCGGCGGTCGCCTGGTGGGGCGGCACGGCCGGCGTGTGGTGGTCGGGGGGCTCATCCTGGTGAGCGCCGGGCTCGTGCTCACCGAGCTGGCCATCCGGGCGCGGCACGGCACGTCGACCGGGTGGTGGTTGGCCGCACCTCTCCTGCTGGCAGGGCTCGGCAGCGGGTTCGTGATCTCGCCCAACGTCACCCTCACCCTCGAGAACGTGCCCGTGGGCCAGGCGGGGACCGCGGGTGGGGTCCTGCAGACCGGGCAGCGCCTGGGGACCGCGGCCGGGATCGCCCTGGTGGGTGCGCTGTACTTCCGCGGGCTGGCGGCCACCGGCGACGCGGCGCTCGCCGCGTCGCACGGCCTGCGCGCAGCGCTGGCCTCCTCAGCGGTCGCTCTGGTGATCGGGATCGTGGACCTGGCTCGGCGGGCGCGGCGCGGGTCGGTCTGAGACCGTCGCGCGCCGCGGCCGCGAGCACCGCATGGCGACGGCCGCCCCCGAAGGGACGGCCGTCGCGTGGGGCTCGGCCCACCGATCCCGGTCCGCGAGCGGGCCGGCGCGCCGAGCCCTCCTGGGCCGGGCAGGCGGAGCCCGCCTGGGACGTCACTCGGTGTCGGCGTCCACCCAGTCGAAGGTCTTGGTGACGGCCTTCTTCCAGTTCCGGTACGTCTTCTCCCGTGCCTCGACGTCCATGTCGGGCGTCCAGCGCTTGTCCTCGGCCCAGTTGTCGATGACGTCCTGCTCGCCCGACCAGAACCCGACGGCGATGCCGGCCGCGTAGGCCGCGCCGAGAGCGGTGGTCTCGGCGACCTTCGGTCGCACCACGTCCACGCCGAGGATGTCCGCCTGGAACTCCATGAGCAGCTCGTTGGCGATCATGCCGCCGTCGACCTTGAGCTCCTTGAGCTCGACGCCGGAGTCGGCGTTCATCGCGTCCAGCACCTCGCGGGTCTGGAAGGCGGTGGCCTCGAGCGCCGCCCGGGCGATGTGGCCCTTGGTGACGTACCGCGTGAGGCCGGCGATCACGCCGCGCGCGTCGCCGCGCCAGTACGGCGCGAACAGGCCGGAGAACGCCGGCACGAAGTACGCGCCGCCGTTGTCCTCGACCGTCTTGGCCAGGTCCTCGACCTCGGGTGCCGAGGAGATCAGGCCCAGGTTGTCGCGCAGCCACTGGATCAGCGAGCCGGTGACCGCGATCGAGCCCTCGAGGGCGTAGATCGGGGCGTTGTCGCCGATCTTGTAGCACACCGTGGTGAGCAGGCCGTTCTTGGACGGGACCGGCTCGGTCCCGGTGTTGAGCAGCATGAAGTTGCCGGTGCCGTAGGTGTTCTTGGCGTCGCCGACCTCGAAGCACGCCTGGCCGAAGGTCGCAGCCTGCTGGTCGCCGAGGATGCCCGCGATCGGCACACCCGGGACCATGCCGCCCTCGCGGCCGTGGCCGTAGACCTCGGAGGAGGACTTGATCTCGGGCAGCATGGACATCGGGATGCCCATCTCGCCGGCGATCTCCGCGTCCCAGCTCAGCGTCGACAGGTCCATGAGCATGGTCCGCGAGGCGTTGGTGACGTCGGTGACGTGCACGCCGCCGTCGACCCCGCCGGTCATGTTCCACAGCACCCACGCGTCGGTGTTGCCGAACGCCAGCTGCCCGGCCTCGGCCTTCTCCCTGGCGCCCTCGACGTTGTCGAGGATCCAGCGGACCTTCGGGCCCGAGAAGTAGGTCGCCAGCGGGAGGCCGACCCTGGCCTTGTAGCGCTCGGCGCCGCCGCCCAGCGCCGCCAGCTCGTCACAGATCTTCTGCGTGCGGGTGTCCTGCCAGACGATCGCGTTGTAGACGGGCTCGCCCGTCGTCTTGTCCCACACGACAGAGGTCTCGCGCTGGTTGGTGATGCCGACCGCCGCGATGTCCCGGTAGGTGAGGTTGGCCCTGGTCAGCGCCAGGCCGACGACCTCGCGGATGTTGTCCCAGATCTCCATCGGGTTGTGCTCGACCCAACCCGGCTTCGGGAAGATCTGCTCGTGCTCCTTCTGCCCGGTCGACACGATCGACCCGGAGTGGTCGAACACGATGGCACGCGAGCTCGTGGTGCCCTGGTCGATGGCGAGGATGTAGTCAGCCATGTCCGTCCTTCGTCGATTGAACGGTGCGGTGGGGTTCCACCGCGGTGAGGGTGAGGTCACGCTCGGGACGTGGCCCGGGTGACGCACCGCTGGGGCGCGTCGTCGTGCGTGTCGCAGCACAGGGCGCGGCTCGCACAGGAGTTGCGACGGGGCCGAGGGCCCCGGGGTGCGGGGTCGCTACCGGAGCGACCCCGCGACCACAGGAGTCGGTCGTGCTAGACGACGTACCACTGGGCGACGAGGCCCGCGAGGGCGCCGCCGACGATCGGGCCGAAGACCGGGACCCAGGAGTAGGCCCAGTCGGACGAGCCCTTGCCCGGGATCGGCAGGATCGCGTGCGCGATGCGCGGGCCGAGGTCACGGTTCGGGTTGATGGCGTACCCGGTGGGACCACCGAGGCTCGCGCCGATGCCGACCACCAGGAGGGCCACGGCGAGCGGGCCAAGGCCGGTCGGCGTCTTGCCGAACGCGATGATGACGAACACCAGGACGAACGTGCCGATGACCTCAGTGATGAAGTTCCAGCCGTAGGACCGGATGGCCGGACCGGTGGAGAAGACGCCCAGCTTGACGGCCGGGTCGGCGTCCTCGTCGAAGTGCTTCTTGTAGGCCAGCCAGGCCAGGACGGCGCCGAGGAAGGCGCCGAACATCTCGCCGCCCAGGTAGACCATCGTCGAGGCGAAGGAGACCTCGACCCCGGGTGCGTACTCCTTGGCGCCGTTGGCCAGCAGGCCGATCGTCACGGCGAAGTTCAGGTGGGCACCGCTCTTGTAGGCCGAGTAGACACCGGCGAACACGCCGAGGCCCCATCCGAAGTTGATGAGGAGCCAACCACCGTCGAACCCCTTGTTCTTCGGAAGGATGACGTTCGCCACGACTCCTGCACCGAGCAGGAGCAGCATCGCCGTGCCCACGGTCTCGGAGACGAACACTTCTCCCAGTGACATCTGCTTTTCCTCGTTTCACTCGCGGACTTCGTTGTCACAAGCACCCGCAGCAGGGGGCCGCGGGCAGAGGTGGAGCACCCGGGGATCGCCCGGGAGTAGGGGGTCAGGTATCGGCCGGCGTACGGCCGAGCGGGACCAGGGGGACGAGGTCGGCCGCCTGCAGGCGCACCGCTTCCGCCTCGGCGTCGTCCGCCACGAACGAGGCCTGCTCGTCGGCCTCGCACCGCGCCCGGTAGGAGTCGATCTCCGCCTGGCGGCGTCCGGCGTCCCAGCCGAGGCGCTCGGCGACCAGGTCGGCGATCTCCTCGACGGCCGCCAGGCCGCGGTCCCGCTGCTCGTAGACCAGGCGGGTGCGGTGCAGCATGACGTCCTCGAGGTGCAGGACGCCCTCGTGGGTCGCGGCGTAGGCGATCTCGGCGCGCAGGTAGGCCGGAGCGCCCTCCAGGGGCCGACCGAGCGAGGGGTCGGCATCCACGGAGTCCATGATCTCGGCCAGCAGTGCGCCGTACCGGTGCAGCAGGTGGTCGACCATGGCGGACGTCCACCCGTAGGCGGCGCCGATCTGCCGTGCCTGGCGCTGCAGCACCGCGTGGCCCTCGGCGCCGGCGAGCGCGATGCGGTCGGTGAGCGACGGCAGGCTCGCGGCCCGCTCGCCGAGCGCGAAGTCCACGGCGTCCTTGGCCATCACCCGGTAGGTGGTGAGCTTGCCGCCGGCGATGACCGTCAGACCCGGGGTCGGCGAGGCGACGGTGTGCTCGCGGGACACCTTGGCCGACGACGTGCCCTCCTTGGTGCCCGGCTGGAGCAACGGGCGCAGACCGGCCCACACCCCGATGACGTCGTCGCGGGTCAGGGGGCGCGCCAGGACGGCGTTCGCGTGGTCGATGACGTAGTCGATGTCCGCGGAGGTCGCGACCGGGTGCACCAGCTGCTGCTTCCACTCGGTGTCGGTGGTGCCGATCACCCAGTAGCGCGACCACGGGATGACGAACAGCACGGACTTCTCGGTCTGCAGGATCAGGCCGACGTCGCCGCGGATCCGGTCGCGCGGCACGACGATGTGGATGCCCTTGGAGGCGAGCACGTGCAGGCCGCCGTCGGTGTCGGCCAGCGCCTCGGTCTCTTCGGTCCACACGCCGGTCGCGTTGATGACCTGGTCGGCCTTGCAGGTGAACCGCTCCCCGGTCTCCAGGTCCTGGAGCACCGCCCCGTCCACCACGCCCGTGCCGCGCTTGGTCAGCTCGACGACCTGGGTGCGGCTGGCCGCGTGCGCCCCGTAGCTGACGGCGGTCCTGATGAGGGTCTCGACCAGGCGGGCGTCGTCGACGCTCGCGTCGTAGTAGCGCACCGCGCCGACGGCTGCGTCGTGCCGCAGGTCGGGGAAGAGTCGCTCCATGCCGGCGCGGCTGACGTGCCGGTGCCACGGCATCGCACGCTTGCCCGGCGCGATCGAGGCGAGGGTGTCGTACAGCGCGACGCCGGCCCCCACGTAGGCGCGCTCCCAGTAGGCGTTCTCGAGCGGGTACAGGAACGACACCGGTCGCACCAGGTGGGGCGCGATCCGCTTGAGCAGCAGGTCGCGCTCCGTGAGCGCCTCGTGCACCAGGTGGAAGTCGAGCATCTGCAGGTATCGCAGTCCGCCGTGCACCAGCTTGCTGGACCGGCTGGACGTCCCGCTGGCCCAGTCCTGGGCCTCAACGATCCCGACGCGCAGGCCGCGGGTCACGGCGTCCAGGGCGATGCCGGCGCCGGTGACGCCACCACCGATAACCAGGATGTCGAGCTCACGCCCCTGGCCACTGTCGGCCAAGGCCTCGAGCGCATGCTGCCGGGTCTGCGGCGTCAGGGCTGCCGTTCTCACACTCGTCCTCCTCGACGTGCTGCCGGGATGCCGCGCCCCGGCCTCAAGCCGGGGTCGAAGGTCCCGCGTCGCCCCTATGCTGGGGGGCACGCGAACGAACGCGCAACCCGGCTGCACATACGTGCACCGGGTCCGGGGGTGAGAGCGAGGCGACGACGGTGGACCACGAGGACGTGCTCCGAGCGGCTTCGATGTACTACCTGCAGGACATGAAGATGGAGGTCATCGCCCGACATCTGGGCACCTCCCGCTCGACCGTGTCCAGGGTGATCAAGAAGGCTCGCAGCAGCGGGATCGTGGAGATCCACCTGCGCCCTGCACGCACGCGCGCCCCCGGTCTGTCCCGCACGATCGCCCGTCGCTACGGCATCGAGGCGTACGTCGCGCCGGTGTCCGACTCGGCCACGGACGTCGAACGACTCGACCAGGTCGCGGTCACGACGGCCAAGCTGATCTCGGCCTGGTTCGACTCGGACATGGTGCTCGGTGTCGCGTGGGGCACGACCCTCGCCGCGATCGGGCGTCGGCTCATCCCGAAACCGACCCGGAACAGCGCCATCGTGCAGCTCAACGGCGCGGTCAACACCAGGACCAGCGGGCTCGAGTACGCCTCCGACCTCATCAGCGGCTTCGGCACGGCGTTCGACGCCGCGGTGCACCACTTCCCGGTGCCGGCCTTCTTCGACTACCCCGACACCAAGGCGGCCATGTGGCGTGAGCGATCGGTGCAGCGGGTGCTCGATGTGCAACGACGTGCAGACATCGCGCTGTTCGGCGTGGGTGCCGTCAGCGGCGGACTGCCCTCGCACGTGTACTCCGCGGGCTACCTGGAACCCGAGGACGTGGACCTCCTGCACCGCGAGGGCGTGGTCGGCGACGTGTGCACGGTCTTCCTGCGGGCCGACGGCAGCTACTCCGACATCCCGCTGAACGCACGGGCCACCGGACCGACACCAGCCGAGCTGCAGCGGATCGGCCGGCGGGTGTGTGCAGCGGCGGGTGATGCGAAGGTCGCCCCGCTGCGCGCCGCCCTCGCGGCCGGGGTCGTCACGGATCTCGTGATCGACGAGCTCACCGCGGACCTGCTGGTGAACGAGAACGCTCCGGAGCACTAACGTGGCCGGATGAGCCAGGAGACCGGGAGCACGTCGGGCGACGCGTCGCTTGCGGGGCTCGCGGCGAGCGCGGGGTCCGTGTTCCGGATCCGGCCGGCGATGCCTCGGGACGTCCGGGCGATCCGGGACCTCGTGTCCCCGTATGCGGAGCAGCGCATCCTGCTGGCCAAGGAGCTGGTCGGCTACTACGAGTCGGTCGGTGACTTCCACGTCGCCGTCGACGCCTCGCAGCACCCCGTGGGCTGCGGCGCGCTGCACGTGATGTGGTCGGACCTCGCCGAGGTCCGCACGCTCGCCGTGCATCCTGCCTGGCGGCGCCGCGGGGTCGGGCACGCCCTGCTCGAGTCCCTGGTCGCTCGCGCGCGTGACCTCGGCCTGCGCCGGCTGTTCTGCCTGACCTTCGAGGTCGAGTTCTTCCGCGCGCACGGCTTCCGCCCGATCGTGGGCACGCCGGTCGCGCCCGACGTCTACTCCGAGCTGTTGCGCTCGCACGACGACGGCGTCGCCGAGTTCCTCGACCTCGCCCACGTCAAGCCCAACACCCTGGGCAACACCCGCATGCTGCTCGACCTGGACGCGTAAGCCCCCGACGCAGATCGCGGCCCCCGGCGCAGATCGCGGCGCCGCTCGCAGATTGCGGCCCCCGGCGCGCCGCGATGTGCGACTCGCGCCGCGATGTGCGACTGGCGCCGCGATGTGCGACTCGCGCCGCGGTGCGTACCCGCTGCCGCGGTGCGTACCCGCTGGTGCGGTGCGTACCCGTCGCTGCGGTGCGCCGGCCGGCGCGGGCGTTCAGTCCTGGACGGCCTTGGCGACGGCGACGGCGACGGTGAGCCGGCGCTCCTCGGCTGAGGTGGGCGGGCGGGAGGCGGCGGCCGCGTCCTCGACCAGCCACAGCGCATGCACCACCTCGCGGACCACGACCCAGTCCCGCGCCCGATCGGGGTCGAGGTCCAGCACGTCCACCGCGGCGTCCAACCGCCGCCGGACCGCTGCCCGAACCCCGGCGGGGTGCGCGACGACCTCCCCCCAGCGATTCCAGAGCAGCGGCGACGGCTCGAAGTGCGGGTCGCCGGAGAGGGGCTTGGGGTCGATCGCCAGCCACGGCTCACGCGTGGCGGCGAGCACGTTGCCGTAGTGCGCGTCGGCGTGCAGCAGCGTCCCGTCCGTCGCGGCGTCCGCGGCGAACGCGCGGCACAGCGCCGTGGCCTGCTCGACGAGCCTGTGCGGGACCGGGGAGGACCGGGGCAGCGCCGCCAGCCTCCCGGCCCAGTCCGCGGCGCGCTCGGACAGCAGCCGCAGCTGGGGCGGTGCGGGCCGGTGCAGGCGTGCGAGCAGACCCGCCGTGACCTCGCACGCCCGGACGTCGTCGACGGTGCTCAGGTCCCGCGGCTGAGCGCGCTCGAGGAGCAGCGCCCACCGGCGGGGATCGGCGCGCAGCAGCAGGACCGCCCCCTGTCCCTCCCAGTGCCGCAGCGCGAGGTGCTCGTGCTCGGCCTCGTGGTGCGGCCAGGTCACCTTCAGCACGGCCTCGCGACCGTCGGCCCGCACCGGGAGGACCACGGCGCACTCGCCATGCACCGCGGCGCCGTCCGGGACCAGGTCCCAGTCGGCGAGCAGGGCGTCGAGGGCTCGGGGCAGGGCGTCCAGCCACGGGCGCCAGGTCGGGTCACGCTCGGGCAGCGCCAGCAGCCCCGGCGGCAGGCGTGGGCTCACCGCGGCGCCGCAGCGGGTGGGGTGGGCGCAGCGGTCCGTGCCCCCTGCAGGTGGGGGCCGCGGGGCAGCCGCAGCCCGTCGCCGTTCCGCTCGACGAGGTGGTCGGCCAGCAGCCCGGCGAGAACGCGCTCGCGCTGGTCTGCATCAGGGCACGCGGCCTCGACCGCGGCCGCCTCCACGGTGCCCCCGCCCACGGCCTCGCGCAGCAGGGCCATCACCGCCCCCCGCGCCTGGCGGTCCGTCCCGTGCCAGCCCTGGCGTCGACGGCGCTGGGCGAGCGCGTCCGGCGGGCGGCCCTCCGCGAGCCAGGCGCAGCGGTCGGCGACCGGGCAGCTCGTGCAGGCCGGCGCGCGCGCCGTGCAGACCAGCGCCCCGAGCTCCATCACCGCCGCGTTCCAGCGCGCCGCGCTCGCGTCGTCGGGCGGCACGACCGCGGCCGCCCGGGTGCGCTCGCCCGCGGTCAGGTGCGCGGTGGGCAGTGCCGCGCCGTCCAGTGCCCGCGCGAGCACCCGGCGGACGTTGGTGTCCAGCACCACGCTGCGCCGCCCGTGCGCGAAGGCGACGACCGCGGCGGCGGTGTACTCGCCGATGCCGGGTAGCGACCTCAGCCCCGCCTCGTCGGCCGGCAGCACCCCGCCGTGCCGCTCGACCACCGTCAGAGCGCAGTCGTGCAGCCGCAGCGCGCGCCGCGGGTAGCCGAGCCGGCCCCACGCGCGCAGCACCTCGTCGTGCCCGGCCCCGGCGAGCTCCGCCGGGCCCGGCCAGCGCTCCTGCCAGGCCCGCCAGACCGGCAGGACCCTGACCACGGGCGTCTGCTGCAGCATCACCTCGCTGACCAGCACCGACCAGGGTGTCCGGTCCGCGGCGCGCCAGGGCAGGTCCCGACGATGGGCGTCGAACCAGTGCAGGATCGGCGGGACCAGCGGGTGAGGCACTCGTCGATGATGCCGGACGGCGCGCCTCGGCGCGCCATCGCGGCCCGTGCCCAGCCCGGCCGTACCGTGACGATGGCGAACCCGGGAGGTGCGATGAGTGCACTGATGCGCCCCGTGGGCCCTCGGCCTGCAGGCGTCTACTGGCGCAGGCGGATCGTCCTGCTCGCGGTGATCGCGGTGGTGGCTGTGGTGGGGGTCACCGCGCTGCTCGGACGCGGCTCCGCGTCAGCCGCCACGGACAAGGCCGGCTCGGGCGGGCACGCGCCGCTCGCGCCGTCACCCACCGAAACCGCCGACACCACCCAGGGTCCGCCGGCGTGCGGGCCCGACACCCTGGCGGTCACCCTCACTCCCGACCACCGGACCTACCCCGCTGGTGCCGCACCGGTCTTCACCGTGACCCTCACGAACACCTCGGACGCGAGCTGCACGGTCGACGCCGGTGAGGCGAGTCGCGAGGTGCTCATCATGTCGGGCGAGGACCGGATCTGGTCCTCGCTGGACTGCCCCGCCACGGAGAACGCGAAGCGGATGCTGCTGCTGCCGGCGGGCGGTCGGGACGAGTCCGCCGTGACCTGGTCGCGGGTCCGGTCGGAGCAGGGCTGCACCCAGGGGCTGCCCGCGCCGAAGCCCGGCACGTACACGGCGGTGGCCAAGGTCGCTGGCGTCTCGTCGACCGCCTCCGTCTTCATCCTGAAGTAGCGCGCCGTCCCAGCGCCGCGCGCGGTCAGACGTACCGCTCGAGGATCGAGGACTCCGCGAGCCGGGACAGGCCCTCGCGGACCGTCCGCGCGCGCTGCTCTCCGACGCCGTCGACGCTCATCAGCTCGTCGATCCCGGCGGCGAGCAGCCGCTGGAGGTTGCCGAAGTGCGTGACGAGCCTGTCGATCACGCCGACCGGGATGCGGGGCACCTTGGACAGCAGCCGGTAGCCGCGGGGGCCGACGGCGCCGTCCAGGGCGTCGTCGACCACGGACAGCCCGAGGATGCGGGCGATGTGCGGCAGCTCGAGGAGCTCGCCCGGGCTCAGTGACGCGAGCTCGGCGTGCACGTCGGCGACCCGGTCCGCGCCCTGGCCGTCCAGGTAGTCCTTGACGACGAGCTGACGGTCCACCGCGACCCCGCCCACCAGCTCCTCGAGCTGGAGGGCCATGAGGCGGCCGTCGGTGCCGAGCTCGACGACGTAGCCGGCGATCTCCTCGGAGATCCGGCGCACCATCTCCAGGCGCTGGACCACCGCGGCGACGTCCCGCACGGTGACCAGGTCCTCGATCTCCAGCGCGGAGAGCGTCCCGCTGACCTCGTCCAGGCGTGCCTTGTACCGCTCGAGCGTTGCCAGGGCCTGGTTCGCGCGGGACTGGATGACGTCCGAGGACTCCAGCACGTGCCTGGTCTCGCCCACGTACAGCGCGATGATCTGCATCGACTGGCTCACGGACACCACCGGGAAGCCGGACTGCTTGGCCACCCGCTCGGCCGTGCGGTGCCGGGTCCCGGACTCCGTGGTCTCGATGGTCGGGTCGGGCAGCAGCTGCACCGCAGCGCGCACGATGCGCCGGCCGTCGACCACGACGGCCCCGTCCATCTTGGCCAGCTCGCGCAGGCGGGTGGCGCTGAACTCGACGTCCAGCACGAAGCCGCCGGAGCACATCGAGCCCACGACGTCGTCGAACCCGAGGACGATCAGCGCCCCCGTCCGTCCGCGCAGGATCCGCTCCAGGCCGTCGCGCAGCTCGGTGCCGGGCGCGACCGCGGCGAGGGTGGACCGCAGGAGGTCCTCGGGAACCAGGGGCACGCTGCGGATCCTAGTGGCCGGAGGCGGCGAGCGGCCGCTCCGGGCTGGGCACGGACCGCGCCGCGGTCGCCAGCGCCACGGCCTCGGCCAGGTGCGCGGCCTCGAGAAGCTCCAGGCCGTCCGGGACGGACTCGGACGCGGAGGTCCCGGACGGGACGACGGCGCGGCGGAAGCCCAGCCGGGCCGCCTCGGCGAGCCGCCGACCGAGCCCGAGCACGGTGCGGATCTCGCCCGCCAGCCCGACCTCGCCGAGTGCCACGAGGTCCGTCCCGAGCCGCTGGTCCGTCGCTGCGCTGGCCACGGCCAGGGCGACAGCGAGGTCGGAGCCGGGTTCCGTGACCCGTGCCCCGCCCACGGTGGACACGTAGACGTCGCGGTCGCCGAGAGGGAGAGCCGCGCGACGCTGAGCGACCGCCAGCACCATCGCGAGGCGGCTGGAGTCCACACCGCTCGTGGTCCGGCGGGGGTTGGACAGCTGGCTCGGCACCACGAGCGCCTGGATCTCGGTGGCGAGCGGCCGGCGGCCCTCCAGGGTGACGGTCACGCAGGTGCCCGGCACCTGGTGGGCGCCGTGCGACACGAAGAGCCCGCTGGGGTCGGCCAGCTCGACGATGCCGGTGTCGGTGAGGTCGAAGCAGCCCACCTCGTCCGTGGGGCCGAACCTGTTCTTGCTCGCCCGCAGCAGTCGCAGGCGGGTGTGTCGGTCGCCGTCGACCTGGCAGACGACGTCCACCAGGTGCTCGAGCGTGCGGGGGCCCGCCACGGCACCGTCCTTGGTGACGTGCCCGACGAGCAGGGCCGGGATCCCGCGTTCCTTGGCGACCTGGATCAGCGCGGCAGCCACCTCGCGCACCTGGGAGACGCCGCCGGGGGAGCCGTCCACCGCGGTGGAGGCGATGGTCTGCACCGAGTCGACCACCAGCACCGTCGGCTCGGTCGCGGCGACCTGGCCGAGCACGGCACCCAGGTCCGTCTCCGCCGCGAGCAGCAGCCCTGGCGCGACGGCGCCGATGCGCTCGGCGCGCAGCCTGACCTGGCCCGCCGACTCCTCCCCGGTGACGTACAGGACCCGCGCTCCCTCGGCGCGTCCGAGCCGTCCGGCGACGTCCAGCAGGAGGGTCGACTTGCCCACGCCGGGCTCGCCCGCCAGCAGCACGACCGCACCGGGGACCAGGCCGCCGCCCAGGACGCGGTCCAGCTCGCCCACGCCGGTGGGGCGGGCCCGGGCGGCCTCGACGTCGATCTGCCCGATGGGGCGCGCCACGCGCGCGCCAGGGGACGACGCCGTCGTGCGCGGTCCGCTGGGAGCAGCGGCCTCCACCACCGTGCCCCAGGCCTGGCACTCGCCGCACCGCCCCACCCACTTCGCCGTGGTCCAGCCGCACTCCGTGCAGGCGAAACCGCTGCGGGCCCGGGTGCGGCTGGTCGTCGAGGTCACGGCGGCACGCTAGCCCGCGCCTGCGACACGTCGTCGACGCCGCTCCGGCCGGTCCGGCTCCCGGACGGGTGTCGTCCGCCTGACGACCCGTGCTGGACGCCCGCTGAACGCACGTTTAGCATCCTGAACGTGCGTTCAGCCCCGATCTCCGACGACGTCACCGCGCGTGCCCGGATCCGCGACGCCGCGATCCGCCGGTTCGCCGCGGACGGCTTCCGTGCGGGTGTCCGCGCGATCGCCGCGGACGCCGGGGTGAGCCCCGCCCTCGTCCTGCACCACTTCGGCTCCAAGGACGGCCTGCGACGCGCCTGCGACGAGCACGTCCTGGCGGTCGTCGCGCAGGTCAAGACCGAGGCGCTGGCCACCGCCGGGCCGGACCAGCTCTTGGCCCAGATGGCAGCGGTCGAGGAGCTCGCCCCGCTGGTCGCCTACCAGCTGCGCAGCATGCTCGCGGGCGGCGACCTGGCGCGGGCCCTGCTCGAGGACTTCATGACGTCGGCCCGGCGGTGGGTCGCGGCCGGCGTGGAGGCCGGCACGCTGCGGCCGAGCAGGGACGAGGAAGCGCGCGTGCGCTACCTCACGCTCTCCGGGTTCGGCGGCATCGTCGGCTGGATGGCGATCGATCCGCCGCAGGACTTCGGCGACCTCGGCCCGTGGCTGCGCCGGTACATGGCGGCGGTCGGGCTGCCGGCCGTCGAGCTGTTCACCGACGGGCTCTTCGCGGACCGCCGGATGCTCGACGCCTACCTGTCCTACGTCGGCGACCCCCCGGACGAGCAGCGCGAGCGGACCGCCTGAGGCCGCAGCGCCGGCCGCCCGCTCGCCACGCCCGTCCGTCCGCTCGCCGCGCACGAGGTGCCGCGGCGTCACCCCGCGAGAAGAGACCTGCCATGAGCCCCGTCATCGAGATCCACGACCTGTCCAAGTCGTTCGGCACCGTCCGTGCGCTCGACCACCTCGACCTGACCGTCGAGCGCGGCGAGGTGCACGGCTTCCTCGGCCCGAACGGGGCGGGCAAGACCACCACCTTGCGCGTCCTCCTCGGCCTCCTGCGCGCCGACGGCGGGACGGCCCGCGTCCTGGACGCCGACCCCTGGCGCGACGTCGCGACGCTGCACCGGCGGCTCGCCTACGTCCCCGGGGACGTCGCACTGTGGCCCAACCTCACCGGAGGCGAGGTCATCGACCTGCTCGGCCGGCTGCACGGCGGCACGGACCTGACCCGGCGAGCGGACCTCCTGGAGCGCTTCGACCTCGACCCGACCAAGAAGGGCCGCGCCTACTCCAAGGGCAACCGGCAGAAGGTGGCGCTGGTCGCAGCCCTCGCGTCGGACGCGGAGCTCCTCCTGCTCGACGAGCCGACCTCGGGCCTGGACCCGCTCATGGAAGAGGTGTTCCGGCAGGTCGTCGCCGAGCGCCTCGCGCAGGGCGTGACCGTGCTGCTGTCCAGCCACATCCTGTCCGAAGCCGAGGCCCTGTCGCACCGGGTGAGCATCATCCGGCACGGCCGGGTGGTCGAGTCCGGCACGCTCGACGAGCTGCGCCACCTCACCCGCACCGCGGTGACCGTCGACGTGCGCGCCGTACCCACCGGCCTGACGGGCCTGCCCGGGGTGCACGACGTGCGGGTCGAGCCGCACGGTACGGGCTCCCGCGTGACCTGCGAGGTGGACTCCGACGCGCTGACGACGCTCGTCGACGCCCTCGCCGGTGCGGGTGTCCACGGCCTGACCAGCGCGCCACCCACGCTCGAGGAGCTGTTCCTGCGGCACTACAGCGACGACCTCGCGGGGGTGCGCTGATGGCCACCACGACGCTCACCCGGCGCGTCGCGGCCGCACCGCCCCTCGCGCCGCTCGCCGGGACGGCCCGGCTCGTCCGCCTCGCCCTGCGCCGCGATCGGGTCCTGGTGCCGATCTGGCTGGCGGTCTTCGTGGTGTCCGCGGCGGGGTCCGCCGGTGCCACCGTCGGCCTGTACCCGACCGAGGCGTCGCGGGTCGCGGTCGCCACGACGATCAACGGCAACCCGTCCTTCGCCGCGCTCTACGGGCCGATTCTCGACCCGACCTCCATGGGTCAGGTGTCACTCTTCAAGCTCTCCGCCCTGGGCGCGGCCCTGGTCGGCCTGCTCGCGGTGTTCCTCGTCGCCCGGCACACCAGGGCGGAGGAGGAGACGGGCCGGACCGAGCTGCTCGGCGCGGGCGTGGTCGGCCGGTGGGCGCCGCTGTCCGCCGCACTGCTCGTCGTGGTGGGCACGCTGGTGGCGCTCGCCCTGATCACCGCGGCGGGTCTGGCGGCCGCGGGGCTCGACGTCGTCGGGTCCCTCAGCTTCGGCCTGTCCTGGCTCGTCACCGGCCTGGCGTTCACGGGGATCGCCGCCGTAGCGGCGCAGGTCGCCTCGACGTCCCGCGGCACCAAGGGCCTCGCCGCCGGTGTGCTGGGCCTGGCCTACCTGGTACGGGCCGTGGCTGACGGATCCCCGAACGGCGACCTCGTCGGGCTGCGCTGGCTGTCGCCGGTCGGCTGGTCGCAGGAGCTGCACGCCTTCGCCAACCCCCGCTGGACGGTCGTGGGCCTCGCCGTGGTCTTCGCCGCGACGACGGTCGCTCTGGCCTACGCCCTGGTCGCCCGTCGGGACCTGGGCGCCGGGCTGCTCCCGGACCGCCCCGGAGCGGCGACCGCCCCGCGCAGCCTGGCCGGTCCGGTCGGGCTCGTGGTCCGGCTCAACCGCGGGAGCCTGCTGGGGTGGGCGCTGGGCGCGGCCCTGCTGTCCATGGTGATGGGCGGCCTGGTGGCCAACATCAGCGGCTTCGTCGACGAGAACTCGCGGCCGTTCTTCGAGGCGCTCGGCGGTACCCAGGGCATCGAGGACGCGTTCATGGCGGCCGAGTGGTCGTTCATCGGGGTGTTCTTCGCGGCCTTCGCGATCGCCACGCTCCTGCGCCTGCGTGGCGAGGAGTCCGCCGGCCGGGCCGAAGGCCTGCTCGCGACCCCGCTGACGCGCCGGCGCTGGGCGTCGGCGCACCTGCTCGCGGCGCTGGGGGGCGCTGTGGTGCTGCTGACGGTCGCAGGGGTGTTCGGGGCGTTCTCCACGGTCCGCGCGACCGGGGACCCGGGCTGGTGGGGCACGGTGCTCGGCGCCGCGGTCGTCCAGCTTCCCGCCATCGCGGTGGTCGTCGGGCTGACCCTCGTGGCGGTCGCGTTCCTCCCGCGGCTCGCGGTGGGCGTCTCCTGGGGGTCGTTCACGCTGTTCCTGCTGCTCGGCGAGATCGGTCCGCTGCTCAGGCTTCCGACGTGGCTGCTGGAGGTCTCGCCGTTCGCGCACACGCCCCGGGTCCCCGGCGAGACCGTCTCGGTGGCGCAGCTGGGCGGCCTCACCGTGGTGGCGCTGGTGCTGCTGGTGGTCGGGTTGGCCGGCTACCGGCGCCGGGACCTGGCCACCTAGCGCTCGCGTGCCCCGGGTGGTGCGGACGCGCCACCACCCGGCGGCGCCCACGCCGTAGGCTGACCGGCGGGCTGCGCGCCGATCCGTCGACCGGCGTGGCAGGAGGGACCACAGACGGAGAGCGGACGGATGACTGAGAGCCATGCACGGGGACGCCGCCAGCCACCGATCTGGCTGTGGGTCGTGGCCGGTGTCCTGCTGGTCGGGGTGGCCACGACGATCGGCCTCCTGCTGGGCAACCGCGGTGGCGGCCCGGTCCCCGAGGCGGAGGTGGTGACGCTGCCCGTGCCCACGCCGACGGTCAGCCCGATCGCCCGCGACACGGGCACGCCCTTCTACGACGCGTTGCCGTCCACGGTGCTGGCCTTCGCGTTGAGCGGGACCGGGCAGGACGAGGGCATGGTCAACGACGGGGCGCTCGAGGCGTACCGCCTGCAGTACACGGACGGCTCGGCGACGTTGACGCTCCTGGCCGGCCAGTGGCCCACCACGGACGAGGCAGCCGCGGAGTACCAGACGCTGGCCCAGCAGCTCGCCGTGGAGGCCTCCGCCTCTGCACAGCCCGGCGCCGAACCGAGCGCCGGCTCGACCGCGTCCCCCGCAGGGCCGGAGGAAGGGGCGGTGCTCGCGGACGGCCAGGAGGTGGGTCGGTTCACCTATGCGCCGCACGCCGACGGCTCGGCGACCATCGTGTGGTCCAACCAGAGTGCCGTGCTCCGGCTCGACGGACCCTCCGACGTGCTGCGTGACGTCTACGCAGCCTTCCCGCTGTGAGCGCCCCGGTGCCCGCGGCCGGCCCGGCCGGGTCGGTCGGTCTGCTGGGCGCGGGCGTGATGGGCGAGGCGGTCCTCGTCGCGGTGCTGCGCGGCGGGACCCCTGCCGCCGCCGTGCTGGTGGCCGAGCCCTCGGCCGAACGTGCGGCGGAGGTCGCGCGTCGCCACGGGGTGCGAACGGACCTGACCCCGGCCGACGTGGCGGCCGGTAGCGACACCGTGCTCGTCGCGGTCAAGCCCAAGGACGTCCCCGGGGTGCTCGACGCTATCGCCGGGCACCTGCGCCCGGGCGCGCTCGTGGTCAGCGTGGCCGCAGGTGTCACGACCTCCGCGATGGGCGACCGCCTGCCGACCGGTACCCCGGTGGTCCGCGTGATGCCCAACACCCCGGCGGTCATCGGCCGCGGCGCCGCCGCGATCTGCCCGGGTCCGCACGCCACCGGAGCGCACCTCGACGCCGTCGAGGCGTTGCTGGCCCCCACGGGCACCGTGGTCCGGGTCGGCGAGGGCGACATGGACGCCGTCACGGCGATCTCCGGCTCGGGTCCGGCCTACGTCTTCTACCTGGTCGACGCGCTGGCCGAGGCCGGTGTGCTGCTGGGCCTGAGCCGGGCTCAGGCGCTCGAGCTGGCCACGGCGACGTTCGCCGGCGCAGCGCAGCTCCTCGAGTCCGGCGGGGAGCACCCCGTCGTGCTGCGCGAGCGCGTCTCCTCCCCGGGTGGGACCACCGTCGCGGCACTGCGTGAGCTGGACGCCCACGGCGTGCGCGCGGCGATCCTCGCAGCCGCCGAGGCGGCGCGGGACCGGAGCCGGGAGCTCGGGTCCGCCTCGGACACGGCGCGGTGACCCCGGTGGCCGCTGCGCGCCCCCCGGCGATGAGCGACGTGGCCGCGCTCGCGGGCGTGTCCCACCAGACCGTCTCCCGCGTGCTGAACAACCACCCCTCCGTGCGCCCGGAGACGCGCGCGCGGGTGCTCGAGGCGATCTCCACGCTGGGCTACCGGCGCAACGTCGCCGCACGGACGTTGGTCACGCGTCGGTCGGGCACCGTGGGCGTGATCACGTCGGGGTCCGCGCTCTTCGGCCCGACGAGCACCTTCATCGCGGTCGAGCACGCCGCCCGGGAGCGGGGGCTGTTCGTCTCGGTGGCGACGGTGCTCGAGCTCACCGAGGAGACCGTGCGGCTCGCGCTGGAGCACTTCATGTCGCAGGGCGTGGACGGTGCGGTGGTCATCGCCGCCCAGGACGACGCGATCGCCGCGGTGCGCTCGTTCGACGCGCCGGTGCCGGTCGTCGTGGTGGGTCCTCGTGACCTACCGCCCGGCTCGGTGCACGCGGTGGCGGTGGACCACTACCTCGGGGCGCGCCTGGCCACCCGGCACCTCATCGGTCTGGGGCATCGCCGGATCGCGCACCTCGCCGGCCCGCAGGACTGGATCGAGGGCCGCGAGCGCGTGCGGGGCTGGCGCGACGAGCTCGGCGAGGCGGGGCTGCCGGTGCCCGATCCGATCCCGGGCAGCTGGGATGCCGGGCGGGGCTACGACGTCGGCCGGGTCCTGGTGGCGGGCGACCTGCCCGACGCGGTGTTCGCCGCGAACGACCAGCTGGCGCTCGGCCTGCTGCACGCGTTCACCGAGGCGGGCGTGCGGGTCCCGGAGCAGGTCTCGCTCGTGGGCTTCGACGACATCGCAGGGTCGGCGCACTTCTCGCCGCCGTTGACCACGGTGCGCCAGGAGTTCGAGGCGCTCGGGCGTAGCTGCCTGCGCATGCTGCATGCGGCGATCGCGGGTGAGCCGGTCGGTGCCGAGGTGATCGAGCCGCACCTCGTGGTCCGTGCCAGCACGGCTCCGCCGGCGAGCCGAGCCCCTGCAGCCACCCCGGCCTGACGAGCTCGGCGGGATCGCCGGAGCTCTTGACATCCGACATGTGAGCGTTAACATTCTGCGGACAGACGCGACGACGCGACGGGGAGCGACGATGATCACCGACGACCGTTCAGCGCAAGCACGGGCCGACCTGGCTGCCGGCCGCGCGGCGCTCGGAATCGAGCTGGGCTCGACCCGGATCAAGGCGGTGCTCGTCGCCCCCGACGGGACCCCGCTGGCCAGCGGGAGCCACGACTGGGAGAACCAGTTCGTCGAGCGGATGTGGACCTACTCGCTGGATGCGGTCTGGTCCGGCCTGCAGGCCTGTGTCGGGGCGCTGCAGGCCGACGTCGAACGGCAGTACGGCGCGCCGTTGACCGAGCTCTCCGGCCTCGGGGTGTCCGCGATGATGCACGGCTACCTGGCGTTCGACGCCGACGGCGAGCTGCTCGTGCCGTTCCGGACCTGGCGCAACACGACGACGGGCCCCGCAGCGGCCGAGCTGAGCGCGCTGTTCGGCCACAACATCCCGCTGCGCTGGTCGGTCGCGCACTTCTACCAGGCGATCCTGGACGACGAGCCGCACGTGCCGCAGGTGGCGATGCTGACGACGCTGGCGGGGTACGTGCACTGGCGGCTGACCGGCCGCAGCGTGCTGGGCGTGGGCGACGCGTCCGGCATGTTCCCCGTGGACCCCGCGACCCGCGGCTACGACGCCCGGATGCTCGCCCAGTTCGACGAGCTGGTCGGACAGCGTCGGCCCGGCCTGCACCTGGCCGAGCTGCTCCCCGACGTGCTCGTGGCCGGCCAGGAGGCCGGGCGCCTCACCGAGGAGGGGGCGGCGCTGCTGGATCCGACGGGATCGCTGCGAGCCGGCGCCCCGCTGTGCCCGCCGGAGGGCGACGCGGGCACCGGGATGGTCGCGACGAACGCCGTGGCGCCCCGCACCGGCAACGTCAGCGTCGGCACGTCGATCTTCGCGATGGTCGTGCTCGAGCACCCCCTGGAACGGGTGCACCATGAGCTCGACGTGGTCACCACGCCCGCCGGGGACCTGGTCGCGATGGTGCACTGCAACAACGGTGCGAGCGAGCTGGGTGCGTGGGCCGAGGTGTTCGGGCGGTTCGCCGCGGCGCTCGGTCACCCCACCGAGCCGGACGCCGTGTTCGGTGCCCTGCTGGGGGAGGCGCTCGAGGGCGAGGCGGACGGCGGCGGCCTGGTCGCGTACAACTACTTGTCCGGGGAGCCGATCACCGGCCTGGACGAAGGTCGCCCGCTCGTGGTGCGCACGCCCGACAGCCGGCTGACGCTCGCCAACTTCGTCCGCACCCAGGTCTACGCCGCGTTCGGCACCCTGAGCCTCGGCATGCGCGTGCTCGCCGGGGAGGGTGTCGCGCTGGACACCCTGTTCGCGCACGGCGGCATGTTCCGGACCGCGGGCGTGGCCCAGCGCCTGCTGGCCGCCGCGGTGGGCGCGCCCGTCGCGGTCGCCCGCACGGCGAGCGAGGGCGGTCCGTGGGGGATGGCCGTGCTCGCGGCCTACCTGGACGCAGCCGGCGAGCTGGACCTGCCGACCTTCCTGAGCACCCGGGTGTTCGGTTCGGCCGAGGTCGACGTCGTCGAGCCCGACCCGGGCGACGTCGCCGGCTACGCGACGTTCCTCGAGCGCTACACCGCCGGTCTCGCGGCCGAGCGCGCGGCCACCGAGGCGCTGTAGGGCGCGGACGCACGGCCCTGGCGCAGCGGGACGCCGGGACGTCCCACCGAGACGAGGAGAACGATGACCGAGCCCACCGGCCTGGCCGGGTACCCGACGCAGGTGCGTGAAGAGGTCGAGCACCTCCGACGCGTGGTCTGCGACCTGCACGCCGAGCTGCCCCGCTGGGGGCTGGTGGTCTGGACCGCCGGCAACGTGTCCCAGCGGCTGCGCTCGGCTGACCTGCTGGTCATCAAGCCGTCCGGGGTGTCCTACGACGAGCTGACGCCCGAGTCGATGGTGGTCTGCGACCTCGACGGGAACCTCGTCGAGGGCACCCGGTCGCCCTCCTCGGACACCGCGGCGCACGCCTACGTCTACCGGCACATGCCGGAGGTGTACGGGGTGGTGCACACCCACTCGACGTACGCCACCGCGTGGGCGGCGCGCGGCGAGCCCGTGCCGTGCGTCCTGACGATGATGGGTGACGAGTTCGGCGGCGACATCCCGATCGGCCCGTTCGCGCTCATCGGCGACGACTCGATCGGCCGCGGCATCGTCGAGACGCTGCGTGGGTCGCGCAGCCCTGCGGTGCTCATGCAGAACCACGGCCCGTTCACGATCGGCAAGGACGGCAAGGCCGCCGTCAAGACCGCGGCGATGGTCGAGGAGGTCGCACGGACCGTGCACATCGCGCGGCAGCTCGGCGAACCGATCCCGATCGCCCAGCACCACATCGACTCGCTCTACGCGCGCTACCAGAACGTCTACGGACAGCACGACACCCCGGAGGAGAACCCAGCATGAGCAAGCCCTACGCCGACCGCGAGGTCTGGTTCCTCACCGGGTCCCAGGACCTCTATGGCGAGGAGACCCTGCGTCAGGTCGCGGCGCAGTCCCAGGAGGTCGCCCGGCTCCTCGACGCGTCGCCCGACGTGCCGGCGCCGATCGTCTGGAAGCCGGTGCTCAAGGACCCTGCGTCCATCCGGCGGGCCATGATCGACGCGAGCTCGGACGACCGCGTCATCGGCGTCGTCACGTGGATGCACACCTTCAGCCCGTCGAAGATGTGGATCCACGGGCTCGACGCGCTGACCAAGCCGCTGCTGCACCTGCACACCCAGGCGAACGTCGAGCTGCCCTGGTCGACCATCGACTTCGACTTCATGAACCTCAACCAGGCGGCTCACGGTGACCGTGAGCACGGCTACATCCAGTCCCGGATGGGGGTGCCGCGCACCACCGTCGCCGGCCACGTGTCCAACCCGGCGGTCGCCGCGCGGGTGGGCACCTGGGTGCGCGCGGCGGCGGGTGTGGCCGCGACGCGGGACATGCGGGTCGTGCGGTTCGGCGACAACATGCGCTACGTCGCCGTGACCGAGGGTGACAAGACCGAGGCCGAGATCCGGCTGGGGGTCTCGGTCAACACGTGGGGCGTCAACGAGCTCGCCGACGCGGTCGCGGCCGTCGACCCGTCCGCCGTCGACGCGCTGGTCGCCGAGTACGAGGACCTGTACGACGTGGTTCCCGAGCTGCGTCGGGGCGGCGAGCGGCACGCGTCGCTGCGCTACGCCGCATCGCAGGAGATCGCGCTCGAGCAGTTCCTCGTCGAGCGCGGCGCGACGGCGTTCACCGACACCTTCGAGGACCTCGGTGCGCTGCGCCAGCTTCCCGGGATCGCTGCGCAGCGCCTCATGTCCAAGGGCTACGGGTTCGGCGCCGAGGGCGACTGGAAGACGGCCGTCCTGGTGCGGGCCGCGAAGGTGATGGGCGCCGGCCTGCCGGGCGGAGCGAGCCTCATGGAGGACTACACCTACGACCTGACGCCCGGCAACGAGCTCATCCTCGGCGCGCACATGCTGGAGATCTGCCCGTCCCTGACCACCAAGCGCCCGAGCGTCGAGATCCACCCGCTCGGCATCGGGGGCAAGGAGGACCCGGTCCGGATGGTGTTCGACACCGACCCCGGGGTCGGTGTGGTCGTGGCGCTGTCCGACATGCGCGAGCGGTTCCGGCTCACCGCCAACGTGGTCGACATCATCGCGCCGCCCGAGCCGCTGCCGCACCTGCCGGTCGCGCGGGCCGTGTGGCGGCCCCGCCCGGACTTCACCACGTCCGCCGAGGCGTGGCTCACCGCCGGTGCGGCGCACCACACGGTGATGTCCACCGGCGCGGGCGTCGACGCGTTCGAGATCTTCGCCGACCTCACCCGCACGGAGCTGCTGGTGATCGACGAGCACACCACGCGCCGGGGCTTCGCCGACCAGGTGCGGTGGAACCAGGCGTACTACCGGCTGGCCCAGGGCTTGTGACCGGGGTGTGGCCGGCCCTCAGGGTCGGCCACACCGGGCCCCGAGGACGTCCACGGCGTCTTCCCTTGTCCCGCCCATCTTTCGCTCACTTTCGGTGTGAGCGCGAACATCCGACGACTACGGTTCAGGCATCCGGAGTGGCACATGTCAGTCGAGCGCGCGTTCGTGCAGGTGGGAGACCCATCTGGGACTTCCGCCCCGCGTGCGATGCGTCGTGATGAACCCGTTACGGTTTCGCAATCAAAAGTAGCGTTCAAGAAGTTGACCGAGCCGCTCCTCGGCCACGAGAGTGTGCGTGTGCTCAACGAGGAGATCGAGACGCTGCCGGTCACGGTGCGGCGCGAACGCATGTTCGCGAGCATCGCCGAGCGGCAGTTCGTCCGGGTCACGGACCTCGCGCACGAGTTCGGTATCAGCGGTGTCACGGTGCGTGCGGACCTGAGTGCCCTCGAACGCAGCCACGGGGTGCGGCGCGTGCGCGGCGGCGTGATCGCCCCGTCCACCGCGGTCGTCCCGGAGCGCTCGTTCGAGGAGGCCCTCGGCGAGTTCGCGGACGAGAAGGCCGCCATCGGCGCGTACGCGGCGGGACTGGTCACGTCGGGCATGAGCGTCCTGCTCGACGTCGGCACCACGACCGCGGCCGTCGCGAGGGCGCTCGTGGCCCGCACGGACCTGGACGACGTCACGGTGATCACCAACGGGCTGTCGGTCGCGCTCGAGCTCGAGGAGGCGCTCGGGCGCATCCAGGTGATCGTGACGGGCGGCACGTTGCGCCGGCTCCAGCACTCGTTGGTCGACCCGATGGCCGGCGTCCTGCTCGACCGGCTGCGCGCCGACCTCGCGATCCTGGGCTGCAACGGGGTGGACGAGGAGCATGGCGTGACCAACCTCAACCTGCCCGAGGCCGACGTCAAGCGCCGCATGGTCGCGGCCGCCGAGCGCACCGTCGTCGTTGCGGACGGGTCGAAGCTCGGCCAGGTCCACCTCGGCCGCTACGCCGCGCTGGAGGACGTCGCCCTCCTGGTGACCGGCAGCTCGGCGCCTGCGAGCGAGCTCATGGCGCTACGGCGGGCAGGGCTGGAGGTCGTCCAGGCGACGTGAACGAAGCTTCCTGGCCGGTCCGCAAGGTCAGGAAACCAGGTCGGCCCACCCGGGCCCGGCCGCCCATCGACATCGATGAGCAGCATCTCGAGGAGGAGAGCATGAAGCTGAAGAAGTTCGTCGCAGTTGCGGCGGGCCTGACCATGGCGATGAGCCTCGCCGCATGTGGTGGTGGCGGCGCCGGGAGCACCGACACGTCGAGCAGCGCGGACACCAGCGCCTCGAGCAGCGGTGGGAGCGACAGCGCGGGTGGCCTGATCGGGGTCGCGATGCCGACCCAGACCTCGTCGCGGTGGATCGCCGACGGGAACGCGGTGAAGAAGGGCCTGGAGGACCTGGGCTACACCGTCGACCTGGAGTACGCGAACGACGACATCCCGACCCAGCAGCAGCAGGTCGACCAGATGATCACCAAGGGCGCCAAGGCCCTGATCATCGCGGCGATCGACGGCACCACGCTGACGGGCCAGCTGCAGACGGCTGCCGACAAGGGCATCCCGATCATCAGCTACGACCGCCTGATCCGGAACAGCGAGAACGTCGACTTCTACGTCACGTTCGACAACTACAAGGTCGGCGTGCAGCAGGCGACCTCGCTCCTGGTGGGTCTCGGCATCCTCAACAAGGACGGCTCGAAGGGCTCGGCGAAGGGTCCGTTCAACATCGAGCTGTTCGCCGGTTCGCTGGACGACAACAACGCCTACTTCTTCTTCAACGGCGCGATGGACACCCTCAAGCCGTACCTCGACGACGGCACGCTCGTCGTGAAGTCGGGCCAGACCGACATCAAGCAGGTCAACATCCTGCGCTGGCAGCAGGAGACCGCGCAGAAGCGCATGGAGGACCTGCTGACGTCGACCTACAACGACGGCTCCAAGGTCCAGGGCGTGCTGTCCCCGTACGACGGCCTGTCCCGCGGCATCATCCAGGCGCTCATGAACGCCGGCTACCCGAAGACCATCTCGGACGGCTTCCCGATCGTCACCGGTCAGGACGCTGAGATCGAGTCGGTCAAGCTGATCGCCGATGACGTCCAGTTCTCGACGATCTTCAAGGACACCCGCCTGCTGGCCAACGAGGCCGTCAAGGTCGCCCAGGCCTACCTCGAGGGCAAGACGCCCGAGGCGAACGACACCAAGACGTACGACAACGGCAAGAAGGTCGTCCCGTCGTACCTGCTCGAGTCCGTGATCATCTACAAGGACAACATCCAGAAGGAGCTCGTCGACTCCGGCTACTGGACCGCCGACGAGGTGGCTTCCGGCGTCGCGAAGGGCTGACGTTGTCCCACCGGCCCCAGGTCGGTTGAGCCGGGCGCCGGTCCGGGAGCGTGTCTCCCGGGCCGGTGTCCGGCCGCCGGGCGGCTCTCACGAGAGGCGAAGAACCCATGACAGACCACATCTTGGAGATGCGCGGCATCACCAAGACCTTCCCGGGCGTCAAGGCGCTCCAGGACGTCTCGCTCGAGGTCGAGCGCGGCGAGATCCACGCGATCTGCGGCGAGAACGGTGCCGGCAAGTCGACCCTGATGAAGGTGCTCTCCGGCGTCTACCCGTACGGCGACTACGAGGGCGACATCGTCTACGAGGGTGAGCACGCGAGGTTCCACTCGATCAACGACTCCGAGGCCAAGGGCATCGTCATCATCCACCAGGAGCTTGCCCTGGTGCCCTACCTGTCGGTCTCGGAGAACATCTTCCTCGGCAACGAGCGCCGCGGCCGGACCGGCATGATCGACTGGAACCGGACGAACAGCGAGGCCGCGAAGCTCCTGGCCCGCGTCGGGCTGCACGAGAACCCCACGACGCCCGTCGGCCTGCTGGGTGTCGGCAAGCAGCAGCTCATCGAGATCGCGAAGGCGCTGAGCAAGGAGGTCAAGCTCCTCATCCTGGACGAGCCGACCGCCGCGCTCAACGACATCGACTCCCAGCACCTGCTCGGGCTGCTGCGCCAGCTCAAGGAGCACGGCATCACCTCGATCATGATCTCGCACAAGCTCAACGAGATCGCGGACATCGCGGACCGCACCACGATCATCCGCGACGGCCGCACGATCGAGACCATCGACATGCGCGACCCGTCCTCGACGCAGGA
Source organism: Actinotalea lenta (assembly GCF_030586465.1). GTDB lineage: Bacteria > Actinomycetota > Actinomycetes > Actinomycetales > Cellulomonadaceae > Actinotalea > Actinotalea lenta. Next base: position 988,080 of record NZ_JAUQYP010000001.1, read on the forward strand.
GCGGATCATCAAGGGCATGGTCGGTCGCGACCTCGAGCACCGCTACCCCGAGCGGACCCCCGAGATCGGCGACGAGGTGCTCCGGGTCGAGGACTGGACGGTCCACCACCCGACGCAGATCGGCCGCGTCGTCGTCGACAACGCCAGCTTCTCCGTGCGGTCCGGCGAGGTGGTCGGGATCGCCGGGCTGATGGGCGCGGGTCGCACCGAGCTCGCGATGAGCCTGTTCGGCCACTCCTACGGCCGGGACATCACCGGCCGGGTGTTCAAGTACGGCCAGGAGATCAAGACCAGGTCGGTCGCCGAGTGCATCCAGAACGGCATCGCATACGCGACCGAGGACCGCAAGACCTACGGCCTCAACCTCATCGAGGACGTCAAGCGGAACATCTCGGCCGCCGGTCTTCACCAGCTCGCCCGGCGCGGCTGGGTGAACGGCAACGAGGAGCTCAAGGTCGCCGAGGAGTACCGCGGCTCCCTCAACATCAAGACCCCCCACGTCCTGGTGCCGGCCGGCAAGCTGTCCGGCGGGAACCAGCAGAAGGTCGTCCTGTCCAAGTGGATCTACACCAACCCGGACGTCCTGATCCTCGACGAGCCGACCCGCGGCATCGACGTCGGGGCCAAGTACGAGATCTACACCATCATCAACCGGCTGGTCGCGGAGGGTAAGGCGGTCGTCGTCATCTCGTCCGAGCTGCCCGAGCTGCTCGGCATCTGCGACCGGATCTACACCCTGGCCTTCGGCCGGATCACCGGTGAGGTCCCCGTGGCCGAAGCGACCCAGGAGAAGCTCATGGAGCTCATGACCAAGGAGAAGGAGCAGGTGCGATGAGCATCGTCGACTCCATCAAGGAGCTGTTCACCACCAACCTGCGGCAGTCCGGCATCTACATCGCGTTCGTCGCGATCATCGCGTTCTTCGCGTGGCGGACCGACTTCCTCTCGCTCGGGCCGCAGAACCTGACCAACCTGATCCTGCAGTACTCCTACATCCTCATCCTCGCGATCGGCATGGTGATCGTCATCATCGCGGGGCACATCGACCTGTCCGTCGGGTCGGTCGTCGGCCTGGTCGGTGGTGTGAGCGCCGTCCTGGTGGTCCGCAACGGGATGCCGTGGTGGGTCGGGATCCTGGCCGGTCTCCTCGTGGGCGCCGCCGTCGGAGCCTGGCAAGGGTTCTGGGTGGCCTTCGTCGGAATCCCGGCCTTCATCGTGACCCTGGCCGGCATGCTGCTGTTCCGCGGGCTGGCGGGCCTGGTGCTGAACAACATCTCGCTCGGCCCGTACGGCGAGCCCTTCACCCTGATCGCCCAGGGCTTCGAGAACGGCTTCCTCGGCGGCCATGGCTACGACGCGTTCACGCTCGTGGTGTTCGCGCTCGCCGTGGTCGCCTACGCGTGGAGCCAGTGGCGTGCCCGGCAGTCCCGGCTCGCCTACCAGCAGAGCGTCCAGCCGCTGCCGATGCTCGTGCTCCAGGTGGTCGTGGTCGGCGCCGTGGTGATGTGGTTCGCGTGGCGGCTGGCCAACGACCGCGGCCTGCCGTACGTGCTGGTCATCCTCGCGGTCCTGATCATCGCCTACACCATGGTGACGCAGCGCTCGGTCTTCGGGCGTCACGTGTACGCCCTGGGCGGCAACCGGACCGCGGCGGCGCTGTCCGGCGTCAAGGTCAAGTGGATCAACTTCGGCGTGATGCTGAACATGGGCGTGCTCGCCGGGGTCGCCGGGCTGGTGTTCTCGGCCCGGTCGAACGCCGCCCAGCCTGGCGCCGGGAACATGTTCGAGCTCGACGCGATCGCGGCCTGCTTCATCGGTGGCGCCGCCGTGACCGGTGGCGTCGGCACCGTGCCGGGCGCCATGGTCGGTGGTCTGATCATGGCCGTGATGAGCAACGGCATGCAGCTGATGGGCATGGAGACCTCGCCCCAGCAGGTGGTCAAGGGCCTGGTGCTGCTGCTCGCCGTCGCGTTCGACGTGTGGAACAAGCGCCGGTCGGGTGCCGTGCGCTGACCTGCGGCTGACGGCCCGGCCCCCTCCGGTGGGGGCCGGGCCGTTCCGCTGTTCCGGGCCACGGCGCCGCGTGCCGGCCTCAGGGCCGGGCGGCGAACCTCTCGAGCAGCTCGGGGTGGCCCGCCACGATGAGGATGTCGTCGGCCTGCACGCGGGTCTCCGGCGTGGCGTAGACGAACTCCTCGCCGGGGGACTTCACGCCCAGCACGGTGACGCCGTAGCGCGTGCGGACCTTGGACTGCGCGAGGTCGAAGCCCTGGGTCTCGCGTGGGGGCCGCATCTTGACGATGGTGAAGTCGTCCTCGACCTCGATGTAGTCGAGCAGCTTGCCGGACACCAGGTGTGCGACCCGGTTGCCCGCGTCGGCCTCGGGGAACACGACGTGGTGCGCACCGATCCGGGTGAGGATCCGGGCGTGCTCCGGGGTGATGGCCTTGGCCCAGATCTGTGGCATCCCCAGGTCCACGAGGTTCCCCGTGATGAGCATGCTCGCCTCGAGCGAGGTGCCCACGCCCACCACCGCGGCCGCGAAGTCCTTGGCCGAGACCTGCTCGAGCGCCTCCGGGTTCGTCGCGTCCGCCTCCACCAACGGGAAGCGCCCGGAGAAGTGCTGGACGATCCCGGGGTTGCGCTCCACGGCGAGCACGTCGTGACCCAGGCGCTCCAGCGTGCCGGCCAGCGCCGAGCCGAACCGGCCCAGGCCGATCACGAGGACGCCCGAACCGTCCCTGCCCTCCTTGCCCTCCCTCTGCGCCTGCCGGGCGGGAGCAGGGGCGGGGCGAGTGCTGTCAGCCAATGATCGGCCTCTCCTCGGGGTGCCGGATGACCCGGCGCCGGTCACGCAGCGCGAGCGCGGCTGCCACTGTCATGGTGCCTGTCCGACCGACGAACATCAGCGCGGACAGCAGGTATTTCGCGGATTCGGGCAGGGCCATGCCGGTGCTGAGCCCCACCGTGCCGAACGCGGAGATGGCTTCGAACAGCACCCGGTCGAGCGGTTCGCCGGTCACCTCGAGGAGCACGAGGCTGGAGACGAGCACGATCGTCGCCCCGATGAACACCACGGCGACTGCCAGCCGGACCGTGTCCGGCGGGATGCGGCGACCGTAGGCCTCCACGTCGCGGTCGCCGCGCGCCTCGGCGACGATCGCCAGGATCATCACCGCGAGGGTGGTCACCTTGATGCCGCCGGCCGTGGACGCGCTACCGCCCCCGACGAACATCAGGGCGTCCGTGATGAGCCAGCTCGCCTCGTGCATCTGGCCCACGTCCACCGTGGCGAAGCCACCTGACCTGGGCATCACGCCGGCGAACACCGCGCCCAGGAGCTTCCCGCCGACGCCGAGCGGGCCGAAGGTGTCGGCGCGGGCCCACTCGATCGCGCCGATGAGCACCGAGCCGGCCAGCCAGAGCGCGGACGACGTGGCCAGGGTCAGCTTGGTGTGCAGGCTCCAGTGCCGGGCCTTGGTGCGGCGCTGGGCAAGGTTGAGGATCACGGGGAAGCCGAGGGAGCCGATGAACACTCCCAGGGCGATCGGCGCGCCCAGCCACCAGTCACCGGGGTGGAGCGCCAGGCCGCCGCTGACCGGGACGAAGCCCGCGTTGTTGAAGGCCGAGACCCCGTAGAACACCGCGTGCCACGCGGCCTGCCCCACGGACTCGTGCAGGACCAGGAACCGGGGGAACAGCGCCACCGAGATGGCGAGCTCCAGGCTGCTCGAGGTGACCACGATGACCTGGAGCAGGGACCCGACCTCGCCGAGCCGCGAGACCTTGGTCTCCGACGCCGTGAGGAGCCGCTGGGTCAGGCCGATCCGGCGCGAGACCGCCATCCCCAGCAGGGACGCGAGCGTCATCACGCCGAGGCCACCGACCTTGATGCCCACGAGGATCACGGCCTGGCCGAACCCGGACCAGTAGCTGCCGGTGTCGACCACGGTCAGACCGGTGATCGAGACGGCCGAGGTCGCGGTGAACAGGGCGTCGGCGAACGGGGCCCGCTGCCCCGTCGCGGTGGACTGCGGCAGCAGCAGGAGGAGGGTGACGAGCCCGATCACCCCGGCGAACGTCGCGAGCGCGAGCCGCGCAGGGGACTGGCGCGCGGCGCGGTCCACGACCTCGCGGCCGAGGAGCAGCGGGCGCGGCAGGTTCACGTCGCTGTCACCTCACTCGTGATCGGGGGCGGGCGCGCCGGGACAACTCTGGCACGCTCCCGGCCGTGCGGTGTGCAGCCACCAGCAGACGGCGCCACGCGCGCGCCCGGTCGGGGAGCCGGGTGGCTCGGGGGGCGGGTCCGGCCCAAGGCGCAGCCGCCGGTTCGCCCGGGATACCGTGAAGCATGCGGGTGCGCGTGGTCTGGGCGACGGAGCTGCTCGGCTACGACTTCGGCCCGCACCACCCGATGGCACCGCTAAGGCTGGAGATGACCTGGCGCCTGGCGGGTGACCTGGGCCTGGTCGAGCTGGACCAGGTGGAGCTCGTGGGGGCCGAGCCGGCTTCGGATGCGACGATCGAGCGCGTGCACACGGCGGACTACGTCGCTGCGGTGCGCCGGGCCGGCAGCACGCTGCAGGCCGACCCCGCGCACGGGCTGGGAACCGAGGACAACCCCGTGTTCGCGGGCATGCACGAGGCGGCCGCGCGGATCGTCGGCGCATCGGTGGACCAGGCCCTCGCGGTCTGGCGGGGCGACGCCGACCACGCTGTGAACCTGGCGGGCGGGATGCACCACGCGATGGCCGATCATGCGTCGGGCTTCTGCCTATACAACGACGCCGCGGCGGCGATCTCGGCGCTGCTGGACGCCGGGGCGCGCCGGGTGGCCTACGTGGACGTCGACGCGCATCACGGCGACGGGGTGGAGCGCACGTTCTGGGACGACCCCCGGGTGCTCACCTGCTCGATCCACGAGAGCGGTCACTCGCTGTTCCCCGGCACGGGCCACCCGGGCGACCACGGTGGGCCGTCGGCGCGGGGGCATGCGGTGAACGTGCCGCTGCCGGCCGGCACGTCGGACGCCAAGTGGCTGCGCGCCGTGGAGTCCGTGGTGCCGGCGCTGGTGCGCCGGTTCGCACCGGACGTCGTGGTCAGCCAGCACGGCTGCGACGCGCACGCACTGGACCCGCTGACCAACCTCGCGGTGTCGATCGATGCCCAGCGGCGGGTGCAGGCGCTCGTGCACGACCTCGCGCACGAGGTCGCGGGTGGGCGCTGGCTGGCGCTGGGCGGCGGTGGCTACGCGGTGGCCCGGGTGGTGCCGCGCGTGTGGACCCACCTGATCGGGATCGCGGCCCACGCTCCGGTGCCCCTGGATGCTCCCGTGCCGGAGGTGTGGCGGGAGGCAGGCGAGCGGGTGTTCGGGTTCCCGATGCCGACCCTGATGGGTGAGGGGAGCGTCGTGCGGGTGCGGGACTGGTCCGAGGGCTACGACCCCGCCGACGACGTGGACCGGGCGATCCTGGCGGCCCGCAACGCCGCTTTCGCGTGGCACGACCTCGACCCCCTCTACGACTGACCCCGTGCGCGGCGGCCAGACTGCGGCGTGGCGGCCAGACTGCGGCGCGGCGGCCAGACTGCGGCGTGGCGGCCAGACTGCGGCGCGGCGGCCAGGTCGCGGCGTCCCGGGTGCCGCGATCTGCACAGGGTGCCGCGATCTGCACAGGGCGCCGCGATCTGCACAGGGTGCCGCGATCTGTGCTGCGGGGGCGCACGGTGCGACCGTGATCACCATTCACTCTTTTCGCCCCTTTCACTCCAGCCTCGCCAACCCCTAGGGTTACGTCTGCTGATCTTCCGTTCCCCGAGGAGCCAGGCATGGACACGCCCGAGAGGCCCCGACTGCGGTATCTCACCGTCGCCGAGGTCGCCGAGCTCATGCGGGTGTCCAAGATGACCGTGTACCGCCTCACCAAGTCCGGCGATCTCCCGGCGGTCCGCGTCGGTCGGTCCTACCGGGTCCCGCAGGACGCGCTCGAGGCATACCTGGCCAGGTCGGCCACCGGCGGCCAGGACGCCGCCCACGGCTGACGGTTCGTGCCCCCGGCCCCAGCGGGTAGACTGGCCGGCGGTCTTCCGGCGCGTGTCGACGCGCTCCATCCGAGACTTAGCGAGGACACGTGGGTTCCGTCATCAAGAAGCGCCGCAAGCGCATGGCCAAGAAGAAGCACCGCAAGCTGCTCCGCAAGACGCGGCACCAGCGCCGTAACAAGAAGTGATCTGCGCGGCAGCGGTGTGACACCCAGGCCCGGCCCCGGTGGCCGGGTCTTCGTGCGCACGGGCCCGAGGGTGCGCACGGGCCCGAGGGTGCGCACGGGCCCGAGGGTGTGCGTCCAGACCGGCTGAGCCACCCGCTCAGCCGCGTAGCGCCCGCCGGACCGCCCGCGCGACGACACCGAGCACCCACGCGCCACCGGCCCAGCTGGCCGCGCGTACGCCACGGCGGGTGGCGGCGCTGCGGCGCCCGCGGAACTCGCGCACCGGCCAGCCCACCTTGCGCGCTCGGCGGCGCAGGCGCGCGTCGGGGTTGATCGCCACGGGGTGGCCGACGGCGGACAGGATGGCCGTGTCGTTCGCGGAGTCGCCGTAGGCGTAGCAGCGGCTCAGGTCCAGCCCGCGCTCGGCGGCGAGCGTGCGCACGGCCGTCTCCTTGGCGGCGCCGTGCAGCAGGTCCCCGAGCATCCGCCCGGTGTAGAAGCCGTCCACATGCTCGGCCACGGTGCCCAGCGCGCCGGTCGCGCCGAGCCGGGCCGCGATGAGCCGCCCGATCTCGACGGGGCTCGCGGAGATGATCCAGACCTCGTGCCCGGCTGCCAGGTGCTCCGTCAGCAGCGTGTGCGTGTCGGGGAAGATCCGCAGCGAGAGGACCTCGTCCCAGATCTCCTCGCCGATCGCGGCCATCTCCGCGACCGAGTGCCCGGCCACCAGGCTGAGGGCGCGGCTGCGAACCCTGTCGATCTGGCGGCGGTTCTCGCCGAAGAGCTGGTACCGCGCCTGGACCAGTCCGAACTCCAGGATGTCGCGCAGGCTCACCATGCCTCGGGCCCGCAGGCCGACGGCGAGGTGGAACGGGCTCGCGCCGCGGATCAGCGTGTTGTCGAGGTCGAAGAACGCAGCCACGCCGCCTGCCGGCGCGTCCGGGCCCGGGCCGCCCGGGGCGGCGTCCTCGGTCCCGGTCTCGGCCACGTCCTCCACTGTAACCAGGGACCTAGGCTGGGGCCCGTGAGCGCCCACACCGCCCCCCGAATCGTGCTGAATGTCCGGCCCGGGTGTCACCTGTGTGGCCCGGCACGTGAGGTCGTCCGCCAGGTCGCGCAGGAGACGGGCGCAGGGTGGCGCGAGGTGGACATCGAGGAGGGCCCCGATGCGCCGGCGCTCGAGGCCGCGTTCGGCGACAAGGTTCCGGCGGTGACCGTCGACGGGGCGCTGGTGGCGTACTGGCGGGTGGACGCCGACGTGCTCCGCCGCGCGCTGCGTCGATGAGCGGCCCGGCCGGGGAGGTCCCGGCTGCGCAACCGGTCGCCGGGCTCGAGGCCGCGGGTGTGCCGACCGTCCGCCCGGTTCCCCCCGCCACCGTCGGCCGGTTGCCGGGCTACCTGCGGGCCCTGACCGAGCTGTCGGTCCTGGGCGTGCGGACGACGTCGTCGGAGCGGCTCGCTGCGCTCGCGGGGGTCGGGTCGGCTCAGCTGCGCCGGGACCTGTCGTGGCTGGGCTCGCACGGAGTGCGTGGCGTGGGTTACGACGTCCGGCGACTGCGGGGCCGGGTGGCCGACGCGCTCGGCGTCGAGTCGGACCTGGCGGTCGTGATCGTCGGGATCGGGCGCCTCGGCCACGCGCTCGCCGACTACCTGCGTGCGGAAGGTGGGGGCTTCCGCGTCGCCGCACTCGTCGACACCGACCCTGGGGTGGTCGGGAGTGCGGTCGCGGGGCTGGCGGTGGAGGACGACAAGGACCTGGAGGACGTGGTGCGCCGTGAGGGTGCCGTGCTGGCCGTGCTCGCCACGCCGGTGCAGGCCGCGCAGCGGGTGTGCGACCGGCTGGTGTCGGCGGGGGTGCGCGGCATCCTCGCGTTCACCCCTGCCCGGCTCGCGGTGCCGGACGGCGTCACGGTCCGGGCGGCCGACGTCGCGGCGGAGCTCCAGATCCTGGCCTTCCACACACGCGGTACCCCGGCCTGAGGCGGGAGGGTGCCCGACGCCGCCGTCGGGGCTCGACGGCGGCGCCGGGCCTGCCGACCGGCCCTGCTGGGGGACGGGTCAGTCGGCCTTGACTCCCTCGATCTCGAGGGAGATGTCCACCATCTCGCTCACCAGCACGCCACCGGTCTCCAGGGCGGCGTTCCAGGTGAGGCCGAAGTCCTTGCGGTTGATGCGGGTCGTCGCGGAGAAGCCGACCCGGGACGTGCCGAACGGGTCGGTCGCCGCGCCGTTGAGCTCGACGTCCAGGGTGGCCCGACGGGTCACGCCGTGCAGCGTCAGGTCGCCGTGCACCAGGAGGCCGGAGCCGCCCTCCTCGACCGAGGTGGACGTGAAGGTCCAGGTCGGGAACTGCTCCGTGTCGAAGAAGTCGGCCGACCGCAGGTGCCCGTCGCGCTTGGCGTCGCGGGTGTCGATGGTCGCGGGGTCGAGCGTGGCGCTGACGCTGGAGCCGGTCACGTCCTCGGTGAGCAGCACCGTGCCCTCGACGATGGCGACCGAGCCGCGCACCTTGGAGATGCCGGCGTGCCGGACGGCGAACGACGCGTGGGAGTGGCTGGTCTCGATCTGCCAGGTGCCGGCCGGTGCGGCCGTGGCGAGTGTGGTCACGGGGACCTCCTGTGTCGGTGTGGGTGATGTTGAATCGTCAACGACCCAACTAATTGAGAGTTGTACTACTCTGGTGCTCGAGATGCAAACTCAGGAGGCCGCCATGACCGTCACCGCCCCCAGCCCCGGTGTCCCCTCGGCCGACGACGCCCCCTGGCTGACGGCGGAGCAGCAGCAGTGGTGGCGCGCCTACCTCACGGGCGCCGCCCGCCTCACCGAGGCGCTGGGCCGTCAGCTCGAGCGGGACGCCGGGCTGTCCCTGTCGGAGTACGAGGTGATGGTCCGGCTGTCCGAGGCGCCGGACCGCACCCTGCGGATGGCGGAGCTCGCCGACTCGCTCGTGCACTCCCGCAGCCGGCTGACGCACACCGTGGCGCGGATGGAGCGCCGCGGGCTGGTGGCCCGACGCGCATGCCCGGCGGACGGGCGGGGCATCAACGCGACGCTGACCGACGCGGGCATGGCTGCGCTGGTCGCCGCGGCGCCCGGGCACGTGCGGGCGGTCCGCGAGCACCTGGTCGACCGGTTGTCCGACGACGAGTTCCGCGCGCTCGGCCGAGCCATGGCGGCGATCTCCGGGCCGACCGCCGACGCGACCGCGTCCGCCTGACCGGTCCGCAGCATCGGCCCACGTGGGTCAGACTGTCCTCATGCCGCAGACCACCGTCCACCTGCTGCGCCACGGCGAGGTGCACAACCCGACCGGAGTCCTGTACGGCCGCCTGGACGGCTTCCACCTGTCCGACCGCGGCGCCGCGATGGCCGAACGCGTGGCGCGCCACCTTTCGGGTGCCGAGGGTGCCGACCGCCGCGACGTGGTGCACGTGGTCGCCTCCCCGCTGACCAGGGCGCAGGAGACCGCCGCCCCGATCGCCCGCGAGTTCGGTCTGGACGTGGACCGGGACGAGCGCCTCATCGAGGCAGCCAACCACTTCGAAGGGCTCACGTTCGGTGTCGGCGACGGCTCGCTGCGCCGACCCGCGCACTGGCGCTACCTGTGGAACCCCTTCCGACCGTCGTGGGGGGAGCCCTACCGGTCCCAGGTGGCCCGGATGCTGGCCGCAGTGAGCGCAGCCCGCCGTGCGGCGGAAGGCCACGAGGCCGTCGTGGTGAGCCACCAGCTCCCGATCTGGGTCACGCGCCAGGCGCTCGTCGGCCACCGCCTGTGGCACGATCCCCGTCGCCGCGAGTGCTCGCTGGCCTCGCTGACCAGCCTGCGCTTCGACGGCGAGCGGCTGGCCAGGATCGACTACAGCGAACCCGCCGGCGACCTGGTCGGGGCGGGCAAGCAGGTCCCGGGCGCCTGATGGCGGCGGTGAGGACGAGGCGGCCGCTCCGGGCCGCGCTGGCCGCCGTGGTCGCCGTGGCGACCTTGGCGCTCGCGGCGTGCAGCGGCCAGGCACAGGGCTACGCCGCCGACGGCGAGAAGGCCGGCTACGTCTCCGGCGACAAGTCCGTGACCACGTGGGACCCCGGCCACCGGCCGGGCCCCATCGAGCTGACCGGCACGTCGTTCGCGGGTGACCCGATCGACGTGGCGAGCTGGCGTGGGGACGTCGTGCTGGTCAACACCTGGTATGCGAACTGCCCGCCGTGCCGCGCCGAGGCGCCCGACCTGGCGGCCGTCGTCACGGAGTACGGACCCCAGGGCCTCAAGGCAGTCGGCATCAACACGAGGGACGAGGCGGGCACGGCCCAGGCCTTCGTGCGCACCTACGGGCTCACCTACCCGAGCATCCAGGACACCGACGGCTCGGCCATCGCGTCGCTGCAGGGCACCGTGCCGCTGCGCGCGGTGCCCACCACCGTGCTCCTGGACCGACAGGGGAGGGTCGCGGCCCGCATCCTCGGGATGGCCGACCCGAGCACCCTGCGGACCCTGGTCGCGGACCTGCTGGGCGAGTCGGGGTGAGCGGGATCGGGGTGCCGGCCGCCATGGCCGGGCTCGGCCTGGCAGCATCGGTGGGGGACACGGTGCAGGCCACCGTGCTCAGCGGGTCGATGCTGCTCGCCATCCCGCTCGCGGTGATCGCCGGTGTGGTGTCCTTCGCGTCGCCGTGCGTGCTCCCGCTGGTGCCTGGCTACCTGGGCTTCGTCAGCGGGATGGCCGGCGGGCTCGCGCCGGGGTCCGGGGCCACCGCTGCCGCGCCGCGGCGGACCGGTCTGGCCGCCGTCCGCCGGGGCCGCCTCCTGGTCGGGGTCGCGCTGTTCGTCGCCGGGTTCACGGTGGTGTTCGTGGTGCTCGGCGTGCTGGCGGGCTCGGTGGGCCAGGCACTGCTCAGTCACGCCGACGTGATCACCCGGGTGCTGGGCGTGGTCGTCGTGCTGATGGGGCTGGTGTTCGCGGGGTGGTTGCCGATCGGGCAGCGTGAGCGCCGCATCCACCTCGCCCCGACTGCGGGCCTGTGGGGTGCGCCGCTGCTGGGGCTGGTGTTCGGGCTGGGCTGGGTGCCGTGCATCGGGCCGACGCTGGTCGCGGTGTACACGCTGGCGCTGGACCAGGCGTCGGCCGGCCGCGGTGCGACGCTGTCCGTCGCGTACTGCCTGGGCCTGGGGCTGCCCTTCGTGCTCGTGGCGCTGTTCATGGAGCGCTCGCGCCGTGCGCTGGCGGTGCTGCGGGACCACAAGCTCGCGGTGATGCGGGTCGGTGGCGGACTGCTGGTCCTGGTGGGTCTCGCGCTGGTGACCGGGCTGTGGACGGCCCTGACCGACGGTCTTCAGGGCCTTGTCGGCGGATTCGAGCCGGTGGTCTGATGGCGACGACTCCCGTGCTGCCGCGACTCGGGGTGCGCGGCGCCGCGCGCTGGGTGTGGCGGCAGCTCACCAGCATGCGCGTGGCGCTGATGCTCCTGATGCTGCTCGCCGTGGTGGCCGTGCCCGGCTCGATGCTGCCCCAGCGGCCGCAGAACCCGGCCGCGGTCGCGCGGTACCTGAACGACAACCCGGGGCTGGGCCAGTGGCTGGACCGGTTCGGGTTCTTCGACGTCTACTCCTCCGTCTGGTTCTCCGCGGTCTACCTGCTGCTGTTCACGTCACTGGTCGGCTGCATCCTCCCGCGGCTGCTTGCGCACGCCCGCGCCTGGCGCGCCCGGCCGCCCCGCGCACCGCGCCGGTTCGACCGGTTCGAGGTGCACGACGGCCTGCTGACCGACGCCGAGCCGGAGGCGGTCCTCGCGGCGGCACGCGACACGCTCGCGGCGCACCACCGGTTCCGGGTGGACGTCGGCGACGAGCCCGCCACCGCCCGCAGCCCCGGAGCCCGCACCGTGGCGGCCGAGCGCGGCTACCTGCGTGAGACCGGCAACATCCTGTTCCACCTCGCCCTGCTCGGCCTGCTCATCGCCGTCGCGACCGGCCAGCTCCTGCACTACCGGGGCCAGGCCCTGGTCATCCAGGGCCACGGGTTCGCCAACACGCCGGCCGCCTACGACACGTTCGAGGCGGGCTCTGCCGTCGACCCGACGTCCCTGGTGCCGTTCACGCTGCGCCTGGACCGTTTCACCGCGCGGTTCGACCGGTCCGGGCAGCCACGGTTCTTCGAGGCGGGGGTCACGCTGACCGAGCCCGGCGGCGCTCCCCAGGCCCGCACGATCCGGGTCAACCGGCCGCTCGACGCCGGGGGTGCGCACGTCTACCTCGCGGGGAACGGTTATGCGCCGCAGCTGACCGTCCGGGACGCCTCCGGCACGGTGGCCTTCTCCGGGGCCGTCCCGTTCCTGCCGCAGGACTCCTCGTACCGCTCGCGCGGCGTGGTGAAGGTGCCCGACGTGTCCACCGGTGACCAGATCGGCCTGGTGGGCTATCTGCTGCCGACGGCCGTGATCCAGGGCGACTCCGCCTACTCGGCCTTCCCGCAGCCGGGCAACCCGATGCTGGTGCTCCAGGTGTGGCACGGTGAGCTGGGGCTGGACTCGGGCATCCCGCAGAACGTCTACCAGCTCGACACCGCGCGGATGACGCAGGCGACCGAGTCGGACGGGTCGCCCGCGACGGTCGTCCTCGCGCTCGGTGACACGGTCGAGCTGCCCGACGGGCTCGGTACGCTCAGCTTCGACGCGTTGCCCCGCTACGTGGCGCTCGACCTGCGCTACGACCCGGCGCTGGCGTGGATCCTCGGGTTCGCGGTCACGGCCCTGGTGGGCCTCGCGCTGTCGCTCTTCGTGCCGCGGCGCAGGGTCTGGCTGCGGGTGACGAGCCAGGACGGACGCGCGGCGGTGACCGTCGCCGCGTTGGCGCGCTCGGAGGACGTCGGGCTCGCCGGTGAGGTCGAGGCCGTGCTCGACGCGGTCAAGGAGCTGGGGCCGTGGCAGGTTCTCGACGGGCCGGATCGGCCCGCATCGGTCAGACTGTCCGACGCCGCTGATGCCACGGGAGGACATGCATGAACGTCGCTGAGCTCAGCACGGTGGTGGTGTGGGGTGCGACGACGGCGTACGCGCTCGCCTTCGGGGCGTTCGCGGTCGACCTGGCACGCCGTGCGGAGGTGAGCACCGCGCGTCGCACCGATCACGAGACGCCGCGTGCCGAGCCGGCGCGACGCGCGCTGGCGGGTGTCCCCGCGGGCTCGGTCGCCGACCCGTCCGGTGGTGCGTCGAGCACCACGCGGCCGGTCGACGACGACGGGCCGCGGGCCGTCGACGACGAGGCGCAGCCCGAGGCCTTGGGCACCGACGAGCCCGCGCCGGAGTACCGACCGGGCCGGGCGCTGGGCATCGCGATGTCGGTGATGACGCTGGGCCTGCTGCTGGAGGCGGTCGGCATCGTGCTGCGCGGCGTCGCCGCGCACCGGGTGCCTTGGGCGAACATGTACGAGTTCACGGTGGTGGGCACGTTCGTGGCAGTCCTGACGTTCCGCCTGCTGACGTTGCGCCGGGACGTGCGCTTCCTGGGCACCTTGGTGCTCGGCCTGTCGGTGGTGGCGCTGGGGCTGGGCCTGACGGCGTTCTACACCCCGGCCGGGGGTGTGGAGCCGGCGCTGCAGAGCTATTGGCTGGTCATCCACGTGACGATCGCGGTGATCGCCTCGGGCATGTTCACCGTCGGTGTCAGCGCCAGTGCCCTGCAGCTGGCCAAGGCCGCGTGGGAGAACGGCTCACCGTTGCTGGCCCACCGGCGGTTCAACGTCCTGGGCCAGCTGCCCAGCGTGCGCGCGCTGGAGGGTCTGGCCTTCCGGATCAACGCCGTCGGGTTCGTGCTGTGGACGTTCACCGTGATGGCGGGGGCGGTGTGGGCCGAGCACGCCTGGTCGCGGTTCTGGGGGTGGGACCCCAAGGAGGTCTGGAGCTTCATCGTGTGGGTGGTCTACGCGGCCTACCTGCACGCTCGCACGACGCGCGGGTGGTCTCCCAAGGCGATCGCATGGTTCTCCATCGCCGGCTTCGCGGTCCTGATCTTCAACTTCACCGCGGTGAACCTTCTGATGCACGGCAAGCACTCGTACTCGGGCCTGGACCTGGGCAAGTGATCGCACCCGGCGGTCAATAACCCGGCGACAGCCGTCACAATTCACCCGTCCGGCGGGTCATGCCCGGCTCGGCGCGTGCCGACACCTCTGGCGGGGGTACGGAGGTGCCGGCCCCCGCAGGGAGGCCCGCTTGTCGACGTACGCCGAGGAGCAGGTGCGCGGGCTGCTGCGCACGGCGAAGCGGGCCCTCGGCCTCTCGGTCACGTTCCTGACCCGGATGGACGGCGTCACGCAGACGCTCGAGCAGGTGGACTCCACCATCCCGCTCCTCTTCCCGCAGGGCGCGCGGCTCACCCAGGACACGACCTTCTGCCAGGCGATCCTCGACGGCCGGCTGCCCGCCGTGATCCCTGACGTGCGCCGCTTCCCCGAGGCGATGGAGCTCCCGGCGGCCCGCTTCCCCCGTCTGCGGTCCTACGTCTCGGCGCCGGTGCGCCTGTCCGACGGCTCGCTGTACGGAACCTTCTGCGCTGCCGGCCTCACCTCGGACCCGGGCCTGACGGAGCGAGACCGCGCCATGATGGAGGTGCTGGCCCAGGCCGCGGCCGCGATCATCGAGCCCGGTGCGCTGGAGGCCCGTCGCCGTGCCGACATCGAGGCCCGTCTCGGCCCGGTCGCCCGGGGGGCGGGCCCCAGGGTCGTCCTGCAACCCATCGTCGACCTGCGCTCCGGGCGCAGGGTGGGTGCCGAGGCGCTGGCCCGGTTCCCCGCGGAGTGGGGCATGGCACCGGACGTCGTCTTCGCGCAGGCGCACGAGGTGGGCCTGGGCGACCGGCTCGAGCTGCTCGCCCTCGAACGCGCGGCCGAGCACCTGGAGGCCGTGGGCGGCTACGTCGCGATGAACGTCTCGCCCGGCACCCTCCTCACCGGGCAGTGCGCCGCCCTCCTGGACCGCCTGCCGTCGCACCGGGTGCTGCTCGAGCTCTCCGAGCACGACCCGGTCGAGGACTACGACGCGCTCGCGGCCGCACTCGAGCGGCCGCGGCGGGCCGGGATGCGGCTCGCGGTGGATGACGCGGGGGCGGGCTTCAGCTCGCTGCGGCACATCGTGGCGACCCGTCCGGACGTCATCAAGCTGGACCGGTCGATCGTGGACGGCCTTGCCACGGACCCGGTGCTGGCCACGCTGGTGGGTGCGGTGGTCACCTTCGCCCGCGGGAGTGGCGCCGCCGTGGTCGCCGAGGGCATCGAGACCGCGGCGGACGCACGGGCGTGCCGGAACCTGGGTGTGGACATGGGGCAGGGCTGGCACTTCGGCAGGCCGGGCCCGCCGGAGGCGTTGGCGCCGGTGGGGGAAGTGACGCCGCAGGTGTCGCCCGGCGGGTGAGCAGTGCTGTCTCGGGGGTCGAAGGGCCCTTGTCGCATCGGCCCGTCGTCGTCGCATGATGATCCCATCGAACTCCCCGTGAGGAGATGACGGCGATGAAGGCGTCGGAGGGTGACCGACTGGTCCTGGCATCGAGCGTGGTCGACGGCGCGGTGCGCGACGGCACGATCGTCGCGGTCCGTGGTCCCGACGGCTCACCGCCCTACATGGTCCGGTGGTTCGACACCGGTGAGGAGTCGATGGTCTTCCCCGGGCCGGACGCTCACGTCGAGCACGGTGGGGGCGCGCACCACGGGCACGGTGGTGGGACCGCGACCGCGGCCACCTGGCGGGTCCAGGTGACGCTCAGCCACGAGGGCCCGCAGACCACGGCCCAGGCCGTGCTCGTGGCCGGCCAGCCCGACCACCTCGACGCGGTCGGCCGGGCGAGGCGCAACCCCGAGGACGAGCCGGACGTGATCATCGGTGACGAGGTGGCCGTGGCCCGCGCGCTGCGCCGGCTCGCCGACCGGCTGATCGACTCTGCCGAGGACGAGATCGGCGAGCACACCGGGCACAGCGCGCACGTGCACAGCTGACCCGCCGGTCGCACGCAGCGGTCCGGGGCGCCCGACCGTACGGTGTCCGGCATGGCTGATCGCCGTCCGCTGCTGCTGCTGGACTCCGCCTCCATGTACGTCCGCGCCTTCTACGGCGTGCCGGACTCGGTGCGGTCACCTCGGGGCGAACCCGTCAACGCCGTGCGCGGCTTCCTGGACGCCGTCAGCCGGCTCGTGGCCGCACGGCGGCCCGCCCGGATGGTGGCGTGCTGGGACGAGGCGTGGCGCCCCCGCTTCCGGGTCGCGGCCATCCCCTCCTACAAGGAGCACCGGCTCGCGGCCGACCGCGAGTCCGAGGACATGCCGGCAGAGCTCACCGCCCAGGTCCCGGTGATCGTCGACGTCCTCGCCGCCTTCGGCATCCCGCGGGTGGGCGCACCGGACGCCGAGGCGGACGACGTGATCGGCACGTTGGCGACACGTGAGAGGGGCCGGCCGGACGACGTCCGGCTGGCGGTGGAGATCATGACCGGGGATCGTGACCTGTTCCAGCTGGTCGACGACGCCGGGCCGGTGCGGGTGCTCTACCCCGTGCGTGGCGGTGGGGGTCCACAGGTGGTCGACCAGGGGCACCTCGAGTCGGCCTACGGCGTGCCGACCGGGGACGCCTACGCAGACATGGCGACGCTGCGAGGTGACCCGAGCGACGGCCTACCGGGGGTCACCGGCGTCGGGGAGAAGACCGCCGCAGCGCTGATCCGGCGGTACGGCTCGTTGGAGGGACTTCTCGCCGCGCTGGCCGGAGGCGACCCGGGCCTCACCGCGACGCAGGTGCGCCGGTTGACCGCGGCGGCGGACTACCTCGCGGCGGCGCCCGGCGTGGTCCGGGTCCGCCGCGACCTTCGCGTGGGGGACGTCGCCGACCTCCTCCCGCGGACGCCCGCGCACCCCGACCGGCTCGTCGCGCTCGCGGAGCGGTGGGGTCTGGAGGGATCGGCCGCGCGCCTGGTGCAGGCGCTCGCCGACGCTGACTGACGCCGCTCCCTCGTGCGTGCCGGACGTCCCGCCGACTGCCCTCAGGTGCGCCGACGTGCCCTCAGGTGAGCGTGAGCGCGAGCTTGGCGCCCCACTCCCGGGCCTTGTCCACCTGGCCGTCCAGCAGACCCCCGGTGACGCCCGCGACCATGAAGGACGTAGGCGGAGAGACCATGCTGGCGCCCAGCCGCGACAACCACTTGTCGATGCCCTTGGCGGCGGCCCCGCCCGCGAGCCGCATCGTGCCGACCCGGGTGTCGAACGCCGCGGCCGAGATCGCGCCGGGCAGCCGTACGTTGTTCAGCCACTCGCGCACGCCGCCGCTGGTCGAGACCACCGCCCCGTGCCTGCGCACGGCCTCCGCCCGGGTGCTCGGCCGGCTCATGCCGAACGTGTGGGTCGGCCCTCCGACGACGAGCAGGTCCACGTCGTGCGTGACGACGTCACCGCCGGGCTCGGCCATCAACGTCCCCACCTCGACCACGCGCACGGTCCCGCGCTGAGCGAGCGCGTCGCCGATCGCCTCGGCGATCGTCCGCGTGCTGCCGAACATCGACTCGTAGACCACCAGCGCCCGCATGGACCCACCCTGCCAGGTGGGCGGCTCGGGGACCTGCGGCTCAGGTCCCGGAGCCGCAGGCATGCCGCGTCCGAGGTCACCCGCGCGTCGCCAGGCGTCCGGCCCAGGCCCCCGCCCGGTCGAGCTCACCGTCCACGAGGCCGCCGGACTTCCCCTGGACGTGGAACGAGGTCGGTTCGACCAGGAGCGTGCCCCCGAGCTTGCGCAGCCGTTTGCCGATCGCCTTGCTCGCGGCGCCGGGCAGGGCGGGCGTCGCCACCTTGGTGTCGAAGGCCGCGCAGGCGAGCCCGTGCGGTAGCCGGACCTCCTCGAGCCACTCGCGCACCCCGATGGAGGACGACAGGACCGGCACTCCCTCCTGACGGGCATCCTGGCGGGTGCCCGGTCGCGACATCCCGAAGGCGTGCGTCGGCCCCCCGACCACCAGCAGGTCGACGTCCTCGGTGACGAGGCCGCCGTCGGGCTCCTGCGCCAGGGCACCCACCTCGGTCACCCGGACCGGGCCGTGCTCGCCGAGGGCGGCTCCGATCGCCTCCGCGACCGCCTTGGTGGCTCCGTACATGGACTCGTACACCACGAGTGCCGTCATGGTCCTCAGCGTCGTCCTCCGTGGGGGTCGGGGCGTGAGCCCCAAGTCCCGGGGACGGCGTCCGCGGGAGGGGCGTGTGGTCAAGATCGGGTGGGCCCGGCGGTAGGTTGAGGGCACGAAGGCGCGCGAGGGCTGCGCCGGAGGTGTACCGCTTCTCACCTGCCACCCGGGTTTCAGCCGTGTGGCGCAGCGTCCGGCTGGAGACTGACGATGCGAACGGATCAGGGGCGGCGCCCGCCGCGCGCCCGCCTCGCGCGGTGGCTGCTGCGCAGGACGGGGTTCCGCCTGGTCGGTGACATGCCGGCTCGCGGCCTGCTCGTCGGCGCCCCGCACACGTCGAACTGGGATCTCGCGCTCGCCATCCTGGTGTTCTGGGCGCACGACGTCACGCCGCGGGTGCTGGTGAAGTCCGAGGTCTTCTGGTGGCCGCTGGGCGCGGTGCTCCGCCGGTTGGGAGCGATCCCGACGGACCGGTCGGGTGGGAGCGGCCTCGTGGCACGACTCATCGAGGCGGCCCACCAGGACGAGCGGTTCGTCGTCGCGCTGGCACCGGACGGGACGCGCCGGGCGGCCGATCACTGGAAGTCCGGCTTCTACCGGCTCGCGCTGGCCACCGGGATGCCGGTGACCTGCGCGTTCGTCGACGGCCCGACACGGACCGTCGGGACCGGACCCACGTTCACCATGACGGGCGACGTGGTGGCCGACATGCACGCCATCCGGGCGTTCTTCGCCGACAAACGTGGCCTGCGTCCGGGTCGCGGCAGCGCGGTGCGGTTGCGCGCCGAGGACGCGGCGGGCCCGACCGGTTGACGGCGTCCGGGATGGAACCCGACCGGAGCGGCGTTGCACTCCTGTCGGGACCGACTGCCGGGCCCGGCCGGGAGGAGGAGCGATGGGTTACGAGGTGACCAGGTCCGAGGACCAGTGGCGCGCAGAGCTGAGCGACCAGGAGTACGCGGTGCTGCGGCAGGCTTCCACGGAGCGCCCCTGGACGGGTGAGCTGCTCGACGAGAAGCGGCTCGGTACGTACCGGTGCCGCGCGTGCGGTCAGGTGCTGTTCCGCGCGGAGACCAAGTTCGACTCGCACTGCGGGTGGCCCAGCTTCTACCGCCCGACCGCCGACGACGCCGTCGAGCTGAGCGAGGACCGCTCGCTCGGCATGGTGCGCACCGAGGTGCGGTGCGCGAGGTGCGGGTCGCACCTCGGCCACGTGTTCGACGACGCTCCGCAGACCCCGACCGGTGACCGGTTCTGCATGAACTCCGTCTCCCTGACGTTCGAGGCCGACGCGTGAGTGACAGACCCCGACCGCGGCGGCCGGCGATGCTGGACCCCCGCGACGCCGATGAGCTCCCCGGTGAGCGGGATCCCGCTCTGCGGGGCGAGGTCGCGCACACCACTGCGAACGCGCTGGTGCACGGCGGCCGCGCGAGCGAGGACCCCGCCGTCGTGGATCGGCTGATCCGGCTGGTGGAGGCCGAGGGCCTCGACACCGTGGCCGCGTTGTGGTCGGACAGCCCGCCGCACACCCTGCCCGGGGCGTTGTGGCGGCTGTACGCGCTTCGCGAGTGGGTCCGGCGCGACCCGCGCACGGTCGCCGAGCGCTATCGGCTCGGTGAGCAGCGCGCGGAGGTGCACGGCGCCGTCGCGGGTGTTGCGGCGCCGCCGGGGCCGCACGAGGTGGCCGAGGTGGCTGATGCGGTGCTGTCCGGCGTCTACCGGGGCGACCTGGCGGTGGCCCTGGAGCGCGCCGCCGCGTTCTGCCACGTGCTGGTGACCGGTGCGGTGCTGGATGCGGACCTGGTGCCCGACGCGGAGGAGGCGCGCCGCATGACGCACGGCGCCGCCGGCCTGAGCCGCACGGCGGACGAGCTGGTGCAGGCCGCGTCGCTGTGGCGCGCGGGTCGGCTGGACTAGGCCCCCGGGGCCGGCGGGCGCGACCGCATTCTCGGGAGGCGTACGGCGCGGGGGCGGCTAGCATGGCTCTCCGGCGTCGGGCCGCGGTAGCCCCGGGCTCCACTGTCAGCCGCTACGAGCGGCCTTCGCGCCGTCAGGCGCTCCGCGGTCCGGCGCCGGACTCTCCTCGGCGGGCTCCCTCCGAGCTCCCGATCCTGCCTGGGTCCGAGGTCCCCTGCGGCGCCGCCGGTCGGCCTCGCGTCCCGGCCTGAGCAGGCTGTTGGCCGTTCCGTCACCGTGTCGACGCCCGCGAGGTTGGCCGTTCACTCGAGCGCTGCCCTAGCCTTGGCCCGACACACCCGACCGACCCACGGAGCGCTGCCGTGCGCCTGCGCCTGACCCCTACGAACACCACGTTCTTCGACCTGCTGGCGGGCTCGGCCCAGCAGCTGGTCGGCGGGGCGGACCTGCTCAGCAGGTTGCTGGCCGCCGAGCCGGCGGACCGCAAGCCCCTGGCCGCCGAGCTGCGCGACGCCGAGCACGCGGCCGACGAGTCGACGCACGAGATCATGCGCCGGCTCAACCAGACGTTCGTCACGCCGTTCGACCGGCACGACATCTACGGTCTGGCCTCCGGCCTGGACGACTGCATGGATCACATGGAGGAGGCCGGCGACCTCGTCGTCCTCTACCAGGTCGGGACGCTGCCCAACCGCGTGCACAAGCAGGTCGACGTGCTGCGGCGCTGCGCGGAGATCACCGCCGAGGCCATGCCCAGGCTGCGGTCGATGAAGGACCTCGCCGACTACTGGGTGGAGATCAACCGGCTCGAGAACGAGGCCGACAAGTCCTACCGCAAGCTCCTCGCGGAGATGTTCCGCGGCGGCATGGACCCCATGGACGTGCTGCGGCTCAAGGACATCGTCGACGCGCTCGAAGCCGCGGCTGACTCCTTCGAGAGCGTGGCGAACCTGGTCGAGACGATCGCGCTCAAGGAGTCCTGAGCCCCGGTGGAGACTGCGCTCGTCGTCGTCGTGGTGGTGTTCGCCCTCGGCTTCGACTACACCAACGGCTTCCACGACGCGGCGAACGCCATCGCGACGTCCGTGTCGACGCGGGCGCTGACGCCGCGGATTGCTCTGCTCATGGCGGCTGCCTTCAACCTGCTCGGGGCGCTCCTGGGCACGGAGGTGGCCAAGACCATCGGGTCGGGGATCATCGACCTGAGCTCCGAGGCCGGGATCGGCACCGAGCAGGGCCTGATCATGGTGCTGTCGGCAGTGGTCGGCGCGATCTGCTGGAATCTCATCACCTGGTGGCAGGGCCTGCCGTCGTCGTCGTCGCACGCGCTGATCGGTGCGCTGACGGGCGTCGGGGTGGTGGCGGGCGTGACCGTGCACTGGCAGGTCATCCTCGACAAGGTCGTCATCCCGATGGTGGTCTCACCCCTCGTGGGCTTCGCCCTGGCGTTCCTGCTCATGGTCGCCGTGCTGTGGATCTTCAAGAACTCCAGCCCGCACCGGGTCACCCGGCGGTTCCGGATCGCGCAGACGGCGTCGGCCGCCGGCATGGCGCTCGGGCACGGGCTGCAGGACGCCCAGAAGACCATGGGTGTGATCGTCCTGGCCCTGGTGGCCGGGAACTTCCAGCAGACGACCGACATCCCGCTGTGGGTCAAGCTCGCTGCGGCGAGCGCGATCTCGCTGGGGACCTACTCCGGTGGCTGGCGGATCATGCGGACGCTGGGTCGCAAGGTGATCGAGCTCGACCCGGCCCGCGGCTTCGTGGCGGAGACCGTCGCTGCGTCGGTGCTCTACACGACGGCCTTCGCGTTCCAGGCTCCGATCTCCACGACGCACACCATCACGTCCTCGATCATGGGCGTGGGTGCCACGAAGCGGCTCTCGGCGGTGCGCTGGGGCGTGGCGGGGAACATCGCGGTCGCGTGGGTGCTGACCATCCCGGCCGCGGCCGCCGTGGCCGGCATCGTCTATCTGGCGCTTCGTGGGGTCACCGGCGTGTGAACCGCGCCGGTCCGCGCGCCGATGCCCCGGTCGTGAGCGGGAGCCTCGCGGGCTCCGGGTCCTGAGCGCCGCTCACACGGCCGCCGGTCGCCGCACCGGACGATGGTGCTCGACCGCAACGACCCGAGCCTTGTGGCCGGAGCCTGCGACGTGCGCGACGAGGATCTCGCCGGTCCTCAGGTACGGGTCAGAGCCGGGGAGCACGCCGTGCGTCCATCGGCGAGTGGCCTCCGCGAGGGTGTCCAACACGGTCGGCAGCACCGGCCGGTGGGTGGCGAGCGCGGCGTCGCGGGGAGTGGCGAGGAGATCCTCGACGACGGCGACCACCTTCTGCGGGTCCTCCGCGTGCGCTGCCTCGGTCAGCGCATCCACGGTGTCCACCCGCACGCCGGTGCCGTTCTGGTAGGGCTGCACGGTCGCGCGGCAGCGTTCCCACGGGCTGGTGAGCACGGAGCGCACGCCGAAGGCCGCGAGCACCGGCACCGTGGTCTCCGCCTGCCGGCGGCCGACGGCCGTGAGCGGCCGGGAGGCCTCGCCCTCGTGCCAGCGGTTGCGCGGCACGGCCTGGCCGTGCCGGACCACCGCGAGCACGTGGGTCTCCAGCCGCCCCCGCTTCCACAGGTCCTCGAGGGCGTCCAGGGGCCGCCGGTCCGAGGGCCGGGTGAGCATCTCGCGTGCGGTGGCCGCGCTCACCCACACCACGTCGTCGATCTCGCCCAGGCTGGCCGGCGTCACGTCGGGCCGCGCCGCGAGGGGACGGTCGTGGTGTGCCCCGGCCTCCCTGGCCGCCCAGTAGCGCACGACCTTCCCGGCGCCGTCGGGGGTCCGGTAACGCATCAAGGGGAGCGGGACGCCGAGGACGATGGTGGTGCCCGTCTCCTCCTCGACCTCGCGCACCGCCGCGGCCGCCACGGGCTCGCCCGACTCGAGCTTGCCCTTGGGCCAGGACCAGTCCTGGTAGCGCGGACGGTGCACGAGGGCCACCTCGAGCCGGTTCCGGGCGTGCCGCCAGACCACTGCGCCGGCGGCATGGACGGTCTGCGGCTTGCCGTTCGGCACCAGGACGTCCGCTCCCATGGCTCGGCCTGCGCTCACAGTGCGGTGTCGGGGCGTCGGCGTTGCCGGGAGATGAGGTACTCCTGCAGGTCCAGCAGGGGGGCGCCGTCCGGGTCCCGGTGGTGCCGCTGCCAGCCGTCCGGGCCGAGGTGCCAGCTGGACGTGCCGTCGTCGGTGGACAGGTCCAGCAGCCGGAGCAGCTCGTCGATGTGCTCGGGGTCGACGATCCGCAGCAGGGCCTCGACCCGGCGGTCGAGGTTGCGGTGCATCAGGTCGGCAGACCCGATGAACACCTCGGGGTCGCCGTCGTTCGCGAAGGCGAACACGCGTGCGTGCTCCAGGAAGCGGCCCAGGATCGAGCGGACCCGGATGGTCTCGGACAGTCCGGGGACGCCGGGCTTGACCGCGCAGATCCCGCGCACCACGAGGTCGACGGGGACACCCACCTGGGACGCCCGGTACAGCGCGTCGACGGTGGCCTCGTCGACGATCGAGTTCACCTTGATCCTGACCCAGGCCTCGCGGCCTTCCAGGTGCGCGTGCCGTTCCCGGTCGATGCGCTCGACGAGACCGGACCGCACCGACCGTGGCGCGACCAGCAGCCGGTTGAAGCGCGCCTTGGGCGCGTAGCCCGAGAGCTGGTTGAACAGCCGGGTCAGGTCCTGGGCGACCTCCGGGTCGGCGGTCAGCACGCCGAGGTCCTCGTAGAGGCGAGCCGTCTTCGGGTGGTAGTTCCCGGTGCCGACGTGGCAGTAGCGCCGCAGGCCGTCGGTCTCCTGACGGACCACCAGCGACAGCTTGGAGTGCGTCTTGAGCCCGACGATGCCGTAGACCACGTGCACGCCGGCCTGCTCGAGCTTGCGGGCCCAGGAGATGTTGGCCTGCTCGTCGAACCGGGCTTTGATCTCCACCAGCGCCAGGACCTGCTTGCCCGCCTCGGCCGCGTCGATCAGGGAGTCGACCACCGGCGAGTCGCCGGACGTGCGGTACAGCGTCTGCTTGATCGCGAGGACCTTGGGGTCGGCCGCGGCCTGAGCGAGGAACGCCTGGACCGACGTGGCGAACGAGTCGTACGGGTGGTGTAGCAGGATGTCACGGGTCCGGATGGCGGCGAAGATGTCCGTCGGTGTGGCGGACTCCACCTCGGCCAGGTGCCGGTGGGTGCCGCCCACGAACCGCCGGTAGTGCAGGTCCGGCCGGTCCAGGTCGGCGATCAGGTTGAGACCCGTCAGGTCCAGGGGTGCGGGCAGCGAGTAGACCTCCGACTCGGCGATGCCGAGCTCGCGCACGAGCAGCCGCAGGACGCGCGGGGCGATGTCCTCGGCGACCTCGAGGCGCACCGGTGGTCCGAACCGTCGTCGCAGGAGCTCCTTCTCCATCGCCTGGAGGATGTTCTCGGCGTCGTCCTCCTCGACCTCGACGTCCTCGTTGCGGGTCACGCGGAAGGTGTGGTGCTCGCGCACCTCCATCCCCGGGAAGAGGTAGTCCAGGTGGACGGCGATGACGTCCTCGAGCGGTACGAAGCTCGTCGGTCCCTTCTCCGGTGCGGCGGCCTGGCTGGACGGGGCGCTGGGCTTGCCGGTCGCGTCGACCGCGATGAACCGCGGCAGCAGGGGTGGGACCTTGACGCGCGCGAAGTGCTCCTTGCCGGTCGCCGGGTTGACCACCACCACGGCGAGGTTGAGGGAGAGGCCGGAGATGTACGGGAAGGGGTGAGCGGGGTCGACGGCCAGCGGCGTCAGCACGGGGAAGATCTGGCGCCGGAAGTACTTGCGGAGCCGCTCCTGCTCGTCGGGACCGAGCTCGTCCCAGTGCACCAGGGTGATGCCCTCCTCGGCCAGTGCGGGCTGGACCTGGTCGAGGAAGACGGCGGCGTGGCGTTCGGTCAGCCGGTGGGACCGCTCGTCGATCGCCTCCAGCACCTGGCGCGGGGAGAGGCCGGACGCGGCGGTGACGGCCATCCCGGTGGCGATGCGTCGCTTGAGGCCGGCCACCCGCACCATGAAGAACTCGTCGAGGTTGGACGCGAAGATCGCCAGGAAGCGGACGCGCTCGAGCAGGGGGAGCTCGGGGTCCTCGGCGAGCTCGAGGACGCGCTCGTTGAACGCCAGCCAGGAGACCTCCCGGTCGGCGAAGCGGTCCGTCGGCAGCTCGGGCAGGCCCTCCAGCTCACCGTCCGAGCTGACCGGGGTGGGCTCGGGCGGCAGGACCGGGAGACCGGACTCCAGGAGCTCCTCGGCGGAGGCACGCTCAGCCGCGGCGTCGGCCCAGTCCTCGGCACTCGGCACCCACCGACCGGTGGCCGGGTCCCGTCGTCGCCGGGGGGCCGGCCCGGGGCGTGTCGGGGTGCCCTGCTCGTCGGACCGTCGCTGGACGGACGTGCGCGGTCGTGTGGCCATGCCGACATCGTTGCATCCCTCGCACGAGCGCGGGAGGACGCAGCCGCGCCCGGTTGCGCGGGGGCGCGTCGGGCTGGTCGGTCACTGCGGGGCGAACTGGGTGTCCGAGCGATCGACCGTGAACCCCGCGGCCCGGTAGGTCCGCACCGCGGGCGTGTTGTCAGCCTCCGTGAACAGCACCGCCCTCGTACAACCCCGGTGGCGCAGGTGCTGCACCGCGGCTGCGGTCAGGGCACGTCCCAGACCCCGGCCCTGCGCGGCCGGGGCCACCCCGAGGACGTAGAGCTCGCCCAGGGGCGGGGTCACCTTGGTCCAGGCGAACCCGAGGACCTCGTGCCGCCGCACCGCGAGAGCCAGGTCGGTGGCGTGGAACCACGGCTCGGCGCGCCGTGCGTCCAGGTCGGCACGCGTCATTCCGCCCTGCTCGGGATGCCGCGCGAACGCGGCGCCGTTCACGGCGAGCAGCGCGTCCTCGTCCCCCGTGCGGAACGGCCGCAGCCGTACCCCGGGCGGGAGGCCCGCGGCGGCCCAGCCGGGGCTCGAGTCGGGAGCCTCGGCGCCGGGGTCGAGGTCGACCGTCATGCGCCAGAGCTCGCGCACCGCGGTCAGCCCCGCGCGGCGGGCGAGTGCGGCCGCCGGCGCCAGGGTCCCGTGGGCCCAGACCCGCACCGGTGCGTCCTGCGCCTGGGCGATGTCGAGCAGGGCGGCCAGGACCCGACCCCCCAGGCCCGCTCCTCGGGAGCCGGGCGCCACGACGAGCTCCGCCGTCCGGGTCCCGGAGTGTTCCGGGCCCAGCTGCCCGTACGCGTCCAGGGACCCGTCGGCCACGAGCACGTGGTCGGCACCGTCCGACCCGACGTCCAGCGTGGTCTGCTCGCCGAGCGGCTCGACCCCGTCGGCGTTCTGCACTGCTTTGGCGAGGTCGTGCACGGCCGCCACGAGCTCGTCCTCGAGGGCGCCGTGCCGGCGGTGGATCGAGGCGTTCATCGGGCCATCCCACCACCGGCGCGTGCGCTCCGCAGGGCGCCGCGCGAGCCGGTCGCCCTCAGCCGGCGGTGGCGTACTGGGTGTCGGTGCGGTCGACGACGAACCCGAGGGACTCGTACAGGTGCACCGCGGGCGCGTTGTCGGCGTCGGTGAACAGCTCGGCCCGGTGCGCACCGCGCCGGCGCAGGTGGTCCAGGCCCGCGACCGTCAGCGCGCGGCCCAGCCCCGTGCCCTGCGCCCGGGGCACCACGCCCACGGTGTAGATCTCCCCGACGGCGCCCACGAGCTTGGTCCAGACGAACCCGACCAGCGCGTCGTCGCGCTCGGCGAGCAGCAGCCCGGCCGGGTCGAACCAGGGCTCGGCCTCGCGTGCGCGCAGGTCGGCCAGGGTCATCCGGCCCTGCTCCGGGTGAGCGGCGAACGCGGCGGCGTTCGCCGCGAGCCAGGCGTGCTCGTCGCGGTCGGGCCGGAAGGCGCGCAGGCCGAGCCCCCTGCGGTCGTCCCCGCCGGTCGGTCCGGACCCCGTGGCGCCCGACGCCCAGGCGTCCAGGTCGAGGGCCATCCGCCACAGCTCGCGCACGGGAGCGAGGCCGGCGTGGCGGGCCAGGGACGTCGCGCCCGGCAGGGTGCCGTGTGCCCAGAGCAGGGCCTGGGCGTCGCCGGCGAGGTCCATCACCGCGCCCATCAGCGCGGTGCCGACCCCAGTCCCGCGTGCGGCCGGGGCGACGACGAGCTCGGCGGTCCGGCGCCGCCCGAGCTCGGGCCAGAGCTGGGCGTAGCCGACCGGCGTGCCGTGCTCGTCGTGCGCGAGGACGTGCCACGCGCGCGGCGCGGTCAGGTCCAGCAGGGTCTGCTCACCGAGCGGGGCGACGCCGTCCGCCCCGGCAGCGGTGTCCGCCAGCCGGCGCACCGCGTCCGCCTCGGCGTCGTCCAGCGCTCCGTGCTTGCTGGAGATGTGAACGGTCACTGCGTCACCCCCTCACGCCGGTGGTCCGGTGCGGGACCGGGCGCGAGGCGCCACCGGCGGGCCTCACGCGAACGCCTCGGCTCGCTTGGTCAGCTCGGCCAGGCCCGGCTCGTCGGGATTCCGGGGCTGGCCGGGGTGGATGATCGCGACCTGACAGGCCTCCGCCGCGAGCACCAGCTCGGCGTACGTGCCGGCGTCCGGGTCGGCGATGTACGCCTGCCGGTCGTCGTTGTAGCGGAACATCCGGTCGTTGATCGCGGTGCACTCGTTGCAGGTCGCGCATCGCGCGGTCTCGATCCACGGCAGGTACGGGTCGTGCGCCTGGGGCTCGTCGACCTGGTCCTCGGCGTTGTCGGCGACCGGCGGGGTGGCCGGCGCTGCCGCGCTCGTGGCCGGCACGGCGGTGCCCGCGGTCACCCCGGCCGCGGCCAGCTCCGCCTCGAGCTCCTCCCGCATCCGGGCGCGCTCGAGGGCGACGTGGGAGTTGTGGATGCCGGCGAGCTCCTGGAGGCGGTGCCACTGCTCGACGCTGCGCTGGGTGAGGTGGATGAGGGGCCGGTCGACCAGCACCCGGTGCAGGCGCTCGTCGCGGGAGATCATCAGCAGGTAGGGCAGCTCGCCGGCCCACGCGCCGGGGTTGGACGCCATGTGCTCGGCGAACGGCACCTCCTTGCCCTCGGAGCCGTCCTCGGCGGCGAGCGCGAGGTGGGTGACCAGCCGTGCGTCGCAGGCCCAGAAGTCGGCGGCGGTGAACGGCACGTCCAGGCTGACCCGCTGCACGGAGCCGTCCTGGTAGGTGATCCGCCGCACGGGCCAGTCGAGCTCGGGCTGCGGGTTGCAGCCCAGGGTGAAGCGGTCCGCCCAGGTCTCGCCCGCGCCGGGGTCGTAGGCGTAGGACGGGAACACCCGCGACTCGATGGCCGCGGCCGCCGCGAGGTAGGGCGGCAGGTCGTCGAGCCACTCGCCCTCGCCGGAGTACACCACGAACAGCGCGGCGCCCGGCGCGGCCGACCCCGCGACGATCCGGTCGCGGGCGTGGTAGAGCGCCGAGCTCGCGCACTGCATGACGAACGACTCCCCGGAGGCCAGCGCCGTGCTGGCGAGCATCCGGGCGGACAGGCCGGCCTGTGCCGGCCGGGCCTGCTGCGTCGCGCCGCGGAGCAGGTCGTTGACCTGCACCAGCGCCTTGATCGGCAGACCGGAGGCGAGCGCTTCGAGCAGCGCGACGCTGTCCTCGGAGGTCATCGACTCGGCGTCGACGCGGACCAGGTACTCCGGGAACAGCTCGAGGGTGTCGGTGTCGAGGTCGGCGACGCTCCACTTGGCGAACAGCGCGTCGTGGACCTCCTCGCGGTAGCGGCCGTCGGCCTCCATCTCGGCCATCACCAGCGCCTTGGCGAGCTCGGTCGTCGCGGCGAACCGGTCGCGGTGGGCGGCCAGCGCCGCCTGCACGTCGGTGTAGACGAAGTCGTACAGCTCGGTGGTGTCGTCGTCCTCGCCGCTCGGCACGAAGCGCTGCGTGGTGAGCACGTCGAGCAGCCGGCGGATCCGCGCGCGGCGCGAGTCGGACAGGCTGAAGCGCGGCCGGTTGTCGGTGAGGAGTCGGGACAGCGCCTCGGTGTCGAGCTCGGCGCCGACCACGGGTCCCAACGAGGCTGCGAGCCGCTCGCCGGACAGTCCCGCCGGCGAGCTGGCCTGCTCGGCGTCGAGGATGTCCTGCAGGTCGTCGCGCAGGTGCGCGACCCGCGCGGTGAGGTGCCGCTCGCGCTCCCGCTGCACGAGCCCCCACAGGTGCCCGACGACCTCGCGAGGCGTGTCGTGGTCGCAGGTCACCAGCCGGCCGTCGACGGTGCGCGCGGTGGTCAGCCGCGCGAGGCTGTCGGCCAGGTCGGGATCCGGTTCGCCGCCGTTGGCCGACGCCGCGATGAGTGCGTCCACCGCCTCGTCCCACGCTGCGGACAGCCGGACCGATCCGGCGTCCGCGCGCACCCGGATCTCCCGCTCCAGCAGGATCGCGTGGTGGCGAATCCGGCCGGCGTCCTCGCCGGTCGCGACCCTCAGGTCGTCGATCAGGCCGGACAGCGACCACATGGTCGTGTTCACGTCGTGCCCGTCGGCCAGCACCAGGGGGTAGTCGTAGCGGAGCTCGGTGAGCCGCCGGTACGGAGCGAAGTGCGCCGAACGCAGGCCCAGGCCCTCGACGTTGCCCAGGTGGGTGTCCATCCGGTGACCGGTGAGGTAGAACGACGCCCGGTCCTGCTGGTCGTTGCGGTGGCGGCTGCCCGTCGTCATCGGGGTGCTCTGCGCCGTGTCAGTCATCGAGCTCACCGCCCGTCACCGCGACCTTGTCGAACTCGGCGTCGAGCAGCCGGCGTACCGAGGCCGAGGAGTGGGTGGCCTCGGAGCGGATGATCTCGTCGTACCGGGGGACGGTGGGGTCGTGGTAGAGGATCCCGACCGGGAGCGGGTCGCTCGACGACGCGATCTCACGTGCCCGGTGGATGTCCGACGGGTCGTGCTCGAGGTGGTTCGGGAACAGCGAGGCCAGCGACGAGCTGATCGACAGCGAGCTCGGGTGGTGCAGCAGCTGCACGCGCGACGGGTCGTGCAACCACGGGTCGAAGTTGTCGGGCATCCACTCCGGGCAGCGCTGCACGATCCGGATGAACGCCAGCCCGTCGTGGTGGAACGCGGCCTGGAGGATCTCGTAGAGCATCTCGGGGATCCAGTCGGCGGCCTGCGCGACGAACGAGACGTTCTGCACGCCCAGGGTCACGGTCAGCGGGTTGAGCCCCTCCAGGTAGGACCCGCGGGGCGTGGTGTTGGACCGGGTGCCCCGCGGCGAGGTCGGCGAGGCCTGCTTCTTCGTCAGGCCGTAGATCTGGTTGTCGTGCACCATCACGACCATCCGCATGTTGTAGCGGATGGCGTGGATCCAGTGCGCGGCGCCGATGCTGAACGAGTCGCCGTCCCCGGTGTTGACGAAGACGTTGAGGTCGGGCCGAGCGAGCCGGATGCCCTCGGCCACCGGCAGCGCGCGCCCGTGGATGCCGTGGAAACCGTAGGTGTTCATGTAGTGCGGGAAGCGGCTCGAGCAGCCGATGCCGGACACGAACACGGTCTTCTCCGGGCGCAGCCCCTCGTCGCGGAGCAGCCGTTGGGCAGCGGTGAGCACGGCGTTGTCGCCGCACCCGGCGCACCACCGCGGCACGCCCTTCTGGAAGCCCTCGATCTCGAGCCGCTCGTCGTGCAGGCGCAGCAGGCACTCCGCGGCGCTCCGGTGGGTCAGGTCGATCATCGCCCGTCCAGCTTCCTGAGAATGGCCCGCTGCACGCGGCCCGGCTTGATGGGTTGGCCGCCGACCTCGCTCCAGGTGTCGACGTCGACGAGGTAGCGCGAGCGCAGCAGCATCGCCAGGGCGGAGTAGCGCCGGTTGGTCTCGTCGATGATCGGGTCGTCCAGGCGGTCGCTCCAGTTCGCCTCGACGGTCATCACCTGGTCGAAGCCCGCCATGATCTCCTTGAGTCCCGGCGGCAACGGGTTGAGGAAGCGCAGGTGCAGCGAGGACACCTCCCGCCCTTCGGCCCGCAACCGGTCCACGGCCTCCTCGATGGCTCCGCGGGTGCCGCCCCAGCCGATGACCAGGAGGTCGCCGGACTCGTCACCGTGCACGCGAGGGGGCCGGAGGGTCTTCTGCAGCGCCGCGAGCTTGAGGCTGCGCGCGTGCAGGCCCTGCTCGTTGGCGTCCGGGTCGTAGGCGACCGAGCCGGACGTGTCGTGCGCGAGGCCGGTCAAGGTGTACATGCCGCCCGGCTGGCCGGGCGTGAAGCGCCGGGACAGTCCCGTGGTCTCGTCCCACGCGTAGGGCTGCAGGCCGTCGGGCACGTGGCTCTGGTCCACCGGGGGTGCGAGCCAGGCCGGGTCGAACTCCGGGCGCGGGTAGGGCTGCTGCGCGGTGGCCAGGCTCGCGTCGGACAGCACGACCACGACGGTGTTGAAGGTCTCGGCGATCCGTCGGGCGGTGATGATCGAGTAGAAGCAGTCCTCGATCGAGCTCGCCGCGATCACCACCTTCGGGGCGTCGCCGTGGCTGCCGAAGATCGAGGTGAGCAGGTCGCCCTGCTCGACCTTGGTCGGCTGCCCGGTGCTCGGGCCGCCACGTTGGACGTTGACCACGACGAGCGGGATCTCGGCCATCACGGCCAGACCGATGGCCTCCTGCTTGAGCGAGTAGCCCGGGCCCGACGTGATCGTCACGGCGCACTTGCCGGCGTAGGACGCCCCGATCGCGAACGTGGCCGCCGCGATCTCGTCCTCCGCCTGGTGCACCACGCCGCCGACCTTCGGGAAGATCTCGCTGAGGTAGTGCGAGGCGGAGGTCGCCGGCGTGATGGGGTACATCGAGCAGATCTCCATGCCGGAGGCCACCACACCGAGCGCGAGCGCCGTGTTGCCGTTGGTGACGACCTGGCGCTGGTCCGTCGGGGCCGCCGGGACGTGGAACGCCAGGTCCAGGTTGGCCAGGGCCCACTCGTACCCGGCGGTGAGCAACGTGACGTTCGTGTCGATGAGAGCCTGGGTCTTCTTGCGGAACGTCAGGGCGACCTGCTCGCGGGCCAGGCCGAGGTCGAACTGGTAGATCGCGCACAGCATGCCGAGGGCGTACATGTTCTTGCCGCGCCGCGCGTCGGAGACCAGCGTGCGGCACTCCCGCTCCATCGGGACCTCGATGATGCGGTAGCCCGCGGCGACCAGCAGGTCGTAGGTCTCGGCGTAGGACGCGGCGATCCGGGGGTCGCGGTGCTCGCGCCACATGTCCTCGAGCAGGATCGTGCAGCCCGGCTTGAGCTCGCGGGCGTGCACCCGGCCGAGCAGCACCTGCTCGTTGAACGCGACGACCAGGTCCGCCTCGTCGCCGCCGTTGGTGATGGGTCCCGAGCCCAGCCGGACCCGGTTCCCGCTGGCGCCCGCGACGCTGCGGGCCGGCGGCTGGATCTCGGCCGGGATGATCTCGACCGTCCAGACCCCGTTGCCGGTGCGGGCTGCGATCGCGCCGAACGACTGACCGCAGCGCTGGGCACCCTCGCCCGAGTCGCTGATGATCTCCACGACGTGCTCGGTGAGCGTGACGACCTGGCGTTCGCCGACCTCGGCGCTGAGTTCTGACCGTGTCGACTGGACCGTGCTCATCGGGCCGTCACCGCCGTTCTGTGGGTGGAGGGAGTCTCGGCGACCCGGAGTCGGACGAACGAGTGCTCGTGCGGTGCGATCCCGAACACCGGCTCGCCGAGCGCGTCGTAGGGCAGGGACTCGTCGCGGACGCCGAGGTAGCGGAGGATCCCGGCCGCTGCCCTGCGCCCGGCGCCCATCGCCTCGATCACGGTCGCGGCGCCGGTGACGATGTCGCCGCCGGCGAAGACGCCGGCCATGGAGGTCGCCAGGTCCTCGTCGACCCGCAGGTAGCCGCGCTTGTCGAGGCTCAGCCTCGAGGTCTGGCCGATGATCGGGTTCGCGTTGGTGCCGATCGCGAACACCACCTGGTCGCAGCGCATCACGAACTCGCTGCCCGGCACCGGCACGGGCCGCCGGCGACCGGACGCGTCCGGCTCACCGAGCTCCATGCGCTGGCAGCGCAGGCCGCCCACGTTGCCCTGGCCGTCGTCGAGGACCTCGACGGGGTTGGTCAGCCAGTGGAACTCCACGCCTTCTTGCTCGGCGTGGTGCAGCTCCTCGGCACGCGCGGGGGCCTCGGCGGCCGAGCGACGGTACAGGCACTGGACGGTCTCGGCGCCCAGCCGCAGGCAGACCCGCATGGCGTCCATCGCGGTGTTGCCGGCGCCGACCACGGCGACGTGCGTGCCCAGCGGGATCGGGGTGTCGTAGACCGGGAAGTCCCGGGCCTGCATGAGGTTCGCCCGGGTGAGCAGCTCGTTGGCGGACAGCACGCCGCCCAGGGAGTCCCCTGGGATGCCGAGCATGGTCGGGTAGCCCGCGCCGGTGCCGATGAACACCGCGTCGAAGCCCATCTCCTCGATCATCTGCTCGGGGGTGAACAGCCGGCCGACGACCGTGTTGCACTCGAACCGCACGCCGAGCCGCTCGAGGTTGGCGACCTCGGCGTCGATGACCTCGCTCGGCAGCCGGAAGTCGGGGATGCCGTAGCGCAGCACGCCGCCGGGCAGGTGCAGGGCCTCGTAGACGGTGACCTCGCACCCGGCCTTGGCGAGGTCGGCGGCGCACGCCATGCCGGCCGGGCCCGAGCCGATCACGCCGACCCGGTGCGGCGTCGGGGGTATGAACGGCCGTGAGGCCCAGTCGTTCGCGATCGCGAGGTCGCCGACGAACCGCTCCAGGCGGCCGATCGCGACGGGCTCGAGCGAGTCGCCGACGGTGCACACGGCCTCGCACTGGGACTCCTGCGGGCACACCCGGCCGCACACCGCCGGCAGCAGGTTGGTGCGTGCGATGGTCTCGTAGGCGCCCTGGTAGTCCCGGTCGGAGACCTTCCGGATGAAGCCGGGGATGTCGACGGAGACCGGGCAGCCCCGCATGCAGGGCGTGTCGGCGCAGAACAGGCAGCGCTGCGCCTCGCGCGCGGCCTCGACCTCGTCGTACCCGAGGCTGACCTCCTCGAAGCCGCCGATGCGCTCGGCGGCGGGCTGCTCGCGCACCGGGGTGCGCTCGGCGGGGATGGTGCGGATGGTGCGCTTCGCGGCCACGTCACGCTCCTGTCGGGGTGGGAAGCTCGGAGGTGTCGGCCGCGGCCACCTCGGCGCGCCGGCAGGTGTGCTCCCAGTGCGCCAGCGCCTGGGCCTCCTCGCCGCGGTACCGCGTCAGCCGCGAGCGCAGGTCGGCGAAGTCCACCTTGTGGCCGTCGAAGTCGGGTCCGTCCACGCAGGCGAACCTGACCCCGTCACCGACCCGGACCCGGCAACCACCGCACATCCCGGTGCCGTCCACCATGATCGGGTTCAGGCTGACGACGGTGTGCACGCCCGTGGGGCGGGTGGCCTCCGCGCAGGCCTGCATCATCACGGGTGGGCCGATCGCGACGACCTCACCGACGTCGGGGTAGCGCTCCATCGCCAGCTCCAGGCCGTCGGTGACCAGACCGTGGATCCCGGCGCTGCCGTCGTCGGTGCACAGGATCAGCTCGTCGCACACCTCGCGGAACTTGTCCTCCCAGAACACGAGCTCGGCGGAGCGGAAGCCGAGCACGCCGATCACCGTGGCGCCGCGCTCCTTGTGCGCGCGGGCCTGGGGGTAGACGGGTGCGACCCCCAGGCCGCCGCCCACGCACACCACCGTGCGGGCCGTGCCCAGGGGGCTCGGCTGGCCCAGCGGGCCGGCGACGCCGTGCAGGCTCGTGCCAACATGGCAGGTCTGCTGCATCTCGCGCGTGGTCTTACCGACGGCCTGGACGACCAGCGTGACGGTGCCGAGCTCCCGGTCGAAGTCGGCGATCGTCAGCGGGATGCGCTCGCCCTCGGGATGCGACATCACGATGACGAACTGGCCGGCCCGCGCCGCACGTGCCATCAGCGGATGGTGCACCTCGAGGATGAAGGTCGCGTCGGAGATGTCGTGTCTGGCGACGATCGGGAAGCCGGTCACCCCCGCCCGAGGCGCAGAAGTGGTGGAGGCCGACCTGAGGTCGTCCGAGGAGCTCTGCATCGTGCACCCGTCCAGTCAACGCTGACCGACCCTCGAGTTGCGTGGTGCACGCGCTGCTGGGCGCACCTCGACGTGCCCCCGGGGGTATGTAGACCTCCCCACTCTGCCCAGGCGATCCGGCGACCATCTGGGACGTCTGGGCCATTCAGGCACTGAGACGTATCTCACATTGCGTCGATTTGACCTCGCGATGACCGGTACTGGAGCGGGCGCCGCCCGACGTGGTCCCTTCTTGGCCCGGCGTCGTCGCGAGCCTTACCTGGCCGTCTCGCCCCGCGGCCGGCGTCGGCGACGCGCATCACGGCCGCTCTGAGGGATAGGACGGCACAGCGGTCGATCGATAAATAACCCTCACAAGGCCCGGTGGAAATCCTCGGTCATCATCGATATGCGATTGACCTGCCAAAACGGATGAGCCGTGAGGCCCGGAGTGGACTCCAGCCTTGGCCGTAGCGGCGTTATCGCTTCGTGACTTGTTTATCGATTCATCTCTCGCTACTGTCGCGGCAAGCGAGCGAGGGCGCTCGCGTACCCGACCAGGAAGGTGATCCCATGAGGTCACGGAAGTTCGGCGCGACGCTGGTGTCCGCCGTAGCGCTGCTTCTTGTCGGCGCGTGCTCGGGCACTACCGAGGCGCAGGGGGGCGACGCCTCGGGCGCGGACAGCGCGACCAGCAGTGGCAGCGACGGCAAGGCGGTCGTGGCGTTCTCGCAGGAGGGGCTGGAGAACGACTGGCGCCTGGAGAACACGGCATCGATTCGCGAGACGCTGGAGAACGCTGGCTACACGGTGCTCTACCAGCAGGCGGACGAGGACCAGGCCCGGCAGGTCGAGCAGGTCCAGAACCTGTTGCAGCAGAAGCCCGACATCCTCGTCGTCGAGCCGGCCGAGCAGGAGGCGGCAACGCCGATCGCCGCGCTCGCCGAGGACGCAGGCGTGCCACTGATCGTGGCCGACCGTGCTCTCGGAGTGGGTCCCGACTCCGCCACCCAGTACAAGGTCCTCATCACCCAGAACTGGGAGCAGATGGGCACGAAGCTGGGTGAGGCAGCGGTTCAGCTCCTGACCAAGGTCAATGGTTCGCCCAAGGGCAGCATCGTCGAGCTCGTCGGTGTTCTGGGCTCGGCTCCGCAGGTGGCGATGGACAAGGGCTTCGCCGACGTCCTTGCGCAGTACCCGGACATCAAGATCCTCGACGCGCAGGACGGCGAGAACAAGCGGGCACCGGGCCGCCAGATCATGGAGGACTACCTCACCCGGTATCCGGCAGGTCAGATCGACATGGTGTGGGCGCAGAACGACGAGATGGGGATCGGGGCTCTTGCCGCCATCCAGGACGCGGGCCGTGACGAGCTCGTGGGTCGGATCATCTCCAAGGACGGTCAGGTTGAGGCCATCCAGCAGGTTGCCGAGGGCAACTTCGCGACGGTCTGCACGAACACGCCGTACTTCGGGCCGATCATTCTTCCCTACGTCGAGAAGATCCTCGCCGGCGAGAGCCTGGAGACGGCAACGCCGGACAAGCCCTTCACGTGCTTCGAGTCGATCACGGACGCCGGCCAGAAGGAGGCCAAGGCGCAGTACGACGAGCTGACGGCCGCAAGTGCCAAGTTCGCCAACCGCTGATCGTCCACCAACAATCCGCAACGGCTGAACGTTGGCCGACGGGTAGTGGCCGGTGCGCTCGCCGCGCCACTACCCGCCGGTCGGCGCGGGAGGCAATACCTCGTGTCTGACGACGACAACACGGCGCGCGCGCCGGGCGCCCGGAGAGTGCTGGAGGCACATGGCCTCGTCAAGCGCTACGCAGGCGTCACCGCCCTCGCAGGCGTCGACTTCGACCTGCACCCGGGCGAGGTCCACTGCCTGGTCGGCGAGAACGGGGCCGGGAAGTCGACCCTCATCAAGATCCTGACCGGTGCCGTCACCCCGGATGCAGGCTCCATCGCCATCGACGGCGAGGATGTGACCTCGGCCAGCATCCGCGAACGCCGCGAACGCGGCATCTCGGTGATCTACCAGGACCTGAACCTTGTCCCTCAGCTCACCGTCGCTGAGAACATCTTCCTCGGTTCAGAGCCCCGTACCCGACTGGGCATGCTCGATCGGGCAGCGATGCGCAGGGCGACGGAGCAGCTGATCGCCGACCTGGGTGTGCCCTTCGCGGCATCAGCCCGCG
Source organism: Actinotalea lenta (assembly GCF_030586465.1). GTDB lineage: Bacteria > Actinomycetota > Actinomycetes > Actinomycetales > Cellulomonadaceae > Actinotalea > Actinotalea lenta. Next base: position 1,025,612 of record NZ_JAUQYP010000001.1, read on the forward strand.
TGGGGGAGCTGGGTATCTCCCTGCAGCAGCTGACAGCCACGGCGCGGGCGCTCGCCCTGGGCGGCAAGGTCCTGATCATGGATGAGCCCTCTGCCGTCTTGGGTGGCAAGGAGCTCGATGTGCTCTTCGGGGTGATTCGGCGCCTGACGGCGCAGGGAATCGGCATCGTGTACATCTCCCACCGACTCGAGGAGATCTTCGAGATCGGTGATCGGGTGACCGTCCTGCGTGATGGCAACTACGTCGGGACGTCGGCGGTCGCGGACATCGATCAGGCCGAGCTCGTCCGACGCATGGTCGGCAGGGACGTCGTCCGTTACGAGAACCTCGACATCGACACGCCCAAGGGAGCCGAGGTCCTGCGCGTGGACTCCTTGACACGCCGCGGGGTCCTGCGTGACGTCTCCCTCACAGTGCGGGCCGGCGAGGTGGTGGGGATCGCCGGCCTCGTGGGCGCCGGCCGGACCGAGCTCGCCCGGGCGATCATGGGGCTGGATGCCGTCGACAGCGGCACCGTCTACCTGGACGGCAAGCCTCGCCGCGTGACCAGCGCCGCCAAGGCGGTTCGTCTGGGCCTTGCGCTCGTCCCGGAGGACCGGCGGGCCGAAGGAATCGTCCCGATGCTCAGCGTCCGCGACAATGCCGCTCTGTCGATGGTTCGCACGATGTCCAAGCTCGGGGTTGTGCAGTTCCGCCGCATGTACCGGCGGGTTGGCGAGCTCGCGCGGGACCTGGCGGTCAAGGTCCCGGATCTTCGCGATCCGGTCAGCGGCCTGTCCGGGGGCAACCAACAGAAGGTCGTCCTGGCCAAGTGCCTCGCGAGCGACTGCCGGGTGCTGATCATGGATGAGCCGACCGTGGGCATCGACGTGGGCGCGAAGCGCGAGATCTACTCGCTCATCGGCACCTTGAAGCAGCGCGGTCTCGGCGTGGTCGTGATCTCTTCCGAGCTCCCGGAGATCCTCTCCATCAGTGACCGGATCCTGGTCATGTCCGAGGGGCGCATTCAGGGCGAGGTCGATCCGCGCACGACAACACAAGAGGAGATCCTCCACCTGGCGATCCCGCCGATGGACGCTCTGGCTCAGGGCGGTGCGGCATGAGCGCCCTCGCGCCGGCGCGACCGGATGCGCGGGCGCTGCGGTGGCTCCCCCGCCTCAACAAGCGGTTCTTGATCGACTACATGGCGTGGGTGCTGCTGCTCGCCCTCGCTCTCATCGGTGTGGCCACCAATGGTTCGCTGTTCGCGTCCGGGTCGAACCTGAACAACATCGTTGAGCAGTCGGTGATCATCGGGTTGCTGGCGATCGGACAGTTCGTCGTGATCCTCACTGGTGGCATCGACCTCTCCGTCGGGTCGGCGATGGCCCTCACGGCGATGGTCGTGGGCGTGTCGATGCCCCTGGGCACGCCGGGCGCGGTCCTGATGGCGGTCCTCACGGGCACGCTCGTCGGGCTCGCCTCCGGGCTCACCGTGGTCTACGGGGGACTCCCCCCGTTCATCGTGACCTTCGCGATGATGGCTGTGGCTCGGGGCCTAGCCCTCACGATCACCTCAGGGAAATCCGTCCAGGTGCTCGACAACTCACTCCTCGGTCTGGGCTTCGGGTGGCAGAAGGTGGCTGTGTGGGCCTTGGCGATCGCCGTGGTGTGGTTCATCCTCACGCGTACCCGCACCGGGGTACGCGTGTACGCGGTCGGCGGCAACGTCGAGGCCGCGCGAGTCTCAGGCATCAGCACGCCCCGTGTGATCGTGCTGGTCTACGTGATCTCCGGCCTGTGTGCGGCCACGGCGGGGATTCTCTCGTTCGCTCGCAACGGCGGGGTCGCGGTGCCGACCTCGGGCCAGGGCTACGAGATGGAGACCATTGCCGCGGTCGTCCTGGGGGGCGTCAACCTGCTCGGCGGTGAGGGTCGATTCGTCGGCGCCATCGCGGGAACCGTGTTCGTCGTGATGCTCCGGAACATCCTCGACCTCTCCAATGCCGACGCTTTCTGGTCCTTCTGCGTGATCGGCGTGGTGCTGTGGGGTGCGGTCATGCTCCGCGGGGCGCTGGAAAGGATGCGCTGATGTCGGTCGAACTGGCAACGAGTACTTCGGTGAGCGAGAGCCGGGATTGGGTCGCCCTAGCGAAGATTGCGCTGAGCCGATCGGCGCTCTGGTTGCTGCTGGTCGCACTTGCCGTGGTGGCGAACGTTCTGAGCCACGGAAGCTTCCTCACGCTGAAGAATGTCGTCAACATCCTCGCCCAGAATAGTGTGCTGGGTGTTCTGGCGGTCGGTCAGACCCTCGTGATCCTGACCGCGGGGATCGACTTGTCCCTCGGTTCCATCACCGCCCTCGTCGCGATCGTGGTGCTCCAGGCCCAGGGCCTCGGGTTCGGCTTGTCGCTTCTTGCCGGGTTGCTCGTCGGCCTCATCGCCGGCCTGGTCAACGGCCTCCTCGTGTCGGTGGGACGCGTTCCGCCATTCATCGCAACCCTCGGGATGATGCAGGTCGCCATGGGGCTCGCCTACGTGCTGTCGCAGGGCTTCTCCATCAACGACAACCAGCACGTGGGACTGCTCTTCGGTCACGACAAGCTGTTCGGGCTCGTCCCCAGCCTGGTGATCGTCTGGGCGGTTGTCACCGTCGTGGCGTGGTTCGTCACAAAGCGGATGCGGTACGGCTCATACATCTACGCAGTCGGGGGTAGCCCCAAGACCGCGCGCACCTCGGGTGTTCCGGTCACCAAGACCCTGGTGTTCGCCTATGCCTTTGCGGGCGTCTGCGCAGCCATCGGTGCGGTGCTCTACGTGAACCGCAACGGCAACGCGGAGCCGTCGATAGCGAACATCACCACGCTCAGCATGTCGATGGCTCCTGTCGTGGTCGGAGGGACGAGCCTGTTCGGCGGAATCGGCGGGGTCTGGAAGACCATTTCTGGCGTTCTCGTCCTCGGCGTTCTGGGAAACATCATGGTCTTGGTCGGCGTGCCGGCAAACCCGCAGCAGGCCATTCAAGGAGTCATCATGATCGCGGTCGTCTTCATCTTCGTCGCACAGGAGCGGCGGCAGAGACTGCGGTAGTTCAGTTGTTCTGCAGGTCGATCTTCAGGGAGAGTGCATGTACGACGTAACGCTGGGCGAGGCCCGAGCGGCGATGAAGGCGGCGGAGGATGTTGCCGCAACGATGGGGATTCGTATCGCTACCACGGTGGCGGACAGCGGCGGGAATCTCGTGGCATTCGCCCGCATGGACGGCACGCAACTCGCGTCGACCGGCATCTCCCAGGGCAAGGCCTACACGGCCGTCGCCTGGAACCGGCGCAGTGACGAGATGTTCGACGTCAGTCAGCCCGGTCAGAGCGGCTATGCGCTCCAGGCCGTGGACCCGAGATACGTCTTCGCTGGCGGGGGGGTCCCTGTCCGGGGCTCCAACGGCGAGCTCCGCGGAGCCGTCGGCGTGTCAGGTGGAACCGCGGATCAGGACCGCGACTGTGCCGAGGCGGCGGTCGAAGCCGTTGAGCGCAGTTCCAAGAGCCGCTGAGTTCCCCGCGCATCGCTCCGGATGTCGCTCGAGCGGCGCCGTGCATGTGCGGATCGGATCAACCCAAAGGAGAGGTAGAAGTGTTTGACTTGACGAACAAGGTCGCCGCGGTGACGGGCGCGTCGCGTGGCATTGGTAAGGCGATTGCGCTCGGACTCGCCGAGGCCGGGGCCGATGTGGTGCTTCTCGGCCCGGACGCCGACGGCATGCGTGGGGTCGCCGATCAGGTCCGCGACCGGGGTAGGCGTGCTCTCGTGGTCGAGCTGGACATCAGGGATGTCCCGGCGATCGAGCCGGCGTTTGCCTATGCGGCGCGCGAGCTCGGTCCCGTGCAGATCCTGGTGAACAACGCGGGCGTGAACCGAACGGAGCCAGCCGTCGAGGTGTCGCAGGAGACCTGGGACCGGCTGTTCGATGTGAACTTGCGTGGCGCCTTCTTCTGTTCCACGGCCGCGGCCAAGGGAATGCTCGACCAGGGCGCCGGCAAGATCATCAACATTGCGTCCGACGCCGGAGCCAAGGGGTATGCCGAGCACGCCGTCTACGGAGCGACCAAGGGAGGCCTCATCCAGCTGACGCGCGACCTCGCCGTCGAGTGGGGGCCCTCCAACATCCAGGTGAACGCTGTCGCGCCCGGGGCGACCTGGACCGACATGACCACGCCTGCGATGCAGGACCCAGCGACCGCTGCGTCGATCCTCGCTCGTGGAGTCTCGACCCGGATCACGAACCCCGAGGAGATCGCGGCGGCAGTCGTCTACCTCGCCTCCCGCGAGGCGGACCAGGTCATGGGGCACGTGCTCGCGGTCGACGGGGGGTCGGGAGCCCAGTGACGGCCCGGGGTAGCACCAGAGGCGTGGGGGATCGGGAAGGGAAGGGCGATGTCTGACGGGAGCCTGGCGGGGCACGTCGCGCTGGTCACCGGTTCGGGTGGTGGCATCGGTCGGGCCGCCGTCCTGGAGTTCGCGGCGCGAGGCGCGTCAGTGGTGGGCGTGGGGCGCCACCCGGACGAGGCTGATGCCCTCCGAGCGGAGGCCGAGGCCCTCGGTGGGGCCTACCTCCACATCACCGGAGACGTGATCGAACCCGGTACCGCCGCGTCCGCGGTCACGAGAACGCTGGAGCAGCACGGTCGCCTCGACACGTTGGTCAACAACGCCGGCGTGGGAATGTACGCGGACTTCGTGGACGCCACGGTTGCTGACTACGACGAGATCATGGGAATCAACATGCGTGGCACGTTCCTGTTCACGCGTGCTGCAGTGCCGCACATGATTTCGCAAGGTTCGGGCCTGATCGTGCAGGTCGCTTCTCAGGCGGGGCTGCAAGGATTTCCGCGGGAAGCCATCTACTGCGCCTCGAAGCACGCTCAGGTGGGCTTCTCTCGTGCCCTGCGGCGAGAGCTTCAGCCGCATGGGATCAAGGTGGGCGTGATCTGCCCGGCAGCCGTGCGGACCTCTTTCGCGCTTGGCCGCGGACGCGACGAGGAGTCCCTGTTGCACGAGGAGCATTTCTTGAGTGCGAAAGATGTCGCGAGCGCGATCGTGTTCATGGCAGCACAGGACAAGGGCGCGCGCGTCACAGAGGTGAGTATGATCTCCCTGGGCGAGGCCCTATAGGTTCGCTACGTCGTCGGGCGGCGGCGCCAAGCGATCACCGGTCGCTGCGCCGCCGCTCGCGCGGTTCCGGGAAAGCCCGGCCGGAGGGCCGTGTCCTAGGGAGGGTCGGGTGAGCAGTGACGTCGGTGAGCGCCGAGTGACGCTCCAGTCGATCGCCGACGCGCTCGGGGTCTCGCGGACGACCGTGTCCAACGCCTACAACCGTCCCGACCGGCTCTCGCGACAGCTTCAAGAGCGAATACTCGAGACTGCCCGCGAGCTCGGCTACGCGGGACCGGACCCGATCGCGCGTCAGCTGCGCACGGGGCAGCGGTCCGCAGTCGGGCTGGTGTTGACCGATTCACTCCCGTTTGCCTTCAACGACGAGGCGGCGGTCGGTTTCCTGCACGGGCTGGCAACGGCGTGCGAGACGGCGCACATGCCACTCATGCTCATCCCCGTCACCTCCGACCGCGACGGAGGGGTGGCACAGATCGAGCAGGCCGCCGTCGACTCCATGGTGGTCTACTCGGTGCCGGACCGTGCCCCCTACGTGGACGCCGTGCTGCGCAAGAACATCCCGGTCGTCGTGGTCGACGGTCCGAAGGACCTTCCCCACACGAGCTGGGCGGGTCTGGATCAGCTCGGGAGCTCGGCGCTCACGGCCAAGCACCTCGCTGACCTCGGGCATCGGGAGGTCGGCGTGCTCTGTCACCGTCTGAGTGACGAGCCGTATGTGGGACACGTCGACGATGAGCGGCTGTCGCGGGCGACGTACCCCGTGCAACGCGAGCGTGTCATCGGCTTCCGTGACGAGTTTCTGAGACTGGTCGGGGACGGCGCACGCGTGCACGTCACGGAACGCCGCGTGAGCGACATCCCTTCGGGACGAAGCGGAGCACGTGCGATCCTTCGAGACTTCCCGGACGTCACCGCGATCGTCTGCACGTGTGATGCGCTGGCGCTGGGCGTGCTCGCCACCGCAAGGGAGCTCGGCCTCAGAGTGCCTGAGGATCTGTCGGTCACGGGGTTCGACGACATCCCGTCGGCGGCCGGCGCGGGGCTGACGACCATCTGGCAGCCGCTCGCTGAGAAGGGCGAGGTTGCCGGGGAGATGGTTCTCGGGAACGCCAACACCGCGGCGTCGAGGCACGAGACCCTGCCCACCCGGCTCATGGTGCGCGAGACCACGGCGGCGGCACGGCACGGGAGGGTGCGCTGACGGGTGACCCGTCCCCCCTCGCGCCTACCGGTCTCACGGCCGGCCGAGGTGCCGCGCGGCGAACGCCAGCGCGTAGGGCAGGGCGGTGCGCGCCATCGTCCAGGTGTGGTGCTGGTGCGGCTCGGCGCGGTACTCGAGCGGCTCACCCCGCGCCGCGAGCAGCCGCACCAGCGTCGCGGCCTGCGCGGCCTCCTCGCTCTGCCGGTCGTCACCCGGCACGTCGACGAACACCGGCACCGGCCGCGGCAAGGTGAGGTCGGGAAGGTAGCTGGCGACGTCGTGCGCGGCGAGCTCGGCGCTGGTCGACAGCATGTCGCGACCACCCTCACCGGGGTTCACGTACGGCATGATCGCCAGGATCGTGGAGAACACGTCCTGGTGCCGAAGACCCTGGTCCACGGCGCAGTACGCTCCCGCGGACATGCCGCCGAGGATCCGGTGCTCGGGGTCCGGGATCGTGGCCAGGTGGTCGTCCACCCAAGGTACGAGCACGTCCAGCAGGTACGTCTCCACCTGGGGCCCGCCCCGGGTCGAGTCGAGGCACTCGGTGTCGGTCTCGGTGACGCCGTTGACGTCGGGAGAGACCAGGATCATCGGCGGCACGAGACCGGCGTCCGTCAGCACGTCCACGGTGTGCGCGGCGTCGCCGCCCGCGACCCAGTCCGACGACGTGCCCGGCTCGCCGTGGATGAGGTAGACGACCGGGTACCGCGTGCTGGCCGGGTCGTAGCCCGGCGGGGTGTAGACCCAGGTCGTCGCGTCGGGCATGTGGAGCGCGGCGGGCACAGGGACGTGCACGGCGTGCAGAGCGCCCGTCCGGGCGGTGCCGACCGACTGGCTCCCGAGCCCCCCGATCCCGTGGCCGGCCAGCACCACCTGGGCGGCCGCGACGCTGGGGACGTACCCCGCGTAGGCGTTGATCCCGGCCATCGCGACCAGGGCGAGGGCACCCGTCGCCGCGATCGCGGTCGGCCAGGCCCGCCCGCCACCCCGCCACCTGAGCACCGCGGCCGACGCAAGCCCGGCCGCGAGGACGCCGAGAGCCGCGACCGTCCACCACGAGCCCAGCCAGTGACTCTGGTCGTGCAGCGCCCGGAGGACGGCGGGCGGCAGGGTCTGCGCGGTGTCGGGGGTCGGCAGCGCGCCCTGCGCGGGTGCACCGACCGAGGCGAACGCGCTCGCGAGGCCCTTGCCCACCCGTACCCCTCTCGGTCCCGCTCATCATCACCGCGCACCAGGGCGGGCACCACCGCACGCGCCCCGGCGCGCCGGAGGGCGCGCGCGGGCATACTGCGCCTGTGACGTCCCCCGCGCCCGGTCCCGCGTTGCGGGCGCACCGCAGGCGGGTGCGCACGCGCAGGATGGCGAGCGGGCTCGCCGTGGTCCTGGCCGCCGTCTCGCTCGCCCTGGCGGCCTTCCCGCCCCTGTGGCTTCGGCTCGACATGGTCGACGGTCTGCTTCCCGTGGTGGTCCCGGGGCACCGGCACCTGCTGCCCCGGACTGCCGCGACGGCACTGGTGTTCGTGTCGGTGGGACTCCTGGTCGTCGCCCGGGGCATGCGTCGCGGACAGCGCCTCGCCTGGGGCTCGGCGATCGCGCTCCTCGTGGTCGCGGCGGTGCTCCACCTGGCCAAGGGACTGGACGTGGAGGAGTCGCTGGTGTCCCTCGCGGCCGCGGGATGGCTCGCGACGCAGCGCGTCGCCTTCCCGGTGCTGCCCACCCGAGCGGCCGTGCGACGCACCCTGTGGCTCTCGGTCCCCGGCGTGGTGCTCGGCGGGGGAGTCGCCCTCGGCCTGAGCCTGCTGGTCCGCCACGAGGCGCGGGCGGCGGACGTCAGTGCCCGGACGTTGCGCCTCGACCACCTGGTGAGCCCCATGGCGGTGGCGGCCGGGGTCTGCCTGCTCGTCGTGGGGCTATGGGTGCTCGTCGCGCCGCACGCGGGTCACCGCCTGTCCCCGGCCGAGCACCACCTGGAGCGTGAACGGGTGCGCACCCTCGTGCGCCGGCACGGTGGGGGGACCCTGGACTACTTCGCGCTGCGGGACGACAAGGACTGGTTCGTGGTCGGCGAGACGGTCGTGGCGCACACCGTCCGCGCCGGGGTGTGCCTCGTGTCCCCGGACCCGATCGGCCCACCGGCCGAGCGCGTGGACGCCTGGGCCGACTTCCTGGCCCACGTCGAGGAACGGGGGTGGTCGCTCGCCGTGCTCGGTGCGTCCGCGCCGTGGGTCCCGGTCTACGAGGCCTCCGGGCTGCGCGCGGTGTACCTCGGTGACGAGGCGATCGTGGACTGCGCCGAGTTCAGCCTCGACGGCTCGGCTCGCAAGTCGCTGCGCCAGGCCGTCGCGCGGGTCGCCAGGGCCGGCTACACCACCACCTTCGCGGACCCGGCCACCCTGGAGCCCCAGCTGCGTGAGCAGGTGCTCGCCCTGATGTCGGAGAGTCGCCGCGGCGAGGCTGAGCGTGGCTTCTCCATGACCCTGTCCCGCATGCTCGACCCCGACGACACCGATCTGGTGCTCGCCCTCACGACGCGTGCCGACGGGCGCCTGGACGGCTTCGTGCAGTGGGCGCCGGCGGAGTCCGTCCGCGGATGGTCACTGGACGTGATGCGCCGACGCACGGACGCCGACGACGTCCCCAACGGGGTGCTCGACGCCTGCATCGTGGCCAGCATCGCGGAGGTCGCGCGGCGCGGCGGAGGCGGCCTCGGTCTGAACTTCGCCGTGGGCCGCCAGGTGCTCGGCACGGCCGAGGCGGGTGCGTGGGCGAGCGTGACCCGGCCACTGCTGCAGCAGATGTCCGAGCGCACCCAGATGACCTCGCTGAGCCGGTTCAACGACAAGTTCGGTCCCGACTGGGTGCCGCGCTACGTGGTCCTGGACGCCCCGGAGTTCGTCGCGACGCAGAGCCTGGTGATGGCCGGGGCCGAAGGGGTCACCGAGATCCCGGTGATCGGCAGGTTCCTGCGTCCCGAGAGCCGTCGCACCGAGCCCTGAGGCGTCAGGTGCTGCTGCTCAGGCCCGTCGCGATCTGGTCCATCACCGACGAGTCGGCCAGCGTCGTCACGTCCCCGACGGTTCGGTGCTCGGCCACGTCCCGCAGCAGTCGCCGCATGATCTTGCCGGACCGGGTCTTGGGCAGCTCGGCGACCACCAGGATCGTGCGTGGCTTCGCGATCGGGCCGATCTGGGTGGTCACGTGCGCGCGCAGCTCGGCGGCGACGTCCGCGCCCTCGCCGACCTCGTCGACCCTGTCGCGGTACTCGGCCCGCAGGATGACGAACGCGACGACGGCCTGGCCGGTGGTCGCGTCCTGGGCGCCGACCACGGCGGCCTCCGCCACCATGGGGTGCGAGACCAGCGCCGACTCGATCTCCGTGGTGGACAGCCGGTGGCCCGAGACGTTCATGACGTCGTCGACCCGGCCGAGCAGCCAGATGTCGCCGTCCTCGTCCTTCTTGGCGCCGTCCCCGGCGAAGTACATGCCGTCGAACCGGGACCAGTAGGTGTCCACGTAGCGCTGCTGGTCGCCCCAGATGCCGCGCAGCATCGACGGCCACGGCTCGGTCAGGACGAGGTACCCGCCGGAACCGTTCGGTACCGGCTGCGCCATCTCGTCGACGACCTCGGCCGAGATGCCGGGCAGCGGCGCCTGGGCCGAGCCGGGCTTGGTGGCCGTGACGCCGGGAAGGGGCGAGATCATGATGGCGCCGGTCTCGGTCTGCCACCAGGTGTCCACGACGGGGGTGCGGTCGTCGCCGATCACGCGGCGGTACCACATCCACGCCTCCGGGTTGATCGGCTCACCGACCGATCCGAGCACGCGCAAGGACGACAGGTCGTACTGTGCGGGGAGCTCCTCACCCCACTTCATGCAGGTGCGGATGGCCGTGGGCGCGGTGTAGAGGATCGACACCCGGTACTTCTGGACGATCTCCCACCAGCGGCCCTGGTGCGGGGTGTCCGGCGTGCCCTCATAGATGACCTGGGTGGCGCCGTTGACCAGCGGGCCGTAGGTGACGTAGCTGTGCCCGGTGATCCAGCCGACGTCGGCGGTGCACCAGTACACGTCGGTCTCGGGCTTCAGGTCGAACACGGTGAGGTGCGTGAACGCCGTCTGCGTGAGGTAGCCGCCGGTCGTGTGGAAGATCCCCTTCGGCTTACCCGTCGTACCGGAGGTGTACAGGATGAACAACGGGTGCTCGGCCTCGACGGGCACCGGGGTGTGCTGGTCGGAGGCGGCCTCGAGGGCCTCGTGCCACCACACGTCGCGCCCGTCGGTCCACTCCACCTCCTGGCCGGTGCGCCGCACCACGAGCACGTGGTGCACGCTGCTCTGGGCGCCGTGGTCCAACGGGCCGAGGGCGTCGGCGGCCCCACCGAGGGCCTCGTCGACGGCAGGCTTCAGGGCGCTCGCCTTGCCCTTGCGGTAGCCGCCGTCAGCCGTGATGACCAGGCTCGCCTGCGCGTCGTCGATCCTCGAGCGCAGCGCCTCGGCGGAGAAGCCTCCGAAGACCACCGAGTGGATGGCGCCGATCCGCGCACAGGCGAGCATCGCTACGACGGCTTCGGGGATCATGGGCAGGTAGATCGCGACGCGATCGCCGGTACCAACGCCGAGCGCGAGCATCGCGTTCGCCGCCCGGGACACCTCGCGCTGGAGGTCGGCGTACGTGAGGGTGCGCGTGTCGCCGGGCTCACCTTCGAACAGAAGAGCCACCCGCTCGCCGCGGCCCTCCCGCACGTGCCGGTCCACGGCGTTCTCGCACGCGTTGAGCCGGCCGTCGGCGAACCACCGTGCGACCGGTGCGGCGGACCAGTCCAGGACCTCGGTGAACGGCGTGTCCCAGGTCAGGAGGTTCCTGGCCTGCTCGGCCCAGAAGCTCAGCCGGTCCGCGGACGCCCAGGAGTACATCTCGGCGTGCGCGTTCGCCTGGGCACCGAACTCGGCGGTCGGCGGGAAACGCCGGTCCTCGGAGAGCAGGTTGTCCAGGGCGGGCTGATGGGAGGTGTCGGTCACGAGAGCTCCAGGCGCAACGTCGTCGGTGCGGGCTGTCGGCGTACGACAAGCCGCCGTTCCTTCGGATGGTAGACGTGGACGCCCGCAGATGCGGACCAAAGTCCCGATCTGGTCTTGAGGGGTGCGGGGCTACCCGGCGGAACGGGCCCGCTCCGCGCGGGCCGCCTCCTCGGCGTCGGCGGCCTGGCGGCGGGCCTCCTCGGCCCGCGAAGCCTCCAGCCGCACCTGGGTCGCCAGCGCGGTGTGCTCGCCGAACAGGCGCCCGCGGCGGCGCGCCACGGCGGTGGCGATCCCGGCGACGAGCAGCACCAGCCCGAGGGCCAGCCACGTACCGCTCCACACGGAACCCGTGAGCTGGTCGACCGATGCGGGGCGGGTCGAGTACAGCGAGTCGATCCAGCTCTCGACCGTTCCGGGCCAGCCCAGGTACCAGACGCTGAGGCCGACCCCCCACAGCGCCCCTCCGGTGATCGGCACGGCGGGGGACCACACCCCCAGCGCCACGACGGCGACCAGCAGGACCAGGCCGACCACGAGGAGTGAGACGTCCCCGGCGTTCCAGGCTGCGTCGCCGAGGGGGTCGCGTCCGCCCTGCCGCACGAGGCCGACGCCCGTGAGCACGAGCGCGATCGGGGTGAGGAACAGTCCGACCAGCACGCCGAGCACGTGCCGTCCGGCCCCCGGGCGGGGCGGCAGCTCCGGGAGATCCGCCTGCTCCCTGCGCTGCGCTCGACGCCCGGCCGTCGGCGGCGGGGCGGGCGTACCGATCGGGGGAGCGACCGGCTGCGCCGCAGGGGCGGGGGGCAGCGTGGCCGTCGTGTCTGCGGTCGGCGGCATCGGCGCGGTGGCGTTCGGATCCGCGACGACCGGCGGCACCGACTCGGCAGGGGCGCCCATGGTCTCCGACGTGGGAACCCGGGTGACCGTGGGTGGATAGGGCCGCGGATGGGCGTGCTGCCCAGGACCGGCCTGGACCCCAGGTGCGCCCTCCGCGGACGGCGGCGCGTCGGCCGTCGTCTCGGCGTTCCCCGGGGGCGCCCACGGCGCTGCCTCAGGGGCGGTGGGCGGTGGGGTGGGCTCCGCGGCCGCGGGCTCGGCCGGTGCGGCGGGCTCGGCGGGTGCAGGGGTGGGCTCCTGGACCGGCGGCGCGGGTTCCGGCTCGGCTGTCGCGGGTTCCGGCTCGCCTGTCGCGGGCTCCGGCTCTGCTGTCGCGGGTTCCGGCTCTGCTGTGGGCTCGACGCCGGCCGCGGGCGGAGCCTGCGGTGCCGCACCGGGCGGCGGTGGCGGTGTCGAGGGCGCGGCCTCGTCCTGAGCCGCGACGTCTGGCTCGGTGGCCGGCTCGGGCGACTCCGGCGCCGCGCCGGAGTCCTCCGGTGCGGCATCCTGGCTGCGTTCGCGGTCGGCTGGCTCGTCGGTCGGCCCGGTCATGGGGCGCCTCCCTCGGCTCGTCGTGCCACGACCAACCTACTGCGAGGAGTGGCGGGCCCGCTTCCGGGCGCACCGGTCGCGCCCCGTCAGACCGTGGCGGCCTCACGCTCGGCGGGAGCGGTCCGGATGCCGACGCCGTAGGCCGCGCCCACCAGCAGCGCGCCCCCGATCGTGTTGCCGAGACCCACCGCCAGGAGGTTGCGGGCGAACTCTGCGACGGTGGCACCGGGCAGACCGCCGTACAGGCCGAGCGAGAAGGTGGTCATGTTGGCCACCACGTGCTCGAAGCCCGACGTGATGAACACCATGACGCACGCGACGATCACCATGATCTTGGCGACCTCGCCGGTCAGCCGGTTCGCGCACCACACCGCGAGGCACACGAGCAGGTTGCACAGGATGCCGCGGACCAGGAGCTGGCCGAACGGCTCCGCAGCCTTGTGCTCCACCATCGAGGCGAGCATCGCGCCGCCGGGCGTCCCCGGCGCGAGCACGCCGGAGGCGTGCACGAGACCGCCGAACGCCAGGGCGCCCAGCAGGTTCCCGCCGAGCGTGGCGAGCAGCACGCCACCGGCACGCCCCCACGTGATCCGTCGCAGCATCGCGCCGTGCGTGAGGTACATCATCGACGACGTCGCCAGCTCGGCCCCGGCGATCACCACGAGGGTCAGGGCAACCCCGAACACCAGCCCGGAGACCAGCGGTGCAAACCCGGATCCCGCCGCGATCAGCGGCCCGGACGCCGTGGTCATGATGACCACGCCGATGCCGATGTAGGCCCCGGCCAGCATGGTGCGGACCAGGAAGGTCCACCGCTGGGACAACAGCGCGGACTTGCCCGCCGCTGCGACGGACTGGCGGGCGACGTTCTCCTCGATGGTCAGCACGCGGGGTAGCGTCCCGTAAGTCGTCCCATGAGCCGTGGGACGAAAGCCTGGTCCGGGCCGTGGATGGTGTGACCGACGCGTCAGCCCAGGTCCGCGGCCGCGTCGTCGGCGCCGATCCGGTACTCCGCCGCGCCCGTCGCGCGCGCCGCGCGCTCCACGGCGGCCGCCACCCGCGAGGTCACCTCGGGATGGAAGACGCTCGGGACGATGTACGTCGCGTTGAGCTCGGCAGGGGAGACCACCCCGGCCAGCGCCCGGGCCGCGGCGAGCAGCATGTCGTCGTTGACGCTCGTCGAGTGCGCGTCGAGCAGACCGCGGAAGACCCCGGGGAACGCGAGCACGTTGTTGATCTGGTTCGCCCAGTCCGAGCGCCCGGTCCCGACGATCGCCGCGTGCGGTGCGGCCTCGTCCGGGTCGACCTCGGGGCGTGGGTTGGCCATCGCGAACACGATCGCGTCGTCGGCCATGGTCGCGATGTCGTCCCCCGTCAGGATGCCCGGGGCGGACAGCCCGACGAACACGTCCGCGCCCGCCATCGCGTCGCGCAGCGTGCCCGTCAGGCCCCGCGGGTTGGTGTGCTCGGCGATCCAGCGCAGCGAGGGGTCCAGTCCGTCGCGGCCGGTGTGCACGACGCCGTCGATGTCGCACACCACGACGTCGGTCGCACCCGCGTGCAGGAGCAGCTTGAGCACCGCGGTGCCGGCGGCGCCGGCGCCCGACATCACGATGCGCACGGCCGCGAGGTCCTTGTGCACGACCTTGAGTGCGTTGGTCAACGCCGCAAGTGCCACGATCGCGGTGCCGTGCTGGTCGTCGTGGAACACCGGGATGTCCAGGGCCTCCCGCAGCCGCGCCTCGACCTCGAAGCAGCGCGGGGCGGAGATGTCCTCGAGATTGATGCCCGCGAAGGCCGGCGCGATCGCGACGACCGTACGCACGATCTCGTCGACGTCCGTGGTGGCCAGCGGCAGCGGGAACGCGTCGATCCCGGCGAACCGCTTGAACAGCGCGGCCTTGCCCTCCATCACGGGCAGCGCCGCGAGCGGGCCGATGTCGCCCAGCCCGAGGACCGCCGTGCCGTCGGTGACCACCGCGATGGTGTTGCGCTTGATGGTGAGGTTGCGGGCGTCGGCCGGGCGTGCGGCGATGGCCTCGCAGACCCGCGCCACGCCAGGGGTGTAGACCATCGACAGGTCGTCCCGGTTGCGGATCGGCACCTTGGACTCGATCGAGAGCTTGCCGCCCAGGTGCATGAGGAACGTCCGGTCGCTGACGCGCTCGACCAGCACGCCGTCGAGGCCCTCGAGCGCCTCCACGATCTGGCCGGCGTGCTCCTCGCCGCGCGTCGCGCACGTGACGTCCACGCCGATCCGGGCCTGCCCGGACTCGGTCACGTCGAGTGCGGTGACGATCCCGCCGGCACGTTCGATCGCCGTCGTGAGGTCGCTGACGGCGGTGGGCCGGGCGCGCACCCGCATGCGCACGGTGATCGACGACGACACGCTCGGTGCTGAGGCCATGGCGCCATTGTGCGCGGTTGCGGCGTCATGAGCAGGAGCGTCGCGAGGCTCGGGCGTGTTTGCGCGAGCGCGCCGGCTCGACGACCCTCCGAGCGCTCCTATGGTGTCGCCATGCGCCGCACCCCCCAGGACGACGTCGTCGCGTCGGTTCGCGACGCCTGCACGCGGCTGCGCTGGCACCCGGCCCTGCGCCGGGGCTGGGACGTCGCCCGGGTGGAGGCGGACGTGCGGGCTGCGTCGGCCGGGGCGGCGCTGGACGGGGCACGCGTGCCACCGGCCAGGGTCCGCGAGCTGGCCTCGGGTGCGTCGCCACAGGGTCCCGACGAGGCCGTCGCGCGGGCGGGCCTCCGGGTCCGGGCGGCCGTGACGCGGGGCTGGTCGGGCCCCACGGCACCGTTGCCGAAGGTCCCCCTCGGACAGCTCGTGGTGTCGCTGCACGTGGCGGCGGGGGGCGACGGCCGGCTCCGGGTCGCGGACCAGCCGGGGGACCTGCGCGGCCTGGGCGAGGCTCCGGTGGGACCGCGCCTGGGTGGCGCCCTCGTCGAGCTCGCGGACCTGGTGGGTGGGTCGGCCGGCACCTCAGGGCTGGAGACCGCCGCAGCGGCGCTCGCCCAGCTGAGCCTGCTGCGACCGTTCCGCGACCACAACGCGGTCGTGGCGAGGGCGGTGTTCCGGTGGGTCACGATCACCTCGGGCCTGGACCCGTCCGGGCTGGCGATGCCCGAGGTCGCGTGGGCGCAGGACCCGCAGGGCTTCCTGGGCACCCTGGCGGGCGCCAGCACGGCGGCGGGGTGGCGCCCCTGGGTCCAGCGGTGCGCCGACGCGCTGCTCGGGGGGGCACAGGCGGCCCACGTCGTCGCCGACGACGTCGCTGCGGGTCGGCTCACGTAGCCGCGGTCGCGCGCGAAGCCGCCGCACAAACCGACGGCGTTCCCGCAGGAACGCCGTCGTGACAGCGGCGGGGGACGAGTGATCAGGCGCTTCACGTCTTGCCGCAACGGGACAAGCCCGGTCGGCAGGTCCTCTCGAGGACTGGTCGAGCGTGGGTTGCTCGTCTCCCGCTGTGCTGTTGTACCTCTGTTGTACGCCTAGAACCTCGCGCTGGGAAGTCGTGCGGCGGCGCGCTGGCCCGCTCGGCGTCGGCGAGGTCCGAGGCCCGGGACCGGCACTCTCAGCCGGTGGGACGGGCGTCGCGCCGCACGAGCCACGCGGCGACGCACACGCCGAGCAGCGCCGTGCCCACGATCGCCGCAGTGTGCCGGGCCCGAGGCAGTGGCAGTCGCAGGGCGACCGGCCGCGCGAACGTCGCGACCGACCAGCCACGGTCCTCGGCCATGCGGCGCAGCGCCCGGTCCGGGTTCACCACGGTGGGGTGCCCCACGAGCTCGAGCAACGGCAGGTCGGTGACCGAGTCCGTGTAGGCGTAGCTGTCCGTCAGGTCGTAGCCGTGGGCGAGCGCCAGCTCGCGCACCGCATCGGCCTTGTCCTGCCCGTAGGCGTAGAACTCCAGCTCGCCGGTGTACCGCCCGTCGCGCACCTGCATACGGGTGGCCACCACGTGCTGCGCGCCCAGCAGGTCGGCGATCGGCCGCACCACGTCCATGCCGGACGCGGAGGCGATCACGACGTCGTGCCCACGGGCGTGGTGGTCGTCGATGAGCGCGACGGCCTCGGCGTACACGGTCGGCGCGATCGCGGCGGCGAGGGTCTCCTCGACGATGCGGGCGACCGTCGCGACATCCCAGCCACGCACCATGGTCGACAGCGCGGAGCGCAGGCGTTCGGTCGCCGCCGCGTCCGCGTGCCCGAGCTCGAACGCGGCACGCGCGTAGGCCGCCCGCAGCATCGCGCGCCGGGTCAGCAGACCGCCGGCCCGGAACGGGCGTGACAGGGCCATCGCCGCAGGAGTGGCGATGATCGTCTTGTCCAGGTCGAACACGGCGGCGACCCGACGGGCGTCCTCGCTCGGCACGTGCCGAGGGTAACCGCGGCCGGGCTCGGCCGTCGTGCACGGCCGCGTTCGCCGGCACCCGTCCACAGGGCACGGGGTCGCTTCGGGCGGCCGGTGCCGGGCCCGGGCAGGCTCGTCCCTGTGTCCGGGGTCGTCGTGGTGGCGGGCGCGACGGGAGGTGCCGGCGCGTCGACCTTCGCCGCGCTCCTCGCACGCACGTGGGCGCGCGGCGACCGCGCCGATCCGGTGGTCCTGCTGGACCTCGGTGCCGGTGCGGGCCTGGAGGTGACGCTCGGCATCGAACGCCGACCCGGCGCGCGATGGCCCGCGTTCGACGGGCTGCGCGGG
This sequence comes from Actinotalea lenta, assembly GCF_030586465.1. GTDB lineage: Bacteria > Actinomycetota > Actinomycetes > Actinomycetales > Cellulomonadaceae > Actinotalea > Actinotalea lenta. The sequence goes on from NZ_JAUQYP010000001.1 coordinate 1,043,117, forward strand.
TACCCGGAGCCTGACGAGCTGCTGGGTGCTCTCCCGCGGTGGCGCGGGGTGGACGTGCTCTCGGCGGAGCGGACCGGCGCGATGCCGACCGGCGAGGTGGTGACGGCGGTGCTGGGTGGGTTGCGGGCCGGCCGAGCGGGCGTCGTGGTGGACCTCGCCGCCGGCAGAATGGACTCCGATGCAGCGCACGCCGCGACCTGCGGGGCCGAGGTCGTGCTGCTCGCCGGTCAGGACGTCCGCGGCGTCGCGGGGCTGCTGGCCGCCCGGGAGCGGCACCCTGGCCCGGCACGGTTGGTGCTGCGCCGCCGACGGTCCACGGTCGCGCCTCTCGAGGCGGCGCACGTTGCCGACCTGCCGCTGCTCGGGCTGCTGCCCACCGACCGCCGGATCGCCGATGCGGCGGACCGTGGGCTGGGGCCGGAGCCAGGCCGCCGGCTGCGGCGTGCCGTCCTGCGGATCGCCGGACGGCTCGGCCCGTGAGCGTCCACGCGCGGGCCCACCGCCCGGCCTCGTTCCGCGGCCTCGGCATGGAGGGCGAGGCGGGGCACGGCGGGGCGGTGGGACGGGGGGAGCTCGCGGGGCTCGGGGACGTCTCGCAGCGCGGGGTGGGCAGCGCGGGACCCCTCCAGCCCTTGATCGCGGAGCGTGGGGTCACCGACGTGCTGGTCAACGGTCCCGACGACGTCTGGGTGGACCGGGGCCGGGGGCTCGAACGACGCACCGCCGTGCTGGGCGACGAGGAAGGGGTGCGCGCGCTGGCCGTGCGGCTCGCCGCGCTCGCGGGTCAGCGGCTCGACGACGCCTGCCCGGTCGTGGACGCCCGGTTGCCGGACGGCACGCGGTTGCACGCCGTGCTGCCTCCGGTGTCCGCGTCCGGTGTGCTGATGAGCCTGCGTGTGCCCCGTCGCCGCCCGTTCACGCTGCCCGAGCTGGTGGCCTGCGGCACGGTGCACCCCGCGCTCGTGCCGGTGCTCCGGGAGCTCATGGTCGGCCGCGCGAACGGGCTGCTCACGGGCGGCACGGGTACCGGCAAGACCACTCTGCTCGCGACCCTCCTCGCGCTCGCAGCGGCGGACGAGCGGGTCGTGCTGGTGGAGGAGGTCCCGGAGCTCACCCCCGACCACCCGCACGTCGTCGGGCTCGTGGTGCGCCGCCCGAACGTCGAAGGGGCCGGTCGGGTGGACCTGCCCGAGCTGGTGCGCCACGCGTTGCGGATGCGGCCGGACCGCATCGTGCTCGGCGAGGCGCGCGGTGCAGAGCTGCGCGAGGTGCTCGCGGCGCTCAACACCGGGCACGACGGCGGCTGGGCCACGATGCACGCCAACGCCCTGCACGACGTACCGAGCCGGCTGATGGCACTGGGCGCGTTGGCCGGTCTCGACCCCGCGAGCGTGGCCGCCCAGGCCTCCAGCGGCCTCGACGTCGTGGTGCACCTGAACCGCGTCGGGGGCAGGCGGCGGGTCACCCAGGTGGGCGTGGTGGTCGACGCCGCCTCGCGCGGGGCCCCGGATGCCCAGAGGCACGGGAGCGCGGGGGCCCCGGGGCTGCACGTGCTCGAGGCCGTCACGGCCGACGGCGACGGCGCTCGTCGCGGGCCCGGTTGGGGGCTGCTCACCGAGCGTTGGCCGGCCGTGTCCGACGGGTGAGTCGCGCGCACGGCCTGCTGCCCGACGGTCGCAGCACGTCGCCCCGGTTCCTCGGCCGGGGGCTCGTGCGGACCGGCCCACGCCGGTCGGCCGGTCGAGAGTTCTCGGAGCTCGTGGTGGACGTCGCCGCAGCGGTCAGGTCCGGCGCCGACCCGAGCGCCGCGTGGGCGGCACGCGGCGTCCGCGGCCAGGAGGTGCCCCGCGCCGCCGACCTGGCCCGGGCCGGGGCGCGGCCGGACGCGGTCGCGGCCGTCCGGGCGGCCGGGCGGCTCGTCGCGCGCACGGGAGCACCACCGGCCGCGGTCCTCGACGCCGTGGCGGCATCGCTGGAGGCCGAGCAGGACACCGACGATCGGCGCCGCGTTGCGCTGGCCGGCCCGACGTCGTCGGCGCGGCTGCTCGCGTGGCTCCCGGCGCTGGGTCTGCTCCTGGGCGTGGCGGTGGGTGCGGACCCGTTCGGCGTGCTCGTCGACGGTGGCGCCGGGAGCGTCCTGGGCCTGGCAGGTGTCCTGGCCGCGCTGGTGGGGCGCGCCTGGAGCTCGCGGCTCGTGCGGGCCGCGGGTGAGGGAGCGCGTGAGGCCACGGATCGCGGGGCGTGGCGAGGGGATCGGGCTGCACGTCCGGCGTCCTCCGTGCGGGCCGCTCGTGGCAGAGGTGCGCGGACCAGACTCGGACGCCGCCTCGTCGCCGGCGAGACCCCAGAGGTGCCCGTCGCCGTCCTGCTCGAGCTGTCCGCCGCGGTGTGTGCCGCCGGTGCGAGCGTCCCGGGAGCGCTCGAGGGGGTGGGGCGCGCGTCGGGCGGCCGGCGCGGGGCGGCCATGGCCCAGGCCGGTCAGCTGCTGACGTCCGGACTCCGCTGGTCGCAGGCCTGGGCCGGGGCCCCGCGGGAGGTCATGGTGATCGCGGACGCCCTGCGTGCCGCGTGGGGGGCGGGAGTGGCGCCGGGGCGTTCGCTGCGCGCCGCCGCCAGACGGCTGCGCCGCGAGCAGAGCGTGGCGGCCAACGAGGCAGCGGGGCGGCTCGGGGTCCGGCTCCTCCTGCCGCTGGGTCTGTGCCACCTGCCCGCCTTCGTGATGGTCGGGCTGGTGCCCGTACTGGTCTCGCTCGCCCGAGGTGAGCTGGGCCAGTAGCCCTCGACGGTCCTCCACAGCCGGACGCGGGAGCGTGGCTCCACCGGTCCCACGGTCGGTTCCCGGTCCGGCCGACGTCGACGGCGAGGGTGGGGGAGCCGGGTGGTCCGGCACGGAGGGAGGGTGTGATGACGAGGACCGTGAGGGGCGCACGTACGCGGGGTGGCGCGGGAGCGAGCACACCGGGGCGCCCGGACGGAGCGATGCCCGCGGGCGCGGGTGGGGCCGGCGACGTCCGCGCGTCCGGCGGCGTCCCGCGGCCCGCTCGCGTGCAGGCGGTCTGGAACCGGCGCTGCGCCGCGCTGCGTGACGCGACCGACGCGGGGATGGCCACGGTGGAGTACGCCATCGTGACGGTCGCGGCGGCGGCCTTCGCCGGGCTGCTGGTGCTCATCCTGCGCAGCGACGAGGTGCGTGAGCTCCTCACCGGGATCGTGCGCGGGGCACTGACCACGTGACCGAGGGTGTGGGCCACCCGGCCGGAGTCCTGGCGCTCGCGGCGGTGGCGCGCGCCCGCCGCCCGGCCGGGCGGCCCACACCGGTCACGCGCGCCGACCACGGAGCGGTCACCGTCGAGCTCGCGGTGTCGCTGCCTGCCGTGCTGCTCGTCATCGCCGTCGTGCTGGTCACGGTTGCCGCCGCCGGGCTGCAGCTGCGCGCCGCCGAGGCGGCTCGGACCGGCGCGAGGCTCGCCGCGCTCGCGCTCGACGACGCATCCGTGACCCGAGGCGTCCGGCGCGTGCTCCCAGGGGCGGACGTCGACGTGGAGCGTGATCCGCCCTGGGTCACCGTCCGCGTCGCAGCGACTGCCCCGGGCGGACCGCTGACGGCAGGCCCGCTGACCGTGCGGTCGTCGGCCGTCGCCTGGCTGGAACGCGCGCCGGGCCGGGCGAACGGACAGGAGCGGTCCGGGTGAGCTGGTGGGCGCCGGGCTGTCGCGCACCCGCCCGGAGCGCGTCGCCGTGGCAGGAGGGCCGCGATGCGGGAGCCGGGACGGTTCTCGCCATCGGCGTCGTCGCTGTGGTGCTGAGCGCGACAGCCGTCCTGGCGGTGGCCGTGCGCGGTCTGGCGGGGGCGCAGCGGGCGCGCGCAGCCGCCGACCTCGCAGCCCTGGCCGGGGCGCAGGCCGTCGCGCTGCCCGACGGCCTGACGTCCACCGTCGACCCGCAGCTCGCCCGGGACCTTGCCTGCGGACGGGCGCGCGAGGTCGCGGTGCGCAACGGCGGTGTGATGGGCGCGTGCGACGTGCGCGGCGCCGTGGTCACGCTGACCGTCCGCGCAGGTGGCCCGTGGCCGGCGCATGCGACGGCGCGCGCGGGTCCGGCTCCGTGACGTGCCAGGACACCTCAGCCCTCGCCGAGGACCACGTCCAGCAGCCGGAGAGCGCCGGCCTTGTCCAGCGGGTCGTTGCCGTTCCCGCACTTCGGGGACTGTACGCACCCCGGGCATCCGCCGGTGCAGCCGCACGCTGCGATCGCGTCCCGCGTCGCGGCCAGCCAGCGGTGGCCCAGGCGGTAGCCGCGTTCCGCGAAGCCCGCCCCGCCCGGATAGCCGTCGTGCACGAACACGGTGGCCGAACCGGTGTCCGGGTGCATCGCCGTGGACAGCCCGCCCAGGTCCCACCGGTCGCACGTGGCCAGCAGTGGGAGCAGACCGATCGAGGCGTGCTCCGCCGCGTGGAGTGCGCCGGGCGCGGAGCCGTCGTCCACCTCGGCCGCGGCGAGCACCTCGGGCGGCGCGGTCCACCACACGGCCGTCGTCCGCATCGTCCGCGGTGGCAGGTCCAGGACGTCGCCACCGACCGCCGCCAGGTCCGGCAGCCGCCGCTTGGTGAAGTCGGTGACCTGGGTCGTGGTGTCCACCACGCCGAAGCCCCACGTGACCCGGCCGACCTGTCGCACCTCGCGGACCTCACGGATGTCCACGGTGCTGGCCCAGTGCGCCCAGGTGCGGTGGTCGACGTCGTGCGCCTGGACGAGCGCCACGGACGCCTCCAGGTCGAGGTGCTCCACCAGGAAGGTGCGGCCCTGGTGCACGTAGACCGCTCCGGGGTGCACCTGCGCATCGGCGGACGCCGCGTCGACCGTACCGAGCAGTCGGCCGGTGTCCTCCTCGACCACGCGCACCGGCTCCCCTCCGGTGCCGCGCAGGTCGGTCAGCCGGGTTGCCGGGTCGGCGTGCGTCCAGTACCAGCCCGAGCTGCGCCGACGTAGCGCCCCGCGCTCGACCAGGACGTCCAGGAGCTCGCGCGTCCCGGGGCCGAACAGTGCGAGGTCCTCGCTGCGCAGCGGCCGCTCCGCGGCGGCCGCGCACAGGTGCGGGGCCAGCACGTAGGGGTTCTGGGGGTCGAACACCGTGGCCTCCACGGCAGCGCCGACCACCTCCTGCGGATGGTGCACGAGGTAGGTGTCCAGCGGGTCCTCGCGGGCGACGAGCACCGCGAGGCCGTCGGCGCCGGCGCGGCCCGCGCGCCCCGCCTGCTGCCACAACGAGACCCGCGTGCCCGGCCAGCCTGCGATGAGCACGGCGTCCAGCCCCGAGATGTCGACGCCGAGCTCGAGCGCGTTGGTGGTGGCCAGGGCGCGCAGCGCGCCGGACCGCAGGGCGCCCTCCAGTGCGCGGCGCTCCTCGGGCAGGTAGCCGCCGCGGTAGGCCGCGACGGTCGACCCCAGTCCGGGTTCGACCTCTTCGAGGTGATCCTGCGCCATCGCCGCCACGGACTCCGCGCTGCGCCGGGACCGGGCGAAGGCGAGCGCCCGGGCACCGGACGCGACCAGGTCTGCCAGCAGCTCGGCGACCTCGCTCGCCGCGGACCGGCGGCCTGCCGCCGGTGGGGCGTCCACGGAAGGTTCGTCCACCGCGCCGGCCGGTGCACCCGCGTGGCGCAGGGTCGCCGTCGCGGCCAGCAGCGAGCGCGCGCCCGGCACCTCCGGGGGCTGCCACAGCACCAGCGTGCTGCGCCCGCGGGGGGACGCATCGTCGGTGATCGTGACCACGTCGTCGACCGGAACCCCGAGCAGCTGCGCGGCGCTGCGCCCCGGGTCGCCCGTGGTGGCCGAGGCGAGCACCACCGTCGGTTCCGCGCCGTAGCCGCGGGCCAGCCGGAGCGTGCGGCGCAGCACCGCGGAGACGTGCGCGCCGAAGACGCCGCGGTACGCGTGCGCCTCGTCCAGCACCACGACGCGCAGCCCGCGCAGCAGCCGCATCCAGCGGCGATGGCCCGGGAGCAGGGAGAAGTGCAGGAAGTCCGGGTTCGTCAGCACCACGTCGGCGTGCTCGCTCACCCAGCGGCGGGCTTCCGGGCCGGTGTCCCCGTCGCACGTCGCGACCCGGAGGTCTGGGAGCGCAGCCGTCGTGAGAAGTCGTTCGAGGCCGACGAGCTGGTCCGCGCCGAGTGCCTTGGTGGGGGCCAGGTACAGCACCGTGGCCCGCGGTGCGGCGGACCCGCGGACCGCGGTCAGGGCGGGGAGCCAGAACGCCAGAGACTTGCCCGATCCGGTCGAGGTCGCCAGCACGGTGTGCCTGCCGCCGTGCACCGCGTCGGCGGCGGCGACCTGGTGCTCCCACGGCTGCTCGACGCCGAGGGCCCGGTAGCCGGCCACCAGGTCGGGGTCGGCCCAGTCCGGCCACGCAGCCGCGCGTCCGGCGCGCCCGGGCAGCCGCTCCACGTGCGTGGCGCGGTCGGCCCGGCGTCCGCCGGCGAGCAGCACGTCGAGGAGGTCGTCCGAGGTCACGCGACGATCGTGCCACCGGCTGCCCACGCCCCTTCGCGGCGTGCTCCCGTCGGCCCGTCGCCCTGGGCCCGCACGGCCCCCGGCACGACTCCGCGACGACCCGCCGGGCGAGGTCCCCGCGATGTCACCCGGACGGCCTAACGTGCTCGTCCCGGGTGACACCGTGAGCCCTGGATTCACATGACCCGAGCCGGGCCCGTGGTGTTGACTAGCGGGACCGAGCGGAAGGAGACCCGCGTGGACGTGTCCGTCACGAGCCGCCAGATCGGCGACCGGACCGTGATCGAGGTCACGGGCGAGATCGACGTCTACACCGCTCCGGCTCTGCGCGAGGAGATCGCCTCCCTCGTCGACGCGGAGCACACCTCCATCGTGGTGGACCTCACGCAGGTGTCGTTCATGGACTCCACGGGGCTCGGCGTGCTCGTCGGAGCCCTCAAGAAGGTCCGCACCCTCGGCGGTGACCTGTCGTTGGTCATCAACGAGGAGAAGATCCTCAAGGTCTTCCGGATCACCGCGCTCACACAGGTGTTCGCGATCCACCCGTCGCTGGCCGAAGCACTCGCCTGAGGCCGCCCCACGGCCTGCCGGACCGGCTGACGGCGCGCAGGGCGCCGAACCGTTGTACCTCCCGCCCTGCACGCGGTGCCGGCCTCCGTCGGCGGACCCGGCGCGTCCGCGCCGAAGGGTGCAGCGAAACCGTCGCCATGCGACGGGAACGCTTCACCCTCGGGCAGGTGCTCGGCGTCGGCGACCACCGTCCAGTCCTCGCAGAACCGCAGCACCACGCACGTGCGCTCGCCCTGCGCGGGAGTGTGCAGCGCGACGGCTCGCGGTCCGCGGCGACCTCGTCGTGCCCGGCCCGTGCGATCCCGCGCGGACGACGTGCGTGCGGTCTCCCAGGCGGTCATCGGGCTCCGTCCGGGCCGGCACCGGCCACACGAGGTTCCTCCGTTCCCGGTGGCGCGGGAGGGTCCCGCCCGTAGACTCTGGCCTTCCGCGGCGTCACCGCGCCCGGCACCGGCGCCGGACGGCCACCGCCTCTGTGCGCCACCAACGACTGGAGGTCGGATGCCCACGCTCGGCAGCACGAGCATCGTCATCGTCGCGGTGATCGCCGCGATCGCCGTCGTCGCCCTGGTGTTCGCGGTCGCGCTGCGGCGCCAGGTGCTCGAGGCCCCCGAGGGCACCACGGCGATGCAGGCCATCGCCCAGGCGGTGCAGGAGGGTGCCTCGGCGTATCTCAACCGGATGTTCCGCACCTTGGTGCTGTTCGCGGCCATCGTGTTCGGGCTGCTCTTCCTTCTGCCGGGCGACAGCGGCATCCGGATCGGACGGTCCATCTTCTTCCTCGTCGGGGCGGGGTTCTCCGCGTCCATCGGCTACCTCGGGATGTGGCTCGCGGTGCGCGCGAACGTCCGCGTCGCCGCCGCCGCGCGGGAGGCCGACGGCCGTACCGAGGGGGCCCGGATCGCGTTCCGCACCGGCGGCGTCGTCGGGATGGGCGTGGTGGGACTCGGCCTGCTGGGCGCCACGGGTGTCGTGCTGCTCTACCGCGAGCAGGCGCCGTCGGTGCTCGAGGGCTTCGGGTTCGGTGCCGCGCTGCTGGCCATGTTCATGCGCGTGGGCGGCGGGATCTTCACCAAGGCGGCCGACGTGGGCGCGGACCTCGTGGGCAAGGTCGAGCACAACATCCCCGAGGACGACCCGCGCAACGCGGCGACCATCGCGGACAACGTGGGCGACAACGTGGGCGACTGCGCCGGCATGGCTGCAGACCTGTTCGAGTCCTACGCGGTGACCCTCGTGGCGGCCCTCATCCTGGGCAAGGTCGCCTACGGCGAGCAGGGCCTGGTGTTCCCGCTCATCGTGGCCGGCATCGGGGCCGTGACCGCAGCGCTCGGCGTGGTGCTCACCCGGGTCCGGGGCCAGGAGTCCGGGCTCGCGGCGATCTACCGCGGGTTCTACACCGCGGCCGTCATCGGGGCGGTGCTCACCGCGCTGGCCGCGTTCGTCTACCTGCCGTCCAGCTTCGCCGGGCTCAGCGGGCTGTCCGCGGACCTCGCGGATCACACGGGCGACCCGCGGCTGGTCGCGACGCTCGCCGTGGTCATCGGCGTGCTCCTGGCCGGGATCATCCTGTGGCTCACGGGCTACTTCACCGGGACGACGTCCAACCCGACGATCCACGTCGCGCGCACGACGCTCACCGGCCCGGCCACCGTGGTGCTCTCCGGGATCGGCGTGGGCTTCGAGTCCGCGGTCTACACGGCGGGCATCATCGCCGCCGCGATCTGCGGCGTTTTCCTCATCTCCGGCGGCTCGATCACCCTGTCGCTGTTCCTCATAGCGTTGGCCGGCTGCGGACTGCTGACGACCGTGGGCGTGATCGTCGCGATGGACACCTTCGGGCCGGTCAGCGACAACGCGCAGGGCATCGCGGAGATGTCCGGCGACGTCGACGCGCGCGGTGCGCAGACCCTCACCGACCTGGACGCCGTGGGCAACACGACCAAGGCGATCACCAAGGGCATCGCGATCGCGACCGCGGTGCTCGCCGCGACGGCGCTGTTCGGCTCCTACACCGACGCGGTGCAGGCAGCGGTCTCCTCCATCGCGGGCGCCGCGCAGTCCACCGGGCTCGCTCTGGCGATGCTGTCCTACCAGGTGATCTCCCCGATCACGCTCGTGGGCGTCGTGCTCGGCGCTGCCACGGTGTTCCTGTTCTCCGGGCTGGCCATCGATGCGGTCACCCGAGCGGCCGGGGCGATCGTGTTCGAGGTGCGCCGCCAGTTCCGCGACCACCCCGGGATCCTGACCGGTGACGAGCGCCCGGAGTACGGCAAGGTCGTGGACATCTGCACGCGCGACTCGCTGCGCGAGCTCGCCACGCCAGGCCTGCTTGCCGCGTTCGCGCCGATCGCCGTGGGCTTCGGCCTGGGGGTGGGCCCGCTCGCCGGCTTCCTGGCCGGGGCGATCGCCGCGGGGGTCCTGATGGCCGTGTTCCTGGCCAACTCCGGCGGGGCGTGGGACAACGCCAAGAAGATCGTCGAGGACGGCCGGTTCGGCGGGAAGAACAGTGACTCGCACGCCGCAGCCGTCATCGGTGACACCGTCGGTGACCCGTTCAAGGACACCGCCGGCCCCGCGATCAACCCGCTGATCAAGGTGATGAACCTGGTGGCGCTGCTCATCGCCCCTGCCGTGGTGCACGTCTCGGTGGGCGACTCCGCGAACCACACGGTGCGGCTGGTGATCGCGACCACGGCGATGCTGATTGCGTTCGGTGCCGTGGTGCTGTCCCGGGTGCGCGCCGCGATCGTGGACCGGAAGGGGCAGCTGGAGCGCGAGGTCGCGTGACCCGGGACCCGGCCCCGCTCCCGGCCCCGCCACGCCTGCGCGCCGCCGACATCGAGTCGCTCGCGGCGGACCTGGCGCCGTACGGTGCCGAGGACGTCGAGCACCGGCTGGGGCCGCTCGCCGCTGCCGCGCTGCACCGCGAGCAGCCCGCGGCGGCTCTGCTGGCCACCCGCGGTCCGGCGCAGGCCGGTGACGCGCTCGCGGCGATCGTCCGCTGCTTCGTGCTCGGTGCCGAGACCACCCGGCGCGCGCTGGACACCGCCCTCCCGCGGTGCGGCAGCGCCGGGCTCGAGCGGCTCGGACTGATCCGATCCTCCGGGACGGCAGGGCAGGACGCCGTGCGTGCGAGCGTGGACCTGAGGCCGGTGGACGCGGTCGACCACACCGGTTCCACCACCTGGTGGGTGGCGTCGGACCTCGGCGCGATGAGAACCCGCGGCCCGCTGCACGCCGAGCACGTGCTCGGGGTGGGCGGCGCGTCCGTGACCCTCGCAGGCCTCACGGTGCGCGACCGGCGCGCGCGGACCCTGGACCTGGGCACCGGGTGCGGAATCCAGGCGCTGCACGCGGCCCGGCACTCCGAGGCCGTGGTGGCCACCGACGTGTCGCCGCGGGCACTCGCCTACGCCGCCTTCAACGCGGCGCTCGCCGGCGTGGAGCTGGACCTGCGCGCCGGGTCGATGCTGGACCCGGTGCGCGGCGAGCAGTTCGACCTCGTGGTCTCCAACCCGCCGTTCGTCATCACCCCGCGGTCGCTCACGGACGACGCGCTGCCCACCTACACCTACCGGGACGGCGGCATGGCCGGGGACGCGCTGGTCCGGGCCCTCGTCACCGACGTCGGCGGCGTGCTGGCCCCGGGCGGCGTGGCCCAGCTGCTCGGCAACTGGGAGCACCGCACGGGCGAGGACTGGACCGAGCGGGTCGGCGCCTGGCTGGACGCCTCCGGCCTGGACGGCTGGGTGGTCCAGCGCGAGGTGCTGGACCCCGCCGAGTACGCCGAGCTGTGGCTGCGGGACGGCGGTGCCCTCCGCGAGCAGGACCCGGCGGCGTGGGACCGGACGATGACCGCCTGGCTGGCGGACTTCGCCGCGCGCGGCGTCGACGCGGTCGGGCTCGGTTTCGTGGTCCTGCGACGACCGGTCGGCGCCGTGCCCACGCTGCGCCGCCTCGAGGAGCAGCGCGGTGCGGCGCCCGGACCGCTCGGACCGCACCTGGCCGACGTGCTGGCCTCCCACGACCTGGTCACCGGGCTCGACGACGACACGTTGCTCGGGTTGCGGCTGCGCACCGCCGCCGACGTCACCGAGGAGCGGCACCTGCGTCCCGGGGCGTCCGGCCCCCAGGCGATCGTGCTGCGCCAGGGCGGTGGGTTCGGCAGGACGGTCCCGGTCGACACGGCCCTCGCGGGGCTCGTCGGGGCGTGCGACGGGGAGCTCACCCTGGGTCAGCTGACGGGCGGTCTGGCGGCCGTGCTGGAGGTGGACCTCGGGTCCCTCCGTGCCGAGCTGCTGGGTCCGGTCCGCCAGCTCGTGACCGACGGGTTCCTGCAGGTGGTGTGAGCCGGTCGCGGCGCCGGCTCAGCGCGGGGTCTGCTGGTGCAGCACCAGACGCCAGCCCTCGGCGCGTCGCACGTAGGTGCTGCAGATCCACGCCGAGTACCGCACCACGCCGCGCCGGGCCACCACGCCGTAGGTGACCAGGCCGACCCCGGTGCGGGGCAGGTCGACCCGGACGTCCTCCAGGACGAAGCCGTCCCAGGGGGCGCCGCTCATCGAGCGCAGCGCCTCGGCCCGGTCGGTGATGCGCAGGCCGCCCGGCACCAGCATCTCCACGTCGTCGTCGAGCAGCTCGCGGTAGAAGGCCTCGGCCGCGTCCGGCGTGTCCGACAGCGCCCGCCAGCCCCGACGCTCGAGATCGGCCAGCAGCTCGCGATCGCCCATGCCGCCCACCGTAGGCACGCTCTCCAGGCGGTGCACGGGCCGGCGCCACAGCCCCGGACGCCTCCTCACAGCGTGCGTCCAGCCGGTGATCAGGTCAGCATCAGGGCGGTGCCGGACGCTGGCGCGTGGGACGCGCCGCGGAGGCTGAGCGCCCGGGACCGACCGGAGGACCATGGACGACTCGGACGAGAACCAGGGCCGGGCCGTACCGTCCCCTCCTTCCCCAGGTGCCTGGCTGCCCGTCGCGCCACCGCCGGTGCGTCGGCCGACCCCGTGGTGGGTGGCCCTTGTCGCGGTGCTCAGTGGGCTCCTGCTGCTCGGCGTCGGCGCGACGATCGGCTTCGGACTCGGGTACCTGACCGGATCGCAGCACGCCCGCCACGAGGTCGAGGAGCACGTGTTCCACGAGCGTGACACCGGCGAGCCCGACCGCGCACCCTCGGACCACGCCGGCGGCGGCTGAGCCTGCCCGGTCGCCGCACCGGTCAGGTTGCGGCGGGCAGGTGCACCGTGAACGTCGTGGCGCCCGGGGTGCCGTCCACCTCGATCCGCCCGCCGTGCGCCGTCACCACGGCGTGCACGATGGCCAGCCCCAGACCGGTCGAGCCGTCCTTGGGGGAGCGGGCCGCGTCCCCGCGGGCGAAGCGCTGGAAGAGGCGGGGGACCAGGTCCGGTGCGATCCCGGGCCCGTCGTCACGGACCTGGACGAGCACCTCGCCGTCCCGGCACCACACGGACGTCACGACGGTGGTGCCCTCGGGGGTGTGCACCCGGGCGTTCGCCAGCAGGTTCGCGAGCACCTGACGCAACCGGTGCTCGTCGCCCAGCGCCACCGCGGGCTCGATCTCGGTGTCGGGTGCGTCGAGGTCCCCGGTGGCCGGTGGCACGTCCGCTCCCGGAAGCTCGAGCCGCCAGGTGTGGCGCGGTCCGGCCGCGTGCGCGTCGGTCACCGCGTCGACCGCCAGCGCGGCGAGGTCGACCTCGGTGCGGTCCAGCGCACGCCCGGCGTCCAGGCGGGCGAGCAGCAGCAGGTCCTCGACGAGCGCGGTCATCCGCACCGACTCCGACTCCACGCGCTCCATCGCGTGCACCGCGTCGGGCGGGACCGGCTCGGGCAGCCGCCGCACGAGCTCCGCGTAGCCGCGGATCGACGCCAGCGGCGTGCGCAGCTCATGGCTCGCGTCCGCGACGAACTGCCGGACCTGCATCTCCGACTCGTGGCGGGCGGCCAGGGCCGACTCCACGTGCCCGAGCATGCGGTTCAGCGCGGCACCCACCTGCCCGACCTCCGTCGTGGCGTCGGTGTCGCCCTCCGGAACTCGCTCGAGGACCACGGCGCCCCGCTCGAGGGGCTGCTCGGAGACCCTGGCGGCCGTCGCTGCGACGCGCTCCAGCGGTTCCATCTCGCGCCGCACCAGGACCGTCCCGGCCAGACCGGCGACGGCGAGGCCCAGGCCGGCGATCGCGGCCTCCCCGATCAGGTACGAACGCACGGTCGAGCTGATCTCGGCCATCGACAGGCCGGTGACCAGCAGGCCGCCCGGGTGGGGCGCGACGGCCACCACGCGCCACGAGCCGAGCCCCGGCAGCGTGACGGTGCGCGGCATCCCGTCGGCGGGCACCGCGGCGAGGACGTCGCGCTGCGCCGCGTCGAGCGGCAGGAAGGCCCCGCTGCGGTCCAGGTATCCCGCCCGCACGAGCCCGGAGCTGAACACCGTCAGGTTCAGCGTGCCGGCTCCCTGGCCGCGTACGGTCAGACCGGCGGGCGGGTCACCCGCCGGCAGGCCGCCCTCGCCCGGCAGGGGCGTTCGTCCGTCCGGCGCCTTGGCCGCCCGGTCCGCCGAGGCCTGCAGGCGGATGTCGAGCTGGGTGACCAGTGTGCCGCGTAGCGCCAGGGTGGACACCGCGCCCATGGTGGCGGCGGCCACGGCGAGCAGGCCGATCACGACGGCGACCAGGCGGCGCCGCAGGGTCGGTCGCGGCGACCTCATCCCTGGGCGCCGGGCGCCGGCTTGAGCACGTAGCCGACGCCGCGCAGCGTGTGCAGCATCGGTTCGTGGCCCTTGTCGATCTTGCGCCGCAGGTAGGAGACGTACAGCTCGACGATGTTGGCCTGGCCGCCGAAGTCGTACTGCCACACCCGGTCCAGGATCTGGGCCTTGGACAGCACCCGCCTGGGGTTGCGCATGAAGTAGCGGAGGAGCTCGAACTCGGTGGCGGTCAGGTGCACGTCCTGGCCTGCCCGGGTCACCTCGTGGGAGTCCTCGTCCAGCGTGAGGTCGCCCACCTGCAGCACGGCGTCCTCGCGCGCCGAGGTCGCGCCGGCGCGGCGCAGCAGGGAACGGACCCGCGCGACGACCTCCTCGAGACTGAACGGCTTGGTCACGTAGTCGTCGCCGCCGGCCGTCAGGCCGGCCACCCGGTCCTCGACGGCGTCCTTGGCGGTCAGGAAGAGCACGGGGACATAGGGGTGGGTCGCCCGCACCCGGTGCAGCACCTCGAGCCCGGACAGGTCCGGCAGCATCACGTCGAGCAGGATCACGTCGGGCTCCCAGGCCTTCGCGGCCTTGATCGCCTGGACCCCGGTGGTCGCGGTGCGCACGTCCCAGCCCTCGTAGCGCAACGCGGTGGACAGCAGCTCGCCGATGGTGGGTTCGTCGTCGACCACCAGGGTGCGGATCGGGTCCCCGTCGGTCCGGGTCAGACGGTCGCGTGCTGCGCTCGCGCGCGGAGTCGTGGTCGGCGTCATGGCGGCATCGTCCCGCGGGGGACTGCGCGGTGCCTGGGCGGAACCTGTGAGACCGCTGTGTGCGGCTCACAGGGTTCGGATCGCGGGTCCCCAGCCTCTACCCAGCCGGCCGCAGCACAGTGGTGTCCGCCATCAGGCACTGCGAGAAGGGGCTCTCATGACGACGATCCCGACGGTCCGCGCGCAGCTCCGGTCGGACGCGTTCCGCGCGGCGGACGGCCCGCCTGCCTGGCTCACCGCACAGGTGCGCCCGGCCGGCTCCTTCGGGCGGGGTGACGTCCGGAGGCTGCAACGGCTCCTGGACGCACTCTCGGCCAGCGCGTCCGTGGTGGTCCTCGACCTGGCTGCCGCCCGGTTGCGCAGTCCCCGCGTCGCGGCGGTGATCGACGACGCGCCGCGCAGGCTCGAGGCGACCGGCGGCTGCCTCCTCTGCCTGAACGCGGACCCTGAGTCCGCGGCGCGACTCTCCCGGTGCTGCCACGCCGTCGTGATGCCGCCCGGGTGACCTACCGTGGCCCCGTGACCGAGCCCGCCCGCGCCGTGCCGATGGCCGACCTGGGCCACCGCGCTCCTGCGCTCGCCGTCGCGGTCCTGTCCGCCTTCGGGGTGGCCGTCGTGCACCTGCTGTTCGTCACGTCGGTGACCGGGCGGAGGGTGGACGGCGCGGCACTGAGCGGTGCCGACGAGGTGCCGGGCCGGCTCTGGGACGCCGCCGCGCGGGTGCTCGAGGTGGTCTCGGTGCCGTTCGTGGTGGTCGTCGTGCTCGTGACGATGCTGCTGGCGGTGCTGCGCCGACGCGTGGCCCTGGCCGTGCAGGTCGCGGTCCTGGTGGTGGGTGCGAACGTCACCACCCAGGTGCTGAAGAACTACCTGGTCCGTCCCGACCTGGGGCTGGCCGACCGGATCGCGAACTCCCTGCCGAGCGGGCACACCACGGTGGCGGCGTCCGCGGGCGCCGCCCTGGTGCTCGCGGTGCCCCGGCGGTTCCGGGCCGCGGCCGCGGTGGTGGCCGCGGGGTACACGACCGTGACCGGGGTGGCCACGCTGATCGCCGGCTGGCACCGCCCGGCCGACGCCGTCGCAGCCGTGCTCGTGGTGCTCGGCTGGGCCGGCCTCGTGGCCGCGTTCGGGCCCCGGGGCTCGGGCGTCGGGCAGGCCGGGCACGTCCGCGCCCCCGCGGCCCTGCTGGTGGGGCTCGCCGTGGTGCTCGCCGGTCTGAGCGTGGTCGCATTCCTGCAGGTCGCGGACGCGACGGTGCTCGGGCACAGCCAGCTCGTGGTTGCAGCGGTCGGTGGCTCGATGGGGATCGCGGCGGCGGCCTGCGCGGCCTTCGGCGTGCTCCTGGCGATCGTGGCGGCGGCGGACCCGCGGGACCGCTGAGCGGGCCGATCGGGCTGGGGGTCCTCGGCGGACCTCCGTCTTCTTGCGTAGAGTGCGCCTCCGAACCCCCTGGAGGAGACATGCCCAGCAAGCTCGTGATCGTGGAGTCGCCCGCGAAGGCGCGCACGATCGCCGGCTACCTCGGCGACGGGTACACCGTCGAGGCGTCGGTGGGGCACATCCGTGACCTCCCGCAGCCGTCGGAGCTGCCGCAGGACATGAAGAAGGGGCCGTTCGGCAAGTTCGCCGTCGACGTCGACCACGGCTTCGAGCCCTACTACGTCGTCGACCCCGACAAGAAGAAGAAGGTCGCCGAGCTCAAGCGGGCGCTCAAGGACGCCGACGAGCTCTACCTCGCCACCGACGAGGACCGCGAGGGTGAGGCCATCGCGTGGCACCTGCTGGCCGAGCTGAAGCCCAAGGTCCCGGTCAAGCGCATGGTGTTCCACGAGATCACCCGGGAGGCGATCCAGCGGGCGCTGGAGGCTACCCGCGACGTGGACGACCGGTTGGTCGATGCGCAGGAGACCCGGCGGATCCTGGACCGGCTGTACGGCTACGAGGTCTCGCCCGTGCTGTGGCGCAAGGTCCGCCAGGGCCTGTCCGCCGGGCGCGTGCAGTCCGTGGCCACCCGCCTCGTGGTGGAGCGCGAGCGTGAACGGATGGCGTTCCGGTCCGCGGAGTACTGGGACCTGACCGGTACGTTCTCGCACCCGCAGCCCGTGTCGGCCGAGCACGAGGGGCCGTTCACCGCGCGCCTGGTCGCCCTCGGGGAGGCCAGGGTCGCGACGGGGCGCGACTTCGACGACCGCGGCGAGCTCACGGGGCGCGGCGCTGTCCCGCTGGACGAGGTCGCGGCGACCGCGCTCGCGGCGGCGCTGACCGACGCGCCCTTCGCGGTCACCAGCCTGGAGACCAAGCCGTACACGCGCCGGCCCGCCGCGCCGTTCACCACGTCGACGTTGCAGCAGGAGGCCAGCCGAAAGCTGCGGATGGGCTCACGGCAGGCGATGCGTGTCGCGCAGGGGTTGTACGAGAACGGCTACATCACCTACATGCGTACCGACTCCCCGCTGCTGTCGGACCAGGCGTTGACCGCCGCACGGAGCCAGGCCGCCGAGCTCTACGGCCCGGAGTACGTCCCGGACTCGCCCCGCACCTACGGCGCCAAGGCCAAGGGCGCGCAGGAGGCGCACGAGGCGATCCGTCCGGCCGGGGACGTGTTCCGCACCCCCGCGCAGGTCTCCCGCGAGCTGTCCGGCGACGAGTTCCGGCTCTACGAGCTGATCTGGAAGCGCACCGTCGCCTCCCAGATGGCCGACGCGCGAGGTTCGACGGCCAGCGTGCGCCTGGCCGCGGACGTCGACGTCGACGCGCCGGGGATCGGTCCGCGCACGACCGCGGTGTTCGGGGCCTCCGGGACGGTCATCACGTTCCGCGGGTTCCTGGCCGCGTACGAGGAGGGCCGCGACGCCGAGCGGTACGAGGACGAGGGGCGTTCCCGCGGTGATCGCGACGGGCGGCTGCCCGTGATGGCCGAGGGCGACCGGCTCGTCGGGCGCGACCTGTCCGCCGACGAGCACCACACGTCCCCGCCCCCCCGCTACACCGAGGCCAGCCTCGTCAAGGCCCTCGAGGAGCGGGGGATCGGGCGCCCCTCGACCTACGCCGCCACGATCTCCGTCATCCAGGACCGCGGCTACGTGACCAGCCGTGGCCAGGCCATGGTGCCCAGCTGGCTCGCGTTCGCGGTCACCCGGCTGCTCGAGGAGAACCTCGACCGGCTCGTCGACTACGACTTCACCGCCGCGATGGAGGAGGACCTCGACGCGATCGCGTCGGGCGACAAGGAGCGGGTCGCCTGGCTCACCGAGTTCTACTTCGGGGGGCGGGAGGTCGGCCTGCGCGATCTCGTGGCCGACCTGGGCGACATCGACGCGCGCGAGGTGAACTCGATACCGATCGCCGACGGCATCACGTTGCGGGTCGGCCGGTACGGGCCCTATCTCGAGGGGACCGTCGACGGCGAGGAGCGGCGCGCCTCGGTGCCCGAGGACCTGGCTCCCGACGAGCTCACCGCCGACAAGGCCCGCGAGATCCTGGTGTCCCAGCCGGAGGGGGACATCGAGCTGGGGACGGACCCGAGCACCGGGCGTGAGGTCGTGGCCAAGAAGGGCCGCTTCGGGCCCTACGTGACCGAGGTGATCCCCGAGCCAGAGCTCGACCCCGATCTCACCGCGGCCCAGCGCAAGAAGGAGCTCGCCAAGCTCCCGAAGCCGCGGACCGCGTCGCTGCTGTCCTCCATGCAGCTGGAGACGGTGACCCTCGACGACGCCCTGAAGCTGCTGTCCCTGCCGCGGGTGGTGGGTACCGACCCGGCGAGCGGCGAGGAGATCACCGCGCAGAACGGTCGGTACGGCCCGTACCTGAAGAAGGGGGCCGACTCGCGCAGCCTGGCGAGCGAGGACGCGATCTTCGAGATCACCCTGGACGAGGCGCTGGCGATCTACGCCCAGCCCAAGCGCGGTCGAGGGGCCTCTGCGAGTGCGCCGCTACGCGAGCTGGGTGAGGACCCCGCGTCCAAGAAGCCCGTCGTGGTCAAGGAGGGTCGGTTCGGCCCGTACGTCACCGACGGCGAGGTCAACGCCACGCTGCGCAAGGACGACGCGGTCGAGCGGATCACCCTGGAGCGGGCGGCCGAGCTGCTCGCCGAGAAGCGTGCCAAGGGTCCGGCGAAGAAGGGCGGCCGACGCGCGTCGAGCCGGTCGAAGGCCAAGCGCTGAGGGTTCCGCGGAGAGGATCGCGGAGCCGGGCGGTCCCGCGCTGAGCGGCTGACGCGGTGCGGCCGTACGCTCGTTCGATGACGCGCGGCGAGCTCGTCGAGGTGACGCTCGTGGAGGGTGACGGGCGCCGGCTCTCGAGGCACGCTCGTCGGCGCGCCCGCTCGAGGCGACGGCCGCTGGGCGCCGTGCTCGTGGTGCTGCTCGCCGTCCTCGTGCTGTCCGGCGGCCGCGCCGAGGCGCTCCTGGCGGCCCGCCTGCGCGACGCGGTGGGCTTGAGCACCGGGCTCGGCGCTCCGCCCGCGGTCGCGTGGCGAGCGCGGGTGGACGATGTGCTGGGAACCGTTGGCGGTGCGGTGCTGGTCTCCGAGCGTCGGGTGGCGCAGGTCGCTGCACTCGACCTGGCCGACGGAACGGTGCGCTGGCGGACCGGGCTGCCGGTCGACCCGGGCTGGTGCTGGCTCGCCGTGGCGGAGCCGGTGCCGGTGCTGCTGTGCGCGCGGGCCGGCAGCGGGACGCTGGTCTGGCCGCTCGACCCCGCCACCGGACGGGTGAGGGAGAGCCTGGTGTGGCCCGGCTCCGTCTCCCTGGTCACCCCGCTGGACGAGGACCTGGTGCTCGCGGGCAACGACGCACAGGGCCACGCGGCGGCGCGTCGCTGGTCGCCGGTCACCGGGGTGACGCGGTGGTCCTACCGGTCGTCGGCCCGGTCCGCCGTCCCGCCCACCTGGGACGCGGGAGACGGGTGGATCCTGCTCCGGGGCCAGGACCTCGTGCTGTCCACGGGCAGCGGCGAGCCGGTGCCCGGTACCGGCGTCGGGAGTGGCCGGAGCGTCGCGCTGGGTGGCTCGACCGCCGTGCAGTCCTGGACGACGGACGGCAGGCCGATGGTGGTCGTCGTCGGCGGGGACGATGCGCGCCACACCCAGGTCGCTGGCGCGCTCGCGCCCATCGAGCACGGTGACGGGACCGCGCGGGGGGTCGCCCTGGTGGCGTCCGGCACCACGCTCACGCGGCTCGGGCCGGACGGGTCGGCCCGCTGGCGGGTGACGGGGCGCCCGGGAGCGCCAGCGCAGCCCGTCCTTGCGTGCGACGGCGTGCTGGTGGTCTCCGAGGGGGACGAGGTGGTCGCGGTGCGTGCGCGGGACGGCGCGGAGCTGTGGCGCGTGGCCACCGGACTGACGCAGAGTGCGTCGGCGGTGACCGACGGGCGGCTGGTCGCCGTGGCCCAGCGGGACGCCGGCGGCACCGCGTTGGTGGCGCACGAGCCGACGAACGGGCGCACGGTCTGGCGACTCGCGCTGCCCGACAGCCCCACGGCCCGGATGACGCTCGCGCCGGACGGCACGATCGTGGTGCCCACGGTTGTGGACCTCGTGGTGCTGCGCGCGGCCGTCAAAGCAGCCCGGCCCTGAGGCGACCCGGCTCCGGCCCGGACAACCAGCCGCGCGCCCCCGGCGCTTCGCAGGACGCCGCGGCCGCCCGCGCGGCCCACGCCAGCCCGGCGGCGGGGTCCGCCACCCCGTGCTCCGCGAACCAGACGGCGAGCGCGCCGTGCAGCACGTCACCCGCACCCAGGGTGTCGAGCACGGTCACCGCCGGGACCGGGATCTCGGTCCGGCCCGCAGGTGTGCGGAGCTCGACGGGGCCGGGACCGTGCGACCGGCCCACCACGCGCGGGCCGAGGGACGCCACGGCCGCGAGCTGATCGCTCAGGTGCCCGGCGAGCTCGGCGGGCACCACCAGATCGGCGGAGAGCACCGCGACGTCGACGTGCGCCAGCAGGGCCTGGAGCCCGGGCTTCCACGAGCCCCCGTCCAGCAGGACGGGGACCCCCGCCGCTCGGGCGGCCCGGGCGACCGGGACGGCGAGGTCCAGGTGGTGCCCGTCGACGAGGACCACGTCCGCGCCGACGACCAGGTCGCGGGCCGTCACGTCGTCCGGCGGTGCGGGGGCGGCTCGGGTCGCGTTCACCGACACGACGGCACGGTGGCCGGTGCCACGGCTGACCAGGACGGTGGAGACGGCGGGGCTCTCCTCCGGGCCGGCGAGGTCCACCACGTCGACGCCGTGGGCCGCGAGGTCCTCCGCCACCAGGCGCCCGACAACGCTGCGCCCGGCCCGGGTGACCAGGCGCGCCGTCGCCCCGAGGGCGGCCGCGGTGACCGCGGCGTTGGCGGCGGGGCCGCCGGCAGCGACCAGGAGGTCGGAGGCGACCAGCTTCTCGTCGGGAGCGGGGACGTGGTCCACGGTCTGGATCACGTCGAGCACGGTGAGCCCGCACGCCAGGACCGTCCCCACGGCTCGAGCCTAGTCCGGCGCGGTGGCGCCGGACGTGGGCCGGCTGCCCACCCGCTAGCGTGACGACCATGGCACCAGGAGTCCCGGACCCGACGACCGCCCCGCCGCTGCGCTGGGGGGTGCTGGGCCCCGGCGGCATCGCGCGCAAGTTCGCGGACAACGTGACCCGGTTCAGCTCGGGCAGCGTGGTGGCCGTGGGTTCACGATCGGCGGAGCGTGCCCGGCAGTTCGCGGGGGAGTTCGACGTCCCCGCCGTGCACGCCTCCTACCAGGCGCTGGTGTCCGCCCCCCAGGTCGAGGCCGTCTACGTGGCCAGCCCGCACTCGGAGCACCGCGACCACGCCCTCCTGGCGATCGCCGCGGGCAAGCACGTGCTCGTGGAGAAGGCGTTCACGCTCAACGCGCTCCAGGCACGTGAGGTGCTGGACGCGGCGCGCGCCGCGGGCGTGTTCGTCATGGAGGCGATGTGGACCCGCCACCTGCCGCACGTCGCCGCGATCCACGGTGTGCTCGAGCGCGGCGAGATCGGCGAGGTCGTCGCGGTGCTCGCCGACCACGGCCAGAACATGAACCGGCTGCCGACCACCCACCGCCTGCACAACCGCGAGCTGGCCGGCGGCGCGCTGCTGGACCTCGGGGTGTACCCGGTGTCGTTCGCGCACGACCTGCTGGGCGTGCCCGACCGCGTCGCGGCCACCGGGTCGCTGACCTCGACGGGCGTCGACGGCCAGGTGTCGATCGCGCTGGGGTACGGCGAGCGCGTGCAGGCCTGCCTGCACACGACGCTCTGGGCCAGGACGGCGACCACGGCGGTGATCGCCGGCACGGCGGGCCGGATCGAGGTCGCCGGTGACTTCTACACCCCGACGTCCTTCACGGTGCACCGCGACGACGGCACCTGGTGGGCGTATGACCGGCCGGTCGACGGGGCGCACGGCGGCGGGTTCCAGTACCAGGCGGCCGAGGTCGCGCGGCGGGTCGCCGAGGGCGCGACCGAGAGCCCCCGGATGACCTGGCAGGGGACGCTGGAGGTGATGGCGACCCTGGACGAGGTGCGTCGACAGATCGGTCTCGCCTACCCCGGAGAGTGATCGTGGGCGGACGTGGGCCGTCGGGGGGCGCGGCTAGCCTGTGCGCGTGACCTCGCTGCCGCCGCCGCCCGCCGGCCCGTCCGCGCACGGCGTCTTCTGCTCGTTCGAGGGTGGTGACGGGGTCGGCAAGAGCACCCAGATCGAGCTCCTCGCCGAGTGGCTGCGTGAGCACGGCGTGGAGGTGCTGGCCACCCGGGAACCGGGCGGGACGGAGCTGGGTCTCGAGCTGCGCGCTGCTGTGCTGCACGGGGGCCACGTCAGCGCCCGCACCGAGGCGCTGCTGTACGCCACGGACCGGGCGCACCACGTCGACACCGTCGTGCGGCCCGCGCTGGAGCGCGGCGCGGTGGTGCTCACCGACCGGTACCTGGACTCCTCGGTCGCCTACCAGGGCGACGGCCGCGAGCTCGGGGCCGCGGAGGTCGAGGCGCTCTCGCTGTGGGCCACCGAGGGCCTGCTGCCGCACCTGACCGTGCTGCTCGACCTCGACCCCGCCGTCGGACTGGCCCGGCTGGCTGGCCGTTCCGCCAGGCCCGACCGGCTGGAGAGCGCCGGCCTGGAGTTCCACCACCGCGCCCGCCGGGCCTTCCTGGAGCGTGCCGACGCCGACCCCGCGCGGTGGCTCGTGCTGGACGCGTCGCGGCCGGTCGCCGAGCTTGCGGCCGCCGTGCGCGCCCGCGTCGCGCCGCTGACCGGTGTGCCGGCGGACGGGGTGCCGCGATGAGCGTGTGGGACCAGGTCGTGGGCCAGGAGGCCGCCGTCGCGGTGCTGCGCGCGGCCGTGCGCAACCCGCAGGCGATGACCCACGCCTGGCTGATCACGGGACCGCCCGGGTCCGGCAGGTCCAACGCCGCCCGGGCGTTCGCGGCCGCGCTGCAGTGCCCGTCGGGTGGCTGCGGGGCCTGCCCGGCCTGCGCGACCGCCCTGGCCGGCACGCATGCCGACGTCACCGTCGTCGCGACCGAGAAGGTGACGATCTCGATCGAGGAGGTCCGCGACCTGATCGGCATCGCCCAGCGCTCGCCGTCCCAGGGCCGCTGGCGGGTGATCGTCGTCGAGGACGCGGACCGCATGACGGAGCGCACGTCGAACGTCCTGCTCAAAGCCATCGAGGAGCCGCCGCCGCGCACCGTGTGGCTGCTGTGCTCGACGAGCCCGCAGGACGTGCAGGTCACCATCAGGTCCCGGTGCCGGGCGCTCGGTCTGCGCGTCCCGCCGGTGGAGGCCGTGGCCCGCCTGCTGATCGACCGGGACGGCGTGGAGCCGGACGTCGCCGATGTCGCCGCGCGCGCAGCACAGAGCCACATCGGCATGGCACGTCGCCTGGCCCGCGACCCGGATGCGCGCGAGCGGCGCCGCCGCACCCTCGAGCTGGTCACCGGCATCCGCGGCGTGGGGGACGCGGTGCTCGCCGCCGCGGACCTGGTCGACGTCGCGCAGGCGGAGGCCAAGGCGGCGACCGAGGACCGCGACGCGGCGGAGAGGGCGGCGCTGCTGCACACGCTGGGCGCCGAGGATGCCACCCGCCTCCCACCCGCGCTGCGCGCCCAGGTGCGTCAGCTCACCGAGGACCAGAAGCGCCGGGCCACCCGGGCCCAGCGCGACGTGCTGGACCGGTCGCTGCTGGACCTGCTCTCGCTCTACCGGGACGTGCTGGTCCTCCAGCTCGGCGCGGACGTGGACCCGGTCAACGTCGAGCACACGGACCAGGTGCGACGGCTGGCGCAGGACTCCACGCCTGAGCAGACGCTGCACCGGATGGACGTGATCGGTGAGACCCGCACCCGGCTGGCCGGCAACGTGGCCCCGCTGCTCGCGATCGAGGCGATGGCGGTGGCGCTGAGGCCCCAGGACGGCCGGGTCGGGGCGTGACCCCGCCGGTGCCGCCGGGCCCGAGCGGTTACCGTTACCCGGTGCCCGCTCGCCGCCACCGTCTCGCAGCCGTGGTCGCCCTGGCGGCCCTCGCGCTGGCCGGCTGCGCCGCGCCACGCGAGCAGATCACCCCGGTGCAGTCCGCCGGGCCCAGTGCCACCACCAGCGCACCGTCCGCGTCCGCACCGGCCGGCGGGACCGTGGAGTCGTTCTACGGGCAGTCGGTGTCCTGGAGCGCCTGTGGCGACTTCCAGTGCGCGACGATCTCCGCTCCGCTCAACTGGGCCGACCCGTCCGCGGGCAGCATCTCCCTGGCGATCGAGCGTCGGCCGGCCGACGACCCGGCGCACCGGATCGGCTCCCTGCTGATCAACCCCGGCGGCCCGGGCTCGTCGGGCGTGGACTTCTTGTCCTACGCGGTCACGAGCGTGCTGGGCGCGGACGTCCTGGCCGACTACGACGTCGTCGCGTTCGACCCGCGTGGCGTGGGCAAGTCCAGCGCCGTCGAGTGCGGCCCGGACTCCCAGGTCGACACCTACCTCACCCAGGACGTGACCATCGACAGCCAGGCTTCCCTGGACGCGGCCCGCGCGAAGGCGACCGCCTTCGGGCAGGCGTGCCAGGAGGACACCGGAGCGCTGCTGGCGCACGTGGACACCGCGAGTGCCGCTCGCGACATGGACCTGATGCGGGCGCTGCTCGGTGACGACCAGCTGCACTACCTCGGGTTCTCGTACGGGACCTTCCTGGGTGCCACCTACGCCGGCCTCTTCCCGAAGAACGTCGGGCGCCTGGTGCTGGACGGCGCTCTCGATCCGTCGCTGACCTCCGACCAGCTGTCCGAGCAGCAGGCGCAGGGCTTCGAGAACGCGCTGCGGTCCTACGTGCAGTACTGCCAGAACGCCCCCGGCTGCCCGCTGACCGGGTCGGTCTCCCACGGCATGCAGCAGATCGCCGATGTCGTGGACCGCGCCAAGCAGCGCCCGCTGAGCACCAGCGACGGGCACGCGGTGAACGGCACGCTGGCGTTCTACGGCGTGATCGTCACCCTCTACAACGACGACTACTGGCCGCTGCTCACGCAGGCGCTGTCCGAGGCGATCAACCAGCACACCGGGGGCCAGCTGCTCGAGTACGCCGACGTGTACCTGGACCGCACTGCGGACGGCACGTACCTGTCGAACTCCAACCTTGCCATCCAGGCGATCAACTGCCTGGACTACCCGGCGGCGTCGCGCGACTACCAGCAGATGGTGGCGTTCCGCGACCAGATCGCGCGGACCGCCCCCACCTTCGCAGACTGGTTCGCGATGGCCCCGGGGTGTGAGACATGGCCGGTGCAGTCGACCCGTACCCCCGCGCCGATCCACGCGACCGGTGCCGCGCCGATCCTCGTGGTCGGCACCACCGGCGACCCCGCGACCCCGTACCGCTGGGCGCAGGCGCTTGCCGACCAGCTCGACTCCGGGGTCCTGCTGACCTGGAAGGGGCAGGGGCACACCGCGTACGGTCGCGCCGGCAGCTGCATCAGCGACGCCGTGGAGACCTACCTGCTCACGGGGGCAACCCCACCCGTCGGCACCACATGCAGCTGAGGGGCGCGCCGCCGGGGCAGCGGGGTGCCGCGCTTTGGTGCCCGGTCCGCACCCCGGTACAGTAGGCCGCGCTCGTCGGCCCGCCGACGACGCCGCCTTAGCTCAGTCGGCAGAGCGTCTCACTCGTAATGAGAAGGTCGTGGGTTCGATTCCCACAGGCGGCTCCGTGTGAGCCCCCGGTCGCAGGCGCGTCGGACCTCCGGGCGGCCCTGTCGGCACACCAGGCACGCGCGTCGGACGCGCACATCCGGTACCTCAGACCGTCCGCGGCCCCACCACGGTCACGGGATCGGTGAGATCCGGCAGCCGTGCACGCCGCACACGGCGTACGCCGCCGGACCCACCAGGGCGACCGCGATCACCGCAGCCCACCAGGGCTTGGGTCCCCGCAGGTTCTTCGCGGGCCGCGCGGCCAGATCCGTCCAGGCCGTGGCGGCCAGGGCGAGCTGGGCGCTGCCGAGCACCACGAGGGCGGTGCGGGTGCGGGGGGACAGGTCCTTCCAGCTCTTGGGCATGATCGGCTCCCTTCGGGTTCCGATGCGACCAGCGTCATCCCGCCCCGTGCGACCCACGAGAGGCCAAGGTCCCTGCAGGTCGCTGCGCGGAACCCCCTGGGTGCGCGCGACGCCGTCCCCGCGCACGGGTGGGGCTCCGGTAGGGTCGGGCGTCGTCGGCAGTGGTGCCGCGGACTGTCGGTGAGGGAGGGCCAGTGGAGGTCACGGTCGTCGTCCCGTCCTTCAACGAGGCGGGCAACGTCCGACCCCTCGTCGCGGCGCTGGGTTCGGCCCTGAGCAGCGTGGACGTGGACGTGCTCTACGTCGACGACTCGACGGACGACACTCCTGACGTCGTGCGACGGACGGCGCCCGACGCCCCGCTCCCGCTGGCCGTGCACCATCGCGACCGGGCAGTGGGCGGGTTGTCCGGGGCCGTGGTCGAGGGGTTGCGCCGGGCCCGCGGCTCGGTGGTCGTGGTGATGGACGGCGATCTGCAGCACCCGCCGGACGTGATCCCCGCGCTGCTGGACCTCATCGAGGGCGGGGTCGACATCGCGGTCGCCTCGCGCTACACGCACGACGGCGACGCGGGCGGTCTGTCCTCCGCGCTGCGCCGCGCCGTGTCGAGCGCGGCTACGTCGCTGTCCCGAGCCGCGCTGCCCCGCGCGCTCGCTGACTGCTCGGACCCGATGACCGGGTTCTTCGCGGTGCGTGCCGACCGTCTCAACCTCGAGCGCCTCGACCCGTCCGGCTTCAAGATCCTGCTCGAGATCCTGGCGACCCATGACCTCGCGGTCGGTGAGGTCCCGTTCACGTTCGGGCGCCGCCACGCCGGCGTCTCGAAGGCGACGATGCGGCAGGGAGTGCTCTTCCTGCGCCAGCTGCTCGCGCTGCGCCGGCTCGCCCGGCGAGGGGTGCCGACGCGCGTGGGCGCGTGACGCCGTTCGCCCTGCGATACGGCTACGCGCGCGGCCTGCCCGTGTCGCGGCTCGGCTGCACGCGCTTCGGCTCGCCCGGCATCTTCGGGTACTCGGGCGGGTAGGGGAGGTCCTCCAGGCCGTGGTCGCGTTCGTCGCGCGCCGCCAGCTCGAGCGCGGCCTCGAGGCCGAACCGCGGAGCCGCGCCGGCCGCCAGCGGGGCGAACAGATCGCCGTGCTGGGCGAGCCGGGCCGGCATCGTGCGGACCGTGACGTCATCCGGGTGCACGGCCTCGAGCTCGTCCCATCGCAGGGGCGCCGAGACCGTGGCCCGCGCATTGGCCCGGATCGAGTACGCCGACGCGATGGTGCGGTCGCGGGCCATCTGGTTGTAGTCGACGAAGATGGTCCGGCCGCGTTCCTCCTTCCACCATGCGGTGGTGACCTGGCCGGGCAGCCGGCGTTCGAGCTCGCGGCCGATGGCGATCGTGGCTCGGCGCGCCTGGGTGAACGACCACCGCGGCTCGAGCGGCACGAAGACGTGCAGGCCCCGCCCGCCGGAGGTCTTCGGCCACCCCGTCATGCCCAGCTCGGCCAGCAGCTCACGGACATGGGGCGCCACCAGGACGGCGTCGGCGAAGTCCGTCCCGGGCTGCGGGTCGAGGTCGATGCGCAGCTGGTCAGGCGCCTCGGTGTCGGCACTGGTCACCGGCCACGGGTGGAACGTCACCGTGCCCAGGTTCGCCGCCCATGCGACCACGGCGAGCTCGGTGGGGCACACCTCGTCGGCGTAGCGACCGCTGGGGAACGTGATCCGAGCGGTGCGCACCCAGTCCGGGGCACCCCGCGGCACACGCTTCTGGTAGAAGCCGTCGCCCCCTGAGTCGGTCCGGGTGGACAACCGCGCGCCCTCGAACCAGCCCTTCGGCCAACGCTCCAGGGTGGTGGGCCGGTCGCGGACCGCAGCGAGGATGCCGTCGCCCACGGCGACGACGTACTCGACCACCTCGAGCTTCGTGATCCCTGGCCCGGGGAAGACCAGTCGGTCCGGGTTGGACACCCGGACCGTGCGTCCTGCCACCTCCAGCTCGACCGCCGGCGCTGCCATGGGTGTCACGCTAGGGCGCGCCCACCCGGGCCGCGCGCGGGGGCGCCACCCATCGACGCCGGCGCGGCGGCGTCGAGCAGCCCACGCCGGTGCGCGACCGCCACCGCCTCGGTCCGGCTGCCGACTCCCAGCTTGGCCAACACGTTGGACACGTGGACGCTGACCGTCTTGAGACTGATGAACAGCCGCTCGCCGATCTGCCGGTTGCTCAGTCCCTCGGCCACGAGGGCCAGGACCTCCGCCTCGCGTGCGGTCAGCAGGTCGAGCGTCGGCCTGCGCGCACCGGGCACGTCGAGACGACCCCGGCGTGCGAGGTCGAGGCAGGCGGCGTGCAGCGGGCGTGCACCCATCAGGTCGGCGGCCTGCGTCGCGAGCCGGAGCTGGTGCTGCGCGGCCTCCCGCTCGCCGGCCTCCAGGAGCGCCTGCGCCCAGCGCCGTCGGCTGCGCGCCTCCTCGTACCGGTAGCCGTAGCCGAATGCCTCGGTCGCCGCGCGCCACAGCTCCGGGTCGTCGGTCCCGAGGAGCCGACCGTGCTCGGCGACGGCCCGGGCGAGCCACGCCACCCCCTCCGGCCCGAGCGGCCCCCCGCGGGGCCGGCCGCGCTCGGCGGTGGCCCGTGCCCGGGCCAGGAGCCGTCCGCCGTGCTCGACGGCGCCGGACACGTCCGCGCCGCTCGCGCGCCCGGCGGCCGCCAGGTCGGCGAGCGCCGCGAGCGCGAGGGCGACGAGCCAGATCCCGCCGAGGAAGTAGTCGTCCCAGGTTCGCCAGAGGTGTTGCAGGGCGCGCTCGGCCTCGTCGACGCCGTCCTGCGGGCGCCCCGCCCGGGTCAGGGCGTCGGCGCGGACGCCGCCGGCGATCAGGGCGAACTGCCCGTCCAGCTCCCACAGGTCGTCGAATCCGGCAGCACGCTCGACGACGTCCTCGTCGCCGCGGGCGACGGCCGCATAGAGGTCCACGAGCGCGAGGGCGCGGGCCTGGGCGGCGCTGCCCGCACCGCCCGCCGCGCCGGCCGGACTGAGGTCACCGATGACGAACCGCACCAGCCGGTCGAAGAACTGCTGGGACAGCCCGAACTCGCTCCACAGCAGCCCCGCGGACCGCGCGCGGGCCAGGCCGTCGACCAGCGTCTGCGCCGCCACGTCCAGACGTCCCGCGTAGTAGTGGGTGGTCGCCAGGTTGTACACGCACCGCTGCTCGGTCGTCAGGTCGCCGGCGTCCCGCGCTCGCCGCGCGGCCGTCGTCAGGAGCTGCGCGGCACGGTCGGCGTCGTCGACCATGAGGACGGCGAGGGTCGCGGCTGCATCCGCCTCGACGGCCGGCAGGTCGGCCGCTTGCGCGATCTCGAGGGCGCGGCGGGCGTTCGACTCGGCCACGGCGTCGTGGTCCGCGCCCTCGACGTTCAGCATCACGCGTGCGTGGGTGGCCAGCGTCCACGCGGTGTCCAGGGGCGCCGCGTCAGCCGGCAGCTCGGCCAGGGCGCGGTCGGCCTCCGGGGGCGCCGCGACGGGATCGGCGGCGATGAGGTAGGTGGCCAGCTGGGCCCGCAGTCGGGCCCGCCGGGCGGGCGACCCCGTGGTGAGCTCGATCGCGGCGCGGCCCAGCGCCACGGCGCGGTCCGTGCGGCCGCACCGGTGCGCAGCCCGCGCGGCCCGGTCCGCCACGGCGGCCCGGTCGACCGGTGGGTCGTCGGTGAGGTCGGCGAGTCTCAGCACCTCCTCGAGGTGACCCAGCTCCTCGGCCGGTGCGAGCACCGCGGCTGCCTCGTCCGCGGCCTGCGCGGCGGCACGCGCCGCCGTGGCCAGGTCTCCCGCCTGGCGTGCGTGCTCGGCGAGCTGGGCCGCCGACCCCAGGCCGGGGTCGCTCCGCAGCACCTGGAGGTACGCGCGGTGCAGCGGGAGTCGTTCGCCCGGCAGCATGTCCGCCTCGACCACCTCGGCGAGCAGGGCGTGGCGGAACTCCAGCCAGCCGGCTCGGTCGGTCAGTACGTGCGCGGCGACCGCGTCGCGGACGAGGTCGTCGAACGCGCCCTCGGCTCCCGTCGCCGCCCAGACCGCTCGGAGCAGACCCTCACCGACGCGGCGGCCGGCGACGGCCGCGACCCGCGCCAGCCGGAGCACCTGGGCGTCCAGGCGTTCCAGGCGGGCGTGCAGGACCTCCGCGAGCGTCCACGGCAGGTCCGCCCCGGCGCCGGCCTCCAGCAGCTCCTGCGCGAAGTAGGCGTTGCCCTCCGACCGGGCCATGACCTCCTGGACGCGTTCCTCCGGGACGGGCTCGCCGCGCACCACGGCGGCGAACCGCCGCAGCTCGTCCCCGGTGAACGGTGGGAGCTCGAGCCGCTCCACCCGGGGGTTGCGCCACAGCTCGGCGAGCAGCGGACGTAACGGGTGCCGCCGGTGCAGGTCGTCCGTCCGGTAGCTGACGACCACGAGAGTGTGCTCGTCGCGCAGTCGCGTGGCGAGGAAGCGCAGCAGGTCGCGCGTCGACGAGTCGGCCCACTGCGCGTCCTCGATCACGAGGACCAGCGGGTGGGTCGCGCTCCCCGCGGTGCCCAGTGCCGCCAGGACGCCGTCGAAGAGCTGGTGCCGGCCCCCGTCGTCGGCGGGCGCCCCGCCCTCAGCGCCCGCGCCCGTGAGCAGGCGCGCGAGAGCCGGCCGCGCGTCCAGCACCGGCTCGAGTGCGGTGCTGGTCGACGCGAGCTCCGCCATCGCCTCCGCGAACGGCAGGTACGGCAGGCCGACCTCGCCCAGGTCCACGCAGTTCCCGGTCACGGCGATCGCGCCCGTGGCCGTCGCGAGGTCGCCCACGTGGCGCAGCAGGCGGGTCTTGCCGACGCCGGCATCCGCCCCCAGCAGGACGACCGTGGGTTGCCCGCGTGCGGCGTCGCCGAGCGCGGCCAGCAGCCGGGCCACCGGCGCCTCGCGCGCGACGAACGGCGTGCTCATGAGGTGGGGCACGCCTCCGATCCTCGCAGCGTGCTCCGACGCGCACCAGCCTCCGGCTGCGCCGGTGCGGGGTGCCGGACCGCGTCGCGGCGCGGCGTCCGGTGCCGCGGTGCCGGCCGCCGCCAGGCGTCGCGGACCTGGTCGTGCCGGTAGGCGACCTCGGCGTCCAGGGCGGGTCCCCACGGGGTGAGAGTCATGATGTCCTCCTTCGATCGAGGACGACTCTCGCGGTGAGGTGGGCGTTCCCGGATCGGGCGACCGACCGATCCTCGACGGGTCGGGCCGGGTCCCGCGGTCTGAGGTACCTCAGGCGGCGGGGCAGACCCCCTGACGAGGTGGACCTGCCGGGCGTACCGTCGAGTATGGCTACCGACAACGAGGTCACCGGTCATCAGGAACGGACCGAGGAGTTCGACGCCTTCGGCCCGTGGGTCTACCGCGTGCGCACCGACGGAGAGGTGCCCCGGCTGTTCCGCCGGTTCGCACCCGACCCGGCGAGCGCGACGATGGTGATCAAGATCCCCCGCGGCATCGCGCGGCGGGACGCGAACCCGCAGATGGACCTGTACGACCACCTGGTCGGTCTGCGCGGGGACAGGCTGACGCTGCTCTCCCGCGCACCCGGCGAGGCGCACGGCGTGCGTCGCCGCGAGGTGGCGACCGATCGGATCGTCGCCCTGGAGGACAGCGTCGAGCTGCTCGACGGTCGGCTGTCGGTCCGCGTGCTCGACGAGAAGCCCATGACGGTCGGCTACAACGGCGCCTCCCGGGACGTGGTGGGTGAGTTCGTCGCCGCGCTTCGCAGCGCGATCCGTGGTGGTCCGCCACCGGAAGCGACCGGCCCCGCGCCGGAGCTGGGCCTCGAGGACCTGTGGCCCGACGTCGCCCTCACCACCGAGTACCGCGAGCTGGTGCGCGCCGAGCCGGCGATGGGGATGCGGGCTGCCCATGCCCGTCGGGTCGTCGAGCCGGTGGAGCCCTCGACGGTGAGCCGTCTGCTGCACCGGTGGTGGCCGATGTGGCTCCAGGGCGCCGTGGTCTGCTCGGACCCGAGCGAGCTCCTGGTGCTGCACCGGCGGTCCTGGTGGGTGCGGGGCGGCAAGCCGGTGCACTCCATCGCTCGGACGTCAGTGCCACTGGGACACGTGCTGCCGGTCGAGACGGTGCCCACCGGGTATCACGGCGTCACGGAGATCCGGGTTCGCCACGACGCCGCGCGGTTCGCGGTGCCCAGCGGATCGCCCACCGAGCGTGTGCTGCTGGAGCTGCTCGGCTGAGCGTGCGCCACACTGGGACGGTGACGGAGGACCTCCACGAACCCGCGCCCGTGGCGGGCGGGCCCGACGACGGCACGTCGAGCGAGCCGGTGAGCGCAGTGCTGCGGGACGCCAAGTCCCGCGCCCGCGCGACGCACTACACCGTCGGCACGTTGCGCGCCGACGCGGATGGCACCTTGTGGCTCGAGTGCTCGTGCGGAACCGTCCTGCGCAACGGGCCGACCTGGACGCTCGACGAGCACGTCCGCCTGCACCGCGCCGAGGCCAAGTACCTCGAGCTGTCCCAGGCCGCGCCGCCGGGGATCCCGCGGCTGATCGACCTGGACGGGGCGGGACGTTGAGGGACCGCACCTCCGCGGCCATGGTGCTCGGGACCTGGCAGGCCCGCGGTCCGTTCGGCGGCAACGGCTCCGGCGGGCGGCTCCGCAGGCGGTGACCACAGCCCCGGGGCGACACGCCGGGCGAATTGTCCGGTTTGCGGCGAGTCGACGGGTATTTTCACCCATCGCCCGGAAGCATCCTCGGGACGGGACATGGTGGAATCGGTCCGTCCGGCGTGCCGACCTTCCGGCCCGTCCGACTCGGGGGTGCAGGATGGCCGGTGGCGTGTGTCGCGACCGCGAGGAGGGCTGGATGGCCGGCGAGCCACAACGGCGCCCCTCGTCGGGGCGGCCCCTGCGCCTGGTGGGCGAGTCCACCACCCCGCGTGGTCGTCTCGGACCGGTCTGCGAGGACGGCTCCTCCGACGCGAGCCTCGTCCTCCCCGGCCACCGTCAGTCGGTGGCCGTCGGGCGGCACTGGGTGGTTCGCACCTCGGCCGAGCGGGGCGTGGTCGGGATGGCCAACCAGGTCGTCGAGCTCCTGTCCAGCGAGCTGCTGTCCAACGCCGTGCTGCACGGCGCCGGCGGGCACGCGATCGGCGTCCAGCTCCGGCACACCGCGGCCACCGTCCGGGTCGCCGTGAGTGATGGCGGCGACCGCGCTCCGGTCGTTCTCGACCAGGACCTGGCTGCCGTGAACGGCCGCGGCATGGCGATCGTCGAGGCCATGTCGACCAGATGGGGCATCGAGTCCCGCGACGAGGGCGGCAAGACCGTCTGGTTCGAGCTGGACCTCACCGAGTTCTGAGGCTGGCGACGAGGCGCCGACGAAGGCTGAGGCGTCTGCGGCGCCGTCCGACGGTTTCGCTTCGCGCTTGACGCGCACGCAGCCCTCGGGCCCGGAGGCCCTGCTCGCGGGGGCGACTCACGCGGGGTTCGTCAGCCGGCCAGCCGCTCCACCGGTGCGAACTCCGGGGCGGGACCGCCGGTGAAGCAGCGGCACGGGCCGTCCAGGTGGACGAAGCCCGTCGAGGGTCGCGCGGCACAGGGCACGACGGTCAGGACCGGCCGTCGCTCGTCCACCGGCGCCGCCGGCTCCGTCGTCGCGCTCATGCCGGTCGATCGGCAGCAGGGACGGCGCCCTGAGGGATCGCGGGAGTGAGCGTGAACATCGCCCGATGATGCCCGGCATGAGCCAGGGGCGCACGGCGGCGCGCCGAGTACGGCTAGTCCCGGGCGTACCGACGCACGAAGTTCGCGAGCACCCGCGGCGGGTGGTCCACGACCTGCTCGCTGACCTCGACGATCAGCTCTTCGGTGGTGTCGGCGGGGAAGTAGCCCGCGTGCCGGTACACCTCGATCCGGGTGACGATGCCCGGCACGTCGAGCTCGGGATGGAACTGCGTGGCATAGAGGTTCGTCTTGACCCGGAAGGCCTGGACCGGGCAGCCCGGTGACGTCGCGAGGACCACGGCGTGCGGGGGTGGGGTGTGGATCGCCTCCTTGTGCCCGACGAAGGCGTCGAAGGTGTCCGGCAGGCCCTCGAACACGGGGTCGCGACGCCCGTCGGCGGTCAGGGTGACGGGCACGGCGCCGACTGCTTCGCCGTAGGTCCGATCCACCACGCCGCCCTGGTGCACGCCGAGCGTCCCCACGCCGTAGCAGGCGCCGAGGAAGGGGAAGTCCCGTGCGACCACCTCGTCGAGCAGTGCGGCCAGCTCAGCCTCGACCCGTAGCTGCGTGGCCGACTTGTCTGCGGGCGGGTCGCTGGCGTTGAACGGGCTGCCGCCGACGATCACTCCGGAGAAGTCGTCGAGCGCGAGAGCCGGCATCGGAGCGGCCTCGAGCCGGACCCTGACGAGCTCGTCGGGGCGCAGGCCGCCGAACCGCGCCACCGCCTCGAGCTCGCCGTCCGCGGCGGCGTCCTCCGGACGGGTGCCCAGCAGCAGGAACGGCTTCACGCCGGGGAGCCTAGTGCGAGGGCGGACCGGCGGCCGGGCCGCCCCCGTTGGACGCCGACGCGCGGTGCCGCCGCTTGGCGGCGTACATCGCGCTGTCCGCCGCGGCGAGCAGGTCCGCGGCCTCGCTGTGGTGCGCCGAGTCTGCGGTCCCGATGCTCGGCGCGCAGACCACCTCGGCGCCGGACGGCAGCCGGTACGGGGGACTGAGCACCTGGGCCAGCCGACGGAGCACGGCCCGACCGCCGGTGGCGTCGGTCTCGTGCACCGTGACGAACTCGTCACCGCCGAGCCGGGCGACCACGTCCGCCCCCCGTACTCCCTCCGTGAGCCGCCGGGCCGCCTCTTGGAGCACGGCGTCCCCGGCGGCGTGACCGTGCTCGTCGTTGACGGCCTTGAAGTCGTCCAGGTCGACCAGGCTCACCACGAGGTGCGCGCCCGTGCGAGCCGCGCGAGCCAGCCCGGCCTCCAGCAGGACGGCGAGCAGCCGTCGGTTCGCCAGCCCGGTGAGCGGGTCGCGCAGGGCGAGGTCCTCGAGCTCGGTCTGGAGCTCACGGATCTTGGTGACGTCCCGGCCGATGCCCTGCCAGCCGTCGGGGAGCCGCGCCACCTGCATCTCGAGCGTGACCCAGGCGCCGTCCGCGCGCTGCAGCCGCAGGTCGAAGCGGTCGGGGGGCTGGTCGCCCGCCAGAGCCCGCTCGAGGACCTGCCTGCCGTCGTCGTCCAGGTAGCCCCGCAGTCGTTCCACGTCCCCGGTGATCCGGTCCGCCGGCCAGCCGGCAATCCGCTCGATCGAGGGGCTGAGGTAGGTCAGCGCGGGCGGGTCCGTTCCCAGCCGCCACACCAGGTCGGTCGCGGACTCGGCCAGCGTGCGGAACAGGTTCTCGCTGGCGGCCAGGGCCAGCTGCGCGTTGTGCCGTTCGGTGACGTCGCGGCCCACCGCCAGGACCTCGGGGCCACCGGGCAGCGCGAGGTACCGGTCCGTCCACTCGACCCAGCGCTCGCGGTCGCGGGAGGCGGGCCGGGGGCGCTCGTCGTGCAGGAAGGGCGCGTCCGGCCCGAGTCGGGACAGCTGGGCCCGGAGCCCCGCCATCTCCGCGTCGTTGAGGAGCTGGTCGAGCGGTCTGCCGAGCAGCGAGGCCGGGTCCTCGCGGAACTGCCCCGCCCACGCCCGGTTGCAGTACACGAGCTTCAGGTCGTCGACGCGGTAGCGCACGACTAGCTCGCTCAGCAGGTCCAGTGTCCGGGCGAGCTCGCCGTCCGGGAGCCACGGGCCGGCCCCGTCGCCCGGGCCGTGGCCTGCCTCGTCGGTCATGGGCCTCCCTCCATGCCGCCGCACCCCGTGCCTCCCGCACGCCCCATACCAGGAGCGCGTGCAGCGCGCCAGTTGTGCGCGTGCGGTCAGTGTGGTGGGTGGATGCGTCCCGTGTCAGGGACGACGCGCCACACTGGGTCTGCAAGACCCGTTCGCTCCACGACACTCACACGATGACCGCGCGCCGTGACCACCGGGAGGCCCCGTGCGTGACGATGACTGGTTCGAGGCACTCGTGCAGGCGCACGCCTCGGCGGTGCACCGGTACCTGGCGCGCCGTGCCGCGCCGTCGGACGTCGCCGACCTGACGGCGGACGTGCTGGTGACGGCGTGGCGCCGGCGCGAGGACGTCCCCGAGGGTGCGGAGCTGCCCTGGCTGTACCGCACCGCGGGCTACATCTTGGCCAACCACCGGCGCAAGATGCGTCCGGTCCCGGTCGAGCGGGTGCCCGACGAGGTCGACGACGCGGACCCGGCGGACCTGGCCGTCCGTGACGAGCAGCTGCGTGAGGTCCTGGCCGCGCTGTCCCCGCGGGACCGGCGAATCCTGCTGCTGCACGCCTGGGAAGGGCTCGGCGGCGCCGAGCTCGCCGACGTGCTCGGGATCTCGCGGGGCGGCGCGGACGCGGCGTTGTCCAGGGCGCGAGCGCGGCTGCGCGAGGTGTGGAGCGACCGGGAGGCTGCAAGCGGGCCGGGCGCGGTGACACAGAAGCGCTGAGAGCACCTGGAGGTCACCATGAGCACGCACGGTCCGGTGGAACCCGAGGACGCGCACCAGGAGTACGTCGACCGGCTGCGCGCGGCCGACCCCGCGCGGGGTGCAGAGCCGGACATGGTCGCGCTGCGCGCAGCCGTGGCGGCGCGTCGCGCGGGGGGGCAGGTCTCGGACCAGCTCGCCGCACGTCGCAGCAGGCGGTGGATCCCGGTGGCGGCCGCAGCCGCGGCGGCGCTCGTGGTGGGCTCGGGCGGGGGCTTCGCGATCGGAGCGCTGCGCGGTGACCACGAGACCTCGGTCAGCCTGGCCGACGGGCCCGCCGTCGCGCCCGGACCGGCGGACCAGGCAGTCGGCGGCGCCGGGTCGCCCGGGGCCGAGGTGCAGGCGCAGCCGCCCGAGCTCGCGGCCGGCGGTGGTGCCGCCACCCGCGGGATGGGGGACGCGTCGCTCGGCTTCTACGGCCGCACGGTGTTCACGGCCAGCGGGTTGTCCGACCAGGGGACCACGGCGCACGTGTGGGCGGTCGACGTCGGTGCGGTGGCGGACCGCGCGACCGTGGCACGGGTCGCGGCCGCCCTCGGGCTGGACGGTGCGGTGCAGGAGACCGGGCCGGGCGGCTTCACGGTGGGGCCCCAGGACGGCAGCGGGCCGAACCTGTCGATCTACCCGGGCGGCTTCGGTGACGTGAACTACTACGACCCGGCGGCTGACCCGTGGCGGTGCGACGCCTCCGTGAAGACCGCCGAGGGCACCGCCTCGGCCGCGACGCCCCTTCCGCCGGACGGCGGGTGCGCGCAAGCGGATCTCGGCCCTGCGCCCACCGTCGACCAGGCGACGAGCCGGCTGATGGAGCTGCTCGCCGCGCTCGGCGTCGACGCTGCGGACGTCGAGCCGGGCGAGGCGTCCGACCAGGGTGGCTGGACGTACGTCTCCGCCTACCGTGTGGTCGGCGGCACGCGCACCGACCTGATGTGGAACGCGACCTTCACCGGCGGGGGGCTGCAGTCCCTGTCCGGCTCGCTCGCTCCACTGGCGGATCTGGGCTCGTACCCCGTCATCAGCCCGGCCGCGGCGGTCCAGCGGCTCGGCGACCCGCGGTTCGGTGCAGGTGGTGGGCCCATCCGGTTCGCCGCGGACGCGCAGGCCTCGGTCGCGCCGGTGCCCGAGCCCATGGGGCCCACCGCGCCCACCATCCCGCCCATGCCCGAGCCCGGCAGTCCGCTCAGCTGGCCGGTCCAGCGGGTCTCGATCGTCTCGGCCGAGCTGGCGCTGTCCACCTACGCCCAGCCCTCCGGTGCCGTCGTGGTGGCTCCGACGTACCGGCTGACCGGCGCCGACGGCTCGGTCTGGTCGGTGGTGGCGGTCGCGGACGACGCCCTGTCCTTCTGATCCTCCGGACGGGCCCGGGGCCCACGACCGCGGGGCGGCCACCCGACCCGGCGGTGACCGGCCCGGCAGGGCGGCACGGGGCGCGGCGCAGGCCGCGCCCCGTGCTCGCGCCCGGCAGCGTTCCGGACCGGTACGTGCGTCGTCGTCCAGGTGGGGCTAGGTTCGCGTGTGTCGTGACGGGCGCGCACAGGAGGGCACGAGGGTGGACGACCTGCCGGACGGTGGTGACCGTCCGCTGACGCGCAGGCAGCTGCGCGAGCTCGAGCGCGCGCAGCAGGCGGACCGCGAGCCGGAGGCGGACCGCGAGCCGGAGGCTGCGGCACCGCGGGAACCCGCCCCGACCGCGCCCGGCCCGGCCGCGTCCGCGACGATGGGCGGCACCACCTGGTCGGACGACGTCCGCTGGGCGCTGCACGGCGAGCTGCCGGTCAACGTTCCCGACGAGCCCGAGGTCGATGACGTGCGCTGGGACGTGATGGAGGAGACCATTCCCACGCCGGGCCCGGGTGAAGGTTCAGCGGCAGAGCCGGCCGTCGACGACGCCGCGGGTCCGGACGACGGCGCGAGTGCGCGTGGTGGCGAGGCCGGCCAGGCCGGGGTCGGGGTCCAGGCGACCGGGTCTGTGCCGCGCCCGGGGCCGCCGCCGCGGCGGAGCACTCGCGGCAACGCACCGCCGCGAGTCTCCGTGTGGCCCATGGTCGAGGGTGACGCCGCCTCGCCGGTCCTGGCGACGGGGGTCGTCCACCTCGCCGAGCCGGACCAGGAGGTCACCGAGGACGATGAGGCCTCGGGCTCCGGGGACGCCGGGCCGTCCGACCGGCCGGCGGCGCAGCCGTCCGACCACGACGACGTGGCCACGTCCGCCGACCCCGAGACGGCCACCGCCGAGTCGCCGTCCGCCGAGGGGCCCGACGTCCCGTGGGCGCGCCAGGACGCCCCCGGTCGTCTCCCCGAGGAACGTTCCGCGGCGGAGCTGCCCACGCTGGCCGACCTGCTCGCCCAGCGCCCCGAGCCGCAGACCGGGCCGGCCGAGCAGGGGTGGCAGGGTGCGCTCCATCGCCTGACCGGGGGTCTGCTGTCGCTGCGGCCCGGCCCGGCGGAGCGCCGTCACCGCGAGGCGGTCGCCTCCGTGCAGCGCAGTCTGGACGGGCCGCGCACCATCGTGGTGATCAACCCGAAGGGCGGCGCGCACAAGACCACGGCGAGCATGCTGCTGGCCGCGACCTTCGGCCGGCACCGC
The DNA here is from genome assembly GCF_030586465.1 of Actinotalea lenta. GTDB lineage: Bacteria > Actinomycetota > Actinomycetes > Actinomycetales > Cellulomonadaceae > Actinotalea > Actinotalea lenta. Next base: position 1,082,376 of record NZ_JAUQYP010000001.1, read on the forward strand.
GGCGGCTACACCCTCGCGTGGGACAACAACGAGACCCGCGGGACGCTGGGCTGGCGGGCCCACCGGGCCCCGCACCACAACACCGCGGTCAACCTGCTCCAGGACCTGGACCGGTTCTCCGACCCCGGCTCCGCACGGGTCGGCGACCTCGACAACTACGTGCGCTCCCAGGGATCGGGCAGGTTCGACGTGCTGGCGAGCGACGAGGACGCCGCCTCGGCGGCCTCCATCGACGGGTTCGCGTTCCGAGCGCTGCACCGCACTCTTGCGCGCTTCTACCGGGTGATGATCGTCGACACCGGCAACAACATGCGTGCGTCCAACTGGCAGGCCGCGGTCGATGCGGCGGACCAGGTGGTCATCATCTCCACCGTGCGCGAGGACACAGCACAGTCCGCCGCCTGGGCCATCGACGCCCTGCGCGCCACCGGCCATGAGGACGCGGTCAGCCGCGCGGTCACGGTGCTGTCCGACCCGGCACCGCGCCGCGACCCCGTGCTGGCCCGGCGGTTGCACGACCACTTCGGCCGGTTGACCCGAGCGGTGCTGGACGTGCCCTACGACCCGTCGCTGGTGGGCGGTGCCCCGCTCGAGGTGGACCGGTTGGACCGCCGCACGCGCGAGGCCTGGCTCCAGGTCGCCGCCGTCGTCGCCGAGGGGCTGTGAGGATGGTCGTCGCACCGCTGCGCACCGCGCGCACCGCAGTGGTCACAGGAGCCGGGCGCGGCATCGGCGCTGCGGTGGCGCGGGGGCTGGCCGCGCGCGGGTACGAGGTCGCCCTGCTCGGCCGGACCGAGGCGCACCTGCGCACGTCGGCCCAGGAGATCCTTGCCGAGCAGCCCGAGTCGCGGGTGCACGTCATCCCCGTCGACCTGGTGGACGCGCAGCAGGTGCGCTCGGCCGCCCGCGCCGCCGAGGACGCGCTGGGCAGCGTCGACCTCCTGGTGCAGAACGCGGGGGTGGTCGAGCACGACGAGCTGCCCTTCGCCGAGGACGACGTCGAGGACGTGTGGCGGGTGGTGGAAGCCAACCTGCGCGGCCCGATGCTGCTCGCGCACGCCCTGCTGCCGGGGATGCTCGCCGTGGGTGGTGGCCGGATGGTGCACGTGAACTCGGGCTCCGGGTACCGGGCCTCGGGCGTGTACACCGGGTACCACGTGAGCAAGGGGGCGCTGGCGCGCTTCACGACGCAGCTCGACGCGCAGTACCGCGCACGCGGCCTCGTGGTGCTCGACGTGGCGCCTGGTGTGGTGGCCACCGACATGACCGCGGGCATGCCCACGCACTCCGGGCGGACCGAGTGGACGCCGGTGGAGGAGATGGTCGCGCTGGTCGCCGCCGTCGGCGACGGCGAGCTGGACGCCCTCGCCGGACGGTTCGTGCGCGCTGGTGCGGACACGGTCGCGTCGTTGCACGAGCGGACGGAGCAGATCCTGGCCACCGGGGCCCGCAGGCTGACGTTGTCCCTGTGGGGCGACGACGACCCGCTGCGCTGAGTCTGATCATGCCGGGCCACGTCTAGAGTGTCGGCGAAGGGTCCAAGGTCCTCCGGATCTGGTGCGGGGCTTGGGCACCCTGGGACAGCCGGCGACGAGGCCGGACTCCGTGTGCAGAGAGGCGCAACGTGGTCAAGTACGTCTACGACTTCAGCGAAGGCAACAAGGACCTCAAGGACCTGCTCGGCGGCAAGGGCGCGAACCTCGCCGAGATGACCAATCTCGGCTTGCCGGTACCGCCCGGTTTCACGATCACCACCGATGCATGTCGCACCTACATGGGCACCGGCGTGCTGCCGCCGGAGCTCCGGGTCGAGGTCACGATGGCGCTTCGCCGGCTCGAGGACGAGCTCGGTCGCTCGCTGGGCGACTTCCACGACCCGCTGCTGGTCTCGGTGCGCTCCGGGGCGAAGTTCTCGATGCCCGGCATGATGGAGACCGTCCTCAACGTCGGTCTGAACGACGCCTCGGTGCAGGGCCTGGCGAAGTTCGCCGGCGACGAGCGGTTCGCCTGGGACTCCTACCGCCGCCTCATCCAGATGTTCGGCAAGACCGTGCTGGGCATCGACGGCGAGCTGTTCAGCGACGCTCTTGATGCGGCGAAGAAGGCCCGCGGGGTCACCGCCGACACCGGCCTGACGGCCGACGACCTGCGCGAGCTGGTCGGCGAGTTCAAGCAGATCGTGCTCGAGCAGTCCGGGCGCGAGTTCCCGCAGCACCCGCGCGAGCAGCTCGACCTCGCCATCGAGGCCGTCTTCAACTCCTGGAACACCGAGCGGGCCCGGCTGTACCGGCGCCGCGAGCGCATCTCGGACGACCTCGGCACCGCCGTGAACGTGGTCGCCATGGTGTTCGGCAACCTCGGCGACGACTCCGGCACGGGTGTGTGCTTCACGCGCGACCCCTCGACCGGCGTCCCCGGCGACTACGGTGACTACCTGCCCAACGCGCAGGGTGAGGACGTCGTCGCCGGCATCCGCAACACGCTGTCGCTCGCCGACTTCGAGAAGCTCAACCCGCAGGCGTTCGGTGAGCTGCGCCAGGTGATGCGGCGGTTGGAGACGCACTACCGCGACCTGTGCGACATCGAGTTCACGGTCGAGCGCGGCAAGCTGTGGATGCTGCAGACCCGGGTCGGCAAGCGGACCGCCGCGGCGGCGTTCCGGATCGCCCATCAGCTGGTCGAGGAGAACCTCATCACGAAGGACGAGGCGCTCGAGCGGGTCACGGGCGAGCAGCTGAGCAAGCTGATGTTCCCGCAGTTCGACGCGTCCGCACAGCGCACGCTGCTCGCCACGGGCATGGCCGCCTCGCCCGGCGCGGCGGTCGGCCAGGCCGTGTTCTCCTCCGCGACGGCGATGGAGTGGAAGGCCCAGGGCAAGGACGTGATCCTGGTGCGCCGGGAGACCAACCCGGACGACCTGGGCGGCATGATCGCCTCGGTCGGCGTGCTCACCTCGCGCGGCGGCAAGACGTCGCACGCCGCGGTGGTGGCGCGCGGCATGGGTACGACGTGCGTGGTGGGTGCCGAGTCGCTCGAGGTCGACGTGACCGCGCGCGAGTTCTCCGTCAAGGGCAAGGTGGTCCGCGAGGGCGACACCATCGCGATCGACGGCTCCACCGGCGAGATCTTCCTCGGCGCCGTCCCCGTCGTGCCGTCTCCCGTGGTGCGCTACCTCGAGGACGGTCTCGAGGCCGCGCTCGACGAGCTGCCGGAGGACGACGAGGAGACCCGCGAGCTGGTCGTCGCGGTCGACACGATCATCACGCACGCCGACACGGTGCGGACCCTGCGGGTGCACGCGAACGCCGACACCCCCGAGGATGCCCACCGGGCACGCGCGTGGGGCGGGCAGGGCATCGGCCTGTGCCGCACCGAGCACATGTTCCTCGGCGACCGCCGGGTGCTCATCGAGCGCCTCATCCTCGCCAAGGACGAGGCGGAGCAGCAGAAGGCCCTGGACGCGCTCCTCCCGCTGCAGCGGGAGGACTTCGTCGGCCTGCTCACCGAGATGGACGGCCTGCCGGTCACGATCCGACTGATCGACCCGCCGCTGCACGAGTTCCTGCCGGACTACACCGAGCTGTCGGTCAAGGTCGCCCTGGCCGCGGAGCGCGGCGAGACCGGTGAGGAGGTCGAGCGCGACAAGACCCTGCTCGCCGCCGTGGAGAAGACCCGCGAGGCGAACCCGATGCTCGGACTGCGCGGTGTGCGGCTCGGCATCGTGATCCCGGGTCTGTTCGCCCTGCAGATGCGGGCGATCGCCGAGGCGCAGGCGGCCAGGATCAAGGCGGGGGGCACCCCCAAGGCGGAGATCATGATCCCGCTGGCGGCGTCCGTGATGGAGCTGCACCTGGTCAAGGACGAGGCCGAGGTCATCCTGGCGACGGTCGCGCAGGAGCAGGGCGTCGAGCTGGACATCCCGGTGGGCGCGATGATCGAGCTGCCGCGGGCGGCGTTCACGGCCGACCGGATGGCCGACGTGGCGGAGTTCTTCTCGTTCGGGACCAACGACCTGACGCAGACGACGTGGGGCTTCTCGCGCGACGACGTCGAGGGCGCGTTCTTCAACCAGTACACCGAGAAGGGCGTGTTCAACGTCTCGCCGTTCGAGTCGCTGGACACCCAGGGTGTCGGCGGCCTGGTGAAGATGGCGGTGGAGAAGGGACGGGCGACCCGCCCGGACATCAAGCTGGGCGTGTGCGGCGAGCACGGCGGCGACCCGGACTCGATCCACTTCTTCCACGGCGCCGGGCTGGACTACGTGTCCTGCTCGCCGTTCCGGATCCCGGTCGCGCGGCTCGAGGCCGGCCGCGCCGCAGTCTCCCGGGGCAGCGGCGACACGCGCTGACCTGAGAGCACCGACGGCCCGGGCCCGCGACCACCCCTCCGCGGCCCGGGCCGTCCCCACACCCACCCCACGCCGGTGATCAAGGAGACCGTGCTCGTGCCCGATCCGCCGGGGTACGGTGGCCCGTGACTTCCGCGCCTGCAGACCCGACGTCCGACGCGCCGACGTTCGCCGAGCTCGGCCTGGCGGGCCCAGTCCTCCGAGCGCTCGCCGACGTCGGTTACGAGAGCCCGTCGGCGATCCAAGCCGCGACGATCCCGGTCCTGCTGAGCGGACGCGACCTGATCGGTACCGCGCAGACCGGGACGGGGAAGACCGCTGCGTTCGCACTGCCGATCCTGGAGCGCCTGGACCGCAAGCAGAAGGCGCCGCAGGCCCTGGTGCTCGCCCCTACGCGGGAGCTCGCGCTGCAGGTCTGCGAGGCCTTCGAGCGCTACGCCTCGCACTCCGGCGCCGTGCACGTCCTGCCGGTCTACGGCGGCCAGGGCTACGGCGTGCAGCTGTCCGCGTTGCGCCGTGGCGTGCACGTCGTGGTCGGGACGCCCGGCCGGATCCTGGACCACCTGGACAAGGGCACCCTGGACCTCGGCCAGCTGAAGTACCTGGTGCTCGACGAGGCCGACGAGATGCTCCGGATGGGGTTCGTCGAGGACGTCGAGACGATCCTCGCGGCAACCCCGGGCGACAAGCAGGTCGCGCTGTTCTCCGCCACCATGCCGGCGCCGATCCGTCGGTTGTCGCAGCGATACCTGCGGGACCCGCAGGAGGTCACGGTCCGCGAGCACACCGCGACCGCGACGAATGTCGCCCAGCGGTACCTGGTGGTCTCCTACAGCCAGAAGCTCGACGCCCTGACGCGCATCCTCGAGGTCGAGAACTTCGAGGCGATGATCGTGTTCACCCGGACCAAGAACGAGACCGAGGTGGTCGCGGAGAAGCTCCGCGCACGTGGCTACGCCGCGGCCGCGATCAGCGGCGACGTCCAGCAGAGCCAGCGGGAGACCATCGTCCGCAAGCTCCGGTCCGGGGCCCTGGACGTGCTGGTCGCCACCGACGTCGCCGCCCGTGGCCTGGACGTGGACCGACTCAGCCACGTCGTGAACTACGACCTGCCGGTCGACACCGAGTCCTACGTGCACCGGGTGGGCCGCACCGGCCGGGCCGGACGCGCAGGCGAGGCGATCAGCTTCGTGACCCCCCGCGAGCGGCGACTGCTGACGTCGATCGAGAAGGCCACCCGCCAGCCCCTGACCCCGATGCACCTGCCGAGCGTCGAGGACGTCAACGCCACCCGGCTCGCGCGGTTCGACGACTCGATCACCGAGGCGTTGACCAGCGGTGCGCAGATCGACCAGTTCCGGGACATCGTCGCCCACTACGTCGAGCACCACGACGTCCCCGAGATCGACGTCGCGGCGGCCCTCGCGGTCCTGGCCCAGGGCGGCTCGCCGCTGCTGCTGGACGCCGGCGCAGAGCTGGAACGCGAGCAGTTCGAGCGGGACAAGGCCGTGGCGACGGCCGATCGCAGACGGGGCGGGACCGCTGCCCGGCGGGGCGCCCCCGGCTGGACGACGTACCGTATCGCGGTAGGCAGGCGCCAGAAGGTGGAGCCCCGCCAGATCGTCGGGGCGATCGCGAACGAGGGCGGCCTGAGCCGGGGCGACTTCGGGCAGATCACCATCCGGCCCGCGTTCTCCCTGGTGGACCTCCCGGAGCAGCTGTCACCTGAGGTGATCCAGCGGCTGGCGCGCACGCGGATCAACGGCGTCCTGATCGACCTGCGGCCGGACGCCGGGGATCCGAGGCGCGCCGGGGCCCGCCGACGTCCGTAGCGTCGCCCGGGATGCCGAGGCGCCACGTGGCCCCTAGCGTCGGTCTCGCAGATCTCGACCGAGGAGGACCCATGCCCACGCGTACCGCACGCACCGCCTGGAACGGCTCGCTCGACTCCGGGTCCGGCCAGGTGGAGCTCACGAGCTCGGGCCGGGGCACGTTCGACGTGTCGTTCCCCAAGCGTGCCGCCGAGGACGCCGACGGCACCACGAGCCCGGAGGAGCTCATCGCTGCCGCGCACACCTCGTGCTATGCGATGCAGCTCTCGGCGCTGATCGGCGAGGCGGGTGGGACGCCGCACAGCCTCGAGGTGAGCGCCGACGTGACGCTGGGCCCGGACCCGGACGGCGGGTTCCGCCTCACCGGGATCGCACTGTCGGTGCGCGGCGAGGTCGAAGGCCTGGACGAGGCGGCCTTCCTGGCCGCCGCGCAGGGTGCCAAGGAGACCTGCCCGGTGAGCAAGGCGTTGACGGGCGTCGCGATCACGCTGGACGCCGCCGTCGCCTGATCGGCCGCCCTGGCCCGGCGTCCTGAGGACGGACGTCCGGGCGCTGTCGCGCAGGCCTCGTGGCAGGATTCGACCGTGCCGACGCCCGACCCAGCCGCCCTGGACGCGCCGACGGTCCCGGAGCCGGAGCTCCTGGACCTGCTGCGTCGCGAGGTCCGGGGCGAGGTCGACACGTCAACGCTGCGCCGGGCGCTGTACTCCTCGGACGCGTCGAACTACCGGGTCGTGCCCCAGGTGGTCGTCGTGCCGCGGGACGTGGACGACCTGCTGGCGGTGCACGAGGTCGCCCGCGCGACGCGCACGCCGCTGACCGTGCGCGGGGGCGGGACGTCGGTGGCCGGCAACGCGGTCGGACCCGGCATCGTGGTGGACACCTCCGTGCACCTGCGGGCCGTGACGGTCGACGCCGAGTCGCGCACCGCGACGGTGGAGCCCGGTGTGGTGATGAGCGACCTGCAGGCCGCTGCCGCGCCGCACGGCCTGCGGTTCGGACCGGACCCCTCGACGCAGAACCGAGCGACGCTCGGCGGGATGATCGGGAACAACGCGTGCGGTCCGCACGCGGTCGCCTACGGGCGTACGGCGGACAACGTCGTGAGCCTGGACGTGGTCGACGGCCGTGGCCGGCGGTTCACGGCGGGTGCCGGCGTCGGCGCGCTCGACCCGGTCCTCGGGCTCGCCGGGCTGGTGGACTCCCATCTCGGGCTGATCCGCACCGAGCTCGGCAGGTTCGGGCGGCAGGTCTCGGGCTACTCCCTCGAGCACCTGCTGCCGGAGCACGGCACCCACCTGGGGCGGATGCTGGTGGGCACCGAGGGCACGCTGGTCACGGTCCTGGGGGCGACGGTCGACCTGGTGCCCGTCGCCGACGCCGCGGTGGTGGTCGTGCTCGGCTATCCGGACATGGCCACGGCGGCCGACGCGGTGCCTGCGCTGCTCGCTCACCAGCCGTTGGCGGTCGAGGGCCTGGACGCCCGCCTGGTCGAGGTGGTCCGGCGGCACCACGGCGCAGTCCCCGAGCTGCCCCAGGGTGCGGGCTGGCTGATGGTCGAGATGGGCGGCGCAACCCCGGCCGAGGCGCTGGAGCGGGCGCGCGCAGCCGCGGCCGACGCGCGCACGACGGCGGTGCGGGTGCTGCCGCCGGGCCCGGAGGCGTCCGCGATGTGGCGGATCCGCGCCGACGGCGCGGGCCTGGCGGGGCGCACCGCGTCCGGCGCTCAGGCGTGGCCAGGGTGGGAGGACGCTGCCGTCCCGCCCGAGCGGCTCGGGGAGTACCTGCGCGACTTCGAGGCCCTGATGGCGCGGCACGGCGTGGACGGTCTGCCGTACGGACACTTCGGGGACGGTTGCGTGCACGTGCGGCTGGACCTCCCGCTCACGTCCACCGACGACGTCCCCGGCTTCAGGGCTTTCCTGGAGGAGTCGGCCGAGCTCGTGGTCGCGCACGGCGGTTCGTTGTCCGGCGAGCACGGCGACGGCCGGGCCCGCAGCGAGCTGCTGACCACGATGTACTCCGAGCAGGCGATCGCCCTGTTCGCGGCGGTCAAGGACCTGTTCGACCCGGCCGACGTGCTCAACCCCGGGGTGGTGGTCCGGCCCGCGCCGGTGGACGGCGAGCTGCGCCGCCCGCACGCCGCGCCGCTTCCTCGCCGGTCCGGGTTCGCGTTCGCGCACGACGACGGCGACCTGACCACCGCCGTGCACCGCTGCGTCGGCGTGGGCAAGTGCCGGGCGGACACGTCGGCCACGGGGGGCTTCATGTGCCCGTCGTACCTGGCCACCCGCGACGAGAAGGACTCGACCCGTGGCCGTGCGCGGGTGCTGCAGGAGATGGCGAACGGGGCGCTGGTCACCACCGGCTGGCGCGCGCCCGAGGTCCGCGAGGTGCTGGACCTGTGCCTGAGCTGCAAGGCGTGCTCGGCCGACTGCCCGGCGGGCGTGGACATGGCGGCGTACAAGGCTGAGGTGCTGCACCGCGCCTACCGCCGGCGGCGCCGGCCGATGAACCACTACGCGCTGGGCTGGCTGCCGCGCTGGACCAGGCTGGTGGACCGGCTGCGGCTCGCGCCCCTGGCGAACCTCCTGCTGGGCGTGCGACCGCTGGGGCGCGCAGTGCTGCGACTGGGTGGGATGGACCAGCGCCGCACGATCCCGCGGTTCGCGACGACGTCGTTCCGGCGCCGCTGGCGTGCCGACCGTGACGCGCAGAGCGGCGGCCGTCCCGTGGTGCTGTGGGCGGACTCGTTCTCCGACGGCTTCGACCCGGACGTCCCGCAGGCGATGGTCGACGTGCTGCAGGCCGCGGGGTATCGCGTCATCGTGCCGGAGCAGGACGCGTGCTGCGGCCTGACCTGGATCTCCACGGGCCAGCTCGACGGCGCCCGGCGCCGCCTCAGCCACCTGCTCGAGGTGCTCGGCCCGTTCGCGGTCAACGGCGTCCCGATCGTGGGCGTGGAGCCGTCCTGCACCGCGGTGCTGCGCTCCGACCTGCTGGAGCTGGTGCCGCAGGACCCGCGCGCCGCCGCGGTGGCGGCGGCGACCCGGACGCTGTCCGAGCTCCTGACGGCCGACGAGGAGTGGACCGCGCCTCGACTGGACGGGCTGCAGGTGGTCGCACAGCCGCACTGCCACCAGCACTCGGTGATGGGCTACGAGGCCGACCTGGCGCTGCTCGCCGCGACCGGCGCCCAGGTCACCACGGTGGCCGGGTGCTGCGGTCTGGCCGGCAACTTCGGCATGGAGAAGGGCCACTACGAGGTCTCCGTCGCCGTGGCCGAGCACGCCCTGCTGCCCGCGCTGCGGGACGCTCCGGAGGGCGCGGTGCTGCTGGCCGACGGGTTCTCCTGCCGCACGCAGGCGGAGCAGCTCGGCGGGGTGCGGGGCGTGCACCTGGCCCAGCTGCTGCGCGGTGCGGGGGCGGTGTCTCAGCCCCAGCCGTAGGTCGCGGTCCAGCGCGTGACCTCGGCGTAGAACCGCTCCCGGGCGGGCGCGGCGGACAAGGTCAGGTCGTGCAGCCCGCCGGGCACGCGGACCACGGTGACTAGCCGGCCCAGCATCACCGCGCGGCGGGCGACGACCTCCACGTCGAGCACGGTGTCCGCCGTGCGCATCTCGTCACGCCAGCGCGCGGACAGCAGGCTCGCCCCAGAGGTCGCCACCAGGATCGGGATCGTCAGTCCGAGTCCGCGGGCCACCTGGGCGTGGCCGAGCAGGATCGCCTGCAGCCAGCCGGGCCGCACCGGGAACATCGGGTGCGGCCGCCAGGCCTCGTCGTACTCCCACTCGCCCCCGTGCCGCGTGAGCACCGAGCGCGCGTAGTGCCCGGGGTCGATGTTCGGCATGGGGCTCTTGGGCTGGGTCCTGGCCAGCGTCGCGACGACGGGGGTGGTCAGGCTGCGGGCGAAGGACGCCCCGGCCAGCTCGAGCCACGGCGAGTTGAGCACGAGCGCGGTCGCGTCGCCGGGGTGCCGCCGTGCCCACAGCGCGCTGATCAGGCCGCCGGTGGAGTGCGCCATCACGAGCACGCGGGCGACCCCGCCGTGCCGGGCCCGGACGATGCGCAGCGCGGCGTCGATCTCCTCGTCGTACGTGGCCAGGTCATGGACGTAGTTCGGGGTCTGGTGGGGCCGCAGGCTGCGGCCGTACTTGCGCAGGTCCAGGGCGTAGAACGCGACCTGCTGCCGGTGCCAGTACTCGGCGAGCGGGCGCTGGAAGAAGTAGTCGTTCCATCCGTGCAGGTACAGGACCACCCGTGCCGGTAGGACGGGCTCGGACGTCTCGGGCTGGTACCGGACCAGGGTCGCGACGACCTCGCCCTCGTCGTCGGGCTCGAGCGGCAGGGTCATCGCCTCGAACCCGGCGCCCAGCAGGTCGGGCACCCAGCCGCCGCCCGGCGGTGTCTTCACGGCCGCACGACGATCTTGCCGAGGTGCTCCCCGGAGGCAAGGCGCGCGACCGCGGCGCGGGCGTCGGCGAGCCGGTGCGTGGAGTCGACGGTGGGCCGCAGCCCGGACCGCACCAGGAAGCGGAGCAGCGCCTCGAGGTCGTCCCGGCTGCCCATCGTGGCGCCGAGGACCCGCAGCTCGGTGAAGAACATCCGGGTGAGCTCCGCACCGGGTTGGTCGCCGCTCGTGGCGCCCGCCACCACGACGGTGCCACCGGGCCGCAGGGAGCGGATGGAGTGCGACCACGTGGCCGCGCCGACGGTCTCGATCACCGCATCGACGCGGACGGGGCTCCGGGCGCCCGGTTCGAGGGCCGCGACCGCACCGGCGGCCAGGGCGTGGTCCCGCTTGGCCGCGGTCCGGCTGGTGGCGACCACCTCCAGGCCCGCTGCGGCCCCGAGGGCGATGGCCGCCGACGACACCCCGCCGCCTGCGCCCTGCACCAGGACCCGGTCACCGGGGCGCAGGCCAGCCGTGGTGAACAGCATCCGGTAGGCCGTCAGCCACGCCGTGGGCAGGCAGGCTGCCTCCGCGAAGCTGAGCTCCGCAGGCTTGGGCACCAGGTTCCAGCTGGGCACGGCCACGTGCTCGGCCAGGGTCCCCGGGTAGCGCTCGGAGAGCAGCGAGCGGCGTTCGGTCGCGCCGACGCCGTGCCCGGTCGCGCCGATCACCGGGTAGACCACGACGTCGCTGCCGGCACCCGGTGAGCCGTCGTCCGGGCCGTTCACGACCACTCCGGAAGCATCGGTGCCCAGGACCATGGGTAGCTGGTCGGCGGACAGGCCCACGCCGCGCAGCGACCACAGGTCGTGGTGGTTCAGGGCGGCGGCGCGCACCTGGACGACCGACCAGTCCGGGCGGTTCCCCGGCGCGGCCGCGTCAGGGACCTCGGTCACGTCCAGGCCGGAGACGGGGTCGTCGGGACAGATCCTGGCGGCGAGCGCGGCGAGCATGAGATCAATCTAGGTGTGCCGCGTCGGTGGCGCGGTCCGTCCCGGGCTCACTCCCGCACGACCACCGGGATCGCCGCGAGGTCGCCGGGGTCCTCCTCGTGCCCGGTTCCGCCGTGCACCACGATCGCCAGCGTCTCGCCGGGCGTCGCGCCCGACAGGTCCAGGGTCGCGGTGAACGGCTCGGCCTGCTCGAGGGAGCCGCCCTGGGCGGTCTGGCGGTCGAGCGGCTCGGCGGTGCCGGGCCGGAACGCCTCGACGATCACGAGGCCTTCGAACCCGCGGCCCGCGCCGGAGACCTCCAGCGGTCCGGCCGCGACCGTGGCGCCCGGCGTCGGGGCGTCGATCCGCACGTGCTCGTTGACCGCCGCCGTGACGAACCAGCCGTCGCCCGCCCCGAGCATCCGCAGCAGCAGGGTGCTGCGGACGACGGGCGTCGTGTCCGGGTTGCCGGCGAACAACAGGTCGATCTCCCCCGAGCGCGAGTCGCCGGACCGGAAGTCGCCGAGCCGCGCCGGCACGCCGAGGGTGGTCTCCACGAACGAGGCGGCGGCGGTTCCCGGGCTGTTCACCAGGTCGTCGGCCGCGGGCCAGACGGCGGGCTGCTCGAGCGTGCCGAACGGTGTCGGGGTGCTGGGCTCCGCCGTCGGGGGAGCGGTCGACGTCGACGCGGTGCTGCTCGACGTCGTGGACGGGGGGACCGGGGGAACAGTGCTCGGTCCCGCCCCGTCGTCCGGCCCGCTGCATGCGGCCAGAAGGATCGCGGCGGCGACAGCGACGCCGCCCCGGCGAAGTGCGGTCACACGACCATCATTCGCCCTCGGTGCCTCGCGTGGTGGGCGTTCCGATCCCCGACTCTCTCGCTCCTGCGGGCGGCTGCGGGTTGCGGCGGATCACCGCGACGGTCAGGGCCATCGCGAAGACGTCCCAGGCGAGGTAGGGCGCGAGCATGGCGGCCGCGGGCCGGTCCACCCTGGCGGTGCGCCGCAGCAGGTCGATCGTGGAGCCCACCAGCAGCGCCTCGTCCACGAGGGCTGCGCGCTGGCGCTCGGCGGTGAAGTACCACCAGCTGAAGGCCGCGTTCAGCGTGAGGTTGACGCCCAGCGCGGTGGCGTAGCCCTGCCGCCTCTCCGGCGGCATGCGGTCCAGAGCCCGCCCTGACGCGACCGCCACGAGCCCGTACAGCGCGGTCCACACCGGTCCGAACGCACTGCTCGGCGGTTGCCAGGACGGCTTGCGCAGCGAGAGGTACCAGGCCGAGCGTGGCCTCGTCCCGATCCCGCCGAGGACGGCGGTGGCGAGGACTGCTGCGGCGGTGCGGGGCAGGTGGCGCATGGTCCGATGGTCACGCAGCACGGGGCGGGCCGCGATCCGGGTCGGCTCAGACCTCGTCGAGCAGGCCGCGGATGTGTGGCGCCACCTGGTCGGCCTCGATGAGGAAGCCGTCGTGGCCGTGGTCGGAGCTCACGATCACGGGCTCGGGGGCGCCGGGCAGTGCTGCGGCGATCTCCACGGAGTGCTCAGGCAGGTAGAGCCGGTCGGAGTCCACCCCGAGCACCAGGGGCCGCGCCGTGACGCGCCCCAGCGCCGCCGTGACACCGCCCCGGCCGCGGCCCACGTCGTGCGACAGGATCGCCTCGGTCAACGCCACGTAGGAACCAGGATCGAACCTGCGCGCCAGCTTGCCTGCGTGGTGGTCCAGGTAGGACTGCACGGCGAACCGGCCCCCGCCGCCCAGCGGCTGCTCGCCGTCCTGGGCGCGGCGGCCGAACCGGGTGTCGAGCTCGACGGCGCTGCGGTAGGTGGCGTGCGCGATCTGCCGTGCGACCCCCATGCCGGCGACCGGGCCGCGCCCGTCGGCGACGTCGTAGTAGTCCCCGCCGTGCCAGGCCGGGTCGGAGCGGATCGCGGCGAGCTGGGCGTGCGCCCAGGCGATCTGGTCCCCGGTGGACAGCGCCGCCGTCGCCAACGGTGCCACCGCCCGCACCCGCTCGGGCCGGGAGATCGCCCACTCCAGGGCACGCATGCCGCCCATCGAGCCGCCGATCACCAGGGCCCACGCGTCGATCCCGAGGGCGTCGGCCACGGCGGCCTCGACCGCGACCTGGTCCCGCACCGTCACGTACGGGAAGCGCGACCCCCACGGCCGGCCGTCCGGCGCCGCGGAGGACGGGCCGGTGGAGCCCTGGCACCCGCCCAGGACGTTCGTCGCGACGACGAACCAGCGGTCGGTGTCGATCGCCCGGCCGGGACCGATCGCCCAGTCCCACCACCCGGGGCTCGGATGGCCCGCCTGGGCCGGGCCGGCGACGTGCGAGTCGCCCGTGAGGGCGTGCTCGACCAGGACCGCGTTGGAGCGGTCCGCGGCGAGGGTGCCCCAGGTCTCGTAGGCGACCCGCACGGCCGGTAGGTGGCCGCCGGTCTCCAGGTCCACGGGGCCGACGTCGACGAACTGCCGGCGGCCGACGGGGTCGCCCTCCCGCCAGAGCCCGGGGTGCGCACGGCCGCCCGGCAGGACCCGCAGGGTGCCGGGTGCCGGGCTCCGGCGGGAGGACGGGGACATCACGCCTCCTTGGCGGCCCGGAAGCCGGCCTCGAGGTCGGCCAGGATGTCGTCGATGTGCTCGAGACCCACGGCGAGGCGGACGAGGCCGGGCGTCACTCCGGACAGCGCCTGCTCCGCGGGGGTGAGCTGCGAGTGCGTCGTGGACGCCGGGTGGATCACCAGCGAGCGCACGTCGCCGATGTTCGCGACGTTGGAGTGCAGCTCCAGCGCGGAGACGAACGCCTTGCCGGCCTCGGCTCCGCCGGCGAGCTCGAAGGACAGCACTGCGCCTGCGCCCCGCGGGGCGTACTTGAGCTGGTTGGCGTGCCACGGGGAGGACTCCAGGCCCGCGTAGTTGACGCCGAGCACCTCCTCGCGTGCCTCGAGCCACTGTGCGACCTTCTGGGCGTTGGAGACGTGCCGCTCGACGCGCAGCGAGAGGGTCTCGATGCCTTGCGCGATGAGGAAGGCGTTGAACGGGCTGATCGCGGCACCCAGGTCGCGCAGCAGCTGCACGCGCGCCTTGAGGATGAAGGCCAGGTTGACGCCGAACAGGCCCCCGACGCCCAGGTCCCGGGCGAACACCAGGCCGTTGTAGGACGGGTCGGGCGTGTTGTAGTTCGGGTAGCGATCGGGGTAGCGGGCGAAGTCGAACGTCCCCCCGTCGACGATCACGCCGCCGATCGCGGTGCCGTGGCCGCCCAGGTACTTGGTCGCTGAGTGCACCACGATGTCCGCGCCCCAGCGCAGGGGGTTGACCAGGTACGGGGTGGCGACCGTGTTGTCCACGATCAGCGGCACGCCGGCCTCGTGCGCGACGGTCGCGACGGTCTCGATGTCCAGCACGTCCGACTTGGGGTTGGGGATCGTCTCGCCGAAGAAGAGCTTGGTGGTGGGACGCACGGCGTCGCGCCAGGCCTGCGGGTCGTGCGGGTCCTCGACGAACGTGGTCTCCACGCCGAGCTTGGGCAGCGTGTAGTGCAGCAGGTTGTAGGTGCCGCCGTACAGCGACGGGGAGGCCACGACGTGGTCACCGGCCTCGGCGATGTTGAGGATCGCCAGGGTCTCCGCGGACTGGCCGGAGGAGACCAGCAGCGCGCCCACGCCGCCCTCGAGGTCGGCGATGCGGTTCTCCACGACCTCGGTGGTCGGGTTGTTCAGGCGGGTGTAGATGGGGCCGAGCTCCTTGAGGGCGAACCTGTCGGCTGCCTGCTCGGCCGAGTCGAAGACGAACGACGTGGTCTGGTAGATCGGCAGCGCTCGCGCGCCGGTGGCGGGGTCGGGGGTCTGACCGGCGTGGATCTGCCGGGTCTCGAAGGACCAGTTCTGGGTGCTCATCGTGGCTCCTGGTGAGGTGGGTGCGGGAGACCACGGGCAGCGTGCTGACCCTGGCCGGCCCGCAAGGGGGTCGGGACAGGTGTGCACGTCGGGGTTCAGGCCCGCCGGTAAGCGCCGAGGCGCGATGTCACCATCAGGGTGCGGGCATGCCGAACGTGCGCGTCAGCGGCACATTCGGCGGGTCATGGCCGTGAGACTACGGCGAGGTGTCCACGACGGCGTACCACCGTCTCGCGATGCGGGACGTCTGGTGCTCCCGTGCATCCGTGTCGCGGGTTGCCCGGCCGGTGGGTGAGCGCTCCGCCGACCTGATCGCGGGCATGCGAGTCTCGCGACGTCAAGGAGGCGCGCCGCTCTGCCGATGAACCTGGAGTCGCTCGCTCGAGTGGGTGGCGACGGTTGTCAACGCATGATGCTGGTGTGATCTGTGTTCACTTCTGTGATCGGAACCAGTAGCGTCTGCTCGGACCGACGAGGGGAGCGCCGAGATGCGGGTGTCGCGTCGCGCTGCGATGGCCCTCGCCCTCGCGCTCGGGGTCGGTGCGCTGACCGGGCAGGCCTCCTGGGCCGACCCGGTGGACGACAACGACGTGGCGCAGGCGCGCGCCGCGGTCGACGACGCCGCTGCCAAGGTCGCGGACATCGAGCTGAAGCTCGCTCTCCAGCAGTCCGAGCTCGACACTGCGTGGCAGGCCGTCGGGGTCGCCGGGGAGGCCTACACCCAGGCCGTCGTGGATGCGGACGCCGCGACGAAGGCGAGCAAGGCCGCCGCCGCGAAGTCCCGCCGGGCGGAGCAGGACGCGAAGGCTGCCCGCCAGGACCTGGCCACCCTCGCACTCGAGGCGTACCGCTCCGGTGGCGAGATGGACCAGATCGGTGCGTTCCTCAGCTCGTCCGGGTACGAGGACCTGGTCGCGCGGACGGAGGCCATCGACCGGCTCGGTGCTGCCGCCGATCGGGCCTCGCAGCGCCTCGAGGCCGCCGAGCTTTTCGCCTCGACGCTGCGCGACCACGCGGCGCGGGCGGCGACCGAGGCCGAGCACGCGGCGGCCCATGCCCAGCAGGCCCTCGACCAGGCGCAGGCCGCCCAGGCCGCCGCCGAGCAGAAGGTGACCCAGGTCCGGTCCGAGCGTGAGACGTTGATCGCCCGGCTCGCCCGCGTGCGCCAGGTGTCGGTCGACGTCGAACGCGCGCGCCAGGCACAGCTCGACGCAGAGCGTCGGGCGCGCCAGGAAGCCGCCGCCCGCCGCGAGCGGGAGACGGCGCGACCGGCGCAGCCGCCGACCCAGCCGACCGCCACGACCCAGCCGGCGCAGCCGCCGACCCAGCCGACGCAGCCGGCGACCCAGCCGACCGCCACCACCCAGCCGGCGCAGCCGGCGACCCAGCCGACCGCCACCACCCAGCCGGCGCAGCCGGCGACCCAGCCGACGGCCACCACCCAGCCGGCGCAGCCGGCGACCCAGCCGACGGCCACCACCCCACCGCCGACCCAGCCGACCGCCACGCAACCCCCGGCCACGACGCAGCCGACTCCCCCTCCGGCCACGCCACCTCCGGCGCCGACCCCCACGCCGACACCCACCCCCACGCCGACGCCCACGCCGACACCCACCCAGCCCGCGCCCGACCCGTACGGGCTCGGCACCGGGACGGCGCGCGGGACCGCCGCGCAGGGCCAGGCCGCGGTCGCCTGGGCGCTCGCGCAGGTCGGTGTCCCGTACTCCTACGGCGCGGCCGGCCCCGACGCGTTCGACTGCTCGGGGCTCACGATGCGTGCGTGGCAGGCTGCCGGGGTCGCGCTGTACCGCACGTCACGGGACCAGTACCGCCACGTGCTGAAGATCTCCTACGACGCGATGCGGCCCGGGGACCTGGTGTTCTGGGGCACCGACCCGCACGACGCGGGCAGCGTGTACCACGTGGCGATGTACCTCGGCAACGGCCAGATCGTCGAGGCCCCCCGGCCCGGACTGACCGTCCGGGTGACCAGCATGCGGTGGTTCAACGCCATGCCCTACGCCGGCCGCCCCTGAGGCGGGACGAGCAGCCGCTCGCGCGGCGCGTGGCCCGACGGGCCACGGCGACCTCGCCGGGGTCAGTGCCCCCCGTGCATGCCGGCGTCCTTGGCCCGCTGGTAGGAGCGCATGATCTCCTGCTCCGCGGCGGCGCGGTCCACCCAGTGCGCACCCTCGACCGACTTGCCGGGCTCCAGGTCCTTGTAGACCTCGAAGAAGTGCTGGATCTCCAGGCGGTGGAACTCCGAGACGTCGTCGATGTCCTGACGCCAGGACGCCCGCTGGTCGCCCACCGGCACGCACAGGACCTTGTCGTCACCGCCGGACTCGTCGCGCATGCGGAACATGCCCAGCGCGCGGCAGCGGATCAGGCAGCCCGGGAAGGTCGGCTCCTCGAGCAGCACCAGCGCGTCCAGCGGGTCGCCGTCCTCGCCCAGCGTGTCGTCGATGAACCCGTAGTCGTCCGGGTAGCGGGTGGACGTGAACAGCATCCGGTCCAGCTTGATGCGGCCGGTCTCGTGGTCCACCTCGTACTTGTTGCGATTCCCCTTGGGGATCTCGATCGTGACGTCGAACTCCACGGTTCTCCTTCGGACGGGACGTGGTGGACGCTGAGTGTGACCTAGTGTGACGCACCGACGGGCACATCGCCGCCATCGGCGGGGCGAGGAGGCTTAGGTGCAGGCGCGGGGACGCGTGACGCTGGCGGGGACGCTGGTGGTCGTCGTCGGCGTGGCGGCGGGGTGGGCGACCCTCGACGCCCTCGACCTCGCGCCCGGTGTGCTCACCCTGGATCCCCCGCCGGCCGCAGCGGAGCCGTTCCCGACGGCGCCCGGCGCCGTCGCCGCGCCCTCGGCCACGCCGGTCGTGGGCGACCTCGACCCGGGAGCGCCCGTGCCGGACGCGGGCGCCGTGACGTCATGGGCGAGGGCGCTGGCGGCCGACACCAGGATGGGCAGCGCGACCTCGGTGATGGTGTCCGACGTGCTGACCGGGCACGTGCTGGCGGACCTGACCGGCTCCGTGGGGCGCACCCCGGCCTCCACCGCGAAGATCCTGACCGCGATGGCCGCGATGACGGCACTCGGTCCGGACACCACCCTGCCCACCACCGTCGTGCAGCCCGAGGCCGGCCGGCTGGTCCTGGTCGGCGGCGGGGACATGATGCTCGCGCCGGGCCACGGCGAGCCGGACGCCGTGGTCGGGCACGCGGGGCTGGCCGACCTCGCCGACACGGTGGTGGACCGGCTGCGGCAGGAGGGGGTCACCGACGTCCGCCTCGACCTCGACGACACGCTGTTCAGCGGTCCCGCCATCCACCCGCGCTGGGACCCCTCCGACGTGGCGCACGGGTACGTGGCGGCGGTGACCCCGGTCGCCATCGACATCGCCAAGACCAAGCCTGACGAGGAGTACCCACCGCGGTACCCCGACCCTGCGCTGCACACCGTGGCCGAGCTGGCCAGGCTCCTGACCGACGCGGGCATCACCGTCACCGGCGACCCCGCGCGCGTGTCCGCGCCCGCGGACGCCACCGAGCTCGCCAGGGTCGAGTCCGCGCCGGTCGGCCAGGTCGTGCGGTACGCGCTGCACGTCTCGGACAACACGATCGCGGAGGTGCTGGGTCGGCTCGTCGCAGTCCACCGGGGGCTGCCGGGCTCCTTCCAGGGCGCGACGTCCGCGGTGCTCGCGCAGCTCGCCGTCGACGGCGTGTCGGTGACCGGGACCCTGCTCGACGACTGCAGCGGGCTGTCGGCGCGGTCCCGCATCCCGGCCGCGGTCCTCGTCGGCGCGGTCCGCCACGCCGCCCAGCCGGGCGCGGCGCAGCTCCTCCCGGTGCTCAACGACCTGCCCGTGGGTGGCCTCGTGGGCACTCTGGCCGACCGGTTCACCGCGGGGCCCGGGGCCGGTCTGGTCCGCGCGAAGACGGGCAGCCTGCCGGGTGTCACGTCGCTGGCCGGGACCGTGCAGACGGCCGACGGTCGGCTGCTCGCCTTCGCCGTCCTGGCCGACCGGACCCCGCCGGGCGGCCAGGAGCGGCCGCGGGCCGCCATCGACGCGTTCGTGCAGCGGCTCGCCGCCTGCGGGTGCACGGGAGCCGCGGCATGAGCCCGCATGCCGCCGAGGGGCGGGAGGAGGTGCGGGCCATGCTCGACGCGGAACGAGCCGGTCGCTGGGCAGGCCGGCTGATCCGGCCTGGTCACGCCCCCGATCATGCGGCCGCGGTGGCCCTGGTCGAGCGGCTGCACCGCGCCGCGGACCGCGCCCTGCCGCTCGCCGAGCACGCCGGGCGGCTGGCCGGCCCGCTCGAGGCCGCCGGACGCCGGGAGCCCGCCCCGGTTCTCGTGGTGGACCGGAGCGGCTGGGCCAGGGCTGCCGCCCGGTCGATGGTCACGATGGTGGGGTCGGCACTGCCCGCGGGTCGATCGGCCACCGCGCAGCTCGCGCTCGCACTCGCGGTGCTCGGCACCCGGGTGCTCGGCCAGTTCGACCCGTACACCGGTCGCCTGCTGCTGGTGGCACCGACGATCGGCGAGGTCGGCCGGTCCATGGGGGTCGACGAGGACGACTTCGCGCTGTGGGTGTGTGTGCACGAGCAGACCCACGCCCTGCAGTTCCAGGCCGCCCCGTGGCTGGCCGGCCACCTCAGCGGCGAGGCCACCGCCCTGCTGGAGTCGTTCGCCCGGCCCGGGGGCGACGTGCAGCTGGCGCTGGAGTCGGTGGTCCGGGCGCTGCGCGGCGGCTCCGACCTCCCGCTGTCCGGCTTGCTCGACGCCGAGCAGGCCGAGCGGCTCGATCGGGTCACCGCCACGATGTCGCTGCTGGAGGGGCATGCCGACGTCGCCATGGACGCCGTGCCCCCCGCCGCGATCCCGAGCCGTCGCCGGCTGCGGGCGGCCATGGCCGCCCGACGCACGTCCGGTGGCTGGCAGCAGGTGGTGCGGCGGCTGATGGGGATGGAGGCCAAGCACGCGCAGTACCGTGACGGGGCGGCGTTCGTCCGTCAGGTGCGGCGTGCCGCACCCGACGCGCTCGACGTGGCCTGGTCCACTCCCGAGGCGCTGCCCAGCGTCGCCGAGATCGCCGACCCCGCGGCTTGGCTGAGCCGCACCCGGCCGTGACCGGGCCCGCCCCGGCCGTGGCCGCCGTGCGCCACGCCGTCCGGGTCGACCTCGAGGCGCTCATGGCCGGGTCCGACGGGCCCGTCGAGCTGGTGCTGGTGGCGTGCTCCGGAGGCCCGGACTCGCTCGCACTGGCGGCGGCTGTCGCCTTCGTCGCGCCGCGCCTGGGGATCGGGGCCGGCGCCGTGGTGGTCGACCACGGCCTGCAGGAGGACAGCGCCGCGGTGGCCGAGCGGGCCGCACAGGCCTGCGAGCACCTCGGGCTGCGCCCCGTGCAGGTGCGGCGGGTGGGCCCGGTGCGCCCCGACGAGGCCTCCGCGCGCTCAGCGCGGCTGGCGGCCCTGACGGCCGCCGCCGAGGAGCATGGTGCGGCAGCGGTGCTGCTGGGCCACACGCTGGACGACCAGGCCGAGCAGGTGCTGCTGGGCCTGGCCCGTGGCTCGGGGGCGCGGTCGCTCGCCGGGATGCCCGCCGTGCGTGGTGTGCTGCGACGGCCCCTGCTCGGGGTGCGGCGAGCCGTGCTGGGCGACGCGTGCGCCGCGCAGGACCTCACGCCGTGGCAGGACCCGACCAATCATCCCGACGGGGGTGGCGCGCGGCGTGCGACGGTGCGCCACGTGCTGCTGCCCGCCGTGGAGGAGGCGCTGGGCCCCGGGATGGCCACGGCGCTCGCCCGCACGGCCGACCTGCTGCGCGCGGACGCCGAGGTCCTCGAGCCGATGGCCGCTGACCTCCTGGCCCGTGCGCGGTCCGGGCCCGACGGCGGTGACCTGGACGTGGAGGTGCTCGCCGCCGCCCCCGCGGCGCTGCGCACCCGTGCGCTGCGCACGGCCCTGATCGGGTGGGGCGCACCGGCGGGTGCGTTGTCCGCCGCGCACGTCGCAGCCGTGGACGCCCTGGTCACCCGGTGGACGGGACAAGGGCCGGCGTTCCTGCCCGGACTTCGGGTCGGACGCCGGTATGGCAGGCTGAGTCCGCACGCGCCGACGACCGAGCCGGGGAGCACTGGTGGACGCAGCTGACATGGGTGACGACCTCGAGCGGATCCTCCTTCCGGCCGAACGGCTCGGCGCCCGGCTGGACGAGATCGCTGCCCAGGTGGACGCCGACTACGCCGGCCGCGACCTGCTCCTGGTGGGCGTGCTCAAGGGTGCGGTCATGGTGATGGCGGACCTGGCGCGGCGTCTGAGCCTGCCGATCGAGATGGACTGGATGGCGGTGTCGTCGTACGGGGCGGGCACCACGTCCTCCGGCGTCGTCCGCATCCTCAAGGACCTGGACACCGACCTGTCCGGACGGCACGTGCTGATCGTCGAGGACATCGTCGACTCGGGCCTGACGCTCTCCTGGCTGCTGGCGAACCTGCGCAGCCGCGGCCCGGCGAGCGTGGAGATCATGACGATGCTACGCAAGCCCGAGGCCGCGAAGGTCGAGGTGGACGTCCGCTACGTCGGCTTCGAGATCCCCACCGAGTTCGTCGTCGGCTACGGCCTCGACTACGCCGAGAAGTACCGCAACCTCCCGTTCGTCGGCACCCTGGCCTCCCACGTCTACGCTGAGTGACCCCCGGGGACCCCGGATGGCGATCAAGGAATTCGTGCTCGTTCGCGCGCCCGAGCGGTCCGTCCGCCACGAGGGGCGTGCTGCCCTGGGCGAACACGACGCGGCAGGGCGGGAGGCAGAAGGTACTCTGCCAAGCAGATCTGACCTGCGACGGAAAGGGTTCGGGGGTCCACCCCGACGCCGATGAATCTCAAGCGACTGACTCGCGGGCCGTTCCTCTGGATCGTGCTCGCCGTGCTGATCCTGTCGATCGGCGCCTCCTCCTTCCTCTCCCCTCAGGTCCGCCGGATCGACACCTCGCAGGGGCTGGCCCTGCTGGCCGGTGGCACGGTGGAGCAGGCGCTCATCGTGGACGGCCAGCAGCGGGTCGACCTGACGTTGAGCAAGCCGTACAGCGCGGGCGGCACGGACTACGGCACCCACGTGCAGTTCTACTACGTGGCGCCGCAGGGCCCGACCGTGGTCGACGCGGTCGCCAAGGCCGACCCTCCCCAGGGCTACAACTCGCTCAACCCCCAGTCCAGCTGGTGGGAGAGCATGCTCGCTTTCGTCCTGCCGCTCGTGCTCATCATGGTGGCGTTCTGGTGGCTGATGTCCCGGATGCAGGGCGGCGGCTCGCGCGTCATGCAGTTCGGCAAGTCGCGCGCGAAGCTCGTCTCCAAGGAGACGCCGCAGGTCACGTTCGCCGACGTCGCGGGCGTCGACGAGGCCGTCGAGGAGCTCCAGGAGATCAAGGAGTTCCTGGCGGATCCGGCCAAGTTCCAGGCCGTCGGCGCGAAGATCCCCAAGGGTGTGCTGCTGTACGGCCAGCCGGGTACCGGCAAGACCCTGCTGGCCCGAGCGGTGGCCGGCGAGGCGGGGGTGCCGTTCTACTCGATCTCCGGCTCGGACTTCGTCGAGATGTTCGTGGGCGTCGGCGCATCCCGGGTCCGTGACCTGTTCGACCAGGCCAAGCAGAACGCGCCTGCGATCATCTTCGTCGACGAGATCGACGCCGTCGGACGGCACCGCGGCGCGGGCCTGGGCGGCGGCCACGACGAGCGCGAGCAGACCCTGAACCAGATGCTCGTCGAGATGGACGGCTTCGACGTCAACGCCAACGTCATCCTGATCGCGGCGACCAACCGGCCGGACATCCTCGACCCCGCGCTGCTGCGGCCCGGCCGCTTCGACCGGCAGGTCTCGGTGGACGCACCGGACCTCCGGGGTCGTGAGCGCATCCTGCGGGTGCACGCGCAGGGCAAGCCGATGGCTCCGGACGTCGACCTCGCGGCCGTGGCCAAGCGCACCCCCGGGTTCACGGGCGCTGACCTGGCCAACGTCCTCAACGAGGCGGCCCTGCTCACCGCGCGGTCCAGCGCCCAGCTGGTCGGCAACCACCAGCTCGACGAGGCGATCGACCGCGTCATCGCCGGTCCCCAGAAGCGGACCAGGCTGATGAACGACAAGGAGAAGAAGATCACCGCGTACCACGAGGGCGGTCATGCCCTGGTGGCGGCGGCGCTGCGGTACACCGACCCGGTGACCAAGGTGACGATCCTGCCGCGCGGCCGGGCACTGGGCTACACCATGGTGATGCCCACCGAGGACAAGTACTCGGTGACCCGCAACGAGCTGCTCGACCAGCTCGCGTACGCGATGGGCGGACGGGTGGCCGAGGAGATCGTCTTCCACGACCCGACCACGGGAGCGGCGAACGACATCGAGAAGGCCACCACGACCGCACGCAAGATGGTGACGCAGTTCGGCATGAGCGACCGGGTCGGGGCGGTGCACCTGGGGCAGGAGAGCGGCGAGGTGTTCCTCGGGCGCGACGTCGGCCACCAGCGGGACTACTCCGAGGACGTCGCAGGGGTGGTCGACGTCGAGGTGCGACGGCTGATCGACGCCGCGCACGACGAGGCCTACGACATCCTCAGCGGCTACCGCACGGTCCTCGACGACCTGGTCCTCCAGCTCCTCGAGAAGGAGACCTTGAACGAGGCGGAGCTCGCCCAGGTCTTCGCACCGATCACGAAGCGGCCGCCGCGCGACGTGTGGCTGTCCAGCCCGGACCGGCAGGTCTCGGACGTCCCGCCGGTGCAGACCGCCGCCGAGAAGGCGCGCGGCAACGGGCACGCCGTCCCGCAGGACGAGGCCGCGGGCGTTCGGCCCGAGCACCCGGCCGAGCCCGTCGGCGAGCTGCCGCCCGAGGGACACCCCGAGTCGTGAGCGCGCAGCCGTGAGCACCCTGGACGACGACGTCGCCGGCCGGCCCGTCGAGGCCCCCCGGGCGTTCGACCTGGCCCGGGCGGAGGCGGCCGTCCGTGAGCTGCTGCTCGCCGTCGGTGAGGACCCGGAGCGGGACGGCCTTCGCGACACCCCGGCGCGGGTCGCACGCGCCTACGCGGAGATGTTCGCCGGCCTGGGCCGGGACCCCCGCGACGTGCTCACCACGACGTTCGACGAGGGTCACGAGGAGATGGTCCTCGTCAAGGACATCCCGGTGTACTCGCAGTGCGAGCACCACCTGCTGCCGTTCCACGGCATGGCGCACGTGGCGTACATCCCCGCCAAGGACGGGCGGATCGCCGGGCTGTCCAAGCTCGCGCGGCTGGTCGACCTCTACGCCCGCCGCCCTCAGGTGCAGGAACGGATGACCACGCAGATCGCCGACGCCCTCGTCGAGGTCCTCGGCGCGGCGGGGGTCATCGTGGTGGTCGAGTGCGAGCACCTGTGCATGTCGATGCGCGGCGTGCGCGCCCCCGGTTCGCGGACGGTGACGTCCGCGGTGCGGGGGCAGATGCGCAACCCCGCCACCCGGGCCGAGGCCATGAGCCTCATCCGACCGCGGTGAGCCGCGGCCCTACCCTGGGACGGTGAGCGTGCTGCACCCTGCGCCCCTGCGTGCGGACCTCGCCGCGCTCGATCGCACGCTGGTGATGGGCGTGGTGAACGTCACCCCGGACTCGTTCAGCGACGGAGGGCGGTGGTTCGAGCCGGACGCCGCCGTCGCGCACGGGCTCGAGCTGCTCGCCCAGGGCGCAGACCTCGTGGACGTGGGCGGGGAGTCCACGCGGCCCGGTGCCGTGCGGGTCGACCCGGCCACGGAGCGGGCCAGGGTGCTCCCGGTCGTGTCCGCCCTGGCGAAGGCGGGTGCCCTGGTCAGCGTGGACACCACGCGCGCCGCCGTCGCGGCGGACGCGATCGAGGCCGGCGCGGCGCTGGTCAACGACGTGTCGGGGGGCCTCGCCGACTCCGGGATGCTGCCCCTGGTCGCGGACGCCGGGGTGGTGTACGTGGCGATGCACTGGCGCGGGCACTCCGACGTCATGGACGGCCTCGCGCAGTACGACGACGTGGTCGCCGACGTGTGCGACGAGCTGTCGGCCCGCCTGGACGCCGCCGTCGCCGCGGGTGTCGACCCGGGGCAGGTGGTGCTCGACCCCGGGCTGGGCTTCGCCAAGACGGGGTCGGACAACTGGCCGCTGCTGGCCCGCCTGGACCGGTTGACCGCGCTGGGTCGTCCCGTGCTCGTGGGCGCGTCGCGCAAGCGGTTCCTGGGCCACCTGCTGGCCGGGCCCGACGGCCCCGCGCCGCCCGAGGCGCGCGACCGCGCGACAGCGGCGGTGAGCGCTCTCGCAGCGGCGGCCGGAGCCTGGTGCGTCCGGGTGCACGAGGTGGCAGGCTCGGCAGACGCCGTGCGGGTCGCGGCGGCATGGACGGCGGCACGAACGGGAGGCGGACGTGGCTGAGGACCGCATCCGGATCGCCGGTATCCGGGCGACCGGGTACCACGGCGTACTGGACCACGAGCGGCGCGATGGGCAGGTGTTCGTCGCCGACGTCCTGCTGCACCTCGACACGCGGGAGGCGGCCGAGCACGACGACCTGACCAGGACGGTGGACTACGGCGCGGTCGCTGCGCAGGTGCACGACGTGCTCACCGGGCCCCCGGCGGACCTGGTCGAGACCGTCGCGGAACGGATCGCCGCCGCCGTCCTCGAGCACGACGCCGTCCAGGCGGTCGACGTCGTGCTGCACAAGCCCCAGGCCCCGATCGGCGTGCCGTTCGCGGACGTCACCGTCGAGGTGCACCGCTCGCGTGAGCACCCGCCTGCTGTCGCGAGTCGCCGGACCCAGGCTGCTGAGCAGGCCTCGCCTGGTGGCCGGGGCGCGACCCGCCTGCCAGGTGACCCGGTCGGCGCGCCGGTCGCGCCGCCGCAGGTGAGCTCGCCGGTCGCGCCGCCGCAGGTGAGCTCGCCCGCCGGGCGCGCGGGCGAGAGCGCGGCCACGCCCCCGCCGGTGCTGCCCTTCCCCGACCTGGACAACCCGCTCGAGGACCTGCCGGCCGACGCACCCAGCGGACCCGCGTATGCGGTACCCACCTGGTCGCCCGTCATCGCGCAGCCGGACCCTGGCCCGGGCGCCCCGGTCCCCGGCCTGGAACCGCTGACCGGGCCGCACGACGCGGTGGCTCCCGGCGCCGCCGGCCCGCGCAGCGATGAGCCGGACGGCCCCACGGACGTGATGGACGCCGTGCCCCCCGAGGCCGTCGACGTGGTCCTCGCACTGGGGTCGAACCTGGGCCCGAGCCGGGAGATCCTGCGGGCCGCGATCGGCGAGCTGGACGCCGTGGACGGCCTCGAGGTGACCGCCGTCGCACCGCTGGCGCGCACCGCGGCCGTCGGCGGCCCGGACCAGGCGGACTTCCTCAACACCGTGGTGCTCGGGCGCACCACGCTCAGCCCGCGCGCCCTGCTGCGCGCCTGCCAGGCCGTCGAGGCGCACGCCGGCCGGGAGCGGATCGAACGCTGGGGGCCGCGCACCCTGGACATCGACCTCGTGGTGCACGGCAGCACCGTGGCGGTGGCCGACGACCTCGAGCTCCCGCACCCGCGTGCGCACCAGCGAGCCTTCGTGCTGGAACCGTGGGCGCAGGTCGACCCCGACGCGTGGTTGCCCGGCCTGGGCGGTGGGCCGGTGGCGGTCCTCGCCGGGACCGCGCCGGACCGCGGCGGCATCCGTTGGCTGGCGCTGGACTGGTGGACCACAGGGTGATGCGACGCACCCCGTGGTCCCGCCTGCTCCTGGTCGCCGCGGTGGTCGCGGCGTTCAGCGCCGCGGTGCTGCACCTGGCGGAGTCGCGCGGTTGGCTGCTGGTGGCGCCGCCGCCCTTGGCGACCGTGGTCATGCTCGGCATCGCCGTGGTGGTCGGCCGCCTGGGCTGGAACGTCCGACAGTACGTGCGGGGCAAGCGGCCCGGACTGGACCCGCTGCTCGCCGCCCGGACCGTTGTCCTGGCGACCGCCGCCGCCTACACGGGTGCCGTCCTGACCGGGTGGTACACCGGCCACGTCCTGGTCGTGCTGGGTAGGCTCGGCCACCCGCCGCTGCGGGACTTCGCCATCAGCGCCGCCGTGGCTGCCGCGGGTGCGGTGGTGCTCGCGGTCGCCGGCGTGGTCGCCGAACGGTGGTGCGAGGTCCCCCCGTCCGACGACGACAACCCTCCCGACGGGGTCTCGGCCGGTTCGCCCGCGTGACGCGGCATGGGCGTGGCTCGCCGAGTGGGAGGATGGGCCCCATGTCTGCGCAGGACTCGAGCCTCACGAGCCCCTTCGACCCGGCCGAGGTCGTCTGGCAGCCGGTCTCCCCGCGGCTCGTGACGGTCCGGCTCATCCCGCTGGCGATCGTGCTGGGCGTGCCCCTGGTCGCCGGCGCCGTGGCCGCGGTCCTGAGCGGGATCGCGGGCCTGTGGGTGGTGCCCGCCGTCTTCCTGCTGCTCGGGGTCTGGGCGGCGGTCCTCGTGCCACGTCAGGTGCATGCGATCGGGTACGCCGAGCGGGACGACGACCTCCTCATCCGACGCGGGGTGGCGTTCCGCAACCTCGTCGTGGTGCCCTACGGGCGCATGCAGTTCGTCGACGTGCACGCCGGACCGCTGGACCGCTGGGCCGGGGTGGCGGCCGTCCAGCTGCACACCGCGTCGGCCGCCAGCGACGCCGCGATCCCGGGGCTCCCTCCGGCCGAGGCCGCCCGGCTGCGCGACCGGCTCGCGGCGCGCGGCGAGGCGAGGCTGGCCGGGCTGTGAGCTCGGCTCGGACCGGCCCGGGGGACCGCCCGGGCGACCCGCCCAGCGACCTGGACTGGGTGCGGGTGCACCCGATCACGCCCGTCGTGCGGGGCTGGAAGGTCATCGCGGTGCTCGTGGTGATCGTGATGCAGCAGTTCGAGTTCGACGTCTCCAATGCCGCCCGCGTGGCCCGCGTGGTGGGGTTCGGGACCGTCGGGCTCGTGGCGCTCGGTGTCGCGGCGCTGGGGTTCGCCTACGCGACGCTCGCGTGGCGGATGACCCGCTACGCGGTCGACGACGACGCGATCTACCTGCACAACGGCGTGCTCTTCCGGCGGCAGCGCGCAGCGCGCCTGGACCGGATCCAGGGCATCGACACCATCCAGCCGCTGCTGGCCCGGATGTTCGGGCTCACCGAGCTCAAGATCGAGGTCGCGGGCGGCGCCGACTCGGCCGTGCGGCTGTCGTTCCTGCGGGACCAGGACGCCCAGCGGCTGCGCAACGAGCTCCTGGCGCGCGCGGCAGGACTGCGGTCGGGCGCGCTCGACGACGGCCCGGCTGCGGAGGGGGCCACGCAGGGCCCCGGCACGCCGGCGCCGGCCGCCCCGGAGCGCGAGCTCGTCGCGGTCCCGGCCGGGCGCATCATCGAAGGCCTCCTGAGGTCGATCGGCACGCTGGTGGCCCTGGTGCTGACCGTGGGCATGGTCGTGCTCGCCCTCGCGGTGCGGGAGCCGGCGCTGACGCTCTCGCTGCTGCCGGCGTTCATCGGCATCGGTGGGGCGTTGTGGGGACGGTTCACGGGGGAGTTCGGGTTCCGGCTCGCGCAGTCCCCGGACGGCATCCGGCTGCGGCACGGCCTGCTCGAGGCCCGGGCGCAGACGGTTCCCCCGGGGCGTGTGCAAGCGGTGCGGCTGCGCCAGCCGCTCCTGTGGCGCAGTCGGGACTGGTGGCGGGTGGAGGTCAACATCGCCGGCTACGCGGCGCAGCAGGACGCCGGCAAGGAGACCGTGCTGCTCCCCGTGGCGGACCGCAGGCAGGCGCTCCTCGCGCTCTGGCTCGTGCTGCCGGACCTGGGGGTGGACGACCCGGCGCGGGTGCTCGACGAGGCGCTGTCCGGCAGCGGCCCCGGGGTCGGGTTCGTCACCAGTCCGCGCCGAGCCCGGTGGCTCGACCTGTGGGGCTGGCCACGCAACGCCTACCTGGCCACCGGTCGCGCCCTGCTGGCCCGGCACGGCCTGGTGACCCGGACCCTGGTCGTGGTCCCGCACGAGCGCACCCAGTCCATCGGGCTGCGGCAGGGCCCGCTGCAGCGGCGGCTCGGCCTGGCGAGCGTGGACCTGCACTCCACGCCGGGACCGGTCCAGCCCCGGGTGCACCACCTCGACGCGACCGCG
Source organism: Actinotalea lenta (assembly GCF_030586465.1). Lineage (GTDB taxonomy): Bacteria > Actinomycetota > Actinomycetes > Actinomycetales > Cellulomonadaceae > Actinotalea > Actinotalea lenta. Next base: position 1,111,990 of record NZ_JAUQYP010000001.1, read on the forward strand.
GCGGGCGAGCTCGTCACGGCGCAGGCCTTACGGGCGCGCCGGGCGCGCGCCTCGGCCGGTCCTGAGCAGTGGATGCGCTCCCCGGCGCAGCCGCCCGGCGATGCCCTCCCGGCCGGCCCCGGCCCCGACCCCGGCCGACCCCCGGGGGAGGAGCTGCAGCGATGAGCCCGCCTGCCGGTCGCCTCGGCGTCGGGGTGGTGGGTGCGGGCCGGGTAGGTGCGGTGCTCGGTAGCGCGCTGCGGGCCGCGGGCCACGCCGTGGTCGGAGTCAGTGCCGTCTCGCAGGCCAGCCGGGACCGTGCCGACGCGTTGCTGCCCGGGGTGCCGGTCCTGGAGATCCCGCAGGTGGTCGAGCGCGCGGAGCTCGTGCTGCTCGCCGTCCCCGACGACGCGCTCCCTGCTCTGGTCGAGGGCCTCGCGGCCACCGGGGCGTGGCAGACCGGCCAGCTCGTCGTGCACACCTCGGGGGCACGTGGAACCCGGGTCCTGGCACCGGCGGCGGCCGCCGGTGCGATCCCGATCGCGCTGCACCCCGCGATGACGTTCACGGGGACGTCGCTCGACCTCGCGCGGCTCCCCGGTGCCACGGTCGCCGTCACGGCGGCCACCGCTGTGCTGCCCATCGGCCAGGCCCTCGTGGTCGAGCTCGGTGCAGAGCCCGTCGTCGTCGCGGAGAAGGACCGTCCGCTGTACCACGCTGCCCTCGCGCACGGAGCCAACCACCTCGTGGTGCTCGTTGCCCAGGCCGCGGCGGCGTTGCGGGCCGCGGGTGTCGCGGAGGCCGACCGCGTGCTGGGGCCGCTCCTCTCGGCGGCACTGGACGGGGCGGTGCGCTCCGCCGGCGCGGACGTGGCGGCCCCCGGCGGGGTGGCGTCCCTGACCGGCCCCGTGGTGCGGGGCGACGCCGGCACCGTGGCTGCGCACCTGCGGGTGCTCGCGTCGCTCGCCGCCGTCGACCCGGAGGCGGCCGACCTCGTCCCGGCGTACCGCGCCATGGCCCGGGCGGCCACCGGCCGCGCGCTGCGCGCCGGACGGATCGCCACCGACGCGGCCGAACGTCTGCTGGACGCGCTGACCGATGACCCCCGATCGGAGGATTCATGAGAGTGGTGCGGACCCGCGCCGAGCTCGCCGGCGCGCTGGCGGGCCGCCCGGGGCGCCGGGCGGTCGTGATGACCATGGGTGCTCTGCACGACGGGCATCTCTCGCTCGTGCGGGCCGCCCGGGAGGTTGCGGACCAGGTGGTCGTGACGATCTTCGTCAACCCCCTGCAGTTCGGCCCCACCGAGGACCTCGAGCGCTACCCGCGCGACCTGGAGGGTGACGCGGCCAAGCTCGCAACGGTGGGCGCCGACCTGGTGTTCGCGCCCTCCGTCGACGAGGTCTACCCGCGCGAACCGGTGGTCACGGTCTCCGCCGGCCTGATCGGCGAGGTGCTGGAGGGGGAGCACCGGCCCGGACACCTGGACGGAGTCCTGACCGTGGTGTGCAAGCTGGCGCACCTGGTCCGTCCCGACGTGGCGCTGTTCGGTCAGAAGGACGCCCAGCAGCTCGTCGCGGTGCGGCGGATGGTGGCCGATCTCGACCTGGACGTGCAGGTCCTCGCGGTCCCGACGGTGCGCGAGCCGGACGGTCTGGCGATGTCGTCGCGCAACGCCTACCTCGACGCCGACCAGCGTGCGACTGCCCTGGTGCTGTCCCGCGCGCTGGCCGCGGGAGCCACGGCCGCGGGCCGCGGGGCCGACGCCTCCACGGTCGCCGCCGCGGCGACCGAGGTGCTCGCCACCGAGCCCGGGCTCGAGCTGGACTACCTCGCGCTGCGGGACGCGGAGCTCGGCGAGCTCGGGGCGGGGTACCGTGGACCGGCGCTCCTGCTGGTGGCCGGCAGGGTGGGCGCGACCAGACTGATCGACAACGTCGTGCTGGATCTCGGTGCGACGACGAGCGAGGAGCATTGATGGTCATCGAGGGTCGTGTGCGCACGATGATGACCGGGAAGATCCACCGGGCGCGGATCACGCAGGCGGACCTGGACTACGTCGGCTCGATCACGATCGACGCCGACCTCATGGCGGCGGCCGACATCCTGCCCGGCGAGCAGGTCGACGTCGTCGACATCACCAACGGCGCGCGGCTGACCACCTACGCCATCCCGGGCCCGGCGGGTTCGGGCGTGATGGGCATCAACGGTGCCGCGGCGCACCTGGTGGAGCCGCAGGACCTGGTGATCGTGATCGCCTACGGCCAGCTCACCGACGCGGCGGCGCGGACCTACACGCCGGCGGTGGTGCACGTGGACGCGGACAACCGCATCGTCGAGATCGGAACCGACCCGGGCGAGGCGCGCCCGGGCCTGCACACCTCCGCGGTCGGGTTCGGAGACCACCGGTGAGCCTCGCCCGGCGGCTGGCCGCGCCGGCGCCGGGCTGGACCACGCAGGCCGACGCGATCGTCGTCGGCTCGGGCGTCGCGGGACTGACGGCTGCGCTGCGGCTGCGCACCCGGGTGCCGCGCGTGCTCCTGGTCACCAAGGGCCCGTTGGCCTCGGGCTCCACGGTGTGGGCCCAGGGCGGCATCGCCGCCGCGCTCGACCCGGAGGACAGTCCCGGCGCGCACCTGCACGACACGCTCGTCGCGGGTGTGGGGCTGTGCGACCGCCCGGCGGTCGAGGTGCTCGTGACCGAGGGGCCGGATCGGGTGCGCGAGCTCGTCGGGCTGGGGACCCGGTTCGACACCGGTCCGGGCGGCGAGCTCTCGCTGACCCGGGAGGGCGGCCACCGCGCGGACCGGATCGCGCATGCCGGGGGAGACGCGACCGGTGCGGAGATCTCACGGGCCCTCGTCGCCCAGCTCGAGGCGGTCCGGTCCGATCCCGGGATCGAGGTGCTCGAGCACGCGCTGGTCCTTGACCTGCTGACGGCCGCGCCGGACCGGGACGGGCGTCCCGGACCGGTCTGCGGCGTGACGCTGCACGTGATCGGTCAGGGCAGCAGGGACGGTGTCGGCGCGGCCCTGGCCCCTGCGGTCATCCTGGCCACGGGGGGCATCGGGCAGGTCTACCCGTCGTCCACCAATCCGGTCCAGGCCACCGGGGACGGCCTCGCGGCGGGCCTGCGGGCCGGTGCGGCGATCGCCGACGTGGAGTTCGTGCAGTTCCACCCGACCGTGCTGTGGCTGGGTGCGGGGGTCAAGGGGCAGCTCGCGCTGATCTCCGAGGCGGTGCGGGGCGAGGGTGCGATGCTCCTGGACTCGGACGGTCTGCGCTTCATGCCCGACGTGCACGAGCTCGCCGAGCTGGCCCCCCGGGACGTCGTGGCGCACGCCATCGTGCGGCGGATGGCCGAGACGGGGTCCGACCACGTCTTCCTGGACGCCCGGCACCTGGGTGCGGACTTCCTGCGGCACCGGTTCCCGACCATCGACGAACGGTTGCGGGACGAGGGGATCGACCTCACCACCGACCTGGTGCCGGTCGCGCCCGCTCAGCACTACCACTCCGGGGGTCTCCTGACGGACCTGCACGGTCGCACCACGCTCTCCGGCCTGTACGCCGCGGGGGAGGCAGCCTGCACGGGGGTGCACGGTGCGAACCGCCTCGCGTCCAACTCGCTGCTCGAGGGCCTGGTGTTCGCCCACCGCGCGGCCGACGAGGTCGCGGCGCGGGTCGCCGCCCGGGACCTCGTGGCACGTGACCCGGCGGAGCGCGCCGGCGAGCCCGCCCTCGTCGCGGCGCCGGCGCGCAGCCGGATCCAGCGCCTGGCCGCGTCGGGTCCCGGGGTGATCCGGCGGGTGGACGGCCTGACGCAGGCGAAGGAGCGGCTCGCCGCTCTGCCCACCAGGGCAGACCGCGCACCGGGGGTCCAGGCCGCCCCGCAGGCGGCGGAGTGGGAGACCACCAACCTGCACCAGGTCGCCACGGTGCTCACCGAGACGGCGCTGCGTCGCACGGAGACCCGTGGGGGGCACTACCGCGAGGACCACCCGGACCGCGACGACGCCTCCTGGCGCGTGCGCCAGGTGGTCCGCCTCACCCCCGACGGCGCCCTGCAGGTCACCCACACCCCGGTCCCCTGACCCAGGCTCCCCTCCCGCGCCCACTCGGCGCCGAGGGGTGCACGTCTGGGCGAGGGGTGCACCCGGAGGCACACCCCTCGCCTGCTTGTGCGCCGCTCGCGCCTCAGCCCTGGTCGAGGACCAGGTCGGGGAGGGCGGCCCGCAGGGTCAGCATCCCGCCGGACAGGTTGGCCGAGTCGAAGCCCTCCTGGACCAGCACGCGGTGGGCCAGGTAGGACCGGAAACCGCTCGCGCAGTGCACGCGTACCGGCCGGCCGGCGGCTTCCTCCCGGATCTCCTCGAGGCGCTCGCGGACCTCGGTGTGCGGCACGTTGAGCGCCTTGGGCAGGTGCCCCCGGCGGTACTCGCCGTGCGAGCGCACGTCCAGGATCAGCGCGGTGTCGAGCACCTCGTCGAGCTGGTGCGGGTACCAGAGCGTGAGGGTTCCGTCGAGCACGTTCTGCGCGACCATGCCCGCCATGTTGACCGCGTCCTTGGCGGATCCGTACGGCGGCGCGTAGGCCAGCTCGAGCTCGGCGACGTCGTCCATGGTCATCCCCGCGGCCAGCGCCGTGGCGAACACGTCGATCCGCTTGTCCACGCCCGCACGCCCCACGGCTTGGGCGCCCAGCAGCCGGCCGTCGGGGGCGAACGTCACGGTCATGTGCATCTGCTCGGAGCCGGGGAAGTAGCCCGCGTGGTGCCCGGGGTGCGTGTGCACCACGTGGTGCTCGATGCCGGCACGCCTCAGCTGGGCCTGGGAGGCGCCCGTGACGGCGGCGGTCAGGCCGAACACGCGCACGACGGCGGTGCCGATCACGGGGCGCGCGAGCGTGGCCTCGGTCAGCCGACCCATGATCGAGTCGGCGGCGCGGCGGCCCTGGCGGTTCGCCGGGCCGGCAAGCGGGACGGCGCCGAGCACACCGGTCACGCCGTGCCGCACCGCGGTCGCGTCGCCGACCGCCCAGATGTGCGGGTCGGAGGTGCGCTGGGCGGTGTCCACCACGATGGCGCCCGACTCGGTCAGCTCGAGGCCGGCGCCGGCGGCCAGGTGGCTGTCCGGGCGCACGCCCACGGACAGCACGACGATGTCGGCGGGCAGCACCGTCCCGTCGGAGAGCGCGACCTCGACCGCGTGGTCGGTGTCCCGCGTCGGCGTGATGCCGGTCGCGGCCACCCCGACGTGGGTGGTGATGCCGTGCCCGGTCAGCTCGTCGTCCAGCAGGCTCGCGAGCTCGTCGTCGAGGGGTGGTAGGACGTGCGGCGCGAGGTCGACCAGGTCCACGTCGAGCCCCCGCTCGCGCAGCGCCTCGGCCGCCTCCAGGCCGATGAACCCGGCGCCGAGCACCACGGCGCGGTCTGCCGAGTCGGTGAGCAGGGTGCGGATCGCATCGGCGTCCGGCACGGTCCGCAGGGTGTGCACCTGCGGCAGGTCGAGCCCGTCGATGGGTGGCCGGATCGCGGTGGCGCCGGGCGCGAGGACCAGCGCGTCGTAGTCGATGACGTCGGTCCCGTCGTGCGGGAGCTGGACGGTGACCTGCTTGGTGGCCGGGTCGATCGCGAGGACCTCGTGGCCGGTGCGCACATCCAGGTGCAGCGCGGCGTGCAACGACGCCGGGGTCTGCAGCAGCAGGGACGCGCGGTCGGCGATCTCGCCACCGACGTGGTAGGGCAGGCCGCAGTTGGCGAACGACACGTAGTCGCCGCGCTCCAGGACGATGATCTCGGCGTCCTCGTCCAGGCGCCGTGCCCTGGCTGCTGCGCTCATCCCTCCGGCGACCCCGCCGACGACAACGATCCTCATGGTGGTCCTCACTGCTGGTGCGGTCATGACAAAGGGTGGGCCATGGCCCACCCCGTCGCGGTTCACTGCGCCGAACATATACCCCCGGGGGTATATTCCTGCTAGGACCTCCGACTCACCCGGGCGGCGCCGGTGGGTGCGGTGTCCCGCTCAGCGCGTGGCGGCCGGGCGTTGCGCCACCACGACGGCGTCCAGGGCGGCCCGTTCGGCGCCCTCGACCTCGCGGGGGAGCACCTCGGCGCGCACCACGTCGAGACCGCTCTCGTGCAGCGTGTGCGTCACGACGTCCAGGTCGGTGAGGACCTCGGGCCGCTGGGGACCCCCGGTCCCGTGGTGGAGGTTGCTGCGGTCGTGCCCCACGAGCAGCAGAAGGCCGCCGGGCGCCACGGCTGACGCGGATCGCTCCAGGGTCGCGACCGCCTGAGCGGGGAGCAGGTGCACGTAGGCGAGCAGGACCAGGTCCGCGCTGCGCGGCTCCGGCACGTCCTGGCTGACGTCGGCGACCGACCAGCGCACCTGGCCGGGCAGCACCCCGTCGGCGGCGAGCTGGTCGGCGCGGGCCCGGCCGCGGGCGATCGCCACCGCGGAGAAGTCCACCGCGTCCACCTGCCAGCCCAGTCCCGCCAGCCAGATCGCGTGCCGGCCGTCGCCGCACGCGACATCCCGCGCGCGGCCGGGGGTCAAGGGCGCGACGAGGTCACGGACGGTCGCGTTGGGGCCCGCGGGCCATGGCGAGCCGGCGGCGTAGCGTTCGTCCCAGCGGGCCGCCGGGTTGCTCACGCGAGCGACAGGAAGAGCTTCTGCAGCTTCGCCCGGTCGACGCCGGCCTCCTCGTCCCCCCGCGTGATGCACTGCTCGAGGCCGGAGGCGATGATGACGAAGCCCGCCCGGTCCAGGGCCTTGGACGCCGCCGACAGCTGGGTCACCACGTCGGCGCAGTCCGCGCCGGACTCCAGCAGCTTGACGATGCCGCCGATCTGACCCTGGGCGCGCCGCAGGCGGTGGATGACCGCGGTCATCTCCTCCGGGTCGAGCTGCATGCGGGCCTCCCGTGCCGGTTCGCCGGACTTGGCCGACGGCTGCTTCGCCACCGCTATCTCACCGCCCCGCCCGCCATCCGCCAGGCGGCGAGGCCGCCCGAGAGGCTGGTGGCCTGGTACCCCATGGATCGTAGCTGGGCAGCAGCGGTCCTGGACCGGGACCCTGAGGCGCACATCACCACCACAGGCACGTCCTGCTTGAGGCGCCGGGCGTCGTTGGTGAGCCGACCCATCGGGATGTGCCGGGCCTGGGGGGCGTGCCCCGAACGCCACTCGGACTGCTCGCGCACGTCGACGAGCTGGGCGCCGTCCGCGACCAGCTCCAGCGCGCGGTCCACTCGCACGTTCTTGGGCAGGGCGTCGGGGTCGCGGTTCAGGAGGCGGTCGAGAAAGGAAGCCATGCCGGCCATGATACCCCCAGGGGTATTGTGGCCGCACTCCGGTCACCGCCCCGGGCTACCGTTCAGCCATGCAGCCTCCCACCGCGGACCAGCATCCCACGCCTCCCGACGCTGCGTGGCTCGCGCGCACGGTCGAGGTCGCCCTCGACGAAGACCTGGGACCTGCGCCAGGGCGGGACGTCACCACGCAGGCCACGATCCCGCCCGAGCGGCGTGGCACGGCGGACCTGGCGGCCCGCGCGGACGGCGTCGTCGCTGGCCTCGTGGTGGTCCAGCCGGTGCTCGACGCCGTGGCCGCGCGACTCGACGCCGAGCGTGCCACCGTGCGTGCCCTGGTGCCGGACGGGGCGCGCGTCATCGCGGGGGACGTGGTCGCGGTCCTCGAGGGGCCGATCCAGGTCCTGCTGGTCGCCGAGCGCACGCTGCTCAACCTGGTGTGCCGGGCCTCCGGGGTGGCCACCCACACGCGCCGCTGGGCCGACGCGCTCGCGGGCACCGGGGCGACGGTGCTGGACACCCGCAAGACCACCCCCGGGCTGCGCGCCCTGGAGAAGTACGCGGTCCGCTGCGGGGGCGGGACCAACAAGCGGATGGGCCTGTACGACGTCGCCATGGTCAAGGACAACCACGTCGCCGCGGCGGGGTCGGTCGCCGCCGCCGTGCGGGCGGTACGCGAGCGGTTCGACGTCCCGATCCAGGTGGAGGCGGACACGCTCGACCAGGCCATGGAGGCGCTCGACGCCGGCGCCGACTTCCTGCTCCTGGACAACATGCCGACCCGCGTGCTCACCGAGGTCGTCGCCGCGGTCCGTGCGCGTGAGCCCGAGGTCGGCCGGGTCGAGCTGGAGGCGACCGGCAACCTGACGCTGGACCGGGCCCGCGAGGTGGCCGCCACGGGTGTCGACCATCTGTCCGTCGGTGGCCTGACGCACTCCTCGCCGATCCTGGACCTCGCGCTCGACCTGGTCGGTTGACACCCGCGACTCGGCCGCCCGTCCGCCGGCGCGGCGTGGTCCGGGGCGGCGCCGGTAGACTCCCGCGGTGACCACCCCTGATCTCGCCGACGACCTTCCCGAGCAGATGCAGGTCCGCCGGGCCAAGCGCGACCGCATCCTCGCCGACGGCGGTCAGGCCTACCCCGTGGCGGTCCCGGTCACGCACACGCTGGCCGAGGTCAGGGCCGCGCACGAGGGTCTCGCCGCGGGCGAGGAGACCGATCACCTGGTCGGCGTCGCCGGCCGTGTCGTCTTCCAGCGCAACACGGGCAAGCTCTGCTTCGCGACCCTCCAGGACGGCGAGGGCCGACGGCTCCAGGCCATGCTGTCGCTGGCCGAGGTGGGACCCGAGTCGCTCGAGGCGTTCAAGGCCGACGTCGACCTGGGCGACCACGTGTTCGTGCACGGGCACGTGATCAGCTCCCGGCGTGGCGAGCTGAGCGTGCTCGCGGACGACTGGGCGATCGCCGCGAAGGCGCTGCGTCCGCTGCCGGTGCTGCACAAGGAGCTGTCCGAGGAGTCCCGGGTGCGGCAGCGCTCGGTCGACCTCATCGTGCGGCCAGGGGCCCGCGAGATGGTGCGGGTGCGCGCGGACGTCGTGCGCTCGCTGCGCGAGAACTTCCACCGCCGCGGCTATCTCGAGGTCGAGACCCCGATGCTCCAGACGCTGCACGGCGGTGCGAGCGCCAGGCCGTTCGTCACGCACATGAACGCGTTCGACATCGACCTGTACCTGAGGATCGCGCCCGAGCTCTACCTCAAGCGGGCGGTCGTCGGCGGCGTGGAGCGGGTGTTCGAGATCAACCGCAACTTCCGCAACGAGGGTGCGGACTCGAGCCACTCCCCGGAGTTCGCGATGCTCGAGGCGTACCAGGCCTATGGCGACTACGGCACGATGGCCGACCTCACCGAGGACCTGGTCACGACGGCCGCGCGCGACGCGCTCGGTGGCACGGTGGTCACGCTCGCCGACGGCACGGAGTACGACCTGGGCGGCCCGTGGCCGCGGATCGACCTGTACGGCTCGGTCTCTGCGGCGCTCGGCGAGGCGGTGACCCCTCAGACCCCCCTGGCGGACCTGCTCGCTCTCGTCGAGCGCTTCGACCTGCAGGTGGACCGCGCGCGCCAGACCCACGGCAAGCTGGTCGAGGAGCTGTTCGAGCACCACGTGGCACCCGCCCTGCACGCACCGACGTTCGTCCTGGACTACCCCGTCGACACCAGCCCGCTCACCCGCGATCATCGTGACGTGGCGGGCGTCACGGAGAAGTGGGACCTGTACGTGCGCGGTTTCGAGCTGGCGACCGGATATTCCGAGCTGGTCGATCCCGTGATCCAGCGTCAGCGTTTTGAGGCGCAGGCGCGTCTGGCGGCCGCAGGTGACGACGAGGCGATGAGGTTGGACGAGGATTTTCTGGCGTCGATGGAGCACGGCATGCCACCGACGGGGGGAATGGGCATGGGGGTGGATCGGTTGCTCATGGCGATGACCGGGGCTGGGATTCGGGAGACCATCTTGTTCCCGTTGGTGAAGCCCCAGGACGCGTGATCGGATGACGGGATTCTGGGCGAGCGTCGGAGCACTGCTCCCCCCGATCGGGGTGGGGCTCGTGTTCTGGCTGGTGATGCGCTGGATCCTTCGTGCTGACCGGGCCGAACGCGAAGCGTTGGCCCGCATGGACGCGGCTGACGGCTCCGATCCGGCGCCCCCGGGCGAGCCGTCTCGGAGCGGGCCGGGGACGGGCCCCGGTCGCGATTCGTCGGCGGGTGACGCGCAGGCGTCCGGCACCGCGCAGGAGACTTCCTGAATTCTGCCCCGGCTTGGGGACGGTCGCCACGATTTCTGGCTCCTGGGTTACCCTTTTATCGTCCGCAGGGGGTTGCCGACGTGAAGGATGCCAAGATGGCCCAGAAGGTCCAGGTTGTGCTGGTCGACGACATTGATGGCGGCACCGCAGACGAGACGGTGTCGTTCTCGCTCGACGGAGTTTCCTACGAGATCGACCTGTCCACGGCCAACGCGACGGCGCTGCGCGAGGCCTTCGCGCCGTACGTCGGTCCGGCCCGCCGTGTCGGGGGCCGCTCCCGCGCCGGGCGCAAGTCGGGCACGTCGAGGTCGCGCACCTCGAGTGCCCAGATCCGCGAGTGGGGTCGCTCGCACGGGTTCGACGTCAGCGAGCGCGGCCGGATCTCGGCCGAGCTGCGCGCCGCGTACGACAAGGCCAACGGCTGACGCGGAGGGGGCCCGGGCGTGACGCCCGGGCCCCCTCGTCGCGCAGCCCGCCTGCTCAGTGGCGGAGTGCCTGCCGGAGGAATGCCATCGCCTCGGCGTCGTCCTCCGGGCCGCCAGCCTCGTGGCCGTTGTACCGCCAGGTCCGCAGGTCCTTGGGGCCGGCCCATGCCCGGTGCGCGGCGACCACGGTGGACGGGGGGACGATGACGTCCATGAGGGCGACGGAGAACCTCGCCGGGGCGGTCGCGCGGCGTGCGAACGCGACCCCGTCGATGTAGGAGAGCGTGCGCAGGGCGTCCTCGGCGCGGTCCCGGTGCGTGGCCAACCAGTCCCGCACCTCGGAGTACGGTGCGGCGTCGGTGATGCCGATCGCCCGGGCGACGTCGCACAGGAAGGGCACGTTCGCCACGGTCGCCTGGACGTCCGTGAGCGCCGAGGCCGCGATGGCGAGGGCGCCACCCTGGCTCCCACCCACGACGGCGACCCGACTCGGGTCCACCCCGGGCAGGGCGCGCGCCGCGTCGACCGCCCGGGCCGCGTCCGTGATGAGGCGCCGGTAGTAGTACGACGCAGGGTCCTCGATCCCGCGGGTCATCACGCCGGGGAACGCAGGGCCCGAACCCCACGGGTCCGGGGTCTGGCCCCTGCTCCACCCGGACCCCTGGCCGCGGGTGTCCATCCGCAGGTGGGCGAAGCCGGCGGCGGACCACTGGAGGTTCTCCAGCACGTGCCCCCGCCCACCCCCGTACCCGACGAACTCGACGACCACGGGTAGCGGCTCCGCCACGCCGCGCGGCCGCCGGTACCAGGCGCGGACGGGGTCGCCCGCGAAGCCCGGGAAGGTGACGTCGTAGGCGTGCGTGGTCACCAGGGCGTCGACCTCGTCGAGCCGCAGTGGGCCACCGTGCTCACGTGCCTGCGCCAGGGTCGCGGCCCAGAACTCGTCGAAGTCGTCGGGGTCGACGAGCGTGCTGGCGTGGTCCCACAGGGCAGGTTCGGGAAGGTCGGTGTACATGGCTCCTCAGCGGGGCGGCCGGGTGGTCCCCCGCACGATCAGCTCGGTGGGCAGGCGGACGTGGGTCTCACGATCGGTCTGACCGGCCATCAGCGCGACGAGCAGCTCGATCCCCGCGGTGCCCATCGCCTGGATCGGCTGGCGCACCGTGGTCAGCGGCGGGGTGGAGGACGCCGCGTCGGGGACGTCGTCGAAGCCGATGACCGACAGGTCGTCCGGCACGTGCAGCCCGCGCTGGGCCGCGACCGCCAGGACGCCCAGGGCGGACAGGTCGTTCGCGGCGAAGATCGCGGTGGGCGGCTCGGGCAGTGCCAGGATCGTCGCGGCCGGGCCCAGCGCCGAGTCCCTGCGGTAGCCGCCGACGCCGACGAGCGCCGGGTCCACCGGGACGCCGGCCGCCTCCATCGCGTGCCGGAAGCCTCGCGCACGCAGACGGGAGGACTCGAGGTCCTCGCGGCCGCCCAGGAAACCGATGCGTCGGTGCCCGAGCTCGAGCAGGTGCTCGGTGGCCGCGACCGCTCCGGCGAAGTTGTCCGAGTCCACGGTGGCGGGGCCCGAGGGTCCGGCGTGCGGGTCGATCGCGACGACGGGCACGGGCGCCGCGGGGTCGACCACCGTGGGGGTCACGAGCAGTGCCCCGTCGATCAGGGTTCCGCTCAGCCGTGACAGGTAGCGCCGCTCCCACCCGATGTCGCTGCCGGGGCGCCCTCCGCCTGAGTAGGCGAGCAGCTCGTACCCCGTCCCGGCGATCGCCTGCGAGGCGCCCTTGAGGATCTCGGTGCTGAACGGCTCGAACTCCGAGACGAGGATCCCGATCACGTGGGTCTTGTGCGATCGAAGGCTGCGAGCGACCAGCGAGGACTCGTACCCGAGCTCCTCGATGACCTGCTCCACGCGCGCGTGGGTGGCGCTCGCGACGCCGTAGCGCCGGTTGATGACCTTGGACACGGTCGCGACCGAGACGCCTGCCTCTCGGGCGACGTCATGGATCGTGACCCGCGACATGGGCCGGAGCATAGCGCTTGGAGAACGTTGTCGAATGACCGGGGGTCCCTGGTGGACGCGATCCGGCCGCTGTTAGGAAAACGTTATCGACAACGATTGACGGGAAGGCCGGATGGGTGCGAGGGTCTCGACGTACCCGGTCGATGGCGAGAAGGAGTGCGTGGTGGGCAACGGCGGCCGTCCCCCGATGGACCCTGGGTCCGTCGTCGGTCCGTCCGAGCTCCGTGCGCACTCGGTTCCACGACATCACCGGGGGCCGAACCGGCGGGTGACAGCCGGCGCAGTCGTGAGACCCACGTCCTGGGGGTTCTCACTGTCCAGTGCTGCTCAACGAAGAGGACACATCTGATGAAGACAAGGAAGTTCCTGGCAGTGTCCGCCGCCATGGCGGCGACCCTGGTCGGGCTCGCGGCATGTAGCGGCGGCAACTCGTCGCCCGGCGGCGACAGCAGCAGCAGCGGGGGCGGCAACGAGCCGGTGACCCTGACCTTCTGGCACAACTCGACCACGGGCGAGGGCAAGGCCTACTGGGACGAGGTCGCCAAGGCCTACGAGGACGCCAACCCCAACGTCACGATCCAGATCCAGGCCATCCAGAACGAGGACATGGACGGCAAGCTGCAGACCGCGCTGAACGCGGGCGACGCGCCGGACATCTTCATGGCGCGCGGCGGCGGCAAGCTCGCGGACATCGTCGCGGCCGGCCAGGTCATGGACCTCTCGGACAAGATCACGGACGCGACCAAGTCGGCCGTGGGCGAGGGTGTGCTGAGCGCCTTCACGATCGACGGGAAGCTCTACGGGATGCCGACCGCGGTCCTGCCCGGCGGCATCTTCTACAGCAAGGACCTCTTCGACAAGGCCGGCATCAGCTCGACGCCGAAGAACTTCGACGAGCTGGACGCTGACGTCCAGAAGCTCAAGGACGCCGGTGTCGCGCCGATCGCGCTCGGCGGCAAGGACGCCTGGCCGGCAGCGCACTGGTACTACTTCTTCGCGCTGCGGGACTGCTCGCAGGACGTGATGAACAAGGCTTCCCAGACGCGCAAGTTCGACGACGCGTGCTGGCTGAAGGCCGGGCAGGACCTGCAGAAGTTCGCTGAGACCAAGCCGTTCAACGAGGGCTTCCTCACCACCTCTGCGCAGCAGGGTGCCGGTTCGTCCGCGGGCATGATCGCCAACCACCAGGCCGCCATGGAGCTCATGGGCGCCTGGGACCCGGGCGTGATCGCCTCGCTGACCCCGGACCAGAAGCCGCTGCCCGACCTCGGGTGGTTCCCGTTCCCGGCCGTCCAGGGTGGCGAGGGTGACCCCAGCGCCATGATGGGTGGCGTCGACGGGTACTCCTGCTGGGTGAAGGCTCCCGCGCAGTGCGCCGACTTCCTCAACTTCTACATGCAGAAGGAGTGGCAGGAGAAGTACGCGCAGGCCTTCCACACGCTGCCCGCCAGCAAGGACGCCCAGGGCGTCGTCGAGGAGCCCGCGCTGAAGGACATCCTCACGGCGTACAACGACTCCGCCTACACCGTGGTGTGGCTGGACACGATGTTCGGCCAGAACATCGGTAACGCCCTCAACGCCGGTGTCGTCGACATGCTCGCCGGCAACGGAACCCCGCAGGGCATCGTCGACGCGGTGAACAACGCCGCTGCGAAGGGCTAGGCATCTGACCGATGGAATCCATCAGCGAGAACGCGCCAGGAGCGCAGAACTCGCCCATGGATCTCCCGACGGACGGGGGCGGCGCGCCAGCCGCGTCGCCCCCGTCCCGGCGACGCCGTCGGGGGCTCGGATGGGCGGCACGTGCGGAAGTTGTGGTGCTCACCGGGCCTGCGTTGATCGTCTTCCTGGCCTTCGTGATCTTCCCGGTCGTGATGGCCGCCTACTACGGCTTCTTCAACTGGAAGGGCTACGGGCCGCCGACCGACTTCGTGGGCCTGCACAACTACAAGATCATCCTCTCGGATCCCACGTTCCACGACGCGGTCCGGCACAACTTCACCATCGTCGTGCTGTCCCTGGTGATGCAGGGCCCGATCGCCATCGGCCTCGCCCTGCTGCTCAACCGCAAGCTGCGCTACCAGTCGGCGATCCGGGTGCTGATCTTCGTGCCCTACGTGATCTCCGAGGTGGTCGTCGGGACCGGCTGGAGCCTGATGCTCCAGACCAACGGCGCCGTGAACGGACTGCTGGAGAAGCTGGGCATGGCCGGGCTCAAGCAGGACTGGTTGTCCGACCCGAAGATCGCCATGTGGACCCTGATGCTCATCATCACGTGGAAGTACGTCGGGTTCGCCGTGATCCTCTTCCTCGCCGGTCTCCAGGGCATCCCGCCCGAGCTGCACGAGGCCGCCGCGATCGACGGCGCGTCCTACTGGCAGATCCAGCGGCGCATCACGCTGCCGCTGCTCGGCCCGACGATCCGCATCTGGGCGTTCCTGTCGATCATCGGCTCGCTCCAGCTGTTCGACCTCGTCTACATCATCTGGGGCCAGTACGTGGCCGCGACGGCGGGCACGTCGACCATGGCGACGTACATGGTGGTCAACGGGCGCAACGCGGCGAGCTACGGATACGGCAACGCCGTCGCGGTCGTGCTGTTCCTCATCTCGCTCGTGGTCGCGCTGCTGTACCAGCGGTTCGTCCTGAGGCGTGACACCGAGGGCGCTATCACAGGAGGTGGGCGCTGATGTCCGCGATCAAGACGACGCCCGTGCCGGCCTCGGCGCCCGTGAGCCGTCGGCGCAAGCCGCACACGGACAACCGACGCTGGACGACCCCAGCCGTCTACTTCGTCGCCCTGCTCCTCGTCGGAGCGATGCTCGCCCCGGTGGTGTACATCATCCTGGGCGGGTTCCGGTCGAACTCCCAGATCACCACGGACCCCGCGGGCCTGCCGAACCCCTGGGTGACCGAGGGTTACACGGCCGTGATCACCGGGAGCACGTTCTGGCGTGAGGTGGGGAACTCACTGATCGCCTCGAGCGCCACGACGCTCGGCGTGGTCGTGCTCGGACTGATGGCCAGCTACGCGCTCGCGCGCTACAAGTTCGTCGGTCGCGGCGCGATGTACTCGCTGTTCGCCGCCGGTCTGATGTTCCCGATGACGGTCGCCATCACGCCGCTGTACATCCTGGTCCGCACGCTGGGCCTGATGAACTCCCTGGCGGGCGTGATCCTGCCGCAGATCGGCTTCGCGCTGCCGGTGACGATCATCATCCTCGTCCCGTTCCTGCGCGCCATCCCGGCCGAGATCCAGGAGGCGGCCGAGATCGACGGGTGCAGCCGGCTCGGCTTCTTCCGCCGGATGGTGATCCCGCTGTCCATGCCGGGCGTCATCACCGTGGGCATCCTCGCGTTCGTGAACAGCTGGAACAGCTACATCCTCCCGCTGTTCATCCTGAACATGGACGAGTCGTTCACCCTCCCCCTGGGTGTTCAGGCGTTCGCGTCCCAGTGGTCGGTGGACACGGCCCGGGTCCTCGCCTTCACGTCGCTGTCGATGATCCCCGCGCTGGTGTTCTTCAGCCTCTTCGAGCGTCGGATCGTGGGCGGCCTGACGGGCGCTGTCAAGGGATGAGTGCGGGTCGCTCCCGGACGCACGCGTCCGGGAGCGACACCCGACCCCAACTGGTACGAAGGAGATCACCGTCGTGACGGCTGCCATGCCCGAGGCTTCGGCCCGGGTGCGCGAGCTCCTCGCGCGCATGACCATCGAGGAGAAGGTCGCCCAGCTGGTCGGCTTCTGGGTCGACCAGGGCGGCGAGGTGGTCGCTCCGATGGCCGGTGAGATGGCCACGTCGGGGCGGCTAGCCGAGGCCACGCAGCACGGTCTGGGACACCTCACCCGCGTCTACGGCACCAGGCCGGTCGACCCGGCCGAGCGCATGGCGTGGCTCTGGGCGGAGCAGCGTCGGCTGCGCAGCCAGACCCGTCTCGGCATCCCGGCGCTCGTCCACGAGGAGTGCCTGACGGGACTCGCCGCGTGGCAGGCCGCGACGTATCCGACCCCCCTGGCCTGGGGGGCCACGTTCGACCCGGACCTGGTGCGCGAAGCCGCCGGGTTGATCGGTGCCAGCATGCGCGACCTCGGCGTGCACCAGGGGTTGGCACCGGTGCTCGACGTCATCCGCGACCCGCGGTGGGGCCGGGTGGACGAGTGCATCGCCGAGGACCCCTACCTGGTCGGGACGGTCGGCACCGCCTACGTCCAGGGCCTGCAGGGAGCGGGCGTGCACGCGACCCTCAAGCACTTCCTCGGGTACTCGGCGTCGCGTGCGGGGCGCAACCACGCGCCGGTCGAGGCCGGCCCGCGCACCATCGCCGACGTCTTCCTCCCGCCGTTCGAGATGGCGCTGCTGGACGGCGGCGCGCGATCGGTCATGAACGCCTACGTCGAGCTGGACGGCATCCCGGTGGCGTCGAGCTCGCAGTACCTCACCGACGTGCTGCGTGACGGGCTCGGCTTCGACGGCGTCGTGGTCGCGGACTACTTCGCGGTCGCCTTCCTGCACCTCATGCACGCCGTCGCGGCGGACCGGGCCGAGGCCGCGACGCTGGCACTCACGGCCGGCATCGACGTGGAGCTGCCCGGGGCCGACGCGTACCCGGAGCTCGTCGAGCTCGTGCGCAGCGGCACGCTCGACGAGTCGTGGGTCGACCGTGCCGTGCTGCGCGTCCTGAACCAGAAGGAGTCGCTCGGGCTGCTCGACGCGACCTTCGAGGACGCCCCGCCGACCGAGATCGATCTCGACCCGCCCGAGCAGCGCGAGATGGCCCGCCGCCTCGCCGAGGAGTCCGTGGTGCTGCTCACCAACGACGGGCACCTGCCGTTGGCCGGCCCTGCCCGGGTGGCCGTGATCGGGCCGAACGCTGACCGGTCCGAGGCCCTCATGGGCTGCTACTCGTTCGTCAACCACGTCATGCCGTACCACCCGGACGAGCCCGCGGGCATCGAGGTGCCCACCGTGCTCGAGGCGCTTCGTTCGGAGCTGCCCGGTTCCACCGTCCGGTACGCCCCCGGGTGCACGGTCGAGGGCGAGGATCGCTCGGCCTTCGATGAGGCGGTCGCGCTCGCACGCGAGAGCGACGTCGCCATCCTCGTGATGGGCGACCAGGCAGGCCTGTTCGGCCGCGGCACCGTCGGCGAGGGCAACGACAGCGAGAGCCTCGAGCTGCCGGGCGTGCAGCGCGAGCTGGTCGAGGCCGTCCAGGCCACCGGCACCCCGGTCGTGCTCGTGCTCGTCACCGGCAGGCCGTACGCGATCGGCTGGGCCGTCGAGGGGCCGGGAGCGGCCGCCGCCGTCGTCCAGTCGTTCTTCCCGGGCGAGGAGGGCGGCACCGCGATCGCCCGGGTGCTGTCGGGCCGGGTCAACCCGTCCGGTCGGCTCCCCATCACGATGCCGCGCTCTGCGGGCGCCCAGCCCTACTCCTACCTGCACCCGATCCTGGGCGGTCCGTCGGACGTGACGGCCGCGACGAGCGCGCCGGTCCTGCCGTTCGGGCACGGTCTGTCCTACACGACGGTCGAGCACAGCGGCCTGGCGGTGGACCCGGAGGTGCCTACCGACGGCACGGTGGTGGTGGACGTCGTGGTCCGCAACACCGGCGACCGGGCGGGCACCGACGTGGTCCAGCTCTACGGGCGCGACGTGCACGCGGCCGTGACGCGCCCGGTCGCCCAGCTCCTGGGCTACCGCCGTGTCGACCTCGAGCCCGGCGAGTCGGCGTCGGTGCGGTTCGCGGTCCCGACTGCGCGGCTGGCCTACACCGACCGTTCGATGCGCAAGGTCGTCGAGCCCGGCGAGGTCGAGCTGTGGGTGGGTCCGTCCTGCGAGGCGAAGGAGACCTCGGCCACCGTCCGGCTCACCGGTGCGGTGCACGCCGTCACGACCGCGGACCCCCGCCTGACGACCAGCGAGGTGCTCGGCGACGGCCTCGGGGAGGTGGCGCTGGCCGACGCGGCCGTGCCGCTCGACGAGGCGGGAGCGCTCTGACCCGCCCCCAGCGACCATCGCGCGACCGGGCCGTCCGGTGCGCCCGTCCACCCGGAAGGACCCTCCGCCGTGCCAGACCTCACCGCCACCGTCGTCGTGGATGCCGACATCCCCGGCCCTGCGATCAGCCGTCACCTGTACGGGCAGTTCGCCGAGCACCTGGGACGGTGCGTGTACGGCGGGTTCTGGGTGGGCGAGGACTCGCCGATCCCCAACGTCGGTGGCATCCGGTCGGACGTGGTCGAGGCGCTGCGCGAGCTGGACATCCCGAACCTGCGGTGGCCCGGGGGCTGCTTCGCCGACGAGTACCACTGGCGTGACGGCATCGGGCCGCGCTCCGAGCGGCCCCGGATGGTCAACACCCACTGGGGCGACGTGGTCGAGGACAACGCGTTCGGCACGCACGAGTTCATGGCGCTGTGCGAGCTCCTCGGCGCCGAGCCGTACATCTCGGGCAACGTCGGGTCCGGCACGGTGCGCGAGATGGCCGACTGGGTCGAGTACCTCACCCGCCCGGGGACCGCGCCGATGGCCGACCTGCGGCGCGCGAACGGTCGCGACGAGCCCTGGCGTCTCCGGTTCTGGGGCCTGGGTAACGAGCCGTGGGGCTGTGGCGGGCGGATGAGCGCCCAGGCCTACGCCGACCTCGCACGCCAGTACGGCACCTACAGCCGCGACCACGGCGACAACGTCCTGTACCGGATCGCCGCGGGCGCCTCGGACTGGGACGTGGAGTGGACCGAGGCGCTCATGAAGGCGGTTGCCGATCTGGACCGCGGGCCGTTCCCGGCGCTGCCGTTCCAGGCCGCCTCGGTGCACTACTACACGATCGGCGGCACCTGGACGGCCAAGGGCAGCGCCACCGAGTTCGGTGCCGACGACTACTGGCGCACGATCGTGGCCGCCCGGGACGTCGAGCCGCTGCTCCGCCGGCACATCGCCGTGATGGACCGCTACGACCCGCAGCGCCGCGTCGGGCTCGTCCTGGACGAGTGGGGCACCTGGTGGGACGTCGAGCCGGGCACCAACCCGGGCTTCCTGTACCAGCAGAACACCATGCGCGACGCGATGGTGGCGGCACTGCACCTGGACGTGTTCCACCGGCTCGCGGACCGGCTCGTGATGGCGAACATCGCGCAGACCGTCAACGTGCTCCAGGCGATGATCCTCACGGACGAGGAGACTGGCGCGCTGGTGCGCACGCCCACCTACCACGTGTTCGAGATGAACAAGGTGCACCAGGACGCGACCGCCGTGCCGACGTACGTCAAGGCGCCGGACCTGGTGCGCGAGGTCGGGGACCGGCAGGTCCCGACCCTGTCGGCCTCGGCAAGCGTCCGGGACGGACGGTGCCACGTGTCGCTCACCAACACCGACCTCGAGCAGGCGGTCGAGGTCACGCTCGACCTGCGCGGCGCGGACGTGTCCGCGGTGCGCGGCAGGCTGCTCAGCGCGCCGGGGGTCGCCGCGGCCAACACTCCCGCCGAGCCGGACGCAGTGGCCCCGCGCGAGGTCGCGCTGGGTGCCGGGCCGGGTGGTGTCACCGTGGTGCTGCCCCCGCACTCGTTCGCCGTCCTGGAGGTCGACGTCCCCGGGCTCACCCTGCCGTCCGTGCCAGCCGTCGAGGAGCGCCGCCCGTGCCCGACCTGCCCGTGATCGTCCCCGCCACCCCGATCGGTCCGATGCCCGACGCGTGGCGGCAGTGCGTGGGCACCGGCCGGATGAACCTCGCCCTGCGCGCGGACTACCAGGAATCCCTGGCTCGCGTGCAGCGGGAGATCGGCTTCGCGCACATCCGCGGGCACGGCCTGCTCAGCGACGACATGGGCGTGCTGCGCGAGTCGAGCGTGGCCGGCCGGACCCACCGTCGGCACTCGTTCACGTACGTCGACCAGGTGCACGACCGCTTCCTCGAGCTCGGGCTGCGGCCGTTCGTCGAGCTCGGCTTCATGCCGTCCGCGCTGGCGTCGGGCCACGACTCGGTGTTCTGGTGGCGTGGCAACATCACCCCGCCGTCCTCGATGGCCGAGTGGGTCGAGCTGGTCCAGACCCTGGTACGCCACCTGGTCGACCGGTACGGGCCGGCCGAGGTCCGTCGCTGGCCGATCGAGGTGTGGAACGAGCCCAACCTCGACGTCTTCTGGAAGGGCGCCGACCAGGCCGCGTACTTCGACCTGTACGCCGCTACCGCGCGCGCGATCAAGGACGTCGACGCCGACCTCCAGGTCGGCGGCCCCGGCCTGGCTCCCGGACCCACCTGCGAGGCGTGGTGGCCGCCGTTCGCGGACTTCGTCGAGCGGCACGACGTGCCCATCGACTTCGTGAGCCGGCACGCGTACTCCGCGCTCGACCCGGAGCACGTCCCGTTCGGCACCTACCAGGGCCTGCGCCCACCGCAGGACCTGCTCGACCAGTTCGCCGAGCCCCACGAGCACCTCGCGGGCACGCGGCTGGCCGGGCTGCCGGTGCACATCACGGAGTTCAACACCTCCTACCGGCCCGACAACCCGGTGCACGACACCGCGTACAACGCCGCGTACCTCGCGCCCGTGCTGGCCGGGGGAGGGGACCTCGTCGACTCGTTCTCCTACTGGACGTTCAGCGACGTGTTCGAGGAGTCCGACGTCCCGACGTCGTTCTTCCACGGCGGCTTCGGCATGCTCACCCATCGTCAGGTCGCCAAGCCGACGTTCCACCTCTTCGCGTTCATGGCCCGGATGGGCGCACACGTGCTCGACCGCGGCGCCGACCACCTGGTCTGCGCCGACGACGACGGTCGGGTCACGGTGCTGGCCTGGCAGCCGGTGGGCGGAACCGACGAGCCGGCCGCTGAGCGGCACGAGGTCGCGCTGTCGCTGCCGATCTCCCGGCACGGTGTGGCCGCAGAGGACGGCACCGGGGTGTTCGTGCTCCGGGAGCGCGTCGGCGAGGTGGACGGCAACGCGTTCGCGGCGTGGCGCGAGCTCGGCCGGCCGATGTCGCCGACCGCGCGAGAGCTCGACGTGCTGCGGGCCTGCGAGCGTCCTGCGGTGGAGCACTCCCGCCTGACGGCCGCCGGTGGGCGCGTCGAGCTCCGGCTGCCGCTCAGCCGCCACGAGGTCACGTTCGTCGAGCTGACCGCGGTGGTGGACACCCACCACGAGGGCCTGGACGACCGCCGCCTGGGCGCGGCCGTCGCCCGTCCCTGACCCCACCCGGTGCGTCACCACCCCGTGCGCGACCACCCCGTGCACGACCACGCCGTGCGCGACCACCCCTCGGTGATCAAGGAACTCATGTCCGCCGGGTGAGCACGAGTTCCTTGATCACCGGGAAGGGTGGGCCCCGGGGGGCTGTGCTGGGTGGGCCCCGGGGGGCTGTGCTGGGTGGGCCGGGGGTCAGGCGGGGCGGTCGGCCACCATGTCGCGGACCTGGGCGTACCGCGCGCGGACCTGCGGGGTCGGCTCGGCCGTGCGCAGCTCCTCGCCCGCCAGGACCCAGCCCGGCGCCGGTGCGGCCGGGTCGGACTCCCGGGCCAGGGCCCACGCTGCCTGCCGTGCAGCGCCGTCGGCGACGTATTCGCCGGCCTCCGGCACCAGGACGTCCAGCCCCAGGACCGCGGGCGCGATCGCGCGCACGGCCTCGGACCGGGCACCGCCGCCGATCAGCCGGACCCGCTCGACGGGGACACCCTGGTCCCGCAGTGCGTCCAGCCCGTCGGCGAGGGCGCAGAGCATGCCCTCGACGAAGGCCCTCGCGAGGTGTGCCGGGTCGGTGTTGGCCAGCTGGATGCCGTGCAGCGCGCCGGTGGCATCCGGCTTGTTCGGGGTGCGCTCGCCCTCGAGATAGGGGACGAGCACCAGACCGTCGGCACCGGCGGGGGCGGACAGCGCCAGCGCGGACAGGGCGGCGTGGTCCACGCCCAGCAGGCGGCACGCCGCGTCCAGCACGCGTGACGCGTTGAGCGTGCAGGCGAGCGGCAGGTAGGCCCCGGTCGCGTCGGCGAAGCCGGTCACCAGGCCTGAGGCGTCCGCGGTGGCGTGCGGACTGATCGCCGAGACCACCCCCGACGTGCCGATGGACACCGTGACGTCGCCGGGCACCATGCCCAGACCCAGTGCCGCGGCGGCGTTGTCCCCGGCGCCGGGGGAGAGCAGCAGGTCCCCGGCGGCGTTGCCCGGCCGCGCGACCCGCTGGGCGACCTCGGCCGCACCGACGACGCGCGGCAGGACGACCTCGTGACCGAGCGCCCGCTCGACGAGCTCGGGCAGGTACTCGCCGGTCGCTGCCGACCAGTACCCGGTCCCGGAGGCGTCCGAGCGGTCGGTGGTCAGCGCCGACAGGTCGGGGACACCGCCCTCGGCGGCCGGGCCGTAGCCGGCCAGCCGCCAGGTCAGCCAGTCGTGCGGCAGCGCTACGGCGGCGACCCTCGCGGCGAGCTCGGGCTCGTGGTCCCGCAACCAGCGCAGCTTGGTCACGGTGAACGACGCGACGGGTACGGAGCCGATCGCGTCCGCCCAGGCCTTGGCGCCTGCGGCGGGGTCCCCGTCCCCGAGCTCGGCGATCAGGTCGACGGCGGCCTGCGCCGAGCGGGTGTCGTTCCACAGCAGGGCGTCGCGCACCACGCTGCCGTCGGCGTCCAGGGCGACCATGCCGTGCTGCTGGCCGCCGACGCCCACCGCGGAGACGTCGTCCAGCCCGCCGGCCTCGGCCAGGGCGGTGGCCAGCGCATCCCACCAGAACCGGGGGGCGACCTCGGTACCGTCGGGGTGGGTGGCACGGCCGGTGCGGACCAGCTCCCCGGTCGCTGCGTCCCGGATCACGACCTTGCAGGACTGGGTGGACGAGTCCACCCCGGCGACGAGAGTCATCGCTCCTCCTCGGGCATCGCGCCGGGGTGGATGCGCCGGCGCATGGGTGGGTCTTGCGGGTATGGAACAGCCCGCCGGGCGATGGGATCAGCCACCGCCCGGCGGGCCGGGGTGGTCAGCGGGCGCCGAGGGCGTGCTCGAGGGCCAGCTGGTTGAGGCGGACGAAGCCGTAGTTGCGCTCGGCGACTGCGTCGACGTCGAGGTCCTCGTAGGCGGACCGGTCGGCCAGCAGGTCGGCGAAGGTCTCGCCCTCGGACATCGTCGGGATGGCGAGGTCGAACACGCCGGCCTCCTCCATGGCGGCCTTGACCTCGGGGTCCTCGCGGAACGCCTTGGCGCGCTCGGCGAGCAGGATGTAGGTCGCCATGTTGGCTGCGGCGGAGTCCCACACGCCCTGCAGGTGCTCGGTGCGCGACGGCTTGTAGTCGAAGTGCCGCGGGCCGTCGTAGGTGGGGCCGCCGCTCGGGAAGCCGTTCTCGAGCAGGTCGACGGTGGCGAACGCGGAGAACAGGTCGCCGTGACCGAACACCAGGTCCTGGTCGTACTTGATGGACTTCTGGCCGTTGAGGTCGATGTGGAAGAGCTTCTCGGCCCACAGCGCCTCGGCGATGCCGGTCGTGTAGTTCAGGCCGGCCATCTGCTCGTGCCCGACCTCGGGGTTCAGGCCGACGATGTCGGCGTTGTCGAGCCGGTCGATCAGCGCCAGGGCATGCCCGATGGTCGGCAGCAGGATGTCGCCGCGGGGCTCGTTCGGCTTGGGCTCCAGGGCGATCTTGAGGTCGTAGCCCTGCTCCTTGATGTAGCCGGCGACCGCGTCGATGCCCTCGGCGTAGCGGTCGTGGGCGGCCTTGAGGTCCTTGGCGCTGTCGTACTCGGCGCCCTCGCGGCCGCCCCACATGACGAAGGTCTTGGCGCCCAGCCGGCCGGCCAGGTCGACGTTGCGCAGCACCTTGCGCAGACCGTAGCGACGCACCCGGCGGTCGTTGGACGTGAACGCGCCGTCCTTGAAGATCGGGTGGGTGAAGGTGTTGGTGGTCACCATCTCCACCTCGATGCCGGTCTCCGTCAGAGCGGCCTGGAAGCGCTCCAGGATGCGCTCGCGGTCGGCGTCGTTCGACCCGAACGGGACGACGTCGTCGTCGTGGAAGGTGACGTAGGACGCGCCGAGCTCGGCGAGCTTGTGGACGGACTCGACCGGGTCCAGGTCGGGACGGGTGGCGTCGCCGAACTGGTCCCGGGCGGGCCACCCGACGGTCCAGAGGCCGAAGGAGAACTTGTCCTCGGGGGTAGGGGTGCGCACCATGGCGGGCTCCTCGCTGAGCAGGATTTGTTGTGTGAATGAACTTATCGACCGCGGTGCGGTATGGTCAAGCGGTGGCCGTCGATCCGACCCCGGCGCCGCTGGCAGCGGCAGCGCGCGATCGACTGCGCATCCCCGCCCGCGCCGCGCGGCAGCAGAGCCTGCGGTCGCACAACCTCGGTCTGGTGTTCCGCGAGGTCCTCGAGGCCCCGTCACCGGTCTCGCGCGCCGATGTGGCAGCGCTGACCGGGCTCACCCGGGCCACGGTCTCGGCTCTGGTCGAGCAGCTCGTGGCGGCGCGTCTGGTGGGCGAGCTGACCCCTGTCGCGGGCCAGCGTGCCGGACGCCCAGCCGTGCCGCTGGTGCCGGCGCGCGGGACGGTGGCCGCGGTCGGCATGGAGGTCAACGTCGACTACCTCGGCGTGTGCGCCGTGGACATGGCGGGGGAGACCCTGGTCGAGCACATCGTGCGCGACGACTTCCGGCACTCCGATCCCGAGCCGGTCCTGGACCGGCTCGCCGGGCTCGCCGCCGGGGTCGTCGACGAGCTCCAGGCGCGCGGCGTTGCGATCGTCGGGACGGCACTGGCGATCCCCGGACTGGTGGACAGCGTCACGGGACCGCTCCGTCTGGCGCCGAACCTCGGGTGGCGCGACCTCGACGTGCTCGCAGTGGTCGCCCGCCACCCCGTGCTCGCAGCGGTACCGCCGCGACTGGGCAACGACGCGAAGCTCGCGGCGATCGCGGAGTCGCGGGCACGACGCCGTACGGGCCCGAGCAGCTTCGTCTACGTGTCGGGGGAGGTCGGCATCGGTGGCGCGATCGTGCTGGACGGCGCGATCTTCCGCGGTGTGCACGGCTGGAGCGGCGAGATCGGTCACGTCGCGGTGGGCACCGACGGCCCGCCGGACGTCGGGGGGACGCTCGAGAGCTACGCCGGCCAGGACGCCCTGATGGACGCGGCAGGGCTGCCGCGCACGGCGCCCATCTCGGAGCTGTTGGCGGGCGGCCAGACGGCGGACCGCGCCATGGATGCCGCGGCGGGCGCCCTCGGGGTCGTGCTGTCGTCGGTGGTGAACATCGTCGATGTCGATCACGTCGTCCTCGGCGGGATCTACGCCGAGCTGGCCGACCGGCTGGGCCCGGCCGTCGAGGCACAGCTGCGTGACCGGGTGATCGCCGCGTCGTGGACGGAGGTGGCCGTGGAGGCCGCCATCGCGGGCCGTTACCCGGCGATGACGGGGGGAGCGCTGTCGGTGCTCGAGGCGATCGCCGAGGACCCAGCGGAGTGGATCGGGTCCGAGGAGGACACCGCTCTCGCGCAGTGATCGCGAGCCTCCACCTCCTTGCGTTCAACTTGTGATCGAATCGTGACCCACTTCCCCCCGGAAGGACCTTGTGCACGATGTCGACGTTGATATGTTCAGTGAACCAACAAACATCCCCTCGCGGGGTGACCACGTGCGCCGCAGCGGTTGCGGTGCACACCTACCGGAAGGTGACAAAGATGTCGTGGAAGTGGAAGAGGGCGGCTGCGGGTCTCGCGGCTGCCTCCCTCCTGATGACCGGCCTGGCTGCATGCTCCTCGTCGCGCACCGACGAGGGCGGCGCAGCGAGCAGCAGCGCCGCGGCCTCGGGTGACGCGACGAACCTCGCCGTGGGCATCGCGATGCCCACCCGTAGCCTCGAGCGCTGGAACAAGGACGGCGCGAACCTCGAGAAGCTCCTCAAGGACAAGGGCTACACCACCAACCTGCAGTACGCCGACAACAAGGTTGACCAGCAGATCTCGCAGATCCAGAACATGATCAACGAGGGTGACAACATCCTCGTGATCGCGTCGATCGACGGCACCGCGCTCGCGCCGATCCTGCAGACCGCTGCGGACCAGGGCATCAAGGTCATCGCGTACGACCGCCTGATCAACGGCACCCCGAACGTCGACTACTACGCGACCTTCGACAACTACATGGTCGGCCAGATGCAGGGGAAGTTCATCGAGGACGCCCTGGACCTGAAGAACCAGGCCGGCCCGTTCAACATCGAGCCCTTCGCCGGCTCGCCCGACGACAACAACGCGAAGTTCTTCTTCGCCGGTGCGTGGGACGTCCTGCTCCCGTACGTCCAGAAGGGCGTGCTGAAGGTCCCGTCCGGCAAGTCGCCGGCCAGTGACGACGAGTGGCAGTCCATCGGTATCCCCGGATGGGCCTCCGACTCCGCGCAGAACGAGATGACCACCCGGCTGAACTCCTTCTACGCCGGTGGCACCAAGCTCGACGCCGTGCTGTCCCCGAACGACTCCCTCGCGCTGGGCATCGCCCAGGCCCTCGAGGGTGCCGGCTACAAGCCGGGCCCGGACTACCCGGTGCTGACCGGCCAGGACGGCGACAAGGCGAACGTGCTGAACATCCTCGCCGGCAAGCAGTCGATGACGGTCTGGAAGGACACCCGTGAGCTCGCCAAGCGGGTCGCCACCATGGTCGACGAGATCGCGACCGGCGCCGACGTCGAGGTGAACGACACCTCGACCTACAACAACGGGATCAAGGTCGTCCCGACCTACCTGATCTCGCCGGTCGTCGTGACCAAGGACAACGTGCAGGACACGCTGGTCGCGTCCGGCTTCTACTCCGCGAGCGACCTCGGTCTCTGACGGGTAGCGCGCGTCCGTCCTGCCCGGTGGCACCCGCCACCGGGCAGGATGGTGCGGCGCCGCGAACCATCCCCCGAGTCCCGCGACCGAGGAGAAGCACATGTCGTACACGACGACGCCCTACAGCGCGCAGCCGAGCGCACCGCACGCTGAGACGATCCTTGAGATGCGCTCGATCACCAAGACGTTCCCCGGCGTCATCGCGCTGCAGGACGTGAACCTCGCGGTCCGCAAGGGTGAGATCCACGCGATCTGCGGGGAGAACGGCGCCGGGAAGTCGACGCTGATGAAGGTGCTGTCCGGGGTCTACCCGCACGGCACCTACGACGGCTCGATCGTGTTCGAGGGCAGCCCGGTGCAGTTCCGCAACATCCGGGACTCCGAGCACCACGGCATCGTGATCATCCACCAGGAGCTCGCCCTGAGCCCGTACCTGTCGATCGCGGAGAACCTCTTCCTCGGCAACGAGCGGTCCAGCCGGGGTGTGATCGACTGGAACAAGACCAACGCCGAGGCGACCAAGCTGCTCGCCCAGGTGGGCCTGAAGGACAGCCCCGAGACCCGGATCTACGACATCGGCGTCGGCAAGCAGCAGCTGGTCGAGATCGCCAAGGCGCTGAGCAAGGACGTCAAGCTGCTCATCCTCGACGAGCCGACCGCCGCGCTGAACGACGAGGACAGCGCCCACCTGCTCGGCCTCATCGAGACGCTGCGCCAGCGTGGCATCACGTCGATCATCATCAGCCACAAGCTCGCCGAGATCATCCGGATCGCCGACCGGACGACCGTCATCCGCGACGGGCGGACGATCAAGACCCTGGACATGAAGGCCGACGCGGTGACCGAGGAGGTCCTCATCCGGTCCATGGTCGGCCGCGAGATGGGCAGCCGTTTCCCCACCCGCACGCCGAACATCGGCAGCGAGGTGCTGCGGGTCGAGGACTGGACCGTCCACCACCCGATCCAGCAGGACCGCAAGGTCGTCGACAACGCGTCGATCACCGTGCGACGGGGCGAGGTCGTGGGCCTGGCCGGCCTGATGGGCGCCGGGCGCACCGAGTTCGCGATGAGCGTCTTCGGCCGTGCCTACGGCACCAGGATCACGGGTCGTGTGATCAAGGACGGCAAGGACGTCACGCCGCACTCGGTCGGCGCCGCGATCGACGTGGGCATCGCGTACGCGACCGAGGACCGCAAGCGCTACGGGCTCAACCTGCTCACCGACATCAAGCGGAACATCGCCTCGGCGTCGCTCAAGAAGGTCTCCAAGTACGGCGTCGTCGACGGTGGTGCCGAGGCCAAGGTGGCCGAGCGGTACCGCACCGAGATGAACATCAAGGCGCCCAACGTGGACGTCGTCACCGGCAACCTGTCCGGCGGCAACCAGCAGAAGGTCGTCCTGAGCAAGTGGATCTACACCGACGCGGACGTGCTCATCCTCGACGAGCCGACGCGAGGCATCGACGTCGGTGCGAAGTACGAGATCTACACGATCATCAACGACCTGGCCAGCGCGGGTAAGGCCATCATCATGATCTCCTCGGAGCTTCCCGAGCTGCTGGGGATGTGCGACCGGATCTACGCGATCAGCGAGGGCCGGGTGACCGGCGAGGTGCTTCGCGAGGACGCGAACGAGGAGACGCTCATGCGTTACATGACCATGGAGAACGACACGGACCAGGAGGTGGCCCGGTGAGCGCGGTGAAGCAGATGCTGGGCGGCAACATCCGTCAGTACGGCATCGTCGGCGCGCTGTTCGCCATCGTGCTGATCTTCCAGTTCCTCACGGACGGCAAGCTGCTGCTGCCGAACAACGTGGCGAGCCTGATCCAGCAGAACGCCTACGTGATGATCCTCGCGGCGGGCATGGTGATCGTCATCATCGCCGGGCACATCGACCTGTCGGTCGGCTCGATCGTCGGGTTCATCGGCGGCGTGGTGGCGATCATGATGCAGCACTGGGGCTGGCCGTGGTGGCTCGCGATCCTCGCGGGGCTCGCGCTGGGTGCCGTGGTCGGCACCTGGCAGGGCTTCTGGGTCGCCTACGTCGGGGTCCCGGCGTTCATCGTGACCCTGGCAGGATGGCTCGCCTTCCGCGGCCTGGCGATCCTGCTGGTCGGGGTCACTGTGTCGATCGGCACGCAGCCGCAGTTCGTGGCGATCTCGAACGGCTCGATCGCCAACTTCCTCGGCTACATCGACAACCGGGACGTCGTGACCCTGGTGATCGGTGCCCTCGTCATCGCCCTGATGGTGTTCAGCCAGCTGCGTTCGCGCCGGATCATGCAGAGCCACGGCCTCGCCGTGGAGCCCGCCGTCGCGGTGTGGGCCCGCCTGGCGGTGCTCACCGTCCTCGTGGCGTTCTTCGCCTGGACCCTGGCGGGCAGCCGCGGCGGCACCCCGATCGTGCTCATCATCGTGGGCATCGTGATCGTCACCTACTCGTTCGTCACACGCCGCACGGTCTTCGGCCGCAACGTGTACGCGATGGGCGGCAACCTGCAGGGCGCGATGCTGTCCGGCGTCGACACCAAGAAGATGAACTTCTTCATCTTCGTCAACATCGGCTTCCTCGCCTCGATCGCCGCGGTCGTCACGACCTCGAAGGCCGGTGCCGCGGTCGGCAGCGCCGGCAACCTGTACGAGCTCGACGCGATCGCCGCGTGCTTCATCGGTGGCACCTCGGTGTCCGGCGGCATCGGCCGGATCTCCGGTGTGATGGTCGGTGCGCTCATCATGGGCGTGCTGAACATCGGCCTGTCGATCCTGCAGGTCGACCCGGCCTGGCAGCAGGTCCTCAAGGGCCTCGTGCTGCTGCTGGCCGTCGCGTTCGACCTGAACGCGAAGCGGCGCGCCGGCACCCGCTGAACCGCGGGCGCTCGTGCCACGAGCGTCGACGGCCCCGGGCACCCTCACGGTGTCCGGGGCCGTTCTCGTCCGAGGTGCCCCCGGCCGCCCGGGTGTGGTCAGATCGCTGCGTGCCAGCTGCGACCGGACCCCAGCCCGATGACCGCCCCGCCCCCGCGCTGCGCGCCTGGGTCGGGACCTACCCCGCGGTGGGCGCGGGCTCGGCCGTGGACACCGGTGAAGGCATCTGGGCGGTCACCGAGGACTCGGCGGGCCGGTTCGATGCCCGCCAGGTCTCCCGCGGACCGGCGCCTTCGTTCCTGGCCCTGAGCCCCGACGGGTCGACCCTCCTCGCGGTCGGGGAGACCAGCCCCGGCATGGTCGTGCGCTACGCGGTGCAGCCGGGTGGCGGGCTGGTCGAGCGCGAACGCGTCACCTCCGGCGGCGCCGACCCGTGCCACCTCCTGGTGCATCCGTCGGGTCGGTCGGTGTACGTCTCCCAGTACGGCAGCGGGTCGCTCGCTGTCCTGCCGCTGGAGCCGGACGCGGACGAGTGGCGGTTCGCCGGTGGCATCGGGCAGGTCTTCGAGCACTCCGGGCGCGGTCCGCGCGAACGACAGGCCGGCCCGCACGTGCACTCGAGCGTGCTCCTGGGGGACTGGCTGCTCGCGCTGGACCTGGGGACCGACGAGCTTCGCCGGTACCGCGTCGCGCCGGACGGTGCGCTGACCGTCGAGGGCGTCGCGGGTCGGCTGCCGCACGGCGCCGGCCCCCGGCATGCCGCGGTCACCTCCGAGGGCCATCTCGCCGTGACCGCAGAGCTCGACGCACACCTGTACCTGCTGCGGTGGGACGCCGAGGCCGGCGTCGTCGAGCCGCTGGACCGCATCGCGCTCGGCGAGCCCGGCGCCGCGCTGCCGGCCCACGTGGTCGCCCACGGCGACCGGCTCGTGGTCGGCGTGCGCGGTCCGGACGAGGTGGTGACGGTCCGGGCGGCGGGCGGCCGGCTGGCCGAGGTCGGGCGCCGCGTCGTAGCGACGTGGCCGCGCCACCACGCCCTGCTGGGCGACAGGTTGCTCGTCGCGGGCGAGCGCGCGCACCGGGTCGACGTCCACCTCCAGGGGCGTGACGGCACGGACTCGGGCGAGGCTGTGCAGGCGCTCACCATCCCGTCACCCGCATGCGTGCTGGCGGTCTGAGCCATGGCGGACGGTGGAACGCGCCGTGCCGCCGAGGTCAGCCGACGAACAGCGTCGCGTCGAACGTGTAGCGCGACGCCCGGTACACGTGCCGGCCGAACTCCACGGGCGTGCCGGTCTCGTCGAACGCGGTGCCCTCGACCGTGAGCAGCGCCGCCCGGGCAGGTTCGCCGAGGAGGCGGGCCTCGGCGGCGGTCGCGCTGCGCGCCCCGATGCGCCGGTTGGCGACCCGCGGCATCACGCCGCGGGTCCGCAGACAGGCGTACAGCCCGTCCGACTCCAGCTCGACGCGGTCCGGTGCGATCGACACCGGCAGGAAGTTGCCGAGCACCGCCAGTGGCTCGCCGTCCGCGAGCCGTAGCCGGCGCGTGGCCACCACTGCCGCGCCTTCGGCGAGGTCGAGGGCCTCTGCGACCTCGGGTGATGCAGGAACGGTTCTGTGCTCCAGCACCGTGGTGGACGGGGACCGGCCCGCGCGGTTCAGGTCGTCGAACAGCGAGGTGAGGTCTGCCGGGCGGCGGATGGCGGCCGGTGCCACCCGAGTGCCGGCGCCGCGCCGCCGGACGAGTCGCCCCTTGTCGACCAGCTCGCGCAGGGCCTGGCGCGCGGTGGGTCGGGAGATGCCCAGGCGGGCGGCCAACGAGACCTCGTTCTCCAGAAGGGCCCCGGAGGGAAGCCGCCCGTCGTCGATCGCGGCCTGGATGGCCTGAGCGACCTGGTGGTAGAGCGGTACGGGGCTCGACCTGTCGAGCTCGACGCGCAACGGCTGCGGCACAGCTCCTCCAGGGGGGTACCCGGCGTCGAGGTGGGCGGCGTCACGCTAGCACTGTCCGCAGCGTGGCCCGTGCGGCGGCATCGCGCCCGACGCACCACAATGGTGCGGCGGTCGAGGAAGGGATGAGGGCATGGTCCGGCGGGTTGCGATGCTGTCGGTGCACACGTCGCCGCTCGACCAGCCCGGCACCGGTGACGCCGGCGGGATGAACGTCTACGTCGCGGGCCTCGCGACAGCCCTGGCCGCGCAGGGCACCTGCGTCGAGGTCTTCACGCGCGCCACCTCCCCGCGCCAGCCCGCGTGCGTCGAGCTCGCGGACGGGGTGCTCGTGCGGCACGTGCCCGCGGGACCGCTCCACGGCCTGGGCAAGGACGACCTGCCGGGCCAGCTCTGTGCGTTCACGGCCGGTGTGCTGCGGTGGGCGGCCGCTCGACGCCCCGGCTGGTTCGACGCCGTGCACGCGCACTACTGGTTGTCCGGACAGGTCGGCTGGCTGCTCGCCGAGCGCTGGGACGTGCCCCTCGTGCACACCATGCACACCATGGCGAAGGTGAAGAACGCTGCCCTCGGGCCGGACGACCGGCCTGAACCTGCGGGCCGCGTGATCGGGGAGGAGCAGGTGGTAGCGGCGGCCGACGCCCTGGTGGCCAGCACCGCGGAGGAGGCGACGGACCTGGTCGACCTGTACGACGCCGACCCCGACCGGGTGCACGTCGTGGCACCTGGCGTCGACCTCGAGGTCTTCCACCCCGGCACCGAGGCCACCGACGCGCGTGCGCTCGCCGCCGCCCAGGCCGCGGCCCGGGCGGAGCTCGGCGTGCCGCGGGGGGAGCAGGTCGTGCTGTTCGCCGGCCGGGTGCAGCCGCTCAAGGGCCCGGACGTCCTGGTCCGGATGCTCGCCGAGCTGCGGCGCGCCGGGCGGTGCGTCCCCGTGCTGTGGGTCATCGGCGGCCCGAGCGGGGACCCGGAGGCACTGCACCGGCTCGCCCGGTACGCGGCGGAGCTCGGCGTGGGCGACCGGGTCCGCTTCGGGCCGCCCGTGCCCCAGGAGCAGCTGGCCCGGTGGTTCCGCGCCGCGGACCTGGTGGCGATGCCCTCCAGGTCCGAGTCGTTCGGGCTGGTCGCGGCGGAGGCGCAGGCATGCGGCACGCCGGTGGTCGCCACGGGTGTCGGCGGCCTGCGGACCGCGGTCGCCGACGGGGTGGGCGGCGTGCTGGTGCGCGGGCACGACCCGCTGCTGTGGGCCGACGCCGTGGGTGGCCTGCTGGCCGACGCCCAGCGGCGTGCTGAGCTCGCAGCCGGGGCCCGCCGGCACGCTCTGCGGATGGGCTGGGACGCCGCCGCGGAGGCGATGGCGAAGGTCTACGCCCTGGCCGCCCAGTGCCGGGGCGCGGGGCCCGAGGTCCCGTCGGCCTCCGCGGCCCGATGAGGCAGGATGGTCCCATGACCTACACCCTGGTGCTCCTCCGCCACGGCGAGAGCGAGTGGAACGCGAAGAACCTGTTCACCGGCTGGGTGGACGTCCCCCTGTCCGCCAAGGGCGTCGAGGAGGCGACCCGTGGTGGGACGTTGCTGACCGACGCGGGTGTGCTGCCCGACGTGGTGCACACCTCGCTGCTGCGGCGCGCGATCACGACCGCCAACCTCGCGCTGGACACCGCGGACCGGCACTGGATCCCGGTCAAGCGCAGCTGGCGGCTCAACGAGCGGCACTACGGTGCGCTGCAGGGCAAGGACAAGAAGCAGACGCTCGAGGAGTTCGGCGAGGAGCAGTTCATGCTCTGGCGTCGTTCCTACGACGTGCCCCCGCCCGCGATCGAGGCAGGCGCCGAGTTCTCCCAGGACTCCGACCCGCGCTACGCCGGCGAGCCCATCCCGGCCTCGGAGTGCCTCAAGGACGTCCTCGAGCGCGCCCTGCCGTACTGGGAGTCGGACATCGTGCCGGACCTCAAGGCCGGCAAGACCGTGCTGGTCGCAGCGCACGGCAACTCGATCCGGGCGATCGTGAAGTACCTGGACGACATCAGTGACGCGGACATCGCCGGCTTGAACATCCCGACCGGTATCCCGCTGCTGTACGAGCTCGACGAGACCACGCTCAAGCCCGTCACGCGCGGCGGGACCTACCTGGACCCCGACGCCGCCGCCGAGGCGATCAAGGCGGTCGCGAACCAGGGTCGCTGACCGCGCACGGAGCCGAGAGGAGCGAGGGCCCGGGGCAGCCGATCGGCTGCCCCGGGCCCTCGTCCGTCCGTCTGAGGATCAGTGCGCGTGGTGCTCCTCGACCTCACCGGTGACGAGGTAGACCACACGGGAGGCCACCGAGACCCCGTGGTCGCCGAACCGCTCGAAGTACCGCGCGAGCAGCGTGACGTCGACGACGGCCTGCGCCGTCATCGCCGCCGACCCGCTGGTGGTCAGCGTGAACGTCTGGGCCAGGAGGTCGTCGAGGGTGTCGTCGTCGGACTCGATCTCGGCGGCCAGGTCGAGGTCCAGGTTCTCGATCACGGTGGTGACCTTGCGGGCCACGTCGACCGCAGCGTGGTGCATCGCCGTGAACGTGGGTTCCACCTCGGCGGGCAGCGCCGCTGCGGGGTATCGCAGCCGCGCGAGCTCGGCGACGTGCCGCGCGAGGTCGCCCATGCGCTCGAGCGACGCGCTCATCCGCAGGCCCGCGATGATGATGCGCAGGTCGCGCGCGACGGGCTGCTGCTGGGCGATGAGCTGCACGCAGCGCTCGTCCAGGTCGCGCTCCATCGCGTCGATGGTGTGGTCGTCGGCGATGACGCCCTCCGCGAGCGCCAGGTCCTTGGTGAGCAGCGCCGTGCCGGCCGAGGAGATGGCGGTCTCGACGAGGCGGCTCATCGCGACGAGGTCTTCGCCGAGCGCGGTGAGCTCGGCGGTGAAGATGTCCCGCATGTGTTCCCTTCCGGTCGTCGGGCCACGTTCGCAGCACAACGTGAACGGCGACTCACCGTCAGGTGAACATCCTGTCCCACCCGGGGATACGTTCGCCCTCGGGCGCGCCGGGCGCCACGGGCCCAACCGTACGCTGTGCGCGTGAGCATCGGACTGGAGCTGTTGGTCGCGGGCGTGCTCGGCGTCGTCGTCGGCGTGGTGGCCGCGTTCGCGTTCCGGTCCTCCGAGCGGGAGCAGCACGACGTCGTGCCTACGCCCGACCCGGAGCTGGAGGACGCGGCCGCCGCCGTCCTCGCCCTGCTGCGCTCGGCCACCGTCGTGGTGCGCACGGACCTGACCGTGGTCCGGGCCAGCAGCGGCGCGCACGCGTTCGGGCTGGTCGTCGGTAACCAGGTCGCCCCCGGGCCCGTGCGGGACCTCGTGGCGGCGGTGGTCGGCGACGGGGAGACCCGAGACGCCGAGGTCGACCTGCCTCGCGGCCGGTTCGGCCAGAGCACCCGCGTGCTCCAGGTGCGGGTCGCGGCGCTCGGCTCAGCGCTGGTGCTGGTGCTCGCGGACGACCACACCGAGGCGCGGCGGGTCGAGGAGGTCCGGCGGGACTTCGTGGTCAACGTGTCGCACGAGCTCAAGACGCCGATCGGGGCGATGTCCCTGCTCGCCGAGACCGTCGAGCAGGCGGCCGACGACCCGGAGGCGGTGCGCCGGTTCGCGGGCAAGATCCAGGTCGAGGCGGCCCGGTTGTCGGCGCTCGTCGCCGAGATCCTCGAGCTCTCCCGGCTCCAGGTGGCCGACTCCCTGGTCGAGCCGGCGGCGGTGCGCGTGGTGGACGTCGTCGCCGAGGCGGTGGACCGGGCCAGGACCGGGGCGACCGCGAAGGACATCGTGCTGGAGGCCGGCGAGGATCCCGGGGTCTCGGTGTGGGGCGACCGCGACCTGCTGGTGACGGCGCTGCGCAACCTGGTGGACAACGCGATCTCCTACTCCGACCCCGGGACGCAGGTGGGGGTCGGGGCCACGGTGCGCGACGGCGTGGTCGAGATCGCGGTGGTGGACCAGGGGATCGGGATCGACGCGCGGGACGTGCCGCGGCTCTTCGAACGGTTCTACCGGGTGGACCCGGCGCGCTCGCGCGACACGGGGGGTACGGGGCTCGGGCTGAGCATCGTCAAGCACGTGGTCGCCGACCACGGGGGCGAGGTCACGGTCTGGTCGGAGCCCGGCAAGGGCTCGACGTTCACCATCCGGCTACCGTTGCTGGGCGAGGACGCCGACACGGAGCCCACCGTGCCGCCGCGGCTGGTGCCGCACACCGCGGAAGGAGAACCCGGACGATGACGCGCATCCTCGTGGTCGAGGACGAGGAGTCCTACCGCGACCCGTTGGCCTACCTGCTGCGCAAGGAGGGCTTCGACGTCTCCCTGGCGGCGACCGGCCCTCAGGCGCTGGACGAGTTCGACCGGGGCGGGGCCGACCTCGTGCTGCTCGACCTGATGCTGCCGGGCATGAGCGGTACCGACGTGTGCCGCGCGCTGCGCGCCCACAGCTCGGTCCCGGTCATCATGCTGACCGCGAAGGACAGCGAGATCGACAAGGTCGTCGGCCTGGAGATCGGCGCGGACGACTACGTCACCAAGCCGTACTCGTCGCGCGAGCTGCTGGCCAGGATCCGCGCCGTGCTCCGCCGTCAGGCCGAGGCGCCCGCCACCGAGCGCGCCGCGATCGAGGTGGGCAACGTCACGTTGGACCCGGAGCGGCACACCGTGGAGGTCGACGGCGAGCCGACGGCGTTCCCCCTCAAGGAGTTCGAGCTCCTCGAGGTGCTGATGCGCAACGCGGGCCGCGTCCTGACCCGCGGACAGCTCATCGACCGGGTCTGGGGTTCGGACTACGTCGGCGACACCAAGACGCTCGACGTCCACGTCAAGCGGATCCGGGCCAAGATCGAGCCCGACCCGGCCAACCCCGTACGGTTGGTGACCGTCCGCGGCCTGGGGTACAAGGTCGTGGACGACTGAACCGTCGAGGGACGCCGCCCACGCGAGGCCGTCGGGCCTGCGTGTCGGCTCCCGCGCATGACAACTCGCCCCCGGGTGTTCACTGCCTGTTCACCGTGCATGGGCCAACGGGTCACCGTCCATGCCTAGCGTCGGTACCAGCCCCGGGCGCCCGCCTGGGCTGATCACGACAGGACGGGACACAGTGAAGCTCAACCGACACAGCCGGATGGCTGGGGCCGCCGCCGTGATGGGTGCACTCGCGCTGACCCTCGCAGCGTGCGGTTCGGACAACAACACGACGCCGGGCGCGAGCGGCAGCTCCGCGGACACCTCGGCCTCGGCGAGCGGCGGCACGAGCCTGAGCGGCGAGCTCGTCGGCGCCGGCTCGTCGGCGCAGGAGAAGGCGATGGACGCCTGGCGTGCGGGCTTCCAGAACGCCAACCCGGACGTGACGGTCAGCTACGACCCGATCGGCTCGGGTGGTGGTCGGACCAAGTTCATCTCCGGTGCCACCGACTTCGCGGGCTCGGACGCCGCCCTGAGCGGTGACGAGATCTCCAAGGCCGACGCCCGGTGCGCCCCCGGCACCGCGATGGACCTTCCGGTCTACATCTCCCCGATCGCGATCGTGTACAACCTGCCGAGCGTGAAGGACCTCCAGCTCTCGCCCGACACGAT
Organism: Actinotalea lenta; assembly: GCF_030586465.1. Taxonomy (GTDB): domain Bacteria; phylum Actinomycetota; class Actinomycetes; order Actinomycetales; family Cellulomonadaceae; genus Actinotalea; species Actinotalea lenta. The sequence continues at coordinate 1,149,749 of NZ_JAUQYP010000001.1, forward strand.
CGCCAAGATCTTCGACAACAAGATCACCACGTGGGACGACCCGGCGATCAAGGCGGACAACCCGGACGCCACGCTGCCGTCCGACCCGATCGTCATGGTGCACCGCTCCGACGAGTCCGGAACGACGCACAACTTCACGGACTACCTTGCCCAGGCCGCCCCCGACGCGTGGCCGTACAAGGCGAGCGGTGACTGGCCGAACAACGGTGGCCAGTCCGCGCAGGGCACCTCGGGCATCATCCAGACCGTGCAGGGCGCGAAGGGCACGATCAGCTACGCCGACGCCTCGCAGGCCGGCTCGCTGGGCGTGGCCAAGGTGAAGGTGGGTGACACGTACGTGGCCTACACCGCCGACGCGGCGGCGGCCGTGGTGGCGGACTCGCCGCGGGACACGAGCCGCGCCGCAGGTGACATCGTGGTCAACATCGACCGCAAGACGACCGACCCGACGCACTACCCGATCGTGCTGCTCTCGTACCAGATCGCCTGCACGAGCTACCAGGACCAGGCCACCGCCGACAAGGTCAAGGCATGGCTGACCTGGGTGTCCAGCTCCGAGGGCCAGCAGGCCGGTTCGCAGGCCTCGGGCTCGGCGCCGATCTCGGACGCGCTGCGCGCTGACATCCAGAAGTCGATCGACATGATCTCCGCGGGCTGACCGTCGGATGACCAGCGGGTGTGGCCGGCCCTACGCTGCGTAGGGTCGGCCACACCCGTCCGCACAGATCACGGAGACTCCAGGTGACCACCACCCCGACCCGATCCCCCCAGGGGGCTGAGGGGCTGCGCAGGTCGCGACGGTCCGGCGTCGGCAGCGGGCTGTTCGCCGGCCTCTCCGTCGGCTCGGGCGCGCTGATCCTCGTCGTCCTCGCCGCGGTCGCCGCCTTCCTGCTCATCCAGGCGTGGCCCGCGTTGACGAGCGCCCCCGCCACCCTGCACGAGTCCATCGCCTGGTTCCCCGACAAGACCTCGCTGGTGTCCTTCGTCGGCCCCCTGGTCTTCGGCACGCTGCTCGCCGCCGCGATCGCCCTGGTGATCGCCACACCGATCGCGGTGGGGATCGCGCTCTTCATCTCGCACTACGCACCCCGGCGCTTCGCGGCGGGGCTGGGCTACCTGATCGACCTGCTCGCGGCGATCCCCAGCGTGGTCTACGGCCTGTGGGGGGTCCGGGTCCTGGTGGGCCAGAACGGTATCGGCCAGCCCATCCAGCAGGTCCTGCACGACGTGCTCGGGTTCATCCCGCTGTTCGCCGGGACACCGGCCCGGCCGGCTCGCAGCCTGTTCATCGCCGGCATGGTGCTCGCGGTGATGATCCTGCCGATCATCACCGCTGTCGCGCGCGAGGTGTTCCTGCAGACCCCCCGCCTGCACGAGGAGGCGTCGCTGGCCCTGGGCGCGACCCGCTGGGAGATGATCCGGATGGCCGTGCTGCCCTTCGGGCGGTCCGGCGTGGTGTCCGCCGCGATGCTGGGCCTCGGCCGGGCGCTGGGGGAGACGATGGCCGTGCTGATGATCCTCTCGCCGGGCTTCACCTACAGCTGGCACATCCTCGAGGCGGGCAAGCAGCAGACCATCGCCGCGAACATCGCCGCGCAGTTCCCCGAGGCGAACCCGCTGGGCGTCAACACCCTGATCGCCACGGGCCTCGCGCTGTTCGTCATCACGCTGGCCGTCAACATGCTCGCGCGCTGGATCGTCTCGCGCCGGGCCGAGTTCTCGGGAGCCAACTGACATGGCCACCGCGACGGCCGCGCCGGCCTTCCAGGTGCACCGGATCGAGACCCGTCGTCGGGTCACCAACCACGTGATGACCGGGCTGGTCGTCCTGGCGTTCCTGCTGGCGATGACCCCCTTGGTCTCTGTGACCTGGTCCGTGATCGCCGAGGGGTACAAGCAGCTCTCCCCGTACTTCCTGACCCACTCGATGCGTGGGGTGTTCGGGGGCTCGGAGAGCGGCGGCATCTACCACGCGATGCTCGGCACCGTGCTCATCACCCTGGCAGCGACGGTGATCTCGGTCCCGATCGGGTTGTTCACGGCGATCTACCTGGTCGAGTACGGCAGGGGCCCGTTGGCCCGCGCGGTGACGTTCTTCGTCGACGTGATGACCGGCATCCCGTCGATCGTCGCCGGGCTGTTCGCGTACGCGCTGTTCGCGGTGATCCTGGGGCCGGGCGCGACGTTCGGGCTGATCGGCGGGATCGCACTGAGCGTGCTCATGACCCCCGTCGTGGTCCGGTCGAGCGAGGAGATGCTCCGGCTGGTGCCCAACGAGCTGCGCGAGGCCGCGCTCGCGCTGGGCGTCCCCAAGTGGCTCACCGTCGTGAAGGTGGTGCTGCGCACCGCCGTGGCGGGCCTGACCACGGGCGTGATGATCGCGATCGCCCGGGTCATCGGCGAGACGGCACCGCTGCTGCTCACGGCAGGGTTCTCCGACTCGATCAACAGCGACCTGTTCCACGGACGCATGATGACCCTGCCCGTGTTCATCTACTCCTCGTGGCACAAGGGCTACGTGCCGTGCAACGCGGGCGACGTGGCCTGCAACCCGAACATCAACTTCGAGCGGGCCTGGGCGGCGGCGTTGACGCTGATCGTCATCGTGATGCTGCTGAACCTGGTCGCCCGGCTCGTCGCCAGGTTCTTCGCCCCCAAGACCGGAACCCACTGACAGGACCCCGATGGCACAGCGGATCGACGTCAAGGACCTCAACATCTACTACGGCTCGTTCCTGGCCGTGGCGGACGTGACGATGAACATCCCGGCCCGGTCGGTGACGGCGTTCATCGGGCCGTCCGGCTGCGGGAAGTCGACCTTCCTGCGCACCCTCAACCGGATGCACGAGGTGATCCCCGGGGCCCGGGTCGAGGGCTCGGTGTCGGTCGAGGGCGTCAGCCTCTACAGCTCGGACGTCGACCCGGTGGCCGTACGCCGCCAGATCGGCATGGTGTTCCAGCGGCCCAACCCGTTCCCCACGATGTCGATCGCCGAGAACGTGCTCGCCGGCGTTCGGCTCAACAACCGGCGGATGTCCAGGTCCGACGCGGCGGACCTGGTGGAGGAGTCGCTGACCGGCGCCAACCTGTGGAACGAGGTCAAGGACCGGCTCGACAAGCCCGGGTCCTCGCTGTCCGGCGGCCAGCAGCAGCGGCTGTGCATCGCCCGGGCGATCGCGGTGCGCCCGCAGATCCTGCTCATGGACGAGCCGTGCTCGGCCCTCGACCCGATCTCGACGCTGGCGATCGAGGATCTCATCCAGGACCTCAAGGACGAGTACACGATCGTGATCGTCACCCACAACATGCAGCAGGCGGCGCGCGTCAGCGAGCAGACCGCGTTCTTCAACATCGAGGGCACCGGCAAGCCCGGGCGGCTCATCGAGATGGACGACACCCGGGTGATGTTCTCCTCGCCGAGTCGCAAGGAGACCGAGGACTACATCTCGGGCCGGTTCGGCTGAGCCGCTCGCCGGTTCGCCGGCGTCAGCTCGAGGGGACCAGGCTCGCGTAGGCCGGCAGGGTTCCGTCGAGCACCGGCACCTGGACCGTCGTCCTGCCGGACACGTCCGAGGCGACCGAGACGGAGACGAGGGCGCCGGGTGGCGCGGGCACCGAGCGCACGTCCACCGTGGTGGCCGGCGGCGCGGCGGGCGCGTTCTGCTGCGGGCCGAGCAGCACCGTCGACCTCGCGGGGACCTGGACCGGGACCACAGCCGATCCCACGCCGAGCTGGACCGTCATCGGCTGGTCGCCGTCGTTGATCAACGCGCCGAGCATGGTGCCCGGGTCGCCCTTCGCCGCGGTGAGCACCATGAGGTTGTCGCCCGTGAGGTGCCCGAGCGTGACGTCCACCCCGTCCGAGGCCGCGTAGTTGGTCGTCTCGCTGGCCCCGCAGCCGGCGAGGACCGCCGCGGACGCCAGGGCGGCGGTGGCGAGCAGGGCGCGGCGGGTGCGCGTCGAACGTGTCACGGTCTCTCCAGTGTCCCGGGGCGTGCTGCGCGTCAGCCTAACGGTCGGCCAGGATCGCGGCTCGTCGGAGCCGGCCTGTGGCCGCCCCGATGGCCTCCCACCTGCGGGCCTACCGGGTACGGCCCGCTGACCAGCGCAAACGGTCCTGCAACCGGATCGGTGCGGGGCAGGGCGTGCTAGTATGGGTCTCCGCGAAAGGGGACTCCTGCACATGACCTTCACCGTCGGCGAGACCGTCGTCTACCCGCATCACGGCGCAGCACTCATCGAGGAGATCAAGACCAGGACCATCCGCGGCGAGGAGAAGCAGTACCTCAAGCTCAAGGTGGCCCAGGGCGACCTGACCATCGAGGTTCCCGCGGACAACGTCGACCTGGTCGGGGTCCGTGACGTCGTCGGTGCCGAGGGGCTGGAGCGCGTGTTCGACGTGCTGCGCGCGCCGTACACCGAGGAGCCCACCAACTGGTCGCGCCGGTACAAGGCGAACCTCGAGAAGCTGGCCTCCGGCGACGTCATCAAGGTCGCCGAGGTCGTCCGCGACCTGTCGCGCCGGGACGCCGACCGGGGGCTCTCCGCCGGTGAGAAGCGGATGCTCGCCAAGGCGCGGCAGATCCTCGTCTCGGAGCTCGCCCTCGCGGAGCACACCGAGGAGGACAAGGCCGAGGCCATCCTCGACGAGGTCCTCGCCTCCTGACGCGGCGGGTCGACCCCACCAGGACAGGCGGACCGAGGTGACGCTGGCCGCGGTGCTCGTGGCCGCCGGCAGCGGGACGCGGCTCGGCCGTCCGATGCCCAAGGCGTTGGTGCCGCTGGGCGGCGAGACGATCCTGGCGCGTGCGGCGCGGGCCCTGGTCTGCGGGTGTGACGCACGCGAGCTCTCGGTGCTCGTGGTCACGGCGCCGCCGGAGCACGTCGCACCCTTCACCGACCTGGTCGAGGCCCTGCATCTCGGCGTGCCCACGGTCGTGGTCGCGGGGCGCGCGACCCGCCAGGGGTCGGTGGCCGCGGCACTCGAAGCCCTGGAGCCCTTCCCGGCGGTCGACCTCGTGCTCGTGCACGACGCGGCGCGCCCCGGCGTCCCGCCGGAGGTCGTCGACCGGGTGGTGCGGGCGCTGCGCGCCGGCCACGGGGCCGTGGTGCCCGCCGTTGCCGTGGTCGACACCGTCAAGCGCGTCGGGGCGGGCGACGGCGACGCGGAACCGGTCCTGGAGACCGTCCCCCGGCTCAGCCTGCGGGCGGTGCAGACCCCGCAGGGGTTCGACCGTGCCCTGCTCGAGCGGGCGCACGCGGCTGCCGCCCGGCACGCGCACGACGAGGCCGTCGCGGCCTCGGACGACGCCGGCCTGGTCGAGATGCTCGACGAGCAGGTCTGGGTCGTCGCCGGTGACGAACGGTCTGCCAAGATCACCACGCCGCGGGACCTGACCGTCGCCGAGCTGCTCCTGGGGCGGGAGGACCGATGAGCGGACTGCCTCGGACGGGGATCGGTGTCGACGTGCACGCTTTCGCGCCCGCCGGGTCGGACCGGGAGATGTGGCTCGCCGGCCTGCGCTGGCCCGGCGAGGTCGGCCTGGTGGGGCACTCCGACGCCGACGTCGCGGCGCACGCCGCCGCCGACGCTCTGCTGTCCGCCGCCGGGATCGGCGACCTGGGATCGGTGTTCGGCACGTCAGACCCCCGTTGGGCCGGGGCCTCGGGCGCAGCCCTGCTCGCCGAGGCCGCCCGCCTGGTCCGCGAGGCCGGCTTCCAGGTGGGCAACGTCGCGGTCCAGGTGATCGGGAACCGGCCGCGCCTCGGCGCTCGGCGCGCCGAGGCTCAGGAGGCGCTGTCCGCGGCGTGCGGGGCGCCGGTCACCGTGTCGGCGACCACTACCGACGGCCTGGGTCTGACGGGCCGCGGTGAGGGCGTCGCGGCGGTCGCGACGGCGCTCGTCATGGGCCGCTGATCCTCAGGGCAGCAGGACGATCTTCCCGGTGACGTGACCGTCGATACCTGCCCGGTGCGCCCGACGGGCCTCGGTCAGGCGGTAGGTGGCTCCGACGCGCACGTCGATCTTGCCCGCCTCCCACAGCCGTAGGAGCTTGTGCCGGGCGGCCATCCGGATCTCGGTTCCCGGATCGGAGCCCTCGCCGCCCCCCAGCAGCTGGATGCCGAGCTTGGCTCCGAGCGCGTGCCCTGCCAGCGTCGCGATCCTCCCGTGCGGGGCCAGGGCCACGGAGGTCTCCAGGGCCTCCGTGGTGCCGGCCGCGTCGATCGCCGCGGTGATCGTCCCCAGGGTGCGCACCCGCTCGGTCAGCCCGGGACCGTAGGCGACCGGAGTCGCACCGAGGTCGGTCAGGTACTCATGGTTGGCGGGGCTGGCGGTGCCGACCACGCGGGCGCCCCGGCAGTGCGCCAGCTGGACCAGCATGGCGCCGACGCCCCCGCTGGCGCCGTGCACCAGCACGGTGTCCCCGGCGCCGACCCCGGTCGCGGTCAGGGCGTGTACCGCTGTGACCCCCGCGACCATGAGGCCGGCCGCCTTCTCCCAGCTCATCGAGGCGGGCTTGGGCAGCACCGCGTCGGCGGGCACGAGGATCTGCTCGGCGTAGGCGCCGTGCGCTGGGTAGACGATCACCTCGTCCCCGACCTGGACGCCGCTGACCTCCCGACCGTGCATGAGCACCACGCCTGCGGCCTCGCTACCCAGCCGCATCGGCAGCACGGTGGGGTCCGTGGTCCACGCCCCGGAGTACGCCTTCCAGTCCGCGGGGTTGACGCCGGCGGCCCGTACCTGGACCAGGACGTCGTACGGCCCCATGACACCCGGGTCGGCGTTCACCACCGCGAGCATCTCGGGGCCACCGAATCCCGTCGCCACCACCGCACGTGTCATGTCTCGATCATTCTCCGGCCCGGCACACCGGTCCAGGGTTCGGCCCCCTCCCAGCGGTGGGGGGTGAGACGGTCCGTCCGTAGCGTGAGAATTCCGGGGGCTCGGGCCCCACCGTCGCCGTCTGTGGCGTGGGCGGTGCGCCGGTACCCTGGCGCGGTGAGCCTCCACCTGTTCGACACCGCGACCCGCGAGCTGCGCGAGCTCGTCCCGCTGCGTGACGGTGAGGTCGGGCTCTACGTCTGCGGCGCAACGGTCCAGGGCTCGCCGCACATCGGTCACCTGCGCACGGACGTGGCCTTCGACGTCCTGGTGCGGTGGCTGCGCCGCAGCGGCCTGCGGGTCGCCCTGGTGCGCAACGTCACCGACATCGACGACAAGATCCTGGCCAGGGCCAAGGAGGCCGGCGTGCCGTGGTGGGCGTGGGCGCTGCGGCACGAGCGCGAGTTCACCGCGGCACGCGAGGCGCTCGGGGTGCTGCCGGCCGACTACGAGCCGCGCGCCACCGGCCACGTCACCGAGATGGTCGACCTCATGCGGACGCTCGTGGACGCGGGGCACGCGTACACCACGGGCGACGGTGACGTCTGGTTCGACGTCCGCTCGTGGCCCGACTACGGGAGCCTGACACACCAACGGCTGGACGACCTGACGCCCTCGGAGGACGAGGCGTCGCCGGGCAAGCGAGACCCTCGCGACTTCGCGCTGTGGAAGTCGGTCAAGCCCGGCGAGCCACCCACGGCCGCCTGGCCGACGCCCTTCGGCGCCGGGCGACCGGGGTGGCACCTGGAGTGCTCCGCGATGGCTCAGCGCTACCTGGGCACGGAGTTCGACCTGCACGGTGGCGGCATCGACCTGCGGTTCCCGCACCACGAGAACGAGCAGGCGCAGTCCCGCGCGGCCGGGTACGGCTTCGCGCGGATGTGGCTGCACACGGCGTGGGTCAGCCAGGCGGGCGAGAAGATGAGCAAGTCGCTGGGCAACACCGCCGGCGTCGCCGCGCTGCTCGCGCAGACCTCGGCGCCCGTGCTGCGTTACGCGCTGGCGTCCGTGCACTACCGGTCGGTCGTGGAGTGGGGGCCGGAGACCGTCGCCGAGGCGGAGGCCACCTGGAACCGGCTGTCCGGTTTCGTGCACCGTGCCTGCGAGCTCGCCGACCCCGGCGACCCGCAGGCGGCACCGCTCCCGGCGGAGTTCGCGGCCGCCATGGACGACGACCTCAACGTCTCCGCGGCCCTGGCCGTGGTGCACGACCATGTGCACCGAGGGAACACCGCCCTCGCGGACGGCGACCTCGCCGACGCCGCTGACGAGGTCGCGGCCGTCCGGGCCATGCTCGACGTACTGGGCCTGGACCCCCTGGCCTGGCAGACCACCGGGGACGGCCGCACCGAGCAGGCGCTGGACGCGCTCGTGCGGGCCGAGCTCGAGACCCGCGCCGCCGCCCGGGCTGCGCGTGACTGGGCCACGGCCGACGCGGTGCGCGACAAGCTGGCGGCCGCCGGGATCGTCGTGGAGGACTCGCCCACCGGTGCCCGGTGGGCCGTGAAGGAGCAGAGCTGATGGCCGGCAACTCCCGTCGTCGTGGCGCGACCCGCAAGCCCGGCACCAAGAAGCAGCCGACGGCCGGAACGGGCGGTAAGGGCCGGCGCGCACTCGAAGGCAAGGGGCCCACACCCAAGGCCGAGGACCGCCCGTACCACGTCGCGCACCGGCGCAAGGTCGCCGCCGAGCGGGCCGAGCAGCGCGGTGGTGAGCCGCAGCGCCGCCGACCGCAGCGCGACCTGGGCTCGCGGACGCGGCACAGCGGTGTCGAGGTGGTCGCGGGCCGCAACCCTGTGGTCGAGGCGCTGCGCGCCGGCGTCCCGTGCACCGGCGTGTGGTTGGCCCACCAGATCGATGCGGACGACCGCGTCAAGGAGATCCGTGCCGCCGTCACGACGCGCCACCTGCCGCTGGCGGAGGTGACCAGGGCCGAGCTGGACCGGATCACGGACGGCCTCGCGCACCAGGGTGTGGCGATGCAGGTGCCGCCCTACGAGTACGCGGACCTGGATGCCGTGCTCGCCCGCGCCCGGCGGGCCGGCAGCGCACCGCTGCTCGTCGCGCTGGACGGTGTCACCGATCCGCGCAACCTCGGCGCGGTGCTGCGGTCGGCCGGCGCCTTCGGGGTGCACGGCGTCGTGGTGCCGGAACGCCGTGCGGCCGGCGTGACCGCCGCCGCGTGGAAGGTGTCCGCCGGTGCCGCGGCGCGGGTACCCGTGGCCCGCGTCACGAACCTGGTCCGCGCGCTCGGTCAGGCCCGCGACGCCGGGTGCGCGATCGTCGGGCTGGACGCGGACGGCACGATGCCGGTCGCCGACCTGCACCTGGCCGTCGACCCGGTGGTCCTCGTGGTCGGCTCGGAGGGCAAGGGACTGGGCCGGCTGGTGCGGCAGACCTGCGACGTGATCGCCTCGATCCCCATCGCGAGCGCCGTGGAGTCGCTCAACGCCGGGGTGGCCGCCGGCATCGCCCTGTACGAGGTCGCCCGGCTGCGCGGCGGGTCGTCCGCGGTCCGGTGAGCCCCGCGTCCGGCGCCGATCAGGGTCCTGCGGGTCGCTCGTCCACGTCGGCGTCGGCGATCTGCGGGAGCTGGGCGGTGTCGACGCCGAGGATCGCCTGCTCGTCGGGACGGCCGCGCAGGACGGCCGCCACGTAGCTGCGGGCGGCCTCGAGCATCGGCACGTCGCGGTTCTGCTCGGCCGACACGAACCACCGGTGGTCCAGCATCTCGTGGAACATCTGGGCGGGCTCGAGCTTGCCCCGCAGGTCGGTGGGGACCTCGCGGACCGCCGGCTCGAACACCTCGGTGAGCCACTCGCGCGCCACGGCGGTCTCGGGCGCTCCCTGGCGCTCCGTCGAGGCGCGGAACTGGTCGAGGTCGTTGAGCAGCCGGCGGGCCTGGTTCTCCTCGACCGTCAGCCCCGTGAGGCGCGCGAGCCTGCGCGCGTGGTGCCCGGCGTCGACCACCTTGGGCTGGATGGACACCGTGGTCCCGTCGACGTCGGTCACGATGTCGAGCTCTGCGACGTCGAACCCGAGCTCGTTGAGCCGCTCGATGCGGGCCGCGACCCGCCACCGGTCGGTCGCGCCGAAGGACTCGACACCGGTCAGGGCGTCCCACAGCCGGGTGTAGCGGTCCGCGAGCCGGTCGCCGATCGCCACCGGGTCGACCTCCGCCTCGAGCATCCCACCGGCCTCGAGGTCCATCAGCTCGCCGATGATGTTCACGCGGGCCACGTCCAGGTCGTAGGCGCGCTGCCCGTCGGACAGGTGGTCGTGCAGGTCGCCGGTCTCCGCGTCCACGAGGTAGGCGGCGAACGTCTCCGCGTCGCGGCGGAACAGCGTGTTGGACAGGGAGACGTCACCCCAGTAGAAGCCGGTCAGGTGCAGGCGCACGAGCAGCACCGTCAACGCGTCGACCAGCCGGGCGCTGGTACCCGGCTGCAGCTGCTGGCTGAACAGTGCGCGGTAGGGGAGCGAGAACTGCAGGTGCTGGGTGACGAGCGCCGCCTCGAGGTGCTCCCCGTGCGCGTCCCGGCGACCGGTGATGACCGCGAGCGGCTCGACACTCGGCGTGTCGAGCCGATGCAGCGCGCGCAGCAGCTCGTACTCGCGGTAGGCGACGGTCTCCCCGATCTCCTTGACCGCGATGATCCGCCCGGACAGCCGCACGAAGCGCACGACGTGCCGGGAGATCCCCCGGGGCAGCGCGGCCAGGACCGACGCCGGCCACTCCTCCAGCGGGATGTCCCACGGCAGGTCGAGCAGTGCGGGGTCGGGTGCGGCCGCGGTGATCTGCAGCCGGTCCGCCATGGTGCTCCTTCACAGCGGAGGGCGGGGACGGCAACCGCCGGCCCCGCCCTCCGTGGTGTGTCAGGCCTCGATGCGGGCGCCGCTCGAGGGACGGAACAGGTGGCGCTCACCTTCGCGGATGGCGACCGAGATGACGTCGCCCTTCATCGGGGTCTCCCGCGGGTTGACCCGGACGATGATCTGGTCCTCGCCGGCGCCGGAGGTGATGCCACCCTCGGCTCCCGGCTCGGCGATGGTGCCGTACGCCAGGGCGTCCGAGCCCAGCTCCTCGATGAGGTCGACCTTGACGTGGAACGCGCCGGTCGAGCCCTCGGGAACCAGGTCCAGGGACTCGGGGCGGAAGCCGACGGTGATCCGACCGCCGTCCTCGCTGCTCAGGGCGTCGAGCGCAGCGCGGGGCAGCGGGATCCGGGCGGCGCCGAGCTTCGCGGCGTTGTCGGCGACCTGGAAGTTGCCGATGTTCATGGCCGGCGAGCCGATGAAGCCGGCGACGAACACGTTCTTCGGGTGGTCGTACAGGTCACGCGGGGTGCCGACCTGCTGGAGGATGCCGTCCTTGAGCACGCAGATCCGGTCGCCCATCGTCATGGCCTCGGTCTGGTCGTGCGTGACGTAGACCGTGGTGACGCCGAGCCGACGCTGCAGCGACGCGATCTGGGTACGCGTCTGGACGCGCAGCTTGGCGTCCAGGTTCGACAGCGGCTCGTCCATGAGGAACACCTGCGGCTGGCGGACGATCGCGCGGCCCATGGCGACGCGCTGACGCTGGCCACCGGACAGCGCCTTGGGCTTGCGGTCCAGGTACTCCGACAGGTCCAGGATCCGGGCGGCCTCCTCGACGCGCTGGCGGATCTCCGCCTTCGGGGTGCCGGCGATCTTCAGGGCGAAGCCCATGTTGTCCGCGACGGACATGTGCGGGTACAGCGCGTAGTTCTGGAAGACCATGGCGATGTCACGGTCCTTCGGCTGGACGTCCGTGACGTCGCGGTCGCCGATGAGGATGCGACCCGCGTTGACGTCCTCCAGGCCGGCGAGCATGCGCAGCGAGGTGGACTTCCCACAGCCGGACGGGCCGACGAGCACCAGGAACTCGCCGTCGGCGACCTCCAGGTCGAGCGAGTCGACCGCGGGCCGCTCGGTCCCCGGGTAGATCCGGGTCGCCTTGTCGTAGGTGACAGTTGCCATGTTCTTTCCCTCCACCGGCAGGTACGTGCCGGACGATCCGAGTAGAGGACGAGGGCCTGGCGGGCCCACGCCGACGCCGATGGCGACGGGGTCATCCTGCCACACCCCACCAGGCCTCCGGCGGGCGATGGGGCGGCCGCCAGCACCGGGGCCGCCGCCCGGGCCCGGGGTTCAGGACCCCAGGAGGTCGGCGAGCCGGTGCAGGGTGCGGGCCATCGCCTCGGGATCCGCGACCCGGTACGGCGCGACGGACTCCCCGTCCCCGACCCGGATCGCGACGTCCCCGGGGCCGAGGACGGCCATCGCGCGCTCGTCGGTGACGTCGTCCCCCGCGAACAGGACGGGACCGGCCCCGGTGCCGGAGCGCAGCTCGCGCAGCGCGTCGCCCTTGGTCACCCGCAGCACCGACAGCTCGACGATGTCCCGGCCCGCCATGGTGTCCAGGTCCAGCCGTTCGCCCAGTGCGAGGGCCGCGTCGACCAGCCGGTCCGTGTCCTGCGTGGGCACGCCGCGGGTGTGCAGCACCACGGTGGTGGGCTTGACCTCGATCCGCGCGGTGGTTCCCTCGACCAGCCGGGACAGCTCGTCCGCCGCGCGCGCGAGCAGGCTGGACTGCTCGTCGTCGAGGGCGGGGTCGCCGGGGCGCAGGCCGCCGTCCCAGGCGCCCACCTCGGCGCCGTGGGATCCCACCAGCAGCGTCCCGTCGGGAACCTCCGCGACCGCCGCGAGGTCCGCGAGCCCGCGCCCCGAGATCAGGGCGAGTCGCACGCCGTCGGCGCCGGACAGGCGCCGCAGCGCCGCGGCGCCCTCCGGGGTCGCGCGGGACCGTGACGGCACGTCGACGAGCGGGGCCAGCACGCCGTCGAAGTCCAGCGCGACCAGGAGCGTGCGCCCCGCCCGGACCGCGTTCGACAGCCCGGCGAGCGCGCCCTCGAGGGCGGTGGTGTCGCTCATGCCGAGTTCCCGGTGGTGGAGGACGGGACGTCGACGTGCCGGTCGACGTCGCCCAACGCCTCGAGGAAGCTGCGCGACCAGCGCGACACGTCGTCGGTCAGCACGCGGCGGCGCAGCCGGCGCATCCGGGAGCGCACCTCCCGCTGGTCCATCGTGACCGCACGCTCGACGGCCGCCTTGAGGCCGTCGATGTCATGCGGGTTGACCAGCAGGGCCCCGTTGAGCTCGTCCGCCGCGCCCGTGAACTCCGAGAGCACCAGGACGCCTGCGTCGTCCACGCACGCGGCGACGAACTCCTTGGCGACCAGGTTCATGCCGTCCCGCAACGACGTGACGAGCATGACGTCGGCGGCCCGGTACAGCGCCGCCATCTCCTCGGGCGGGTAGGAGTGGTGCAGGTAGTGGATGGGCTGGGTGCCGATCCGGCCGTGCTCGCCGTTGATGCGGCCGACGGCCAGCTCCACGTCCTCGCGCAGCTGCTGGTACGCCTCGACGTTCTCCCGGCTGGGACTGGCGACCTGCACGAGGGCTGCGCCGGGCACCTCGAGCCGTCCCTCGTCGAACAGCTCCCCGACGGCCTTGATCCGGTGCCGGATCCCCTTGGTGTAGTCCAGCCGGTCGACGCCGAGCAGCAGCACCTCGGGTGAGCCGAGGTCCGCGCGGATCTCCGCGGCGCGCGCCCTGACCCACGGGGACCGGGACAGCTCGTCGAAGTGCTGGGAGTCGATGGAGATGGGGAAGGACCCCGCGCGGACCTTCCGCTCGGGGCCGGGTTCGGCGACCGTCACGGTCCCGGCCCGGACGGGCAGGTCCGTCCACCGCCGCACGACGCGCAGGAAGTTGGCTGCGTCGCCGGAGCGCTGGAAGCCCACCAGGTCCGCGCCGAGCAGCCCCTCGATCACCTGGCGGCGCCACGGCAGCTGTGCGAACAGCTCCAGCGGCGGGAACGGGATGTGGTGGAAGTACCCGATGCGCAGGTCGGGGCGCAGCTCGCGCAGCATCGCCGGGACCAGCTGGAGCTGGTAGTCGTGCACCCAGACCGTGCCTGCCTCGGACGCCTCCGCGGCGGCCGCCTCCGCGTACCGCCGGTTCACCCTGCGATAGGCGTCCCACCAGTGCCGGTGGTACACGGGTGGGCTGATGACGTCGTGCGACAGCGGCCAGAGGGTGTCGTTGGAGAAGCCCTCGTAGAAGTCCGCGACCTCCTGTGCGGACAGGCCGACGGGCACCAGGTGCATCCCGTCGGCGTCGAACGGTTCCGGCGCCTCACCGGGCGAGCCGGGCCAGCCCACCCAGGCCGCATCGGCCTGGCGCATCACGGGTTCCATCGCCGTCACCAGGCCCCCGGGGGAGCGCTGCCAGGACGGCGTGCCGTCAGGTTCGACCGTCAGGTCCACGGGCAGTCGATTGGCCACCACCACGAGCGGGTGTGTCACAGGATGCCTCCCAAAGGTCCGCCCCGAGGCTAGTCGTCGGACCCGGCGGTTGCAGGGCGTCGAGTGCCGCGGGGGACGGTCCGGCGCCCTGCGTGGGGCCGGGCCGGGGCGGGGACCGGCCGGTAGCGTGACGGCATGGAGCGGATCGGACCGGCCCCCGGCGACGAGCTCGGGGGGTACCGCGTGGTCGGCCCGCTGGGCCGCGGCGGCATGGGCGCGGTGTACCGGGTCCGCGACGCCGACGGGGCGGACGTCGCGCTCAAGCTCGTCCACCCGTACCTGGTGGAGGGGCCCGCCCGGGAGCGGCTGGGTCGGGAGGTCGCGGCGCTGCGCCGCGTGCGCCACCCGGGCGTCGCACGGGTCCTGGACGCCGAGCTCGACTCGACCGAGCCGTTCGTGGTGACGGAGCTGGTGGACGGTCCGTCGCTCGCGGCGCGCGTCGCGGACCGCGGCCCGTTGACGGTGGCCGAGCTGGCCGACGTCGCCGAGCGGCTGCGCGCCGCGCTCGTCGCCGTGCACGAGGCCGGTGTCCTGCACCGCGACCTGACGCCCGCGAACGTCCTGGTCTCCGACGAAGGCCCGGTGCTCATCGACTTCGGGATCGCGCAGACCGTCGAGGACGCCCGGGTGACCGAGGCGGGCTCGGTGGCCGGCACCCCCGGGTACCTGAGCCCGGAGGTGCTGGATGGCGCCGAGCCGAGCCAGGCGACGGACTGGTGGGGCTGGGCGGCCACGCTCGCCTTCGCCGCCACCGGACGAGCGCCGTTCGGGGTGCGGCCCCTTGCGGCGGTCCTGGCCAGGGTGCGCACCGGCGACGCGGACCTCGACGGCCTCGAGCCCGCGGTCGCCGAGGCCCTGGCAGGTGCGCTGCGGACCGACCCGGCGGCACGTCGCGATCCGAAGGCCCTGGTCGACAGGCTCCGCGCGGCCGTCGATGGGGTCGTGCCCGGGACGGGCTCGTTGCCGCGGACCGCGGTCCTGCCCACCGGCGCCGCCCCGGTGGTGGTCGGCTCGCGTGCGGCGGTTCCGCCTGACGCCGACGTTGAGCCGACGGTCGTCGTGGGGGAGCCGTCCGGCAGCGTCGAGCCGGGCTCGGCCCCGCCCTGGACGCAGCCGCCACCCCCGTGGGACGAGGCGGTGCAGCCGCAGTGGCAGGGGACGGCCGAGTGGGGCGGCCCGCGGGAGTGGGACGGCGAGCCGGAGGTCCCCGCGGACACGCTGCCCGAGGAGGCGGCGCGCCGCCGGGTGGTCTCGGTCCTCGCCATGGGGGTGCTGCTCGCCGCGGTGGGCGCGGGGTGGCCCGGTCTGGCGTTGGCGGTCGCCGTCGGGCTGGCCGTGCTGGTGCGCAGCGTGGGGCTGGACGTGGTGGCCCTGCGCCGCCGCAGGGCCCGCGGCGGCGCGCGACGCGGCGGCACGGCCGGCGCCGTCGCCGGCTGGCCGTGGTACCTCCTGCGCGCCGTGCTCGGCGTGCTGCCCGCAGCGCTGGTCGCGGCGAGCGCCGTCCTCGTGGTCGGCGGGGTGGGCTGGTGGCTGATCGGCACGGGTCACTGGACCCCGGTGGCCCTGCGGGCCGGGGAGGTCTCCGGCGACCTGCCCGGCACGCAGGCGTGGGTGGAACGTGCGTTGCTGGTGGTGGCGGTCGTGCTCGGGCTCGTGGTCGTCTGGTTCGGCCCGATGAGCCGCAGCACCCGGATCGGGGCCCGGTTCGCCCTGGCGGCACTCGCTCCGCCGCGTGCCGGCGCGGTCACGTTCGTCCTGCTGGCGCTCGCGGCCGCGGGAGCGGTGGCGACCGCGATCGTGCTGGGGCAGGACGTGGTGTGGTGGCCCTTGCCGGGGCCGCCCGACCTGGGCTGAGCGAGCCGCCGTCCGCCCAGCAGGCCGGGGCGCGCGTCGAGGTGGGCCCTGCCGTCGGGACGGTTCGGCGCGTATCCTCCACCCGTGGACCGGACACGCGTCGCGCCCGCACCGCTGGCCGCGGTGCTCGCTGCGCTGAGCGTGGTGGGCGTCGGGTTCGCCACGGCGTCCCGGTTCGGCGCGATCCTCGTCCACCAGTGCGTGGCCGGCGACGGGATGGCCGGGGCGCTCGGTCTGCGTCTGGCGCTGCTCCGGCCCGACGCCGCCTGCCCGTCGGGTGCGCTCGCGGTCGGCGGCGACTCCCGGCAGGTGATGGGCGTACTGGTGGTCGTGGCGCTGCCCCTGCTGCTCGTCCACCTCCTCGGTCTGACCATGGCGGCCGGGTTGCTGGCTCGCATCGGCCTCGCGGTGCGCACCGTCGTGCGGGTCCTCGCAGGGCTGGTCCGACGTCCGGAACCCGCACGCCCCGCACTGCCCCGGTGCGCACGCCCGGTCCCGGCCGGCCTGCTGAGGGGCGCCGTGGAGGGTGCGCCGGTCGGCTCCCCGCTCCTGCGAGGACCGCCGCTGCGGTTCGCCTGAGGCGCGCCGAGCCCGGCGCGCCCGTCCGCCGTGCCCTCAGGAGAACCGCATGTCAGATCCCGATCCCGTCCTGCCCGCGGGGCGGTGGGCGACCGCCCGGCCGTGGGTGTCCACCGTCGTGCGTCTGGCCCTGGCCGTCGTCAGCCTGTGGGCCGGCCTCGCCAAGGCCGGCGACCTGGCCGCGAGCGTGCGCGCGGTGCGCGCGTTCGAGCTGCTTCCCGAGGCGCTCGCCAGGCCGGTGGGCTACGGCCTGCCGGCCGTGGAGATCGTCGTCGGGGTGCTGCTCCTGCTCGGCCTCGTCACGCGCTATGCCGCCGCGATCATGGGTCTGCTGATGCTCGCGTTCATCGTCGGCATCGCCTCGGCGTGGGCGCGCGGCCTGTCCATCGACTGCGGCTGCTTCGGCGGCGGCGGCGCCACCTCGCCCGACCTCACGCAGTACCCGTGGGAGATCACCCGCGACCTCGCGATCGCCGCCGGCGCGGCGCTGCTGGTCCGCTGGCCGTACTCCCGCTTCTCCCTCGACCAGACCCTCGGCCTCACGCGGGCCGCACAGTAACCGGAAGGACCCTCATGGCTCCCTCGTCCAAGGACCGTCGCGAGCAGGCCAAGGCCGCCGCGGACGCCCTCCGCGCCAAGCAGGCCAAGGCTGCGCAGCGACAGCGCACGATCGCGATCGTCTCGCTCGTGGTCGGCATCGTCGTGGTCGTGTCGCTCGTGCTCGTCATCCTCAACAACGGCACGTCGGCCGCGCCTGCGGCCCAGGTGACCCCGACGGTCGCCACCGGGCACGGCGGCATCGTGTTCGACAGGTCGGGTCTGGTGACCCCGCCCGACGGGGCCGGCGCGGCGGCGCCCGGCGCCAGCCCGTCGAGCGGCGTGACGCTGGGGCCGGCCGGGCTGACGTCCGACTGGCCGCAGAACGGCGACTTCGCCGGCAACCCGGTCGTGGTCAGCGTGTACTTCGACCCCATGTGCCCCTACTGCGGCCACTTCGAGCAGCAGAGCGGGAAGCTGCTGGACCAGCTGCGCGCCTCCGGCGAGATCGTGATCGACTCCCACCCGCTGTCGTTCCTGGACCGCAGCTCCGCGGGCACCAACTACTCCACCCGCGTCGCCAACGCCGCCTGGACGCTCGCCGAGAAGGCCCCGGACGCGTACTTCGGCTTCCTCGAGGGCGTGTTCGCCGACGGTGTGCAGCCGCAGGAGGGCACCGCCGGCCTCACGGACGACCAGATCGCCCAGATCGCGCTGTCCGCCGGTGCGCCGAAGGACGTCGTCGACACGTTCACCGACGGGACCTACACCTGGTGGGTCGCCCAGGCGACCGACATCGCCTCGCAGGATCTCGGCAGCATCGCCACCCCGGACGTCATGCTGAACGGGGTCTCCATCAGCAAGACGGTCGACATCTACGACCCCACGGCGCTCAAGGCGGCGATCGACGCCGCGGCCAAGGGCTGATCCACCGGCGGCCCGGGACCTCGAGGTCCCGGGCCACCGGCATGCCCCCGGATGGCAGACTGTCCGGCACGCTGGCACGCCAGTGCCGCCTTAGCTCAGTGGTAGAGCACCCGCCTTGTAAGCGGACGGTCGTCGGTTCGATCCCGACAGGCGGCTCCCATACCCCGCCGATCACTGCGCCGAACGGGTGATCAACGGGCCGACATGTCCGGTTTGCCCAGGTTGTCGGGTGCGCAATCCGGACTCATCGGGGTGAACCCGCGTCATCAGGGCTCAAGATCGGACTCGCATGCGACGAATGACCCCGTGATCGGCCCACCCAGCCGGTCATCCCCCTCAGTGGCGTCGCTTCCCCCGCGCCGCCTGATACCCGACACGAAGGACTCTCACCCATGCCCGACAACCGTCGCAAGTCCGCTGCCATCGCCCTCGCCGTCATCGGTGTCGCGGGCCTCTCGCTGGCCAGCGCGTCGAACCTGAGCCTGTCCGGCGGGACCATCCAGGCGGGCAGCACCAACGTCTCCGACTGCCAGCCGTCCGCCTCGCCGGTCGGGACCCGGCTGACGGCGGGAGCGTACGACGCGGGCGCGAAGGCCTTCCTTGCGACGAGCGTGACGTTGACCGGGATCAACACGACGGCGACCGCTGCCAACCCGTCGTGCGTCGGCAAGCAGGCGCAGGCCGTGCTGCTGGACGGTTCCGGCGCCGTGCTCGCGACCTCGGGGAAGGTGCAGATCACTGCCTCCGGCACGGTGGACGTCGCAGTGCCGAGCACGACGTCCGTCGACGCCGCGAAGGTCGCGTCGATCTCGGCCGTCATCTCCGACAGCTGAGCGGTCCCCGCCCCGCCCGACCATGACCGCCACTGAGGGACCCGCAGCCGGCGCAGGATGCCTGCGCCGGCTGCGGCGGCACCTCGGTGACGCGCTGTTCATGGTCGGCGCACTCGTCGTCGGGTACGTCCTGTGGCCGAGCTCACTCGGTGGGTGCACCACCCTGACGATCGTCTCCGGGCACTCGATGGAGCCGACGTTCTACACCGGGGACCTCGTGGTCTCGCGGTGCGGGGAGCCCGCGGTGGGCGACATCGTGGTCTACAACCCGCCGAACGTCGGCTCGGCTCGCATCATCCACCGGATCATCGGCGGAGACGCGACCGGCTGGACCGTCCAGGGCGACAACAACAGCTTCGTGGACCCGTGGACGCCGTCCGACCGGCGGATCCTCGGCCGCGCCGTGCTCCACATCCCCAAGGTCGGGCTCGTCGGCTCGGTCCTGGTGAGCCCCGTCACGTGGGTCTCGCTGTTCCTCATCGCAGGAGCCCTCCTGATCTGGCCGAGCCGGGCCCAGGACACCCCGGGCGGGGAGGCCGAGGGGTCGGAGGCGGCCGCGACGTCTCGACCCCGTCCCTCTGATCGACCACCGCAGGACCTGGAGACCCGATGACCGCCCGCCTGCGTCCGTCGCGCCGCGTGGTGGCGCTGGCGCTCGCCGCGCTGGCGGTCGCGGGCATGCAGGCAGGGTCCGCCTCCCAGCTCTCGGTCGACGGCGGAACCATCCAGGCCGGTGCGGGTCAGGTCGTCGACTGCCAGCCGCCCTCCCGGACCATCGCAGTGAGCCTCGACAGCACGTTCAGCGGCGACACGTACCGGACCAGTGCCGTGCGGCTGGACGACGTGAGCCCGGCGTGCGTGGGGCTGGACTACCGTCTCCAGCTCC
Organism: Actinotalea lenta; assembly: GCF_030586465.1. Lineage (GTDB taxonomy): Bacteria > Actinomycetota > Actinomycetes > Actinomycetales > Cellulomonadaceae > Actinotalea > Actinotalea lenta. The sequence goes on from NZ_JAUQYP010000001.1 coordinate 1,169,642, forward strand.
TGGACACCACCGGCACGCCGCTCGATGCGAACGGACCTGCCGCCGGGACGGATCCCGCGGGTCGGATCGGCACTGGGCAGGTGGTCGTCCCGGTCTCCGACGCGGCCGACCAGCCCATCCCGACCGCGGCCATCGGCAGCGTGGCGCTGGTGATCACCGGATGAGGCGCGCGACGGCGCGGGCCTGGCGCCCGTTGGTCCTCCTCGCCGTGCTCACGGCGAGCTTCGTGGCGCCGCACCTGGCGTCGGCGTCCGGCGTGGCGGTCTCCGGGGGGACGCTGTCGGTGCGCAGCATCTCCTCGCCGTGCCCCGGCGTCGCGACGGCCGCGCCTGCCGCCCCGGCCGGTGGTTCGGGTGCCCGCTTCGACGCCGTGGCTGTCACGCTGCCCCCCGGGTGCGGGGTCCACCAGGTCCGGCTCGAGCTCCGGGACCGCAACCCGTGGCGCAGCGGATCGGCCACCCTCGACGGCTCCGGTGTGGTGCTGCTCGACCATCACTACACCGCGCGGTCCGACACGGTCGTCGTCGCCACCCTCGACGGGTGGGACCTGCCCGTCGCCTGGAGCCTGGGCGCTCCGTGACCGCCCGGGTCAGTCGTCGCGGACGACGGTGACGAGCTCCGGGCGCTTCGCGTGCCTCGTGTCGCCGCTGGAGGTCTGCCGCAGGCGTCGGGTCGCCCACGGGTAGGCGTGGTCGCGCAGCCAGGCGGCGTCGGTGCGCCACCGTTGCACGGCCGGGGGCTCCGGCAGCGGCGCCAAGGGGTCGTCCCAGCGCTCGTCGTCCGGCTCCAGCCCGAGAGCGACCAGCGCTCCCTGAGCGACCCGGCGATGGCCCTCGGACGTCAGGTGGATGCGGTCCGGCGCCCACATCCGCCAGTCCATCAGCGAGCGCATCCCCCACACGTCCAGCACGTGTGCCCCGTGCCGGCGCGCGATGCTCCAGATGTGCGCGTTGAAGATCCCGGTGCGCGGCCGCGTCCGGCGGACCACGGGGCTGTACCGGGTGTCCATCCCGGTGGCGAGCAGCACGTCCGCACCGACGGCTCGCGCGCGCGCCACGGCGTCCTCGAGCAGCGCCGCGAGATCATCCGGATCGCCCGAAGGCCTCAACAGGTCGTTCCCGCCGCCGATGATGCTCACCAGATCCGGTTCCAGGCCGAGAGCCACGGGCAGCTGCTCGTCGACGATCGGCCGCATGAGACGGCCCCGGATCGCGAGGTTGGCATACCGGACCGGCTCACCGTCGGGGCGGGCGCGATCGGCGAGGTGGTCGGCCAGCAGGTCGGCCCAGCCCCGGACGGGCAGCGTCGGGTCCACGGTGGAGGTGCGTCGGGGCGGGTGCCCGCCGGGGACGTCCCACAGCCCCTCCGTGAACGAGTCGCCGAGGGCCACGTAGCGGCGCCATGGATGTGCGGCATCCGGGTGGTGCGTACGGGTGAATCCCACCTGCCAAGTCACCCCCAATGCCTACCAGTGGTGCCAAACCGGGCGCGGTCCGATCTGGACGGGTTCCCGGTCCTCGGTCATCCTGGATTCGTCAGCGACAAAGGGCAAACCCATCGCGAGGTGGGGACGCAGAGCCACGGGACCCTTGCCGGGTCAGCCGAGCTGCCGAACGACGAAGGATCCACGATGACGGCACGTCGGAGCCTCGCTCCGTACCGCCCCACCCCTGAGCCGGGCGCCGTCGTGCGCTCGGCTGGTGCGTGCCGCGCCCCCGAGAGGGGGTCTCGCCCGGCATAGCCCGGGCACCCGTGCCCCGGCCCACAGGACGTGTGGTCGGGCACCCGGAGGGCAGGACGCCCCACGGGAGCTGGACCCCGCGTAGCGGAACCCATGGAGGGGGGTGACGACGTGAGCGCGACGAGTCGCAAGGTCACTGCGGTGGCGCTGGTGGCGATGGCGCTCGCCGCGATGCCGACGGCCAATGCGCTCGGCTCGTCGTTCGCCGCGCCGGCCCTGCTCGTCGGGCAGGCCGGTTCCGACGCGTGCGGGTCCTCCACCGTCGACGTCGCCTACGACGTCGCCTACGACGCCGACCTCGGAGGTTTCGGGGTCAGTGCCGCCCGGCTGTCGGGGCTGGACGAGCGCTGCCAGGGATACGACGTCACCGTGTCCCTCGACGGGCCCGGGGGGGCTCCGTTGGCCGAGATGACCACCAAGGTCGTGGCGACGCACCTGCGCGTCGCCGTTCCGGCGGGTACGCCGGTCTCCGCTGAGCAGCTCACGGGGGTGAGCGTCGTGCTCAGGGGTCCTGGGGCCTAGGCCTCGCGTGCGGTGGACGTGGTGCCGCCCCGCTGGGGAGCGGGGCGGCACCGGTCGGCAGCCCGGTCCGGCCGTCAGGCCAGGCACCACCGCACGGGCGGTGCGTCCTGCTCTGCGAGCAGGGCGTCCACCCGGGAGAACGGGCGGGAGCCGAAGAAGCCTCGGGACGCGGACAGCGGGCTCGGGTGCGGGCTGGCCACCGTGGGCACCCCCCGCAGGATCGGGCGCAGCTCCTGGGCCTGGGATCCCCACAGGACGGCCACCAAGGGGCCGCCGCGGTCGACGAGGGCCTGCACCGCTCTGGTCGTGATCTCCTGCCACCCCAGGTCGCGGTGCGACGCGGGCGTGCCGGAGCGGACCGTCAGCACCCGGTTGAGCAGCAGCACGCCCTGCTCCGTCCACGGCGTCAGGTCGCCGTGGGCGGGCGCCGGGCAGCCCAGGTCCGAGCCGAGCTCGGTGAAGATGTTGGCCAGGGACCTCGGGACGGGCCGCACGTGCGGGGCTACGGAGAACGCCAGCCCCACGGCATGGCCGGGGGTGGGGTAGGGGTCCTGGCCCACGACGAGGACTCGGACCTGCGACATCGGCCGCGCGAAGGCGCGCAGCACGGCATCGGGTGCGGGGAGCCATGCGCGCCCTGCCGCGTTCTCGGCGCGCAACGCGTCACCGATGCGGCGCAGTGTGGGTTCGACCGGAGCGAGCGCCTGCGCCCAGTCCGCGGCCATGATCCGGTCGAGGGGCTGGGGCGGCACAGCGGCAGGGTAGCCGTGCGCGCCGTCCGGTGACGCCGCGCGGGGAATGACACGGGTGTGATTCCGGACGTACCATGGGCGGGTCCGCCAGGAGGGAGCCCCCATGGACGCCGCAGCTCGGCAGCTGACCGCGGTCAGTGCCTCGGACCTGTCCGAGCGTGACCGCGAGGTGCTCGCCTTCGAGCGGCAGTGGTGGAAGTACGCGGGGGCCAAGGAGCAGGCGATCCGCGAGCTGTTCGACATGTCGGCCACCCGGTACTACCAGGTCCTCAACGCCCTCATCGACTCCCCGGCCGCGCTCGCGCACGACCCGATGCTGATCAAGCGCCTGCGCCGGATGCGGTCGAGCCGCCAGCGTGCCCGGACGGCGCGTCGGCTGGGCGTCGACCTCTGACGCCCGGCGCCGCCCGGCGTTCCGGGTGATGGACTGCGCCCGGAAGCCGATACCCTGTCGGCCGTGAGGTCGCCCGACTACCCGTACCCCCCCGACGAGTTCGACGCGGCCGCCGGCGCTGGAGGGCCCCGTGGTGTGCATCGCACGCCACGCTCCGCCTGGAGTCGCTGGTGGCCGTTCCTGGTCGTGGTGATCCTCTTCCCTGCCCTCGCGTACGGCGCGGTCACGTTGTTGTCCGGCGGACTGCCCTTCGGGTCGAGTGCGGCGACCGCGTCCAGCTCCACGTCCCCGACGACGAGCGCCGCACCCTCGCAGACCGGCACGCCGTCCCAGACGCCCACCGCGACCCAGACGCCCACCCCGACGCCGACACCCGACCTGACGAGCCCGGTGTCGGTGCAGAACGCCACCCGGAAGGCCGGCCTCGCGGGCGGGGCGAGCGACCTGCTGAAGGCCGCGGGCTTCACCGACGTCTCGATCGGCAACTGGACGGGGGCGACCCAGCAGAGCAGCGCCGTGTTCTACCCGGCGCCCGAGGACCAGGCCACCGCGACGAAGGTCGCCGAGTCGCTCGGGATCTCCCGCGTCGAGCAGGACGCCGCGCTGGCCGGCACGTCGATCCTCGTGGTGCTCGAGGGCGACTACACGCCCTGACCGCGCTTGCACTCTCCGGGGTCGAGTGCCAATAATCTGCTTAGCACTCTCGGATCGAGAGTGACAGCAGTACCTGGCCAGGTGAGGCCCGGCAGGGGCGCGGGACATGACCGCGCTCGAGCCGGGCCGTCCGTCGCGGGCACCATGGCCAGCAACCGCCACAACCGGAGGACTGTTCCGCATGGCCAAGCTCATCGCGTTCGACGAGGACGCTCGCCGCGGCATGGAGCGAGGGATGAACGCCCTCGCCGACGCCGTGAAGGTGACTCTCGGCCCCAAGGGCCGCAACGTCGTCCTCGAGAAGAAGTGGGGCGCACCCACCATCACCAACGACGGGGTCTCGATCGCCAAGGAGATCGAGCTCGAGGAGCCGATGGAGAAGATCGGCGCCGAGCTGGTGAAGGAGGTCGCCAAGAAGACCGACGACGTCGCGGGTGACGGCACCACGACCGCGACCGTCCTCGCCCAGGCCTTGGTCAAGGAGGGGCTGCGCAACGTCGCCGCCGGCGCCAACCCGATCGCCATCAAGCGTGGCATCGAGAAGGCCGTGGAGGCCGTCACGGGCCAGCTGCTCAAGGCCGCCAAGGAGATCGAGACCAAGGAGGAGATCGCCGCCACCGCGGGCATCTCCGCCGGTGACCCCGCGATCGGCGAGCTCATCGCCGAGGCGATGGACAAGGTCGGCAAGGAAGGCGTCATCACGGTCGAGGAGTCCAGCGGCCTCGGCCTCGAGCTCGAGCTGACCGAGGGCATGCGCTTCGACAAGGGCTTCCTGTCGGCGTACTTCGTGACCGACGCCGAGCGCCAGGAGGCCGTCCTCGAGGACGCCTACGTGCTGCTGGTCGAGTCCAAGATCTCCAACGTCAAGGACCTGCTGCCGCTGCTGGAGAAGGTCATCCAGTCCGGCAAGCCGCTGTTCATCGTCGCCGAGGACATCGAGGGCGAGGCCCTGGCCACGCTCGTCGTCAACAAGATCCGCGGCACCTTCAAGTCCGTCGCCGTCAAGGCCCCGGGCTTCGGCGACCGCCGCAAGGCGATGCTGCAGGACATGGCCATCCTCACCGGCGGTCAGGTCATCTCCGAGACCGTGGGCCTCAAGCTGGAGAACGCCGACCTGTCGATGCTGGGCCAGGCCCGCAAGGTCGTCGTCACCAAGGACGAGACCACGATCGTCGAGGGTCAGGGTGACGCCGACCAGATCGCCGGCCGGGTCGCACAGATCCGCGCGGAGATCGAGAACTCGGACTCGGACTACGACCGCGAGAAGCTCCAGGAGCGCCTCGCCAAGCTGGCCGGCGGCGTGGCCGTCATCAAGGCCGGCGCGGCCACCGAGGTCGAGCTCAAGGAGCGCAAGCACCGCATCGAGGACGCCGTGCGCAACGCCAAGGCGGCCGTCGAGGAGGGCATCGTCGCCGGTGGTGGCGTGGCCCTCATCCAGGCGGGCAAGCTCGCGTTCGAGGACCTGGTGCTCGACGGTGACGAGGCGACCGGTGCCAAGATCGTCCACCTGGCGATCGACGCTCCGCTCAAGCAGATCGCCATCAACGCCGGCCTCGAGGGTGGCGTCGTGGCCGAGAAGGTCCGCGGCCTGCCGACCGGTCACGGCCTGAACGCCGCCACCGGCGAGTACGAGGACCTGCTGGCCGCCGGTGTGAACGACCCGGTCAAGGTCACCCGCTCGGCGCTGCAGAACGCCGCGTCGATCGCCGCGCTGTTCCTCACCACGGAGGCCGTGGTCGCGGACAAGCCGGAGAAGAACGCGCCGGCCCCCGCGGGCGACGGCGGCATGGGCGGCATGGACTTCTGAGCCGCTGAACCTCGAACGGCGGGCGCCCAGGGCGCCCGCCGTTCGTCGTTCCCGGGTGCGGGCCGAGGACGCGCCGAGCCGGGGTCGCCCGGCCCACCAGGGCCCCGGCCCGTCAGAACCGGTCGCGCGCCCTCACGCGCAGACCGGACGCGCGAAGCCGCCGGATCAGCTCCCGGCCGTCGACCAGCACCGCGCCCAGCGCGACGAGCCGCTCGTAGTGCTCGGCGGGGACGTCGTAGTGGTCCTGGTCGAAGCCCCGCTCGGGCAGTCCCGCGCGGGCCGCGAAGGCGTGCAGCTCCGCGAGCGATGCATCACTGACCAGGTGCCCCCACACGCGGCCGTGCCGCGGCCACATCGGGGGATCGACGAGGACGGTCACCCGTCGATGGTGCCATCAGCGGCTGCCGAGCTCAGCGCAGGAAGAGCCGCGTGGCGTGCTGCTCGGCAGCCTCGTACTGCGCCGCCGCGGTGCTGAGCGCGGCGGTGATCCGGTCCAGGCTCTCCTCGACGCGCGCCTGCGTCGCACTCCAGTCCGCCAGGACGGTCCCGAACGCGCTCGCGGCCCCGCCCCGCCAGCCGGCCTGCAGGTCTGCCAGGTTCCTCAGCAGTGACGCGGACTCGCTCCGGATCGCGGCCACCGAGGTGCCGGCAGCCGCCGACGCCCGCGCGACCAGGTCGCTGTCGACCTCGTACCTCATGCGTGCTCCCTCCATCGGTCGGTCGCGACGCTAGGAGGAGCAGGCGCCGCCGGGCCGCGGGGGACCCGACCGGTGTGGACGGGCTCCGCCGCCGTGGGGTGTGCACGGCGTGACCGTCAGGCGCTGCGGGGGTCGCGGGTGTCGGACGAGGGAGTGGCCGGCGGGCGGGTCGCGGGCCGGTCGGACTCCAGCGCCGACAGCTCCTTCTCCAGGCGGTGCAGCTCGGCCTGGACGTTCTGACGCGCCGGGGCCTCCCAGGCCGCGCCGAGCGGGGTGTGGAACAGCGACGTGCGGCGCTCGAGCTTGCGCAGGATCGCGATCCGGGCCCGGACGAACTCCTCGACGGGCAGGTGCTCGTACTCGGCGCGGACCTCGGTGAGGTACGTCTTGTAGCGCTGGGGGTCTCCGGCGAGCATCGCGAGATCCGCGTCGCACAGCACGGCACAGTCCACGTCCTCGGGTGCCGGAGCGTGCCGACGCAGCGCGATGACGAGCTCGGCGACCCGGTCGGGGGCCGGTGCCGGCAGGCCCAGCTCGGTGAGCTCCGCCCGTGCCAGAGCAGCGGACGCCAGCTCGTCCTCGCCGCCGAGCTGGGCGTAGGACGTCTGCTCGTCGGCGTCGAAGATCGCGCCGTGGTACCAGGCGGCAAGCCGGACCAGGTGCGGCTCGTGGGTCTCGCGTTCGAGCTCGTCGACCCGTGCCAGCACGTCCGTCAGGTGCCGGATGTTGTGGAAGTGCCGGCCGGGCTGCATCCACCGCTCGATCAGCCGTGCACCGGTGACCTCGATCTCGGGGTCGTCAGCAGTTGCCCCGGCAGCGTGGCAGGTCCGCGTCCACTCGCTGATCAACCACTGGGGTGCGTCGGGAGCGTTCATCGCCCTTTCCGTCCCGTCAGAAGACAACGGTTGCACATCGTAGACCCGGAGCACAGGTGCTCCAGACCATCATCTGACGGTTACGGGAGCGGTGCCTCCGTTTCGCCCGGCGAGGCGTCGGGAGCAGTGGGCAACGTCACCCTGACGGTGGTCCCGCCGCCGGTGGTGCCACGCAGCACCACCTGGCCCCCGTGCGCCTCGACGATGGCTGCGACGATCGCCATGCCCAGGCCCGCGCCGCCGGACTCTCGGCCGCGCGCGGCGTCGACCCGGTAGAAGCGCTCGAACACGCGCTCGGCGTGCTCGGCGGAGATGCCCGGCCCGTGGTCGCGGACCTCGAGCACGACCGACCCGTCGGCGCGGCCCACGGCGATCTCCGCCGGCGTCCCGGCCGGGGTGTGCTGAGCCACGTTGCCGATCAGGTTCGCGACCACCTGGCGCAGGCGCTCCTCGTCCCCGGTCGCGAGCGCCCCCGCGGTCGTGCCGCCCTCGGTCAACGGCTCGAGGCGGACCGGGCGCGCCGGGTCGAGGGCCCTGAGGTCCGCCACGGCGTCGGCGGCGAGCACTGCCAGGTCCACCTCGTCGTGCCGCATCGGACGGTTCTCGTCGAGCCGCGCCAGGTGCAGCAGGTCCTCGACCAGTGATCCCATCCGACGTGCGGAGTCCTCGATCCGGCGCATCGCGGCGGCCTGCTCCTCGGGCGGCAGTGCGCCCATCCGGTACAGCTCGCCGTAGCCGCGGATCGTGGCCAGCGGCGTGCGGAGCTCGTGGCTGGCGTCCGCCACGAACCGGCGCATGCGCTCCTCCGAGGCGGCGCGCACCGCGAAGGCCTGCTCGATCTGGCCGAGCATCGTGTTGAGCGCGATCGAGAGACGGCCGACCTCGGTGCTCGGCGGCTCCGCGGGGACTCGTCGGCTCAGGTCGCCCGCGGCGATCGTCGCGGCGGTGTCCTCGATGCGGCGCAGCGGGCGCAACGAGCGCCGGACCGCCCACCAGCCTCCGATCGCGCCGATCAGGACGACACCCACCGCGATCGCCGCGAGAGCGAGCTGCATCTGGCGCAACGTCGCCTCCGCCGCGTCCATCGGCAGGGCGATGGCGACCGACCCGACCACGCTGCCGGTGCGGTCGGTGAGGTTGAGTGCGAGCACCCGCCAGTGGCTCTCGCTGCCCTGGCCGCCGACGGTGAAGCCCTGGCCCCGGCGGGCGGACACCTCGCTCGTGGTCATGCTCGGGATGGCGGGCGCATCGCCCGTGCTGCGCTTGGCCAGGGTCATCGAGAGCTCGCCGGTGGGCTTCTGGAACACGACGTAGTAGTCGCTGGGAAGGCCGCCGCTGCTGCCGGGGTCGTCCGCGCCCAGGAGGTCTCCGTGCGAGACCTCGCGCAGGAGCGCCTGGGTCGAGGCGCGCAGCTGGGAGTCCAGCTGACCCACCAGCGAGCGCTCGAGCAGTGTCAGGGCCACCGTGCCGGTCAGCGCGAGACCGATCACCAGCAGGCCGGTGAACGCCACCGTGAGCTGCGTGCGCAGCGGCAGGCGGGACCAGGCGGCAACCGGATGCATCCTGGTGCTCAATGCGGCTGGGTGCGCAGCACGTAGCCGACCCCGCGCTTGGTGTGGATGAGCGGCTCGACCTCTCCGAGGTCCGGGTCCCGGTCCACCTTGCGGCGCAGGTAGGAGATGTACGACTCGACGATCGACCCGTCGCCGCCCCAGTCGTACTGCCACACGTGGTCCAGGATCTGCGTCTTGGACAGCACCCTGCCCGGGTTGAGCATGAGGTAGCGCAGCAGTGCGAACTCGGTGGGGGACAGCTCGATGAGGTGTCCCGCCCGGCGGACCTCGTGCGAGTCCTCGTCCAGCTCGAGGTCCTCGTAGCGCAGCACGGACCCGTCGTCGTCGGCCCCGCGACCGGTGCGCCGCAGCACGGCGCGGATCCGCGCGACGACCTCCTCCAGGCTGAAGGGCTTGGTGACGTAGTCGTCTCCGCCGACGGTGAGCCCGGTGACCTTGTCCCCGGTGTCGTCCCGGGCGGTGAGGAACACCACCGGCACGTGCTGGCCGCGCTCGCGCATCCGACGCGTCACGGCGAAGCCGTCCAGGTCCGGCAGCATCACGTCGAGCACCACCAGGTCGGGCTGGGTCTCGGCGACCAGGGACAGGGCGGACGCGCCGTCGGCGGCGGGGTGCACCTCGAAGCCCGCGAACCGCAGGGACGTCGTCAACAGCTCCCGGATGGTGGGTTCGTCGTCGACGACGACCAGCCGGGCCTCGGGCTCGGAGTCACGTGCCATGCGGCAAGTCTGCCGCCCCGACCTGAGAGTTTCCTGGGAGATCCCTCCACCTCCTGCTGCTCAAGGAACTCGTGCCCGTTGCGGTGCACAGATTCCTTGATCACGGGCCGGGGCGCGGGCAGGGATTCCTTGATCAGCAGGGGATCAGTGGGACTTGAGGGCGGCCAGGCGGGCTTCGATCTCCAGGGACTCGGTGGCGTCCTCGAGCTCCTCGAACTGGGCGTCCAGGGAGCTCGCCGCGATCTCGGCCTGACCGGCGACCTTGGCCTCCTCGCGGCGCACCTTCTCCTCGAAGCGGGCGACCTCGGTGGTCGGGTCGAGCACGTTGATCGAGCCGATCGCGCTGCGCACCTGGGCCTGGGCCTGGGCGGACTTCGCGCGGGCGACCAGCTCGTCGCGCTTGGACCGCAGGGCGTCCAGCTTGGCGCGCATCTGGACCAACCCGTCCTTGAGCTTGGCCACAACCTCGGTCTGCGAGGCGATCATCGGCTCGGCGTCCTTGGCCTCCTTCTCGAACTGGATCTGCTTGCCGAGCGCGATCTTGGCCAGGTTGTCGAACCGGTCGGCCTCGGCGGTGCTGCCCGTGGCGCGCAGCTGGTCCGCCTTGGTCGACGCCGCAGCGGCCTTCGCTCCCCACTCCCGGGCGGCCGCGACGTCCTCGGCGTGGTCGGCCTCCGCCAGGCGCAGGTTGCCGATCGTGACGGCGACGGCGTCCTCCGCCTCCGCGATCGAGTTGGTGTAGTCCCGGACCATCTGGTCCAGCATCGTCTCCGGGTCCTCGGCGCGATCCAGCAACGCGTTGATGTTGGCGCGGGTCAGCTGGGCTATCCGCCCGAGGATGGTCTGCTTCTCGGCCATCGGTGGTGCCTTCCTGTGAGTGGTGTGCCCGGGCAGTGGTGCTCCCGGGGAGTGCCGCACGGCGGGCTGATGCGTGGGGGTCAGAACCGGCCGCCTCCGCCGCGTCGGGCGCGGGTGCCGCCGCCGCCGAAGGACCCCGGTCCCCGGCCTCCTCCGAAGCCGCCGAAGCCCCCGAAGGCGCCGCGGCGCCCGTAGCCGCCCCGTCCGCCGCGCATCATCTGGTCCAGCAGGATGCCGCCCAGCACGAGTGAGGTCGCGCCGGACGGGCCCTGGCGGCCGGCCTGCCACCGGCGCACGTCCGCCTCGGCGAGCTGCTCGGCCTCGGCGGCGAGCGACGCAGCGCGGCGGACTAGGTCCAGCGCGGCTCCCGGGTCGGTCGCGCTGGTGCGCTCGGCCTCCTGCGCCGTGCGGGAGGCCTCCGCGAGCCGCGTCCGTGCCGCCGCACCGACCGCGCCCCGCCGGGTCTCGATGAAGGCGCCGACCGAGCGGACCTGGGCGCTCACCCGGTCCAGCGCGTCGGCGAGCTGCGTGCGCATCCGCTCGAGCCGCTCCGCCTCCGCGCGGGCCGGAGCGAGGGCCGCATCCAGGGCGGCCTCCGCCTCGGTGAGCCGCTGCAGGGCGCCCAGCCGGTCCCCGCCCTCGCGCGCCGCGGTCGCTTCCGCGATGGCGCGCCGCGCCACGCCCGCGGCCGCGCCGACGGTCGTGTCCTGGGCGCCCAGTCGCTCGGCGTCGGCCACGTCGGCTCCGAGCGAGGCGAGCCCCGCGTCGATCTTCGCGGCGGCCTGCTCGAGGTCCGTCCGGGCGCGGTCCACCGCGTCCAGCAGCCGCACGGCCTGCTCCACGGCGTCCTCGGCCGCCCGGGCGAGCGCGACGGCTGCGGCGCGGTCCGTGTCGACGACGGCCTGCCCGCGCCTGACGCTCTCGCGAGCGGCGTCCAGCAGGGCCGCCGCCTGGTCGGCGTTGGGCGTCACGGTGGTCAGTGCCGCGGCGGAGTAGGTGGTCGCCAGGGCGTCGAGGGTGGCGTGCGCGGCGCCCAGCCGCGAGGCGACCTCGTCGGCCCGCTGCGCCGTCTCGGTGAGCAGCTGCGGCGCGCGTGCCTGGAGGTCGCGCAGCCGGTCGAACTCCTCGGCCTGCGCGTCGAGCTGCTCGTCCGCGGCCCGGCACAGCTCGAGGATGCGGGTCATCATCGCGCGGGCCTGCGGCTCGGTCTCCGGCTGGTCGTCGTCCAGCTGCTGGCGCAGCGTGAACCCCTCGGTCAACGCGGCCTTGGCATCCTGGAGGACGGCTGCGAACCGGCGCGTGGCCTCGACCCCGAACTGGGCCTGCGCGAAGCCCAGCTCCTGCTCGGAGGTCTTGACCGCGTCGTCCAGGGCGACCAGGGCGGTGCTCGCCCGCGAGCTCAGCTGCGCGGTCGGCAGCCGAGCGGGATCCTGGCGGTCGCGCCGGTGTCGCGCCGCGAGCACGACGACCGCGAGCACCAGGAGGACCAGCACGGCCGCCAGCAGGAGCCCCGTCGAGCCCGACGTGGTCCCGGCTGCCCCGGTGCCGCCCCCCGCGGCGTCGCGCAGCCCGTCCGCGGCGGCGATCGCGGCGCCGGCCCAGTCGTCCTTGCCCAGGTGTTCCTCGACAGCGCGGCGGACGGTGGCGACCTGGGCGTCGGTGAGCGTGGAGTCGACCAGGACGTAGTAGCGACGGTCCGTGACCGCCACGGCCAGCAGGGCGTCGTCGTCGCCCAGGCCGGACGCGTCGAAGGTGGCGTTCGCCCAGTCGGCGGGGGGCGTGCCGTCGAACGACGGCACGTACGCGACGAAGAGCTGGAAGCCCGTGTCGGACTGCAGGCGGTCGATCGCGCCCTGCACCCGGGCCGTGTCGGAGCCCAGCACGCCGGCGGTGTCGGTCACCTCACCCGCCAGGTTGCCGGGGGCGTCGATCGTCACGCGGTGGGCGGCCGACGGAGCGGCGGCGGCGGGCAGCGCGAGGCTGCCGGCAAGGACCACGGCCCCGAGCAGCACGACCCCGAGCAGCACGACCCCGAGCAGCACAGCGACGGCGCTCCGGTGCCCGACGGGCCACCCGCCGCGCCGACGGACGGTGACGTCGATCACGTCGTCGATCCTCGACCACCGGGGCCCGGGACCGCAACGGTCGACGTGGGGCACATCACACCGCCGACGCCCGGTCATCCCATGAGAGCGATCTCATGGCGTCCGTACACTGCTCCGATGATCCTCACCGTCATCGAGCACGCGCCGAGCGCCCACCTGGACCGCTTCGCCGGCTGGCTCGCCCAGGCCCCGGAGGCCCCCGAGATCGCGCTGGTGCGCCCCTGGGCCGGCGACCGTGTCCCCACCCTCGCCGAGTCGGGCGACGGCCTGCTGGTGCTCGGCGGCCCCCAGCACGCCTACGACGACGAGGGGTCGCCCTGGTTGCCTGCCACCCGCGCCCTGCTCGCCGACGCCACGCACGCCCAGCTGCCCACCCTCGGCATCTGCCTCGGCGCCGAGCTGCTCGCGGTCGCGACCGGTGGGGCGGTCCAGGTCGCGGCACCCCCCGGACGCGAGGCCGGCGCGATCGCCGTGGCGCCGAGGCCGGATGCGGCGACCGACCCGTTGCTCGGCGATCTCGCGGCCGACGTGCCCGCCGACCACCCCCTGGGCGGCGGCGTGCTCGCCTGGGTGCCGTCGATGCACGCCGACGCCGTGGTGACCCTCCCGCCGGGAGCGGTATGGCTGGGCTCGTCGCGGCAGTACCCCTACCAGGCGTTCCGGGTGGGGGCCGCGGCGTGGGGCCTGCAGTTCCACCCGGAGGCCTCGGCGGCGACCGTGGTGGGCTGGGCCCACGGGCTCGGTGGGGTGGACGCCGAGGACGTCGCGGCGCAGCTGCACGAGCACGCGGACGACGTGGAGCGCGCCGGCCGCGCGATCGCGCTGTCCTTCGCGGAGCTGGTGGCGACCTCGGCGCGCACGGCGCGTGAGCTCGCGGGCTGACCTCAGCGCGGGGGCGCGTCCAGGTCGTGCGCGTCCACGATCCGGTAGGCGTAGCCCTGCTCCGCCAAGAACCGCTGGCGGTGCGCCGCCATCTCCTGGTCGACCGTGTCTCGAGTGACCACGGCGTAGAAGTGCGCCGTGCGCCCGTCGGCCTTGGGACGCATGATGCGGCCGAGCCGCTGGGCCTCCTCCTGGCGTGACCCGAACGACCCGGACACCTGGATCGCGACCGCGGCCTCGGGCAGGTCCACGGAGAAGTTGGCGACCTTGCTCACCACGAGACGTCGGATCTCGCCGGCCCGGAACGCGTCGAACAGCCGCTGCCGCTCCTTCACCGTGGTCTGCCCGGTGATGAGCGGGGCGTCGAGGTGATCGGCCAGCAGCTCGAGCTGGTCCAGGTACTGGCCGATCACCAGCAGCTGGTCCTCGGCGTGCCGCGCGACAAGCTGCTCGACCACGGTGTTCTTCCCCTCGGCGCTCGCGGCCAGCCGGTAGCGGTCCTCCGCCTCGGCGGTCGCGTAGACCATCCGCTGGGCGTCCGGCAGCGAGAGCCGTACCTCGGTGCACACCGCCGGCGCGATGTAGCCCTGAGCCTCGATGTCCTTCCAGGGTGCGTCGTAGCGCTTCGGGCCGATGAGGGAGAACACCTCGTCCTCCCGGCCGTCCTCACGCACCAGCGTCGCGGTGAGCCCGAGCCGGCGCCGGGCCTGCAGGTCGGCGGTCATCCGGAAGATCGGCGCGGGCAGCAGGTGCACCTCGTCGTAGACGATCAGGCCCCAGTCGCGTGCGTCGAGCAGCTCGAGGTGCGGGTACACCCCCTTCCGCTTGGTGGTCAGCACCTGGTACGTCGCGATCGTGACAGGCCGGATCTCCTTGCGCGCACCGGAGTACTCGCCGATCTCCTCCTCGGTCAGGGTCGTGCGGCGCAGCAGCTCGTCGCGCCACTGGCGGGCGGCGACGGTGTTGGTCACCAGGATGAGGGTCGTGCTGCGTGCGCGTGCCATCGCCGCGGCACCGACGATCGTCTTGCCGGCTCCGCAGGGCAGCACCACGACGCCCGACCCGCCGTGCCAGAAGCCGTCCGCGGCCTGCTGCTGGTAGGGCCGCAGCCCCCAGCCCTCCGTCACCAGGTCGATCGCGTGCGCCTCGCCGTCGACGTAGCCGGCCAGGTCCTCGGCCGGCCAGCCGAGCTTGACCAGGGCCTGCTTGAGCCGGCCGCGCTCGGACGGGTGAACCACGACGTCGTCGGCGTCGATCCGGGTGCCGAGCATCCCGGCCGTGCGCTTGGACCGAAGCACCTCCTCCAGGACGGCCCGGTCCAGGGCGTGCAGCACCAGACCGTGGGTGGGATGGTCGACCAGCTGGAGCCGCCCGTACCGGGACATGGTCTCGGCGACGTCGACCAGCAGGGCGTGCGGCACGGGGTAGCGCGAGTGGTCCAGCAGCGCGGCGACCACCTGCTCGGCGTCGTGCCCGGCCGCACTCGCGTTCCACAGTCCCAGCGGCGTGAGCCGGTACGTGTGCACGTGCTCAGGCGCGCGCTCGAGCTCGGCGAACGGGGCGATGGCCCGGCGTGCCTCCTCGGCCGCAGGGTGGTCGATCTCGAGCAGCAGCGTCTTGTCGCTCTGCACGATCAGTGGTCCGTCCATGCCTCCCCATCCTCGACCGGCCCATCGGCCGACCTGTCGACCCGGACGCCGGCCGGCCCGTCCACCGGCTGCGCCCCGGCGATCCGGTGCACGGCGACCGTGAGCTCTGCGGCCCGCTGCTGGTCCAGCACCCGCACCCGGCCGCCCTCGACGAGCAGCGGCCGGACGCGGCGCCGGGTGGTGCCGCCGGGCGAGGCGACCTCGAGCCAGACCTCCGTGCCGGCCCCGACCGCGGCCCGCAGCACGGCCAACGCCTCGCTGGGCTCGGGTGTTCCGTCGGCCGGCGGCACCGGCGCGGCGGCCGGCCCGCCGGTGTCCGCCACCAGGTCGCCGGCGACCCTCAGCAGACGCCGGCGGGCGACCTCGGGGTCCGGCACCGGCATCGGCGTGTGCCGGACCCGGTGCCGCGTCGGTCGGGCGTGCAGCACGGTGCCGGCGGCGTCCTCGGCCGCGGCAGGCAGACCGGCGGCACGCAGTGCCTCGAGCAGCGCCGCCGGTTCCGTCGGGCTGATCAGCACGCCCGGCGCGAGGACCCGCAGACCCAGCGCCCGCAGCGCGGGGGTCTGCTCGATCCCGGCGAGGGCGGCCGGGTCGCCGCGCAGGTATGCCGCACCGGACCCCACACGGACCTGGCCGTGCCGCCGAGCGGCGTCGGTGACCAGGTAGCGCAGCGGCTGCGGAACCTCGCCCCGGGCGTGCGAGGCGAGGGCGTCCAGGATCTCGGGGGCGGACCGCCGGTCCAGCGCCCCACGCAGGCTCTCCTCGGTGAAGCGAACGGTGAGGCCGGCGCCGCGCGACTCGACCTGGGCGACGTCGGTCAGCAGGGCCTCCAGGGCGTCGCTCGGGCGGCCGGGCACCACCCCGGTCAGGTCCCCGCCGAGCAGCACCTCGTCGACCGGGGCGGGCAGGGTCTGCGAGAGCGCCGCGGCGGCTCCCAGCACGGCCGTCGGCGTGAACGTGGGTTCCGTGCCGTCCGGCGGCACCCAGCCGGCGAGCAGTTGGCGCGCCGGTCCGCCGAGCGCCCCGGCGCCGGTGACGCCCAGCACCGCGGCCTCGTCCAGCACCGCCTGCACGGCGTGCTCGGTCGGAGCGGAGCGTGGCGTGCGCCACGCGAGCACCGTGTGCAGGTCCGCGGCGTCCACCCGCCCGCCCGCGTCGGCGAGCGCGCCCAGCACGGCGGCTCGCAGGCGGGGCACCCACGGGCGGCGGTGCGCGCTGTCGAGCGCGCCGCGCAGGCTGCCCGCCTCGTCGCGGCTGCCCACCAGCCACGGGGCGCGCTCGGCGGTGAGCCAGGCCCGTACCAGCTCCACCCACCGGTGCGCAGCGTCGTCGCCGGCCCAGTCGTCGGCCACGGTGGTCGGGCAGAAGGAGGGGGACTCCTCGCCGTCCTCGGCGACCAGCCGCGCCGCGCCGGCCACCTCGACCAGGAGCGCGGCGGTGCCGGCGTCCACCTCGAGCGCGGCGGCGACCCGCTTGAGCTCGCGCGCCCCGAGGCCGCCGGAGCGCAGCACCGCGGCGGGCGCCCGGCCCCACAGCTCCAGCAGCTCTCCCACGAGCCGCACGGTCTCCAGGGCGCGCCCTGCGGCGTCGGCGTCGACGGTGCGGGAGTCGACCTCGACGACGGTGGGTGCCGGTGGCGTGGGCGGTTCGCGCCGGGTGCGTCCGCCGCGCAGCGCGAGCGCGACCTCAGCGGGCAGCACCACGTGCTGCGGGTCGCCCACCGCGAGCAGGCCGGTGCGCAGCAGCCAGCCCACGGCGCCCGCACCGGGTGTGCCGGGGCGCGGGGTGCGGCCGACGGGCGGTCCCCAGGTGAGGGCGTCGAGCACCGCCCGGGCACCGATGGGTGCCTCGGCGAGCAGTCCCTCCACCGTGGCGGTGTCGGCAAGGCGCTCAGCGAGCTCGGTCGGTGTGCAGCCCACCTCGGCCGCGAGGGTCGCCAGCGCCTCGGTGGACCGCCGCGCGAGCGTCTCGGCCAGCGGCGGGCCGAGACCCGCCGGGTGCGGGCCCAGCAGGTCCGACAGGCCGGGGGCTGCGTGCAGCCCGTCGTCGTCCTGCCAGACCAGGCCCCAGTCCTCGGCGACGCCGAGCCAGACGTCGGCGTGCGCGCCCACCGCGTGCGACACGTCCGCCGGCCGGACGGGCGGCGGCAGCGCGACGACCGCCTCCACGCCGGCCAGGGTCCCCGTGTCGATGCGCGCGAGCGCGCGGTCGAGGCTCGCCCGGGTCCCGGCCCGGGCTGCGAGCGCGCGCACCGACGCTGGCGGCGGCGCGGCCAGGTCGCGGCGCCGGTCGAGCAGCGCGGCCAGGCCGTCGACGCCCAGCGCGCGCAGGTGCTCGGTGAAGGTGGCCATCCGCACCACGATACGAGCGTCGCCCGCACGGCCGCGCGGCACCGCCCGCGCGGCGCCCGGCGCCGGGTCGGCGGTGCGGCGGTCGTCCCCGTACGATCATCGGCGTGGAGTTCCTCAAGCACCTGCTGCTCGTCCTGCACTTCGTCGGCCTCGCCAGCCTGCTGGGCGGGTTCCTGGTGCAGATGAAGCCGAAGGCCAAGGTCGTCAACGCGGCGATGCTGCACGGTGCGCTGACCCAGCTGGTCACGGGTGTCGCGCTGGTCGGTGTGGTCGGTGCGATCGACACGGTGAACTACCCCAAGGTGTTCACCAAGCTCGTCGTGCTCCTGGTGATCCTCGGCCTGGTGTACGCCTTCCGTGGACGTGACAAGGTGTCCACCGGGGTGTGGGGTGCCATCGGCGGCCTCACGTTGGCGAACGTCGTCGTCGCGGTGTTCTGGTAGCAGCCGCCCGCTGCGCAACCGGCGACCGGCGGCCCCGCCCGCCGGTACGCTGGTCGTCGCACACGAAGAAGGAGTCACGGTGCCCACCGGCAAGGTCAAGTGGTTCGACGCTGAGCGCGGGTTCGGCTTCATCGCCGCCGACGGCGGCGGTGAGGTGTTCCTGCACGCCTCGGCGCTGCCCGCCGATACCCCGACGCCCAAGCCCGGCGCCCGCGTCGACTTCGGCGTCGCGGACGGTCGTCGCGGACCGTCCGCGCTGTCCGTGACGTTCGTGGACCCGCTGCCCTCAGTGGTCAAGGCCAAGCGCCGACCGCCCGAGGAGATGGCGGTGATCGTCGAGGACCTCATCAAGCAGCTCGACCAGATCGGCAACGGGCTGCGGCGCGGGCACTACCCGGAGCGGGGCAGGGGTGCGAAGACCGCCCAGATCCTGCGGGCCGTCGCGGAGCAGCTCGAGACCTGATGGCTGCCACCAAGGACGCAGTGCTGGACTCGGCCGTCGAGCTCGCCCGGCGGGCCGCGGAGGAGGTCGCCCAGGACCCCGCGCTCGTCGGTGAGCACCTCGGGCTCGAGCGGGAGGGCGAGCGGCTCGTCGCGCACCGGTTCGCCACGACCGCTCCCGGCTACGTGGGCTGGGCCTGGACGGTGACCCTGGCGCGCGTGCCGCGCGGCCGCACCCCCACGGTGTGCGAGGTGGACCTGCTCCCCGGGGACGGCGCGCTGCTGCCGCCACCGTGGGTGCCGTGGGCGGAGCGCCTCCGGCCCGGCGACCTCGGTCCGGGCGACGTGCTGCCCTTCCAGGCCGACGACGAGCGCCTGGACCAGGGCTACGAGGCGACCGGCGACCTGGATGCGGACCAGCTCGCGCTGTTCGAGCTGGGTCTGGGCCGGTCCCGGGTGCTGTCCGCGGCCGGGCGCTCCCAGGCCGCGGACCGCTGGTACGCCGGTTCGCACGGGCCGATGGCACCGACGGCGCTGGCCGCCGATGCGCCCTGCTCGACGTGTGGGTTCCTGGTCCTGCTGGCCGGGTCGTTGCGCACCGAGTTCGGCGTGTGCGCCAACGAGTGGTCCCCGGAGGACGGTCGCGTCGTCAGCATGGACCACGGGTGCGGCGCGCACTCCGAGACCGACGCCTCAGCCGCGCCGACCGACTGGCCGGACCCCGTGACGGACGCCGATGAGCTGGACCTGGTCGGCCTCGACGAGTCCGGGGTGGACGAGCCGGGGCAGGACGAGCCCGGTGCGGACGAGCAGGACGAGCCCGGTGCGGG
The DNA here is from genome assembly GCF_030586465.1 of Actinotalea lenta. Lineage (GTDB taxonomy): Bacteria > Actinomycetota > Actinomycetes > Actinomycetales > Cellulomonadaceae > Actinotalea > Actinotalea lenta. Next base: position 1,188,937 of record NZ_JAUQYP010000001.1, read on the forward strand.
CGAAGCAGGTCCGCAGGAGCCGGCTGACCGGTCCGAGGGCCACGACGAGCCGGGGGAGCTCTCCGGCGACCAGGAGTGACCGGCGACCCCTGGCTGGCCGCGGTGGCCGCACGCCTGCGCACGGCGACGTTGGCCGCCTGGCGTGACCACCCGGCGCGGTTCCGGGAGGACGCCAACGCGGAGGAGGACCACGGGGCCGGCTGGTACCGCGACCGGGTCGTCGTGGAGCTGGCCCAGAACGCCGCGGACGCGGCGCGCGAGCCCGGTGCCCTGCTGCTGCGGCTGGCGCCCGAGCGGCGCCTCCTCGTGGCGGCCAACACCGGGGTGCCGCTGGACGCAGCCGGCCTGACGTCCCTGGCCTCGCTGCGCGCGTCGGCCAAGTCGGCTGAGCACCCCTCGGCCGTGGGCCGGTTCGGTGTCGGGTTCGCCGCGGTTCGCGCGGTCGCCGACGAGGTCGCGGTCGTCTCCCGTACGGGCGCGGTGCACTTCTCGGCGGCGCGCACCGCAGCCGAGCTGGGCGGGGTCCCGGCGTTGGTCGAGGAGGTCGGCCGGCGCGGCTCGGCCCTGCCGATCCTGCGCCTGCCGTTCGACGGCCCGGGCCCGGAGCTCGCGGATGCGGACCTCCCACCGGTCGACGGGCGGGCGTCGGCCACCGCGGTGTGGCTCCGGCTGCGCGACGACGCCGCCGTGGCCGCGGTGGCCGCGCAGCTGGCGGACCTGGACGACGCGCTGCTGCTCGCGCTGCCGCGGCTCGGTGCGGTGCACATCGAGGTCGACGGTCGCCGGCGGACGCTGACCGACGTGGCTGCGCGGTGGCTCGTCGTGGCTGCGAGCGGCGCGCACGACCCCGCGCTCGTCGCGCGTCGGCCGGTCGAGGAGCGCGAGCGGCGCGGCTGGCGGCTCGCCTGGGCGGTTCCGCGGCATGCGGCCGACCGGGTGGCTCCGGTGGTGCATGCCCCGACCCCCACGGATGACCCCACGTCGATCCCGGCACTGCTGCTCGGCACCTTCCCGCTGGATCCGGGTCGGCGACGCATCACCCCGGGCCCTGTGACCGATGCGCTGGTCACCGAGGCCGGCCGGCTGTGGCCCGAGCTGCTGCTCGCGGCCCGCCGCGCGACCGAGCGGGGGGAGCCGGCGCCCACCCCGCTCGACCTCGTGCCGACGGGCTTCCCGGCGGGCCCGCTGGACGCTGCCCTGCGTGCGGCCGTGCTCTCGGCGACCCGCCGCACGCCCGTCCTGCCGACCGCCGCGGGGTGGGTGAGCCCGGTCGAGGCCGTGGTGCTGGCTCCGCCGTGGGACGCGACCGGCGCTCCGGCGGTGCTCGGACGGTGGTTCGCGCACCTGGCGACCGTGCCGCGTCGCGAGCTGGTCCGGTCGCTGGACGTGGTCACGGTCGGGCTCGGGGAGCTGGTCGAGCAGATCCCGGTGGCCGACCCCGACCTGCTGCGTGACGTCTACGCGCTGCTCGAGGGGGCGGACCGGGCGGCCCTGGACGAGCTGGGTGCCGCACCCGTCCCGCTGCGGGACGGGCGCATCGTGCACGGCGCGCGCGGGGTGGTGCTGGTCGACGCGCTCCCGCCCGGCACCGAGGTCGCACTGGACGCCCTGGTGTCGTGGGGCCTGCGGGTGGTGCACCCGGATGCGGCGCACCCCGTCCTGGAGCGGCTCGGGGCGCAGCGGGTCGACGCAGCGGCGCTGGCCACGCACCCATTGCTGCGGGATCGCGTGCTGGACGGCGACGAGGGCGCGGCGGAGGTGCTGTGTCCGCTGGTGGCGGCATCCCCTGGCCTGGTCGGGCCCAGCTGGTGGGGCGAGGTGCTGCTCCCCGCCGCGGACGGCGAGCTGTCCCCGGCTCGTGGTCTGGTGCTGCCCGGCAGCGCGGCGGCCGCGGTGCTGGACCCGGCCGTGCTCCCACCGGTCTCGGTGGACGCGGTCCGCCGGTGGGGCAGCACGCTCGAGCGCGTGGGGGTGCGCCGTGAGCTCGTGGTCGAACGGGTCGACGAGCTGGTGGCCGACGTGGTCGAGGACTGGTCCGACTACCTCGTTGAGACCGGCGCGGCCGACGACGGCGAGCTGCTCGCGGTGGCGGACCTGGACGCGGTGCGGGACTGGGATCGGGCCCTGGTGCAGATCGTCCGGCATCCCGAGCTGCTCCGTGGCGTCCCGGACCAGGACGGTGCGCCCGTGCCGTCCTACGTCGCGTGGCGGTTGCGCGACGAGCCCGCGGTGTGCCCGGGGACGGCGTTCGCGCTGCCCGGGTCGGACCGGTCCAGCGGCGTGCTCGCCCACCTGCCCGGACCGGGCCCCGCGCTCTCGCGGCTCCCCGCGGGTGCGACGGCGATGGCGGTGGCGCTCGGTGGGATCGCGTCGGCCGACGAGCTCACGGCCGCCGACTGGCTCGTCCTGCTCGACGAGCTCGACGAGCGGGGCGAGGTACCGCTGGACTGGGCGGTGGACTTCTGGCGCGGCGCGGCGCGGCTGGTCGCCGCCGGCGCTGCGGACGACCTGGTCGACGCCGGCCTGCTACCGGGTTGGGACGGCCGCCGCGCCGTGGCACTGCCCGCCGAGGAGCTCGCGGTGGCGGACCCGATGTGGCGCCGTCACCCCGGCGTCCTTCCGGTCCTGCCGGTGGGATTCACGCTCCCCGGTGCGGGGGTGCCGGCGGCGGACGCGGTCGCCGAGGTGCTGGACCTCGACGTGGCTGCGGCCCGCGCCGAGGGGAAGGTCGGCGCGGCCGGGGAGGACCGACCGGTCCCGGCCGCGGTCCGGGGGCTGGTCCCACGACTGCCCGACCGCTACCGGCGGCACGGCCGGTTGGCCGTCGACGGTCACCCCGTCGGGTGGTGGCTCGCCGACGGTGTGCTGCACGCCACCGGCGACGGTCTGGCCGAGGGCCTGGCCGCGGTGACGGACTGGCGCTTCCGGCACGCGTTGGCGGCGGCGCTGGCCGGGGCCGCGCGCCAGGAGGTGCTGCTGGACCTCGCCACGATGGGCTGAGTCGCCCACGGGCCGGGGCGGCCCGGCTCGTCACCGCGTGTGGTGTCGGCGCTCCCAGTCCAGCGCCAGGAAGCCCAGCACGCAGCCGGTCGCGCAGATCCACAGGCCGCGGCCGGTCGGGTGCCCCGTGAGGGCCAGGACCCAGACGGTCAGCAATGCGGCGAGCCACAGGACGATGCCCGCCCAGAACACCCGCCGCAGGTCGACCCGCAGGGGCGTGATCCGGCTCGGCTCGAGGAAGCGGTGCACGGCCTCAGCCTAGGGGCGGCGCCCGACGGATCAGCCAGGTTCGGCCCGGCGTTCAGCATGCGTACACCGACATAGGTTCGACGCGCGGTTCTGCCACGCTCTGGTCCATGGCGCAGACGACCGAGACCGCACCGCCGACGTCGGTGGGTCCCCTCGACTCCTTCTTCAAGATCACCGAACGCGGCTCCACGATCGGCACCGAGATCCGTGGTGGCCTGGTGACCTTCTTCACGATGGCGTACATCATCGTGCTCAACCCGATCATCCTCGGCGGGCAGGACTCGCTGGGGAACTCGTTGGCCAGCGGGTCGACGATCGCGGCGACGACGGCCCTGGTCGCCGGCGTCATGACGATCATGATGGGTGTGGTGGCCCGGTTCCCGCTCGCCCTGGCGACCGGCCTGGGCATCAACGCGGTCGTGGCCTACTCGATCGCGACCACCGCTGGGTGGTCCTGGCAGGACGCGATGGGGATCGTCGTCGTCGAGGGTGTCGTCATCCTCGTGCTGGTCCTGACCGGGTTCCGGCGCGCGGTGTTCAACGCGGTCCCGACCTGGCTCAAGACCGCGATCAGCGTGGGCATCGGGCTGTTCATCGCCTTCATCGGGTTCGTGGACGCGGGCTTCGTGACCCCGGGCGCCGGGACGATCGTCGACCTGGGCCAGGGTGGCTCGTTGACGACGTGGCCGGTCCTGGTCTTCGTCATCGGCCTCCTGCTCACCGTCGTGCTCATGGTCCGCAAGGTGCGTGGCGCGATCCTCATCGCGATCCTGGGCACGACGCTGATCGCGATCGTCGTCGAGGCGGTCGCCAAGGTCGGTGGCTACGCGGGTGGCGCGGGCAACCCGGCGGGATGGCGCTCGACCGTGCCGGCGTTCCCGGACGCGGTGGTGGCGACGCCGAACTTCTCGCTGCTCGGGCACTTCTCGGTGCTGGGTCCGTTCGCGCACTCGGCGGTGCTGGCGGTCGTCCTCATCTTCTCGCTCCTGCTCGCCGACTTCTTCGACACGATGGGCACGATGGTCGCGGTCGGTGCCGAGGCGGGCCTGAACGACAAGGACGGCAACCCGCCCAGCACGCAGCAGATCCTGGTGGTCGACTCGATCGGAGCCATCGCCGGCGGCGCGTCGGGCGTCTCCTCGAACACCTGCTACATCGAGTCCGCCTCGGGCGTCGGCGACGGCGCCCGGACCGGCCTGGCGTCGGTGGTCACCGGTGTGGCGTTCCTGCTGGCGACGTTCCTGTCGCCGCTCGTCGAGATCATCCCGGCTGAGGCCGCGGCGCCGGCCCTCGTCATCGTCGGCTTCCTCATGGTGACCCAGGTGCTCGACATCGACTGGCGGTCGTGGGAGCTCGCGATCCCTGCCTTCTTCACCATGGTGCTGATGCCCTTCACCTACTCGATCACGGTGGGCATCGGGGCCGGCGTCATCCTGTACGTCCTCCTGCAGCTCGCGGTCGGCAAGGCGAAGAAGGTGCATCCGCTCATCTGGTTGATCGCGGCCCTGTTCGTCGTCTACTTCGTCCGAGGGCCGATCCAGTCGCTCGTCGGCTGACCTGATCGCGACGGCCGCGACCTTCGCGGCCGTCGCGATCGCCGCGCGCCGGGCCCACACCGGCGTCCTTGCTTCGTGGAAGGATCGGTGCGCCCACGCGGTCAGAGGCACAGGAGGCAGGACATGCGGATCTCGGTCATCGGATGCGGCTACCTCGGGGCGGTGCACGCGGCGTCCATGGCGAGCCTCGGTCACGAGGTCGTCGGCGTCGACGTGGACGCCGCGAAGGTCGCGCTCCTCGCTGCGGGCCGCGCCCCGTTCTACGAGCCGGGTCTCGTCGAGCTGCTGGCCCGGGTGGCGCCGACCGGACGCCTGTCGTTCACGACCGACATCTCGGCGGTCGCCGGGGCGTCCGTGCACTTCATCTGCGTCGGCACCCCGCAGAGCCGCGGCGAGAACGCCGCTGACCTGAGCTACGTCGACGCGGCCGTCGAGGCGCTGCTGCCGCACCTTCGGGACGGGGACGTCGTCGCGGGCAAGTCGACCGTGCCGGTCGGGACCGCCGAGCGGATCGCCGAGCACGTGGCGCAGGCCCAGCCGGGCGCGACGGTGGTGTGGAACCCGGAGTTCCTCCGCGAGGGCTTCGCGGTGCAGGACACCCTGCACCCTGACCGGATCGTGCTCGGCGTCCCCTCCGGCGCGGAGGGCGAGCGCGCGTCGGCCGTCATGGACGACGTCTATGCGGCGCCCCTGGCCGAGGGCACGCCCCAGGTCGTCACGGACCTGGCGACCGCCCAGCTGGTCAAGGTCGCCGCCAACTCGTTCCTGGCCACGAAGATCTCCTTCATCAACGCCATGGCCGAGCTGTGCGAGGCGACCGGGGCGGACGTGACCAAGCTCGCCGACGCGATCGGCTACGACGCGCGGATCGGGCGCAAGTTCCTCAACGCGGGGTTGGGCTTCGGCGGCGGCTGCCTGCCCAAGGACATCCGCGCGTTCATGGCGCGCGCGGGGGAGCTGGGCGCGGACCAGGCGCTGTCCTTCCTCAAGGAGGTCGACTCGATCAACATGCGCCGCCGCGTGCGGATGGTCGACCTGGCCAGGGACGTCTGCAACGGCTCGATCGTGGGGCGCCGCATCGCGGTGCTCGGCGCCGCCTTCAAGCCGGACTCCGACGACGTGCGGGACTCGCCCGCGCTGTCCGTCGCGGCCCAGATGGGGCTGCAGGGCGCCACCGTCGTCGTCACCGATCCGAAGGCCCTCGAGAACGCTCGGCGGGCGTGGCCGTCCCTGCGGTATGCGGAGACGCCCCAGGAGGCGGCCGCGGGTGCCGACGTCGTGGTCCTCGCGACCGAGTGGCCGGAGTACCGCGAGCTCGACCCCGAGCGACTCGGGGAGCTCGTCGCGCGGCGCAGCATCGTCGACGGGCGCAACGTGCTCGATCCGCGCGCGTGGCGAGCCGCCGGCTGGACGTACCGGGCGCTCGGGCGCCCCTGACGCCATCCTCCCGCACCGCTGCTCCGTCCGCGGGAATGGACCGGATGTCGTGATCGTTACCCGAGGTAATGACCTACGATAAGGACATGACCAGCAGCGGGGATGAGCGCAGTGACGGCCCCGTGGTCGTGCCTCCTTCGGCGTGCCGCCCCGCGCCGCTCGCCGGTGACCTGCGGGTCGCGGTGACGCGTGCGACCCGCCGCATGCGCCTCGAGCGCAGCAGCGAGCAGATCACCGACGGCCAGTACGCGGCCCTCGCGGCGCTGGCGAACCGCGGCCCGATGACCACGACGGCCCTCGCGGAGGACCAGCACGTGCAGACCCCGCCGATGTCGCGCACGGTGGGCCACCTGGTCGATGCGGGCCTGGTGCGGCGCGACGAGGACCCGAACGACGGCCGCCAGACGGTGCTGTCCCTCACCGAGGCCGGCATGACGGAGGTCAAGGAGACCCGGAGGCGGCGGAACGCCTGGCTCGCCCAACGCCTCGCCGAGCTGGACCCCGCCGACCGCGAGGTCCTGGCGCGCGCCGCGGTGCTCCTGGAGAGGATCGCCACCAGGTGAGCCCCACCTTCGCCTCGTTGCGCTACCCGAACTACCGCCTGTGGTTCGCCGGGGCGCTGCTGTCCAACACTGGCACCTGGATGCAGCGCGTGGCCCAGGACTGGCTCGTGCTGACCCGGCTGTCCGACAACTCGGGTGTGGCCGTCGGTGTCGTCACGGCGCTGCAGTTCCTGCCGACCCTGCTGCTGTCCGCGTGGGCGGGCGTCCTCGCGGACCGCATGCCTCGGCGCCTCCTGCTGGTGATGACGCAGCTCGCCCAGGGCGCCCTGGCGCTGGGGCTCGGGGCCCTGGTGCTCAGCGGTCACGCCGAGCTGTGGCACGTGTACGTGTTCGCGCTGCTGCTCGGCGTGGTGTCCGCGTTCGACGGGCCCGTCCGGCAGATCTTCGTCGCCGAGCTCGTGCCCGCGGACAAGCTGCCGAATGCCGTCGGGCTGAACAGCGCGTCGTTCAACGCGGCCCGGCTGATCGGCCCCGGCCTGGCCGGTCTCCTCATCGCCTGGGTGGGGTCGGGCTGGGTGTTCGTCATCAACGGCCTGTCCTACGCCGCGACGATCTTCGCGCTCGCCCTGATGCAGACCTCGGAGCTGCGCGAGCTCCCGCGGGCGGCCGGCGGGCGCCGGGGGCAGCTGCGCGAGGGCCTGCGCTACGTGCGGGGCCGCTCGGACATCATGGTGATCATGGTGGTGATGGGGGTCGTCTCCACCTTCGGCCTCAACTTCCAGCTCACGTCCGCGATGATGGCCCGCACCGTCTTCGGCAAGGGTGCGGGCGAGTACGGGATCCTCGGGTCGGTGCTGGCCATCGGCTCGCTGTCGGGTGCGTTGCTGGCGGCTCGGCGTGAACGGCCGCGGGTGCGCCTGGTGCTCGGGGCCGCGTTGGCGTTCGGCGTCGCGATGGGTGTGCAGGCGATGATGCCCACCTACCTCCTGTACACCGTGATGTGCATCCCCGTCGGGCTCGCGTCGTTGACGATGATGACCGCGGCGAACTCCGCCATCCAGACGTCGACGACCCCGCAGATGCGCGGACGCGTGATGGCGCTCTACATGATGGTGTTCATCGGGGCCACCCCTATCGGTTCGCCGATCGTGGGCTGGGTGGCCGAGCAGTTCGGCGCGCGCTGGTCGGTGGGCATCGGGTCGATCGGCACCCTGCTCATCGCGGGCGGCGCGGCGCTGTGGGCGCGACGGGCGTGGAACGTCGAGGTGCACTACCACCTGCGGGCCCGCCCCCACGTCGAGGTCCGGTACCTCACGCTCACGCAGGAGCGGGAGGTACGCGAGGAAGCCGCGCTCGCGCTCGCGGACCAGCGGGCCAGGGACGACGCGTCGGCCGCCTGACTCACACCGGCACGCCCACCCGCCCCCGGGCCTCGACGGCCACGCACGTCGCCGCGAGTGCGGCGAGCGCGGGCACGAGCAGGAAGGCGGTGTGCGGGCCCACGACGTCGGCGGCCGACCCGAGGATGAACGGGGACAGCCCGATCGCCACCCCGGCGCCCAGCAGCGCACGGGCCTGGCCGAGGTCCGGCCGGGAGCCCGCGGCCTGGAGTAGCAGGGACAGCGCGAGCGGGTAGTGCACCCCGTACCCCAGGCCCGCGAGGGCCAGGCCGGCGACCGCGAGCCACGGCACCGTGGCCAGCCACAGCACGAGCCACCCCGCGACGGCCACCGCGTACCCGGCCAGGAGCACCGTCGAGGCCTGCACGTGCCGCACCAGGGTGCCGGTGGCGAACCTCGTGGCGGTCATGCCGGCGAGGAGCGCGGCGACCGCTCCCGTGGCCACGCTCTCCGGGGCGCCCGTCGAGACGCGCACCAGGTCCGACGCCCAGAACGTGGTGGCGAACTCGATCGCGATCCCGGCCACGGTCGCGACCCAGAGCAACCGGAAGGCCCGGCCCAGCGGCACGCGCGTGCCACCGTCCTCCACGTGCGTCGGGTGACCGAGCGGCCCGGCGGCCGGGATGCCGGCGAGCAGCACGGTGGCGACGGCTGCCGCGACGACGGTCACGGCCACGGCGGGTCGCCAGCCGTAGCCGGCCCCGACCGTGAGGCCGAGGACCACCGGGGCGAGCAGGCCGACGGTGGTCGCGTAGGCGTTGCCCTCGGTGACGGCCGCGGGCCCGGCCGGGCCGTGGTGCCCGAGCAGCGCGGGCTGGGTCGCCGCGAGCATCAGGTTGCCCCCCACGGCGGTCAGGGCGCACGCCGAGAGGGTGGCCGCCAGGCCGGGCCCGACCAGGAGCAGCGTCACGCCGATCGACATGACCGCCATGGCGAGGTACAGCTGGCGCTTGCGCCCGAGGGCGAACGCGACGCGCTCGCTGACCAGACCGGTGGCCACGGTCCCGACGGCCATCGCCGTGCCGTGCAGCCCGGCGACGCCGCGGGAGATGTGCTGCTCGGCGGCGAGCAACGGCACCGTCGGTGAGAAGACGTAGATGAACCAGCCCCACGTGACGAACGTGACGTCCAGGGCGACCGTCAGGCGGTCGCGGACCAGCCGACGGCTCGCCGAGGCGGGAAGGGCAGCGGAGTCGTCCACCTCAGGACGCCAGTCGCTCGACCACGTGGTCGACGCATGCGGTCAGGGCCCGGACGTCTGCGGGGTCCACGGCGGGGAACATCGCCACGCGCAGCTGGTTACGGCCCAGGCGGCGGTACGGCTCGACGTCGACGACCCCGTGCCGGCGCAGCACCCGCGCGACGGCTGCGGCGTCCACGCCCACCAGGTCGATGGTCCCCACCACCTGGCTGCGCGCAGCCGGGTCGGTGACGAACGGGGTCGCCCACTCGCGCAGGGCGGCCCAGCCGTACAGGTGCGCCGCGGACTCGGCGGTGCGCGCGGTGGCCCACGGCAGGCCGCCGTGTGCGAGCAGCCAGTCGATCTGCTCCGCGAGCATCACCAGGGTCGCGATCGCCGGGGTGTTGAGCGTCTGGTCGGCGCGCGAGCTCGTCAGTGCGACGGCCAGGGACAGCGACCGTGGTGTCCACCGCTCGGTGGCGAGGCGCTCGGCACGGGCGACGGCCGCCGGGGACAGCAGGGCGAGCCACAACCCGCCGTCGGACGCGAACGACTTCTGGGGTGCGAAGTAGTAGACGTCGGTCTGGGCGATGTCGACGGGCAGGCCGCCCGCGCCCGACGTCGCGTCCACCAGGACCAGGGCGTCGCCCCCGGCCACCGGTCGGCGTACGGGCGCCATGACCCCCGTGGACGTCTCGTTGTGCGGCCAGGCGTACGTGTCCACCCCGTCCGCCGGTTCGGGCAGCACGAGGGTGCCGGGCTCACCCGTGCGCACCTGCGGTTCGTCGAGGAACGGCGCGGTCCGCACCGCTGTGGCGAACGACTGGCCGAACTCACCGAACGCGCACAGCTGGGCGGACCGCTCGACGAGCCCGAACGTCGCCACGTCCCAGAACACCGTGGAGCCGCCGTTGCCGAGCGCGACCTCGTACCCGTCCGGCAGGTCGAACAGCTCGGCCAGCCCCTCGCGGACCCGGTGCACCAGGCCCCGCACCGGCGCCTGGCGGTGGGACGTGCCCAGCAGCGTGCGGCCCACGGCGGTGAGCGCCGCGACCTGGGCCGGTCGGACCTTGGACGGCCCGGAGCCGAACCGGCCGTCGGCGGGGAGCAGGTCGGGGGGGATGGTGATCGCGTCCGCTTCCACGGCGCAAGCCTAGGGCCGTGGGTCCGGGCTCCGGTCCGTCCGGGCGCGGAGGGGCCCCGGACCCGTAGCCTTGCCCCAGGCACGGGCACGGGAGGCCGACGACGTTGAGCGATCTCATCGACACCACCGAGATGTACCTGCGCACCATCTACGAGCTCGACGAAGAGGGCATCGTTCCCCTGCGCGCCCGGATCGCGGAGCGCCTCGGGCACTCCGGGCCGACGGTGTCGCAGACCGTGGCGCGCATGGAGCGCGACGGTCTGGTGGTGGTCTCGGGTGACCGTCACCTCGAGCTGACCGCCGCGGGCCGGGTGCGCGCCACCCGCGTCATGCGCAAGCACCGCCTGGCCGAGCGGCTGCTCACGGACGTGATCGGACTGGAGTGGTCGCTCGTGCACGACGAGGCGTGCCGCTGGGAGCACGTGATGAGCGAACGCGTCGAGCAGCGCCTCGTCGAGCTGCTCGACCACCCTGAGCAGTCGCCGTACGGCAACCCGATCCCGGGCCTGGACGAGCTCGGGGGGGCGGCGCCCCGGAGAGCCTTCCTGGACGGCGTCGCGGCCGTGACCGACATGCCGGACGGCAGCCAGGGCCTGGTCGCCCGGCTCGGCGAGCCGGTGCAGACGGACCCCGAGCTGCTCGCGCGGTTCATGCGGACCGGGGTGCTGCCCGGCCGGGGGGTCCGGGTGGCCCGCGGCGAGGCGGACGTGACGCTGAGCGTGGACGGCTCCGAGCTCGTGCTCGAGCTGCCGGACGAGGTCGCGCGGCACGTCTTCCTGCGGCCGGCCTGACGGCGTTCCGCCCGCACGTCGGACGGGCCTGCCCCCTTGTGTCGCGGGAGTCGCGTGGCGAACACCACACGCCTCGACCGTGACCGGAACGTGACATTCCCGTGATCCCTCGGGTAGCGTGCGTGTCGCGTGACGGACCCTCCTCCGGACACGCCCCTGGTCGGACTTGCCGAGTCCTGCCGCCGACCGGGGTCCGTGGACCGCTGGCAGGAGCGGGGGAACCAGAACGGGCGCAAGCCCTTGGGGTGAAGTCCCGGGATCGCGAGAGCGTGACCGGGGCCGGGTGATCTCCCATCCGAACCCGACAGCTCACCCCGCAGGCATACGGAGAGGCAACGCGTGACCAGCACCCCCAGCCGGGCCCGGCACCGAGCGGCCCGTCGCCCCCTGACCTCGTTGGACGACCTCGCCAGTGCCGCGACCGGCAGCCTTGCCGTGGTCGGCCGCCGCAGCGCCGTCGTGGCTGCGGCCGGCGGGATGGTCCTCTCGGCAGCGATGCCGGCCGCTGCGGCCTCGTCGGAGAGCCGCGCGGACGCCGTCCCCTCGGTGGACACGACCGCCCTGACCGCCCCGGTGCGCGAAGCCCTGTCGACCTCCCCGGTCGTGGCGGTGCCGAAGGACGTCTCCTGGGACTTCGAGTCACCCAAGATCGAGGTCAAGGAGAACCCGAAGCCCGTCGTGGTGGTGCGACGCACCGTGACCGCGCGGTCCGCGACCCGGGCCCCCGCGCCGGTCGCGAACAACCCGATCCCGCAGACGGTCAACGGGAACGCGGTCCTGGAGATCGCATCCCGGTACGTCGGGGTCCCCTACGTGTACGGCGGCGCCAGCCCGAGCGGCTTCGACTGCTCCGGGTTCACGTCCTACGTGTACGCGCAGCTCGGCATCTCCCTGCCCCGGTCCTCCTCCGCCCAGCGCTACGCGGGCCAGGTGATCTCCCGCGCCGACGCCAAGCCCGGTGACCTGATCTGGTCGCCCGGCCACGTGGCGATCTACGCCGGTGGCAACATGCAGATCGACGCCCCGCGCCCGGGCAAGACCATCCAGTTCCGCGCGATCTGGCAGTCGGCGCCGGTGTTCATCCGCGTCACCGGCTGACCTCTCCTCGACACAGGGCCCGGGCCGTCACGGCCCGGGCCCTGTGCTGTGCCCGGGTGCGGCGCAGTCCACCGCGCGGGTGGGTCGCGTACTCTGGCCTCGCCAGACCCCCGACCCGGCAGCCAGCCGGGTCCGAACGGGCGAGGGAGTCCGCTGTGACGGTGACCGAGGAGACCGAGACCCCGGCGGTGGGGTCGAGCACCAGACGTCGAGTCCTGGTGCTCAATGCGAGTCGTGAGCCGCTGTGCGTCGTGAGCCTGCGGCGCGCGGTGAGCCTGGTGCTGACGGACAAGGCCGTCGTGCTGGAGACCGACGGCAGCCTGCTGCACTCGGAGTGGCTCTCCGTGCCGGCTCCTCAGGTCCTCGCCCTGACCCGCTACGTCCACGTGCCGTACCGCGGTGCGGTACCGCCCACCCGACGCACGGTCCTGCAGCGTGACGAGCACCGGTGCGCCTACTGCTCGGGTCCGGCGGACACGGTGGACCACGTGCTGCCCCGGTCGCGCGGCGGCGCGCACGAGTGGACCAACGTGGTCGCGGCGTGCGCGCGGTGCAACCATCGCAAGGCGGACCACCTGCTCTCCGAGATCGGCTGGCAGCTGCGCACCACGCCGCGGCCGCCCCGCCGCGCGGTGGTCCTGTCGGCCCTGACCCGACCGCACCCGACGTGGAAGGCTTACCTGGCCGCCTGACGGGCTGCGCGTGCTCCGGGCCCCGGGGCAGACTGATGGTGTGACGGGAGGCAGTGATGACCGACGGTGACGTCGTACTGGTGGGGGTCGACGGGTCTCCGGCAAGTCTGAACGCCGTGGACTGGGCAGCGGCGTACGCCAGGGTCCATGGCTGCCCGATCCACCTGGTGTGCAGCTACACGGTGCCCTCCTTCGCGGCAGCGGGCCTGGACGGCGGGTATGCGGCGGTGGACGACACCGTGCTCGCCCAGGGTGCCGCCGCGGTCCTGGCGGAGGCCGAGGAGCGGCTGTCCGGCAGCGGGGTCACGGTGACCTCCGCGACGGCGAGCGGGGACGCGGCCGCAGTGCTCGTGGACCTGTCGCGCGGGGCGTCGCTGGTGGTGGTCGGGACCCGCGGGCGTGGCGGCTTCGCCGAGCGTCTCCTGGGCACCGTGTCGTCCGCGCTGCCCGCGCACGCGCACTGCCCGACGGTGGTCGTGCCCTACCGCGCGGAAGGCGAGTCCACCGTGCAGCGCGAGTCGCACCAGCACTGGCCGGTCACGCGTGAGGTGCTGCCGGTACGTCGGATCGTCGTGGGGGTGGACGGGTCGCCGTCGGCCGAGCTCGCCCTCGAACGGGCCATCGTCGAGGCGGAGGCCTGGGGTGCGGAGCTGACCGCGGTCGCCGCCGTCCCGGTGGGCACGGGGGCCGGTCTGCTCGCGTGGCTGCCCGCAGCGGTGGACCACGAGGCGGTACTGCGTGACGTGGCGGAGGGCCTGGACGTGGTGGTCGATCGAGCGCTGACGGATCACCCGGACGTCCAGGTGCGGCGGCACGTGCTCGACGGGGTCGGCTCGGCGCTGCTGACCGAGTTCTCCACCGCGGTCGACATGGTCGTGGTGGGTTCGCGGGGCCGCGGCGGGTTCGCCGGCCTCCTCCTGGGCTCCACGAGCCAGGCCGTCCTGCACCACTCGGCGTGCCCCGTCATGGTGGTCACCACCAAGACCCACGACGCGCCCACCACCCCCCACTGGTAACCCACCCAGGGTGGTGATCAAGGAATCCGTGCCCGCCCTGGGGTGGCGATCAAGGAGTCCGTGCCCGCCCGCCGTCAGCGCGGGCCGGGTCCCGGGCGGCGCACGAGCGGGTTGAGCACCACCGTGGATCGGGTGCGCAGCACGAAGGGCTCGGCCGCGATGCGCTCGACGACCTGCTCGAGGTGCCGCATGTCGTGCGCGCGGACCTCGAGGACCGCGTCGGCGTCGCCGGTCACAGACGAGGCGGCGATGACCTCGGGGTAGGACTCGAAGGTGTCGCGCATCCGGGCGGGGCTGGTCTGCTCCGTGCAGTGGACCTCGACGAATGCCTCGGTGCCCCAGCCGAGCGTCGCCGGGTCGAGCCGCACCGTGAACGCGTCGATGACACCGCGCTCGAGCAGCCGGTCGACGCGGCGCTTGACGGCCGGCGCGGACAGGTTCACACGGGCGCCGATGCGCGCGTAGCTGGCTCTGCCGTCCTCGACGAGCACGGCCAGGATCGCCGCGTCGAGCGGGTCGAGCAGGCCGGGGTTCTCCGGCGTCGGGCTGGCCACAGGCACAGCATGCCCGACGCTGCGGCTCGCGACGACGGCGCCACGGCCCGCGTGGCGCTGGTCGCGCCGCGGCCGGGGGATCACGGGCCCGGTGGGGACGGGCTCAGCGCAGCGCGTCCCCCAGGGCGTCCAGGCCCTGGTCCAGGTCGCCGCGCGAGATCGTCAACGGCGGCGCGATACGCACCGTCGAGCCGTGGGTGTCCTTGACGAGCACCCGGCGCGCCAGCAACGCCTCGGACAGGTCCCGGCCCGTGCCCCACGCCGGGTCGACGTCCACCCCGGCCCACAGCCCGACGCCCCGCGTGCCGAGCAGCAGTCCGTCGTCGACCATCGCCGCCAGCCGTGCGTGCAGGTGCGCGCCGAGCTCGCGGGCCATGGCCTGCGGCTCGCCGGTCTCCAGGAGGTCGATCACCGCGAGGCCGACCGCGCAGGCGAGCGGATTGCCGCCGAAGGTCGAGCCGTGGGTGCCCGGGGTCAGCACCCCGAGCACGTCGCCGCGTCCGACCACGGCGGAGACCGGGACGATGCCACCGCCCAGGGCCTTGCCCAGCGTCACGAGGTCCGGGCGCACGCCGGCGAGCTCGCACGCGAGCGTCGTTCCGGTGCGGCCCAGCCCGGACTGGATCTCGTCGAGCACGAGCAGCGCACGGGCCCGGTCGCACACCGCGCGGGCCGCGGCCAGGTATCCGGCGGGGGGCACGATGACGCCGGCCTCGCCCTGCACGGGTTCGAGGAGCACGGCGACGGTGGCCTCGTCGACCGCGGCGGCCAGCGCGTCGGCGTCGCCGTAGGGGACGACCCGGAACCCCGGCGTGTACGGCCCGAAGCCGCGGCGTGCGTCGTCGTCGGAGGAGAACGACACGATCGTGGTGGTGCGGCCGTGGAAGTTGCCCGACGCGACGACGATGGTGGCCCGGCCGTCGGGCACGCCCTTGACGTCGTAGCCCCACTTGCGGGCGGCCTTGACGGCGGTCTCCACCGCCTCGGCCCCGGTGTTCATGGGCAGCACGAGGTCGGCGGGCAGCAGCGGGGCGAGCAGGCCGGCCAGCCGGTCGGCGAACACGTCGAGCAGGTCGTGGTCGAACGCGCGCGACGTCAGGGTGAGTCGGTCGAGCTGGGCGTGCGCCGCGGCGACGAGTGCGGGGTGCCGGTGGCCGAAGTTCAGTGCGGAGTAGCCGGCCAGCAGGTCCAGGTAGGCGGTGCCCGTGGCGTCACGCACCCAGGCGCCCTCGCCCGAGACGAGGCGCACGGGCAGCGGGTGGTAGTTGTGCGCGAGGTGGCCGGTGGGAGTCGGCGCGGCGCGCACGTCGTCCGCGCCGGGCTCTGCACGCAGCGTGGTCATCGCCGGATCTCCAGGGTGCAGCACTTGGCGCCGCCGCCGCCCTTGAGCAGCTCGGTGGTGTCCACCGGGTGTGGCTCGAAGCCGCGCTCGCGCAGCTGCTCGGCGAAGCCGGTGGCGCGCGGTGCGACCACCACGTGCAGGCCGTCGGACACGGCGTTGAGGCCCAGGTGCGCGGCCTCGGACGCCGCGACGTGGATCGCGTCGGGGTAGCGCTCGGCGAGCACCGCCTGCGACGCCGGGGAGAACGCCTCGGGGTGGTACGCGATGAGCGGGTGCGCGGGGTCGGCGTCGAGCACCGTCAGGGCGGTGTCCAGGTGGTAGAAGTGCGGGTTCACCAGCTCCAGGGTGACCACCTCGCGGCCGCTGAGCTCGGCGAGCTCGCGGTGCGCGGCGCGGTCCGTGCGGAACCCGGTCCCGGCGAGGATCACGTCGCCGACGACGAGCATGTCGCCCTCGCCCTCGTTGACCTGCTCCGCGGTGTGGGTCACGAAGCCCGCGTCGGCGAACCACTTCTGGTACGCGGGCCCCTCGGGCTGGCGCTCGGGGTGGCGGAACTTCGCGGAGTAGACCAGGCCGTCGACGACCGTGGCGCCGTTGGCGGCGTAGACCATGTCCGGCAGGCCGGGGATCGGGTCGATGTACTCGACCGTGTGACCCCAGGCCAGGTACGCGTCGCGGAGCGCCTCCCACTGGCGGACGGCGACCGCGGCGTCGGTCTCGATCGCGGTGTCCATCCACGGGTTGATCTCGTAGGAGACCTCGAAGTAGGTCGGGCGGCACATGAGGTAGTGCCGGGGCGTGGCGGTGCGCGTCATGCGGGTGCTTCCTTCGCGGTTCGGGCCCAGCGGCGAGCCGCTGGTGCGGTCGCGGGCCGGAGGCGGGCAGTGAGCCGACGCTGGCTGTCCTTCGAGATTAGGTCCGGCGGGGGCCGTGCGGCTCGTCGCGACGATGCGTGTCGGGTGGCGATCCGTTGCGTGGCCGGGGCATCGGGCGGAGATTCGTTGCGTGGGCGGGGCGCGGCGTCCGGGGCGGGGTCCGTGGGCCGGCTCCCGCGTCCCGGTGGCGAGCCGGGCCTCCGGTGCGGTGACGTCCCCGCGTGGTCGTCAGGACCCTTCGGTGGCGGTGCGGGAGGCCCGGGCGAGCACCGTGCGCAGCATCGCGGTCGTGGGCAGCCATCCCAAGGGACCGGTGACGGCGTCCGGGAGACCGCGCACGCCGATCCGCTCGGTCCACTCGACCTCGCACACGTCGGTCGCGAGGGGGTGCACGACGACCTCGGCCCAGCCCGTCAGCACCGGTCCGAGCTTGAGGTAGCGGGCCTTGCCGGGGTGCCGGTCGGCGGTGCGCGGCGGGTCGAGGTGCTCCAGTCGCATGCGATCCACGAGCCGCAGGTGCTCACGTCGCCTCGGTGCGGGCGATCCGGTGCGCCGGGCCCCGAGCCCGGTGACGGCGACGAACGTTCCGCCCCGCACCAGGTGCCCGCGCTCGTCCGCGGGGCCGAGCAGGTCGATGCGTGTCAACGGGACCCAGTCCGCGTGCCGCCGGACGTCGGTGAGCAGGTCGAACGCCTGCTCGGCGGGGACCGGCAGGACGGTGCTGCGCTGCGGTGCACGGCGGTGGCGGGTGCTCATCGATGGTCAGCGTGCCACCGTTCGCGCGTCCCGGCGCGTCCTGGGGATGGCGCATGAAGGCGTCGCCAGCGCGCGGTAGCGTCGGTGTCGTGGAGATGCGAGCACTGGGACGGACCGGGCGAGAGGTGTCGGTGATCGGGCTGGGCTGTTGGCAGCTCGGCGCCGACTGGGGAGAGGTCAGCGAGGACGCCGCGATGGCGATCCTCGACGCGGCGGTGGATTCCGGCGTCACCTTCCTCGACACCGCCGACGTGTACGGAGACGGCCGCAGCGAGCGGCTGATCGGGCGGCTGCTGGCGCAGCGCGGCCCGCAGGCCGGTCTGATGGTCGCGACCAAGATGGGTCGCCGTGCGGCCCCGCACGTGGCGGGCGCGTACACCCTGGACCGGTTCCGGGTGTGGACGGACCGGTCCCGCGAGAACCTCGGGATGGACACGCTCGACCTGGTCCAGCTGCACTGCCCGCCCACCGAGGTGTTCCGGCAGGACGACGTCTACGACGCGCTGGACACCCTGGTCGACGAAGGCGTCATGAAGGCGTACGGCGTCAGCGTCGAGCGGGTGGACGAGGCGCTGACCGCGATCGCGCGGCCGAACGTCGCGAGCGTGCAGATCATCCTCAACGTGTTCCGCCGCAAGCCGCTCGAGCAGGTGCTCCCGGCTGCGGCCGAGGCGGGGGTGGGGATCATCGTGCGGGTTCCGCTGGCCTCCGGGCTGCTCACCGGCAAGTTCGACGCGTCGACGACGTTCTCCGCGGACGACCACCGCTCCTACAACCGGCACGGTGAGGCGTTCGACGTCGGCGAGACGTTCGCCGGCGTGCCCTACGACGTGGGGGTCGCGGCAGCGGCCGAGGTGGCGCGGTACACGCCCGAGGGTGCGACGACGGCCCAGCTCGCGCTGCGCTGGATCGTGGACCAGCCGGGTGTCACGACCGTGATCCCCGGGGCGAGCAGGCCGGATCAGGCACGCGCGAACGCAGCCGCTGCGGACCTGGCGCCGCTGGACCGGCAGACGCTCGACGCGCTCGAGCGGATCTACGACGAGCGCATCCGGGAGCACGTGCACCGCAGGTGGTAGCTGCGTGCCCCTCAGTCCGCGGACGCGAGGCGGGGCGGTTGGACGTCCGCGGGGTGTGCGGGGAGCTCGAGGACCTGCGGGAATCGGTCGGGCGGCGGGCCGAACGCGCGCTGAGCACCGGTGATCACCGTGCGACCCATCGCCCTGGCGCCACCGATGCCGATCACCGCGCCGATGCCGAACGGGGCGACCCGGCCGATCGCGAGCGCGCTCTGCCGGGTGAGCTGGGTGCGCACGATCCGTCTGGTCAGCACGCGGTTGACCTGCTTGATGGTCGAGGTCGGCATGTTGACGAGCACGGCACGGGCCCAGCCGGCGGCGCTGAGCCCGGTCTGGGTGCCGACCAGCCGCGAGCCCTGCTCGCCGAGCACGGTGGCGAGCAGCAGGGTGCGTCGGCGTGAGGTCTCGGTGACCTCGATGCCGTGCACGCTCGCCACGGCCAGGGCGTAGGCCGACGACGCGGCGAAGAACGTCGCGACCTCCGAGGACGTCAGCGCCAGGCTCGCTCCGGTGCCGACGGCCGGTGCTGCCGCGGCCGCGCCCACCGCGCCGCCCGATGCGGCGACCGCGAGCAGGTAGCGCTTGCCGAGCAGGTCGATCACCTGGGCCGGGGTGGCGTGCGGGTTGCGGGCCCTGACCCGGCGGACGTGCTCGTGCACGGCGGCCGAGGGGACGGCGACCGCCTTGTCCAGCAGGGTGTCGAGCACGGTGATGCCGGTGACGGGGTCGGGGGAGTGCTGGGGTGGGGCGCCCCCTGCTTCGCGCTGGGGGGTGGTTCGGGCGCGCTCCGCGTCGCGCTGGGCGCGGTGCCGGCGGTACGGGCTGACGGCCATCACCGCGCCCGCGCCGCGGCGGAACCGGGAGCGAGCCATGCGGGCGATGCTCGCACGACGCGGCGTGGGTCGCAGTGTGGGTGGGTTGCCGGGTGTCGCGGTGAGCGCTGCGGGGAGCGCGTCGGGGACGAGGGGGCGTGGTGACCTGCCGGGCGGTGAGCGGGGTGTGCGCGAGGAGCGGTCGTTCGCGTGTCGGCGGTCGGGGATAGGGTTCGAACATACGTTCGATCAAGTCGACGACGTGAACGGGGGGCGGGTGCACGTGACGAGCGAGGCCCCACCCTTCCTCGGTTCGGGTCGGGTCCCGGACGGGGCGGATGCCGTGGCGTGCGGCGGCGCCGAGTGGACCACGGAGTTGCTGGCCGGTGCGGTGCCGGGAGCGGCGCTCGTGGACCTCCTGGAGCGCGGGGACCCGGAGCAGGCGAGCGATGAGGCGCTGCTCGAGGCAGCCGTCGACTACCAGAAGATCGTGTCCTGGGCTCAGGCGGGCGCGGCCCGCGCCGCTGCGGAGCTCTCCCGCCGCGAAGTGATGAATCCCGTGTGGCCGTCGGCGGCCGGCGCGGTGTCCGTCACGGACGTCACCGCGGAGGAGCTCGCGCCGGCACTGGGCTGGTCGCGCCGTGCGGCCCGCCGCCTGGTGACCGACGGGCGCGCGTTCGACGGCCCGCTCGCGGCCACGGGGGAGATGCTGGCCCGGGGCGAGCTCGACCTGCCTCGGGCGCGCGTCTTGGTCGACGCGCTGGTCGAGCAGCCGTTGCCCGTGGCGTGGGAGGTCCAGGACATGGTGCTGCCGGACGCGCCGTGCCGGACGGTCTCGCAGCTCACGCGCGACGTCGCCCAGGCGCTCGTGGTCGTCGACCCGCGGGGCGCGTCGCAGAACTGCCGCCTGGCCGAGCGTCGCCGACGGGTGGACCGGCCCAAGGCGCTGCCGGACGGGATGGCGGGTTGGTGGGCCGCGCTGCCCGCTGCGGAGGCGACGCGCATGGACGCGACGCTCGACTCGCTGGCGCGCAGTGGTCGCGCCGCGGGCGACCCCCGCACGCTGGACCAGCTCCGCGCCGACCTGCTGGCGGACCTGGTGATCGGACGGATCGAGGGGCCGGGGGTGGCGGGGCGTGGCCCCGCGTCGCGGGCCGCCGAGACGACGGTGCCGGAATGGGTCCATGCCGGCCCGGGCCGGCCGGGTGACGCACCGGCGTCACCCGGCGAGTCCGACCACTCAGGGGTGACTGGCCCCGGTCGGACGGTGCGCCGGCAGGCGGCTCGCGCCCGGATCGACGTCCTGGTCCCGTGGGACGTGCTGGCGGGAATCTCCGACGGACCGGGGTTCCTGGCCGGGTACGGCCCCATCCCGGCGCCCGTCGCGCGTGAACTGGCCTCGGACGCAACGTGGCGGCGCATCCTGACGGACGCGAGGAGTGGCGCCGTGCTCGACGTCGGCCGAATGCGGTACCGACCACCCGCCGCGCTGGCCGAACACGTCCGATGTCGCGACCGCTGGTGCGTGAGACCCGGGTGCTCCGCCGCGGCGAGCCGCTGCGACCTCGACCACACCGCCGAGTGGGACCGCGACGACGGCCCGACTGCCCACGACAACCTGGGACCGCTGTGCCGCCGCGACCACCAGGTCAAGACCCACGGTGGCGCGCGCCTGCGCCAGGTGGCGCCCGGCGTGTTCGAGTGGACGACGCCGCTCGGGCGGACCTATCGCGTCGTGCCGGGGCGGGACGAGGCGTACCGCAGGATCGACGGGCACGGGGTTGCCGGGAGGGGCGCCCAGGGCACAGCGGAAGCCGCTGCCGACGCGGGGATCCGCGACGATGCGAGGGTCAACGACGACGCAGGGGTCCGCGACGACGCGAGGGTCAACCACGACGCAGGGGTCCGCGACGACGCGAGGGTCCGCGATGACGCGACGGTCCGTGACGACGCGGGGGTCCACGACGCGACCGGCGACGGTGACGAAGGCGGCGCTTCGCCGCCGTTCTGACACCGTGCGGCGTGAGCCCCCCGGCGTCGAGTGCGGCAGCGCCTCGCCGGGTGCTCGGGACCGCTGCGCGACCGGGTACGCTCGTGGCGCTGCTCCTCGTCGCGGGGAGCGGCGAGCGCCTGTAGCTCAGGGGATAGAGCACCGCTCTCCTAAAGCGGGTGTCGGCAGTTCGAATCTGCCCAGGCGCACCGGGCACCGGGGACCGGGGCCGGGTGTCGATCCGGGTCGAGGCAGGTCTCTGCGACCCGGGCGCCAGCGGGCGACGACAGGTCGGCAGACGTCTCGCCGAATCGGAATCATCCTCGGGGACACCCGGTTGGAGCCGGTATGACGGCAATCGGAGTGACCACGTACGGCGGCCCCGAGGCCCTGCACGAGATCGACGTGCCGCCCGAACCGCTCGGCGCGTCAGACGTCCGCATCCGCGTCACCGCAGCGGCGGTCAACCCCACCGACACGGGGGTGCGCAGCGGCCTGCGAGACGACAGACCTGCCCCCCTGCCGCCCGGTGCGGTGCCCGGCATGGACGCGGCCGGCGTGGTCGTCGAGGTCGGGGCGGACGTCGATACCGGCATCGGCCCGGGGGATCGGGTCATGGCGATCGTGCTGCCGTCCGGGCCGCACGGGGCCTACCGCAGCGACCTGGTCGTCCCCGCTCGTTCGGTCGTGCGGGTGCCGGCCGGCGCCTCCGACGTCGAGGCGGCCACGCTTCCGATGAACGCGATGACCGCGCGCTTCGCTCTTGACTCGTTGCAGCTGCGGTCCGGGCAGGTGCTTGCGGTCACCGGCGCCGCCGGCGCGTTCGG
>NZ_JAUQYP010000001.1:1211337-1216006 GCF_030586465.1 Actinotalea lenta
GGCTACGTGATCCAGCTCGCCAAGGCCGACGGGATCACCGTCGTCGCCGACGCGGCCGCGAAGGACCGTGAACTGGTCGAGCGGCTCGGAGCGGACGTGGTCCTGCCGCGCGGCGAGGGGTTCAGCGAGGCGGTCCGTGAGCGATACCCCGACGGCGTCGACGGTCTGGCCGACGGCGCCGTGCTCAACGCGGCCGCGCTGCCCGCGGTCAAGGACGGCGGTCGGATGGCGACGGTGCGCGGCTGGGACGGCGGCGGCCGGGACCGCGTCACCGTCGTCCCGGTGAGGGTGTTCGCGCACGCGCTCGAGTGGGAGGCCCTGGACCGGCTACGTCTGCAGGTCGAGGAGGGCGTCCTGACTCTGCGCGTGGCCGATGTCCTGCCCGCCACCCAGGCAGGCGAGGCGCACCGGCGACTGGAAGCGGGTGGCGTGCGGGGCCGGCTGGTTCTGCAGTTCTGAGAACGCCCGGCACGCGTCGCACCCCCCCGAACCCCGGCCTGGACCCGACGCGGCGCGGGCACGCCCACCCGGGCGGTACGCTGCTGGTGCCTCGATGCTCGTGCGCGGCCTCGCCCGGCCGCCACGGCTCACGGAGATGCTCGTCGGCGTATCACGCTCGACCTGAGCACGCGCCGCGCGCGATGCGGACGGGTTCGCTGTGCGACGTCCCGGGTGGAGCGCCCCTCGCGGGACGCTCGCCGCGTGGCTCGGAGCGCCGACCGGGTTCGTCCCGGGCGCGCTGCCCGGCGCGGTGCGCCCGCGTCGCGGTGCGGTCGAACGGCGCTCGGGGGCGCCCGTGCGGCTGGACGGCGGCACGGGGCAAGGCCCCGCGGTGGCATGGCGCTGCGGCGGGATGAAGGAGGAGACGTGGCAGGAGCTGGCCGACGGCGATCCGGTCGTGCACGCCCTGAGGGCGGCGACGCCGGCCGCGGGTCGGGCTCACAGGGCGGCGGTTCAGGATCGCGCGGGGGCGGTGGATCGCGCGGGGGCGGCGGGTCGCGCGGCGGGTCTGGATCGTCGCGCGGTGGGTCAGGCTCGCAGCGAGGCACCGGTTCGCAACGCGGCGGTTCCGGGTCGCAACGCTCGGGCAGCGGAGCCTCCCGCGGCACCGCGGGCTCGCAGCGCACGCGGCCCCCGCGCCCCCACGAGGAAGGCCTCCTCCCCGTCCTCGCACGCGTGGCCCGCGAGGTCGACAACGCGGTGCGGCAGCCGCCCACCCGGCCGTCGGTACGCACGAAGTTCCAGGTCGTGGCCCTGCTGGTGCGCCAGGAGCGGGCCCGCGTGATGGCCGACCGCGACCTCACGGAGTCGGCCCGGACCCAACAGCTCAAGCGCCTCGACGGCGTCGCGACGCAGCTCGCCAAGATCGCCGCCCGGGACACCTCGCTCCTCCAGCTGCTCGCGGAGGACGCCCAGGTCTCCGACGCGGCGCGCGACTTCACGGCCACCGTGCTCCGCGCGGCCGGCCGGGAGGCGCCCGAGGAGCCTGAGCCCGCCCCGCCCCCCGCGCCCGACCCCGCCACGGAGCGCCAGGTGGTGCCCGCGTCGGTGCTCGCGCGCCAGCGGTCGAACCCGTTCCTCGCCCCGGACTTCGAGGCGGCCGCGAAGCTCGCCAGCCCCAAGGCCCAGCGACTGGCCGGCTGGGAGCTCCTCGAGCCGCTCTTCCGGTCCTTCGAGTACGCCGGTGCGGGCGCGCCCGCCTGCATGTCGCTGCCCGACGACGGCCCCTCCGCCGCGCCGGGCGGCCGCGAGCTCATGCCGCACCAGGCCCAGGTCGTCGAGGCCGCCGCCCGGGGGCACCGCACGTTCCTGCTCGCCGACGAGCCGGGTCTCGGCAAGACCGCCCAGGCCCTGCTGGCGGCCCGCGCGGCGGACGCCTACCCGCTGCTGGTCGTGGCACCCAACGTCGTCAAGGCGAACTGGGCGCACGAGGTCGGGATGTGGACGCCCCAGCGGCGCGCGACCGTCGTGCACGGCGACGGGGAGCAGGTCGACGGGTTCGCGGACGTCGTGATCATGAACTACGAGCTGCTGGACCGACACGTCGGTTGGCTCGGCAGCCTGGGCTTCCGCGGGATGGTCGTCGACGAGGCCCACTTCATCAAGAACAAGCGCTCGCAGCGCTCCCAGCACGTCCTGGCCACCGCGGACCGGATCCGCTCCCGCACGATCAACCCGCTGATGATGGCGCTCACCGGGACCCCGCTCATCAACGACATCGAGGACTTCCGGGCCATCTGGCAGTTCCTGGGCTGGATCGACGAGAAGAAGCCGCTCGGCCCGCTCCAGGCCGCCCTCGAGGAGACCGGCCTCACCCCCGCCGACCCGGGGTTCTACGCCGCCGCGCGCAGCAGCGTGATCGACCTGGGTATCGTCCGGCGCCGCAAGGTGGACGTCGCGGCGGACATCCCAGCGCGCCGCGTCGCCGACCTGCCGGTCGAGCTCGACGACGCGGCCGGCCGTTCGATCCGCGCCGCCGAGGAAGCCCTGGCCCGCAGGCTCGTCGGCCGCTACCGGTCCGCCCTCGAGGCGCGGGGCGACGTGACCGAGCCTGAGGGGATCGACCTCGACCTGGCCCGCAAGGTCGCGGCCGGTGAGCTCAAGGACTCCAGCGAGCGCGGCGGTGGTGAGAACGTCTTCACCATGGTCCGGCTCATCGGCCAGGCCAAGGCGGGGGCGGCCGCGGACTACGCCGCCCAGCTGGTCCGCAACGTCGGCAAGGTCGTCTTCTTCGCCAAGCACATCGACGTCATGGACCAGGCCGAGCAGACCTTCGCCGACCGCGGCCTGCGGTATGCCTCCATCCGCGGGGACCAGACGGGCAAGGTGCGCGAGAAGAACATCGCCGCGTTCAACGACGACCCCGACGTCGCGATCGCGGTGTGCTCGCTCACGGCTGCCGGAGTCGGCATCAACCTCCAGGTCGCCTCCAACCTGGTGCTGGCCGAGCTGTCGTGGACCGACGCCGAGCAGACCCAGGCCATCGACCGGGTGCACCGCATCGGCCAGTCCGAGCCCGTCACCGCGTGGCGGATCATCGCTGCGCAGACCATCGACGCGAAGATCGCGGAGCTGATCGACAGCAAGTCGGGCCTGGCGGCCCGCGCGCTGGACGGCGCCGCGGAGGAGGACGTCCCCTCGTCCTCGGACGTCCAGCTCGACGCCCTGGTCGCCCTTCTCACCGACGCGCTCGCGGCGAGCTGACGCGCCGGGAAGACTCCGCCCGACCCGCGGTGTTCCCCGGACGTGCCGCCGATCCTGCAGTCCGTCGTGGTGGGCGCCGGCCAGGCCGGGCTGTCCGCCGCGTACCACCTGCTGCGCCTGGGCCTTCGGGCGTGGGAGGACGTCGTCGTGCTGGACGCCAACCCCGCACCGGGCGGTGCGTGGCAGCACCGGTGGGACACGCTGACCATGGCCGACGTGCACGGCGTCGCGGCCCTCCCGGACGACGCCGCCGCGCCGACCTCGGGTGAGCGCGCGAACGTCGTCGTCCCGGCGGTGTTCGCCGACTACGAGCGGCGTGCGCGGCTTCCCGTGCTCCGGCCCGTACGGGTCGAGCGTGTCGACGGCGACGGCGACGGCGACGGCGACGGCGACGGCGACGGTGGCGTGCTCCGCGTCACGGGGGCCGGTCGCACGTGGTCCACCCGCACGCTCGTCAACGCGACCGGTACCTGGGGCCGCCCGTTCATCCCGCACTACCCGGGTGCGGAGACGTTCACCGGGCGTCAGCTGCACACCCAGGGCTACCGCGGCCCGGACGAGCTCGCAGGGCAGCACGTCGTCGTGGTCGGCGGGGGGCTCTCCGCGGTGCAGATCCTCGCGGAGATCAGCGAGGTCGCGACCACCACGTGGGTCACGCGGCGTGAACCGGTCTGGCGGACCACGCCCTTCACACCTGCCGAGGGGCGTGCCGCCGTCGCGCTCGTCGAGGACCGCGTGCGGCAGGGCCTACCGCCGCAGAGCGTCGTCAGCGTCACGGGCCTCATGCTGCGCGACCAGGAACGCCCCGCCGCCGAGCGCGGCGTCTACCGGCGCCTGCCCATGTTCGAGCACCTCGAGCCGGACGGCGTGGTGTGGGCGGACGGCGCGCGGCAGCGCGCGGACGTGATCCTGTGGGCCACGGGCTTCCGGCCCGACGTCGCCCACCTCGCACCCCTGCGCCTGCGCAGCGAGCACGGCGGCATCCAGCTCGACGGCACGACCGCGGTCCGCGACCCGCGCGTCCAGCTCGTCGGCTACGGGCCGAGCGCGAGCACCATCGGGGCGAACCGCGCCGGTCGGGTCGCGGCCCGCGGAGTGATGCGGTGGTTGGAGCGCTCTGCCGGTACGACCCGCGCTGCAGCTGGTGAGCCGTGGCGGGACTGACCGCAGGCTCCCTCCCTGCACCATCCGCACGATCCGACACGAGGGCCTCCCGCCGGTGCCGGCGAGAGGCCCTCGGGTGCTGCCCAGGGCGCGTCCGTGGGCGATCAGGCCGACATGCCGCCGCCGAACCCGCGGCCGAACCCGCCGCCGAACCCGCCGCCGTGCCGGCCCATGCCCGGCCCGCCCATGCCGATCGGGTCCCCGGCCGCGTGGGCGGCGAGCATCGCGTCGGCCTCGGACTGGGTCAGGGTTCCGGCGGCCACCCGCTCCGCGAGCATCTCCTGCAGCGCCGCCGTGCGCT
>NZ_JAUQYP010000001.1:1216106-1224733 GCF_030586465.1 Actinotalea lenta
GGCCTGCCGGTCGCTGCTGAAGGACTCCAGCGCTGCCGAGACGTCCGAGGCCTTGACCCCGAGGGCGTCGGCCAGGGAGGTGGCCTCCGCAGCCCGCCGCTCGGCCAGGTCCGCATCGGACAGGTCGCGCCCACGCACCGTCACCGGGTTCTCCGCGTGGAACGCCTGCAGGGCCGCGGTCACGTCGTCGGCAGCGACGCCGAGCTTCTCGGCGAGGTAGTCCGCGAGCGCGGTGACGCCGTAGCGGGCCGCGACGCCGTCGGTGGCGCCCCAGCCGCGCATGCCCGCGCCGTGACCGGCTCCCGTGCACCACGACGGGGTGGTCGTGGTGTCGTCAGTTGCGGCCGACGCGGCACTCGCCGTGCCCAGCGCCGCCGCAAGGATGATCGCGCCGCCGGCCGCACCGGCGCCGATCTTGGTCCGTAGCCTCATCGTGTCCTCCGTGATCGTCGGTCCCGCCGCTCGTCCGGCGGGGCGTCGTCGTGCTCAGTGGCTCGAGCCTCGCGGACCCGGATGAGGGCAGGGCTGCACCCGTGATGAAGGCTGTGTGAAGCAGAGGGTGCGCTGCGTGAAGCGGGCCGTGTGGTGATCAGGCGTGCGCTCGCAGACGAGTCGCGGGGCGCTGCTTGACGCCGGGCCCCGGGAATCCGTTCACTCGGGGCATGGATGATCCCTGGAGTCCGTCCGTCCGTGTCCGTGCTGCGGCCCTCCCGGCGGTGTGACGGACATGGACGTGCTGGCCAGTGCCTTGCTCGTGGTGCTCTTCGTGTTGGTGGGCGGGGTCTTCGCCGGGACCGAGCTCGCCCTGGTGTCGCTGCGCGAGAGCCAGGTCGTCCGGCTCGAGGCGCAAGGGGCCCGGGGGGCGCGCGTCGCGGCCGTGGCGCGGGACCCCAACCGGTTCCTCGCGGCCGTGCAGATCGGGGTGACCGTCGCCGGGTTCTTCTCCGCCGCCTACGGCGCCTCGACCCTGGCGCCGGACCTCGCCCCGGTGCTGGTGTCCGCGGGCATGGCACCGGGTGTCGCCGACGTGCTGGCGCTCGTGCTCCTCACCCTGCTGATCGCGTACGTCTCCCTGGTCCTGGGCGAGCTCGTGCCCAAACGCCTTGCTCTGCAGCGCGCCGCCACGGTGTCGTGGGTGGTGGGACCGCCGCTGGACCGCTTCGCCAGCCTGATGCGCCCCGTGGTGTGGCTGCTGTCCGTGTCGACGAACGCCCTGGTCCGGCTCCTGGGTGGCGACCCTCGGGTCACCACGGAGGAGATGACGCAGGAGGAGCTGCGGGACCTGGTCGCCGGCCATCGAGGGCTCGCCGACGACGAGCGGCGCATCCTCGACGACGTGTTCTCGGCGGCGGACCGCACGCTCGGCGAGGTGATGCGCCCGCGCGGCGAGGTCGCGTTCCTGCCCGGCACCTTGGGCCTGGCCGAGGCCGTCGAGGTCGTGCAGCCCCAGCCGTACTCCCGTTACCCGGTGACCGGCGAGGGCTTCGACGACGTCCTGGGCTTCGTGCACGTGCGGGACCTGTTGGGTCGACCGGGCGACCAGCAGCTGCTCGACCTGGTGCGTCCCATCCCGCACCTGCCGGTGACGAACCGGCTGCTCCCGTCGCTGTCCATGCTGCGCTCGCAGGGTGCGCACATCGCGCTGGTCGTCGACGAGTACGGCGGCACGGACGGCATCGTCACGCTCGAGGACATGGTCGAGGAGCTGGTCGGGGACATCCGGGACGAGTACGACCGCCCCGAGCCCGCCCTGCCGGCCGACGCCCAGGGCCGCCAGGTGGTCGACGCGGGAATCACCATCGAGGAGTTCGCCGAGGTCACCGGCGTCGTCCTGGCCGACGGACCCTACGAGACGGCCGCGGGCTACGTCATCCACCGGCTGGGACGTCTCGCGGCCGTCGGCGACCGCGTGCGCGTGGACGGCCACGAGCTGGTCGTCACGCAGGTCGAGGGTCGGCGCCTCACCCGCCTGGCGCTGCGCCCCGTCGCCTAGCTCGCGCCACAGGCTGCGGCGTCGTGCTCAGAACGTGGCCCGCTCAGATCGCGGCGCCCCGGACGCCGCGTCGTCGGCCGCGGTCTGCGACGGCGCAGCGGGACGGACCACGAGGTCGAGGCGGTCCAGGCGGGGGAGCGCGTGTGCCACGGCGGTCCGGGCACGGGTCTCGAGCTCGGTCACGACGGTGACCGCGGCGGCCGGGTCGACCTGCACCCCGGCGGTGGCCTGGAGCCGGTGGCCCGTCCACCGCAGCCGCACCTCGTCCACGCGGTGCACGCCGTCGACGTGCGTGAGCGCGTGCTCGGCCTCGTGGACCAGCGCGGGGTCCACCCCGTCCAGCAGGCGCCGACCGACGTCGCGGGCCGTGCCCCACAGCAGGACGGCGATCGCGACGGCGATCAGCAGGCCGATGACCGGGTCGGCGAGCGGGAAGCCGGCCCACACCCCCAGGACGCCCAGCACCACCGCGAGCGACGTGAAGCCGTCCGTGCGGGCGTGCACCCCGTCGGCGACGAGTGCCGCGGAACCGATCCGGCGGCCGGTGCGGATCCGGTAGACCGCGACGGCCTCGTTGCCGGCGAAGCCGACGACCCCGGCGGCCAGCACCCACCCCAGGTTCTCCAGCGGCTGCGGGTTCATCAGCCGCCCGACCGCCTGGACCGCGGCGAGCACGGCCGACAGTGCGATCATCGCGACGATGAACAGCCCCGCGAGGTCTTCGGCGCGGTGCAGGCCCCAGGTGTAGCGGCGGGTTGCGGCGCGCCGACCGAGCGCGAACGCGATCCACAGCGGGATCGCGGTGAGCGCGTCCGAGAAGTTGTGGATCGTGTCGGCCAGCAGCGCGACCGATCCGGACGCCGCGACCACGGCGAGCTGCAACGCGGCGGTGATGCCCAGACCGACGAGGCTCACCGCGACCGCCCGCACGCCCGCCGCGTTCGCGGCCAGCGCGTCGTCGATCGAGTCGGCGGCGTCGTGGGAGTGCGGCACGAACACCTCGTGCAGCCAGCCACGCAGGCCGTGACGGTGCTCGTGCGGGTGGTGGTGGTCGTGCTCGTGTGGGTGGTCGTGCTCGTGCGCGGTCATGCCTGCTCCCGGTGGTGCCGGGGCGTGGCCTCGACGGCGTGCTCGGCCTGCTGCAGGGCGTCCACCACGAGGCGACCCGCGTGGTCGTTGATCAGCCGGTAGTAGGCGTGGTTCCCGTCCTGGCGGGCCGCGACCATGCGCGCCAGCCGGAGCTTGGCGAGGTGCTGGGACACCGAGGTCGGGGACTTGCCGACCGCCTCGGCCAGCTCGCCCACGGTGTGCTCGCCGGCGCTCAGCGCGAGCACGATGCGCAGCCGGGTCGCGTCGGCGAGCATCGCGAACACCTCGACCGCGATCTCGACGTAGGTCGGGTCCACCGCCTCTGAGGGCGTCTGTGCATCTGCGCTCATGCGCAGATTGTAGCCCGCGACCAGACGGCGGCCCACCGCGGCGCGCGGCCCGTCCTCGCGCAGGTCAGACGTCGACGCCCGTGCGCTCGGCGAGCGCATGCAGCAGGTCGTCCTGGAAGGACACGTCGTGCACGGCCCGGTGCGGCTCCTGGCGTTGCTGGTGGTGCCAGTAGCCCCCTGTGGTCAGCGCCTCG
This sequence comes from Actinotalea lenta, assembly GCF_030586465.1. Classification (GTDB taxonomy): domain Bacteria; phylum Actinomycetota; class Actinomycetes; order Actinomycetales; family Cellulomonadaceae; genus Actinotalea; species Actinotalea lenta. The sequence goes on from NZ_JAUQYP010000001.1 coordinate 1,219,733, forward strand.
GGGTCGGTGCTCACGGCGAGCCACACCTGGGTGACGTGGCCGAGCCGCAGGTCGTCCGGCGCCGAGGGGCCACCCATCTTCGTGGGCACCCACCCCGGATCCACCGCGTTGCTGGGCACCTCGGGCCAGAGCCGGGCGAACGCCGCGGCCAGCGCGGTGACCATGAGCTTGGAGTCGGAGTACGACGGCCCTCGCCGGGAGCCGGTCCGGCGGAAGCCGGACAGGTCGGCGCGCCCCGAGCGATGCATGCCGCTGGACAGGAAGACGAGGCGGCGCGGTCGCTCGAGCAGCACCGACAGCAGGTACGGCGCGACGACGTTGACCGGCAGCACCGGCCGTTGCATCGTCCCCGCGTTGTGGATGACCGCGTCCATCCGCCCGAGTCGAGCGACCTGATGCGCCAGGTCGTGCGTCTCGTCCGGTTCGGCGAGGTCGCCCACGACCAGCTCGGCGCCGCGGTCGACGAGGTCCTTGAGGGCCGGTGCCCGGGCGGGGTTGCGGGCGTGCACGACGACGCGGTGCCCGGCGGCGAGCAGCTCCAGTGCCGCCCCCCTGCCGAGGCCGTCGCTCGAGCCGGTGACGAAGACGTGGGCCATGGGACCTCCCCCGGGTGGGCGGTGGGGTGTCGCGTGGTCGAGCCTACGGGCTCCTACGCCCCCACCGTCGTCGAGCCCCGGATGACCAGGCGGGGCGCGATGGCCTGCGTCCCCGCGGCCGGCTCACCGGCGAGTGCGGCGAAGATCAGCTCCGCGGCGCGGCGGCCCATCTGCTGGAAGTTGAAGTCGATGCTCGTGAGCTGGGGACGGGAGCCGGTCGCGAACGGCCCCCAGTTGTCGAAGCTGATCACGGCGATGTCGCCCGGGACCCGGACCCCGCGGTCCCGCAGGAGGTCCAGCGCACCCCGGGCGATCTGGTCGGAGTCGCACACGATGGCGTCGACGGGCTCGCCGGCCTCGAGCACCGCGTGCGCCCCCGTGCGGCCCCAGGCCTCGCTCCAGCTGCCCGACCGCGACGGCCCCACCTGGGTCAGGCCCGCGTCCGCAAGGGCAGCGCCGATGCCGGCCTCGCGGTCCCGTGCCGCGGCGTAGGTCGGGTCTCCGGCGATGTGCGCGATGCGCCGCCGTCCGATGCCCACCAGGTGCTGCACGGCCAACCGGCCGGCGGCGACGTTGTCGGCGATCACCGAGGTGTCCCGCTCGTCGGAGGACGGGGCGTAGACGTACACCACCGGCACCGGGAGGTCGTGCCCCAGCGACCTCCTCGGGTTGGTCTGGCTGCCCACCACGATGAGCCCGTCGACACGTCGGCCCAGCAGGGCTCGGATGTGGTGCCGCTCGCGGATCGCGTCCTCGCGTGAGTCGCACAGGAACACGGAGGTCTGACCGGCGCCGAACGCGTCCTCGGCCCCCATGAGGATCGGGATCGAGAAGCGGCCCTCGAGATCGTGCGTGAGCAGACCGACCGTGCCGCTGCTGCCGTGCAGCATCGCCTGCGCCAGGGAGTTGGGGGTGAACGAGAGGCGGTCGGCGGCATCCAGCACTCGTTGCCGGGTCGTAGCGGAGACCTGCTGGCGCCCGTTGAGCGCCTTGGAGGCGGTGGCGGTCGAGACCCCGGCGAGCTCCGCCACCTGCCGCAGGGTGGCGGGCTTCCCGCGACTGGGTGCGCCCCCGTGGCTGTTCACGCCGAAAACCTTGCCACAGAGGGAGGGTATTGACCAAGCGTCTCGTGCGCACTAGGGTACCGAAAAGGGTTTCGGTCCTTTCGGTCCGAGACGCCCACTCTCCGCGAGGGGGTCGCCGGCGGCGTCAGCCACCGGTGCCGGCGAGGCACATATCCGCAACGACGAGGATCGGAGGGGCCACGGGTCCCCGCCGCCCCGCACGAATGGAGCGCAGATCCATGCACACCCAGCACTCAGCCCGCGCCCGGCGCGCCGGACGGCGGTCGCTCGCCGCGGCGGTGACCGCGGGCGTGGCCGTCCTCGGCCTGGCCGCCTGCTCCGGCGGCACGGCTTCCACGCCGTCGGACTCCACGGGCGGTTCCGCGAGCGGCTCCGCAGGGGGTGGCTCGACCACGCTCACCGTGTGGCACTACTTCAGTGACGCCAACCAGGTGAAGCTCATGGACGAGTACGCCAAGAAGTTCGAGGACGCCCACCCCGACGTGACGGTGGACAACGTCTTCGTGCCGTACGACCAGATGAACTCCAAGCTCGTCTCAGCCGCGGGTGCCAAGACCGGCCCGGACATCGCCGTGTTCAACGGCGCAGAGACAGCGACCATCGCGCTGGGTGGCGCGCTGGCCCCGCTCGACGACTACTGGTCCTCATACTCCGACGCAGCGCAGTTCCCCGACTCGGTGATCCACAAGGTCGACGGGAAGACCTACGCGGTGCAGGGCTACGTCAACCTCCTGGGCCTGTGGTACAACGCCGACATCCTCAAGGAGATCGGCGTCCAGCCGCCCACCACGATCGACGAGCTCGAGAAGGACATGGCCGCGGCGAAGGCGGCCGGCTACCAGGGCATCACGCTGTGCGGCCTGCCGCAGTCCCAGGGCGAGTGGCAGGCGTACCCGTGGCTCACCTCGCAGGGCTTCACCTACGACTCGCCGGACCAGAGCTCGCTCGCGGCCGGCCTGTCGATGGTGCGGGGCTGGGTCACCGACGGCTACCTGTCGCAGGAGGCCGTCACCTGGGACCAGACCGTCCCGTTCCAGAAGTTCGCGGCGGGCGGCATCGCCTTCGCCGAGAACGGCAACTGGCAGATGGGGACGGCAGCGTCCGACGCGAAGTTCAACTACGGCGTCGTGCCCCTGCCGCTGGGCTCGGACGGCAAGGTCTACCTCGGTGGCGAGGGTGAGGGCATCGGTGCGTTCAGCAAGCACCCCGACCTCGCCTGGCAGTACCTGACCGAGACCTACCTGGACCGCCAGGGCCAGCTGCTCCCGGTGAAGATCGTCGGCTCCATCCCGTCCCGCCTGGATGCGGCGAAGGACGACACGGTCACCAGCAACGAGCTCCTCAAGCCGTTCGCGGAGACGATCGCCAAGTACGGCGCCAACTACCCGGCGTCCGTGATCAGCCCGGACGCGGTGGCGGACGTGCAGCTGACCGTGGGGCAGGCCTGGAGCGCCGCGCTCGGCGGCCAGCAGTCGCCTGACACCGCTGCAAGCACAGCCGTTCAGAAGCTCTCCTCGCTGCTCGGCTGACCCACGCTGCGGCCCCCGGGGCCAGAGACTCCATGAGGAGGTCACTCATGACCACATCACTGGCCACGGGGGTCGCAGCACCCTCCCGGTCGCCCCGAGCGCGCTCGCGCGACCGGCGGCGACCCCAGCGGCGGCTCGTCTTCCTGCTGCCCGCCGCGCTCTTCCTCGGCATCTTCAGCCTGTACCCGCTCGTCCAGCTGCTCCGGATGAGCGTGAGCGACGTCACCGCGCGGACGCTGAACAGCCCCTGGTCGTTCGTCGGGCTGGACAACTTCACCGCAGGCTTCTCCTCCGGGCAGACCACCCAGGCGCTGGTGCGCACCCTGGTGTTCGTCGGCGTGGTGACGCTGCTGGGCATGGTCGGCGGTCTCGCCGGGGCCATCGCCCTGCGCACCCGCGGTCGGTGGTCCGGGTTGCTCCTGGCCGTCATGGTGTTCGTCTGGGCGCTGCCCCCGGTCGTCAACGGCAGCGTGTGGAAGTTCCTGCTGGGCGACGCCGGTCTCATCAACACCGTGCTGCTGGACCTCGGGCTGCGCCAGGCGCCGGCCCCGTTCCTGTACGACCAGTACTGGGCGTTGATGTCGGTCGCGTTCGTCAACGCGTTCGCGGTCATCCCGTTCAACGCGCTGGTCTTCCGGGCCGCGCTGATGAACATCGAGCCCGAGACGTTCGAGGCCGCGGCGCTCGACGGCGCCAACCGTTGGCAGGAGATCCGGCACATCATGCTCCCCGCGGTCCGGGCCACCACGCTGGTCCTCCTGGTCCTCACGGTGGTCTACGGGTTCCGCAGCTTCGACTTCATCTACGTCATGACCTACGGCGGACCGGGCACGGCGACCAACACGCTGCCCTTCCTCGGGTACCTGCAGGCCTTCGTGCGCTACGACTTCGGGCTCGGCGCCGCGACCTCGGTCGTCACGGTCCTGGGCGTCCTGGTGCTCGCCGTCGTCTACGCCCGCAGCATCCGGCGCGAGGAGGCCGAGTCGTGAACCGTCGTACCGGCCCGGTGACCTTCACCGTCAAGCTGATCCTGTCCCTGATGTACGGCGTCCCGCTGCTGTGGATCGTGCTCACCTCGTTCAAGAGCACCTCGGACGTGATGACGACGCAGTCCTCGCTGGTCTTCCGGCCGGTGACCACCGCCTACGTCCAGGCCTTCAACGGCGCGCTGGTGGACGCGCTGCGCCAGTCGGTGCTCATCGCCGTCGGCACCACCGCGCTGGTCCTCGTGGTCGCGATCCCCGCCGCCTACGGCCTGGCCCGCACCCGCGGCCCGCTGCCCAGCCTCGGGCTCGGCCTGCTGATCGTGCTGCAGATGATGCCCCAGACCGCGACCGTCATCCCGCTGTTCGGGATCTTCGGCAACTGGGCGCTGCTCGACAAGACGCTCGGCGTGGTGATCGCCGACTCGGCGCTGCTCATCCCGTTCGCGACGTTGCTGCTGCGACCGTTCTTCCGAGCCGTGCCCGTGCAGCTGGAGGAGGCGGCCTCGATCGACGGCGCCCCGATGCTGCGCACGTTCTGGTCCGTGGTGCTGCCCGTCGCCCGCAACGGTGTCTACACCGTCGGGACGCTCGTCTTCCTGCTGTCCTGGGGAGAGTTCCTCTACGCGGTGAACTTCTTCCTGTCGCCCGGCAGCTACCCGTTGTCCGCGCTGCTCGCCCAGCAGGTCTCGGCGTTCGGCATCGACTGGCCGGGCCTCATGGCGCTCGCGGTCCTGACGTCCATCCCGATCCTGATCGTCTTCACGTCCACCTACCGGCTGCTGCGCGACGGGCTGACCGTCGGCGC
>NZ_JAUQYP010000001.1:1224833-1357345 GCF_030586465.1 Actinotalea lenta
GCCGGGCCTCATGGCGCTCGCGGTCCTGACGTCCATCCCGATCCTGATCGTCTTCACGTCCACCTACCGGCTGCTGCGCGACGGGCTGACCGTCGGCGCCGTCAAGTGACGCGCAGCGCAGCCCGTCCGACCCCCAGGAGCTGACCATGACCGACACCACCTCGATCGTGACCCGGCCCGTGCACGGCCGTCCGATCACCCCCTCACGCGGCCGCTGGTACCCCCTCGGCCTCGACGAGGTGACGATCGACGACGGGCTGTTCGCCGAGCTCCAGCAGCGCAACGCCGGCGCGATGATCGGCCACTGCGAGACCTGGGTCGAGCGGATGGGCTGGGCGGCCAACTTCGACGCGGCGGTCGAGGGGCGCCTGCCGCAGGACCGGCGGGGTCGGGAGTTCTCCGACTCCGAGGTCTACAAGCTGCTCGAGGCGATGGCCTGGGAGCTCGCCCGGCGCGAGGACCCGGACCTCGAGGCTCGCTACCACGCCCTGGTCGCGCGCGTCGGCTCCGCGCAGGAGCCCGACGGGTACGTCAACACGATGTTCGGGCGCCCCGGTCAGCAGCCCCGGTGGTCCGACCTGCAGTGGGGTCACGAGCTGTACTGCGTCGGTCACCTCGTCCAGGCCGCCGTCGCGCGCGGCCGGACCCGCGGCACCGACGAGGAGATCGTGCGGATCGCCCGGCGGGCGGCCGACCAGGTGTGCACCTTGTTCGGCCCGGACGGGCGTGCGGACGTCGGCGGCCACCCGGAGATCGAGGTGGCGCTCGTCGAGCTGTACCGGCTCACCGGTGAGCAGCGCTACCTGGACCAGGCGCGGCTGTTCGTCGACCGGCGCGGGCACGGCGTCCTGGGCGACATCGAGCTCGGGGCGTCGTACTACCAGGACGACCAGCCGGTGCGGGAGGCCACCGCGCTGCGCGGCCACGCCGTCCGCGCGCTGTACCTCGCCGCCGGGGCGGCCGACCTCGCGGTCGAGACGGGTGACGACGAGCTGTTGGGCGCGGTGACCTCGCAGGTCCTCACCACGCTCGCGCGCCGCACGTACCTGACCGGCGGCATGGGAGCCCACCACGACGGAGAGTCGTTCGGCGACGACTTCGAGCTCCCGTCGGACCGGGCCTACTCCGAGACGTGCGCAGGGGTGGGCTCGGTCATGACCAACCACCGGCTGCTGCTGGCCAGTGGGGACGTCAGGCATGCCGACGCGGTGGAGCGCACGCTGTTCAACGTGGTCGCCACCTCGCCGGCGGAGGACGGTCACGGGTTCTTCTACGCCAACACGCTGCACCAGCGGACCCCGGCGACCGAGGTCGACCCGGACACTGCCTCGCCGCGCGCTCTGGCGAGCCTGCGGGCGCCGTGGTTCCACGTGTCGTGCTGCCCCACCAACGTGACCCGCACGGTCGCGTCGCTCGCGGCCTACCTGGCGTCGGTCGACGACGGCGGCCTCCAGCTCCACCAGTACGCCGGTGCGCACCTCCGCGGGGCGCTCACCGACGGCCGCGAGGTCGAGCTGCGGGTGCGGACCCGCTACCCGGCCGACGGCCGCATCGAGGTCGAGGTGGTCCGGGCGCCGCAGGGCGAGTGGACGCTGAGCCTGCGGGTCCCCGCATGGGGGCAGGGCGCCACGCTCACCGACACGAGGGGTACGCGCGAGGTGGCGCCCGGCTACGCCGAGGTGACCGGGCTCACGGACGGCGACCGCGTGGTGCTGGACCTCCCCGTTCGCGCACGCTGGACGGTGGCCGACCCTCGGGTCGACGCCGTGCGCGGCCAGGCCGCGGTGGAGCGTGGGCCACTCGTGATGTGCCTGGAGTCCACCGACCTCGGGTCGAGCGTCAACGAGGTCAGCGTCGACACGAGCCGTCCTCCGCTGGACGACGACGGCGAGGTCATGGTGTCGGTGCGGTCCCGCGAGTACGGCGCGGAGGGCTGGCCGTTCCGGTCGCCGGACGGCTCCGCGGCTACGGTGCGCGACCACGGCGCGGTACGGCTCGTCCCCTACCACCGGTGGGGCAATCGTGGTCCGGCGACGATGCGGGTGTGGATGCCGGTCGACAAGGACTGAGGCGCCAGCCGCACGCTGTGGGCGGGGCTCGCCCGCCACCCTCAGGATATGGCCCGCGGGGGGCCTTGCCGCAAGGCCCCCTCCCGGGCGCACAATCCCCGCCGTGACCAGTGCCTTTGCCCTCCCCGAGCGCCGAGCGGCCAAGGCCGACCCGGACCTGATCGCCACCGACGAGCGGCACTTCGCGGCGATCGCGGCGTGCCTTGACCAGCGCCTCGCCGAGCTCGCGGACCGGCTCGCGGAGCTGCGCCGCGCCCCGGCCGGTTCCGGGCAGGAGGCGATGGACCGGGACAGCGCGATCCACCGGCTCTCGGCCCGCCGGCGCATGCTGCAGCGCTTCGGCCTGGACCTGTGCCTGGGGCGGATGGTCCCCGACGGCGGGGAGCCGGTGTACGTCGGCCGCCTCGGGCTGACCGACGCCGCGGGGCGCCGGCTGCTCGTGGACTGGCGCGCGCCGGCGGCCGAGCCGTTCTTCGGGGCGACGCACGCCGACGCGATGGGTCTGGTCAGCCGCCGCCGGTACCACTGGACCGGTGGTCGGGTCACCGACTACTGGGACGAGGTGTTCACCGCCGACGGCCTGGCCGGTCACGCGGCGCTGGACGACCAGTCCGCCTTCCTGGCGAGCCTGGCGGGCAGCCGCACCGCGCGCATGCGGGACGTGCTGGGCACCATCGCGGCCGACCAGGACGCGATCATCCGCGCGGGGTCGGCCGGCACGCTCGTGGTGGACGGCGGGCCGGGGACGGGCAAGACGGTCGTCGCCCTGCACCGGACCGCATACCTGCTGTACTCCGACCCCCGGCTGGGTCACCACCGCGGTGGGGTGCTCGTGGTCGGGCCGCACCGCCCGTACCTGGACTACGTGTCCGACGTGCTGCCCAGCCTCGGGGAGGAGGGCGTGCAGCTGTGCACGCTGCGCGACCTCGTCCCGCAGGGTGCGGGGGCGGGCCCGGAGGGCGCGGAGGTGGCCGCGCTCAAGGCCGACGCGCGCCTGGTGGCGGCGATCGAGCCGGCCGTGCGGTTCCACGAGAACCCGCCGACGGCGCCGCTGGTCGTGGCTACCCCCTGGGCCGACGTGCGGCTCAGCGCGGCCGACTGGGCGGACGCGTTCGGGGTGCCCGAGCCCGGCACGCCGCACAACGACGCCCGCGACGAGATCTGGGAGGCCCTCGTCGACATCCTCGTGGACGCGCTGCGCGAGCAGCTCCCGTGCGCCCGGGATGACACCGCGTGGTCGGACGGGGAGCTCGACGAGGACAGGGCCCTGGAGAACCGCCGCGAGGACGAGGGATTCGACGCGTACGGGCTGGCCGGGCGCGGCGACGACGCGGTCGTGCGGCGGGCCTTCGCGGCCAACCGCGACCTGGTGCGGGCGTTCGGCCGGGCCTGGCCGGTGCTCGAGGCGACGGACGTCGTGGGCGACCTGTGGACCGTGCCCGCGTACCTCAGGCTCTGCGCGCCGTGGCTGACGGCCGAGCAGGTCCGGACGCTGCAGCGGGACGTCCCGGACGCCTGGACGGAGGCCGACCTGCCGCTGCTGGACGCGGCGCGGCTGCGCCTGGGGGACCCCGAGGCGTCGCGGCGGCGCCGGCGGCGCGAGGCAGCGGCCGCCGAGAGCCGCGAGCGGATGTCCGACGTCGTGGACGACCTGATCGCCGCGGACGACTCCGAGCTGCACGTGATGTCCATGCTGCGCGGGCAGGACCTGCGCGCGGCCCTCGTGGACGCCGACGCCGTGCCCGCGGACCGTCCCGACCGGCTCGCCGGTCCGTTCGCCCACGTCGTGGTGGACGAGGCCCAGGAGCTCACCGACGCGCAGTGGCAGATGCTGCTGGCGCGCTGCCCGTCGCGCAGCTTCACCGTGGTCGGGGACCGCGCCCAGGCGCGGCACGGGTTCGCCGGGTCGTGGCAGGAGCGGCTCGGGTGGGCCGGCCTGGATCGCGTGCGTACGGCGTCGCTGACGCTGAACTACCGCACGCCGAGCGAGGTGATGGCGCAGGCCGAGCCCGTCATCCGCGCGGTGCTGCCGGACGCCAACGTGCCGACCTCGGTGCGCACCGGGGGCGTCCCGGTCCGGTACGGCGCGGTGGCCGAGCTGGCGGACGTCCTGCGGTCCTGGCTCGCCGAGCACGCGGGCGTCGCGTGCGTGGTCGCGACGTCGGAGGTGGCCGTGCCGGACGACGACCGGGTGCGCGTCGCCGCGCCCGAGCTGGTGAAGGGCCTCGAGTTCGACCTGGTGGTGCTGGTCGAGCCGGAGCGCTTCGGCACGGGCGTGCAGGGCGCGGTGGACCGGTACGTGGCGATGACGCGGGCGACCGAGCGCCTCGTCGTGCTCACCGGCTGACGGTCGCGCCTCCTCGCCGGCGGCCCACGCGGCGAGCGCCGCCCCGGACGCCGATTCCTGCGGGGCCGTCCGCGATGCGGACGCCGGCGGGCAGCGGCCGTCCTGCGTGCCGCGTGGGGCGCCGCAGTACGGTGGTATCTCGATGGGGGGAGGTTCCCGTGACCTGGATCCGGCGGTTCGGCTCGGCGATGGGACGAGCGGCGGGGTCGTTCGTGAGACGGTCGCAGCTCATGGCGAACCCGCAGATGGCCCTTCTCCAGCGGCACCGGGACCCCGAGGGCGCCCACCTGCGTTCCTGAGGCGCTGAGGTCTCCGGTCAGAAGCCCTGGCCCAGCTCGGCGTCCTCGACGGCCGCCTCGTGCTCGGTGTCCGCGACGTGCTCGCGGGACCGCTCGGGCGAGAGCCGCATGGCGTACGCGAGCGCGTAGATCGCCGCGGAGAACACGAAGGTGACCGGGATCGCGGAGACGAAGTGCAGCGCACCGATCCCGCCGCCGTAGTCGCCCAGCCAGGACAGCAGCGCGAGCCCGCCCAGCCACGGCACGACCCAGCTCGCGCCGGCCCGCCAGTCCAGCGGCGGCTGGCTGCCGCTGACCTCGAACACCACGAGCAGGGCCAGCCCGATGAGCACCGCGACCATGAGCTTCCACACGATGCTCCACCCCGACCAGTACACGATCAGGTTGGACGACCAGAACGCCAGCACCGGGATGACGTGCCCGCCGGGCAGCCGGAACGGCCGCTCGCGCTCGGGCAGCTGGCGGCGCATCGCCGCGAGCACCAGCGGGCCTGAGCCGAACGACAGCACGGTGGCGGACGTGATGAAGCCGACGAGCTGCTGCCAGCTCGGGAACGGCAGGAAGATGATCAGCCCCACGACGAACGTCACCAGCAGGCTCACCACCGGCACGCCCCGCACGCTCGTCTTCGCCAGCCCGCGCGGCGCGTTGCCGTTGCGCGCCATCGCGTAGGACAGGCGCGCCGTGACGGTGGTGTAGATCAACCCGGTGTCGGCCGGGGAGATGATCGCGTCGGCGTACAGCAGGACGGCCAGCCAGCCCAGCCCGAGCAGGCTCGCGACCGCCGCCAACGGTCCGAAGTCGTCGTTGAAGGACAGGTTCGCCCAGCCGCCGGTGATCAGCCCGGGGTCGAGCGAGCCGATGAACGCGGCCTGCAGCCCCACGTACAGCACGCCGGTCAGCAGGACGGAGCCGATCACCGCGATCGGCACGTTGCGGCGCGGGTTGTCGGTCTCTCCCGCGAGCTCGATGCCCTGGCGGAAGCCGAGGTAGGAGAACACGATCCCGGAGGTGGCGATCGCGGTGAACACCCCGTGCCAGCCCTGAGGCGTGAAGCCCTGGGAGGAGAAGTTCGCGGCGTGGAACGCGGTGACCACGAACGCCACGATGACCAGGGTGATCACGGCGAGCTTCCACCACACCACGACGTTGTTGACGCGCGCGAACCACCGCACGCCGATGTAGTTGATGACCACGAACACGGCCATCGCGACCACGGCGACGGCGTAGCCCAGGCCGGTCAGGGTGTGCACCACCGAGCCGTCCACCGTGTGCCGCGCGGTGAACGGCGCGTACTTGGTGGCGTACTGCAGGGCGCCCTCGACCTCGATGGGGGCGACGGTGGCCGCCGCGAGCCAGGTGATCCAGCCGGTGGTGTAGCTCGCGAACGACCCGAACGACATGTGCGGGAACCGCACGACCCCGCCGGAGAGCGGGAACATCGTGCCGAGCTCGGCGTACACCAGGCCGATGAGCAGGATCATCACCGCGCCCAGGCCCCAGGAGACCAGGGCGGCGGGTCCGGCCTCGCGGGACGCGTTGAGCGCACCGAACAGCCAGCCCGAGCCGATGATCGAGCCCACGCTGGCGAACAGCAGGCCTACCAGTCCGACGTGCCTGCGCAGGTCCCTGCTGCCGTGCTCGACGGACCGTGTCGTGGTCGCCATGTCCTGCCCCCGTCCGACGAGCGCCGACCTCGCCCGTCGGCGCGCCCGTCCCAGGGCACTCCCGTGCCACGCGCGTCGCAACTCGATCTTGATGGGCCGCCGGGTGCGGACGGGACGTCCCCGGCTCGCCCCGCGCGGCGTGCCACGGCGCTCGCGGCCATCGCCCGGGTGCTCACCGCGTGACCTCCAGGACCCCGTGCGCGCCCTTCTCCGCGAGGCTCATCTGGTGGTTGACGATCGCGTAGTGACCCGGCTCGGTGACCGTCAGCTCGACGAACCCGCCCTGGGCGGCGAGCAGCGGAAGGACCTGCGCGCCCGTCGGGCCCGAGGCGGAGCCGTCGGTCGCACGGCCGTCGCGCACGCTGTAGCGGCCCTCGGTCCAGACCGTGTCGAACTGGGCGCCCACCACGTGGAAGGACCACGAGGCGTCCGGGCCGGCGTCCAGCACCCAGATGCGCACGCGGTCGCCCACGCGGGCCGTCAGCGGGTGCGCGTCGTACTGGAACGCCCGGCCGTTGAACGTCACGATGTCCGGGATGCCCGTGGCGACCTTCGCCGGGTCGGCAGGTGCGCCGTTCGCGCCGAGATACTGCTCGGACTGGACGAGCACGTACTCCTCGTCCACCGGATCCAGGCCCGCAGGGTCGATGACGACGGCCCCGAACATCCCGTTCGCGATGTGCTGAGAGATGGGGGCGGTCGAGCAGTGGTACATCCAGATGCCGGCCCGGTCCGCGGTGAAGGTGTAGGTCAGGCTCTGGCCGGGCTCGATGGTCCGCATGGGCTCGTCGGGTGCGAGCTCGCCGGCGTGGAAGTCGACCGAGTGCCCCATCGAGCCGTGGTTGACCAGCGTGACGCGGAAGGTGTCCCCGACGTGACCGCGCAGCATCGGTCCCGGTGAGGTGCCGTTGTACGTCCAGACCGCGCGGGACACCCGGGGAGTGACCTGCTGGACCTGCTCGGTGACCGTGAACGTGTAGTCGTGCTCGGTGCCGGGGGGCGCCGGCGGCAGGGCGGCCGGGTACGCGGGTGAGTGCCGCGCGGCGTCCTGCAGCCGCGCCATGGTCGGGACGTCCGAGGGCGCATCGGCCGGTGCCGGCGGGCGCTCCGCGGCGGGGTCCGTGCTCCCTGTCGTGACCACCTCGAGCGTCATGCCCATCTGGCGGTGGCCCGGCAGCGAGCACCACCCGTCCAGGCTGCTCGTCACGGTGCCGACGTCGACGGTCGTGCGGTCGCCCGGGGCGATCAGGCCGGTCCCGGTCCCGTTGGCGAGGACCAGGTCGTGGCGCTGGTCGCCGTCGTTCTGCACGGTGATGCGCAGGTCGTCCCCCGCGGGAACCTCGATCCGCGACGGCGAGAAGGCCATGCCCTCGACGCGGACCGTCACGCTCGTGGTGTGTCCGGGTGCCACGGCCGAGGCCTGCGTGGCGGACGCCGGGGCTGCGGGGACGTCGGCGGCAGCCGGCCGGGCGAGGGCTCCGGCGACGCTCAGGGCGACCACCGCGACCACGCCGGCCACGGCCAGGGCGGCGCGCCGCTCGGGCGGACCGTCGCGGCCGGGGAGCGGGCGCGGCCCGGTGGCGGACGAGCTGGTCACGGCGTGCTCCTCGTGGTCGTGGTCGTGGTCGTGGTGGCGGCTGCGTCCGGTCGAGGGTGGGCAGCGCGCCGGGCGCGCGCCTGCCGGGCTCCGGCGACGGCCAGCGCGGCGACGTCGATCGCGTAGCAGACCAGCACCGCGGCCCACCACAGGCCGAGCGTGCCGGCACCGGTGGCAGTGGCGAACGCGAGGAGCCCCAGGGCGGTGTTGCGGGTCGCGACGCGGGCCGGCCAGGCGGTCTCGAGCGCCGCCATGCCGATCCGCGCGGGTCCCGGGCCGCCACCGATGACGACCGGCATGAGGAACGTCAGCGCTCCGACGAGCACCTGCAGGATCCCGCCCGCGCCGAGCACGGCCAGCCAGGGCAGATCGGCGTCCCGCAGCGCCGTGGCGTCGGGCGCCACGAACGCCTGGGCGGCGATCGCGCCCACGGCCACGAGGGACCAGACGAGACCCAGGCCTGCGGTCCAGGCGGCGAAGGCTCCGGGGTTCGCGCGCCGGGCCGCTCGCACGAGCGGGACGCCGACCCCGACCGCGCCCGCCGCGGCGAAGACCACCAGCCCGGTACCCAGCCCGGCCAGCCAGCCGATGCTCGCGGCCGTCGCGGCGAGCACCAGACCGCCCACCGCTCCGGGCAGGGCCACAACGGCCATCCTGAGCGCCGCCGGGTCGATCCTGGTGCGCAGCACGGTGGGACCCAGCGTCACGAGCGTCCCCAGGATCGACAGCCCGAGCCACCCGCCGACGTTGACGACCGCGTGCGCGAGGGTCAGCCGGTCGCGTGCGGCGAGCAGCCACCCGGGTGCGTCGTGGGCGAACATCGCCACCGTGAGGAATCCGGCCAGGACGCAGCCGATCACCAGGAAAGCCGCCGCGGCGACGTAGTAGCGCAGCACGACGGCGAACCGGGTACCCAGGCGGGTCCGCGCGGCCCGGACGAGCGCGAGGCCGTGCCACGAGACGACGGTCCCGATCGCGGCCGCGCCCGCGATGGTGCCCGGCACCCACCCTGTCCACATGGCGCCGACCAGCGTGACCAGGGCGACGTTGAACGCGAGCAGGCGCGCCGTGACGCCTCGTCCCGACGGGTCGTCGGCGGGCAGGTGCAGCAACGCGCGGGCGAAGTACCAGGACCACTGCAGCACGGAGCTGGTCAGCACGCCGAGCGTCACGACGTGCACGGCCGTCCACAGCGGCTGCGGCACGGCCCCGTGGGCGGCGAGCGTGAGCCCCGAGGTGACGAGGGCGACGAGCATCCAGCCGGTGGTCAGCCGGTCCGTGCGCCAGCGGCGCGGCCTGGTCGTCATCGGCCCGCCACCTGCGGCTCGGGCTCGGCCGGCGGGACGGGGCTCGGGACGGCGCGGCCTCGTGCTGCCCGTCCGCCGGGTGTGCGGGCGAGCAGTGCCACGACGCTGCCCACCAGCACGAGGACGGCGACGACGCCCAGCGTCCCGCCGAGCCGCCAGGCGTCCTCAGCCGCGCGGGCGCCGGCGAGCACCCGGACCAGGAGGCCGAGGTGCAGCAACCCGGCGGCGACCCACATCACCGGGTGGTACGGCAAGGGGCGGCGCGCAACCGCCGGCACGATCACCGGTGCGTGTGCGACCACCATCGACAGGGCGAAGCCGATGGTCAGGGCGTGCACGGCGGTGTCGTAGCGGTAGCCGGCCCACGCCGGGCCGCCGACCACCCAGACCGCGGCGGACACCATCGCCCAGCCGTACCCGGCGAGCATGCAGGCGGCCATGAGGCGTGCGACGCCGGACGCGCGGATCGTGCGGCGAGCGACGTCGTGCACCGCGACGTCGGCGACCAGGACCGCGAGCGCCAGCCCGAGCAGGGGGTAGCCCGGGCCGGGGGCGACGAGGGTTGCGACGGCACCGACCAGCACGGCGCAGGCCTCGGTCACGATGCGGGCCTCGGTGCCCGTCGTGAGGAACGCCAGGCGCGCGAGCTCCAGGCGCTCGCCGACCACGGTCAGCACGAGCAGCGCGCCCCACCACGGCACGATGCGCGCGTTCTCGACGCCGTGCGTCCACAGGGCTGCCCCTCCCAGGCCGGCGACCGCACCCAGCCCCTGGATGAGCACCGCGGCGGACGGCTGTCGCCGCCAGACGGCCGCGTAGATGCCGGCGAAGAGCGCCATCGAGGCCGTCCACGCGACGCCGGGGAGCGCACGGCCCCCGCCGAGGCCCGCGACCTCGGCCAGCGCCAGCACGGTCCCGGCGCCGCTCGCGGCAGGGGCGGCGTAGCCCCAGGCGTCCCGGCGGCCGCCACCGCTGCGCAGCGCGACCGCACGCTCCAGGGCGATCGCCGTGCCCAGGAAGCCGTAGACCATGAGCACGCCGTGCACCTCGCCGAGCGGGACGGACGCCACGGGGGCGATCGCGCCGAGCCGGACGAGGGCGGCGTCGAGGCCCGCCAGCGCGGCCGCACCGGCCAGCGCGAGCAGCGCGGCCCGGTGTCGTGTCGTCATGGGATCAATATAGAGGATGCTGATACTCTAAATTCATGGCCAGGCCCGAACGAGGTGACGAGGCGGATGCCACGCGGCATGCGGCACTCGCCTCGCCGGTGCGCCGTCAGGCGCTGGCGCTGCTGAGCGGTGGCCCGCTCACGGCGGCCGACCTGGCCGCACGCCTCGGTCTGCACGTGACCACGGCCCGCTTCCACCTGGACCAGCTCGAGGAGGCCGGACTCGTCCTGCGCCAGACGGCGCGCTCGGGCGGGCGGGGCAGGCCCGCCGTGGCCTACCGCGCCGCAGAGCTCGACCTGGTCGCGGTGCGCGACCGGATGATCGAGGCCCTCGCCGGAGCGGCCGCGACCGGCGAGCCCGCGCGCACCGCCGGGCGGCGCTGGGGCGAGGAGCTCACCGTGCCCGACGGGGAAGCCCGGGAGGTCCTGACCACGGCCACCGCGGCGCTGGGCTTCGACCCCGAGGAGGCCCCGGCCGGCCTGCGGCTACGGGCGTGCCCGTTCCGTGATGCCGCGCGGCACCACCCCGAGGTCGTGTGCCAGGTGCACCTCGGCCTGCTCCAGGGCCTCGCGACCCGCGCACCCGGCGGTGACCGGCTGGAGATCGGCCTCGTGCCGTTCGCCGAGCCCGGCGCGTGCCTCCTGACGGTGGCCGCCACACGATGACCGGACGACCTGGCCCCTGAGCCGACCGAACCCCGACCGAACCCCGACCGAACCCCGACACACGAGGAGAGACATGAGCCAGCCCGTGCAGATCCAGACCACCGCGCCCGAGCACCACACCTGCGGGTGCGGCGGCCACGACGAGGCCGACCCCGTCCTGGACGTGCGCGCCATCCCGCACGCGGTGCGGCACGGCGCCGTGTTCGGCGCCTTCGACGCGATCCCGGCCGGCGGCTCGCTGGTCGTGGTCGCCCCGCACCTGCCCACGCCGCTGCTCGCGCAGCTCGCCGAGCGTGCACCGATCGACGTCGAGACCCTGGTGGCAGGCCCGGACGAGTGGCACGTGAGGATCACGCGTCGCGCCGCGTCGTGACAGCCGCGTAGCCCGCGCCGCGATCCCCGGCGCGGGCTACGCCACGTCGACGACCACCGACGTGAACCCACCGGCCGGGTAGGCCGCCGGCGTGGGCGGCTCGGCGGGCCGGATCGCCGTGGTCCGGGCGAGCAGCTCCTCGGCCAGCACGCGAAGCTCCATCCGGGCCAGGGGCGCGCCCGGGCACTCGTGGATCCCTGCCCCGTAGAGCAGGTTGTCCGCCGGGTCGCGGTCCAGGCGGACCTCGTCCGGGTCGCCCATGACCGCCTCGTCGCGGTTCGCCGATGCCCACAGCACCGTGACGCGCTCGCCGGCGGGGATCTCGCGGCCGCCGAGCTCGACCGGGCAGGTCGTGCGGCGCCGGTTGGCGATCAGGGGCGGGTGGATGCGCAGCGCCTCGTCGATCGCCGCAGGCAGCGGTCCCGGGTCGGAGCGCAGCGAGTCCTGCAAGGCGCGGTGCTGCGCGAGGACGTGCACGAGGATGCCGACGCTCGCCGCGATCGTGCCGAGCTCGCCCACCGTCCAGTTGCGCACGACGCTGACGATCTCCTCGTCGGTGAGGGGGAGCCCGTGCACGCGTTCGCGCAGCAGCCGGGTCGTGACGTCGTCGGGTGCGTCGTCGCCGGCGGCGCGCCGCTCGTCGAGCTGCTCACGGATGTAGCCGTCGAACTCGAGCGCGACCGACTCCAGCGCCTCCGGGTCGCGCGCGAGCGTCGCGGCGTGGTTGCGCGCCGTCCAGGCGCGCAACGGTTCGTGCAACCGCTCCGGCCAACCCATGAAGGCGGTCTGCATCGCCAGCGCGTAGGGCCGCGCGAGGGCGGCCATCACGTCGACGGGTCCGGCCGGCAGGGACGCCACCAGGTCGGCCGCGATGCGGCGGCACGTCGGCTCGAGCTCGGCCATCCGCTCGGGCGTGAAGTAGCTCTCGTTGATCCGGCGGTGCGGGGTGTGCTCGGGCGGATCCATCCCGTTCGGGACCGAGAGGTGCGAGGAGACGACGTTGCTGAACGTCGTGTGGTCCGTGACGACGCGGACGGCCTCCTGGTGCGTGAACACGGTCCAGCCGAGGTAGTCGTCGTGCGCGACGGGGCAGCGCGCCCGCATCGCGTCGTACGCGGAGACCTGGTCGGCCAGCACCTCCGGTGCACGTGGGTCCCACTCGTCGGCCACGGTGTCCTCCTCGTTCGTCCTGCGTCGACGCTAAGGACGGCGTCCACATCGTTCAACTGGCAATGGCCGGTTAAATTCATCCCAGGTCTGCGGCGCGGCCCAGCGCGGGCCTAGCGTGGGACCGCGACGCACCGCACCGACCGAGGAGCGCGATGAACCACCCCTCCGAGCCGATCGCGCCGACTCTGCGTGGCGTGGCCGAGCACCGTGCCGCCGTGCTGGAGCTGGCCCGCGTCACGGGCACCGACGAGGTCGACGTCGGTGCCGGGCTGGGCCGCGTGCTGGCCCGGGACGTGACCGCTGCAGGGTCCCTGCCCGCCTGGGACAGCTCCGCGATGGACGGCTACGCGGTGCGCGGTGCGGACCTGGCCCGGTCGTCGGCGGACAGCCCGGCCGTCCTGGACGTGGTGGGCGAGGCCGCCGCCGGGGTGCCGTCGGCCGTCCCGGTCGCGCCCGGGACCGCGGTGCGCATCATGACCGGCGCTCCGGTCCCGGCCGGGGCGGACGCCGTGGTCCGGCAGGAGGACGTCGCCCGGCACGGCGCACGCGTCTCGATCGGCCGGCCCGCGCACCGCGGGGAGCACATCCGACCCGCGGGGGACGACGTGCGCGCCGGCGAACGGGTGCTGGCAGCGGGTGCCGACCTCGGCCCTGCGCAGCTGGCCGCTGCGGTGTCGGCCGGCGCCCGGTCCCTGGTGGTGCGGCGCCGGCCGCGCGTCGCTGTGCTGTCCACGGGCGCGGAGCTCGTCGCCGCCGGGGGTGCCCTGGGTCCGGCGCAGATCCATGACTCGAACTCCGTGCTGCTCGCCGCGGCGGCCACCGAGGCGGGTGCCGAGGTCGTGTACCGCGATGGCGTCACCGACGACGTCGCAGCGTTGCGCACCGCGCTCGCCGAGCTGGACGGTGCGGTCGACCTCGTGGTGACGTCCGGCGGGGTGAGCGTCGGCGACCACGACGTGGTCAGGGAGGCGCTGACCGGACCGGTGTCGTTCGTCCGTGTGGCGATGCAGCCCGGCAAGCCGCAGGGCTCCGGTCGACTCGCCGCGGGGACGCCGGTGGTGTGCCTGCCGGGCAACCCGGTCAGCGCGTTCGTCTCGTTCGAGGTGTTCGTCCGCCCGCTGCTGCGCACGATGCTCGCTGCGGCCGCGGTCGAGCAGCGGTCGGGCTGGGGCGTGGCCGATGACGCATGGCGCGTCCCGGCGGACCGCGAGCAGTACATGCCGGTCCGCCTCGAGGACGCCGCGACCGACCTGCCGCGCGTGCGCCGCGCGGTGCCGGGCGGCTCGGGATCGCACCTGGTCGCGGGCCTCGCCGCGGCGCAGGGGCTCGCCGTGGTGCCCGCTCACGTGCGGCACGTCCGGCCCGGCGACCGGCTGCGGGTGAGGTGGCTGTGAGCGAGCACGACCTGCTGGTCCTGGCTGGTGGGTCGGGGGAGCGCCTGGGTGGGGTGGACAAGGCGCGGGTGCGGCTCGCCGGGCGCACGATGCTGGACCGCGTGCTCGCGGCGGCCCCCGACGCGCGGCGGACCGTGGTCGTCGGGCCACCGCACCTGGCGCGCCCGGGGGTGCCCGCGGTGCTCGAGGAGCCTGCGTCGGGCGGCCCGGTGGCGGGCATCGCCGCCGGTCTCGCCGCCCTGGATCCGGCGGGTGAGGTCCCCGTGGTGGTGCTCGCGTGCGACGTGCCCCGCGCGGCCCGCGCTGTACCGTCCCTGCTCGACGCGTTGGGGAGCGCTGACGTGGCGCACCTGGTCGACGCGGACGGTCGAGCGCAGCTGCTGGTGGCCGCCTACCGGCGGCCCGCGCTGCGCGAGGCGCTGGGCCGGCTCCGTACCGGCCCGTACGGCGTCTCGGTGCGTCGGATGGCCGAGCATCTCGTCGGCGTCGGGGTCCCGGACCCCCTGGGGCTCGGTGAGGACGTGGACACGTGGGAGGCTGCCCGAAGGGTCGAGGCCGCCGTCAAGGAGGAGGAACGCATGAGTGAGCACCACCAGCCGGTGGGACCCGAGCTGACCCGCTGGGTGTCGTTGCTCGTCGAGGAGCTGGGAGTGGACCCTGACGCCGTCGACGTCGAGGCCGTCCTGGACCTGGCCAGGGAGGCCGCGCAGGCCGTCGCACGGCCCGCGGTCCCGCTGACCGCCTTCCTGGCGGGCTACGCGGTCGCCAGGAGCGGTGGGGACCACGCTGCGTTCTCCCGCACGGTGGAACGGGTGACCGAGCTCGCGCGCACCTGGGGGGAGGGGGCGTGATCCGGGTCAGGTACTTCGCGGCGGCCGCCGAGGCGGCCGGGGTCGACGAGGAGAGCGTGACGGCGGGCACCCGCGCCGAGCTCGTCTCCGTGGTCGTGGACCGGCACGGTCCGGACCTGGCCCGCGTGCTCGACCGCTGTGCGCTCGTCGCCGAGGGGCGTCGGCTGGACGGCGAGGACGCGATCGACGACGGGGCGCTGGTGGACGTCCTCCCGCCGTTCGCCGGCGGCTGATCAGCCGCCGATCGCGCTCATCGGCCGGTCCGGCTGCCGGAAGCCCGGTTCGCCGATGCCGTGGCCGGCCTTCTTGCCCGCCACGCACGTGCGGAACGCGGCCTCGAGCGCCGCGTCGTCCGCACCTTCGCGCAACAGTGTGCGCAGGTCGGTCTCGGTCCGGGCGAACAGGCACGAGCGGAGCTGGCCGTCGGCCGTGAGCCGGAGACGGTCGCACGAACCGCAGAACGGTGCGGTCACCGAGGCGATCACGCCGACGGTCGCCGGGCCGTCGTCCACGACCCAGCGCTCGGCCGGGGCCGCCCCGCGGTCGCCCACCTCCGTCAGCCGGAACGCCTTGCCCAACCGTTCGAGGATCTCCGCCTGGGTGACCATCTCGCCGCGGTCCCAGGTGTGCCCGGGGTCCAGGGGCATCTGCTCGATGAACCGCATCTCGTAGCCGTGCGCGACGGCGAACCGCACCAGGTCCACGACCTCGTCGTCGTTGACGCCGCGCATCACCACGGCGTTGAGCTTGACCGGTGCGAACCCGGCCGCGGCTGCGGCCGCGATGCCGGCCAGCGTCGCCGGGAGCCGGTCCCGCCTGGTCAGCCGGGCGAACCGGTCCCGGTCCAGCGTGTCCAGGCTGACGTTCACCCGGGCCAGGCCCGCCTCCCGCAAGGGGCTCGCGAGGGCCGGCAGCCGTAGCGCGTTGGTGGTCATCGAGATCTCGGGGCGTCCGTTCGGCCCGTCCAGCGCGGCCAGGCGCGCGACCACGTCCACGACGTCGGGCCGCAGCAGTGGCTCGCCCCCGGTGAGGCGGATCTCGTTCAGCCCGAGCCCGACGCCCACGCGTGCGATCCGCACGAGCTCGTCGGTTCCCAGCATCGACGGGCCGGGGAGCCAGGGCACACCTTCCGCCGGCATGCAGTACGTGCAGCGCAGTGAGCACCGGTCCGTCAGCGAGATCCGCAGGTCCCGGTGCTCCCGCCCGAACCCGTCCGCCAGGGGGCCGGGTGTCACAGTCCCACCCACAGGGCGTTGCCGTCGGCCAGGATCTCGCGCTTCCACACGGGCAGCTCCGCCTTGACCGTCTCGACCAGGTCCGCGCACACCCGGAACGCCAGCGCGCGGTGCGCGGTGGCGACGGCGGCCACGACGGCCACGTCCCCGACGCCGAGGCGGCCGACCCGGTGGCTCACCGCGAGCCCGAGGACGCCGTCCTGCGCTGCGGCCGCGTGGGCGAGCCGGTGCAGGATCTGTGGCGCGTCAGGGTGCGCGCTGTACTCGAGTGCGACGACCTCGCCGCTGACCGCCGGGTCGTGGTCGCGTACCTGCCCGACGAACGTCGCGACCGCGCCGGCCGCCGGGTGGGTGATCGCGTGCACGTGCTCGGCGGGGTCGAGCGCGTGCTCGCGGATCGCGGACCGCACCGCGGCCTGCGGGCTCCGGTCGAGTGCTGCGTGACTCACCCCACCACCGTACGGCCCGAAGGTCCCAGATTTCACGCGGTGCGAGCCGTGAATATTGGGCCGTGCCACGAAACTCGGCCTCCTACCGCGCGCTGGCGTCCGCCAGCCGCCTCGCGCTGCTGCACGAGCTCCAGGGCGCCGAGCGCGCTCTGACCGCGGACGAGCTCGCGGGGGCGGTCGGGCTGCACCGCAACACCGTGCGCGAGCACCTGGACCGGCTGGTCGCCGCGGGCTTCGTCACCCGCGAGCCCGAGCACCGGACGACCCGAGGCCGGCCTCGCATGACCTACCAGGTCGTGCCCCGCGCGGCCGGCGCGACGCTGGACGAGCAGCTGCGCGAGTACCTCATGCAGGTGCTCCTCGCCGGGTACGGCCGCGAGCTCCGCGAACCGGCCCTCGAGGCGGAGCGAGCCGGTGAGGAGTGGGGCAGGCGAGCGCCCGAGCCCGAGGCCGCCCCCGTGCCCGAGGTGGCCGCCGACGTGGCAGGCCAGCTCGCCGCGCTCGAGATGCACCTGGACGACCTGGGCATGAACCCCGAGCTCGAGCTCGACCCGCTGCGGATCCACCTGCACGGCTGCCCCTACGCCGCCATCGCGCGTTCCCGCCCCGACGTGGTGTGCAGCGTGCACCTCGGGGTGGTGCGGGGCGTGCTGGCCCACCACGGGGGTCCCCTGGCAGCCGACCGGCTGGAGCCGTTCGTGGGACCCGACCACTGCATCCTGCACCTGAGCAGGGGGACGACCGACCAGACGACGGCGTCGCCGTCGGGAACGAAAGGCGGACAACGGCCATGACAGACAGCGCGAGGACGATGAGCGTCCCCGACCTGCGGGCGCAGGTTCGCGGCAGCCGGGCGCAGGCCCTGTGGCTGGCGACCCTGGGCTTCTTCGGCGGATTCGCCGGCGTGTCGATCTTCGGGCCGCTGGTGCCCAAGTTCACGGACCTGATCGGGCTCAGCCCGTTCGCGGCCGGCATGCTGGCCGCGATCCCGTCGCTGACGGGCTCGCTGCTGCGCATCCCGTTCGGCGCCGCCGTGGACCGGATGGGCGGCAAGAAGCCCTTCCTCACCTTGCTCGTCGCCGCGAACCTGGGTGTGGTCGGCCTCCTGGTCCTGCTGGGCACCTCCTACCCGGACGGGATGGCGGGCAGCTACCCCTTGCTGCTGGTCCTCGGTGCGCTGATCGGCTGCGGGATCGCCACGTTCTCGGTGGGGATCGGACAGGTCTCCTACTGGTACCCCCGCTCGCAGCAGGGCGGCGCGCTGGGGACCTACGCCGGGCTGGGCAACACGAGCCCTGGCCTGTCCTCCATGCTGCTGCCGCTCGCGGTGGGCGGGATCGGCATGCTCGGGGCGTACTCGGTGTGGTTCGCGATCCTGCTGGCCCTGACCCTCGCGTACCTGCTGCTCATCAAGGACGCACCGGTGTTCCAGCTCCGGGCGCGTGGTGTGGAGGTGCCGCAGGCGACGCTCGCGGAGCTCGGTGGCGGTGAGACGGCGCCGGGCATGGGGGCCTGGGAGGGCCTCAAGCACGCGGCCCGCATCCCGGCGACCTGGGTGCTGACCTTCTTCTACTTCCTCTCCTTCGGCGGCTTCCTGGCCTTCACGTCCTGGCTGCCGACGTTCTGGCACGCCATGTACGGGTCCGAGCTGCGCACCGCGGGCCTGCTCACGGCGTCGTTCTCGTTGCTCTCGGCGCTGATCCGCGTGCCCGGCGGCATCCTGTCCGACCGGGTCTCGATCCGGTTCGCCCTGGCCGGCAACTTCGTGCTGATGCTGCTGGGGACCGTGGTGCTCGCGTTCTCCGGGAGCTTCGTGCTCTCGCTCATCGCCACCATGGCGGTCGGCGCGGGGATGGGCCTGCAGAACGCGATCGTGTTCAAGCTGCTGCCGCGCTACATCCCCGACGCCGTGGGCGGCGCGTCGGGCTGGATCGGGGGCCTGGGAGCCCTGGGCGGGTTCGTCATCCCCCCGGTGATGGGGATCGTCACCGGGGCGGTGGGCGGCGCCGTCGGCTACGCGCGCGGGTTCCTGCCGTTCGCGGTGCTCGTGGCCGTCGCGCTGCCCGTGGTCGCGCTGCTGCACCGGTGGGACCATCGGGCCGAGGACTGACTCCACGGTAGAATAAAACCGGTGGTTTGCCCTTCAAAAAGCGCCGTGCGCGTGTTCAGATCTAGGGGCCGACTGCTCGCGCGCCTGGCCGAGGTGGACCGGCGCAGGGCCGACCGTTCGTGGAGGAGGGGCCGATGACCACGCCGACCCGCGAGGGGAGCGGCCTGGACGGGCCGGTCTCGGACCTGCTCGTCCGGCTGGGCAGCCATCTGCGACGCGCGCAGACCTCGGCCGACCTGCGCACCCTGCACCAGATCGGTGGGCGGGACGCGGACAGCTTCTACCGGGACCGCTGGAGCCACGACAAGGTGGTGCGCTCGACGCACGGCGTGAACTGCACCGGGTCGTGCTCGTGGAAGGTGTACGTCAAGGACGGGATCATCACCTGGGAGGCCCAGCAGACCGACTACCCGTCGGTCGGCCCCGACCGCCCCGAGTACGAGCCCCGCGGCTGCCCGCGCGGTGCGGCGTTCAGCTGGTACACGTACTCGCCCACCCGGGTGCGCTACCCGTACGTGCGCGGGCCGCTGCTCGAGCTGTACCGCGCCGCCAAGGCCCGGCACGGCGGCGACCCGGTCGCCGCCTGGCGCAGCATCGTGGACGACCCCGAGCAGGCGCGACGCTACAAGCGCGCGCGTGGCAAGGGTGGGTTGGTCCGCGCCACCTGGGACGAGGCGCTGGAGATCGTCGCCGCGGCCCAGGTGCACACGATCGACGCGTACGGGCCCGACCGGGTCGCCGGGTTCTCCCCCATCCCGGCGATGTCGATGGTCAGCCACGGCGCCGGAGCGCGGTACCACGCGCTGATCGGCGCGCCGATGCTGTCGTTCTACGACTGGTACGCGGACCTGCCGGTGGCGTCGCCCCAGGTGTTCGGCGACCAGACCGACGTGCCTGAGTCGGGCGACTGGTGGGACGCCGGCTACCTCGTGATGTGGGGTTCCAACGTCCCGGTCACCCGCACGCCCGACGCGCACTGGATGACCGAGGCGCGGTACCGCGGCCAGAAGGTCGTCGCGGTGGCGCCGGACTACGCGGACAACGTGAAGTTCGCCGACGAGTGGGTACCGGCCGCTCCCGGGACCGACGGTGCGCTCGCCATCGCGATGGGCCACGTCGTGCTGCGTGAGTTCTTCGTCGAGCGCCAGGTGCCGTACTTCACCGACTACGTCAGCCGGTACACCGATCTGCCGTTCCTCGTGCGCCTGGTCGAGCGGGACGGCGCCCTGGTGCCGGAGAAGTTCCTCACCGCCGCAGACCTCCCGGGCGCTGAGGCCGACTCCGAGAACGCGGCGTTCAAGACCGTCCTCATGGACCGCGGCACCGGGAAGCCCGCCGTGCCCGGCGGCTCGCTCGGATTCCGCTACGGCGAGGCCGGGGCCGGGCGCTGGAACCTCGACCTGGGGTCCATCGACCCGATGCTGAGCCTGCAGGGTGAGGGCGCTGACGCCGTCGCCGTGCACCTGCCGGTGTTCGAGGGTGCCGCAGGGGAGGCGGCAACCGTCGAGCGCGGCGTGCCGGCCCGCCGGGTGGGGGACCACCTGGTCACCACGGTGTTCGACCTGATGCTCGCCCAGTACGGCGTCGGACGGGACGGCCTGCCGGGGTCGTGGCCCACCGGCTACGACGACGCGAGCCAGCCCGGCACGCCGGCGTGGCAGGAGGCGATCACCGGGGTGTCGGCGGAGCAGGCCGCGCGCATCGGCCGGGAGTTCGCGGCGAACGCGGAGGAGTCTCGCGGCCGGTCGATGATCCTCATGGGCGCCGGGACCAACCACTGGTTCCACTCCGACACCATCTACCGCGCGTTCCTGGCCCTGACGTCGCTGACCGGCTGCCAGGGTGTCAACGGCGGCGGCTGGGCGCACTACGTCGGCCAGGAGAAGGTGCGGCCGCTGACCGGGCACGCGCACTACGCCGCCGGGCTGGACTGGGCGCGTCCGGCCCGCACGATGGTGCAGACCGCCTACTGGTACCTGCACACCGACCAGTTCCGCTACGACTCGTTCCGGGTGGATGCGCTCACCACGGGGGCGACCGGCGGCCCCGGCGGCCTGGCGGGCAAGACCACCGCCGACGTGATCGCCCAGTCGGCCCGCCTCGGCTGGATGCCGTCCTACCCGACGTTCGACCGCAACCCGCTCGACCTCGCCGACGAGGCGGACGCGGCCGGTCGCCCCCTGGCCGAGCACGTGCCCGCCGAGCTCGCGGCCGGTCGGCTGCGGTTCGCCGCGGAGGACCCGGACGCCCCGGAGAACTTCCCGCGCGTGCTGACCCTCTGGCGCGCGAACCTGCTGGGCTCCTCGGCCAAGGGCAACGAGTACTTCCTGCACCACCTGCTGGGTACCGACTCGAACCTGCGCGCGGACGAGGCCGACGTCCGCCCCGAGGGCGTCGTGTGGCGGGACGAGGCCCCCACCGGCAAGCTCGACCTGCTGGTCACCCTCGACTTCCGGATGACCAGCTCCACCGTGTTCTCCGACGTCGTGCTGCCCGCGGCGACCTGGTACGAGAAGCACGACCTCAGCTCCACGGACATGCACCCGTTCGTGCACGCCTTCAGCCCCGCGATCGCACCGCCGTGGCAGACCCGGACCGACTTCGACATCTTCGCGAGCCTCGCGCAGGTGTTCAGCGAGCTCGGCGCCCGGCACCTGGGGACCCGACGCGACGTGGTCGCCGTGCCCCTCTCGCACGACACGCCGGACGAGCTCGCGACGCCGCACGGCCGGGTCGAGGACTGGAAGGACACCGGTGCGGTGCCGGTGCCTGGCCGCACCATGCCGAAGCTCGTCGTCGTCGAGCGCGACTTCGGTGCCGTGGCCAGCAAGCTCCTGTCGCTCGGACCGCTGCTGGGCACCGCGGGCGCAACCACCAAGGGCGTGACCTACGACGTCACCGACGAGATCGACTACCTCGCGAGCAAGAACGGCGTGGTGCGCGACTCCTATCGCGGCGTGGCGGACGGCCGTCCCGCGCTGACCCGCGACGTGCACGCGTGCGAGGCGATCCTCGCGCTGTCCGGGACCACCAACGGGCGCCTCGCGACCGAGGGCTTCCACACGCTCGAGAAGCGCACCGGCACGCGGCTCGCCGACCTCGCCGCGGAGCACGAGGGCAAGCGTGTGACGTTCAGCGACACCCAGGCGGCACCGGTGCCGGTGATCACCTCCCCGGAGTGGTCCGGCTCGGAGAGCGGTGGGCGGCGCTACTCGCCGTTCACCATCAACGTCGAGCGTCTCAAGCCCTGGCACACGCTGACCGGGAGGCAGCACTTCTACCTCGACCACGACTGGATGCTCGAGCTCGGCGAGGCGCTGCCGGTGTACCGGCCGCCGCTCAACATGACCCGGCTGTTCGGCGAGCCCGAGGTCGGCAGCGACGGGGAGCTGGGCCTGACGCTGCGGTACCTGACGCCGCACAACAAGTGGTCGATCCACTCCGAGTACCAGGACAACCTGTTCATGCTGTCGCTGTCCCGCGGGGGACCGGTGGTGTGGCTGAGCGACCGCGACGCCGCCAAGCTCGGGGTGCGGGACAACGAGTGGATCGAGGCCGTGAACCGCAACGGGGTGGTGGTCGCCCGGGCGATCGTCTCGCACCGGATGCCCGAGGGCACGGCCTACATGCACCACGCCCAGGACCGGCTCATCGACGTCCCGCGCTCGCAGACCACGGGGCGTCGCGGCGGCATCCACAACTCGCTCACCCGGCTGATGGTCAAGCCGAGCCACCTGGTGGGCGGCTACGCGCAGCTGTCCTACGCCTTCAACTACCTCGGGCCCACCGGGAACCAGCGCGACGAGGTGACGATGATCCGCAGGCGGTCCCAGGAGGTCGAGTACTGATGGCGCGCGCACGAGCCGAAGGGGGCCGGGCATGAAGGTCATGGCGCAGATGGCCATGGTGATGAACCTCGACAAGTGCATCGGGTGCCACACGTGCTCGGTCACGTGCAAGCAGGCGTGGACCAACCGGACCGGCACCGAGTACGTGTGGTTCAACAACGTCGAGACCAGGCCGGGTCAGGGCTACCCGCGCACGTACGAGGACCAGGAGCGCTGGCAGGGTGGCTGGACGCTGAACAAGCGCGGACGCCTCCAGCTCAAGGCAGGCGGGCGCCTGAAGAACCTCGCCACGATCTTCGCCAGCCCGAAGCAGCCGTCGATCGACGACTACTACGAGCCCTGGACCTACGACTACGAGAACCTCACGTCCGCACCGCTGCAGGAGCACACGCCGGTCGCCAGGCCGCAGTCGCTGCTCAGCGGCGAGCCGATGTCGATCCGGTGGAGCGCGAACTGGGACGACGACCTGGCCGGCGGCCCCGAGCTGGCGCCGTCCGACCCGGTTCTGGCCAAGATCTCCGAGCAGATCAAGCTCGAGTTCGAGCAGACGTTCATGTTCTACCTGCCGCGGATCTGCGAGCACTGCCTCAACCCGTCCTGCGCCGCGTCGTGCCCGTCGGGGGCGATCTACAAGCGCACCGAGGACGGCATCGTCCTGGTGGACCAGGACCGCTGCCGCGGGTGGCGCAAGTGCATCACCGGCTGCCCGTACAAGAAGGTCTACTTCAACCACCGCACCGGCAAGGCCGAGAAGTGCACGTTCTGCTTCCCGCGCATCGAGGTGGGGCTGCCCACGGTGTGCTCGGAGACCTGCGTCGGGCGGCTGCGCTACCTCGGGCTGGTGCTCTACGACGCCGACCGCGTGCTCGAGGCGGCCTCGGTGACCGACGAGAAGGAGCTGCTCGACGCGCAGCGGCGGGTGCTGCTGGACCCCAACGACCCGGCGGTGGTGGCCGCGGCCGAGGCCGAGGGCATCCCGAGGGACTGGATCGAGGCGGCACAGCGCTCCCCGGTCTGGAAGCTCATCAGCACCTACCGGGTGGCCCTCCCGCTGCACCCCGAGTACCGCACCATGCCGATGGTCTGGTACATCCCGCCGCTGTCGCCGGTCGTCGACGCGGTCGCCAAGACGGGTGAGGACGGCGAGGACCGACGCAACCTGTTCGCGGCGATCGACGCGCTGCGGATCCCCGTGGAGTACCTCGCCGAGCTGTTCACCGCGGGCGACACCGCGCCCGTGACGGACGTGCTGCGCAAGCTCGCGGCGATGCGCTCCTACATGCGCGACCTCGCGATGGGCCGCGACGGCGACGCCTCGATCCCGGAGTCGGTCGGCATGTCCGAGCACACGATGCGCGAGATGTACCGCCTGCTGGCGATCGCGAAGTACGAGGAGCGCTACGTCATCCCGGCGGCGCACGCCGAGCAGGCCCACGGCCTGGAGGAGCTCGCCACGGAGTGCTCGCTCGACTACGAAGGCGGTCCCGGGATGGGCGGGTCGGGACCCTTCGGCGAGGGGTCGGGCCCGGGCTTCGCCTCCCCGATCGCGGTGGAGAACTTCCACGTCCTGCAGGCCCGGCAGACCTCGGGCACGGTCGCCGACCCGGCGACCCGCAAGGCCAAGGTCAACCTGCTCAACTGGGACGGCAAGGGCGCGCCCGAGGGGCTCTTCCCACCGGCAGCCGGCGAGGAGGACGAGTCGTGAGGCCCGGGGAACGGCGCAAGGCGGCCCGTGAGCTCGCCGACGCGCAGCGCGCCCTGACGTACCGCCTGGCCGCCGCCGTGCTGGAGTACCCGGGTGAGGAGCAGCGGGCCCTGCTGCCGGACGTTCGCCAGGCCGCCGCCACGCTGCCCGAGGAGCAGGCCGCGGCGATCACCGGCGTCGTCGACCGGCTCCTGGCCTGGGACGCCACCGAGGCGGCCGCCGAGTACGTCGCGACGTTCGACCTCAAGCGGCGGCACTCCCTGTACCTGACCTACTTCGCCTACGGCGACACCCGCAAGCGCGGCGTCGCCCTGGTCGAGTTCAAGACGGCGTGCCGCACGGCCGGGTTCGAGATCGTCTCAGGTGAGCTCCCGGACCACCTCGGGGTGGTCCTGGAGCTGGCCGCCCAGGCCCCCGAGGTGGGCATCGACCTGATGCTGCGGCACCGCGCCGGCCTCGAGCTCCTCCGGCTGTCCCTCCTGGAGGACGGTTCACCATGGGCCGGGGCGCTCACCGCGGTGTGCGCGACCCTGCCCGCCCTGAGCGGCGACGACCGCGAGGCCGTCGCGCGTCTGGCCGCGCAGGGGCCGCCCGAGGAGGAGGTCGGGCTCGACCCCTTCGCCATGCCGAGCACCGGAGCGCACCGATGAGCACCCTGCTGTGGGTCGTGTACCCGTACGTCTGCCTGGCCGTGTTCGTGCTGGGGCACGTCTGGCGCTACCGCTACGACCAGTTCGGGTGGACCACCCGGTCCTCGCAGCTCTACGAGCGCCGGCTGCTGCGTTGGGCCAGCCCCATGTTCCACGTGGGGATCCTCGCCGTGTTCCTCGGGCACGTGATGGGCCTGGGTGTTCCCGAGTCGTGGACCCGGGCGGTCGGTATGAGCGAGGAGGTCTACCACGCCCTGGCCATCTCGATCGGCACGATCGCGGGGGTGTGCACGGTCCTCGGGATGATCCTGCTGATCTACCGCCGGCGCACGGTGGGCCCCGTGTTCAGCGCGACGACGCGGATGGACAAGGCGATGTACCTGGTGCTGGCCGTCGTCATCGTGCTCGGCATGTGGAACACGATCGCGGGGTCGATCCTCAACCTCGGCGGCGCGTACGACTACCGCGAGGGCGTGTCGGTGTGGTTCCGCGGGATCTTCCGCTTCGACCTGCACCCCGAGCTCATGGTCGACGCGCCGCTGGGCTTCCAGCTGCACGGCCTGGTCGCGATGTTCCTGTTCGCGCTGTGGCCGTTCACCCGGCTGGTGCACGTGTTCAGCGTGCCGCTGGGCTACCTGGTCCGGCCCTACGTGGTCTACCGGGCGCGGGACCAGCGGCTGGGCAGCCGTGCCCCGCGCCGCGGGTGGGAGCGCGTCGACGCCCGGCGCTGAGCCCGAGGTCCGTCAGGGGTTCAGGTAGCTCGCCGGGTCGTCGTCCGACGGCTCCTGCGGCGGCATGGACCGCAGCGCGAGCGAGTCCTCGTCGGCGCTGGAGTCCTCGTCCTGGGCGGCGCGGACCTCGTCGAGGGTCTCGTCGGTGGTGGCGTCCGGGGTGTCGTCCGGGACCGGTTCGGCCTTGTGGCGCGGGTGGTCTGTCATGGCGTCCTCCTTCCGGCGCGGCGCGGCGCCTCCCTCGACGCTAGGTCGCGCGTCGGGGCGGTGCACCCCGAGGGGAGCCGGTGCGCGGCGACCGCGATCGGGCATCACGCGCGAATCGTTTCGAGCCAGGCCGTAGGGTGAAGGCATGGTTGCTTATCGACGACTGGGCCGCTCGGGCCTGAAGATCACCGAGATCACGTACGGAAACTGGCTGACCCACGGGTCGCAGGTCGAGGACGAGACCGCCACGGCGTGCGTGCGCGCCGCGCTCGACGCGGGCATCACCACCTTCGACACCGCGGACGTGTATGCGAACACCCGCGCCGAGACCGTGCTCGGCGAGGCCCTGAAGGGTCAGCGGCGGGCGAGCCTGGAGATCTTCACCAAGGTGTTCTGGCCCACCGGGCCCCAGGGTGCCAACGACCGCGGGCTGTCCCGTAAGCACATCCTGGAGTCGATCGACGGTTCGCTCGAGCGCCTGCAGACCGACTACGTGGACCTGTACCAGGCGCACCGGTTCGACCACGTCACGCCGCTGGAGGAGACCATGCAGGCGTTCGCCGACGTGGTCCGTCAGGGCAAGGCCCTCTACATCGGCGTGAGCGAGTGGACCGCGGACCAGATCCGGGCGGGCAAGGCCCTGGCCGACGAGCTGGGTGTGCCGCTGATCTCCAACCAGCCGCAGTACTCGATGCTGTGGCGGGTCATCGAGGGCGAGGTCGTGCCGACGTCTCGCGAGCTGGGGCTGTCCCAGGTCGTGTGGTCACCCATCGCGCAGGGCGTGCTCACGGGCAAGTACCGCCCCGACCAGGCGCCCCCCGCCGGCTCGCGCGGCGCGGACGACAAGGGCGGCGCCCAGATGATCAGTCGCTTCCTGACCAACACCGAGGTCCTCGAGCGGGTCCAGGACCTGCGACCCGTGGCCGACGAGCTCGGCCTGTCGATGGCCCAGCTCGCCATCGCGTGGGTGCTGCAGAACGACAACGTCGCGGCGGCGATCATCGGTGCGTCCCGGCCCGAGCAGGTCGCGGAGAACGTCAAGGCCTCCGGCGTGACGATCCCGCCCGAGCTGATGGCCCGGATCGACCAGGCGCTCGGCGACGTGGTGGTGTCCGACCCGGCGATGACGCAGAAGAGCTCCCCCGCGGAGATCTGAGCACTCCGAGGGCGCCTGGACGGTCGTTCAGGCGCCCTCGCCGTCAGGCGTCGAGGGTCGTCACGGCGAGCACGCTGCCGGCCGCGGCGGTGCCCGCGGTGATCGCCATCGCCGTGCCGAACCCGGCTGCCAGGAGCTGTGGGTCGCGCAGCCCGTTGCCACCGAGGCCCGCCAGCGGCGGCAGCACGGCGACCGCGACCAGCTGGGCGACCCGCGAGACGGCGTTGTTGACCCCGGACGCGGTGCCGGCCCGAGAGTCCTCGACGCCGCCCAGGGCGGTTGCCGTGACCGGCGTGACCGTGATGCCCAGGCCGACCCCGAGCACGACGACGGAGGGTAGCGCCTCCAGGACGCTGCCGTCGGAGCCGAGCCGGGACATCAGCCACGCCCCGAGCGCGATCAGCGCCGGCCCCACGCTCAGCGGCAGCCGTGGACCGGTGCTCTGCAGGAGCCGGCCCATCACGGGGGACAGCAGCAGGACGGCGGCGGTGATCGGCAGCGTCGTCGCCCCGGCCGCGAGCGCGGAGGCGCCGAGCACCACCTGCAGGAAGACCACCAGGAGGAACGTCACCCCGCCCAGCGCGCCGTAGACCGCGAACGTCACCAGGTTCGCGGCGGTGAACCGGCGCACGCGGAAGATGGACAGCGGGAGCATCGGTGCTGCGGCGCGCCGTTCCCGGAGCCCGAACCCGACGACTCCCGCGGCGCCGAGCGCGCCCGCGACGAGCACCGACGGCGCCCCCAGCCCGTTGTCCCCACCTTCGACCGCCGCGTACGTGAGCCCGCCCAGCCCGAGCACCGCCAGCAGCGAACCCGCCAGGTCCAGCGGCGAGTCCGACTCCTGCCGGGACTCGGGGACGTGGCGGAGCGCCGCGAGCGCGACTCCCGCTCCGAGCGGAACGTTGAGCAGGAAGATCGCCCGCCAGGAGGTGGCGTCCACCAGGGCACCGCCGACCAGGGGACCGACGGCCGCACCCACGCCGGACAGCGCCGACCACGCCCCGATGGCGCGCGAGCGGTCCTCGCGCCTCAGCGTGGTCTGGATCAGGGCGAGACTCCCCGGCGTGACGAGCGCTGCGCCGGCTCCCTGGACGACCCTCGAGGCGATCAGCACGCCGACCGTCGGCGCGGCGGCGCACGCCGCGGAGGCCGCGGTGAACCAGGTGGTCCCGATCACGAAGACCCGGCGCCGCCCGTACCGGTCGCCGTAGGCGCCGCCCAGCAGGATCAGCGCGGAGAGCGTGAGCATGTACCCGCTGAGCACCCACTGCAGCCCGGCGGTCCTCGCGCCCAGGTCGGCGCCGATGGCCGGCAGCGCCACCGTGACCACGGTCGCGTCGAGGAACACCAGGGCGGAGCCGAGGACGGTGGCCAGCAGCAGCCACCGCCCGGCGGCGGAGCGGTAGGCGACCTGGGTCATGAGCCCTCGCGAGGTGGCGTAGGCATCTGCCCACCGTCGCACATCCGTGACGGGAACACGGGGGAGCCGGCCATGGCCCGGTGGCGGGTGCCGCCGGGCCTACGCTTCGTCCATGGCTCGACGGCGGGACGCCCGCAGGAACCGGGAGCGGCTGCTGGCTGCCGCGCGCGAGGTGTTCGCGGAGAGCGGCGCCTCGGCGCCGCTGGACCTCGTGGCGCGGCGGGCCGGCGTCGGGCGCGGCACCCTGTACCGCAACTTCGCGGATCGCAGCGCACTGCTTGCCGCGCTGTTCGAGGAGCGGCTCGGCCTGCTCGAGGAGATCCTGGCCCAGGGCGCCGACGACGTGTTCGAGCAGCTCGTCGTGGAGATCTGCTGGTACGAGCTGCGGATGCCCGGGTTCGGAGCGGTCCTGACCAGCCTGCCGATGCTGACGAACCCCGATCTGGTGCGGGTCACCCGGGCCACCGAGCGGCTGCTGGTCGAGGCGTTGCGGCGCTCGGTCGCTGCGGGCCTGCTGCGCGACGACCTCGTGCCGGGGGATGCGCTCACCGTGATCGCGATGCTCAACGGCGTGATCATCGCGGGCGCCGGCGGCGCCCCCGACGAGAGCGCGGCGCTGCGCGCGCTCGAGCTGCTCCTGGACGGGGTGCGGGCCGCCGGCCGGGTCGGTGCGCCGGTCCCGGCACCGGTGCTGGGCCCCCAACCCTGAGCCACGGGCCGGGACGTCCGGGGCTTCCGAGGTCGCGGCGCGCGGGCTAGCGTCGTGACGGACACCGTGTCCGGAAAGCTCGTCGGGAGGCCCTCATGGACGAGGTCGACGTCGTCGTCGTCGGCGCAGGTACTGGCATGCTCGCGGCGATCAGTGCCGCCGAGGAAGGACTGTCCGCCCTGGTCGTGGAGAAGGCCGAGCACGTGGGCGGCTCGACGGCGCTGTCGGGTGGCGGCTTCTGGATCCCCGGCAACTCGATCCTGCGGGAGAACGGGCAACGCGACGATCCCGAGCGGGTGCGCACCTACCTGCGCGCCGCGACCAGGGGCGAGGTGATCGACGAGCGCTGGCACTCGCACGTCGACCACGGGCCGGCCGCCGTCGAGGTGCTGCGACGACGAACCCCGCTGGCCTTCCAGGTCATGATCGAGTACGCCGACTACTTCCCCGAGCTGCCAGGCGGATCGGCGACCGGCCGCGCGTGCGAGCCGAAGCCGTTCGACCTCAAGCGACTGGGCGAGGACCGCAGCCTGCTGCTGCCGCCCGCGATGGCCGCCCCGTTCCCGATGCCGATCACCGGGCGCGGGTACAAGTGGACCAACCTCGTGGCACGCACCCCCCGCGGCTTCCTGACCAGCGCGCGCTCGGTGGCGCAGGGCGTCGCCGGGGCAGCGGTCGGCCGGGAGTACGCCGCGGGTGGACAGGCGCTCGCGGCCGGCCTGCTGATGGGGCTGCGTGCCATGGGTGTCCCGGTGTGGACCTCGA
Source organism: Actinotalea lenta (assembly GCF_030586465.1). GTDB lineage: Bacteria > Actinomycetota > Actinomycetes > Actinomycetales > Cellulomonadaceae > Actinotalea > Actinotalea lenta. The sequence continues at coordinate 1,254,727 of NZ_JAUQYP010000001.1, forward strand.
GTCCGCTGACGGACCTCCTGGTGCAGGACGGCCGGGTCGTGGGGGTCGTCGTGAGCCGAGGTGGTGTCCCGACGACGGTGCGTGCCCGCAAGGGCGTCATCCTGTCCTCCGGCGGGTTCGACCGGAACGCCGAGATGCGCCACCGGTACCAGTCCGAGGCGGTGGACGGCAGCTGGAGCCTGGGCACCACGGCCGACACCGGTGAGGTGATCCGGATCGCGGAGGAGCACGGCGCGGACCTGGCCTTCATGGACGCGGCCTGGTGGTTCCCGTCCCTGCCGCTGCCCGACGGCTCGATGGGTCCGATGCTCGCGGAGCGCTCCCTGCCCGGGCAGATCATCGTCAACGGGCACGGGCACCGGTTCATGGACGAGGCGGTCAACTACATGACCGCAGGCCAGATCATCGTGGGCAAGCACACGCCCGACGACCCCCACATCCCGGCCTGGATCGTGTTCGACCAGCGCTACCGCAACCGGTACCTGTTCGGCGCCGGGCTCTTCCCGCGTCAACCGCTGCCGCAGTCCTGGTACGACGCGGGGATCGCGAAGAAGGGCGCCACGATCACCGCCCTCGCGGACGCGCTCGGCATGCCGGACCTGCCGGCCACCGTCGATCGGTTCAACCTGCTGGCCGATGCCGGCCGGGACGACGACTTCGGCCGTGGCGACTCGGCGTACGACCGGTACTACGGGGACCCGACGATCAGCCCCAACCCCTGCCTGGGCCCCATCGACCATGGGCCGTTCTACGCGGTCCAGGTGGTCCCGGGGGACCTGGGCACCTGCGGCGGGATCCGCGCGGACCGGTACGCCAGGGCGCTGCACCCGGACGGCTCGGTGATCCCCGGCCTCTACGCCACGGGCAACGCAGCGGGCAACGCGTTCGGACGGGTGTACCCCGGCCCCGGGGCGACGGTCGGTCAGGGCCTGACGTTCGGCCACGTCGCCGCGCAGCACCTCGCGGGCCGGCTCGGCTGAGCGCCGCGCGCCGGCGCCGCACGCCGCGGCAGGTCCCTGCCCGCCCTCAGCTGCCGGAGCTGCTGCTGGCCTGCTCGATCGCTTCCACGAGCTCGTCCTTGGTCATCGAGGACCGCCCCGGAACGTCCAGCCGCTTCGCGACGTCGTACAGGTGCTTCTTGGACGCGTTCGCGTCGACGCCGCCGTGCGTCGGCGCCTCGTTGCCGCGCGACCGGGCCGCGTGGGCGTCCGACGGGCCGGAGTCGTCCTTGGGCTCCCAGTGGTCGCCGACCTTCTCGTGCGTGTGCTTGAGCGCGGCGTAGGCCGTCTGGTGCGCCCGGCGACCCTCGCCGTACTCGTCAGCCGCTGAGTCGTGGGCCTCGGCGAACGTCCGGCGTGCCTTGCTGTCCGATCGCGCGATCGTGTCGGGGAGCTCGTCGGTGAGGACCTTGCCACCACGTGTCATCGGCATCGTCGTACCTCCTCCTCAGGTGTCCGCCCATCGTCCGTCGGCCCGGGGCGTCCGGCATCCGGGCGAGGCGCCGGGGGTCGTTGCCGCCTCGGTTGCGGGGCCGTCGCGGGGCACGTCTCATGGATCCGTCGGACCGGCGCGGAGGTGCCGGTCGTGCCATCGACGCGAGGAGGACCGGGCATGCCCGTCGACGATGCTCTGTGGGACGAGTTCCACGCGGTGGTGAACATGACCTCCCGCGAGCTGCGGGACTGGCTCGCCACGAACGCCTCGGGTCCCGGTTCCGACGCCCTGCCCGACCAGGCCGGGACCGACCGGAGCCGGGCGGTCCTGGACCTGCTGGGCAAGCGCCGGACCGACCTGACCGCCGACGATGCGCGTGTGATGCGCTCCGTCGTCGACCAGGTGCACGACCTGCGCGGCGAGGAGCCCGAGCCCACGGCGGGGGACGCTCGGTGGCGCAGGCGGCTCATGTCCGTGGGCCACGACCCGCTCAAGCCCACCGGGTAGGGGCGGGAGCGATCAGTCCGCCTGCGCGAGCAGCACCTCCGCCACGGCACTGGCCAGCGCGGGCTCGAGCTCGAGAGCCATGATCTCCGCGGCGCGCAGCGCGAGGGGGCGGTCCCGGGTGGCCGCCTCGAGGACCCTGCTCTTGAGGGCGTACTCGACGCGGGCGCGGTCCAGGAGGTCGAACAGCCGGGCTCGGACGTCGTTGCGTGCCGGCTGCGGGTCCACCCCCAGCGTCACCTCGAGCACCGAGTCGATCGGCACGTCGTCGACCCGGACCGAGAGGCGGGTCGGTTCCCACTGGACCTCGAGCGCCACCGGTGAGCCATCCACGGCAGCGGTGGGCTCCACGCTCTGCGGCGCTGCCGGGAACGTCACGGTCCAGGTCCGGGTCGCCGGCAGGTGGTCCACCGCTCCCTCGGGCGCGGTGACGGTCAGCGTGCCGGAGCCCTGGCTGAAGGTGAGCCCCGTCCGCGACCGCGCGCCGTCCCGTGCACCGTTGTCCTCGACCAGGGTGAACGCCCCGTCCGCGCCCACCACGACCAGCACCTGCAGGTGAGGGGGGTTGACGGGCTCGTTGCCGGGCACCTCCTGGCCGTCCAGCGGCACGATCGCGCCCGCCGCGGCGAGCACCGGGATGGTCGACAGGTCGCGGTGCAGGTGGATCTCTCGGTCCCCGTCGTAGACCTGGTCGGTCAGCACGTCCACCCAGGTGCCCTCCGGCAGCCAGGCGTCGACGCGGCCGAGCCGGGTGCGGGCGTCGGCCGGCTCGGTGATCGCGGCCACCAGGAGCTGGTCGCCGAACAGGTACTCGTTCGGGACGTGGTAGGCCTGCTCGACCTCGGGCCACCGGTAGTACAGCGGGAGCACGAGCGGGGTGCCGGCGGCGGCCCGGTGGTTCATCGTGTGCAGGTAGGGGATGAGCCGGTGGCGCAGCCGCAGGAAGCGCGTCATCACGGCCGCGGCCTCGGGGGCGAAGGACCACGGCTCCTTCGTGGTGAACTCGTTGCTGCCCGAGTGCAGGCGCAGGACGGGCGAGAAGGTGCCCAGCTGGAGCCAACGGGTGGCCAGCTCGTCGTCCTTGGTCCCGAAGAAGTGACCGCCGATGTCGTGGCTCCACCAGCCGTACCCGATGTTGCTCGCCGTCGCGGTGAAGTGCGGCTGGAAGGCCAGCGAGGCCCAGGAGATCACGGTGTCCCCGGAGAACCCGATGGGGTAGCGGTGGCTGCCGGGCCCCGCGTAGCGGGAGAAGGTCAGCCCGCGTCGCCCGTCGCGCGCGTTGTCCAGGTAGTGGAAGTGGTTGAGCATCCACAGCGGGTCGATGCCCGCGACCCGGGAGTGCGGGCCGGACTGCCAGTCCAGCCACCAGAAGTCGACGCCCTGCGCCTCCAGGCCGCGGTGCAGCACGTCGAAGTAGGCGGTGAGGAACTCCCGGTCCGTCACATCGAACGCGATCGGGTCGCCGGCTGCGGGGTCGCGGCCCAGGGCGTGCGCCATCGCCGGGTACGCCTCCTCGTAGGACCGGACGCCGTCGGCGGGGTGCACGTTGAGCGTGACCCGCAGGCCGTGCTCGTGGAGCCAGTCCAGCAGCGACTCCGGGTCGGGGAACAGGTCGCGGTTCCAGGTGTACCCGGTCCAGCCGGAGCCGTGCTCGGGGTCGACGTCGACCACGTGCCAGTCCATGTCGATGACGCTGACGGAGAACGGGATGCCCTCGACCCGGAAGCGGGTCAGCAGGGCGCGGTACTCCTCGGCCGTGTAGGCGTAGTAGCGGCTCCACCAGTTGCCCAGCGCCCAGCGCGGCAGCACCGGGGTGGGTCCGGCCACGGCGTACAGGGCGGTGATCGCCTCGGCGTAGTCGTGCCCGAAGGCGAACACGTACAGGTCCTGGCGCCCGTCGGTGCGCGGCGCGACCCAGCCCTCGTCGTCGAACACCAGGGAGCCCGAGTCGTCGATCGCCGCGTACCCGTTGCGGGACACGACGCCCGGCTCGAGCGGGATGGCGCCATCCGCTTCGTCCAAGGTCCGAGCGGTGCCGCCGAGGTCGTCCGGCTCGGTGCCGTAGCGCCACACCGAGTGGTAGCTGCTGATGCCCCCGCGCACGGCCAGGCTCAGGCCGCTGGTGGTGAACGGGCCCTTGTCGTAGGTGAGTCGGAAGCGCGCGGTGACCACCTCGAGGTGGTCGCCGCGGTCGTGCACCGAGTACTGCGGAACCGGCAGCTCACGGTTGATCGCGAACGTGGAGGCGCGGTCCTCGAACTGCCCGTCCTGCGCGTACTCGAGCCGGACCAGGCCCTCGGTGAGCACGGTGATCCGGTAGCGCTCGCCGCGCACCACCGCCTCCGGACGAGCCACCGGGCGGGAGTCGAGGCGGTAGGCAGGCTTCACAGCGGTTCTCTCCTGGGGTCGGGTGTCGCGAGCGGGCCCGCGCAACCCACGCTATCGCCGGTCGAGCGGAGGTGCGCCGGGGGCGGGGAGGGGCTCGTGCGAACGGCGCGCGGTACGCAGCCCGGCCGCCAAGGCGGCATCGTCGCCCGGCGCGGTGTGGACGTGGGTCGACACGCGAAGCAGCGTCGTCCCGTCGGGCGCGGTGCCCGTCCACGCGCGCACGCCCGCGCCGTCCAGGGCCGCCCGCAGGGTCGGCAGCGTCACGCCGTCGACCAGGAAGGCGCGCAGCCGCCGTGGCACGAGCTCCGCGGTGCCCGTCGCGCGCAGACCCAGCCCCGTCAGGGTCTCGCTGAGCCGGTCGGCGAGCTCGACCGCGCGGTCGAGGTCCCCGGCGGCGCGCCACGCGTCGTGCTCGGCGATCGCCGCGCCGAGCCCCAGGGCCGGTGCCGGGTCCCAGGTCCCGCGCCAGCCGAACCGCTCCACCAGGTCCTCGCTGTCCCAGGCGAGCGACACGACCGCCGGGCGGACCCGGTCGCGCAGGTGGGGCGCCAGCCAGAGGAACCCGACGGCGCGCGGCACCGGCAGCCACTTGTGCAGCGACCCGAGCACGGCGTCCGCGCCGAGGTCAGCCACGTCGAGCGGCGCGTGGCCGACCACGTGCGCGGCGTCGACCACCAGGGTCACGCCACGCTCGCGGCAGATCGCAGCGACCTCGCGCACCGGGAGGGCCAGCGCGGTGGACGAGGTGATCGCGCTGAGCACCACCACACGGGTGGCGGGGTGCATCGCGGCGACCGTGGCGAGCACCTGGTCCGCGGTCGCCGGGAGGGCGAGGGGCACGACGTCGGCTGTCGCCCCGACCCGCTCGCACGCCACCTGCCAGCCGCGCAGCACAGATGCGTACTCCAGGTCGGCCAGCAGCACGTGGTCACCCGCGGCCAGGGGGAGCGACGCGGTCAGCGCGCCATGTCCCTCGGTGGAGTTGGCCGTCAGCGCGAGCGATCCCGGATCGGCGCCGACGAGCGCCTCCAGGGCGCGGGCCTGCTCACGCAGGCGCACGGTCAGGTCCGGACCCAGGCCTCGCGCCGTGTCGCGCTCGATCCGGGCCCGTTCGTCCTGCGCACGGGCCAGCGCCGCGCGGGTCGGGGCGCCGAACGAGGCGTGGTTGAGCTCGACGAGGGTCGGGTCGACGGCGAGGTCGTGCTGGGAGGTCGTCACCGGCCCATCGTGCCCGTGGTGGCCGCTGGCCCGCCGGTTGCGGGCCCCGGCGTGCCGTGGGGGGCGTGCCGCTGGGGGCGTGCCGCGGCGATCGGGCCACTAGCGTGGTCGCGACCCACAGAACGGAGCACCGATGCCCGCCACCCACGACGACGGCGCGCTCGTCGTCGCCGTCGACCTGTCCACCACGGCGGCGAAGGCCGTGCTCGTGGACGCCGTCGGTCACGTGCACGCCGAGGGGTCGGCGGCGCTCGAGACGGCGAGTCCGCACCCGGCCTGGCACGAGCAGGACGCGACGCAGTGGTGGTCTGCGGCGCGATCGGCGATCGCCGGGGCCGTGGCGCAGGTCGACCCGGCCAAGGTCCGCGCGTTGTGCGTGACGCACCAGCGCGAGACCTTCGTGTGCCTCGACGCCGAGGACCGTCCCCTGCGCCCCGCGATCCTGTGGGTGGACGGTCGGGCGTCGGCGGAGATCGCTGAGCTCGGGACCGGGCGGGTGCACCAGGTCTCCGGCAAGCCGCCGGACACCACCCCGGCCATCTACAAGCTCGCGTGGCTGTCCCGCCACGAACCGACCGCACTCTCGCGGGCCGCGCGCGTCGGGGACGTCCAGGCGTACCTCGCCCGTCGCCTGACCGGGCGGTGGGCGACGTCGGTGGCCTCCGCCGACACGCTCGGCCTGCTCGACCTCTCGGCGGGCAGCTGGTCTCCCGCGCTGCTCGAGCTCGCCGGAGTCAGGGTGGACCAGCTCCCGGAGCTCGTGCCCACGGGCGACGAGATCGGGCGCCTGACGGCACGGGCCGCCGAGGAGCTGGGGCTCGCGAGCGGTCTGCCGGTGGTCGCCGGGCTCGGCGACGGGCAGTCGGCGGGTCTCGCGCTGCGCACCGACCAGCCCGGCGTGGCCTACCTCAACCTCGGGACGTCGATGGTGCTCGGTGTGCGCGCCGACGCGTACGCCGCGGACCCGGCGTTCCGCACCCTGGCGGGCATGGTGCCGGGCACCTTCACGCTGGAGACCGTGCTGAACGCCGCGTCCTACCTCGCCGCGTGGTGCCGGCGCGAGCTCGGGGACCCCGGTCTGGACGCCGACGCGCAGCTCGCGTTCTTCGAGCAGGCCGCCGCCCGGGTGCCGCCTGGCAGCGAAGGGCTGATCACGCTGCCCTACTGGAACGCCGCGCAGACGCCGTACTGGGACCCCGACGCGCGTGGGGCCGTGGTCGGTTGGCACGGTCGGCACACCCGCGCCCACCTGTACCGCTCGCTGCTCGAGGGGGTGGCGTTCGAGCTGCGCCGGCACCTGGAGGACCTCGAGCGGGCCACCGGGCGGCCTGTACGCGTGATCCGGGCGGTGGGCGGTGGCGCGCGCAGCGAGACGTGGATGCGCATCGTCACCGACGTCACCCGACGCCCCGTCGAGGTGTGCTCCGCGGGGGAGATGAGCGCGGCCGGTGCGGGGGCGCTCGCGCACTCCTGGCTGGCAGGGCGGCCCGGCACCGCCGACCTGGCGCCCCCCACGGGGCGGACCGTCGAGCCGGACCCGCCGGTCGCCGACGTGTACGACCGGTGGTACGTCGCCTACCGAGGCCTGTACCCGGCGCTGCGCGAGACGTTCTCCGCGCTCGCCGGTGCGCAGACGCCGGGCCGCGTCAGGATGGAGCCATGAGGTGGCGTGCGATAGCGGTCGTGCTGGCGATCCTGGTCGTGGGGGGGTGCGCCTCAACGGGTGGCCCCGAGCCCGGACCCACCACCCCCACGGTGGGCAATCCGGTGGTGCTCGGCCTGAACGCGGCCGAGGACAACTCGCCGGTGCCGGTGGTCGTGCTGGTCCCCGGCGGGAGCTGGACGTCGTCGGACGCGACCGGCCTGCTCCCGCTGGGGCGCTGGCTCGCCGACCGCGGGGCCGTGGTCGGCGTGATCACCTACCGCACGGCCGCTGACCACGCCTTCTTCCCCGTCCCGGCGCAGGACATCGCGTGCGGGTTGGCCCAGGTGGTCGCCACGGTCCGCGCCGCCGGGGTCTCGGTGGGCGACGTGATCCTCGTGGGGCACTCGGCCGGTGCGCAGCTCTCGGCGCTGGTGGCCTTGACCGGCACCCGGTATGCCACCGGGTGCGACGCCGCGCCGGTCGCCCCGGACGGTTTCGTCGGTCTGTCCGGTCCCTACGACGTGGTCGTGGCGGGCAAGCCCGCGGACGCCCTCTTCGGCCCGGACGACACGGACCCGTCGACCTGGGCCGTCGGCAACCCCATGGCGCAGGTGGCCCTGCGGCCGAACCTGCCCGTGCTCCTCGTGCACGGCCTTGCCGACGAGACCGTGCCGGTCTCCTTCACCCGGCAGTTCGCCGCGGCGCTCCAGGACGCCGGTCACCCGACGCAGGTGCAGTACCTCAACGGGGGGGACCACATGTCGACGATCGACCCGGACAAGGTCGGTCCGCTCATCAGCGCGTGGTTCCGGCGGGAGGGCGCGACCGGCTGAGCACCGGTGTCACGCCTCGGCCGGGACGTCCAGCTCGGAGAGCAGGGATGCGACCCGCGCCCGGATCTCGTCCCGGATCGGCCGGACGGCCTCGATGCCCTGACCGGCCGGGTCGTCCAGCGCCCAGTCCTCGTACCGCGTGCCGGGGAAGATCGGGCAGGCGTCCCCGCACCCCATGGTGACCACGACGTCGGACACCTGGACCGCGTCGGCCGTGAGCACCTGGGGCCGCTCGGCGCGGATGTCGATGCCGACCTCGAGCATGGCCTGCACGGCGACCGGGTTGAGCTGGTCGGCCGGCATGGAGCCCGCGGACCGGACCTCCACGGCACCGCCCGACAGGTGGCGCAGCCAGCCGGCGGCCATCTGGGACCGGCCCGCGTTGTGCACGCAGACGAACAGGACGCTGGGGCGGGGGTCGGGCACGGCGGTCTCCTGGGTCAGGTGGTGAGGAGCGGGAGGAGCTGGTTCACGCGTCGGTCGAGCTCGGTCAGGGCGGAGTCGAAGGCGACGTCGCTGCCCACCCGGACCGGGTCGGGGACCGACCAGTGGCTGTCGGCGAGGCCGGCCGTCTCCTCGTGCGCCCGGTCGCAGACGGTGACGACGAAGTCGCCCGGCCGGTGGACCTCGACCAGGGTGTGCGGGCTGCCCAGCCCCGGGAGCCGCTGCCGCCGGGCGGCGCGGACGGCGCCCTCGGCGACGGCGGGTGCCGGATGGGTCCCGGCCGAGGCGACCGGCACGTCGCAGGCAGCCCGCCACAACGCGGCCGCGAGCTGGGACCGCGCCGAGTTCGCGGTGCACACGAAGAGCACCCGCGCGGGCCGGTCGGGCCGTCGCTGGAGGGGTCGTAGCCCGCCGAGCGCCCCCGGCACGAGGCTCAGGTAGGTCCGCCGGCGATCCCCCTCCGAGCGGGTCCGGCGGACCAGGCCGTGCTCGGCGAGCACGTTCACGTGGTGTGCGAGCAGGTTGGAGGTCATCTGCAGGTCCGCGGCGACGTCGGAGGGGGAGCGGTCGCCCCACGTGAGCATCTCGACGATGGCCAGCCGGCCCGGGTCCGACAGGACGCCGTGCAGGTCGGCCCGCCGCGTCACGTCGCGCAACCAGTCAGCGTCCATTGAGTCAATGTTCAGTGATGGAGGCGCGGACGTCAAGACTTCGGTCCCAGGCGGGTGGCGCGAGCGGGGTTACGATTCAGCGGTGCCTGAATCAATTCGCATCGAATTGTCACCGACCGCAGCCGCCGAGCGTGCCGCGGAGTCGCTCACCGTCCTCACCGCGATCGCGGACCCGGTGCGCTGGGCCGTGCTCGACCTGCTCGGCAGCGGGACGCACTGCGTGTGCGACCTGCAGGCGCACGTCGAGGTCGCCGCGAACCTGCTCAGCTACCACCTCAAGGTGCTCAGGGACGCCGGACTGGTCACCACGGCGCGACGCGGTCGCTGGGTCGACTACACGCTCGCACCGGACGCGCACGAGCGGTTGGCGCACGCCCTGCCGACGGCCGGGGCGGCCCGCCGGTCGGCGGTGGCGTCGTGAGCCTGGCGCAGCGGGTCGGCGCGGGGAGCGCGACGCGGCGCTGGCTGGGTCTGGCGGGCGCGGCCGCCGTGTGGGTCGCGGCCTACGAGCTCAACGTGCACCTGTGGGACTGGCTGGTCTTCGACGTGGCCGGCCTCGACCCCGAGTCCCGGCTGGGCTCCGGGGTGCACTTCTTCGTCTACGACTCGGTCAAGATCGGCCTGCTGCTCACCGGCATCATCTTCGTGGTCACGGTGCTGCGCTCGTTCATGTCCGTCGAGCGCACCCGGGCGCTGCTGGGCGGCAAGCGCGAGGGTGTCGGGAACGTCATGGCCGCGGGGCTCGGCGTCGTGACGCCGTTCTGCTCGTGCTCGGCCGTGCCGGCGTTCATCGGCTTCGTCGCAGCCGGTGTGCCGATCGGGGTCACGATGAGCTTCCTCATCGCCTCCCCGATGGTCAACGAGGTCGCGATCGCCCTGCTGCTCGGCCTGTTCGGGATCGGCCCGACGCTGCTGTACATCGGCGCCGGGCTGCTGGTCGCGATCGTCGGGGGCATGGTGCTGGGCCGGGTGCGGGCCGAGCGCTGGGTCGAGCCCTTCGTGTTCGAGACCCGGCTGCGCGGGCAGGTCCTCGACTCGACGCTCGGCCTGAGCTGGGCGGACCGGTTCCAGATGGGGCGCGAGGAGGTCGGGAGCATCCTGCGCAAGATCTGGCCGTACCTGCTGGTCGGGATCGGCCTCGGGGCCGTGATCCACGGCTGGGCCCCCCAGGACCTGTTCGCCAGGTACGCCGGAGCGGGCAACCCGCTCGCCGTCCCGGTCGCCGTGCTGCTGGGCGTTCCGCTGTACTCCAACGCCGCCGGCATCCTGCCGCTGGTCGAGGCGCTGCACGACAAGGGCCTGCCGATGGGCACGCTGCTGGCGTTCATGATGGCCGTCGTCGCGCTCTCGCTGCCGGAGATGATCCTGCTGCGCCGGGTGCTCAAGCCTCGCCTCATCGCCACGTTCATCGCCGTCGTCGCCGCCGGCATCCTCGCCGTCGGCTACCTGTTCAACGCCGTCCTGGCGTGAGGGAAGGGAAAGAAGTGAACATCAAGATCCTGGGCTCCGGCTGCGCCAACTGCGTCAACCTCGAACGTGTGACCCGCGAGGCCGTGGCCGAGCTCGGTCTGGACGCGGAGTTCGAGAAGGTCACCGAGTACGCCGACATCGCGTCCTACGGGATCATGCGCACGCCCGGCCTCGTGGTCGACGACGAGGTGCTGCTCTCCGGTCGGGTTCCGACCGCCGCGCAGGTCCGCGAGCTGCTCGCCCCCCGGGCTCCCGTCGCCTGAGGTCACGGCACCCCGGCGCCGCGGGCGGCAGGGTGCGCGGCCTCGACACGGTTGCGCCCGGACTCCTTGGCCCGGTAGAGCGCTGCGTCGGCCTCGCGCAGCAGATGGCCGATCGGGTCGGCGGCGTCCCCCGCAACGCCGACGCCCACGCTGACCGTGGCCTGCAGGCACGTCCCGTCCCGCAGCCGCAACGGGCTGCGGGCCACGGCCTCCCGGAGCCGCTCGGCGGCGGCCGCAGCCTCGCCGGCGCCCTGCCCGGGCAGGACGGCGACGAACTCCTCACCGCCGTACCGAAGCACCACGTCCTCGGCGCGCAGCGCTCGGCGGCAGGTGTCCGCGACGTGGGCGAGCAGGCGGTCGCCGACCAGGTGGCCGTGGGCGTCGTTGACGGCCTTGAAGTGGTCCAGGTCGATCATCGCGACGGCGACCGGGGCGCGGTCCCCACCGCGCAGGTGCTCGGCGAGGGCGGCCAGGCCGGCCCGTCGGTTGAGCACCCCGGTCAGCTCGTCGACCCGGGACTGCACGGCGAGGCGCTCGTGCGCCACGGCGTTGGACAGCGACACCGCGAGGGTCGCCGCGAACACCTGGACCAGGCGCCGCCGGCCCGGGTCCGGGCTCGTGCCCGGGAGCAGGAGCACCCCGAGCGCCGCTTCCTCGACCGCCAGTGCGGTGCACGACCAGCCGAGGCGCGCCACGTCCGCCTCGGTCCGTCGGGCCGCCTGCGGACCCCTCAGGTAGCTCTCGCACGCGTTCAACAGCTCCGCCGGGACGGCGCCGTCGGTCACCACGCGGCGGTCCCCGTCGGTCGAGACCAGCACGGCGGCGCCCGCGGCGCCCGACCGTGCCCGGAGCTCGCCGAGCGCGGTGCGGCACAGGCGCTCCGCGTCCAGACCGCTGGTCGCCGCGCGGGTGAGGTCGGCGAGGTCCCGCTGCGCCGCGTGGGCACGGCCCACGGCGTCGACGAGCGCATTGAAGTCGGCCGCCACGGCACCGATCTCGTCGGCCGAGTCCACCGGAACGTGGCAGCCGTCCCGGCACAGCTCGACGTCGCCCGAGACCACGGAGTGCTCCACGGACGTGCGCACGGCCCGCATCGCCCGGGCGAGTCGCGACAGGCGGCTCCCGATCACCAGGCGGGCGAGCAGGGCGTTGGCCGCCGCGACGAGGAGTCCGGCCACGACGCAGAGGATCCGGGTCCGGCCGGAGGTCGCCACCTGCGGCGCGAAGCCGGTGGCCACCAGGACCGACGGGAACCCCAGGCCGACGGCGGCGCCCACGACGGCGCTGTACACCAGCACGTCCACGGTCGCGCTGCCGGTCAGCACCGGGAGCTGCCACCGCGTCGCGAGGCCTCGCGCGGCCATGTCGCCTCCTGGGGGGTCAGGATGATCACCAGTCACATCGGCTGGTACCGGCGTCCGCGTGAGGGATTCCCGGCCCGGATCCAGGACGAGGCCGGTCGGCACGACGCCGCCATGGGCGCCGTGCGTCAGCCGGTGACGAGGCCCTCGAGCTCGGCGGCCTTGCGGGCCACGAGGTCGGCTGAGGCCCGCAGGCTGGTCAGCACCTCCGCGGAGGAGGAGACGGCCGTGGCCACGGCAGCGACGCCGCGGGTCATCTCGTCGGCCACGTTCGCCTGTTCGCGCACCGCGTCGGCGACGGTGCTCTGCTGCCCCTGGACGTGGTCGATCAGGCGCAGGATCTCGCTGATGGACTCCACGGCGGCGGTGCTGGCGCCCTCCATCGTGGCGATCATCGCGGTGATCTCGTCGGTGGCCTCCCGGGTGCGGTCCGCCAGGCTCTTGACCTCGCCGGCGACCACCGCGAACCCACGGCCGGCCTCACCGGCGCGCGCGGCCTCGATCGTGGCGTTGAGCGCGAGGAGGTGGGTCTGCTCGGCGATCGAGGTGATGAGGTTCGAGACCTGACCGATCTTCGCGACGGACTCGTTGAGCTCGGTGAGGCGGTCCCCGGCCACGCCGGCCGCGCCCACGGCCGTGGCGGTGCCCTCGGAGGCCGCGGCGGAGCTGCTGGCGATCTCGCGGATGCTGGCGGACATCTGCTCCGACCCGGCGGCGACGGTCGCCGCGCGGGCGGAGGCCTCGTCGGTGCTCTGGGCCAGGGCGTCGCCCAAGCCGGTCAGCTCCGTGGCGGACGAGGCGAGCGCATCGGCGACGTCCTTGGTCCCGCGGGCGGCGGTGCGGGCCGCGGTCACGTCGGACCACACCCCCACGAAGCCGCCCTCGATCCGCGACACCTGGAGGTCCACCTCCACCTGCACGTCCCCGACCCCGTGGGTCACGGTCCGGTTCACGGGGAAGGACGGCGCCGTGGTCACGACCCGGGCGAGCTCGTCGCGCAGCGCGCCGAGCACGGGCGCTCCGTACGTCGCCGTGACGGCGTCGGCGAGTGCACCGCCGGCGCGGTTGCGGTGCACCACGGTCCCCGTCTCGTCCACCACGAGGGCCGCGACGGGGAGCTCTTCGAGGATCGCTGCCGCTCCCACCCGGTCCAGCACCGGGGTGGCTGCGGAGGTGTGACGTGCGCGCTTCATGACGACCTTCCGTGGGTGAGGGGGGCGTGCCTACCGGTGGGCACCTGTGGAATCGGCAGGTACGGCGCGGCGATGAGACCTTGGACGGCGTCAGTGCTCGTGCCCGGCCGGCGCCGCAAGCCCACCCAGGCAGCGCGGTGCGAGGTCCAGGTCCTGCGCAGGTACCGGGCGACCCAGGTGGTAGCCCTGCACGTGCGTGCAGCCGAGCGTGCGCAGGACGGCCAGCTGGTCGGCGCGCTCCACGCCCTCGGCGACGGTCGCGGCGCCCAGGCCGTGGGCCATGTCGATGATCGTGCGGACGAGGGTGGTGACCGTGGGGTCGGTGTCGACCGTGTCGACGAAGGACTTGTCGATCTTCACGACGTCGATGGGGAAGGTGGCGAGGTAGGTCAACGACGACTCGCCCGTTCCGAAGTCGTCCAGCGCGACCTGGATACCCCGGTCGTGGACCCCGCGCACGGCCCGGAGCGCGAGGCCGGGATCGCTGACGATCGCTGTCTCGGTGATCTCCACGCACAGCTGGTCCGGACGCGCCCCGGCCAGAGCGATCGCGGCGTCGAGCTGGTCCAGGAAACGGGGGTCGCTGAGCTGGGCGGCCGAGACGTTCACGGTGATCTGCGGTCCGCCGGCCCACCGCGCCGCCTGCTCGCCCGCCAGACGGAGGACCTCGCGGCCCAGCGGCCCGATCGCCCCGGTCCGCTCGGCGGCTCCGATGAACCGGGTCGGCGGCACCTCGTGCCCCGGGCGGTCCTGCCACCGGCACAGGGCCTCGACCGCGGTGACGCGCCCGTCGGCGAGGGCGACGATCGGCTGCAGGTGCAGGCGGATCTGGTGCCGGCGCACGGCGGCGCGCAGCTGCTGACCCATCAGCACGTCGCCGAGCATCGTGCCCAGGTGCCGGGGCGGCTGGCGGGCGAGCCACGCGGTCGCGACCCCCACCAGCGCGAAGAAGGCCAGCCGGATCGCCCAGCTGCCCCAGGGCTGGGCCCCGCCGGTCTCGATGTCGGGCATCAGGGGCCCCGCGCACAGCCCGGACAACGCCCCCGTCGCCAGGCCCGCCCGGCGGCCGAACCGTGCAGCGGCGTAGATGATCGGCAGGTAGTAGACGTGCGCCAGGGGGTGCGGCGCGCCGCCCACGGCGTGCAGCGCGGCGGTCGCGGCGCCGACCGCGAGCAGCGTGCCGCACCACCCGGCGAGCACGGTCACGCGGGCCCGGGCCCACCGCGCGGTGGGCGGCTCGCCGGGTGCGGCCGTCACCCCATCGAGCGTGCGCGGCGCGCCCGGTGCAGGCCGGGACGGCGATGGCATTCAGGACACCCAGACCCGGTTGCGGCCGGCGTTCTTGGCCCGGTACATGGCCGCGTCCGCTGCCGCGCACAGCTCTGCCGGGGTGGCCGGGCCGTCGGCCGTGGTGGTGCCCACGCTCACGGTGACCCGCCCGTCCGGGACGCCGCGCGCCCAGACGAGGGCCTCGATCCTGGCGCGGATCCGTTCGGCGACGATGCCGGCGGTGCGTCGGTCCGCCGTCGGCAGCACCAGGGCGAACTCCTCGCCCCCGTAGCGCGCGGCGAGGTCGCCGGTCCGCACCGCGGACGCGAGCGCCTCGCCGAGCCGGGCGAGCACGTGGTCGCCCGTCGCGTGCGAGAACTCGTCGTTGACGCGCTTGAAGTGGTCGACGTCGATCAGGCAGACCGACAGGGGCCGGACGCCCGTCGCGCAGTGCCGCGCGAGCTCGTCCTCCAGGGCGCGCCGGTTCGCGAGCCGGGTCAGCGAGTCGTGGGTCGCCTCCCAGCTCAGCCGGGCGTTGCGCGCCTCGAGCTCGTGCGCTCTCCGGCGCTCCCGGTCCGCGGCGAGCCGCGCCTCGTCCGCGTCCAGTCGGGCTGCGAGCAGCACGGAGCGACGCTCGGCGAGGCTGTCGAGCCTCGCCGACACCAGGTCGCGCAGCTCGCGCCGCACCGCCAGGGCCGCAGCGAGATCGTCCTGGGCCTCGAGTCCCGCCGCCACGATCTCCAGCAGCTCGGCGCGCTCGGCCAGCCGCTCGTTCGGCACCGCCACCGCCAGTCCTCGTCTCGCTTCCGCCATGGCGTCGCCCGGCAGGTCCCGACTCCGCAGGTGCGTGGCGCGCAGCCGGTGCAGGGCGAGTCGCTGGGCCGGGGACGGGAACCGGTCGAGCATCGCCTCGACGGAGTCGAGTGCCTGCTCGAGGGCGGCGTCGTCGCCGATCGCGGCCAGAGAGGTCGCCACGGCGAGGCGTGCGTCGATCGCCAGCGCGCTGAGCCCGGCGGAGTCGGCCTCCTCGACCGCGAGCCTCGCCGCCGCGAGGGCCTGACGCGCGGCGGCGACCGCGCCGCGCGCGTTGGTGCGGCCGATCTGCTCGGACGTCGCCACGTAGGTGATGGCGAGGCTGACCTGGGCGGCGGCCGCACCGTCCGGGTCGTGTGCGGCCACGGAGAGCCGGCGCGCCTCGGACAGCGTCGCCGCGGCGCGGGCGGCGAACGGCGGGAACGACGCGTACGTCCTGCCGAGCACCGTGAGCGCCTCGGCGGTGGCCGCGCTGTCCCCGGACCGACGGCACATCGCCACGGCACGGCGCATGAGGTCGAGGGCCTGCTCGTCGTCCTCCACCGCGTGGTGCACCAGGCCACGGCACTCCAGGACGCGCGCCTGCCAGACGGGGTCCGCCAGCGCGGTCGCCACCAGGTCGGCGCGGTCGCAGGCCCGCAGCGCCCCCGCATCGTCCCCGAGCAGCCGCAGGGCGGTGGCGGCGTAGTGGTGGGCGACGACCTCGGAGCGCAGGTCCGCGTGCTGCGCGGCGTGCGTCGCGGCGTCCTGCGCGGCCGTCACGCACCCGGCGAGGGTGGTGTGCAGGCTCGCCTCGAGCCGCGCGACCAGGGCGTCGGCGTCGTCCTCGTTGCGCGCGCTGCGCGCCGCGGTGGCGACCGGGAGCCCGAGGGTCGGCATCGACGCGTCGCCCCCTTCGCATGGCCGTGGCTGCGGCCCGCGGTAGGGCCGCATCCACGTGATCGGCAGCCGGCCGTGATTCCTGAGATGTGCGGGCAGCGCGCCGCCGGGTGGCAGTAGCGTCGTGCCCCGACCGTCGAGGAGGAACGATGACGATCCCGGGCGACCAGCAGTACCTGGCGGACCAGCGCGCCGACCTGCTGCGCTTCATGGCGGGTGGAGCCGCCCACGCCGGTTTCGGGTGGCTGCGGGAGGACGGCACCGTCGACGGCGACCGGCCGGTCGAGCTCTGGATCACGTGCCGGATGACGCACGTCGCGGCGCTCGGTCTGATGGCAGGAGAGGCGCCGGCGGACGGCGGGCCGTCCCGCTCGGACCTGCGTCGCCTGGTGTCGCACGGCGTGGCGTCGCTCGCCGGCCCGCTGCACGACGACGAGCACGGCGGTTGGTTCGCCGCCGTCGGCCCCGACGGTCCGCGAGTGCGGGTCAAGCAGGCCTACGGCCACGCGTTCGTGGTCCTCGCGGCCTCCTCGGCCTTCCTCGCGCGCGATCCGCAGGCTGTCGACGTGCTCGAGGAGGCCCTCGAGGTCTCGGCGACCCGGTTCTGGGACGACGAGCAGGGGCTGAGCGTCGAGGAGTGGGACGAGTCCTGGAGCGCGCTGGACCCGTACCGCGGGGTGAACGCCAACATGCACACGGTCGAGGCGTATCTCGCGGCCGGGGACGTCACCGGTGACCCGGTGTGGCACGACCGAGCCGGCCGGATCGCCGCGCACGTCGTGGCCTGGGCGCGCGCCAACGACTGGCGCATCCCCGAGCACTTCGACGCGCACTGGCAGCCGCTGCTGGACCACCACCGGGACCAGCCCGACCACCCGTTCCGGCCCTACGGTGCGACGGTGGGCCACGGCCTGGAGTGGGCGCGTCTGCTGCTCGCCGTCGACGCGAGCCGGCCCGGTCAGGTGGCTGGGCTGCGGGACGCCGCCGTGGCGCTCTACGACCGCGCGGTCGCGGACGGCTGGGCCGCGGACGGTGCGGACGGCTTCGTGTACACGACCGACTGGGCGGGGAGCCCCGTGGTGCGCCAGCGCATGCACTGGGTGCTCGCCGAGGCGGTGAACACCGCCACGTCGCTGCACCGGGTCACGGGGTCGGCGCGGTACCTGCGCGACGCGACGGACTGGTGGCGGTACGCCGACACGTACCTCGTGGACCACGAGCTGGGTTCGTGGCACCACGAGCTCGACCCCGAGAACCGCCCCGCCGCGACGGTCTGGCCCGGGAAGCCGGACGTCTACCACGCGTACCAGGCGGCCCTGCTCCCGACGGTGCCGCTGGTCCCGTCGTTCGCCGCGGCCCTGGCCGCGCGCCGGTGACCCTCAGACCTGGGCGGTCACGGCAGTGCTCTCCCCCCGGGTGACCTCGAACCCCGTGGCGCGGCCGTCGACCGTGACCCGGTAGGCCCCGGCGAAGCCCTCCACGGTCAGGCTGCCGCGCTCGTCGGTCGCCGCCTCGGTGGGTGCCAGCCACCAGGTGCCCTTCACCAGTCCTCGCAGCGCGTCGTAGGCCGGCTTGGGCGTCCCGTCCGCACGCACGAGGCCGGCCGGTGCACCGAGCCACGAGCCGTCGTCGGACAGGCCCCAGTAGGTGATCATCTCGACCGAGGGGTGCTGCACGAGGAGCGAGTAGTGCCGGGCGAGCTCCTCGGCCTGGCGCCGCTCTCCCTCGGGCGTCGAGGGCCACTGCTCGGGCTGGTAGTCGTTGAGGTCGACGATCTCGGGTGGCATCAGCTCCCCGGACACGAGCGTGGTCTCGGTGAAGTGCAGCGGCAGCCCGAACCGGGAGAACCGCTCGAGCACGTCCAACGTCTTGTCCTCGCCCCACCAGCCCTGGTGCATGTGGCTCTGGAGCCCGATGACATCGATCTGGACGCCGGCCTCCAGGCACTCGGCGATGAGCTGCTCGTAGGCGGGGGACATGTTGAAGTCGTTGAGCACCAGGGTCCGCGCGCCCGCCTCGCGTGCCGTGTCGAACGCGAGACGCACGGTCTCCACGCGTCCCAGGCGCTGCGCGATCGGGGTGATCGCGTTCTCCTCGGCCGTGAACACGGGCATGATCACCGCTTCGTTGATCGCGTCCCACAGGTCCACGACGTCGGCGAAGTCGGTGACCTCGCGGCGGATCCGGCCGCGGACGACGTCGAGGACCTCGTCGGCGGGCACGTCCATCAGCCACCGCGGCGCGAGGGTGTGCCAGAGCAGCGGGTGGCCCTTGACGGTCACGCCCTGCTCGCCGAACCACTGCGCGGTGCGGTGCAGGCGGCGGGTGTCCGGGTGGCCGCGCTCCGGCTCGAAGCCGCGCCAGTAGAACGGCAGGGTCGCGACGTTGTGCACGTCGAACCAGAGCTCGGCGAGGTGCTCGGCCTGGTCCCGCCGGGCGCCCCCGAAGACCCGGGAGCCGGAGACGTCCTCGCCGTTGGCCAGCTCGATGAAGTCGAAGCCGATGTTGCCGAAGCCGAACGCGTGGTCGACCTGCTCGACGGTCACGGGCCGGCCGGCCAGTGGCGCGCCGTCGGGGGCGGTCAGCGTGAGCGTGGTCCGTCCCGTGCGGTGTGCGACGTCGGCGGGGACCTGGGCGGAGACGGTCGGCATGGGTGTCCTCTCGGGGTGGGCGGTGCTGTCGGTCTCAGTCGAACGGCGCGTCGAGCCAGGTGTGCCGTGGTGGCAGCAGGGCCTCCAGCTCGGGCCACAGGTCGTCGGGCACGGTGGCCGTCGCTGCGGCCATCGTGGAGGCCACCCGTTCGGGTCGGCTCATCCCCACGACGGTCGTCGTGAAGCGCGCGTCGCGCAACGAGAACTGCAGGGCTGCCGTGGCCAGGTCGACCCCGTGCCGCCGACAGGTCGCGTGCATGGCCCGCACGGACTCCAGCACGTCGGGCGGCGCCGGGCGGTACCCGTAGGTGGCCCCGGCCGGCACCGACGGTGCGGCCAGGATGCCGCCGCCGTAGACGGCCGCGTTGATGAGCGTGAGACCGCGGGCCTGGGCCGCGTCGAGCAGGCCGCCCGCGGACCGGTCCAGCAGGGTCCAGCGGTTGTGCACCAGGAGCGCGTCGAACACGTCGAGCGCCAGGTAGCGGGCCATCACCTGCACACGGCCGCCGGCCAGGCCGATGGCACCGACGACCCCCGCCTCCTTGAGGCCCACGAGCGCATCGACGGCGCCGCCCGGGGCGGTGAGCTCGTCGAAGTCGTGGTACTCCGGGTCGTGCAGGTGCACGAGAGGAAGGTGGTCCAGCCCGAGTCGTTGGCGGCTCTCGTCGACCGACGCGCGCACCCGGTCCCCCGAGTAGTCGGTCCCCTTGGCGTCGACCTTGGTGATGACCGTGACGTCCGGCGGGAACCCGCCGGCCGCCACCGCCGCGGCGCCGATGCGACGCTCCGACTCGCCGTCGGAGTAGCCGTTGGAGGTGTCGATCGTGCGGATCGGGCTGGCGAGCACGGCGGCGACCGTGTCGGTGCCCTCCCGTGCACTGACCTCCCTGCCGTAGAGCCGGGGCATGCTGCCCAGCGGGCTCCCGCCGGCGGTCACCGCGGACACGTCTCGTCCGAGCTGACCGAGGGGCCGCATCCAGGGGTGCGCGGCGCCGTCCGCGCCACGGATCGTCAGGGTCATGCCGGGCTCCTCGTCTCGTGCCGGGCCGTCCCGCCCGGGCGTCTCGTTCCGGGTGGAGGTGCGGTCGAGGCTCTGGTGACGACCGAGGTGGCGAGCTCGAGCCGGGGGGTGGGCCGCACCCCGCCACGGCTGAGCTCGATGACCATGCGGGTGGCTTCGCGGGCCATCGCCGCGAGCGGCTGACGCACGGTGGTGAGCTGCGGGGAGATCCACTGGCACAGCTCGACGTCGTCGAAGCCGACCACCGAGAGGTCCTCGGGTATCCGCACGCCCCGTTCGCGGGCCGCCTGGTAGACGCCGTAGGCCTGTTCGTCCGAACCGCTGATGATCGCGGTCGGCGGCTGCGCGAGGTCCAGGAGCTCGGCGCCGAGCCGTCGCCCACCGTCCACGAGGGAGTTCCCGTGCCGCACGAGGTCCGGGTCGGCGGAGAGGTCGAACCGCCGCATCGCCGCCTGGTAGCCGTCGAGGCGGTCGCGATGGCAGACCTGCTCGATCGGCCCGGTGATGAATCCGATCCGTCGGTGGCCGAGCCGGATCAGGTGCTCGGTCGCGTCGCGGCCGCCGGCCCAGTCGGTCGCGGCGACCGTCGCGAAGGGCTGCGACCCCGAGCCGACCGGGTCGACCAGGACCACGGGCACGTGCAGGCGCTCGAGCTCCGCGCGTCCGGCGTCCAGGAGCTCGGAGACCACCAGGACGACGCCGTCGGAGCCGCGCTCGGCCAGGTGCTCGACCCAGTCCGGGGTGCCGACGGGGCGTCCCTGCGTCGTGGTGACCACCAGGTCCGCGCCGAGCCGCGCCGCCTCGGCCTGGGCGCCGCGCAGCAGGGCGGTGGCCCACTGCGTGTCCAGGCTGCTGATGACGAAGTCGATCAGACCGCTTCCCGGCCCCGGCCGACCGCGCCGCTCATACCCGCGCTCGTCGAGCAGTCGCTCGACGGCTCTCCTGGTCGCCGCGGAGACGCCCTTCCGGCCGTTGAGCACCTTCGACACGGTGGGCACGGACACCCCGGCCGCCTCGGCGATCTCGGCGATCGTCACGCCTCTGCTTCCCATCGGTCCTCCGTGGGCTCGTTGACGTCGCCCTGCCTGGGCCATATCGTACAACATTAAGAAAGTTATGAAGAAACTTTCGAAGCGCCCGGACCCGATCGTGTCGGGATCCGTCGCAGGACCTGGACGGCAGAGCCAGGGGACGGCGAGAGGGGAGCGCGATGGGGCGGCTCGAGGGCCCGGCTCAGGCCGCGGTGCCGGCGGTGGTCGGCCGGGCGACGCTGATCGCCGAGCAGGGGCCCGTCGGCGGGATGAGCCTGGTGTGACGTGGCGCCCACCATCCGTGACGTCGCCGAGCAGGCAGGTGTGTCGATCGCCACGGTCTCCAAGGTGATCAACCGCCGGGGCGGCGTCGCGCCGGAGACCGGCCGGCGGGTCGCCCTGGCGATCGAGCGACTCGGCTACGTGCCGAGCATCGCAGCGCAGAGCATGCGCGGCGCAGGCACCGGCATGCTCGGGGTCGTGGCGGCCCGGCTCGACGACTGGGCGGCCGAGGTGCTCACGGGCGTCTCGGCCGCGGCGGCAGACCGCGGCGGCGGGCTCGAGATCTTGGTGGCGATCGGGCATGGCACGGTGGGCGCATGGGCCTGGGAGCACCGCACGCTGGCGCGCCTGCAGGGGATCGACGGGGCGATCCTGGTGGCCCCTGCTGCCGGGCCGCTCGGGTGGGACCTGCCCCTCGTGGTCGTGGCGCCACCGGGCGGTGGGGTGCCGTCGTCCCCGCTCACCCTGGTCTCCGACCGACCGGCCGAGGCGGGAGGGGAGGCGCTGCGGTTGCTGCTCGACCAGGTCGCACTCGTCGCACGCGCGGGGCGCAGTCAGGTGCGCCGACGTGGCACTGAGCCGGCTGACTCCAGCAGCCAGCCGAGCTCGGCGGCCAGCAGGGCGCGCCGGGTGGGCGAGGCGTAGCTGCGCACGTCGTGACCGAGGGCGTCATACACGACGCGCGACCCGGCCGGTCCGACCGTCCGCGCCCACGCCAAGGGGTGGGTCACGCCCTCGTGGCGGTGCTCGACGTGTGGGACGACGGCGCCGAGGTCGGTGACCGGTTCGAGGAAGCAGTACCGCTCGTCCGTCACCTCGACGTCCGCGAGCGTGTCCGTGATCGGGCTCGGCAGGGTCCGGACCGTCGCACGGCCCAGCTCCGGGTGCATCGACCGTCCGTGCACCCAGCGGGCGCCGAGCACCCGTGCCCAGCCGGGTGCGTCGGGGAAGGCCAGCGCAGCCGAGTGCAGGGCCAGGATCGGCCGACCCGCAGCCACGTGCGCTCCGATCGCGGCGTCCACCGTGGGGCCGTCGACGTCGCCCTCCGTCGGCCCCTCGCCGTCCGAGCAGTTGACCACCAGGAGGTCGGTGTCCAGCGGCGCCATGACGTCCGCCGGCCGGGAGCTCAAGCGGGTGTGCACACCCTGCTCGGCGAGCACCAGGGCGACCGCGTGACCGGTGGCCGCGAGGTCGTGCCAAGGGTCCGAGCGTCGGCCCCCGCCGCAGAGCACGAGCGCGTGAACGTCCATGGCAGCACTGTGTCACGCACCCTCGGGCGTCGTGGTCCCCGGCCACAGCCGGGAGCGGACCGCCTCCCGGTCCGGCCCGTCCAGCCACGACGACTCCAGCGCGTCGAGGTTCTGCCGGATGAAGTCCTCCGCCGTGAAGCCCAGCGCCCGGGCGACGGAGCGGTAGTCACCCGCGAGCGAGGTGCCACCCATCGCCGGGTCGTCGCTGCCGAGCGACATGCGAAGGCCGGCGTCCCGCATCCGGAGGAAGGGGTGCCGGTGCAGCGGACCGCGATAGTTGTAGGTGGTCGACAGCCAGGCGTAGGTGAACAGCGTCCCGGCGTCCCGTGCCCGCGCGGTGAGCTCGGGATCCTCCACGATCCCGTAACCGTGGTCGATGCGGGTGCAGCCCAGCAGGTCCAGGCACACCTGGACCTCGTGCGGGGAGAACCTCTCGCCGGCGTGCGCCGTGCACGCCAGGCCGCCGTCGCGAGCGACGGCGTAGGCGTCGGCGAACTCCTCGGGCGGTCCCAGCAGCTCGTCCCCATCCATCCCGAGCCCCACCACGACGTCGCGCGGCCCGGCCGCCACGGCGCGGGCGAGCTCCGTGGCCACCTCCGGAGCCTGGCCGCGGAAGATGGCCGGGATCAGCCGAGCGACGATCCCGGTCGCGTCACGCGCGCGGGTGATGCCCTCCGTCGCCCCGGCCAGGAAGTCCTGGTACGGCAGCGGGTGCAGCGTCGGGTTGCAGAACATCTCGCGGTAGACGACGCCGGACGCCGCCGCGTCCTCGAGGGCTTCCTGCGTGATCCGGGCGACGTCCTCGGCCGTCGCCACGCTCGCGCACAGCCGCTCGAAGACGACCATGAAGCTGGCCATGTCCGTGTAGTCGTAGACGTGGGCGGGGTCCTCGGTGGGCAGCTGCACCCGCGACCGGGCGAGGTCGAGGAAGGTCGCCGGCCGCACGGACCCCTCGAGGTGGCAGTGCAGCTCGACCTTCGGCATCGCCGGCCAGGTGTCCGCGGCCGGCCGGCCGCTCATGCCCGGGCCAGCCACGCGACCAGCCGGTCGAACAGCTCGGCGTAGCCGTGCCACTCGAGGAAGGCCGGCGGCGCCCAGTGCGGGGCGATGTCGGAGGTGAACGCGGCACTGCGGCCGGAGCCGTACTCCCCGACGACGAGCAGCGGGTGGCCCCCGCAGGTGGCCAGGGTCTGCGAGCCCGGCCGGGCCCGCACCTCGTTCAGCCCCAGCAGGGCGGGCCACCGGTGGTCCAGGCCATGGACCACCGGGTGCTCGACGACCATGGTGGGCTCCGCCCCGGCGGGCATCTCGACCCGGTCGTCACGGTCCAGGAGGTCCACCGGCAGGGCGTCCGCCAGCGGGGTGCGACCCCAGCGGGCCCTGCCGTCGATCCCGGAGAACGTCAGGTACCCCCCGACCATGAGCAGTCCGCCGCCCTGCTCGACGAAGGCCCTGAGCACCTCGGTGCGGTCGGGTGTCGGGATCGACTCCTCGAACGTGCGGGGCGGCAGCTGGAAGGAGTTGGCGCCGACGTCGGACACCACCACGACGTCGAACGCCGACATCTCGGCGGTGCTCGTCGGCACGCGCTCGGCGATGGTGTGCGACGGCACGTACGTGACGGTGTGCCCTCTGGAGCGCAGGGCCTCGAGGAACGCGGTCCCGCCCTCCTCGTAGCTCGACGACGTGAAGGCGTCGAAGCCCTTCTGATGGACGCAGTGCACGAACCAGGACTCTCCGATGACCAGGACCGAGGACATGTTCCTCCCTAACGAGATCGATGAGCCGCCGTGAAGAGCGCGGCCGGGTTGTCGGTGAGCAGGGATCGGACGACGTCCGCGGGGACGCCAGCGTCGACGAGCCTGGGGAGGAAGGCCGTGGGGACGAAGGCGTAGCCGTTCCCGGCGTTCCGCGTCCACATCGCCTTGAGGAACACGTCGTGGGAGAGCAGCAGCTGGCCCGCCCGGCCGTCCCGCACGAGCCCCGCGACCGCGGCGACGGTGTCCTGCACGGCGGGGGACTGGCCCTCGCCCGGGAAGTTGAACGGCATGCCGATCATGTCGAACTCGAGCCAGACCCCGCGGTCGGCCAGCTCGCGCTGGTACCCCGGATCCGTCCCCGACGGATCCATGTGGCACAGCACGAGCGCACGGGGGTCGACGCCCTCGGCCATGGCGACGTCCACGACCTCGTGCCCCCGGCGTTGCCATCCTGGCAGGTGGACCAGCAGCGGCAGGCCCGTGCGGACCTGGCCGCGGCACGCCGCGACGAGGGTGACCCGTTCCGCGGTCGTGAAGCGTGGCCCGACGCCGATCTCGCCGATCACGCCGATCCGCACCGTGCGGCCGTCCTCGAGCCGGACACCGTCGCGAGCCTCGCGGACGAGGACGTCGACCAGGTCGTCGGTGTCGTCCGGGGTGAACCGGTCGTCGTCGCCGTGTGCCAGGCACCACCCTCCCGCCATGACCACGGTGAGCCCCGTGCGCTCGGCGACGGTGACCAGGGCCTCCGGATGCCGCCCGGGCCCGGTGGTGGCGTTCACGACGGTGGAGCCGCCGGCCTGCCGGAGCAGCGCGAGCTCCGCGACCACCGTGTCGAGGTCCTCGGGGCCGATGCGGCAGTTGTCCGGGCATGCATACGGGTCCTCCCGCAGCAGCCATGCGAGGTCCGGGGAGACCGGTGCGGCCGCGAGCTGCGGGCCGAAGTCGCGCACCCCCGGGTGGACGGCTTCGCCGAGCTCGTTGAAGAGGTGCTCGTGGGTGAGCGTCATGCCCAGGTCGCCGATCGGGACCGGGCCGAGCACCCCCTGGACGGTGATCGGGTCGGCGGGGCTCGCGGTCATGGGGGACCTCCGGTGGACTCGCGGACGACCAGTCGTCCAGGTAGCGGCGGGGTGGCAGCGCTCGGGCCCGTGGGATCCCGGATCGCGGCGAGGAGGAGGACGACCGCGCGCCGGGACATGTCGAGGACGGGTTGGGCGTAGGTCGTCAGCGTCGGCAGGGTGTACCGCCCCACCCGGATCCCGTCGAACCCGGCGACGGCCATGTCCTGCGGGACCCGGACCCCGGCGCCACGCAGGGCCGCGAGCGCGCCGACCGCCATGAGGTCGTTGGCGGCGAAGATCGCCGTGGGCGGCCGGGCGACCTCGAGGAGGCGCAGCGCGGCCCGGTGGCCCGACTCCTCGCTGAAGTCGCCCCGGACCACCCACGCCGGGTCGAGCCGCAGGCCGCGTTCGCGCAGTGCGTCGCGGTAGCCGCGGCGGCGGCGGGCAGCCACGTCGAGGTGCGCGGGCCCGGCCAGGTGCGCGATGCGGCTGTGACCGGTGCTGGCCAGGTGCGCCGTGACCGTCCGGGCGCCCTGGTAGGAGTCGCACTCCACGACCGGGGCACGCCAGGACGTCGGTGTCCGGTCGATCGCGACCACGGGCACGCGAGGCTGTCCCGGCCCGCGACGGGGCCGCGGGGTGTGCGATCCGACCAGCAGGATGCCGTCGACCAGCCGGGAGCGTGCCAGGCGCCGCGCCTCGGCCTCCGGGTCCTCGGCGTCGACCAGCAGCAGCGAGTAGCCGCTCCGGGCCAGGGCTGCGCGCGCGCCCGTGACCAGCTCGGGGAAGAACGGGTTGGTGATCGAGGGGACCACGAGGGCCACGTGGCGGGTTCGGGCCTGCGCGGCGGGCCCCCCGGGGTAGCCCAGCTCGTCGATCGCGGCCGCGACCCGGCGACTGGTTCCCTCGGCGACCCGGGCCGTGCCGTTGACGACGCGGGACACGGTGGCGGTGGAGACCTCGGCACGACGCGCGACGTCACGGACGGTCACTCGACCCGCCATGCGACCTCCCCGTCGAGGACCCGTGAAATGGATTTCCCAGGCGTTTCCCGGCTTTCCTACACCGCTCGGGCGGTCGCGTCAACGGCTGCGAGGCGCCGGCCACGGCCTGCAGCAGGGCCCTTGCGTACATGGCGTTACACGCCTATCAAGACCGCGTCGCGCGCCGTGAGCCCAACGGTGGGCTCGCCCCGGCAGCGCGCGGAGAGGAAGGCCCCCGCGATGACGACCAGGCTGATCCTGGACTGCGACACCGGTACCGACGACGCCGTGGCGATCATGCTCGCCGCGACCCACCCCGACCTCGAGCTCGTCGGGGTCACCACGGTGAACGGCAACGTGCAGGTCGAGTACTGCACCGAGAACACCCTGCGCGTCCTGGACCACGTCGGACGTTCCGACGTGCCGGTCCACGAAGGCATGGACCGGCCGATCGTGCGGACCGACTTCCCCGTTCCGCGCGACGCGGCGCTCAACCCGAACAGCTCGATCCACGGGCGCGAGCTGCCGCTGCCGCCGGCCACCACGCGCAAGCAGGACGTCGGCGCCGTGGAGTTCCTGGTCGAGACCTACCGGCGTACCACCCAGGAGATCACGCTGGTCCCGGTCGGCCCGCTGAGCAACATCGCGGCCGCGCTGGCCGTCGAGCCCGGTCTCGTCGATGCCGTGCCCGAGGTGGTGATCATGGGCGGGGGCAACGTCAAGGGCAACGCCACGCCGTCGGCCGAGTTCAACATCTGGGCGGATCCGGAGGCGGCGGCCACGGTGCTCGCCGCCGGCTTCCGTCGGGTCACCCTCGTGCCGCTGGACGCCACCCACCAGGCCCTCGTCTCCCAGGCCCAGTGCGACGAGCTCCGCGCACTGGGGACAACCGCCGGCGAGGCGGCCGCCACGCTCATCGAGCGTCGGATCACCGGGTACGACTCCACCCAGCCGATGGCCACCACGCACAGCGCGCCCGTGCACGACGCGCTGTGCGTGGCCTACCTGCTCGACCGGGACGTGGTGGACCTGCACCACCGGCACGTGGACGTCGAGACCGCGGGGCGGCTGACCGTGGGCCGCACGGTGATGGACCTGTACTTCCGCGGCCACCAGGAGCCGAACTGCCACGTCGCACTGGGTGCCGACCCGGACCGGTTCTTCGCGATCCTGCGGGACACCTTCGCCCGCGCGGTGTGACTCAGGCCGGGTGGGGGGCGGCCGTCCGCGCTCCCCACCCGCCGGTCGAGGCCGGCTCGTGGACGGCCGTGGACTCGCGCACGACGATGTCCGGGGCGAAGATGCTCTTCCGGATGGCGGCCTCGGGGTGGCGGCGCCGGTGGTCGAGCAGCCGGACGGCCTCGCGCGCCATCGAGTCCACCGGCTGGTGCACCGAGGTGAGGTGCGGCACGGTGAGCAGGCCGAGACCCGAGTCGTCGTAGCTGACGACCTTGACCTCGTCGGGGACGTGCACGCCGGCCTCGGACAGCACCGCCATGAGGGACACGGCGATGACGTCCGCCCCGCACACGATCGCCTCGGGCATCTCCCCACGCACGAGCGTGGTGGCGGCCTCGCGGCCCCAGCCGCCGCTGAACTCCCCGAGCAGGATCCACTCGTCCCGGGTCGAGTCGGGCCCGACGAGCTCGCGGAACGCCCGCAGGCGTGCCTCGGCGGTGCTCGTCGTCGGGCGTGCTCCGATGTATGCGAACGTGCTGCAGCCCCGGTCGCGCAGGTGGTCCACGCACTGGTGGACGCCCTCGGCGTCGTCGCTGCCGACGAAGTCGGTCAGCGCGCCGCGCGCGACGCGGTCGAACTGCACGACCGGCACGCGCGCCGCGGCGGCTGCGAGGGCGGGCACGGACCGGGAGTCGTCGACGGGGATCACGACGAGCCCGTCGACCATGCGCTGCACGAGCAGGTCGGTGCGCTGCGCCTCGATCTCGACGGAGTTGCCGGAGTTGCACAGGATGAGGGACCGGCCCGAGCTCGCCAGGGCCTTCTCGACGGCCTCGACGGCGCCGACGAAGTAGGGGTTGCTGATCGACGGGACGACCATGCCGATGCTGTCCGTGCGCTCGGTGCGCAGCGCCCGGGCGAACACGTTGGCCGAGTAGCCCAGCTCCGCGCTGGCCTTGAGCACGCGCCGCGCCATCTCGGGGTTGACGGACTCGTGCCCGGACAGCACGCGGGAGGCCGTGGCGGCGGAGACGCCGGCGGCGGCCGCGACGTCCCGGACCGTGACCTTGCGCCCCGACGAGGAGCCGCCATCGTGTCGAGCTCGCACCGCCGTCTCCTCCGCACCATCCACCGACTGTCGAGGGGAAGGTATCGCATGGCCGTCCAGATGCGGCCGACTCTACGCCTGGAAATCGATTCCTGGGATGTCTCCTCCCGATGGCCCTCATCCCTGCAGGTCGCGGTCGATCCCGTCCTCAGGTGCTGGTGCGCGGGTGGTGGCCACCCCGAACTCACGGGCTGGATCGTGCGTGTAGTCGTGACAAAACCGCAACAAACCGAAGGCGGCCCCACCCCTTGACAGTGCCGGGGCGGGCGGAGTTTGATCCGGGAAACGCGAGAAATCGATCTCTCGGAAGGTTGGGCAATGAGGCCAGACCTCGACGTCACCGTCGTCGGCAGCGTGAACGTCGACCTCGTGGCGACGGTGGCGGCGCTCCCGCTGCCGGGGGAGACGGTCCCCGCGCTCGACTACGCGCAGTTCATCGGGGGCAAGGGCAGCAACCAGGCGATCGCTGCGGCGCGGCTCGGCCGCGCCGTCGCCTTCGTGGGCCTGGTCGGCGACGACCGCGAGGGGACCGCGGTACGCGGCGCGCTCGCGGCCGAGGGCGTCGACGTCACCTACCTCGAGGTCTGTGAGGGCGTCCCGACGGGCCGCGCCATCGTCCTGGTCGACGGGACGGCCGAGAACTCGATCGTCGTGGTGGGCGGTGCGAACCAGAGCCTCGGACCGCGACACATCGAGGCCGCCGGCGAGGTCGTGCGCCGCGCGAGGGTCGTGGTCAGCCAGCTCGAGATCCCGCTCGACGCGGTGAGCGCGGCGGCACGGACGTGCGAGGGCACGTTCATCCTGAACCCGGCCCCGGCGCGGTCCCTGCCGCGTGAGCTGCTCGACCTCGTGGACGTGCTGGTGGTCAACGAGGTCGAGTACGAAGCCGTCACGGGCGCTGCGCTGCCCGACGACGTCGACGACCTCGAGCGAGCCGTCCGCGAGCCGGGCATGCCGCCCGGGGTGGTGGTCACCCTCGGCGCCCGCGGCGCCTACGTCTGGGACGGGGAGCAGGTCGCCCACGTCGCGGCCCCTCGGGTCAAGGTCGTCGACACCACCGGTGCCGGGGACACCTTCATCGGTGCGCTCGCCGACGCACTCAGCCGCGGCGAGGAGCTGCGGTCCGCCGTCCAGTGGGCCGTGCGCGCAGGCGCCGCCGCCGTGCGCTCGCTCGGTGCGACGACCGGCATGCCGACCCCGGAGCAGGTGCAGGCCCTCACGGCTGACCAGCACGAGCACGCCCCGGAAGGGGAGGAGGACGTGCGAACACCTCGGTAACCCCCAGCAGGACACCCGGAACGACACGAAGGAGTGGAAAGCATGAAGCACGGACGGTTCGGTGGGTTGGCCATCGCCGCCGCGGCGGCACTCACCCTGGCTGCCTGCAGCGGCGGCACGACGAGTGCGGCATCGAGCGGTGACACCAGCTCGTCCAGCAGCGGCGGCAGTGCCGACAAGCCTCTGCGGGTGGTCAACGTCATCAACGGCTCTCTCGGCGACCAGGGCTTCTTCGACGACGCCGCACGCGGCATGGCCGCGATCGCCAAGACGGGCGCCGAGACGCGCAACATCCAGGCCGACGCCGAGAACCCGGCGCAGTGGCGGTCCAACCTCGAGTCGGTCTCGGGCGGTGACTGGGACCTCGTCATCACGGGGACGTCGCAGATGGTCGACATCCTCAACGAGACCGCGCCCAAGTACCCCGACCAGAAGTACGTCATCTACGACAGCGTCGTCGACCAGCCCAACGTGGCGTCCATCGTCTACAAGCAGAACGAGGGCTCGTTCCTCGCCGGCGTGCTCGCCGGTCTGGTGACCGAGGACCCGTCCACCTTCCCCAAGGCGAACGCGGACAAGACCGTCGGTCTCGTCGGTGGCATGGACATCCCGGTCATCAACGACTTCGTCGCCGGGTTCAAGGCCGGCGTCGAGGCCGTGGACCCCGACATCCAGGTGCTCGTCTCCTACGTGGGTGACTTCACCGACTCCAACCGGGGCTTCGACCAGGCGACCGCGATGTACGACCAGGGCGCCGACGTGGTGTTCCAGGTGGCCGGTGGCGCGGGGATCGGCGTCCTGCGCGCGGCCGAGCAGAGCGACAAGTACGCGATCGGCGTGGACGCGAACCAGAACGCGCTCCACAAGGGCTACATCCTGGCCTCGATGCTCAAGAACGTCGGCGTCTCGCTGGAGAACGCGTTCGAGCAGTTCAAGAAGGGTGACCTGGCGTTCGGTCAGACCACCGAGTACGGCCTCGCCAACAACGGTGTCGGCCTGGTCTTCGAGGACAACGGCGGCATCGTCCCCGACAGCATCCAGAAGGACATCAAGGACTACGCGCAGAAGGTCATCGACGGGCAGATCAAGGTCCCGTCGGCCACGTCCTGATGCCGGCCGCGGCAGGTCCCGGGCGTGCCCGGGACCTGCCGCGGCACCCCGTTCGGGTTTCTCCCCCCGGCCCGCGAAGAGAGAGACGATGACCACTCCACTCCTCGAGCTCCGCGACATCACCAAGGCGTTCGGCGACCTGGTCGCCAACGACCGGATCTCGTTGTCGGTCATGCCCGGACGTGTGCACGCCCTCGTCGGGGAGAACGGCGCGGGGAAGACCACCCTCATGACGATGGTGGCCGGCACCGCCCAGCCGGACTCCGGCCGCATCGTCTTCGACGGGCGCGAGGTGGAGATCACCAGCCCGCACCGGGCCGCGTCGCTCGGCATCGGCATGGTGCACCAGCACTTCAAGCTCGTGCCCTCGCTCACGGTCGCCGCCAACGTGTTCCTCGGCCGCGAGCTCCGCACGCAGCGCGGCACGCTGGACACCGCGGCGATGGAGCACGAGGTCGCCGAGCTCAGCCGTCGGTTCGGCCTCGCGATCGACCCGAAGGCGCGGATCTCCTCGCTCTCGGTCGGGCTCCGCCAGCGGGTCGAGGTGCTCAAGGCGCTCAGCCACGACACCCGGCTGCTGATCCTGGACGAGCCGACCGCCGTGCTCACGCCGCAGGAGACCGACGAGCTCTTCGTCGTGGTCCGCGACCTCGCGCGCAAGGGCTGCGCCGTGCTGTTCATCTCCCACAAGCTCGGCGAGGTCCTCGAGATCGCCGACGACGTCACCGTGATCCGCGACGGGCAGGTCATCGACACCAGGCCCGCGGCCGGGCTGTCCCAGGCGGACATCGCCCAGATGATGGTCGGCCGCGAGGTCCTCCTGCGCATCGCGCACACCCCCGCGACGCCGGGCGACGTCGTGCTGTCCGTCGAGGACCTGACCGTGGTGGACCACCGCGGGGTCAACGCCCTCACGGACCTCTCGCTGCAGGTGCGCTCGGGGGAGATCGTCGGCATCGCCGGCGTGGAGGGCAACGGCCAGAGCGAGCTCGCCGCCGCCGTCGCCGGCATGCAGCCCGTGGCCGCCGGACGCATCGTCCTCGACGGCGCCGAGATCACGACCGCGCCGGTCGCCCAGCGGCGCGCGGCCGGGCTCGCCTACATCCCCGAGGACCGGCACGAGGTCGGCTCGGGCCCGAACCTCTCCGTCGCGGAGAACGTGATCCCCACCCACCTCACCCCGCCCGTCGCACGGTACGGGTGGGTCGACAACGCGGCCGCCGCCGCGTTCACGCGCGAGCTCATCGAGCAGTTCGACATCCGCGGTGCTGGCCCGGCGACGCCGATCAGCTCGTTGTCCGGCGGCAACATGCAGAAGGTCATCATCGCCCGCGAGTTCGCGAGCGAGCCCCGGCTCCTCGCGGTGAGCCAGCCCACCCGGGGCGTCGACGTGGGCGCGATGGAGTTCGTCCACAACGCGATCGTGGCGCGCCGCGACGCCGGCGCCGGCGTCCTGCTGCTGAGCGCGGACCTCAACGAGGTCATGTCCCTGTCCGACCGGCTGCTGGTGATGCACCGCGGTCGGATCGTGGCCGAGTTCACCCAGGAGACGATGAGCGAGGCCGCCGTCGGGCTCGCGATGGCCGGTACCGCGCCGACCGAGGAGGACATCGCTCGGGCGCGCGAGCAGCACGAGCGCACCGCGGCCGCCGTCGCGACGAGCGCGCAGGGCGCGCCGGTCGCGCAGGCCGCCGGTGTCGGGCACGCCGCCAGGGAGGCCGCGGCGGCGCCCGACCGCCCGGCGCGGTCGCGCAGGACGGAGCGAGGAGCGCCCGAGACCTGGTCGGCCAGGGTGGCCCGCGGAGCCCGCCGCGCGCTCGCGGCCTCCGTGCAGCCGGTCGTCGCGATCGTCCTCGCCCTGCTGATCGGGATGGGCATCATCCTGGCCCTGGGCGAGAACCCGATGGACGCCTACGACCAGCTCTTCTTCTCCAGCTTCCGCACCCCCTTCGGGGTCGCGGCCTTCCTGGCCCAGTTCATCCCGTTGGTCGTGCTGGCCTCGGCCGTGATCGTGTCCTTCCGGGCCGGCTTCTTCAACATCGGTGGGGAGGGGCAGCTCTTCCTCGGCGCGTTCACCGCGGCCTGGGCCGGTTTCACCTTCACGGGACTGCCCGGTCCCGTGCTCACGCTCGTGGTGCTCCTGGCGGGCTTCGTCGGCGGGATGGTGTGGGGCTTCATCCCGGGGCTGCTGCTCGCGCTGTGGCGGGTGGACATCATCGTGACGACCTTGATGATGTCGAGCATCGCGGCGCTCCTGACGGCCTACCTCGTGACCGGCCCGTTCAAGGACCCGACCGCGGGGATGGCCGCGTCGGCGAAGATCGCGCCCGACGCCCACCTGCCACTCTTCGTGGCGCGGTACGGCATCGGCCTGGACCTGGTGATCGCCCTCGCGATCGCGGTCGTGCTCGGGCTCATCCTCACGCGGTCGACATGGGGCCTGAACGTCCGACAGCTCGGTGAGATGAACCGGTTCGCGGAGTACACCGGCGTCAGCGCCAAGAAGATGAGTGTCCAGGTGATGTCCCTGGCCGGCGGCGCGGCGGGGCTCGCGGGTGCGATCTTCGTGCTCGGCCCGAACGGCGGCCGGTTCCTGCAGAACTTCTCCCCGGGGTACGGGTTCCTCGGCATCACGGTCGCGCTGCTCGCCCGGCTCAACCCGTGGGCCGCGATCCTGGCGGCGGCGTTCTACGCCAACATGATGTCCGGCGCGAACGGTATGCAGATCAACACGGACGTCCCGTTCCCGCTGGTCAACGTGCTCCAGGGCATCATCATCCTGATCATCACCGCGGTGTTCGTGATCGATCGGCGTACCCGCGAGCGCATCCTCGCGATGCTCCCCTTCCGGCGGCGCGGTGCGACCGCGTCCGGCCCCGGTCCCGAGACGGCCGCACGGCAGGGCGACGTGGCCGTCGCTCCGGTCGCCGCGAGCTCCGACCACCACCGAGGAGACGTGTGATGGACGTCCTCCAGCAGATCCTCACGACGGCGACGCTGTTCGTCATCCTCATGAAGGTCGCTCCGATCCTGCTGGCCGCGATCGGCGGCTCGTTCACCCAGCAGGGCAACATCCTGAACATCGGCCTCGAGGGCATGATGCTCATGGGTGCGTTCACGGCGATCGCGGTGGGCTCCGCCACGGGCAGCGCCCTGGTCGGGGTGCTCGCCGCAGCCGGGGCCGGGCTGGCCCTCGCCCTGCTCTTCGCCCTGGCGACCCTGTGGTGGAAGGCCGACTTCATCGTGGTCGGCATCGGGGTGAACCTGCTCGCCGCAGGCCTGACGATCTTCCTGCTTCTCGTGGTCTACGGGAGCCCGGGCGTCACCCCCCCGACGGCCAGCATCCGTCTGCCGCGCATCCCCCTCGGGCCGGTGGCGGACATCCCGGTGATCGGGCCCACGATCAACAACCAGACGGCCCTGGTGTGGCTGGCGTTCCTCAGCGTGCCGCTGGCCTCGCTGCTGCTCTACCGGACGCGGTTCGGGGTGCACCTGCGCGCCGTCGGCGAGGACGAGCCCGCCGCCGAGGCCGCCGGCATCGCGGTGCGTCGCGTCAAGCTGGGCGGGGTGCTGATCTCCGGTCTGCTGTCCGGCATCGCCGGTGCCCAGCTGTCCATGGCCACGCTCGGCAGCTTCACGGCCAACATGACCTCCGGCCGGGGGTTCATCGCCGTCGCAGCCCTCACGTTCGGGCTCGCCAGACCCCTGCGCACCATGATCGCCGCGGTCATCTTCGGCGCCGCGGACGCGGTCGCCGACCAGCTGGGGATCGCCGGGTTCAACTCGAACCTCGCCCTCATGACGCCCTACGTCATCACGATCATCGCTCTCGTCCTCGTCGGCATCAGGTTCCGCGGCGCCTGGCGCGCGCGGGCCTCGGCGGCCCCCGCGCCGCAAGCCGGTTGAGCGTGTCCTGCCCGCATGCCCCCACCAGCAAGGAGTGCTTGGCCCGATGACCGAACGCCTGATCCTCGACTGCGACCCGGGACACGACGACGCGCTGGCGATGATCCTCGCCGCGGGAGACCCGCGCGTGGAGCTGCTCGCCGTCACCACGTGCGCCGGCAACCAGACCATCGAGAAGGTCACGCGCAACGCGCTGGCCGTGTGCGCGGTCGCCGGCATCGACGTGCCCGTCGCCCAGGGCGCCGCGCTGCCGCTGGTCCGTGAGCAGACGGTGGCTGCCGACATCCACGGCGACTCCGGACTGGACGGTCCCGTCCTGCCGGAGACGACCCGTGCGCTCGACCCCCGGCACGCGGTCGACCTCATCGTGGAGGAGGTCATGGCCGCGGAGCCCGGAAGCATCACGTTGGTGCCGACCGGTCCGCTGACCAACATCGCCCTTGCGATGCGCAAGGAGCCGCGGATCGTCGAGCGGGTCAAGCGGGTCGTGCTCATGGGCGGGGGGTACTCGCGCGGCAACGTGACCCCCACGGCCGAGTTCAACATCTACGTCGACCCGGAGGCGGCGGAGGCCGTGTTCGCCGCCGACTGGCCGGTGACCATGGTCGGCCTCGACCTCACGCACCAGGCCACGGCCGACGCCGACGTCGTGGAACGGATCCGCGCGATCGGGTCCCCGCTGTCGCAGTTCGTTGTCGACGTCCTGACGTTCTTCGGGTCGACGTACCGTGAGCGGCAGGGCTTCGACGCGCCCCCCGTGCACGACCTGTGCTGCGTGGCAGCCCTGTGCGACCCGGCGGTGCTGGCGACCCGGCCCGCGTTCGTGACGGTCGAGCTGGCCGGCCGGTGGACCGCGGGCACGACCGTCACGGACTTCGGTGACCTGCTGGGCCGGCCGCACAACACGGACGTCGCCACCACCCTGGACCGGACGCGGCTGTGGGACATGACCGTCGAGGCGATCGAGCGCCTCTCCCGGACGGGAGGCGCACGATGACCGCGATCATCCTGGACTGCGACACCGGCATCGACGACTCGATGGCGATCGTGCACGGCGCGGGCAACGGCGCGCGGTTCGTCGCGTGCACCGTCACGCACGGCAACGTACCCGTGCACGTCGGGGCGCGTAACACGGTGACCGTGCTGGACCTCCTCGGGCTGAGCGACGTCCCCGTGCACGCCGGCGCCGCCCGGCCGATGGCCCAGCCCCTGCTCACCGCCGAGTGGGTGCACGGCCAGGACGGGCTCGGAGACGCAGGCATCCAGGCGTCGGACCGCGAGATCGCGGGCGACCTGGCGGCCGCGGAGATCGTCCGGCTCGCCAGGCTCCACCCGGGTGAGCTCACGGTGGTCGCGGTGGGTCCGCTCACCAACATCGGCCTGGCCCTGCTCCTCGAGCCGCGGCTGCCCGAGCTGGTGCGCGGGATCGTCCTCATGGGCGGGGCCGTCGGCGTGCCGGGCAACGCCTCCGAGCTCGGCGAGGCGAACGTCTGGCACGACCCGGAGGCCGCCCAGCTGGTGATCGACGCGCCGTGGGACGTGCTGCTCGTCGGCCTGGAGACCACCATGCGCACCGTCCTGCCGGACGAGGCGCTGCAGCGGATCGCGACGAGCCCCGACCCCCGGGCGCAGTTCGTCTGGCGCATCCTGCACCACTACCTCGGGGTGTATGAGCCGATGTTCGGGCGCCGCACCTGCGTGCTGCACGACCCGTTGGCCATGGCGCTCGCGCTCGAGCCCGAGCTCGCGACCTACCGGCTGCTGCGGGCCGGTGTCGAGCTGCGCGGCGAGCGCTCCCGCGGCCAGGTGGTCGCCGACCTGCGGGGCTTCGACGCGCCCCCGACCGACCCCCGCGAGCCCGGTGTGGTGCGGGTCGTGGACGTCCTGGACGTGTCGACCTTCCACGAGCGCTTCCTCCGGGCGATGGGGGCCTGAGGTGCCGGTTCCTCTGCTCCTGGACTGCGACACCGGCGTCGACGACACGCTCGCGATCCTGCTCGCCGCCCTGCACCCCGACGCCGAGCTGGTGGGTGTGGGTTCGGTGTGGGGCAACGTCGACGTGGGTACCGCGACGCGCAACTCGCTGCACACCGTGCACATGGCGGGCCGCCCCGACGTCCCGGTCGCGCAGGGTGCCGCCGGGCCGCTGCTCGGGACGCCGCCGGTGTACGCGTTCCACGTGCACGGCGACGACGGGCAGGGCAACGCCGGTACAGGTCGGGCGGTCGGCACTCCGGTCGCCGAGAGCGCGGCGGAGCAGATCGTCCGGCTCGCGCGCTCGCGTCCCGGCGAGATCGAGCTCGTCGCGGTCGGTCCGCTGACCAACCTCGCGCTCGCCCTCGGCCTGTGCCCGGAGCTGCCCCGGCTGGTGCGGGGCGTCACGATCATGGGTGGTGCCGCCCTCGCCCCGGGCAACGTGACCGAGGTGGCCGAGGCGAACATCTGGTGCGACCCGGAGGCCGCGGCCGCGGTGTTCCGCGCACCGTGGCCGCTGACCATGGTCGGGCTCGATGTCACGATGCGGACCACCCTCGACGAGGGGCACCGTGCACGGCTGGCCGCAGGAGGATCGCTCGGCCGCTACGTCGCCCGCATCCTCGACCACTACATGGGGTACTTCGCGGCCGCCTCGTTCGGGGAGCGGCGCAGCTGCATGCACGACGCGCTGGCCGTCGCCGTGGCGTGCGGTGCTCTCGTCCCCCACCTCGCTCCGACCGTGCGCGCCTTCGTCGTGACCGATGGTCCCGCCCGGGGCCAGACGGTGTGCGACCTGCGTGGCCGGTACATGGGGTACCCCGCGCAGGACGGCGCGCACTGCCGGGTCGTCCTGGACAGCGACCCCGCCTACGCCGACGTCGTCGTGGACCTCCTGGTCGCGGCGGGCGATGCGGCCATCGACGTGGAGGTGCAGCAGTGATCGACCTCACCGAGCAGGTGGCGCTCGTCACAGGCGCAGCGCGGGGCATCGGACGGGCGACCGCCATCGCCCTCGCCGAGGCGGGTGCAGCGGTGGTGGTGACGGACCTGGCCCACCAGCTGGACGGCCTGACCTACCGCACCGCCACGGACGACGACCTGGCGCAGACCCTGTCCGCGGTGCGGGCCGCCGGGGGCCGCGCCGCGGCGGCGCCGGCCGACGTGCGTGACTACGCCGCGCTGGTCGCAGCGGTCGAGCTCGCCATGAGCCGGTTCGGTCGGCTCGATCTCGTGGTCGCCAACGCCGGCGTCGCGAGCTGGCCGGAGAGCACGTGGCAGGCCACGCCCGAGCAGTGGCAGACCATGATCGATGTGGTCCTGACCGGCACCTGGAACACGGTCCGGGCCGCGGTGCCGGCGATCCTGGCCGGGGGGCGGGGCGGGTCGATCGTGCTGATGGGCTCCACCGCGGCGGTCAAGCCGCTGCCGACCATCGGGCACTACGCGGCGGCGAAGTTCGGCATGGTCGGCCTGATGAAGAGCCTGGCGCTCGAGCTGGCCGGGGACCGGATCCGGGTCAACGCCGTCCACCCGGGTGGCACGGGCACCGAGATGACCCAGAACCCGGCGGCCGAGCACTGGCAGGCGACCGCGCCGGGCGTCGGCGGCGCTCTCGAGCTGCCGCTGCCGATCCACCGGATGGAGCCCGTCGACGTCGCGCACGCGGTGCGGTGGCTGTGCTCGTCCGAGGCCCGCTACATGACCGGAGCCGAGCTCGTGCTCGACGCCGGCGCGACCCTGCGCTGACGGTCCCCCGCGCGCGAACCGAAGGAGGACGTGATGGACAGCCCTGTCGTCGTGGCCGAGGAGGTGGCCGACGCGCTCGCGGACGGGCGCCCCGTGGTGGCGCTCGAGTCGACGATCATCTCGCACGGCTTCCCGCGCCCCCGCAACCTCGAGGCCGCGCGGCTGTTCGAGCGCCTCCTCGTGGACGCCGGCGTCACGCCGGCGACGATCGCGCTGATCGACGGCGTGCCGCGCGTCGGGCTCGACGAGGCGGCCCTGGTCCGGATCGCCGAGGACCCGGCGGTGGTCAAGGTGTCCGGGCGGGACCTGCCGGTCGCGATGGTCCAGCGGGTCACCGGCGCCACCACGGTCGCGGCCACGGCGTTGCTCGCGCACAGGTCCGGGATCCGGGTGTTCTCCACCGGCGGCCTGGGCGGGGTGCACCGGCAGGCTGCGCGGACCTTCGACGAGTCCGCGGACCTGACGACGCTGGCCCGGGTGCCCATCGCCGTGGTCTCCGCCGGCGCGAAGTCCATCCTGGACATCCATGCCACGCTCGAGCGGCTGGAGACGCTCGGGGTGACCGTGGTCGGGTACCGCACCTCGCGATACCCGGGCTTCTACCTCTCCGACTCCGGTCACCCGGTGGACTGGCGTGTCGAGACGCCGGAGGAGGTGGCCGAGGTGATGGCGGCGAGGGACTCGCTCGACGCCCCCCAGGCCGTCCTGGTGGCGAACCCGCTCCCCGCCGACCTGCAGCTCGACCCGACCGTGCACGACCGTGTCCTGACCGACGCGCTGGCCGAGGCAGACCGGCGCGGGGTGACCGGCAAGGCGGTCACCCCGTTCCTGCTCGCCTACCTCCAGGAGCACACCGGTGGGGCGAGCCTGGACGTCAACATCGACATCGCACGCAACAACATCGTTCTCGGCGGCCGGATCGCTGCGGCGTGGTGCGCCCGGGCCGCGGAACGGTGACCCCCCGGGTCCTGGTGGTCGGGGACGTCATCAACGACCTCATCGTCCGCCCGCTGTCTGCGACGGTGCCGGACTCCGACACGCGTGCCGAGATCGTGCAGCGGCCGGGTGGCTCGGCCGCCAACCAGGCGTGCTGGTTGGGGCTGCTCGGCGCACCGGTGACCTTCGTCGGCAGGGTCGGCCGGGCAGACCTCGACCGGCACGTCGCCGAGCTGCGGCGCTGGGGGGTCCAGCCGGCGCTGGTCGCGGACGACACCGAGACCGGCTCCATCGTGATCGTGGTGGCCGAGGGCGCCCGCACGATGTACGTGGACCGCGGCGCCAACCTGAACCTCCACGAGCGGGACGTGCCCGAGGCCGCCTGGGCCGACGCGGGGCTGCTGCACCTGACCGGCTACTCGTTCTTCGAACGCGGCACCCGCGCCGCAGCACTCGCGCTGCTGGAC
This sequence comes from Actinotalea lenta, assembly GCF_030586465.1. Taxonomy (GTDB): domain Bacteria; phylum Actinomycetota; class Actinomycetes; order Actinomycetales; family Cellulomonadaceae; genus Actinotalea; species Actinotalea lenta. The sequence continues at coordinate 1,294,861 of NZ_JAUQYP010000001.1, forward strand.
CGTGCCCGGGCTCGGGGAGTCCCGGTCTCGGTGGACCCGAGCTCCGTGGGGTTCCTGTCCGAGGTCGGTCCCGAGGAGTTCCTCCGGTGGACCGACGGCGCGGAGCTGTGCTTCCCGAACCGGGCCGAGGCGGCCCTGCTCACCGGGACCGACGACCCGGCCGAGGCCGCCGTCCGCCTCACGGAGCGCTGCCGCACCGCCGTGGTCACGCTGGACGCGGACGGCGCGGTGGTGGCCAGCCGCGGGAGCGCACCCGTGGCGATCCCGGCCCTACCCGGCCCGGTCCTGGACACGACGGGCGCCGGAGACGCCTTCTGCGCCGGCTTCCTGCGCCGGTGGACGGTCGACCGGGACCCGGTCGCCGCGGCCCGGGACGCCGTGCGGGTCGCCACCTCGGCCCTGCGCCGGCTCGGCGGCCGCCCGGGCCCGGTCGCCGAGCTCGCCGCCGGCGCGCCGGCGACCTGACCTTCCCATCCCTGACGAACGGAGCCGACATCGTGCAGAAGATGATCATCGACACGGACACCGCGTCCGACGACGCCGTGGCACTCGTGCTCGCGTTGACCGACCCTCGCGCGCAGGTCCTGGCCGTGACCGTGGCGTCCGGGAACGTGCCGCTCACCCCGGCCGTGCAGAACGCGCTCTACACGGTCGAGCTGTGCGGGGCGGACGTGCCCGTGCACGCCGGGGCGGACCGGCCGCTGCAGCGCCCGGCGCAGTACGCGACGGACGTGCACGGCCAGGACGGCATGGGAGACATCGGACTCGTGCTGCACGGCCGGGAGCCGCGGCCCGAGCACGCCGTCGACGTCCTCATCGACCTCGTCCGGCGCAACCCGGGTGAGATCACGCTGGTGACGCTCGGCCCGCTCACGAACATCGCCCTCGCGCTGCGCAAGGCCCCGGACATCGCCGCGCTGATCCCGCGCGTGGTGATGATGGCGGGTGCCGCAGACGGGCTGGGCAACGTCACCCCGGCGGCGGAGTTCAACGTCTGGGTCGACCCGGAGGCGGCCGACATCGTCTACCGCTCGGGCATGCCCCTGGTCCAGGTCGGCTGGGACGTGTCCCGCAAGGACGCCACCCTGACGCTCGCCGAGGGCGACGAGCTGGCGGCCCGGGGTCCGCTCGGCGAGTTCTGCGTCCGCATCCAACGCCAGCTCGTCGAGTTCTGCCGCGAGGTCACCCACATCGACGGCTTCGACCTGCCGGACCCGGTCACGATGGCCGTCGCGCTCGAGCCCGCGGTCGCGACCCGGGTCGAGCGTCGCTACGTCGTGGTCGAGACGTCCGGGGACCACACCACGGGAGCGACCCTCGTCGACCACCTGGGGGTCACGGGGGAGCCGCCCAACGTCGACGTCGTGCTGGCCGCAGACCGGGCCCGCTTCCGGGAGATGCTCCTGCAGGCAGGTGCCGCCAGGGCGGGACGGTGACCGGCGGCGTCCTCCTCGCACTGCTCACCAGCGCGCTGTACGGGGTCGGCGACTTCGTCGGCGGCCTGGTGTCGCGTCGCCGGCCGTTGACCTCTGTGCTGTTCGTGGCACAGACGGCGGCCGTCGTGCTGCTGGTGCCGCGAGGTGTCGGAGCCCTCGAGCACGCGAGCGCGTCATCCCTCGCGTGGGGCGCGCTCGCGGGGGCCGGGGTCGCGCTGGGGATGGCCGGCCTCTTCCGCGGGCTGGCGATCGGCACGATGGGGGTGGTGGCGCCCATCTCGGCGCTGAGCGTGGTGATCCCCGTCCTGGCCGGCGTGCTGTCGGGGGAGAGGTTCGGCCTGCTGGTCGCGTTCGGCCTGGTGGTCGCCGTGGCCGGCGCGGTGCTGGCCAGTGGTCCGGAGCGACGTCGCGGTGGCGACCGCGCCTCGCTGCAGCCCGTCGTGATGGCGGTGCTCGCCGCCGTGGGGTTCGGGATCGCGCAGCTGGCCATCGCCCGCGGCAGCGCCACGGGCGTCACCGCGACCGTGTTCTGCGCGAACCTCGTCACCTGGGTGCTGTACGCAGGCGCCGCGGCGCTGCGCCGCGCACCGGTCCGGATGCGCGGGTGGGACCTTGTCGGAGCGCTCGGGGTCGGCGCTGCGGGCGTCGGGGCGACCCTCGCCTTCGGGACGGCGTCGAGGGCAGGTGCGTTGACCGTGGTCGCCGTCCTGGCCGCCCTCTACCCGGCGATCACCGCCGTGCTCGGCTGGCGCCTGCTCGGTGAGCACCTGCGCGGCATCCAGCGTGCCGGGGTCGTCGCCGTGCTTGCGGGGGTCGCGCTGATCGCGGGTGGCGCCTGACTGTTCCCGGTCCTGCCCGTCGCCCTAGGCTGGCGGCGCGTGCGGTGCGCCGCGCGGGCCGCCGACGGAGGCGGTCCGCCCGGCCCCGGAGGGAGAGTCCGATGTCGCACCCTGTGCCCCAGCCGAGTCCCGAGCGGATGGTCCCGGTCTCCGGCCATCCCCTGGTGCTCGCTCTCGAGCCGGACCAGCCGGAGCTCGTGGCGCTCACCGCCGCGGAGTGGGCGCGGGCCGCCGGGGCGTCCGCGTTGTACTGCGCCTACGTCGACCAGGCGCGCTACGTCGCCCAGGAGTACCCGGACGGCACCGTGCTGCACGCCCCGATCGACCCGGACGGGCTGGACGACGCGTGGCAGGCGCGCGAGCGGACCTACGTGGCGCACCTGGAGTCGGTGCTGGCCGACGCCGGGCTGCCGTGGGAGTTCAGGTACCTCGCCGGCCGCCCCGACCGCGCGCTGACGCACCTCGCCCGGGCGGTGGACGCCGCCGGCTTCGTGGTCGGCACGCGGGCGCCGGGGCCCGGCGCCCGGGTACGGGAGTTCGTCGACGGTTCGGTCGCCGTGCGGCTGACCCACCACCAGCACCGGCCGGTCCTGATCGTGCCGCTCGAGGTGATCGACTGGCGCGCCAGCCACTGGAGCTGAGGCCGCCGCGCACGCTGCGTCGTGGTCGTCGTGGTGCGCGACCACCGATCGGGTGACAGGTTTGACGGGAACGTCGCCGACGCGCACACTAGTGACCAGACAGTGCGCGTCGCCTGCCCCCTGCGCGGCGCGCACTGTCGTATGTCCGGGCACTGCGGCTCCGGGCACTGTCGGCCGCGGCGACCGCCGCGCCCACTCCTTCGCGCTCCGCTCCCGGACCGCCCGGCGATGGCATCCCACCGGCCCGACGGCGCGCCTCACGCCCCGTACCGAGACCGCCCCGTTAGCGTGCTGGGGTGATCCCCGCCCAGCACCCCGGGACGAGCCCGGCGGACCCCGAGACCGGCAGCCGGCCGGTGGCTGCGGTGACCACGGCCGACCTGGTCGCCACCGCGGTGCGCCGATGGCGGGACGCGCTCGCGGACGCCGCCGGCGACTCGGCACTCTCGGACGTCGAGCGCCTCGGCGACGCCCAGCTCGACCTGTCCGCGGCCCACCCGTCCGGCATCGCCCAGCTCTTCGCCGGACGGCCCACCAGACTGTCCAACCTGGTACGGGAGGGTGCCGCCCTGGCGCTGGCGCGCCGCCGCGCGCGCGCCGTCGGAGCGCTCGCGGAGCAGCATGCCCTGCGGTCCGGTCTCGCGACCGCCTTCCTCGCGATCGGGGTGGCCTCCTGGAACGAGCCGGAGGATGGCTCCGAGGCCGGCTCGTCGGAGGACGGCGACACCGTGCCGCGCGCCGTCGAAGGCGACACCCCCCACGGGACCGCGAGCGAGGAGGAGCCCCGCCGGATGCGCGCGCCGGTCCTGCTACGTCCCGTCACGGTGACGCCGAGGGGGCGTGGCGAGGCCGACTACGACCTGGTCCTGGAACCGTCCCTGGAGATCAACCCGCTGCTGGCGACGGCTCTGCGCCGCCGCGGGGCGCTGCTGGACCCGGCCTCCCTGGCGCGCGGGGCGTTCACCGCGCAGGGCTTCGACCCGCGTGCGGCGCTCGAACGGCTCGGCTCGCTCGGTGGCGCGCTGCTGGACGACTTCGAGCTCGTCGACCGCGTGGTCGTCGGGACCTTCATGCACCCCGAGCAGACGCTGCTCGACGACCTCGACCAGCTGGCGCCGACGCTGGCGGGGCACGAGGTGGTCGCCGCCGCGTGCGGGGATCAGCGGGCCGCGGCCGCTCTCGCCCACCCGTTGCCGACGCCGGTGCGCGGGGATCGAGGACTGGACCAGGAGCGCGGGGTCGGCGACCTCGATCCCGCCCAGGCGCACGTCCTGGACAGCCTCGCGGGCGGGCACCATCTCCTGGTCGACGCCCCGGCCGGCGCCGACGTGCCCGGAACCTTGGCGGCGGTGGTCGCCGACGCGGCCGCGGCGGGGCGCAGGGTGCTCTACGTGGCGGGGCATCGCCGGGCGGCGACGGCGATGACCGCGCGGCTCGGCGCGCTCGGTCTCGGGGACCTCGTGCTGGACGTCGCACCCGACTCGGGCTGGCGTTCCGAGGTGGCGCGTCGCCTGCTGGGCGCCATGACGATCGAGCCGGTGCTGGTCGACGCGGAGAAGGTCTCGATCGTCGAGCGGGAGCTGCTCGACCGCCGCGCCCGGCTGTCCGGCTACGTCGAGGCGCTGCACACCGTGCGCGACCCGTGGGGATGCTCGGCCTACGACGCGCTGCAGGCCCTGGCACGGTTGACGGCGGACCGTCCGTGCCCGCGTACCACCGTGCGCCTGACCGCCCAGGTGGCCGAGTCGCTGACCGCCGAGCGCCGCGCCCAGGCGGCTGCCGACCTGGTCACCGTCGCGGGGCTCGGGGCCTTCACCGCGAGCACCACGACGACGGCCTGGTACGGGGCGGACCTGCCGACCGCCGATCGTGCGGCCAAGGCCCTGGAGCGGGTGGCCAGGCTCCGCGAGCGCCTGCCCGAGCTCGAGGAGCAGACGGCGGAGGTCGCGGAGGCCACCGGGCTGGTGCAGGCCAGGACACCCGCGCAGTGGGCTGAGCAGCTGGCCATGCTCGGGGGCGTCCGCCAGGTCCTGGACGTGTTCCAGCCGATCGCCTTCGAACGGTCGGCCGCGGACCTGATCTCGGCCACAGCGAGCACGCAGTGGCGTGCCGAGCACGGCGTGGAGATGCCCGGGCGGGTGCGGCGGCGGTTGCGCCGGCAGGCCAAGGACCTGCTGCGGCCGGGTCGCCCGGTGGCGGACCTGCACGGCGCGCTCGTCGAGCTGCACGCGCAACGCGAGATCTGGCAGGCGCACTGCCCGGCCGGAGGGTGGCCCCGCCTGCCCGAGGGCCTCGCGGCGATCGAGCGCGAGCACCGCACGGTCGCGGAGGACCTCGCCGAGCTCTCCGCCGTCCTGCGGCCCACGGCCGACGGGGGCGGCCTCGCGGAGCTGACGTGGGCGGATCTGCGCGCTCGCCTGGACCGGCTGCACGCGGACGCCGCGGCGCTGGAGTCGCTGCCCGGCCGGACCGCGCTCCTGCGGGACCTGACCAAGCGCGGGCTCGGCGAGCTGCTCGAGGACCTGGCCCGCCGGCACGCCGTGGCCGGTGTGGTGGCGTCCGAGCTCGACCTCGCCTGGTGGTCCACCGCGTTCGAGGAGATCCTCCGCCAGGACCCGGCGATGGCCGCGGCCGACGGGGCCGCCCTGGCCCGGCTCGCGGCGGAGTTCCGCACGCTCGACCGCCGGCACCTCACCGACCGCGCGCTGCTGCACGTCGCAGGCTCCCGGGAGTCGCTGCGTCAGCGCCTGCACCGCTGCGACGAGCAGGCCCAGGCACTGTTCGGCGAGATCGTCGAGGACCGCTTCACGAGCCTGCGCGCCGCGGTCGAGCGGTACCCCGACGTCACCCGGCACCTGCGCCCGTGCCTGGTCGTCGGGCCGATGCTGGTGCCGCACGTGCTGCCGCCCACGAGGTCCGAGGACCTGGTGATCCTGGACGCGGCCGGCCACCTGCCGACCGAGCTGGTCGTCGGCGCGCTGGCCCGAGGCAAGCAGGTCCTCGTGGTCGCGGACACCCGCACCGCGACCGGGTCGGCGATCCGGTCGTTGGCCGAGGTGCTGCCGCGCGTGACCCTGCACAGCGACGCCACCCCGCGTCACCCCCGCCTGACCAGGTTCCTGGCCGAGCACGGGTACGGCGACAGCGTGACCGCGACCCCGCTGCCGAGCACCGCCGGACTGCTGCGTCTGGACGTCGTCGACGGCACGGGGATGCCCGGGCCGGACGGCGCCGTCGCGTCGACGCCCGCCGAGGTGCGGCACGTCGTGGAGACCGTCGTGGAGCACGCCGTGACGCGGCCCGAGGAGAGCCTGGCCGTGGTGGCGCTCAGCACCGCGCACGCCGACCAGGTGCGCCAGGCCGTGCTCGCGGAGGTCCGGGCCAGTCCCGCCCTCGGGCGGTTCTTCGACCCCTTGGCGCGCGAGCCGTTCGTCGTCGTGGACCTCGGCTCGACCGAGGCGCTGCGGCGCGACGCGGTAGTGCTCACGGTGGGGTACGGACGGACGCCGCACGGTCGCGTGCTGCACCGCTTCGGCCCGCTCGCCGAGCCTGGCGGGGACGCGCGGCTGCTCGAGGCGCTGGGCGTGGCGCGTCGTCGGCTCGCCGTGGTGTCGTGCTTCGGCGCCCAGGACCTCGACCCCGAGCGCCTCGGGGCCCCGGGCGCGGCCCTGCTGCGTGATCTGCTCGCCTCGGCGGCCGAGGCGGACGCGACCGGTTCCGGCCGGCGCGCGCCCGAAGGAGCCGACCGCCTCGTCCTCGACCTCGCCGAACGGCTCTGGCGGATGGGGCTGACGGTCGTCCTGGACCACGGTGCGGCGGGCACCACGGTGCCGATCGCCGTCGGGCACCCGGACCTGCCCGACGAGCTGCTCGTCGCGGTCCTCACCGACGACGACGACTACCTCGGCGAGCCGAGCGTGCGGGTCAGGGACCGGCAGGTGCCCGAGCGGCTCGAGCGGCTGGGATGGAGCGTGGTCCAGGTCTGGTCCGCGGCCGCGTTCGGCGACCCGCAGGCCGAGGCGGACGCGATCGCCCAGGCCGTCGTCGAGGCATACCAGGCCGCGGTGCGCGACCGGCCCGGACCGGCCCCGGTACCGGACCGGGTGGACGCCGCCGACGCGGTGCCGGTCGAGCCGCGCGCGTCCGGTGCCGTACCGGTCCGGCCGGCCGTGTCGCCCGGTAAGCCGATCAATGCCTACTCCGACGACGAGCTCGACGACCTGGTGGCCTGGTTGCGCGCCCGGGACGACGCCCGGGACGACGAGGAGCTCGCGGCCGCGGTGCGCGCGGAGCTCGGGTTGAAGCGTCGCGGTTCCCGGATCGACGCGGTCGTCGGGGCGGCCGTCCGGCGGGCCCTGGGCTCATCGTGACCGAGCGCGACGAGCCCTCGGAGCCTCGTCCGCGCCGCAGGCACCGGCGGGCGATCGGCGGGACGCCGTCGACAGGGCCGGAGCCGCGCGCCCCGCGCGACGAGCCGGAGGGCTGGGGCGGGGCTCCTGAGGCCGAGGACGACGACGAGCGCATCCGGCGGGAGAAGCCGCCGCACTGGTGACGGCTAGCGCTTGAGCAGGTCCCGGATCTCCGTGAGCAGCAGGATGTCCTCGGCTGGTGCGGCGGGCTCGGGCTCCGCTCCCGACTTGCGGCGCTCCGCGAGCCTGTTCATCGGCACGACCACGGCGAGGTAGACCGCGAGGGCGATCAGGACGAAGTTCAGCGCCGAGCCCAGGAACGCCCCGATCGACAGGACCGTGGCGGGTGTGTCGCCCTCGGCGGGGCGCACGGTCCAGGCGAGGACGCCGGACAGGTCCGGCTGGCCGAACACCGCGGCGATGAGCGGGTTGATCACGTTGGTCACGAGCGAGGTCACCACGGCGCCGAACGCCGCGCCGATGACGATGCCGACCGCGAGGTCGACGACGTTCCCGCGCATCACGAAGTCCTTGAAGCCCTTGATCACTGGTTCCTCCCGATGGCCGGCCCAGCGGCCGCTCGTCCGGTGATGTGCGCGCCCGATCATCGCACGAGCACCGCGGCCAGGGAGCAGACGTCCCTCAGCGCGGTGAGCGTGGTCGCCTCGGCGGGGGAGACCGCGAGGAGCACGGTTCGGCTCCCTGCGTCCGGCCGCTCGGCGACCAGTGCGCGGTGGGCGACCCGCGTGGTGGTCTGCGGGCAGCCCGCGGGCAGCAGGTCCACGTGGTCCCCGGCTCGGAGCACGTCCGCCTCGGCCAGCGCGACCGGTGCCACGACGGCGCGGTCGGGGACCGGCACGTCGAAGCGGTCGGCGAGGAGCTCGGGGACCAGGGGGAGCCCGGCGGGCACCGCGAGCGCCAGCCGGTGGCCCACGAGCGCTTCCGGGTCCGTCCCGGCGCCGACCGGCGGGTCGCCCACGGCGCGCAGGCGCAGGTCGCTCGCGGCGAGCACGTGCCCGGCGGCCAGGGGCCGACCGGCGGCGAGCACGCGTGGCGCGGGCTCGGTGACGACTCGGGCCGTCGCGAGTGCGGCGATCAGGACGCCGGCCGCCACCACGGCGGGACGGGCCCGCCACCACCAGATCCGCAGGGTCAGGAGCACGCGTCCACGATCGCGCGGGCGGGCGTGCTGCCGGCGCCGCGACCGGTCGCGTGGGGGACGGGTCCGGGGTCCGCCGGCCTGTGGATCAGGCCGGCGCCGCGGCCGCGGCGGTCCTACCCGTCGAGCCGGAGGCGCCCGAGCCCGACCCTCCGGCGCCCCCGCTCGACTCCCCGCCGGACGTGCCGGAACCGGCGTCCCCCGACGCGCTCGTCGAGCCGGGGGTGCTGCCCGTGGTCGAGGGCGCCTTGCTGCGGCCGTTGTCCCGCGCATCGGTGCGGTAGAAGCCTGGGCCCTTGAAGACCACGCCGACCGAGCCGAACAGCTTGCGGAGCCGACCCCCGCACTGCGGGCACTGCGTCAGCGCGTCGTCGGTGAACGCCTGCTGGGCGTCGAAGCGGTGGCCGCACTCGGTGCAGGCGTAGGAGTAGGTGGGCACGGTCGTCCTCCGGTCGGTCAGATCCGCGGATAGTCTCGCACCGTGACCCGACGACGTGCGCCTCGTGTCCTCGCCGGGGTCGCCGGCCTGGTCGTCGTGGCGTTCCTGGCGCTGGCGGGCGCCGGCCTCGTCGTGGTGCGCCGGCCGTTGCCCAACCACGACGGCACGGCGACCCTGGTCGGCCTGGACCGCGAGGTGACGGTGCGACGCGATGCGCGGGGCGTCCCCGCGATCCGGGCCGGAACCGCGACGGACCTGTTCCGTGCCCAGGGGTACGTCGACGCGCAGGACCGCTTCTTCCAGATGGACCTGCGACGGCACATCGCCTCCGGCCGGCTCGCCGAGCTGGTGGGTGACGACCCCGACGCGATCGCGTCGGACACGGTGATGCGCACCCTCGGCCTGCGGCGGGTCGCCGTCGCAGAGTGGGCCCAGCTCGACGGCACCACCCGCGGCTACCTGCAGGCCTACGCCGACGGTGTCAACGCCTACCTGGCGACCCGCGGCCCCGATGGCCTCGCGGTGGAGTACACGGTCCTGGGGACCCGGGCGGACGTGGGCGAACCGGCGCCGTGGGACCCGGTGGACTCGCTGGCGTGGCTCAAGGCGGTGGCGTGGGAGCTGCGCTCCAACGACCGCGACGAGCTCGCCCGGGTCCAGGTCTACGACGCCATCCGGGACGTCGCCAGGACGGAGCAGCTCTTCCCGCCCGCCTCGGCGAGTCCGCCGATCGTGGCCGGTGAGGCGAGACCGGCGGCCATGACCACGCGCGTGACGCTGGATCCCGGTGCAGCCGCCGCCGCGCGGTCCGCGCAGCAGGCCCTCGACGCCGTGCCGGACCTGGTCGGCCGCGGTGAGGGCATCGGCTCGAACTCCTGGGTGCTCTCCGGCGCGCACACCGCCAGCGGTGCACCGCTGCTGGCGAACGACCCGCACCTGGCGCTCGCCGCTCCGGGCGTGTGGTCCCAGGTCGCGCTGAGGTGCGCCCCTGTCACCGCGGGCTGCCCGTTCGACGTGGCGGGCTTCTCCTTCGCCGGCTTCCCCGGGGTGATCATCGGCCACAACCCGCATCTCGCCTGGGGGTTGACCACGATGGGGGCCGACACGTCGGACTTCTTCCTCGAGCGCCTGGACCCGGGGAGCGGGACCTACCAGCGTGACGGCGCGCAGATCGCCCTGGAGTCGCGCACCGAGACCATCGAGGTGGCCGGCGGTGAGCCGGTGGCGCTCGAGGTGACCTCCACCGTCCACGGTCCGATCGTGTCGGACGTCCTCGACCCGCTGTGGGGTGCGCCCGTCCCACCGGGCGGCTGGGGGACGGGCGCGGTCGCCCTGAGCTGGTCGGGCCTGGAGCCGGGCCGCACCGCGCAGGCGGTGTTCGCGATGGACACCGCGGCCGATGCGGCCGACGTCCGGGAGGCCGCCGCGCTGTTCGACGCCCCCGCGCAGAACATCGTGTTCGCGACGGTCGACGGGCACATCGGGTACCAGGCCCCGGGCCGGATCCCGATCCGGCGGGTGATCACGGACGGCCCCGTCCCGTCCGACGGCACCTGGCCCCGCCCCGGCTGGGACTCGCGCTACGACTGGCAGGGCTGGGTCGCCCCGGAGGACCTGCCGGCTCAGCTCGACCCGCCCGAAGGGTTCATCGTCGCCGCGAACCAGGCCGTCACCGCGCCCGGGACCGGCCCGTTCATCGCCCGGGACTGGGACTACGGCTACCGGGCGGCGCGGATCCGCCAGGTGCTCACCGCGCAGATCGCCGCGGGACGCCCGATCGACGTCGCCTCGGCGCAGACCCTCCAGATGGACGCCCGGACGGCCCTGGTGGACGCCCTGGTCCCCGCCCTGCTCGCCGTGTCCGTCGACGACGCCTTCACCCGCCAGGCGGTCGACCTGCTGCGGGGCTGGGACGGCCAGATGACCGCGGACTCGCCGGCGGCGGCGTACCTGGCCGCCGTGTGGGACGTGCTGCTCGCGGACACCTTCCACGACGACCTGCCGCAGTCCCAGTGGCCGGACGGCGGTGACCGCTGGTATGCGGTGGTCGACGGGCTCCTGGGGGAGTCGGACAGCCCCTGGTGGGACGACCGGACGACCGTGAGCGTCGTGGAGAGCCGGGACGAGGTGCTCGAGCGCGCCCTCACCCAGGCGCGGGTGAGGCTGACGGTCGCACTCGGCAAGGACCCGTCCGGGTGGCGGTGGGGTCGGCTGCACCGCGTGGCCCTGCACCACCCGGTGCTCGGTGGGGGCGCGGCGCCCTGGCCGGTGACGATGCTCGTGAACCCTGCGCCGGTGCCCGTCGACGGTGGTGGCTCGATCGTGGAGGCCACCGCGTGGGACGCCTCCTCCGACTCGTTCGAGGTGGTCAGCGGGCCGTCGATGCGGATGGTGTGCGACCTGGCCGACTGGGACGCCTCGACCTGGGTGAACGCCACCGGGACGTCGGGACACCCGGCTTCCCGGCACTACACCGACCAGCTCGCCGACTGGGTCGCCGGCCGCCAGGAGCCGTGGCCGTTCAGCGAGGACGCGGTGACCGCGGCGACCCGCGCGACGCTGGTCCTGCGCCCGCCCGCCTGACCTGGGCCTAGACGGGCTCGGACCAGTCGCGCAGCTCGCGCAGCTTCGTGGTCGTCACGGCGGCGTGCACGCGACGGTCGTGCGGCTCGACGGGCAGCGGCTGGGAGTCGGCGTCGTAGATCTCCTCACCGAAGACCAGGGCGATCACCGGCACCCCGGGGCGCACGTGCTCGAGCACGCGGTCGTACCACCCGCCGCCGTGGCCGAGCCGGTATCCGGCGGTGTCCACGGCCAGGGCCGGGACCACGACGACGTCCGCCTCGGCCAGGGCGTCGGGGCCGAGCGTCGGCCCGGCGGGTTCGGGCGGCCGGCCAGGGGCCCGGATCTCGAGCTCCTCCACCGAGGTCAGCGGCGCCCACTCGCGCTGCAGCCCGGTGCCGAGCACGGGCAGGAGCACCCGGGTGCCGCGGCGGGAGAGCCGGTCGAGCAGCGGCGAGGTGCCGGGCTCGGACGCTCGCGCGGCGTACGCGGCCACGGTCCGGGCGGCGCGCACCTGCTGCAGGTCGCCGACCACCTGGGCGAAGTCGTGGGCGGCGCGCTCGAGCTCGCGCGGCGAACGCTTGTCCCGTTCCGCGATGATGGCGCGGCGGAACTGCTCCTTGACCACCGGGAGCTCGTCGCCCGAGCCGAACGGTACGTAGGGCTGGGCGATGGCGCTCATGGCTCCATCCTTGCAAACGTCACGGCCGGGGGCCCCGTCGCCGCGCGGCACGGGGCGACGCTCGGGGCAGGTCCGGCTAGCCTGCCCGTCATGGCCATCCGAAAAGCTGTCATTCCCGCCGCCGGACTGGGCACCCGCTTCCTGCCCGCGACCAAGTCGACGCCCAAGGAGATGCTGCCGGTCGTCGACAAGCCGGCCATCCAGTACGTCGTCGAGGAGGCCGTCGCGGCCGGGCTCGACGACATCCTCATGATCACCGGACGCGGCAAGCGCACCCTCGCGGACCACTTCGACTCCGTCCCCGAGCTGGAGGCTGCGCTCGAAGCCAAGGGGGACGCGGCCCGGCTCGAGGCGGTCCGCGCCTCGACCGACCTCGCGAACATGCACTTCGTGCGGCAGGGCAAGCCGCGAGGCCTCGGCCACGCCGTGCTGTGCGCCAAGCAGCACGTGGGCGACGAGGTGTTCGCCGTGCTGCTGGGTGACGACCTCATGGATCCGCGCGACCCGCTGCTCGCGCCGATGCTCGACCTGCAGCAGCGCGTCGGCGGCTCCGTGGTCGCGCTCATGGAGGTGCCGCCGGAGCAGACCTCGATGTACGGGTGCGCAGTGATCGAGGACGGGCCGGAGAACGACCAGCCCCGGATCACCGGCATGGTCGAGAAGCCGGACCCCGCCGATGCGCCGAGCAACCTGGCGATCATCGGTCGCTACGTGCTGCACCCCCGGGTGTTCGAGGTCCTGGAGCGCACCGAGCCCGGCCGCGGTGGGGAGATCCAGCTCACCGATGCGCTCGCGACCCTCGCCGGGATGCCGGCCGAGGAGGGCGGCGGCGTGCACGGGGTGGTGTTCCGGGGTCGGCGCTACGACACCGGTGACCGCCTCGACTACCTCAAGGCGCAGATGCGCATCGCCGTCGACCGCCCCGACCTCGGGCCGGACCTGGTCGCGTGGCTGAAGGAGTACGTGGCGACGCTGTGACCCGTCGATGAGAACCGTCGCCGACCACCTCGCCGCGGTGCTCGACGCCGCCAGGCCGGTCCCGGCGCTGGACGTGGTGCTGGCGGACGCCGCGGGCTGCGTGCTGGCCGAGGACGTGGTCGCGGGGCGGGACGTGCCCGTGCTGGCCGTGGCCGGCTGCGACGGGTATGCGGTGCGCACCACCGACGTCGGGGTCCCCGGTCCGGGTCCGACGGCCGAGGTCACGCTGCCGGTGGTCGAAGACGTGCCGGTCACCACGCCGGAGCCCTTGCGCCTGATCCCTGGAGCCAGTGCGCTGGTCGCGGCCGGGGCCCCGGTCCCGGCCGGGGCGGACGCGGTGGTCCCGCTCGAGCGCACCGACCGCGGACGGGCGCGGGTGGCGATCCGCGGCGGGGCCGAGCCGGGCGAGAACCTGCGGGCGGCCGGCTCCGACGTGCCGGTGGGTGCCAGGGTCCTCGCGGCGGGCACGCGTCTGGCGGCCCGCCACCTCGCCGTGGCCGCGACGGTGGGGCGCAGTCGGCTGCGGGTGCACCCGCGTCCTCGGGTCGTGGTGCTCACCGTGGGCGACGAGCTCGTCGAACCCGGTCGTCCCGTGCCGCGGGGGCGCCGGCACGACGCGGACGGCCACGCCCTTGCGGCGGCCGCGCGGGACGCCGGTGCGATGCCGGTGCGGGTGGGTCCGGTCCCCGACGAGCGCGGCGCGCTGCGCGAGGTGATCGCCGACCAGCTGGTCCGTGCCGACCTCATGCTGATCACCGGGGGGCTGTCGGCGGGCCCGTGGGACACGGTCACCGATGTGCTCGCCCCGCTGGGCACGGTGCGGTTCGACCACGTGGCGATGACCCCGGGTGACCGCCAGGGCTTCGGCACCGTGCGCGTCACGGAGGACTCGACGGACCTGGTGCATCCCGGAGGGCTGGGGTCCGGGGGTACGGGCGTGCCGCTGTTCGCCGTGCCCGGGCACCCCGTCGCGGCGATGATCTCCTACGAGGTGTTCGTCCGGCCGGCGCTTCGCGCAATGGGTGGGCACGCCGACGTCTACCGGTCCTCGTTGCGGGCCGCCGTCGCGCGGCCGCTGCAGTCCCCTGCCGGCATGCGACACTTCGTCCCCGCCCGGCTGAGCGGGTCGCCGACGGAGGGCTACGTCGTGGACCCGGTGGGGGACCCCTCGGAACCGTCGATCGTGGGTCTGGCTTCGGCGAATGCGCTGATGGTGGTGGGCGAGGACACCACCAGGGTGCGGGCCGGGGACAGCCTGCCCTGCCTCGTGCTGGAGGGCTGAGATGGCGCCCGGATGGCCCGCGGTGCTGCGCGAGGGCGATGTGGTGCTGCGACCGCTGCGACGGTCCGACGCGCGCGACTGGCTCGACGTCCGGGCCCGCAACGCGGACTGGCTGGCGCCGTGGGAGGCGACGTCTCCCGAGCCGCCGCGCGGTCCGACGCCGACCTTCGCGCAGTACGTGCGCCTGCTGCAGCGGCAGGCCCGCCGCGGCGAGGCGCTCCCGTTCGCGGTCGAGTACGGGGGGAAGGTCGTCGGTCAGCTCACCGTGTCCGCCATCGCCCGTGGGTCGGCGTGCTCGGGTTCGATCGGCTACTGGGTCAGTCGGGACGTCGCGGGTCGCGGGATCATCCCGACGGCCGTCGCGATGACGGTGGACCACTGCTTCGGCCCGGTGGGCCTGCACCGCCTCGAGATCGCGATCCGGCCGGAGAACGCCGCGAGCCTGCGTGTGGTCGCCAAGCTCGGGCTGCGCGAGGAGGGCGTGCGGGAACGCTTCCTGCACATCCAGGGTGCCTGGCGTGACCACCGGACGTTCGCGGTGACCACGGAGGAGGTTCCCGAGGGGCTGCTGGCCCGATGGCGCACGCACGGGGGTGCCGACACGCCGCCCGCCCTGCGATAGGCGGCTGACCTGCTCGCCTACCGTCTCCTTGTGGGGAAGGAGCAGGCCGGCTTCGTGCTCGCCGCGGTGGCCGGCCTGTGGATCGTCTACCTGGTGCCCCAGCTGCTCCGGCACCGCCGCCAGCTCGCGGACGCCAGGGTCGACGACCGGTTCTCGGAGCGCCTGCGGGTGCTGCGGGTGGCGGAGTCCCCCGCGTCGGCGGGAGCGCACGTCCCGTCGCAGGGCCGGGTGCAGCTGCACCCGCGAGGAGGGGACCGGGCGATGCACCGACCGCAGTCCGTCGCAGACCGGGTCAGCGCCGACGGCGCGTACCTGACGGCGTCGGAGCGCGCCGCGCGCGCCGCCGCCCTGGCCCGACGCGCCGCCGCTGCGCGCCGACGAGCCCGGCTGGTGGCCGGGCTGCTGCTCGTGACGCTGATCACCTGGGGGGCGGTCCTCACGGCGCAGCTGGCCGTGCTGGTCGCGGTCGCTCCGACCCTGCTGCTCGGGGCCGTGCTGATCGCCGGGCGCCGGGCGGTGCTGGCCGGTCAGCGGGCCGACGCCGCGTGGGCCGCCGGTGCCGCACGCCGGGCCGCGCGCCCCGGTGGCTCTTCTCGGACCCTTGCCGTGGGTCGGGCCGTGCACCCGTCGGAGGCCGTCACCGAGATCCTGGAGAAGGTTCCGGCGGGACCCGTGCGCTCCGCCGCCGAGCGGGTGCTCGCCACCGGTGAGGTGCCGGTCGTCGCCGGCACCGAGGCGCGCGAGTCGCGTCCGGCGGCCACCGAGCCGGCGCCGACCCCGAGCCCCGCACCGTCCGAGGACGCCGCCTGGGTGCCGGTGCCGGTGCCGCCGCCCACCTACGTCCTCAAGCCCGAGGCCCGTCGGCCCGAGCCCCGCCCGCTGACCGGCCCGCAGCCGGCGGTGCCGGCGGCGTCCGGTGCGGGCGCCGACGAGGCGCCCGAGGTGCGGCCGACCACGGGTGGCGTGGCGCTGGACGCGATCCTGGCCCGCCGTCGCGCGTCGGGGGAGTAGCCCCGAGCGGGGATCGCTCCGTCCCGCGGGAACGCTTCCGACCAAGGACCCATGCCTGAGGTCCCATCCCGAGGCGGCACTCATTGTTATGGTTCTTCTATAACAGTTTGAGCAAAGGATCGAGCATGGCCGCGTCAGCCCGCACCGTCGTCGCGCGCGCCACCTGGGTGGCACTCGTGGTTCCCGTCGTCGTCACCGCCGTCGCCGTGGCCCTCCAGCTGGCGTGGCTCGGAAGCCTCCCGGACCCGGTGGCGATCCACTGGGGCCTGGCGGGCGGCCCCAACGGCTTCGCGGCTGCGTGGGTCTCGATCGCGATCACGAGCGCCGCCGGGCTGCTCCTGCCGGTGCTGATGGCCGCTGCGACGATCCCCGCGTTGCGCCGCGGCGCGCAGGGCCCCACGTTCCGGTTCATGGCGGCGCTGTCAGCAGGCATGTCCGTCCTCATGGGCGTCGTGGCCACCTGGGCGCTCGCGATGCAGCGCGGCCTGGCGGACGCCACGGCGGCGCCCTCGATCACGCCGGCGCTGCTGGTCGGCCTGGCGGCCGGAGCGGTCGTCGGGGCCGTCGGCTGGGCGGTCCAGCCAGGCCAGGAGCAGGTGATCGTCGGCGCGTCGGCCGCCGAGCCCATGCCGGTGCGCCCGGGGGAGCGGGTCCTGTGGACGCGCACCGCCACGGCGGCGCCCTGGCTGATGCTGCTGCTCGGCGCCACCGCGCTCGTCACGGTCGCTCTCGGCGTCGCCGCGTGGTTCACCGACCCGGCCCGCGCATGGACCTGGCTGGCCACGACGGTGGTCGTCGTGCTCGCGATCGCCGGGACCGGGGCCTACACGGTGCGCGTGGACGGCGACGGGCTCACCGTGACCGCGGCGCTCGGCCTGCCGCGCTTCCACGTGCCGCTCGCGGAGATCGACGCCGCCGGGACCGGCGACGTGGTCGGCCTGGGCGAGTTCGGCGGCTACGGGATCCGCCATGCGCCGCACACCACCGGCGTGATCCTGCGCAACGGGCCCGCCCTGCGGGTCCGGCGCACCGACGGTCGGTACCTCGTGGTGACCGTGGACGACGCGCCGGTCGCGGCGGCACTCATCGAGGGGCTCGTCGAACGTCGCGCCCGGTCCCGCGGCTGACCGCGATGCTGATCCGGATCGACCCCGGCAGCGACGTCGCGCTGTTCGCACAGGTCGCCGCGTCGCTGCGCGGAGAGATGGCCCAGGGGCGGCTGCGCCCGGGCGACCGGCTCCCGGCGGCGCGGGAGGTGGGGACGTCGCTCGGCGTGAACCTGCACACCGTGCTGCGCGCCTACCAGGACCTGCGCGACGAGGGGCTGGTGGACATGCGCCGTGGCCGGGGCGCTGTGGTCACGCCGCGCGCCGCCGCCCTGAGCGACCTGCGCGCGGAGATCCTCGCGCTGGGCGACCGCGCACGGGCCCTGGGGATGACGGCCGACACGCTCGCCTCCCTCGTGCGCGACAGCCTGAGCGACGGTCAGCCGGGCACCGGGTGGCCCGAGGGACCGCGCGAGCAGGTGTGAGCCCACGCCGCGGCGGTGGTAACCTGTCCGCGCACTTCGGGGCTGTGGCGCAGTTGGTAGCGCGTCTCGTTCGCAATGAGAAGGTCAGGGGTTCGAATCCCCTCAGCTCCACCCCAGGACGGCCCGGCTGACGCCGGGCCGTTCGTGTCTGTGCGGGTCGCTCCGGCCGGCCGCCGGACGCCTCAGACCCAGCTCGGCAGCCACATGTGCAGCTGCCAGAACCAGAACGGCACCACCGCGGCGGTCCAGATGGGGTAGAAGAACGCCGTCACCAGCACGATCAGACCGCCGGCGACGATCACGGTCACCCGGCGCCACGTCACGACCTCGCGCCACCGCGCCCCGGGCTCGTTCAGGCCGAGGAACCGCACCGCGGTCCAGGTCACCAGGAGCGCGACGAACGGCAGCATGACGATCGCGTAGAACGTGAAGATCGTCCGCTCCGGGAACAGGAACCACGGCAGCCACCCGGCGGCGAGCCCGGTCAGCGCCGCGACCAGGATCGCGTCGCGGCGGCGCACGACCCACCAGATCGCCGCCAGGATCGCGATGCAGCCCAGCCACCAGATCAGCGGGTTGCCCAGCGACGTGATGGCCTGCGAGCAGTGGTCGCTGCCGCACCGCTGCTGAGCGGGCTCCGGGGTCTCGTAGAAGAACGACGTCGGCCGCCACTGGATCATCCAGGTGAAGGCCTTCGCGGCGTAGTCGTGCGGCGTGGTCAGGTGGGTGTGGAAGTCCCACATCTGGGCGTGGTAATGCAGCCACGAGTTCAGGCCGTCGGGCAACCACGTCACACCCTGACCGGGGTGCTTCGCGGCCCACTGGTGCAGGTAGGAGTCGGGCTCGGAGAACCACCGGAACCAGCTCGCCAGGTACGTGACGGCGGACACCAGGACCAGCGAGACGAACGCCGGGACACTGTCGCGCAGCAGCGTCCCCGTCAGCCACCGCGGCACCCCGGCGCGGCGTCGGGCGGCGGCGTCCCAGCCCACCGAGAGCAGGCCGAACGCGGCGACGAACCAGATCCCCGACCACTTGACCCCGCAGGACAGGCCCAGCAGCACCCCGGCGACCAGGCGCCACCCGCGCACGCCCAGGTGGGGGCCGAACGGCCCCCACTGCACCTGCGGTCCGAGCGCCGCCAGCCGCTCGGCGGTGCGGTCGCGGTCGATCAGGAGCGCGCCGAACGCGGCCGTGACCAGCAGGGCCAGGAAGCCGTCGAGCAGGCCCGTGCGCGACTGGACGATCGCCAACCCGTCGAGCGCGACCAGGAGGCCGGCGACGCCGCCGAGCCAGTCCGAGCGCATCAGGCGACGACCGATCCGGGTCACCAGCAGCACCAGCATGATGCCTGCGACGGCGGCGGAGATGCGCCAGCCCACCGAGCTCTCGACGCCGACCACCTTCTCGCCGACCGCGATGAACCACTTGCCCACCTGCGGGTGGACCACGTAGGACGCCTGGTGCAGGTAGCTGGTGACGTCCCCGGCCTCGAACGCCGGGTTCGGTGTGTCCGGCCACTGGGCCGGGTAGCCCAGCTTGAGCAGCGTCCAGGCGTCCTTGACGTAGTACGTCTCGTCGAACACCAGCTTGTGGGGTCGGCCCAGGTTGGGCAGGCGCAGGACTGCCGCGAGCAGCGTGACGCCGGTCGCGATGAGCCAGCCCCGCAGCCGGTGGGCTCTCAGGTCGGCGTCGGGCACGCGCCACAGGCTACGGCGTGCACGCCGCCCGGGGCGCGGCTTCGGCGCGGCGCGGCGACCCGTAGGCTGGCGACGTGAGCCCCGTCGTCCTGGCCGCCACCCCGATCGGCGACCCGGGGGACGCCTCCCCACGACTGCGCGCCCTGCTCGCCGAGGCGGACGTCGTCGCAGCGGAGGACACCCGCAAGCTCATGGACCTGGCCCGCCGGCTCGGTGTGACGGTGGGCGGCCGGGTGGTCAGCCACCACGAGCACAACGAGTCCCAGCGGGTCGACGAGCTGCTCGACGCGGTCCGCGCCGGAGGGACCGTCGCGGTGGTCTCGGACGCCGGGATGCCGACCGTCTCCGACCCGGGCCTGGCACTGGTGCGTGCGGCCGTGCGCGAGGCGCTGCCGGTCACGGCCCTGCCGGGCCCCAGCGCCGTGCTGACCGCGCTCGCGCTGTCCGGGCTGCCCACCGACCGGTTCTGCTTCGAGGGCTTCGTGCCGCGCCGACCTGGTGCCCGGGCCGCGGCGCTCGGGGCGCTCGCCGACGAGCGGCGCACCCTCGTGCTGTTCGAGGCGCCGCACCGGCTCACCGCCACGTTGCGCGCCATGGTCGACGCGTTCGGGCCGGACCGGCCCGCCGCCGTGTGCCGCGAGCTGACCAAGACCCACGAGGAGGTCGTTCGCGCCCCGCTCGCGGAGCTCGCGGCCTGGGCCGAGACGTCCGCTCCGCGCGGGGAGATCGTCCTCGTGGTCGGTGGTGCGCCGCACGTCGTCCCCGCCGTGGAGACGCTGGTCCCGCAGGTCCTGGCCCGGGCGGACACCGGGGAACGGCTCAAGGACGCGGTGTCCGCCGTGGCGGGGGACACCGGCGTGTCCAAGCGTGAGCTGTACGAGGCTGCGTTGGCCGCCAGGAAGGGCTGAGCAGTGCTCAGGCGGCGTCGGAGGGGACCAGCTCGGCGCCGGCCTCGGCCATCCGGGCCCGCGCCTGCACGCCGAGCTCCTCGCTCACCGGCACCGTCAGGTCGGTCAGCACGCGGGCGCCGAAGCCCTCGCGCACCGCGTCCAGGGTGGTGTGCAGCACGCAGTGCGACTCGGCGATGCCGACCACGTCGACATCCGTGATCCCGGCGTCGCGCAGCACGGAGCGCAGGTCGCGCGAGTCGCCCGTCGAGCCGTCGAAGCCGGAGTACCCGGCCGAGTACTGGCCCTTGCGGACCGAGGCGTCGGGTGCAAGGTCCGCGAGGGCGGGGTGCAGCTCGGCGTTGGGGGTGCCCGCCTGCCCGTGCGGCGGCCAGGTGTCCACGAAGTCCGGCTCGTCGGGCGGGGTGGCGAAGTGGCGACCGGGGTCGACGTGCCAGTCCTGGGTGGTCACCACCAAGGCGTAGCGGTCCCGGTGCGCGGCGGCGTACCGCGCGATCGCCTCCGCGACCGCGGTGCCACCGGTCACCGCGAGCTCGCCGCCCTCGCAGAACGTGGGCTGGACGTCGACGACGATCAGGGCGCGACGGGTCATGGCTCCAGGGTAGGCGGCCGGCGGGCGCCGATGCAGGGTGCGGGTGCACGGACGAGTCCGCGCCGCTGACGGCACGGTGATGCCGATCCCGCGGCCCTGACCGACCTAGACTCCCGGACCATGGCCACGAGCGGGGTGCAGGTCGTCGACCGCTCGTCCGCGCGGATCCGCAGTGCCGAGGACGCCGCCGGGGCCGCCCTCGCCGCAGCGGGCGTGGTGGTCGTGCTGCTCCTCGCCGTGTACGCGCACGCGACGACCTCGGGTGTGGCACAGGACGTGCAGGGCATCGACGCGCTGCTCGGCAAGCTGCTCGTCGTTCCGGTCGCAGTGCTCGCCGGCGCGGTCGCGGTGCTCGTGCCGGTGACCGTGCTGCTCGACCTCGCCGTCCGACGCTCCGGTCGGCTCGTGGTGGAGACCGTCCTGGGTGGGCTCGCCGGCGTCGCGATCGCCGCCGCGATGGTCGCGGTGCTGCAGGCGGTGGGGAACGACCCGCTCACCCAGGCGCTGACGCTTCCCGGGTCGGCCGTCGTGTCGGTCCCGCTCGAGTGGGCCACGATCGCCGGGCTCCTCACCGTGGCCGGGCCCCGGTCCGTGCGGCGCAGCGTCGCGTGGTCGCAGAACGCCGTGGGGATCACGATCGGAGTCCAGCTGGTCGCCGGCCGGGTGTCGCTGCCGGGCGTCGCAGTCGCGCTGCTGCTCGGGCGCCTGGCGGGCTGCCTCGTGCGGCTCGTCGGCGGGGTGCCGACCGAGCGCGCCTACGGATCGGCACTGGTGGAGGGGTTGCGCCGCGTCGGGATCCAGCCGCGGCGGCTGACCCGGCTGCCGGGTGACGGCGCCCGGACGTACGAGGTCACGACGGACGACGGCGAGCTCGCGCTGCGGGTGCTCGACGGCGACCGGCAGGTCCTCGGTGTGGCCACGCGGCTGTGGCGGTCGCTGCGACTGCGAGGGATCGAAGGGCGCGCCTGGCTGTCGTTGCGGCAGGCCGCCGAGCGCGCCGCCCTGGTCGCGCACGCCGCCCGCGTCGCCGGGGTGCGCACCCCGCTGCTGCTCGCCGTCGGGCAGTCTCAGGACTCGATGCTGCTGGTGTCCGAGCCGGCACCAGGGACCGTGCTGGCCGAGGCGGAGCCGTCCGACGAGGTGCTGGTCGACGCGTGGCGGCAGCTCGCCGCGGCGCACCATGCGGGCCTGGCGCACCGCACGTTGGACGCGGACGCCGTGCGGGTCGACGACCAGGGGCAGGCGTGGCTGCTCAGGTGGGACGACGGCGACCTCGCGGTGCCCGACCTGACGCGCCGCATCGACGAGGCTCAGATGCTCGCGGTGCAGGCGATCGCCGTCGGGGTTCCTCGCGCCCTGCGCGCCGCCCGGGAGATCCTGCCGGCCGAGGAGCTGGCGGCGGTGGCTCCCGTCGTTCAGCCGGTCGTGATGCCGCGGGCGACCCGCGCCGCGCTGCGCGAGCGCGCCGATCTGCTGCCCGCGCTGCGGGAGGCCCTGGCCCAGGACCTCGGGGAGAGTGAGGTCGAGCCCGTCCGGCTGACGCGGTTCTCCCTGGGCACGCTGCTCACGGTGGTCCTGCCGGTGGTCGCGCTGGTGGTGCTGCTGGCGCGGTTCAACGTGGACCAGGTGGTCGCCGCCGTCGAGGGCAGCGACTGGCGCTGGTCCCTGGTGTCCTTCGGACTCGGCCTGGCGACGTTCGTCGGTGCGGCGCTGACCGTCCAGGCGTTCTCACCGGTGCGGCTCCCGCTGTGGCGGGTGACGCTGGTGCAGGCCGGCGGCGCGTTCCTCGCCCTGGCGGCGCCCGCACACCTGGGCGCGGGGGCCCTGAACGTGCGACTGATGGTGCGGCGCGGGGTGGCAGCCTCGCTCGCCGTGGCGACGGTGGCACTGGTGCAGATCTCGCAGTTCGTGGTGACCCTGGCGCTGCTGGTGGTGCTCTCGGTCGCCTCGGGCTCGGCGGCGGCGACGGCGCTGCTGCCCAGTGAGGGGACGCTCGAGCTCATCGCGGCCGCGGTGCTGCTGCTCGCGGTGCTCGGGTTGATCGCACCGCTGCGGCGGTGGGCGCTGGGCAAGATCGTGCCGATGCTGGAGCAGGTGTGGCCGCGCCTGATCGACGTGCTCGGCGAGCCGGGTCGGGTGGTGGTCGCGCTCCTCGGCAACGCGGTGCTGACGGTGGGTTGGGTGCTCGCGTTCGATGCGGCCCTGGCCGCGTTCGGCATCCGGCTGTCGTTGATCCAGGTCGCGGTCATCTACTTCGCCGGCAACCTGGCCGGGTCGGCGGTGCCGACGCCCGGCGGGCTCGGCGGGATCGAGTTCGCGCTGATCGGCCTGCTCACCGCTGCTGGGGTGAACGCCGGGGTGGCGGCCAGCGCGGTGCTGCTGTTCCGGGTGGCCACGTACTGGCTGCAGATCCCCATCGGCTGGGGTGCGATGCGTCTGCTGCACCGCGCCGGCGAGCTCTAGCACGAGCTCGTCGTCGGGTCCGCGTTCCGCCGAGCGGCAGGCGGCCCACGCGGCGGGGAGTCGTGGGAGGCCATCGGGCGACCGGAGGGTGGATGGTCGTGCAGCGCCGCGCGCGTGGGCGCGCCGTCGCCGCGTGGGGCGCCGGTGCTGCACGCCGTCGCCGCGTGGGGCGCCGGTGCTGCACGCCGTCGCCGCGTGGGGCGCCGGTGCTGCACGCCGTGGGCGATGAGTCGTCGCGCTGTCCACGTGCCGCACCGCGGGCCGGTTGCCCACAGCTCCGCGCACCGGCCGCCACCCGACGCCTCGGGGCCGGGCACGGTCGGGCGGTGACGATCGAGGAGCGGGTGCGTGGCCGTGGTGGCGTGGCGCGGTCCGGCGATGTCGCTCGTACCTCCACGGACCGCGCGCGACTCGCCGACGCCGTCCGCGACGGGCGGCTGGTCCGGGTGGCGCGCGGCATCGTGGCCGTGCCCGCCGCGGTCCCCCAGGGCAGGGCACTGGCCTGCGGAGGGTCGTTGACCTGTGTCAGCGCACTCGCGGTGCGGGGCATCCCGCTGCTCGCAGAGCCCGCGGCGCTGCATGTCGCGGTGCCGCGCCGCCGCGGGCCGTCACTCGGCGTCGTCAAGCACTGGGGCGGGGACGCGGAGTAGTCCGGGGTCGCCTCGTTGCCCGCGGCGCTCGTGCATGCCGCTCGCTGCCTGCCCCGAGCCGAGTGGGTCGCGGCGGCCGATGCGGCGGTTGCGCGAGGCATGGACCCGGCACGGCTGCATCGGCCGCGAGCCGCACGGGGCGGGCGTGCCATGGCATCGCTGATCGGCCTGATCGACGCCCGCAGCGGTTCCCTGCCCGAGAGCCTGCTACGCGTGGCGATGCTCGATGCCGGGCTGCCGGTCCAGCCCCAAGTTCTGCTGCCGGGCATCGGGCGCGTCGACTTCCTGGTGGACGGCGTGGTGGTCGAGGTCGACGGCTTCGCGTACCACTCGGGGCGTGCCGAGTACCGCGCCGACCGGCGCCGCGACCGCGAGGCGCACCGGCAGGGCTACGTGGTGCTCCGGTTCACGTTCGAGGAGGTCGTGCACCACCGGGACAGGGTGGTCGCGGAGGTGGCGGCGTTCTGCGGGGTGGCCCTCCCGGCACCGCACGCGGCGAACGACAGGTGAGGGGCTCAGGGCGTCCGGATGGTGGACGGCCGTGCGGCGTGGCACGCGTGGGTCGTCCTTCGCCGCGTGGGCCGCCGGTGGTGCGGCGGCGGATGGGACCCCTGCGGCGCGGGCGGCTGGCGCGCCTCACTAGGATCGGGCCCCATGGCCCACATCCTCTCGGCGGTCGCATGGCCGTACGCCAACGGCCCGCGCCACATCGGTCACGTCGCCGGGTTCGGCGTCCCCTCGGACGTCTTCAGCCGGTACATGCGGATGGTGGGCCACGAGGTGCTCATGGTCTCCGGCACCGACGAGCACGGCACCCCGATCCTGGTCCAGGCGGACAAGGAGGGCGTGAGCGCCAAGGAGCTGGCCGACAAGAACAACGCGATCATCGTCCAGGACCTCGTCGACCTCGGGCTGTCCTACGACCTGTTCACCCGAACGACGACCGGCAACCACTACCGGACGGTCCAGGAGCTGTTCACCACGGTGCACCGCAACGGGTACATGGTCGAGCGCACCACCCAGGCGGCGATCAGCCCGTCGACCGGCCGTACGCTGCCGGACCGCTACATCGAGGGCACCTGCCCGATCTGCCGGTACGCCGAGGCGCGCGGGGACCAGTGCGACAACTGCGGCAACCAGCTCGACCCGACCGACCTGATCGAGCCGCGCAGCAAGATCAACGGCGAGACGCCGGAGTTCGTGCAGACCCAGCACTTCTTCCTCGACCTGCCCGCGCTCGCCGAGGCGCTCGGCGCGTGGCTGGACGAGCGCGAGGCGACCGGCCTGTGGCGGCCGAACGTGATCAAGTTCAGCCAGAACATCCTGGGGGACATCAGGCCGCGCGCGATGACCCGGGACATCGACTGGGGCATCCCGATCCCGCTGGAGGGCTGGCGCGAGCAGCGCAGCAAGCGCCTGTACGTCTGGTTCGACGCGGTGATCGGCTACCTGTCGGCGAGCATCGAGTGGGCGCGCCGGATCGGCGACCCGGACCGGTGGCGCGAGTGGTGGAACGACCCCGAGTCGCTCTCCTACTACTTCATGGGCAAGGACAACATCGTCTTCCACTCCCAGATCTGGCCCGCCGAGCTGCTCGCCTACAACGGCGAGGGGGAGCGCGGCGGGGCGCCGGGGCAGTACGGCCGGCTCAACCTGCCCACCGAGGTGGTCTCCAGCGAGTTCATGACGATGGAGTCCAAGCAGCTGTCCACCTCGCGCGGGCACGTCATCCTGGTCGGTGACATGCTCGCGCGCTACCAGCCCGACGCGCTGCGGTACTTCATCTGCGCGGCCGGACCGGAGACCTCCGACGCCGACTTCACCTGGGCGGAGTTCGTGCAGCGCACGAACTCCGAGCTGGTCGCCGGCTGGGGCAACCTGGTCAACCGCACCGCCACGATGATCGCCAAGAACTTCGGCGAGATACCGCCCGTCGGTGCGCTCGAGCCGGTCGACGAGACCGTGCTGGCCACCGTGCGGGCGGGGTTCGACGCGGTCGGTGGCCTGATCGGCCGGCACCGGCAGCGGGCCGCGATCGCCGAGGCGATGCGTGTCGTGGGCGAGGTGAACAAGTACCTGACCGTCACCGAGCCGTACAAGATGAAGGACCCCTCGCAGCGTGAGCGGCTGGCGACCGTCCTGCACGTCGCCGCGCAGTGCGTGCAGGACTGCAACACCCTGCTGGCGCCCTTCCTGCCGCACTCGGCGAACCGCGTGCACCAGGTGCTCGGCGGAACGGGCGAGCTCATGCCGATGCCGCGCATCGACCACGTCACGGAGCTCGACCCGGGCGACGGCGCGGGCCTGGACCGCTACCCGGTGATCACGGGGGACTACTCGGCGACGCCGGCCTGGGAGTCCCGCCCTGTGGTGCCGGGGACGCCCGTCGCCAAGCCCACTCCGGTGTTCACCAAGCTCGACCCCGCGGTCGTGGACGAGGAGCTCGGGCGGCTGGGCTCGGCCGGGGAGTGAGCCGCCCGCGATGAGTCGCAAGCGCCGCGACCGGTCCTGGCCGCCGGCTCCCGAGCCGCTGCCCAGGCCGCTCGTCGACAACCACACCCACCTGGACCACGTCCTGGAGGTGGCAGACGGGTTCGGCTGGCGCGAGCGATCCGCGGACGGCCCCGGCCAGGAGTGGCTGGGCCGTGAGCCGGTGGCGGCGGATCATCTCCTCCGGGCCGCGGAGGTCGGGGTGGACAGGGTCGTCCAGGTGGGGTGCGACCTGCCGTCGATCGGCTGGACCCGGGAGCTGCTGTCGGGCCCGCCGCTGCCCGGTGCCCGGGTGCTGGGCGCGGTCGCGATCCACCCGAACGAGGCGGTGCTGCACGCCGGGGTGCGCGAGGTCGCGCCCGACGGCCTGGACCCGGCCCCCCGCGCCCATCACGACGTGCCGCTGGACGAGGCGATCGCCGAGGTCGCGAGGGTTGCCGCGGCCGAGCCCCGGATCCGGGCGATCGGCGAGACGGGCCTGGACCACTTCCGGGCCGGCCGGCGCGGCCGTGTGGCGCAGCGTGCGGCCTTCCGGGCTCATGTCGCGCTCGCCAAGGAGCTGGACCTCGTGCTGCAGATCCACGACCGGGACGCGCACGCCGAGGTGGTCGACGTGCTGCTGGCCGACGGCGCACCCGCCCGCACGGTGTTCCACTGCTACTCCGGTGACGGTGCCCTGGCGGAGGTCTGCGCGGAGCACGGCTGGTACCTGTCCTTCGCCGGCCCGGTGGGGTATCCGGCGTCGGACGACCTGCGCGACGCCCTGCGCCGCACCCCGCTGGACCACCTGCTCCTCGAGACCGATGCGCCCTACCTACCGCCGCACCCGTACCGGGGGCGGCCGAACGGTCCGTACCTGGTGGCGGCGACGGCGGCCACGGTCGCCGAGGAGCTCGGCTGGGACCTGGGCGCGCTGTGCGACCGGGTGAGCGCGACCAGCGAGGAGCTGTACGGGCCCTGGTGACGTCCGGGTGAGACTGGGACGGCCCCGGTGGAAGGTCCGCTTCGCCTCTCTTCTGCACGACTCTCGGCCACTCGACGCGCCGACGACTACCACCATCGTGTCCGTTCCGTTACCGTCAGGAGGTCTTGGACTGCCCGCTCCCCTCCGAACGGATACCGAGTGCCTGTGTCGCCCCTGCCCCGACGCCCGCGCGACAGGCGCGCCGGCGTGCGGATCGGGGTGCAGGCAGCGGTGCTGGCCGCCGTCGTCGCCGGCACCACAGGGTTCACGACGTTGCACAAGCAGGTGCTCGTCCAGGTCGACGGGCACACGGTCGCCGTGACGGGTTTCGGCCGCACCGTGGGTGACGTGCTGGCCGGCGGCCACATCGCGGTCGCCGACGGTGACGCCGTGGTCCCTGGGCTGGACCAGGCGGTGGGAAACGGCGACACGATCGTCGTCGAGCACGGTCAGCAGGTGCATGTCGAGGTGGACGGGCAGCGCCGCACGCTGTGGACCACGGCCCGCACCGTGGGCGGGGTGGTCGACGAGCTGGGCCTGCGCGATGCGCGCGCCTCGGCCCTGCGGTCCTCCGCCGTCGGCCGCGGCGTGCTGCGGGTCTCGACCCCCAAGGACGTCCGGGTCGCCGTGGACGGGGCCACGCACGAGGTGCACACGGCGGCCTCGACCGTGCGTGAGGTCCTCGCGGACGCCGGCGTCGTGCTCGGCGCGCACGACCTGGTCTCGGTCCCGTTGGACACGACCGTGGTCGACGGGCTGGTCGTCATGGTCACCAGGGTCACGACCGAGGTGCGCACGAGGACGGTCACGGTGCCGTTCTCGACCGTCAAGCAGGACGACGCCTCGATCATGCAGGGCACGCAGGTCGTGGCCAGCGCCGGCTCCGAAGGGCGCGAGGTGGAGACCTACGAGGCGTACCTCGTGGGCGGGGCCGAGGTCGGCAGGACGGTGCTGACGCGGTCCGTGCTGGCCACACCGGTCGACCGGGTCATCAAGGTCGGGACCAAGCAGCTCCCACAGGTCGCCGCGGTGGCTCCGGGCACGGCGCGCGCGATCGGCCTGCAGCTCGTGCTCGCCCGCGGCTGGTCGCAGCAGGAGTTCGCCTGCCTGGACTCGCTGTGGACGCGGGAGAGCAACTGGCGGGTCGACGCCCACAACGTCTCCAGCGGGGCCTATGGCATCCCGCAGGCCCTGCCGGGATCCAAGATGGGGTCCGTCGGTGCCGACTGGCGGACGAACCCGGCGACCCAGATCACCTGGGGCCTGAACTACATCGCCGGCCGCTACGGCACGCCGTGCGCCGCCTGGGCGTTCTCCAACGCCCACCACTGGTACTAGGAGCGAGCGCGGCCCGGTCTCGACGGACTGTGTGCGCGATCTCCACAGCCCTCTCACACCAGGGGTTTGACACCCTAGGTCACGATTCGGTTACGGTCGGTGTGTCATCCCACGGGTGACCGACCATCGCGATCCACGCGGTGGTGAGACGGCCGGATCAGGGAGTCCGGACCAGCCGCGGGCCGTCGAGCCCATCCCCCCTTCACGACCGGCTGGGCGCTGCGTGCGCACCTTCTCCCTGTGCCCGGATGGAACGACGACAGGAACCTCGTGCGCTTCTCCCTCCGACGCACTCAGACGCAGCAGCCCGCGCCCGACGGCGCGACCGACCTCCCCACTCCCGACGACTCCCGCCGTCGACGCCGTATCCCGATCGTGCTCGCCACCACCGGCGCCCTCGTGCTGGCCGGCGCGGGCGTGGCGTTCGCCCAGGCCCACAAGACCGTCACCCTCGACGTCGACGGTCAGCGCGAGCAGGTCTCCACGTTCGCCGGCACCGTCTCGGGCCTGCTCGGCGACCAGGCCGTGACGATCGGCACGCACGACGCACTGACGCCGACCGCCTCCACTGCGCTGTCCGACGGGGCCACGATCGTGGTCCGGCACGCGCACCGCGTGCAGGTCAGCGTGGACGGGGCGACCAGCACGGTCTGGTCCACCGCCCTGTCCGCCGCCGACGCGCTCGGCGCCCTCCAGGCGCGCGGCTCGGACGTCGCCCTCGTGCCGGCGCGGTCCACCACCGGCCGGGTCGCGCTGCCGCTGCGTCTGGCCGCCGCGGGTACGGTCGACGTGCTCGCCGACGGCTCGACCTCGACGGTGTCGGCGACCGGGGACGTGGCGTCCGCGCTCGCGGCCGCGAAGGTCAGCGTCGGCCCGCGCGACCGCGTCCTGGTGCACACCGTCGACGGCCGGCTGACCGTGCAGGTCCAGCGCGTCGTGGTCGAGGACAAGACCGAGACGTCGCCGGTGGACTTCTCCACCACGACCCGCAAGACGTCGGCGCTGTACACCGGCCAGAAGCGGACCGTCCGCAAGGGCGAGCCGGGGGTGCGCACCGTCGTGTACCGCGTGACCACCGTGGACGGCAAGGAGACCGAGCGCACCAAGGTCAGCGACGAGGTCACCCAGGCTCCGGTCGACGCGGTGGTCGAGGTCGGGACCAAGGCTCGCCCGGCCCGACCCGCCCCGGTGGTGAGCTCGCCCGTCGGCGGTGACGTCTGGGCGGCGCTGGCCCAGTGCGAGTCCGGCGGCAACCCGCGGGCGGTGTCCTCCAACGGGCTCTACTACGGCCTGTACCAGTTCACGGTCGGCACGTGGCAGGCCATGGGCGGCTCGGGGCTGCCCTCGCAGGCCTCGCCCGCCGAGCAGACCGCACGCGCCAAGGCGCTGCAGGCGCGGTCCGGCTGGGGCCAGTGGCCCGCGTGCTCGCTCAAGCTCGGCCTGCGCTGACGGCACCCGTTCGACGGCCCGGTCCCGCTCGCGGGGCCGGGCCGTCGCGTCCCGGTAGGTTCGTGGCGTGACCGACCCCCTGCTGGGCCCCTCCGCGGTGCGCGCGCTCGCCGCGAGCATCGGCGCGCGGCCCACCAAGACGCTCGGGCAGAACTTCGTCGTCGACCCCGGCACCGTGCGACGCATCGTGCGGACCGCGCGGGTCGCGCCGGGCGAGCGCGTCGTGGAGGTGGGCCCGGGGCTGGGCTCGCTCACCCTGGGGCTGCTCGAGGCCGGTGCGTCCGTGGTCGCCGTCGAGATCGACCCGGTGCTCGCGACCCGGCTCCCCGCCACGGTCGCGGAGCGGCTGCCGGAGGCCGCAGATCGGCTCACCGTGGTCGGTGCGGACGCGTTGCGGGTCACCGAGCTGCCCGGCGCGCCGCCGACCGCGCTCGTGGCCAACCTGCCCTACAACGTGGCGGTCCCCGTGCTGCTGGCGTTCCTGGAGCGGTTCAGCACGCTCCGGCGCGGTCTGGTGATGGTGCAGGCCGAGGTGGCCGACCGGCTCGTGGCCGGTCCGGGCTCGCGCACCTACGGTGTCCCGTCGGTCAAGACCGCGTGGTACGCGCACGCTCGCCCCGCCGGCGTGGTGGGGCGGGCCACGTTCTGGCCGGTGCCTCGGGTCGACTCGGCGCTGGTCGCCTGGGACCGGCACGAGCCCCCGCCCGGCGACCGTGATCAGGTGTTCGCGCTGGTCGACGCCGCGTTCGCCCAGCGCCGCAAGATGCTGCGGGCCGCCCTTGCCGACGCCGCCGGGTCCGGTGCGGTCGCCTCCGCGGCTCTGACCGCCGCAGGGGTCGATCCGACCGAGCGTGGTGAACGGCTCGGTGTCGAGCAGTTCGCGGCGGTCGCCCGGGCGCTCGCCGACGCGGGCGTCGTGGTCGCGAGCCGGCGCCCGAGGTCGTGAGCGTGGCCCTCGTGGACGTGCCAGAGTGGGGCGCGTGAGCATCCCCGACGCCGTGACCGTCCGTGCGCCAGGCAAGCTCAACCTGAGCCTCGGCGTGGGTCGCCGACGCCCGGACGGCTTCCACCCGCTGGCCACCGTCTTCCAGGCGGTCTCGGTCTACGAGGAGGTCACCGCGACGGCCGCCGACGCCATGAGCCTCACGGTGGAGGGCGCCGACGCGGACCGTGTCCCGACGGACGAGTCCAACCTCGCCTGGCGCGCCGCGCTGCTCGTGGCTCAGGACGTGGGCATGGAGCCCCTGGTGCGGCTGCACGTGCGCAAACGGGTCCCGGTCGCGGGCGGGATGGCCGGCGGCTCAGCGGACGCCGCCGCGGCGCTCCTGGCCTGCGACGCGCTGTGGGGCGCCGGGCTCAGCAAGGACCGCCTCGTGGAGCTGGCCGCGGAGCTGGGGTCGGACGTGCCGTTCGTGCTGCTCGGGCACACCGCGGTGGGCACGCAGCGCGGCGACCTGCTCAGCCCCGCGCTGTGCCGGGGGCGCTACCACTGGGCCCTGGCCACCCGGCGCGCGGGCCTGTCCACAGCTGACGTCTACCGGCGGTTCGACGAGCTCGTCGACCCGGGGACGCGGGACCCGGAGCCCGACCGGGACCTGCTCGTGGCGCTGCGCGCGGCGGACCTGGCCGCCGTGGGCCGCTGTCTGGGCAACGACCTGCAGGCGGCGGCCCTGGAGCTCGCTCCGGAGCTCGAGCGGACCCTGGACGCGGCGACCCGGGCCGGGGCGCTCGGCGCCGTGGTGACCGGTTCGGGCCCCACCGTGGCGGCCCTCGGGCGCAGCCGGCGGCACGCGACCGAGCTGGCCACGGCGATGCGCGCGGCCGGCGAGGCCGACCAGACGCTCACGGTCGTCGGGCCTGTGGCGGGGGCTCGCGCGCAGTGAGCCACCTGCTCGGTCTGGACGCGGTGGGCCTCGCGGTCGGCACCCGCACCCTGCTGGACGGGCTGAGCCTCGGCCTGGACGACGGCGACCGGGTGGGCGTGCTCGGCCCCAACGGCGCGGGCAAGTCGACCCTGCTGCGCATCGTCGCACGGCGCCAGGAGCCCGACGTCGGCCGGGTCACGCACGTCGGCGGCCTGCGGGTGGGACTCCTCGACCAACGCGACCCGGAGGTCGCGGGCACGGTGCTGGACCTCGTGCACGGCTCCGCTGCGGAGCACACCTGGGCGTCGGACGCCGCGGTGCGCCAGGTCCACGCCGGTCTGCTGGCCGACGTCGACCTGGGCGCCCCGGTCTCGACGCTGTCCGGCGGCCAGCGGCGTCGCGTGGCACTGGCCGCGCTGCTCGTGCAGCGCCCCGACGTGCTGCTGCTGGACGAGCCCACCAACCATCTGGACGTCGAGGGCGTCGCGTGGCTCGCCGACCACCTGGTCCGTCGGTACTCGGGCACCGGTGCGCTGGTCGTGGTGACGCACGACCGGTGGTTCCTGGACGCGGTGTGCACCCGGACCTGGGAGGTGGTGGGCAACGGCGACGTCAGCCCGCTGGACGGCGGCTACGCGGCGTGGGTGCTGGCCCGTGCCGAGCGGGCCCGTACGGCCCAGGTCACGGCGGAGAAGCGCGCCAACGCGCTGCGCAAGGAGCTGGCCTGGCTGCGCCGAGGCGCCCCGGCGCGCACCAGCAAGCCGCGCTTCCGGCTGGACGCCGCGGCGGCGCTGATCGCGGACGAGCCGCCGCCGCGGGACGCCCTGGAGCTGACCCGTCTGGCCACCGCCCGGCAGGGCAAGGACGTGCTGGACCTCGAGGGCGCCACGATCGGCTACCCGAGCGCACCGCCGCTGCTGACGGACGTGACCTGGCGGTTGGGCCCGGGCGAACGCTGGGGCGTGGTGGGCGTCAACGGCGCGGGCAAGACCTCGCTGCTGCGCGTGCTCGACGGCTCGCTCGCCCCGGTGCGCGGCCGGGTCAAGCGTGGCAAGACGGCCGTGGTCGCGACGCTGTCCCAGGACGTCGCCGAGCTGGACGCACTCGGCGGTCTGCGCGCCGTCGAGGTGGTCGAGCGGGAGCGCCGTCGCACCACCGTCGGCGGGGCGGAGCTCACGGCCGCCCAGCTCGTCGAGCGACTCGGCTTCACCCGGGAGCGCGCGTTCACCCCGGTGCGGGACCTGTCCGGCGGCGAGCGGCGCCGGCTCGCCCTGCTTCGCCTCATGGTCGGCGAGCCGAACCTCCTGCTGCTCGACGAGCCGACCAACGACCTCGACACCGACACGTTGGCCGCCGTGGAGGACCTGCTGGACGGCTGGCCCGGGACGCTCGTGGTGGTCTCGCACGACCGCTACCTGCTGGAGCGGGTGTGCGACCGGCAGGTGGCCCTCCTGGGTGACGGCGCCCTGCGCGACCTGCCCGGGGGAGTCGAGCAGTACCTGGAGCTGCGGCGGCAGGCGGCCCAGGAGCAGGCCGCACCGGAGCCGGAGCAGGACCGTCAGTCCGGGCGATCCGCCACCCCCGCGCAGTCGCGCCAGGCGCGCAAGGACCTGGCGCGGATCGAGCGGCGTCTGGACCGGTTGGCCGGCGAGGTCGAGCGGCTGCACGTCGCGATGGTCGACAGCGCCGTGGACCACGAGGCGTTGCTGGCGCTGGACGCGCAGCTGCGCGAGCTCGAGGCGGAGCGTGAGCGCCTCGAGGAGGAGTGGCTGGCCGCGGCCGAGGCCGCGGGCTGACGTCAGGCGTCGAAGGGCGCGACGAGCTCGCGCAGCAGATCCGCGAGCCGGGCGCGCTCGGCAGGCGGCAGAGCGCCGAGCAGGGACCGCTCGACGTCCAGCAGGTCGGCCATCGCGCCGTCCACGACGGTGCGGCCGGACGGCGTGAGGCGGACCAGAACGCCGCGCCGGTCGGCCGGAGCAGGACGCCGCTCGACCAGACGGCGTGCCTCGAGGCGGTCGATCCGGTTGGTCATGGTGCCGCTCGTCACCAGGGTCTGGGTCACCAGGGCGCCCGGGGAGAGCTCGTACGGCTCGCCAGCGCGGCGCAGGGCGGACAGCACGTCGAACTCCCACTGCTCCAGGCCGTGCCCGTCGAAGGCCCGCGCCCTGGCCAGGTCGAGGTGCCGCGCCAGCCGGCTGATGCGGGACAGCACGGCCAGCGGCGCCACGTCGAGGTCGGGGCGCTCGCGGCGCCACGCCTCGATGATCCGGTCGACCTCGTCGATCACCGTCGGCCCGCCGGGCTCACGACGTCCGCCCGTCCCGACCGGTCGCTGCGCGCCCGTTGCCGCGCACCGCGGCAGGCATCGCACCGCGCAGGGTCGGGCTGCGCTGCAGGCCGGCGAGCCCGTTCCAGGCGAGGTTGACCAGGTGGGCGGCGACCTCGGCCTTCTGGGGCTTACGGGCATCCAGCCAGTACTGACCGGTGAGCGCCACCATGCCCACCAGCATCTGTGCGTAGATCGGCGCGGTCCGGGCGTCCAGGCCGCGCCGGGTGAACTGGTCCGCGAGCAGGTGCTCGACCTGCATCGCGACGTCGCCGATCAAGCTGGAGAACGTCCCGGTGGACTGGGTGACGGGGGAGTCGCGCACCAGGATCCGGAAGCCGTCCGTCGAGGACTCGATGTAGTCCAGCAGAGCCAGTGCGGTGCGCTCGACCAGCACCTGGGGGTGGCCGCCCGCCTCGAGAGCCCCGGTCAGGGCTCCGGTCAGGGCCTGGATCTCCCGGTCGACGACGACGGCGTACACGCCCTCCTTGCCGCCGAAGTGCTCGTAGACCACGGGCTTGGAGACTCCCGCGCGGGAGGCGATCTCCTCCACGCTGGTCTGGTCGAACCCCTTCTCCGCGAACAGCCGGCGCGAGACGTCGAGCAGCTGCTCGCGTCGCTGCGCCGCCGTCATGCGGGTCCTAGGGGTGCTGGCCACCCGCCCATCATGCCGTGACCGGGTGGCACCTGCTGGCAGACTGGCCCGGCGGCACCGTGCTCCGACGGGCACCGGGTGCCGGTCCGCCCTGGTGTAACGGCAGCACGCAGGCCTTTGGAGCCTTGCGGTCCAGGTTCGAATCCTGGGGGCGGAGCCGCGTGCGAGGCCCCGCGGTCTCCGAGCCCGCGACGCGACGGTAGAGTGGCCGCGGCCGTCCTCGCTGGTGAACCGACGGGAGTCCTGGTGACCGCTGTCCGCCCCGCCGCCGTCGTCGTCCTCGCCGCAGGCGAGGGCACCCGGATGCGGTCGGCCACACCCAAGGTGCTGCACACGCTGGCCGGGCGCAGCATGCTCGGGCACGCGTTGGCCGCCGCCTCGGCCCTGCAGCCCGACCGCCTCGCCGTCGTGGTGCGGCACGGGCGCGACCAGGTCGCCGCGCACGCCCGCGAGCTCGAACCCGGCGTGCTGATCGCCGACCAGGACGACATCCCGGGGACGGGGCGCGCCGTGCAGTGCGCGCTGTCCGCGCTGGACGCCGCCGCGGCTGCGGCTGCGGCCTCGTCGGAGGCCGGCGAGGACGTCGTCTCCGGGCCGGTCGTCGTGATGGCCGGTGACGTGCCGATGCTCGATGCGGAGACGCTCGCGGAGCTGCTGGCCGCGCACGTGGCGGACGGCAACGCCGTCACGGTGCTGACCACCGAGGTCGACGACCCGACGGGCTACGGCCGGGTGCTGCGTGCCCCGGGCACGGGCGAGGTGCTCGGGATCGTCGAGCAGCGCGATGCGACGGTCGAGCAGCGCGCCGTCCGGGAGATCAACTCCTCCACGTACGTGTTCGACGCCGCGGTGCTGCGCTCGGCGCTCGGCCGGCTGGGCCGGGACAACGCGCAGGGCGAGGTGTACCTCACCGACGTGCTGGGGATCGCGCGGGCGGACGGTGGCGCGGTGCGCGCCGTCCAGGTCGACGACCCGGTGCTCGTCGAGGGCGTCAACGACCGGGTGGCCCTGGCCCGTCTCGCGGCGGAGATGAACAGGCGGATCCTGGTGGGCTGGATGCTCGACGGTGTCACCGTGGCGGACCCGGCCACCACGTGGGTGGACGTGGACGTCGAGCTCGAGCCCGACGTCACCCTGCTGCCCGGTACCCAGCTGCTCGGGTCCACGAGCGTGGCGTCCGGCGCCGTGGTCGGCCCCGACACCACGCTGCGCGACGTGATCGTGGAGGCCGGTGCCCAGGTCGTGCGCAGCCACGGCACCGGGTCGCGGATCGGTCGGCGCGCCGTGGTCGGGCCGTTCTCGTACCTGCGGCCCGGCACCGACCTGGGCGAGAGCGGCAAGATCGGCGCCTACGTGGAGACCAAGGCCGCGACGATCGGTGCGCACTCCAAGGTCCCCCACCTGTCCTACGTCGGCGACGCCACGATCGGGGAGCACTCGAACATCGGGGCCGGCACGATCTTCGTCAACTACGACGGCGTCACCAAGCACCACTCGACGGTCGGCGACCACGTCCGCATCGGCTCGGACAACGCCCTGGTGGCGCCGGTCGAGATCGGCGACGGCGCCTACACCGGCGCGGGGTCGGTGATCCGCCGGGACGTGCCGGCCGGCGCCTTGGGTGTCAACACCGCTCCGCAGCGCACGATCGACCGTTGGGTCCTGCGCCGGCGGAGCTCCAGCCCGTCGGCCACCGCGGCCAGGGCGGCGCTGGGGGAGAGCGAGGAGGGCGAGGTCGCGCTCGCCCCGCAGGCGATGGCCGAGCGGCGCTCGCACGCGAACCACACGGACCCTGGGACCTCCGACGAAGGGCAGCCGCGTTCATGACCGGGATCGTCTCGACAGACGGCGAGCGGCGGCTCGTCCTGATCTCCGGCCGGGCGCACCCCCAGCTGGCCGAGGACGTGGCCCGGGAGCTCGGCGTCGAGCAGGTGCCGACCACCGCGTACGACTTCGCCAACGGTGAGATCTACGTGCGGTTCGGCGAGAGCGTCCGGGGGGCCGACGCGTTCGTGCTGCAGAGCCACACCTCGCCGATCAACGAGTGGATCATGGAGCAGCTGCTCATGGTCGACGCCCTCAAGCGCGCGTCGGCCAAGACGATCACGGTGATCATGCCGTTCTACGGGTACTCCCGGCAGGACAAGAAGCATCGCGGCCGGGAGCCGATCTCGGCGCGCCTGATGGCCGACCTGTTCCGGACGGCGGGCGCGGACCGGCTGATGAGCGTGGACATGCACTCGGCGCAGACCCAGGGCTTCTTCGACGGGCCGGTGGACCACCTGTGGGCCATGCCGTTGCTGGTCGACTACGTGCGCACCCGGGTCGACCCGACCAACGTCGCGGTGGTGTCCCCGGATGCCGGGCGGATCCGGGTGGCCGAGCAGTGGGCCGCGAAGCTCGGTGGGTGCCCGTTGGCGTTCATCCACAAGACCCGGGACATCACCCGGCCCAACCGTGCGGTCGCCAACCGCGTGGTGGGCGACGTGGAGGGCCGCACGGCGATCCTCACCGACGACCTCATCGACACCGGCGGCACCATCGCCGAGGCGGTCCGGGTGTGCATGGCGGCGGGCGCCAAGGACGTCATCGTCGCGGCCACGCACGGGGTGCTCTCCGAGCCGGCCGCACAGCGTCTGACGGGCTCGGGGGCGCGTGAGGTCGTGGTGACCGACACGTTGCCGATCGCCGAGGAGAAGAAGTTCGACACCCTGACGGTGCTGTCGATCG
This sequence comes from Actinotalea lenta, assembly GCF_030586465.1. Taxonomy (GTDB): domain Bacteria; phylum Actinomycetota; class Actinomycetes; order Actinomycetales; family Cellulomonadaceae; genus Actinotalea; species Actinotalea lenta. Next base: position 1,332,582 of record NZ_JAUQYP010000001.1, read on the forward strand.
CCCCGCTCCTGGCCCGTGCCATCCGCGAGGTGTTCGACGACGGGTCGGTCACCTCGCTGTTCGACGGCGCGAGCTGACCGGTCGCCCGCGCGACGCAGCCGCGCCGCGCTGGGCGGGTCTCGGCGCGTGCGCCGGCCCGTGCACCACCCGCTAGAATGCTGCGGTTGCCTCGGCGAGGGAGGGCGGGCGACTCAGGTCGCCACGGTCCTCGGATCGACCTCCGTGATCGACGCGGTGTGCTCCGTGCGCGCCCGCCGTCCCGCGCCGAGGCCCACCGCCTGCCGTCGGGGCCACCCCCCACCTACCGAAGGAACCCACCGTGTCCGACCTGAAGCTTCCGGCCACCGTCCGCACCGAGTTCGGCAAGGGCGCCGCGCGCCGGCTGCGCCGTGCCCACCTGATCCCCGCCGTGCTGTACGGGCACGGCGAGAAGCCGCAGCACATCACGCTGCCGGGTCACGAGACGATGCTGGCCCTCAAGCACCACAACGCACTGATCACCCTGGACGTCGAGGGCACCGAGGAGCTCGCGATCGCCAAGGACGTGCAGCGCGACCCGGTCCGTCAGGAGATCGAGCACGTCGACCTGCTGCTGGTGCGCCGCGGCGAGAAGGTCACGGTCGAGGTCACCGTGCACGTGGTCGGCGAGTCCGCGCCCGGCACCATCCACATGGTCGACGCCCAGAGCATCACCCTGGAGGCCGAGGCGACGCACCTGCCGGAGGTCATCGAGGTGTCGGTGGAGGGCCTGGAGGCCGGTACCCAGGTGCGCGGTGCGGACCTCGTGATGCCGGAGGGCGCCGTGTTCGCCGGCGACCCCGAGGCGACCATCGTCACCATCGCGATCCCGCGCGCCGAGGTCGAGGAGCCCGTCGAGGGCGCCGAGGGCGTCGAAGGCGTCGAGCTGCCCGAGGCCGAGGGCGAGGGCGAGGAGCCCGCCGACGAGGCCTGAGCGCCTGGTCACCTGGCTCCGCGGGCGGCGTCGGGGAGGAGGGTCGAGCGTGGCGGATCCGTGGCTGGTGGTCGGGCTCGGCAATCCCGGGCCCGGGTATGCCGGCAACCGGCACAACGTGGGTCAGATGGTCACCGCCGAGCTGGCGGCGCGGTCAGGCACCGCGTTCGGGTCGGACCGGTCGCGCGCCAAGGTCGCCGACGTGCGGCTGGGGACGCTGCCCGGGGGTCTGCCGGGGCCACGGGTGCTGCTGGCGCAGCCGACCACCTACATGAACGTGTCGGGCGGTCCGGTGGCGGCGCTGCTGCGCTACCACCGGCTGTCGCCCGAACGGCTGGTCGTGGTGCACGACGAGCTCGACGTGCCGTTCGGGGACGTCCGGCTCAAGGCCGGTGGCGGCGAGGGTGGTCACAACGGGCTGCGCAGCATCAGCCAGGCGATCGGCACCCGCGAGTACCTGCGGGTCCGTGTCGGCATCGGGCGTCCTCCCGGCCGCACCGACCCGGCCGACTTCGTGCTGTCGGACTTCTCCACGGTCGAGCGCAAGGAGCTGGCCTGGCTGGTCGACGCGGCGGCGGACGCCGTGGAGATGCTCGTCACGCAGGGCCTGGCCGCGGCGCAGCAGCGATTCCACTCACCCTGACGGAGCTGGCCGCGGCGCCCGGACCTGGCCAGACGGTCACGGTCGGATCACGGGCCGTGAGGAAGGTCCTGCCGAACGGGTGAAATCGGGCATAGGGGACATGCTGGGAGCAACCCGTCGCGATAGCCTCGGCGCGAGGTCATCGACGAGACGGGGTGAGTGCTGTGACGCTTGCGGTCGACGACTCCGCCCAGTGGCCCCTCGAGTCCGACCGTCGGGGGCTCGCGGTAGAACCCCGGCGCTCGTGGGCGTCGCCGCAGCCTGCTGAGCTGCGCGGCACACCGTTCAACGACTCCCGTGCGGCGGCCCGCCGGTGGCCGGTCGTGGCCCGCGGTCACCAGCGTCGCACGCTCGCGATCGACCTGGTCGTGGCGACGGCGGTCACCGTGCCGTTCCTCGTGAGCGTGCTCGGGTGGTCGTGGCAGGTTCCCCTGTTCACCGCGTGCGTCGTCGGGGGCCTCGTGGTGCTCGTCATGCTCACCCGGGGGTACGACGTCAAGCACCTCGGTGACGGGCCTGAGGAGTACCAGGCCGTCCTGCGGGCGGGCTCGTACGGCGCCGCCCTCGTGATCGGGCTGTCGTACGCCGGGCGGATCGAGGTGTCCCGGTTCCTGGTCTTCGTCGGGATGCCGGTCCTGATGCTCGCCCTCATGGCGGTGCGGTACGCCGGACGCCGGGTCCTGCACCGGGCGCGGGCCAAGGGCCTGTCGATGCGGAACACCCTGCTCGTGGGCACGTCGTCCGACGTCGAAGGGATCGCGCAGCGGCTCGCCTCGGCCACGTATCACGGGTACGACCTGTCGGGGGTGTGCCTGCCGAGCATCGACGAGTGCGACCGAGTCGCGGGGCTGCCCGTCGTCGGTGCGGTCGCCGACGTCGCCCAGGTGGTGGTCGACCGCGCGGTCGACGTCGTGGTGGTTGCCGGGCCGTCGCTGTCGCCCGAGGCCCTGCGGCGGCTGTCCTGGGCGCTGGACCGCGTGGGCGCGCAGCTGGTCGTCGTCCCGGGCCTCGTCGAGGTCACCGGGCCGCGTATCACGCTGCGTCCTGCCGCCGGGCTCTCCCTCCTCGAGCTCGAGGTGGCCGCGCCACGACGCCGCCTCGTCGCCAAGAGCGTCCTGGACCGCGTGGCCGGGATCTCGCTGATGATCGCCGCAGCGCCGATCATCGCCGTGGCCGCGCTGGCCGTCCGGCTGACATCCAGGGGGCCGGCGTTCTACCGCCAGACAAGGGTCGGCGTGGACGGCACACCCTTCACCATGTGGAAGCTGCGCAGCATGTACGTCGACGCCGATCGCCGCCGGGCGGCGCTCGCGGAGAGCAGCGACGGCAACGGCGTGCTGTTCAAGATGCGCGCGGACCCGCGGGTGACGCCGGTGGGTCGCGTCCTGCGCCGCTACTCGATCGACGAGCTCCCGCAGCTGCTCAACGTGGTGCGCGGCGACATGTCGCTGGTCGGCCCCCGGCCGCCGCTCGGCGAGGAGGTCGCCGCCTACGAGGACGCCGTGCACCGGCGGCTGCGCGTGCGCCCCGGGCTGACCGGACTGTGGCAGGTGTCCGGCCGCTCGGATCTGACCTGGGAGGAGTCCGTCAGGCTCGACCTGCGCTACGTCGACAACTGGTCCGTGACGATGGACCTGATGATCCTGTGGAAGACCGCGCGCGCCGTGCTGCGTGGGTCCGGGGCGTATTGAGCGTTGCCCACGCGAAGGGCCCCGGGCTGCCGGCCCGGGGCCCTTCGCGTGGGGTGGTGGTCAGCGCGTGATGGTGACGGGTGCGCCGTCGGTGAAGTAGTTGCCCGTCAGGGCCAGCCGGTAGCTGGTGTTGGGCATCTTGATGCCGCAGCTCGGGTAGATGGCGTGGCGGCCGAAGGTGTTGTCGGCCAGGCGCACGTTCTGCGGTGCGGTGGGCTGGTTCTTGATGTTGACCACGCAGGCGCCGTAGTCGAGGAGGTTGTTCTGGATGTCGAGGTCGGCGACCAGGCCCTGGTCCTCGGTAACCATGATCGCGGCGTTGTGGGATCCGGTGATCACGTTGTTGCGCAGGGTGATGTTGCGCCCGACCTGGATCTGCACGCCGTCGTCGTGGCTGGGCGTCCCGCCGTGGTTGGGGTCGTTGAGGAAGTGGGCGTTGTCGTGCAGCCACGAGTCAGTGATGGTGACGTTGTCGCCGTAGATGTGCACCTGGTCGACCACGCCGTGAATGTTCAGGCGGGTGGCGGTGATGTTCATGCCGCGCAGTCCGTCCTGGTAGGGCGAAGAGATCTCAGGAACGATCTCGGTGTCCTGCACCGTGGCCGAGTAGGCCGAGGAGGGCACGGTGATCAGGCCCCGGCTGTAGGTGGTGGGGGTTCCGCCGCGCACGATCGAGTTGCGGATCACGACATTCCTGGCCTTGACCACGACGTAGCCGTGGACGTCGAGCCCGTCCAGCACGGTGCCGTCCCGGGTCACCACGATGTCCCCGTCATGCCGGGTCAATGACGTACCGGTCGGAACCCCCGTCGTGCTCGGACCTGGGGTGACGGGCGCGGGCTGCGCCGGGGCGATCTCTGGGAGCGGGGAGCCGTCGCCCACGTAGTAGCCCTGCAGATCGACGAAGAGCCGTGTTGCGCCGGCATTGTTGTAGAGCGTCACCTGATTCCCACGGGGGCCACCGAGCTTGAGGACCGCGTTGTTCGCGGTGTCGGCGAGTGGACGGGGATTCAGCGTCGAGGACTCCCGGCAGTCGGCGAGCGAGGTACCGGTCGGGCAGGCCGAGACGTAGGAGGCTCCGGCGGCGGCCGTGGCGGTCACGTTGACGACGGCGGCGGTGGCTCCGGAAGGCACGTTCGGAAGTGTCACCGTGGTCGTCGCCCCGCTGCCCATCGCCGCGCCCGCGAGAACGCGCTGGGGCTGGACCTTCGCCAGGTTCGCGGAGCCTGCCGGCGCCTTGCTCGAGTCGACGAAGAAGCCCTCGACGTCCGCCATCAGGAGTGCGGTCCCGGAGTTGTTGTAGAGGCGGACCTGGTTCCCTGAGCCGCTCAGCTTGACGATCGCCAGATTGGCGACGTCGATCCCCGGATGCACGTTCAGGGAGGAGGTCGACGTGCACGACGACAGCGCCTGGCTGGCGGGGCACGCGGATACGAACGACAGCGCCGACGCATGGCTGCCCGTGAGATTCAGCGCGACGGCGACGGCTCCGGCCGGTGCCTCCGGGAACGACAGGGTGTAGTTGCTGCGAGCCCCGAAGGTCCTCGGCTGCATCGCCCGGTACGGCGTCGTGGGGATGAAGTCGCTACCCCCGGTCGTTCCCGCGGGCACGTAGTACCCCGAGATGTCGGCGACGAGTTGAACCGTGCCGACGTTGTTGTACAGCATCACCGAGTTCTTGGCGCTACCGCCCAGTGCGACCAGGGCGGCAGTCGCGGTGTCCACGCGGGGCGTTGGATTCAGCGCCGATGTCTGCCGGCAGGTCAAGACGGGTGTGCCGGCGGCGCACGCAGAGATGAAGGTGTTCGTGCTCGCCCGGCTTGCCGTGACGGTGAGCTGGACTGCGGTGGCCCCCGAGGGAAGTCCGGGGATGACCAGCGTCCTGCTGGTGCCGGCGCCGAAGGAGGTCGCAGACATCACCCTGTGCGGCGCCACTGGCACGAAGACCGCGTCGGCGGCCGTGGGCGTCGACGCCGACAGGGTCGTAGCCCGTGCCGGGGCGCCCGGCACGGCGAGCACCGACACCAGCGCGAGGCCGAGGGAGAAGACCGGGACAGCGACACGCCGCGCCGCCGCGAGGAGTGCGGATACGGCGGTGCGCCGCTGGGAGGGGTGGTTCACGCTTTCGCTCCGTCGGGTTCGGTAGCCTGGCGAGCCCAAGTGGGCCCCATGGCTTTGCGTCTCCGCCTCTCGGCGGGTTTGCCTTTTCGTCCACGGCAGCAGTTGCGCTCCTCGCGGAGTGCGCTGCCGCGAAGAGCAAATCAACATGCTCAGTACTGCTCGTGACATACGTTACAAGCGACACGCGGGTGATTTCATGCGCCTGTGAGGAAGATCACAGACGCATAAAGATCACCGCGGGGCAATTCGGACATATCCTTTCGAATCTGGCTCTTGCCTCGCCGGGTCCGGTGAGGTGTGCCGGGGTGCTCGAAGGGCGGGGGCGGCTCGCCGCGCCAGGCGCGGCCCAGCAGGTGAGTTGCTCGCGGTGCGCAGCTCGCTCCATTCTCGGGTCTTGATCGGACTGAGTTTCGCGGTCGGCCGCACCCGAATTCTGCAGCGTCGAGTATTCGCCGATTGTCTTCTTGAGTATTCGTGCGCAGATTCTCAGGGTGTGCGCCCAACCGGCGCCCCATCGGTGAATGCGTTGTTCGCCAGGTCGAGCTGGTAGGCGGCATTGGGCACCTTGATCCCGCAGCTCGGCCATCGGGCGTGCCTGCCGAAGGTGTTGCCCCGGATGCTGACGGCTGTAGGGGACGGCCCCTGGTCCTTGATGTTGACCACGCACGCGCCATCGTCGAGGAAGTTTCCCTTGACGACGAGGTTGCTGACGGGGCCCCCGTCCTGGGTGACCATCAGGGCGGCGTTGGTGGCACCTTCGAGGCGGTTGCCAGCGATCGTGATGTCGGTGCCGGTCTGGATCTGGATCGAGTCGTCGTGGCTGGGGCCGCCCCCGTGGTTGGGATCGTGCGCGAAGTGCGTGTTCCCGTGCAGCCAGGAGTTGGCGATCGTGACGTGGTCCCCGTAGAGGTGGGCGCCATCAACGACGCCGCGGATCTCTACCCGGCGCGCGGTGAAGCTCATCCCACGGATGCCGTCTTGCAGGGGCGACGAGATAGTCGGGGCCAGGGTGCTGTCCTCGATGGTGAGGCTGTACTGCGCCGAGGGCACGGTGACGAGCCCCCTGCTGCTCGTTCCCGGGGTGCCGCCGCGGATCACGGAGTTGCGGATCACCACGTCGCGCGCACGGATCGTCACATAGCCGCGGATGTCGAGGCCGTCGAGGAGGGTGCCGTCCTTGGTGATGACCATGTCGCCCTGGTGCACGGTGAGGTGTGTGCCTGCCGGGACGCCAACCGACCCGGCCTGCGGCGTCGGGGCCGGCGCGGGTGTCGCGGTCGGGCTGGGGGCGCTGGCGGTCGAGCCGCTCACGGGTGTACATCCGATGGTCCCGGTCGCCCCTCCGCTGGCGGCGACGACGCAGAGCTCGTGGCGCCCGGCGGGGACCTTCACGGCCCCGCGGAAGCCGGCCCGCGAGGACATCCCGGGGTACACCCGCGGGACGTCCGGGCGAGCGAGTCCTGTCGACGTGGTTCCGGCGGTCGCGCCGTCCAGGGTCAGGTGAACGTCGGCGTGCGCGTTGGCCATGAGCCTGTCGGCCCAGCCGCGCACGGCCACCGCACCGTCCCGGTCCACCGTGCTGTCGAGGTGCCCGACGACGCCGCTGCCCGGGTGCACCAGGGTCCGGCACCCCAGCCATCGGTCCGAGCCGGGGCCGACGTTCACGACCGTGGCGCAGACCGTGTGCCGCCCGGGCGAGGCGGGTACGACGACGTCGAATCCCTGGTGGCCACCGATCTGCGGGTAGACACGTGAGACGTCGGGCCGGGCGGCGCCCGTGCGGACAGCGGTCGTGGCGCCGTCCACAGTGACGTCGACCGTGACCGGGCCTGTGCTGTCGGCGTCGGCAGCCCAGCCCTGGAGTGCGATCCCCGTCCGGGTGAGGCCGACCTGGTCGACGTTGCCGATCGGGGAGGTGCCGACGGCTGCTGCCGCGGGGGCGAGGCCGACGAGCGCCAACCCGAGCGAGGCGGCTCCGGCCGTCAACGTGCGCCGGGGGGCTCGCCAGGTTCGCGGCATGCTCGGTCAACCTTCGTCTCGTGGGTGGATGATGCGTCCGGATGACCATGCATAACGGTTTGGTCACGAACAGGGGTTGACCGTAGGCGACGCCGAACGGCTTGCCAACTTCCGCTGACCCGTCCTGACCTGCGCGGCTGCCCAGGCCGAGCGGTCGCGACATCGCCAACCCGCAGGTCACGGCGCGGTCTCGGTTCACGCTCCCGATTCGTCCGATCGGGTGAATGTGACCATTCTCACTGGCGGGCCGCGGCGGCCCGCATCTCTAGGTTGGCATCGCGAGCGGACCTCGCTGCCCCTAGCCTTCGGGGCGTGCAGGTGACCTTCGACGGGTTCTGGTGGGCCGATGGACCGCTCGCGAACCGCACCGTCCAGCGAGAGCTGGTGCTGGCGTGGGCGGACGCGTTCCCCCAGGACGACCTCACCGTCGCGCTGCGGCATGGCGCCCCGGCCGACGATCTCCCCGCCCATGCGAGCATCGTCCGTACCCGGCTCTGGCCGCACGGGCTGTCGAACGGCGCGGAGCTCGGCGTCCTGGCGCGTCGGCAAGGGGCCGACCTCGTCATCGCGCACAACTACACGGCGCGTCACCCCCGCGCCGTGACCTTCGTGCACGACGCGATGTTCGGGGATCACCCGGAATGGTTCTCCCGACCCGAGCGCGTCTACTTCGCGCGGATGCTTCCGGGACTGCGGCGGGCTCGACTGACGGTCACATCGACGGCCACCGAGGCGAGGCGCATCGAGCGGCTCGCCCCGCACAGCGCCCCGGTTGCGGACATCGGGCTCGCGGTCTCGACCGCGCTTGTGGGCGCTGACGCGGTCCGTCCCCCGGATGTGCCGGACGACTTCGCCCTGACGGTCGGTCGCTTGAACGTCCGCAAGAACCTCGAGGCCGTCATCCGGGCTGCCGTGGCGAGCACGTCGGTGACGCCCTCCTCACCGCTGCTGGTGGTCGGTAGCGGTGAGCACTCGGGGGTGGGCGCGAACCTGCCGGACCAGGTGAGGCAGCACGTGGCGGAGGGCAGCGTACGGTTCCTCGGTCGGATTGCCGACGCGGAACTCGCGTGGCTCTACACCCACGCCGCCGTCACGCTGTGCCTCTCGCTGGACGAGGGTTTCGGCCTCCCGGCACTCGAGGCGGTGCAGTTCGGGTCACCGGCGGTCGTCAGCGACATCCCGGTGTTCGCGGAGACTGTGGGTCGCTACGCGCGTCTGGTCGACCCGCGGGCGGACGCGGCGGTGCTCGCAACGACCCTGGACAGCGCCTGGGGACACCACCCCGATCCGGCAGTCCGTGACCGCATACTCGCGCGGTACTCCTGGCGCCGGTCCGTCGAACGGCTGCGCGAGGCCGTGGCGCCGCTCGTGTGATCTCAGGCAGTACGGCCCACCGGCACCCCGTCGATGAAGAAGTTGCGCTGCAGCTCGAGCGGGTAGGTCGTGTTGGGTACCTTGATGCCGCAGTTGGGATAGACCGCTCCTCGACCAAAGGTGTTGTCGGTCAGGGCGACGCCCTGCGGGGCCGGACCCTGGTCCTTGATGTTCACGACGCATGTGCCGTCGTCCAGCCAGTTGTCACTGATGCTCAGCGAACTGACTCGTCCGGCGTCCTGGGTGAGCATGATCGCTGCGTTGTGCGAGCCGGAGAGGTCGTTGTGCGTGATCGTGATGCGCGCGCCGACCTGGATCTGGACGTTGTCGTCGTGGCTGGGCGCGCCGTTGCGCGTCGGGTCCTGGGCGAAGTGTGCATTGCCGTGCAGCCAGGAGTCCACCACGCGGACATCGGAACCTGTGATGTGGACCTGGTCGATGACGTTGGCGACCTCCACCCGCCGGAGCGTGAAGCCCGCGCCCTGGACCCCGTTGAGGTATGGGGACGCGGTCGACGCCACGATCGTTGAGTCGACGATCGTGGCCCCGGATCCCGCCTGGACGGTCACCAGCGCCGTCGGGCTGTTCACCGGCCTGCCGCGGATCACGCTGTCGCGGACCGTGACCCCGGTGGTCTCGATCCGCACCAGGCCGTGCACGTCGAGCGAGTCGATCACCGTCCCCGGTTGCGTGATCGTCAGGTCGCCCTGGTGCACGGTCAGCGAGGTGCCAGCAGGCACGCCGGTGTTCGTGGCCGACGGGCGGGAGCTGCTCCCGCTGCTGGGTGGTGGGCTGCTGGCCGATGGGCGCGGGGAGGGCGAGACCGCGGGGGCGGACGGTGGCGCGGACGCGGTCGAAGGGTGGCTCGCCGCGGGAGCTACCGTGCCCGGCCGCGAAGGTGCCCCCGCTGGCGTCTCCGCGGGGCGTGGGCTCACGGACGGCGCATCAGACGGAGTCGGACCGGACGCGGGGTCACTCGTCGGGCTTGCGTGCGAGGGCGTCGTGGTCGCATCGCCCGGGGAGGGGTCGGGCCGGTCTGGAGCGACTCGGACCGAGCTCCGGGAGGCGCTTTGCGCATCCCGCTGTGCCAACAGGGCGCCGACGGTCGGCTGCGGGGCACCGGCCAGGGACGTCGCGGCCGGAGCGGCCGGAGTGCCGAGCAGCACCAGCGCCGTGAGGGCCACGAGCCGGGTCCCCGCTCGAACCCGGTGGTCAACCGGACTCGGGCCGGCATGCTTGCCCCGTTGCGCAGCCCGTCCTCGCATCCGGTCTCCGATCCTTGGCGCTCGCTCCACCCGCGAGGGCACCCAGCATAGGCCGAACGGGTGACGCGGATGGCGGACCCGCGCCCCGCCCGCTCAGCGGCGGAGCATCGACGCCAGGACCGCCCCGATCCCCTGTGTCGTACCCGCGGCCAGCGCGCCCAGCGCCGGGGTGAGACGTCGCGCCTGGGTGCGCGTGATGCCAGCGCGCCTCAGCAGCGTTGCCGCGTATCGCACGGAGCCCAGCACCCATCGCCACCGGTCGGCCCGGGTCAGGTGCTTGCTGGCGAACACCAGTCGGTTCCGCGCATTGTGCCGCAGGTAGCCCAGCGACTTGCCGCCCTGGGTCCCGCCGACGTCGTGCTCGACCGCGAGGTCTGGACGCACCTCCAGCCGCCCCCCGACGGCGCGGACCCGCCAGGCGAGGTCGACGTCCTCCCAGTAGAGGAAGTAGTCGTCGTCGAAGCCGCCGCACGCCCGCCACAACTGGGCACTGACCGCGAGGCAGGCCCCGCTCAGCCATCCCGTGTGCGCGGTGGAGTCGGCGCCCGCAGTGCGGGTGGTTCCCTCACGGACCGCGACCTCGCCGCCGGAGAACCACACGCTCCCGTCCGGCCGGAGCACGCGTGGTGAGCGCATGGTCCACGGGTCCGCACGGCACGCGGCGGCGAGCTCACCCAGCACAGCTGCCGTCGCGCGCAGGTCGGGGTTGACCAGCAGGAGCTCGGTACGGCCGAGCTCGAGCGCCCGCGCCGTGCCCAGGCCGACGCCGGCGCCGAAGCCCAGGTTGACCGCCGGCGTCAGCAGCTCCCATCCGCGGCGACGCGCTACGTCACGTGCCTCGTCGCGGTCGCGTGCCGACCGGTAGTTGTCCACCAGGACGACGAGGGCGTCCAATCCGTCGAGTGCCGCTGGCGGCAGGTTCCGGTCGACCAGTGCCGCGCTGCCGTAGCTGACGACCACGATCGCAGTTCCGCTCATCGGCCGCGGCTCCGGGCCATCCTGATGGCCTCCGCGACTCCGGCGAGGTCTCGGCGCACCGCGGGCACCGCCAGCGCCGCGAGGCCGTAGACGGCCATTCCAACCGCGCCGGCTGCGGCGATCCGCGCCAGGGCGGGGGAGCTCACCAGCTCGGCGCTGACCGCGGCGGCGCTCAGCGCCGCGGCTCCGGCGACGGCCAGGATGCGCAGCGCCCCGGTGGCGAGGTCGCGCGCGGGGATGGAGGTTCGCCGGTTGAGCCACCACAGGGAGAGCGGCCAGGCAAGCGCGGGTGCCACCGCGTAGCCAGCGGCGACCCCGACGATCCCGCCGAGGCTGCCCACCAGCACGCACGTGATCTTGATCGCGGCGCTGACCAGCGTGTATCGGAACAGGTCGGTGGTCAGGTCGCGCGAGAGGTAGACCCAGTAGCCCACGTACGACAGGGTCTGGAAGATCCCGGCTATCGCGAGCAGCCTCAGCACGGGTGCGACCGCGGACCACGTCCCCCCCAGGAACACGGCGGTCACGGGGTCGGCGGTCGCAGCCACCAGCGCGAGTGCCGCCACCAGTGTGTAGCCCAACGCGAGCTGCCCGCGACGCACGAAGTCGGCGTAGCGCTCCGGCTCGGCGTGCAGCCGGGACAGCACGGGTAGGGCGACCGTTGTGGTCGGGGCTCGCAGCTGGCTCAGTGGGCGCATCAGTAACTGGAACCCGCGGTTGTACAGGCCGAGCGGCCCGGCCCCGAATCGCAGACCGATAACCAGTGTGTCGGTGTTGTTGCTCGCGTAGCCCACCAGCTGCGTGCCGACCAGGCGCCAGCCGAAGCTCAGCAGAGCGCGCATGGGGACTCCACGGCGCGGCCGACCCGGCAACCAGCGGCCGCCGATCACCATCCCGACGAGCAGCACCGTGGACTGGGTGAGGTTCTGTGCCACTAGGGCCCAGTAGCTCCCGGTCGTGAGCGCCCAGGCCGTGGCCACTGCCAGGGCAACGGTGGGTGCGGCCACCTCGGCCACCGCAACGCGGGCGAACTTCATGCCCCGGAGCAGGCTCGCCCGGTACTGCGTCGCCATCCCGTTGAGGAGGAATGTGACGGCGAGGGCTCGGGCGATTCCCACGAGCTCGGACCGGGAGTACACGGCCGCTATCAGGCCGGCTCCGCCCGCGACGAGGGTCGCCAGCACAAGCCCGATACCGGTGTTGATCCAGAACAGGTTGTTCCGCTGTGCGGTGGACAGCTCCTTGGCCTGCACTGCGGCCGACGAGAGTCCGAAGTCGCGGAAGATCTCCCCGACGCCGACGATCACTGCCACCATGGCCAGGAGGCCGTAGTCCTGCGGGCTGAGCAGTCGTGCGAGCACAGTGACGGACAGCACCTGCACCGCGATCCGGATCGCCTGGCCCGTCAGGGTCACGGCCGCACCACGGGCGGCACGCCTACCCAGACCCGCGGTGCTCATCCCGTGCTCCGTCGGACTGCGCGCACCCGGCTGAACGAGCCACGTGCAGTGCGCACCGTGTCCCGCCACTCGGCGAGTGCCAACCGGGTCAACCCGAAGCCGCGGTAGCGCGGGGTGCGGCGCCCAGCGAGGCGCGCACCTGCCAGGCGCCCGAGCAACGTCGCACGGCGGCGGCGGTGCAGCGGCTGGACGGCGGCGACGGTCTCCGGGTCGACGGGCTCAGCCACCAGGACGCCGGCCGCAACGGCGCGGCGGATGACATCGGCACCGCGCTCGGTGCGTGCCACCAGTGCACTGACGCCGGGAGACTCGGAGAAGACCGGGTAGCCGCGCTCGTCGCTCGTCCACAGGTCTCCTGCGGTGATGTCGCTGGCCTCGCCCACGCCGTCCGGGCAGATCTTGCAGCGCCACTGGACCGTGGGCCCCAGGGCCTTGCCCCACGAGTCGTGGTAGCTGGCGTCGACCTCGGTACCGTCCTGCGCAGTGGCCACGAACCGCCCGGGCCAACCGTGGCCGCGGTAGCGCAGGCGGGCGAGTGGTGCGGTCGCGGGCAGGCCGAGGTCGGTGACCAGGCCGTCCGTCGCGGCCTGGTTGGGGGTGCCGGCGCAGAAGAACGACATCAGCAGGGGACCTTGGGATCCGCTCAGGGCGCGGAGCGCCGAGGCCTCGCAGGGCTTGGCTACCACGGCGGAGCCCTGGGCGAGCACCGCGGGCGCAGCGGCGGTGGCGACAGGGGCGTACCGCGAGCCGGCGGCGCGCAGGGCGCTCGTCCGGTCGGTGATCGTCACGCTCATGGTCCGGCGTGGGTCGGGCGCCGCGGCAGCGCCGACTACCCGGACCGCCTCACCGCTCTCAGTGAGCCAGGAGGCGAGTGCGGTGAGGACCCCGCCACTGCTCCCGCTGCGGCGGATCTCCGGGTCGGTCGCCCAGGCGCGCCATGACCCGACTACCGGGCCGAGGGTCGCGTGCCTGCGGGACCCCACGGGGCGTGCGGCGTCGACGTGGACACCTGGGCAGACGGCGCGGAAGCGACGAGCGTCGACCCGGGCGGGGGGCGGCCCGGTTCGACGCGGCCGCAGCTGCCCCTGGTCGAGCTCCATCGACAGGCCGGCGTCAAGGAGCGTGCATGCCCCGCACCCCGAGCAGGCATCGGCCGCCAGGACTCGGGCGACCTCGCGATCCAGCCCGGTCATGATGCCGACCGTAACGCGTCCAGCGCGGGCCGGAGCAGGTCGCCCGCCGTCGTGCGGACCTTCGCCACATGCCGGTCGAGGTCGGTCCGGGCCAGCGCAACGACCGCTTCCGCTGGATCCGCGGAGGACCGCAGGTCAATGGTGTGGGGCCAGCCGAGCTCGTCCAGCAGCGGGGCGAACTTGCGGGAGTACGCCAAGGGGATGGCGGCAGTTCCCATCGACAGCGCGTTCAAGCAGGCGTGCATCCGTGAGCCGACCACGAGAGCGGCGCCACCCACCATGAGTCGCACCTCGTCCAGGTTCGTGGGCAGGAGGACCTCCAGGCCGAGTTCGCGGCCGAGCTCGGTCGCTGCTGGAACGTCGTTGTCCGCTGACGGGGACTCGAGCACGTGGGCGAGCAGGGCAACCTCCCGGCCCTCAGCCACGAGTCCGTCGGCCACGGCGCGGACCGTTGCGCGATAGCGCTCGGCGTCGATGTGTGGCCCCGGGTTCCACAGCAGGCCGGACACGTTCAGCAGCACGTCGTGCGAGCGGGCGACCGGGGGGGCCGGTAGCGCGAACACCACGTCGGTCGTGTGCACGTCCACCGGGCGGCCGGCCCGGGCGGCTGCCTCGGCGCTCTCCGCGTCGCGGGCCATGACGACTGACGCGGTGCGCAGGGAACGGCGGCCGAGGAGCTGACCACGCTTAGTCCCGAACGGGCCGATCGTCTGGGGGGCCAGCACCAGCGGGGTTCCGGCGCGCGCTGCCAACTCAGCCACCGTCGACATCGTGAGAAGCCGCTTGATGCCGTAGATGTCGGCGAACGAGTCCCCGGACCGTGTGTCGAGGATCAGGTCGAAGCCTCCCAGCCAGCGCACGAGGCCGTACCGGTGGGTCACCGCCTCGCGCACCAGCGTGCGCGGCTCTCGAAACGGCAACGGGCTGGGCCCGCGACCGAAGTTCTGGAAACTGACCTCCGCCTCCGGCCAGACCTGCCGCACCAGGGCAGCGGTGCCCTGTCCGAGGGCACGGACCCCGAGGTTGGGTGAGACGTCGTCCGCCCACAGGACGAGGATGCGCATCCGGCCCTTCCTGTCGCATCGGCTCGATCCGGGAGCCCGGAGGCTAGGACTATAGCGGCCGCTCACCCGGCTGAGCCTCTCGGCGTTCGGGTGAAAAGCGGGCGAATCGGACAGCAACGGGGGACGGCGACACGGGGACCTGAGACCATGGTCTTTCGCCCGCCCAAGGGGGTCAGATCGACCGGTCGGCGGGGCATGGCGTGGGGGTCGTATGGCTGATCGAGGTGGCGACGTGCTGGACGACGAGCCTGCGCCGCCGCTGGTGCTGCAGTCGATCAGCGCCCTTCGCTCGACCACGAATCCATACATCACGCAGCTCGTGCGCGGCCTTCCCGGCGCGGCGCTGTTCTCCTGGCGCACGGCGCTGCTGGGTCGGTGGGACGTGCTGCACCTGCACTGGCCCGAGCTGGTCTTCCGACGCGCCGCACGGTGGCGTACCGCAGTGGGCCTCGTCCTGTTCGCGTTGCTGATGCTGCGTGCCCGGGTCACGCGACGGGCGGTGGTGCGCACTGTGCACAACACTGCCCCGCATGAGCCGGGGGGCCGCGTCGAGCGCGCGGTCCTGGCGCTCGCGGACCGCTGGACGACGATCCAGATCCTGCTGAGTCCGCAGGTTCGCCTACCCGGCCCCACGCCGAGCGTTCTCATCCCGCACGGGGACTACCGGGACTGGTATGCGGGGCACGAGGTCCCGCCCGTGGTCCGCGGGCGCGTGCTTGTCTTCGGCCTGATCCGTCGGTACAAGGGGGTCGAAGATCTCATAGCTGCCGTGCGGCGGTCCACCGACGTCGCCCTCGAGCTGCATGTGGTGGGCCGCCCGGCAGATGCGGAGGTGGCGCAGGGCATCCGGGCCGCCGCAGGTGAGGATCCACGCATCAACCTGCGCCTCGAGCATGTCGACGACGCGGCCCTGGCCCGGGAGATCGGCGAGGCCGAGCTCGTCGTGCTCCCTTACCGCACGGCGCAGAACTCCGGTGCCGCCCTGCTGGCCCTCTCGCTCGGCCGCCCGGTACTGATGTCGGACAGCCCGGTGAGCCGCGCGCTGTCCGCCGAGGTGGGACCGGGCTGGGTCCAGACGTTCTGCGGCGAGCTCACCGCCGACGTCCTGGAGGGGGCAGTGCGCACGCCCGGGCGTCGCGGGGCCGCGCCGGACCTGTCCGCGCGGGGCTGGCCCACCGTCCTGGCGCACCATGAGGACGTCTACCGACAGGCTCTGGACCTGGTCCGCCGTCGCCGGCAGCCTAGCGTCGCCCTGGTCGGGACCCGCGGTGTGCCCGCGCGGTACGGCGGCTTCGAGACGTGTGTCGAGGAGGTAGGCAGGCGCCTGGTCGACCTCGGCCACGAGGTCGTCGTGTACTCGCGCGGCGACGGGCCCCGCGAGCACCTGGGAATGCGGTGCGTGCGGCTGCCGGCGCTGCGGCACCGGGTGCTGGAGACCCTGAGCCACACCGCCCTGTCCGTCGCGCACCTCCTCGTACACCGGGCCGACGCGGTGATCGTCTTCAACGCGGCCAACGCCCCGCTGCTGCCTCTGCTGCGGCTTGCTCGGCTCCCTGTGGCGACGCATGTAGACGGCCTGGAGTGGCAGCGCGCCAAGTGGGGTCGCGCCGGCCGGTCCTACTACCGCAGGGCCGAGCGCTGGGCGGTGCGGTGGTCGGACGCGCTGATCGCCGACGCACGCGGTATCCAGGACTACTACCTCACGCGGTTCGGTGCGCAGACCGTGCTGCTGGCCTACGGCGCACCAGTGGTGGCGCGCCGCACCGATCGGCTGGGCGAGTTGGGCCTGGAGGCAGATGGCTACCACCTGGTCGTGGCGCGGTTCGAGCCCGAGAACCACGTCGACGTGATCGTGCGAGGGTATGTTCGGTCCGACGCGCGGCTACCGTTGGTCGTTGTCGGCAGCGCACCGTACGCCGACCAGTACATCCGTCAGGTGCACGACCTGGCCGACGAACGGGTGCGCTTCCTCGGTTCGCTCTGGGATCAGGAACTGCTGGACCAGCTGTACGCCGGCGCGCGCACGTACCTGGACGGCCACAGCGTGGGGGGTACCAACCCCTCCCTCCTCCGTGCGATGGGAGCGGGTGCGCCGACCGTCGCATGGGACGTCGTGTTCAATCGGGAGGTCCTTGGGGCCGCAGGGTTGTGGTTCGCGTCTCCGGGTGACGTGGCGGCGCGAGTGCACGAGGCGGAGCAGGATGCGCGGGCCTGGCATGAGCGCGGCACGGCGGCGCGTGTCCGCGCGGGGGACTACGACTGGGACGACGTGGCGAGGGGCTACAGTGCCCTCGCCCGGCGGCTGGCGGCGCGTTCACGCGGGGTGGCGGCGCGCGATCGGACAGGAGGCCGGCGATGACCGACCGACCGGAAAGCTACCGCCAGACCCTCGCCCGGCTGGCCGGGGCCCAGAAGGCCGCGGCGCGAAGCGCTCCTGCCTACTCGCGCTACGTGAATCGCAGACTCGGCAGGCTCCTGGCCGCCTGGGCCTACCGCGCCGGTCTGACGCCCGATGCGGTCACCGGGATCAGCGCGGCTTTCACCTACTCCGGTATCGCGGTCCTCGCCCTCACTCGCCCGACCTGGTGGACCGGCGTGCTGATCGGCACGCTGCTGGTGATCGGCTACGCCTTCGACTCCGCGGACGGGCAGGTCGCTCGGCTGCGGGGTGGTGGGACCCCGGCGGGCGAGTGGCTGGACCACGTCGTCGACGCGCTCAAGGTGGTGACGTTGCCGCTGGCCCTCCTGGTGGGCTTCGCCCGCGCCGGTGTCGTGGACACGTGGTGGCTGCTCGTGCCGCTCGCCTCGGCGATCGTCTCCTCGGTGCTCTTCCTGGCCATGATCCTCACCGAACAGCTACGGAGGGCTGCCGGGACGGCGTCGATTGCGCGTGACGAGGCAGGGCGGCCGTCCTGGGTGCGCTCGGTCCTGGTCATCCCGACCGACTACGGCCTCCTGTGCCTGTCCTTCCTGCTGCTCGGCGCGCTCCCCGTCTTCCAGGTGCTTTACACGGTCGTGACGGCGGCGACCGCGGGCTTCCTCGCGCTCGCCTTGGTCAAATGGTTCCGCGAGCTGCAGGAGCTCGGAGGTCGGTCATGAGCCGGCTCACCGTGGCGGTGCTCACCTATCTCCGCCCCGCGGACCTGGCGGCGGTTGTCCCGATGCTCGTCGAGCAGGTTGCCGAGGTCGGGGGAGGCAGCGTCCTCGTGGTCGACAACGACCCGGACTGCGGTGCTCGCGAGCAGGTCGCGGCGTTCGGGTCCGGGGTCTGTTACGTCCACGAACCCGCGCCGGGGATCGCTGCGGCGCGCAACCGCGCCCTGGAGGAGGCGGACGCCGATCTCGTCGTCTTCATCGACGACGACGAGCGGCCGCGTCCCGGCTGGCTCGCGGCGCTGCTCGCCACGTATCAGGCCTCGCGCCCGGCGGCCGTCGTGGGCCCCGTCGTCTCGGAGTACGAGGTGGAGCCCGAGCAGTGGGTGCGGGACGGACACTTCTTCGACCGGCGTCGGCTGCCCACCGGGACCGAGATCGACGTTGCCGCGACCAACAACCTCTTGCTTGACCTCACCCAGGTGGGCGACCTGCGTTTCGATGTGCGGTTCGGGCTCTCCGGCGGCTCCGACACGCTGTTCAGCCGGGCCCTGGTCCGAGCGGGCGGCCGGATGGTCTGGTGCGATGAGGCGATCGTGGTGGACGTGGTCCCGGCGGCACGGGCGACCCGGCGGTGGGTGGTGCGCCGGGCGTTCCGGAGTGGGAACTCGTGGAGCCGCACGTCGTTGGCCCTTGCCGACTCCAGCGCCGAGGCATGGCGGGCGCGTGCCGCCTGCACCGGCCGAGGGGTGATCCGGTGCGCAGGGGGCGCCGCGCGTTGGGTGGCCGGCGTCCTGACCGGGTCGCGACCGCTGCGCGCGAGAGGCGTGCGCACGGTGATGCGCGGGTCGGGCATGCTGGCGGGAGCATGGGGCGCGACCTACGTCGAGTACAAGAGATGAGCGTGGGAAGTTCAGGCGTAGACGCCTGTAGCTCGACCAGGAGGGCGTGACATGAGCAGAACGGGTTGGGTGCGCTGGTTCACCCCGTGGCGCGTGGTCGCTGTTGCGGCGGCATCGGCCATCGTCGCCGTGGTGATCGTCCTCGTCCTCCAGCCTGGCCGCCCGAGCGTCGCCGCCCCCAGCACGTCCCCGAGCTCGTCCGGCGCTCCGACGTCCACCGCGGCGAGCCCGACCCGTTCCGGGACGCCGTCCGCTCCGGTCAGCGTCTCTGGGAAGCCCTCCCCGAGCGCCTCACCCTCGAGCCCCGAGCCATCCCCGTCCGGAAGCGACGGCTCGCTGGACGGTCTGTTCGGAGACCAGCCGGTCACCACTGCTCCGGCGACCGAGACGGCCGCGCCGGCCAAGGGCGTGCAGGTCGCGATCGCCTCGGCGACGTCGATCACGACGTCGGGTGAGGGGATCGGCCAAATCAACGGACCCGGCATCGTCGTGGCGATCACCATCACGAACGGCACCGCCGCGGCGGTATCCCTGGAGGCCGTGACGGTCACGGCATACGAGCAGGGCACGCCGGTGCCGGTCTCGCCGGTCGACGGAGACCCGCACGCCGCACCGTTCAGCGGCAGCCTTCAGGCTGGAGCCATCGCGCAGGGGTCGTACGTCTTCGTGGATCCGGGCACGCCGATCAGCGTCGCGGTTCAGATCGATCCGGCCTCCACGGTCTCGGTGTTCGACGGGGTGGCGCCCGCGAACGGGTGAAGTTTGTCCGATTCTTCCCGTCATGGGGGTATTTTCGCGCGTTCGTCCGCGTACAGTCGGATGGCATCCGAACATCCCGTGACCGCCCGCCGGTCCGACTCCCCTGGGGCGACGATGACCAAGGCTTCCTGGCGGCGCCGTGCGGCGGCGCTGATCTCCGGGCTCGCGATGATCGTTGCCGGTGCCGTGGTGGCTTCGCCCGCGGCCGCGGACACGGCTCCGCTCGACCCCACGAACCCCCGCACACCTGTCACGCTCGCGGCGGACGGCCTACCGACCGTGCAGATCGACGGGGTCGTGTGGTCCCAGGTCACCGTGGGTAACACGGTCTACGTGGCCGGGTCCTTCACCACTGCCCGCCCGGCCGGAGCGGCGCCGGGCGTGAACACCGTTCCCCGCCACAACCTCTTGGCCTATGACATCACCACGGGGAACCTGATCACCTCCTTCGACCACGACCTCAACGGCCAGGCGCTGGGGATCACCAAGTCGCCAGATGGCAGCAGGATCTATGTCACCGGCGACTTCACCCAGGTCGATGGTGAGTGGCACGTGCGTATCGCCGCCTTCGACACCGCGACGGGCGCGCTGATCAGCGCGTTCCGGCCGGTTCTGGGGGCTCGCGGCTACGCGGTGGCGGCGTCCGACACAGCCGTGTACGTGGGTGGCAACTTCACGTCGGTCGCGAGCCGCACGGGCGGAACGCTCGAGCCGCACGCCTACCTCGCCGGGTTCGACGCGACGACGGGAGATCTCCTGCCGGCGTTCACCGCGGATGCGAATGACGCCGTCCTCGCACTCACCGTGCCGCCGGCCCAGCAGATGCTTGTCGCGGGTGGCCGGTTCACCACCATCAACGGCGGGAACGCCTACGGTCTGGGCGCCGTGAACCTGTCGACCGGTGCGCTGATGCCGTTCCCGACGAACCAGTACGTCCGTGATGCGGGCGCCGACTCGGCCATCTTGTCGCTGTACTCCGACAGCACTGGGATCTACGGCTCTGGCTACCACTACGGCGGCGGTGGCAACCTGGAGGGCCCGTTCCGCGCGGACCCCGTCACCGGCGAGCTGATCTGGGTTGCGGACTGCCACGGTGACACGTACTCGACCTTCCCGATCGGCCCAGCCCTGTACGTGGCCAGTCACCAGCACTACTGCGGCAACATCCCGGACGGGTTCCCCCAGACCTCTCCGTGGACCTTCCACTTCGGCACGGCGTTCACGCTCGTCCCGACCGGCGTGAACACGCCGGACATCTACGGCTACCCGGACCACCCGGGCGAGCCAGCCCCGAGCCTGCTGACCTGGTACCCCCAGCTGTACACCGGCACCTACACGGGGCAGGGCCAGGCCGGGTGGTCGGTCACAGGGAACGACCACTACCTGTCGTTCGGTGGTGAGTTCCCCGGCGTGAACGGGCAGCCCCAGCAGGGCCTCGTCCGGTTCACCACGGTCGACCGCGCCCCCAACCTCCAGGGCCCGCGGGTCCGCGGTGCGGACTTCAACCCCACCCTCATGTCGCTGACGTCCGGGACCATGCGCGTCTCGTGGCCCGGCAACTGGGACCGGGACAACGAGACCCTGACCTATCGGCTGTACCGGGACACCCAGACCCAGGACCCAGTCTACGAGGAGACCGTGACCCAGAAGGAGTGGGAACGCGGCGTCATGGGGTTCGTGGACACCGGACTGACCCCCGGCTCCTCGGTGCGATACCGCATCACGGCCGCCGACCCGTTCGGCAACGTGGCTCAGTCGGAGTGGATCTCAGGCACGGTGTCCTCCACGGACACGCTGAGCACCTACGCGCAGACGGTGCTCGGCGACTCGCCGTCGTCGTTCTGGCCGCTGGGTGAGCCGAGCGGCAGCATGGTGTACGACTGGTCCGGCTTCGACGACGCTCGTGCCGGAACAGGCGTGACTCGCGGTGGCCCGAGCGCGGTCGGCGACTCGAACGCCTCCTCGCACTTCGACGGCACCTCCAACGGGCTGGCCGCCACTCAGGTGGCGCAAGACGGCCCCCAGGTGTTCTCCGTCGAGGCGTGGTTCCGCACCACGAGCACGGCCGGCGGCAAGATCGTCGGGTTCGGGAACCGCAACACCGGCAACTCGTCGAGCTATGACCGCCACATCTACATGCAGGCCAACGGCGCCGTGACGTTCGGGGTGTGGCTCGGGTCGGCGTACACGGTGAGCTCGGCGCCCGGCTACAACGACGGGCAGTGGCACCACGTGGTCGGGACTGTCGGCCCCGGCGGCGAGGCAATGTACCTCGACGGTGTCCGGGTCGGGTTGCGGACGGATGCGACCGGTGCGCAGGTCTACTCCGGCTACTGGCGGGTCGGCGGCGACACCTCGTGGAGCGGCGCCAACTACTTCCAGGGCGACATCGACGACGTGGCCGTCTACCCGACGGTGCTGAGCTACCAGCAGGTCGTCAACCACTGGGAGGCGGCGGGCCGCACCTCGACCCTCCCGCCGGTTCCGAGCGACTCCTACGGTGCCGCGGTCCAGGGCCTCCAGCCGGACCTGTACTGGCGCCTGGACGAGACGACCGGGACGATCGCGCAGGACACCGGGTGGTCGGCGAGCACCGGTACCTACCGCAGTGGGTACACGCTCGGCGTGCCTGGTGCGTTGACCGGCGTCTCCGGCGACACCGCGGTGACCTTCAACGGCACCAACGGCCTGCTCTCCGGCAACCGTTCCTACACCAACCCGCGGATCTACTCCGAGGAGTTGTGGTTCAAGACGACCACGACGAACGGCGGCAAGCTGATCGGTTTCGGCAACCGCCAGACAGGCACCTCGACGAACTACGACCGGCATGTGTACATGGAGAACAGCGGTCGCCTGACGTTCGGCGTGTACACGGGGACGACGACCACGATCACGTCGCCGGATGCGTACAACGACGGGCAGTGGCACTACCTGGTCGCGACTCAGTCCTCGGCCGGCATGGCGCTGTATGTCGACGGTGCTCTGGTGGGGACCAACCCGCAGACCGGAGCCCAGAACTACACGGGCTATTGGCGTGTGGGCGGCGACACGACCTGGGGGCCGCAGCCGTGGTTCGCCGGGACGATCGACGAGGTCGCGATCTACCCGACCGCCCTCACCGCTGCCCAGGTGACCGAGCACTACGCTCTAGGTACCGCGAACCACCCGCCGACGGCCGCCTTCACGACGGCGACGGACTTCCTCTCGCTGACCGCTGATGCCTCAAGCTCGAGCGACCCCGAGGGTGGTGCGTTGACGTACGCGTGGAACTTCGGTGACGGGGCTTCGGGCACTGGTGCGACGACGTCGCACACCTATGCGGCCGACGGGACGTACACGGTCTCGCTGACGGTCACCGACCCGGGTGGTCTGACCGGCACGGTCACCCACGACGTCACGGTCGTCGCGAACCGGCCTCCGACCGCCCTGTTCACGACGGCGACGAACTTCCTGTCGGTGTCGGTGGATGGGTCGGGGTCGAGCGATCCGGAGGGTGGTGCGCTGTCGTACGCGTGGGACTTCGGTGACGGGTCCACCGGTAGTGGTGCGACGACGTCGCACACCTATGCCTCGGCCGGGACCTACACCGTGTCGCTGACCGTGACGGACCCGGGTGGTCTGGCGGACACCACGACGTACGACGTGACGGTGGCGGCAAACCAGTCGCCGACGGCGGCGTTCACGGCGACGCCGGCGGGTCTGTCGGTGTCGGTGGATGGGTCGGGGTCGAGCGATCCTGAGGGTGGTGCGCTGTCGTACGTGTGGGACTTCGGTGACGGGTCCACCGGTAGTGGGGCGACGACGTCGCACACCTATGCCTCGGCCGGGACGTACACGATCTCGCTGACCGTGACGGACCCGGGTGGCCTGACCGACACCGTCACCCACGACGCCACTGTCGCCGTGAACCAGGCGCCGACGGCGGCGTTCACGGCGACGCCGGCGGGTCTGTCGGTGTCGGTGGATGGGTCGGGGTCGAGCGATCCTGAGGGGGGTGCGCTGTCGTACGTGTGGGACTTCGGTGACGGGTCCACCGGTAGTGGCGCGACCGCGTCGCACACCTACGCGGCCGACGGGACGTACACGATCTCGCTGACCGTGACGGACCCGGGCGGCCTGACCGACAGCGTCACCCACTCCGTGACCGTGGTGGCGCCCAACCAGGCGCCGACGGCGGCGTTCACGGCGACGCCGACGGGTCTGTCGGTGTCGGTGGATGGGTCGGGGTCGAGCGATCCGGAGGGTGGTGCGCTGTCGTACGTGTGGGACTTCGGTGACGGGTCCACCGGTAGTGGCGCGACCGCGTCGCACACCTACGCGGCCGACGGGACGTACACGATCTCGCTGACCGTGACGGACCCGGGTGGTCTGACCGGGACGGTCACCCACGACGTGACGGTGTCTGCCCCGGTGGCGCCGACGGAGTTCGCCACGGACACGTTCACGCGGACGTCCACCTCCGGGTGGGGGAGCGCGGAGGTAGGTGGCCTGTGGGCGTACATCGGTTCCGTCGGCGACTACACCGTCGACGGCTCGGCCGGGTCACAGCACATCACCTCGGCAGGCTCCACGCGGGCCGACCGGTTGATCGTGTCCTCGACCGACACCGATCTGCGCACCTCGCTGTCGCTGGACAAGCCGGCGACAGGTGGGGGCGTCTACGTGACGGTTGCCGGTCGACGGGTGGGCTCCTCGGAGTACTCGGTGCGGTTGAAGTTCCTGTCCTCCGGAGCCGTGCTGCTGACACTGATGCGCAACAGCGTCTACCTGGACGCGGCGTACCTGTCGGGCACGTACGCCACGGGCACCACGCTCGACGTGCGGCTCCAGGTGGTAGGGACCTCTCCGACCTCCCTTGCCGCCAAGGTGTGGCGATCCGCTGATGCCGAGCCGTCTGGCTGGCAGCTGCAGGCGACCGACTCTGATGCAGCGATGCAGACGGCTGGCGGTATTGGGCTGACGTCTTACCTGTCGGGCTCGGCTACGAACGCACCGGTGACCGTGACGTTCGACGATGTGCACGCGGTTCCGACGTCGTCCGAGGTCAACCAGGGACCGACGCTTAACGAGGCGCCGACGGCGGCGTTCACGGCGACGCCGGCGGGTCTGTCGGTGTCGGTGGATGGGTCGGGGTCGAGCGATCCTGAGGGGGGTGCGCTGTCGTACGTGTGGGACTTCGGTGACGGGTCCACCGGTAGTGGCGCGACCGCGTCGCACACCTACGCGGCCGACGGGACGTACACGATCTCG
>NZ_JAUQYP010000001.1:1357445-1723222 GCF_030586465.1 Actinotalea lenta
GGTGCGCTGTCGTACGTGTGGGACTTCGGTGACGGGTCCACCGGTAGTGGCGCGACCGCGTCGCACACCTACGCGGCCGACGGGACGTACACGATCTCGCTGACCGTGACGGACCCGGGCGGCCTGACCGACAGCGTCACCCACTCCGTGACCGTGGTGGCGCCCAACCAGGCGCCGACGGCGGCGTTCACCGCGACGCCGACGGGTCTGTCGGTGTCGGTGGATGGGTCGGGGTCGAGCGATCCGGAGGGTGGTGCGCTGTCGTACGTGTGGGACTTCGGTGACGGGTCCACCGGTAGTGGCGCGACCGCGTCGCACACCTACGCGGCCGACGGGACGTACACGATCTCGCTGACCGTGACGGACCCGGGTGGTCTGACCGGAACGGTCACCCACGACGTCACTGTCTCTGCGGCGCCGCAGCCCCCGCAGGCGGCGTTCACGGCGACGCCGGCGGGTCTGTCGGTGTCGGTGGATGGGTCGGGGTCGAGCGATCCTGAGGGTGGTGCGCTGTCGTACGTGTGGGACTTCGGTGACGGGTCCACCGGTAGTGGCGCGACCGCGTCGCACACCTACGCGGCCGACGGGACGTACACGATCTCGCTGACCGTGACGGACCCGGGTGGTCTGACCGGGACGGTCACCCACGACGTGACGGTGTCTGCCCCGGTGGCGCCGACGGAGCTCGCCACGGATACCTTCGGCCGGACCCTGGCCACAGGTTGGGGTGACGCAGAGGTCGGAGGCTCGTGGTCGGTGCTCGCGTCGTCGAGCTACTACTCGGTGGACGGGACGTCCGGACTCCAGGTGATTCCGAGGGCGGGTGCGACCCTGGGGGCGTTCCTCGAGTCCGTCTCGGCGGATGCCGTCGACCTGACGGCGAAGGTCGCTGTGGACCAGGCTCAGACGGGCGGTGGGACCTACCTCTCCCTCGTCGGTCGGCAGGTCGGGTCTTCCTCCTACTCGGGACGTGTGCGGCTGCTCTCGACCGGGTCGGTCCTCGTGCAGATCGTTCGCGACTCGACGTCCGTCGCCTCGGCCGTTGTGCCAGGGATGACCTACACACCGGGTGACCTGATCGCCGTGCGCGTCCGGGTGGCTGGAACCTCGCCGACAACGATCTCCGCCAGGGCCTGGCCAGCGGGCGACACCGAGCCGACCGACTGGCTCGTCCAGACCACGGACAGCACCGCCGCGTTGCAGATGCCTGGCTACCTCGGGCTCATGGCATATCTCTCGGGCTCGTCGACCTCGGTGCCTACCACCGTCCGGTGGAATGACCTGCACGTGACCGTGGACTGACAGCCACGTGTTCGCGGCCCGGGTATCGTGCGATGCCGCGAGCCCGGGCCGCGGGCCATCTGGTGCGAGGATCAGGGGAACGGGTGTCCGGAGCGCAGGTTGACCGCTACGCCTTGCTGCTGGCTGTGGTGGCCGTCCTCGCGGTCCTCGTGCCGGCCTTCCGATCTAGGCCGCGCTTCGCGGTGGTCGCATGGACGCTCGTCGTCGCGTTCGTACCGTACTGGATGGGCGTGGACGTCAAGGTGTACGTCGCGCCCGCGACGGGTGTGGCCCTCATGGGCATCGTCGCCTTGACCGGCCGAAGGCCGGTGCGACTGCGCGCGCCCGACCTGATCGTGGCGGTCGCGGTGACCACGGCCGTGCTCGCTTACGTCGGCGGTTACGGCACCATCCACTCGGCGTCGGTGGCGGTGCTCGACTGGGGGGCGTGCTACGTGTTTGCACGCCTCGTCGCGTCGTCCGTCGAGGCCCGCTGGATCTACGGCGTGGTCGCGCTCGTGCTCGGCGCGGCGGGCCTGCTGGCCCTGGTGGAGTTCGCGACCGGAGTCAACGTGTTCGTCCACCTGCCCGCGTTGAGCGACTACAGCGGCAGCATCTGGCGCACGCTGCAGACCCGCGGCGGCGTGCTCCGGGCCGAGGGCGCGTTCGGTCACTCGATCGCCCTGGGTGCGAGCCTCGCCATGGCGGTGCCGCTTGCGCTGGGTAGTCGCTTGCCCAAGGCGGTCAAGGTGGCTGTTGTGACGACGCTGCTTGCCGGCAGTGTGGTGACGTTCAGCCGCATCGGGATCGGCACTGCAGTGGCCGGACTGGTGCTCTCTGTGCTGCTGATGCGCAGCGAGTTGGCCATGCGGACGCGGCTCGCGATGAGCGCCCTGTTCGGGGTGGTCGCGGTCGTGGCAACCCCGTTGCTGGAGGGCGTGTTCGCCGCAGCAGGCAGCGAGGCGGCTGGCAGCGCCGCTTACCGGCCGGCACTCCTGCGCCTCCTGCCGACCATCCGCGTGCTGGGGATGTCGGGCGCACGTGAACGCAGCGCTGCCGGGACCACGAGCTTCGGAGCCTTCGGCTCGATCGACTCCGCAGTGATCCTGGCGGGCGTCACCTACGGGCTCATCGTCGTGGTCCTGCTTCTGGGCCTGCACGTGACGGCCGCGGCGACGCTGTTGCGGCGGACCGAGCCCAGCCCCGCCCAGATCGCGATTGTTGCCCAGCTCCCCGCGGTGCTGACCGTCGCGCTCATCACCCAGTACGCCATGTTCTTCTGGTTCATGGCGGGGCTCGCGGTCAGTACCTACGTCCGGGCGAGACCGTCCCCTCCGTATCGTGACGTGGTGGTCTCCCCAGGGCGGTCCACTAGAATCCAGCGACCCCGGTCGGCGGTGCTCGACGATGACCGGGAGCTCAGCGGCTCGGAGGCCACATGACCTTGCACGAAGTGATCGCCTCGCTGCGCAAGCACCTGCTGCTCGTTGTGGCTACGACCCTCCTGCTCACGCTCGGCGTTGGTGTCCTGTCCCATTACTCCCAGCCGGTCTACCGGTCGTCGGCGAGCCTGTACTTCTCGCTCGAGTTGGGTCAGTCCGCCAGCGACCTGAACCAGGGTGCGGCGTACACCCAGAACCAGATGCTCTCCTTCGCCCAGCTCGCGACGCTGCCGTTCGTCCTCGAACCCGTCATCAGCGATCTCGGCCTCAGCACGAATGCCCGCGAGCTTGCGAAGAACGTGAGCGTGAACCTTCCCCAGGACACCAAGATCCTGGAGGTCGCGGCGTCCAGCACGTCGGCGCAACGTGCTGCGAACATCGCCAACGCCGTCGCCGCGCAGCTCAAGATCGGTGTGGAAGACCTGACCAAGCGCAGCGACGGCACCAGCACCGTCAGCGTTCGGGTGGTCAAGCAGGCTGAGGTGCCGAACTACCCCATCGCGCCCAATACCAAGCGGAACGTCCTCGCGGCTTTCGTCGCGGGATTGCTCCTCGGGGTGGTACTCGCCTATCTCCGCGATGTGCTCGATACCCGGGTGCGGCGGCCGGATGACGTCGCCCGCGTCGCCGATGTACCGGTGCTCGGACAGATCGGGCGCGCCACGGGGCGTAGAGGCAGTTCCCGCTCCGTCGCCTTCGATGACGAGCGTGCCGAGCAGTTCCGTCGGCTGCGCACCAATCTCCGGTTCGTCAACGTCGACAACGAGGGGCTCTGCGTCGTGGTCTCCTCTGCCCTGGCGGGCGAGGGGAAGACGACTGCATGTGTGAGCCTTGCCATGGCTTTGGCCGAGGCCGATATGTCCGTCCTGCTCGTCGACGCCGACATGCGCCGCCCTCGCGTGGCCGAGTACCTGGGGCTGGAAGGCAGTGTCGGGCTGACCACCGTGCTCATCGGCCGCGCGACCATTGAGGACGTGGTCCAGCGGTGGTCGGACCACGGGATCGATGTCGTGACGGCGGGCGAGGTGCCACCGAATCCGAGTGAGCTGGTGGCCACCAAGGCCCTTCGTGCGCTCCTGGAGAAGCAGCGCGCGCGCTATGACGTCGTGCTCTTGGACGCCCCACCCTTGCTCCCGGTCGCAGACGCCGCGGTGCTGTCCAGGATGGCTTCCGGCGTGATGCTGGTCGCGGACGCCCGCCGGGTTCGTCGGCAGCAGCTGCGTGAAGTCATCGACGGCGTCCGCGCCGCTGGCGGACACGTGCTAGGGGTCGTGCTCAACCGCGTCAAGCCACGCCGCGGTTCCGCGTACGGCTACGCGCCGCACGAGGGACGGCACGCCCGCTGGGCCGCCGCAGCCGACGAGGAGGACGGAGATCGCGCGGCGACGGCCGTCGCCGAGGAGGACGGCGCGCGTGCGCTCCCCGTCCCCGGCTCGCCCGAGAGCACGCAGGATGCCGACACTCCAGCGGACGACGCGACCTCCTCGTTCCTCGCATCCGGGGAGGAGGGCGGCTCAGCGCACGCGCCGCAGGATGTCCACGGCAAAGGCGAGGTTCTGGACGTCGAAGCAGAGCGACACGGTCGCGCCGACGCGTTCTCGGCTCGCGCGCCCGTCGCCGACGAGGAGTAGCGAAGAGCGGTCGGCCCCGATTAGGGGTGGGCGGGGGCTGGAGGCCGGGCCGGAGAGACGCGAACGCCGCACGGTTCCGGTCTGACCGAAATCACCCGCTTCGCCCTGTCCTGCCCGCGTCTTGGCCCGTAGCCTGTGAACGACGGCGGGCCGACCGCCCGGGGGGCAAGCGCAGGCCCATGGCCTGGCGGGTCCGCGACGAGGAGCGACCATGACTCGAGTCGGATATGCGCCTGGCGCGTTCGACCTTTTCCATATCGGGCACCTGAACCTGCTCCGTCACGCGAGAGCACATTGCGACGTCCTGGTGGCGGGCGTCGTGTCGGACGAGATGCTCGAGCTTGCGAAGGGGCGGCGCCCGGTGATCCCTTTGGCCGAACGTCTCGAGATCGTGCGCCACGTCGATCTGGTTGATGACGTCTTCGTCGAGACCCAGCCGGACAAGTTGGTGACCTGGCAGGACGTTCGGTTCCACGTCCTCTTCAAGGGGGACGACTGGCGAGGCACGGCCAAGGGCGACAAGTTGGAGCGGGACTTCGCAGCTGTGGGTGTCGACGTCGTCTACTTCCCCTACACGGTTCACACCTCGAGCTCCCTGCTGCGCCGCGCGCTCGCTCTGATCGAGGGAGATGAGTGGCCGGGGGCTGCTGTCGGCGGGGGCTCGTGACGACCGACCGCACCGTGGCCGCGTCCACCGGAGATGGGGCCCACGCTCCGCTGGACGTGGACCCGGGCACACACTTGTGGCCGGCGCTGCCGGCGCCCGGGGCCAGCCAGCCGCGTGGGCGCATGGAGTGGATGGACACGTTGCGGGGTAGCGCGATCCTCTTGATGCTGTTCTGGCACGCGACCTCGCTTCCGAACCTGCGCGGCATGCCCGTGCCTGCCGCTCTCCTTTCCATCAACGACTTCTTTCTGCCGTTCCGGATGCCGACGCTGATGTTCCTTTCGGGCATGCTTCTGCCCCGCGCACTGACGAAGCCAGTGCTGGTCTACCTGCGGGGAAAGCTCTCGCTCATCGCGTGGCCGTGGTTCGTCTGGATGGTCGCCTACCGGATCACGGATGGTTCGACCTGGGCTCTGGTCCACCCGTCGACATATGTGGCTCGCGGCTATATGTGGTTCCTGTTCTTCCTCTGCGTGTACTACGCCGTCGCGCCGATCGTGCGTCGTCTGCCGCCCTGGGTGATGCCGCTCGTGCTTCTGGCGGGCTCGTTCGCGTTCACGCCGGCGTCGTCGGTGAACCACCGGCTGCTCTACTTCGGGATCTTCTTCTTCGCTGGGGCCTGGGCGACCCATCTCGGGCCAGGGTTCATGAGAAGAGTGACCCGGCCACGAAGCGTTGTCGTGCTTGCGGTTCCGGCCTTGGCGCTGGGGCTCGCCTCAGCGCTGACGGACCTCGCCTACGAGAGCCTCTACGTGCCTGCAAGTTTCGCGGGCATCCTCGTCGCCGTTGCCGCGGCGTCCCGCCTGCCGTCGAGGCTGACGTCGCCGGTGAGGTATGTCGGCAGGAACTCGATCGTCTACTACACGGCCCACTTCCCGGCCATGGTCGGGGTGCTCTGGCCTTTCGTTCATGCCGGAACGCATGTGGCCGTCGTCGTCCCGAGCCTGATGCTCGCGGGACTCGCGATCGGGACATTGTTCTCGCATTGGCGCTCGGTCATCCCGATCCGATGGCTGTTCGAGATGCCGGGTCTGCCCCCGGTCCGGCAGGCTGCCGGCAAGGTGCCGGCCTGACCCACGTCGGGCGGCTTGAGGGCTGGAGCCTAGACTCGGGCGGCGTGTGCGTGCTCGCACGCGACTGCCTATCCGCTCCGAAGGACCGATGACCCTCTCCGGCCTGCTGCCCGTGCTCGACCCGGACCCGGCGGTGGCGCGCACCCTCGCCGAGGTGCGTGAGCCCGTCTCGTCGCGGGAGCCCGAGCTGGACGTGGTTGCGCCGCTCGGTCTGCGCGCCCCGCTGCTCGCGCGACTCCTGGACGCCGGCGGTGCCGCGCCGGCCACGATCGTGGTGATCACGGCGACGGGTCGGGAGGCCGAGGAGCTCGCGACGGCCGTGGCGTCCTACGCCCCGGCGCACGCGGACGCGATCGCCGTGCTGCCGTCCTGGGAGACCCTGCCGCACGAGCGGCTCTCCCCGCGCAGCGACACCGTCGCCCGCCGCCTGGCGGTGTTCCGTCGCCTCACGCACCCCGACCCGGACGGCCCCGGCGGTCCGCTGCGCCTGGTCGTGGTGCCGGTGCGCGCGGCCCTGCAGCCCACGGTCGCCGGTCTCGGCGAGCTCGAGCCGGTGTCGTTGCAGGCCGGTGGCACGGCGGACCTGGAGCGGGTCGTCGAGGCCCTGGCGGGCGCCGCCTACACGCGCGTCGACATGGTCGAGCGGCGCGGCGAGTTCGCCGTCCGGGGCGGCATCCTCGACGTCTTCCCCCCCACGGACGACCACCCGGTGCGCGTCGAGTTCTGGGGCGACCAGGTCGAGGAGGTGCGCTGGTTCGCGGTGGCGGACCAGCGCAGCCTCGAGGTCGCCGAGTCCGGCCTGTGGGCCCCGCCGTGCCGAGAGATCCTGCTGACCGAGGCGGT
Source organism: Actinotalea lenta (assembly GCF_030586465.1). Classification (GTDB taxonomy): domain Bacteria; phylum Actinomycetota; class Actinomycetes; order Actinomycetales; family Cellulomonadaceae; genus Actinotalea; species Actinotalea lenta. Next base: position 1,364,383 of record NZ_JAUQYP010000001.1, read on the forward strand.
CCGGGCGCGTGCCGCGGAGCTGGTCAGCGAGCTGCCCGGCGCAGCCGACCTGCTGGAGAAGCTGGCCGCCGGGATCGCGGTGGAGGGCATGGAATCCCTCGCCCCGGCGCTCGTCGACCGCATGGTGCCCATGCTGGACCTGGTGGGCGACGACGCGCTGGTCGTCGTGACGGACCCGGAACGCGTGCGTCGCCGTGCCCACGACCTCGCGGCCACCAGTCAGGAGTTCCTCGAGGCCGCCTGGAGCGCGGCCGGGGCCGGGGCGGACACCCCGATCGACCTGTCGACCGCGTCGTTCATCAGCTATGCGGACACCCGCGAGCTGGCCCTGTCGCGGCGGTTCGGGTGGTGGAGCCTGAGTCCGTTCGGCCTCGCGACCGCGCCCGACGGGGAGCCGGGGGAGGGTGCGGAACCCGAGCAGCGGGATCTCGACGGGTCGCTCGTCATCGGCGCCAGGGACGTGCACGGGTACCGCGGGGAGGTCGCCAAGGCGGTGACGGACCTGCAGGACCTGCAGCGTGCGGGCTGGCGCTTGGTGCTGGTCACCGAGGGGCACGGCCCGGCGGCCCGGATGGCGGAGCAGCTCGGGTCGGCCGACGTCCCGGCGCGGCTCGTGGGCGGCGTGACCGAGCCGCCGGAGGCGGGCGTGGTCCTGGTCACCCCCGCGCCGGTCCAGCGCGGCTTCGTCGCCGAGGCGCTGCGGCTGGCGGTCGTCACCGAGTCGGACCTCACCGGGCGGGCGGGGACGTCCACGCGCGACATGCGGTCGATGCCGTCGCGCCGCAGGCGCACGGTCGACCCGTTGGCACTGCGACCCGGTGACTTCGTGGTCCATGAGCAGCACGGCGTGGGCAGGTTCGTGGAGCTCACCGCACGCACCGTGGGTGGTGGTCCCACGGCCGGCACCCGCGAGTACCTGGTCATCGAGTACGCGCCGTCCAAGAAGGGCCAGCCGGGCGACCGGCTCTGGGTGCCCACCGACCAGCTCGACCAGGTCACCAGGTACGTCGGCGGTGAGTCGCCGGCCCTGAACCGGATGGGCGGGTCGGACTGGGCGAAGACCAAGGGGCGGGCGCGCAAGGCGGTCAAGGAGATCGCGGGTGAGCTGATCCGGCTGTACTCGGCGCGGATGGCCACGCCTGGCCACGCCTTCGGTCCGGACACCCCGTGGCAGCGCGAGCTCGAGGACGCGTTCGCCTACGTCGAGACGCCCGACCAGCTCGCCACGATCGACGAGGTCAAGGCGGACATGGAGAAGTCGTTCCCGATGGACCGCCTGGTGTGCGGCGACGTCGGCTACGGTAAGACGGAGATCGCCGTGCGGGCCGCGTTCAAGGCGGTGCAGGACGGCAAGCAGGTTGCGGTGCTCGTGCCCACCACGCTGCTGGTCCAGCAGCACCTGGACACGTTCTCCGAGCGCTACGCCCCGTTCCCCGTGACGGTGAAGGCGCTGTCCCGGTTCCAGAGCGACACCGAGTCCAAGGCCGTGGTCGAAGGGCTGGCGGACGGCAGCGTGGACGTCGTGATCGGGACCCACCGGCTGATCACCGGCCAGGTGCGGTTCAAGGACCTCGGGCTCGTGGTCATCGACGAGGAGCAGCGCTTCGGCGTCGAGCACAAGGAGACGCTCAAGGCGCTGCGCACCGACGTGGACGTGCTCGCGATGAGCGCGACGCCCATCCCGCGCACGCTCGAGATGGCGGTCACCGGGATCCGGGAGATGTCCACGTTGGCCACGCCGCCCGAGGAGCGCCACCCCGTGCTCACCTTCGTCGGCGCCTACGACGAGAAGCAGGTCGCTGCGGCGATCCGGCGCGAGCTGCTGCGCGAGGGCCAGGTGTTCTACGTGCACAACAAGGTCGCCTCGATCGACAAGGCTGCGGCCCGCCTCGCGGAGCTCGTGCCCGAGGCCCGGATCGCCACCGCGCACGGGAAGATGAGCGAGCACCAGCTCGAGCGCGTCATCGTCGACTTCTGGGAGAAGCGGTCCGACGTGCTGGTCACCACGACCATCGTGGAGACCGGCCTGGACATCTCCAACGCCAACACCCTGATCCTGGAACGCGCGGACCTGCTGGGGCTGTCCCAGCTGCACCAGCTGCGCGGCCGGGTCGGCCGCGGCCGGGACCGGGCCTACGCGTATTTCATGTACCCACCCGAACGGCCGCTGACCGAGACGGCGCACGACCGGCTGCAGACCATCGCCGCGAACACCGACCTCGGTGCCGGGATGGCCGTGGCGATGAAGGACCTGGAGATCCGTGGTGCGGGCAACCTGCTCGGTGGCGAGCAGTCCGGCCACATCGCCGGCGTCGGCTTCGACCTGTACGTGCGCATGGTGGGGGAGGCCGTCGCGGCGTTCCGCGGCGAGCAGGACACCACCCCGGCCGAGGTGACGCTCGAGCTGCCCGTCGACGCACACGTGCCCACCGACTACATCGAGCACGAGCGGCTGCGCCTGGAGGCCTACCGCAAGGTCGCCGACGCCACCACGCCGCAGGCCCTGGAGGAGGTGCGTGCCGAGCTCACCGACCGCTACGGCGCGCCCCCCGCCCCGGTCGAGGCTCTGCTCGAGGTCGCGACGTTCCGCAACCTCGCGAGGCACGCGGGTCTGACCGACGTCACCGCGCAGGGGAAGTTCATCCGGGTCGCCCCGGTCGAGCTCCCCGAGTCCGCCGCCCTACGGCTGCGGCGGCTCCACCCCGGGTCGGTCCTCAAGCCCGCGACCCGGACCGTGCTGGTGCCGTTCCCGACCACGGCCCGGGTGGGCGGGCGTCCGCTGGCCGGGTCCGAGCTGCTCGCGTGGCTGACCGGTCTCGTGGAGCAGGTGCTGGTGAGGCAGGCGGCGTGAGGGGCGCTATCGTCGTCGGCGGGCCACGCGCGCCCATGAGGAGGAGACGCATGTCGAGGACCGTGATCCGCACGCTCGCCGGGGCGGTGCTGGCGGCGACGTTGCTGGCAGGCTGCTCGGCGCACCCGGGTGTGGCGGCGGTCGTGGGCGACCGCTCGATCTCCCAGAGCGAGCTCCAGCAGACCTATGCCCAGCTCAAGCCGATGCTGGCCAACTCCGACCCGGCGAACCTGCTCAGCGGCCTCATCACGGCGCCCGATGTGGTGGCCGCGGCCGAGCAGAACGGGGTCGGCGTCTCCGACGACGACGCGGTCACGCTCCTGAACTCGATCGTGACGCAGCAGAAGCTCCCGGCGGTCAGTGAATGGACGCCCGACGCGGTCCTGCTGGCCCGGTCCCAGCTCGCCGCCCAGGCCCTGCAGAAGCTCGACCAGGCGACGTCGGTGTTCGCCGCACTGAGCAAGACGCTCGCCGCCCACGACATCCAGGTCAACCCGCAGTACGGCACCTGGTCCGGCGGGCAGATCACCAGCGCCCCTCCCGCCTGGATCGCCTCGTCGTCGTGACGGCCGCGGCCGACGGTCCGTACCCGCACCTGCGCGACCTGGTCGCCGTGATGGACCGGTTGCGCTCCCCGGGGGGGTGCCCGTGGGACGCGGAGCAGACCGCCGAGTCGCTCGTGGCCTACGCCGTCGAGGAGGTCTACGAGGTCGCCGAGGCGGTCGAGACCGGCGATCGCGGGCACCTGCGCGAGGAGCTGGGCGACCTGCTCCTCCAGGTCGTCTTCCAGGCCCGCGTCGCCCAGGAGCACGCTACGGAGCCTTTCGACATCGAGGACGTCGCGGCCGGGATCGCGGCCAAGCTGCGGCGTCGGCACCCGCACGTGTTCGGCCCGGACGCCGACGCCGGGCTCGACCCGGCCGAGGTGCACCGGCGCTGGGAGCAGATCAAGGCCGCGGAGAAGACCGAGCGCACCTCGGTGCTCGACGGCATCCCGGTGGGCATGCCGGGGCTCGCCCGGGCGCAGAAGGTCGTGGCCCGTGCGCGGCGGGCCGGTCTGGACGGCGTACCCGCCGTGCCCGACGCCGCGGACCCGGCTGCCCGGCTGGGTGCACAGCTGCTCGACCTGGTGCGCAGCGCTGCTGGTGCGGGGATCGACGCAGAAGCGGCATTGCGGGCCGCTGTCCGGGACCTGGAGGCGCGGGTCCGCGCGGCCGAGCCGTCCGGCGCGGAGGCGAGCGGCTGACCGCACCCGAGGTCAGTCCATGACCAGCACCTCGGCACCGGTCACCCGGTCGGCGCGCAGGTCGTCCAGCGCCCGGTCGGCCTCGGCGAACGGCACGCGCGTGACGGTCGCCCGCATGCCGATGCGCCCGGCGAGCGCCAGGAGCTCACGGCCATCGGCTCTGGTGTTCGCCTCGACCGACCTCAGCTCCTTCTCGTGGAACACGTGGCGCTGGTAGTCCAGCGGCGGGATCCGGGACAGGTGGATGCCCGCCACGGCCAGCGTGCCGCCGGGGGCGAGCGCCTCCAGGGCGACGGGGACGAGCTCGCCCGCGGGCGCGAACAGGATCGCCGCGTCCAGCGGCTCGGGCGGTGGGTCGGCCGCGCCCTGCGCCGAGGCGCAGCCGAGCTCGAGGGCGAGCCGGCGCGACTCGGCCGCTCGCGTCATCACGTGCACGGTCACGCCGCGCGCGAGCGCGGCCTGTGCCGTCAGGTGCGCGGAACCGCCGAACCCGTAGAGGCCGAGCACCCCGCCGTCCGGCACCTCCGCGCGAGCCAGCGCCCGGTAGCCGATGATCCCGGCACACAGCAGCGGTGCGGCCTCGACCGGGTCCAGACCCTCCGGCCAGTCGTAGGCGTAGGCGTCCGGCACGGTGAGCCGCTCGGCGTAGCCGCCGTCGGCGTCCCAGCCGGTGTAGACCGACCACCGGCACAGGTTCTCCCGGCCCGCGCGGCAGTCCCGGCACACCCCGCACGTGCGGCGCAGCCACGGCGCGCCGACGAGGTCGCCGGGGCGGCGCACGGAGCCTTTCGGCGCATGCAGCACCTCGCCGACCGCCTCGTGCCCGGGCACCACGTGCGGCCGGTGCTCGGGCAGGTCACCGTCCAGGACGTGCAGGTCGGTGCGGCACACCCCACAGGCCAGCACCCGCACGAGCAGCTCGTCGGGTGCCGGCTCGGGGTCCGCGACGTCCGTGAGGACCAGTCGTCCTGCGTCGGTCTGCCAGGCGCGCACGGTCGTCTCCCTCCCGGCTGGGGCGCGATCAGGTCCCGCATTACTCCGGTCGGGGAGTGGTCGCAAGGGACTGCCGCCGCCCCACCTCGGCGGCCCAAGGTCGGGCCCGGCAGTGACATACCGGATCCGCCGCTTAGGACCCGGGTCCTAAGTCATGGGAGGTTCGGACCGACGGGCAGCATGATGGCGGAGGCCTGCCGCCGGCAGGACGTGCCGGCGGGCGACAGAGCAGTCGATCGTCGGTGCCTGGCCCCGCGGTAACGTGCGGGGCGCAGAGGATGCCGCCGGCGAGGGGCCGGAGGGCGATGGCCCGGTGCACGGATGTCTGCGCGAAGGAGCCAGGATGCAGATCGCAGTCCCACGGGAGTCCCGTCAAGGCGAGCGCCTTGTCGCGGCCACCCCCAAGACCGTCGGACAGCTCGTCGGACTCGGCTACGAGGTGGCCGTGGAATCCGGGGCAGGGGTGTCCGCGACATTCTCCGACGAGGCGTACGCCGAGGCCGGGGCCAACGTGGTGGACGCCGCGGACGTCTGGAAGGCAGATGTCGTCGCCGCGGTGAACACCCCCACCGAGGACCAGATCGCCGCCATGCGCGACGGGTCGGTCCTCATCTCGATGATGATGCCCGCCGCGCACCCCGAGCTCGTCGAGACGCTCGCCGCGCACAAGGTCACTGGCATGGCATTGGACGCCGTGCCCCGCATCTCCCGGGCGCAGGCGCTCGACGTGCTGTCCACGATGTCCAACGTCGCGGGCTACCGCGCGGTCATCGAGGCCGCCGAGAGCTACGGCGGGATGTTCACCGGCCAGGTCACCGCGGCCGGCAAGACCGCTCCCGCGCACGTGTTCGTGATCGGGGCCGGCGTCGCGGGTCTCGCGGCGATCGGCGCGGCGGTCAGCCTCGGTGCCGAGGTCCGGGCGTTCGACGTCCGGCCCGAGGTCGGTGAGCAGATCGAGTCGATGGGCGCGGCGTTCGTCCAGGCCGAGGCCGCCCAGCAGGAGGTCTCCGCCGACGGCTACGCCGCGGCGCTGACCGAGGAGCAGGAGCGCCTCACCGCGGAGATGTACGCCGCCGAGTCGGCCAAGGCCGACGTCGTCATCACCACCGCCCTGGTCCGCGGCTCCGCGCCGCGCACGATCAGCGCGGAGATGGTCGCGAACATGAAGCCCGGCAGCGTGATCGTGGACCTCGCCGCCTCGGGCGGTGGCAACTGCGAGCTCACCGTCCCGGGCGAGAAGATCGTGACCGACAACGGCGTGACGATCATCGGCTACACGGACCTGACGAGCCGGATGCCGCAGCACACCTCGCAGCTGTTCGGCACCAACATCGTCAACGTCATGAAGCTCCTGACGCCCGGCAAGGACGGCGAGCTCGTCCTCGACTTCGAGGACCAGGTCGTGCGCGGCATGACCGTCGCGCACGCGGGCGAGAGCATGTGGCCGCCACCGCCGGTCAAGGTCTCCGCGGCCCCGGCCGCGGCGGCGCCCGAGGTGCCCCAGGTCGACCCGGCCGAGAAGGCCCGGCTCGAGGCCGAGGCGGCGGCCGCCAAGGCGCGGCGCCGGGTGCTCGGTGCCGGGATCGCCGCGGTGCTCGTGGTGCTCGCCGTGATGTTCTCCCCGGCGAGCTTCGTCACCGCGTTCACGGTGTTCGCGCTCGCGGTGGTCGTCGGGTTCTACGTGATCAGCGGTGTCTCGCACTCGCTGCACACCCCGCTGATGTCCCAGACCAACGCGATCTCCGGGATCATCCTGGTCGGCGCCCTGCTCCAGATCGGCTCGACCAACGTGGCGGTGATGGCGCTGTCGATCGTCGCGGCGGCCATCGCCTCGATCAACATCTTCGGTGGCTTCCTGGTCACGTACCGGATGCTCGGCATGTTCCAGAAGGAGGTGTGAGCATGCTGACCCAGTTCGTCTACGGGCTGTACATCGTCGCCGGGATCATGTTCATCCTGTCGCTCGCAGGCCTGTCCAAGCCGACCACCGCCCGGATGGGCACCCTCACCGGCATGGTCGGCATGGTCCTGGCCCTCGCCGCGACCGTCGTCGACTCGCTGTACAAGTCGGCCCACGAGCCGAACCGCCACTCGGTGGGCGTCACCCTCGCGCTCATCGTCGCGGTGCTGGCGTTCGGGGCGCTGGTCGGGACCCCGATCGCGCGCAAGGTCGAGATGACCCAGATGCCCGAGCTGATCGCGGCGTTCCACTCGTTCGTCGGCATGGCGGCCGTGCTGGTCGGGTTCAACTCGTTCATCGCCCCCGACGGCGAGGGCGGCGCGGTGCACCTCGTGGAGGTCGCGCTCGGCGTGCTCATCGGTGCGTACACGTTCACCGGATCGGTGGTCGCCTACCTCAAGCTCTCGGCGAAGATGAAGTCCGCGCCGCTCGTGCTGCCCGGGCGCAACATGCTCAACCTGGCCGGGTTCGGCGCGTTCTTCGCCCTGCTCATCTGGCTTCTCGTGCTCCCGCACGACCAGGTCGGCTTCGGCGTCGTGCTGATCGCCGCGATGGCCCTGATCGGTTTCGCACTCGGCTTCCACATGGTGGCGGCGATCGGTGGCGGCGACATGCCCGTCGTCGTGTCGATGCTGAACTCCTACTCCGGGTGGGCCGCCGCGGCCGCCGGCTTCATGCTCGGCAACAACCTGCTGATCATCACCGGCTCCCTGGTCGGGTCCTCCGGTGCGATCCTGAGCTACATCATGTGCCGGGCGATGAACCGCTCGTTCATCTCCGTGATCCTCGGTGGCTTCGGGGCCGAGGGCGGCACCGTGGTCGCCGGGGCCGGCGAGCAGGGCGAGCACCACGAGATCGACGCGGCCTCGACCGCCGAGCTCCTGCTCGAGGCCAAGTCCGTGATCATCACGCCGGGGTACGGCATGGCCGTCGCCAAGGCGCAGTACCCCGTGGCGGACCTGACCAGCAAGCTGCGCGCGCACGGCGTCAACGTCCGGTTCGGGGTGCACCCGGTCGCGGGCCGGCTGCCGGGCCACATGAACGTGCTGCTGGCCGAGGCCAAGGTGCCGTACGACATCGTGCTCGAGATGGACGAGATCAACGACGACTTCGACGACACCGACGTCGTGCTCGTGATCGGCGCCAACGACACGGTCAACCCCGCGGCGCTGGACGACCCGAGCTCGCCGATCGCGGGCATGCCCGTGCTCGAGGTGTGGAAGGCCAAGCAGGTCGTCGTGTTCAAGCGCTCGATGGCCACCGGCTACGCGGGTGTGCAGAACCCGCTGTTCTTCAAGGACAACACGTCGATGCTGTTCGGCGACGCCAAGGCCATGGTCGAGGCGATCCTCGCGCAGCTGCCCGTCGGGGTGTCCTGACCCCTGCACGACCGATGCGGGCCCCGGTGGACGGACCGGGGCCCGCATCGGCATGATCGGGCCGTGCTCGAGATCCGCGGCGTCCGCTTCGACCCCGCCCGGCCCGTGGTGATCGTGCCGCTGACCGGCGTCGACCTGCGCGAGCTCACCGACCAGGCCGCCGCCGTGCGCCGGGCCGCACCGGACGTCGTCGAGTGGCGGGTGGACCTGGCCGAGCGCCTGGCGGGTGACCTGCGCGGGACCGTGGCCGCCGCGCACCGGCTGACCGACGCGCTGGGCGGCATCCCGCTGCTGGTCACCGTCCGCACCCGGCCCGAGGGAGGCCGCGCCCCGGTCGATCCGGACGGCCACCTCGACACGCTCCGCGCCCTGATGGACGCCGGTGCCACCGACCTCGTGGACGTCGAGATGCTGCAGCCCGGGGCCCACGCCGCGGTGGTAGCAGCGCACGAGGCCGGCGTGGCCGTGGTGGGCTCCCACCACGACCTGCGCTCGACGCCGTCGCGCGGCGAGATGGTGGGCGTGCTGCGCCGGATGGCCGGGGCGGGGGCGGACGTGTGCAAGATCGCGGTGACACCGCAGGACCCGGGCGACGTGCTCGAGCTGCTGGGTGCCACCTGGACGGCCTCGCGCGAGCTGGACCGCCCCGTGGTCACCGTGTCGATGGGGGCCCTGGGAGGGGTGTCCCGGGTGGCCGGTGGCGTGTTCGGCTCCGCGGCCACGTTCGCGTCGGTCGGCCGCGGGTCCGCGCCCGGTCAGCTCGACGTGGCCACCGTGCGGGCGGCGCTCGCGGCCCTCCAGCCGGACGGTGCCGGCCGGGAGCGGCCGGGGGCCGGGGACTGGCGGTGAGCCGCCCCGCGGGTCCGGAGCGCGGCCCCGTCGTGGTGCTGTGCGGTCCGATGGGCTCCGGCAAGAGCGCCGTGGGTGGGGAGCTGGCCCGCCGGTGGGGCGTCTCGCTGCGGGACACCGACCAGGACATCGTCGAGGCCACGGGACGGACGATCCCCGAGCTGTTCGCGGCGGACGGCGAGCCGGCGTTCCGCGACCTCGAGCAGCGCACCGTCGTCCAGGCGTTGAGCACGCACGACGGCGTGCTGTCCCTCGGGGGCGGGGCGGTGGCCTCGGAGGTGACCCGGGCGGCCCTCGCGGACTACGTGGCGCGCGGCGGCCGCGTAGTGTTCCTGGACGTCGACGCAGAGATCGCGATGGACCGGGTCGGCGGCGACACGAACCGACCCCTGCTCGGGGACGACCCCCGGCGGCGGTGGGAGGCCCTGGCGACCCAGCGCCGGCCCCTGTACCTCGAGGTGTGCACGCACCACGTCCGCACCGGGCGGCGCTCCCTGGCCCGGGCGGCCTCGGTCGTCGAGCAGCGCCTGACCGGCTCCTGAGGCTGTCCCCCGGGTCGCACGGCAGGGACCGGGAGAATACCCAGCGGACACGACGCGTCGACCGTGCGAACGTCCTGTCCGCGTCCGGCGGCTGCGGTCTAGGGTGGGCTGTGGCCGGTTGACGTGGACCGGCGGCCGGTGCGCGCCGCGCACGGGTCGTCGGCACCGAGCGGTGTCGACAACGATCGTCCGAAGGAGCAACCTGTGGCCACTATCGAGGCCGTTGGCGCCCGCGAGATCCTGGACTCGCGCGGCAACCCCACCGTCGAGGTCGAGGTCGCGCTCGACGACGGCACCATCGCCCGCGCGGGCGTCCCGTCCGGTGCGTCGACCGGTGCGTTCGAGGCCGTCGAGCGACGCGACGGTGACAAGAGCCGGTTCCTGGGCAAGGGCGTGCAGGACGCGGTCAACGCCGTCATGGACGAGATCGCCCCTGAGCTCATCGGTTTCGAGGCCAGCGAGCAGCGCCTCGTCGACCAGATGCTCATCGACCTCGACGGCACCCCGAACAAGGGCAAGCTCGGCGCGAACGCGATCCTGGGCGTCTCGCTCGCCGTGGCCAAGGCCGCTGCCGACTCGGCAGACCTGCCGCTGTTCCGCTACATCGGCGGGCCCAACGCGCACGTGCTGCCGGTGCCGATGATGAACATCCTCAACGGCGGGTCGCACGCCGACTCCAACGTGGACATCCAGGAGTTCATGATCGCCCCGATCGGGCCGTCCACCTACCGCGAGGCGCTGCGTACCGGCGCCGAGGTCTACCACTCGCTGAAGTCGGTGCTGAAGGCCAAGGGCCTGGCGACCGGCCTGGGCGACGAGGGTGGTTTCGCGCCGAACCTGCCGAGCAACCGTGCCGCGCTGGACCTGATCCTCGAGGCGATCGAGAAGGCCGGCTTCGTGCCGGGCACCGACGTGGCGCTCGCGCTCGACGTGGCCGCGACCGAGTTCTTCTCCGACGGCGCCTACCAGTTCGAGGGCGCTGCCAAGACCTCGGACGAGATGGTGGCGTTCTACGAGCAGCTCGTCGCGGACTACCCGCTGGTGTCCATCGAAGACCCGCTGAGCGAGGACGAGTGGGACGACTGGTCGGCGCTGGTCGCGAAGGTCGGCGACAAGGTGCAGATCGTCGGTGACGACCTGTTCGTCACGAACCCGGTCCGCCTGGCCAAGGGCATCGAGACCAAGGCCGCGAACTCGCTGCTGGTCAAGCTCAACCAGATCGGCACGCTGTCCGAGACGCTGGACGCCGTGACCATGGCCCAGCGCGCCGGCTTCACCGCGATGGTCTCGCACCGCTCCGGCGAGACCGAGGACGTCACCATCGCCGACCTGGTCGTGGCCGTCAACGCCGGCCAGATCAAGACCGGTGCGCCGGCCCGTGGCGAGCGGATCAACAAGTACAACCAGCTGCTCCGCATCGAGGAGGAGCTCGACGACGCCGCGCTCTACGCCGGCGCGTCGGCCTTCCCGCGCTGGAAGAAGTGAGCGGCTCGCACTGAGCGACGCGAGGGGCCCGGTCCTGGACCGGGCCCCTCGCGCGTTCGGCTAGGGGGCAGGCGAGACCGCTGGGACGGAGACGCCGTCGGTTGTCCGGCCCGTCTCGCTGTGCGGGGCGAACACGACGAGCGCCCCGAGGAGCACGACCAGGCCCAGCACGACCGTCGTCGCGCCGACGACGACACCGGTGAGCGCAGCCCACCGCGGCTCGTCCCTTCGGCGCAGCGCCACGATTCCGAGCACGAGGGCGACGACGCCGAGTGATCCGGCCACGGGTGGCAGCCAGATCAGCAGCACGCTGAGCGCGGCGAGCACGCCTGCCGCCACTGCGAGGCCGGCGGGGTGAGCGCGTCCCGGGGCCGCGGTCGCCCCGCCGTCCTCGGGCGTCCACGCGGCGGCCACCGTGTCGACGCTGCCCAACGACTCCAGCGCTGCCGCGACGTCGGCGGACGTGGCCGGCCGGTCGAGCATCGCCAGCTCGGACTCCACGTGCTCGCGCACCGAGGCGAGGATGTCGGCACGCTCACCCGGGTCGGCGGCCGCCAGGCGGCGCTCCAGGTCTGCGAGGTAGCGCTCCAGCAGCTCGTGACGTCCGGTGATCATCGCGGGTCCCCTTCCAGGCATCGGGTCACGGCCGCGGCGAACGGGCCCCAGACCTCGGTGAACGTCTCGACCGCGCGGTGGCCGTCGAGGGTGAGCGAGTAGTAGCGGCGCGGAGGCCCGTGGGGGGAGTCGCGCCAGAAGGTCTCGACCCAGCCGCGCCGGCGCAATCGTGCGAGCAGCGGGTACAGCGTGCCCTCGGAGTCGATCAGGGTGCCGCCGCCGAGCGACCGGGCGAGCTCCTGACCGTAGGCGGGAGCCCCGCGGAGGGTGGCCAGCAGGCAGTACTCGAGCGTGCCGCGACGCAGGTGGGTGAGCAGCTCGGTGCGCTCGACCGCTGCGACCTCAGGTGCCATGCGTCGCATGATACCTGCGTGGCATGGTAATCGCCACGAGCGCGCGGGCGCCGTTCACACCCGTCACATGCGTCACTCCCCGGACCGGCGCACCGGCGCCCAGGTCCAGGTCCCGCGCCTCCGGCGAGCCCGCGGCGGACCCGGGCTCCGGCCATGTCACCATCGGGGCATGACCCGACGTCCGGCGACCTCGCGCGCCCGCCGCCCGTCGGCCGGGGCTCCGCCACGGCGCGGCTCGGACCGCCCGGCCCCCCGGGCCGCCGAACGGCGGGCGACGGTCGAGCGCGACGAGCCCGGGGTCGGTGACCTGGCGCGGCTGCTGTCGGTGCGCGCACTGCTGCTCGGGGTGGTGCTGCTCATCGGTTTCACCATGGTGTTCCCGACCGTGCGGGCCTACCTCGCCCAACGTTCGGAACTGAGCGCGCTGGCCGCCAAGGTCGCGGCGGCGGAGAAGCGCGAGACGGACCTCAGTGCCCAGCTAGCCCGCTGGGACACCGACGCCTACGTCATCGCCCAGGCGCGCGAACGGCTGTCCTACGTGATGCCGGGCGAGACCGCGTACCGGGTGATCGACCCGCAGGTCGTGACCGAGCAGCCGCACGTCTCCTCGTCCGACCCCGGCTCCACGGGCGGCCTGGCCCTGCCCGTGGGCGGCGCCGTGGCGCCCTGGTACTCCACGATCTGGAGCTCGGTGCAGCTTGCCGGCGAGGCCCCGCTTCCGGGCGGCTCGGCCCCTGCGACGCAGGGCGGTCCTGCCCATGGCGGGGCCACGAGCGGGGGGCCCGGCGGCGCGTCGACGGCGCCGGGCGGCCGCGCCACACCTGGGAGCGGCGGATGAGCCCGACCCCGGCCACGGCGGAGGACCTGGCGACCCTGGCGGCTCAGCTCGGACGGGTGCCGCGCGGCGTCGTCGACATCGCGGCACGGTGCGTGTGCGGTCGGCCGACGGTGGTGCGCACCGCGCCGCGCCTGGACGACGGCTCGCCGTTCCCGACGACCTTCTACCTCACCCACCCGGCCGCGGTCGCCGCGCTGTCCCGGCTCGAGGCCGGAGGCGTGATGAAGCAGATGAACGAACGCCTGTCGGTCGATCCCGAGCTGGCGGCGGGGCACCGGCGAGCGCACGAGGACTACCTCGCCCGTCGGGCCGAGCTGGGCGACGTCCCCGAGATCGCCGGCGTGTCAGCCGGTGGGATGCCGAGCCGCGTGAAGTGCCTGCACGTGCTCGCGGCGCACGCGCTGGCCGTCGGGCCCGGTATCACCCCGTTGGGCGACGAGGCCCTGGCCCTCGCCGCGGCCGAGTGGACACCCCAGGTGTGTCGGTGCACCTGAGGCTCGCCCCTCCCCGGGGGAGCGGTCGGGACGTCCCACGTGCCGTGGCAGGCTGACGGGCATGACTCGCGTGGCGGCCGTCGACTGCGGCACGAACTCCGTGCGGCTCCTGGTCGCCGACGTCCGGGAGGGGGTCCTCACCGACGTCGTGCGGCGCCAGGAGGTCGTGCGGCTCGGTGAGGGCGTGGACCGCACCGGGCGCATCTCGCCCGAGGCCCTGGCGCGCACCCTCGCGGTCACCCGGCGGTACGCAGACGAGGTGCGCGCGCTCGGTGCCGAGGCCGTGCGGTTCGTCGCGACATCGGCGAGCCGGGACGCGGAGAACCGGGACGACTTCGTCGCCGGGGTGCACGATGCCATCGGGGTCCTGCCGGAGGTGATCACGGGGGCCGAGGAGGCCGAGCTCTCGTTCCGTGGCGCGACGGGGGCGCTGGCCGGGCGGCACCGCGGGCCGTTCCTGGTGTGCGACCTGGGCGGGGGATCGACGGAGCTCGTGCTCGGCTCGTGGTCGGCGGTCGCGTCGGCGTCCATGGACGTCGGATCGGTGCGGCTGACCGAGCGCCACCTGGCCGGCGACCCGCCGACGCCCGCGGAGATCGCCGCGGCCGCAGCCGAGGTCGAGGCTGCGCTGGACGTCGCGTCGAGGGCCGTCCCGCTGGGCCGGGCCGCCACCCTGGTCGGCGTCGCGGGCACCGTCACCACGGTCGCCGCGCACGCGCTCGACCTCGACGAGTACGACTCCGCGGCGATCGACGGAGCCGTGATCAAGGCCGACACGATGCTCAAGGCGTGCCGCTCGCTGCTGGAGATGAGCCGGACGCGCCGCGCGCGCCTGCCCTACGTCCACCCGGGGCGGGTGGACGTGATCGGCGCGGGCGCTCTCATCTGGTCCGCGGTCATCTCTCGGGTGCGCGCGGAGGCGGGGCGGGCGGGCGTGCGGATGCACACCGTGGTGGTCTCCGAGCGGGACATCCTGGACGGCATAGCCCTGGCGCTCGCGAGCACCTGACCTCCGGCGGTTAGGGTCGAGGGGTGCTCGAGTCCCGGACGCGGCTGGTGGCCGCCGCCTACCTGGTCCTGCGACGCGGAGACGAGGTGCTGCTCCAGCTGCGGCAGGGCACCGGGTACCGCGACGGGCACTGGGCGCTGCTCGCCGGGCACGTGGAGCGCGACGAGTCGGTCCTCGACGCTGCGGTCCGCGAGGCCGCCGAGGAGGCCGGCGTGACGGTCACCGTCGAGGATCTCGAGCCGTTGACCACGGTGCACCGGTTCGAGGTCGACGGGCCGCCGATCGAGCAACGGGTCGACTTCTTCTTCGCCGCGCACACCTGGTCGGGCGAGCCCGGGGTGCGCGAGCCGCACCGCACGGCGGACATGCGGTGGTTCAGCCTCGACGAGCTCCCCGAGCCGGTGGTCCCCCACGAGCTGGAGGTGCTACGGGCGCTGGCCACCGGCAAGGTCCCGGCCGTGCTCGCGATCCGGATGGACGACCCCGAGGAGCACTACTGACCGTGCCAGCTGAGCTGCCGCATCCGCGGACCGGCGTCCCGCACCGCTCCCCGGTCCCGCCCGGCACCGGCTGGCCCGCCGACCCCGCGTCGCGCGCGACACCGGTCGCCACGTCCCCCGCCGAGGTCGCCGCGCTCGCGGGTGCGGCCACGGACCTGGACGTCCTGCAGGCCGCGTCGAGCGTGTGCCGCGCGTGCCCGCGGCTCGTCGACTGGCGTGAGGCGGTCGCTGCCACGAAGCGTCGGGCGTACGCCGACGAGCCGTACTGGGGGCGGCCCGTGCCGTCGTTCGGGGACCCGGGCGCGTGGCTGCTCGTCGTGGGTCTGGCGCCGGGAGCCCACGGCGCCAACCGCACCGGTCGGCTGTTCACCGGCGACCGGTCCGGTGACTGGATCGTCGCCGCGCTGCACCGAGCCGGCCTCGCGAGCCGGCCCACCAGCACCGACGCCGCCGACGGCCTGACGCTCGTGGGCGCGCGCATGGTGGCACCCGTGCGCTGCGTGCCGCCGGAGAACAAGCCGACCACGGCCGAGCGGCACACCTGCGCACCCTGGCTGCGCCGCGAGCTCGCCATGCTGCCGGACGTGCGAGCCGTCCTCGCGCTGGGCGCGATCGGTTGGTCCGCAGCGCTCGGAGCCGCGCGCGACACCGGCTGGAGCGTTCCCCGGCCCGCACCCCGGTTCGGTCACGGCTCCCAGGCCGCCCTCTCCCGGCCCGACGGGACCGTCGTGGCGCTCGTCGGCAGCTATCACGTGTCCCAGCAGAACACCCAGACAGGTCGCCTCACGCAGGCGATGCTCGACGAGGCGATCGCGCTCGCGGCGCGGCTCGCCGGCGCGGACGGGCGCCCCTGAGCGGCCCGCCGCGCGGCGATCAGCCGACGTCCGCGTGCTCCCCCCGTGGTGCTCACCCCGGCTGCCGCCTACCGTGAACGCATGTCCGAGCAGCCCGAGAGCCCGCGCCCGCCGACCAAGCCTCGCAAGGTGCCCAGGGTCCTGATCCTGGGTGGGGGGACCGTCGGCCTGTACACCGCGCGCCGGTTGCGCCGGCGGCTCGGAAGGCGCGAGGCGGCGATCGTGGTGGTCGACCCGCGGCCGTACATGACCTACGCGCCGTTCCTGCCCGAGGTCGCCGCAGGGTCGATCGACCCGCGGCACGCGGTTGCGCCGCACCGGTTCGCGCTGCCAGGCATCGACTCGCTGCAGGGCAAGGTGTCCCGCATCGAGCACGCCGCGCGCCGGGTCGAGATCACCCCGGACGAGGGTGACCCGTACTGGGTCACCTACGACCACCTGGTCGTCGGGCTCGGGGCCGTGGCGCGCACGCTGCCGATCCCCGGCCTGGCGGAGGTGGGGGTCGGCTTCAAGAACGTCGAGGAGGCCATCGCGCTGCGCAACCACGTGCTCGGCCGGATCGACATGGCCGCCTCCACGTGGGACCCGGACCTGCGTCGGCGCATGCTGACGTTCACGTTCGTCGGCGGCGGCTTCGCGGGGATCGAGGCGCTCGCCGAGCTCGAGGACATGGCTCGGGACGCTGCGGCGAACTACGACTCGGTCTCCCCTGACGAGCTCAACTTCGTGCTCGTGGAGGCCACGCCGCGGATCCTCCCGGAGGTCAGCGAGGAGCTGGGTGGCTACACCCTGGACCAGCTTCGCAAGCGGAACATCCACATCCACCTGTCGACGTTCCTGAACTCCTGCGTCGACCGGCACGTGGTGCTCTCCGACGGGACGGAGTACGACTCCGAGACGATCGTGTGGACCGCCGGCGTCAAGGCGAACCCCGTCCTGAGCCACTCGGACCTGCCGCTCGACCAGATGGGCCGCGTGCGCTGCGCGGCGACCCTCCAGGTGGTCGACGAGGACGGTGGGGTCGTCGACGGCGCGTGGGCCGCCGGCGACTGCGCGGCCGTCCCCGACCTGCTCAACCCGGGCAGCTTCTGCCCTCCCAACGCCCAGCACGCGTTGCGGGAGGCGAAGCTGCTGGGGGAGAACATCGCCCGGCACCTGCGCTCGGCCGAGCCCGAGGCGTACCGGCACCGGAACGTCGGCACGGTCGCCTCCCTGGGCATGCACCAGGGCGTGGCCCAGATGTTCGGCCGGTTCAAGGTGCGCGGCCTGCTCGCCTGGGTCCTGCACCGCACCTACCACCTGTACGCGATGCCGACGCTCAACCGGAAGTTCCGGATCGCCTCGGGCTGGACCGCGACGCTGCTCTTCCGCCGCGAGGTGGTGGCGCTGGGCACGCTGCACGACCCGCGCGCGGAGTTCCGGGCCGCGGCCGTGCCGCCACGCAGCGGCAGGTCCAAGGACGGTGCGCAGGGGTCGACGGACCCGCACATCGGCGCCACGCACGCGCAGGAGTCCTCGTCCGAGGACTGAGGGGGCGGCCGCTGGCAGGATGACCGGTGCGGGCCCCCGTAGCCCAATCGGCAGAGGCAACCGGCTTAAACCCGGTCCAGTGCAGGTTCGAGCCCTGCCGGGGGCACACCCATCCACCGCGCAAGCCTCGGCGGAGACGGGGCGGCGACCTGCCGCGGTCTACCCCCGCCTTGAGACAGGGGGTCGGGAGGAGGCAGGCATGGCGACCGACGACGCATCGTGACGCGCCTCGACGTCGTCGTGGTGGGCTCCGGGCCCAACGGTCTGGTGGCCGCCATCACGCTGGCGCGAGCAGGTCTGGACGTGCTCGTGCTCGAGGAGCAGCCCGTCGCGGGTGGCGGTGCACGCACGCTCGACCTGGGCCTGGCCGGTGGTCTGCTGCACGACGTGTGCTCGGCCGTGCACCCGATGGCCTGGGCGTCCCCGGTGCTCGCGCCGATCCTGGCCCGGCGCGGCGTCGAGCTCGTCGTGCCGCAGGTCGCGTACGCACACCCGCTGCCGGGTGGGCGCGCGGGTCTGGCCTGGCACGACCTGGACCGGACGGTCGCGGGGCTCGGCGCCGACGGCGACGCATGGCGCGAGCTGGTGGGACCGCTCGCGGCCGACGTGCAGCGCCTGGTCGAGCTGACCCTCGGCGACCACCGGCACGTGCCGCGGGACGTGCTCGGCCCGGGTCTGCCCACCGCGGCCCGGCTCGCGGCCCGGATCGTCCAGCAGGGCACGCCCCTGTGGCGGCGGCCGTTGCGCGGCGACGTCGCGCGGGCGCTGCTGACCGGAGCGGCCGCGCACTCGATGACCAGATTGCCCTCCCTGGTCGGGGCCGGGACGGGGGTGCTGCTCGCCGCGCTCGCACACGCCGGGCTCGGCTGGCCGGTGCCGCGCGGCGGCTCGGCGGCGGTGTCCGACGCGCTCCTGGCCGAGCTCGCCGACCTGGGCGGTCGGGTCGTCACGGGGCGTCCCGTCCGCGTCCCCGGCGACCTACCGCCCGCACACGTCACGATGTTCGACACGGCGCCCGGCACGGTCGCTCAGGTCGCGGGCGACCGGCTCGCCCCCAGGGCCCGGCGCGCCCTGACCCGGCGGCGTCCCGGCCCAGGCGTCGCCAAGGTGGACCTCGTGCTGAGTGGACCGATCCCGTGGACCGTGCCCGAGGTGGGTCTCGCCTCGACGGTGCACCTGGGCGGGACGCGCGCGCAGGTCGTCCGGGCAGAGGCGCAGATCACGGCGGGTCGCCACGCACACCGGCCGTTCACCCTGGTCAGCGACCCGGCGGCGCTGGACGCAGCCCGTGCGCGCGGCGGGCTTCGACCCGTGTGGAGCTACGCGCACGTGCCCACGGGCTCCCGCGCGGACCTCACGGCGACCGTGCTCGCACACCTGGAGCAGTACGCCCCGGGCGTGCGCGACCTCGTGGTCGACGCGCGCTGCACACCTGCTTCGCGGCGGCACCTGGTCGACGCCAACCAGGTGGGCGGGGACATCACCGGCGGGTCGACGTCGCTGCTGCGCATGCTGGTCGGACCGGTCCCGGGCTGGGACCCGTACCGGGTGGGCCCGGACGTCTGGCTCTGCTCGGCATCTGCGCCACCGGGGCCGGGAGTCCACGGCATGTCCGGAGCGCATGCGGCACGATCGGTGCTGGGAGCGCTGGCCGAACGAGGGAAGGCAGGACGATGACCACCACCGCGGTGGAACGCGAGGTCAAGCTCGACATCCCCGACGGCTGGGAGCTCCCTGACCTGGTGGCCGTGCCCGGTGTGGACCGGGTGTCCGACGCCGGCGAGCACTCCCTGCTCGCGACGTACCACGACACGGCCGACCACCGGTTGCTGGCCGGCCGGGCGACGCTGCGCCGACGCACCGGCGGCACGGACCCGGGCTGGCACCTCAAGCTGCCGAGGGGCACCACGCCGGGCGGCGACCGCCTGGAGGTGCGGCACGACCACCGCCGCCCCCCGCGGGCGGTCCCCGAGGACCTCGTGGCGCTGACCCGGTCCCGCACGCGCGGGGCCGACCTGACCCCGGTGATGGAGCTCGCCACCCGGCGCCGCGCCCAGCACCTGCACGCCCCGGACGGCACCGTCCTCGCCGAGGTCGTGCTCGACGAGGTCACCGCGACCCCACCGGGCGGCGAGCCCCACCGCTGGCGGGAGGTCGAGGTCGAGCTCGTCGACGGCGACGTGGCGCTGCTCGAGGCGGCCGTGCAGGTGCTGCTGGACGCCGGGGCGACCCGCGCGGCAGGTCCCTCCAAGCTCGGCCGGGCCCTGGGGCGCCCGGGCGCCGCACGGGCCGACGTGGCCTCTCCCGGGTCGGTCGACGGGCTGGTGCTGGCGTACCTGCGCGCCCAGGTGGACGCGCTGGTCGACAACGACGTGCGGGTCCGGATGGGCACGGCCGACGGCGTGCACGACATGCGGGTGGCCACCCGACGGCTGCGCAGCACGCTGGCCACCCACCGACGCCGGCTCGACCCGGCGCAGACCGAGCTCCGCGACAAGCTCAAGCACCTCGGCACGGTGCTCGGGGCCGCGCGGGACGCCGAGGTCCTGGGCGCCCGGCTCACCGCCGAGCTTGCCGACGTGCCCGAGCCCGCCGGAGACGCCGAGACCGCGCAGTGGGTGGCGCAGCGGCTCGACGACGCGTGGTCCGCGGCCCGGGGCGACCTGCTCGCCACGCTCGACTCGGACCGCTACGTCGAGCTGCTCGCGGCACTCGAGGCGCTCGTGGCGGGGGAGCGGCTGCCGGCCCGCAGTGCGCCGGGCAAGGACCCGCGCGGCAAGCGGCGCTCGGTGCGCCACGACCTGCGTCGCGTGCGGCGCGCCCTGCGGGATGCCAAGCGGGTCCGGGGCACCGCCGACCTGCCCCCGGCGCTGCACGAGGTCCGCAAGGCGGCCAAGCGCGCCCGGTACGCCGCCGAGGCGGTCGCACCCCGTGTCGGCGGCAAGGCCTCCCGGTTCGCCGAGCGCATGGAGCGCCTCCAGGACCTGCTCGGCGCCCACCAGGACGATGTCGTGGCGCGCGCCAGGCTGCGCGAGCTCGCCCGGCAGGCGAGGCAGGACGGGCCCAGCACGTTCCCGTTGGGCGTGGTCCACGAGCGCGCCGAGCGCTCCGACGACGCCGCCTACCGGGCGTCGAGGTCGGTGCTGCGCGATGTGCGCGGCAGCTGGCCCGACTGACCAGGCCGGGCGTCGGCGACGGTGGGAACGAACTGCGCGCCTCCGGCGTTGACCCGGCAGGATGTGGGGCAGGACCAGACCTGTCCCGGAGGAGGAGACCCCAGTGGCCAACCCCGTGTTCAGCTCCAGCGAGATCTTCGGCGAGCCGCGCCGCGGACGTGCCGGCACCGCTGCCTACGGCGGACCGCGCGCTGCGCAGACCGGCGCGACCGCGCAGGCCGGCATGGACGCCGCAACCCTCGAGCAGATGTACGGCGCGCCGTCGGCGACGACCCGCGACACGGCGCGCCTCACCTACGACGACGTCATCGTCAAGACCGGCGGGCTCCTGGCGCTGCTGGTCGCGGTGGCCGCGGCGACCTGGTACCTGGCTCCCGGACTGTTCTGGGTCGGGATGATCGCCGGCCTCGTGCTCGGCCTGGTCAACGCCTTCAAGCGCGAGCCCAGCCCTGCGCTCATCGTGGCCTACACGGTCGCTGAGGGTGTGTTCCTGGGCGGGATCAGCTACCTGTTCCAGTCGATGACGTTCAACGGCACGGCTGTCCAGCCGATCGTGCTGCAGGCCGTGCTCGGAACGTTCGCGACGTTCGGCGCCGCGCTCGCGCTGTACAGCTCCGGCAAGGTGCGCGTGACCCCGAAGTTCACGCGCTGGCTGATGATCGCCATGGTCGGCTACCTGGCGTTCTCGGTGCTCAACATCGTGCTGTCGTTCTTCATGCCCAGCTCCGGGTTCGGGCCGCTGCGCGAGGGTGGCATGGGGCTGCTCGTCGGCCTGTTCGCCGTGGGCCTGGCCGCGGCCATGCTCATCGTCGACTTCGACAACATCAAGCGTGGCGTGCAGCGCGGCGCGCCGGCCCGGTACGCGTGGTCCGCCGCGTTCGGCCTGATCGTCACGCTGGTCTGGCTGTACCTGGAGATCCTGCGGATCCTGGCGATCTTCAACCGCAACTAGGGCTGCCCCGAGGGCCGGTCACCGCCAGGTGGCCGGCCCTCGGCACGCCCGGGCCGATGCCGCGTCGCCTCGCCCGCGGCGAGCCCCGCGACCAGCGCGTCGACCGCCCGCGTGAAGCTCATCTCCACGTCGTCGGGCATGCCGAAGCCGCCGGACTGCTGCAGCGTCACGAAGCCGTGCACGAGGGCTCGCACGGCACGGATCGCGTCGGTCGTCCGGTCCGCCGGGAGGTCCAGGGCCGCCAGGCTCTCGGCGATGGTCCCCACGGCCGCCGCGCTCGCGGCCTCGAGCTCGATGGCGTCCGGGTCGTGCGCCCAGTCGCCCCCCTGCACCGCCGCGTAGCGTCCCGGGTGGTCGATGCCGTAGGCGCGCACCGTCACCGCCATGGCACGGACCGCGTCGCCCGGCTCCCGGCTGCTCCGACCCGCCGCGGCCCGCAGCCTTGCGTCGAACTCCCGCACGCAGACCAGGGCCACCCGCCGCCGCAGGTCGGGCAGGCCGCGCACGTGCTTGTACAGGCTCGGTACCGCCACGCCGGCGCGGCCGGCCACGGCGGCCAGGGTCATGCCGTCCCACCCGTCGTCGTCGAGCACGCCGAGCGCGAGGTCCACCACGCGTTCGGGGGTGAGTCCCGCCCTAGGCACCTGCCACCACCCACCGCTCGCCGTCCCGGGGGAGGGTGGCCAGCAACGCGCTCGTCGCCTCGAGAAAGACCTCTGGAGCCTGGTGCTGCGGGTAGTGCGCGGCGTCGGGGACCAGAACGGTGCGGGCGCGCAGGCGCTCGCCCATCGCGGCGAGCTCGGCGGCGGGGTCGCGGTAGTCGGGGTCGTTCGCGCCCACGAGCACGACGGCCGGCGCCTGCACGCGGTCCACCACGGCCCCGACCAGCGAGTGGTCGAGCTGGGTGACCAGGCGGCGGAACTCCCGCAGCCGGCCCGGGCGGCGCAGGTCGGCCTCGAGGGTCGCGACGTGCTCGGTCTGCCACGCGGCGTGCCGCCCCCTGGTCAGCGGGCCCGCGTAGTAGCGCGCCCACACCCACGGCCCCCACGGCCCGGCGAACAGCGCACGGAACGCGAGCCGGGTGGCGGCCTTCACGGCGGTCGAGCCGGGCGCCTCGTCCAGGAAGGGGGACACCAGCACCAGGCCGGCCACCAGGTCGGGCCGCTGCGCCGCGGCCCACGCGACTGCCGATCCCCCCATCGAGTTGCCCACCAGCACCGCGGGGCCCGCGTCCAGGTGCTCGACCAGTGCGAGCACGTCGGCGCCGGTCGCGTCGTCACCGTGCTCGGCGAAGCCCGTGTCGGAGGCGCCGTGCCCACGCAGGTCGCAGGTGACCACGCGGAACCCGGCGTCGACGAGGGACGGGACGACGTCGCGCCAGGTACCGGCGGTGTCGCCCATCCCGGGGACGAGGACCAGCAGGGGACCGCTGCCGGCGTCGGTGAAGGCGATCCGGCCGTCCGGCCGCGAGAGCATCTGCATGGTGGTCTCCTGGGTCGTCGTCATGCGAGAAAGCTAATGCTATTAGCCAAGGCCGTCAACCCTCGTGCGAGGATGGCCGGACCCAACAGACAGGAGACGGTCGTGACGACACTGCCCAGCGCCACCGGAGGGTTCGGGGACAAGCCCGTGCTGACCTTCCCCGACGCGCCCGCCCCGGAGGACCTCGAGGTCCAGGTCCTCGTCCAGGGAGCCGGGGACACGGTCGCCGCCGGCGACGAGATCGAGGTCGACTACTACGGCCAGGTGTGGTCCGGCGCGATGTTCGACAACAGCTACGACCGCGGCTCCTCGATCTCCTTCCCGATCGGCGTCGGCGCCGTCATCGGCGGTTGGGACGACGGCCTGGTGGGCAAGCAGGTGGGCTCGCGCGTGCTCCTGTCGATCCCGTCGCACCTCGGCTACGGGCCGACCGGCGTGCCCCAGGCGGGCATCCGCGGCGGGGACACCCTGGTGTTCGTCGTCGACATCCACGCCACCCGCCGACGCTGAGCCCCCGGCCGGCCTCGCCCATCCTCACCGGTCGGCGAGGCCGGTCTCGTAGGCGACGATCACCGCCTGGACCCGGTCGCGCACGCCCAGCTTGGCCAGCACCCGGCCGACGTGCGTCTTGACGGTGGCCTCGGAGAGCACGAGCTCCGTGGCGATCTCGGCGTTCGACAGGCCGCGGGCCACCGCACGCAGCACCTCGACCTCGCGCGGGGTCAGGTCCGCCAGCCGCGGGTCCGTCCCGGCGTCGCCGGCCTCGGCGCGCACCGGCAGGTGGGGCGCGAACAGCTCGAGCATCCGTCGGGTCACGCGCGGCGCCACGACGGCCTCACCCGAGGCGACCGTGCGGATCGCCTCGGCCAGGGCGCCCGGCTCGGCGTCCTTGAGCAGGAATCCGCTCGCTCCGGCGCGCAGCGCCCCGAACGCGTACTCGTCCAGGTCGAACGTCGTGAGCACCAGGACGCGGACCTCAGGGTGCTCGGCGGTGATCCGAGCGGTCGCCTCGATGCCGTTCATCCCGGGCATCCGCACGTCCATCAGCACGACGTCCGGGCGCAGCGCCACGACCTGAGCCAGGGCGGTGGCACCGTCGGCCGCCTCGCCCACCACCTCGAGGTCGTCCTGCGCGTCGAGCACCATCGCGAACCCCATCCGCATGAGCGCCTGGTCGTCCACCAGCAGCACGCGCGTGGTCATCTCGCCTCCGGGATCGTCACGTGGACCCGCCAGCCGTGCTCCCACGGCCCCGCCTCGACGGCTCCCCCCAGCACCTCGGCCCGCTCGCGCATGCCGATGAGCCCGAGGCCCGCGCCGCCGGCGTCGGTGACAGGCACGACGCCGCCGTGGTCGCGGACCTCGACCTCCCAGGACTCCGGGTGGTGCCGCACGGTCAGGTCGACCCGGGCAGTGCCCGGGGCGTGCCGCAGCACGTTCGTCAGTGCCTCCTGCACGACCCGGTACAGCGCGAGGCGCAGACCGGTGTCGGTGGGCGGTGCGAGCCCGAGCCCGTCGGCGTGCACGGGCAGGCCGGCGGTACGGAACCGCTCGACGAGGGCGCCCAGGTCCTCCCCGTGACCGGTGGGTTCCATCGGGGCACCGTCCTCGGCCAGCGCCCCGAGCACGCGTCGCATGTCGGCCAGCGCGCTGCGCCCCGTCGAGGACAGCTCGGCCAGCGCCGCCCGGGACCGCTCCGGTGCCCGGTCCAGCGCTGCTCCGGCCCCGTCCGCCAGCGTGATCATCACCGAGAGGCTGTGTGCGACGACGTCGTGCATCTCCCGGGCGATCCGGCTGCGCTCGGTGGCCCGGGCGAGCTCGGCCTGCCGGTCGCGGTCCCGCGCCAGTGCGTTGGCCCGCTCCACGAGGTCGGCCAGGTGCTGGCGGGTGTTGCGCACGCTCGTTCCGATGGCCACGGCGAGCAGGGTCAGCATGACGACCCCGACGAGGCTGCCGAGCCGGTCGTCGGTGAGGACCACCGTGCCGTCCGCCTGGCGCTGGAGGGGGTCGGGACTGGGCTCCTCCCAGATCCACAGGGCCACGGCCATGGTCGCGGCGACGGCGCCGGCCACCGACCACGCGAAGGCCGGTGGGTGCGAGACCACCACGGCGTAGAGCCCGAACGCCACGGCCAGCTCGAGACCGCTCGCGGTGCCCGTGGCGGCCTCCGAGGCGATCACGAGCGCGACGAGGAGGGCGGTGACCGGGACGGGGTGCTCCCGGCGCCACCACAGCACGACGGCGGCGACGAGGCCGAAGACGCTGCCCACCACGAAACCCCGGGACCGGGACGCGTCCGAGGTGGCGGCCGCCACCCCCGCGACGACGGACACCAGGGCGTCCATCACACGGGGGTGGCGGATGAAGAAGCGCCGGACCGGGCCCAGCCGGCGCGAGTTCAGCTCCGTGAAGGGCCCGGTCTCGGTCACGATCACACTCTGGCAGGTTCCGGCGGTGCGGTCAGGCGTCCCGGCGGCGCAGCAGCCACCCCGCGGTGGTCACCAGCACCAGGACCCAGGCCAGCAGGACGCCGTAACCCTCCCAGGGGGTCAGGTGGGCACCGTTCGTCATGGCGTCGGTCGCGCTGAGCGTCTCGGCGTCGAACAGCACCCGCCGACCCGCGGTCGAGGGCAGGAACGGGCTCATCAGCTCGACGAACCGCAGCGGGATGAGCATCAGGACGTTCTCGACCACCAGCAGCAGCGCGATGACCGCCGTCAGTGCGCCCGCGCTGTGCCGCAACAACGCGCCGACCGCGAACGCGAACAGTGAGATCGCCATGAGGTACAGCGGAAGGCCCACGGTCATCCGCACCGTCACCGGGTCGGTCAGGTCGAACGTCGCGTGCAGCTGGTCGTGCCAGGGCATCGTGGCCAGGTAGGACAGGCCCATCGAGACCACCGAGACCACCAGGACGACGACGGCGAGCACCAGCGCCTTGGCGGCCAGCACCGGGGTCCGACGCGGCACGGCGGCGAGGGTCGAGCGGATCATGCCCGTGGAGTACTCCCCGGTGACGGTCAGCACGCCGAGCACCGCCACGGCGAGCTGGGCGAGCTGATAGCCCGCGCTGAGCAGCTGGGCGATGTTCATCGAGCCCGAACCGGCGTCCACCGCGTTCGTGGTGGTGCCCCACGCGGCCAGCACGCTGATGCCCACCATGACGACCACGGTGGCGACCAGGGTCCAGACGGTGGAGCGCACGGTGCGGAACTTGATCCACTCCGCGAGGACGGCGCGGGGGAAGGTGACCCGGCCGGCGGGACGTGTGGTGCGGGCGGGAATGGACAGGGTCGTGGCGGTCATCGCAGCGCGCTCTCGGTCGTCGGCGCGTCGGCGCCGGAAAGGGTCGGGTCAAGGGTCGACGAGTGGTACTCCACCTCGTCGGCGGTCAGCTGGAGGTAGGCGTCCTCCAGCGAGCTGCTCACGGGCGTGAGCTCGTGCAGCGGCAGGCCGGCCGCCGCTGCGGTGTCTCCGATCTGCTCGGCGGAGCTCCCGGTGACCTCGAGCAGCCCGGGCTCGGTCGTCGTGACGCCCGCGCCGGCCCGGCGCAGCAGCTCCTCGAGCCGGCCGGCCTGCGGGCTGCGCACCCGGACCGACGAGCCCTGCGCACCCGCGACCACGTCGGCGACCGGGGCGTCGGCCAGGACCCGGCCGCGCCCGACGACGATGATGTGGTCCGCGGTGAGCGCCATCTCGCTCATCAGGTGCGAGGACAGGAACACCGTGCGGCCCTGGCCCGCGAGGTACTTGGTCAGGTTGCGCACCCACAGCACGCCCTCGGGGTCCAGTCCGTTGACCGGCTCGTCGAGAATCAGGGTCTGCGGGTCGCCCAGCATCGCCGAGGCGATGCCCAGGCGCTGGCCCATGCCCAGCGAGAAGCCGCCGACGCGCTTGTCGGCGACCGAGCCGAGCCCGGTCATCTCGATGACCTCGTCGACACGCTTCGTGCTGATCCCGTGCGTCGCGGCCATCGCGCGCAGGTGGTTGCGGGCGCTGCGGCCGGTGTGCACGGCCTTGGCGTCCAGCAGGGCCCCCACCTCGTGCAGCGGTGCGCGGTGCTCGGCGTACCGGTGGCCGTTGACGGTCACGGTGCCGTGCGTCGGGCGGTCCAGCCCGACGATCATGCGCATCGTCGTGGACTTCCCGGCGCCGTTCGGGCCCAGGAAGCCCGTGACCCGGCCGGGCTGAACGGTGAACGACATGTGGTCGACCGCCGTCGTGGGGCCGTACCGCTTGGTCAGGCCCGTCGCCTCGATCATGGTTCCTCCTCGTCGGTGTGACGAGACGAACCTACGGATCGGCCCACCCGTGCCGAGACCCCCGCAAGACCGATCTTGAGGGTGTGGCCGCGTACGACCTTCGGATGACGGACCCAGACCCCGGTCGCACCGGCCCACCTTCGCCGCGGGGGCCGGCGCGCCGCTCAGGACGGGATCGGGCAGGCGACCCCGGTGGAGTGCACGGGGCAGTAGCCGTGCGGGACCTTGTGCAGGTACTGCTGGTGGTAGTCCTCGGCGTAGAAGAACTCGCCGGCGCCGGGCGCCCCGTCGCGGCCCCGGACGCCACGGATCTCGGTGGTGATCGCTCCGTAGCCGTGCGCGGCGAGCTGCGGGGCGTAGGCGTCGCGGGTGGCCAGCGCAGCCTCGTGCTGCTCGTCGGTCGTGGTGAAGATCGCCGAGCGGTACTGCGTGCCACGATCGTTGCCCTGCCGGAAGCCCTGCGTCGGGTCGTGCAGCTGCCAGAAGGTCCGCAGCAGGTCGGTGTGCGACAGCACGTCCGGGTCGTAGGCGACCAGCACGGTCTCGGTGTGCCCCGTCATGCCCGTGCAGGTCTCCTCGTACGTGGGGTGGGGGGTGTACCCACCCATGTACCCGGCCGCCGTGGTGACGACCCCCGGCAGCTGCCACAGCGCCTTCTCCGCGCCCCAGAAGCAGCCCAGCGCCAGATACACCACGGCGGTGCCCTCGGGCCACGGGCCGCGCAGCGGGGTCCCGAGCACGGCGTGCGTCTCCGGCACGCTGTAGGCGTAGCTGTCCCGGCCGCGCAGCGCCGCCTGCGGGGAGACCATCGTCGGGCTCGTTCGCGTGAACATGCTCACCTCCGTCGGGGCGGGGCGGGTGTCGCCCCAGGCGTTCGCACGCGTCAACGTCGTGGGTGGTGCCCGGTGTTCCGCGCGGCCACCAGGTGTGTGGCGCTCGTGGCCCCTAGCCTGGGCTCCGTGAGCGAGAGCACAGCGCAAGGCGTCCCCGACAGCATCCGCCTCGCAGCCGCGTGGGCGTGGCGGGTGCTGCTGATCGCCCTGCTCGTCGTGGCCCTCGTGGCCCTGATGGGCGTCGGCAAGGTCATCTGGGTGCCGGTGGTGATCGCGCTGCTGCTCACCGTGCTGCTCCAGCCGCTGGTGACCTGGCTCGTCGAGCACGCACGGATGTGGCGCGGTGCGGCCGCTGCGGTCGCGGTGCTCGGGCTGATCGCCGTCGTGGCCGGACTCCTCACGCTGGCCGGCCGGCAGATCGCCACCGGCGTGAGCGATCTGTGGAACCAGGCCTCGCAGGGCTTCGACGAGCTGATCACCTCGCTGTCCAGCGGGCCGCTGGGGCTCGACCAGCAGACCGTGCAGCACTACGTGACCCAGATCGGCGACCAGCTACGGTCCAACTCCGGCTCGCTGGTCTCCGGTGCGCTGTCCGCGACCGTGACCGCTGCGCACGTGGGCGCCGGGGCGCTCATCACGCTGTTCTGCACGCTCTTCTTCCTCAAGGACGGCCCGCTCATCTGGACCTGGCTGGTGCGTCTGGTGCCGCCCGCTGCGCGGGAACGGGTGCACGAGGCCGGCCGTCGCGGCGTGATCACCCTGGGCGCCTTCACCCGGACCCAGATCCTCGTGGCGCTGATCGACGCGATCGGGATCGGCCTGGGCGCGCTGTTCCTCGGCCTGCCCCTGGTCGTGCCGCTGGCCGTCCTCGTGTTCCTGGCGAGCTTCGTGCCGTTCGTGGGCGCGATCGCCACGGGGGCGATCGCGGTGCTGGTCGCGCTCGTCGACAAGGGCCCCGTCCAGGCGCTGATCATGCTCGGCGTGGTCCTGCTCGTGCAGCAGATCGAGGGGCACGTGCTGCAGCCGCTGCTGCTGGGCCACGCGGTGTCGGTGCACCCCGTCGCCGTGCTGCTCTCCGTGACCGCAGGGTCGCTCGCCTCGGGTGTCGTCGGGGCGTTGCTCGCGGTGCCGTTCGTGGCCACGCTGAACACCGTGGTGCTCTACCTCAAGGGGCACGACAAGTTCCCGCAGCTCGGCAGCGACGCCGAGGGGTTGCGCCTGAGACTGGACTCTCTGAACGCCACCGGGAGCATGGACCAGGTCGCTGAGGCCGAGGAGCAGGGATGAGCATGGTCACGCGCGAGGAGGTGCTCGCGGCCCAGCAGCTGCTGGACGGCGTGTGCCTGCGCACCCCGGTCGAGGAGAGCCGCGCGGTCTCGCAGATCGCCGGCACGCGAGCCGTCCTCAAGTGCGAGAACCTCCAGCGCGCGGGCTCGTTCAAGATCCGCGGCGCCTACACCCGCATCTCACGGCTCAGCGACGCCGAGAAGGCCCGCGGCGTGGTCGCGGCGAGCGCGGGCAACCACGCCCAGGGGGTCGCACTGGCCGCGCAGATGCTCGGCCTGCGCTCGACCGTCTTCATGCCCGAGGGGGCCGCGCTGCCCAAGATCGCGGCGACCATGCAGTACGGCGCCCAGGTGCACCACGCGGGCAGCACCGTGGACGAGGCGCTCGTGGTGGCCAGGGAGCACGCCGACCGGACCGGTGCCGTCCTGATCCACCCCTTCGACCACCCGGACATCGTGCGTGGGCAGGGCACGGTGGGCCTGGAGATCGCCGAACAGGTGCCCGGCGTACGGACCGTCGTGGTGCCGGTGGGTGGCGGTGGACTGGCCGCGGGCATCGCGGTGGCGCTCGCGGGGTCCGGGGTACGGGTCGTGGGGGTGCAGGCGGCAGGTGCCGCCGCCTACCCCGCATCGCTCGCGGCGGGGCACCCCATCGCGGCGACCGCGATGCGGACCATGGCCGACGGCATCGCGATCGCCCGGCCCGGGGACGTCCCCTTCGGCCTGCTCACCGAGCTGGGCGTCGAGGTGGTGACGGTGAGCGAGGAGGAGCTGTCCACGGCGCTCCTGCTGGTGGCCGAGCGCGCCAAGCTGTTGGTCGAGCCGTCGGGAGCCGCCGGAGTCGCCGCGCTGATGGCCGGCCTCGAGGTGGAGGGCCCCACCGCTGTCGTGCTCTCCGGCGGCAACATCGACCCGCTGCTGCTGCTGCGCGTGCTGCGCCATGGCCTGTCGGCCGCGGGTCGCTACCTGCTGCTGCGGGTTCGTGTCGACGACACACCGGGCCACCTCGCGGGGCTGCTCACCGACATCGCGGCGCTCGGCGGCAACGTCGTGCACGTCGAGCACGACCGCACGGCGCCCGACCTCGCCGTGGACGACGTGGAGATCGCGGTGCAGCTCGAGACCCGCGGCCCCGAGCACGCGGACCAGCTCCGGGCGGCGCTGCGCGAGCGCGGCTACCTGCTCGTGTGACCGGCCCGGCCGGCGGGCAGGGTCAGGGCAGGAACGGCTTGGCGTCCTTGAGGACGACCTCGATGCTCGCGCCCGTGGGCGTGGTGTAGGACGTGGTCTCGCCGACGGAGCGCCCGACGATCGCGGCGCCCAACGGGGACTTCTCGGAGTACACGTCCAGGTCGGTGCCGTCGGCGGCCTCGCGTGAGCCGAGCAGGAAGGTCATCTCGTCACCGGCGACCTCCGCGGTGATGACCATGCCCGGGGCGGCGACGCCACTGTCCGTGGGCGACTCGCCGACGGTGGCGTGCCGCAGGAGGTCGGTGAGCTGGCGGATCCGCGCCTCGATCTTGCCCTGCTCCTCACGAGCGGCGTGGTAGCCGCCGTTCTCCTTGAGGTCACCCTCGGACCGCGCGGCCTCGATCTTCTTGGCGATGTCGCTGCGGCCCGTCGTCGACAGCTCGTCGAGCTCAGTGGACAGGCGGTCGTAGGCCTCCTGGGTCAGCCAGGTGGTCGAGGTCGACTCGGACACAAGATCCTCCGTGGGGGTGCTTCGGGTTGACGTCGGGGCCGCGCCGGGCGGTCCTGCGGGCGAGCGCGGGAGGGCTGGGCTCGACGGCGCGGGAAGAAACAGGATAGCAACCGGGCAGACCCAGGGCCCGTGCTCAGCCCTCGGACGTCACCCAGCAGCGGTCGACGACGCCCGTCGTCGCCTCCTCGGAGGTAGCCACCTCGACGTGGTGACGCTGCGCGCCTCGTTCCCCGGGTGGGATGTCCACGGTGACGACCCCCACCTGGGCGAAGTGTGCGTTGAGCGCCTGGACGCGGCACTGCGCCGGGACCGAAGGGTCGGCGCGCATCACGTCGAAGGTCACCGAGACGCTGCTGTTGCCGTCCACCGAGAAGCCGACGTCCTTCCAGGACACCGCCGGGTTGGCGTTGATGAGCCCCAGCCACACGACGAACGCGACACCGACCACCGCGAGTCCTGCGATGGCCAGCGCACTCCAGCGGCGCCGGCGCGCGCTGGGTGCAGGTCCGTAGCGCCCCTCGGGCGGGGCAGGTGCGCTCATCCTCGGCTCTCCTCGTCGGTCGGCGTGCCGCGACGTCTGGTCGCGCACTGGTGGGCCGATGGGAGACCATTGTGGCCGGTGCGCCTCGGTGGTGGGGCGCCGGAGGGAGGATCGTGACCGACCGGACGGGTCTTCGCCTCATGGCGGTGCACGCCCACCCCGACGACGAGTCCAGCAAGGGGGCGGCGACCGCGGCGCGGTACGCCGCCGAGGGCGTCGACGTCCTGGTGGTGACCTGCACCGGCGGCGAGCAGGGCAGCGTGCTCAACCAGAGCTATCCGCGCGACGTGCCGCCGGAGGAGATGGTCGAGGTCCGCCGGGCCGAGATGGCCGAGGCCGCTCGGGCGCTCGGCGTGCGGCAGCACTGGCTGGGTTTCACCGACTCCGGTCTGCCCGAGGGTGATCCTCCGCCGCCGTTGCCCGACGGGTGCTTCGCGCTGACCCCGCTCGAGGACGCGGCGGCGCCGCTGGTCGAGCTCGTCCGCAGCTTCCGGCCGCACGTCATGACCACCTACGACCCCACGGGCGGCTACCCGCACCCGGACCACATCATGACCCACCGGGTGGCCTACGAGGCGTACCACGCGGCGGGCGACCGGGAGCGCTACCGCGGGCACGGCGTCCCGTGGACCCCGCTGAAGCTGTACTACAACCACGACTTCTCCCTGCGCCGGATGCGGACCGTGCACGAGGCGTTGCTCGCTGCGGGGGTCGACTCGCCGTTCGGGGACTGGATCGAGAGCCGCGAGGTCCGCGAGGTGCCGGAGCGCCCCGTGACCACCCGTGTGCCGTGCGCCGAGTGGTTCCCGGCCCGCGACGCGGCGTTGCGCGCGCACGCCACCCAGGTGGATCCGAACGGCTTCTTCTTCGCGGTCCCGCGGGACCTGGAGCCGAGGATCTGGCCCGTCGAGGAGTTCGAGCTCGCGGACGCGAAGGTCCCCGTCTCCCTGCCCGAGGACGACCTGTTCGCGGGCGTGCACGCCGAGGACGACCGGTGAGCCCGCACGTGTGGCTCGCGACGCCCGCACCGACGCCCGGGGGCCAGCTCGACGCCTACGACGTGAGCCCGGGCCTGCTCGGGTTCCTCGTCACGTTCGCGGTGGTCGTGGTGCTGATCGCACTGCTGGTGTCCATGACGCGCAAGCTGCGGCGGCTCAAGCACAACGCGGAGGCGGGCCGGGAGGCGGAGACGCCGCCTCCGACCGCGGACCCGAGCGGCCCCCGCAGCCCCTGATGCGCGCCCGGCTCGTGGGGCTGGCCGCGGTCCGGGACGCCGCGGCCAACCGGGAGGTCGTGCGCGCGGCACTGGCCGAGGCGCGTGGCGCGGGCGCCCGGCTGGTGGTGCTCCCGGAGTACGCGGCGGCGTTCGACCCCCGCGGTGTGGGGCGCGACCTCGCCGAGCCGCTGGACGGTCCCTTCACCGCTGCGCTCGCGGAGGCCGGCGCGGGCATGACCGTGCTGGCCGGCACGGTCCTGCCCGGCGGCGCAGAGCCCGGCGGCGACGGCCGCGGCGTGAACACCGTCGTCGCCGTGCGCGACGGCACGGTCGTCGGCAGCTACGCCAAGGTGCACCTGTACGACGCGTTCGGCCGGCGGGAGTCCGACCGGCTGGTTCCTGGACCGGCCGATGCCGCACCGCTCGTGGTCGACGTCGACGGCCTCGGCGTCGGCGTCCTGACCTGCTACGACCTGCGGTTCCCCGAGTCGGCCCGGCGGGTGGTGGACGCCGGAGCCGACGTGCTGGCGGTGCCGGCCGCCTGGGCGAGCGGCCCGGGCAAGGCCGACCAGTGGCTCACGCTCCTGCGGGCCCGTGCCATCGAGAACGTCGCGTACGTGCTCGGGGTGGCGATGCGCGGGCCCGGTGTGACGGGCGACCTCGTCGTCGTGGATCCGGCCGGGGTGGTGGTGGCACGCAGCGCCCGCGGCGTCCTGGACGCCGAGCTGGACCGGGCTGTCGTCACCGAGGCCCGGCGGATCAACCCGTCCCTGGAGAACCGGCGCTATCGCGTCGTTCCATGGTGAGTCCTCAGGCCACCTGGGTGTAGGCCGCGATGCTCACCGCGATGTAGTGCGTGACGTAGCCCACCACGGTCAGCGAGTGGAAGATCTCGTGGAAGCCGAACCACCGGGGGCTGGGGTTGGGCCGCTTGGTCCCGTAGACCACGGCGCCCAGCGTGTACGCCAGGCCCCCGGCACCCACGAGCCAGACGATCGTCGGCCCGTACGGCGTGGCGGCCGTGTGCCAGAAGTCGCCGAGGAACCACACCGCCACCCAGCCCAGTGCGACGTAGATGGGCACGTACAGCCAGCGGGGGGCGCCGAGCCAGAACACCCGGGCCAGCAGCCCGGCGAGCGCGCCTGCCCAGACCACGACGAGCAGGGTGCGCGCCGTCGCCGCGGGCAGCAGCAGGACCGCGAGCGGGGTGTAGGTGCCGGCGATGATCAGGAAGATGTTGGTGTGGTCCATGCGGCGCAGCGCGGCGGCCCAGCGGGGCGACCAGGTGAACCGGTGGTAGATCGCGCTCGTGCCGAACAGCATGATCGCGGTGACGCCGAAGACCGCCGTCGAGACCTTGCCGGCCGTCGTCGGCGCGAGGGCGACCAGCACGATTGCGCCGACCAGGACGACGGGGGCCATCCCCGCGTGGATCCAGCCTCGGAGCCGGGGCTTGACCGCGGCGACGAGCTCCGTCATGTGACCTCCCGGACGTGGCGTGGCAACCGTCACCTACGGTTCCGTAGGTTTGACCCTACGGTACCGTAGGTTCGGTGCCGCGACACATGCGGACGCAGGTCGGCCAGCAGGTCTGCGGCCAGGTGCTCGGCATCCACGAGGAGGCGGTCGTACACCAGCCGGGCCTGCCCGACCCGGTGCCGGGTGACCAGGTGCAGGACGGCCACCGCGACCAGGGCTCCGACGGCCGGGCCCACCCAGTAGACCCAGCCCTCGCGCCACGTCCAGGTCACGACGGCGGGGCCGAGGCTGCGGGCCGGGTTCGAGCTCGTGCCGGTCAGCGGCGCCTCGATCGCCACCAGCACGGCGTACAGCGGGCCCATCACCCACGGCGTCAGGTGTCGGATCGTGGGTCGTGCCGCCATCGCGAGCACGAGCGCCACGAGTGCGAACGTCACGAGCGCCTCGAGCCCGGCCGCCTGCCAGGCTGCCAACCCCACCTCGGGGACCGTGGCACCCCACCGCACGCCGCGTCCCCACGGGCCCCACAGCCGGACCACCGCCGCGCCGGCGATCGCCCCCGTGGTCTGGGCGAGCACGTATCCCGTGGCCAGTGCGGTCGAGATGGTGCCCTCGACGCGGAACGCCAGGGTGACCGCCGGGTTGAGGTGCGCACCCGAGCGCCGGCCCCAGCGGGACAGGCTCGCGGCCGTACCCGACAGGCCGAACAGGCCGCCGGCGACGAAGCGCCGCGCCCATCCGGCCACGTCGAGCCCGGCCAGCGGGCCGGTGGGTGAGACCACCAGGATGACCGCCGTCAGGCCACCGATCATGAGCAGCGCGGTCGCCACGGCCTCGGCTCCGAGGGTGCCCAGGGTCGACCGGGTGCGGTGCTGCGTCACAGTCCCAGGCTGGACTGCATGAGGCCCCCGTCGGCCACCACCGTCGTCGCGGTGACGTAGCGTGCGGCGTCGGACGCGAGGAACGCGACCACCGAGCCGATCGCGGCGGGCTCGGCCACCCGGCCGAGCGGGATCGCCGCGTCCAGTGCGCGCATCTTGACGGGGTCGGACTCTGTCGAGGCGTTGATCGGGGTGTCCACCGCCCCGGGCGCCACGCCGACCACCCGGATGCCGTGCGGGCCCAGCTCGACACCGGCCGTGCGGGTGAGCATGCGCATGCCGCCCTTGGAGACGCAGTAGGCGGTGTTGCCGGGCATCGGCCAGTCTTCGTGCACCGACGAGATGTTGATCACCACCCCGCCACCGCCCTGGGCGATGAACTGGTGGGCGGCGGCCTGAGTGCCGAAGAACGCGCCCTTGAGGTTGACCCCGAGCACCGCGTCGTAGTCCTGCTCGGTGGTGTCGAGCAGGGCGTGGCGGGTCTCGATCCCGGCGTTGTTCACCATGACGTCGAGCCGGCCGAACTCCTCGACGGCCGCGGCGACGAGCCGGGTGAGGTCCTCCGGGCGGGAGACGTCCGCCTCGACCGCGATCGCCCGGTGACCGGCCGACATGAGGCTCGCCACCGCGGCGTCCGCCGCCGTCGACGCGCCCACGTGGTCGATCACCACGGAGGCGCCTGCCTCGGCCACCGCCGCGACGACCGCCGCTCCGATGCCCGTCGCGCCGCCCGTGACGACGACGGTCCGGCCCGCGAGCGGGCCCTCAGTCCCCGTGGCTGCCATGTGTGCGTCCCTTCTCGAACATCAGGTGCGCGACCAGCGCGGTCCAGCCGGTCTGGTGGCTGGCTCCGAGCCCGGCGCCGGTGTCGCCGTGGAAGTACTCGCTGAAAGTCGGGTGCGACCACAGCGGCCCTCCCGGGTGATCGACCGGGTCGCTCGGCCGTCGGCCGTCCGGACCGGGGTGGAACAGGGCGAGCAGGCGGTCGGTGAGCTCGCCCGCCACGGCGTGCAGGTCCACTGCGCGGCCGCTGCCGGCCGGGAGCTCGACGCGCAGGTCGCGGCCCGCGCCGTCGGCGTAGGTGTGCAGCGCGTCGACGAGCAGCGCGTTGACCGGCAGCCACACCGGCCCGCGCCAGTTCGAGTTCCCCCCCGAACAGCCCCGACCG
The DNA here is from genome assembly GCF_030586465.1 of Actinotalea lenta. Classification (GTDB taxonomy): domain Bacteria; phylum Actinomycetota; class Actinomycetes; order Actinomycetales; family Cellulomonadaceae; genus Actinotalea; species Actinotalea lenta. The sequence continues at coordinate 1,400,859 of NZ_JAUQYP010000001.1, forward strand.
CGAGGCACCCGGGTCGTACTCGATCGCCATCGCACGCCCGTCCGGGTCGCCCTTCACCCCGTACGCCGCGGACAGCGACCGCACGCCGTGGTCGGACCAGAACTCGCCCGGGTCCAGCAGTCGGGCCAGCAGGCGCTGCCACCGGCCAGGATCGACCAGCGCGAGAGTGCCGGCGCTCGTGGCGTCCGGGTGCGTGACCAGGCAGTGGGCGAGCAGGTCGGCGCGGTGCTCCTCGATCCACCCGCGCCGGAGGGTGTACCCCGGCAGGTCGGTGGCGACCCAGTGCGGCTCGAGCGCGACGGCCAGCAGCGGCACGAGCCCGACCAGCGACCGCACGCGCACCGGCTCGGCGTGGCCTGCGCCGTCGACGAGCACGTCGTAGAAGAAGCCGTCCGCCTCGTCCCACAGCCGCACGTCGGAGGACCCGAACGCCTCGGTGGCCTCGGCGATCGCCAGGAACCGCTCCAGGAACGTGGTGGCGAGCTCCTCCCACGTCGGGTCGTGCCGGGCGAGCTCCTGCGCCATGCGCAGCATCGACAGGAACGCGAAGGCCACCCAGCTCGTCGCGTCGGACTGCTCGAGCCGGTGCCCGGCGGGGACGTCCGTGGACCTGTCGAACAGCGAGATGTTGTCCATCCCGAGGAACCCGCCGGTGTACAGGTCGTTGCCGGCGACGTCCTTGCGGTTGAGCCACCAGGACACGTTGAGGAGCAGCTTGGAGAGCACCGTGCCCAGGAAGACCCGGTCGCGAGCGCCGTCGATGAGGTACACCTGCCAGGCGGCCCAGGCGTGCACCGGCGGGTTGACGTCGGAGAACTCCCACTCGTACGCGGGCAGCTGGCCCGCGGGGTGCTGGACCCACTCCCGGCACATCAGCAGCAGCTGCTCCTTGGCGAACGCGGGGTCGACGTGGGCGAGCGTGACCGCGTGGAAGGCCAGGTCCCACGCGGCGAACCAGGGGTACTCCCAGTCGTCGGGCATCGAGATGACGTCGGCCAGCTCGAGGTGGGTCCACCCGGCGTTGCGGCCCTCGCGGCGCCGCGGGGGAGGCGCGGGCTGGGCGGGGTCGCCCTCGAGCCACTCGCGCACCGAGTAGCGGTAGACCTGCTTGCCCCACAGCAGGCCGGCGAACGTCCGCCGCGCCACCGCACGGTCGGCGTCGTCGACGGCCGTCGGCAGGGTGGCGGCGTAGAACTCGTCGGCCTCGGCCCGGCGCGCGGCGAGCACGTCGTCGAAGCCGTCGAACGGGTCGGCGGCGCCGTGGCGCGCGGCGCGGAGCCTGAGCCGGACGGTGGTGGTGGCGCCGGGCGCGACCTCGCGGGTCCAGCGCAGACCGACCTTGGTGCCGTGCCCGTCGGGGTGCGTCGCGGTGCGGTCGCCGTGCACGACGGCACGCTCGACGCCGTTCTTGGGGTATGGCGTGATCGGCGTCGCGGCGCCCCACAGCCCGACGACGTCGGTCTCGTTGTCGCACACCAGGACCTCGGGGGCGTCGTCGGCATGCACCTCGTAGTAGCCGAGGAAGTCGTGGTGGGCGCGCAGCAGGACGCGGCCGGCGGGGGCGTCCGCGGGCGGGTCGCCGACCTCGATGACGGGCGTGCGGTCGTCGCGGCCCCAGGCCCAGGTGTTGCGGAACCACAGCTGGGGGACCAGGTGGATCGTCGCGGGATCGGGCCCGCGGTTGGTCGCCTCGACCGTGACCAGCACGTCGTCGACGTCGGCCTTGGCGTGGCTGACGGTCACGTCGAAGAAGCGGTCCTCGGCCAGGACGCCGGTGTCGGCGAGCTCGTACTCACGCACGTCGCGGCCGCGGTGGGCGTTCTGCTCGATCAGGTCGCGGTACGGGTAGGCGGCCTGCGGGTAGCGGTAGAGCAGGCTGCCCCAGGAGTGCGTCGGGGTCGCGTCCAGCGCCCACCAGTACTCCTTGACGTCCTCGCCGTGGTTGCCCTGCGCGTTGGTCAGGCCGAAGAAGCGCTCCTTGAGCCGCTCGTCGTGGCCGTTCCACAACGCGACGGCCAGGTGCAGGAAACCATGCGAGTCGCACAGGCCGGCGATGCCGTCCTCGCCCCACCGGTACGCCCGCGCCGACGCCTGCTCGAAGGGGAAGGACGCCCAGGCATCGCCGTCGGCGGAGTAGTCCTCACGGACCGTGCCCCACTGGCGCGCCGCCTGGTACGGGCCCCAGAGGCGCCAGCCGCGGTCCTCCTGGGCGAGGCGGTCGCCTTCGCGCGTCGTGGAGCTCATCGCACTCCTCGTGGTCGTCGTCGTCACGATAGGTCGGCCCTCCAGGGGGTGCCCGGTGAGAGTGGGGAAGTGCTGTGTGCATGATCGACGGGTGGCGCAGCGGGGACCGGGGCGCGAGGCGGCGTAGATTTGCCGCCATGCGTCTGCCGAATCCGCTCTACGGTCTGTACGAGCGGAGGCTGGCCCGCAGCCTGCCCGTGGACGCCAGGCCGCGACACATCGGCGTCATCCTGGACGGCAACCGGCGGTGGGCGCGCACCTTCGGTGCCCAGGCCGCGGACGGGCACCGCGCCGGCGCGGACAAGATCGCCGAGGTGCTCGGCTGGTGCGAGGACGTGGGCGTCGAGCGCGTCACGCTCTGGATGCTGTCCACGGACAACCTGTCCCGCGCCGAGCGGGAGCTGGGCGACCTGCTCGAGATCATCGGCGAGGCCGTGACGGGTCTGGCGGCGACCAGGCGCTGGCACTTGCAGGTGATGGGTGCGCTCGAGCTGTTGCCGTCGGAGGTCGCGACCAGGCTGCGGGAGGCCGAGGCGGCGACGGCGGACGTGCGGGGGATGCACGTCAACGTGGCCGTCGGCTACGGCGGACGCCGGGAGATCGCCGACGCGGTGCGATCCCTGCTGCGCGAGCACGCCCGCAACGGCACTCCGCTCGAGGACCTCGCCGAGTCGTTCGACGTCGAGCACATCGCCGACCACCTGTACACCAAGGGCCAGCCTGACCCCGACCTGGTGATCCGCACGTCGGGTGAGCAGCGGCTGAGCGGGTTCCTGATGTGGCAGTCGGTGCACTCGGAGTTCTACTTCTGCGAGGCGTACTGGCCGGACTTCCGCCACGTCGACTTCCTCCGCGCCCTGCGCTCCTACGCCGCCCGGGAGCGCCGCCTGGGCCGCTGACCCCACCCCACCCAGGGGTGATCAAGGAACTCCTGTCCGCCCCCGGGTGGTGATCAAGGAACTCCTGTCCACCCAGGGGCGACGATCAGGGAAGTCACGGCGCGCTGGACGAGCACGAGTTCCTTGATCACGGCCATGGGGTGAGCATCACTTCCTTGATCGCCTTGCCTGGAGGGCGTGTCGGCGCGGGGCGTCGGGCCGGGGTGCTTAGGCTCGAAGCACTCAGGACGGCGTCCGTCGTCCCTCGGGAGGCCGGCTCATGGCTCTGACTGGGGGAGGCCGGTCCCCGGCCTCCAGGCCGGCCGACCGGGTCCACCGCAGCGGGAGCCGGCGTGCGCGTCGGTGACCCCCCGACTCGGCGCACCCGCGCCGGAGGGGAGCCCTCGTGAGCCGCACCTACGTCCTGGACACCTCGGTCCTGCTGTCCGACCCGCGCGCGATGCTGCGGTTCGCCGAGCACGCCGTGGTCCTGCCCGTGGTGGTCATCACCGAGCTCGAGGCCAAGCGCCACCACGCCGAGCTGGGCTACTTCGCCCGCAGCGCGCTGCGCACCCTGGACGACCTGCGCATCCTGCACGGGCGGCTCGACCAGGCGGTCCCGGTCGGTGACGCGGGAGGGACGCTCCGGGTCGAGCTCAACCACGTCGACCAGGCGGTCCTCCCGGCCGGCTTCAGGCTGGGTGACAACGACAGCCGCATCCTGGCCGTCGCCAAGAACCTGTCGGACGAGGGCCACGACGTCACGCTGGTGTCCAAGGACCTGCCGATGCGGGTCAAGGCCTCCGCGGTCGGCCTGACGGCCGAGGAGTACCGCCACGAGCTCGCCGTGGACTCGGGGTGGACCGGCATGACCGAGCTCACCATCATCGAGGAGCAGATGGCTCGCCTCTACGAGTCCGAGCGTCTCGAGCTGGCCGACGTCGACCTCACCGCTCAGGAGCCGGGCCCCCTGCTGTGCCACACCGGCGCGGTGGTCCACTCGGCCCGCGGCTCGGCGCTGGCCCGGGTCACGCCGGACAAGCAGCTGCGGCTGGTCCGCGGGGACGCCGACGCGTTCGGGCTGCACGGTCGCAGCGCTGAGCAGCGCATCGCGCTCGACCTGCTCCTCGACGAGGAGGTCGGGATCGTCTCGCTGGGCGGTCGGGCCGGCACCGGCAAGTCGGCCCTGGCACTGTGCGCAGGGCTCGAGGCGGTGCTCGAGCGCCGCCAGCACCGCAAGGTCGTGGTGTTCCGGCCGCTGTACGCCGTCGGGGGCCAGGAGCTCGGCTACCTGCCCGGCACGGAGAACGAGAAGATGAACCCGTGGGGCCAGGCGGTCTTCGACACCCTCGGCTCGGTGGTCTCCGGCGAGGTCGTCGAGGAGGTCCTGGACCGCGGCATGCTCGAGGTGCTCCCGCTGACGCACATCCGCGGACGCTCGCTGCACGACGCCTTCGTCATCGTCGACGAGGCGCAGTCCCTGGAGCGCAACGTGCTGCTCACGGTCCTGTCGCGGATCGGGCAGAGCTCGCGCGTGGTGCTCACCCACGACGTCGCGCAGCGCGACAACCTCCGGGTGGGCAGGCACGACGGCGTCGCCGCGGTGATCGAGGCTCTCAAGGGGCACCCGCTGTTCGCGCACATCACGCTGACCCGGTCCGAGCGGTCGCCGATCGCCGCGCTGGTCACCGACATGCTGGAGGGGCTGGAGCTCTGAGCCGCCCACGAGGCCGGCGCCCACGTGGCCGGCCTGGTGGGCGCGTCAGCGCCGTGCGCCCCCGACCCACGCCCGGATCGCCGACTCGTCCTGCGGCGAGAGCTCCATCCGGGCACCACGGCACAGCCCGACGACGTAGTCGGTCCAGGTCTGGGCGAGCTGGGCGACCGTCGGCTTCGTGCTCAGGTCCAGGCCGGAGTACAGCACCCCGGCGATCACCGCGTTGACCGAGGCCCGCCCGATCGCCTCGCCGGCGGCCTGGCAGGCGTCCCGCACCCGACGGGCGGTCTCGGCCCGCTCGAAGGGGCGCGAGCGCACGTCCTTGGCGAGCTCGCGCAGCAGCACGCCGTACCGCTCGGTCGGCAGGTTGGGGATGTCGGTGACCTCGACCACCTGGCGTTGCAGCGGAGGGAGATCGACGCCGTCGGCGCCCGGCAGGTCCGCCTCGCTGAACCGCTTGGGGTCCCACACCCAGCCGGGGGAGGGCTTGGTCGCCGTCCCCAGCTCGGGCACGACCGCCGCCAGCCAGTCGAAGAACCCGCCCGCACCACCCCAGTCCGAGCCCGACAGGGCGGGGTCGGCCTTCTGCGCGGCCTGGGCCACGGCCCCGCCCGTCAGGGGCCGGTCCGCCGTGCGGACCTGGCGCAGCACCGCGCGCCGGGCGGGGCTCGGGGCGTCCTTGCGCCCGCTCGCCCTGGGGGCGGCCTCCTCCTCCGGTTCGGGCACCGCGGGCTCACGGACCAGCTCGACCAGCTCGTCGGCCGTGATGACGGCGTCAGCCACCGCGCGGTAGGCGCTCGCCGCGGGTCCGGCGGTCACGATGGTCACCCGGCGGTCCGACGCCCGACAGCGCAGGGCCAGCGGCGTGAAGTCGGCGTCGGCCGACACGATGACGAACTCGTCGTACCGGGTGGACGCCGCGAGCGCGTCCACCGCGTCGAGGACCAGGTTGATGTCCGCGCTGGACTTGCCCTGCTGGGTCAGCGACGGGCAGTCCACCACGCTGAAGCCGGCCCGCGTGAAGTTCGGCCGGAACTGCGAGAACGCGGCCGGGTTGAGATAGCAGGAGCGCACCAGGAACCGGCGGGTGAACTCTCCGTCGGCGTCGCTGCCGGCCTCCAGGGCGGAGAGCCAGTGCGCGGGCGAGACGGCGAACGCCTCCGCAGCCTCGCGGTCCAGCCGCTGCAGGCCGATGTAGACGTTGTCGAAGTCGACGAACAGCGCGCAGCGGACCCGCCGGGTCTCGGTCTCCTCGGCCACGGCTCAGGCCCGCGGCGGACGGGTCATGGACAGCACGTCCAGGGCGGCGTCGAGCTGGTCCTCGCTGATCTCCCCGCGGTCGACGAAGCCCAGGTCGAGGACCGCCTCGCGCACGGTCATCTTCCGTGCGACGGCGTGCTTGGCGACCTTCGCCGCCGCCTCGTAGCCGATCACGCGGTTCAGGGGCGTGACGATGGACGGCGACGACTCCGCGAAGGCCCGCGCTCGGTCCTCGTTGGCGGTCATCCCGTCCACGGTCCGGTCGGCCAGCAGGCGTGCCGCGTTGGACAGCAGACGGATCGACTCCAGCACGCCCATGGCCATGACCGGGATCTGCACGTTGAGCTCGAAGGCGCCGCTGGCCCCGGCCCAGGCCACGGTCGCGTCGTTGCCGACCACCCGGGCGCAGACCATCAGGACGGCCTCCGGGATCACCGGGTTGACCTTGCCCGGCATGATCGACGAGCCGGGCTGCAGGTCCGGCAGCGCGATCTCGCCCAGGCCGGTGTTGGGCCCGGAGCCCATCCAGCGCAGGTCGTTGCAGATCTTGGTCAGGCTCACCGCGATCGTCCGCAGCGCGCCGGACAGCTCGACCAGGCCGTCGCGGGCTCCCTGGGCCTCGAAGTGGTTGCGGGCCTCGGTCAGCGGCAGACCGGTGTCCTCGCGCAGGAGCTCGATCACCCGCTGCGGGAAGCCGGCCGGGGTGTTGATGCCGGTGCCGACGGCCGTGCCGCCCAACGGGAGCTCTGCGGTGCGCGGGAGTGCGGCGGCCAGCCGCTCCGCGCCTGCCCGGACCGCCGCCGCGTAGCCGCCGACCTCCTGGCCCAGCGTGACCGGGGTCGCGTCCATGAGGTGCGTGCGGCCGGACTTGACCACGTGGGCCCAGTCCTCGGCCTTGCGGCCGAGGGCGGACGCGAGGTGCTCGAGCGCGGGCGCGAGGTCGTGGGTGAGCCCGGCGGTCGCGGCCACGTGCACCGACGTCGGGAACACGTCGTTCGAGGACTGCGAGGCGTTCACGTGGTCGTTGGGGTGCACGTCGCGACCCAGGCGGCGCGTGGCCAGGGTTGCGAGCACCTCGTTCATGTTCATGTTCGACGACGTCCCCGACCCGGTCTGGTAGACGTCGACGGGGAAGTGCTCGTCGTGCGCGCCCGAGGCGACCTCGTCGGCGGCGGCCACGATGGCGTCGGCCATGTCCTGCTCCAGGACACCGAGCTCGGCGTTGGTGCGGGCCGCGGCCTTCTTCACGCGGGCCAGGGCCTCGATGTGGGTGCGTTCCAGGCGCGTGCCGGAGATCGGGAAGTTCTGCACCGCCCGCAGGGTCTGGGCGCGGTACAGCGCGTCGACGGGGACCTCGACGTCCCCCATGGTGTCGTGCTCGATCCGGTATCCGGGCCTCGTCGCTTCGGTCATGGGGCCATCCTGGCATCGGCGTCGACCCCACGTCGCACCGCGCTCGCGCCCAGCCGGGCGTGGACGAGGCCGACGAGCCGCATCGGCCTCAGGGCGTCCGTGCGATCCCAGGCCGACGCGGGCACGGCCTCGGCGTCCGGGACCCACTCGGCCTCGAAGCCCCTCGCTCGCACCATCGCGAGGATCTCGTCCGCCTCCGGCGTCCAGCGCCAGGGCTCCCCGCCGGCACCGGCAGCAGCGCCGACCGCCGCCGCGTAGCCGGCTCCGGCCGCGTCCCGTTCCCCGCGTGGCAGCAGGTGGTCCATGACGAGCTCGCTGCCGGGCGCCAGCCGTCCGAGCCCGCCCAGCACGGAATCGACCGAGGCGGGCGTGAGGTACATCGTGACGCCGAGCCACGCCACGACGGCCGGAAGGCTCAGGTCGAGACCAGCACGGGCGAGTTGATCGAGCAGCCCGGGCTGCCCGAGGTCCCAGGGCACGGGAATCGCCGACGGCGTCAGCCCGGCGCGCGCGAAGGCCTCCCGTCGATCCTCCAGGGCGTCCGGGAGATCCACGGCGAACGCCGTCAGGGGGCGGGCCGAGCGCTCGGCGGAGGTGTCCAGGCCGGCGCCGAGGACCACGTACTGCTCGGCGCTCGACGCCGCGAGCCGGTCCTCGGCGAAGCGGCTACGCAGCACGGTGGAGGCGCGCGCACCCGCGAGGATCGGCTCGGCAGGCAGTCGGCGGTGGAAGCTCAGGGCCTCGTGGTCGGCGGCCAGCGCCACGGCGAGCTCGTCGGTCAGCAGGAACGGGGGCCGGTCGACCAGCACGTGGGCCGCGCGCGCGGCGCAGGACATCATCGCGGTGCTCATGACCATTCAAGTATCAATGAATGTCCCAAAATGCAACCGAACAATACCAAAAGAATCGCGTCAAGAAAAGGGCAGGGTGTCCCGTGCCGCGCCGGACCTCAGGCGATCGACCCGCGAACCGTGACCGGCCGCACCCGCCCCTCGGCGAGGGTGTACTCGGCGCCGACGACGGCGCAGCTGCCGTCGGCCACGGCGGTGGCCAGACCCGTCGAGTACGCCATCAGCATGTCGACGGTGTGCGTGATGTGCCCGCGGCCGAGGGCGGCGGGCGACGGGACCACGACGCGGCACTCGTCGTCCCCGCTGCTCGGCAGCTCGACGATGCTCGGTATCACCCGGTCCACGACGGCGCGCACGAACCCGGTCGGCATGGTTCCGGTGGACAGGGCGTGCGCGGCGGCGGCGACCGCGCCGCACGAGTCGTGGCCCAGCACCACGACGAGCGACGCGCCGGCCACCACCACGCCGTACTCGATCGAGCCGATCACGGTGGTGTCCACGACGTGCCCGGCGGTGCGGATCACGAACAGGTTGCCCAGGCCCCGGTCGAAGACGATCTCGGCGGCAACCCGTGAGTCGCTGCAGCCGAACACCACCGCGAACGGGTGCTGCGCCTCGGCGATCTCCCCGCGCCTGGTCGCGTCCTGGGACGGATGGTGCATGCGATCGGCGACGAAACGCTCGTTCCCGTCGAGGAGCGCAGACCACGCCTCGCCTGGAGTCATGGCCGCCATGCTTGCAGGCCGACGGTGGCCGTGCGCGTCGGCTCCCCGCTGCACCTCCGGGTGTCCCACGAGCCCGCTCAGATGCCGATCAGACCGATCACCAGCGACATCACCAGCACGGTGATCAGCTCGTGCGCGACGTTGACCGTGGTCAGCCCGGCCGGTCGGGCCTCGAAGGCGTCGTGCGTGATCATTCGCGCCGCGGTGAACCCTGCCCACAGCACGACACCCGTGACCAGGGCATCGACCAGGAACGTGCCCTGGTAGAACTCGAACGCGATGGTGATCGCTCCGGCGAGGACCATCGCGGTCACGAAGCTCACGGCGACGGTGACCAGGATCGGCAGCACCCCGCGCGAGGCGGCCGTGTCCCGGTCCACCTTGGCCTGGGTCATCCAGTACTCGCCGAAGACCCGCGGGGTGTACCAGAGCGAGCCCACGACCATGGTCGACGCGGTGGCCAGCAGCACCGCCCAGAAGTTGATCGTCGGCACGGTCATCATCGGCTCCTGGGTCGGCGGCACTCGAACGGGTCCAGCGGTGAGCCGGCGTGCCCCCGCGCCGGGATCGCCCGCAGTCTAGGGGTGCGCGGCGGTGGCGTGCCGACGTGCGGATCGGCCCCGGCGCCTGGTCGTGCCGACGCGCGACGAGCCGGGAGCGGACGTCGTCAGTCGAGCTCGGCCGCGGTCGGGGGGTTGGCGCCGGGCCGGCTCACCGTGATCGCCGCGATCCTGGCGCAGCGTTCGAGCACCGCCCGCCACACCTCGGTACCCGCGTCGCGCAGCGCAGGGCGGCGTTCCGCGCCGAGCAGGCCGGCCGACCAGAGGCCGTCGATCAACCCGCCCATGAACGAGTCGCCGGCACCCACGGTGTCGGCGACCTGCACCGGCGGCGCCGGGACCTGCACCTCGAGACCTGTGGCGGTCACCGCCACCGCGCCGGCCCCGCCACGGGTGACGACGACGGCGGCCGGGCCCATCGACGCCCAGCGGCGGGCGTGCTCGAGCGGGTCGGCTGCCGGGTCGAGCCAGGTGAGGTCCTCGTCGCTGACCTTGACCACGTCGGACAGCGTGACCAGGTGGTCCACCAGGGCTGCGGTCTCCTCGGGCGGAGGCATCAGGGACGGGCGGATGTTGGGGTCGTAGGTCAGGGTCGCGGACGCGCGGTGCGCCTGGAGGATCCGTGCCACGTCCGTCGCGCCGGGCTCCAGCACCGCGCCGATCGACCCGGTGTGCACGACGAGGGGCGGGGCGGGCGGTGACGCCCAGTGCTCGGGCACCTGCCAGGCGAGGTCGAAGACGTACGTCGCTGCGCCCGTGGCGTCGAGCACCGCCTCGGCGACCGAGGTGTGGTCCGCGCCGTCCGAGCCGGGCACCACTGCGACCCCTGAGGCGGCGAGGTGGGCGGCGATCTCCGCCCCGCGCGCGTCGGTGCCGAACCACGTCAGCAGGTCCACCCCGCGACGCAGACGCGCCAGCCCGATCGCAACGTTCATCGGCGAGCCGCCCGGGTGCTCGGTGCGCGTGCCGTCGGCGCGGCTCACCACGTCCACGAGGGCCTCGCCGATCACCAGGGCGCGGCGCTCCTCAGCCTCGACGTCGGAGGCGAGCTCGGTCTGGACGCCGGGCGCCAGGACGGCCTCGGCCTGGTCACCGGTGGTGCTGTCGGGCTCGTGCATCACTGCTCCTGGGGCTCGTCGCTCGCGGTTGCCGACTGCGCGCGGGCCGCGTCCAGCCGCTGCCGCGCCCCGTCCAGCCACTGCTGGCAGCGGGCCGCGAGCGCCTCCCCGCGCTCCCACAGGTCGAGGGACGTCTCCAGGGGCTGGTCACCGGTCTCGAGGCGCTGCACCACCAGGACGAGCTCGTCCCTGGCCTGCTCGTAGGTCATCGCCGCGACGTCGTCGGGAAGTTCTGGCACGGGGCCAGTAAACCGTGCCTCGGGGCGCGACGCCCTCAACCACGTACCACGGCGCCGATCTCTCCCTCGGCGAGCCGCAGTCGCAGAGGGTCGCCGGGGGCGACGTCGGCGGGGCCGCGAACGACCGCACCGTCGTCCCGCTGCACCACGGCGTACCCGCGGGCCAGGGTCGCGGCCGGCGAGAGGGCCGTGAGCTGTGCGTGCAGCCGGCCCAGCGCCGCGGACCGGTCGACGAGCACGCGGTCGAGGCCGCGCCGCAGGGACTCGCGGTGCTGGGCGATGTCGCGGGCATGCCGGTCGACCAGGGTGGTGGGGGCGGCCAGGGCCGGGCGGGAGCGCAGGGCCGCCAGCCGCTCGGCCTCGCGCCGCAGCATCCGCTCGACGGCGGCGGCCGCCCGCTGGCGTGCCTGGGCCAGGCCGCGGCGCTCTTCGGCCACGTCGGGCACGATGCGTTTGGCGGCATCGGTGGGGGTCGAGGCACGGTGGTCGGCGACCAGGTCGAGCAAGGGGGCGTCGGTCTCGTGCCCGATCGCGCTCACCAGGGGCGTCCGGCAGGCTGCGGCGGCCCGCACCATCGCCTCGTTCGAGAACGGCAGGAGATCCTCGACCGATCCGCCGCCGCGGGCCACCACGATCACCTCGACCTGTGGGTCCGCGTCGAGCTCGGCGATCGCGGCACTCACCTCGGGGACTGCGCGGGGTCCCTGGACGGCCACCTCCCGGATCACGAACTCCACCGCAGGCCACCGGGCACGGGCGTTGACCACCACGTCGTGCTCGGCCTTGGACTCCCGGCCGCAGACGAGTCCGACCACGCGAGGCAGGAAGGGCAGCGCCACCTTGCGCTCGACGTCGAACAGGCCCTCGGCGGCCAGCACGCCCCGTAGGTGCTCGATGCGGGCCAGCAGCTCGCCCAGGCCGACGACGCGGATGGTGTCGGCCTGGAGCTGCAGGGTGCCGCGCTTGGACCAGAACGTCGGGGTCGCGTGCACGACCACGTGGGAGCCCTCGGAGATCTCGCCGAGGACGCGGGTGTGCGCGACCACCGTCAGTGAGACGTCCGCCTCGGTGTCCCGCAGCGTCATGAAGCTCATCCCGGCCCGTCGGTTGAGCTGGACCAGCTGGCCCTCCACCCACACGCCCGGCATGCGCTGCACGTACTCGGCGATCTTGGCGGACAGGTGGCGCACCGGCCACGGCTGCTCGGCGGTGGTCTCCAGGGCCCGGGCAGGAAGTGCGGTCACGGGTCAAGCCTCCCCCACCGTGGCCGTGATCAAGGAATCCGTGCCCGGTGATGGGCATGGATTCCTTGATCACGGCAGGGAAGGGTGGGCTTACCTAGACTGGGGGCATGACCAGACGTGTACTGCTCGCTGCCCCGCGCGGGTACTGCGCCGGGGTGGACCGGGCCGTCATCGCGGTCGAGAAGGCCCTGGAGCACTACGGCCCGCCCGTGTACGTCCGCAAGGAGATCGTGCACAACAAGCATGTCGTGGCCACCCTGGCCGAACGCGGGGCCGTCTTCGTCGAGGAGACCGACGAGGTGCCCGAGGGCGCTCGCGTGGTGTTCTCGGCGCACGGCGTGTCCCCGGCCGTGCACCGCGCTGCGGCCGCCCGCAACCTTCGCACCATCGACGCGACCTGCCCCCTGGTCACCAAGGTGCACAAGGAGGCGGTCCGGTTCGCGAACGACGACGTGGACATCCTGCTGATCGGGCACACCGGGCACGAGGAGGTCGAGGGCACCTCCGGCGAGGCCCCGGAGCACATCCAGGTCGTCGACTCCCCGGACGCCGTCGACTCCGTGGTCGTGCGTGACCCCGACAAGGTCGTGTGGCTGAGCCAGACGACCCTGTCGGTCGACGAGACGATGGAGACGGTCCGCAGGCTTCGCGAGAGGTTCCCGAACCTCCAGGATCCGCCCAGCGACGACATCTGCTACGCGACCCAGAACCGCCAGGTGGCCGTCAAGAAGATGGCGCCGGAGTGCGACGTGGTGGTGGTCGTGGGCTCGGCCAACTCGTCGAACTCCGTGCGGCTGGTCGAGGTCGCGCTGGACGCGGGGTCGCGGTCCGCCTACCGCATCGACACCGCGGCCGAGATCGACCCGGAGTGGCTCTCGGACGCCGCGACGGTCGGGGTCACCTCGGGCGCTTCGGTGCCGGAGATCCTGGTGCGCGACGTGGTCGCCCGGTTGGCGGAGCTGGGCTTCGGCGACGTCCAGGAGGTCCGGACGGCGACGGAGGACCTGATGTTCTCCCTGCCGCGTGAGCTGCGGGCGGACCTCAAGGCCGCGGGCAAGGACGACGCGCACGGGCGCCGCTCCCCGGCGTCGACGCACTGAGGCGTCGAGCCACCGCCCCTACCCGGACGGCTCACGCCCCGGCGGCCTCGTCCGCATCGGCCAGGAGCTCGGGTGCGCTCAGCGTCCCCACCCTCGTCTCCTGGTAGGGCGGGGCGTCGAGACCGGCGTCGACCACCCCGAGCGCCGAGAACCGTCGGGCGCTGACCAGCACTCGGGACTCGAGTGACGCGACGGTCTGGTTGTAGGCCGTGGCGGCGGCGTCCAGCGCCCGACCCAGCCGTGTCACGTGCCCGCCCAGCGTGCCGATGCGCCCGTGCAGCTCCTTGCCCAGGTCGAGCACGGTCTGCGCGTTAGCGGCCAGTGCGTCCTGGCGCCACGCGTAGCCGACCGTGCGCAGCAGGGCCAGGAGCGTGGACGGGGTCGCCACCACGACGTTGCGGTCGAACGCGTACTCGACCAGTCCCGGGTCCTGCTCCACGGCGGCCTGCCAGAACGACTCGGCCGGCACGAACATGACGACGAACTCGGGTGCGGCGCCGACCCCGTCCCAGTAGCGCTTGGCGGCGAGCGCATCGACGTGCGCGCGGACCTGACGGGCGTGGGCGGACATGCGCTCCGCCCGCGTCGCCTCGTCCGTGGCCTCGGCCGCCTCGAGGAAGCCCAGGAAGGCGACCTTGGCGTCGACCACCACGCGCTTGCCGCCCGCGAGGCGGACCACCAGGTCGGGCCGGAGCACACCGTCGTCGGTACGAACGCTGTCCTGCTCGACGAAGTCCACGTACGGCAGCATCCCGGCGACCTCGACGAGTCGTCGGAGCTGGAGCTCACCCCACCGGCCGCGCACGTGCGACGACCGCAGCGCCGTGACCAGCCGGGACGTCTCGCCGCGCAGCGCCTCCGACGACTCGCGCATCGCGCGGACCTGCTCCGCCAGCGCAGCGGCCCCTTGCGCCCGCGCGATCTCGGCCGAGCCCAGCTCGCGCTGCACCGCCTGCAACGTCGTGGCCAGTGGCTCGACGAGCGCGCGCACGGCCTCCTCGCGCTCGCGCAGGCCGGACTCGTGCACCTGTTGCGCGGCCGCCAGGCGCTGGTGCGCCAGCGCGAGGAACTGGTCGCTGCTCGCACTGAGCGCGTCCGCGGCCAGCGCCCGGAACTGCTCCGCCTGGCGCTCGCGGTCCTCGGACCGGTCCCGGGTCAGCTCCTGCTCGCGCGCCGCCCACGCCGCGCGCGCCGCCTCCTCGCGCGCGCAGGCTCGGGCCGCAGCGACCTCCGCCGCCCGGACGCGTCCGGCGGACCGGCCGGTGCCCACCGCCCAGCCCGCCAGCACGCCGACGAGGGCGCCGAGCGCCAGCCACCCGAGGATCTGCAGCACGTCCATGGCACCCACCGTGCCAGCCGGCACCGACACCCCGCGGTGCACCCCGGCGCGGCTGGCCGCGGTCGGACATGCGACCGAAGGCCGACGTCCGGGGCCCGGGAGGCTTCTACTGTGTCGGCGTGAACGTCCCCGAGCCTCCACCTCCGGCACGGCAGGAGCCGTACGGACAGGCGCCGGCACCGGCCCGGCAGACGCACGCGCCGCAGCCCGACGTCCCCGAGGCGCTCCGGCTCCGCGGGCTGTGGAAGTCCTTCGGCCCGAAGACCGCGGTCGCGGGGGTGGACCTCGACGTGCCGCGCGGGTCGTTCTACGGGCTGGTCGGGCCGAACGGCGCGGGGAAGACCACCACGCTGTCGATCTCCACCGGGCTCCTGGTGCCCGACGCCGGGCAGGTGCTGGTGCACGGCCGGGACCTGTGGGCGGCACCGCAGCAGGTCAAGGGGATGCTCGGCATCCTGCCGGACGGGCTGCGGCTGTTCGACCGGCTGACCGGCGCACAGCTCATCACCTATGCGGGCCTGCTGCAGGGTCTGGACCGTGAGACGGTCGTGTCCCGGACCGAGGACCTGCTGCGCGCCGTGGACCTGGTCGCGGACCGCGACACCCTGGTGGTGGACTACTCGGCCGGCATGTCGAAGAAGATCGCGCTGGCGTGCGCGCTCGTGCACGCGCCGTCGCTGCTGGTGCTGGACGAGCCGTTCGAGGCCGTGGACCCGATCTCCGCGGCGAACATCCGGGACCTGCTCGGGTCCTACGTCGCCTCGGGCGGGACGGTGATCGTCTCGAGCCACGTGATGGACCTGGTGCAGCGGATGTGCTCGCACGTGGCGGTGATCGCCGCAGGCCGGGTGCTCGCGGCCGGGACCGTCGAGGACGTCCGTGCAGGCGCGAGCCTCGAGGACCGCTTCGTGGAGCTGGTGGGCGGGCGCGTGGCGGGGGAGGGCCTGGCGTGGTTGAGCACCTCGTCCGACTGAAGCTCACCCTGCTGCGCAACGGCCTGCGGCGCAGTCCTTGGCAGATCGTCGGGATGGTCGTCGGCGCGCTCTACGGGGTGATGGCCCTGATCGGCGTCGGTGTGGGGATCGTCGCCCTGGCCCTGAGCACCGACGCGAGCCTGCGCCGCGCCGTGCTCGTGGTGGGCGGCTCGGCGGTGGTGCTCGGCTGGGCGGTTCTTCCGATGATCGCTTTCGGGGTGGACGCCACCCTCGACCCGGCCCGGTTCGTGACGTTCCCGGTGCCGACCCGTCGTCTGCTGGCCGGGCTCGGCCTCGCGGCACTGATCGGGGTCCCGGGGGTGGTCACCGTGCTCGGCGTGCTCGGCGCGAGCGTGGTGTGGTGGCGCGAGCCGGTCGTGGTGCCAGTCGCCATGCTGACCGGCCTCCTCGCGGTGGCTGTGGCCGTGGTGGCCTCGCGTGCCACCACGACGACCCTGGCGTCGGTGCTGAGCGGGCGACGCACCCGCGAGGCTTCCGCGTTCGCGTTCCTCGTCCTGCTGGCGGCCGCCTACCTGGGGTTCGGGAGGCTCACCACGGGTGGGCTGGGTCCAGGGACCGACCTGCGCGGCCTGCTGTCCGGCGTCGCCGACGTGCTCGGGTGGACCCCGGTCGGGGCGGCGTGGGCGGCTCCCGCCGACGCGGCCGCGGGCGCGTGGGGGACCGCCGTGCTGCGGACGCTCGTGCTGGTCGCCTCGCTGGCGGCCCTGCTGGTCTGGTGGGACCGCGCGATGGCCCGGGCCCTGGTCCGCCCCGCGAGCAAGGACGCCGCCGCGGGCGCGCATGGCCTCGGGATGTTCGCGCGTCTGCCCGCGACGCCGTTGGGTGCGGTGACGGCGCGGTGCCTGACGTACTGGCGCCGCGACCCGCGCTACATCCTGGCGGTCGCTGCCGTGCCGCTGGTGCCGATCGCGATGTACGCCTTCGGCTCGGGCTCGACGGCGCTGTGGTTCCTGCCGATGATGACCGGGATCCTCGGATGGTCCATCGCGGCCGACACCTCGAGCGACGGCACCGCGTTCTGGGCGCACGTCGCCGCCCCGCTGCGCGGCGTCGACGACCGGCTCGGCCGCGCCATCGCCGCCGGCCTCGTCCTGGTTCCGCTCGCCGCGCTGCTCGTCGTGGTCCTCGGCGTCCTCACCGGGCACGCCGACGACCTCCCGGCGCTGCTCGGGGTGGGCCTCGGCACGCTCGGGGTGTCGCTCGGGGTGGCCAGCGTGATGTCTGCGCTCGTCGTGATGCGCGTGCAGCAGTCGGGCGAGAACGTGTTCGGCACCCGTCAGGGCGGCTCGGTGGTCTCCGTGCTCTCCCAGCTGGTCGGCATGCTGGCCGTGCTCGGCCTGTCGTCCCCGGTCCTGGGGCTCTGCGTCCTTGCGGTGGTGCGGCACTCCGCGGTGCTCGGTTGGTCGGCCCTCGTGGTGGGCCTGGCGCTCGGGGCGACGGTGCTCACGGTCGGCGTGCGCTGGGGTGGTCGCCTGCTGGACCGGCGCGCCCCCGTGATCCTCCAGGAGATCGTCTCGATGGTCTGACGTCCGCCGCCTGGTCCGTCGGGCCGCCGGTGCCGCCCGTAGACTGCTCGCCCGTGGCTCTCACCATCGGCATCGTCGGACTGCCCAACGTCGGCAAGTCGACCCTCTTCAACGCGCTGACCCGCAACGACGTGCTCGCTGCGAACTACCCCTTCGCGACCATCGAGCCCAACGTCGGGGTCGTGCCGCTGCCGGACCCGCGTCTGGAGGTGCTGTCCGACCTGTTCGAGTCCGAGCGTGTGGTGCCCGCGACGGTCTCCTTCGTCGACATCGCCGGCATCGTCAAGGGCGCCAGCGAGGGCGAGGGGCTCGGGAACCAGTTCCTGGCCAACATCCGCGAGGCGGACGCGATCTGCCAGGTGGTGCGCGCCTTCGCCGACGACGACGTCGTGCACGTCACCGGCCGCGTCGACCCCGCCGACGACATCGAGACGGTCAACACCGAGCTGATCCTGGCCGACCTGCAGACCCTGGACAAGGCCGTGCCGCGCCTGGAGAAGGAGGTGCGGGGCAAGAAGACGGACCCCACCGTCCTGGCGGTCGCTCAGCTCGCCCAGGAGGTGCTCGGCGCGGGCGAGACGTTGTTCGCCGCACGGGACCGGCTGGACGCCGCGGGCGCCACCCCGAGGATCCTGCGCGAGCTCGGCCTGCTGACCACCAAGCCGTTCATCTACGTCTTCAACACCGATGACGCCGGTCTGGCCGACGGCGATCTCCAGGCCCGGCTGCGCGAGACCGTGGCGCCGGCCGACTGCGTGTTCCTGGACGCCAAGTTCGAGTCCGAGCTGGTGGAGCTCGACCCCGAGGACGCCACGGAGATGCTGGCCGACTCGGGCCAGACCGAGGCCGGCCTGGACCAGCTGGCCCGCGTGGGATTCCACACGCTGGGGCTGCAGACGTTCCTGACGGCCGGCCCGAAGGAGTCGCGGGCCTGGACCATCCGCCGCGGCTGGACCGCGCCGCAGGCGGCGGGCGTCATCCACACGGACTTCGAGAAGGGCTTCATCAAGGCCGAGGTGATCTCCTACGACGACCTGGTCGAGGCCGGCTCGGTCGCCGCGGCCCGCGCGGTGGGCAAGGCCCGGATCGAGGGCAAGGACTACGTCATGGCCGACGGCGACGTGGTCGAGTTCCGGTTCAACGTGTAGGGGCAGCCGGGACGCTCACCGCGCGCCCGCCTCCTGCCGCACGTACTGCGAGCCCAGGTGCGTGCCGATCACCGTCCCGGCGGGGAAGCGGTCCGCGACCACGAGCATCTCCATCACCGACAGCTGGACGAGCTCTGCGGCGTCCTGAGGGGGCAGGTCGTCCAGCCACCCGCCGCACGTGAGGCTGTCACGGAACGCCAGCACCAGGTCGTCGAGGCTCATCGCCGACTCGACGACCTCGGCCGTCGTCGTGGCGCGTGCGGAGTGCAGGCCCGCGAACGCTCGGCCGCAGCCGCAGGGCTGGCCCGTGCCGCGGAGGTCGGAGGCGCAGACCGCGCCGAACATCACGAGCTCTCCGGGTGTGGTCCAGGAGTAGTCGTCGGCCCGTGTGCCCTGGGTCGCCTCGGTCGCCGTCAGAACCTTCATGGGGTCACCTCCGGGTCGAACGCTAGTTCGATCCGCTGACACGCCGTGCGGGCCGACCTGCCGGGGCGCGTCGACGGTGAGGGTGCGACCAGCGCGCCCGCGGCGTCCACGGTCCCTCTCTGTCGCGGCCGCCGTGTCCAGATGAGGGCCGCTGTGCTCGTCGATCTCGAGGCCGAACCGCTCGCCGAACCGCCGCCCACCTGCGTAGACGTGGCATCGCCCGTGGCGTGCCCGGGTGTCCGACGCGCGCAGTCCGCGCGGGGCGGGACCCCGGGACCGTCTCGCATTTCGAGACGTACCAACCAGTATCAATCGGGTAACGATCCCTCCACCCGGGTGAGAGGCGTTCCGGGAGACGGTCGGCCGAGGCTACCGTGTCCCCACGCGACAGCGGTCGAGCTGCTGTGCACCCGGCTGGGTGGACGTGCGACACGGGGGCGGCCGCTCTCCCTTCACAGGAGGAACATTGAGGATCACACGCATGTCGGCAGTGGCTGCGCTGGTCGGTGCGAGCGCGCTCGCACTGGCTGCCTGCAGCAACTCGCCGGCGAACACGCCGTCGGACTCGGCGTCGGGCAGCAGCAGCAGCTCGAGCAGCGGCCCGACCGGAACCGTCACGGTTGCCGAGGTGAACACCTTCTTCTCGTTCAACCCGAACACGAGTAACGGCAACGTCGACATCAACTCGAAGATCTCGCTCGCCACCTCGTCGAACTTCTGGTACATCGACGACAAGCTCAAGGTCCAGAAGGACACGTCCTTCGGCACCTACACGGTGGACAGCGAGGACCCGCTGACGGTCACCTACACCATCAACGACGGTGTGGTCTGGTCGGACGGGAAGCCGGTGGACAACTCCGACCTGCTGCTCGCGTGGGCCGTCGAGTCGGGGTACTTCAACACGAAGGACCACTCCTTCGACTACGCCGGTGACACCGGGACCCTCGGCCTGACCTCCTTCCCGAAGCTGGGCGACGACGGTCGCTCGATCACGCTGACCTACTCCAAGCCCGCCGCGGACTGGGAGGTCTCCTACTCGCTCCAGGGCATGCCCCCGGCCCACGTGGTCGCCGAGAAGGCCGGCCTGGCCGACAGCGCCGCGCTGGTCGACCTCATGAAGGGCGAGCCCGCCGGCTCGGACAACAAGACCTCGGACCAGATGGCCAAGGTCATGGACTTCTGGAACACCGGCTTCGACTCCACGACCCTGCCGAGCGACCCGTCGCTCTACCTGTCGGACGGCCCCTTCATCGTGTCCGACGTGCAGGAGAACCAGTCGGTGACGATGACCGTCAACGACAAGTACGTCGGTGACCACCAGCCGAAGGTCTCCGAGATCATCATGCGGTCGATCGCGGACTCGACCTCGCAGGTGCAGGCTCTGCAGAACGGTGAGATCGACGTCGCGGCTCCGCAGTCCTCGGCCGACACCCTGCAGGCCCTCCAGGGGCTGACCGGCGTGAACGTCTACACCGGCTACCAGCTGGCGTACGACCACATCGACCTGACCTTCAACAACGGCGGCCCGTTCGACCCGGCCACCTACGGCGGCGACGCCAAGAAGGCGGCGCTCGTGCGTGAGGCGTTCCTCAAGACCGTCCCGCGCCAGGCGATCCTCCAGGCGGTCGTGATCCCGCAGAAGCCGGACGCCGAGATCCTCAACTCGCAGATCTTCGTCCCGGCGCAGGACGGTTACGCCGAGTCGGTCAAGAACAACGGCTCGGACGCCTTCCCGGGTGAGCCGGACATCGAGGGCGCCAAGAAGCTGCTCCAGGAGGCCGGTGTGACCTCGCCGACCGTCTCGATCCTGTACAAGCCGAGCAACCCGAACCGGGTCGACGACTTCACGCTGATCTCGCAGTCCGCCACCAAGGCCGGCTTCAAGATCAAGGACGACGGTGACGAGAAGTGGGGCTCGCGTCTCGGCGACGGCTCCTACGACTCGACCATCTTCGGGTGGATCAACTCCGGTGTCGGGGTCAGCGGCGTTCCGCAGATCTTCAGCACCGACGGCGGTGGCAACTTCAACGGCTACTCCAACTCGAAGGTCGACTCGCTGGCCTCGGAGCTCCTCGTCACGCTCGACCAGAGCAAGCAGGTCAGCCTCGAGCAGCAGATCGACGCGCTGGTGTGGGGCGACTACTACGGTCTGCCGCTCTACCAGTCGCCGGGTGTCGTGGCGGTCGCGGACCGCATGAAGGGTGTCGACACCTTCAACTCCAACCAGAACGGTGTCTGGTGGAACACGTGGGACTGGAGCGTCAGCAACGGCTGACAGTCCCCAGGTCTGACGCCTGAACCGCAGCACAGGGGCGCTGGGGCCACGCGATCGCGTGGCCCCAGCGCCCGTGCGTGCGGGCGATGTGGCCCGCCGCGCCGGTCTGTGCATCGGCGCTCGGGCGTGACCTAGACTCCTGGCACCCCTCGTCCGTGACCGGCTCGGACTCGCTTCCACCCGAAGGCCCTGCGTACGTCATGACTTCCTACCTGCTACGCCGGCTCCTGGCATCAGTGCTGATCCTGCTGGGCGCCTCGTTCATCGTGTACATCCTGATCGCCTACTCGGGCGACCCGCTGCAGGAGTACCGAGCCTCGAACCTGCCGAACCGTGCGCAGCTCATGGAGGCGCGGAGCAACCTGCTGAACCTCGACGTGCCGCCGGTGCTGCGCTACTTCCTCTGGCTCGGCGGCGCGGTCAAGTGCGTCGTGCCCTTCGCGCAGTGCGACCTCGGCTCGTCGATCCAGGGCCAACCGGTCACGGCGGCGCTCTCCTCTGCGATCCCCTCCACCCTGCAGCTCGTCACCGGCGCCGCGCTGCTGGCCATCACGATCGGCATCGCCGTCGGGATCGTGACCGCGTTGCGGCAGTACTCCGCCCTGGACTACTCGGTGACGTTCATCGCGTTCCTGTTCTTCTCGCTGCCGGTGTTCTGGGTCGCTGTGCTGCTCAAGGAGTTCGGCGCGATCGGGTTCAACGACTTCCTCGCGGACCCACGATTCACGACGCGCACGATCGTGCTGGTGTCCTTGATATCCGGGGTGGTGTGGACGGTCATCCTGTCCGGCTCCTGGGCGCGGCGCGCCATCACGTTCGCGGCGGCGGCGGTGGTGACCGGCGGGATCATGTACTACCTGTCGGCGAGCGACTGGTTCGCCTACCCCGGGATCGGTCCCGAGGTGCTCGTCGTGCTCGGCGCGGGCGTCGCGGTCGCCGTCACGGCGATCATCGCCGGGCTGCAGAACCGACGCGCGCTGTACGCGTCGCTCAGCATGGTCGTCGTCGGTGTCGTGATGATGACGGTCGCTGCTCCGTTGCTGAACTCCGTGAGCCTCGGCCTGCTGCTGCTGCTCGGCGTGCTGGCGGTCGGCGTCGGGTACCTGACCGGTCATCTCTTCGGGGGCTACGACCCCGCGCAGTCGCGCAAGGCTGCCGGGCTGACGTCGTTCATCGTGGCCGTGCTCGTCGCGCTGGACCGCGTGATGCAGGCCTGGCCGACGTACTACAACAACGGGCGGGTGCACGGTCGCCCCATCGCGACGATCGGTTCGGCGACCCCCAACCTCTCGGGTGACTTCTGGGTGCACGCGGCCGACAAGTACGGGCACCTGGTCCTGCCGACCTTCGCCCTGCTCCTCATCTCGCTGGCGTCCTACACGCGCTACTCACGCTCGTCGATGCTCGAGGTCATGGAGCAGGACTACGTCCGTACCGCGCGCGCCAAGGGCCTGTCCGAGCGCGTCGTGGTCGTGCGGCACGCGTTCCGCAACGCGCTCATCCCGCTGGCGACCGTGGTCGCCTTCGACATCGGGCAGCTCATCGGTGGTGCGGTGATCACCGAGAACGTGTTCTCCTTCAAGGGCATGGGCACGCTGTTCATCACCGGTATCAAGAACGTCGACCCCAACCCCGTGATGGGAGTGTTCGTGATCGTCGGCATCACCGCCGTGACGTTCAACCTGCTGGCCGATCTCGCCTACTCGGCTCTCGACCCGCGAGTGAGGGTGCGCGCATGAGCAGCTACATGGAGAACCCGTCCGACGTGCCACCGGACGCGGCCGGCCCGCTCCCCGACCAGACCCGTGGCCTGAGCCAGGGCCGCCTCGTCCTCAAGCGCTTCTTCGGCCACACGGCGGCCATCGTGAGCCTCGTGGTCCTGGTCCTGATCGTGCTCCTGGCCATCTCGTCGATCGGCCTCGGGCCGATCCCGGGCTGGTGGAAGTTCGGCTACACCGACATCCCCCCCATCACCAACGGGGGGCACCCGACGCTCCAGCTCTTCCCGTTCAGCCTCGGCGACCACCCGTTCGGTCAGGACCGGGTGGGACGGGACTCGTTCGCGATGACCATGCGGGGCACCCAGATCTCCCTGATCATCACGGTGCTCGTCGGCTCCACGGCCGCTCTCATCGGGATCCTCGTCGGCGCCCTGTCCGGCTACTTCCGCGGCGTGGTCGAGACCATCCTCATGCGGTTCACCGACATGATCATCATCATCCCGATCCTGATCTCCGCCTCGGTGATCGCCTACAAGGCGGGCAACATCGGCGGGTTCTGGCTCCTCGGCCTGTTCCTCGGGCTCGTCTCGTGGACCGGAATGGCCCGGCTCGTGCGGGGCGACTTCCTCACTTTGCGCGAGCGCGAGTTCGTCGACGCGGCGCGACTGGCGGGAGCCTCCGACCGACGGATCATCTTCAAGCACATCCTGCCCAACGCGATCGGCGTCATCACCGTGAACACCACGCTGCTGATGTCGACCGCGATCCTGCTCGAGACCGCGCTGAGCTACCTGGGCCTGGGCGTGCAGCCGCCGGACACCTCGCTCGGGCGGCTCATCAGCGACAACCAGGCGGCGTTCACCACGCGCCCGTGGCTGTTCTGGTGGCCCGGCGTGTTCATCGTCGCGATCTGCCTGTGCATCAACTTCGTCGGCGACGGTCTGCGCGACGCGTTCGACCCGCGGCAGAAGAAGTTCAGCGTGCGCCAGATGCGGCGCGCGAGCCGCTCCGAGCAGCGTGCGGCCCTCAAGGTGCAGGCGCCGTCCGCGGGCCCCACCGGCACGGTCGGCGGCGGCTCATGACCTCAGCTCAGCGCGACCAGGGCGACGCCCCCCACGGCCAGCAACGCGATGATGCCCACCGGGTACGGGCGCCACGTGCGCTGCACGGGGGTGCTGTCCGCCGCACCGAGCTCGAGGAGGCCTCGCTCGGCCAGCCTGGACCAGCGTGCGTGCACCTCGTGCGCCGCCGCGCCGGACGCGGTGCTGGCCAGCTCGCTGACCCGCACCGTGCCACCGGGCCCGCGGCGGCTGCTCGCGACCACGTCGATGTCGGAGCGCGCCGCGAAAGCCCCGGCGTGGCGTTCGGGACCGGGCGCCGCCCACACGGGCACCTTGACGTGCGGGGTGACCAGCGTCAGCGTGAAGCGGGTCTGCAGGGCGACCAGCGCCGGCCAGGGGACGTGGAAGCGCTGCGTCGGGTTCACCACGGTCAGCCCGTCGTCGTCGACCACCAGGCGAGGGGCTCGCATGACCAGGTCGACGGCGCCCGCGAGCGCCGCGGCGACCGGCAGGGCGCGCAGCGCGGCGACCACTCCGTACTGGGCGCCCTGCGCCAGGACCAGCCCCAGCAGCAGCACGATCGCCACGGTCGTCGCGGTACGGCCCAGCGGCGCGCGGAACTCCGCGCGGCTCGTGCGTGCGGCGTGCTCGCCGTCCAGACTGCTCACCTCGACATCATGACAGGAGTCGTTCGATGACCGTCCTGGAGGGGCGTGAGCCCGTTCTCGAGGTCTCCGGCCTCAGCGTCGACTTCGGCGTGGACCGCAAGTGGGTGCCGGCGGCGATCGACGTCGAGTACACGGTGCACCGCGGAGAGGTGCTCGCGATCGTCGGCGAGTCCGGCTCCGGCAAGTCGGTGAGCTCGATGGCGATCCTGGACCTGCTGCCCAAGAACGCTCGGATCGCGGGCTCGATCAAGCTTCGCGGCCAGGAGCTGCGCGGGTTGTCGCGCGCGAAGATGCGCGAGCTGCGCGGCAACGACATCGCGATGATCTTCCAGGAGCCGATGACGGCGCTGAACCCGGTCTACACGATCGGTTTCCAGATCATCGAGACGTTGCGGCTGCACAACACGATGTCGCCCGAGGAGGCACGCGAGCGCGCGCTCGAGCTGCTCTCCCTGGTGGAGCTGCCTGACCCGGTCAAGGCGTTCAACTCCTACCCGCACCAGCTCTCCGGCGGTCAGCGTCAGCGCGCGATGATCGCCCAGGCGCTGTCCTGCGACCCCGCGCTGCTGATCGCGGACGAGCCGACCACCGCCCTGGACGTCACCGTGCAGGCCGAGATCCTCGACCTGATGCGGAACCTGCGTGACAAGCTGGACTCCGCGGTGATCCTCATCACCCACGACATGGGCGTGGTCGCTGACCTGTCCGACCGGATCCTCGTGATGCGCCACGGCCGGATCGTGGAGCGCGGCACCGCCGAGCAGATCTTCCACGAGGCCCAGCACCCCTACACGCAGGAGCTGCTCGCGGCCGTCCCCGAGCTGGGCGCCCCGGAGCACGGCTCCGCGGCCGCGGTCGCGGCGGCGGCGGGTGCGGCGGCGGTGGCCGGTCGGACGGACCAGCCGATCCTCAGCCTTCAGGGTGTCTCGATCGAGTACCCCAAGCGCGGGCGCGTGCCGGCCTTCCGCGCCGTCGAGAAGGCCGACCTCGTGGTGCACCCGGGCGAGGTCGTCGGTCTCGTGGGTGAGTCCGGGTCCGGCAAGACGACCATCGGCCGGGCGGCCGTCGGTCTCCTGCCCGCCGTCGAGGGGACGCTGACGGTCGCGGGGATCGACATCAGCCACGCGAGCCGCAAGACGATCGCCCAGCTGCGTCGCAAGGTGGGCATGGTGTTCCAGGACCCGTCGTCGTCGCTGAACCCCCGGCTGCCGATCGGTGAGTCGATCGGTGAGCCGCTGTACCTGGCCGGCGCCGCCAAGGGTGCCGAGCTCCAGCGACGCATCGAGACCCTGCTGGACCAGGTCGAGCTTCCGCGCAGCTACCGCAACCGCTATCCGCACGAGCTCTCCGGCGGGCAGAAGCAGCGGGTGGGCATCGCGCGAGCCATCGCGCTGTCCCCGGACCTGCTGGTCGCGGACGAGCCGACCTCCGCGCTGGACGTCTCGGTGCAGGCCACGGTGCTCGACCTGCTCCAGGAGCTGCAGACCGAGCTGCAGTTCGCCTGCCTGTTCGTCACGCACGACCTCGCGGTGGTCGACCTGATGGCCGATCGGATCGTGGTGATGCAGAACGGGCGCATCGTCGAGCAGGGCACCCGGGACGAGATCCTGCGCAACCCGCGGGACCCCTACACCCAGCGCCTCATCGCCGCCGTCCCGGTGCCCAACCCGGCCAAGCAGCGCGAGCGCCGCGAGCTGCGGCGCCAGCTCCTGCACGAGGGCTGAGCGACCGCGGGCCGGCACCCGGCGCGACCCGGTCCCGCGGACCCCGATCGCGGGACCGGCGGGTCATCCGGGTAGGATGCCGTGTCCCACGCTGGCGGTGGAGCCGCGTGAAGCGGCACCCCGGCGGCCCCTTCCCACGAGATCGAGTCCTGGCATGCCTCTGCGCTCAGACCTGCGCAACGTGGCGATCGTCGCCCACGTCGACCACGGCAAGACCACCCTGGTGGACGCCATGCTGTGGCAGTCCCACGCCTTCAGGGAGCACGCCCACGTGGACGAGCGCGCCATGGACTCCGGGGACCTGGAGCGCGAGAAGGGGATCACGATCCTCGCCAAGAACACCGCTGTGCGGTACCGGGGGCCGGCGGCCGTCGCGGCCGGAGAGCCGGACGGGATCACGATCAACGTCATCGACACCCCGGGTCACGCGGACTTCGGGGGTGAGGTCGAGCGCGGTCTGTCGATGGTCGACGGCGTGGTGCTGCTGGTCGACGCGAGCGAGGGGCCACTCCCGCAGACACGGTTCGTGCTGCGCAAGGCCCTGGCCGCGCAGCTCCCCGTGGTGCTGGTGGTCAACAAGGTCGACCGGTCCGACGCCCGGATCGCCGAGGTGGTCCACGAGTCGACCGACCTGCTCCTCGGGCTCGCGTCGGACCTGCACGAGGACTTCCCGGACCTCGACCTGGACGCCGTGCTGGACGTCCCCGTGGTCTACGCCTCCGCCAAGGCCGGGCGGGCCTCCATGGAGCAGCCGCCGGACGGTGAGCTGCCGGACGCGCCCGACCTCGAGCAGCTGTTCGCGACGATCATCGAGCGCATCCCTGCGCCGACCTACGAGGACGGCGCGCCACTGCAGGCGCACGTGACCAACCTGGACGCGTCCCCGTTCCTGGGCCGCCTCGCCCTGCTGCGGGTGCACAACGGCACGCTGCGCAAGGGGCAGCAGGTGGCCTGGGCCCGTGCGGACGGCACCGTGCAGCCGGTGAAGATCACCGAGCTGCTCGAGACCCGCGCCCTCGAGCGAGTGCCCGTGGCGCAGGCCGGCCCTGGCGACATCGTCGCCGTCGCCGGCATCGCCGAGATCACCATCGGCGAGACGCTGACCGACCTCGACGACCCGCGCCCGCTGCCACGCATCACGGTGGACGAACCCGCCATCTCGATGACCGTCGGGATCAACACCTCGCCGTTGGCCGGCCGGGGTGGCAAGGGGCACAAGCTCACCGCCCGCCAGGTCAAGGATCGGCTGGACACCGAGCTCGTGGGCAACGTGTCGCTGCGGGTGCTGCCCACCGACCGCCCCGACGCCTGGGAGGTCCAGGGCCGCGGCGAGCTCGCCCTGGCGATCCTCGTCGAGCAGATGCGTCGGGAGGGCTTCGAGCTCACCGTCGGCAAGCCGCAGGTCGTGACTCGGACCATCGAGGGCAGGACGCACGAGCCGATGGAGCACCTCACGGTCGACGTGCCCGAGGAGCACCTGGGCACGGTGACCCAGCTGCTCGCGGCGCGGCGGGGCCGGATGGAGACCATGGCCAACCACGGCACGGGCTGGGTGCGCATGGAGTTCGTCGTGCCGGCACGCGGGCTGATCGGCTTCCGCACCCGGTTCCTCACCGAGACCCGCGGCACGGGCATCGCGTCGTCGATCGCGCACGGGTACGAGCCGTGGGCCGGGACGATCGAGTCGCGCACCACGGGCTCCCTGGTCGCCGACCGGGCCGGCAAGGTGACGCCGTACGCCATGATCAACCTGCAGGAGCGGGGGTCGTTCTTCGTCGAGCCCACCTCGGAGGTCTACGAGGGTCAGGTGGTCGGGGAGAACTCGCGCAACGAGGACATGGACGTCAACATCACCAAGGAGAAGAAGCTCACCAACATGCGCTCCTCCACGGCGGACACGTTCGAGAACCTCGTGCCGCCGCGTCGGCTCACGCTCGAGGAGTCGCTCGAGTTCGCCGCGGAGGACGAGTGCGTCGAGGTGACGCCGGAGATCGTGCGGATCCGCAAGGTGGTGCTCGACCAGGCCGAGCGCGCCAAGCTCGCGGCGCGGGCCAAGCGCGCGTGACCGACGGCGCCGGCCCGCCGGACGGGGGGCTGCTGGCCGTGCACGCCCACCCGGACGACGAGACCCTGTCGACCGGCGCTCTGCTCGCCACGTGGGCGCGGGCCGGCCGCGCGGTGACGGTCGTGACCTGCACCCGGGGCGAGCGGGGCGAGGTGATCGGGCGACGCCTGGCCCGCCTGTCCGGTGACCCCGACGCGCTCGCCGCGCACCGGGCGGGTGAGCTGGCCGGGGCCCTCGAAGCGCTCGGTGTCAGCGACCACGTCACGCTCGACGAGGTCGCAGGTGACGGCCCCTGGGTGGACTCCGGCATGGTCTGGGCCGACGTGGGGCGCGCGGCGATCCCGCAGGATGCGCCCCAGGCTGCGTTCGCGCGCGTGGATCTCGACCTGGCGGCGGACCGGCTGGCCCGACTGGTGTGCGACCGGCGTCCGTCCGTGGTGGTCACCTACGAGCCGGATGGCGGATACGGCCACCCCGACCACGTCCACGCGCACGCGGTGACGATGCGCGCGGTGCAGCTGGCCGCCGAGCGCGGGTGGCAGGTGCCGTGCGTGCTCTGGGCGGCCCTGGATGCCGACCAGCTGGTGTCCGGGCGCGAGTGGTGCGCGCGGACCGCGACGCCAGGGCTCGTCGCCGCCGTCGGACGACCGCTCCCGTCGGCGGCCGTTGCGCCCGCGGAGGTGGCGGTGCGGGTGGCGGTCGCCCCGGTCCTCGAACGGGTGCTCGGCGCCATGCGTGCGCACGCGACCCAGGTGCAGGCGGTCGAGGCGCTCGAGGGTGAGGGATGCCTGGGGTGCTACGCGCTGAGCGACGCCGTGGTCCAGCCCGTGCCGGCTCAGGAGTGCTACCGCGTGGGGTCGCAGAACGGTCCCGTGGGGTGGCCGGACGGAGTTCGCGTACGGTGACCGTCGTGGACACGCCCCCCGCCCGCGCCCTGGCCCGCTGGGCCGGGATGTTCCTCGTCGGTGTGCTCGTCGGGATCGTCGGGACCTCGGTGCACCGGCTGGCGAGACCGTGGGGCCTGCTCCTCGCGCTGGCCCTCGTCCTGCTGGGCGGGGTGGTCGGGCGCGCGTGGGCCGGCGCGGTCGCCGTGCTCGCCGTGGGCCTGGGCGTCGTCACGGCGACGGGCGTGCTGGGGGTGCAGGGCCCGGGCGGCGACGTGCTGATCGCCGCGGACGGCGTCGGCTACGTCTGGTACGCCGGTGCGCTGGTGGTCGCGGGGGCCTACCTGCTGCCGCGCTCGTGGTTCCGCGAGTCCCCTCCGTCTCGCAGCCCGCACACGTAGGATCGGGCCCCGGCGCCACAGCAGGGTGCCACGCCGGGCGGGGGAGAGACGACCAGGGATGAGCGACCGCGGGGATCGGGGGGCCGTCGAGCGGCGCGATGCGGGTGCGTCGCAGGACACGGAGGTCCCCGGGCCCCACGACGAGGCGCCCTCCGCGGACCCCGAACCCGGACCGCAGGTCCCCGCGGCCCCGGCGACACCCACGTCCGACCGCACGCGCCGACGCGGGCTGCGCGCCCTCGCGACCGCGGTCGCCGTCCTGGTGGTGCTCGCCGGGGCCTACGTCGGCGCGCTCTGGCTGCTCGCCGACCGGGTGCCGTCGGGCACCGTCGTGGCCGGCGTGGACATCGGCGGGATGTCCGCCGATGCCGCCGTCCGGGTGCTCCAGGACGGGTTGGCAGGCGCCACCACGCACCCCGTCCCGGTCTCCGCCGGTGACAAGCGGACGTCGCTGGATCCGGGCCAGGCGGGGCTGTCGCTGGACGCGCGCGCCACGGTGGACCAGGTGACCGGCTTCGGGCTCGACCCCGCGCGACTGTGGCGCCAGGTCTTCGGCGGGGGAGTGGTCACACCCGTCACCGTCGTGGACGACAACGCCCTGGACCAGGTGCTCGGGACGGTCGCGGCCGCCCTGGAGACCGCACCGGTCGACGGCACGGTGGTGTTCGTCGGTACGCAGATCCGGACCACCGCACCGTCGGACGGCACCAGGGTGGACGTCCCCGCCGCCCGCTCGCTCCTCGTCGACGGGTGGCTCACGGCGCCACGGCCGGTGGAGCTGCCCACCATCGTCGAGACGCCGACGATCGACCAGGCCGAGGTCGACCGGGCGGTCCGCGAGCTCGCCACGCCGGTCGAGTCGGCGCCCGTGACCGTCGACGTCGCCGGGCAGTCCGCCGAGCTACCCGTCTCCGTCCTGACGGACGCGGCGTCGTTCGAGCCCCGGGACGGAACGCTGACCCTGACGATGGACGGCGCCCTGCTCGCGGACGCCGTCCGGGCGCGCACCACGGACCTGCTGACCCCCGCGGCCGACGCCACCTTCGTGTTCAAGGACCACAGACCCGTCGTCGTCCCCGGGACGCCCGGCACGACGCTGGACCCCGACACGCTCGGAGCGGCGGTCGCTAAGGCCGCGACGAGCACGGGCCGGACCGCGTCCGTGACGCTGGTGCCGACCGAGCCCCAGGAGTCGACCGCCGCCCTGGACGCGCTCGGCATCACAGAGATCGTCTCGGAGTTCGTCACGCCGCTGACCAGCAACCACATCCGGACCATCAACATCGCCAACGGGGCCACGAAGATCAACGGCGTGCTGGTGCGGCCCGGCGAGACCTTCAGCCTGGGCGACACGATCAGCCCGATCGACGCCGCGCACGGCTACGTCCAGGCCGGGGCGATCGTCAACGGCGAGCACACCGAGGCGTGGGGCGGCGGCCTGTCGCAGCTGTCCACGACGACGTACAACGCCGCGTACTTCGCTGGCATGGACCTCGTGGAGCACACCCCGCACAGCGAGTACTTCCAGCGCTACCCCGAGGGGCGCGAAGCGACGATCTTCATCCCGACGCTCGACATGAAGTGGCGCAACAACACGCCTTACGGCGCGCTCATCCAGGCCTGGGTGGACCCCGCCGCCAACAACGTGCACGTGCGGATCTGGGGCACCAAGTACTGGACCGTGCAGTCCAGCACGAGCGGGCGGTGGAACGTGCACCGTCCGACCACCGTGTACTCCCAGTCGCCCACCTGCACCCCGCAGCGGGCCGGGAACCCGGGCTTCACGGTCAAGGTCACCCGGACCGTGCTGCTCGACGGCGAGGAGACGTCGCACCGGAGCTGGACCGTGACCTACCGCCCGCAGAACGAGGTGGTCTGCGGAGCGCCTCCCACGTCCGCCGGCTGACGACCCTCAGCCGGGGCGGCGCGGCCCGAGGCGTGGTGGGGGCACGACCTTGCCGATGGCGATCTGATCGGCCGGGACGTGCGCGTCGCCCCGGCGTCCGCGCACCAGCACGTGGTCGGCGTCGCGCTCCAGCAGGACGCCCACCACGTCGCTGTAGCCACCGTCGGCGAGCCGTCGTCGCACCATCACCTTGGCGCCCAGCGGCCAGTCCAGCCAGGGCGCCGCGTCGTCCGCACCGCTCACGTGGGGGATACTAGGCGGGCACGCCGACCGGCGTGGACCCGAGCGCTCGAAGGGATCGCCCGTGACGTACGTGATCGCTCAGCCCTGCGTCGACGTCAAGGACAAGGCCTGCATCGACGAATGCCCGGTGGACTGCATCTACGAGGGCAAGCGGTCGCTGTACATCCACCCGGACGAGTGCGTCGACTGCGGGGCCTGCGAGCCCGTCTGCCCGGTGGAGGCCATCTACTACGAGGACGACGTCCCCGAGCAGTGGCAGGAGTACTACACGGCGAACGTGGAGTTCTTCACGCCGCTCGGCTCGCCCGGCGGTGCCGCCAAGCTCGGCCAGATCGACCGTGACCACCCGTTGGTCGCTGCGCTCCCGCCGCAGAACGGCGCTCAGTGACGGACTGACGTGGGACTGCTGGTCGGCGACCTGCCCGACTTTCCCTGGGACACCCTTGCTGCGCAGGCGGCGCGCGCGCGTGCCCACCCCGAGGGTCTGGTCGACCTGTCCGTGGGGACACCCGTCGACCCCACACCGCCGCGCCTGACCGCCGCCCTGGCCGCGGCGGCGGACGCGCCCGGCTACCCGGCCACCCACGGCACGGCGGAGCTGCGGGCCGCGGTCGCCCGCTGGTTCGACCGGCGGCGCGGTGTTCCGGACGTCGAGCCGGAGGCCGTGCTGCCCACCGTGGGTTCCAAGGAGCTCGTCGCGCTCCTGCCGTCGCTGCTCGGCCTGGGGCCCGGTGACGTCGTGGTGCACCCGCGGGTCGCGTACCCGACCTACGACGTCGGCGCGCGCTTGGCCGGTGCCCGTCCGGTGCCCGCCGACGAGGTCGCCGACTGGCCGGACGGCACGCGGCTGGTGTGGCTGAACTCGCCGTCGAACCCGACCGGGACGGTGCTCGGTGTCGAGGCGCTGGCCGCGGTGGTGACCGCGGCGCGCGAGCGCGGGGCCGTGGTCGCCTCGGACGAGTGCTACGCGATGCTCCCGTGGACCGCGCCCTGGTCGTCGTCCGGGGTTCCGAGCATCCTGGACCCGCGGGTGGCGGGGGGCTCCCACGACGGCCTGCTCGCGCTGTACTCGCTGTCCAAGCAGTCCAACCTCGCCGGCTACCGTGCCGCGTTCGTCGCGGGCGATCCCGCGCTCGTCGGCGGCCTGCTCCAGGCCCGCAAGCACATCGGGATGATGGTCCCCGGACCCGTTCAGCAGGTGATGCTGGAGGCACTGGACGACGACGAGCACGTCGCGGTCCAGCGCGAGCGGTACGCCCGTCGTCGCGCCGCCCTGGTCGGCGCCTTCCGCCAGGCCGGCTACCGGGTGGAGCCGTCGCCCGCCGGCCTGTACCTGTGGGTCCGCGCGGACGGCCAGGACGGCTGGGCCACGGTCGCGGACCTCGCGGCCCAGGGGATCCTGGTCGCACCGGGGTCGTTCTACGGCGCGGCCGGCGCGCAGCACGTCCGGGCGGCGCTGACCGCGACGGACGAGGCGGTCGCCCGGGCGGTCGCACGGCTGTCCGGCGCCTGAGGGTGGGCGCCTGTCCACACCCGTGACCCGTGTCTGCTTTACTGGCGCTTGACCCCAACCGGGATGAGCCGAGGTGCAAGGGAGCCCGGGTGGCCTGTCCGGTCGTGGTCGCTCCAGGCCCGGACGGCGACCAGGCTGTACCGTCGCCTCGGCCCACGACGGGACTGACCAGTCCGCGAGGAGGACGCATGACCGAGACCACCACGGCGGCCCGACTGCAGCTCGACGACACCACGCTGGAGCTGCCGCGGGTCAACGCCTCGATGGGGAACGACGGCATCGTGGTCTCCTCGCTGCTGCGTGAGACCGGCACCGTCACGGTGGATCCCGGGTTCATGAACACCGCGTCGTGCGAGTCCACCATCACCTACATCGACGGCAACCAGGGTGTGCTGCTGTACCGGGGCTACCCGATCGACCAGCTCGCCGAGCACTCGTCGTTCCTCGAGGTGGCGTACCTCCTCACGCACGGGGAGCTGCCCCAGCACCAGCAGCTGGCGGGTTGGATCGAGCGGATCGAGCGCCACACCCACCTGCACGACAACTTCAAGGCCCTGATCGGCGCGTTCCCGACCAACGCGCACCCGATGGCCGTGCTGTCCTCCGCGGTGTCCGCCCTGCCCGGCTACTACCCGGAGAGCGTCGATCCGTTCGACCCGGCGACCGTCGAGCTCGCGACCGTCCTGCTGCTGGCCAAGGCTCCGACGATCGCCGCCTACGCGCACCGCCGCGCCCTGGGCCAGAACATGATCGGCCCCGAGCGGGGCCTGGGGTACATCGCGGACTTCCTGCGGATGTCGTTCCAGCCCACCGCCCAGCACTACGACGTCGACCCGGTGATGGCCAAGGCGCTTGACGTCCTGCTCCTGCTGCACGCGGACCACGAGCAGAACTGCTCGACGTCGACGGTGCGGATCGTCGGCTCGGCGCACGCCAACCTGTACGCGTCGGTGTCCGCGGGTATCAACGCGCTGTCCGGCCCGCTGCACGGCGGCGCCAACGAGGCCGTGCTGCGGATGCTCACCGAGATCCAGGCGGACGGCGGGGACGCGACCGCCTTCATGAACAAGGTGAAGAACAAGGAGGCCGGCGTCCGCCTGATGGGCTTCGGCCACCGGGTCTACAAGAACTACGACCCGCGCGCCGCGATCGTGAAGCAGCAGGCGGACCGGGTGCTGCGCGCTCTCGGCAAGCGCGACGAGATGCTCGACATCGCGTTGCGCCTCGAGGAGATCGCGCTCCACGACGACTACTTCATCGAGCGCAAGCTGTACCCGAACGTCGACTTCTACACCGGGCTGATCTACAAGGCGATGGGATTCCCGACCCGGATGTTCACCCCGCTGTTCGCCGTCGGCCGGATGCCGGGCTGGATCGCCCAGTGGCGCGAGATGATGCTGGACCCGGCGACCAAGATCGGCCGCCCCCGGCAGATCTACACGGGACCCACGACGCGGGACTACACGCCCGTCCACGAGCGCTGACCTCAGCCGGCCAGCACCAGCTCCACCCGCCCGGCGGCCACGGCGTGGGCCGCCGGGCTCCAGGAGCCGGCGGTCCGGGTCCACACCCGGTCCCCGACGCGCACCTCGGTGACGCGCAGCGCCTGGGCCGCCGCGACGGCCCACTGACCCACGGCCCACCCGAGCCGTGCGGGGTGCGCGGTGCCGTCGGGCAGCGCGGACGCGTCCAGAGCGACGAGCCCGTCCGCGGCGGTCGCAGGGACCCCCAGGTCCCGGTTCACACGCGCCAGCGCGGCGGCCGGGTCGGCCGGGGCGGGCGACGGCAGCGTGCACGTCACCGCGCCCGGTGTGTACCCCGTGAGCGCCGACGCCCAGGCGCGGGACCCGGCCTCGTGCTGCGCGTAGGCCTGCGGGAACGCCGAGCGCTGCACCGCCTGGGCGGCTTGCGTGATCGGCAGGTCGCGGTAGCCGGGAACCCGGACCAACGCGTCGTAGAACGCGTTGGTCGCGTGCACGGGGTCGAGAACCTGCTCGGGAGTGCCCCAGCCCTGGGACGGCCGCTGCTGGAAGAGCCCCAGGGAGTCCAGGTCGCCGTGGTCCAGGTTCCGCAGCCCGGACTCCTGCAGCGCCGTCGCGATCGCGATCGTCACGGCGCGGGCGGGCAGACCGCGGCGTAGCGCGGTCCCGGCGAGCAGGGCGGCGCTGTCGGCCTGCTCAGGAGTGAGAGACCAGGGGGTGCCGTCCAGGGCCGCGGCGCACCGCTGCACCTCAGGGGCCACGTCGTGGGCGCGGAGCCAGGTCACCACCCCGGTGGTCGCGGCGGCCAGGACGCCGAGCAGCACGGCCACCGCGGCCAGGTGACGCCGCCGCCTCACCTCAGGCGTGCAGCGCCGGGTTGAGCGCTATCCCGGCACCCGTGCGGGCGATCGCCTCGACCGTGCCTGTCAGTGAGTTGCGGCGGAACAGCAGCCCGTCCAGCCCGGCGAGCTCCCGTGCGGCGAGGACGTCCTCCCCGACGCGCACCTTCGTGCCCGCCGTCAGGTAGAGGCCCGCCTCGACGACGCAGTCGTCGCCCAGCGGGATCCCGAGGCCCGAGTTCGCGCCGAGCAGGCTGCGCCGCCCGATCGAGATCACGTGCGTCCCGCCGCCGGACAGCGTGCCCATGATCGACGCACCGCCGCCGACGTCGCTGCCCTCACCGACGACGACGCCCTGCGAGATCCGGCCCTCGACCATCGAGGCGCCCAGGGTGCCGGCGTTGAAGTTGACGAACCCCTCGTGCATCACGGTCGTCCCGGGTGCCAGGTGGGCGCCGAGGCGCACGCGGTCCGCGTCGGCGATCCGGACCCCGGACGGCACGACGTAGTCCACCATCCGGGGGAACTTGTCCACCCCGTGCACGGTCGGCATCCGGCCGGTGGCGACGCGCAGCCGCAGCCGGGTCTCCTCGAAGCCGTCGACGGGGCACGGCCCGGCGTCGGTCCACACCACGATGGGCAGCACGCCGAAGATCCCGTCGACGCTCAGGCCGTGCGGCGCGACCAGCCGGTGGGAGAGCAGGTGCAGGCGGAGGTAGGCGTCCGCCGTGCCGGTGGGGGCCGCGTCGAGGTCGACCTCCGTGGTCACCACCTCGGTGCGGACCCCGCGGACGGGGTCCTCGCCCGCGGCGTCGCGCAGCGCGGAGGGCGGCGCGGCGCCGGCCGGAGCGGCGCC
The DNA here is from genome assembly GCF_030586465.1 of Actinotalea lenta. Classification (GTDB taxonomy): domain Bacteria; phylum Actinomycetota; class Actinomycetes; order Actinomycetales; family Cellulomonadaceae; genus Actinotalea; species Actinotalea lenta. The sequence goes on from NZ_JAUQYP010000001.1 coordinate 1,437,279, forward strand.
GAGGGCGGGCGTCGGATACCAGACGTCGAGGACGGTGTCGCCGGTCACCGTGGCGAGTCCGTGGCCCCAGGCCGTGCGAGTCATGGGGAGAGCCTAACCAGAGCGGTCCGCAGGACCCGTCGTCGTCCGCGCGGGTGTCGCTAGGGTCGGTCCCGTGGCTCTCGACCTGTCCGCAGACCTGGTGACCCTCACGCGCGCCCTGTGCGACGTGCCGTCCGTGAGCGGTGCGGAGCGGCAGATCGCCGACCTCGTGCACGGCGCGCTGTCCGGTCTCGGGTATCTCGAGGTGCTGCGGGACGGCGACGCGGTGGTGGCGCGCACCCACCTGGCGCGCGGTCGCCGCGTGGTGCTCGCCGGGCACCTGGACACCGTGCCCGTCGCCGCGAACCTGCCCAGCGAGCTGCGCGACTCTGCCGACGGGCCCGTGGTGTGGGGGCGCGGCACGGTCGACATGAAGGGCGGTGTCGCAGTCCTCCTCGCGCTCGCGGCGGCCGTGCCCGAGCCGTCCGCGGACCTGACCTACGTCTTCTACGACGCCGAGGAGGTCGAGGCGGATCGCAACGGGCTCGGGCGTCTGGTGGCGCGGCACCCGGACTGGGTCGCCGGCGACATGGCGGTGCTCGGCGAGCCGACCGCCGGGGCCCTCGAGGGCGGCTGCAACGGGACGCTCCGGGTCGAGGTGGTCGTGCCGGGCAGGGCGGCCCACTCCGCGCGGTCGTGGCTGGGCGTCAACGCCGTGCACGGGGCCGCCGAGGTGCTGCACCGGCTCGTGGAGTACCGCCCGCGCGAGGTCGACGTCGACGGGCTCGTCTACCGCGAGGGTCTCAACGCGGTGGGGATCCGGGGCGGTGTCGCCGGCAACGTCATCCCCGACGAGTGCGTCGTGACCGTGAACTACCGGTTCGCGCCGTCGCGGAGCGAGCACGAGGCCTTCGAGCACGTCAGCGCCCTGTTCGACGGGTACGAGGTGCGCCTGACCGACTCGGCGCCGGGCGCGCGGCCAGGTCTGGACCGGCCGGAGGCGGCGGGGCTGGCCGCCGTCGTGGCCGGGCTCACCGGACGGCCCCCGCGCGCGAAGCAGGGCTGGACGGACGTCGCGCGGTTCGCGGGCCTGGGGGTGCCCGCGGTCAACTTCGGTCCCGGTGACCCGTCGCTGGCACACGCCGACGACGAGCACACCCCGGTCGCCGACCTGACGGTCTGCTTCGAGGCCCTGCGCGCCTGGCTCACCGCGTGACGTCCACGTGGATGGTCCCGGTTCCGCGCGCCCCTGGGCCCGCGTTGCTCCTAGGCTTGCGGCCATGAGCGACGTGCCCGACGGCTACCGCAAGGGTCCCGTCCTGCTGCGCCGGGGGCAGGTGCCCTCCACGACCACCGACCAGCGCCTGCTGGCCCGCGGCGGGGCCGCGGACTGGGTGCACTCCGACCCGTGGCGCGTGATGCGGATCCAGAGCGAGTTCGTCGAGGGCTTCGGTGCGCTCGCCGAGATCGGGCCCGCGGTGAGCGTGTTCGGCTCGGCCCGCACCGGCCGCGACGAGCCGGCCTACGCGATGGCCCGGGAGGTGGGCCGACTCCTGGTCGAGTCCGGGTACGCGGTGATGACGGGTGGCGGCCCTGGTGTCATGGAGGCCGCGAACCGCGGCGCGAGCGACGCCGGTGGCCTCTCGGTGGGTCTGGGCATCGAGCTCCCGCACGAGCAGGGCATGAACGCCTGGGTCGACCTCGGCATCCACTTCCGGTACTTCTTCGCGCGCAAGACGATGTTCGTCAAGTACGCCCAGGGGTTCATCGTGCTGCCGGGCGGGTTCGGCACGTTCGACGAGCTGTTCGAGTCGATCACGCTGGTGCAGACCCAGAAGGTCACCGAGTTCCCCATCGTGCTCGTCGGGTCGGGGTACTGGGGCGGCCTGCTCGAGTGGCTCTCGGGTCCGGTGCTGGACGCGGGGACGATCTCGGAGGCGGACCTCGAGCTGGTGAAGGTGGTCGACGACCCCGTCGAGGCCGTGCGGCTGGTGCGCGAGCGGGACGCCGAGCTCCGCGCCGAGGAGGCCGAGGCGCGCCGGGCCGGCCCGGTCGACCCGTACTGAGGTGGGTACGTCCGAGGGGGCCGGGCCGCAGCTCGCGGGGGTGCCGCGGCGCGGGGCGCCCTTGTGGCTGCGAGGGCGCGAGCTGAGCCCCGGCCGGGCGGCCGTCATGGCTGTCGTCAACCGCACGCCCGACTCGTTCTTCCCTGCCGCGCGCGCCCAGGACACCGATGCGGCGCTCGCCCAGGTGGCCGAGGCGGTGCAGGACGGGGCCGACCTGGTCGACATCGGCGGGATTCGCGCCGGGCGCGGGCCGCGGGTTGGGCCCGCCGAGGAGATCGACCGGGTCGTCCCGGTGGTCCAGCGGGTGCGCGCGGAGTTCCCCGACCTGCCCGTCAGCGTGGACACCTGGCGGTCCGAGGTGGCCGAAGCCGTGGCCGCGGCGGGCGCGGACCTGATCAACGACACGTGGGCCGGTCACGACCCTGGCGTGGTGGGCGTCGCGGGGCGGCGCGGCCTGGGTGTGGTCTGCTCGCACACCGGGGGCGCCGTGCCGCGCACCGACCCGCTGCGCCCGCAGTACCGCGGCGTGGGCCTGGACGGCGTGCTGCAGGACGTGCTGGGCACGGTGTCCCGAGCGGCGGCCGACGCGGTCGCCGCCGGCGTCGACCGACGCTCCGTGCTGGTCGACGCGACCCTGGACTTCGGCAAGACCACATGGCACTCGCTGCACCTGCTGCGACGGACGCCCGCCCTGGTCGACCTCGGATACCCCGTGCTGGTCGCGCTCTCGCGCAAGGACCTGGTGGGGGAGTCGCTGGACCTGCCGGTCGACGAGCGGCTCGAGGGCAGCCTCGCTGCGACGGCCGTGGCCGTCTGGCTCGGCGCCTCGGCGGTGCGCGCGCACGACGTGCGAGCCACCCGCCGCGCCGTGGAGATGACGGCCGTGATCCGGGGCGACCTCCCTCCGGCGCGCGCGGTGCGGGGGCTGGCGTGACGACGGCCGACGGCCCGGTGGTGCGAGATCCGCGGCCCGGGCCCGTGGCCCGGGTCCGGAGCGCGGTCCGGAGCCGTTGGTGGGTGCAGACGCTGGCGGTGGCGCTCGGGGCCCGGCTGCTCAGCGCCGTGGTGTTCGTGGTGGTGGCCGGAACCCAGGCGGAGAACCTCTGGACCCCGGCGCACCCGTCCTACCTCGACTACACGGGCACCATGTGGGACGCGACGTGGTACCGGCAGATCGCCGAGCACGGGTACCCGGCGACGCTGCCGGTCGGGCTCGACGGCCGGGTCCTGCAGAACCGATGGGCCTTCTTCCCCTTGTTCCCCTCGCTCGTCCGGGCGGTGATGACCGTCACCGGCGGGACGTGGGTGGTCGTCGCCCCGCTGGTGGCCCTGGCGCTCGGTCTGGCGGCGATGCTCGTGGTGCACGCCGTGGTGGCGGACGCGGTGCAGGCGGTGGACGTGCCGGACCGGGTGCGGCGCTGGACGCCGCTGCTGACCGTCGCCCTGCTGAGCACGTCCGCCTCGGCGCCGGTGCTCCAGGTCGCCTACACCGAGTCGACGGCGCTGCTCGGCGTGGCCACGGCGCTGCTCGCGCTCCGGCGCCGCCGCTACGGGGTCGCGGCGATCGTGATCGTCGCAGTGGGGCTCACCCGGGCCGTCGCCCTGCCGCTCGCCGTGGTGGTGCTCGCGCACGGCTGGTCGCGGATGCGGTCGACGACCCCCTTCGGTCGGCGCGGCCAGGCGGCGGTGGCGGGCCTCGCGTTGCTGGCCGTCGCGTCGGGTTTCGCCTGGCCGACGATCACCGCGCAGGTGACGGGCGTGCCCGGGGCCTACGAGCTGACCCAGGGCGCGTGGCGGGCGCGCGGCGCCGTGGTGCCACTGCTCCCGTGGCTCGACATCGGCCGGTGGCTCCTGGGCGGGTGGGCGGTACCGGTGCTGGCTGGGCTCGCGGCGCTCACCGTCGTCGGGCTGTCCAGCCGCTGGTTGCGCAGGCTCGGCGCCGAGCTGCACGCGTGGGTCGTCGGCTACGTGCTCTACCTCGTGGCGGTCCTCGAGCCGGGCACCAGCCTGGTCCGGTTCGCGATCCTTGCCTTCCCGGCCTGGGCCGCGATCTCCGCCCGGGTGCTCGCCTCCCGACGACCGCGCCGGTGGACCGTGCTCCTGGTGGTCCTGGGCGTGGTCGGCCAGGTGGCATGGGTGGGCCTGCTGTGGCGCCTGGTGCCGCCCTCGGGGTGGCCACCATGACCATCACCGAGCCCGGGTGGCCTAGACTTGGCCCCGGACATCCACCGAGCGGGTCGGTGACAGATGCGCGCGCCCGCGCCAGATCCGTGCACGGTGGGCCGGACGATGAGGAGGATCCATGGCCGCGATGAAGCCCCGTACGGGCGACGGGCCGCTCGAGGTCACGAAGGAGGGACGCGGCATCGTCATGCGCGTGCCCCTCGAGGGCGGCGGTCGTCTCGTCGTCGAGCTGACCCCCGACGAGGCGAGCGAGCTCGGAGCGGCCCTGACCTCCGTCGCCGGCTGACAGGTGCCGACCAGGCGTCGCGCCCCGGCGCTCGTCCCGCCGCTCCCGGCCGTGCAGGTGGCCCGGGGCACGGTGGCTGACGCGTTGCCGGACGGAGCCGAGGCGTTGCTGCTCCCGGTGACTGCCGGCAGCGACGGTGTCGAGCCGCGCGAGGGCGCGGTCGAGGCCGCCGTGCGCTACCGCATCGACCTGGGCGACCTGGCCGAGCGCTCCGGGGCGACCGGGGCGGCCGGTGACGTCGCGGCGATCGTGCTTCCGCGCGGCCACGGCGACGTCGCTCTCCCGTGGACCGACCTCCCGCACCGGCTGGGCCTGGTCGGTGTCGGCGACGGCACCGCGACCTCGCTGCGCCGGGCAGGAGCCGCCGTCGCACGCGCCACGCGCGGCTGGGGCACGGTCGTCACATCGGTCGCGTCCGGCTCCGCCCCCGAGGTCCAGCAGGCGTTCGCCGAGGGCTACCTGCTCGGTGCCTACCGGCACCCGTCCCGCGCGGCGCGCCCGTCCCCGGGGCCCGCGGAGTCGCTGGTGCTGCTCGGGGGGGACGCCGACGCGGTCCGCCGGGCCGAGGTGGTCGCCCGCGCGGCGTGGACGGCGCGTGTGCTCGCGGTGACGCCGTCGAACACCAAGACCCCGGCCTGGCTGGCCGACCGTGCCACCGAGCTGGCCGAAGCCGCCGGCCTGGAGGTCGAGGTGCTCGACGAGCGGGCACTGGCGGCCCAGGGGTTCGGGGGTCTGCTCGCGGTGGGCGGGGGCTCCGCGACTCCGCCGCGGCTGGTGCGCGTGACCTACCGACCCGCATCGTCCGGGCGTCCGGCGCACGTGGTACTCGTCGGCAAGGGCATCACGTACGACACGGGCGGTCTCTCGCTCAAGCAGCGGCAGGCCATGGTCCCCATGAAGACGGACATGACCGGGGCTGCCGTCGCGCTCGCGACAGTGCTGGGCGCCGCCGAGGCCGGGGTGAGCCACGAGGTGACGGCGCTGCTCGCACTGGCCGAGAACGCCGTGGGCGGCGCGTCCTATCGCCCGGGTGACGTGCTCACCGTGCGGGGCGGCACGACGGTGGAGGTCTCCAACACCGACGCCGAGGGACGTCTGGTGCTCGCCGACGCGCTCGTGCACGCCGACCTGACGCTGGACCCCGACGTGCTGGTCGACGTCGCGACGCTCACCGGGGCCGCCACCACGGCCCTGGGGCGCACGCACGCCGCCCTGTTCTCTCCCGACGACGACCTGGCCGACGGGCTCGCCGCCGCCGGCGAGCGGGCCGGCGAGCGGCTGTGGCGGATGCCGCTCGTCGCGGACTACCGTCCGGCCATCGACTCGGCCATCGCCGACGTCCACCACGTGGCCGGCGCCGGCTTCACCGGCGCGGGTGCGATCACCGCGGCGCTGTTCCTGCAGGGCTTCGTCGGGCACCGCCGCTGGGCGCACCTCGACGTGGCGGGCCCAGCCCGTGCCTCGGCGGCGGCCCACGAGGTCCCGGAGGGTGCGACCGGCTTCGGCACGCGTGCCCTGCTGGCCTGGTTGTCGGGCGAGGTCTGAGGGTCCCTCAGCGCTTCGCGGCGACGAGCAGGCCGTCCCCGCTGGGCGTGATGGCGGCGACCAGGCGCTCGTCGTCGCGCACCGACCTGCCCAGCTCCCGCATCGCGGTGGTCAGCTCGTCCCGCCGGGCCGGGTCGGGCACGCGGTCACCGGCCAGGGCGTGCGGCACCAGCACCAACCCCCCGGGGCGCAGCAGCCGAACGGCCTGCTCGACGTGCTCGGCGGCCTGCAGCGGGTCGGCATCGACGAGGACCATGTCGTAGGCCCCGTCGGCGAGTCGCGGAAGCACGTCCCTGGCCCGCCCGGTGATGGTCCGGGTGCGGATCGCACGGACCTGCTCCTCGGCGAATGCGACCTTCGCGGCGCGCTGGTGCTCGGCCTCGGAGTCGATCGTGGTCAGCACGCCGTCCGCGGCCATGCCGCGCAGCAGCCAGAGGCCGGACACCCCCGCCCCGGTGCCCACCTCGGCGACGGCCGTGGCGCGCAGGCCGGCGGCGAGGACCTGGAGCAACGCCCCTGTGCCCGGAGAGACGGCGCCGCACCCGAGCTCCGAGGCGCGCTCGGTGGCGCGCAGCAGCACGTCGTCTGCGGCGCGGAAGTCCTCGCTGTGAGCCCAGCTCGCGGCCTTGTCGCTGATGGTGTCCTCCCCGGGGTCGACTCGATGCTAGACCGGGCCGGCGGGCGCACCCCGACGGCGCACCGCATAGGCTGGAGGCAGGTCCCGGTGAAGGTGCGCGACGGGAACAACCACCGCTCGCCGCGCGTTCCCGCTGTACCGCCTGCACCGGGCGGTGGACGTGCTTCGGGAGGTCGGGTTGGAGCCTCAGGTCCCATGGAGCGCGCCTTCGTGGGAGCAGATCGTCGCGGAGCACTCCGCGCGGGTGTACCGCCTGGCCTACCGCCTGACCGGGAACCGGCACGACGCCGAGGACCTCACGCAGGAGACCTTCGTACGGGTGTTCCGGTCGTTGTCCGGCTACAGCCCCGGTTCGTTCGAGGGCTGGCTGCACCGCATCACGACGAACCTCTTCCTGGACCAGGCGCGTCGCCGCACGCGGATCCGGATGGACCCGCTGGGTGAGGACGCCGACCGGGTCCCCGGGCGTGCCGACCTCGGAACTCCTGAGCGTGGCTTCGAGCACGGCAACCTCGACCACGACGTGCAACGTGCCCTCGACGAGCTCTCACCCGAGTTCCGCGCCGCCGTGGTGCTCTGCGACATCGAAGGCCTGTCCTACGAGGAGATCGCAGTCACGCTCGGCGTGAAGCTCGGCACCGTACGGTCGCGCATCCACCGCGCGCGAGCCCAGCTGCGCGAGGCACTGGCCCACCGCGCCCCCCGCGGCCCCGCGCACGAGGCCTTGGACGCCGAGGCGCGCCGATGAGCCATCTGGGCAGTCTGGTCAGCGCGCTGGCCGACGGACAGCTGCGGCCGGAGGAGGCCGAGCGCGCGCTGGCCCACGTCGCCGTCTGCACCGAGTGCGCCGACGAGCTCGCCGCCGCCCGGGCCGCGCGTGCCGCGCTCGCCTCAGCAGGTGACCTCGCGCCCGACGCGGACCTCACCGCCCGGCTCCTCGCGCTCGCGGACAGCCCGCCGGCCGAGCCGCCGTCCGCCCGCTCGCCGCGCCCCCCACGACCGGGGCCCGGGACCGGCTCGCTGCCCATCCCCGGCACGGGCTCGCGCGCCGGCGCCTTGTCCGGCGGTGTCGCGCAGCGGCGGTCGCGTGTGCCGATGGTGGCGGCGGTGCTCTCCGGGGTGCTTCTCTTCGCGCTCTTCGCGCTGGGCAACGAGCCGGACATCACCTTCGCGCCCCGTCCCGCGGACGCGCTGTCGACCCTGCACGACGCGGCCGTGGCGGCCGACGGTGGTCGGGATGGCCTGGCCGCCCTCGACTCCTGGTTCGCGGCCCACCCCTGGGCGGTTCAGGCCCGCGTGCCGGACGGGTACCGCCTCGCGGCGGCGCGCACGACGAGCCACCGGGTCGAGCTCGATCTCGAGGGACCGGACGGCATGGTCGTGGTGACCCAGACCCGTGGCAGGCTCACCGGCGGCGGGGTGGCCGTCGAGGTGGGCGGGCACCGCGTGCTCCAGATGGGTGATGGCCCGGCACTCCTGGCCTGGCAGTCCGGTGACGCGGTCGTCTCGGTGGTTGCCGAGGGGCCGCCCTGGGCGGCGACACCGGTGGTCGCCGCCTATCCTGTCGAGTCGTACGACGGCGGGGCCCCGGCGCGGGTGACCCGCGGGTGGCAGATCCTGACGGCGTGGAGCGGCTCGTGAGCGATGACGGCAACGCGGAACGGCCCGCGCCGCAGGACCCGGCGCCGGAGCGGCCGGCATGGCCCTCCGACCCGTACGCGCGGCCGGCGCAAGGCCCGGCGGCGCCTGCGGCGCCCGGAGCCCACCCGGACCCGCGTCAGTCGTCAGGTGTCCCCTCCGGCGCCACGCAGCGGCAGCCTTGGGTCGCGGGTCATGTTCCGCCGGCCGTCCCGATGGACCCGCCCCGACCGCAGCCGTGGGGGCCGCCCGGCGATCGTCCTCCGGTCGCCGGACCGGTGTGGGCCGCGGACTCCTGGGGCAGGCCGCCCGCGCGACGCCGGTCCGCGAGCGCGTGGTGGGTGGTGCCCGCCCTCCTCGTCGCGCTCATCGCCGGGGCGGCAGGCGGGTTCCTGGGGACCCGGCTGACCGACCGGCCGCAGGCCCAGCTCCCGCCCGCCGCGACGGTACGCCCCGACGGGGGCGACCTGACCGGCGTCTCGGCGATCGCCGCCGAGGTCCTGCCCAGCGTGGTGCTCATCGAGGTGCGCGGCTCGACCGGGGAGGGCACGGGCTCCGGCTTCGTCCTCCAGTCCGACGGGTACCTGCTGACCAACGCCCACGTTGCCACGGCGGACGTCGGTTCCGGCCGCGCCATCACCGTGGTGTTCTCCGACGGCAGCCAGACGGACGCCGACCTGGTCGGCTACACGACCGACTACGACCTGGCAGTGCTCAAGGTCGACCGGACCGGGCTGACGCCGCTGACGCTGGGCGACTCCGACCAGGTCGTGGTGGGCGACCCGGTGGTCGCGATCGGCGCACCCCTGGGGCTGCAGGGCACCGTGACGACCGGGATCGTCAGCGCGAAGAACCGTCCGGTCACCGCGGGAGACGCCAACTCGCCCGCGTTCATCAATGCGATCCAGACCGACGCGGCGATCAACCCCGGCAACTCCGGTGGCCCGTTGGTCAACGCGGCCGGCGAGGTCATCGGCATCAACTCGGCCATCGCCCAGCCGCCCGGCACGAGCGTCGGGGGCCAGGCAGGGAGCATCGGCCTGGGCTTCGCGATCCCGGCCAACCAGGCCCGGCACACGGCCGAGCAGCTCATCGAGACGGGTTCGGCCACCTACCCGGTCATCGGTGTGCTCATCGACACCACCTATACCGGTGAGGGGGTGCAGGTCGCCGACCGGGCGGTCGACGGCCAGCCCGCGGTCACCCCGGGCGGCCCGGCCGACCGTGCCGGTCTCCAGCCGGGCGACGTCATCCTCGCGATCGACGGGCGCCCCGTCACGCAGGCCGACGAGCTGATCGTGGCGATCCGCGCCAAGCAACCGGGGGACACCGTTGTCCTGCGGGTGCGCAGCGGAGGTGCCGAGAACGACGTCCGGGTGGTGCTCGCCGAGAATGCTTCCGGCTGAGGGACGTACCCTGACCCGGTGATCAACCCCAGCGAGCTGCTCGTGCTGCTCGTGCTGGCCGCTGTCGTGGTCGGCCCGGAGCGGCTGCCGCGGTACGCGGCGCAGCTCGGCAGGCTGGTGCGCGACGTACGGGCGTACCTGGCCACCGCCCGGGAGCGGGTGGTCGAGGAGACCGGGCTGGACTGGGAGGAGCTCGACCCGAGGCGCTACGACCCGCGCCGGATCGTGCGCGAAGCCCTCGAGGACGAGCCTGCCCGCAAGCCGCACTCCGTGCCCTTGGTCGGTCCCGCCCCGTTCGACGACGAGGCGACCTGACGGCCGCGCGCAGGACGAAGGGGCCCAGTCGGTTCGGCTGCACCGTGGCGACCTGCCAGAATGCTGCCCATGTCTGACGCGCCCCGACCACGGATCTTCTCCGGGATGCAGCCCACGGCCGACTCGCTCCACCTGGGCAACTACCTCGGGGCGCTGGTGAACTGGGTGGCGCTCCAGGACAGCCACGAGGCCATCTACTCGGTGGTCGACCTGCACGCGTTGACGGTGAACCCTGACCCCGGGGTGCTCCTCGAGCGGACCCGGCGGACCGCCGCTCAGTACCTCGCGGCCGGTATCGACCCGCAGCGCTCGATCCTGTTCGTCCAGTCCCACGTGGCCGAGCACGCCGAGCTGGCCTGGGTGCTGTCCTGCTACACGGGATTCGGTGAGGCCTCCCGGATGACGCAGTTCAAGGACAAGGCCGCTCGGCAGGGGACCGAGGGGGCGAACGTGGGCTTGTTCACGTACCCCGTCCTCATGGCCTCCGACATCCTGCTCTACGACGCCGCGCTGGTGCCTGTCGGCGAGGACCAGCGTCAGCACCTGGAGATCACCCGGGACCTGGCACAGCGGTTCAACGCGCGGCACGGGGACACGTTCGTCGTCCCCGAGCCCCACATCGTGCGGGCCACTGCGAAGATCTACGACCTGGGCGATCCCACGGCCAAGATGGGCAAGTCGACCTCGACCGCCACCGGACTGGTCGACCTGCTGGCCGACCCCGCCGTGATCGCCAAGCGCATCCGCTCCGCGGTCACGGACGCCGAGCGGGAGATCCGGTTCGACCCGGAGGCCAAGCCGGGTGTGTCCAACCTCCTGACCATCCACTCCGCCCTGTCCGGACGCAGCATCGACCAGCTGGTCGAGGACTTCACCGGGCGCGGCTACGGGGATCTGAAGAAGGAGCTGGCCGAGGTCGTCCTGGACTTCGTGACCCCATTCCAGGCGACCGTGCGGGGCTACCTCGACGACCCGGCCGAGCTGGACCGGGTGCTGGCCGTCGGGGCCGAACGGGCCCGAGCGATCGCGGCGCCGACGCTCGCCACCGTCTACGAGCGGATCGGTCTGCTGCCTCGCAGGGCCGGGGCATGAACCCCCGGGACGTCGATCACCGGGTGCTCGGCGTCGCGCTGACCGTGCCCGAGCCGTGGGCGACCGACCTCAGCGCGGCACGCGCCGCGGCAGGTGACCCGGAGGCGGCGGCGATCCCGCCGCACGTCACCTTGCTGGCGCCGGTGGACCTCGACGGGGCCCGGCTGGACGACGTGGACGCGCACCTGGAGCGGGTGGCCGCGTCCCACCGCGGCTTCCGGCTGCACCTGCGGGGCACGGCCACGTTCCGGCCGGTCTCGCCGGTGGTGTTCGTGCAGGTGGTCGAGGGGATCGCGGACTGCGAGCGACTCGCTGCCGACGTCCGCAGCGGCCCGTTGGACCTGCCGGCGCGCTTCCCGTACCACCCGCACGTCACGATCGCGCACGCGGTCGACGATGAGAGCCTGGACCACGCCTTCGCCGCGATGGCCGGCTACGAGGCGACGTTCCCGGTGCGTGCCTTCGACGGGTACGTGCAGGACGACGACGGGGTCTGGCACCTCCGCCGCAGCTATCCGTTGGGCTGACGCTGGTCGCACCGCGGGCCGCGTCGCGCGCGACGCCCTAGGGTCGAGGGGGTGACCGAGAGCCGTCGTGATGACACCCGTGCCCCGGACGGCGCCGGGCAGGCGCACCTCGCTGCCGCCGGTGCCACGGGGGAACCGTCCGTGGAGCACCAGCGCGGCCTGGTCGCGCGCGCCAAGGCGCTGCTGGATCGTGTGCAGCGCACCCGGCCGCTGCGGGCGAACTCGCGGTTCGGCCGCAGCGGAGGCGGCGTGCTCACGGGCGGGATCGCGTACTCGGCGCTGTTCAGCGTCGCCGCTGGGCTGACGCTCGGGTGGACCGTGTTCATGGCGGTGCTCGGCGGCAACCACCAGCTGCGTCAGCAGGTGCTCGACGCCATCGACGCGTCGCTGCCGGGGCTGGTCAAGACAGGCAGCGGCTCGGGTGTCTTCTCGCCCTCCGACCTCCAGCTCACCCCGACCCTGACCGTCACCGGTGTGGTGGCGATCGTGGTGCTCATCGTCAGCGCGATGTCCGCGATGGCGGCGCTGCGCACCGGGGTGCGCGCGATGTTCGGCGAGCCCCCGACGGCTGGCAACCCGTTCCTGGCCCAGGCCAGGGCACTGGCAGGGTTCGTCGGGATGGCGCTGGCGATCTTGTTGTCCGCCGTGCTGAGCATCGCCACGACGTCCGCGGCGGACTGGCTGCTGGGACTGGTCGGCTGGACGGGGGCCGGAGCCGCCTTCGTGGTGCGCGTGCTGGGCCTCGCGGTGTCGTTCGTCGTGGACATGGCCACGTTCGTGCTGGTGGTCGAGGTCCTGGCGAACCAGCGACCGGCGTGGCGTGATCTGCTGGGCGGCGCGGCGATCGCCGCGTTCGGGATCGGGGTCGTGCGTTACCTAGGTACGTCCGTGGTGGCCGGGGCGGCCTCCAAGAACCCCCTGCTCGCGTCGGTCGCGGTGGTCGCGACCCTGCTCGTGTGGATCAACCTGATCGCACGCATCGTGCTGCTCTCGGCCGCCTGGGTCGCCAACCCGCCCCACCCCGACGACGCGTGACCCCAGCACACCTGGCCCCGCGCACGTGCGTGAGCGGGGGCTAGATGGCGCGGGTGATCATGGCCCGCTTGACCTCGGCGATCGCCTTCGTGACCTCGATGCCGCGCGGGCAGGCGTCGGTGCAGTTGAACGTCGTGCGGCAGCGCCACACGCCCTCGGAGTCGTTGAGGACCTCGAGCCGCTGGGTCGCCCCCTCGTCGCGGCTGTCGAAGATGAACCGGTGCGCGTTGACGATCGCCGCGGGCCCGAAGTACTGCCCGTCGGTCCAGAACACCGGGCAGGACGTGGTGCACGCGGCGCACAGGATGCACTTGGTGGTGTCGTCGAACCGTGCCCGCTGCTCGGGCGACTGCAGTCGCTCGCGGGACGGGGTGTTGCCGGACGTGATGAGGAACGGCATCACCTCGCGGAAGGACGCGAAGAACGGGTCCATGTCCACCACGAGGTCCTTGACCACGGTGAGGCCCTTGATCGGCTCGATGACGATCGGCTTGTGCGGTGCGAGGTCCTTGAGCAGCGTCTTGCAGGCCAGCCGGTTGACGCCGTTGATCCGCATCGCGTCGGACCCGCACACGCCGTGCGCGCACGACCGGCGGAAGGTCAGCGAGCCGTCCAGCTCCCACTTGACCTTGTGCATCGCGTCCAGGACCCGGTCGGTGCCGTGCGCGGTCACGGTGAACTCCTGCCAGTACGGCACGGGTGCCTTGGCGTCCGGGTCGAAGCGGCGGATACGCAGCGTGACGTCGAAGGTCGGCACCTCGGCGGCCGAGGTGTCGGGGGAGGTGGCGGTCGCGGTCATCAGTACTTGCGCTCCATCGGCTGGTAGCGGGTGACGGTGACGGGCTTCTTGTCGAGCGTGATCTCGGTGTCCCCGTCGGCGGCGGGCCGGGCGTAGGCCATCGTGTGGTACATGAACCCGTCGTCGTCCCGCTTGGGGAAGTCCTCCCGGAAGTGGCCGCCGCGCGACTCCTTGCGGGCCAGCGCCCCGACGACGACGACGCGTGCCAGGTCGAGGAGGAAGCCCAGCTCCACCGCCTCGAGCAGGTCGGTGTTGAACGTCGAGCCCTTGTCCTGGACGCCGATCGACCGGTAGCGGCGCCGCAGGTCGTCGACCGTCTCGAGCGCCAGGGTCAAGGACTCCTCGGTGCGGAACACCTGCGCGTGGGCGTCCATGGTCTCCTGGAGCGTCTGGCGGAGCTCGGCGACCTTCTCCCCGTCCGGGGCGTTGCGGATCCGGTCCAGCTCGGCCACGACCCGGGTGGCGGGGCCCTCAGGGAGCTCGAGGGCCTCGTGCTCGGCTGCGTAGGCTGCGGCGGAGATCCCGGCGCGCTTGCCGAACACGTTGATGTCCAGCAGGGAGTTGGTCCCCAGCCGGTTCGAGCCGTGCACCGACACGCACGCCACCTCGCCTGCGGCGAACAGGCCGCCGACCACGTCGGTGTTGGAACGCAGCACCTCGGCCTGGATGGTGGTGGGCACGCCGCCCATCGCGTAGTGCGCGGTCGGGTACACCGGGATCGGGTCCGTGAACGGCTCGATGCCCAGGTAGGTCCGTGCGAACTCGGTGATGTCCGGCAGCTTGGCCTCGATGTGCGCCGGCTCGAGGTGGGTGAGGTCGAGCAGCACGTAGTCCTTGCGCGGGCCGCAGCCCCGGCCCTCGCGCACCTCGTTGGCCATCGAGCGGGCCACGATGTCACGCGGCGCCAGGTCCTTGATGGTCGGGGCGTACCGCTCCATGAAGCGCTCGCCCTCGGAGTTGCGCAGGATCGCGCCCTCTCCGCGCGCGGCCTCGGACAGCAGGATCCCCAGGCCCGCCAGGCCGGTCGGGTGGAACTGGAAGAACTCCATGTCCTCCAGTGGGAGCCCGGCGCGCAGGGCCAGCGCCATGCCGTCCCCGGTCAGGGTGTGCGCGTTGGAGGTGGTCTTGAAGACCTTGCCCGCACCGCCGGTGGCCAGCACCACGGAGGTCGCTCGGAACAGGTGGATCTCGCCGGTCGCGAGCTCGTAGGCCACCACCCCGGCCACCCGGACAGGGGCGCCGGCTGCGGGCTGCTCCGCCGCGGTGAGGTCGCTGTCCAGCAGGATGTCCAGGACGTAGAACTCGTTGTAGAACTCGACCTCGTTCTTCACGCACTGCTGGTAGAGCGTCTGCAGGATCATGTGCCCGGTACGGTCCGCCGCGTAGCAGGCGCGGCGCACGGCGGCCTCGCCGTGGTTGCGGGTGTGGCCGCCGAACCGACGCTGGTCGATGCGCCCCTCGGGCGTGCGGTTGAACGGCAGCCCCATCTTCTCCAGGTCGAGCACGGCGTCGATGGCCTCCTTGGCCATCACCTCGGCGGCGTCCTGGTCCACCAGGTAGTCGCCTCCCTTGACCGTGTCGAAGGTGTGCCACTCCCAGTTGTCCTCCTCGACGTTGGCCAGCGCGGCACACATGCCGCCCTGGGCCGCGCCGGTGTGCGACCGGGTGGGGTACAGCTTGGACAGGACCGCCGTGCGGGCTCGCGCGGAGGACTCCAGGGCGGCACGCATGCCGGCACCGCCGGCGCCGACGATGACGACGTCGTAGTTGTGGGTCTGCATCACTCGTCCTTGGTCGCGGGTCAGCCCGCGGTGCAGAAGCTGGGCAGGAGGTCGGCGGGCGCGCCGGGCGGGCACGGGCTGAAGGTGAAGATCACCAGCGTGCCGAGCACCACGACCACCGCGAAGGCGACGGCCAGCAGGCCCATCAGGGTCAGCCGGGTCCCGGTGCGGGTCGCGTAGTCGTTGATGATCGTACGCAGGCCGTTGGCGCCGTGGATCATGGCCAGCCACAGGATGAGCAGGTCCCAGACCTGCCAGACCGGCTTGGCCCACTTGCCCGCCACGAACCCGAAGTCGATCGCGCTGACACCGCCGCCGGAGACCAGGTTGGTGAACAGGTGCACGAAGATCAGGATCAGCAGCAGCGCGCCGGACGCCCGCATGAAGACCCATGAGTAGAGCTCGGTGTTGGGGCGTCGCGCGCGGCGCGGGCTGCGCGGCGCGGCGAGGGTCGGGGTGCTGGCGGCCATCACTCACCTCCGAAGACGTTGCCGAGGTGCACCGGCAGGAAGCCGGCCATGAGGATGACGAACAGCGCCACGACGATCCAGGTCATCTGCCGCTGGTAGCGGGTGCCCCTGGACCAGAAGTCCACCAGCATCACCCGCACGCCGTTCAGCGCGTGGTACACCACCGCTGCCACCAGGCCGGCCTCGCCGAGGCCCATGATCGGGTTCTTGTACGTGCCGATCACGGCGTTGTACGCCTCGGGCGACACCCGGACCAACGACGTGTCGAGCACGTGGACGAGCAGGAAGAAGAAGATGAGGAAGCCGGTCACCCGATGGGCGACCCACGACCACATCCCCTCTCGGCCGCGGTAGAGCGTTCCGGCCGGCGCCTCGGGCACAGGGGACCTCCTGTCGACGGACGGCCCCGTCGTCGGGGCCCGGCATGCGGCGGGAAGCCGCACGCGCCACTCTAGTGGTCCCTGGATCGTTGGTCCCACGAGGCACGAGCGGAAGGGCCCGATCGGCCCACACCCATGGTGCGGCGACGCGACCGCCATGCGTGGGATCGCGCGCCACCACCTGGCAGGATCGCCCCATGAGCGACGTTCTGCCCGGTTTCCGCGCCGTCGTGCCGGCAGGGGGTGCGGGCACCCGGCTGTGGCCGCTGTCCCGCGCCGGCTCGCCGAAGTTCCTGCACGACCTCACCGGCACCGGTCGCAGCCTGCTGCAGGACACGGTCGACCGGCTCACGCCGCTGACCGGCCCGCAGGGCGTGCTGGTGGTGACCGGCGCGGCGCACGAGGCCGCCGTCCGGGTCCAGCTGCCGGCGCTGGGGGCCGGCGCCGTGCTCGCCGAGCCGTCGCCGCGCGACTCGATGGCTGCGATCGGGCTCGCCGCCGCGGTGCTCGCCGAGCGCGAGGGCGACGTCGTGCTCGGGTCGTTCGCGGCCGACCACGCCATCAGCGGGGAGGGCTTCGCGCGTGCCGTGTCCCAGGGGGTGCAGGCCGCCGAGGCCGGGTTCGTGACCACCGTCGGGATCGCCGCGACCGCGCCGTCGACGGCGTTCGGCTACATCGAGGCGGGCGAACCCCTCGCGGACGTCCCCGGGGCCTACCACGTCGCCGGGTTCACCGAGAAGCCCGACGCCGAGACCGCGGCGGCCTGGCTGGCGACCGGGCGCTACCGCTGGAACGCCGGGATGTTCCTGGCCCGCGTCGAGGTGCTGCTCGGGCACCTGGCGCGGCTGCTCCCGGCGCTGCACGACGGCCTGCGCGAGATCGCGGCGGCCTGGGACACGCCGCGGCGCGGCGCGGTGCTCGAGGCGGTGTGGCCGGGTCTGCAACGGATCGCCATCGACCACGCGATCGCCGAGCCCGTCGCGGCGGCCGGCGGCGTCGCCGTGGTCCCGGGCGACTTCTCGTGGGACGACGTCGGCGATGTCGCTGCGCTGCGGGACCTGCTGCCCGGCGACCCGCACGTGCTGGGCGACGTCGACCAGGTGCTCGCCGTGGACGCCCCTGGCGCCCTCGTGGCCCCTGGTGCCCAGCGCCTGGTCGCCGTGCTCGGCGTGCCGGACGTGGTCGTGCTCGACACCCCGGACGCCCTGCTGGTCACCACGCGCGACCGCGCGCAGCAGGTCAAGGCGCTGGTCGACGCCCTGCGTGCACGGGGCCGCACCGACCTGCTCTGAGCGGTTCCCGCGCCGACGGCGAGGGCCCGCACCGGGCGGTTGCGGGGGCACCCCCCTAGGATCCGGGGCGTGCTGCCCACCATCGCTGCCGAACGGATCGTCGCCCGCGTCGAGGCCTACCGGGCCGAGCTCGTCGAGCTGCGGCGCGACCTGCACGCCCACCCGGAGATCGGGCACTCCGAGCGGCGCAGCACGGCGGTGGTCGCCGAGCGGTTGAGGGCCGCCGGCCTCGAGCCGCAGCTCCTGCCCGGCACCGGCCTGGTGTGCGACCTGGGCCCGACCGACGGCCCGCGGGTCATGCTGCGCGCGGACCTGGATGCCCTGCCGGTGCCGGACACCTGCTCGCACCCGTGGCGCTCCACCGTCGCCGGGTTGGCGCACGCCTGCGGGCACGACGTGCACACGGCTGTCGTGCTGGGTGCCGGGCTCGTGCTCGCCGAGCTCGCCGACGAGGGGCTTCTCGACGTCGGCGTCCGGCTGCTCTTCCAGGCGGCCGAGGAGGTCCAGCCCGGTGGCGCGCTGGACGCCATCGCCGCCGGGGCCATGGACGGGGTGGCACGCGTGTTCGGCGTGCACTGCGACCCCAAGCTCGACGTGGGCCTGGTGGGGACCCGGATCGGCCCGATCACCTCCGCGTCCGACCCGGTGACCGTGACCATCACGTCGGCCGGCGGCCACACCAGTCGGCCGCACCTGACCGGCGACGTGGTGTTCGCGCTCGGCCAGGTGATCACCCAGGTGCCCGCGGTGCTCGGTCGCCGGCTCGACCCGCGGTCGGGCGTGAACCTGACGTGGGGGCTCGTGCACGCCGGTACCGTGCACAACGCGATCCCCGCCGCCGGACAGGTCAAGGGCAGCCTGCGCTGCCTGGACGCCGCGGCGTGGACGGACGCGGCGGCGGTGCTGAGGGAGGCCGTCGAGCACGTCACCGCGCCGTACCGGGTCTCGGTGGAGGTCCAGCACGAGCGCGGCGTGCCTCCCGTCGACAACGATGAGACGGCGACCCGGATGCTGGACACGGCGGCGCGGGACGTGCTGGGACCGGATGCGGTGGTCCTGACCGAGCAGTCCCTGGGTGGGGAGGACTTCGGGTGGCTGCTGACCCGGGTGCCCGGCGCGATGGCCCGGCTGGGCACCAGAACCCCAGGTGGGCGCACGTTCGACCTGCACCAGGGCGACCTGGACGCCGACGAGCGGGCGATCTCCGTGGGGGCGCGGCTGCTGGTCCGCACGGCCCTGATGTCGACCGGAGACGTCCACCCGGGTGCCGCCCCGAACATTCCGGTTGCGTAACGACCGAGTCGTGGTATCAGAGGGCTCCCCGAAGTGGTCCTCTGCGCGATTAGTCTGCGCTGTACAGCAGCCGAGCCGATCGGCGGCCACCCCCCGGCCCGAACCAGGGCACGAGGCACCGACGCCCGGCCGGCACAGTGCACGACACTCAGGAGATCATGTGAAGACTGCGATGCGGGGCGTGGCCCTGGCTGCCGCGACCGCCCTTGCCCTGGCCGCTTGCGCGTCGGCGCCGGAGGAGTCCCCGAGCAGCTCGTCGACGGACAGCGCGGGTGCCAGCGAGACCTCGACCGCGAAGGCGACCGACTACACCGCCTGCATCGTCTCCGACGCCGGCGGCTTCGACGACAAGAGCTTCAACCAGCTGTCCTACGAGGGCACCAAGAAGGCCGCCCAGGAGCTGGGTGCGACCTTCAAGGAGGCGCAGTCCGACTCGGAGACCGACTTCCAGCCCAACCTCGAGGCCATGGTCAGCGTCGGCTGCGACACGATCGTGTCGGTGGGCTTCGCCCTGTCGGCCGCGACCGTCGAGTCGGCCCTGGCGAACCCGGACCTGCAGTACGTGCTGGTCGACGACGCCGCGGACAACGACTTCAACGGTGAGAAGGACGCACCGAACATCAAGCCGCTGCTGTACGACACGGCGCAGGCCGCCTTCCTCGCCGGCTACCTCTCGGCCGGCTACTCCAAGGCCGGCAAGGTCGGCACCTTCGGTGGACAGCCCTACCCGACCGTCACCATCTTCATGGACGGCTTCAAGCAGGGCGTCGACTACTACAACAAGGTCAAGGGCACCGACGTCAAGGTCGTCGGCTGGGACGGCAAGGACGGCTCGTTCACCGGTGGCTTCGAGGCGAACGACACCGCCAAGGCGACCGCGAACAACATCATCGGCCAGGGCGTCGACGTCCTGCTCCCGGTGGGTGGTCCGATCTACCAGTCCGCGCGGGACGCCATCGCCGACTCCGGCAAGGACATCGCGCTGATCGGCGTGGACGCCGACGTGTACAACACCGACCCGTCCGTGCAGAGCCTGCTGCTCACCTCGATCATGAAGAACATGGACGTGTCCTGCTACGACACGATCATGGCCGCGGGGCAGGGCAACTTCGACCCGACCGCGTACGTGGGCACCCTGTCCAACGACGGCGTGGGCATCGCCCCGCTGCACGACTACAAGGACAAGGTCGACCCGGCCCTCATGGACGAGGTCAACAAGCTCAAGCAGGACATCATCGACGGCACGGTGAAGGTCACCTCGTACCTGAACCAGTGACGGCACCGATGACCGCGTGACACGACACGCCCCGGAAGGGCCAGGCGGCCCTTCCGGGGCGTGTCGTACGCGTAGAGTTCCTTGGCCCCCCACCAGTCGATGAGGATCGCGGGATGAAGCTCGAGCTGCGCGGTATCACCAAACGCTTCGGCGCCCTGGTCGCGAACGACCACATCAACCTGACCGTCGAGCCCGGTGAGATCCACTGCCTGCTCGGTGAGAACGGCGCCGGCAAGTCCACCCTGATGAACGTGCTCTACGGCCTGTACACGGCCGACGAGGGAGAGGTGCTCCTCGACGGCGAGGTCCAGCACTTCCGGGGCCCCGGCGACGCCATGGCTGCGGGGATCGGCATGGTGCACCAGCACTTCATGCTCATCCCGGTGTTCACCGTCGCCGAGAACGTCATGCTCGGCAACGAGACCACGCTCTCCGGCGGACGGCTGGACATCCAGGCGGCTCGGGAGAAGGTCCGCGCGATCGCAGACCGGTTCGGCTTCCACGTGGACCCCGACGCTCTCATCGAGGACCTCCCGGTGGGCGTCCAGCAGCGCGTGGAGATCATCAAGGCGCTGTCTCGGGACGCCAAGGTGCTGATCTTCGACGAGCCGACCGCGGTGCTCACGCCGCAGGAGACCGACGAGTTCATGGGCATCATGCGCCAGCTGCGCGACGAGGGTGCCGCGATCGTGTTCATCACCCACAAGCTGCGCGAGGTCCGCGAGGTCGCCGACCGGATCACCGTGGTGCGCCGCGGCGCCGTGGTGGGCGAGGCGACTGCCGACCAGCCCGACTCGGAGCTCGCGGCGATGATGGTGGGACGGGCCGTGGAGCTCACGGTCCACAAGGACGAGCCGCGCTACGCCGAGACGAGTCTCGAGGTCAGTGGCCTGGAGGTCACCAACGCGCAGGGCGCCGTCGTGGTCGACGACGTCAGCTTCACGGTGCGCGGCGGGGAGATCCTCGTGATCGCCGGCGTGCAGGGCAACGGGCAGACCGAGCTCACCGAGGCTCTCGTGGGCCTCGAGCACGCCTCGGCGGGCAGCGTGCGGCTCGCGGGCAAGGAGCTGGTGGGTCGCAGCGTCAACCAGGTGCTGGACGCCGGCGTCGGCTTCATCCCGGAGGACCGGAGCACCGACGGCCTGGTGGGCGAGTTCACGGTGGCCGAGAACCTCATGCTGGACCGCCGTCAGGGTCCGCCCTTCGTCCGGGCCGGCATGCTCCAGCTCGGTGCGCGCGACGACTTCGCCCGCAACGCCGTCGAGGAGTTCGACATCCGGACCCAGGGCATCACCGAGCCCGTCGCACGGTTGTCCGGCGGCAACCAGCAGAAGGTCGTGGTCGCGCGGGAGCTGTCCCGCGAGCTGCGTCTGCTGGTGGCCGCGCAGCCGACCCGTGGGGTCGACGTCGGCTCCATCGAGTTCATCCACAAGCGCATCGTCGCGACGCGGGACGCGGGCGTCCCGGTGGTCGTGATCTCCACCGAGCTCGACGAGGCGGTCGCGCTCGGCGACCGGATCCTTGTCATGTACCGCGGTCGGGTGGTGGGCATCGTGCCGGCCGACACCCCGCGCGACGTGCTCGGCCTGATGATGGCCGGCATCGCACCGGAAGGGAGCGCCGCCGCGTGAGCGACACGCAGACCTCAGCCGAGCACCGCCGGGTGGCGGACGACTCGGACCGCTGGCGGGAGGCGCTGCACCGGATCGTCTCCGGCAGCTGGGCCGTCTCGCTCGGCGCGATCGTGCTTGCCGTCCTCGGCGGCTCGATCATGATCATCGTGACCGATCCCGGCGTGCAGCAGGCCTCGGCGTACTTCTTCAGCCGGCCGAGCGACACGTTCGCGGCGATCGGCAGCTCCGTGGGAGGCGCGTACTACGCCCTGTTCCGCGGCGCGGTGTGGGACTTCGGCGCGGACAGCTTCGCGGGTGCGATCCGGCCGCTGACCCAGAGCCTCACGATGGCGACGCCCCTGATCATGGCCGGTCTGGGCGTGGCCGTCGGCTTCCGGGCCGGGCTCTTCAACATCGGTGGCCGCGGCCAGATGCTGGTCGCCGCCGCGGCGGGCGGCTGGATCGGGTTCGCGGTCGACATGCCGTGGCCGCTGCACATGCTGGTCGCGGTCCTGGCCGGGATGGTCGCGGGTGCGGTCTGGGCCGGCATCGCCGGGGTGCTCAAGGCGTACACCGGCGCCCACGAGGTGATCACCACCATCATGCTCAACTACGTCGGCTTCTACCTGGTGAGCTACCTGCTGGCCACGCCGGGCCTGCTGCAGGCGCCGGGCTCGTCGAACCCGAAGACCCCGCACATGCTCACGTCGGCGATCATGCCGGACCTCCTCGGCCGGCGGTACAACCTGCACCTCGGCTTCATCTTCGCCCTGCTCGCCGTCGCGTACGTCTGGTGGCTGCTCAACCGGTCCTCCACCGGGTTCGCCTTCCGGGCGGTCGGGGAGAACCCCGCCGCGGCCAAGGTCGCCGGCATCGACGTCCCCCGCACCACGGTCTCGGTGATGCTGGTCGCTGGCGCGCTGGTAGGCCTGGCCGGCGTCACCCAGGTGCTCGGCACCGTGACCACCGGGTTCAGCTACGACATCGACGCCGGGATCGGCTTCGACGCGATCACGGTCGCCCTGCTCGGCGGGTCACGCCCGATCGGCGTGATGTTCGCGGCGATCCTGTTCGGGGCGTTCAAGGCCGGCGGTTCGGTCATGCAGGCGGCCGAGGGCGTGCCGATCGAGATCGTCCAGGTGGTCCAGGCACTCATCGTGCTCTTCATCGCCGCGCCCCCGCTGGTGCGCGCGGTGTTCCGGCTGCCCCAGCCGGGCAAGAGGCCCAAGCGCGGCAAGCGGGCCGCCCGGCGCCAGGAGGTGGCCGCGTGACCGCCGCGACCGAGACCGAGGCCGTCGAGCCCCGCCACGTCACCGTCGTCTCCCGGAAGGCGCCGGTCGCGTTCGGCGTCATCACCCTGCTGTACGGCCTGCTGCTGGCGCTCGCGTCGCGCGAGGGCCTGACCCACTTCCGATTCGCCACCGACGGCGACTTCGTGCACCTGCCGAGCGTGGCACTGCCGGCCATGACCACCGCGTGGGTGTGCGGGCTGATCGCCCTGGTCCTCACCGGTCTCGCCTTCGCACTCACGCAGGCCGCCCGCAAGGTGCCGATCTGGGTGTCCGTCCTGTTCGCGGTGGCGGTGCTGTTCGGCTTCCTCGCCTGGGGCGGTGCCGGCAGCGACGCGGACTTCCCCATCGCCCGGCTGCTGGCCAGCTCGGTGCTGCTGGCGGTGCCGCTGGTCTTCGGCGCCCTCGGTGGCGTGCTCGGGGAGCGTGCCGGGGTCGTGAACATCGCGATCGAGGCCCAGCTCCTCGCCGGCGCCTTCACCGCGGCCATCGTGGGGTCCCTCACCGACAGCCCGTGGGCCGGCCTGGTCGCGGCGATCGCCGCCGGGATGCTCGTCGCCCTGGTCCTGGGGGTCTTCGCGATCACCTACCGGGTCGAGCAGATCATCGTCGGCGTGGTGCTCAACGTGCTCGTGATCGGCCTGACGAGCTTCTTCTACTCGCAGGTGCTGGTGCCCGACGCGCAGCGGCTGAACTCCACCACCCGGTTCGGCTCCTGGGCGATCCCGGGGCTGTCCGGGATCCCCGTGATCGGGCCGGCCCTGTTCCGGCAGTCCGTGATCGTCTACCTCATGTACATCGCCGTCCCCGCGGTGTGGTTCGCGATGTTCCGCACCCGCTGGGGTCTGCGGCTCCGGGCCGTGGGCGAGCACCCCCAGGCGGCGGACACCGTGGGCATCAAGGTCGAGGGCATGCGGTACGCCGGCATCCTCGTCGCGGGTGGCGTGGTCGGCATCGGCGGCGCGTTCTACACCGTGGTGTCGGTGTCGTCGTTCGGCAAGGAGATGACCGCAGGAGCCGGCTTCATCGCGCTCGCCGCGGTGATCTTCGGCAAGTGGGATCCGGTCCGGGCGGCCATGGCGGCCCTGCTCTTCGGCGCCGCGTCGAGCCTGCAGGGTGCGCTGAGCATCGTTCGCGCACCCGTGCCGAGCCAGTTCATGCTGATGCTGCCCTACGTCGTGACGATCCTCGCGGTCGCCGGGTTCGTCGGACGCTCGAGGCCGCCGGCTGCCGACGGCACCCCGTACGTCAAGGAGTGAGCACGAGCGGCTGCTCGGGCATGAAGGAGGAACGCGTGGAGGCTCACGACATCGACTGGGACGCCCTGAGGCGCGCCGCGATCGAGATCACCGAGCGCGCGTACGTGCCGTACTCGCACTTCCCGGTCGGGGCTGCGGCGCTCGTCGACGACGGCCGTGTCATCGTCGGGTGCAACGTGGAGAACGCGTCGTACGGGGTGACGCTGTGTGCCGAGTGCGCGCTGGTCTCGGCGCTGCACGTCTCGGGGGGCGGTCGGCTCGTGGCGTTCGTGTGCGTCGACGGCCACGGTGACGCCCTCATGCCGTGCGGACGCTGCCGTCAGCTGCTGTGGGAGCACGGCGGCGGGGAGCTCCAGGTCGCCACGGTGTCCGGCATCCGGCCGATGACCGAGGTGCTCCCGGACGCGTTCGGTCCGCGGGACCTCGTCGAGAGAGGATGAGCACGGGGCCGTCCACCGGCGGCCCCAGGACGGGTCGGCCGCGCACCGGCGGTCCCCCTTTGACGGACGGAGGGCCGATGAGCGACGCCGAGGCGTTCGACGCGGTCGACGTGATCCGCACCAAGCGGGACGGCGGCCGACTGAGCGACGGACAGATCGACTGGGTGATCGACGCCTACACGCGTGGCGTGGTCGCCGAGGAGCAGATGTCCGCGCTCGCGATGGCCATCCTGCTCAACGGCATGGAGCGGGCGGAGATCGCCCGCTGGACCGCCGCGATGATCGCGTCGGGCGAGCGGATGGACTTCTCCGGGCTGTCCCGCCCCACGGTGGACAAGCACTCGACGGGCGGGGTCGGCGACAAGATCACCCTGCCTCTCGCGCCACTGGTCGCGGCGTGCGGCCTGGCCGTGCCCCAGCTGTCCGGCCGGGGACTGGGCCACACGGGCGGGACGCTGGACAAGCTCGAGGCCATCCCGGGGTGGCGCGCGGCCCTGTCCAACGACGAGATGCTGCGCCAGCTCGACGAGGTCGGAGCCGTGGTGTGCCAGGCCGGCTCCGGGCTGGCGCCCGCGGACCGCAAGCTCTACGCGCTGCGCGACGTGACCGGCACCGTCGAGGCGATCCCCCTGATCGCGAGCTCGATCATGTCCAAGAAGATCGCCGAGGGGACCGGCGCCCTGGTGCTGGACGTCAAGGTCGGTAGCGGAGCGTTCATGAAGGACGCCGAGCGGGCGGGGGAGCTCGCCCGCACGATGGTCGAGCTGGGCACCGATGCGGGAGTGCGCACCCGAGCGCTGCTCACGGACATGTCGACACCCCTCGGGCTGACGGCCGGCAACGCGCTCGAGGTGCGCGAGGCCGTCGAGGTGCTGGCCGGGGGCGGCCCCGCGGACGTGGTCGAGCTCACCGTGGCCCTCGCCCGGGAGATGCTCGAGGCCGCCGGGGTGTCCGGGACCGCCGGGGTCGACCCCGCGGACGTGCTCGCGTCGGGCGCGGCCATGGACTCGTGGCGCGCGATGATCGCCGCGCAGGGCGGCGACCCGGACGCGCCGCTCCCGGTGGCCCGCCACACCGAGCAGGTGCTCGCGCCGGCCGACGGCGTGCTCGTGGAGCTGGACGCGCTCGCGGTGGGGGTCGCTGCGTGGCGGCTCGGTGCCGGGCGTGCGCGCAAGGAGGACCCGGTGCAGGCTGGGGCAGGTGTCCAGATACATGCCAAGCCCGGGGCCGTGGTGCGCGCGGGGGAGCCGCTCATGACCTTGCACACCGACACCCCGGAGCGCTTCGAGCGCGCACGCGAGGCGCTCGGCGACGCCGTGGTCGTCGCCCCGGAGGGTTCCCGGCCGCCGGAGCGCGCCCTGATCCTGGACCGGGTGACCTGAGATGCCGGGGCAGCTGACCACGGCACTGCGCCGGGCCCGGCTGCCGCTGGGTCGCGGCCCGGTCCTCGTGCCGGAGGGTGCGGACCCCGCTGTCGAGCGTGCGGCGCGGGTGCGCGAGCGGCTGCCGCAGGACGAGAAGTCCGCCTTCGACGGCTGGTCCGCCGGTCGCCCGGAGGCGGCACCGGTCCTGACCCGGGCGTTGGCGGCCACGGGTCGCCTGGCTCCGGTCGGTGAGCTGGCCTCCGCGTGGGACGGCTGGGACGTGGCGACCCGGCAGGCCGTGGTGGACCCGGCACGGCAGCTGGCCTCCGCCATGCGCCAGGTCGACGCGACCGCGTGCGGGTCGGCCGTGCTGGCGATGCTGGCCGCCGCGGGTGACCCGACCCTCGCGGCCTGGCTGACTGTCGGCTGGGTGGGCTCAGCGCGCCCCGCCGAGCTCTCGAACGCCGACGACCGCAGCCTCGAGGCGCTCTCGCGTCGCGAGCCCAGCGAACGGGCCCAGGTGCTGCAGCGCGTGATCAAGCGACGGAGCGTCGCCCACGGGCTAGGGCTGCTGGGGTGGCCGGGCGCGTGGGGCACGCCGCCGTGGGGCGCGGCGCGGGTCGCCCGCTACCCCGGCGTGCGGTGGACGCACCGGGTCGTCGACGACACTGACGCGGAGCAGCTGCGCGACCTGTGGTCGCTCGTGGCCGGCTGGGTCCAGGTCGGGGTGCCGATCCCGCTGTACGCGGGCGGCGACAGCTCCGGAGGCTGGGCCGAGGCGGTGCCCCGGCACGTGGTGCTCGCCGTGGGCGGCACGGACCGCGGGCTGGAGGTGTTCGAGCCGTCCACCGGACGCCTGCTCGAGCTCGCGCGCGACGGGGAAGGCCGCAGGGAAGCGCTCGGCGGTTGGGGCCACCTGGACTGGGTGCTGCTGCCCCACTGACGCCGACCGGGCCTCTGGCGAGCCGCCCGCCGGCGCGTCACGATGGTGCTGTCAACGAGGGAGGAACCATGAGCACGGTCCCCGGAGAGAGCACCTGGGTCGACGCCGGTCTGATCCCCCCGGATCCCGATGAGGCCCGCGAGGCGACCGACGACGTGCGCGCCGCCGACCACGTCGCCGTGTCCCGCCCCGACCTGTCCGACCAGGCCGCCGAGCCGGACGTGGTGGAGCAGGCCCTCGAGGTCGATGACGCCGACGAGGACGACTACCCCGAGGGCTGACCGGTCGGTCACCGGGCGGTCGCACTAGGCTCAGGGGGTGACCGACGCAGCCCTGACCCGCGACGACGTCGCGGCCCTTCCGAAGGTGCTGCTGCACGATCACCTCGACGGCGGTGTGCGCCCGCAGACCGTGCTCGAGCTCGCCGGCGAGGTCGGCCACCCGGTGCCGGCCGACGAGCCGACCGCGCTGGCCCGGTGGTTCCTGACCGCGGCGTCGTCGGGCTCCTTGGAGGACTACCTCACGACCTTCGAGCACACCCTGGCCGTGATGCAGCGCGCCGACCACCTGAGGCGCATCGCTGCGGAGGCCGTGGTGGACCTCGCGCAGGACGGCGTGGTGCACGCCGAGCTCCGCTACGCCCCCGAGCTGCACCAGCGTGAGGGACTCACCGGTGACGACGTCGTCGGTGCGGTGGCGGACGGCATCGCGGACGGGATCGCCCGGGCGGCCGAGGCCGGTCGGCGGATCCGGGTCGTGCAGATCCTGACGATCATGCGCCAGGCGGACCACGGTCGGGCGACTGCTGAGCTCGCGCTGCGCTGGCGGCACGCCGGCGTCGGCGGGGTGGACCTGGCCGGCCCGGAGGACGGGTACGGGCCCGCGCGGCACCAGTACGCCCTGCGTCGCCTGCGTCAGGCGAGCATGCCGGTGACGATCCACGCGGGGGAGGGGGCGGGCGTGGTGTCGATCGCCGAGGCGCTGCACCTGGGCGGCGCGGTCCGTATCGGGCACGGCGCGCGCCTCATCGAGGACATCACGCTGGGTCGGGCCACCGAGGACGACCCTTGGGGCCTGGACGGCGCGTCGCTGGGGGAGCTGGCCCACTGGGTCCGCGACCAGCAGGTCCCCCTCGAGGTGTGCCCCACGTCCAACCTGCACACCCATCTCGCCCCCAGCCTGGCGGCGCACCCGGTGACCGCCTTGCAGCGGCTCGGGTTCGCCGTGACCATCTCCACCGACAACCGGCTGATGTCCCAGACCTCGCCGACCACCGAGCTGTGGCGGCTGGTCGAGATCGGCTGGACCCTTGAGGACCTGCGCGACGTCACCCTGACCGCCGCGTGGAGCACCTTCGTGCACGCCGACGAACGGGAGGCGCTCGTCGAGGACGTGCTGCTCCCCGCCTTCACCCCGAAAGGACGCCACCGAGCATGACCACCACCGACCCCGCCGCCGTGGCACGGATCGTCGACCACACCCTGCTCAAGCCCGAGGCCACTCCCGCGGACGTCGCGGCGCTGGTCGCCGAGGCCCGGCAGCTCGGGGTGTACTCGGTGTGCGTGTCGCCGTCGATGCTGCCGATCGACCCGGAGACGCTCGGCGACGTCAAGGTCGCCACCGTGTGCGGCTTCCCGTCCGGCAAGCACCACAGCACGATCAAGGCCATGGAGGCGGCCCGCGCGGTCGCCGACGGTGCGCACGAGGTCGACATGGTGATCGACGTGGGCGCCGCGGTCGACGGGCGGTTCGAGGACGTGCAGGCCGACATCGCCGAGGTCCGTGCGGCCGTGCAGCGGCCGACCGTGCTCAAGGTGATCATCGAGTCCGCGGCCCTGACCGACGAGCAGATCGTGGGCTGCTGCCGCGCGGCCGAGGCGGCCGGCGCGGACTTCGTCAAGACCTCGACGGGCTTCCACCCGACCGGTGGTGCTTCGGTGCACGCCGTGGAGCTGATGGCGCAGACGGTCGGCGGTCGGCTCGGGGTCAAGGCGTCCGGTGGCATCCGCACCGGCGCCGCGGCCCGCGCCATGATCGCCGCGGGCGCGACCCGCCTGGGGCTGTCGGGCACCGCGGCGGTCCTGGGCTCGCTGGACAGCGGGACAGGTCCGGAGGACGCTGGGGAGTCAGGCTACTGAGGCGTCCAGGGGCGTCGCACGATCCCGCCGCACCATCGCTGAGCCGTCGGTGCGGGAACGGACCCGCGTGCAGGGGCTGAGTGGATCGAGGTGAGAGCGACGGCGGGCTACCTGGACCATGACGGGCCGATCGCGTTCGCGCACCGGGGCTTCTCCCTGGAGGGCCTGGAGAACTCGATGGTCGCCTTCCAGGCGGCCGTCGACCTGGGCTACGCCTACGTCGAGACGGACGTGCACGCCACGGCCGACGGGGTCGCGATCGCGTTCCACGACGCGTCGCTGGACAGAGTGACCGACCGCACCGGCCGGATCGCGGGTCTGTCCTGGTCGCAGGTGCGCCAGGCGCGCATCGGCGGTCGCGAGCCGGTGCCGACGTTGGCGGAGGTGCTGCACGCCTGGCCGGACCTGCGGGTGAACATCGACGTGAAGTCCGCGGGCGCGATCGCCCCGACCGTCGCGGTGATCGAACGGGAGTCCGCGCACGACCGGGTGCTCGTGGGCTCGTTCTCCGAGGGGCGGCGTCGCGCCACGCTGGAGCAGCTGTCGCGGCCGGTGGCGACGTCGGCGTCCACGGCGGGCGCCACGCGGTTCCTGCTCGGCGCGCGGACGCGCTGGGACGGCCTGGTCGCCCGCGTGGCCGGGGCGGTGGACTGCCTGCAGGTGCCTGAGCGGGCCGGTCGTACCACGGTGGTCGATGCGCGCACCCTGGAGGTGGCGCACGCGCACGGCCTCAAGGTGCACGTCTGGACCGTCAACGACCCGGCCGACATGCGGCGCCTGCTGGACCTCGGGGTCGACGGCCTGGTGACCGACCGCGCGGACCTTCTCCAGGAGGTCCTCCGCCCCCCACCCCAGACTTCGTGATCAAGGAATCCGTGCTCGCGTACCGGGCACAGATTCCTTGATCACGAGGCGAAGGTCAGAGGCCGAGGGCCTGCGTGAGGTCCTGGCGGACGGCGTCGAGGCGGGTGCGGGCGGCGCGGCGGGCCGCCCCGAGGGCCTCGTCGTCGGCGTGCTCGTCGACGTCCATGACCACCTCGAGGTAGCACTTCACCTTGGGCTCGGTGCCGCTGGGCCGGATCACCACCCGGGTGCCGTCCTCGGCGAGCAGCCGGAGTCCGTCGGTCGGCGGGATCGGGTCCTCGGGGTCGGGGTGGGCCAGGTCGACGACCTCGCTCACCGGGGATCCCGCCAGCGTGGCCGGCGGCGCCTGGCGCACCCGGTCCATCGTCGCGGGGATCTGGGCCAGGTCGCTGAACCGCGCAGCCAGCTGGTCGGAGACGTGCAGTCCGTGGCGACGCGCCAGGTCGTCCAGCAGATCGACCAGCCCGCGTCCGTCGGCCTTGGTCCGGGCCGCGAGCTGGGCGAGGAGCAGGGCGGCGGACAGGCCGTCCTTGTCCCGCACGTGTGCCGGGTCGCAGCAGTACCCGAGCGCCTCCTCGTAGCCGAACACCAGGCGGTCGGTCCGCGAGATCCACTTGAACCCGGTCAGCGTCTGCGCGTGGGCCAGGCCGTGCGCGGCGGCGATCCGGCCCAGCAGGCGTGACGACACGATCGAGCACGCCAGTACGCCGTCGCCCCCCGCGTGCAGACCGGCCGCTTGCTCACCGAGCAGCGCGCCCACCTCGTCGCCGTGCAACATCCGCCACTCCCCGGTGTGCGGGTCCACGGTCGCGGCCGCGCACCGGTCGGCGTCCGGGTCGTTGGCGATCACGAGGTCGGCCTGGACCCGCCGCGCCAGGTCGAGCGCCAGGTCGATCGCGCCGGGCTCCTCGGGGTTCGGGAACGCCACCGTCGGGAAGTCCGGGTCGGGCTCGGCCTGCTCGGGCACCACGTGCAGGTCGGTGAAGCCGGCGTCGCGCAGCACCTGCTCGACGAGCGCACCACCCACGCCGTGCAGCGGGGTCAGCACGACCCGCAGGTCGCGCGGGCCCTCGTCACGGAGCGTCGCGACCGCGTCGAGGTAGTCGCTGACGATCTCCTCGCCGAGGACGGTCCAGCCGTGCTCGGCTCGCGCCACGTGCGCGACGGCGTCGACGGCTGCGATCCGGTCGGCGATCGCTCGGTCGTAGGGGGGCACGATCTGGGCGCCGCGCCCCGCATCCGTGACGACCCGGCCGCCCAGGTACACCTTGTAGCCGTTGTCCTGGGGCGGGTTGTGGCTCGCGGTCACGGTGACCCCGGCGTCGGCGCCCAGGTGCTGCACCGCGAAGGCCAGCACCGGGGTGGGCAGCGGTCGGGGCAGGAGCAGCGCCTCCCCACCGGCCGCCGTCACGACCGCCGCGGTGTCCCGGGCGAACACGTCGGAGTTGTACCGCGCGTCGTAGCCGATCACGACGCGCGGCCGGTGCTCGCCCAGCTCGGCCAGCGCTTCGGTCAGGAAGTGCGTCAGGCCCGCAGCCGCGCGGATCACCACGGCGCGGTTCATCCGGTTCGGGCCGCCGCCCAGCGCCCCGCGCAAGCCTGCGGTGCCGAACTCCAGCGTGCCCGCGAACCGGTCGGCGAGGTCGGCCCGGGCGTCGGCATCGCCCGATGCGGCTCGATCGGCCAGCTCGCGCAGCTGCGCGGCGGTGACCGGGTCCGGGTCGTCCTCGATCCAGGCGTGCACCTCGGCGAGGAGCTCGTCCGGCAGGTCCGGCGCCTCGGCGCTGTGGCGTCCCATCAGATCCTCCCCACGATCTCGGCCAGCAGGGCGCTGATCCGCGGTGCGGCGGTCCGGCCCGCCTCGATGACCTCCTCGTGGGAGAGCGGTTCCGGGCTGATCCCGGCTGCCGCGTTGGTCACCAGCGAGACGCCCAGCACGTCCAGGCCGACGTGCCGGGCGGCGATCGCCTCGAGCGTCGTGGACATCCCCACGAGGTCGGCCCCCAGCACGCCGGCCATCCGGACCTCGGCGGGGGTCTCGTACTGCGGCCCGCGGAACTGGGCGTAGACGCCCTCCGGCAGGGTCGGGTCGACGGTGTGCGCGAGGTCCCGCAGTCGCTGCGAGTACAGGTCCGTCATGTCGACGAAGGTCGCGCCCTCGAGCGGCGACGTCGCGGTGAGGTTGAGGTGGTCCTGGATCAGCACGGCGGTCCCGGGTGCCCAGTCCGGGTTCAGACCCCCGCACCCGTTGGTCAGCACCAGGGTCCTGGCACCCGTCGCCGCCGCGGTGCGCACCCCGTGCACGACGCGCCGCACGCCCTTGCCCTCGTACAGATGGGTGCGGGAGCCGAGCACGAGAGCGTGCCGGTCCGAACCCGCCAGCCGGATCGACCTGGTGGTGGCGCCGTGCCCGGCGACGGCCGGTGCGCTGAACCCCGGGATCTCGTGCGAGGGGATCTCGGCGACCACCTCGCCGATCCGGTCGGCCGCCTCGCCCCAGCCGGAACCGAGCACGAGCGCCAGGTCGTGGTGCTCGACGCCGGTGCGCTCGGCGATCACGCGGGCGGCCCGTGCCGCCACGTCGAAGGGATCGGTGCCCGGGTCGTCCAGCGAAGGCACAGCAACGTCATCCATGCTCGGCAGGTTATCCGTCTTCGGGCCTGTCGGCTGCCACGATGCCGCACGGGTCTGCGGCGCACGGGGCGCCGGCGGCGTCCCGTGGCGCGCCGCCGGGCTAGGTTGGTCGGGTGCGCCTGGGACTGGCGATCGACTACGCCGACGACTTCGCGGCCGCGGTGCAGCTCGCGCGCGGCGCCGACCGCCTCGGTCTGGACCTGGTGTCCGTCGCGGAGGCGTACTCGTTCGACGCGGTCAGCCGGCTCGGCTACCTCGCCGCGGTGACGGAGCGCGTCGGTCTCGCGGCAACCGTGCTGGGTGCCTACACACGCTCCCCCGCGACGCTCGCGATGACCGCGGCCGGCCTGGACGACGTGTCCGGTGGCCGGTTCGAGCTGGGCCTGGGTGCGTCCGGGCCGCAGGTGGTCGAGGGGTTCCACGGCGTGCCGTTCGCCGCTCCGCTCACCCGGTTGCGCGAGATCGTCGAGGTCTGCCGCATGGTCTGGCGCCGGGAGCCGGCCCGGCTGGAGGGTCGCACGGTGCGGCTCCCGTTGCCCCCTGAGGCCGGCGGGACCGGCCTGGGCAAGCCGCTCGCGCTGGTCAACCACCCGGTGCGGCCCCGGATCCCGATCGCGATCGCCGCCCTGACCCCGCGCAGCGTCGCCCAGACCGCGGAGATCGCCGACGGGTGGCTTCCCGCGTTCTTCCACCCCGAGCACGCGAGTGCCATGTGGGCGGACGCGCTGGCGACGGGTGCCGCGCGCCGCGACCCGGGTCTCGGGCCGCTGGACGTGCACGTCCAGGTCCCGCTGCGGATCGGCTCCGGGGCTGCCGAGCGGGCGGCGCTCGCCGCTCACCGGGCACGCCTGGCGCTGTACGTGGGCGGGATGGGCGCGCGGGGCAGGAACTTCTACGCCGACGTGGTGGCAGGGTTCGGCTTCACCGACGCGGCGGCCGAGGTCCAGGAGCGCTTCCTCGCCGGGGACCGCGCCGGCGCCGCCGCGGCACTGCCGGAGGACCTGGTGCGAGGCACGTCCCTGATCGGCGACCGTGCGCAGGTCCGTGACCGGTGGGCCGCCTTCGCCGACGCGGGTGTCACCACGGTCAGCGTGTCACCGGGTGGCACAGCCGACGCTCTCGACCAGCTGGCGACCCTCCGGGAGCTCACGGCCTGAGGCGGGCGGTGCCGGCGCGGAACGCGGCGGGAGGCGCAGATCGCGGCGGGAGGCGCAGATCGCGGCGTCCCCAACGCCGCGATCCGAGCCCAGCGCCGCGATCTCGCCGACGAGCCCGCTCGCGCATCGGCGTGCGGGGCGCGCGCCCGGGCGTGAGGATGGCTGCCGAACCGACGCCCCCGGAGGAGTCATGGCACATCTGCCCAGCTTGGTCGAGGCCCACCTCGCCGCCGCGCAGCAGGACGCGCACGGTCGCTCCGCCGAGCTCGTCGTGCACGACGGCGTGCTCCGCCAGACGGTCCTGGCGCTGCGGTCGGGCACCGAGCTCGCCGAGCACAACTCGCCGCACGCCGCGAGCATCCAGGTGCTGGCCGGCCGCGTCCGGGTCACCGGGATGAGCCCAGAAGAGCTGGGCGTCGGGGAGGCGATCGCACTGACCCACGACCGGCACTCGGTCCGGGCGCTCGACGACGCGGTGTTCCTGCTCACCACGGTGACCAGCCAGCCGGGGGACCTGCGGGACTGACGGGACCGCTCGTCGCGGGCCCGGCCGCTGCGTGGCACGCCCGTCGGCGGCAGAATGCCTGAGGTGACCTCCACCACACCCGGCGTGTCCGAGCCGCAGCCGTCGACCACCCCGCCACCCGGGCGCGCGGCGCACCGGGTGGTGATCCTGGGCGGCGGTCCCGGTGGGTACGAGGCGGCCCTCGCGGCCCGGTTGCGCGGTGCGGACGTGACGCTGGTCGAGCGCCAGGGTCTGGGCGGGGCGGCGGTGCTCACCGATGTCGTGCCGTCGAAGACGCTGATCGCGACCGCTGAGTGGATGACGATCGCGGAGCGTGCCTCAGACCTGGGCATCCGTGCCTCCGACGACGCGTCGTCGCGACCGCGCTACCACGTGGACCTCGCCCGGGTGAACGAGCGCGTCGTGGGGCTGGCCCGCGCGCAGTCCGCGGACATCCGCGACCGGCTGGATCGCGAGGGCGTGCGCGTGGTCGAGGGGACCGGCCGTCTGGACGGCCCGTACCGCGTCGTCGCCGACGGCCACGCCTTCGACGCCGACAGCCTGCTGGTCTCGGTCGGCGCCACCCCTCGTGTGCTGCCCACCGCAGAGCCCGACGGCGAGCGGATCTTCCTGTGGACGCAGCTGTACCGGCTCACCGAGCTGCCCGAACGGCTGATCGTGGTCGGCTCCGGCGTGACCGGCGCCGAGTTCGCCGGTGCCTACAACGCACTCGGCTCCGACGTGGTCCTCGTCTCCTCCCGCGACCGGGTGCTGCCCGGTGAGGACGCGGACGCGGCGCGAGTGCTCGAGGGGGTGTTCCGGGACCGGGGGATGACGGTGCTGTCCCGCTCCCGCGCGGCGTCCGCGCGCGTCGCCGGCGACGGCGTCGAGGTGACCCTGTCCGACGGCCGCGTGGTCGAGGGCTCGCACGTGCTCATCGCGGTGGGCTCGGTGCCGTCGACACGCGGCATCGGGCTCGAGGAGGCCGGCGTCCGGCTGACCGGCTCCGGGCACGTGGAGGTGGACCGGGTGTCGCGGACGAGCGTCCGTGGGGTGTACGCCGCGGGCGACTGCACCGGCGTGCTGCCGCTCGCCTCGGTGGCCGCGATGCAGGGCAGGATCGCCATGTCGCACGCGCTCGGGGACGCGGTGCAGCCGTTCGACCGCGGCTCGGTCGCCGCGAACATCTTCACGGCGCCGGAGATCGCCACCGTCGGGCTGTCCGAGCAGGCGCTGACCGAGCAGGGTGCCCGGTACGTCGTCAGCCACCTGCCGTTGGACCGCAACCCGCGCGCCAAGATGCTCGGTATCCGGGACGGCTTCGTGAAGCTGTTCGCCCGGGAGGCCACCGGGATCGTCGTCGGGGGTGTGGTGGTCGCCCCGCGCGCCGGCGAGCTGATCTTCCCGGTCTCGATCGCGGTCGCACAGCGGCTGACCGCCGACGAGGTGTCCCAGGCGCTGTCGGTGTACCCGTCGCTCACCGGGACGCTCTCCGAGACCGCCCGGCTGGTGGGCGGTCAGCGGCTGGGCGGCGCCTGGGGCTGACTACGAGGCTGCGGTCGGGCCGGCCGCAGTCCCCGAGCCCGTGACCGTGAAGTCCGCCCGGATGCCGTCGCCGCTCATCCCGGGCTTGCACGCGGTGACGTAGTCACCGGGGTCGACCTGCACCACCAGGGTGCGGGTCAGGCCGGGGCCGATGTTCTCCGCCTCGCCGATCACCTTGTGACCGTCGGCGCCCAGCAGGTAGAACTCGGTGGCCTGGTCACCGGCGTTGGTGATCGAGAACGTCAGCGTGCCCGACGGTGCGCTCGTGGCCGAGAGCGTGCACGCGTCGGCCGAGGAGGTCACGCTGATCGACCCGTCGTCGGGAGTGTTGGCGACGCAGCCGGCGAGGAGCAGGGAAGCGGCGGCGAGGGCGGGAAGGGCACGCAGGTGGCGTGTCCGCATGGGGGTCCTCCGGGTGTGCTGGGCCGCACCACGGCGCCGGACCGGCCGTGGGTCAGCGGGTGTGGTCAGGCGGCGACGTGCTCGGTCTGCGGGCGGGTCGGCGCTGGCGCCTGACGCGGCCAGAGCCGACGGACCAGCAGCCACGTCATGGGCAGCACGTAGGCGAGCCAGGCGATGGCCTGCAGCCAGGTGGTCTCCGCGGTGAAGTTCAGCGTGCCGCGCAGCAGCGCGCCGTACCAGGAGTCCGGCGGGATCGCGGCGGAGACGTCGAACGCGAGCGAGCCGATGCCCGGCAGCACGCCGGCCTCCTGCAGGTCGTGCACGCCGTAGGCGAGCACGCCGCCGGCAACCACGACCAGCCCGAGCCCGGTCCAGGCGAAGAACTTCGCGAGGTTCAGCTTGAGCGCCCCGCGGTACAGCGCCCAGCCCAGGGCCACCGCGGTGGCCAGGCCGAGTGCGGCGCCGAGCAGCGGGTCCGTGCCCGAGCCGGTGGACTGGGCGGCGGCCCACAGGAACAGCGCGGTCTCCAGGCCCTCCCGGCCGACGGCGAGGAGCGTCACGAGCACGACGGCCGCGCCGCCCGCGGCGAGCGCTCCGTCGAGCCGACCCTGCAGCTCGGACTTGAGGAACCGCGCGGTGCGGGACATCCAGATGATCATCCAGGTGACCAGGCCCACGGCCAGGATCGACAGCGTGCCGCCGAGGGCCTCCTGCGCCTGGAAGGACAGTCCCCGAGGCCCGAACGTCAGTGCGGCGCCCGCGGCGAGCGAGACCCCGACGGCGATCGCGAGGCCGGTCCAGACCTGGCGCAGCGCGGAGCGACGCCCGGTGCGCACCAGGTAGGCCACGAGGATCGTGACGACGAGCGCCGCCTCGAGCCCCTCGCGCAGCCCGATGAGGTAGTTCGCCAGCATGGTTCTCCCTGGATGGCGCCGGTAGGGGTGCTTAGGTGTGCCTTACCTAATAACGCAAGACTAGCCTTGCGAATATCGGAGCTGTCAAACCGGATACGCCGGCTTCCCGCCGTGCGCACCTCAGCCGACGATCGCGGCCGACGACGCGACCCTCATCGCGTCGGGCCGGACCAGGAGTACGTCCTGGTGCGTGCTCCCGACGACGTGTGCGGCTGAGCCGCCCGTCGGCGTCGGGGCGGAGGTCGGCTCAGCGGGTCGGCGTGAGGGCGACCATGGGGGAGTCCGCCACCCAGTCCTCGACGGAGAACGGCTGCTCGGCATACCAGGGTTGAAGCCGCCACGCCTCCTCGACGACCCTGCGCCGCCGGCCGGGCGCGACGACCTCGGCGGCGGTCACGGCGAGCTCGTCGCCACGTTCGGCGAGCTGCAGGACCGCGTCGGGCCGCTCACGCAGGTTGGCCAGCCAGTCCCGGGTGCCGGGCGTGCCGGTCAGCACGACCTCCTCGTCGACGACGACGTACCAGAGCTCGACCCGCTGCGGCTCGCCGCTGCGCCGTCCGACGGTGACCAGGTGACAGGTCCCGGTGGGCGGGATCGCGTCGGTGCGCATCCTCGCAGCGTAGATGAGGGGCACGCGAGCGGTGCGGACCTGTCGGTCGTGGAGCTCCCGTGACCGGCACGCGACGCTCCGCGAGACCCGGCCGACGACGCGTGTGCGGCGTTGGTCGCCGGCGCGCTCGCCGCCCTGGGCCTGCTGGGCGCGGCGTCAGTGCCGTTCAGCTGCGCCGCGCAGCCGGGGCCAGGCGTCGGCGAACGCGGAGTGCAGCGGCAGGTCCTGCACGGCGTCGGTGGCCACCCAGGCGATCGCCTCGCTCTCCGGGTCCGTCGGCCGTGGGTCCTGCGGCCCGGTGGCCCGCGCGATCACGGTGGTGTACGCCCAGTCGACGTGGTCCAGGACGTGCGTCGAGGCCACCTCGAGGTGCTCGGGGTCGATGCCGGCCTCCTCGGTGGCCTCGCGGATCGCACCCGCGACCGGATCCTCGCCCGGCGCCAGCGCACCACCCGGGATGCCCCACGTCCCGCCCTGGTCGCTCCACGACACGCGGTGCTGCAGGACCACCTCGTGCCCGGCGTCCGAGCGCCGCACCAGCAGCAGCCCGGCCGCCCCGTGCAGGCCCCAGTGCCGGGTCCCGCAGCGGCACTCCAGCCAGGCGTCGCCCGGCTGGCGGTGCAGGCGGCCGGGCGGGCCCTGCGGCATCAGTCGACGATCTCGCAGATCGGCGTGCCCGCGCTGACCGAGCCACCGATCTGCGCGGCGAGCGACGTGACCGTGCCTGCGCGGTGGGCGACCAGCGGCTGCTCCATCTTCATCGCCTCGAGCACCACCACCAGGTCACCCTCGTCGACCTGAGCGCCCTCGGACACCGCGACCTTGACGATGGTCCCCTGCATGGGCGACGCGAGCGTGGAGCCGCTCGCGGCCGTGCGCGCCGGTGCGCGCCGCGCGCGGGGGGGTCGGCCACCGGACCGCCCGCCGGCGCGGGTACGCCCCGGCACCAGCCCCAGACCGGCCGGCAGGACCACCTCGATGCGCTTTCCGCCGACCTCGACGACGACGCGCTCGGTGCTGGGCTGGTCCTCCTCCGCGTCGGCCTCCGCGACGGGTGCGGCGCCTTCCGGCCGCAGCGTCGGGAGACGCTCGGCGAACGCGGTCTCGATCCACCGGGTGTGCACGGAGAACGGTGTCGTCGGGTCCTCGGGCACGAAGGCCGGCTCCTCGAGCACGGCGCGGTGGAAGGTCACCACCGTCGGAATGCCCTCGATCTCGAGCTCGGCCAGCGCTCGACGGGCACGTTCGACCGCCTGGGTCCGGTCCGCACCCGTGATGATCAGCTTGGCGATCATGGAGTCGAACGCGCCGGAGACCGTGTCGCCCTCGAGCACGCCGCCGTCCCACCGCACACCGGGGCCGGACGGGACGCGCAGCCGGGTGATCCTGCCGGGCATCGGCAGGAAGCCCGCCGCGGGGTCCTCGCCGTTGATCCGGAACTCGAGGCTGTGCCCGCGGGCCGCGACCTCGGTGTAGCCGAGGGGTTCACCGGCGGCGACCCGCAGCTGCTCGCGGACCAGGTCGATCCCCGTGACCTCCTCGGTGACCGGGTGCTCGACCTGCAGTCGCGTGTTGACCTCCAGGAAGGACACCGTGCCGTCGGCACCGACCAGGAACTCGCACGTGCCGGCTCCGACGTACCCGGCCTCGCGCAGGATCGCCTTGGACGCAGTGTGCAGCGTGGCGACCTGCTCGTCGGTGAGGAACGGGGCCGGCGCCTCCTCCACCAGCTTCTGGTGTCGCCGCTGCAGCGAGCAGTCGCGGGTCGAGACCACGACGACGGTGCCGTGCTCGTCCGCGATGCACTGCGTCTCCACGTGCCGCGGCGCGTCCAGGTAGCGCTCGACGAAGCACTCGCCTCGCCCGAACGCCGCGGTCGCCTCGCGTACGGCCGACTCGTACAGCTCGGCGATCTCCCCCGGCTCGCGGGCCACCTTCAGCCCGCGCCCGCCGCCACCGAAGGCCGCCTTGATCGCGATCGGCAGCCCGTGCTCGGCGGCGAACGCCTCGACCTCCGCCGCGCCGGACACCGGGTCCGCGGTGCCCGCCACGAGCGGCGCGCCGGCACGTTGCGCGATGTGTCGCGCGCTGACCTTGTCGCCGAGCGCCTCGATCGCCGACGGCGGGGGGCCGATCCAGGTCAGCCCGGCGTCGATCACGCGCGCTGCGAACTCCGCGTTCTCCGACAGGAAGCCGTAGCCGGGGTGCACGGCGTCGGCGCCGGAGCGGCGCGCGACGTCCAGCAGCTTGTCGACGTCCAGGTAGGTCTCCGCGGCGCGCACACCGCCCAGCGCGTACGCCTCGTCGGCGAGCGTCGCGTGCAGCGCCTCGCGGTCCGGGTCGGCGTAGACGGCCACCGACGCGAGGCGTGCATCGGCGCACGCCCTGACGATGCGAACGGCGATCTCGCCGCGGTTGGCGATGAGCACCTTGCGGATCTCGGGCACGGCTCACCGTAACGCTCCGGTCTCGGGCCGCTCGATCGGTGCCGTCCTGCGGCGCCAAGACTGTGGGCTTCGACAAGGCTGCGCCGAGCCGGTTTGTTGCCATCCGACCAGGAACCCCACCGCCGCGATGTGCACGGCAGCAGGTCGGCGCGCCTCAGGCGCGCCACTCCGAGGCCAGCAGCGCGTAGCTGTAGCAGTCGATCCACTCGCCGTGCCGGAACGCCGCGGACCACAGCTCCGCCTCGCGGCGCATCCCGACCCGCTCGAGCAGTCGGATCGCCGCGATGTCGTCGGTGTCGCAGCGTGCCTCGACCCGGTGCGCGCCGGCCGCGAAGAGCCTCCTGAGGACCGTGGTCAGCGCCTCCGTGGCCAACCCCGCCTGCTGCCACGGTCGTGCGATGGTGACCTCGACGCGCGCCTGCCGACCCTCGTCGTCCCCGCGTACGCCGATGTCGCCCACGTGCTCGCCGTGCGCCTCGATCGCCAGATGGACCCACCGCCCGGGGACCAGGGGGTCCAGCCCCGCCGTGGTCGCGACGAACGCCCGGGCCTGGTCGAGCGTGTACGGCGGGTCCCACCGCTGGTGCCGTGCGACCTCGGGGTCCGAGCGATAGTCCGCCAACGACCGGGCGTGCTCGGCGCCCATCGAGCGCAGGACGAGCCGCGACCCGTACCACTGCACACCCGTGGATCGCTCGTCGTCCCCGTCCGGCGCCGTGCCGGTGGCCCACAGCGTCGTCACGGGAACGCCGATGCTGGCCAGCAGGTCGCGCAGCAACGGCAGGCTCAGACCCACCACGGTGTGGTGGTCGCCCTCGAGCCTCGCGACGAACGGGCCGCCGAGGCCGTCGATCGTGAAGGCCCCCGCGACGGCCAGCGGCTCACCGGTCGCGACGTAGGCGTCGATCTCGTCGTCGGTGAGGTCCGCGAAGTGCACCGCCGTGGAGGCCGTGGCACCGGTGGCGCCGGTAGCCCCGTCGCGGGTGTCGACCAGCCAGTGGCCGGTGTGCAGGACCCCGGACCTGCCGCGCATCCGCCGCCACCTCGCCGCCGCGTCCGCTGCGTCGGAGGGCTTGCCCAGTGCCCGGCCGTCCAGCTCGAGCAGCGAGTCGCAGCCGAGCACCAGGAGGTCTTCCGGGAGCGGGTTGCCGTGCGCGTCAGGGGCGTCGGAGCCGAGCGACGCCACGACCGCGTCGGCCTTCGCGCGCGCCAGGGCGAGCACCGCGTCGGCGGGGTGCAGGCGGCCCTCGGTCGCGGCCTCCGCCTCGGCCAGGACGGCGTCCTCGTCCACCCCGGAGACCCGCACGAGCGGCTCGATCCCCGCCGAGCGCAGCGTGGACAGCCGGGCGGGGGACGCCGAGGCCAGCAGCAGGGTCGTCATCGCCCAAGCGTAGGCGTGCGCACGCCGCTGGTGCCCGCTACCGTCCGGTCATGACGACTCCCGAGGCGGAGCTGTTCTGCACGGCGGCGGTCGCGTTCGCCGCGACCGTCGCGCGGGTGCCGGCGGATGCGTGGCAGCGGCCCGGTCTCGGCGAGTGGGACGTGCGGGAGCTCGTCGCGCACACGGGTCGTGCCGTCCTCACCGTGGAGACGTACCTCATGCCGGAGCCGGGGCCGGTCGCGCTCACCGACCCGGTGGACTACCTGCGCACGCTGACCGGTGCGGCGGATCCCGATCAGCGTGCGGCGGCCGACGCGGCCGTGGCCGAGCGGGGCCGCCAGGCGGCCGCCGTGCTGGGTGACCAGCCGGCGGTGACGGTCGCCGGTCAGGTCTCCCGGGTGTGCGCGCTGGTGCGGGGAGCCCCCGAAGGCTCGACCGTGCGGACCCCCGCCGGGATCATGCCGCTGACCGCGTACCTGCCCACCCGGGTGTTCGAGCTCGCCGTGCACACCCTGGACCTGTGCCGGGCGGTAGGTCTGCAGCCGCCCGCTGACCTCGCGTCCGCCGTGGCGGCGTCGACGGAGCTCGCGGGCCGGCTGGCCGCCCGGCGCTGGGACGCCGCCGAGCTGCTCCTGCTGCTCACCGGCCGCGACGTCACCCCGCGCCCCAGGGTGCTGTGACCCCGGCGAGTGGTGTGCGCCCAGCCGAGCGGTGCACCTCCAGGCACACCTCTCGACCGGGAGCACACCGCTCACCGTCGGGGGACGGGGTCGCCGGCCCTCAGGTCAGGGCTTCGCGCAGCGTGTCCAGGCCGACCGAACCCAGCGAGAGCGCCCGGGCGTGGAAGGCCTTGAGGTCCAGCTCCTCGCCGCGGGCCCGGGCCCCCTCCTGCGCCTCGTCGCGGGCGGCCTCCCACAGCCGCTGGCCGATCTTGTACGACGGCGCCTGGCCGCCCCAACCCAGGTAGCGCATCCACTCGAAGCGCACGAAGCCCTCCGGCATGTTGACGTTGGCCTGCAGGAACGCCAGCGCCTTGGCTGCGTCCCACGTCCCGCCACCCCACTTGTCCGGGCACGGCAGACCCAGGTGGACGCCGATGTCGAACACCACGCGTGCTGCGCGCATCCGCTGACCGTCGAGCATGCCCAGCCGGTCGCCCGGGTCGTCGAGGAACCCGAGCTGGGCCATGAGCCGCTCGGCGTACAGCGCCCAGCCCTCGCCGTGGCCGCTGACCCAGCACGCCAGCCGGCGCCACGAGTTCAGCGTGGCGCGCTCGTACACCGCCTCGGCGACCTGGAGGTGATGCCCGGGCACCCCCTCGTGGTAGACCGTGGTCTTCTCCCGCCACGTGGTGAACGAGGAGTCCTCGCCCGGCGGCACGGACCACCACATGCGGCCCGGACGTGAGAAGTCGTCCGACGGGCCCGTGTAGTAGATGGCGCCCGTGCTGGTCGGGGCGATCCGGCACTCCAGCGTGTGCAGCGGTCCGGGGATGTCGAAGTGCACGCCGTCGAGCGCGTCGATGGCCGCGTCCGCGGTGCGCTGCATCCACGCCTGCAGCTCGGCCGTGCTGCCCAACCGACGCTCGGGGTCCGCGTCGAGCACCTCGATCGCCTGTGCGATCGTGGCACCCTCGCCGGCGATCTGCGCCGCGACGGCCTCCTGCTCGGCGATGATCCGGTCGAGCTCGGCCAGCCCCCATGCGTAGGTCTCCTCCAGGTCCACGGCGGCGCCGAGGAAGTAGCGCGACCAGAGCTGGTAGCGCTCCCGCCCGAAGGCGTCCTCGGACGGGGCCAGCGGCGCGAGCTCGTCACGCAGGAACGCGGCGATGTCGCCGTAGGCGGATCGGGCGGCAGCCGCCCCCAGCTCCAGGCGGGAGCCGAGCGCAGCGGCGTCGTCCGCCGCGGCCAGAGCCTTCTCCACCGACTCGCCACGCACGAATCCCGTGAAGAAGGAGTCCGACCCGGCGAGCTCCTCCGCCTGGCGGACGCACTCGTCGACCTGGCGCCGTGCTGCCACGCGGCCCCGCGAGGCAGCGAGTCGCAGCGAGTCGATCACCCCGGCGGCCGCGGTGGGCAGCGCCTCGAGGCGTGCGGCGATGTTCGCCCACGCCTCCGGCGTGTCGGTGGGCATCAGGTCGAAGACGTCGCGCAGCTCCTGCACCGGTGAGGCGATGTTGTTGAGCATCCCGAGCATCTCGTCGGCGGCGTGCAGCTCCAGCTCGAGGCCGATCCGCTCGCGCATCGCGGACAACGTGACCCGGTCGACGTCATCCACCGGCTCGGCG
Organism: Actinotalea lenta; assembly: GCF_030586465.1. Taxonomy (GTDB): domain Bacteria; phylum Actinomycetota; class Actinomycetes; order Actinomycetales; family Cellulomonadaceae; genus Actinotalea; species Actinotalea lenta. Next base: position 1,481,114 of record NZ_JAUQYP010000001.1, read on the forward strand.
CCGTCGAGCTCGGCCAGCACCGCGCGCGCGGCCTCGGCCACCGCGGCGTGGCCGGCGGGCGAGAAGTCGGTCATGAGGTGGTCGTAGCCGGGCAGGCCCATCGCGGTGGCGGCGATCGGGTTGAGACGGGCGGAGGTCTGGACGTAGGCGTCGGCGATCGCGTCGATCGCGGTGGGGGTCCGGGTCGGACGTGGGGTGTCGGTCATGCCCCCGACCCTAGGACCACGGCCGGGCCGCGACGGCCAGAGGCCGTACGACGGGGTCGTCAGCGCAGGGAGTAGCGCCAGGCGTCGGGGTCGCGGGGGACCAGAGCGACGTGCGGGTGGGGCGTGCGGTGCCGGGTGGCCGCTGCGCGCCAGCGGCGGCGGGCCGCGGTGGCGGACTCGTCGAGGTCGGCGACGGCTGCCGCGGCGGCGTTCGCGGAGGCACCGGCCGCCAGACCGGCGACCAGGGCCGCGAGCTCGACGTCGTCGGGCTCGCCGCGCAGCACGCGCACGTCGGGGGTCACAGCGGGATGTTCCCGTGCTTCTTGGCCGGCAGCGCCGCACGCTTGCTGCGCAGCGTCCGCAGCGCGCGGACCACCTGAGGGCGTGTCCGGGACGGCGCGATCACCGCGTCGACGTCGCCGCGCTCCGCCGCGACGTAGGGGTTCACCAGCGCGTCGGTGTAGTCCGCGACGAGGCGGGACCGCTCCGCCTCCACGTCGCCCCCCGACTCGGCGACCTTCTTGAGCGTGCCGCGCTGCAGGATGTTCACGGCACCGGCCGCACCCATCACCGCGATCTGGGCGGTGGGCCAGGCCAGGTTCACGTCCGCGCCCAGCTGCTTGGACCCCATGACGATGTACGCCCCGCCGTACGCCTTGCGCGTGATGACCGTGACCAATGGCACCGTCGCCTCGGCGTACGCGAAGATCAGCTTCGCGCCGCGCCGGATGATGCCGTTCCACTCCTGCTCCGTGCCCGGCAGGAACCCCGGCACGTCGACGAACGTCAGCACCGGGATGCCGAACGCGTCACAGGTCCGCACGAACCGCGCCGCCTTCTCGCTCGCCGCGATGTCCAGGGTGCCCGCCATGTGCAGCGGCTGGTTCGCGACCACCCCGACCGCCTGGCCCTCGACGTGCCCGAAGCCGATCAGGATGTTCGGCGCGTACAGCGGCTGCACCTCGAGCAGCTCGCCGTGGTCCAGCACGTGCTCCACAACGGTGCGCATGTCGTACGGCTGGTTGTCGAAGTCCGGGACCAGGGTGTCCAGCTCGAGGTCCGCCTCGGAGATGTCCAGCGCCTCGGGCCGCTCGACGTCCTCCGGCCACACCGGCGGGTCGGAGAGGTTGTTGCTGGGCAGGTAGCCCAGCAGCGCGCGCACGTAGTCGATCGCGTCGTCCTCGTCCGCGCCCAGGTAGTGCGCCACGCCGGACCGCGAGTTGTGCGTCTGCCCGCCACCGAGCTCCTCGAAGCCCACGTCCTCGCCCGTCACGGCGCGGATCACGTCCGGGCCCGTGATGAACATGTTCGAGGTGCCGTCGGCCATCACGACGAAGTCGGTCAGCGCGGGGGAGTAGACGGCGCCACCCGCGCTCGGGCCCAGGATCAGCGAGATCTGCGGGATGACGCCCGAGGCGGCCACGTTGCGACGGAAGATCTCGGCGAACTGGGTCAGGGCAGCGACCCCCTCCTGGATGCGCGCACCGCCGCCGTCCAGGATCCCGACCAGCGGCATGCCGGTGCGCAGCGCCAGGTCCATCACCTTGGCGATCTTCTGCCCGTGCATCTCGCCCAGCGAGCCGCCGAACACGCTGAAGTCCTGGCTGTAGACGGCGACCGGGCGGCCGTCGACGGTGCCGTGCCCGGTGATGACGCCGTCCCCCGGGACGCGCCGCGCGTCCAGGCCGAAGTTCGTCGAGCGGTGCGCGACCATCGCGTCCAGCTCGGTGAAGCTGTCCTCGTCCAGGAGCGCGGCGATGCGCTCGCGGGCGGTCTTCTTGCCGCGGGCGTGCTGCTTGGCGGCGGCGGTCTCCTCGGCGCCGGCCAGCTCGGCGTTGCGCTGCTCGAGGTCGGCGAGGCGCCCAGCGGTGGTGGGTGTCTCCACGGCGGTCTGCGGGTCGGTCACCTGCAGCAGGGTAGTTGTCGGAACCCGACATGCTCAGTGTGAGACTCGACCGTGTCGCCCGGTCCGCGTGTGTGGGACCGCACAATCCCCGATGCCGCAGGGCTGTGACGCCCGCTACCGTGGCCGGGTGGATCACCTCGACGCCGCCGCGCTGCGCGCGGCGTTGGCCGGCGTGCCGCTGGGCCGCGTCGAGCTGGTCGACGAGGTCGGATCGACGTCGACGGCGCTGATCGACGCCGCGGCGGCCGACCCCGGTGCGTGGCCCGACCGGTCCGTGCTCGTCGCCGAGCACCAGCAGGCCGGCCGGGGCCGGGCAGGCCGCACCTGGACGACACCGCGCGGCGTCGCGCTGACCGCATCGGTGCTGCTGCGGCCCGAGGTGGACCCCGCCCGCTGGGGCTGGGTGCCGCTGCTCGCCGGGCTCGCAGTGGCCCGCGCCGTGCGGGGCCTGGGCGCGCCGGCCGTGCTCAAGTGGCCCAACGACGTCCTGCTACCCGCGGACCCGCCCGAACCGGGCTGGGGGCGGTACCGCAAGCTCGCCGGGGTCCTCGCCGAGCTGCGGTCCGGGCCTGAGGGGCCGTCCGTCGTCGTGGGGGTGGGCGTCAACGTCGCACAGCGCTGGGACCAGCTGCCGGTGCCGTCGGCGACCTCGCTCGCGCTCGCAGGCGTCGAGGTCTCGCGCCAGGACCTGCTGGTCGCCCTGCTGGCCCGCTGGGTCGAGCTCGACGCGGCGTGGCGCTCGTCCGGCGGCGACGGCGCGATGCTGGCCGATGCGTGGCTCGCCCTGTCGGTCACGATCGGGCAGCACGTCGTCGTGGACCTTCCGGGCGGAGGCCGGGTCGAGGGTGCGGCGGTCGGGCTCGACACGGGTGGTGCGCTGCTCGTCCGGGGCACCGACGGAACCACGGCCGTGCACGCCGGCGACGTCCGGGTGCGTGTGTCCGGGGCGGGATCCGGCGACTAGCCTGACTGGATGGCAGAGGCTGCCGGCCGGCCGCCGGAAGACCTGGACCAGGCTCTCGCGCACCTGCAGGACGTGCTGCTCGGGGGCCCACGGGACCTGACCCTCGACGACGTCGCGCGGCGGGTCGGTGCGGGACCCGACGAGGTGGCCGCGTTCTGGACCGCCCTCGGTCTGTCGGTCCCGGCCTCCGGCGAAGCCGGCTTCACCGCGACCGACGCCGACGTGGTGGCGGCCTTCCTGGGTGCCGGTCACGAGTACGGGCTCTCCGCCACGACGGGCACGTCCCTGGTGCGCGCCATCGGGCACTCCACCGAACGGCTGGTCGGCTGGCAGACGGAGGCGCTCGTCGACCACCTCGCGGCGAAGTACGCCCTGAGCGACCCCGACGCGAGGGCCCTGCTGGTCGCCAGGCTCCCGCTGGTGGAGGGTCTGCTGCGCCGTGGGCTGGAGCACGCGTGGTGCCGCCACCTCGCTGCCGCGGCGACTCGCGCGGTCGCGGCCGCTCGCGGTCGGGACGGCGTCGACCCCGATCAGCTGCCTCTGGCGCGCGCCGTCGGCCTGGCCGACGTGGTGGGCTTCACCACCCGCACCGCCGACCTGGGGGCGGCTGCCCTGGCCGACTACATCCAGGAGTTCGAGGCGCAGGCCCGGGACGTGGTGACCGAGCACGGCGGACGGGTGGTCAAGACCGTCGGGGACGCCCTGCTGTTCGTCGCCGACGACGCCGCCGCCGGCGCGCGCGTGGCGTTGGGGCTCGTCCGTTCGCTCGGCCCGGACAGTGACGCCCCGCTGCGGGTCGGGCTGGTGTGGGGTCGGGTGCTGTCCCGGTTCGGCGACATCTTCGGCCCGTCCGTCGCGTTGGCCGCCCGGCTGTGCGACGAGGCCGGTCCCGGCCGCGTCCTCGTCGACGAGGCGACCGCGGCCTGCCTGCCCGGGTTCCTGCTGGACCCTCTCGAGGTGCGCGACGTCGCGGGCATCGGCCCGCTGCGGCCGTCGCTGCTCATCGCCGAGCGCATCCGGTGACCCGCCGCTCCGAGGCGGTGCGCTCCGGTCAGGCCGGCTCGATCAGCTCGGGTCCGTCGTTGCGGACCGAGCTGACGGCCGTCGAGACGGTGACGGCGGTCAGTCCGCGAGGCGGAGCCCCGAGGAGGGCCGCCGCCTCGCGCGCCTCCACCGACGGGTCGAGCCAGGTCGCCCAGTCGCCCGGGTCGACCAGGACGGGTTGGCGGTCGTGCAGCGGCCCGATCACCGGGTCGTCCGCCGGGGCGCCACCCGTGACGATGGTCATCGAGACCAGCCAGCGCAGCGGGTCGTCGTCGGAGCATCCCGGGTCCCGCCAGAACTCGTACAGCCCGGCGAACGCGAGGAGGCCGCCGTCGGTGCGGTGGATCCAGTGCGGCGTCTTGCGGGCGCGGCGCGGCGAGCCCTCCGGCGGGTCGGTCCACTCGTACCAGCCCTCGGCGGGCACCAGGCAGCGACGGGATGCCAGGGCCTTGCGGAACGCGGGCTTCTCGCCGACGGTCTCCATGCGCGCGTTGATCAGGCGAGACCCGATCGAGGGGTCCTTGGCCCAGCCGGGCACCAGGCCCCAGCGGGCCAGGCGCAGCGAGCGCACCGGCTCGCCGCGGGTGCCGTCGGCGAGCTTCTCGGGCCGCTCGACGACGATGCGTACCGGATCGGTCGGGGCGAGGTTCCACGACGGGGGCAGGCCCGCGGCGTCGTCGGCCACGTCCTCGGGGTCGACCCCGAAGGCGTCGGCGAGGTCCTGGGTCGCCCGGAACGAGGCGTAGCGGCCGCACATGGGTCCAGGATGCCGCTCGGGTCAGACAACGGCAGTGGCCGCGGCGCGGCCGGCGACCCGGCCCGAGAACAGGCAGCCGCCCAGGAACGTCCCCTCCAGCGCGTTGTAGCCCATCATCCCGCCCCCGCCGAACCCGGCGACCTCGCCCGCCGCGAACAACCCCGGGGTGACGGCGGCCGCGTCGCCTGTCAGGCACCTACCGTCCAGGTCCGTGACCAGCCCGCCGAGCGTCTTGCGGGACAGCACGCGCAGCCGCACCGCGATCAGCGGCCCGGCCTTCGGGTCGAGCAGCCGGTGCGGCGGCGCGACGCGCAGCAGTCGGTCCCCGCGGTAGCGCCGCGCCCCGCGGATCGCGGTGACCTGCGCGTCCTTGCCGAACGGGTGGGCGATCTCGCGGTCCCGGGCCTCGACGACCTCGCGGATCGCGGCCGGGTCCAGCGGCACCCCGCCCAGCTCGGACATGCCCGCCACCAGCTCCTCGAGCGTGTCCGCCACCAGGAAGTCCTCGCCGTGGTCGCAGAACGCCTGGACCGGCCCGGGAGGTCCCGGTCGCAGCCGTCCGGCCAGCAGGCGCAGGTCGCGCCCGGTCAGGTCCGGGTTCTGCTCGGAGCCGGACAGCGCGAACTCCTTCTCGATCACCCGCGAGCTCAGGACGAACCACGAGTGGTCGTATCCCGTCGTGCGCAGGTGCCGCAGCGTGCCGAGCGTGTCGAAGCCCGGGTAGCACGGCGCCGGGAGCCGGTGGCCGGCGGCGTCCAGCCATAGCGACGACGGGCCGGGCAGGATCCGGATGCCGTGCCCCGGCCAGATCGGGTCCCAGTTGCGCACGCCCTCGGTGTAGTGCCACATCCGGTCCCGGCCGATGACCACGGCGCCGGCCCGTTCGGTGATCGCGAGCATCCGGCCGTCCACGTGCGCCGGCACGCCGGTCACCATGTCCAGGGGTGGGCTGCCGAGCCGCGCCGGCCACGCGGCGCGCACCAGGTCCAGGTTCCCGCCGATGCCGCCGCTGGTTACCACGACGGCCTGGCCGCGCGCCTCGAACTCGCCGACGACGTCGCGGTTGCTGGGCCGGCCGCGCTCGGCGTCGCTCGGCGCGAGCACGGCCCCGCGCACCCCGGTCACCACGCCGTCGGTGACGACCACCTCGTCCACCCGGTGGCGGAAGGCGACCCGGATCCGTCCCGCGGCCACGTGCTCGCGGACCCGGCGCTCGAACGGCTCGACCACGCCCGGCCCGGTGCCCCACGTCAGGTGGAAGCGCGGCACGGAGTTGCCGTGGCCGGTGGCGCGCCCGTCGCCGCGCTCCGCCCAGCCGACCACGGGGAAGATCCGGTGCCCCATCGCGCGCAGCCACGCGCGCTGCTCGCCGGCGGCATGCTCGACGTAGGCGCGGGCGAACCGGCGCGGCCAGGCGTCCTCCGGGCGGTCGAACTGTGCCGAGCCCAGCCAGTCGGACCACGCGAGGTCGAACGAGTCGTGCACGCCCATCCGGCGCTGCTCGGGCGTGTCGACCAGGAACAGGCCGCCCAGGCTCCAGAAGGCCTGGCCGCCCAGCGACTGCTCGGGCTCCTGGTCCAGCAGCAGGACGGTGCGTCCGGCGTCCGCGACTTCGGCGGCCGCGACCAGCCCGGCGAGCCCTGCGCCCACGACCACGACGTCGGCGTCCATGGCCGTCGATGGTACGGGCCCCGTCCCGCGACCTGGCGGAGCCTCGTGGATCGAATCGATTCGTCCTATCCTGGTGGCCGTGACCCGCCGCCCCGTCCCGACGACTGCTGCGTCCGGTTCGCGGCTGCCCGCGTCGTTCGTGATGCTGATCGGCTCGTTCACGCTGCTTCCGGCGATGTCGACCGACATGTACCTGCCCTCGCTGCCGCAGGTCGCCACGGACCTGGGCACCACCGCCGCCGGCGCTCAGTTCACCATCACCGGCATGGTCCTGGGCGGCGCTGCGGGACAGCTGATCGTGGGTCCGCTGTCCGACCGGGTCGGACGTCGCAAGCCCGCGCTCGTCGCGGTCAGCGGGCACGTCCTGATCTCCCTGCTCTGCGCGATCGCACCGTCCATCGGGGTCCTGGCCGGCCTGCGCCTGCTGCAGGGCTTCTTCGCGGCGAGCGGCATCGTCACGGCGATCGCCGTGGTGCGGGACCGCTACACCGGGTCCGAGGTGGCCCGCCTGATGTCCCGGCTGATGCTCGTCATCGCAGCCGCGCCGATGCTCGCCCCCTCGATCGGCACGGTGGTCGCAGGGCAGTGGGGCTGGCGGGCGGTGTTCCTCGTCCTGGCCGGGGTGGGCGGCGCACTCCTGGTGTTCGCGCTGCTGCGGCTCCCCGAGTCGCTCCCGCCCGAGCGCCGCCAACGGCACGGCGTCGGTGCGCTCGCGCGCGGGTACCTGGACCTGCTGCGTGACAAGCGGTTCCGTGCCCTCGCGGTGCTGCCGGGCATGGCCCAGGCGGTGGTGATCAGCTACGTCGCCGGGTCGCCGTTCGTGCTGCGCGAGCAGTTCGGGCTCTCCGGCGGTCAGTTCTCCCTGGTGTTCGCCCTCGGCGGCGCGTCCCTGGTCGCCGGGTCCCAGCTCAACGCCGGGCTGGTCCGCAGGATCAGCCCCAGCCGCCTGCTGCGCGTGGGGGCCCCGGCGATGGCCGGCTCCTCGGCGGTTCTCGTGGTCATGGTCGTCGGCGGTGTCGGCGGTGTGCTGGGGCTGCTCGTGCCGCTGTGGTGCGCGCTGTTCGCCCTCGGGTTCGTCACCTCGAACGCGTCCGCCCTCGCGCTCTCCCGGCACGGCGAGCGCGCCGGGACCGCAGCGGCGACCATCGGGGCCCTCCAGTCCGGGGTGGCGGGCTCGGTCAGCCCGCTCGTCGGGCTGCTCGGCGGTGACGCGGTCGCGATGACGTCGGTGATCCTGGGCACGGCCGTGGTCGCACTGCTCGTCCTGGGACTGGCCACACCGATCTACCGCCGCCAGGGCTGGGTCGCCCTGGACGCGCCGGGCAGCGACCCGAGCCCCGATCTCGAGGGCGCCGGCCTGGTGACCTCCGCCGAGTCCGGAGCGACGGCCACCGCCTGACCGTGGCGCGCGTCACCCGGCGTCGGGCCCCACGCCGAGCCGCGCTGCCAGCCGCTGCGCGTCGAACGGCGCGTGCACCTTGGCGTCGTTGTCGAAGTACACCAGCACGTCCGCGGCGCTCGACCAGGTCCGGACGCGGTCGGCCCACCGGTCCAGCGCGGCGTCGTCGTAGCCGCTGGTGTACAGCTCGGTGTCGCCGTGCAGTCGGACGTACACCAGGTCCGTCGTGACGGCGTCCAGGGCGGGGAACCGGCCGGCGCTGTCGGCGACCACCAGCGCGACACCGTGGCGTCGGAGCAGGTCGGCGAAGCGCGGGTCGCTGAACGAGGGGTGTCGAGCCTCCACGGCGTGCCGCAGCGGCCGTTCGGGCAGGTCGGTCGTGGTCAGGGCCCGGTCGGCGATCCGCGGGTCGTGGCCGCGCGAGCGTTCGGCGGCGTCGCCGTGGGTGCGGGGCAGGAGCCGCAGGAAGGCGTCCAGGACGTCGGGTTCGAACGGCATCGTCGGCGGCAGCTGCCAGAGCACCGGGCCCAGGCGCCGGCCGAGGGCCAGCACCCCGGACGCCCAGAACGTGGCGAGCGGCTGCTCCACGCCGCGCAGGCGAAGCATGTGGGTCAGGTATCGCCCACCCTTGACGGCGAAGCAGAAGTCGACGGGCACCTCCGCCGCCCACCGGCGGTAGCTGTCCGGACGCTGCAACGAGTAGAACGACCCGTTGATCTCGATCGTCGTCAGCCGGCTGGCCGCGTACTCGAGCTCGCGTCGTTGCGGCAGCCCCGGCGGGTAGAACGTTCCGCGCCACCGGGGATACCGCCACCCCGAGATGCCGGTGCGGACCTCCATGCAGGCACGCTAGGGCCGCCGCGACCGCGTTGCGACCTGCCGGCGAGGACGGGCCCCCGCCTCACGCCGGCGGCACGCCCGCGGCCTGGCGTGCCGCCGCCTCGACCCTCGCGTGGTGGGCCGCCCAACCCGCAGCGTCCCGCTCGGGCAGGTTGGGGCTGTCCGGCAGGTAGCCGATCGCGCCGTCCAGCTGTTCGCGGAGGATGTCGGCCTGACCGGCGTGCCGTGCGACGTCCACCGTCAGGTGAACCGTGACCTCGAGCAGCGTGGGGTGGCGCCGGTCCTCCGACCACCACGGCACGTGTCCGACGGTGTCCAGCGGCAGGGCCGCCAGGGTCGCGTCGGCGTGGGTGGCCGACCGTGCGTAGACGTCGAGCACGTCGGCCCGCGACTCGCCGGCCGGCACCCACAGGTCGGCGTCCGGGTCGTCGGGCTCGAGGTCCCACGGGCCAGCGATCCCCGGCGGACGGCCGAAGCAGTCCCCGAGGTACCCGAGCTGGATGTACGCCACGTGCTTGACCAGGCCCAGCAGCGAGGTCCCGCTGGGCACCAGCGGTCGCCGCGCGTCGTACTCGGACAGGCCATCCAGCTTGGCCAGCAGTGCGCGCCGCTGCCCGGCCAGGCGGTCGGCCAGCATGGTCGAGGTCTCCATGCCGGACAGTCTGTCGCCCGGGTCGGACATCGGCACCGTGGCGCGGTGGTCCCACCCGCGCGGGACTACGGTGGAGCCGACCGATCAGGAGGAGCCCGTGAGCCGCACGCCCGTCGACCCGACGACCACCCCAGCCTGGCAGGCGCTGACCGCGCACCACGAGGCCATGACCCCCGACCTGCGGGAGTGGTTCGCGGCGGACCCGCAGCGTGCGCAGCGGTTCACCCGGACCGTCGGCGACCTGCACGTGGACCTGTCCAAGAACCTCATCTCGGACGAGACGCTGGGGCTGCTGCTGGAGCTCGCCGAGCAGGTCGGCCTCGCCGAGCGGATCGAGGCGATGCTCTCCGGCGAGCACATCAACGTCACCGAGGACCGCGCCGTGCTGCACACCGCGCTGCGCCGCCCCGCCGGTGCCACCCCGCCGCTCGTCGTGGACGGTCAGGACGTCGACACGGACGTGCAGGGGGTGCTCGACAAGGTGTACGCGTTCGCGGAGCAGGTCCGCTCGGGCGCGTGGACCGGCGTGACCGGCAAGCCCGTCGCCACCGTGGTCAACATCGGCATCGGTGGGTCGGACCTCGGCCCTGTGATGGCGTACGAGGCGCTCAAGCCGTTCGTCCAGGAGGGCCTGGAGGTCCGGTTCGTCTCCAACATCGACCCGACGGACATCGCTGAGACAGTCGCCGACCTCGACCCGGCCACGACGCTGTTCATCGTCGCGTCCAAGACCTTCACCACGCTGGAGACGCTGACCAACGCGCGGCTCGCCCGCGCATGGCTGTGGCGCCGACTGGCCGAGGCCGGTGCGATCGAGGACACCGACGAGGCCCGTGCCGAGGCCGTCGCGAAGCACTTCGTCGCGGTGTCCACGGCGCTGGACAAGGTCGCCGCCTTCGGGATCGACCCGTCCAACGCCTTCGGGTTCTGGGACTGGGTCGGCGGCCGGTACTCGATGGACTCGGCGATCGGCACGTCGCTCGCGATCGCGATCGGCCCGGACGCCTTCGGCCAGCTGTTGGCCGGGTTCCACGCGGTCGACGAGCACCTGCGCCACGTGCCGTTCGCCCGGAACGTGCCCGTGCTGATGGGCCTGCTCAACGTCTGGTACGTGAACTTCTGGGGAGCGCACACGCACGCCGTGCTGCCCTACGACCAGCACCTGCACCGCTTCCCGGCGTACCTGCAGCAGCTGACCATGGAGTCCAACGGCAAGTCGGTCCGGTGGGACGGCAGTCCCGCGACCACGCAGACCGGCGAGGTCTTCTGGGGTGAGCCGGGCACCAACGGGCAGCACGCCTTCTACCAGCTCATCCACCAGGGCACGCGGATGATCCCGGCGGACTTCATCGCGATGGCGCACCCGGCGCACCCGCTGGTCGACGTCGACGCACCCGGCCGGCCCGACGTGCACGAGCTGTTCCTGTCCAACTTCTTCGCGCAGACCAAGGCGCTCGCGTTCGGCAAGACGGCCGACGAGGTCCGTGCCGAAGGCACCGCGGCGGCGATCGTCCCCGCGCGGGTGTTCTCCGGGAACCGGCCGACGACGTCGATCATGGCGCCGGCGCTCACGCCGTCGGTGCTGGGTCAGCTGGTGGCGCTGTACGAGCACATCACGTTCGTGCAGGGCATCGTGTGGGGGATCGACTCGTTCGACCAGTGGGGCGTCGAGCTGGGCAAGAAGCTCGCGCTCGAGATCGCCCCCGCGGTCGCGGGCGACCGGGACGCGCTCACCGCGCAGGACCCGTCGACCCGGGGGCTCATCGACTTCTACCTGACCCACCGGCGGGCCTCCCCGGACGCGGACGACTGACGGGCCCCGGCGGGGGTCCGCGTCGTCGTCGCGCGCCCCGGCGGTGCGCGACCGCGGCCTAGGGTGGCCGGGTGAGCCAAGCGCAGGAGAGCCCGGCCAAGGTGCGGGTCGACGCGTGGATCTGGTCGGTCCGGCTGACCCCCACCCGTACGGCAGCGGCCACCGCGTGCCGGGCCGGCCACGTGCGCGTCAACGGTGACCGCGCGAAGCCGGCGACGCTCGTCGCGCCGGGCGACGAGGTGCGCGTCCTGCTGGTGCGACGTGGCGGCGAGAGCCTCGAGCGGATCGTGCGGGTGCGTCGGCTGCTGACCAAGCGGGTGTCCGCGGCGGTCGCCGCCGAGGCGCTCGAGGACCACACGCCGCCGCCTGCCCCGCGCGAGGAACGGCCGGCCGCGGTCGCAGTCCGGGAGCGCGGTTCCGGTCGTCCCACGAAACGCGAGCGCCGCGCGATCGACCGCCTCCGGGGCCGCTGACAGACGCCGCTGCTTCGTCAGGAGCGATCCTGCGGGCGTGGCGCTCGCCTTGGGGACGCTCACGATGCGCCCTGAGGACGACCGCGGTCCGCATGCGCGGCGGGCGTCGAGAAGAAGTCCGCGACGATCGGGCCAGCCCTGGTGTCGCGCCGCCGCCCGGATGATGGCGGATTGCCCGCCCCTGGACCCCTGCATCAGTGACGCTGTGCAACCATGACGTTGTGCAAGGGATACATTGAATACGTGCCAGACGAGCTGACTCCGGTGCTGCAGGCCCTCGCCGACCCCACCCGACGCGCGATCCTCGAGCGCCTCAGGGAGTGCGACCTCACCGTCGGGGAGATCGCCGAGCCGTTCGCGATGACCTTCCAGGCGGTCTCGCGGCACCTCGGTGTGCTGCAGCGCGCCGGCCTCGTCGTGCGGGGCCGCGAGGCCCAGTGGCGCACGGCGGGGCTCGACCCACGACCGCTGCGCCGCGTGGCGGAGTGGACGGCACAGTTCGACCGCTTCCTCGCCCCCGCGCCCGATCGCTGACCCAGGAAGGCGCGGCCTCGGCCCGTGCGGACGAGCGCCGCCCGCGGACGCAGCACAATGGGGGGGTCCGCAGTCGCACCCTGGAGGAGTCACCCATGGAATCCGCCGACCGTCCGCGCATGAACGTCGAGTCGTTCAACCTCGACCACCGCGCGGTCGCCGCTCCGTACCTGCGAGTCGCGGACCGCAAGGTGCTGCCGGGCGGCGACGTGCTCACCAAGGTCGACGTCCGGTTCTGCCAGCCGAACGTCGAGCACCTCGAGATGCCCGTGGTGCACTCGCTGGAGCACCTGGTGGCCGAGCACGCGCGCAACCACACCGACGCCGTCGTCGACTTCTCGCCGATGGGCTGCCAGACCGGCTTCTACCTCCTGCTCGCCGGCGACTGGGAGATCCCCGCCGTCGCCGACCTGATGGCCGCCACGCTGACGGACGTCCTGGACGCCGACGAGGTCCCGGCCGCCAACGAGGTGCAGTGCGGCTGGGGCGCGAACCACACCCTCCCGGGCGCGCAGGACGCCGCGCGGCGGTTCCTGGGCCGTCGGGAGGATTGGCTCCAGGTGATGGCGTGACGGACCTGCTCGTCGCGGTCGCGATGCAGCCGGAGGCCGAGCCGTTCCTCGGCGCTGCCGACGCTGTGGGCGCGCCGAGGGCCCTCGGCCACGCCGAGCAGACCGATCTGACGTTCGGCGGCCGGACCGTGCGCCTGCTGCGAACCGGCATCGGTGGCGTGAACGCGACCGCCGCCGTCGCCGTGGCTCTGCACGAGCTGGGGCCCGTGCCGGTGGTCAGCGCGGGGAGCGCCGGCGGCCTGGGCCTCGGTGTCCGGGTAGGGGACGTCGTCGTGGGGGAGCGGTACCTGTTCGCGGGTGCCGATGCCACGGCGTTCGGGTACCAGCGCGGACAGATCCCTGGGATGCCGGTCGACTACGCCGGGGACCCAGCGATGCTCGCGGCCGCACGCGGCGCCGGGCTGGCCGACGGCGCGGTGCTGGTGGGCACGATGCTGTCCGGCGACGCGTTCGTCGACGCGCGCACGGTGGAGGCCGTCCGCACGGACTTCCCCGATGCGCTGAGCACGGACATGGAGACCACCGCGATCGCCCAGACCTGCTACCTGGCCGGTGTGCCGTTCCTCGGTGTGCGCGGCATCTCCGACCTGTGCGGGCCCGCAGCGGGCGACGACTTCCGCACGCACGTGGACGACGCCGCGGACCGGTCGCTGGCCGTGGTCCTCGCCCTGCTCGACGCGGTCGGGTAGCGCGCGCGGCCCGCGGCGGCGCGGTGTGATCAGGGCTCGATGTCGAACTCGACCGCTCCGGTCGGCTGGGCGTCGTCGACCTCGACGTGCGTGACCCTCGCGAGCCGGGGGCCCCCGTGGGCCCACGTGACCAGAGCGTCGACCGCCTCCTGATCGCCCTCGACGTGCGCCTCGACCGTGCCGTCGGAGCGGTTGCGTACCCAGCCGCGAGCGCCAGCGCGGCGGGCCTCGCTCGCCATGGACCAGCGGAAGCCCACGCCCTGGACCATGCCGTGCACCACCACGTGCCGAGCGATCATCGTCCCAGTCTGCCCCGCCGGGAATGCGTGGGCACCTCCACGTGCTATACCCCATGGGGTATCAACGAGGAGGAGACATGGCTCGCAACGAAGGAACCGTGGACCGCGTCGTGCGGGTGGGCGTAGGCGTGGCGGCGCTGGTCGGCGCCTTCGCCGTCGGCATCTCCACCGGTGGCGGGATCGCGCTCGCGGTGGTCGCGGCGCTAGGCCTGGTCACGGGCGCCACCGGGTTCTGCCCGCTGTACCGGGTGCTCGGGATGAGTACGCGTCCGGCGCGCACGGACGTCTGATCGGCACGTCGAGAACCTTCGGCAGGACGGGCTGATGCCCGGCCGCCCACCCGGGGACCCCGCTGCGGCGCTGCGTGACGCGCGTGCCGGCGCGCTGCGGCGACTCGGCGGCCTCACGGGGCATGTCGACGACCTCGTCGCGGCGTCGGCGGGCTCGAACGCCGACGACGAGCACGACCCGGAGGGCGCCACGATCGCCTTCGAGCGGTCCCAGCTCGGCGCCCTCGTGCGCCGGGAGCGAGCGCAGCTGGCCGAGATCGACGCCGCGGAGGCGCGCCTGACCGCGGGTCGCTACGGGTGGTGCGAGGTGTGCGGCCGTCCCATCGCCCGGGAGCGCCTGGACGTGCGGCCGACCGCCCGCACGTGCGTCGCGTGTGCCGGGCACGCCTCCCGGGGAGCCGTGGCGGGCCGGCTCAGGCGCTGACGTCGGCGGTGCTGAAGCGGGCCCACGCAGCTGCCGTGAAGATCGCGACGTAGGCCAGCGCCGAGGCGGCGCCCGGCCCCAGGGCGCCGACGTCGAGCGGGTCGCGCAGCACCTCTGCGTAGTCCAGCCAGAAGTGCGTGGGCAGGTACGGATGGATCGCGGCGACCTGGGAGAGCTGGTCCAGGATCTGGCTGACCACGGTGAGCGCCAGGAGCGTGATGCCGGCGCCGATCGGCTGCTCGGTGAGCGTCGAGATGAACAGGCCGACGGCGCCCAGCCCCGTCAGGCACAGCGTCAGGTACCCGCACACGAGCGCGAGCCGCCCCAGCCCGGCGGCGAACCCCAGCGATGTCCCGGACAGCGTCGTGAACGTCCCACCGCCGAACAGCGCCAGCCCTGCCGCGGCGCCGACCACCGCGATCAGGACGGTGGCGGCCAGCGTGAAAAGCGTGATGCCGCCCAGCTTGACCAGGACGAGACGCGCGCGGTCGACGGGGGTGACGAGCAGATAGCGCAGCGTGCCCAGGTTCGCCTCACCGGCCACCGCATCCCCGGCGATCGCCGAGACGGCGATGGGCAGGAAGAACGGCAGCTCGACCGTCAGCGCCGCCAGCGCGACGAACAGCCCGTTGTGGGTGATCTCGGCGAACACGAAGGTGTCCCCGCCACCGGACCCGGAGACCTTGACGACGACCGCGATGAGCAGCGGGACGCTCGCGAGCACCAGCCCACCGGCCCAGTTGCGTCGCCGCCCGAAGATCAGCCACAGCTCGGAGCGGAAGAATCGCCCGAAGGCGCCGGGTGCCCGGCCCGGTTCGGGCAGGGCGGCCGCCTCGTCCGGTCCGGGCGCCAGCGCCACGTCAGCCGTTGACATCGAAGCCCTCCCCGGTCAACGACACGAAGAGGTCCTCCAGACCTGCGCCGGACACCCGGAACTCCGTGACCGGGACGTCGGCGTGCACCAGTGCGGCCACCACGTCCTGCGGCGCGTGGTCGCCGAGCTCGGCCGTCGCGCCGGGCGGGTGGACCACCACGTCGGCCAGGCCGAGCCGGTCGAGCACCGCCGCGGCGACGGCGGGCCGCGGCGTCCCGACCACCGCGCGCGACGCCCCGCGGGCGTGCAGCCCGGCGAGGGTGTCCTGGGCGACCAGCCGACCGCGGTGCATGACGCCGACGTGCGTGCAGACCTGCTCGACCTCCGAGAGCAGGTGGCTGGACAGCACGACGGTGGTCCCGGCGCCGGCCAGCTCGACCAGCAGCCCGCGGACCTCCCGGGTGCCCTGCGGGTCCAGGCCGTTGGTGGGCTCGTCCAGCACGAGCAGCTCTCGCGGGCGCAGCAGGGCCGCCGCGATGCCCAGCCGCTGGCGCATGCCCAGCGAGTAGTGCCGGTAGCGCTTGCCCGCCGCGGCGGCCAGCCCGACCCGATCGAGGGCCCCGCGCACCCGGTCCTCGGCCGCCGACGCTCGTGCGGTCCGGTCGGCGGCGTCCAGCCGCATGAGGTTGTGCCACCCCGACAGGTACGGGTGGAACGCGGGTCCCTCGACGAGCGCACCCACCCGCGGCAGCGCCAGCGCGGCGCCCTGCGGCATCGGCTGCCCGAGCAACGAGGCCGTGCCGGCGGTGGGCCGCAGGAGGCCCAGCAGCATCCGGATCGTGGTGGTCTTGCCCGAGCCGTTGGGGCCCAGGAACCCGTACACCGCGCCGTGCGGCACCCGCAGGTCGATCCCGTCGACGGCGAGCTGGCCGGACCGGAAGCGCTTCGTCAGCCCCTCGGTGGCGACCGCAAGGCCGGTGGCCACCGTCACCCGGCCGCAGCCTCGAGCGTGGCGACGTCCACGGCTCCCACGAGCACGCGCCCGTCATCGGTCAGGAGGGCGGACAGCAGGTTCGAGGAGAGCACGCGTCCGGAGCCCCACGGCCCCGACGTCCGTGGCAGCGTGTCGACCCAGGAGGCCAGCCCGGTGAGGTCGCCGGACGGCGCCGATGCCGCCGACGGCAGCCCGGAGAGCACGAGCACCGAGACCCAGCCCTGCCCGACGGCCCTCACCGTCGGCGCGCCGGGCCGGTCGGACTGCGCGCCGGGCTGGTCGGGCGTCGTGACCGTCGCGCCGGCCGGTGGTGTGAACCGGAACATCGCAGGGTCCGGCGCGGTGAAGCTGACGTCGGTGAAGCCCGCTGTGAGGGCCGCCTTCCCGGTTCGGGTCGAGGTGATCGTCACGCGGGTGGGCACGCGCTCGGCCGCGTCGATGGCGATCGTCACGGAGCCGATCAGCGTCCCGGCGTCCCGGGGGGTCAGGACGAGCTGGTAGGCGGGGCGACCGGCCACCGTCGTGTCGGGCCCGCTGGTCACGGCGGTGCTCGGGTCGAGGGCAGCCAGGATCGCTGCGCTGAGCCGGGCCGGCGCGAGGTCCGCCAGCGCCGCGCGCGGGTCCGAGCCCGCGCCGTGCGTCACCGGGTCCCCGGCCGGGCGAGTGAGGTGGGTGACGCTGCGGTCCGCCGCGGACCAGACCCAGACCTGGTCGCCGTCGGTCACGACATCGGTCTCCCCGAGCGTGCCCTGCACCGCGACCCGCGCACCGGCCGGCGACGCCCACACGCGCATCGTGGTGGTGCCCGACAACGCCGAGAGCAGGTCGGTGCGATGGGCCGCCGGTCCGCCGGCGACGTCGGGCAGCGAGGGCAGGCCCAGGTCGGCCTGGACCTGCACCGTGCCCTGCACGGCCGTGGCGGTGGCGCCCTGGACGTCCGTGAGGAGCTGCTGGGGTGTGCGCTCGGGCAGCGCCGTCCCGGCCGACGCCGGGGACACCAGGGTCGCCCCGACCACGGCCGCCGCGATCCCGACGGGCACCAACCAGCGCACGGCTCTGCGGACCATGCCCCTATGGTCGCCCCGCGGGCGCCACCCCGTCGACTCCGGTGAGTGCGGGTCCGGTGAAGGTCAGGCGGTGGCCGTGGCCTTGGCTGCCACCGCGAGCGCGGCGGCCTCGGCGTCGCCGCTGGCCCCGAGATCCACGACGAGACCCATCTTGGTCAGCATGGTGACCATCGGCGGGCCCATGTGCGAGGCGGCGACGCCGCGCGCGTGCCGGTCGAGCAGGAAGCGCGCGATCCGGGCGTGGTGCGAGCCGTGCGGTCCCTCGTCGTGCAGCACGTCCCAGCCGACGGCGTCCTCGGTCCAGGCGACGATCGCGCCGTCGCGCACGGTCACCGTGGCCACCGTGGTGGCCTTGCCCCAGCTGTGGTCCACCTGGCGCCCGGCATCCACCGGGACGCACACCACGACCTCGCTCATCAGCTCCTCCTCGCCATCCGGCCGGTTCTCCGGCGCAACCCAGACAGCCTGCCACGGCGGGACCGGCGCCGCGCCGCCCCGCGCCACGGCCTCAGTCGAGGAACAGCGAGCGCAGCCGTCGTGTGGTGACCACGACGCCGACCGCCGCCATCGCGAGGTAGTAGGCCACGTGTCCCGCTGTCCCGCCGGTCAGCTCGCCCGTGGTCAGCCCGCGGATCAGCTCCACGGCGTGCCACAGCGGGAGTGCCTGGATGAGCCACTGGATCGGCTCGGGGTACACCGTGAGCGGGAAGAACGTCGCGGAGAACAGGAACATCGGCAGCAGGACGAACTGGATCCAGTCCATCTGCTGGAAGGTCGACATGTAGCTGGTGATCGCCATGCCCAGGCTGGCGAACCCGAATGCGATGAGCAGCACCGCAGGCAGCGTGAGGACCGCGGTCCAGGACAGGTTCAGCCCCATCACCTGCATCACCGTGAGGAAGCCCGTCGCGTAGACGACCCCGCGCAGCAGCGCGTACCCGATCTCCCCGAGCGCGACGTCCAGCGGCCCGAGCGACGTGGCCATCATCGCCTGGTACAGCTTGCCGAAGTGCATCTTGAAGAAGACGTTCCAGGTCGAGTCGTACACCGCCCCGTTCATCGCGGAGACCGCCAGCAGGGCGGGTGCGATGTAGGCCGCGTAGGCGATCGCCCGGCCCGACGGGAGCGTCACGTCGCCGATGTAGGTCCCCAGGCCCACGCCCATCGCCAACAGGAAGAACACCGGCTCGAAGAACCCCGAGACGACTACGACCCAGGTGCTGGACCGGGCCGCGAGCAGCCCGCGGCCGAGCACGGCGCGGGCGTTGCCGCGGTACAGCGCGCGCACACCACCGGCGCCGGTGACGGCTGCGGTCAAGGTCGGGGCGCTCATCCGTGCATCCGTCCCACGAACACCCGCCGGGCCAGCACCCAGCCGCCCGCTGCGAGCGCCACCAGGACCCCGAGATGCACCGCGACGGTGGCCCCGCTCATCGGCTGCGCGTAGGAGACCGCGCGGCCCAGCTCGCTCGCGTGCCACAGCGGGGAGACCCACCCGATCCAGTGCAGCCAGGTGGGCAACGTCGCCAGGGGGTAGAACGTGCCCGAGAACAGGAACATCGGCGTGAACACGAAGCGTTGCACGGCGGCGAACTGCCCGGCGTCGTCACGCAGGCCGGCGGAGTACGCCAGCAGCGGCAGGCCGAACGCCATGCCGCCGAGCAGGCCGAGCAGCGGCAGCACGGCGACCGACCACAGGTGACCGACCGCGCCGAACGCGGCGATGAGCGCGGTGTAGGCCACGGCGACGAAGGCCATCCGCACCGCGACGGCGAGCACCAGACCGGTGGCCACCTGGCCGGGTGCGAGCGGTGAGGCGTTCATGCCCCAGAACACCCGCCGCCACTTGAACCCCGACATCACCGTGTAGGTGAACTCCTCGGTGGTCACCGAGATCGTCGCGGTGACCAGCAGGGCGGGGGCGACGAAGGTCACGTACGGCACCGGCCCGTCCGGCCCGAAGCCGACCGGGGCGTCCAGGAAGCTCGCCAGCCCCAGCCCGAGCCCGAGCAGGTAGAGCAGCGGCTGCCCGAGACCGCCGATCACGATCGTCCAGCCGTAGGCGCGCATCGCCCGGAGCTGGTGCTCAGCGACGTAGAGCGCGCCGAACCGCCGGGGGCGGACCGCGCCCGCCAGCGCCGCGAGGGTCGCGTCGTCCCTCGTCGTCTGCTCGACGCTCATTCGATCAGGCTCCGTCCGGTGAGTCGGAGGAAGACGTCCTCCAGGCTGGAGCGTCGCACCAGGCTCGTGGTCGGGTGCAGGCCCAGCCGGCTGACCTGCTCCACGACGGCCTCGCCGTCGGCCGCGTAGACCAGCACGCGATCCGGCAGCGTCTCGATGCGGTCGCCGAGCCCGGCGATGCGCTCGGCCGCGGCCTGGTTGCGCTGCGAGCCGAACCGGAGCTCGACGACCTCGCGCGACGAGTGCTCCCGGATGAGCTGGGCCGGGCTGCCCTCGGCCATGATCCGGCCCTGGTCGACGACCACGAGCCGGTCGCACAGCTGCTCCGCCTCGTCCATGTAGTGCGTGGTGAGCACCAGGGTGGTGCCGCGCTCCTTGAGGCGGAACAGTCGGTCCCACAGCACGTGCCGCGCCTGGGGGTCCAGCCCTGTGGTCGGTTCGTCGAGCATGAGCACCCGCGGCTCGTTGACCAGGGCGCGGGCGATGGTCAGCCGGCGCTTCATCCCGCCGGACAGGTCGTCGACCTTGGACCGCGCCTTGTCCTCGAGCTGGGCGAAGGCGAGCAGCTCGTCCGCCCGCCGTGCGCACACCGCCCGCGGGATGCCGAAGTAGCGCCCGTAGACGATGAGGTTGTCCCGCACGCGCAGCTCGGTGTCGAGGTTGTCCTCCTGGGGCACCACGCCCAGCTGGGACCGGATCTCCGGTCCGTGCGTGTCGGGGTCCAGCCCGAGGACCTGCAGGTCGCCGCCGGTGCGCGTGGAGACGGCGCCGATCATCCGCATGGTGGTCGACTTCCCCGCACCGTTCGGCCCGAGCAGGCCGAAGGACTCCCCGGGTGCGACCTCGAGGTCGATCCCCGCGACGGCGACGAGGTCGCCGTAGTGCTTGGTCAGGCCGGTCGCGGTGATGACGGGTGCGGGCACGAGCCGGAACGTTACCGCCCGGTACCGACACCCGGCACCGGCTTTCCGGCCCCGCCGTGGGGCTCCCGTCGGGGGAGCCCGGGCGGGTGATCCTCCGGGTCCGGCGCGGCTTGGCTAGGGTGTCGCCGTGCTCCTCGCCAGCCCCTGTCCCCCGTCGGAGCCCCGCCCGTGATCGGTCAGCCGGCCAGCGGGGAACCGCTCGTGCGCCTCCCGGACGGGACCGTCAAGCAGGTGTCCCCGCTCACCGGCACTGTCGTGTGGACGGTTCCCGGCCGCGGCCGGCGAGCCCACGCGGTTCCCGACCAGCAGCGGGTCGCGGTCGACGCTGCCGAGCACGACCGGCTCTGCGAGTTCTGCTCGGCCCGGTACCTGGACACCCCGCCGGAGAAGTCCCGTCTCGTGCTCACCTCGGACGGGCCGCAGGTCCTCGAGCACCTGCCGGCCCCCAGGCTCGGCGAGAGCGTGGCCGAGCTGCGTCGGGTGCCGAACCTGTACGAGATCTTGTCGGTGGAGTACTGGCGGGCCAACCACGGCTACCAGCCCTCACCCGAGCTGCTCGGGCGCGCCACGGCGTACACCGCGGACCCGCTGGGCCGCTCCCACGTGCTGGACATGCTCGGTCGTCGTGCCGCGGCGACCGGTCTGTCCGGGGTGTGGGCGACCGAGCCGGAGGTAGAGCGACTCGCGCAGGCGGTGGACCTGTTCGCGGGGTCGCACGACGTCGTGGTCGCCCGCCGGCACCTGGTGGACGGCGCCCGGTACGCCGACGAGCTCGCGGGGGCCGGCACGCTGACCCCGGACGAGCACGAGCGCTATCTCGCGTTCACGGTCGACGCGATGCAGGGGCTGTACAGGGCGCAGCCGTTCGCGCGGTACGTCGCGGTGTTCCAGAACTGGCTCCGGGCGGCGGGAGCGTCCTTCGACCACCTGCACAAGCAGCTGGTCGCGATCGACGAGTTCGGGCCGCAGACCGAGCGTGAGCTGGCCCGGCTCGCCGCCGAGCCCGACGTCTACACCACGGCGATCCTGGACCACGCCGCCGCGCATCGTCTGGTCGTCGCGGAGAACGAGTACGCGATCGCGGTCGCCGGGGTGGGACACCGCTACCCGGCGCTCGAGGTGTACTCGCGCAGCACGCACCACCTGCCGTGGGAGCACACCGCGGCGGAGGTCCGCGGGTTCTCCGACCTGCTGCACGGGCTGCACGCGGCGACCGGTGTGGACGTGCCGACCAACGAGGAGTGGCACTACCGGCCGCCCAGCGCCGCCGAGCCGATGCCGTGGCACGTGGTGCTCAAGCTGCGGGTCTCCACCCTCGCGGGCTTCGAGGGTGGAACGAAGATCAACGTGAACACGATCGACCCGTACACCCTGCGCGACCGGACCGTCGCGGCGCTGCGGATCCTGCGTGAGCAGGGCAGGGTCGCCGCCCCGGCGATCGGCGACGAGTGCTCGCACGACCTGGGCGTGCTGCACTACACCGACTGACCCGTCGCGCCCGCTCGGTGAGCTCGGCAGGGGCCCGGCGCCCCACGCGGCGAGCATGCGCTCAGGCGCCGATCCGTGCGGGGCCGTCCACGCTGCGGACGCCCGTCCGGGCCCCCGACGTGCGTCGCCGCGCCGGGTGCCGGCCGCACGACTCTCAGAGCTCGGCGAGCCGCGGCACGAGCGGCGCCACCCGCTCGCGAACCCATGCGGCCGAGGGCTCCTGCGGCGGTCGCACGATGACGGTGTCCACGCCCAGGTCCGCGTAGGGGCGGATGTTCTCGACGAAGCCGTCCACATCCCCGCGGTCGAGCTCGGGGAAGCCGGCCAGCGCCGTGACCCTGATCTCCGAGGGATCGCGGCCGACGTCCTCGCAGTGCCGCCGCAGCACGTCGAGCTTGTGGCGCATCGCGTCGGGCTCGGAGACGAACAGGTTGCAGGCGTCGGCGTACCGGGCGACCAGCCGCAGGGTCTTGCGCTCCCCGGAGCCGCCGACCATCACCGTGGGGTGGTGCAGCGGCAGCGGGCGGCAGACCGTCTCGGCCAGGGTGTAGTGCGTGCCGTGGTACGGGCCCTCGTCCGCGGGGTCGAACATCTGGGCGCAGATCTGCAGCGTCTCCTCGAGCCGCTCGAACCGCTCCTTGAGGGGTGGGAACGGCACGCCCATCGCGGCGTGCTCGCGGTCGTACCAGGCCGCACCCAGTCCCAGGGCGGCCCGGCCGCCGGACAGCACGTCGAGCGAGGCCACGATCTTGGCGAGCAGGCCCGGGTGGCGGTACGTCACCCCGGTGACCAGGACGCCGAGCTCCGCGCTGCTGGTGTGCGCGGCGAGGTAGCCGAGCGTGGTGTACGCCTCGAGCATCGGGTCCGTGTGGGGGAAGCCCGCGCGCTCCATCTGGAAGTAGTGGTCCATGACCGAGACCCAGGCGATGCCGGCGTCCTCGACCGCCTCGCCCGTGCGGGCAAGCTCGTCCCGGAGCTCGTGCGGCGCCACGCCGTCGAACCTCATCAGGTGGACTCCGACCTTCATCACCGGCTCCTTCGCGAGACGCTGTGCGGCCGTCCCGCCCCGGGCGGCCCTCGTCACTGTGGCACCGGCACCGCGCCCCCGCGACCGGTGTGCCGGCGACCAGGGCGCGCCCACCGCTGGTCACGGCTGCCCCGGCGGTGGTCTGATGGAGCGGGAAGGAGCCGATCATGCCTCGCCTCGGACTCAGTGCGACCGTGCTCGACGCGCGCGACCCGATCGCGCTCGCCGGCTTCTACCAGGCCCTGCTCGGTTGGGAGACGGCCGCCCAGGATCCGACGTGGTGCACGTTGCGCGCCCCCGGCGGCGGAGCCGGCCTCTCGTTCCAGCTGGAGCCTGTGCACGAGGCGCCCACCTGGCCGGCCCGCGAGGGCGCAGGGCAGATGCAGATGCACCTGGACATCGGCGTCGACGACCTCGACGCGGCGGCCGAGCTGGCGATCTCGCTCGGCGCGCGCGAGGCGTCGTGGCAGCCCCAGCCGGAGGTGCGGGTCATGCTCGACCCGGAAGGTCATCCGTTCTGCCTGTTCCCGTTCGAGCCGGCGTCCTGAGGGCCGACGGCGAGCAGCGGGGCGGGCGCTTCCAGGTTCGGCTCGCCGTCGTGGCGCAGGATCGACCCCCCCAGCAGAAGCTCGGGCACCTCGGGCACCTCGGGTCCACCGGTCTCGCGGAGGGCGCTCCCGGGGTGGTCGAGGTCGACGACGTCGCAGACCACCACGGTGACGTTGTCGTGGGCGTCGGCGGCCAGGGCCGCGGCCAGGAGGCGCTCGGTCGCCTCCTGCGGCCCTGCGGCCGAGATGAGGATGCGCAGCACGCCGGGCTCCTCGACGTAGTCGGTCAGGCCGTCGCTGCACAGCAGCCAGCGGTCGCCCGCGCGCGCCTCGTGGTGCTGCAGGCCGACGTGCTCGGCGTCCTGCCGCGTCCCGGACAGCACCCTGGTCAACAGGTTGCCCTGCGGGTGCTGCCACGCGGCGGCGGGGTCCAGCACGCCGGTGTCGACCAGGAGTTGGACGTAGGAGTCGTCATGTGTGACCCGGCTGCCGATGCCGCCCCGCACCATGTAGCCCCGCGAGTCCCCGATGTGCGCGACCCGCAGCCCGTGCGGCCCGGCGAAGATCCCGGTGAACGTGGTGGCCAGGCCGGTCAGTCGCGGTTCGGCGGCGGACTGCTCGGCCAGCGCGGCGTTGGCCCGTTCCAGGATGGCGGCGAGCTCCGGATCGGGGACCTGCGCCACGGTGCGTCCCCGCAGGCTCTGGACGACGGTCCCGCCGACCACCCGGGAGGCGACGTCGCCTCCGGCGTGGCCGCCGACGCCGTCCGCGACCAGCGCATACCCCGTGCTTGCCACCGCAGCGTCCTGGTTGGAGCTGCGGTGGGGTCCGGTGATCGACAGCAGGGCGCTGCGCAGGGTCGGTCGCATGCGGCTGACAGTCTTCCAGGAACGACCCCGGGCAGGAACGACCGTCCGTTCCATGGGGTCGCACGTTCGTGCATTTGTCAGGACAAGCGGCGCTCCTGATTGAGCCCAAGGTCACCCCCGGCCGCCCCCGGGTGCGCCTAGCGTGCGAGGTGACACAGTTGTCGAGCTCCTGGGGTGGATCGTGACCCGCGCGCTGAACCCGGAGGACGCCGCTCGTGGCGTTCCGACCGATCGTCCCGTCGTCTCCACCCGCCGCCGGTGGCTGCCCGCTGTGCTCGGCCTCGGAGCAGCCCTGACCCTTGCGGGCTGCGGCTCCTCGACCGCCGAGTCCGGCGAGGTCCACGGGGGCGAGGCGAGCCTCCGGCTCCCCGACCTGTCGACCGTCACGATCATGGGCGGCATGTCCGGGACGACCCTCCTGCTCATCGGCCTCGGCGTGACCGTGCTCGGGCTGGGCTTCGGGGTGGTCGTGTTCAACCAGATGCGCACGCTCCCCGTGCACCGCTCGATGCGTGAGGTGAGCGAGCTCATCTATGCCACGTCGAAGGCGTACCTCATCCAGCAGGGCAAGTTCCTCATGCTGCTGTGGGCGTTCATCGCCACGGTGATCATCGTCTACTACGGGTTCCTCGTGGGCTTCGCCTGGGGCCGGGTCGCCACCGTCATCGCGTTCAGCCTGATCGGCATGGCCGGCTCGTACTCGGTGGCCTGGTTCGGCATCCGGGTGAACACGTTCGCCAACTCGCGGACCTCGTTCGCAGCCCTCGGTGGCAAGCCGCTACCGGTGCACCGGATCCCCATGAAGGCCGGCATGAGCGTCGGCATGGTGCTCATCAGCCTCGAGCTGTTCATGATGTTGATCATCCTGCTGTTCCTGCCCCGCGACCTGGCCGGGGCCTGTTTCATCGGGTTCGCGATCGGCGAGTCGCTGGGCGCCGCGGCGCTGCGGATCGCCGGCGGCATCTTCACCAAGATCGCCGACATCGGGTCCGACCTGATGAAGATCGCCTTCAAGATCAAGGAGGACGACGCGCGCAACCCCGGCGTCATCGCGGACTGCACCGGCGACAACGCAGGCGACTCGGTGGGTCCGAGCGCGGACGGCTTCGAGACCTACGGCGTGACCGGCGTCGCGCTCATCACGTTCGTCCTGCTGGCGGTCGGTGACCCGGCCACCCAGGCGAGCCTGCTGGTGTGGATCTTCGCGGTGCGCGCGGTGATGCTGGTCGCCTCGGTGCTGGCCTACCTCGTGAACGACGCATGGGTCCGGACCCGCTACGCGACGGCGGTGAAGCTGAACTTCGAGCACCCGCTGTCCTCGCTGGTGTGGCTGACGTCGGTGATCAGCATCCTGGCGACCTACGCGACCACCTACTGGGTGATCGGGGACATGAGCGACGGCCTGTGGTGGAAGGTCTCCACGATCATCTCCTGCGGCACGCTGGCCGGCGCGCTCATCCCGGAGCTCGTCAAGGTCTTCACCTCGACCACCAGCCGTCACGTGCGCGAGGTCGTCAAGAGCTCGCGCGAGGGCGGCCCGTCGCTGAACATCCTGTCCGGCCTGGTCGCGGGGAACTTCTCCGGCTACTGGCTCGGGATCACGATCGTCGGTCTGATGGGCGGCGCCTTCCTGATCTCCAACCTCGGGCTCGACGCGTTCATGGTGGCTCCCGCGGTGTTCGCCTTCGGCCTGGTCGCCTTCGGCTTCCTCGGCATGGGGCCGGTGACCATCGCGGTCGACTCCTACGGTCCGGTCACGGACAACGCGCAGAGCGTCTACGAGCTGTCCCTCATCGAAGAGATCCCGAACGTCGACGACGAGATCAAGAAGGAGCACGGCTTCGCGGTCCAGTGGGACTCGGCCAAGCGGATGCTCGAGGAGAACGACGGCGCTGGGAACACCTTCAAGGCCACGGCCAAACCGGTGCTGATCGGCACCGCGGTCGTGGGCGCCACCACGATGATCTTCTCGATCATCATGAGCCTGACCGACAGCCTGCAGGACGCGGCAGCCAAGGAGAGCCTGTCCCTGCTGCACCCGCCGTTCCTGCTCGGCATCATCGCCGGCGGGGCGATGATCTACTGGTTCACCGGCGCCTCGATGCAGGCGGTGACCACCGGCTCCTACCGGGCGGTGGAGTTCATCAAGAACACCATCAAGCTGGACGGGGTGACCAGGGCATCCACGGAGGACTCCACGCGCGTCGTGCAGATCTGCACCCAGTACGCCCAGCAGGGCATGCTCAACATGTTCCTGGCGGTCTTCTTCGCCACGCTGGCCTTCGCGTTCGTCGAGCCGTTCTTCTTCATCGGGTACCTGGTCTCGATCGCCGTGTTCGGTCTCTACCAGGCGATCTTCATGGCCAACGCGGGGGGCGCGTGGGACAACGCGAAGAAGATCGTCGAGGTGGACCTGCACGCCAAGGGCACCGCCCTGCACGACGCGACCGTCATCGGCGACACCGTCGGCGACCCGTACAAGGACACCTCGTCGGTCGCGCTCAACCCCGTGATCAAGTTCACGACGCT
Source organism: Actinotalea lenta (assembly GCF_030586465.1). Classification (GTDB taxonomy): domain Bacteria; phylum Actinomycetota; class Actinomycetes; order Actinomycetales; family Cellulomonadaceae; genus Actinotalea; species Actinotalea lenta. Next base: position 1,508,087 of record NZ_JAUQYP010000001.1, read on the forward strand.
GTTCGGCCTGCTCGCCGTCGAGCTCGCCGTGAGCCTGACGTCCGAGGGCAACCACGTTCTGGTGTACCTGCTCGCCGGGTTGTTCTTCCTGATCTCGGCGTACTTCGTGTACCGCTCGTTCTACGGGATGCGCATCAAGACCCAGATGGCCGGTGACGACGAGCTCCTCGAGCCCGAGGCCCCGGACGGTGTCACGGGCGCCCAGGCGCAGCGCAGCGACCTCGTCGGACAGGGAGCGGGTGACTGATCATGGCTGTGGCCGTCAAGTACGCAGGGTCGTTCGTCGAGGACGGGCACGTCGGCGGGCACGACGCCGGCGCGACCCTGGTGCGTCGCCTCATGCGGGTGTTCCCGGAGGCGAAGCTGGTCGGGGGCCGGGCCCGGCACGCCGAGGGCTTCGACGTCGTGCCGCTGGAGTACCTCGATCCGAGCGACACCGTCGTCATCAACATGGACGTCGTCGACTCGATGGCCGTGTGGCGCACGCTCGCCGTCGGAGGGGGCGAGCCCCGGGTGATGAACTTCGTGTGGTGGAACACCTCGCAGTTCACCCACCCGGTGCAACGTGCGTCGCTCGCCCTGTCCTGCGCGCTGTTCCCGACCTTCGCCAACTCCCAGCGCACGGCCACCGAGGTCCGCGAGATCGTCGCGCAGCTCACCGTGCCCCAGCTGGCGGAGAAGTCCCGGATCGCCTGGGCGAACCTCGGCATCAGGCTCGAGCACGTGCAGCCGCGCGAGGAGCCGACCGTGCCGATCGTGCTGTACCCGGCGATCTACCTCTCCGACCGCAAGCAGCCGCAGGTCTTCCTGGACGTGGTCGAACGCGTGCACAGGCGCACCCCGATCAACGTCGAGGCGCGTCTGCACGAGTCGCACCTGATCAGCGAGAAGGCCATGCGGCTGTCGCGCAAGGACTGGGCGTGGGTCGGGCCGCTCACCGCGACCCGCGAGGACTACTACCACCACCTGGCGCGCACGACGGCGTTCCTGGCGACTGCGGTCGAGGAGTCCTACGGGTTGGAGTACGTCGAGGCCATGGTGGCGGGTGCGGTCGGGGTGTTCCCGGACCGGCCGTGGGCCCGCGCGCTGCTGCCGGAGGGCTACCCGTTTCTCTACACCGACGTGGCCCACGCCGAGGAGCTGCTCTTCCGCGCTGTGACGGACACCGCGGCGTGCCGGGCGGAGCTGAACACGCTCGTCGGGGGCGACTTCGTCGCGTGGCTGCGCACGCGGCACGACGACTCACGGTTCGAGCAGCAGATCGCCGACGCCGTCCACGGGTGGTTCGGCGAAGGCTGACCGGCGGGCGGCGCGGCCCGGCGAGAAGCCGGGCCGCGCCGTCTCATACCGATGCCGCGGTGAGCAGGTCGACGTCGGACTCCGGCAGGGTCAGCGTCATGGAACGCAGCAGCGGCTCGAGCTGGTCCGCCGTGCGGGCGCTCGCGATCGGCGCGGCCACCGTGGGGCGCGACCGGAGCCACGCAAGCGCGACGGTGGCGACGGGCACGTCGTGCCGGCCGGCCACCTGGTCCAGGGCCACGAGGACCCGCTTCCCCCGTTCGTCCAGGTAATCCTGCGCCTGGCGGGCCCGCGGGCTGTCCACCGCCGGCGCGCCGTCACGGTACTTCCCGGTGAGGAACCCCTTGGCGAGCGAGAAGTACGGCAGCACCCCCAGCCGGTACCGCTCCGCGCGGTCCCGCAGACCGTTCTCGAAGGCGCGTTCCACAAGGTTGTAGTGCGGCTGCAGGGCGACCGGTCGGTGCAGGCCGTCGGCCTCGGCGGCAGCCATCCAGGCGTCGATGCGCTCCGGGGAGTAGTTCGAGACGCCGATCCAGCGCACCAGGCCCTCGTCGACCAGCCGGGAGAACGCCCCGGCGGTCTCCTCGATCGGGGTGTCCTGGTCGTCGAAGTGCGCCCAGTACAGGTCGATGCGGTCGGTGCCGAGCCGCTCGAGCGACGCCTGTGCAGCGGCGCGGACGTTCGCGGCGGACAGCCCGCGGAACTGGGGGTGCTGGCTCACCTTGGTGGCCACGACGACCCGGTCGCGGTTGCCGCGGTCCGCCATCCACCGGCCGATCACGGACTCGCTCTCGCCGCCCTCGTGGCCGGGCACCCAGGCGCTGTAGGCGTCTGCGGTGTCCACCATGGTCCCGCCGGCCCCGGCGAAGGCGTCCAGGACGGCGAAGGACTCCGCCTCGTCGGCCGTCCAGCCGAACACGTTGCCGCCCAGCGCCAGGGGCGCGACCTCCAGGTCCGAGCTACCGATCTGCACCATCGCTCCTCTCCGGCCCCGCGCGCGCGGGTGCCCTCACGCCCCAACCGGCGCGACCCCGGCAGCATTCCGTGGCGGCGGGCGACCGTCGGGGACGAACCAGGGTCCGGTCAGGGGGTTTCCCGATGGTGGGGCACGCCGCCGCGCTGGCAGCGTGGGGGACGACGAAGGAGGAACGATGCGCGGTGCGCTCGTAGCGGTGGCGGCAGCGGTGACGGCCCTCGGCCTGACCGGGTGCGCCGTCGTGGCCGGTCCCCAGGAGAGCGAGGACCGGGCGGTCGGGGACGTCGCCGCCGTCGCGCTGGCGACCAGCGGCGACCTCGTGGTGGTGCGCGGGGACCTGCCGGCGCTGACCGTGACTGCCGCACGCCCCGCGTTGGAGCGTCTCACCAGCGACGTCGCCGGGGGGCGGCTCACGCTGGGCAGCACGGGGACCTTCATGACGGGCCGGATCGGCTACCTCCTGGAGACCTCCCACCTCGACCGCGTGACCGTCCAGGGCTCGGGGGACGTGACCGGCAGCGATGTCACCGGAGACGTGCTCGAGGTGGTCGTGCAGGGTTCCGGCGACGTGTCGTTCGACCGGGTGGACGCGCGGCGTGTCACGGTGACCGTGCAGGGTTCCGGGGACGTGACGCTCGGCGGTCGGTCCGACGAGCTCGTGGTGCACGTCGCCGGCTCGGGCACCGTGCACGCTTTCGAGCTCACGGTCGACTCCGCGGACGTGGACATCGCCGGCTCGGGAGACGTGCAGGCCAGCCCGTCGGGAACGCTGCGTGCCCGGATCGTGGGCAGCGGTGACGTGCTCTACCGCGGCGACCCCCAGGTGACGTCCCAGGTGCTCGGCTCCGGGGACCTGATCCGCGACTAGCAGCGCGCCGGATCGAGCCCCGCGACGACCAACACCCTCCGGGTGTGGCTGGGGGAGAGGGCAGGGGAGCGCGGCGGAGGGCGCGGCTCATCCCCAGCCGATCCCCGGTCGGCTCCCACCGCGGGTCCAGGAACGCGCGCCATCGTGGGTCTCGGGACCCAGGAGGGATGGCACGCGATGAGCGAGACGTGGAACCCGGTACCCACCACTCCCCGCGCTCGGGCCGAGGGGATGAGACGGCTCACCCGGCTCACGGCGGGGCTGTCCATCGGCGCCGTGGCCGCCACCGGCGTGATCGCCGCCGCAGTGGGCGTCGGGCAGCTCGAGTCGTCCGGCGTCCAGGTGCTCCCCGGCGTGCTGACCGGCGACGACGGGGCGACGGGCGGCGGCGGAGCCCTCACGACGGTGCCCGGTCGGCAGTCCGGCCCCTCGGGACTGATCCGGATCGCACCCCAGGGCGTGCCGCACGCCACCACCGGCGGCTCGTGATGGTCGCGGCCGACGACTGGCGCGCCCTGGGCACCTGGGTGCGGCTCGCCGTCACGGACGACGCGGCGCTGCCGCGCGCCAGGCAGATGCTGATCGACGACCTGGGTGCTCTCGACCTGGCCTGCAGCAGGTTCCGTGACGACTCCGAAGTGGTCGCCCTCGAGCACGCCCGGGGGCGGGCGACCCGGATCAGCCCGGTGCTGGCCGATGCGCTTGCGGTTGCGCTCGCCGCGGCGCGCCTGACCGGCGGCGACGTGGACCCCACCGTCGGGCGGGTGATGGTCGACCTCGGCTACGACCGCGACCTGGAGGCCCTCGTCGAGCTGGCGGGCCCCCCGAGGGTGCGGCCCGCGCCCGGCTGGCAGCGGGTACGGCTGGACCTCGAGCGCAACGAGGTGACCGTCCCGCCGGGGGTGCTGCTCGACCTCGGTGCGACCGCCAAGGCCAGAGCCGCGGACCTCGCGGCGCGCAGGATCGCCGACGCGCTGGGCACCGGGGTCCTGGTCGCGCTCGGTGGCGACGTGCGGGTCGCCGGTCCGGCGCCGGCCGAGGGCTGGCGCGTCCGGGTCCAGGACCACGCCGGTCCGCCGGCTCAGGAGCCCGACGGTCCGACCCTGAGCCTCGACCACGGCGGCCTGGCGACCTCGAGCACGTCGTCGCGTCGGTGGGTGCGTTCGGGGACCCAGCTGCACCACATCGTCGACCCGCGGGTCGGCTTCCCGGCCTGGACGCCGTGGCGCACCGTCACGGTCGCTGCGGCGAGCGCCGCCCTGGCCAACGCCGCGAGCACCGCGGCCGTGATCCGCGCCGAACGGGCGCCGGCGTGGCTCGCGGAGCTCGGGCTCCCCGCTCGGCTGGTCACCCGGGACGGTGCTGTGACGACCGTGGCCGGTTGGCCCGTGCAGGGGGTGGCCGCGTGAACCCGCTGTGGATCGCCAGCCGTGCCACCGGCCTGGTGGCGTTCGTGCTGCTCACGTTGGTGGTCGTCCTCGGCATCGCGGTCCGCCGGACCGCCGGCAGCTCGCGGACCCCGCGGTTCGTGTGGGTCGGGCTGCACCGCAACACGACCCTGCTGGCGACCGTCCTGGTGGTCCTGCACGTGTTCAGCGTCGTGGTGGACAGCTACGTGGACGTGCGCTGGACCGACGTCGTCGTGCCCTTCCTCGGGCACTACAAGCTGTTCTGGCTCGGGCTGGGGACGGTGTCGCTGGACCTCATGGCCGTCCTGACGATCTCCAGCCTGCTGCGGCACCGGATCCCGGCGCGGCTGTGGCGCGCGCTGCACTGGACGGCCTACCTGTTCTGGCCGGTGGCCGCGGTGCACGCCATCGGGATCGGCACGGACATGCGCGGCAGCCCCGGGCTCGCCCTGATCGCGGCGTGCAGCCTGGCGGTGGCGGGTGCCGGCCTGTGGCGGATGTCCGCCGGGCGGGCGCGTCCCGCACCGATCCGCGCTGCCCAGCACCTCGACGAGCTCCGTGCCCGGGGGGCCTCGGCCGCCCGCGTGCGGGCCACCACCCGGTGAGGCGGCGATGACGTCCACGACCTCGCGCCACTGGGCGCAGACCGTCCCCGGCTCGACGGCCCTGCCCCGGGTGCTGGCCGGCGACGGCCGCCGGGACCTGCCCGGGCACCTGGCCCGGCACGGGCAGCTCCCGGACGTGTCCGGGTCGGCGCTGCTGGACGCCGTGGAGGCCGCCGGCCTGTCGGGGCGTGGAGGGGCCGGGTTCCCGACCGCGCGCAAGTGGCGGGCGGTCGCCTCGGGCGCCGGTCCGGCCGTCGTGGTCGGCAATGCCGCCGAGGGGGAGCCGGCCAGCTCCAAGGACCACGTCCTGCTCACCACCAACCCGCACCTGGTGCTCGACGGCGTGCAGGTCGCGGCGCGCGCCGTGGGCGCGACCCGGGTCGTGCTGTACGCCGAGCCGGACGCGGAGACGTGGGCGGTGCTCGGCGAGGCGCTGCGTGAGCGGGAGGACGACCGGGTCGAGCTGATCGCCGCGCGCCACGCGTTCATCGCGGGCGAGGAGAGCGCCGTCGTCGACGCCGTCTCCGGCGGGCCCGGCCTGCCGCGCGCCAAGCCGCCCCGGGTGTTCGAGCGCGGCGTCGACGGTCGGCCGACGCTGGTGCAGAACGTCGAGACCCTCGCGCACGCGGCGCTGGTGGCGCACTACGGGCCCGGCTGGTTCCGGGCGCTGGGCACCGACGACGAGCCCGGCACGATGCTCCTCACGCTGCACGGCGGCCGGGGACGGACGGTCGCGGAGGCCGAGATCGGCACGCCGCTGGTCGACCTCGTCGACCTCGCCGGGGCCCAGGCGGTGCTGATCGGCGGGTACCACGGCACGTGGGTACCGGCCGATGCGGCGCGGTCCGCGCGGCTGTCCCGCGCGTCGCTCGGCGCCGTCGGGGCGACGCCAGGGGCCGGTGTGGTGGTCCCGCTGCCGCGAGGCTCGTGCGGCGTGGTCGAGACCGCGCGGGTGCTGGTGTACCTGGCGGCCCAGTCCGCCGGACAGTGCGGTCCGTGCCTGAACGGGCTGCCCCGGATCGCGCTGGTCGCGGAGGCGCTGGCCGAGGGCCGAGCGACCCCGCGCGACCTGGCGGACCTGCGGCGCTGGGCCGGCCTGGTGCAACGCCGAGGCGCGTGCGCCCACCCGGACGGCACGGTTCGACTGCTGACCAGCGCACTGGAGGTGTTCGAGCCCGAGGTCCAGCGGCACCTGGCGGGCCGGTGCTCGGCACGAGACCACCGGCCGATCCTCGACGGGAGGTCGTGATGGGCCCCGAGCCGACTGTCGAGCTGCTGATCGACCGCACGCGCTGCGTGGGGCACGGGTCGTGTGCCGAGCTCCTGCCCGAGCTGCTCACGCTCGACGAGTGGGGCTACCCGTCCAACCCGGCCGGCCCGGTGCCGGCCCCTCTGCAGCGCTTCGCGCGCCGCGCGGTGGGCACCTGCCCCGTGCTTGCGCTCCGGCTGGCCGAGCAGCCCGCCCGCCGCTGACTCCCGGCCCCTCAGACGGGGCTCGTCAGGTCGTACATCGTGACGCCGTCGACCGTCCGGGACGCGAAGGTGGAGGTCACCCAGCTCTCGATGGCCGCAGCCTGGTCGGAGCCGCCGCGCTGGGGTCCGAGACCTCCGCCGGCGATGAACCAGTGGATCTTCCTGGACGAGACCAGCGCCTGGAACTCCTCGAGGGTCGGGGACGGGTCGGAGCCGTTGAAGCCCCCGATCGGCATCACCGAGTCCTGCGTCGCGAGCTGGTAGCCCGCCGCCGACTGCGAGCCGACCGCCGCGGCGACCCAGGTGTAGTCCCGCGCGTCCTGCTCGAGCAGCGCCGTGACCTCGCTGCTCGGTTCGGAGGCGTTGAGCAGGCCGCCCGCGCCGCCGCGCGCGAACCCACCGAAGCTCGGGAAGGTGCTCGTGGTGTTGCCCGGGCCGGCGGGCAGCCCCGGGAAGCCGGTGCCCGTCGCACCGCCCGGGCGTCCGGCACGGGGCCGGTTCCCCTGCGCGCCCGGGGGGCCGCCCGCGCGGGCGCCTGCCGCCCGCGGGCCGAAGCCACCGAAGCCGCCGATGACGGCCGGGCCGGCCGTGGGCAGCGACCCGGTGTGCGCGGTGGACACCGTCTGCAGCGAGTACGCCGTCGGTCCGGCCAGCATGGCCGCGACGGACACGACTGCCGCGAGGGGTGCGAGCCGCCGGAACCGCTCGACCGTGGCGAGCGCGACCGCGCCCGCGCCGAGCGCCCCGAGGGCCAGCACGACGGGCCGCAGCCAGGGCAGCCAGCCCGGGCTCCGGTCGAGCAGCACCACCGCCCAGATCGCGCTGCCCAGCACCGTCGTGGCCAGCGCGCCGGACACCCATGGGGTGCGCCTCCGCGCCCACGACGCCTCACCCCCGACCGCCACCAGCACGGCGACGGCGGGAGCCAGCGCGACCGCGTAGTAGGCGTGGAAGATCCCCGCCATCAGGCTGAACGTCAGGCCGGTGACCATCAGCCAGCCGCCCCACACCAGGAGCTCGGCGCGGTGGCCGTCCGTGCGCGGAGCGTGGCGGACCAGCCACAGCGCGACCAGACCCAGGACCAGCGCCGCCGGCATCAGCCAGGCGATCTGGCCACCGATCTCGCTGCCGAACAGCCGGCCGAGCCCGGTCGAGCCCCACCGCCCGCCGCCCACCGAACCGGTCTCGTCGCCCGTGATGCGGCCCAGCCCGTTGTAGCCGAAGGTCAGCTCGAGGAAGGAGTTGGTCTGCGAGCCGCCGATCCACGGTCGGTCCGCGGCCGGCACCAGCTCGACGAGCGCGACCCACCAACCGCCCGTGAGCACCATCGCCACGACGGCGAGCACGCCGTCCCGCAGGCGCCTGGCGAGCCCCACCGGGGCGGCCAGCAGGTACGCCAGCGCGAAGCCGGGCAGCACCAGGAAGGCCTGGAGCTGCTTGGTGAGGAAGGCCGCTCCGACCAGCGCCCCGGCGGCGAGCATCCAGCGTGTCCTGCCGTCCTCGACGGCGCGGAGCACCGCGAGGGCCGCTGCCGTCAGCAGCAGCACGAGCAGCGCGTCAGGGTTGTTGAAGCGGAACATCAGCGCGGCGACGGGGGTCAGTGCCATGACGGACCCGGCGAGCAGCGCCGTGCCGGCGGCGTGCCGGCGACGCACGCCGGCGTACAGCGCACCGACGGTCGCCACCCCCATGAGGGCCTGAGGGACCAGGATCGACCACGAGGACAGCCCGAAGGCGCGCACCGACAGCGCCATCACCCAGATGGACATCGGCGGCTTGTCCACGGTGATCGAGGCCGCCGCGTCGGAGGCGGCGTAGAGGAACGCTGACCAGCTCGTCGAGCCTGCCTGGGCGGCCGCCGAGTAGAAGGCGTTCGCCCAACCGGACTCGGCGAGGTTCCACAGGTACAGGGCCGCGGTGCCCAGCAGCAGGGCCGCGAGGGCGGGCAGCTCCCACCGCGGTCGGGTCCGGCCGGTCGGGATGCCGGCGTCCGCGGTTCCGTGCGTCGGCGGGACCTCCTCGACGGAGTCAAGGACGCAGGAGGCGGCCTCGGGGCTGGTCATCGTGGGGCTCCGATCCAGGTCGGGGTCGGGTGGGGCGCTGCCGGGTCGGGCGCTGCCGGGTCGGGAGCCGCCCGGTCGTCGGTCCGCCCTGGCGTGCGCGCACCGCCCGTACGGAACACCCAGTGCCGCAGGAGCGTGAAGCGCAGCACCGTGGCCGTGAGGTTGGCCAGCGCCAGGACGGCGAGCTCGGTGACCCGGGAGGCCTGCGTCGTCGTGTCCAGCACGGCCAACGACCCTGCCGTGAGCACCCATCCCAGCACGAAGACGGCCAGACCCTGGACGTGGTGCCGCCAGGCGTCCCGCCTGCCGCGCACGCCGAAGGTGATGCGGCGGTTCGTCGCGGTGTTCGCCACCGCGGTGACCAAGAGCGCCACCAGGTTGGCGCCTTGCGGGCCCAGCGGCGACGCGAGCAGCAGGTAGAGCAGGCTGAAGGCGGCGGTGGACGCCACACCCACGGTGGCGAACCGGATCAGCTGTCCGGTCAGACCGCGCCCGTCGCGCTCGGCCCGCAGGTGCTCGGCGACCTCGCTCAGCGGCAGGCGGCCGGTGAGCAGGTCCCGGCCCACCCGCGCGATGCCTCGCAGGTCGGCCAGCGCGGTGGCGACGACGTCCACCCGGCTGTCGGGGTCGTCCACCCAGTCCACGGGCACCTCGTGGATGCGCAGTCCGGCGCGCTCGGCCAGCACCAGCAGCTCGGTGTCGAAGAACCACCCGGTGTCGTGCACGAGCGGCAGCAGCTCGCGTGCGACGTCGGCGCGGATCGCCTTGAACCCGCACTGCGCGTCGGAGACCCGCAGCGCCAACGTGCCGCGCAGCAGCAGGTTGTACCCGCGTGAGATCACCTCGCGCTTGGGCCCCCGCACGACCCGCGACCCGCGCGCCAGCCGGGTACCGACCGCCAGGTGGGAGTGGCCCGAGACGAGTGGCGCGACCAGCGGGAGCAGGGCCGACAGGTCGGTGGACAGGTCGACGTCCATGTAGACCAGCACGGCCGCGTCCGACTCGAGCCACGCGGCCCGCAGCGCGCGGCCCCGGCCCTTGGCCTCCAGGTGCCGGGCGGCGACACCCGGGAGGTCGCGGGCCAGCCGGGCGGCGAGCCGGTCGGTGCCGTCCGTCGAGGCGTTGTCGACCACGGTGACCCGGGCCGGGTAGGGCACGTCCTCGTCGAGGAAGCGCCGCACCCGGCGCACCGACGCCTCGAGCGTGGCGGCTTCGTTGTGGACCGGGATCACCACGTCGAGCACCGGGGCCCGCGGTGGTCCCTCCGGGGCCGGGGCGAGAGCGGACGCGGGGGTCAGGGTCATGGCGACACCGTGGCCCGCGTCGGTGCGTGCAGGCTGAGGCGAGCCTGTGCGCACCCTGTGAGCCTCCGCGCGGGGTGCACGCCCGGAGCTGCCGGGCGCCTCGCCGACGCAGGGTCCCAAACAGCCCCGCGCGCGCGGCCCGCTGCCCTAGGCTCGAGGTGCGGAGGCGTCGTATGGCGTGGCAGAGCATCCTCGACCGGTTCCGCCCTGTGGGTGCACCGGGTCCCGCCGGGCCTGCCGGTGTGCCCAGCCAGGACGCGACGGGCCCGGCGGCTGAGCTCGCGGCGGTCTTCGAGGCGCTGCGCCCCGACGTCGAGCAGGCCTCGCGCACCGTGGCCGAGGCCCGCGTGCGGGCCCAGCGGCTGGTCGCCGATGCGCGCGACGGGGCCGCGGCCGAGCTGGCCGCGGCGCGCTCTCGGGCTCCCGCCGTCCGTGAGGAGGCCCGGCTGGCCGCGGAGCAGCAGGCGGCGTCGGAGGCCGAGGCCCTGACGGCCCGCGCCGACGCGGAGGTGGCCGTGCTCGCCGAGCGTGGCCGGGCGCGGCTGCCCGGCATGGTCGACGACGTGCTGAGCAGGCTCGTGGAGCAGCCATGACGAGCGCCGACTGGGTCGCGGCGAGCACGCGTGCGCGGGCCATGGCTCGCGGACGGGTCGGGGCCGGGGCGTGCCGAACGGCGGCAGCGACGGGGGAGTGGAGCGCCGCGCTGCGCGTCCTCGCGCCGACGGCCGCGGGCCCACGGCTCGCGAGATGCCGCACGCTGGCCGAGGCGGACCTGGCCGGGCGGGCCGCTCTCGTGTGGTCCGTCCGGGTGCTCGCCGGCTGGATCCCGGCACGCGGCACCGGTGTGGTCCGGGCGCTGGCCGCCGGGGCCGAGGTCGCGAACCTCACCGCGATGGCCGCGCGCCTCGCGGGCGGCCAGGCGCACGTCGCCGTACAGGACGGTGACGTGCCGCTCGACCTCGGGGCGCTCGCCACCGCCTGGCCCCGGTTGAGCGGCGCGACGTCCGTCGCTCAGCTGCGCGAGGCGCTGCGACGCTCCCCCTGGGGCGACCCGGGCTCGCCGGAGGAGCTGCCCGACGTGCTCACCGCGGTGTGGCTGCGGCGGCTGGTCGCGGAGGTGCCGGCCACGCGGGCGTGGGCACGGTGCGCGGCCGCGCTCCTCGTGGCGCGCCGGAGCCTGCTCGATCAGCCGCCGGTCCCTCGGCTGGTCGCCGTGCTGGGCCCGGTGCTGGGCCGCTCCTGGTCGGCCGCGCACACGCCGGACGCCCTGCGCTCGGCGCTGTCGCCGGCCGTCGCCCGGTGCCTGGAGGGCGTGACCGCGGCGGACGACCTGTGGCGTGCCGAGGCGCGGCTGCGAGGGCAGGTGCAGGCCGACGGCTTCGGGCTGCTGCGCCGCGGGGTGCCCGGTCCCGACGTGGTCGTGGGCGCCGTCGCGGTGCTCGCGGTGGACTCCTGGCGCGTGACGGCCGCGCTCGCGGCCGCAGCGGCGGGCGGGGCGAGCGAGGTGCTCGATGTCGTGGCGTGAGGCGATGAGCCCGGTGCGGATGCAGCGCGTCGCGCTGGTCGCACCGTCCGAGCGGTGCCGCGACATGCTGGTCGCCGTGGCCCGCTCCGGCGTGGTGGAGCTCGACCTGCCCGGTGCGCGGGCCGAGGGTGGCCACGAGGTGGACAGGGCGGTGGGCGCGGCCGTCGTCCGCGACGGGGTGGCTGCGCACGTCGGCTGGGTCCCGTCCCGCGAGCTGCCCGGGCTGGCCGGTGCGTTGGCCGGCTGCGACGCGTCGGTCGTGCCGCTGCCGCACCCGGCGGGTGTCGAGCCGCCCACACTCTTGACCGGGCGGGCCTCGCGCACGCTGGTGGACACCTACGCCACCGTTCCGTACCGCGACGTCGACCCGGCACGGCTTGCCGGTCCGGCCTACGTCGTGATGTTCGGGATGATGTTCGGCGACGTGGGCCACGGTGCCGTCCTCGTCGTCCTGGGGCTGCTGCTGCGCGCCAAGGTGGTCGCCCGGCTGGCGCCCCTGGCCCGGGCCTGGGCCTTCGTGGCGGGTGCAGGGGTGGCGGCGATGGTCTTCGGCGCGTTGTACGGCGAGGCGTTCGGGCCCACGGGCCTCATACCGGTGCTCTGGCTGGACCCGTTGACCGAACCCATCCCGCTGCTCGGGGCCGCGATCGGCCTGGGTGCGGCGCTGCTCGCCGTCTCCTACGTGCTGGGCACGGTGAACCGGGTCCGGGAGGGCGGCTGGGGCTATGCGCTGTACGCCCGCACGGGTCTGGCCGGCACAGCGCTCTTCGCCGCGGTCGGGCTGCTCGCGGCCGGTCTGCTGACGGGGCACGGCTGGTGGGTCGCGGCCGCGGCCGCGCTCGGTGCGGCGGCCCTCGTGCTCGTCACGATCGGGCTGGTCGCCGAGGCCGGCGGCGGTGTGTCCGGCGGGGTGCAGGCCGGCGTCGAGCTGGTCGACACCGTGGTCCGGCTCGGGTCGAACATCGTGTCCTTCGCCAGGCTGGCGGCCTTCGGCCTGACGCACGCCGCACTGCTCACGCTGGTCTGGGAGGGCACCCAGGGGTTGTGGGGGCCGGGCTGGCGGGCCGTGGCGGCCGTGGCCCTGCTCGTCGTCGGCAACGTGGTGACCTTCGGCCTCGAGGCCCTCGTCGCCGGCATCCAGGCGCTGCGCCTGGAGTACTACGAGCTGTTCTCGCGCGTCTTCACCGGGGAGGGGCGGCCGTTCCGTCCCTGGAACCCAGAAGGGAGCTCGACATGACGTGGCTGCTCGCCGTTCCGCTCCTCGCCGTGGTCGCCGTGGCGGTCGTGGCCCTGCTGCGCCGCCGTACCAGCGGGGGGGTGCGGCTGCTGGTCGCGGTCGACGCGGCGGTCCTGGTCGGCGCGCTGGTCCTGATCGCGGTGGCGCTCGGCGCGGGCCCTGCGCAGGCCGGGTCCGTGGCCGCCGCGACCGAGACCACGACGGGTGGTGGGATCGGCGGTCCCGCGCTGATCGCGGCGGCGATCGCGGTCGCCGGCTCCTCGATCGGCGCGGCGTTCGCGGTCGCCTACACCGGTTCGGCGGCGCTCGCGGCGATGAGCGAGCGGCCGGAGATCTTCGGCCGGGCGATGGTCGTGGTCGGGCTGGCCGAGGGGATCGCGATCTACGGTCTCGTGATCGCGATGATCATGATCGGTAGGGCCTGATGGACTCCGGGGCGAGCACGGGCGGCGTCGTTGCCCTGGGGGAGCGGGACCTGGTCGCGCCGTACGCGCTCGCGGGGGCGCGGGTGTGGGCGGCCGACACCCCGCAGCAGGTGCGCGCCGCCTGGCAGGAGCTGACCGACGACGTGCTGGTGGTCCTGCTCACCCCCGCGGCCGCCGCGGTGCTGGCCGCCGCGGCAGGCGGCCCGATGACGGCGGTGCTCCCGTGACCGCCTGGCCGGACGAGCTCGCCCCGGTGCGCCGGGCCATGGCCCGCGCGGCACAGCTGGAGGCCGACGAGCTGCTCGACGACGCCGCACGTGAGTCCGAGTCGATCGCGGCCCGGGCGGCGGCGGATGCCGAGGCGTTGCTCGAGGCCGCGCGCGAGGACGGCGCCGCCGCGGGGCGCGCCGCGGCCGCCCTGACCGCTGCGCGGGCGCGACGGGCCGCGCACCGCCGCGTCCTCGCCGAGCGCGAGCGCCTGCGCGACGAGCTCGTGCGGCGTTCGGTCGAGGCGGTGGCGCAGTGGGAGGGCGACGCCCGCCTCGAGGCGTTCGTCCGGCGCCTCACACAGCGGTGCCACGAGCTGATGGGGCCTGGCGCCGACGTCAGCGCGGCGCCGGGTGGTGGCGTCGTCGCCGTGCACGGCACCCGGCGCCTGGACCTGAGCCTTCCGGTGCTCGCGGCGCGGACCGCGACCGCCCTCCTGGACGAGGCGGCCGACCCGTGGAGCTGACCGGTGGGCGGGTCCGCCGGGTCAACGGGCCGCTCGTCGAGGTCGAGAACCTCGGCGACGTGGCGATGTCCGAGGTCGTCAGGCTCGGCCCGGAGCGGATCGCCGCGGAGGTGGTCGGTCTCGCGGGGGCGCGCGCGACGTTGCAGGCGTACGAGTACACCGGCGGGTTGCGTCCGGGCGACCGCGCAGAGGCCACGGGGGATCGGCTCGCCGGGTTGTTCGGGCCCGGGCTGCTCGGCCAGGCGTTCGACGGCCTGCTGCGGCCGCTGTCCGGCGCACCGGTCTGGCTCACGCCGCACCGCGAGGTGGACGCCGCGGCCCGGGCGTGGCACTTCGAGCCGGCCGTGGCCCTCGGGGACCAGGTCGAGCCTGGAGACCTGCTGGGCACCGTCCCGCAGACCGGACCGGTCGAGCACCGCCTGGTCGCCCCGGTTCGCGGCCCGGTGACCTGGCTCGCCGACGGATCGCTCGGCGCGACGGACCCCGCCGTGCGGGTGGGCGACATCCCGGTGCCGCTGGCGCATCGGTGGCCCATCCGGGTGCCGCGGCGGTTCCGGGAACGGCTGTCCGACGTCGTCCCGCTGCACACCGGGCAGCGCGTGCTCGACCTGCTGTACCCGATCGCCCGGGGGACCGCCGCCGCCGTCCCCGGCGGCTTCGGGACCGGCAAGACGCTGCTCCTGCAGCAGATCGCCAAGTGGAGCGAGGCCGACGTGGTGGTCTACGTCGGCTGCGGGGAGCGCGGCAACGAGATGGCCGAGGTGCTCGACGAGCTCGCTCAGGTCCCCGACGAGCGCACCGGTGGTCGGCTGGTGGACCGCACGGTCATCATCGCGAACACCTCGAACATGCCGATGATGGCGCGCGAGGCGAGCATCCACAGCGGCATCGCGGTCGCCGAGTACTTCCGCGACATGGGTTACGACGCGGTGGTCATCGCCGACTCGACCTCGCGCTGGGCCGAGGCGCTGCGGGAGTTCGCCAACCGGACCGGTGACCTCCCCGCGGAGGAGGGCTACCCCGCCACCCTCGCCTCCCAGCTCGCGGCGTTCTACGAGCGCGCGGGGCGCGTGGTCACCCTCGGCGGACGCACGGCGTCGACCACGGTGATCGGGGCGGTCTCGCCCCCCGGCGGCGACATGACCGAACCGGTGACCACCGCGACCCAGCGGTTCATCCGCTCGCTGTGGCTGCTGGACCGCGAGCTTGCCTACGCCCGGCACTACCCCGCGGTGACCTGGGCGGGGTCGTTCGCGCGGGACGCCGACGCGGTCGGGCTGTGGCACGCGGCCCGGGGCGACCCGGGGTGGCGGGCGCGCCGCGCGACCGCCACGGCGCTGCTCGCCGAGGCGGACCGCCTCGCCTCGCTGGCCGAGGTGATCGGCACCGCGTCCCTGCCGGCCCACGAGCGCGTCGTGCTGCTGGCCGGCCAGCTGCTGCGCGACGCCGTGCTGCAGCAGAACGCCCTGGTCGCCAACGACGCGTCCTGCTCGGTCGCCAAGGGTGCCGCGTTGCTGACCACCGTGCTGGACGTCGTGGAGACCTGCCAGCGGCTGGTCGCGCGGGGCGTCGCGGCGACCACGGTCGAGGAGGCCGACCTCGCCGACCTCGTCCGGGTCCGCGAGGAGGTCGGGCCGGACGACGCCGACGGCGTGCTGCGTCGGCGCGAGGAGGTCCTGGCGAGGCTGGAGGCCCTGACATGACCGCCGAGCGGGTCCCGGACCCCGGCGTCGCGCCGGGGGCGGTGGACCTGGGCGCCGAGATCGCCTTCTCCGACGTGCGCGAGCTGCGCGGACCCCTGCTCGTGGTCGGCGACGTGACGGGGGTCGGCTGGGACGAGTTCGCCACCGTCGACGTCGACGGCGGGGTATCTCGGCACGGGCTGGTGCTCGAGGTGGACGACGACCTCGCGGTGCTCCAGGTGCTCGAAGGCACCGCCGGGCTGGTCCCGGGCGGCGTGTGGGTGCGGTTCGCGGGCCGTCCTCTGCAGGTGCGGGTGAGCACCGACTGGTACGGCCGGGTGTGCAACGGCCGCGGCGAGCCGTTGGACGGCGGCCCGCCCGTCGGTGGCTCCCCGCGGCCCGTGGCCGGCTGGCCGCTCAACCCGACCCGGCGGGAGCCGCCGCGCGAGGCGGTGCTCACCGGTGTGTCCGTGCTGGACACGCTGACCACTCTGGTCCGCGGACAGAAGCTGCCGATCTTCTCGGTGCCCGGGCTGCCACACCTGACGCTGGCCACCCAGATCGCGGCGCGCGCCACCACGGCGGGCGAGGGCTTCCGCGTGGTCTTCGCCGGCATGGGTCTCACGCACGCCGACATCGCCTACGTCCGCGACCGGCTCGAGGAACGCTCCGCCGCGGGCGAGCTGGTGCTGCTGCTCAACGCGGCCGACGACCCGGTGATCGAGCGCGTGCTGACCCCGCGCATCGCGCTGACCGTCGCCGAGCACCTGGCGTTCGAGCACGGGGACGACGTGCTCGTCGTGATGTCGGACATGACCTCCTACGCCGAGGCCGTGCGCGAGGTGGCGGCCGCACGGCGCGAGATCCCGGCTCGGCGCGGGTACCCCGGCTATCTCTACAGCGACCTGGCCAGCCTGTACGAGCGTTGCGGCCGGGTGCGCGGCCGGCCGGGCTCGGTGACCGTCGTGCCGGTGCTCACGATGCCGTCGGGGGACATCACCCACCCGGTACCCGACCTCACCGGCTACATCACCGAGGGCCAGATCGTGCTGTCGCCCGAGGTCGACGCGCGCGGCGTGTACCCCCCGGTGGACGTGCTGTCCTCGCTGTCCCGGCTCATGCGCTCCGGCGCAGGCCCCGGTCGGACCCGCGAGGACCACCTTCCTGTCGCCGCGCAGGTGCTGGCGGCGCTCGCGCGGGCGCGGCAGGCCGCCGAGCTGGGCGAGCTCGTCGGCGTCGCGGCGCTGAGCCAGACCGACCGGGCCTACCTCACGTTCCGCGAGACCGTGGAGCGGGACCTGTTCGCCCAGGGCGGTGACGAGGGCCGGCCGATGGGCGACTCCCTGGACCGCGCGTGGCGCGCGCTGGACGTGCTGCCCCGTCGCGAGCTGACCATGCTGCCCGCGGCGATGGTCGCCGAGCACCTGGGGGGTGTGTCGTGAACGTCGGCAGGGCCGGGCGGGTGCGCGTGCAGCGTCGGCTGGCGGTCGCGCGGCGCGGGGCCGAGCTGCTGGACCGCAAGCGGCACCTGCTCGCCGAGGAGCTCGAGCGTCTCGAGCTCGCCGCCGACCGGGCCGGTGGGGAGTGGCGGCTCGCGGCCGCGGAGGCCCGGCGCTGGGCCGGGCGCGCCACCGCCCTGGACGGGCCGTCGACCATCCGGCTGGCCGCCCCTGCGAGCCCGGCCGTGGCGACGGTGACCTGGGGTGCCACGATGGGTGTGGCGTTCCCTGTCGACGCGTCGACCCGGTGCCCACCGGAGCGCGTCGTGGGTGGGTCCTCCGCGCTCGTGCTCGCGGCTGAGGCCCACCGCGCCGCGCTGGACGCCGGGGTCGCGCACGCCGCGGCGCTCGCAGCCGTCGGCCGGGTCCGCGCCGAGCTCGCCGCCACGCGGACGCGGCAGCGGGCGGTCGAGCGGCACTGGATCCCCCGACTG
Source organism: Actinotalea lenta (assembly GCF_030586465.1). Classification (GTDB taxonomy): domain Bacteria; phylum Actinomycetota; class Actinomycetes; order Actinomycetales; family Cellulomonadaceae; genus Actinotalea; species Actinotalea lenta. The sequence goes on from NZ_JAUQYP010000001.1 coordinate 1,525,619, forward strand.
GAGGGCGAGCTCGCCACGATCGAGCGGGCGTTGGCCGATCTGGAGCTCGAGGAGGCGCTCCGGCTGCGTTGGGCGGCCGGGGCGGTCGCAACGGGGAGGCGACGATGACCACCACACCCGCCGGCGTCGTCCTGGTCGCCGTCACCGACTCCGAGGCGGCCTTCGCCGCGGCGGCCGTCGCCGTGGCGTACGCCGGTGCCCTGCACGCCAGGCTCCGCGCCGTCACCGTGCTCCCGGCCGACGCCGCCGAGCGGAGCCGGCCCGAGAGCGCCGTGCTGCGCGACGAGGCCGCCGACGCCGCCCTGCGGCACGTTGCCGCACTCGCGGAGCGGGCAGGCGTGGACGCCACCGGCACGACCCGGCACGGGGGCGTCGCGGCGCAGATCCTCGCCGAGGCGTCCGCCTGTGGTGCGGAGCTCGTGGTGATGGCGCGCGTCGCCCGCCCCGGCCACGCCCTGCCCACCGTGGGCTCCCAGACGTTGCGGGTCCTGGAGTTCGCCACCGTCCCGGTGCTCGTCGTGCCCACCCAGGTGCACCGGCCGGGGTGGCACGTCTCCTGAGGCCGGAAGGGCGGCGCCCAGGTGCCGCGTCTAGGGTGGCCGGGACACCCGAGGAGATCATGAGCACCCTGGCCGACTTCCGCCGCTTCACCGCGGTCGACAGTGTCCGTCCCGCGGTCCGTGGCCTGCGCGCCCGGGTGGGAGGTGAGCACCTCGAGATCGACGCCGTCCGCGATGACGTCGTGCGCATCCGGCTCAGCCGCGGGGGCACGTTCGACGAGCCGCCGACGTACGCCGTGGTCGCCGAGCCGCTGGACGTGGAGGTCCGCACCGAGGTGGGCGACGACGGCGCAGTGCTGGCGACCGGCCGGCTGGTCGTGCGGCTCGAGCTCGACCCGTTCACGCTGACGGTCGACCGCACCGACGGGACGCGTGTGCTGCGCACGCACCTCGCCGACGACGGCACCCCGTGGACCTACGCCACGCTGAACGACGCCTGGGTGTCCCGGCGCGACCTCGGAGCGGGGCAGGTGTACGGGCTGGGGGAGCGGACGGGGCCCGGCGACCGGCGCGGCCGGGAGCTGGTGGGCTGGAACGTCGACGTCCTCGACCCGCACCGCACGGCGGAGTTCACCGCCCGCTGGCCGGCGGGCGACCCGCGCGGAGACCGGATGTCGACCTCCTTCGACCCGTACTACCTGCACGTGCCGTTCTGGTACCACCGGGACGAGACCGGAGCGGCGGCCGGCTTCTTCCTGGACAACGCGTACCGCGCCCGGTTCGACCTCACCGGGGCGGAGGCCGATCTGGAGATCGCCGTGGACGGCGGTCAGTGGTGCGAGTACGTCATCGCCGGACCGGCGATGCCCGACGTGCTGGAGGCCTACACCTGGCTCACCGGGCGCGCACCCCTGCCTCCGTTGTGGGCGCTGGGCCACCACCAGTGCCGGTGGCACGACTACACGCAGGACGAGGTCGTCGAGCTGGCGGACCGGATGCGCCACGAGGGCGTGCCCTGCGACGTGTACTGGCTCGACATCGAGCACATGCGCGGGTACCGGGTCTTCACCTGGGACCCCGAGAAGTTCCCCGACCCGGCCGCCCTGGTCGACGCCCTCGCCGACCGCGGAGCCAGGCTGGTCACCATCGTGGACCCCGGGGTCAAGGTGGACCCCGGCTGGAACCTGTACGACGACGCCGTCGCGCGCGACCTGCTGTGCCGCACCGAGGGCGGGGACCTGTTCGTGGGCCACGTGTGGCCGGGCGACACGACGTTCCCGGACTTCGCGGCGCCTGAGGTGCGCCAGTGGTGGAGCGGTCTCAATGCGGCGCACGTCGCGTCGGGGCTGGCGGGCGTCTGGAACGACATGAACGAACCCGCGACAGGTGCGATCCCCCCGGACCGGATGCGGTTCGACCACACGCGCGCCCCGCACGAGCGGTTCCACAACCAGTACGCGCTGCTCATGGCGATGGGCACGACGACCGGCCTGCGGGCCGCGCGGCCCGACCTTCGCACCTTCGTGCTGAGCCGGGCCGGGTTCGCCGGCATCCAGCGCTACAGCGCCACCTGGACCGGGGACAACCTGGCGACGTGGGAGTTCCTCGCCCAGTCGATCCCGATGTCGACCGGGCTCGGCCTGTCCGGTCAGCCGTTCGTCGGCTCGGACATCGGCGGGTTCGCGGGGGACACCACCGCCGAGCTGCTGACCCGGTGGATGCAGTACGGGATGCTCACGCCGTTCGCCCGCAACCACTCGATGATCGACCAGGTCGACCAGTACCCGTGGTCCTTCGGCCCCGAGGTGCTCGACCGGGTGCGCGAGGCGGTGCGGCTGCGCTACCGGCTGCTGCCCTACCTGTACGCGGCGTTCGTGGAGGCGTCGGCGACCGGGATGCCGGTGCAGCGGCCGCTGGTCCTGGCGGACCAGTCCGACCCGGAGCTCGCGCACGTCGACGACGCCTACCTGCTGGGTCCGCACCTGCTGGTGGCGCCGGCGCTCGCCCCAGGGGTGACCGAGCGGCCGGTCCGGCTGCCGGCCGGCAGGTGGCTCGACTGGCACGTCGACGCCTGGTACGAGGGCGGCCGGGAGGTCGAGGTACCCGCGCCGCCGGACCATGCCCCGCTGCTCGTCCGAGCGGGTGCGGTGATCCCGATGTGGACCACGGCTCCGCCGTCGACCTCGGGCCACCACCCCGACGTGGTGGACCTGCACCTCGTGGTCCCGCCCGACGGCGCCGGCCCGGTGGTCTCGATGCTGCAGGAGGACGACGGTCTGACCACGGCAGCCGACGCCGGCGCGCTGTGGCGCACCACGCTCACCGTGGACCGCGAGGGGCCCGTGGTGCGGGTCGGCGCCGCGGTGGATGGCGACGGCTACCCGGAGCACCGGCGCACCGCGTTCCGGCTCGTCGTGCACGGCGCCGAGGTGGCCGGCGTGACCCTCGACGGCACGGTCGCCGCCGCGGATGCGACGGGCTGGCTGCTCCCCGTCGGCACCGCACCGTTCGAGGCCGAGGTCACCCTCGCCTGAGCCGTGGCTTGCCCCGCCCCGGGACAGGCGACTGCGTCTCGCCCCCGCGTTCGTCGAGATCGGGTGTCCGCGCCGAGATCGGGTGCAGATCTCGCGGCGGACACCCGACCTCGGTGCCGGTCGTGGCGCCGGTGGTGGGGTGCCGGGCAGCGCCGAGGTCAGTCCTCGACGGTCAGCGGCTTGGCGATGTCCTCGAGCTGCTGGCCCTCGGCCTTGACCCCGAGGAAGATCTCGGCGATGCCACCGAGCGCCATCACGCCGGCTCCGATCCAGAACGCCACCGCGACCATGCTGCGCTCACCGCTGGAGATCAGGTCGCCGAACAGGGTCGGTCCGACGATCCCCCCGGTCGCCGTGCCGACCGCGTAGAAGAACGCGATCGCGAGCGCACGGGTCTCCATCGGGAAGATCTCCGACGCGGTCAGGTACGCGGCGCTCGCCCCCGCGGACGCGAGGAAGAACGTGCCCATGACCAGCAGGATGAAGGTCCACCGGTTCAGTGCGCCGCCCGTGAACAGCAGCGTCAGGGCGACCCCGACCGCGGCAGAGCCGAGGTACGTCCCGGCGATCATCGTCTTGCGGCCGACGGTGTCGAACAGCTTGCCGAGCGTGACCGGCCCCAGGAAGTTGGCGACGGCGAACATGATGATGAAGATCGGCACGGTGCCGGACGGCACGTCGTAGAAGTCCGACATCAGTGTGCCGAGGTTGAAGGTGAAGCCGTTGTACATGAAGGCCTGGCCGATGAAGAGCGCGATGACCAGGATCGATCGCTTCGGGTAGATCTTGTAGGCCACCTTGGCGATCTCCCGGAACGGGATCGTCTTGCGTTGGCGGACCTTGAGCTCCTTGTCCACCGGATCGAGCTCACCGTGCTCGTCGGCGACCCCCTCCTCGATGCTGTCGACGATCTCGTCGGCACGGTCCTGCTGCCCGTGGATGAACAGCCAGCGCGGGCTCTCCGGCACATGGCGGCGCACCACCAGGACGGAGACGGCGAGCAGCACGCCGAGCGCGAAGCCCAGCCGCCAGCCGAGGTTCTGCGGGAACCAGACCGTGTTGAGCAGCGCGAGCGACGCGGCCGAGCCGGCCGCGGACCCGATCCAGTACGCGCCGTTGACCACGAGGTCCACCCGGCCGCGGTACCGCGCCGGGATGAGCTCGTCGATCGCCGAGTTCACCGCTGCGTACTCACCACCGATGCCGGCACCGGTGAGGAACCGGAACAGGAAGAAGTACCAGGGTGCGAAGGCGAAGGCCGTGGCGGCCGTGGCGACGAGGTACAGCGCCAGGGTCCACACGAACAGCTTCTTGCGGCCGAACCGATCGGTCAGCTGGCCGAAGAACAGCGCACCGATGCAGGCCCCGATGACGTAGATGCCGCCCGCGAGACCGATCTGCGCGGCGTCGATGGTGATCCCGCTGCCGCTCTCGGTCATCCGCGACGAGACGGTCCCGACGATCGTGACCTCGAGCCCGTCGAGGATCCAGGCCGTGCCCAGCCCGAGGATGATCAGCCAGTGGAACCTGCTCCACGGGAGCCTGTCCAGGCGGCCCGGGATCTTGGTGGTGATGGTGCCGGTTGCGACGTCCGACATGGGAGGCCCCCTTTCCCGCGTCCCTCCCTCAGAACGCCCTTTCGACGGTAAGCCGCTCATGCCGGCTCGCAACCCGGACTGTGACCTGCCTCATGGCGGCGCGCCCCGTGTGAGCGCGCACACGCACGACCGGGCCCGAGCAGGGGTCCGGACCGATCCCGTCCCTTCGCCCCCGTTGCCGACGCGCGTGGCCCGGGGCTCGTCGGCCGTGCTCAGCGCCTGTCCTCCTCGGTGATCGTCGGCCAGGCCTTCTCGATCTCGGCATTCAGCTCCGCGCCCAGCAGCACGGCGATCGCCGTGACGTACACCCACAGCAGCAGCACGAGCGGGGCCGCCAGCCCGGCGTAGGTGTCGCCCTGGGCGAACGTGGCGAACGTGGAGGTGTAGACCCGCAGGCCCAGTCCGGCGAGAAGCCACAGCCCGAGGGCCAGGACCGCCCCGGGCAGGTCGCGGTGCCAGGGCGTGTGCCACCCGGGCGCCACGTGGTAGAGCCACGTGAGCGCGACCAGGACGACCGCCACCACCCCGGTCCAGAACAGCACCGGCCAGAACCGGGACAGCCCGGGGTCCAGGTGCAGGGCCGTGACCACGTCTGCCGTCAGCCGGGGGCCGATCACCAGGAGGGGAAGGCCGGCCACGGCGGTGACGACGCCGACCAGCGTGACCGTCAGGGCCACGAGCCGGCGCTTCCAGATCGGGCGTCGATCGGTCTGGTCGTAGGCGATCACCACGGTGCGCAGCAGCACGTTGGCGGACCGCGACGCGGACCACAGGGTCAGCAGGATCCCGAGGGAGAGCACGTCGCTGCGCCCCTGGCGCAGCAGGTGGTGGATCGGCGTGGCGAGCACCTGGTCGACCGTCGACTGGGACAGGAAGGTGGTCAGGCCGTCGAGGATGCGGTGCTCCAGGTCAGCGAGCTGGCCCGGGTCCAGCCCGTCGAGCACGAACCCGACCGATCCCAGGATCGCCAGCAGCAGGGGCGGCAGCGAGAGCACGGCGAAGAAGGCCATCTCCGCGGCGAGCCCGGGCACGCGGTCGTCCATCGTGTCGGTCGCGGTGCTCACCGTCAGCCGCCACAGCTGGGCGCGCCGGTCCTCGCGGTGCTCGGCGGGCAGCACGGCCTGGACCACCCGGTCGCGCGTGAGCTTCATGCCCGCAAGCATCCCGGGTCGACGCGGGGTGACGCACGCTCACGGCCGGGTTGGCACGATGGGGCCGTGGGAACACCGACGGTGCTGGCCGACGCCCGGGCTGCGGCCTGGGTGCTACGCCGTGTCCGTCGCACGCAGGGGCGCGCGACGACGGTCGACCAGGTGGTGCCCGACGGGTTCGCCCGGTACGCCGTCCTGCCCGGTGAGGCGGAGGGCACCCTCACTCCCGAGGAGCTCGCCGTGCTGTGCGATGCGCTCGCCGGTCACACCGCGACCCCGGGCGACTGCGTCCTCGCGCTGCCGACGACGTGGCCCGCGGGCGCCGAGGCGGCCCCGGCCGGCGGGGAGCTGTTCCTCGCCGGCCGGTCCGTGGTGCTCGTGGCGGCCGCGCTCGACGACGTCGTGTCCCTCTCGTACGACGACCGGCCGGGCCGGTGGTGGGCGCAGTCGCCGGTCGTGCTGTGGCCTCAGGACCGGGCGTGGTGCGTCGCCACGCCGCCGCGGCAGCGCGTGACGGTGGTCGGCGGCAGCGTCGCGCTCGTCGAGGACCTGGTCGCCAGCTCGGGGCTGGACGCGCGGCCCGCCGGCCCCGGTGACCGGCTGGTCGGCTGAGCCGGGGGGTCGGCCGACCGGGTCAGCCGGCTCACACCTGGACCTCGCGCAGGGAGCCGTCGGCGACGTCGAACACGAACCCGCGCACCGTGTCGCGGTGCGGGACGGCGGCCTCGGCACGGAGCCGTGCTGCGGACTGCCGCAGGTCGGCGTCCAGGTCGCCGAACGCCTCCGCGGCCCACAGCGGCTTGACCCCCGTGTCGGTCTGGATCGACGCGCGCAGCTCGTCGTCGGAGAACGTGAGCATCCCGCAGTCGGTGTGGTGCACGAGCACGATCTCCGTCGTGCCCAGCAGCCGCTGGCTGATGGCCAGGGATCGCAGCACGTCGGCCGTCACGACGCCGCCCGCGTTGCGGATCACGTGCGCCTCGCCCTCGGACAGGCCGAGCAGCCGGTACACGTCCAGCCGCGCGTCCATGCAGGCCACCACGGCGACGCGTCGGGAGGGCGGCAGCGGGAGCGGACCGCTGGTGAAGCCTGCGGTGTAGTCGGCTGCGGCGGTGACGAGCTCGTCGGTCACGGACATGCGGGATCCTCTCGGTCGGACGGTGGCCGCCTCAGTCGGTCAGGCGTACCTCGGTGCGGGCGCTCGCCCCGGGCACGAGGTCCAGGGCGAGGGAGTGCAGGGTGTCGGCCACCTCGAGCAGCTCGCGGGGGCTGGCCTCGGGCAGCTCGAGCACCACGCTCACCCCCCGGCGAGGGGCGGAGGCGTCTGGGTCGACGGCGCGCGGCCGGGGCAGGTCGGCGGGACGTGCACGGGACATGGCAGGCTCTCGGGTGCTGGGGCCGCGTGGCGGCGTGGGTCGATGGCTGGGGCCGGTCAGGACCGGCGGCAGCACATTCGACAGACCCGGGCTCCGGGCGCGCGGGAGCCCTGGACGGGGCTCATGACCGGCGCTCGCATGGTCACGGACTTTGACACGGCGATGGCCGGCCGCCAAGCCGGGGCCCACATCGTGGATGGCGAGCCCCGGCGCGGCGCTCAGCTCCGCGGCCCCGCGAGGGTGAAGCGCTGGACGAGCTCGTCCAGCCGCGAGGCGAGCTCGGCGAGCTCGTGAGAGGCGCGGTCGGTGCTGTGCGCATCGGCGCGCGCCGCCTGCGCCGCCTCGGCGACCGCCGCCACCGCCCTCGAGATCTCCTCGGTGCCTCCGGCGGCCTCGGTCACCGATCGGCCGATCTCGGCCGTCGTCGCCGACTGCTCCTCGACAGCGGAGGCGATCGCTGCCTGGAGATCGTTCACCTGCTCCACGACCGTGGCGATCTCGGCGATGGCCTCGACCGCCGCGCTCGAGCCCGACCGCACGGCTTCGACCTTCGCCGAGATCTCCTCGGTGAAGCGGGCCGTCTGCTGGGCCAGCTCCTTGACCTCGCCGGCCACGACCGCGAAGCCGCGGCCGGCGTCGCCCGCCCGCGCGGACTCGATCGTGGCGTTGAGCGCGAGGAGGTTCGTCTGCTCGGCGATCGCCGTCACGGTGCGCAGCGCGTCGCCGATCTCGGCCGTGGCGGTGCTGAGCTCGGCGACCGTCGCTCTGGTGCGTTCGGCGGACACCCGTGCCTGCTGGGCGACCTCCGCGGCCGTCGAGGCGGACGACGCGATCTCGGCGATCGACGCCCCCATCTCGGTGGTGGCGGAGGCGACCACCGACACGTGCGTGGACACCTCACCGGAGGTGGTGGCGGCGGTCTGCGCGCCCCGGGTCGTCTCGTCAGCGCGCCCGGAGAGGTCCTCGACGATCTCGGTCATCCCCGCGGACGAGGTGGCCAAGGTCGCGGAGGCGTCCCGGATGGACTGCACGGTCCCGCTGATCCCTTCCAGGGTTGCGTTGAGCGACTCGGCCATCTGGACGACCTCGCGGGAGCCCTGGAGCTGGGCGCGTTCGGTGAGGTCGCCATCCGCGACGCGGGCGAGCAGGGCCGCCAGCCGGCGGACGGGGACGGTCACCGACCCCCCGATGCTCCGGGCCACGAGCGCGGCCAGCAGCAGCCCCACGAGGAGGACTCCCGCGCCGGCCAGGAGCCCCGTGGTGCGTGCCGCGGAGGAGATGGCCGCCAGGTTGGTGATGTCGATCCCCAGGACCAGGACCCCGGCCGGAGCTCCGGAGTAGTCCTGCAGGACGGTGCCGGTCAGGACCGTCGGGGTTCCTCCCAGCGTGGTGCGCCGGCGCAGGTCCGTCCCTGACATCACCGCAGCGGCCTCGGTGTCGGGGAGGGTGAGGGTGGTCCCGAACGTGCTCCCCGCGACCGTGAAGGTCCCGTCGCCGGCCGGCAGGAGCAGCGCGGCGTCCACACCGAAGGCGTCGTGGAACCGAGCGAGGAACGACTGGTCGACCGAGAGGCCGAACTCCACGGTGCCGACGTGGGCCCCGTCGGGGCCGTCGACGGGAACCACCGCGCGCAGGCCGAGGCCGGCGACGCCCGACTCGACGCCGGAGACCATGGTCTGCTGGGCGTTCGCGGCGACCACGGTGGCACGGAACGAGGAGAGGTCGTCCCCGTACTTCTCCGGCTTGTGCACCCGCAGGAAGGACGTGGCCGGCGGGGTGTGGAACTGCAGCTGCTGGATGCCGTACCGGGCCTTGAGGACCGTGAAGGACGGCTGGGTGAGGGCCAGCAGCCCTCCGCGGTCCCCGGCGGCGAACGCCGCGCGGATCTGCGGGTCGTTCGCCAGCTCCACGGCGAGCGACTCCGCGCGGACGGTCTGTGCGTCGACGGCCTGCGCGAACCCGGCCTGGGCGTCCCCCACCGCAGTGTCCACCGCGGCCGAGGTGAGGTTGTCGGCGACCCGGAGCGTCGTGAACACTCCGGCCCCTGCCGAGGCGACCACGAGAGTCGTCGTGACGATCATCAGCTTTCCGGCCAGCGGCAGCCGGTTCCACAGGCGCATGGGAGCCTCCTCGGGGGGTTGCCCGACCGTCGGTGGGAGCCGGATGATCATGACGGGACCCGCGCGGTCTTCACTCGAACGGGCTCCGGGATTCACTCGAACGGTCGGGCGGCGGGTGCCGGGCGATACCGTCCCACCATGACCCCCACCCCTCGGACCCTCACCCCTCGCCAGGTGGCCGACCGCTGGGTCGAGACGCTGGCCGACCTCGACCCGGCCGTGGGCACCGCCCTCGGCATCCGCCCGGCGGACACCCGGATGCCCGACCTCGGCCCCGACGCCATGGGGGAGCGCGCAGCCGCGGCCCGCGCGGCGCTCGCGGAGCTGGATGCCGCGGTGGCGGTCGACGACGACGACCGCCGGTGCGCGATCCTCCTGCGCGAGCGGCTGGGTGCGTCGCTCGACCTGCACGACGCGGGCGAGGACCTCGTGGCGCTGCGACCCATCGGCTCCCCGGTGCACCAGCTGCAGAGCATCTTCCTGCTGATGCCCACCGCGACCCCGCAGGACTGGGACGTCGTCGTGCAGCGGATGGCGCAGGTCCCGCACGCGGCACAGACGTTCCGGGCGACGCTCGAGCACGGCCTGGCGACCGGCCACCGCAGCGCGGCACGTCAGGCGGAGACGGTCGCGGGCCAGCTCGAGGCGTGGGCGAACCAGGACTGGTTCGCCGGTTTCGTGGCGCCCGCGCCCGATGCGGCCCGCGCGGCCGGCGCGGCCGGGGCCGCGACCGGGGCCGTGGTGGACCTCGCTCGGTGGCTGCGGGACACCTACCTGCCCGCGGTCGCCGACGTCCCTGACGGCGTGGGACACGACCGGTACCTGCTGTCCGCCCGCCAGTTCCTGGGGACCACGATGGACCCCGACGAGGCCTACGCCTACGGCTGGGACGAGCTCGACCGGATCTCCGCCGAGATGGCGCTCGAGGCCGACCGCGTGCTCCCGGGCGGGAGCGTCGCGGAGGCCTTCGAGCACCTCGACCGTGCGGGGCCCGCGGTCGAGGGGGTCGAGGAGGTGCGTGCCTGGCTGCAGGACATGATGGAGCGCGCCATCGAGGACCTGGACGGCACGGTGGTGGACATCGACCCGCGGGTCCGCCAGGTCGAGGCGCGGATCGCCCCGCCCGGCGCGGCGGCGGCGCCGTACTACACGCGACCGTCCCTGGACTTCTCCCGCCCGGGACGCACCTGGCTGCCCACGCTGGGCCGCACCCGGTTCCCGCTGCACGACCTGGTCAGCACCTGGTACCACGAGGGCGTCCCCGGCCATCACCTCCAGCTGGGCACCTGGGCGGCGCGCGCCGGTGAGCTCTCCCGGTTCCAGGTGAGCCTCGGCTCGGTGTCGGCGACCACCGAGGGCTGGGCGCTGTACGCCGAGCGCCTCGCCGACGAGCTGGGCTACCTCCGGGCGCCCGGTGTCCGGCTGGGCTACCTGGACAGCCAGCGGATGCGGGCGGTGCGCGTGGTCATCGACCTCGGCATGCACCTGGGGCTGAGGGTCCCGCAGGACCGGACCTTCCACCCGGGGGAGCGCTGGACGGCGGACCTCGGCCGGGAGTTCATGGCCGCCCGTAGCGGGTCGCCCGCGGCGTTCGTGGCCAGCGAGGTGGTGCGCTACCTGGGCTGGCCGGGTCAGGCCATCAGCTACAAGCTCGGCGAGCGCGCCTGGTTGGCCGGTCGCGCGGCAGCCGCCGCCCGCGCGGCGGCTGCCGGGGACGAGCTGGACCTGCGTGCCTGGCACACCGCCGCCCTCGGGCTCGGGTCGCTCGGGCTGGCGGATCTCGAGCGCGAGCTCTCAACCTGCTGAAGACCACGCACGACCCGGGTAGCGTCGGCCCATGACGGTCAGCGGACCGACACTCGTGGACCCGGACGGTGCGCCGCGCCTCGTGCGGCGACTCGAGCCGTGGACCCTGCTGGCCCTCGCGGTGCATGCCGTGGCGGTGGAGGCCGTGTCGTCATGGTCGGTCGAGGCCGTCGCCGCGATCGCGGTGCTCGGTGTGCTCGGCGGCCTCGGGCTGGCGGGCTGGCAGTCGCGTTCCGCCGTGCTGATCCGGTTCGTCTCGGTCCTGACCCTGACGTTCCTGCTCATGGCGCACGAGGGACCGGGGGCGGGGTACTTCCTGCTGTGGTCGTTCGTGATCGCCGCCGTGTACCCCCTCGTCCTGGCGGGCCGGGTGGGGGTGCTCGCGGTGGTGGCCGTGCCGGTCGCGTACCTGGGCCTCGTGCCGCTGGGCGCCGCCGACGGGCCGTGGCAGGTCTCCACGGTGCGTGCGGTGGCGCTGCTGCTGATCGGGCTGGTGGTGCACGCAGCGACCGATGGGTTCCGGGCCGCCGCCGCGCAGCGTGCCGAGGCGATGGCGGTGCTGGACGCCTTCGCCGACACCATGCCGGTGGGCATGACCCTGCTCGACCTCGGCCTGCGGTTCCGCCGGGTGAACCCGGTCTTCGCGCAGCTGTGCGACGTCTCGTCGGACGCGCTCCTGGACCGCCCGGCCGAGGACCTGGCTCCGAGCGTCCCGGGGCTGGTCCACCACCTCGAGCGGGTCCGCGACGGCCACCAGGCTCCACCGCTCGAGGTGCACAGTGCGGGTCGCTGGTGGACCCTGCAGATCTTCCCGGTGACGGGGCCGGCCGGCCGGATCGGGGTCGGCGTCGCGGCGATCGACATCACGGCGCAACGGGAGTCGGCCCGCGCGCTCGCGCACTCGGCCACGCACGACTCGCTCACCGGGCTTCCCAACCGTGCGTTGTTCGGGGACCGGCTGGGAATGGAGGTCGCTCGGGCCGCGCGCCGGGGCGAGCCGATCGCGGTCCTGTTCTGCGACCTGGACCGCTTCAAGGATCTCAACGACTCGCTCGGCCACGCCGCCGGGGACGAGCTGCTGCGGGTGGCGGGGGAGCGCCTCGCCGCCGCGGTGCGGACCGGGGACACCGTGGCCAGGCTCGGCGGCGACGAGTTCGCGGTGCTGTGCACCGAGGTGGCCGACACCGCCGCCGCCGTGGCCGTCGGCGAGCGGATTCGCGAGCTCCTGCGCGAGCCCATGCGGATCGGCAGCCGGGACGTCACCGCCACCATGTCGATCGGGCTGACCGCCGGGATACCCCACGTCGGCGCGGCGCAGCAGCTGCTCGCGGACGCCGACGTGGCGATGTACGCGGCGAAGGACGCCGGGCGCGACCGGGTGGTGGTCTTCGACGCGGAGCACCGCACCGGCGCCCGTCAGCGGTTCGAGGTGCACGCCGCCCTGCGGGGGGCCGTCGAGCGCGGCGAGATCTCCGTGGCCTACCAGCCGATCGTCGACCTCGGGACGCATCGCGTGACAGGGCTCGAGGCGCTCGCGCGGTGGAACCGCGGTGGGGCCCCCGTCTCCCCGTCGGTGTTCATCCCGATGGCCGAGGACCTCGGCCTGATCGAGCACCTCGGCAACCAGGTGGCCCGGCGCGCCACCGAGGACGTGCAGCGCTGGCGCGCCGAGCTGTACCCCGATCTCGTCGTGTCGGTGAACCTGTCGGTCCGCCAGCTGGCCGTGCCGGGCTCCGTGCGCGCCCTCGCCCGGCTCCTGGACGAGTCGGGCCTGGCCCCGACGGCGCTGCGCGTGGAGGTGACCGAGAGCGCCCTGATGGCTGATGTGGCCGCGGGGGTCGAGCGTCTCGACCAGCTGCGTGAGCTGGGCGTGCGCATCGCGCTGGACGACTTCGGCACCGGGTACAGCTCCCTCGCCCTGCTGCGCGACCTCCCGGTGGACGTCATCAAGATCGACCGTTCGTTCGCCCAGCGGTTGCCCGACGAGACGGCGATGGTCGCCTTCATCGTGGACCTGGCGCGCACGATCGGCGCGACCACGGTGGTCGAGGGCGTCGAGACGCCCGAACAGCTCGCGGTGCTCGCCCCGCTGGGCTGTGACGCCGTCCAAGGCTTCCTCCTGGGCCGCCCGACGAGCGCCGACGCGGTGCCCGCGCTGCTGGCCGACGGCCCCGCCTGGCCCGCCTCCTGATCAGCCCGCGCACCGGGCGAGCTCTGCACCACGTCGCCAGCGCCCATCCGACCGCGATCGCCAGGACCCGCGGCAGCGCCGTCACGACGACGCGGACGACCAGAGTGAGGGCAGGCCGCGGGTGCCACCGGTCCGGGTCGTCGTCGTTCTGGGTGGGTCCCGCTGACACGCCTGAGGATCGGCGCCCCGTCCGTCGTCCCTGATCACCCGGGCGAGTGAGAAGGGCTGGGCGGTGTCCGGCCCGCCCGGCTATGGCGTGCCGCTGGTCGGCGGCGCACACTGGGAGCAGACGACGGCTCGGGAGCGGCCATGGAACGGTTGATCGTCAGCTATCACATCGGGGTCCACGACGTCGACGTGCTGGAGACGCTGGACGACGACGAGGCCTGGTACCACCTGGTGGTCGACGGCCTGGCCCGCGATCTGATGCTCTCCGCGCCCCCGGACCCGGACGAGGCGGCAGAGCTCATCCTCCTGCCGGCGCGGGGGGAGTGAGGCCGCCGCCGGCGGCGAGTGTCACATCCGGCCCGTTGCGCTCTCCGTATCCGTAAGGAGAGGGGGAGACGATGGAGCGCGATCCTGTGGTGCCGCTCGAGCTCGGTGCTGCGCCCATGGAGCCGGCGCCGAGTCATCCGGGGTGGGTCCTGACGCTCGTCGCGGTGTGCGCCGCGATGGTGCTCCTGGCCGCCGGGCTCGTGCCGCTGGCTCTGGCCGACCCGCCCCGGCAGCCCGCCCTCGTGACGCCCTCGGGTGCGGGGAGCGCCCGTGCCGACGGTTCCGGCGCGAGCAGCTGACCGGCGGCACCGACCCTCGACGTGCAAGTCGTGGGATGACGGCGCAGAGTGGGTGGTGCGGCCCTGAGACGCCGAGCTCCTGCCCTCCCCGGAGCAGCCCCGGCCACGGGCCGTGGGAAGCACACACCAGGGAGGTATGCGATGACACACACGACCGCAGAGCCGGCCGACCGCGAGGTGGCCCAGCCACTCGTGGAGAGCTGGGGCTGGACGCGAACGCTGTTCGCCGCGCGCAACCCCGTCTCCGGGGTCGTCTGGCTGGTCGTTCGGGTGCTGCTCGGCTGGCAGTGGATCGACGCGGCCGTCGGCAAGTTCGGCAACTACGGGCCGTGGAGCAGCGGGGCGGCCGTCCAGGGCTTCGCCAAGGGCGCACTGGGGAACATGACGGGTGAGCACCCCAGCGTCATCGCCGGGACGTTCGGCTGGAACAAGGCGTGGTTGACGTGGATGGCCGACAGCGGCTACCGCTTCATCGGTCCGATCATCCCGTTCGTCGAGATCACGGTGGGGACGCTGCTGATCCTCGGGCTGTTCACGGGGATCGCCGCGGCCCTGGGCCTGACCCTCAACCTCAGCTTCCTGTTCGCCGGCAGCGCCGGGGTCAACCCGGCGTTCGCCCTCACGGCCATCGCCCTCATCGCGGCCTGGCGGGTAGCGGGTCACTACGGCCTGGACCACTGGGTCCTGCCGCTGGTCGGGGTGCCGGGTGTTCGGCGCCGGGGACGCGCGGAGGCCGAGGCGGTCTGAGACCGGCGGTCGGCGGCTCAGGCGGGTCGCCGGCCCCGCCCGAGCACCACGAGCGTGCCCACCGCGATGGGCGCGTTCACGAGGCTCGGCGCGCCCACCCAGACGCTGCCGATCGCGACGGCATAGCCCCCCCACAGCACTGCGGCGAGCAGCAGCAGCACCTGGGTCTGCATGGACAGCCCGGTCAGCTGGCTGCTGTCCCGGCGAGCGCGCCAGACGGCGGCAGCCTGAGGCCACCAGACGATCAGCGAGACGATCGAGGCGACCATCCCGAGCAGGTCGACGAGCTCCATGGCCCCTCCTGGGCCGGCGCAGAAAGCGGCGCCGCGCGGCCCCGAACCCGGCGGGCCACCCGGCTCCGAGCGCATCGGAGCAGACGTAGTTTCGGCCTTCTCCGGGCTACCTTGAGACGCGCGCCCGCGTGTCGCGATGTGAGGTCGATCACACGGGTCGACGTGGCTCGGGACGGCCTCCGGGGAGCGCGGTCCCAGGGGCTCGTGACGGCCTCCGGGGAGCGCGGTCCCAGGGGCTCCCTACGACCGTGGGCGCGGGGGATGCGCGCCCGCGAGGTCGCCGGTGAGGTACCGCGTCACGGTCGGGCCGACAGCGTTCGCGAGCTGCTCGATCGACGCCTCGGCGAGCTCGGGGACGTGCAGCGCGAGGCGGCCCATCGCCAGCCCCGCCATCTGGGCGCCGACCAGCGCCGCGCGGAACGTGGCATCCTCACCGGTCGCGTAGCGCTGGACGACTCCGAGCACGCTGCGCTGCAACAGGGCGGACAGTACGTCGCCCGCGCGCTGGTGGGACATTCCGGTCCTCAGCATCCCGAGCAGCGCGGCCCGCACGGGTGGGGACTCCCAGATGGCCAGCGCTCGCCGGACGAGCTCGGTCCCCAGGTCGGGGTGGTCCTCGATGCCCGCGGTGAGGGCGGCGATGTCGACCGGCATCTGCAGGGACGCGGCCAGCAGGTCGTCCTTCGACCCGAAGTACTGGATGACCAGGGCGGGGTCGACCCCCGCCACGCGTGCGATCCGGCGGATCGTCGCGTGCTGGTACCCGACCTCGGCGAACTGGGTCCGCGCGGCTTCGAGGATCGCGGCTCGGCTCTCGCCGGGGGCGCGGCGGGGGCTCACGTCGCGCCCCGGGCGAGCACCGCCATCCGCTCCTCGATGGTCGCGGGGACGGACACGATCTGTGCGACCACCCCGGCGGCGTCCAGCGCCGCACGGAGCCGGTCCGGGTCGCCGTCGGCCACCCGGACGCTGCGCCCGGCGAGGGTGACCGCCGCTCCGGCCGACTGAAGCGCGGCGAACGCCTGGGCCCAGCGCTCGGTGCGCACCTCGACCGCTGTCGTGCCTGCCACGACGTCCGCCTCGCTGCCCTGGCCCACCAGGCGTCCGCCTGCCATGAGCAGCAGCCTGTCGCACTGCTGGGCCTCCTGCATGTAGTGCGTCGTGACCAGCACGCCCACGCCGCGCTCGGCGTGCTCGCGCACCGTGTCCCACAGCCGGGCCCTGGCCAGCGGGTCGACGCCCGAGGTCGGCTCGTCGAGCACGAGCACCTCGGGGGAGTGCAGCAGCGCGCAGACGAACGCGAGGCGACGCTGGGAGCCGAGAGCCAGCGCGCCGACCAGGGTGCGCGAGTGCGGCGCGAGGTCCTGCGGGAGGTCCGGCACGGGGACGTCGTAGGCCTGCGCGGTGAACTGCAGGTTCTCGGCGACCGTGAGGTCGTCGTACAGGCCCAGGCCCTGGGGCACGTACCCCACACGGCGGCGGTTCTGACGCGACGGTGCCCCGCCGAGCAGGCGGATCTGACCGTCCGCCGACCCGATGAGACCCAGCAGGGCCCGGATCAGCGTCGTCTTGCCCGCCCCGTTGGCGCCCAGCAGCCCCACCACCTCGCCGGGGCCGACGCGCATGGTCACGTCGTCGACCGCGAGGAGGGACCCGTACCGGTGCGAGTAGCCGTGGGCCTCGAGCAGGTCGGTCATGCGGGCACCCCCGCCCGGCGCGCGAGCGACGCGGCGATCACGACGTCCTCGAGGTCCGGGGTGACCACCTGGCCGTGCGCCCGTTCGCCCGGCGGCCACCACTCGTGGTGCTCCCGGCCGCGGCGCCAGGCGCGCTCGGGGTGCGTGGGGGAGGTTGTCACGGTCACCGTCCCGGTCACGGCGTCGAGTGCCTGGTCGGGTGGCCCGGACACCAGCACGTGCCCGTCGTCGAGTACCACGAGGGCCGCGCACCGCTCGGCCTCGTCGAGGTAGGTGGTGGACATCACGACCGCGGTCCCGCGGGCGGCGGCCTCCGACACCAGCCGCCACAGCTCGACCCTGCTCACCGGGTCCACCCCGGTGCTCGGCTCGTCGAGGACGAGGAGCTCCGGCTCGGCGAGCACGGCCAGGCAGAACCCGAGCTTGCGGCGCATGCCGCCGGACAGCTGGCGGGCAAGGCGGTCCCGCGCTCCGGTCAGGCCGGCCCGTTCGAGCAGGGTCTCGCTCCGTGCGGCGAGGGCGGGCCCCCGCAGTCCGAAGGACTTGCCGACGAAGTCGACGTTCTCACGGACCGACAGCTCGGCCCAGCTTCCGGAGCTGGCCGGCAGGTAGCCGATCCGGCTGGCCGGGGGTGCGTGCACGCTGCCCCGCTGCGCGCGGACCTCGCCGACGAGTGCGCGCAGCACCGTGGTCTTGCCTGCCCCGTCGCCGCCGACCAGCCCGACCACCTGACCGTCCGGGACGTCGACGCTCACGTCGTCGAGCGCGACCACGTCACCGAAGGTGACGGTGAGGTCCCGCACGCCCCACGCCTGCTGCGCGCTCATCGCTGGCTCGCGACGTGGTCGCCGTGGTGCGCGGGCCGCCCGGCCGCGTGCCCGCGGCCGGGCGCGAGGTCGCGCCGGAACCTCAGCACGGCGCCGGTGAAGATCAGCAGCGCCATGAGCGTCAGGGCGCCGAGCGGCAGCCAGAGCGAGTCGACGGGCGCTCCGCGCAGCATCACGCCCTGGGAGATCATCGTGAAGTAGGTCAGCGGCAGGCCGTAGGCGATCCACCGCACACCCGCCGCCATCGCGTCCAGGGGGAAGATCATCCCGGAGAGCAGGATCTGCGGGAGCATCATCATGAAGGCCGCCTGGATCGCCTGACCGGCGTTCTGCGAGATGGTGGAGATGAACACCCCGAGCCCGAGGACCACGAACAGGAAGATCGCCGCCCCGAGCGCGAAGACCGCGACGTTCCCGTTGAACGGCACCCCGAACAGCCACACCCCGAGCAGCGTCACGACGGTCATGTCGAAGGCGGCGAGCAGGAAGTACGGGGCGATCTTGCCGAGGATCACGGTGCTCGCCCGGATGGGCATCACGGCGAGCTGCTCGAGCGTGCCGGTCTGACGCTCGCGCACGAGCCCGATGCTCGTGACGATCGTGCCGATGAAGGTCAGGATCAGGCCGATGATCGCGGGGATCATCACCCAGGAGGTCTCGAGGTCCGGGTTGAACAGCACGTCGACCGAGACCTGGTCGCCCATCCGGTTCAGCACCGAGACCACTGCCTGCGCGGCGAACAGGTTCGAGCCGTCCACCAGCGCCCGGGCCTTCGCCCCGTCCGCGACGAAGGCCACGTCCACCTCGCGACGCTGCACGAGGTCGTGCGCGTCAGCCGCGGTGCGGGACGCGTCCACGGTGGTGACGTCGAAGAAGTCGGGGAGCGCCGCAGCCACCTGGTCCGCGTGCGGGCCCACGACGGCGGTGGCGACCGAGCCCACCGAGAAGTTGGCCGCGTAGCCGAAGATCACCAGCAGCAGCAGCGGCATGAAGACGATCATCGCGAGGGTGCGCCGGTCGCGGCGCAGCTCGCGGAACTCCTTGAGGACCATCGCTCGCATGGACGCGACGCTACGCCGAGGATCGCCCGTTATCAACGCGCGTTGAGAATATGACGGTTCCAGCGGGCCACAGGTGCGGCGCTCCGTCGCGCACCTCTCGCGGGCTTCGGCGCCGAGGGCCACGATGGGCCCGTGGGACGACGGCAGGACGACGGGCGGGATCCCCGCCTCGGCGTCTTCTGCACGCCCAGCGCCCGAGACCCCGGGGCCGTGGTCGACCTCGCCGTGCGCGCCGAGCGGGCGGGACTGGACCTGGTGACCTTCCAGGACCACCCGTACCAACCGGCGTTCCTGGACACCTGGACGCTGCTGTCCTGGGTCGGTGCCCGGACCTCCCGGGTGATGCTTGCCGGCAACGTGCTCAACCTCCCGCTGCGCCCCCCGGCGGTGCTGGCCCGCGCGGTCGCCTCCCTCGACCTGCTCACGGGCGGCCGGGTGGCCCTGGGACTGGGGACCGGGGCGTTCTGGGACGCCATCGCCGCGATGGGCGGCACCCGCCTGTCCGGGCCGGAGGCCGTCACGGCCCTGGAGGAGGCCCTCGCGGTGATCCGCGGGCTGTGGGACACCGAGAGCCGCGGCGTGCTGCACGCCGGGGGCGCGCACCACCGGGTCGACGGCGCCAAGCGCGGTCCCGCCCCCGCCCACCCCGTCCCGGTATGGCTGGGGGCGTACGGCCCGCGCATGCTGCGCATCACGGGACGCACGGCGGACGGGTGGCTGCCCAGCCTCGGACACCTCTCGATCGACGATCTTCCGGCGGCACAGCGCGCCGTGGACGAGGCGGCGCTCGCGGCCGGCCGGCAACCCACCGACGTGCGGCGGCTGCTCAACGTCCCGGCCGAGGCCGCCGACCCCGACACGCTCGCGCGCCTGGTCGGTGAGCTCGGGGTGGACACCGTGGTGGTGGCGACCGACGACCCCGCAGTGGTCGAGGCGCTCGGGGCGCTCGCGCCACGGCTGCGCGACCTGCGATGAGGCCACCGGGCGGCGGGAGCCGGGTGATGGTGCCGGTGGCGGTGCTCGCCCTGGCCATGCTGCTGGTGACGCCGCGCCTGCCCACCGCGGTGCAGGTCTGGCTCGCACCGGGCCTGGTGCCCGGCGGCCTGCTGGGGCCGGACCGTTCGGACCTGGTGCTGCGCCCCGAGCCGGCGTCGCTCCCGGTCCCGGTCCGGTCGGGTGCCGACGCGCCGACTCCCGGCTTCGAGGCCCAGGACGGCCGCCTGCGGCCGGCTGCGGGACCCGCCGCCACGGGCGAGCCGCATGCCTTCCTGGCCACCCAGCAGCTGTCCGGCGCCACGGTTCCGGTCGCCTGGTCGCCGTGCCGGCCGGTGCACGTCGTGCTCGACCCGGCCGGTGCACCTGCCGACGCGGAGGGGCAGCTGCTCGCGGCCCTCGGCGCGCTGTCGGAAGCGACGGGCCTGGCGTTCGCGTACGACGGCACGACGGACGAGCGGCCCGACCCCGACCGCACCGCCTTCCAGCCCGAGCGCTACGGCGACCGCTGGGCCCCCGTCCTGGTCGCCTTCGACGACGACGTCCGGCACGACGGCCGTGACGTGGCGGGGCTGACCGAGGTGCGGTCGGTCTCCGTGGACGGGGGCCCCCAGGTCCGGGTGAGCGGGCAGGTGCGACTGTCCCGCCGGACGATGAGCTACCCGGCCGCCGGCGGGGCGCCGGGGTGGGTCCCCGTGCTGCGGCACGAGCTCGGCCACCTGGTGGGGCTCGCGCACGTCGATGACCCCCGGGAGCTGATGTATCCCGGCGTCGGGCTTGCCGCGACCTACGCCGCGGGCGACCTGGTGGGCCTCGCCGCCCTCGGCTCCGGGCCGTGCGCGCCGCAGACCTAGCCCCCCGCGAGCCGGGCGAGGGTGCCGTTCAGGTGGGTCGCGAGGGCGGCGCCGTCCGGGACGGCCGCCGGGTCGGTCACCACCGTCACGCCCAGGCGTCCCGCGTACGACAGCGCGGCGAACGCGACGCCCACATTGCCGGCGAGCACGCCGATCGGCATGATCCGCCGGACCGGTGCGCCGGCCAGCGCCACGCTGGGCGGTCCGGGCAGGTTCGTGAGGAAGGTGTTGACGAGGCGCTGTCGGTCCAGCCACCAGTGCAGGACACCGAGCCTCGCCAGGGCCCGGAAGGCCGGTCCGAGGACGGCGGTGGAGGTGCCTCGGGCGCCGACGCGTGCACGCGTGGTCCGCGAGACCTTCCGGACGCGGTCGGCCAGCGGCCCGCGCAGCGGCACCCGGACCGGCATCACCCCGACCGCGTTGCCGAGGTCGGCGCCGGCCGTGCTGCGGCGGCTCGAGACGGGCACCGAGACCACGAGCTCCGCGGGGTCCTCGCCGGTCGACCGCAGCACGGCCCCGGCTGCCTCGGCGACCGCGACGAGCAGCGCGTCGTTGACGGTCGCCCCGAGCGGCCGGGTCCTGGCCCGGAGCGCGCCGAGGTCGACCTCGGCCAGGTGCGCGGCCCGCGCGCTCCCCGTGGGGACGTTCAGGGCCGTCCGCGGTGCGCGTCGCGGTGGGCCCCCCAGCTCGCGGACACCGTCGCGCAGCCGCCTCCACCCGGCGGCGGGCCGGGTCAGGGCGCGCAGCCGCTCGTGCCAGGCGTCGAGCAGGAGCTCGCGCGAGGTCGGTCCGCCGGTCGGGGCGCGGCCGGGCGGGTCCGCGGGCCCGCCGGGTGCCGGGTGGTCCGCCACGCCGGCGAGCACCGCCAGGCCGCCGACGCCGTCCGCCAGCACGTGGTGCATGGCGAGCACGACCGCGACCGCCGCACCGCGGTGGACCAGCACGGTTGCGCGCCACAGCGGGCCCCCGCCGTCGAGCGGACGGGACAGCTCGCGCGCTGCGGCGCCCGCCAGGGCCTGGTCGTCGGCCGCATGGATCGCCTCGAGGCGGACGGCGGCAGCGACCGTCTCGGGTGGGCACGGCACCCAGTACGGTCGGCCGCACCCCGGCGGCGCCGCGCGCAGCCGCTGGTGGAACCGGGGCACGGCGCCGAGTCGCTGCCCGAGCACCGCGGCGAGCCTGGCCGGGTCCGGGTGCTCGAGCAGCAGCGCGGCGCCGACCGTGCGGGAGCCGGGGCCCGTGTCGGTCGCGAGCTCCACCGCGTCGGCCGGGCTGATGCGGTCGATCCGACCTCGCTCCCGCGCGCTCGTCATGCCTCGAGCCTGGCCCCGACCCGGCACGGCGCGCGCGTGACCGACGTCCCGCCTACCGTCGTCCCGTGCGACCCGTTCCTGAGCAGCCTGCCCCCGGGCAGGAGTCCGTGTGGGACTACCCGCGACCGCCCCGCGTGGAGGAGAGCGCCGAGGTTGTCGAGGTGCGACTGGGGGGCGTCGTGGTAGCCCGGACCGCCCTCTCCTGGCGGGTGCTGGAGACCAGCCACCCGCCGACGTACTACCTGCCCCGAGGCGCCTTCGCCCCGGGCTCGCTGCGAGCCGCCTCCGGGCACAGCGTGTGCGAGTGGAAGGGTCGGGCGGACTACCTCGACGTGCTCGGCGGCGACGCCGTCGCCGCGCGGGCCGCATGGACCTACCCGCGGCCGACGGCCGCCTTCGCCGTGCTCGCCGACGCCGTCGCGCTGTATCCGGGCCTCATGGACTCGTGCACCGTGGACGGGGAGCGGGTGCAGCCTCAGCCGGGCGGCTTCTACGGCGGCTGGGTCACGTCCCGCGTCGTCGGGCCGTTCAAGGGCGGTCCGGGCAGCCTGGGCTGGTGACGCCGCGTCGCGCCCGGGTTGCGCTCGCATCAGCGGCGGCGAGCCGGCGCGGGTGGCGCAGGCGGGTCAGCCCGCTGCGGCGGCGGCCTGCGCCAGGGCGTGCACGGTGCGGTCCAGGCCCCAGGTGAGCGACAGCGCGGTCGGCGGGGAGACCGAGGCCACCACGTCGCTGCCGACCAGCTCGGCCACCGCCCCGTGGGTGACCTGTGGCATGACCTGGCTGGACGGCGCGGCGAGGAACGCGGCCGCCTCGGCGGCGTCCGAGGCGTAGAGCACGAGCACGTCGGAGGTGAGCTCGGCGAGCCGCTCGTGGCTCAGGGTGGTGTGGGACGCCGTCTCGTCGGTGCCGAGTGCCTGCACCGAGGGTGCGGACCGGAACCCCAGGTCGAGCATGATCTGCATGCGGGGGGCGGAGGCCGGGTAGACGGAGAGGCCGGTCCCGGTGTCCTGCACCGCGGCCAGTGTCAGGCCGGCGAACTCCGGGTGCGCCTCGCGCGCTCTGGTGATCTCCTGATCGATGCCGACGAGGACCTCGCGGGCCTTCCCCGGCCGGCCGAGAGCTCGCCCGGTGATGGTCACGATGTCGCGCCACGGGGTGGACCACGGCTGGTCCGGGTAGGCGACCACGGGTGCGATCGCGCTCAGCCTGGTGTCCTGCTCCTCGGTCAGGCCCGAGTACGGCGCGAGGATGAGGTCCGGGCGCGCCGCCCGGATCGCGTCGTAGGGGACCGAGGTGCCCGTGTCCGGGAGCACGGTCGGCAGCGCAGCGCCCATTCCCTCGACCGCGTCGCGCACCCAGGGCAGCACGCCCTGCGCGCCCCCGGGCTGGTAGGGGATGGCCACCGGCAGCACCCCGAGGGCGATGGCCGCATCCGTGGCGCCTCGACCCCACGTGACCACCCGCCGGGGTGCACTCGGGACAGTGGTCGTGCCGAAGGCGTCGTCGACGGTGACCGGGAACAGCGCTGCGGAGCCGCCTCCGGAGGCCCGCGGGACGTCCTGCGCGGGACGTCCCGCGGTGCCCGAGCATCCTGCCAGCGCCACCGTGAGTGCTGCGGCGAGGATGGCGAGGCGGCGCTTCATGGACCCTCCCGTACCGGCCCGGAGATCAGGTCGCCGGCTCCGCCTCGGGCCGCGGGGGCCTGGCCTGCCTGATCTCCCGCCATGCCATCTGCGCCGCGGTCAGCAGCACGAGCGCCGCGAAGAGCACGCTGGACAGCCGGGCCGGGATCACGAAGGCGATGTACACCCCTGCGAAGGACGCCGCGGTCGCCGAGACCCCCACCAGGAGCGCCGCGCGGAGGTCCACCATGCCCCGTCGCACGTTCGCGAACGTGCCCGCCAACGTCGTGGGGACCATGACCAGCAGCGACGTGCCCTTGGCGAGCAGGTCGCCCACGCCCACCAGCACCACGAGGGCCGGGACCACGACGATGCCCCCGCCGACGCCGAACAGGCCTGCGGTGAGCCCCATCACCAGGCCGATCGCGAGGAACAGCAGCAGCGTCGGCACGGTGAGGGAGAGCTCCGAGCCGCGGGAGGGGATCGCGGTGACCATCCGCGCGGCCACCAGGACCAGCAGGCCCACGAACATCCACCGCAGCACGTGCAGCGGCAGCCGGTGCAGCAGGTGCACCCCGAGCCAGGACCCGGCCACCCCCCCGACGGCGAGCAACGCGGCGATCACCAGGTCCGCCTGCCCGCGGCTCAGGTAGGTGACGGCTCCCGCCAGGGCGGTGGGCACGATCGCGGCGAGCGACGTGGCCGCAGCGGTGCGCTGGTCCATCTTCGCGAGCGCGACAAGCAGCGGGACCACGACGATCCCCCCACCCACGCCGAACGCCCCGGAGATGAGTCCCCCGAGGGCTCCGACCACGACCATCACACCCCAGCGGCGCATCCAGGACACGTCGGAGGAGGAGGGGGGCACGTCGTCGATGCTAAGGGCTGGGGGGCGGTCCTCGCGCGGGAAGCGGCTGGCCGCCCTCAGGCGCGCACGGCGCGCTCGAGGAGCACGAGCACCTCGTGGTGAGCGGTGTGCGGGAACATGTCGAAGACCCGGGCCCGCCGCGGGACGAGGGACGGCATCGCATTCAGGTCCTGCGCGAGGCTGTCCACGTTGCAGCTCGAGTAGAGCACGTGCCGGACGCGCGAAGCCTCCAACCATCCGGCGAGCTCGGTGATGCCGCGCCGCGGCGGGTTGACCACCACGAGATCGGGTGCTCGTTCGGCGTCGCGGGCGAACGCGAGGGCGTCACCGGCCACGAAGCGGACGTCGACCTCCGTCCCTGACCCGTCGCGCGAGCGGGCGGCCGAGGCGACGGCCTCCTCGCTCAGCTCCACCCCGACCACCTCGCGGCCGGGGTGGGCGATGTGCAGGGCGAACCCACCGACCCCGCAGAACAGGTCCCACGCGGTGCGCGCGGGCAGGTCCCTGGTCCAGGCGCGGGCGTCGGAGTAGAGCGCGGCGGCCACCGTCGTGTTGGTCTGGAAGAAGCTCCGCGGCTGCAGGTGCAGCACCACGTCGCCGACCGGCATGGCCAGCTGCTCGCCGACCAGCGGGATCTCGACGTCGCCCTCGAGCACGGCCTTGTGCAGCGGCTGGATGTTCGCCGAGACCACGGCGGGCTCGAGCTCCTGCAGCAGCCACGGCAGATGCTTGCGTACGCGGGCCAGGGCCTCCGTGGACCGCAGCACGAACCGCACCATGAGCCCGTCGCCCTCGGTGACCAGGACGTACTTCAGCTCGCCGCGGCGGGTGGTGACGTCATACGGGGTCAGGCCTGCCCGCGCGACGAACGCGGCGAGCGTCGGCAGGGCCGCCACGATGCCGGGCGTGTGCAGCGGGCAGCGGCGCAGGTCGGTGCCGTGACCGGTGGCGTCGAGGATCCCGAGCGTCGGCTCGTCGACGGTGCCGGCCACGACCATCTTCGCCTTGTTGCGGAAGCCGTGCTCGGCGCTCGCCACCGCGGGCTCCCACACCAGCCCCGGGTGGTCGCCGATCGCCGCCCGGGCCCGCGCCTGCTTGCCGGACAGCTGGTCGGGGTAGTCGACGCGCAGCAGCGTGCACGAGCGGCACAGCGCCGCGTCGTAGTAGTCGCACCGCACCCCGGGAGGGTACGCCGGTGCTGCCGTTCGCCGAGGCTAGGTCAGCGAGGCGTGGTAGATCGCCTCGATCGACTCGTCCAACGCCATGTCGAACTCCTCGTCACTCTGGTCGACGCGCAGGCCCTCGGTCAGGGCCCGGGAGAAGCTCGCGATGACGCCGGGGTTGCACGCGAGCTTGGCGACCGCCTCCGCGCGTGAGTATCCGCCGGACAGCGCCGCCACCCGCAGCACCCGCGGGTGCTCGACCAGCGGCGTCCACAGGCCGTCCTCCTCCGGCAGGGTCAGCTTGAGCATCACCTGCTGCTCGGGCCGCAACCCGTCGAGCGCCACGACCAGGGCGTCGCGCAGCAGATCCTCCGCCTGCGCCTTCTCAGGGCTGTGGATGTCCACCTCGGGCTCGACGATGGGCACGAGCCCGCGGTCCAGGATGTGCAGCGCGACGGACAACTGCTGGTCGACGACGGCACCGATCGCGTCCTTGTGCGCCAGCGTCACCAGGGAGCGCATCTTGGTCCCGAACACCTGGTGGTCCTGTGCGCGGGACAGCATGTCGTCCAGCCGTGGCATCGGCTTCATGAGCCGCGTGCCGTCCGACTCGTCCTGCAGACCCTGGTCCACCTTGAGGAACGGGACCACCTTCTTGACCTGCCACAGGTACTCCGCGGCGCCGAGTCCGGCGATCTCGGACTCCATGGTCCGGTCGAACAGGATCGCCCCGATGACCCGGCCGCCCTCCGACGGGCCCGGTCCGCCCAGCTCCGGACCGTGACCTCCGAACGACGGGCTGGTGAGGATGCGGGTGCGCATCGCATGGACCAGGTCGAACATCTCGGACTCGTCGGCCCAGGACTCCACGCCGTAGGCGCGCAACGCCCTGGGTGTCGAACCCCCGCTCTGGTCCAGGGCGGCGATGAACCCCGATCCGGAGGCCATCTGCTGGAACTGCTCGCTGGCGCTCGTGGGCTCGTCGGCGGTGTGCATGACGGTGCGCATGGCGACCTCCCCCAGGGTGAGCAAGGACGTGGCGAGTGCCCTGTCTCCCCTGATCCCAGTGTCACCCCGTTGGTGCTGCACTGCGTCTCATGGATTGCGCACGTTCGTGCATCTTGCCCGCGTAGCCTGCCCACCGGAGGGGCCATGAGCGATCACATCGAGCCACGGGGTCGATCCGCGGCAGGCGGGCCGGCGCGACAGCACGGGCGCGACCCGGCGGGCGACCCACGCGACCCGGCGGGCGACCCACGCGACCTGGCGGGCGGCCCACGTGACCCGGCGGGCGGCCCACGTGACCCGGCGGACGGCCCACGTGACCCGGCGTCGGGCGACCCACGTGACCCGGCGGGCCGCCCACGTGACCCACAGCCGGCGATGCCGGGCCCGGCGCGGCTCACGTACCGGTACCTGCGGGTGTCGGTGGTGGCGATGGCGCTGCTGCTCTTCGTGGCCATCGGGCTCGACGTTCTGGCTGGCGGTGAGAGGTTCGGGTCGATCAGCGGCTACTTCTACTCGCCGGTGCGCAGCGTGTTCGTCGGCTCGCTCGTCGCGATCGGTCCGGCGCTCGTCGCGATCAAGGGTCGTGCCGGCTGGGAGGACGTGCTGCTCGACCTGGCTGGCATGGTCGTGCCCGTCGTCGCCTTCGTCCCCGCGCGGCAGGAGCTCGGTCCCGACGTGTGTGGCGGAATCCAGCGCTGCATCCCGCCCGACCTGGTGGGCGCGGTGGGCAACAACGTCGCCGCGCTCATCGTGCTGGGGGTGCCGGTGCTGGTGTTCGCGTGGTGGACGGGGCTCCGCGGCGGCGCGCCCGCCGTGCTCGCGGGGCTGGTGTCGGCTACGGTCGCCTACCTGGTGCTCGTCGTGTGGTTCGTGGTCTGGCGTGGCACGTTCCTCGCCGCCGGTCACGACGTCGCCGCGGTGGCCTTCTTCCTGCTCATCGCCGCGCTGGCGTGGCTGAACGGCCGCCGCGCACCGGAGCGGGCCCAGGCGCGGGTGCTCACGCCGGTGCGGTTCGCCCACGCGTACCGCGCGATCGCCGGTGTCATGGTCGCGACCCTCGTGGTGACCCTGGCGACCTGGGTGCTCCAGGCCGCGGGTGCTCTCACGGCGCCGTTCGGGTCCGTGTTCGTCGCCGAGACCCTCCTGCTGGTCGCGTTCATCGCGTTCTGGCTGCTCCAGACCGCCGAGAACTGGGACCAGGAGGCCGCAACCCTCCAGCCCTAGCCCCAGCCCTAGCCCCAGCCCTAGCCCTAGCCCGGCCCGGCCCGGCCCGTCGCACGTTCGTGCGCACGGTGCCGACCATGGCGCGGCGCTCGGATCCCAGCCGCGTCCTACCCCGTCACGGTGGACGTGCCGTGGTTGATGGCGATCACGCGACGTCGAGCACCCCCGGGTCCGGTGTTCGTTGCTCGGGCACCCTCGGGTCGGGTGTTCGTTGCTCGGGCACCCTCGGGTCGGGTGTTCGTTGCTCGGGCACCCTCGGGTCGGGTGTTCGTTGCCCTGGCGCCCCCGGGTCCGGTGATCCCCGCCCGGGCCGCTCGGCTCCCGCCAACCGGGTCGCGGTGGACCCAGCGCCGCGCGGTGCAGCCGCATCCCGGTCGCCGCCCGGTGGCACGCTGACCACCCGGCCGTCACGCCTGGTGAACTCGTAACGCACCGGTCCGCCGAGGCGACGGATCGCGAGGTCGAGGGCGTGGACCGTCGTGTGGTGGTGGCCGCAGAGCAGCACACCGTTCTCGACGGACGTCCGGCCGAGGTCGCGGTCCCACCAGCGGATGTGATGGACCTCGCAGTACGCGGCGGGTACGTCGCACCCGTTCCACGCGCAGGCCCTGTCACGCACGATCACCGCACGCCGCTGGGCACCGCTGTACAGCCGCTGCGTCCGCCCCACGTCCAGCGGGAGCCCCTCGGCGGACATCACGATCCGCCCGAGCTCACAGTCGCACAGCACGCGCGCCAGCTGCGACATCGCCACGGGCATGCCGTTCTCGAGGAGCGCGGGCGGCACCGGCCGGATCGTCGCCTCCTCACCGGTCTCGCGGCGGCGCTGCGCGTCGCGCAGCTCGACGAACGTCTCCGCGGGGACGATCAGCGAGACGCTCGGACGGTTCGCGACGCCGGACACCCGTGCGTCGGCGACATCCTGTCCCGGGTCGGGCAGCGGCAGGCCGTTGGGGTCCCGCGTTCGCCTCCGCACCCCGGCCATCCCCGCGGTCGCACGTTCGGCGAGCGCCACGAGCGCGTCTGCGTCGGCCTGACGCTTGTCGCGCTCCTCGTCCGGCGCCATGCCGACGCCGGCGATGGCCACCCGTAGCGCCTCGGCGGCGGCGTGGTCGAGGCGGCCGCGCAGGAACGTGCCCTCCGGCTGCTGCGACATGATGAAGAACCGCTCGCGACGCTGCGCTGCGACGCCTCGTTCAACCGCGGCGGGCTCGTGCTCCGCCACGACGCGGGCGACCGACGCCGTGAACTCCTTGACGGTCTGGCGCCGAGCCAGGCCGACCAGGCGCTGCTGGGTCTCCGGGCTCGTCAGCGCCGCGCGCGCCTCGTCGCCGGCGTGGGCCGTGACGCGCGCGAGCGCGTCGACGTGGGGGAGCGGCACGTCGCCGTCCCGGACGCCCTGCGCGACCGCGGGGAGGGCGACCAGCGTGTCCGCCTGCTGGACCTCCCGACGGGCCTGACCGAGGCCCGTCCGCGTGGCACGTGCGCGGGCCGCCTCGAAGTCCCGATCGCCGGGGCGCACCGACGTGTGAGCCGCGCGCTCGGCCACGAGCAGCCCTGCCCGGACCGTGGCCAGCGAGCCGGCGAGCCGGTCCAGGGCGCGCAGCGCACGGCCGCGTTCGCGCCCGCTCCACCTCTCGAAGCCGCCGTGCGCCGATGCCAGCCGATCCCCGCTCTCGACCAGCGCGTCGAGCGCTCCGAGGATCCACGACGCGTCGGCGTCCCTCGAGGTCGTCTCGAACATGTGTTCGACCCTACCGCCAATCGGCCTCATGATCAAGGCCGTGACCAGCGGAAACATATCCACAGGTCGGTCGCCGACGAGCTCTTCCACGGCGGGTGCGGTCCTTGGCGCCGCGAGGCTGGGCGCAGGGGAGCGGTGCACAGCTCGCTCGGACGGATGTGCGGCAGGAGGCCGGGCCCCGATCCGGCGCTCACCCGGACCTCCCGCCCCACCCGGACCTCCCGCCCCACCCGGACCTCCCGCCCCACCGGACCTCCCGCCCCACCGGACCTCCCGCCCCACCCGGACGCCGCGCCCCGCCGGGTCGCGGGCGGGCACCGGATCGCGGGAGGCTGGACAGCGACGATGATCAGCCCATCGGAGGAGCCCCGCCGTGATCCGCACCCTCGTCCAGGACTACGAGCACGTCCACACCGCCATCGGCATCATCGGAAACCTGCTGTTCGTGGTGGGGTCGGTACTGTTCTACAAGGCCTTCGAGCAGTTCTACACGCTTGCCGTGTCGATGTTCGTCGTCGGCTCGGCCTTCATGCTGGTCGGCGCCATCGGCGGCGGCCTGCGGCGGATGCTGGAGCGGCGCGACCAGGCCGCATCGCAGGCCTGAGAGGACAGCCGTGCCGACGTACGCCGGACGGCACGTTGCCGCCGCGCCAATCGGTATCGTTGGCCGACCGGCGGGAGGCTGACCGATGGGTGTGACCAGCGCGGACGTCGCGCGGGCGAGCGGGGTTTCCCGCACCACGGTGAGCTACGTCCTCAACGGCACGCCGGGGACGTCGATCTCCGACGCGACCCGGCAGCGCGTCCTCGCTGCCGCCGAGCGTCTGGGCTACGCGCCTTCGGCGACCGCGCGGGCGCTGCGCCGCGGGACCACCGACCTGGTGCTCGTCGTCCTGCCGCACTGGCCGATCGGCCCCGTGATCGACACCCTGCTCGACCATCTCGCCGACGACCTCGCCGAGCGCGGGCTGTCCGTGCTCGTGCACCACGGGCGGGGTCGTCCCCTGGGAGACCTGTGGCGCGCGGTGACCCCGCGCACCGTCGTCGGTCTGACTGCGTTCGCGCCCGAGGAGGTGCGGGCGATGCGTCAGGCCGGGATCCAGGTGGTCGGCACCCGGCTGGACGACGAGCATCACGACCCGAGCGTCTACGCCGTCTCCCAGCAGCAGATCGGCCGGCTGCAGGTCGAGCACCTGGTGGCGCGTGGCCGACGCCGGATCGGGTGGGCCGGGACGACGGATGCGCGCCTGGTTGAGTTCGCCGAGCCCCGGCTGGCCGGGGTGACTGCGGCGTGCGCCTCGGCGGGCCTGGCCGGGCCGCTGGTCGCCCGGCTCGAGCTGGACGTGCCCAGCGCCACGCGCGCGGTGCAGTCGTGGCGGGACGCCGGGGTGGACGCGGTCGCGGCGTACAACGACGAGGTCGCTCTCGCGGTGCTCGCGGGCCTGCGCCGGCGGGGTCTCGAGGTGCCCGGCGACGTGGCTGTGATCGGTGTGGACGACGTCCCGGCGGCGCGCCTCGCGGCTCCGCCGCTGACCACGGTGTCGCAGTCCATCGAGGTGCAGGCGTTGTACCTCGCGCGGGCGACGATCGCCGCGCTGGACGGTGCGGTCCCTCCGACCCCGCCACCCGACGTGCTCGACGTGGTGGTCCGCTCCTCGACGTAGCGAGACGGGCATGAACGTGTGCGGCGGCGCGGGAACGGACCTCCCGCGCCGCCGCCCTCGCACGGCCGGGCGCGCGGGAGGTCAAGGACCGCGCGCCCGGCCGAGCGTGTCACGGGTAGTCGACGACGAACCTCGGCATGCCCACGGTCGAGGTGTCGGCCGTGGCGCCGGTGTCGTTGACGACGTGCTCGATGGTCCCGGCCCCCAGGTTCACGGTCATGACGTGGTGCAGCTGCACGCCCGGCCGGGTCGGCACCGAGAACCCGCTCGCCGTGACGATCGACGGGTTGTTCTGGTTGAACACGTACACGCCGCCGCCGTACAGCCGGTGCGTGCGGACGTCCGCCCCCACGGTGTACCCGGGGTAGCCGAGCGTGCCGTCGGGCTGGGTCCAGTCCGCCTGCGTCGGCGGGTCGTAGGGCAGCTCGTTCTGGAACAGCACCACGGTGCCGCCGTTGCCCTCCCACACCAGGTTGCGCTGCTGGAAGTGCTCGACGAACAGGCCCGTCGCGGTGACGTCGTCGCCGGTCACGACCACGCCGGTCAGGCCGGTGTTCGTGTTCCAGCGGTCGGTGTCGCCGTTGACGCCGGCGGTGAAGCCCTCGACGCCGTGGTCGGCCCGCCACACCCAGGTGTGGTCGATGAGCACGCCGTCGGCGTCGATCCGCATGGCGGTGTCGACCTTGCCCACGTGCGGACCGCCGACGCGGAAGTACACGTCGGACAGCGTGATGGGGTCGAGCGCGGCGTTCTTGTGGTGACCGAGCGCGAGGTGGCGACCCTGGGTGCTGCCCACCTGCAGCAGGACCGGCGACTCGACCGCGCCCGCGTCGATGGTCACGCCCGCGACGATCACGCCCGGGACGTCCCGCACCACGAGCGGCGTCGCACCGTTGACCGCGGTGAGCGTCGCGTGGCCCATGCCGAGCACCACGGTGTCGGCGCGGTTCACGCGGATGCTGCGGTCCACGTCGTAGATGCCCGGCGTCAGCAGCAGGTTCTTGCCTCGTGCGAGCTGGGCGTCGATGGTCGCGACCGAGTCGCCCGGGTGCGCGACGTAGAACTCGCTCAGCGGGATCGAGCGGCCGGGCGTCATGCCGTCGGCCCACGAGATGCCGCGCGAGTCCGCGACGGCTGTGGGCACGCGCACCTGGTAGCGGCCCCCGGCGTCGACGTAGAGGTACGGCTTCTCACGGCTGACCGGGGTCCGGTCGAGCGTGGTGTACGGCGGGTCGGGGAACGCGGTCTCGTCCGGAGCGCCCTCGACGCCGGAGAACACCTGGTTCCACACGCCGTTGGTCCAGGCGCCGATCACGCTGTTGCGCGTCAGCCACTGCTGCTGCGAGCCGTTGAGGACCGTGCCGAACCGGGAGTCGGCGATGAAGCCGCCCGACGCGTACTGCGGCCCGGCGGTGCAGTAGTCCATGAGCGAGAAGTTGGTGCCCCCGCGCACGTCGAGCCGGCGCACCGACACCGCCTGGGACACGGCCCAGAAGTTCGCGGAGGCGCGGCACCCGTCCTGGCCGGCGCCGTCGATCTCGAGCGTCAGGTTGGACAGCGTCCGCCAGAAGTTGTTCAGGGCGATGCAGTTCGGGTTCGCCTCGTCGCCGAGGCACCGGTTGTAGGTCTCGATCTTCCCGTGCACGACGACGTCGGACGGCGAGGCCCCCAGCCCGGCGACCTCGGTGTAGTAGCCCACCCTGATCTGCAGCGGCTCCTCGGCGGAGCCGTACGTCCCGGGCTCGAACAGCAGGCTCCAGCGTCCGGTGCCCATCTCGTCGTCGACCTGCGCGTCGGCGATCGCGTTCGCTTTCGCCTGGATCTGAGCGACCGGCATGCTCGGGTCGAAGACGACGACGTTGGGTCCCAGGTCGGCGGCCCCGGTTGTGCGGTGCGCGGGAGCGGCAGCCGCTCCCGAGACCGCGAAGGATGCCGCGGCCAGCGCGGCGATCACGGCGACGCCCCCTCGGCGCGCGGTACGTGCTCGTGCCATGTCAACCCTCTCCGTCGAGGCGCGGCTCACCACCGAGCCGCGAGGTGACTCGTGTCACTTGTCGAGTGAGCCTAGGGGGACGGGGTGGGTGATCTCAAGGGGTTGTGGTGTGGCTGACGCCGTCCGCGAGGCGCGGCTACCGTCGCCGCATGGCCTTCGTCCGGGTGGCCGACGGCGTGCTGGTGGCGACCAGCCGCGTGATGGCGACCACCAGCACCCTGATCCGCGCCGGTGACCGCGGCGTCCTGGTCGACCCCGCCTGGTGCGCCGACGAGCTGGTGGCGCTCGCGGACGCGGTCGACGGCCTCGGCGTGCGCGTGACCGCCGGCTTCTCCACGCACCCGCACCACGACCACCTGCTGTGGCACCCGAGGTTCGGGGGCGTCCCCCGGTGGGCGAGCCCCCGCGCGGTCGCTGTCGTCGCGGACGAGCGCGAGGTGCTCCTGGCCGAGCTCCTCGCGGAGCCCGCCTGCCCCGGGGCCGACGAGCCAGGTGAGCCGCGGCCTGCTGAGCCCGGTGAGCCGCGGCCTGCTGGGCCCGCCGAGCCGCGGCCCGTGGAACCCGCCGAATCGGGGCCCGCGGATCCCGCCGAGCCGCTTCCCGGAGTGCGCGTCGACCCGCGTCGCCCGACCCGAGGTCGGCCCTCACCAGAGCCCTCCGCCCGGTCGTTCCCGCCCGAGGTCCTTGCGCTGTTCGCGCAGGTGACGGCGCTCCCGGACGCCCCCGTCGTCGCGTTACCGGAGCCGTTCGGCGCGGACGGTCCCGACGAGCCGCTGGTCGCCGTGGTGCACGACGCGCACGCGGCCGGTCACCTCGCGCTGTGGGCGCCGGAGCGGGGCGTGCTGCTGGTGGGGGACATGCTGTCCGACGTCGAGCTCCCGCTGCCGTTCGACCCCGACGACCTCGAGGCGTACCTGACGGGGCTCGACACGCTCGCGCCCTACGTCGCGCGGGCCCGCGTGCTGGTCCCCGGTCACGGCACACCCACGTCGGACCCCGTCGCGCGCCTGGACGTCGACCGCCGCTACCTCGCCGCCGTCCTGGCCGGACGCGACCCGGACGACCCGCGCCGCGCCAACCCCGGCATGCCCGAGGTCCACGCGCGCGTGCGCGCCCTCGCCGCCGCCCGGTTCGGCTGACCTCGCCGCAAGCCCGGTTCGGCTGACCGCGCCATGCGCCCGCCGAGACGTGCACTTCCAGGCGACAGGTGTGCCTCCAGGTGCGCCACTCGCCTGGAGGTGCGCCACTCGCCTGGGGGTTGCGCCCGCCTGGGGGTGCGTCACTGGGGGTGGCGCGGGGCCTCGCCGCGGCCGGCGCGGTGCGGGGCGCGCCGGTCAGCGCGCGGACCAGCCGGTCCAGCGGGAGACCGTCGCCAGGATCACCGGGCCCGTCGGTCGAACCTCGCGGTACTGGGGGTAGCGGGCGGCCAGGAGCGCGACCGCACGCTCGTGCACCGGGCCGTCGTCGACGACGCTCGCGGTCGCGTCGGCACGGACCCACCACAGCTCGTCCCACTCCTCGTCGTAGTGGTCCGCCAGCAGGCTCACCCGCGGGTTCGCGGCGATGTTGCGCAGCCGGCGCATCCGGTGCGGGTCACCCGTGCGCTTGGGCTTGTGGTCCACGGCCGTCACGACCTCGTCCTCGGTCACTGCGAACGTCACCGGCACCACGTGCGGGCGGCCGGCGGGGTCGGCGGTCGCGAGGTAGCCGTGCGGCGCTGCCGCGAACCGGTGACGGCACTCGTCGACATCCATCCCGGCAGCATGCCCGCCCGTCGCGCCGAGCGCAGGGCGAGCCCCGCGGCACGTGGTACCACGTGAGCCCCGCGGCCGCGTGAGCCGCCCATCCCGCACGGCGACGCGCTCGGCGGCGACCGCCCATCCTGCACGGACCATCACCCGCGCGGGTGAACCTGGCCGGCGCCGGGGTGGCGACTGCACGGTGTGCGTCCGAGGTGCCCACCGTGCTGCCGACGTTGACCGCTACCTTTCCCGGCATGGATGCATCGCTGGTCGACGAGCACGGCAGGAACGAGCCACCCACGACCGGCGACGAGGAGGCCACGCTCCTCGGGTTCCTCGACTACCAGCGGGCCACGCTCGAGTGGAAGACCCGGAACCTGGACCACGACGGTCTGTCCGCGACGCTGCACCCCACCACGATGACCCTTGGTGGCCTGCTCAAGCACCTGGCGTGGGTCGAGGACTGGTGGTTCTCGCAGATCCTGCACGACAACGCGCCCGCTGCCGCGTGGGACGACGTGGACTGGCGGGTCGACCCGGACTGGGAGTGGCACTCGGCCGCGCAGGACAGCCCCGAGCAGCTGCGCGGCCTGTGGCAGGCCGCCGTGCTGCGCTCGCGGGACCTGACCGAGCGGGCCCTGGAGCAGGGCGGCATGGACCGGCTCTCGTCGTGCGTGTTCGATGATGGGCATGCGCCGAGCCTGCGCTGGATCGTCGTGCACATGATCGAGGAGTACGCCCGGCACAACGGGCACGCCGACCTGCTGCGCGAGGCGTTCGACGGCGAGACGGGGGAGTAGCCCTCAGGCATCCACCAACCGCAGGTGCACCGTCGCCGTGTCACCGACCGTCAGGCCCTGCGCGCGGCGCACGGCCTTCTTGAGCGGTAGCACGAACGTCCCGGCGCCCTGCGACGGAAAGATCGACGTGCGCCACACGGTGGTACCGATCCGCACCTCGACGCGCAGCGACCCGAAGCCTCGGGTGACGTGCGCACCGGCGTCCAGGACCTCGTCGGCGAGCTGCTCGGGCAGGTTGACGAACACCCACGAGTCGGCGCGCCGCGCCTCCCACTCGTACAGCACGGCCTCGAACTCGTAGTCCACCCGCCCGACGCTAGCGTCGCGCCCCGACGCCCGTCGCGATCAGCCCAGGGACAGCAGCCCGAGCGCGAACCGCCCCCACTGCGTGGGGCCGTCGGGACCGAGCATCGCCGGACGCCAGTCGTCGTCCCACCAGCAGGCCACCCACCCGATGCCGCGCGCCGACGTGTAGTCCGCGAGCTCGGTACCGTAACCCTGCGGGCTGCCCACGAGGTAGCTGTCGCCCTGCGCCGAGTCGAGGTCGGTGAACCCCCACTCCGTGACCAGCACCGGGTGGTCCGCGGAGACGTCGCCGAACCACCGGTCCCAGCCCGAGCGCGCGTGGCCGGGGTAGATGTGCGTCGCATAGACCACGTCGCCGTCGTCGACCGGCGTGTCCGTCACCCAGGACAGGTCCCGGGCGTCGTCGACGCCACCGATCACGACCGGCTGGGTCGCGCCGGTGGCGCGGATCGTCGCGACGAGCTCGTCGGCGGCGTCGTGCCAGTCCACGGCGTTGATCCCCTGCGGTTCGTTGAACACCTCGAACAGCACGTGCGGCGCGGGCGCGAAGAACCGCGCCACGGTGGTCCAGAAGTCCACCGTCAGGTCCCAGGTGTGCGAGTAGAGCTCCGGGTCGTGCGGGGCCGTCCCGGTGCGCACGTTGCCGATCGAGTGCCAGTCCACGATGGCGTACAGCCCCGCGTCCCCGGCCCAGCGCACGGCCGGTTCGAGGTAGCGCCACAGGTACTCGTCGTCCTCGCGCCACCACTGCGGGTGCACCGGGATCCGCACGACGTTCGCACCGGTCGCGGCGATGTCGGCGAACAGGTCCGGCCCGAGCTCGCCGTCCTGCTCGAGCACGTACGGGTCGCGGATCATCACCCCTCGCAGCACGAGACCGGCGTCACCGGCGACCAGCCGCGCTCCCTGCACGTCCGGCGCGGGAAGCTCGACGGTCGAGGTGAACGCGTCGGTGTGCTCCACTGCCAGCGTCAAGCGCCCACCGACGCCCAGCACCGCGAGCACGACGACGACGAGGAGCAGGGCCCCGGCGCCGATGCCGAGGCCCGCCAGGATGCGGCGCATGGAGCCCATGGCACCCGAGGAACCGGACCTCGGCGCGGGTCCTACGTCCCGCGCCGAGCCTCAGGGCGTGACGAGTCTGGCAGCCCAGGCGCGCACCGCTTCCCAGTCCCGCACGTCCCGGCGCTGCTTGCCCGAGGCGGGGTCGGCGCCTCCGAACACCGTCACCGCGTACGGCGTCAGCCACGAGCTCCGGGCGAGCGCGCGGTCCAGCTGCGCTCGGGACGACCCCCAGGCCTCGGGTGTGTCGCGCCTGGGTCCGGAGCCGAAGACCGCCACCCGCCGCTCGGTGAGCTCGCGGCGGTGCCGGGTGAGGAACCGCCGCGCCCGGGCGTGCCACCGTCCGCGGTACAGCGCACCGCCGACGACCACCAGGTCGGGCGAGTCCAGATCGCGCCGGTCGGCGGCGTCCCGCACGTCGACGGTGAGCCCGGCGTCCGCGAGCGCTCGGCCGACCGCCTCCGCGAGCTCGCGGGTGGACCCGTGCCGGGACGCGTGCACCACCAGTGCGGTCCGCATCGCCACCTCCGACCTCCACCCTGCGCCGTGGACAGACTGCGACGATCCGGGACGGAAGGTGTGGGGCCTTCGTCCCGGCCCTCAACGCAGCCGGCGCACTCGTAGCCAGCGTCCCGCCGGGAGCGACGGACCCGGTCAGACCGCGGACCGGTGCGCCGTCGGCGGCGTGCCGCAGCGCGGAGTAGTGCGCGGTGACCAGGTCGAAGCACCTGCGAGACCGCTCGCGCGGGCAAACGGCTCGTGCGCGAGGCTTCCTCGGGTCAGGATGGTGTCGCGACGACGGGAGGTCGAGATGGGATCGAAGCAGGTCAAGGGCAAGGGGAAGCGGCCGGGGTTGCTACGGCTCGTGACGATCGGGCTGGCCGTGGCCGCCGTGGTCAAGGAGCTCCGCACGCCACCGGACGAGCGGACCTGGCACGGCACGATCGCGGGTTTCGTGCCCTACGAGTTCCGGGTCCCGACCCTGGCGCGCGCGAAGGAGCGGTGGTGGAACCCCGAGGGTGCCCACTACCTCGGACCGCAGGTCTTCGGCGTGGGCTGGACCGTGAACGTCGGCAAGGTCGTGGCGCTCGTCAAGGGCCGGATGGCCGACGACTGACGGCGGTCCGCGGGTGTGAGCGCGCGGCCGCGACGGCGCTGCCGCGACGGCGCTGTACGGATGGCGCTGTCGCGACGGCCTGTCCCGACGGGACGGTCCCGAAGGCTCTCCGGCGCGCTCGAGTCGGCCGGCGCGTGGGTGACCCGCCCCAGCAGCGTGTCGGACGACGTGACGACGCAGGCGTCGCGCAGACCCTCCTTGGACCCGGGGTGCTTGAGCACCAGTGCCGGGGGAGACGTCGGCGGCCCGGGCGATGTCGCGGACGCTCACGGCATCCGGGCCGCGGTCGGCGCACGGCCGGAGCGGCTCGTCGCGGACGCGCGCCCGCGGCAGGTCCCGCGTCCGGCCGCCGGACTCTCAGGCCGCGGGCCCGGAGACCTCGTACAGCCCGATCTCGTTGCCGTCCGGATCGATGATCGTCGCCCAGGCGCTCGCATCGTCGATCGGCTGGCGAGGATGACCGACCCGCCCCCCGAGCTCGACCACCCGGACGAGCGCCTCCTCGATGGAGTCGACCTCGACGTAGCCCCGAGGGCTGCTGAAGTCCTCGGTGCGCCGCACGAGCCCGCCTCCGCTGATGCCGTTGGGCGCCCGCCACATCGGGTAGCCCTCGAAGCCGGGTGCTTCCTGCACGTCCCAGCCGAACAGACCGCCGTAGAACGTCGAGGCCGCCGCGAAGTCGGTGACCGGGATCTCGGTGTGCGTGATGTCGCCGTGAGCCATGGTGTGCTCCGTCGCTCCGGGCCGCCGGCGGCGGCCGATGCCGCGACAGTAGGACGCACCGGTGACATGCCGACAGGTCCCTTCGCCGTATGGGATCCGCTGCAGCGGTGCGGCCGTCGGGTGGGCCGTCCGAGCCGTACCCCTCAGGGCGTTCCCGCACCCGCCCGGGTCAGCGCCGCCACGAGCGACGTCGCGTCGTGCGGTCCCTCGTGCCGGTGCCCGCCGACGAAGAACGTGGGCGTCCCGCGCGCGCCGCTCGCCTCTGCGCCCTCGACGTCCGCGCGCACGTGCGCGGCCAGGCCCGGGTCGGTCAGGTCCGCCACGAAGGCGTCCACGTCCAGACCGAGCTCGCCCGCGTAGCCCACCAGGTTCTCCCGCTCGAGCCGGTCCTGGTGGGCGAACAGCAGGTCGTGCATCGGCCAGAACCGGCCCTGCCGTCCCGCCGCCTCGGCCGCCATCGCGGCGAGCTCCGCGT
Organism: Actinotalea lenta; assembly: GCF_030586465.1. GTDB lineage: Bacteria > Actinomycetota > Actinomycetes > Actinomycetales > Cellulomonadaceae > Actinotalea > Actinotalea lenta. The sequence continues at coordinate 1,564,985 of NZ_JAUQYP010000001.1, forward strand.
GCGGGTGCACGTCCGGCAGGGGGAGGTGCCGCACCACGTGGCGCAGCTCGTCCCCGAAGTGCAGGCGTAGCTCCTTGGCGACTCCGGTGGCCTTCGCGCAGAACGGGCACTCGAAGTCCAGGTACTCCACGAGCGTCACGGGGGCGTCGGCGGGCCCGCGGATGTGGTCGCGCGCGGGGTCGACCGGGACCGCGAGGGTGCTGGGCAGGTCCGCGCTGCGCTCACCGAGCAGCGCCGCCGCCAGCCGGAACACGAGGGCGCCGAGCGCCGTCGCGAGCACGCCCGCGGCAAGCACGCCGATCGCGGCCTCGTCCCGCAGGCGAGCGTCGTCGAACGCGAGGCCTACCACCAGCAGCGAGATCGTGAACCCGATGCCGGACAGGGCGGCCCCACCCGCGAGGCTGCCGGGGCCCACCCCCCGCGGCAGCCGGCCGAGTCCGGTCCGCACGGCGAGCCAGGTGCCGCCGCCCACCCCGACCAGCTTGCCCACGACCAAGGCCAGCACGACCCCCCAGGTCAGCGGTGAGCGCAGCGCGTCCCCCCACGCTCCGCCGCGCAGCACGACGCCCGCGTTCGCGAGCGCGAACACCGGGACCACCAGGTACGCCGTCCAGGGGTGCAGCAGCTCCTGGAGCCGGTCGTTGACGGGGACGGCCCGCACCAACCCGCGTCGCGCGGACCGTCCCACGCTGGCCATCGGAGACTGCCGGAAGGCCCGCACGAGGCGCGCCGCACCCTCGACCGCGTCCCGGCCGGGTGCTGCCGCTGCGACCAGGAGCCCGGCGAGCATGCCGGCGATCGACGGATGCAGCCCGGACGCCACGGTCGCCGCCCACAGTCCGGTCAGCACGACGAGGTAGGGCGTGCCCTGCCACACCCCCGCGCGGGCGAGTGCGCCCAGCACCACCAGGCACGCGAGTGCGGCCGCGACCGCGCGCAGGTCGACGCGCCCCGTGTACGCCACGCCGATGACGCTCACGGCGACGATGTCGTCGACCACGCTCATGGTGAGCAGGAACAGGCGCAGCTGGGTCGACGCGCGGGGACCGACCACGGCGAGCGCCCCCAGCACGAACGCGGTGTCCGTGCCGACCACGGCACCCCACCCTGGCCCGGCGGCCCCGCGTCCGACGACGGCGAGGAACAGCAGCGCGGGCACCGCGGCCCCGCACAGCGCGGCCACCATGGGCACCACGACGCGCCTGCGATCGGTGAGCTCACCCAGCGCGAGCTCGCGCCGCACCTCCAGCCCGACGACGAAGAAGAACAGCGTCATGAGCCCGTCGTTGACCCAGTCGTGCACGCTCATGCCCCACGCGGTGCCCCCGACGCTCAGCGCGATGCGGGTGTCGAGCGCGCCGCGATAGGCGTCCGCCCAGGGTGAGTTGGCCCAGGCCACCGCGACGAGCACGCCTGCGAGGGCGAGGGCCGCGCCGCCGGCCTCGGTGCCCAGGAACCGGCGCATGGGGGCCGAGAGCTGGCCGGACAGGGGCCGACGCGGGCTGGAGGACTCGGGCCCGACCAGGGGCAGCCTCGTCACCGCGGAACCGCTTTGCTGCTCATCACGGACCTCCGCCGGTGGGCTGGGCAGCACGTTATTGCCCCGGGGCCGACCGTGGATAGAGGTGTCGGCCGGAGGGCGGCCGCCGTGGACACGGGGATGGCCGCGTCAGCGGACCTTGGGGAGCGTCAGACCTCCGCGAGCACCGCGGTGCTCGCTCGCCGGATCACGACGCCGTCGACCGGCGCGCCGAGGTCCCCGGCGATCACCGGGCACGTCACCTGGAGCAGGCTGAACACCCGGTGGCCGGCCTCGCTGAGCGACTCGTAGTTCGCCTGGCCCTTGGCGAGCACGACAGGGGCGGTGGCGAACGCGCGCCGGAACTCCGCTGAGCAGCGGCCCAGGTCGAGGCCCGGAACGGCGCACCCCACATCCACGATGCGCGCGCGCGAGCCCAGCCCGGCGGCCAGCGCGTCGGCGCGGGTGGCGTCGTTGAGCGTCGGACCGGACTTGACCGCATAGGTCACCGGCAGCCGGAGCGTCTCGATGAGCACCCGGTCGAAGACCGTCTCGCCGGCGTTGTCCGCGAGGTAGAGGACCCATGGCGCCCGCGCCAGCTCGGCCCGCAGCGCGTCCAGGTCGTCGACGGCCAGGGGTGCCGACAGCACCCGCTGGGTGTGCGCCCACAGGTCGGCGGCCGTCGGCGCGGTGTCGGCGGGGCCCGCGTCGATGACGGAGCCGGCGATGGCCACGCGTACCGCCGCCTCGAGCGGGTCGTCCGAGGCAGCGACCCGCTCCGAGAGCCACGGGTACAGCTCGAGCGCTGCCTTCGTGCTCGCCTCCTTGACCTGGGCGTACGGGTCGGCCTGGCCGAGCTCGTCCCGCAGTGCGCGGTACAACCTGCCGGCGACGCGTGGCGGATCCAGCTCGGCGTCCACGGTGCCGAGCACCTCCATGGCGGTGCGCACGGCGTGCTTCTGGGCGGTGGCGTCCACGCCTGCGAAGCGGGCGGCGTCCACGGCCTGACGCACGAAGCAGGGATAGCAGTCGAGGTGGGTTCGCACGGGGTCCATCGTCTCAACCCGGGTACGGGGTGGTCGCGGGGCGGAGGTCCCGCGTGTCCGGGCCGTGGTTCGGATGGGTGAAATTGGGGCAAATACCAGGGAGTCGACGACCCCGACTGGGACCATGGTCGCGACGCGCGGGCCACCCCCGACCTCGGCCTGCCGAACGGCACACCACGCTCCACCCCCAGGAGCGCCCGGTCGACGTGCCGCCGACCGCGTCGGAGGAGGTACACGTGGCGGTCCGGGAGCACGCACCCGCCGGGCAGGCGCACACACCGCGACCGGCGGGGCGCCCCGCACCGGACGCCGCACCGCGGCGCCGACGCCGTCAGTGGGGCGCCGAGCGCCCCCGGCCGCCGCTGCCCGCGGCCGAACCACCCGCGGCACCCCGTGCCACCTGGCTCGGCGGTCTGGCGATCGCCGCGACGGTCGCGGCCTGGGCGACGTACCTGGGCGCCACCGTGGCCGCGCAGTTCATCGACCACGGCGTGCGTGACGCACGGTTCATCGCTGAGACGGCGGCCTACGTCCTGGTCATGACCCTGCTGCTGTTCTCCTCGGTGATGTACCTCGTCGCGCGGCAGGGCGCGCTGTACCGCTCCCGGGACCACGTCCGAGTGCCCCGTGCGGAGATCGACGCGCACTTCGGCGCCACCCGACCCTCCCTGACCGTGCTGGTCCCCTCCTACGCGGAGGAGCCGGACGTGGTGCGCACCACGCTGCTGTCCACCGCGCTGCAGGAGTACCCGGGACTGCGCATCGTGCTGCTGCTCGACGACCCGCCGGAGCCTTCCGACCCCGAGGCCGCGGCGTCCCTGGCGGGTTGTCGCGACCTGCCGCGGGAGATCATGGACCTGCTCGCGGAGCCCTACGAGCGGTTCTCCGGGTCGCTGGTCACCTACGAGGCGGCCGCGGTGCAGGGCGGGCCCTCCGACCCGGACAGCCTGCGGTCGCTCGCCATCGACTACGCCTGGGCGGCCCGGTGGCTGCGGGACCTCGCCGCCGAGCAGCCGCGCGACAGCCATGTGGACGACTTCCTGGCCGACCAGGTGCTGGGTGCGCTCGCAGGCGATCTCGAGGTGACGTCCCGGGCGCTGTTCGCCGCGCGGGATGAGGGTGCATCGGTGCCGGCCGAGCGGCTGGCCCAGCTGTCCCGCCGACTGGTGTGGACGTTCGGCGCGGAGGTCTCCTCGTTCGAGCGCAAGCGCTACGTCAACCTGCCGCACGACGCCAACAAGGCGATGAACCTCAACGCCTACCTCGGCCTCATGGGGCGCACGGTCCTGGAGTCTCAGACCAGGATCGGGCGGGTCCTGCGCCCGTCGGAGTCGCCCGACGCCACGCTGGTCCCGGACAGCGACTACGTGCTCACCCTCGATGCCGACAGCATCCTGCTGCGCGAGTACTGCCTGCGGCTGATCCACCAGATGGAGCTGCCCGGCAACGAGCGGGTCGCCGTGATCCAGACCCCGTACTCCGCCTTCCGCGGCGCCTCGACGCGTCTCGAGCGCATCGCGGGCGCGACCACCGACGTGCAGCACATCGTGCACCAGGGCCTGACGCACTTCGACGCGACGTTCTGGGTGGGCGCCAACGCGGTGATCCGCAAGCCCGCGCTGGAGGACATCGTCGAGGTCAGCTACGTGCGCGGCCAGGAGGTCCGGCGCTACGTCCAGGACCGGACCGTCATCGAGGACACCGAGTCGAGCATCGACCTGGTCGCGAACGGCTGGAGCCTCGTCAACTACCCCGAGCGCCTCAGCTACAGCGCGACGCCGCCGGACTTCGGGGCTCTCGTGGTCCAGCGCGCACGGTGGGCGAACGGCGGACTGCTGATCGCCCCGAAGTTCTGGCGGCATGCGCGCCAGGCTCGCAAGGAGGGTCGTCGGCTGCGTCGCTCGACGGTGGCGCTGCGGACCACCTACATGGCCTCGATCAGCTGGGCGAGCCTGGGTCTGGTGTTCCTCCTGGTCTTCCCGTTCAACTCCACGCTGCTGAGCCCGATCCTCGTGCTCGCCGCGCTGCCGTACTTCCTGGCGATGGGCGCGGACTTCCACCGGCTCGGGTACAAGCGGACCGACGTGCTCCGGGTCTACGCCTTCAACCTGGTGCTCCTGGCCGTGAACCTCGGCGGAACGCTGAAGTCCCTGCAGCAGGCGGCCGCGAAGTCCAAGATCCCGTTCGCCCGCACGCCCAAGGTGGCCGACCGCACGGCCGCGCCGGCCACCTACGTCCTGGCCGCTGTGCTGATCGCCGCCTTCTCCTTCTACACGCTCGCCACGGCGTGGGTGGCGGGGAGCTGGTGGCATGCAGCCTTCGCGGCCTTCAACGGGGTCCTGACCACCTACGGCGTCGTCGCGTTCATCGGTGTGCGCAACGCCGTCGTCGACGTGGTGCTCGGCGCCGTGCACTGGGTGCGGGTGCCCGCGGAGCCCCCGGGCTCGAGCCGGGTGGACCGCGCGGGCCCAGAACCCGACTGGGAGGCGGTGCTCTACGTGGGTCCTGACGCGCATGACGTCGCGCCTCGGACGGCGGTCTCCGAGCTCGCGCCCGCGCGCCGGGGCGACACGCGGGCGAGGCAGCGATGAGCCGGCGCACGAGCCGCACCCGGCTCTCCCTCGTCCGCGTGCTCGCCCTGGTCCTCGCCGTGGCCGGCATGGGGTGGGTGGGCGCCCGGGCCGTCGGCGGCCTGGTGGCCCAGGCCGCCGTCCCGGGACGATCGGTGTTCGACGCGTACGTGGACGTGACCGCGACGCCCAGCTTCGCCTTCGAGACGCCCGAGGGACCGGCCCAGTCCAGCGTCGTGCTGTCGTTCGTGGTGGCCGACCCGGGTGCACCCTGCACGCCCAGCTGGGGGGGCTACTACACCCTCGACGAGGCGGGCAGCACGCTCGAGCTGGACCGGCGGATCGCGCAGCTGCGCTCGACCGGGGGAGAGGTCTCGGTGTCCTTCGGCGGCCAGGCCGGGACGAGCCTGGCCTCTGCCTGCACCGACGCCGGCCGGCTCCACGCCGCCTACCAGGCCGTCGTCGACCGGTATCGGCCCGCGTCGCTCGACCTGGACGTGGAGGGCGCGGCACTGAGCGACGCGGCCGGCGTGGCGCGCCGGGCCGCAGCGGTCAAGGCCGTGCAGGACGCGGCCTCCTCGGCGGGTGCGCCGCTGCCGGTGTGGCTGACCCTCCCGGTCGGGCGGGACGGCCTGACCAGCGAGGGCGTGCACGCGGTGCGGGCCATGCTGTCCGCTGGCGTCGACCTCGCAGGCGTCAACGGGATGACGATGGACTTCGGGGTCGCGACGTCCGCGTCCGCTCCGCTGTCCGACACGGTGCGCACCGCCGCGACCGCGCTGCAGCGCCAGGTCGCCACCGCCTGGGACGCCGCCGGGCGCCGGCTCTCCGCCGCCCAGGCCTGGAACCGGGTGGGTGTCACGGTGATGATCGGGCAGAGCGACGTCCCGACCGAGCGCTTCACGATCGCCGATGCGAACACCGTGGCCATGTTCGCGTCGACTCAGGGGGTGGGCCGGGTGTCGATGTGGTCACTGAACCGCGACGTGACCTGCGCCCCTCCGCTGCCCACGGTGCTCACCGTCGTGCAGACGTCGTGCAGCGGCGTCGACCAGCGCGGTCAGAGCTTCGCCCGGGCGCTGTCGGCGGGCCTGGACACCTTGCCGGCATCGGACGCGACGGCGACGGCCGCGCCCACGCCGGACCCGTCACCCTCGCCCGACGACCCAGCGACGAGCCCCTACCCGATCTGGGATCCGTACGGCACCTACCCGGGCGGCGCGAAGGTCGTCTGGCACCACAAGGTGTACCAGGCGCGGTACTGGACCAGCGGGGTCGCGCCGGACACCCCCACGGCCACCGCATGGGACTCCCCGTGGACCCTCCTCGGGCCTGTGATGCCGGGCGACACGCCGGCACCGCTGCCCACGCTGCCGACCGGGACCTACCCGCAGTGGGACCCCGCGACGGCGTACGTCGCCGGGGACCGCGTCCAGGTGGGGGACGTGCCTTACCAGGCGAAGTGGTGGTCGAAGGGGCAGAAGCCCGGCGTGCCGGTCAAGGGAGGTTCACCCTGGCTGCTGGTCTACCCGCAGCAGTGAGCGGCGACGGCCTCACGTGGTGGTGCGGTCGAGGTCGATGAGCGCGAGCCCCACGTCGGGCCGGCTGGTCTTGCGCAGCGCAACGGGGGTCTCCCGGACGATCACCTCGAGCGTCGGCCACACGTGGCCGGACAGCAGGTGACCGCCGCGCACCGTGCCGTCTGACAGCCCGAGCACCGCGTGCACGTGCACCTGCGGCTCGCCGTCGGACAGCGCGACGTCTCCCACCAGCGAGAGCACCTCGCACTGTTCGTCGACCTCGTTGCGGCGGTACTCCTGGCGCTCGCGGTCGTACCAGCCCACGGTCGCGTCCGTGAACGCCCCGACGGCGGTGATCTGCGCACCGCTGAGCCCCTGCTCGCGTGCGAAGTCGCTGAGCATCGCGAACGCCTCGTCGCCCTGGTCGGCCACCACCACGAACGTACGGCCGCCGGAGCCCTCGGTCTGGACCTCGTTCCACTTCATGGTTCGCCTCCTTCGCTCTCGAGGCTAGGCCGAGACGCCGGAGACGGCAGGTCGGGCCTCCGGCGCCCGCGCCCGGCGCGAGCCCAGGTGGCCGCACCTGTCCGGTGAGAGACCCGTGCCGGTGACTGCGTCAAGGCAGCACGAACCGCTCCTCGTCGGGTCCGGGCCTGCGCGATCGCTTGGCGAGCAGGCCGTGGTCGACACCCCACAGCACCGCCTGGCTCCTGCTGTCCACGCCGATCTTCCGGTAGGCCGACCGGATGTAGGACTTCACCGAGTTGATCGACAGGTGGGTGCGCCCGGCGATCGCCTCGTTGCTCAGGCCCTCGGCGATGAGGGCGACCACCTCCGCCTCCCGCTCGGAGAGCCCCTCGCTCCGCCCGGGCCACCGGCCGCGGGGGTTCTCGCCGGCCGGGGCGGGGAGCACGAGGCGCTCGCCCGCGTGGACCCGCTCGATCGCGTCGACCAGCACCGGCGCCGGGAGCCCTTTGGACAGGCAGGCTGCCGCGCCGCGGTCGATCCACGTCGCAGCGAGGGTGGCCTCCAGCGCCCACGTGTAGATGATCACCTTGGCGCGCGCCGGCCCGACCTGGAGCGAGGAGATGTCGAGGTGTTCGCCCTGCGGCTGGCCGAACGTGTCGTAGAGGACGACGTCGGCCGGCCGGGCCACGGGTGCGCCGCTGTCGAGCTCCACCAGCGCGACGCGCTCGGAGAACGGCGCGAGCATCTGCGCCAGGCCCTCGACCACGATCTCGTAGTCGTTGCGCAGGGCGACCAGCACCGGCGTGTCCGTCGTCACGTCGACACGGTACCCGGACGCCAGAGGCGGGAACACTCCGCTCGGCGCCGGTGGCGGACACCGCACGTGACGAGACGATCACACCCCCAGGGGTGTGGTCGCGCACCGACGTGTGGAGGAGGGTCGGGGGGTGAATGAGCGGCGTACCCACACGTGATCCGAGTTGCCTCCTTGCCGACGGCGCACCCCTATGTCGAACACCTCGCCCCACCTGCCACGGACCCGGACGACGGTGTCGTGCGGGTCCCCGTCCCCGGCGCCGAGCCGGGCCGCTGGGACATGCCGCACGAGCCGGTCGCCCGCTGGCTGATCGAGCACCGCAACGAGTACGACGTCGTACACCTGCACCTCGGTCTCGCGGAGCTGTGCGACGCTGCCGCGTTGCGTGCTGCGCTCGACGAGGCGGCGGCTCCACTGGTCCTCACGGTGCACGACCTGCCTACCGCGGGCCACCCCGACCCGGCCCGGCTCGCGGCCCAGCTCGCCGCGACGGTGCCGGCGGCCGACGAGCTCATCACGCTCACCGTCGGTGCGGCCCGGCAGCTCCTCGCCGAGTACGGCCGCACCGCCCACGTGCTGCCGCACCCGCACGTCGTGCCGGAAGCCCTGCTGTCCGCGCCCCGGGTGGCGCACGGCGGCTTCGTGCTCGGGCTCTACGTCGGGAGCCTCGCGGCGGGCGTTCCCACGGCGCTCCTCGACGAGGCCGTGCGGTACGCGACGGATCATCCGGGCGTGCGGGTGCAGGTCCACGCGAACCCCGACGTGATGGAACCGGCCGTGCTGGGGCAGGAGGCGATGGAACCGGCCGCGCTGGGGCAGGACGCGAGCGGGGCGGGCGTCGCAGGGGTGGCTGTGGCCCGATCGGGCCCCTCCGCGGAGAGCTTCGCGGACGCGCTTCGCCGGCGCGCGTCGCGCGGCGAGGTCGACCTCCGCATCCACCGGCCCTCCACGGTCGCGGAGGAGATTGCGGCGCTGTCGGATCTCGACGCCCTGCTCGTCTGGGATCACCGGGCGCACTCGACCTGGGTCGAGGCGTGCTTCGACCTCGGGGTCGAGATCCTGGTCCCCGACCGGGGGCACCAGGCCGAGCAGCGCCCCTGCCGGCGGATCGGCCCGGAGCCCGGCGCGCTCGGCTCCGCCCTGCAGGCGGCCATCGAGCCTCGGCAGGCAGAGCGCGCGACGGCCACCGCACGCCTCGACGAGCGCCGCCTCGTGGCCCTCGCGCACCGGGTGCTCTACGAGGCGGTGCTCGGCCAGGGGAGGCACACCGCGACCGACGCGCCCGCGCCATCACTGGGGGGACGATGACCGACAGGCAGCCCGTCTGGCAGGTCGAGCACGACCGGACGCAGCGCGGCGTCGCTGCAGCTCTGGTGCCGTACGGACTCACTCCGCAGGAGTACCTGGCGCTCTCAGCCGTCGTCGACGGCGAGGCCTGCCAGGGCGCCGAGCGGGCGCCGGACGTCGCCGTCGTCCCGACCGACCCGCTGCTCCGCGAGCTGGAGAAGCGGGGGTTGGTCGACAGCACGCCCGACGAGTCGAGCGGGGACCTGCTGCTGCACGTGCGGCCGACCGATGCCGGCTCCCGGATCGCAGAGGCCGCCGCCTCGGCCGTCGCCGATGCGGAGCGGCGCGCTCGCAGGTCGCCGAGCGCGGACTAGCGGCCTCCGGCTCTACGGCAGCTGTAGCCCGCGCCGCGCCGCCGCGGCGGCCTGATCCGTGGTCAGCACCCCGGTGGCGACGAGCCGACGCAGGACGTGCCCCTGGCGGGCCGCCGCGCGGTCCGGGTGCTTCAGCGGGTCGTCGGCGCTGGGTGCCTGCACGATCCCGGCGAGCACGGCGGCCTGCCCCCAGGTGAGCTGCGACGGTGCCACCCCGAAGTACCCCTGGGCGGCAGCGGGCAGTCCCCAGTAGCCGTGCCCGAAGTACACCGCCGACAGGTACATCCGCAGGATGGTCTCGCGTGAGTACGCGTGCTCGAGCTTGAAGGCGAGCTCGACCTGCTGGGCCTCCCGCCACGCGGCCGGTCCGGACGGCCGATACAGGTTCTTCGCGAGCTGCTGGGCGAGCCCCGCGCCGCCGACGTCACCGCGGCCACGCACGGTGGCCCACGCCACGCGACCCACGGCCACGGGATCCACCCCCGGTGTGCTCCAGAAGCGGGAGTCCTCGGTGGCGATCAGGGCCTGACCCACCCGGTCCGGGTTCGGGAGCGCCGTGAGCCGGGTCCCGCCGTGCGCGGCCATGATCGCCTGCACGCGTTGCGGTGCGTCGGCCACCGCCGGGGTCATGGGCCACAGGGCACCGACGGCCGCCAGGACGGCGAGCGCGATGGCGACCGGGACGCCGACCGCCGCGACCAGGAGCCGACGCCGACGGGTGCTCGGGACGCGGCGTCCTCGGATCGCCGGACGGCGCACGACCGCCCCGGGCGGGGCGGCGAGGTCGACGTGGGTGGGGCTCACGTCGTTCGACACTACGGAGCCGCGCTGGAAACCGCCTGGGGAGTGCCTGCAGGCCGCCCCGAAGCGCCTGCCTGCCCAGGACCTTCCGGTCGTCTGCACGGCGGCGGCCTCCGGCTCGTCGCCCTCAGGCGACTCCGAGCACGGCGAGCGCAGCGATCAGGGCGATGGAGACCGCCGTCGACAGGGTCAGGACGCTGCCCACGAACGCGGCCTGCCGACGGTGGTACACGGGGATCACGAACGGTGCGGGGAGGACGAAGAGCATGACCGCCGCCTTGGTGTGCCACGCGTCGAAGCCCAGTGCGGGCACCACGAGCAGCCCGAACACCAGGCCGAGCCCGAGCCCCACGAGGGTCCGCGCGGCCACCACGGTCACGATCGCGGGATCGCGGGGCACACCACCGGCCAGCGATGCGCCGATGACCAGGCACACCAGCGGCGTGGTCAGGCCGCCGATCGTGTCGAACACGGGGGCCGCGAAGCCGTCCGGACCGGACAGCGTGGCGGCCGGCCCGGGCGCGGCGAGGGAGAGCGTCAGACCCGCGGCGATGGCCCACAGCACCGCCGAGCGCGCGATGTCCCGCCACGGGAACGAGATCGCGCTCCCGCTCGCCTGGCGCTGCTCGAGCACGCTCATCTGCACGAGCAGGGCCGTGAACACGAACACGACCTGACCCATGTCCAGCGCGGCGAACGCCGCCAGCCGCTCATCGCCGTGCAGCGCGACGAACAGCGCGTAGCCGAGCATCCCGGCCTCGAACCCCTGGAACAGCAGCCGGGTCTCGGGGCGTGGCAGGCGCAGGGCTCGCGACAGGCCCGCCCCGATCACGCCCATCACGGCGCAGGCCGCGAAGACGGCGAGCGCCAGCACCGCGTTCCGACCGTCCGGGGCGAGCTGCAGGAAGGCGCGGAACAGCAGCAGCGGCAGCGTGAGCCGCGTGATGAGCGCCTTGAGACCGTCGACGGCCCGATCGCCCAGCAGCCCCCGCCGGGCCATGACGACGCCTACGGCGACGAGCAGGGCGATCGCCGTCAGTGACCCCGCCGCCTGCAGCACCTGTGCCCCTCGTCGCCCGTCGTCGGGCGCACGCTACTGGCAGCCGCGGGGGGCTTTCTGGGCCGTTCGCCGCGGGTGGCTCAGGACAGCTTCCGCTTGAGGATCTTCCCGGTCGCGGTGGTGGGCAGCGAGTCGACGATCTGCACGATGCGCGGGTACTTGTACGCCGCCATCTGCTCCTTGCTCCAGGCCACGAGCTCCTCGGGGGTCGCCGACGCACCCTTCGCGAGGATCACGTAGGCCTTGATCTCCTCACCGTGCCGCTCGTCCGGGACGCCGATGACCGCTGCGAGCGAGACGGCGGGGTGCGTGAGCAGCACCTCTTCGATCTCGCGTGGGTACACGTTGTAGCCGCCTCGGATGATCATGTCCTTGGACCGGTCGACGATGTAGTACCAGCCGTCCTCGTCCCGCCGGGCGAGGTCCCCGGTCCGGAACCAGCCGTCGTGCATGACCGCCGCGGTCTCCTCGGGCCGGTTGAGGTAGCCCTTCATGACGTTGTGGCCCTTGATCGCGATCTCGCCGACGGCGTCAGGGCCGCCCGTGATCTCGGTCCACGTGCCGGGCTCGATCAGCTGCATCTGCACGCCCTCGATCGGCAGTCCGATCGAGCCCACCCTCGGGCGCTGCCCGAGCCTGCTGAAGCTGGCGACCGGCGACGTCTCGGACAGTCCGTAGCCCTCGAGGATCGTGATGCCGAATCGCTGCTCGAAGCTGCGGTGCACCTCCACGGGTAGCGCCGCGCCGCCGGACACGGCGATCCGCAGGTTCTTCGCGATCGCGGAGACGTCCACGCCTTCGTCCAGGGCGCCGAGCAGGCCCCAGTACATGGTCGGGACGCCAGCGAAGAACGTGACCTGCGTGCTCAGCATGAGCTGCAGCGCCGCCTTGGCGTCGAACCGGGGCAGCATCACGACGGTGCCGCCGAACGCGCACGCGGTGTTCTGGATCACCGTCTGCCCGAACGAGTGGAACAGCGGCAGGACGCACAGGTAGACGTCCTGGCGCTGCGCGTCGGCGTCGAAGAGGCCGCCGCACGCCATCGCGTTGTCCAGCATGTTCCGGTGGCGCAGCTCGGCTCCCTTGGGCTGCCCCGTGGTGCCCGAGGTGTACAGCACGACGGCGGTGTCGTCCTCGTCGGTGTCCACCGTGTCGAACGTGGGCGGCTGGGAGGCCATGGCTCGCCCCATCGCCTCGGCGCCCTCGAGGGGGGACGCCGCGGCGGGGTCGGCGGTGATGACGAAGAAGTGCCGGCACTCCTCGACCTGGCCGAACCCGGCGTACCCCTCGGTGCCGATCGGCAGCTCGGGCGTGCCCTCGAAGCAGAAGTAGGCCGTGGCCCCGGAGTCGCGGAGGTGGTAGGCGACCTCCCGCCCCTTGAGCAGGACGTTGAGCGGCACCACGGCCGCGCCGGCCTTGAGGATGCCGAAGTACACGATGGTGAAGTAAGGGAGGTTCGGGCAGCTCAGCGCCACGGTGTCGCCGGGCTGGACGCCGCGGGAGACCAGCAGGTTGGCGACCTGGTTCGCGGCGGCGTTCAGCTGTGCGTAGCTGAGGCGGTTGTCACCGAGGACCACGGCGTCCCGGTCGGGGAAGCGCTCGGCGCTCGATTCGAGCAGGTTGGCCAGGTTGCCGTGCATGGGGGACCTCCACCGCCGTCGCTGGATGCGATCAACGTACCCAGCCCCCGCCCCGCCCGCGAGGGGTGCCCGCGCCCCGGCGTCCGCCCACTCCGCGAGGGGTGCCCGCGCCCCGGCGTCCGCCCACCCCGCGAGGGTGCCCGCCCTCCGGCGTCCCGTCCTGCCGCCGGGCTGCTGCGTGCCCGGTCGACCTTCTCCTCAGTCCAGCCCGATCAGGGGCGCGACGTCGTCAACCGCGCGCCCTCTGCCTGGTCCGCCGCCGCGATCCAGGCCGCGCCAAGCTCTGTCGCCTGCCGTTCGGCGCGCTCCTTGACCCCTCGCAGCATGTCGCGGGACATGACGAAGTCCGCGGGCACGACGGCGAGGTCGGATGTGAGCGTCAGCCACCAGGGCGCGGTCACCCATCGGGACCGGAAGTGGAACCGGGTGGTCCCGTCGGCCGCCGGCGTCAGGACGAAGGCCCAGGACCAGTCCGCGCTGGCGAACGAGCGCCAGCTCAGGGGCAGGTGTGTGGTGGAGTGCAGGACGAGCGCGCGCTCCTTCTCCAGGTGCTCGACGATCAGCCCGCACTTGCTCTCTGGCGGTCCGTCCGGGATGAACGTGCCCACCTCGATGTGCTGGAGCTCGGGAACGATCCGGTCCGCACTCGGCCCGTTCGCCGGGAACAGCAGCCGGTCGACCCATCGGGCCGTGTACCACCCGGCCCGCCCCCAGCCCATCTGCACGAGCCAGGGCCAGATCTGCTCCGGTCCGGCGTGCACGGTGATCGCGTGATCGGTCACCGCGGTGGGCCGCGCGATGATGTCGTCGCCGGGGAGCGAGGTCGCTCGCTCGCTCGGTGTGGACCCGTAGGTGCGCCCGAGCCGGTGTGCCGCGCTCCAGGTCGCCGCACCCCACGACACCGCGGCAACCCCGGCGACCACGGTCGCCTTCCTTCCCATCACGCCTCCCTGACGTCTGTCCCACCCCGGCCGCCTGAGGCGTGCCCACGCCGGAATGCTCCTGCCGCCGCGCGGCTGCGCGCATGAGTCGTTCGGCCCGGAGATCGCACGGCGCCGCCGCGAGCACGCCTCGGACCAGGGCGAGCGAGCGCACGCCCTTCAGGCCCGTCCGCGCACGAGATCAGCCGCACGGTGAGCAGGTGGATCCTCGAACAACGTGTCCGCAGGTGACCCGTCGCCTGGTGGCACGTCCACGCCCACGAGGGCGACCTCGCGCGGCGGTCCGCCGCCCCCAGGCGGTGTGCACACGCCAGGCTGTGCGGCGTCGCCTGGTGGTGCGGCGCGGCCCGGCGGGGCGCTGACGCAACGCCCGCCCCGCGTGGCGAATCGGTAGCGGGCGGGGTCGCCGAGCATCGGACCCCGGCTCGGAGGTCTGCTGAGCCTGACGATGTCCAGGTCGAGCTGGTGGACGACGTGGTGGTGATGCGAGCACAGAAGTACGCCGTTCTCGACCGACGTCCGCCCTTGGTGCCGGTCCCACCATCGGATGTGGTGCACCTCGCAGTACGCGGCCGGTACGTCGCACCCGTTCCAGGCGCACTGCCGGTCTCTGACGATGACGGCGCGGCGCTGCTGCCCGGTGTACAGCCGCTCGGTGCGTCCGAGGTCGAGGGGCACGCCGTCGGCCGACATGACGATCCGCCCCACCTCGCTGTCGCACAGCATGCGCGCGAGCTGTGACATCGCCAGCGGCGTCCCGTCCTCGAGCACCGCCGGTTCGACGGGGCGCCACCCGCCTTCGTCACCCGCCTCCCGGCGCTGCTGGGCGGCGCGGAGCTCGGCGAAGGTCTCCACAGGGACCAGGACCGACACGGTGGGCCGGTTGGACACCCCGGAGACGCGCGCGTCCGCAGCGTCCTGCGCGGCGTCCGGGAGGAGCTGTCCGCCGGGGGAGGTGCGCCGCGCGCGGACCCCGGCGGTGCCGGCGATCGCCCGCTCGGCGACCGCGACGAGCGCGTCCGCATCCGCCTGGGCCTTGGTCCGGTCACCGTCGGGCGCCTGGCCGGCGGCGGCGATCGCCGTCCGCAGCACCTCGGCCGAGAGGTGGTCGAGCCGTCCCTTGAGGTGAGTCCCGTCGGGCTGGCGGGAGAGCACGAGGAACCGCTCGCGGCGCTGGGCCTCCACCGTGCGCTCCAGCGTCTCGGGGTCGAAGGACGCGACGAGCCGCGCGGCCGACGCGCCGAACTCCCGAGCCGACTGCTGCTCCGCCATCCGCACCAGGCGGGCCTGGGTCTCGGGGCGGGCGAGCTCGGTGGTGGCGCGATCGCCGGCCGTGGCGGTCACCCGCGCCAGCGCGTCCAGGTGGGGGAGGGGGACGCGCCCATCGCCGACCGCGTCGGCGACGGCAGGCAGTGCCGTCAGCGTCTCGGCCTGGCGGACCTCGCGGCGGGCCTCGCCGAGGCCGGTGCGCGTCATCCTCGCGCGCGTCGCGATGAAGTCACGGTCGCCGGGGCCGACCGACCCCTGGCTGCGCTGCTCGGCGACGAGCAGCCCGGACCGCACCGTCGCGAGCGCTCCGGCGAGCCGGTCCAGGCGCCGCAGCGCGCCGCTGCGCTGCCCCCCCGACCAGCCGCCGCAGCCCGCGACGACGTCCCCGAGCGAGGTGGCCGCCGCGACGAGCTCGTCCAGTCGCGCGAGGGCCGCCGCCCCACCGGCCGTCGGCCGCGCGCCCCCTGGATCGAACATGTGTCTGGTGTCGCATAGCGTGGATATGTGGGCGGTAGCCTGGGCGGGTGGAGGTGCCGGTTTGCCCGCTGGGGCACGCGGGGGCTCGGGTCGTGCGCGCGGGTCGGTATGGGACGGCGGGTCACGAGCGTCAGCGGTGGTGGTGCTACCCCCGTTCGGGTGACCGTCACCGTTTCACGGAGCCGTTGCCGCGTGCGGTTCAACACGCCGCGGTCTGTGGTGAGTGCGCGACCCGGTTGGAGCCTTGGGAGGGTCAGCCGGGCGTGCGGCAGTACTGGTTCTCGGCGCGTGATGTTGCGCGGGCGCTGGTCAAGGTCGCGGGCGGGGCGTCCTACCGGGCGGCCAGCGAACAGGTGCGCAACTTCACCGGGCGGTCCCGCGTCCTGGAGAGCGCGCAGCGGCACGGGCAACTGGTGGCGGACTGGGTGGAGGTCTTCGGGCCGGTGATCGCCGCGGCCTACGCGCCGACGGCCTGGCCCGAGCACGTTGTGCTGGACAGCACGTCCTACCGGCACTCCCGGGCTAACGGGGGCACCCTCGCGTTCTCCGTGCTCGGCGCGGTCGGGTATGAGGGCTGGCAGCAAGAACGGCCTTGGGCGCTACGCGCGGTCCCGACCGAGAACCAAGACACCTGGTGGGACTTCCTGAACACCCTGGACGGCGCGCCCCGCGGGGTAGTCACGGACGGGTCCTCCGCGCTGGCCCGAGCACTGCTGCCCTGGCAGGCGACCGCACGCACGGAGGTCTTCCGCTGCGAGTGGCACCTGACCCACGCCCTCCTGGGGACCCTGCCACCCGAGGTCCGGAACGACCCCACCCACCCCCTGCAGGTCACCGCCAAGCGAGCCGTGCAAAGCGCAGGCACCTGGGCGACCTTCCGGGCGGCACTGGATACCTACGTCGGCCGCGGACAGGGCACCTACCCGGCCACCCGCGACTGGGTGCGCCGACACCAGAGGCTCATCGCCTGGCAGACGGGCGTGCCCACCACCGGGCCGCGCTCCAACGGCGCCGTGGAGCAAGTCCTGCAAGAGGTCCGCAAGCGCATCGGGCCCAGGGCCATGAACTTCACCAACCAAGCCCGCACGAACGCGCTCCTGGGTCTGTTCCTCGCCGACATGAACGGGCACGCCGATGAACGAGCCTGGGCCGACATCATTCGCGCCCACGCCGCCCAGACCGGTGGCTCACCCACCACCCGCCCACGCACCGTCAGCGACCACGGCAGGGCCTCCCTACGCGTGTGACGGAGAGGGTCAGCCGATGCGGCGACGAGACATCCGGACCTTCCACCAGTACCAGGGCCACGCCATACCGAGCGAGCACCAGAGGATGATCTTCCACTTCAGTCGCTGACCCTCGGTCAGGCCCGAGACGAAGACCGGCTTCGGCGGGCTCGGTATGGGCGCCGGTGCGGCGAGCGGCGCAGTCGCCTCGGCCCAAGCGGTGCCGTTCCAGTACCGCTGCTGACCAGGGGCTGACGGGTCCGGGTACCAGCCCGGCGCGAAGGTAGTCATGGGCGCCCTATCGGCACCCCCGCGGCCGGGCCGATAGAGAGAGCCTCCACGCCCCCGCGGAGGTGGCGATAGCGCCCTTCCGTATCCACGCTATGCGACACCCGACATGTGTTCGATGATACTCGCCATCGGGGCCCTGATCAAGGCTCTGACCTGCGGGAACATATCCACAGGCCACCTGCATGCGGCTCTTTCCACAGGCCGTGTCCGCTCGGCCTTCCCGACGCGGCACGACCCGCGCCCCTCGCCGTCAGACGCCGACGTACTCCGCCAGGTGCTCCCCGGTCAGCCCGGCCCGCGCCGCGACCAGCTCGGCCGGTGTTCCCTCGAACACCACCCGCCCGCCGTCGTGCCCCGCGCCGGGTCCCAGGTCGATGATCCAGTCCGCATGCGCCATCACCGCCTGGTGGTGCTCGATCACGATCACGGTCCGCCCGGCGTCCACGAGCTGGTCGAGCAGCCCGAGGAGAGCCGCCACGTCGGCCAGGTGCAAGCCGCTGGTCGGCTCATCGAGCACGATCACGTCGCCCTTGTCGCCCATGTGCACGGCGAGCTTGAGCCGTTGGCGCTCGCCGCCGGACAGCGTGGTCAGCGGCTGGCCGATCGTCAGGTAGCCCAGACCCACGTCGGCGAGCCGGGTCAGCACCGCGTGCGCACCCGGCACCTTCGCCTCGCCCGAGGCGAAGAACTGCTCCGCCTCGGTGACCGGCATGGCGAGGACCTCGCTGATGTTCTTCCCGCCCAGCAGGTACCCGAGCACGCGCGCGTCGAAGCCGCGCCCTTCGCACTCCTCGCACGGGCTCTCGACCGTCTCCATGAAGCCGAGCTCTGTGACGATCACCCCGGCGCCCTTGCACACCGGGCACGCGCCCTCGGAGTTCGCGCTGAACAGCGCGGGCTTGACGCCGTTCGCCTTGGCGAACGCCTTGCGGATCGGCTCGAGCAGCCCGGTGTAGGTCGCGGGGCTCGACCGTCGCGACCCCCGGATCGCCGTCTGGTCGATGCTCACCACGCCGTCGAGCGGCGACACCGAGCCGTGGATCAGCGAGCTCTTGCCCGACCCGGCGACCCCCGTCACCACGACGAGCACGCCGGTCGGCACGTCCACGTCGACGCGGACCAGGTTGTGGGTGCTCGCCCCGCGCACCTCGATCACGCCGGTCCGCTCGCGCACGGTCTCCTTGAGCCGCGCCCGGTCGTCCAGGTGCCGCCCGGTCAACGTGCCCGACGCCCGCAGCCCCGCGAGCTCGCCCGCGTACACCACCTCGCCGCCGGCCGAGCCCGCGCCCGGCCCGAGGTCGACGACGTGGTCCGCGATCGCGATGGCCTCGGGCTTGTGCTCGACGACCAGCACCGTGTTGCCCTTGTCCCGCAGGCGGAGCAGCAAGGTGTTCATCCGCGCGATGTCGTGCGGGTGCAGGCCGATCGTCGGCTCGTCGAAGACGTAGGTGATGTCCGTGAGCGACGACCCGAGATGCCGGATCATCCTGGTCCGCTGCGCCTCGCCTCCCGACAGTGTGCCCGACGGCCGGTTCAGGCTCAGGTACCCGAGTCCGATCTCGACGAACGAGTCGAGCAGGTGCCCGAGGCTGCGCAGCAGCGGCGCCACGCTCGGCTCGGCGAGCCCGCGCACCCAGGCGGCCAGGTCGGTGATCTGCATCGCGCACGCGTCGGCGATCGAGACGCCCCTGATCCTCGACGACCGGGCGGGTGGCGCGAGCCGGGTCCCGTCGCACTCCGGGCAGGTCCGGAACACCACGGCGCGCTCGACGAATGCCCGGATGTGCGGCTGCATGCTCGCGACGTCCTTGGACAGCATCGACTTCTGGATCTTGGGCACCAGACCCTCGCAGGTGAGGTTGATGCTGTCCATCCGCACCTTGCGCGGCGCGCCGTACAGGAACTCCTCGCGCTGCTCGGGCGTGAAGTCGCGGACCGGCACGTCGCTGGGCACGACGGCGCCGAAGACGCGCACGGCCCAGCCGTCAGCCGTGTAGCCGGGCACCGTGATCGCGCCCTGGTCCAGCGACCGCGACTCGTCGACCAGCTGGTCGATCGCGATGTCCGAGACCGTGCCTGTGCCCTCGCACCGCGGGCACATCCCGCCCAGCACGGAGAACGCGCGGGTCTCGGTCTGCCCCGAGCCCTTGCCGCCCGTGGCCCCGTCCTCGCCGCCCGCCTTCCGCCCGGCCCGGCCGCCGCGCTGCACCGTGATCGTGCCGGTGGCCTGCACCGACGGGATATTGAAGGCGAACGCCTGCGGGGACCCGATGTGCGGGTCGCCCAGCCGGCTGAACAGGATCCGCAGCATCGCGTTCGCGTCGGTCGCGGTCCCGACGGTCGAGCGCACGTTGGCGCCCATCGGCTCCTGGCCCACGATGATCGCGGTGGTCAATCCCTCGAGCAGGTCGACGTCCGGCCGCGCGAGGGTGGGCATGAAGCCCTGCACGAACGCGGGGTAGGTCTCGTTGATCATCCGCTGCGACTCGGCGGCGATGGTGTCGAACACCAGGGAGCTCTTGCCCGAGCCGGAGACCCCGGTGAACACGGTCAGACGCCGTTTGGGGATCTCGACGTCGACGTCCTTGAGGTTGTTCTCGCGCGCACCTTCCACGTGGATCACGTCGTGGCTGTCGGCTGTCGCGGGCATCGGTCTCCCTCGGTCCAGGCCGGCCGGGCGACGCCCGGTGAGCGGATGTCGAACGACCGGGTCGACGGGCCGGTTCCCGTTGGCCCGACCGGGTGGTCAGCGAAGGCCGTACGTGAGGACGGCGTTCCCCGCGGACGTGGTCCGGCCCTCGAGCAGCCGGAAACGGGTCAGCGGCACCGACTCGTCGAACAGCCGGCGCCCCTCGGGCGTCGCCACCGGGTGCACCGTCAGGGTGAGGGCGTCGATCACCCCGGCAGCGAAGAGCGACCGGATGGTCTCCACGCCACCGACGACGCTGATCTCGCCGCCCTCCTGCGCGCGCAGGTCGAGGACGTACTGCACCGGGTCGCCGGCGACGAGCGTGCTGTTCCACCCCAGCTCACCGGAGAGCGTGCTCGAGATGACGTGCTTGCGGACCGGGTTGATGAAGGCGCCGAACGGGTCCTCCGCGCCGGGCCAGTACTGCGACCACTCGTGCCAGAGCTTGCGCCCGATCACCACGTCGGTGACCGGGGCGATCGCCGCGGTCATCATCGCGCCCTCCTCGGGCCCGAACGCGTCGAACTGGAACAGGTTGGGGTTCTCGACCACCCCGTTCACGGAGCAGAACAGATGGGCGGTGGTCCTGCGGCTGAGCTGGGTCATCGTCGGAGCGTATGCCGGGTGTCCGACACCTATCGCAGCTGCTGGATCCGGATCATGTTCCCGGCGGGGTCCCGCACCGCGCAGTCGCGCAGCCCGTAGGGCTGGTCGGTCGGCTCCTGCACGACCTCGACCCCGGCTGCCTCGATCGCCGCGAACGTGGTGTCCAGGTCGTGGCTGGCGAGGTTGATCGCGAAGTAGCTGCCCTTGGTGACCAGCTCGGTGAGGGTGGCACGCTCGTCGTCGGTCAGGCCGGGCGTGACGGCCGGCGGGGTCAGCACGATCGCGGTGTCGGGCTGGTCTGGCGGTCCGACGGTGATCCACCGCATCGTCCCCTGGCCCACATCGAGGCGGACCTCGAAGCCCAGGACATCGCGGTAGAAGGCCACGGAGGCGTCGGGGTCGGTGTGCGGCAGGAAGCTGGAGTGAATGGTCAGGTCCATGACCGTCACGGTAGGAGCGGTTCGCGCAGCACCGCTTCTCGATTCCTGACCGGTCGGGTGACCTGCTTGGTGACGCAGGTGGGCAGCCCGGCAGTGGCATCCGACGCCCGACGCCTGTACACGCTGGGCGGCATGCCCACCAGCTCGCTGAACCGGGTCGAGAAGGTGCCCAGCGACTGGCATCCCACCGCGAAGCAGACCTCGGTGACGCTCAGGTCCCCGCGTCGCAGCAGCGCCATCGCCCGCTCGATCCGCCGGGTCATGAGGTAGCTGTACGGGGACTCGCCGTACGCCCGCTTGAACTCGCGGCTCAGGTGACCGGCGGACAGGTGCACCTCGCGTGCCAGCGCCTCGACGTCCAGCGGCCGGGCGTAGTCCCGGTCGATCCGGTCCCGCACCCGCCGCAGGCGCGCCAGGTCGCGCAGCCGTTCGGCCCGGGCGCGGTCGGCGGTCGGCGCCCGGTCGGATGCGCCGCCCGCCCGGGCTCCCGCCCCACCCGCGGTCATACGCCGCTCTCGACCGGTAGGACGCCCCGCCGGACCGCACGGACCATCTCCGCGTGGTCCGCCTCGGTCTGGTCGGCGTAGCCGCGCGCGAACCGCGCCATGGCCCGGTCGACCTTGTCGGACCTGCCGAGATAGCCGGCGATCATCGAGGCGCCGCTGGTCCTGGCGTGCCCCTTGGCCAGCAGGTGGCCCACGATCCCCGCGTAGTCGGTCAGTGCCGCGGCGTCGATCGAGTCCAGCGCGACGGTGCCCTTCATGTTGCGGAACTGGCGCACGTAGTACTGGCGCCCGTCCACCGTGGTCCAGCCGAGCAGCGGGTCGGAGACGGTCTGGAGCGCCTGCTGGTACTCGACCACCCTCTGCCCCTGGTGCGCGTGCCAGGCGTTGTCGCCGTGCACGTACTTGGCGAGCACCGAGCGCCTGGCCTGCTTGAGCTGGAGGAACACGACGTCGTCCGGGCTGGAGCCCTCCAACAACGCCACGTAGGCCCGCAGCCCCACGGACCCGACTCCCACGACCTTGTGCGCGACGTCGAGCAGCGTGTAACCCCCGAGCACGCGCCGCCAGTGCGAGGCGAGCGTCTCGAGGTACTCGTCGAGAGCTTCTGCGATCTGCTCTGCGTCCGCTCCCTCGACGCGCCTGATCAGGGGCGGCTCCTCGACGATCCGGCGCTCGCCGTCGGTCTCCTGCGTGAAGCGCGGCAGCGCGCGGTCGCTGGTCCGGGTCCGGGCACGGGCGGCGGCCCGGTCGATCTCGGCGACGAGGGTGTCCTGCGTCGCGTGCGCGTGCAGCCGGTCCGCGTCGAGCCGTTCGAACGAGCGCAGCAGCAGCGGGAGGTCCGCCAGATGCCGGATCTCCTCGCGGTACGACCGCGCGCAGGAGAGCACGGCGCCGCGGCAGTCGTCCTCGCTCGCCCCGTTCTGCCGCCCGGCGACCCAGATGCTCGCGACCAGCCGGCGCAGGTCCCACTCCCAGGCACCCGGGTGGGCCTCGTCGAAGTCGTTGAGGTCGATGACGAGGTCTCGCTCGGGCGACGCGTAGAAGCCGAAGTTCCCCAGGTGCGAGTCCCCGCACACCACGGGGGTGATGCCGGTGGCGGGCAGGTGCGCCACGTCGTCGGCCATGACGATCGCCGTGCCGCGCAGGAAGCCGTACGGCGAGGCGACCATGCGGCCGACCCGCACCGGGATCAGCCGCTCGAGCCTGCCCTCGTGCGACTCCATGACCAGGGTGATCGGGTCGGGGCGGCCCACGGGTGGCTCCCACGCGCCGAGCGAGCCGCGCGGCACGGCCTGGCGCAGCCCGCGCCCGATCGCGTACCGCTCGGCGCGAGTCGTCGGCCGCCGGCGCAGCGAGGTGAACGATCGGCTGTCCGCGGTGGCAAGGACCACATGGCCTCGGGGCGTGAGGTCGGGCTGCATGCGTCACCTCGGTTCGTCGGCGATCCTGGCCCGACGGTATCGCCGCGACGCCGGCACCGCGGCCGCGGCCGGAACATCGGCGCGACCTGGCTGGTTGTGGTCGATCATGAGCGTCCTCTTCTCCCCGATGACCCTGCGCGGCACGACGACCCGCAACCGCGTGTGGGTGTCCCCGATGTGCCAGTACTCCTCGATCGACGGCCACCCGACCGACTGGCACCTGGTGCACCTCGGCTCGTTCGCGCGTGGTGGGGCGGGACTGGTGATGGCCGAGGCGACCGCGGTCAGCCCGGAAGGTCGGATCTCGCCCGAGGACGCGGGCATCTGGAACGACGCTCAGGCCGCTGACTACCGGCGGATCACCGACTTCATCCGATCGCAGGGCGCCGTGCCCGCGATCCAGCTCGCGCACGCGGGGCGCAAGGCCTCGACGCGCGCACCCTGGCGGGGCCGGGGCTACGTGCCCGTCGAGGAGGGTGGCTGGCGCACCGTCGGCGCCTCGGCCGTCGGGTACGCGGACTGGCCTGCCCCTCGCGAGCTGACCGCCGACGAGCTCGCCGCGTTCCCCCAGGTGTGGGCCGACGCGGCGCGTCGCTCGCTGGACGCGGGCTTCGAGGTGATCGAGGTGCACGCCGCGCACGGCTACCTGCTGCACCAGTTCCTGTCCCCGCTGACCAACCGGCGCACCGACGCCTGGGGCGGGGACCTGGCCGGTCGCAGCCGTCTGCTGCTGGACGTGGTCGACGCGGTGCGCGCCGCTCTGCCCGACGACGTTCCGCTGCTGGTCCGGCTCAGCGCCACGGACTGGGTCGACGGCGGCCTGAGCGTCGACGAGACGGCCCGGGTGGCGCGCATCCTCGCCGACCACGGCGTCGACCTCGTCGACGTGTCCAGCGGCGGCAACTCGCCCGCCCAGCAGATCGCCCCGAGCCCCGGCTACCAGGTGCCGTTCGCCACGCGGATCCGCGAGGAGTCGGGGTTGCCGGTGGCGGCGGTCGGGCTGATCACCGAGCCGCAGCAGGCCGAGGAGGTCGTCGCCACCGGTCGCGCCGACGCGGTGTTCCTGGCCCGCGAGCTGCTCCGTGATCCGAGCTTCGCGCAGCGCGCCGCGGCCGAGCTCGGCGCCGACGCCTACTGGCCGGACCAGTACCTGCGCGCCCGCCCGGGCGCCTGAGCGCGCGCCCACGGCGGCGACCTCTGGACAGCCCGCGCGCGACGGCCAGGGCCTCGCGCTCGTGGGATGCGCCGGAACGTCGGCCCCGTCCAGCACGCCGTGCCGGCCCGGGTGCAGGGGAGCGCGGAGTGACGACATGAGTCGGGTGTGAGCATCGGTCGTCGTGCGCATCGTCGGCGTGCAGCAGGCCTCGTGGCCCCTGCCGTCGCCCTCCTCGCGGTCGCAAGCCTGGCCGGCTGCGGGTCGGCCGAGGTCGCAGGCGTCGCCGGCGCAGCCCAGCAGTGGGCGGCTCGCGGCAGCGACACGTACTCCGTGACCGTCACCTCGAGCTGCGGGGAGCGCCTGCTCATCGGCACGTTCGACGTGCACGTGGTCGGCGGCGTCGTCACGTCGGTCGAGGGACTGGACGAACCGGGTCGACGGGCGGCCCAGGTCGCGACCGTGGGGGAGTACGTGCCCACCGTGACGAGCCTGCTCAGCCGGTTGGCGATCACCCATCGGGAGCACGCTCCCGAGGTCATGTTCGATCCGGCCACCGGGATGCCGACGCACGTCGTGCTCGACCCGTTGCCGGGCAGCCTCGACGACCAGGAGTGCTACGACTTCTCGGACTACTCGCCCGGCGCCGCGGCCGCCTCGTCCTGAGCCTCGACCGTGCGCGACGTGCCGCGGCGACGGGGCCTACGGGCCACGCCGAGGGCCGTGGCCACGACCACCGCGCCCACGGACGTCACCGTCGTCCACGGCGCGCCCAGGCCCCGGTTCGCGTCCACCAGCATGGCCGTGACGAGCTGCCCGCTGACCACGGCAAGCGTCAGTGAGAACGTCCCCAGGCGCCGCACGACCCACGCGGCAGCCACCACGATGCCGGCGCCGAGCGGCCCGCCCAGGTACAGGTACCACCGCTCCGGTCCTGGCACGACCACCCCGTCCAGCGCCCCCGCGGGGGTGGCCGCCGCGAGCGCCACCGTGAGCGCGAGCGTCCCGCCGACAGCGGAGGCGAGCCCGGCGATCGCCGGGTCGCCCGAGTCGCGGGTCACGGCCCCGTTGCCGGCGTTCTGCCCGGCCAGCGCGGCGCCGGAGAGGAAGAGCAGCACGCCGACCGTGACCGCCCCGCCCGTGCCGACGCCGACGTCGCCCGACCCGCTGCTCATGGCGAGCAGCAGGCCCCCGATCGCGGTGAGCGCGGCCAGCGCACGGCGCAGGTCCAGGGGTAGCCGCCCGGGTACCCCGACGCCCCGCGCGTCGAGGGCGAGTCCCGCCACGGTCTGCCCGGCCACGGAGGCCACCGACGCGACGGCGACCCCGACCAGCGGCACGCCGAACGCGGACGCCAGCACGATGGGCACGCCACACAGCCCGATCGCGAACCACCACCAGCGGCCGGAGTGTCGCAGCACGCGCGCGGTCCTCGCCGCCCGGCCGCGGAGCGCGACGAGGACGGCGATCGCGGTCACCGTCCCCACGTAGGAGAGCCAGCCCGCGACGAGGGTCCCCGCGCCCGCCACGGCGAGGTCGCCGTTGAGCCGGCTCTGCGCCGCGACCAGTGCGCCCACGCCCGTCGCGACCAGGACCGCCGGCGCGACGCTCGCTGTCCGGCCGGTCGTCACCCCGGGGATGCTATCCGTGTGCTCCGCGGGCCGCGGGGTTGAGAGCCGCACCGCCGGTCCGGGACGTTCCTCCCTCGACGTGACACCCGTGCGTGGCGACGCTGGTGCCACACGTCGGGAGGAACCATGACCGTCCTCGTCGCCTACGCCACCCGTCACGGTGCCACCGCGGGCATCGCCGAGCGGATCGCGAGCACCCTCACGGCGGCGGGCGTCCCGGCGGAGGCACACCCGGTGGACGAGGTCCGCGACGTGGCGACCTACGACGCCGTGGTGCTCGGCGCCGCCGCGTACCTGTACCACTGGCTCAAGCCGGCGACGACGTTCGCCAAGCGCCACCACACGGAGCTGACGGCGCGACCGGTCTGGCTGTTCTCCAGCGGCCCGACGGGCACGGACACCGTGGACGCCGACGGGAACGACCTGCTCGAGGCGGCCCGGCCGAAGGAGTTCCAGGACCTGCCCGGCGCCCTCGGGTCACGCGGTGAGCAGGTGTTCTTCGGGGCCTACGACAAGGACGCCCCGCCGATCGGCCTCGCGGAGAAGATGACGAAGCGACTCCCGGCCGGGGCCCGCGACGCCATCCCGTCCGGCGACTTCCGGGACTGGGACGCCATCGACGCGTGGGCGCGCCAGATCGCCGGTGAGCTGATCGCCGGGTAGGCCGCCCGACGGTTCGCGACCTCGGTCAGCGGTCGACCGGCTCGTAGCCGGCCGCCGCGAGGGTCTCGACGATCAGTGCCCTGCCGGCGTCGTTCGGGTGTGCGCCGTCCGGACCGATCACGCCCGCCTGCCGAGGGTCTGCCGTGTGGTCCGCGCCGTTGTAGGCGTCGTAGAGGGACACGGTCGGCACGCCCCAGGCGTCGGCGACCTGCCGGATGGAGTCGGACCACGTCTCCCACGCAGCGGTGCACTCGGTGTCGACGCCGAACTCTC
This sequence comes from Actinotalea lenta, assembly GCF_030586465.1. Classification (GTDB taxonomy): domain Bacteria; phylum Actinomycetota; class Actinomycetes; order Actinomycetales; family Cellulomonadaceae; genus Actinotalea; species Actinotalea lenta. Next base: position 1,591,673 of record NZ_JAUQYP010000001.1, read on the forward strand.
GCCAGGCGGAGATCGTGGGCGCGTACATGTCCGTCGCGCGGACGATCGTCTGCTTGTCCTCGCGCAGGTCGAACACGACCTGGTAGATCGAGTCGAGGATCTGGCGGTACGGCGCGAAGTCCGCCTCGGTCGACGCGGTCGGTGCGGCGTGGTGGTACTGCGAGACGTCCAGGCACAGCCCCACGTCGAGAGTGTCGCTCGCGTCTCCCGGGTTGCCGTACACGACGACGATCTCGGCGTCGGCGATCTCCTGCCGCAGCACGGGCAGCGCCGTGGGGGTGTCGTCGATCCACGCCAGCACCTGGCCCGCGCCGAGGCCGCCGACGGCGTAGTCGTGCACCACCACCTCCACGCCGACGTCCTCGGTGATCCGTTGCGCCCACAGGTCGGCCACGCCGATCCCTCCGGAGTCGCTGAACCACACCAGGTCCCACGGCTCGTCCGTCGGCAGGGGTTCCGGCCCACTGCTGCAGCCGACGAGGATCGCTGCCGCACCGACGATCATCAGGGCTCGTCGCATCATGACGGTCTCCCTTCGCGCGAGCCTCACGGCCTTCGCGCCTCGGGTCGCCTCCATGGTTGCGCGCCGTCGTCGGCGGTGGTCAGGGCCGAATGTCCCCCGGCCGGGTGAGGGGCTGGTCAGCCGGAGCGCCCCTCGGACGTGGACGCGCCGTCGAAGCCTGGACGCGCCAGCCACGGCAGCATGGCGGCGAGCAGCAGGACCGGTGGGAGCACGGCCACGCGGGCGCCGAAGGCCTGGTAGGCGGCCGCGGCCCCGAACGCCGCGGCCAGGTAGGTGGCCACCACGACGACCTGCTGCGCCACGGAGGACGAGGGTCGCTCTGCTGCCTGCCGGCGACGCCCCCGCAGCAGCGAGCCCGCGCCGGCGCTCAGTGCGGTCCACGTCCCCGTGATGTACGTGGTGTTGACCGGGACGTCCAGGTGCCGCACCACGCCGCTCTGGGCCCCCATGGCCACTCCCGCGAGCGCGACGAGGCCGTAGCGCAGCGCGCCGGTCGGGCTCTCGCCCCCGGTCGTGAGCCACCAGGCTGACAGCACCGACATCAGCACCAGCTCGCCCGTGAGGACCTGGAGGACCGCACGACGGTGCCGCGCGACCGGGACTGCGGCACCGACCACCACCGCACCCGCCACGAACCCTGCCAGCGCCACGCCCGCCCGGGCGGCGGCCCCGAGGTCGCCGGTCGCGAGGCCGATGCCGAGCAGCACTGTGTTCCCGGTCATGTTCGCCGTGAACACCTTCCCCAGACCCACGTACGTCACGACGTCCACACAGCCGGCAACCACGGTGAAGCCGACGACGGCGAGCACCCGCTCGGTGGTGGAGCGCTCCGCGCCTCGTTCGGATCGCGGACTGGTGTCGGACATGGGGCATCGACCTGGTCGGGGGTGTGGCACGGCACCCGGTGGGGCATCCGCGACGTTACGCCGGTGCGCCTCCGACGGCCGCTCGAGGTGTCGCGTGCACCCAGGTCGGCGCCGCCTGCCTAGCGGTCGGTGTCGTCGGCGGGGCGGCCCGCGTAGATGCTGCGGTCCTGCGCTCGGCGGTTGCGCCCGTTGAGCCACGCGGGGCGCTGCACGCGCGGCAGGATCTTGACCGCTGCGAGCGTGGCGTACATGAGCGTGTTGAGGGCGACGAACGTGGCGAGGACCTGCACCGGGTCGGAGCGCAGGACCGACACGGGCAGCAGGGCCCCGGCGCTCACCAGACCCTCCGCGGCGATCATCGACCGCTCACCACCCGGGCGTCGTCGTCCGTGGCCGATGCGTGGGCCACGTGCTTCCAGGCCGCCGTCCTGCCGAGCAGGATGTCCAGGACGCCTCGCACGTACACGGCGTCGAGGAACATCGCGTAGGCCAGCTCGGGCAGCAGCAGCGCGGCGACGATCCGCGCCCGCCATCCCCCGTCCCACGCCGTGACCGTGCGCTCGAGGGAGAACAGTGCACCCATGCCCATCCAGAACGGGAACCAGACCCACGAGTCCACCGCGAGCACCGTCACGGCGATGAGCACGACGTACGTCGCGAGCGCGACCACTCCGTAGCCGATGCCGAGCTGCTGCGCCCAGTAGCGGAACGTCTTGGGGGTCAGTCCGTAGGCGGCCAGGTTCTCCAGAGCGCCCCGCTGCCAGCGCAGCCGCTGGTTCCACAGTGCCCGCCAGGTGGGCATCATCTCGGTGACCACGGAGCACTCACGCGGTGAGATCATCAGCGCACCGAGTGACTTCAGGGCGAGCGTGAGCTCGTTGTCCTCGGTCAACGCTGCCGTGTCGTAGACGTCACCGGGCACGCCGGGAAGGGACGACCCGCGCGCGTCGGCCACGGCGCGCAGCGCCCCGGGGCGGAACACGGATGCGGTGCCGGTGAGCACGAAGACGCGGCCACGCCGGCGGCGGATGTCTCGGCTGTAGCGGCGGTACTCGTTGCGTTGGAACTGCCCCAGCAGCCCGGCGCCCTGATCGCCGTAGAAGAGGCCGCCGATGGCCATCAGGGCACGGTCGGCGGTGAGGCGGGCGACGGCGGTCTCCAGGAAGCCGTCGTCGAGGCGGGTGTCGGCGTCCATCACCATCACGGCGTCGTTGTCGCCCTGCGTGGGAAGCAGGTCGCGCAGTGCCTGGTTGAGCGCGCCGGCCTTCTTGTGCGCGTTCGCGACGGTCTCGAGGACCTCGACTCCGGCCGCGCGGGCGACGTCCACGGTCCGGTCCGCGCAGTTGTCAGCGATCACGAGGATCCGCTCCGGCGGGCGGGACTGGCCGGTGAGCGACGCGATGGTGCCCGGCAGCGACGCCTCTTCGTCATGGGCAGGGATCAGCACGGTGACGGTCACGGGCCCCGCGAAGACGGCGGCGGTCCGGGCCATCACGAGCTTCGGAGCCAGCGGGTCGGTGCGGGTGTCGGTGGAGCGGCGGGACCGGTTGGAGATGCGCAGCTCGAGGGACGCCACCGCGGCCGCGAGGAGCACGGCGAGCGCGACCGCGGACGCTGCGACCTTGAGCGTGGGGACCTGGGTCGCGTAGAGGACGTGCCAGAGTCCGAAGAAGACCCCGTCGGTCGGTGCTGCGTCCACCCGGGGACCGATGGTGCCGGCTGCGACCACGAGCACCGCGGCGGCCACGGTCACCAGTGCGAAGATCACCAGACCGATGAGGCGGGCGAAGCTGCTCGTCGGTGACGCGCCGTCGTCGCGGCCGTCGTCCGGAGGGCCTGGGTGCGGCCGCGGCACGCCGCTCGCCGGAGGCCGCTGAGCGGGAACCACACCGACCGGTGCACCGGCGCGGAGGGTGACGCTGCGGGGAGCGGCCGTGCCGTCGGCATGGTCCGCGTTGTCGGAGTTCAGCTCGTGTCGCACCGGTCCGCCTCGAGGGAGATTCCTGAGGCCTATCGGCGTGCTGCGTCCGGGATTGAGCACCCTCCACCCGGTCGAGCGGGTGAGATTCGACCCGCCGGTCTCAGGACCCGCGCGGCACCGGCCCGGTTGCCCTCGGCGGGCGCCCGCAGAGCAATGGCGGGCCCGCGCGTCGCGGACCCGCCATCGCTACGGCTCAGAGCGCGCGGATGTTCGCAGCCTGCGGGCCCTTCTGGCCCTGCGTGGTGTCGAACTCGACCTTCTGGTTCTCCTCGAGCGAGCGGTACCCGTCGCCGGTGATCGCGGAGAAGTGGGCGAAGACGTCGGCGCCGCCGTCGTCGGGGGAGATGAAGCCGTAGCCCTTCTCAGCGTTGAACCACTTCACGGTGCCAGTAGCCATGGGGGTGCTCCTTCCAGAGCAGTCAACCGTCGGCGCCTGTCGCCGGCGGTCGTCACGATGATTCGTTCGTCTGCTCCGGCAAGGCCGGGCGGCCAGGCTCGGTGTCTTCAAACGCAAGAAGCACAGCAACGTAGAGCGGCAAGACTAGCCCATACGCGCGCGTCTTTCGCGCGCCGTGCGTTGCACCACTCACTCCTGAGGTGTGGAGTGGCCGCCGGCCCGACCTCGCCGCGTCAGGGTACGTTCGCGCCGCCGTTGACGTTGATGACCTCGCCCACCACGAAGCTGGACTCGGGCGAGGCGAGGAACACGTAGGCGGGTGCCTGCTCCACGGGTTGGCTCGTGCGGCCGAGCCAGGACGAGTCACCGAAGCCCTCCAGCTTCTCCGGGGGCTGCCCGTCGGAGACCTGCAGGGGGGTCCACACCGGCCCCGGCGCGACCGCGTTGACGCGGATGCCGCGCGGCGCGAGGTCCGCTGCCAGCGCCTTGGTGAAGCCGATGATCGCGAACTTGGTGGAGGCGTAGCTGATGATCATCGGCGACGGGTTGTAGCCCTGCACCGACGTGCTGTTGATGATCGTCGAGCCGGGTGGGAGGTGCGGCAGGGCGTCGCGCGTGATCCAGTTCATCGCGTACAGGTTGGTCCGGATGGTGCGGTCCAGGTCCGCCTCGTCCAGCTCGTCGAACGTCTGGTGGTACACCTGGTGCGCGGCGTTGTTGACGAGGATGTCCAGGCCGCCCAGACCTGCCACCGCATCGGCCACGAGCCTGCGGCAGAACTCCCGGTCCCGGATGTCGCCGGGCAGCAGCACGCAGGTGCGGCCCTCGGCCCGCACGTACCCGGCGATCGCGTCGGCGTCCACCTGCTCCTCGGGCAGGTAGGACAGTGCGACGTCCGCACCCTCCCGCGCGAACGCGATCGCCACGGCCGCGCCGATGCCTGAGTCGCCGCCCGTGATGAGCGCTTTGCGGCCGGGCAGTCGGCCCGTGCCCCGGTACGTCGTCTCGCCGTGGTCGGCCTGGGGGTCGAGCTCGGCGTCGAGCCCCGGCACGGGCTGCCAGGAGGCGTGCGGCGTGATGTGGGAGTGGCGCTCGACGGGGTTGTCGAACGTGAGCTGGTCGGACATGGCGATCTCCTCGCGATCGGCTCGACCCGTCGTGCGCCGGCGCCCTCGGAGCGCGCCGGGCGGGTCCGCCGACGATAGTGGAGAACGTTTTCGACGCGCATCCGGAGGGTCCACGCCGTGCGCTGGTCGCGGGCGAGGGCGGAGGCGGGGCGGCTCGCTCGTCGTGCGCACGTCCGCCTTGCCTGGGAGAAATGTGCTCGACGCCTGTCGGATCGGCGTCTGACCGTTCGTCGTAGGGGTGACAGGCGGCCTCCAGGGCCGTGGGACAAGGGAGTCAGACGTGGCGCGATACCTGATCTCGTTCGACCGCGGGTGGATGAGGTTCCCGGAGGCGGACCTGCCCGACGTGGCCAGGGACGCTCACGCGGTGGCCCAGGAGGCCATCGACGCCGGGGTGCTCGTGTTCACCGGTGGGATCGGCGACGACGACCCGACGCAGGTCGTCGGCACCGACGGCGCCGTCACCGACGGCCCGTGGCCCGAGACCAAGGAGCTGGTCGGCGGCTTCATGGTGGTCGACGTCCCCACCCGGGACGACGCCGTGGCCTGGGCCGCCAAGATCGCCGTCGCCTGCCGTTGCGCGCAGGAGGTTCGCGCCTTCCTGCCCGACCCCTTCGTCGACGAGTTCCTCGCGCGCTGAGCAGCCAGCGCCACCCGAAGGAGATGGTGAGATGCCCAAGTACCTGCTGTCCGTCTACGGACCGGCCGAGCGCAACCAGTTCGGCGACTACCCCGACAAGGAGTCCATGCTCCAGGCGTTCGCGGACACCGGGGCCTTCAACGACACGCTCGTCGCGGAGGGCTACTTCGTGTTCGCCGACGGCCTGGAGCAGGCCACCACCGCCACGGTCGTCGACGGTCAGGGCGACGAGCCCGTGATCACCGACGGGCCCTACCTGGAGGCCAAGGAGCACCTCGGCGGCTTCTGGGTCATCGAGGCGCCGGACCTGGACGTCGCACTGCGGCTGGCCGCCGAGGGCTCGAAGGCCTGCCGTGGCAAGGTCGAGGTCCGGCCGTTCCAGACCGCGGAGTCGATCACGGCGATGCTCGAGGCGTGAGCGAGCCCGTCGCCGAGGCCATCACGCGCGTCCACCGCCAGGAGTGGGCGCGGGTGGTGGCCGCGCTGACCAGGAGGTTCGGCCTCGACACCGCCGAGGACGCCGCTGCCGAGGCGTTCATGATCGCCGTCGAGCGCTGGCCGCGCGACGGCGTGCCGCCGAACCCCGGTGCGTGGCTGACCACGACGGCGAGCCGCAAGGCCATCGACCGGATCCGCCGCGAGTCGCACCGCGACGCCAAGCACCGGGAGGCACAGGTGCTGCTCGACGGCGATGCGCCCGGACCCCGGGGGTTGTCGAGGACGATCGGCTCCGGCTGATCTTCATGTGCTGCCACCCGGCGCTGGCGCCGGAGGCCCGGGTCGCCCTCACGCTGCGGATGGTGGGCGGCCTCACGGTGCCGGAGATCGCGCGGGCCTTCCTGGTGCAGGAGGCCACGATGGGGCAGCGGATCACGCGGGCGAAGGCGAAGATCAGGGCCGCCCACGTGCCGTACCGCGTGCCCGAGGCCGCGGACCTGGCCGCGCGGCTCGACGGCGTGCTCGCCGTGCTGTTCCTGGTGTTCAACGAGGGCTACCTCGCCACCGGGCCTCGGACGGATCCGGTCCGGGCCGACCTCACCGCGGAGGCGATCCGCCTCACCCGACTGCTGCGCGAGCTGGTCACGGGTGACGGGTGCGGGGAGGTGACCGGCCTGCTCGCGCTCATGCTGCTGACCGAGGCGCGGCGCCCCGCGCGCGTCTCGGACTCCGGCGAGCTGGTCACCCTGGGCGAGCAGGTCCGCAGCCTGTGGGACCGCGACCTCATCACGGAGGGTCGCCGCCTGGTCCGTGAGCGGATCGCCGCCGTGGCCGCCGGCGCTCCGCCGCCCGGCCGCTACCAGCTGCTCGCCGCGATCAATGCGGTGCACACCGACGCGCACGACGCGCGGGACACCGACTGGTCGCAGGTCGTCGCGCTGTACGACCGGCTGGTGCGGCTCGACCCGTCACCGGTGGTCGCGCTGAACCGGGCCGTCGCGGTGGCAGAGGTCGACGGGCCGGACGTCGCTCTCGCCCTGGTCGACGTGCTGCCCCTCGAGCGTTACCACGCCTTCCACGCGACCCGGGCGGAGCTGCTGCGGCGCCTCGGACGCGCCGACGACGCGCGCGAGGCGTACGAGCGGGCCATCGCGCTCGCGGGCAACACCGCCGAGGTGGCCTACCTGACCCGGCGCAGGGGCCAGCTCGGTGCCTCCGACAACTCCTGATCGTTCGCCGAGGTCGGTTCCCGCCATGCGGGCCGCACCCGCCCTGGCCCGTGCGGGTCTGCGCTCGTCGCGCGTTCCGAAGGCAGGTACTGTCAGACACCTGCCGATGTGCTGCCCGGTGCGTCGCCCCTACAGAGCGGACCGCCATGGCCATCGCTGCCCCCATCCCTCCCTCGTCACCGCGCGAACGTCAGGTCAGCGCCTACATGGCGTTGGGCACGCGCGTGCGGGCGGCTGGTCTGATGCGCAGGCGGCACGGGTACTACTGGGCCACGTTCTTGCTGCTCACGGGCCTGTTGGCGGGCCTGGTCGCCGCCGTGGTGCTGCTCGGGCACAGCTGGTGGCAGCTCGCCGTGGCCGCCGGTCTCGCCGTGGTGCTGGGACAGGTGATGTTCCTCGGGCACGACGCCGCGCACCGGCAGATCTTCGCCTCCGGACGATGGAACGACTGGGCGAGCCTGGTGATCGCCAACCTCTACGCCGGGATGAGCTACGGCTGGTGGCAGCACAAGCACTCACGGCACCACGCCAAGCCGAACCAGGTGGGCGCCGACCCGGACATCGACGCCGACACCATCCTCTTCCACACCGCCGACCTGCAGGCGCCTCGCACGGGGTGGCGGGCTGCGCTCACACGGCGGCAGGGCTGGTTGTTCTTCCCGCTGCTGCTGCTCGAGGGGTTGAACCTGCACGTGTCCGGGGTCAAGACGATCTTCGGGCGCGGCCCGGTCAAGCGGCGCACGGTGGAGATCGTGTTCGTCACCGCCCGGCTGGTCGGATACCTCGCGCTGGTGTTCTGGTTCATGCCGGTGGGGCTGGCCTTCGCGTTCCTCGGCGTCCAGCTCGGGCTGTTCGGCCTGTACATGGGTGCGGTGTTCGCCCCTAACCACAAGGGCATGCCGATCGTGCCGAAGGACAGCAGGATCGACTTCTTCTCCCGCCAGGTCCTCATGAGCCGCAGCATCACGGGTGGGCGGCTGGTGGACTGGGCGATGGGCGGCCTCAACCACCAGGTCGAGCACCACCTGTTCCCGTCGATGCCCCGGCCGCACCTGCGCCGGGTCCGGCCCCTGGTGCGTCAGGCCTGCCTCGAACAGGGCGTGCCGTACACCGAGACGTCCCTCCTGCGCTCTTACGGGATCGTGGTGCGCTATCTCAACGAGGTCGGCCTCGCCGCGCGCGACCCGTTCCAGTGCCCGCTGACGGCGGAGCTGCGCTCGGCGCGCTGACGCGGGGACCCGCGAGGCGCTCGGGGGCGATCGGCGGGGTCGCATCAGCCAGGCGCGGCTCCCGTTCCGCGCTGGCGCGTCATGGTCGGCTCGTGCCCTGCAGGGGCCCCGTCTCTCCCCGTGATCAGTCGGTGGGGCTCAGTGCAGCGCGTGCGCGGTGAGGTAGGCAACGGCGCCGTCGACCGTGACCACCTGCGCGTAGTCCTGCTCGGGCACCTCGATCCCGGTCTCCTGGTACAACCCGATCGCGAGGTCGAGGATGTCCATCGAGTCGAGGTCGAACTGCTCGCGCAGGTCCTCGGACGGCTCGACGCGCTCCAGGTCGACCTCGGGTGCGACCTGGCCCAGCACCTTCAGCACCGTGGTCCGCAGCTCGGTGTCGTCCATGGTCTCTCCTCACAGGTCGTTCGGCCGTTGCAGCAGGTCGTCCAGCGCGGCAAGGAAGGTCGCGCCCCGGCGCCCGTCCGTGGCCCGGTGATCGGCCGCGAGCGTCACGGTGAGCACGGGTCGCACGGCGAGCATCCCGTCGACGGCCCACGGGCGCTCACGCACGCGACCGAAAGCGACCATCGCGAGCTGGGGTGGGTTGATCACCGGGTACGCCACGTCGACGCCCTGGTCGCCGAGGTTCGTCACGGTCGCCGTCGGGTCGGCGTACTCCGAGGACCGGACCTTGCCGGCTCGCACGCGGGCAACCAGGTCGTGCAGGGCGGCCATCATCTCGGGCAGCGCCAGCCGGTCGGCGTCGTGGACCGCCGGGGCCACGAGGCCGCCACCCCTCAGCGCGATCGCCACGCCGAGGTGCACGTGCTCGGCCGGCCGGTGCTCGCCGTCCACCCAGTGGCCGTTGAGCTCGGGGACGGCGCGCAGCGCCAGCGCGGTGGCCTTGAGCTGGAGCGCGGCGACCAGCACCCGCTCGGTCACCGGCACCGACGTGTTGTGCGCCTCGAGCCAGCGGGTCGCGTGCGCCATGTCGACGTCGGCTGCCAGGTAGTAGTGCGGGATCTCCCGCTTGGACCGGGCCATCGCCTCGGCGACGGCGTGCCGCATCGACGCCTGGCGGTCCGCCCCGCTGCGCGGCACGACCGGCGCGACCGGCGCGGGCTCGTCAACGACCGGTGCGGGCTCGGGTTCGACGGTCAGGGCAGGCCGGACCGGGTGTGCGGCGGTCTCGACGTCGCTGGTCGTCACGGCTCCGCCCGGACCGGTGCCGGTCACGGTGGCGAGATCCACCCCGAGCGCCGCTGCATGGCGACGGGCCAAGGGAGACGCCGCGACCCGAGCGGCGCCACGCACCAGCGGTACTGCTGCCGGCTTCGTCGCGGGCTTGGCGGCCGCCTCGGTGGTCGTCGCGCGTGTCCCGGGTCGGGTGCGGGTCGGCACCGCGCGACGACGCGGCTGCGCCGCCCCGACCCCCTCGGCGATGACTGCGAGCGGCGTGCCCACCGGCACGCGCTCGCCCTCGTGCACCAGCAGCTCGCTCACGGTGCCGGTGTCGAACGTCTCGACCTCGATGACCGACTTCTCGGTGTCCACCTCGGCGACCACCTGGCCGCGCTCGACGTGGTCACCCACGCCGACGAGCCAGCTGACCAGGGTCCCTTCGTCCATGTCCGCACCCAGTGACGGCATCCGGAACTCAGCCATGACCCATCAGCTCCCGCGTGGCGCGCACCACGTCGTGCACCTGCGGCACCGCCGCCTGCTCCAGGTGTCGGGCGTAGGGGATCGGCACCTCCGCCCCGCACACCCGCACGACCGGCGCGTCGAGCTCGTAGAAGGCGCCCTCGACGATCCGGGCGACCACCTCGGCGGACAGGCCACCGCTGCGCCAGCCCTCGTCGACCACCACCGCCCGGTGGGTGTGCCCCACCGAGGTGATGATCGTGGTGTCGTCCAGCGGACGCAGCGTGCGCAGGTCGACCACCTCGGCGGAGATCCCGTCCTGCGTGAGCTCCTCGGCGGCCTCCATCGCGCGCGGGAGGGACCCGCCGTAGGCGACGACCGTCACGTCGGAGCCCTCGCGGCGCACGGCCGCGTGGTCGATCTCGACCGGGCCCGCGTCGGCGGCCAGCTCCCCGGAGACGCCGTACAGCGCGCCGTTCTCGAAGATCAGCACCGGGTCGGGATCCTGCAGCGCGGTCCACAGCATCCCGCGGGCGTCGGCGAGCGTCGCGGGCGCGAGCACCCGGATGCCCGGGATGTGCGCATACCAGCCCTCGAGGCTGTGCGAGTGCTGGGCGGCGAGCTGGCGCCCTGCCCCGGTGGTCATCCGGATGACCAGGGGCACGTTGAGCTGACCGCCGGACATGTGCAGCATCGTCGCCGCGTTGTTCACGATCTGGTCGAGCGCGAGCAGGCTGAAGTTGACGGTCATCACCTCGACGATCGGGTGCATCCCACCCAGCGCGGCGCCGATGCCGGCCCCGGTGAACCCGGACTCCGAGAGCGGGGTGTCGCGCACCCGCTCGGGGCCGAACTCCTCCAGCAGGCCCCGGCTCACCCCGAAGCACCCGCCGTACCGGCCGACGTCCTCGCCCATGAGGAAGGCCGCCGGGTCCCGGTGCAGCGCGTCGCGCAGCGCCTCGCGGAACGCCTCGCGGAACGTCATCGTCACGGTGGGTGGCACCGCGGCCGTCTTGTCCGCGGTTCGCTTCGACGTCGTCGCGGTCATCGCACGGCCCTCCGGTACACGTCGCGGGTGAGATCCTCGACCGGTTCCGGCGTGCCGGCCTCGGCGAACGCCACGGCGTCGTCGATCTCCGCGGCGACGTCGGTCTCGATGCGCTCCCGGTCGCCCGCCTCGAGCAGCGCGGCCTGTTCGGCCCGGCCCACGAACATCTCGATCGGGTCGCGCTCGCGCCAGCGCTCGACCTCCTCCTTGCTGCGGTACAGCTCGGGGTCGTACATCGAGTGCGCGCGGAACCGGTAGGTGCGCAGCTCGAGGAACACCGGGCCACCGCCCGAGCGCGCGATGTCGACCGCGCGGCGGGCCGCGGCCGCGCAGGCGACCACGTCCATGCCGTCCACCGCCCAGGACGTCACCTGGTAGGTCGCTGCCTTGAGCGCGAGGTCGGTCTGGGACTCCGAGCGCGCCAGCGCGGTGCCCATCGCGTAGAGGTTGTTCTCGCAGCAGAACACCACGGGTAGCGACCACAGCGCCGCGAGGTTCATCGCCTCGTGGAACTCGCCCTCGGCCACCGCTCCCTCGCCGAAGAAGCACGCCGTGACCGCGTCGCGCCCGCTCATCACGTCTGCCAGGCCGAGCCCGACGGCCAGCGGCAGGCCGCCGGCGACGATGGCGTTGCCGCCGTAGAAGCGGCGCTCCGCGTCGAACAGGTGCATCGAACCCCCGCGCCCGCGGGAGCAGCCCTCCACGACACCGAACATCTCGGCCATGATCGAGCGGGCGCTGACCCCGCGGGCCAGAGCGTGACCGTGCTCGCGGTAGGTGGCCACCACGGCGTCGGTGGGCCGCAGCGCGCCCATCGCTCCCGTCGCGACCGCCTCCTCGCCGATGTACAGGTGCAGGAACCCGCGGATCTTCTCGGCGCTGTACAGCTCGACGCAGCGCTCCTCGAAGCGCCGGATCCGCACCATCTGGGTGAGCAGGTGCAGGGCCTCCTCCCGGTCGAGGTCCAGGCCCAGGTCAAGGGCGGTCATGTCGGCTCCTCTCCCTCGAGGGTGGACAGGTCGCCGATCGGCAGGCCCAGCTCCCGGGCGCGCAGCAGGCGGCGCATGATCTTGCCGCTGCGGGTGTGCGGCAGCTCCTCGACGAAGGCCAGGTCGCGCGGGGCGACTGCGGCGCCCAGGCGCGTGCGGCCGAACCCGATCAGCTCGCGCCGCAGCGTGTCGTCGGGCAGCGCCCCGTGGGCCAGGACGACGAACGCCTTGACGACCTCCCCGGCCATCGGGTCGGGCAGCCCGATCACACCCGCCTCGGCGACCGCGGGGTGCTCGAGCAGCGCGGACTCGACCTCGAACGGGCCGATCAGGTGGCCCGAGGACTTGATCACGTCGTCCGCCCGGCCCAGGAACCACACGTAGCCGTCGGCGTCGCGCGTGACGAGGTCGCCCGTGCAGTACCAGCCGCCCTTGAAGCAGGCCGCGTAGCGCTCGGGCTGGCCCAGGTAGGTGCGGAACATCGACGGCCAGCCGGGCTTGAGGGCGAGCTCGCCCTCGACGCCGGGGCCGAGCGGCTCGACCTCGCCGTCGGTGACCAGCACTCCGGCCGGACCACGGCGCAGCACGGCGATCTCGACACCGGGCAGCGGGTGTCCCATCGACCCGGGCCGGATGTCGGACGCGACGGTGTTGGCGATCATGATCCCGCCGGTCTCGGTCTGCCACCACGTGTCGTGGATGGGCAGCCCGAGGGCCTCCAGGCCCCAGCTCACCGCTTCCGGGTTGAGCGGTTCGCCGACGCTGGCCACGAAGCGCAGCGCGTCGAGCCCCTCGATCCGCCCGCCGCTCGCGCGCATCAGGCGCCGGACCGCGGTGGGCGCGGTGTACCAGACCGTGACGTGCTCATCGCGCAGGATCGCGTACCAGCGGTCGGCGTCGAAGTCGGCCTCGTCGACGATGCTCGTCACCCCGCGCGAGAGCGGCGCGACGATGCCGTAGGACGTGCCGGTCACCCAGCCGGGGTCGGCGGTGCACCAGAACACGTCGTCGGGGTGCAGGTCGAGGGCGAACCGGGCCGTCGCCTCGTGCATGACCACCGCCTCGTGCACGTGCACGGCGCCCTTGGGGGTCCCGGTGGTGCCACTGGTGAAGTGCAGCAGAGCGGGGGTCTCGGGCTCGGTCGCAGCGACGGTGTAGTCGTCCGAGGCCGCCGCCATCAGTGCGGCCAGGCTGAGGGTCCCGGCCGGGGGCTCGGCGTCGGCAGGCACGTCGACCAGCAGCACGTGACGCAGGGCAGGCAGCCGGTCGCGCAGGCCCTCGACCTTGCGTGTGTAGGCCGACCTCGTGGTGACCAGGACCTTCCCCTCGCCGATCTCGATGCGCTGACGCACAGGTTCGGGACCGAACGCGGAGAACAGCGGGCTGGCCACGCAGCCGGCCTTGAGGGCTCCGAGCACCGCCACGTACAGCTCCGGGACCCGGCCGCTGAGCACGAACACCACGTCCCCGCGGGTCAGGCCCAGCGAGCCGAGGACGTTCGCGAACCGGTTGGTGCGTCGGCGCAGCTCGGCGTAGGTCAGGTCCTCGCGCTCGCCGTGGCGGCCGAGCCAGCGCAGCGCGACGTGCTCCGCGCGTGGGCCGGCGGCGTGCCGGTCGACCGCCTCGTGGGCGATGTTGAGCCCGCCGCCGGGCAGCCCGTCGACCCACGCGCGCGCCTCGTCCCAGGTGAACGGCGCGGGGTCGGGCGGCAGCAGCGGGGGGACCCGCCAGTCGGCCGGCGTCTTGTGGATCTGGGTGAGGGTCATCTCGGATCACCGTTCCCGGCCGCCACGACCACCGCGACGGCATGTGTCGGGTCGTGCGCAAGGCTCAGCTCCCAGCGGTCCAGGCCCCGCTCGAGGGCGATGGTCCGGGCCGCGCCGCGCAGGACGAGGTGCGGCGCGCCGCGGGTGGGTGCCGCCTCGACGTCGCGCCACGCGACCGGGCCGATGCCGGTGCCGAGCGCCTTGGCCGCCGCCTCCTTGGCCGCGAACCGCGCCGCGAGGCGCCGCACGTCGCCGCCGCAGCCCTCGCGCTCGGCGGGGGTGAACACCCGTTCGGTGAGGGCCGCTCCGCGCCGCGCGAGCACGCGCGCGAGGCGGCCCACGTCGACCACGTCGACGCCGACGGCGAGTGGCCGCACGTCGGCCCGCGAGCCGTCGCCCGGCGGCTCGAGAGGCCGGACACCTGCACTCATCGGGCCCTCCGCGAAGGAGCCGTACGTCCAGCCTCCCCTCGCCGGACGACGCTGTCCAAAGCCCTTGGTCCCTGTGGGACAGCCCTTGGTTGCTGGGCGACAGCCGTTGGTCGCTGTGCGACAGCCGTTGGTCGCTGTGGCGACGGACCGCGGGCGGGGCGCGTCCGGGGACCTTGTCCTCAGGCCCGGCGCGTGTCGCCAGGGGCACAGTGGAGTCGTGCTCGCGCAGCGCCGGGCGACTCTCGGTGAACGGTTGGACACGTGGACCGTCCTGCACCCGCACCTGCCCGGGCTGCGCCACGCGCTCGCGCTACCGACCCTGGCATGGCGGATGGGTGTCGGGCCGCTGGTGTCGCACGCCACGACCCGCGGGTCGCACCTGGTGATGCTCACGGTGACCGGCCGCACGAGCGGGACACCGCACCACATGCCGGTCGCCCTGCACGACCTTGGCGGCCGGCCCTACCTGTGGTGCCCGTACGGCAGCCGCGCCCAGTGGTACCGCAACCTGGTGGCGAACCCCGTGGTGACGGTCCAGTCGGACCGGGTGCGGACGATGCGCGCGGTGCCGGTCACGGACCCGGACGACCTGCGGAGCGTCGTCGCCGACCTGCGCGGGTTCGACGAGACCTTCTGGCGCAGCTACCTGGCCGCCGAGGGCATCGACGACGACCCGGAGAGTCTCGCCAGGAACGCCGACCGGCTGCACGTCCGGTTCCTCGAGCCGACCCTGGAGGTGGGCCCCGCGCCGCTCGCCGCCGACCTGGCGTGGGTCTGGGCCGTCAAGGGGGCTGCGACGCTGATCCTCCTCGTCGCGTGCCGCCGGTGGTGCCGATCGTCGGCGTGACCGTCGCGGCCTCGCCGGCGGACCGGCGAGACCGCGACGTGTCGTCAGCCGCACCAGGCGAACAGCTCGGGGTTGGTGTGGTGCAGCTTCACGACCTGACCGAGGGAGAGGTAGGAGCCGCTGGGCAGCTCGGCGAAGATCGGGCCGGCCGTGGGGTCGGCCAGCGTCGAGTAGTCGATCTTCTTCTGCGCCGCTGCCTGGAGCAGGCCCAGGTCCTTGAGCGTCCCGATGCCCGCCTGCGTGCAGGCTGCGCCGGAGTTGGCCGGGGCTGCGGTGGCCGGTGCGGCGCCGAGGCCGACGCCCAGGGCGACGGCGGCGCTGACGATCGCGATCCTCTTCAACATGGGACTCTCCTGATCTCGCGGGCCCGGCTCGATCCGGACCTCGCCCCTCCTACGGGGCGGGCGCGGCCGGCAGATGCAGCTGTCTCGAATGCTGGAACTGCCTGGCGTGCCGCAGCACAGCGCGGGCCGGTGCCGGCCCGTGCCGCCGCGGCCGGTCCTAGCGCTTCACGGCGGTGACGAGCCGCAGCTCGCTCATGTCGTTGCCGAGCTTCTTCCACATCCAGGTGAGGAACCTCGAGACCGGGTCGTTCCCCCACGCACGGGAGTACCGGACGGCGACGTCCTCGAGCCCGGTGTCTACGACCATGCGACGCACGTCGTCCTCCGACCACACCCACAGCGCATCCCACACCCGGTGCGTCCGGGTCCCGGGCGCCACGCGTTCTCCGATGTTCAGCGCGACCCGACCGCCGTGGCGCAGCACCCGGACCATCTCCCGCAGGACCTTCTCCGGGTCGGGGAAGGTCTCGAAGGACGACACGCAGCACACCGCCGTGAACGATCCGTCCGGCCAGGGCAGCGCGGCGGCGTCCCCCTTCACGACCTCCGCGGTGCCCGCGGCGATCCGGTCGCCCAGGGCGCGCCGGGCAAGCCGGACCTGGACGTCGGACAGGTCGATGCCGGCCACCCTCCGGGCCTGGGCGGCATGCGTGGCGAGCAGGGCACCTGACCCGCACGCGACGTCCAGCACCACGTCCTGCGGGCCGACCTCCAGCGCGTCCGCGATCGCCTGGTACGAGGTTCCGGCAGTCAGCGGGAAGACGGTGCGCGTGCTGACCCATCCGAGCGCCCCGCTGGGCACGCCGGCCCAGGCCCAGGCGGCACGCCTGACTGCTGCACCCATCGCGGCCCGAACCCTGGCGCCTGCGGTGACGGACGAGATGGTCATGACTCCTCCTCACGCCCCGGTGCCCGAGAGCGTGGGCCGTCGGCGGTCGCCACCTCGTCACCCGAGACGGATGTCGACGACCGACCCCACCCGGGCCCCACGTGTTCGGCCTAGCAGCCGCGGTGCTGGGCTCGCCAGGTGCGCAGGTCCCATCGACTCGCGCCGGGGCGGCGGGGGAGGGCGGTTCCCCGGCGGGTGACCTGGCCTGGCAGCTCGGTGCGCGCCGACTGGGCGTCCACGCGGGACGTTGGCCTCTCGCCTCGGCCCGGCGACCAGGGGAGGTTGGCAGAACGGGGGCCGAGCTCACCGTGGAGAGGGTGGGGGACGGACGTGCCGCAAGCGGTCGTGTGGCGCACCATGCGTCGGCTGAACCGACGGGTCGCGAGCCTGGTCGCCTCCGGGCGTGGCCCGCGGCGGACCGTGCTCCTGCTCGGCACGACCGGTCGCCGGACCGGCCTGCGGCGGGTCACCCCCCTCCAGTTCGAGCGCACGGGCGAGGGCTACGTGGTCGCGTCGGCCCGGGGTGAGCGCGCGGACTGGTTCCGCAACGCCGTCGCGGATCCGCACGTGACCCTGCAGGTGGGCGACCGGACCCTGACCGGGGTGGCCCGGCCGGTCCTGGACCGGGGCGAGATCGCGGACGTCCTCGAGCTACGTCGCCGTCGGCACCCCGTGATGATCCGACTGATCATGATGACCGAGGGCGTCGCGCCGTGGGCCCGACGCCCTCGGCTCGAGCGCTTCGCCGCGGGCAAGGCGGTCCTGGCGATCGGGGCGATCGAGGACGCGGAGCCCGCGACCGATGCGGGTTTCGTGACGCAGGCCGTCGACCTCGCGGTCCGGAGCGTCGCCTCGGGGGGTGGCCCGTTCGGGGCCGTCGTGGTGCGCGACGGCGTCGTGATCGGGACGGGGCACAACCGGGTCACGCTCGACGGGGACCCGACGGCCCACGCCGAGGTCGTCGCGATCCGCGACGCGTGCCGCCGCTCGGGCTCCTACTCGCTCGCCGGCGCCGAGCTGTTCAGCTCGTGCGAACCGTGCCCGCTCTGCCTGTCCGCGGCGTTGTGGGCCCGGGTGGGCCGGGTCGTGTTCGCCGCCGATCGCGACGACGCCGCCCGTGCGGGGTTCGACGACCGCGCGTTCTACGAGCTGCTCGCTCGGGACCGTTCGACCTGGCCGATGGCGGTGATCCAGCACCGGGTGCCCGGCGCTGAGGCCCCGATGGACGCCTGGCTGGCGCTCGAGAACCGCGCCCAGTACTGACGGCCGGTGGCCCCGTGTCGAATCCGCCGATCATCCTGACCGATGAGTTCACACAGGCCCTCGGCAACGCGATTGACGCCGTCTACAGGCGGATCCCGTCGGACGCAGCGGCATCCGACGGGGTCCAGGAGTGCAGATGGCGGGAATCGAACCAGTTGGGAGCCTTGTGGAGCTGTTGGTGGAGGCGCGTGACCTGCGGTGATGCGAGGGCATGTTGACGGGGATCGTGGGCAGATCGGTGGGGTTCGTTGACGGCGTCAACGCGTGCTAGTGATCTTGGAATAGTGACTCGCTCCCGCCTCCGCGCGCTGCTCATAGCCGCTCGAGTGGGTCCAGCCAATGCCGAAGCCAGGTCCCCTCGAAGCGGATGGTCCCGAGTGCCACCGAGGTCACCGAGTCCCGGAAACTCTTCGATGCGACCGGTCGCTTTGATGCGAAGAACTTCTGCGCCTCATGGGCCAGGAAGCCCGGCACCGCCTTACCTTTCACGAAGTAGCGACTCTCGCCGCGATCGACCGCGGCTCTGTAACGGCCCTGGATCTGCTTGTCGCGGCCACTTGAACGCTTTGACCGTGACCTCATCTCGGCCTCAAGCGACCGGAATGTGCTGGCGTCTGAACTCCCGTAGATCCCAGAATTCACCATGGACGGCGCGCTCGTCTTGATCGAGCAGCGGGCACCGCAGGCCTCGGTGCGGACACACAACTCGATCCAGCCCTCCCAGATGCGAGCAAGTTCGTGCACTGGGTCCTGGACGTGCCGAGAGAAGGCCTTCGCATCCTTGGAGTCCAGCGAAAGAGCTGTCGCGTAGGTCTTCCTGGGACGGCAACGTGCGAATATCTCAGCGTCAACGTCTGCATGTTTCGTGTACACAACGTGATCAGAAATCCTACGCTTGCCGAGGAGGTCGTCGAAGTCCTTGTCAAGCGCGAACGCAACGATGTGATCACCAGAGGGGCCAGATTGACGCAGCAAGCCCTTCCGGCGATAGAGGTCAAGGAGTTTCTCGAGGTGACGCTTTCCTCCAGCAGCGACGCCATTGATCGCAATTTGCTCGCCAAGCTGTATCGCATATCCATGCGCTTCCAAGACTGTACTTGCACCCAGCAGCTTGTCGTAGAACCGCACGTCGCGCTCGCGCCCCTCGACTAGCAAGAAGAGCCGATTCTGACTCATGCGAACGCGAGCGGCGAACGCCAAAGCGTCTCTGGCGATCTTCGTCATAGCTGGTGGACAAAACGGTCTGGGACGTTCGCCATCACCTCGGGGCTGTGCGTTGCGAGTATGAGTTGGCAGTCTGGATTGAGGAGCCGCATCGATCGAACGAGGCGCAGTTGCCAGTCGACGTGCATCGACAGTTCCGGCTCGTCGATGATGACGCTACTCTCCTCCCCAGCTAGCGCGCTTAGCAGGATTTGCAGGAGTTGCTTCTCGCCCGAGGAGAGTGACATCAGCGAGATCTCCTCGTCGCCGATCGTCACATGGATCCCTCGCGGATCGAGTTCGAGGTTCTTCCGCCCGCCAAAGAGGTCCTCGAGGAGTTCCTGAAAGTTGCGCTGCGGCTCAAGAACCGCGAGGACCTGATCCGTGACGACGCCGATCCGTTCGACTACCGCCTGGAGTTCCGGAGAGTTCGAGTAGCGCTCGGCGAAGGACGATCGATTGAATCGAACGCCGATGTTCTGGCTCCTGAGGTAGTCGCGCACGAGGGCGTAGGCGCTGTCGGCCGGAGTATTCGGAGCACGCCGACTCCTCTTGGAATTAGAGACGCCACCGAAGAGAAGGGAGAGAATCTCGCCGAGGCCCTGCTCTTGGATTCGGCGGACGTTCGCTAGAGCGGAATTGTTGTAATTTCTCCACCTCTCGGTTATCTGCTGAACGAACATGCGATCGAACGTTTCTTCGTCGATCGTGTCGCTCGCCGTATAGCGCCTTTCACGCGGGTCGAAAGCGGCAATTCGGGAAATCGGGAGGTAGATGTGGCGGAGTCGCCTGACTACTTCGGCCGGGATCTCTGGCGTGGTTGCTGTCTGCCAGCGCGGCCAGCGTCGGCCCGCATCGAGTTCCTGTTCGACTATTGCCCGTTCTTGCCAGGTCAGATTGGCGAGCGAGTCGGGTTCCAGCTCGGACGGGGTCGAGTCCCACGAGATTGTTCGAGTAATCGGACCGTACATCTCGGTTGTTATCTCAACGGTCGCCGAACGGTACGGCACCCGGCGAATGGAACTCGCGTCGTTGGTCAGTGCCGAATCAAGAATGCGAAGCAGCGAGGTCTTCCCAGATCCATTGAAGCCCCAGAAGATGTTCACGCCGCGATCGAGCCGCATCTCGATGGGTTCGGCTCGGCCTGCAAGACCTTCCACTCTGAAGGTCGTGATGTGCGCCATCAAGTCTCCCCTGTCGTCTGCGGCCGGAGCCGCCCGTGCCAGGCTAGCGAGTGATGGATGGCGATGACCCCGTGGCTCGCGCCAGTCCCCTGACTGGCGGTGGCGAACGGCTCGACAAGCGCCGGGGGACCGATGCCATCTTGTGTGGTCCTCTTCGGCGTCGGCTGTGTTGGCTGTCACCACAGCCCGCAACGCGGGGAGAAGCTGGCAGCACAGAAGCCTGGCGGAGCCCAGCCGGAACGGCCTGGCTAGGTGGCGTTGGCGGAGACCGGTCCACGCGCTTGGTGATCCGGCCCCGCTCCGGGGAGGTCGCACGTCGGACGTTCCGATCGGCGCGGTGCCAGAGGTGTCTGCCACCTCTTTGACAACCGCCGTTGTCGGTCAGGCGAGCGAGAGCAGCATCTGCTCTAGCCATGCACTGAAGCGCTGCGGGCCGGAGATGAGCTCGCTCGAGACCAGGGCGTAGTCGTCCTCCTGGACCAGGATCTCGGGGCCGTCCGTGCCGATGAGGTCGATGTCGACGTTGAACGGGGCGACGTGGCGGCCGAGGTCCTGCTCGATGCGCCTCACCGTCTCGTTCACGATGCCCGGGCCGGGATTGGGATCGATGAGGTCGACGAGCTCGCCCTTGAAGCCGGGGACGGAGAGTTGCCCCGTGGAGCGCGGTCGGTCGGGCCCGCGATTCCACCAGCGACGGAAGGGATGGAACGCCACCTGCGCGGCGCGCTGCAGCTCGGGGCGCTTGGCCAACGACGGGAAGTCGGGCGCGTCGACGATCGCGTGGCGTTGCAGGGCGGCGCGCGCGAAGTCGTCTGGCGGGGATCCCGGCTGCGGCTGGAGGCTTCGGGCGGCGCGATCGGCGGCGAGGACCTCCTGCCACCACGATGCCCAGTCGGCGAGGTCCGGAGTCGGCGCGTCGGGTTCGGTGCTCAGGTCGGGCACCCGCGGTAGGCACCCCGGCATTGCGGGGGTCGGCGCGTCGGTGTGCTCGGCGAGGCGGTAGGCGTCGCGGACGAACACGGCCAGGTGCAGGTGCTGCGGCAGGTCGAGCGAGGCACGCCACGACGGTCGGCCGGCGAACTTCACCGGACCAGGCTGGACCTGCCGGGCACCCGGTGCAAGAAGCGTCTTCGGTGGGCGGCAACCGGCGTTGTCGGTGCCCGGGGAAATCATGGCGTCCTGGCATCGGGAGGCTCGGGATGGGCAAGGGGCGCCGGCTGCGGACGGAGCGGGTTGTCGAGCGGTCTGTGGCCGCCAGGCGCGTGGCAGAGTCGGTCGCGTGGTCGGACATCGAGGCGGCGCTCCCGCCCGGCTCGGGGCCGTTTCCGGCGCCCAGAGCGTTGCCTCGCGCCGAGGCACTCGCCCGGCGCACCCCGAGAGCGCCGTCCGCAACCGCGGTCTCCGCGAGGCGTGGGTCTCGGGGTCGCGATTGCGCGGAGCTGACCCGGCTCGCGGGCGAGCGTGACGAGCTACGTGGCCGACTGGCTGAGGCTGAGGCGGCGATCGTGGATCAGGTGCGTCGTGAGCGGCGCGCGGGTGCGAGCTGGGGTGACGTCGGCCGGGCTCTGGGCATGACCCGACAGGGCGCACGTCAGCGGTTCGGGCCGGAGTAGTCCACAGGGCTCGTCGAAGCCGCTCGTTCACAGGTGCACGGCCGCCAGCGCCCGGGGTTGGCCGCCGTCGCGCACCCATACCTCGTGAGAGCAACGCATCGTGCCGGAGCCGCGACCGATCGCCACGGATCACGGCGCCGGGCCCATCTCGGTCGTCCTCTCGCACACGTACATGCATGGGGCGCAACGAAGGGAGCCGGTGATGAGCGCGGAGGCGACGGGTCGCGGGACGCTGACGATGACGCCGAAGGAGGTCGCCGAGCGGCTGGGGATCTCCGAGTGGTGGGTGCGCGAGCAGATCCGACGCGGGCGGGTGCCGCACCTGCGGTTCGGCCGCCATCGGATCGCGCTTCTTCCGGAGCACGTGGACGCGATCATCGAGCTGGTGACCGTCGAGCCAGCGGTGTGGCAGGCCGACGGCGGGGCCAGTGGGGGAGCGTCAGGCTCCGTCCGGGGTGCGTCAGGCTCGGATGAGCGTGCGTCAGGCAAGTCGCGAACTGCGTCAGGCTCCGCGTCAGGCGACCTGACGGCGCTGCGCCCGACAGAGCGCTCGGCGCAGGCGCACCGGCGCCGGCCGCACGTCCAGGGCGATCGGCTGATCTGACGCGCCAGCGAGAGTCTCGTTGCGCCGATGGGGTGATCCGCTCGCGCGTTGGCCCTCGATGACCGCGCCAGCGCTAGCGTCGAGGCACCTGCGCCAATGGGGGTCGCGATGGGCAGACGCCAAGCGTGGTGGCACCTCGTGATCGTGCCTGTGGTTCTGGTCGCGCTCGCCGGTTGCGAGGAGTTCGACTCCGGGACCGGGAGCGCGGGCCGCGTCGGGGCGCCCAAGTCGACCACAGCGACACGCGAGGCGACGCCCGAGCCTTCGGTCGAAACTCCTAGCGCCTCGTCAACGCCATCGCCTTCGGCCGATCCACTGACCTCGACCGGGACCGTCACCGAGGTCGTCGACGGTGACACGATCAAGGTCGACGGGCAGTCGGTGCGCCTGATCGGCATGGACTCGCCCGAGGCCGGGCAGTGCGGCTACGACGAGGCGACCGCGGCGATGGCGGACATTGTCACCGGCCGCGTGGTGACCTTGATCGCGGTGGCGGGTCGGGACGACGTCGACCAGTACGGCCGCCTGCTGCGCTTCGTCGAGGTCGATGGCACCGACGTCGGATTGCGTGAGATCGAACTCGGCCTGGCCGTCGCTCGCTACGACGGTCGCGACGGCTACGGCACGCACCCGCGTCAGGACGCCTACATCGCCGCCGACGCCGCCGCGGCGGACGTCACCTGCGCGGCGCCCGAGCCGACCGCTCCGGCCGAGCCCGCTCCGCTCGTCGGGCCCGCGGCGGACGCCACCTGCGACCCGTCCTACCCGACGGTCTGCATCCCACCGGCGCCCCCGGACCTCGACTGCGGCGACATCACCTTCAGGCGGTTCACGGTGCTCCCACCGGACCCACACCACTTCGACGGTAACCACGACGGGGTCGGCTGCGAGAGCGACTGACAGGCGGCACAACGGCGAGCCGAGCGCTTGTCAGATGAAGCAGGGGCTCCTCTGGCTCTTGGCCTTCGGGATGCGCGCCCCGGGGCGCAGCTCGTCAGGTCGCGGGCTCGTCCGGGTGGCGACTCGAGACGGCCCTGTCGGCGCGAGCGAGGATCTCGGCTGCGATCTCCTCGGCCCGTGCCTCGGTCAGCCGCTCACCTCGGAAGGTGACGTTCGCCCGGTCGAGGTCGGTCTCCACGACGGGTGCCTGTGCCTCGATCCATTCGCGCAGCAGCGCCGTCACGCTGAGGCCGCGTGACCGGGCCAGGTTGCGAGCCGTGTCGAGCGTGTTCGCGGGGAGCTGGATCGTGATTCCGACCAGCGGCTCGTCGACCACCGACTCGTCCAGCTCGGCGTGCTCGATGGCGGCAGAGGTGTCCTTGGTGTCGTAGTGGGCGCGGAGGCTGTCGATCTCCTCAGGGGCCATGCTTCACGGTCCCGCGCCGACCGGGGGCGGCGCAATGCCGAATCCGGTGGTGCCCTCTGGATCGGGCGGAGCCCCTAGTCGGAGGTGGCCCGCCACGCTTCCCGCACGGTCTCCAGCGCCTCGGCGGCCGTCACGCGGAGCCGCGTCTGATGGCCGAGCGCGCGGCGCCAGGTTGCCTCATCGGGTGAGGTGTCGAACATCCACGCGGCGGGCGGGCGTCCCGTCGGCCCTTTGCGGACGAACACGTCGACCGCCCCTTCGTCGATGAGTCCTCGCTCGCCGAGCGCCCAGAGGTCGTACAGGTCGCGCGGGGCGTGGCGCTCGATCCAGGTCGCGAGCTTGGCAGCCGCGAACCCCGGTGCGGTGAGCGTGCGGAGCCGGGCGGGTGGTGCGTCGGAGTAGCGCTGCTCGATCTGCGCGATCTCCGTCGGCCAGAGGAAGCCCTCGCCGGTCACGAGCTGGAGCTGGACGCCGAGTGTGTCATCCGCGATCAGGGTCGCCGGCTGTGAGCCGCTGGTGGCGGTGAGCGCCGGGCGCCAGGTGGGACGGCCGTGGCTGCGCGCGAGGCCACGGCGCACCGAGGCCTCGATGGCGGCCGCGACCTGGCCGCGTGGTGCGAGGGCGACCAGGTCGATGTCCTCGCTCAGTCGTGCGTCGGCCAGGTGCGTGCGGGAAAGTGCGGTGCCGCCGATGAATACCAGGTCGTCGGTGGCGACGCCCTCGGAGATCGCTGCAAGGACGTGAGAGATGAGGTGGTCGCGGCGAACCTGCTCGAGGTCGGCGCCGAAGCGTTCGGCGACGCCCTCCCACTCCTCGCGCCGCGGGACGCTCATCGGCCGGCCACCACGCGGTCGAGGGTGGCGCGCATGCGCTGTCGACCGGCGATCTCCTCGAGCATGACGCGGTGGCACTCGGGCCAGAGGGCGGTGATCGCTTCCTGAGCGTCGATGTCGTCGCCGCGCGGGTCGCTGCGGGCGAGGTCGAGCACCGTCTGCTCGGGTGTCGTGGCGAGGGCCGAGCCGAGGTCGGTCTGAACGAGGACGGCGTCCAGCCCGGCGACGTCGCGCATGACGAAGCGAACCTCGCCGTCGCGATCGGCGAACCGGAGCGGCCGCCGCTGCGTGGGGACGGCGACGTAGCCGGTGCCGATCGCGCGCGGGAGGGCGCGGTGGACGCGCGCGGCGGTCAGGCCGGTCAGGATGGGGACGCGGTCTCCGTACAGGGCTGTCGCGATGGCCGCGGTTGCTGCCTCGAGGCTCGGCCGCCAAGCGGCGCCCACGTTCTCTCGAGGCACGGCGCAGTAGATCCCTTGAGCCAGACGGTGCACGACGCCGCGGCGTTCGAGGATCGACAGCTCGGGACCAGGGTGTGCGTACACGCTGGCGAGGTCCGCAGCTCGAACGGTTCGCATGGGGGCACGTTCGATCACCCGGAGGGCATCCCGCTCGACGTTCATTGTGCAGACTTTAGTCGTGCTGACTAAGAAGTGCATAGTAAATTGGACGGAGGACCGTCTCAAGCCCGGCGCGGTCGTCGAGCGTTGGTGTGAGACCCGGGTGCATGCGTCCGCGGAGCTGCTGTCTGCCGACGTCGTCGTGGCGCTGCGGTCTCTCATGCTTCTGGCCAAAGCTCTCGAGCGCCGGGACCTTGGCAATCGCGCTCGTGAGGCTATCCGCCGGTTGTGGCCGTAGGCACTGGGACGAGTCCACCCACCGCCCGCCCCGCCGTATCCGCTGGCGCCCCCGCTGCTCGTCGGGAGCAGATGCGCGTACGTCTCAGTTGTCGTGGTGATCGACTCGTGCCCGAGCCTGCGTTGCAGCACGAACAGGTCCGTCCCCGCCGCGACCATCCGGCACGCATGCGTGTGTCTGAGGTCGTACACCCGCGGCCGCTTCGCACACGTACATGCATGGGGCGCAACGAAAGGGAGCCGGTGATGAGCGCGGAGGCGACGGGTCGCGGGACGCTGACGATGACGCCCAAGGAGGTCGCCGAGCGGCTGGGGATCCCCGAGTGGTGGGTTCGCGAGCAGATCCGGCGAGGGCGGGTGCCGCACCTGCGATTCGGGCGCCATCGAATCGCGCTGTTGTCCGAGCACGTGGACGCGATTCATCGAGCTGGTGACCGTGGAGCCCGCGGGGTGCCAGGCCGACGGCGGGGCCGGTGGAGGAGCGTCAGGCTCGAGCGAGCCTGCGCCAGGCGAACCGAGTGCTGCGTCAGGCTCCGCGTCAGGCGACCTGACGGCACTGCGCCCGACCGAGCGGTCCGCGCGGGCGCATCGGCGTCAGCCGCACGTGCAGGCCGACGGGCTCTCCTGGTCACCTCGCGGGGGCGGTGGAGCGCGAAGCAGTCTTTCAGTCTCGCGCTCCCCACACGTGAAACTCCGCTCCGACCCCGGTGATCGATCCTCTTGCTGCGTTGAGGAGTGTGTCGAGGAGTCGGACTGGCATTGCAGAACTCATCCACGCTGCCTCGTGGGCGCGCATAGTCACGTGCGGCTGAACGACAATGATCCGCTTTGGGGCGTGGGCGCTGCGCGCCCCAAGGAACTCAAGCATCTCGGAGCGTCCCGGGACTCTCGCACCGTCGAGCCAGCAGGCGGGTTGTGCAATTCGTGGCCGATTGAGAGCCTCGATAAGCTTGTCCGGGTCTAGGTACGCGATGTTCTTGACCGCCTGGCCGACAACGACCTCAAATCGCTGGACCGCGATGCCTCGCCCAGATCGGTCTGATGATGCCGCCTTGACGTGGATCAGACTCAATGTCTCATCGTTAGCAAGATGAACAAAGTCCGCTACCTCTCCAGGGCCGTCGTCACAGGTGAGGTAGCCGGAATCAAGCGCGCGTACCACCCAAGTGAAGAGTGAGGTTTCGCCCGGCGATCCGGTCAGCGAATGCACATCGTCTGGCTGCCCGGAGCCCGGCTTCTCCCGTGTGATGTTGAAGCCGTCGAATTCCATCCACTCCCACGCCGGGAACCGCGACTCGGCCAACGAGCTGGACCACACGGCATCGCTTGTGAGCGCGTGGCCCGATTCGTAGTAGACAGTCAGCAACTCCGTGTACTCGAGCGCATCCAGTACTGGCCGAACGATGGTGATGTCGGGTGGCTCGCCTTCGAAACCGAAGGCAAGGTGAACCTTGGCGTCGCGAATACTCACGGAGCACCTGAGCGTGCCCCCGACGCGTCCGTGCAGTCCGACATCGACGAGGAAGTCCGGAGTGGCCGGGCCGAGGGGCCTGACATGGAGCTCAGCATCGTCGAGTACGGATGCAGCTGCGCGCGCACCACTGCTTGCGCCAGTGCCGCCGACGACATCGTCCGCCGGGGAAGCGACGAGTGCATATGCGCGCTCGATGCCTGAGAGGTCCGACAACCGAGTCGCGAGCCAAGGAAGCGGGGATGTGGTCGGACCTCGGGCGACCGCGTCCGCTACTAGTCTCAGGATGCTCCTGGCGAGCGACAGGAACTCGTGAAAATCGGCACTCTGCTTCACCCAGACGGTCGACTTCATCGGGCTACAGCCGACCGGGCTGCGGTCGTCCGGTTGCTCTGAGTCGAGTGCTAGCTCGGCTCTCCCGGCGCCTAGGGCGAAGGACGAATCCGTGAGCGGGTTTAGGGCGTCTTGGAGCCCGGGGCCGCTGAGGTACTTGGTGTCTGCCATGGTTCGGCGACGCGGGTGAACGCCGCGAAGCCACAAGTTCTTGACTTCTCCACGGAAGACCTCGCCCTCAAGGATGCTTGGATGTATGCGTCTGAACATCGGACGAGGTTCACGGTCGAGCCAGCGCTGGAGTGCGTCAGCGAGGAAACCGTCGGCATGGATGGCAACAAACCGCTCTTGCGACAACCAAACTGCGAGCCCGTGGTTGGTGTCGGTGAGGTCACTGTCTCTCGCCCAGCTCGGCCCAGATCTCTCGACGAAGATGATCGCGTCAGCTTCGGTTTCTGGAGGATCCGCACCGGCTGGCGCATTGCCAGGCGCCTCGCTATCCGTCTTCGTGGTCGCGATGATCGCTCGCTCCGCCCTCCCGCCGGAGTTGACGAAGGTCTCGATCCGACCGCGCAGGCGTCCGATCTCCGCGCGCGGCTCGTCGGCGGTGCACTCGAGAAGAATGAACGTGACATATGGGCGCAGGGCGCCCAGGGGAAGGGCAATGCCCGTCCCGGACAGCACGCGATTCGCACTCACTGATGCCCCCGCCTGCGGCTCCCTCGCCAGACCAAAATACTCATGGGCGTCCGTTGGACGCGTCGGCTCGCCGGGTGAAGCTTGGTGCCTGCGTGCACGCGGCGGGCTGGAGCTTTGTGGGCCCAGGCGGATCGCGTGGAGCTGGCGCGCCGTGTGAGGACGGCAGGGGTGAGCGCCCCGCAGTGGACTCGCGGGCCGGACCTGCGAGGCGAAGTCGTCTGCAGGCGAGGGCTAGAACGCCATCGCCCACTCACGGTCGCCTCGGCCGTTCACGAACTTGCGAGGCAGATCCGTGAGCGTGCTCTCGTGGAAGACGTCCTTCGGCGCCCACTGCCGCGACGGGCCCGAACCGGGTCCCGTCTTGCCGGCCGCGATCAGTCCGCTACTGAATGGTTCAGCGAACTCGTCCTCAATGGCGAGATGCTGGTACAAGGCCCCAAGGAACACGACGATCGGATCGAGTTCATTCTTGGGCGGCCACCCGTCCGGTGCTTCCGGCGAGTGGCGCGTCGCATGTTCAACGAAGGTTGTTGAGACGTACCACTCGCGGGCGAAGGTTCTTGACGCAGCGTCGAACACCGGGTGGTAGGCGCCAGTCAACTTCGACCACACGCCGAGATCCGCGACGGCGACGAGATCCAGGGACTCGCGCGGGTGGGACGACGACAACTGGTCAGCCTCTGCGAGCGTCCGCGTCACCGCTGCGTGCGGCTTGTTCCCGAATCGATGTGAGTGAGCGAGGACGCCGAACCTGAACGGCAGCGTCAGCTCGCGGCGCGGCGTGCCAAGTCGCTGCGCTGTGTGACGGCGGATTCGGGCGGCCTCACCCACTGCGTCTCTGAGGCCCGCCGCGTCGAGGGTCAACTTCACGGAGAACGCTGCGAGGACTCCGCTAGCCAAGACTTCCTCCCGCCCGCGAAGAGTCGTCGGATAGCCGGGACGGAACACGATCAGATCGGTCTCCCGGTAGTCATACGTCTCGGTATCCACCTCGGGCAGGATGTACTTTCGCGTTCCGATCTCGTACTGCGGAGGCAGCCACTCCTCGAGCGTCGACTTCCAGGCCGTCTCCGCCGAGTGCCCGACCTGCTGGACGCGGGCGGGGTCAGTTGCCTTGGCGTGGTTCTCGTCGTAGTTGGCCGCGATCAAGTGCGTCGTGGCGGCTATCCACTCTGCCAACCGATCATCTTCAGCCATCTCTTCGCCCTTCTTGCCGTGGCCGGATTGACCGCCCGTTACCTGGCCGACAGCGTCCGCGAAACACCGCCGCCGGTGACGTTGGGCTGGGTCGCAAGCCCGCCCAGGGCTCGCCCCGCCGCCTCCGCCGCCGCCCGCTGCTGATCCGGCAGCAGGTGCGCGTACGTCTCCGTCGTTGTGGTGATCGACTCGTGCCCCAGCCTCCGCTGGAGCACGAACAGATCCGTCCCCGCAGCGATCATCCACGACGCATGCGTGTGCCTCAGATCGTGCACCCGCGGCCGCTTCGTCAGCCTCGGTGCGTCTGCGTCAGGCTTCCCGTCAGGCTGACGCGGGTCGCACGCCGCATCCAGCGCAGGCGTCCACGTCGTCGTCCAGAACCTCGAGGACGACAGCTGCGACCCGACGGTGTTGGTGAACAGCAGATCGTCCGGCGCCTTGCCGGCGACCAGCGGCAGCAGCACGTCGACCAGATCATCCGGCAACGACACCGTCCGTCGCGCCCGCTTCGTCTTGGGCGGCCCGACGTACCACCGCCGGTCGGCGTCGCGCTTCCACGCCTTCGTCACGCGGATCGTCGCCGGCCGCGCCGTCAGGTCCACGTCCCCGGCCGTCAGCGCCGTGGCCTCGCCCCAGCGCAGCCCGGTCGCCACCAGCGTCAGCACCAGCGGCTGGTACAACGCCGGGATCTTCGCCAGCAGCAGCGCGAACTCGTCGCGCGTCAGCACGGTCATCTCGTCGCGGGTCGACACCGACTTGGGCAGCTCGACGCCGACGCAGGGGTTGTCGGTCCGGTACCCGAGCTTCATCGCGGTCGACATCGACGCCGACAGCAGTCCGTGCACGTTCGCGATCGTCTTGGGGGACAGGCCCTTGTCGCCCATCGCGCGCACCCACCCGGCCACGTGCCGGTAGGTCAGCGCCGCGACAGGGTAGGGCCCCAGCACCGGCGCGATGTGCCGCGTGAGCTGCCCGCGGTAGTGCGAGCGCGTGTCCGGCCCGACGCCGGTCAGCAGGTCGATGTGCTCGGCGATCGCGGACTCGACCGTCGGCCCGGGCGTGCGCACGGCCTCGGCGATCCGCGCGGCCTCCGCGGCGTGCCCGCCGGCGGCCTCGATGAGCTCCTTCGCGACCCGAGCCTCGCGCTCGTCGTCGTAGGTCAGCGACGTCTGGCGGCCCGTCTCCGGGTCGCGCCACAGCACGGCGAACGACCGGGTCCCGTCGGCCCGTCGACGCTCGCGGATGGACGCCACAAACAGAGAAGGTAGCCCTCCGTGTCAACGGATGACTACCTTCCTGTCAACTTGTCCTGCGTTTCCGCAGGTCACATGGGTGGAGGTGGCGGGAATCGAACCCGCGTCCGACGGCAGTGAACCAGGCCTTCTCCGGGTGCAGTCTGCTGTGCTTTTCTCGGCCCCAGCGATCACGCAGACAAGTCGCTGACGGGCCCAGTCACGTGAGAGTCCCCGCAGCCCCCATGACCAGGACTACGAGCATTGGCTCCCTAGATGACGCCAGGATCTGAGGCGGAAGCGACCTCAGGCTGACGGACTACGCAGCTCGCTCAGGCGGCGAGGGCGAAGTCGGTGCGGTTGGAATTGGCACCTATTGGTTTGCACGGAGCGTTGACGAGATGACCGTGCATCCTCGACCCGCTTCTCCTGGAACGACGACCATCGTCGAAACCGATCACCCCCTGTGCAGTTGTCAACACTCGAGCGCCACGGCCTGTGGTCGGGCGATCGAGCACGTCGATCGTAGTAGAGAACGACGAGACGGTCTCCTGGATTCCCGTCCAGGCGCGGTGCACCACACGGTGGCCCCGTCACGGTGCGTGTCGCGCTCGGCGACGGACACGCGGGCGGGCATGAGTTCCTTGATCACCACCCTTCGTGGGCAGGGATTCCTTGATCACTGGGGGTGGGGCCGGGGGTTAGGGGGTTGTGAGGCGGTGGGTGGCGCCTGCCGTGGTGGGGTCGGCCACCTCGACCAGGGGGGCGATCGTGGTCAGGGCCAGGTGGGCGACCGCGCGGTCGAGCTCGGCTTGCGTGGGCTCGCGATCCGGGCCGGCGCCGGTGGCCTCGCGCACGGCCCTGGCGAAGTCGTCGGCGAGCAGCGCGCCAAGCGAGCTCGAGCGGTTCATCGCCGCGAGGATCTCCAGGTTCAGCAGCGCCTGCTCGGCGGTCACCGGCGCGTCGCCCGGGCGCGGGGCCACGCGGTGCTCCGCGAGCTCCCGCTCGGCCAGCGCCCGGAAGAGGTCCTCCTTGGACCCGAAGTTCGAGTAGACGGCGCCCTTGGTGTAGCCCGCGGCGCCCGCGACGTCGCCGACCGATGCGCCCTCGTACCCCCGCGACGCGATGACCCGGGCCGCGGCGTCCAGGAGCTCGGTCCTGGTCTCCTCGGCGCGCTCGCGGCGCCGGTCGCCCGCGCGGGCGTGCCCGCTGATGCTCTCCGACGCCTGGTCCAGGCCGCGCGACGCCTCACGCAGGCCCTGGCTCACCGCCCGGCCCACGTCGTCACTCACCGCGCCCATCTGCTGGCCGAGCAGCTTGGTCAGCGCCGCGGTCGCATCCGCGAGCGCTCGAGCCGCTGAGGCCACACTCTCGTCATCTGCCATACCGGGCAGACTACCATGCGGATACCGAGGGGTACTAGTGGTTCACTGTCGAATCGGTCGTGGCACCGTCTCCCTCGGCGCCGCACCCCTAGCTGTGCAGGAGGACGCGCCTGGAAGAGATGCCGCTCAGACGCTTGCATACCAAGTCGCATCAGGTCTACTGTCCATGACATACCAACCGGTATCGCAGAGACAGGAGAGAACCCATGGCGGAAGCCATGCTGAGCATCCGCGGGCTCCGCAAGACCTACCGCGGCCGCAATGGTGCTCGGGCCAACGACGGGATCGACCTGGACGTCGCTCCGGGCACGGTCGTGGGGCTGCTCGGCCACAACGGCGCAGGGAAGACCACGCTGGTCAACCAGGTGGTCGGGATCGTCCGGCCGGACGAGGGCAGCATCATGGTGGACGGCGTGGACGCCGTCGCCCAGCCGCACCTCGCGCGCGCCCTGGTCAGCGTCCAGGCGCAGGCGAACGTGCCGATCACCGGCCTCACCCCGCGCCGCGCCGTGGAGCTGGTGGGCCGGATTCGTGGCGGCGACCGCGCCCAGGTGCGTGGCCGCACCGCCGAGCTGCTCGAGTCGCTGGACCTGATGCCCTGGGCCGACACCCCTTCACAGAAGGTCTCCGGCGGCGTCGCCCGGCTCACCGCGTTCGCGATGACCACCGTGGTCCCCGGCCGCCTCGTGGTGCTCGACGAGCCGACGAACGACGTCGACCCGGTGCGCCGTCGCCTGCTGTGGTCGCACATCCGGACGCTCGCCGACGACGGCGCCGCCGTGCTGCTGGTCACGCACAACGTGCGCGAGGCCGAGCGGGTGGTGGACCACCTCGCGGTGCTCGACCAGGGACGGGTGGTCGCCGCCGGCACGCCCGCCGACCTCGCCGCCGACGTGCAGGGTGCCCTGACCGTCGAGCTCGACCTGGCCAACGGCTGGCGGGACTTCCCGACGTCGCTCGGCGAGGTCGCCGTCGTGGGTCAGCGGGCCGTGGCCCAGGTCGACGCGACCCACGCCGCCGAGGTCGTCGCGTGGGCGCAGGCCCACGTGGAGGCCGGGCATCTCGAGCGCTACGCGCTCGTACCGGCATCACTGGAGGACGTGTACGTGCAGCTGGTCGGCCCCGAGCGCACCGCCGCAGCAGTCGGCGCCCCGGCCGGCGACGAGGGAGAGGACCACCGATGAGCGTCACGACCCAGGCCCCCGCCCCGGCGGCCCTGGCCACCATGAGCCGCCCCGCCGCGGGCGCGCTGCGGGCCACGCTGCTGCTGGCCCAGTGGCAGCTGCGACGCCAGGCTCAGTTCATCCCGCTGCTGGTGGTGGTCCAGGTCTTCATGGCCGTCGCCACCGTGATCGGCTACGGCCTGCTGGTCGGGAACCCTGACCCGGCCACGGCCCTGTTCCTGGCCACCGGCGCACCCACGATCACGCTCATCACCGTGGGCCTCGTGATGACGCCGCAGATGGTCGCCCAGGCCCGCACCGAAGGGTCGCTGGACTGGATGCGCACCCTGCCGGTGCCGCGGTGGGCGTTCCTGGCCGCGGACCTGACCGTGTGGACGCTCATCGCGCTGCCCGGGATGGTGCTGGGGATCGTGGCCGGGGTGCTGCGCTTCCACGTGGACCTCTCGCTCGCGCCGTGGCTCGTGCCCGGCGCGCTCGCCGTCTCGCTGGTCTCCGCGGCCGTGGGCTACGCGATGGCCTCCCTGCTGCCGCCGCAGGTCGCGATGCTCGTGACCCAGGCGCTGGTGTTCATCGTGCTGCTGTTCTCCCCGGTCAGCTATCCGTCCGAGCGCATGCCGCAGTGGCTGCAGGGCGTGCACGAGTGGCTGCCCATCGAGCCGATGGCCCAGCTGGTGCGGTCCGGGCTCGCGCACGACACGTTCGACATGCCGCTGCGGTCGGTGGTCGTGCTGGTCGCGTGGGGCACGGCCGCCGTCGCGGGAGCGGCAGCGGCGCTGCGGCACCGCGCCTGACACGTGCGGGAGGGGCCGGGTCAGGACTTCTTGTGCCGGCGCCGGAGCAGCAGCGTGCCCGCGATGCCCGCGAGCCAGACGTCCTTCGCCAGGGCGACGCCCTGGGGCGTCGGCCGCAGGTCAGTGCTCCCGCGGTGGGTCCCCGGCGTGCGCCAGTACAGGCCCAGCAACCCGCCGGAGAACCCGGCCAGCGCCGCTCCCGCCAGCCGGGACGGCACCAGCGGGGACAGCAGGAGCGAACCGACGGTGATCTCCGCCACGGACAGCGCCCGCACGAACGTGGGCGCGTCCAGCGACGCGAGGAAGGGGTAGGCGCCCACGGCCCGGCCGTGCAGGTGCTCGGCCGTCGCCTCGTCGGCCGACCACTTGGTCAGCCCGGAGTTGAGGATGAACGCCCCGGACGCGAGCCGGATCGGGGCGTCGGACAGTCGTGGCATCGGGTCCCCCAGGGGTGGTCGAGCAGTTGTCCCGACGCTACGTCCGGTGCACCAGGTCGACATCTCGACGGCGCGTGGGACGTCGCCGCGGCTAGTCTGGCGAGGTGCAGCCCGGCCCGTTCGACCACGCCCTCGCCCCGGACCCGGATGCGCTCACGCTGTACCTGGTGCGCCATGGCCGCACCGTGTTCAACGCCCAGCGCCGCATCCAGGGGTGGTCGGACTCCGACCTCACGGACGACGGGCTCGCGGGCGTGCGGGCGACGGCCCGGAACCTGGAGCCCCTCGAGCTGCACGCGGCGTACACCAGCCCGTCGGAGCGCACCCTGACCACGTCGGCGGAGATCCTCGCGTACCACCCCGGTCTCGAGCCGGAGGCCCGTGACGGGCTCCGGGAGTTCAACTTCGGGGTGTACGAGGAGCGGCCGGAGTCCGAGCTCGTCGACCACGTCGACTGGATGGTGCTGTTCCGCGAGGTCCTGGAGGGCACCTATCCCGGCTTCCCCGGCGGTGAGTCCGCCCAGGTCTACCTCGAACGCGTCCAGGCGGTCTTCGCCGACATCGAGACCCGGCACCGGCCGGGGGAGAACGTGCTGGTGGTCAGCCACGGGATGACGCTCATGGTGTACCTCGCGATGTCCGGGATCGTGTCCGGGCAGGCGCTGGCGAACGCCAGCGTCACCGTCGTGCACGTGCGGGACGGCCGCCGCACGGCCGCGGTCGTCGGGCACGACCCCTCGGGGACCGCACCGCGCGAGGGGCGGCTGCAGCAGGCCGAGGCGACGGCCATCGAGGCCGAGGTCGAGCAGGGCGACTGACCTCAGCCGGGGTCGGTGATCGCGGCGAGCAGCCGTGCCAGCTCCGTGTGCACGGGGGTCAGCGACTCGCCTTCCTCGCCGGAGAGCATCGCCCGCTCCAGGGTGTCCTGGTACAGCGCGGTCACCACCCGCACCATCGAGCGGGCGTCGATGCGCAGCCGGCGCCTCGCACGAGCCAGCGCCTGCTCGACGATGTGCACCAGCGAGTCCTCGAGGCCCGCGCGGTGCGCGGCGTACGCGCGCGCGAGCTCGGGGTCGCGCAGCGCGAGGAGCCGGAACTCGTTCTGCACCAGCAGCCACTGGCGGTGCTCGAACGGGCCCGCGATCAGGCCGGCGACGGCCGCGCCGATCTCGTCCTCGGTCACCGCGGAGCCGCCGGTCGGGAACAGCCGGCCCACGCGCTCGCTCAGCGAGGTCAGCCACTGGTCCTTGTCCCTGGCCATGAGGGCGAGCAGCAGCTCCTCCTTGCTGGAGAAGTTCGAGTAGAACGCCCCCCGGGTGAAACCGGCCCGCTCGGCGATCTGCTCGACGCTCGTGGCCGCCAGCCCCTGCTCGCCGAACACCTCGAACGCGGCGTCCATCAGGCGTTCGCGGGTGCGCGCACGCCTGGGCGTGTCCGGTCGCGCGTCCAGCTCCGTCACGATGGCGACCTCCCTCCGGCGCTTGCAGGCCTTCACACTAGCGGATACATTCGTGTATCGGATACGTCGGTGTATCCAATCCACCGTCGTCTCTTCGTCAGGGGAGTCTTGTGTCCTCGACGCTCTACCGCCTGGGTCGCTGGGCCTACCTCCGGCACGGACGGGTGGCCCTCGCCTGGTTGCTGCTGGTGCTGCTCGCGGCCGGTTCCGCCGGCCTGCTCGGCAAGGGGACCGACAACACCTTCTCCATCCCCGGGACCGAGTCGGGCAACGCGCTCGACCAGCTGAGCCGCACGTTCCCTCAGGTCAGTGGCACGTCGGCGATGTACGTCGTGGTCGCGCCGGACGGCATGCGCGTCACCGACCCGGCCATCAAGGCCCCGATCGAGAACGCCGTGAGTGCGCTGGGCGGCGTGCCCAACGTGGCGGCGGTCGCCGACCCGTTCGGTCGCGTGTCCGGTGCGGTCTCCGACGACACCTCCGCCGCGGTCATCACCGTGCAGATCCAGGGCCAGTCGCAGAACGTGGGCGACCAGACCCGCTCCGACCTGCGCGCGCAGCTCGACACCCTGAAGTCCGCGCTACCGGCCGGGTCCGACGTCGCGCTCGGCGGCGACCTGTTCAGCCGAAACGTGCCCAGTGTGTCCGTCACCGAAGGCGTCGGCCTGCTCGTCGCGGCGATCGTGCTGCTCATCACGTTCGGCTCGTTCGTCGCCGCCGGCCTGCCCATCCTCACGGCGCTGCTGGGCGTCGGGCTGTCCGTCGCGGTGGTGTTCACCTCGACCGCGTTCGCGACGATCTCCTCGACCACGCCGATGCTCGCGCTGATGCTCGGCCTCGCCGTCGGCATCGACTACGCACTGTTCATCATCTCCCGGCACCGCGACCAGCTCCGCGCGGGCATGGACCCGGCCGAGTCGACGGCCAGGGCCCTGGCGACCGCGGGGTCGGCCGTGGTGTTCGCCGGGCTCACCGTGATGATCGCGCTCATCGGCCTGTTCGTCGCCAACATCCCGTTCCTCACCGTCATGGGTGTCGCAGGCGCGGGCGCGGTGGGCGTCGCCGTGATCATCGCGCTGACCCTGACGCCCGCCCTTCTCGGCTTCCTGGGCGAACGGCTGCGGCCCAGAGCGCGACCCGGCGCCGACGGCGCGCCCCGTGCCCCGCACGGCCGGCGGTTCTTCGCCGGCTGGGTGCGCACCGCGACCCGCGTCCCGCTGGCCACGATCCTCGTGGTGGTCGCCGTGCTGGGCCTCATCACCCTGCCCGCCACCCGGCTCAACCTCGCGCTGCCCGACGCCGGCTCGCAACCCCAGGGCAGCGAGGCGCGCGTCACCTACGACCTGATCAGCAAGCACTTCGGCCCGGGCTGGAACGGCCGGCTCATCGTCACCACGACGATCATCGGTTCCACCGACCCCGTCGGCCTCATGAACGACCTGAAGTCCGAGATCGAGAAGCTGCCGGGCGTCGCCGCCGTCCCGCTGGCCACGCCCAACCAGACCGCGGACACCGGCATCGTGCAGGTGATCCCGGAAGGCGGTCCCGAGTCCACCCAGACCGCGGACCTCGTGCGCGAGATCCGTTCCCACCACGACGAGTGGCAGGACAAGTACGGCGTGGACATCGCCGTCACCGGCATCACCGCCATCGCGATCGACATCTCCAGTCGGCTCGGTCACGCCTTGCTGCCGTTCGGGCTGTTCGTGGTCGGACTGTCCTTCGTCCTCCTGGCGATGGTGTTCCGGTCGCTGTGGGTGCCGCTCAAGGCTGCCCTGGGCTATCTGCTGAGCGTGGGGACGTCCTTCGGGATCATCGTGCTGGTGTTCCAGGACGGCTGGGGCGCGAGCCTGATCGGGGTGGACAAGACCGGTCCGGTCATCAGCTTCATGCCGATCGTCCTCATGGGCGTGCTGTTCGGCCTCGCGATGGACTACGAGGTGTTCCTGGTCTCCCGCATGCGGGAGGAGTACGTGCACGGCGGCGACGCGCGCCGGGCCGTGCGCGAGGGCTTCGTGCACTCGGCCACGGTGGTCACGGCCGCCGCGGCGATCATGTTCTCCGTCTTCGCCGCGTTCGTCCCGGAGGGCGACGTCAACATCAAGCCGATCGCGCTCGGCCTCGCCATCGGCGTGTTCGTCGACGCGTTCGTGGTGCGCATGACGCTCGTGCCGGCCGTCCTGCAGCTGCTGGGCGACCGCGCGTGGCGGTTCCCGCACCGGCTCGACCGCATGCTGCCGCACTTCGACGTCGAGGGCGAAGGACTGGCCGCCGAGCTCTCGCTGGCGGACTGGCCCGAGCCCGGCAGCGCCGACGCGGTCGCCGCGGAGGGCCTGCGGCTGGACGGCCCGGACGGCCCGTTCTACGCGGACGTCAGCACGCGGGTGCCTCGCGGCGGCACGCTCGTCATCAGCGGTGGCCACCGCAGCGGGCGCACGCCGTTGCTGCTCACCATGGCGGGTCGGGTGCACGCCGACGCCGGCCGGCTCAAGGTGGACGGCCTGGTGGCGCCGGTGCGCGCGGCGTCCATCCGGGGCCGCGTCGCCGTCGCCCGGATGGCCCGCGCCACCGATCCCGTCGCCGAGCTCGGGGCGGCCCTGGACACCGGTGCGCCGATCGTCGCGATCGACGACCTGGACGCCGTGGCCGACCCGCAGTACCGGCGCGCCGTCGCACACGCCCTCGCCGAGGCGCACGGACGGGGGACCACGCTGCTGGTCACCTGCCTGGAGCCACGCGCCCTCGAGGGCCTGATCCCCGACCCCGAGCACGTCGTCGAGCTGCTCGTGGTCTCCCGGACGCTGGAGGTGTCCCGATGAGGCTGATGCGCGCCGAGCGCGTCCGGTTCCCGCGCCGCGCCACGTGGCTCACGGTCGTCGGACTGATCATGGTCCCCCTGGTGGTCGGTGGCCTGCTGACCTGGGCGCTGTGGGACCCCACCAAGCGGCTGGACCAGATCACCGCGGCGGTCGTGAACCTCGACGAGCCCGTGACCGTGAACGGGCAGACCGTGCCGCTGGGGCGCCAGCTCGCCGCCGCGCTGGTCACCGGTCAGGCGTCGGCCGACGCCGCGACCTCCGGCTCGTCCGTGGAGGTCAAGGCCCGGCCCGACGTGTCGACGGGGACCGCCGGTGCGTCGGCGACCCCGAGTGCGTCGGGGACAGCGGACCCGTCGACGAGCGCGTCGAGCAACGACGCGGAGCAGTCCTCGGACGGTGCGCCGAACGTCGCCGGGTCGAACAACCCAGCGTCGTTCACCTGGGTGCTGTCCGACCAGTCCGACGCCGCCGCCGGGCTGGCCGACGGCCGGTACGGCGCGGTCGTGACCATCCCGAAGGACTTCTCGGCCGCGGCCACGTCGCCGGCCAACGGGCCGAGCAGCGCGACCACCGCGACGCTGCAGATCCGGACCAGCCCCGAGGCGCGACCGCTGGACGGCACGATCGCTCAGGTCATCGCCCAGGCCGCCGCCGGAGCCCTGGGCACGCAGCTCACCCAGAGCTACCTGGACAACGTCCTGGTCTCGTTCGGCACCCTGCACTCGAACCTTGGCGACGCCGCCAACGGTGCGACCAAGCTCGCCGACGGTGCCGGCCAGCTCTCCACCGGTGCGTCCGGGGTGGCCGACGGGTCGGGCAAGCTCGCCGACGGGGTCGGACAGCTCGCCGACGGTGCCGGCAGCCTCTCCACCGGGCTGGCGTCCTTGTCCAGCGGCGCGACCAGTCTCGCGACGGGCGTGCGGCAGGTGGGCGGCGGAGCCGACTCGCTGGCCGGGGGCGTCCAGCAGCTGTCGTCGGGTGCGTCCGGTCTCGCCTCCGGGCTCGACCAGATCGCCGCGCAGACGGCGCAGTCCGCGGACCAGGCCGCGGCCGCCGTTCCCGGTGCGCAGCAGTTCGCCGCGGGCGTGCAGCAGGTGGCCGACGCGGTCAACGGGACCGGTGGGATCAGCGACTCGCTCGGCGCCTCGGCGACCGGGGCGACGCAGCTGTCCAGCGGGATCACGGACCTGCTCACCTCCCTGGACGGCCTCGCCCAGAGCTGTGCCGGCGGAAGCTCCGCCGACTGCGCCGCGCTGATCGGCACGATCCAGGCCCAGCGGGACCAGGACACCTTCCTGGGCAACCCGACGGTCACCGCGTCAGCCGACCAGCTCGCGACCGGGCTCGCGCAGCTGGACGGCGCCTTCACCACGGGCAACCCGCCGACGCAGCCCCCGCTCGGCCCCACCCTGACGCAGCTGGCCGGCGGGGCGCAGGACCTGGCCTCCGGGGCGCAGGCCTCCGCCGACGGCCTGCGCACGCTGGCCGGGGCGCTGTCGCAGTCCGCCGCAGG
The DNA here is from genome assembly GCF_030586465.1 of Actinotalea lenta. GTDB lineage: Bacteria > Actinomycetota > Actinomycetes > Actinomycetales > Cellulomonadaceae > Actinotalea > Actinotalea lenta. The sequence goes on from NZ_JAUQYP010000001.1 coordinate 1,631,486, forward strand.
CGCGCACCAGCTTGCCGACGGTGCCTCGCAGTCCGCGGCGGGCGCCCAGCAGCTGGCGTCCGGGGCCGACTCGGCGGCGACCGGTGCGGCGAAGCTGGCCACCGGGGCGTCGCAGTCCGCGGCGGGCGCGTCGAAGCTGGCGGCCGGGGCGTACCAGTCGGCAGATGGGGCGCGCTCGTTGGCCGACGGGGCCTCGCAGGTCGCGTCGGGCGCGGACGGCGTCGCGAGCGGTGCGAAGAGCCTCGCCGACGGTCTGGACCAGGCCGTCGCGAAGATCCCGGCCTACTCCGACAGCGAGGCGACGTCGCTGGCCCAGGTGGTCGCCGACCCGGTCAAGGTCGACGGTGGCAGCAGCAGTCTGCTCGGCTCGAGCACGGTGCCGTTCCTGCTGGCCGTCGCTCTGTGGCTGGGGGGGCTGGCGACGTTCCTGGTCCTCGCGCCGCTGAGCCGCGACGCGCTCGGCTCCACGCGCGCCTCGGTGCGGTTGGCGCTGGACGCGTTCGTCCCGGCGGCTGTGATCGGCGTGGTGCAGGGCGGGCTGCTGACGGCCGTGGTCGCGTTCGCGCTGGACCTGACGCCGGGGGAGTGGGCGTCGTTCACCACGCTGGCCATGCTCACCGGTGTGGCGTTCGCGGCCCTGAACCAGGCGCTGGCCGCGCTCATGGGCGGGGTGGGGCGCTTCATCTCCATGGTGGTCGCCGTGATCGCGCTGGCGACGGCGGTGATCTCCACGGCGCCGTCCCTGCTCACGGCCGTCGCCTCGGCTCTCCCGACCAGCAGTGCGCTGGCCGGCCTGCGGGGCGTGGTCGAGAGCAGCGCCGGGATCGGGGGCACGGTGGTGTCCCTGCTGCTGTGGACCGTGGCTGGCCTGGCCGTGACGACCCTCGCCGTCGCCCGCAAGCGCGTCGTCGAGGTCACCCAGCTGACCCGCTGGTCCCGCGCCTGACCCCTGGTGGTGATCAAGGACCTCATGCTCACGTCTGCGTCGTGAGCACGAGTTCCTTGATCACGCCCCGGTGCGGGTGGGGGGCTCACCAGCTGCCGCCGCCTCCGCCGCCTACGCCGCCGCCGGAGAAGCCGCCCCCGGACGAGAAGCCCGAGCCTCCGGACGAGCCCGGGGTGGGGGCGGAGATCGCCGTGTCCATGGTGGTCGTGAAGCCCGTGAGGTCGCGCTCGAAGGCGCTCGCGCCGGCCCAGAAGCCGTAGTAGCCCCAGGCGCCCACGTACCAGGTCGGCACCGGTACGTCGACGCCGCGGGCCGCCAGCTCGGCGAAGATCCGTGTCCAACGCTCGGTCAGCCCGAACGCGACCGCGAAGGGCAGGTACCGGCTGAACAGGTCCTCGCCCTCCTCGAAGCGCAGCTGGTCGGCCTCGGCGGTGGCCAGGTACCGCCGGAAGCCCTCGGTCTGCGCGAGCACGGCGGTGCCTTGCGCCGTGCGGGCCGGCGCTGCGCCGGACACGACCGCCACGACGACCCCGACCAGCACGAGCGGCAGGCCGACGAGACCCCAGTGGGTCCGCGCCGCGAGCAGGGCCGTGATCCCGACGGCGACCACCGTCAGCGCGATCCCCGCACTCACCCACCGGGCGCGCACGTGGCGCGGGTTGCCGGAGAACCACCCGCGTGTCGTCACGTCCTCGTAGAGCAGGCTCTGCACCCGCGCCAGCGACGACGCGAACGTCGTGCGGAGCTCCGACAGCAGCACATCGGCCCGCCCGGCGAACAGCGCGGCCAGCAGCCGGTGCTCGTAGTCCACCAGGTCGCCGTCGGGCTTGTCGGTGCGGACCAGCCGCCAGTCCCTGTCCCGATCACGTGCGTCGGGCGGGCCGACCTGCTCGATGCGCAGGTACCCGCGTACGGCGAGATCGATGATCGTGGCGGTCACGTCCCGCACGTCGGCGTGCTCGTCGATGAGGGTGCCGAGCTGTCCGGGGTGGACCTGCGGCGGCGGGGTGAACTGCACGCTGATGGGCGCCTTGCGGCGTGCCCCGATCGCCGCTTCCTGGCCCGGCGCAGGGGCCAGCCCCGGCGTGAGTCCCAAGTAGGCGCGGTCGCGACCCCGGCGTCGGACCCGCGCGATGACCAGCGCCAGGCCGCCGATCCCGACAACACCCGCCGCCGTCCCGGTCACGGGGGTCAACGTGAAGGCGCGCGCGGGCGACCAGCGCTCCTGCAGGATCGGGGCGGTGTCGAAGGTCCCAGCGGGCCACGCCGCGACGATCGTCAGGGGCTCGCCGCGGGCGAGGGAGGCCTGCTCGTACGTGGCGGTCCTGCCGTCGACGGTCGCGGCGTCGCACGCGTCCTTCGACCCCTGGGGAGCCGCGTAGCAGGCGGCGTCGGCCACGTCGGCCGGGCCCGAGACGCTCACCGCCACGTCCTGCAGCGGGACGTCCCAGCTGGCGCCGATCACGTTGAGGAAGAGCTCGTCGTGGGGCAGGACGCCCGTGGGGAACGCGTAGCCCGCCGGGTTCACCCAGCCCTGCACGTCGTAGCTGAGCCGGTACGTGTGCGAGCCCGTGATCGTCTGGTCGGGATCGCCGATCCGGATCTGCTTCCAGCCGCCGTCCTCCTGCACGTCGACCGCGGCGGGCGCGTCGGAGCTGCTCGCCGTGATGTGCGCGAACCGGAAGACGCGGTCCTGGGTGTCGTCGTACTTCTGCTTGACGACGTAGGTGAGGTACGGCCCGTGGTTGGGTGACGAACCGAAGTCCATCGTCAGGTCGATCACGACGTGGGCTGTGCCGTCGGCGTCCAGCGTGATGGCTTCCTGGAGCGAGGTGATGACGTCCTGCGCATCGGCCGCGGCAGGGGCCGCGCCGGCCAGGAGCACTCCGGCGCCGGCGAGGAGCGCGCCGCCCCCCAGCGCCGCCGCGGTCAGCGTGCGGCGCACCACTGAGTGTGGGCCCCCGGTCCGAGCGGCCCGACGCGTCGCGCCGCTCATCCTTGGCGGCGCAGGCTCATCGCGGCCTGGGCCTCCCGGGTCTCCTGGCGCTCGCGCAAGGCCTGGCGCTTGTCGTACTCCTTCTTGCCTCGGGCCAGGGCGATCTCCACCTTGGCGCGACCGTCGACGAAGTACAGGCTCAATGGCACGACGGTCCGGCCCTTGGCCTGCGACTCGCGCGCGATCTCCTCGATCTGGCGGCGGTGCAGCAGGAGCTTGCGCTTGCGGCGTGGGGCGTGGTTGGTCCAGGTGCCCTCGGTGTACTCCGGGATGTGCACCCCCTCGAGCCACGCCTCGCCGGAGGAGTCGACGCTGGCGAAGCCGTCGACCAGGGATGCCCGGCCTGCGCGGAGCGCCTTGACCTCGGTCCCGGTGAGCACGAGGCCGGCCTCGAAGGTCTCGTCGATGTGGTAGTCGTGCCGCGCCTTCTTGTTGCTCGCGACGAGGCGACGCCCGGAGTCCTTGGCCATGCGTCCAGGCTAGGGGATCGCCTCGTGGGGGCCGACGGGATTACCGGGCCACGGAGCGGGCACGACGAGCACGAGTTCCTTGATCACGGGCGCTGGGTGGGCACGGGCTCCTTGATCACGGGGGAGGGGGCTACTTGGCGATCATGGGCCAGGGGTCGACCGTGTTGCCGTTGAGGTACACCTCGAAGTGCAGGTGGCAGGCGTCCGACGTACCCGTGCTGCCCGAGTGGGCGATGAGCTGGCCCTGCTTGACGTGCTGGCCGGGGCTCACCGCGAACGACGTGAGGTGGTTGTAGCTCTCCATCAGCGACTTGCCCTTCCAGTAGCCGCTGTTGACCATCACCTGGTTGCCGAACCCGTAGCGGTACTTGGTCCACACGACGGTTCCGTCCGCCGCCGCGTAGATCGGGGTGTTGCACCAGGTGCGCAGGTCGACGCCGGCGTGCAGCCGCCAGATGTGCAGGATCGGGTGGAACCGCATGCCGTAGTTGGACGTCTTGTAGATCGGGTTGACCGACGTCGGGTTGATGAACGGTTGGTTCGCGGTGGAACCGATCGGCCGCTTGCCTGCCGCGCGCCGGGCGGCCTCCTGCTTGGCGATGATCGCCTTGAGGTCCGCGGCCAGCTTGTCCTGCTGCGCCTTGAGGTCGTTCTGCTTGGCGAGCTGGTCCGCCTTCTGCGCCTCGATCTGCTGCGTCTTGGCCTTGGCCTGAGTCTCGAGGTCCGCGAGCTCGATCGTGCGGGCGGCGGCACGCTCCTTGGCCGCCTTGGCGTCCAGGACGTTCTGGTCCGCCTCGGCCTTGAGCTCGGTGATCTTCTGCCGCACGGCCGTCAGGCGCGCCTCCCGGTTGCGGTTCACCGCGACGATCTGCTCGACGTCGCGCAGCGCCTGGGTCTGGGTGCGCAGGGCGACCTGGGCGAGCTCGGACTCCTGGACGAAGTCCGCAGTGCTGGAGGCGTCCAGGATGGCGCTCATGGTCGAGGTGGCCAGGTCGCCCCGGTAGGCGTCGCGGGCCATCTGACCGATCGCGGCGTGCAGGTCGGCCGCCTTGGTGGTGTCCGCGGCGATCTGGTCGCCGATCTGCTTCTCCTGGTCGGTCGCCGCCTGGAGGCGCTGGGCGATCAGCGCGGCCTGCCGCTGCAGCTCGGCGAGCTTGTTCTGGGCGTCCTTGAGCTGGGCCTGCGCGACCGGGATCTGGGCCTGGATGCCCTTGAGGTCCGCATAGGCCTGGACCAACGCGGCGCTGGTGTCCTCGAGCTCGGAGGCGAGGTCGGCCAGCGCCTGCTTGACCGCCTTCTCCTTGGCCTCGACCTGAGCGCGCTGGTCGCTGTACTGGTCGGCCATGCTCGGCACCGAGGCCACCATGACGAGCGCGAGCCCGAGGACCGCGCTGATGCCTGCTCGAAGTGGACGTCGCATGCTCACACCTTCGTGTATCGGCCCAGCGAGACCAGGGATGAAATCGCCGCGAGGAGGATCGCGGCAGCCAGCAGGAAAGGCGCCACCGTCCAGACGTCACCGGCGCCGATGTAGGGGATCCACCGCACGGAGGTCGCCAGCCAGTCCTGCACCAGGTAGCGCACGCCGAACCACAGGCCGCCGACGGCGAGGCCGGCTCCGATGGTCGCGGCGATCGCGCCCTCGAGCATGAAGGGCAGCTGGATGAACAGGTTCGACGCGCCGACCAGCCGCATGATCCCGGTCTCCCGGCGGCGGCTCATCGCCGAGAGCCTGATCGTCGTGGTGATCAGCAGCGTCGCGGCCAGCAGCATCACCACGGCGAGTCCGCCCGAGATCAGCGTCGCGCGGTTGAGCACCAGGATGAGCGGCTCGAACACCTTGCGCTGGTCCTGGACGACGTCGACCCCGGTGTGCCCGGTGAAGGTGTCCGAGATCACCTGGTACTGGGACGGGTCGACCAGGGCCACCCGGTAGGAGGCCTGCATCTGGTCCGCGGTGACGCTCTGCGCCCACCACTCGTTCGCGTAGCGCTTCTCGAACGACTCGTACGCCTGCTGCTTGGTCTCGAAGTAGACCTTCTTGACGTACGGGGCCAGCGCGTCCGAGTGCAGCTTCTGCCCGATCTCGTCGATCTGGGCCTGGCTCGCCTCGCCACCTGCGCAGGTGGGCTTCTCGGAGTCCTGCGGGCACAGGTAGATCGTGACCTCGACCTTGTCGTACCACTGGTCCTTGACCTGACTGATCTGGGCCTGCAGGAGGGCTGCGGCGCCGACGAACGTCAGCGACACGAAGGTCACCAGGATCACCGAGACCGCCATGGAGAGGTTCCGCCGCAGGCCGACGAACATCTCCGACAGGATGAACTGCAGTCGCACGACGCCCCCTCAGCGATCCGAGCCGTAGACGCCGCGGGACTGGTCGCGCACCACCTGGCCGGTGTCGAGCTCCACCACGCGCTTGCGCATCTGGTCGACGATCTCGTCGTCGTGGGTGGCCATCACGACGGTGGTGCCGGTCCGGTTGATCCGGTCCAGCAGGCGCATGATGCCCACCGACGTGGTGGGGTCGAGGTTCCCGGTGGGCTCGTCGGCGAGCAGGATGCTGGGCCGGTTGACGAAGGCCCGCGCGATGGCCACGCGCTGCTGCTCGCCGCCGGACAGCTCGTGCGGGCGCCGCTTCTCCTTGCCGCCCAGGCCCACGAGCTCGAGGGTGTCGGGCACCGTCGTCATGATGTGGTGCCGCGGTTTGCCGATCACCTGCAGCGCGAACGCCACGTTCTCGAACACCGTCTTGTTGGGCAGCAGGCGGAAGTCCTGGAACACGGTGCCGATCTGGCGGCGCAGGTAGGGCACCTTCCAGGTGGACAGCTTGGACAGGTCCTTGCCGGCGACGAACACCTTGCCGCCCGTGGGGCGTTCCTCGCGCAGCATCAGCCGGAGCAGCGTCGACTTGCCGGACCCGGAGGCGCCGACGAGGAACACGAACTCTCCGCGCTCGATCTCCAGGTCGACGTCGTCCAGCGCCGGGCGCGCGCCGCGGGCGTACACCTTGGTGACGTTGTTGAGTCGAATCACGTGGCTGGCCAGTCGTCGGGGGCAGGGGAGGTACCCGCAGGGCACGCTCCGGTCGAGAGTAAGCACGACGTGGGGGCGGCCCCGCACCGCCACGCCGCGATGACCTGTGCTGATGTGGTGGGGATCGGACCTTTCGGACCGCTGGACGCGACGCGCGCGGGGTGGTTCCGGTCCACCAGCGGCGAGCTCGGGGCGGCCGCCCACGCGGCGAAGGCCCGCTCAGCCGCCCCGGGCCGTCCACCTGGCGGACAGCCGTGCGGACGCTCGTGCACTGGGCGCCGCTCGCCGCGTGGGGCGCCTCCGCTGCGCCGTGGGGCGTAGGGCGGTCCAGGCCGGCGCTGCGCGGGGCAGGATGGAGGCGTGAAGGTCGCAGCGCGTGCCCAGGTCCCACCGTTCGCCGTCATGGAGGTGATCGCCGCCGCCAACGAGCGCCGGCGTGCCGGGCACGAGGTGCTCAACCTCTGCGCCGGTGAGCCCTCCGGCGGCACGCCGGAACCGGTCCGGCGCGCGGCGGCCGCCGCCGTCGCGAGTGCCACCCTGGGGTACACCGAGGCGCTCGGCATGCCCGCACTGCGTGCGGAGATCGCCGAGCACTACCGCCGCTGGTACGGCATCGAGGTGGACCCGCGTCGCATCGCGGTGACCACGGGCGCCTCGGGCGGCTTCGTGCTCACGTTCCTCACCGCGTTCGACGCGGGTGACAGGGTGGCGGTGGTGCGACCGGGCTACCCGGCCTACCGGAACCTGCTCGGCGCGCTCGGCTGCGAGGTGGTGGACGTCCCGTGCGGCCCGGAGGTCCGGTTCCAGCCGACGGTTGAGGTGCTCGAGGCCGTGGTCGCCGAGGGCGGGCCGATCGACGGGCTGGTGCTTGCCGGGCCGGCGAACCCGACGGGGACGCTCGTGGAACCTGCGGCGCTCGACGCACTCGCCGCTTGGTGCAGCGCTCACGGCGTGCGGCTGATCTCCGACGAGATCTACCACGGGATCACCTACGCGACGGCTGCCGGATCGACGCTGCCCGGGCACGGTGCCGGGGCTCCCACGGCCGCGCCGCACCTGGACGCCGGCGCCGTGGTGGTGGGCTCGTTCTCGAAGTACTGGGCGATGACGGGTTGGCGACTGGGCTGGCTGCTGCTGCCGCCGGACCTGGTGGCGGCCGTCGATGCGCTGGCCGGGAACCTGGCGCTGTGCCCGCCGACGCTCTCGCAGCTCGCCGCCGTCGCGGCCTTCAGCCCGGAGTCCTACGCGGCGGCCGACGCCGCCGTGGCCGAGTACGCGCGCTCGCGGGCGGTGGTGCTCGACCGGGTGGGCGACCTGGGCTGGCGGGATCCGGCGCCTGCCGACGGCGCGTTCTACGTCTATGCCGACGTGTCGAGCTCGGGCCTGGACTCGGTGACCTACTGCGCACGGCTGCTGGACGAGGCCGGCGTGGCGCTCACGCCGGGCACCGACTTCGACCCGGTCGGCGGCGGGGCGTACGTGCGGCTGAGCTTCGCGACCACGCCGGACGTGGTGTCTGCCGCGGTGGACCGGATAGCCGCCTGGCGGGCCCGGCTCGGCTGAGGGCAGCCCGGCGCGGGGCGGGCGCCGCGGTCAGTCGTCGGCGCTCGTCAGCGTGAGGTCCACCAGGACCTCCGAGGCGATCCGCTCCAGGGCGGCGCGCAGGCCGGTCAGGTCGAACCCGTCGGGCACGGCGACCAGGGCGCGGGCCTCGAACAGCTGGCCGCCGACCATGGGCGCCTCGCGCGTGCTGGTCTCGAGCTCGGTGACGCTCAGGCCCTGCTCGGCGAGCGCGCCGGAGACCGCCTGGAGGATGCCTGGGTGGTCGTTGCCGAGGACCTCGACCACCACGTCGTGGTGGCTGGCCGAGGCGTGCGGACCGGCGGTGTGCACCTCGACCTCGAGCAGGCCCTCGAGAGGGCGCAGCGCCGCCTCGAGCTCGCGGGCCCGGGCTTGCGGCACCGACACCTCGACGATCCCGGCGAACTTTCCCGCCATCTCGGCCAGGTGGCTGCGTTCCCAGTTGCCGTCGTGGGCCTTCACCACGTCGGCAAGGGCCTTGACGAGCCCGGCACGGTCGTCGCCGATGACGGTCAGCAGCAGCGTGGTCACGGCCGCGATGCTACTCACCCCGTGCGCTGCGCCCGTCGGACGCGGGCGGCCGGGCTACTGTGCGGACGTGAGCCGGGTGATCTTCATGTGCGGCCCCGCCGGCTCGGGCAAGACGACGATCGCGCGTGGGCTCGAGGCGCAGGGCATGGCTCGCCTGTCCTTCGACGACCGGGCCTGGCAGCGAGGGCACCGCGCCATGCCGCTGTCCGACGACGTCCATCGCAAGATCGAGGCCGAGCTGCGCGAGCAGCTGGTGGGCCTGGTCGGCTCGGGGATCGACGTCGTCCTCGACTTCTCGTTCTGGTCGCGGCAGATGCGCGAGGACTGGCGCCGGCTGCTCAGGCCGCTCGGTGTCGAGCCGGAGACGATCTACCTGGCCACACCCCGTGAGGTCGTGCTCGCCCGCGTCCGCGCCCGGGCAGCCGTCCACGCCGACGACTTCCCGCTCACGGAGGCCGTCGCCGCCGCGTACTTCGACCGGTTCGAGCCACCGACGGCTGCCGAAGGCCCGCTCCGGATCATCGAGTAGCTCAGGGCGGTGCGGCAGGTCCGCCGCGGCCGATCGGCGCCGAGCTCGCGCGTGCCCCGAGGTCAGCTCTGGGCGGCGCCCGCGCGCCAGCGGATGCCGGCCTCGATGAAGCCGTCGATGTCGCCGTCGAACACCGCAGCCGGGTTGCCGACCTCGTGCTCGGTGCGCAGGTCCTTGACCATCTGGTACGGCTGGAGCACGTACGAACGCATCTGGTCGCCCCACGACGCCTTGATGTCGCCCGCGAGCTCCTTCTTGGTCGCGCGCTCCTCCTCCTGACGCAGCAGCAGCAGGCGGGACTGGAGCACGCGCAGCGCCGCCGCGCGGTTCTGGATCTGGGACTTCTCGTTCTGCATCGACACGACGATGCCGGTGGGCAGGTGGGTCAGGCGCACGGCGGAGTCCGTGGTGTTGACCGACTGGCCGCCGGGGCCGGACGAACGGAACACGTCGACCTTGATCTCGTTCTCGGGGATGTCGATGTGGTCGGTCTGCTCGATGAGCGGGACCACCTCGACCGCGGCGAACGACGTCTGCCGTCGGCCCTGGTTGTCGAACGGGCTGATCCGGACCAGGCGGTGGGTGCCGGCCTCGACCGACAGCGTGCCGTACGCGTAGGGCACCTTGACCTCGAAGGTCGCGGACTTCAGTCCGGCCTCCTCGGCGTAGGAGGTGTCCAGCACCGCCGTGGGGTAGCCGTGCCGCTCCGCCCAGCGCAGGTACATCCGCAGCAGCATCTCGGCGAAGTCGGCCGCGTCCACGCCGCCCGCGCCGGACCGGATGGTCACCACGGCCTCCCGGGAGTCGTACTCGCCGGACAGCAGGGTGCGGACCTCGTAGCCCGACAGGTCCCTGGTGAGGGCGACGAGCTCCTGCTCGGCGTCCTCGAGGGTCGCCGCGCGCTCGGGGTCGTCCTCCGCCGCGTCCATGCCCATCTCGACGAGCGTCTCGAGGTCGTCCAGGCGCTGGGTGAAGCCCTCGAGCCGCTCGAGGTCGTTCTGGGCGTGCGAGAGTGCGGAGGTCACGGCCTGGGCGCGCTCGGTGTCGTCCCACAGGTCCGGTGCGGCGGCCTGCTCGGACAGCTCGGCGATCTTGGTGCGCAGGCCGTCGGGGTCGATGACGGCCGTGATCGTGGTGAGCGTCGCCCGCAGGGCCGCGATCTCGGTGGGGAAGTCGGTGGCAGCCACGATCGACGAGGGTACCCGGCGCCGGTCCGGCGTGCGTCGCGGCTGGGACCCGGGCGGTCGGGGGGGCGCACGGCGTCGGGCTCGTCCCGCTCGGGCGACCGACGACTGCACCGGTCATTGGGCGGGCGCGCGTCGGTGCAGCGGCCTAGCGTCGTGTCATGACCCACGTGATCCTGGTTCCCGGTTTCTGGCTCAACGGCGACTCCTGGGCCACCGTGACGACGGCCCTGGAAGCGGCGGGCTACCACGTGGAGGCGCTGACGCTGCCGGGCAAGGAGTCGCGCACCGCGGACCGGTCCGCGGTGCGCCTGGCCGACCATGTCGCCGCCGTGGTCGAACGCATCGACGCCGCGCCCGAGCGGGTCGTGCTGGTGGGGCACTCCGGCGGCGGCTCGATCATCTCCGGGGCCGCGGACGCCCGGCCGGACAAGGTCGAGCGAGCCATCTACGTCGACACCGGCCCGTTCGGGGACGGTGCGGTGATCAACGACGAGCTGCCTGTCGAGTCCGACGACGTGCCGTTCCCGGGGTGGGACGCGTTCGAGGAGCCGGAGCTCGTCGACATGACGCCGCAGGTGCGCCAACGCTTCGAGGAGATCGCGATCCCGGAGCCGGCCGGCGTGGCCCGAGATCCGCAGCACGTCTCCGACGACCGCCGCTTCGCGGTCCCCAGCACGGTGATCGCCTGCTCGATGACCAGCGTGGTGCTCGAGACTCTGATGGCCGACGATCACCCCTACATGCGCGAGCTGGCCGCGATGCAGGACCGCTCGATCGTGGACCTGCCCACCGGGCACTGGCCCCAGCTGACCAAACCCGCCGAGCTCGCGGCGGAGATCGTCGGCATCGTCGAAGGTCGGGGCGCGGCGGGGCAGGTGGCTCTGGGCTGACGGCGCGGGCGTCGGGGAGGGCGCGCGCGACCCCTGCGGAGAGTCGTCGGAGACTCGCCGTGCGTGGGACCTTCGGGCCTGGCAACTGGACAAAACGGACGAAAGGGTCCGGAACAGGAGCGGCTCTCACAGGCGGCTCGTCTCGGGCCGCGTCGCCGCTCGCTGGAGGAGCGAGGAGGCTCTCATGTCCGGTAGACACCGCGCGACTTCCCCCCGGTGGCCCTTCGTCGTCACCTCGGTCGCCACGCTCGGCCTGGTAGGTGTGTCCATGGCCCCGGCCGCCGCGGGGGGTGGTCTCGCCCCTGGGGACTCGGTCGAGGGCGACGGCATCTACGACGCCAACGTCTCGATCAGCTCGACCGGCGACGTGCGGTACCTCGTCGAAGGAAGCGACCCCGTGCTCTACGGCGCGGCCAACGACGACCTCAACAGTGCGGTCAACACCAAGAACGGTTGCCTCGGCGCCGCGGGTGGATTCGGTGACGTGGACAGGAAGGACAGCTTCACGTTCGAGCTCGCCGACACGGTGAGCGACTTCTCCCTGCGGATGCTGGACTTCGGGGACTACAACCCGAACCACTCGACCAACCACAGCGTCGTCATGACGGCGTACGACAGCGCTGGGAACGCGATCCCGGGCGCGACGGACACGCTGGCCTTCACGACCGGCACAGCGACCAACCCGACTGAGATGTGGTACACGGGCGACGCCTGCACGGCGACCGAGGGCCAGCCCGGCAACTACCTCTTCTCGGTGGCCGGCACCGGGATCGCCAAGGTGACCCTCGAGGTCGTGCAAGGCCTCGACCCGAACATCGCGTTCACCGACCTGAACTACACGCTGGAGTCCGACCTGAGCTCCGAGCTGATGGCGGGTCGTGACGGACCGGCGGTCGGCGAGGTGGGCATCACGCACGCCGGGGACGTCGCGTACCTGACGGTCGACGTCGACGCGCCGTGGGTGATCTACCGGACGCACGTCGACGTGGTCGACGACCCGGCCGACTTCCCGCAGACCAAGGGTGGGTTGATCCCCGGCCAGTTCACCTACCTGACGGGGCCCTACGTGCCCGGTGTGAGCTCGGACTCGATCGCGCTCCCGCTGCCCGACTCGTGCACGAACTACGTGGCCTTCCACGCCGATCTGCTCAAGCTCTCCGAGCCGGGCTCCTACTGGGCGACGGACGTCGTCTCGGCGCTGCAAGGTACGACGAAGGACGGCGGCCCCGTGCTCCCGGAGCGCAGCGACTCGGCCTCGGCACTCGGGGCGCCTGACGGCGTGTTCTACAGCCTGGGGTTCGGCGGCTCGATCGAGGTCGCGTTCGGCAGCCGGATCTACAACAGCGGCTCCGCCGACGATCTCGCGGGTGTGGAGATCACCAACGGCCGTGCCAGCTACCCGGAGGAGAAGGCGACCGTCGAGTTCCTGTACAACGGCACCTGGTACCCGTCCGCAGACTCGCTGACCAACGCGACCGAGGTCAGCTTCGTCTCGCTCCCGGCCGGGATCCCCTACGCCGACGCGGTCCGGATCACCGATGACACGGATCCCGCGTTGCACATCGGCAGCGCCGACGGGTTCGACCTCGACGCGGTCAAGGCGCACCAGCTCGTGGACGCCACAGCCTCGGGCTGGGCGGACACGTACGGAGTGCTGGTCGGCAACAACTGGTCGATGTACCTGCCCTACTCGCTGAGCTGCGCGCAGGACTGATGTCCGATCCCGCATGAGGCGTGGGTGTGCCCCGGACGGCGTGCCGGGGCACACCCGCATCCGCACACGGTGCCCGGCTGCCCGGGGCGGGGCCGCCCCGGGTCAGCCGGCCCGTGCGCTCGCGGTGACGAGCAGGTCGATCCCGTCCGACCACGGGGCGGTGACCCAGGAGACCAGCGTCGGCCGGGCGAGCGATCTGAGGGTGACCGTCGCGGTGAGGCCGTCGGTCGTGGCCGCGACGAGCTCCACGTGGCCGAGGCCGGCACCGGGGGCGGCCTCGGCCAGGTAGTCCATGACCGCGTCGCGTGCCTCGTCGTCTCGGAGCCGGACAGGCTCGTCGTCGGCGCGGGAGAAGTAGGCGTCCTCGTCCAGGGAGCTCGCTGCGGCCAGGGCCGCCAGGTCCGCCAGGGCGAGCAGGCGCTTGCGCTCGAGGTGGATGCCGCTGGCCGAGACCACTGCTGTGACGAGCAGCAGCGCCACGACGACGAAGCCGATGGTCATGAGCATGATCTGCCCGTCGTCGCCCCGCGGCTGCGGGACGCGGGCGGCGGTCGTGGCGCCGTCGCGCGTCATCCCGCGTCCACGAAGTCGTCGACCCGGCCCGAGGCGACCGCACTGACCGGGACCCCCAGGGTCATGCGGTCCCGGACGAACACTGGGACCAGTGGCAGGTCCACGACGAGCGCGACGCGTGCCGTGACCGTGGCGCCGGGACGGTCGCAGCGTGGGGCGCAGGTCAGTGTCAGCACGTCGTCGCCCCCGACACCCTGGTCACCCAACGCGATCCGGACTGCTGCCGCTGCCGAGAGCTCCGGGTCGCGGTCGTTCTCCCCAGCGACGAGCGCCGCGCGGACGCCTTCGCGGGCCGCGCCGTCCACCGCGAACGCCGCGGCCTGCAGGCGGCCGAGCACGAGCACCAGGTAGACGGTGGGGACCAGGAGCACGACAGCCGTGCCGAGGAACTCGACGACGGCGGTGCCGTCCTCGCGGGACGTCTCCTGCAGGTGCCGCAGTCGTGCGCGCAGCGCTCTCACGGCGCCTCCTCGAGCGCGTGCCCGGTGACCGTCAGCGTGCCTGGGCCCAGCAGGCCGAGCACCGGGAGCGGGGCGGTGACGCGCACCTCGATGACCGGGAGGCCGTCGAGCGTGGTGCGCCGCGCCGAGACGTCGGACGCGTAGGACGAGGTCAGTGACATCCGGATCAGGTCGACCGCTCGGTCCGCGCCGTCGGCGGGTCCGCGGTCCGCCAGTGCTCCGTACCGCGCACCTTCCGCGGCGCAGTCGATCAGGGTCGTGCGGACGTGCAGGGCCAGGCCGAGCTGCAGCACGGAGGCGAACAGCAGCGTCGTGAGTGCGCCCACCAGAACGGTGTCCACCACTGCGGAACCCCCGTCCTCCCGGTGCGCCGGGCGGGGGCCTCGGGCGGCGCGGCGCTCAACCTCCGAAGGACCCGACACGCTCGATGGCCTGCTCGAAGAGGTTGGTCAGGGCCGGTCCTGCGACCGCCCAGAGTGCAAGGACGAGGCCGGCGGTCATCAGGGTCACCAGCACCCAGCCGGGCACGTCGCCGCGGTCGGGCAGGTCCGGACCCTTCCGGGCCGGCGCGGAGGACGCCTCGGGGTGGTCGAGGGCGGGCGCGTCAGTGACGTGAGTCACGGTGTGCTCCTTCACAGGTCGAGCCTCAGCGCGCTGAGGCTGGGGAAGACGGCGAACACGACGGTCACCGGCAGGATCAGAAACACCACCGGGACCATCATGGCGACCTCCTTGCGGCCGCCCAGCTCCATGAGCTCGCGCCGGGACGACTCCCGGACGTCAGCGGCCTGGGAGCGCAGCACGTCCGCCAACGGGGTGCCGCGCTCGACGGCGATCGTGAGCGCTTCGGTGAATCGGGACAGGGCGGCAACCCCCACCCGGTCGGCCATCCGCTCCAGGGCCACGACCAGCGGCGCGCCGGCGCGGGTGTCCGCGACTACGCGGCGAAGCTCGTCGGCGAGCTCCCCGTTCCCGACGGCCGTGACCCGCTCGACAGCACCGCTCGGGCCTTCACCGGCGGTCACGGCCAGAGCGAGCAGCTCGGCGAGGGTGGGCAGCTCCAGCAGGATCCGTTCCCCGCGCCGCCGCGCCTGCCGGGTGAGGGCCACGTCACGCAGCACAAGGCCGGTGAGTGCGCCCACGGCGACGAGCAGGCCGCCCGTCACGGGTCCGACGCCGCGACTCGCGGCCAGCGTCATGACAGCGGCGAGGGCCGCTCCGGTCCCCACCGCGGCAGCGACGACCTGCTCGGCGCGGTACTGCTCGACGCTCTGGCCGCGGCCGGATCGGGCGAGTCGGGCGGCGACGTCGGCGCGTGGCGACCCGAACCGCTCGACGACCCGCACCGCGTCGGACATCACCGGTGCGAGCAGCCGCTCCAGGGTCCCGAAGGGGGTGCGGGGGACCGGGGCGCTACGTGCAGGGAGGGGCGCGCGGAGATACGGGGCGAGGCGGTCGTCGAGGCTTGGGCGCCGCGCCGAGACCCAGGCCACGATCAGCCAGCACCCGACGGCGAGGCCCAGGCCGGCGACAGCCCCGGTCGCGGTCATCGCAGCACCCGCGCGTCCTCGGGCAGGCGACCGATCCGCAGCATCAGGTGGTAGGCGACCACCGAGCTCGCGCCGCCCGCCGCGAGGACCAGAGCGCCGGTCGGGGTGTCGTAGGCCCGCGTCGCCTCCGGTCGCGTGGCCAGCAGCGCGAGCACGACCCAGGGTGCAGCGACGGCCAGCCGTGCCGCGTTGACGCTCCAGCTCTGGCGTGCCTCGAGCTCGCCGCGCGTCCGCTCGTCGGCGCGCAGGAAGCCCGCGAGCGTGCGCAGCTGGCGGCCCAGGTCGGTGCCGCCGACGTCGCGGGTCAGGCGCAGTGCCTCGACGATCCGGTCGGCGACGGGGTCCGCGAGGCGGCCCTTGAGGGCATCGAGGCACTCGGCGAACCGCCCCGTGACGCGGTAGTCCTCCGCGAACGCGGCGAACGGTGCGCGCAGCTCCTCGGGGCCGCGGTCCCCGAGCTGGCCCAGGGCCTCGGGCAGAGAGAGCCCGGCGCGGATCGCCGAGGCGAGGTGGTCCACGACGTCGGGCCACAGTCCGCGCATCGCCGCTCGACGCCGTCGGGCCCGGGTGCGCACCAGTGCCATCGGTGCGTACCCGGCCATGAGGGCGAAGCAGGCGGCGATCGCCGGGGCCCGCGTCAGGCCCGCGACGACCAGGCCGACGAGGGCGGCCGCACCCGCGCTCGTGCCGAGCAGCGCGGCGGGCCGCACCGCAGGAGCGCCGGCCTGCACCAGCAGGTCTGCGAGGGACTGCTGCCAGCGCGGAGTGTGGCGGGCGGCCGCGGGGTCGGACGTGACGGCCCACATCACGAGCACGAGCCCGGCACCCAGCAGCAGGCCGGCGACAACTCCCACGTCAGAGCCCCTCCTCGGTGAGCAGCGCCGCGCAGTCCAGCCCCAGCCGCGTGAACCGCTCCGGGTGCGGCGGGAATCCTCCGGCGCGTACCAGCCGGTCGTCGCGCCGGTGGAAGAGGTCCGTGCACTCGACCACGCCGTTCTCGACCCGACCGGGCACCGCGACGATCTCCGCCGTCCGGCGTCGTCCCCGTCCGTCGACCTCCAGGTGCACCACCAGGTCGACGGCGGCGGCCACCGTCGGGACCACGAAGCCAGCCGTGACGTTCTCGCCCGCGAGCAGCGGCAGGGTGCACACCTTGGTCAACGCCTCACGGGCCGAGTTCGCGTGCACCGTGCACATGCCTGGCACGCCCGCGTTGAGCGCGATGAGCATGTCGAGGCTCTCGGCCTCGCGCACCTCACCGACGATGATGCGGCTGGGCCGCATGCGCAGCGCTTCCTTGACCAGCCGTCGCAGCGTGACCTCGCCGGTGCCCTCCAGGCTGGGTTGCCGGGTCTGCAGGGCGACCGTGTCCCGATGGTCGAGGCGCAGCTCGAAGACCTCCTCGCAGGAGATCACCCGCTCGCGGGGCGGGATCGCCCCACCCAACGCGTTCAGCAGCGTGGTCTTGCCGGCCTGGGTCGCCCCCGACACCAGGATGTTGAGGCCGGCCGCCACAGAGGCCGCGAGGAAGCGCGCTGCGGTCGGTGTCATCGAGCCGAGGGCGACCAGGTCGTCCAGGTGGGAGGCGCGGACCAGGTACTTGCGGATGTTGACCGCCCAGTGCTCGCGCGTGATGTCCGGGATGGCCACGTGCAGGCGCTCGCCGCCGGGCAGGGCCGCGTCCACGAAAGGGCTGGACAGGTCCAGGCGCCGCCCGGAGATCTTGAGCATGCGTTCGACCAGGTCGCGCACCTGTCCGGGTTCGAGGATGGTGCTGGTCAGCTCGGAGCTTCCGCCGCGGGCGACGAACACCTGGTCGGGCGCGTTGATCCAGATCTCCTCGACCGTGGGGTCGTCGAGGTAGGGCTGCAACGGTCCGAAGCCGCCGACGGCGTCCTCGAGGGCCTTGCCGGTGGCGAGCCGGTCGGCGAGCGGGGGGACGTGCCCCCGCAAGGCGCGGTCGTCGTAGTCCGTGAGGGCTTCGTGGACCAGCTCCCGCAGCCGGGCGCGGTCGCGGACGGGGTCCACTCCGCGGGCGCGGACGAGCTCACGCACCTCGTGCTCGAGCTCGGCGGCCGTGTCCATGGCGTTCCCCCTGCGCATGCGTCGGGGGCGGACCGGCCCCCGTGATCACGTCCCGCTGAGCATAGGGTCCGGAAGGTCCCGGTCTGTCGGGTTGTGGACAACCCCTTCGGGTGGCCGAGCGGGCAACGGCGGCCGGGCGGCGCCGCCCGGCCGCGGTCCGGGTCCTTGGTCCCGGGATCGGGTGCTGTCCACGCGGGGGTGTGCGCAGCGCTACCTGCCCGCCGGGCGAGACGCGCTCATCCGCGCTGCTCGCCGGTCAGCAGCGCCCGCAGCCCGGCCACCGCGCCGGCCATCATCCTGTCGTGGTTCCAGCGCATCAGCGGCCGCAGCACCCGGCAGGCCACGGCGAGCGCACCGGTGGCCACGACGTGCTGCTCGTAGCGCAGCAGCGTGCCTGCGGGGTCCTCGGCGAGCTCCCAGCGCGCGACACCTTCCAGGTCGCCGTCCAGCTCGACGGCCAGGACCGGCAGGTCGCGGCACGTGGCGTGCAGCACCAGGTCCAGGGTGTGCGGGAGGACCGAGCGGGCGATCACCCGTGCGTCATCCGGGCCGAGCGACGCCACAGCGAGGACCTGCGGCCACCACGTCATCCAGTGCTCGAGGTCCACGACGACGTCTCGGATGCGGTCCGGTGGGGCCGGCAGGGTCCACGAGTCGGCGAAGGACAGCTCCGCCCGTGGCCCGCGCATGAGCCCATGGTGGGCGTGCCGCCTCGGGGGCGCACGGTCAGGGCGCACGGACGTGGACCCGCGGGGCGCAGCGTGATGCGTGCACTGCCGGTCCGACGTCGTCGATTCCACCCTCAGGGTCCCGCCCTCGGGACCGTGGGTGCTGGCACGCTGGGACCGTGACCTCACCACCGCCGCCGAACGACGGCTTCAACCCACCACCGGGCGGTGGCAGCCCGCCCGGCGGCCACGCACCCGGCCCGGGGTACCCGCAGGGCGCCGGCTACCCACCGCCGGGGGGACCGTACGGGCCACCGCCGGGATGGGGCGGGTACCCGCCGGACCCTTCGGCGCCCTACGGTCGCGACCCGATGACCGGTCAGCCGCTGTCGGACAAGTCGAAGATCGTCGCCGGGCTGCTGCAGATCTTCCTGGGTGTCTTCGGCGTGGGCCGGTTCTACACCGGGCACACCAACCTGGCGATCATCCAGCTCTCGCTGACGCTCGTGGGGTTCGTGACCTCGTTCATCGTGATCGGCGTCTTCGTCCTCATCGGCGTGCAGATCTGGGTGCTGGTCGACGGGATCATGCTGCTCTCCGGTCGCGAGACCGACGCCCGCGGGCTGCTCCTTCGATCCTGACGTGACGTCCCGTCGTCAGCGCTCCGGTAGCGGCCCGGACGATCCGTCGTCCGGGCCGGGTGCGCCGGGCGCCGGGCGGGCGCCGAGGTCGGGGTGCGGACCCGTCGGCGCGGCGACGGCCCGCTGCGCCGCCCGCGCGGCCCTGCGTCGCCGCGCGCGTCGGACCGCGGGCCACAGCGCCAGGATCAGCACGCCGAGGACGGCCAGCCACGGCAGCAGCACGCCGGTCACGCTGAGCGCCCCGGTGCCGAAGGCCACCAGCGCCTTCCACCCTGCGGCGAGACCGCTCAGGAACCCGCTCGGAGGTTCGTCGGGCACCGCCGCGTCGGTGTAGAGGTTCACGGTCAGCGTCGACATCGCGACCTGGTCCGCCAGCGCCGACCGCTGCGACTGGAGCTGCTCGAGCTGGGTCTGCCGGTCGGTGAGCACCTGCTCGGCCTCGACGATGTCGGACAGCGTGGCGGAGCGCTCGAGCAGGCCCTGCAGGCGTGCGATCGAGATCTTCGTCGCCGCGATGCGCGCGTCCAGGTCTCGCGCCTGCGCAGTCACCTCGACGCTCTCGAGCCGGCTCTCCTCGACCGTCCCGAGCGTGCTCAGGTCGTCGAGCACCTCGCTGAGGCGGGTCGCGGGCACCCGGACGGTGATCTGCGCGTAGGGCTTGCGGCCCTCGCCGGCCGACTGCTGGTCGCGCGCGGACACGTACCCCCGCGCCTCTCCACGGCCGTGACCACGCGGGACGCCTTCTCGATCGGGTCGTCGACGACGACGGTGACGAAGCCCGTCACGATCATCTGCCGATCTCCGGCGGGAGCCTGGGCGGGCTGTCCGGCGCTCGTGTCCGCGGTACCTGCGGGTTTCGCGGGCGCCGCGCCGCCGTCCGCACGCGAGCCGCTCTCCCCGGCGACGCTCGCCGAGTCGGCCGATGCGCCACTGCTCGCGGTGCAGCCGGCCAGCAGCCCGGCCACCACGGCAGCGACGACCGCGGGCGCGGTCGCACGCCGTCGCATCCGACGGCGCGGTGCTGCTGAGGTCTGCATGGCATCGACGCTAGGCACCGTCGTGGCGCCGCGTGGGCGGTCGGCGCAACCGTGATCGACTCGACCGCCAACCGTGTCCCAAGGGCAACGACGCCGGGTGCAAGACAGGGCCGCGCGGCGACAGCCGGTGCTCCGGTCGGGTGATGCCGGACAGGGCGGGCGGGTGGCGCCCAGGCTCCCGTGTGACCATTCCGCCGTGACCACCTCACGAGCCGGGACCTCCGCCGACGCCGTGACGAGGCTGCGCGTCTCGGCGGCCGGTGCTGTGCTGCGCAAGGTCGCCGGGCCGGACCCGACGGCAGCCCGCGCCGCCGTGCACCAGGCCCCCGGGCCCCGATGGTTCCCGCCGGACTCGGCGATCGCGCGCGTGCACGGCGACGCATCGATGTTCGTGGGCGGCATCCGCGCGCTGCTGCTGCAGTCGCTGCACCCTCGTGCGATGGCGGCCGTCGCCGCGCACTCCGGATACCGCGGAGATCCCTGGGGCAGGCTGCAACGCACCGCGACGTACCTCGCCCAGACCACGTTCGGGCCCGTCGAGCAGGCCGAGCAGGCGGTGGCCGTGGTCAGGTCCGTGCATCGGCGCGTCGTGGGCGTCAGCGAGGAGGGCGAGCCCTACGCGGCATCGGACCCCGACCTGCTCGCCTGGGTGCACCTGGCCGAGGTGGACTCGTTCCTGCTGGCGCACCAGCGCTACGGGCGTCGACCGCTGGACGACGCCGGGTGCGACGCCTACGTCGCCCAGACCGCCCAGGTCGGCGAGCGGCTCGGCGCGCAGGACCTGCCCCGGACGGTCGTGGAGCTGCACACCGCCCTGGGGGCGTACCGGCCGCAGCTGCGCGGGACCCGTCCTGCGCGCGAGGCGGCGGAGTTCCTGCACCACGAGACCCCGCTGCCCGCTGTCGCCCGGCCCTTCTTCGAGGCGCTGTGGGGAGCGGCCGTCGCGTTGCTCCCGGTGTGGGCGCGGCCCGAGCTCGGCCTGCCGGTGCTCAGGCGGCCCGAGGGCGTCGCCGCGCGTGCGGGCGGTCTGGCGATGACCCACGCGATCCGCTGGGCCCTGGACGCCGCGGACCCCGGCGGCCCTCCCGGCGAGGAGCACCGGGGTGGTCCGACCGCCTGAGACCGCTGCCACGGGGAGGTCAGCCCGGGCGCCGGGGCGTCTCACCACGCGACGTCGGGGGTGCGCGTCCAGGCCAGGCCGGCCGCGGTCCACCGGGGCGCGAACGCCGCGAGCCTCGCCGCGAAACCGTCCCAGCCGCGCACGGCGGGCACGGACCACGCGACCTCGGCGACCGCGGCGAGCCGCGGCAGCAGCAGTGCGGCCAGGTCCTCGCGGCTGCGCACGGTCTCCGTCCACAGGCACGCCTCGACCCCCAGCAGTGCGTCCGCCGGGAGGTCCAGCACCTCCGAGGGTTCCCACTCGTACGCGCGCCGCAGCGGGACGTGGCCCGCCCAGTCCAGGCCGAGGGGGAAGTCCGCGTCGTACTTGAGGTCCAGGTAGGTGCGCGAGGCGGGGGAGAGCACGACCCGCGCGCCGGCACGGGCCGCGGCCGCCACCTGCTGGGCACCGGTCCGCTCGTCCCAGTACTGCACGACGGCGCCGGGCGGCAGCTCCGCGTGGGCGATCTCCTGCCACCCGACGGGCACCTTGCCGGCCGCGGTCGCCGCGCGCAGGGCCAGCGCCACCAGCCTGGTGTACTCGGCGCGGTCCATCTCGAGGGCCTCGTCCCCACCCAGGTGCAGCCAGGGGCCGTCGACCAGGCCGCCGACCTCGCCCAGCACGTCGTCGAGGAACGGGGCGGTCGCGGGCAGGTCCGCGTGCAGCCGGCTGAAGCCCACGTCGATGCCCGTGTACTCCTCGGTGGGTGAGCCACCGGGGACGAGCTCTCCGTAGGCGTGCGTCGCGGCGTTGACGTGTCCCGGCGTGTCGATCTCCGGAACCAGCACGATGCCCAGGTCGGCCGCCGCCGCTTCGATCGTGTGCAGGTCGTCGGCGGTGTAGAAGCCGCCGGGGTCACCACCTACCGCGGTCGCCCCCGAGACCTCGGTCAGCCGCGGGCGTGAGGTGAGCCGGAGCCGCCAGCCCTGGTCGTCGGAGAGGTGCAGGTGCAGCCGGTTGAGCTTGAGGTCGGCCATCACCTCCAGCACGTCGAGCACCGTGGGCACGTCCAGGAAGTGCCTGGCCACGTCCAGCATCAGGCCGCGCCACGCGAACCGGGGCGCGTCCTCGATCCGCATCCCCGGCACGTCCACCGGGCGGGGACGTCCCCGCCCGCCGGGGCGCTCGACCAGGGCGAGGAGCGTGGTGGTCGCATGTCGAAGGCCCGCCGGGCTCGCCGCGGAGAGCACGACGCCTCGCTCGTCGCACGTGAGGCTGAACGACTCGTCCAGCCGCTGCGTGGCGTCCGACGGCGCCTGCGCGGCACGGTGCCCGGAGTCCAGCACCAGCTGGATGTCGGCGGGCCGTTGGGGTCGGCGCCCCGCCCACCGGGAGTCGTCCCGGGGGCGGTGCACGCCCACCGGGCCGCCGAGCGCGCGGCCGAGTCGTTCGGCCAGCCGTCGGGCCACCGGTTCGACGGCTGGCAGGTCCGGAGCCACGACGGCGCTGCCGGCCGCCAACCGCGCACTGCCGGGTAGCTCGGCGTGGAACCGGGGGGCAGGGACGAGGGGCTGTGCCGGTGCTCCAGCGGTGCCCGCGGGGCTCACGAGGTGTACCCGAGCGCTGACCGGGGATGCCCCCCGGCGCGGCGGTCGGCGGGATCGACCTGCGGGGCGGGGTCGACCTGCGGGGCGGGGTCGCCGAGCGGCCCGGGCAGGTCCCCGGAGGCGATGCGTCCGGCGCGCAGCACGGCGAGCGGCGCGAGGGCGTCGTCGACCAGCAGCAGGTCCGCGCGGGCTCCGGGCTCGAGGCGACCCACGTCGGCGCGTCCCAGCACGCCGGCGGGCACCACGGACGCCATCCGCACGGCGGTGACCAGGTCGACCCCGGCGGCCACGGTGTGCCGCAGCACGTCGAGCAGGTGGGCCGTGCCGCCCGCGATCGCGCCGTCACTCGCGAGGCGGGCCACGCCGCCGTCCACCACGACGTCGGCGGTGCCCAGGCGGTAGGCGCCGTCGGGCATGCCGGCCGCGGCCATGGCGTCGGTGACCAGGATCACCCCGTCCGCCGCGGCGGCGACGTCGGCCACGGCGCGCACGGTCTCGGGGTCCAGGTGGACGCCGTCGCCCACCAGCTCCACCACGGCATCGCCGCGCGCGGCGGACGCGAGCAGCGCCGCCACGGGACCGGGGTCGCGGTGGTGCAGGGGTCGCATGCCGTTGAACAGGTGCGTCGCGGTGGGCCGGAGGGAGCGGGCACCGTGCCGCAGCAGGGCAGCACGCGCCTGGCCGACCGCCTCGCGGACCACGCCTGCTCCGGCGTCGGTGTGGCCGAAGGACGGCACGGCGCCCGCCGCCGCGAGTGCCTCGACCACCCCGTCGGGACCCAGCACGCCTCGGACCTCAGGCGCCACGGTCATGGTCACCAGGTGACCGCGCGCGGTGCGGGCGACCTCGCGCACCAGGGCCACCGAGCCGTCGGTCATGAGGTCAGGATCCTGGGCGCCCTTGCGCGCGGGGGACAGGAAGGGGCCTTCCAGGTGGATACCGGCGAGATCCCCGTCGTCGCACACGTCGGCGAGCAGTGCGGTCCGCGCCAGCAGGGTCGCGGGTGCCGCTGTGACGAGCGAGGCCACGAGCGTGGTCGTGCCGTGCGAGAGGTGCTCGCGCACGGCCACGCGCGCCTCGTCGGCGGTGGACACGTCCGGGAACCCGGCGCCGCCGCCCCCGTGGCAGTGCACGTCGACCAGGCCGGGCAGGATCGTCGCAGTGCTCGGTCCGGGCGGTACGACCGGAGACTGCGCCGGCGGACCGACGTAGGTCAGCACGCCCTCCTGGGCCACGACGACGCCGTCTGCGATCACCCGATCGGGGGTGACCACGCGTCCGCGCAGCACCAGGTGAACGGGGGGACGTGCTGTCATCGAACCTCCTCGTCGCCGCGGCACCCCCTGCGCTTGCGGACCTCCGGTGGTCCGTGCGGGCTCCACCCTGCCTCACGGCGGTCGCCGGTGAGGCGACGACACGGCCATCAGGTCACGAATTGATCAACACGACGTCAGCCTCTTGACGCAGAGATTGTAAGGATAGTTCACTAACAAATGTGAAGACAGGGCTCCGGGCGCGGACGAAGGTGTTGCCGGAGGACGCGCGCGCCCATCACCGGTCGATGGTGCTGCAGCGGCTGTTCCACGACGGCCCGACCTCCCGAGCGGACCTCGCCCGAGCCACCGGACTGACCCGCGTCACCGTGTCGGACCTGGTCACAGCGTTGCTGGCCGAGGGTCTGGTCGCCGAGCTCGGCCCGTCGCAGACCGGCAGGGTGGGCAAGCCCGCGACCCTCGTCGGGCTACGTACGCGCGAGCACCAGGTCCTCGCCGTGGACCTCACTGACGACCTCGCCCTGCACGGAGCGGTGCTGGACCTCGAGGGCGAGATCGTCGCCCGCCGTTCGGCCCCCAGTGCGGGCCGAACGGGTGACGCGGCCGTCGACGCGGTCGCAGACCTGTGCCGCGAGCTGGTCGACGCGGCGACCCGGCCCGTGCTCGGGGTCGGCGTGGCGTCCCCGGGTGTGGTGGACGAGCAGGGCGTGGTCCTGCAGGCCCCGAACCGCGGCTGGGTCGACCTCCCGCTCGCCGCGCTCCTCAACGCCCAGCTCGACCTGCCCGTGCACGTGGCCAACGACGCCGATGCCGCCTGCCTGGGCGAGCTCACCTACGGCGGGGCGGATGGCGCCGGCGTGCTCGTGCTCACGGTCGGTCAGGGCGTCGGCGCCGGCATCGTGGTGGATGGCGCCCTGGTCCGCGGCACGGGGCACGCCGCCGGCGAGATCGGCCACGTCACCGCGCTGGACGAACGTGACGAGACCGACGACGCCCCGCTGGGCAGACCGCAGCGCTGCGCGTGCGGCCGCACCGGGTGCCTGGAGACCGTGCTCGCTGTGCCGGCGCTGCGGCGCCGGGTGGCCGAGGGCGACGCCGATGCCCTCGCGGCCGTCGGCAGGCGCCTGGGCATCGTGCTCGCGCCGGTCGTCAGCGCCCTGAACCTCGCCGAGGTGGTCCTGTCCGGGCCACCGGAGCTCCTGGACGGACCCCTGCGGCTCGCAGCCCGGGCGACGTTGCGGAGCCGGACCATGCCCGTCATCAGCGACGCACTGCAGCTTCGCATGACGGCCCTCGGGGAGGACGGGGCCCTGCGCGGCGCGGCCGTGCTGGTCCTGTCCGGTCAGCTCGGGGTCACATGACCCCGAGCCGACCGAACCAGCGTGTCGGAACGATCCCCGTGGCGGTGCCGCCAGCACCGTCGTCCCACCAGGAAGGAACCCCGACGTGAGAATCGTACGGAGTGCAGCTCTCGCCATCGCCGGAGTCATGGCCCTCGCGGCCTGCTCCTCCGGCTCGACCACGCCCGCGGCGTCGAGCGGCTCGGACGCCCCGGGCACCTCGGCGGCCCCGGAGGCGGCCGACATCACGCTCTGGGTCGCCGGTGGTGACACCCCCCAGGAGCTGCGTGACTACCTCATCACGACCTTCGCCGAGCAGAACCCCGGCTCGACGCTGACGATCGAGCAGCAGGACTGGGGCGACCTGGTCACCAAGCTCACCACCGCGCTGCCCGACCCGGCCAACACCCCCGACGTCGTCGAGGTCGGCAACACGCAGTCGCCCACGTTCACCACCATCGGCGCCTTCGCCGACATCACCGACATGTACGACGAGCTGGGCGGCAGCAAGCTGCTGCAGTCCTTCGTGGACGTCGGCAAGGTCGACGGCAAGAACTACGCGCTGCCGTACTACTTCGGCTCGCGCTACATGTTCTACCGCAAGGACATCTGGGACGCCGCGGGCCTGAGCGTGCCCACGACCCTGTCTGACTTCGCCGCGGACGTGAAGCAGCTGCGCACCGACACGATGTCCGGCTTCGCGATGGGCGGCCAGGACTGGCGCGACGGCATCTCCTGGGTGTTCGCCAACGGCGGTGAGCTCGCCACCCAGGACGGTGGCACCTGGACCTCCACGCTGTCCGACCCGAAGACCATCACGGGCTTGCAGCAGTGGCAGTCCATCTACCAGACCGCCTCCAACGTCCCCGCGACCGAGCGTGACGTGGCGTACTGGGACTTCCTCAACGACGGCACCGACGGCGCCGCGCCGGAGGCCGCGACCATCATGGCGCCGGGCTGGGCCCGCTGGTCGATCGGCGACCTGACCAAGAACGACGCGGGAGACGAGGTGCGTGACGGCATGGCCGACACCTCCAAGTTCGGCGTGTTCCCGCTGCCGGGCGTGGACGGCGGCGTCGCCCCGGTGTTCGCGGGTGGCTCCAACATCGCGATCTCGGCCACGTCGCAGCACCAGCAGCTGGCCCGCAACCTGCTGAAGATCATCTTCTCCCCGGAGTACCAGACGATGCTCGGCAAGCACGGGCTCGGCCCGGCCAACAGCGACTACGTCTCCTCGCTCGGCGACGACGTGTTCGCTAAGACCATGATCGAGACCGCTGCGGCCTCCAAGCTCACCCCGGCGGCGCCGGGCTGGGCGGCCGTCGAGGCGGCCTTCGTCTACGAGGACCTCTTCCAGAAGATCGCCGAGGGCGGTGACGTGACGGCTCTCGCCAAGCAGTACGACGAGAAGATCACGCCGATGCTCAACGGCCAGGGCTGACCTGGCACGGCCCGGTCCACCGGAGCGCCGGTGGACCGGGCCGCCCTGCCCGGAGCGTGCTCCGCTCCGCCGCCGACCGCCCGCGTCCGGGCCGCGCCCCTCACCGGGCACCGAGGAGGAGAGCCATGACCACCACGACGTCCGCGCCGCGGACGCGCCGCGGGCGCCGGGCGCGCCTGCCCTACGTGCTGCTGATACCCGCCGTCGCCGTCCTCGCGGTGGGCATGGGCTACCCCGTGTACTGGCAGATCACCACGAGCCTGCACACCTACGGCCTGGCCCAGCAGTTCGGCCAGCCCGCCCCGTTCGTCGGCCTGGCCAACTACACGCGGATCCTCGGCGACGAGCGGCTGTGGGCCGTGGTCGTGCGCTCGGTGCTGTTCTGCCTGGTCAACGCCTTCCTCACGGTCGGCATCGGGGTCGGTGTGGCACTGCTGATGCGAGCCGTGAACCGCATCGTGCGGGTCGTGCTCCAAGTCTCGATGCTGCTCGCGTGGGCCATGCCGATGGTCGCCGCGGTGACCGTGTGGAAGTGGCTGTTCGACTGGCGCACGGGCGTCGTCAACTGGCTGCTCGTCCAGCTCGGGGCGACCTCCTACGACCAGCACAACTGGTTCGCCCAGCCGCTGTCCTTCTTCTTCGTGGCGTCCGTGATCATCGTGTGGATGTCGGTGCCGTTCGTCGCGCTGTCGGTGTTCGCAGCGCTGACCCAGGTGCCCGACGAGGTGGTCGAGGCCGCCCGGATCGACGGCGCCGGGCCGGTCGCGACCTTCCGGTGGATCACCGTCCCGATGATCCGCCCGGTCCTGGCGATCGTGCTGCTGCTGCAGATCATCTGGGACCTGCGGGTGTTCGCCCAGATCCGCCTGCTGCAGGACTCTGGGGCGCCGGTCTCGGAGACCAACCTGCTGGGCAACTTCATCTTCGAGCTCGGCATCGGACGACAGGACTTCGCCTCCGCCGCCGCCGTCTCGATCCTCGTGCTCGCGCTCACGGTGCTCGTGTCCTGGCCGTACGTGCGCAGCCTGCTCAAGGAGGACCGCTCATGAGTGCCACCGTGCGCGTCCGCGCCGGCGCCGCCGCTCGGCCGGCAGCAGCCGACCGGCCGGACGCGACCGTGCGCTCGCGCCGCACCGGCGTGCGCCGACTCGCCGGCCGGGTGCTCGCAGGGCTCGTCGCCGTCGCCGTCTCCCTGGTCTGGGTGTTCCCGGTCTACTGGATGTTGCTGTCCGCGCTGACGCCGAACGCCCGGCTGCGGGCCATGCCACCGACGTTCTGGCCCAGCGCCGCGACCTGGTCCAACCTGCGCGACGTCATCACCGGAACCAGCTTCGCCACCGCGCTGCGGATGAGCCTGGCGGTCACCGGCCTGACCGTGCTCGTGGTGCTGGGGTTCGCGTTCCTCGCCGCGCTCGCGATCAGCCGGTTCCGGTTCCGGGGTCGCACAGCGTTCGTGCTGACCGTGCTCATCGTGCAGATGCTGCCCGCCGAGGGCCTGTTCATCGCGCAGTACAAGATGCTGTCCGCCACCGGTCTGCTGAACAGCGTCATCGGCATCTCCGTGCTCTACACCGCCGCGATCGTGCCGTTCACGATCTGGATGCTGCGGGGCTTCGTCGAGGGCGTGCCTGCCGACCTCGAGGAGGCCGCGATGATCGACGGCCTGTCCCGCACCCAGGCGTTCTGGCGGATCACGCTCCCGTTGCTGGCACCTGGCCTCGTGGCGTCCGGGGTGTACGCCTTCCTCCAGGCGTGGAACGAGTTCACGGTCGCCCTGGTCGCCCTGCCGGCGGAGTCGGCCCAGACCCTGCCGCTGTGGCTCCGCGGCTTCCTCGCCGCGAGCGCCAACAAGGGTGTGGACTGGGGGCAGGTGATGGCCGCCTCCACGCTGCTCGCCGTGCCCGTGATCATCTTCTTCCTCGTGGTGCAGTCCCGGATGACGTCCGGGCTGGTCTCCGGGGCGGTGAAGGGATGAGGGTCGGCGTCGACGTCGGCGGCACGAAGGTGCTCGGCGTCCTGATCGACGAGGCGGCCGGGGGCGCCCCGGTCGTGCTCGGGCGGATCCGGCTGGACTCGCTGCCCGGCGCTGCGGGCGTGACAGGGCAGGTGGTCGCGGCCGTGCAAGGGCTCTGCTCGTCGGCGGGTGTACCGGTGCACCAGCTGTCGGGGGTCGGCGTCGGGATCCCCGGCGTGGTGGACCCGGACCGCGGGACCGTCTCGCACGCGGTCAACCTCGGCCTGGTGGAGACGATCGACCTCGGCGGGATCCTCGCTGCCGAGCTGGGCGTCCCCGTCCGGCTGGAGAACGACCTGAACGCCGCGGCCGTCGGTGCGGCGGCCCTGCTCGGCCTCGCGCGGCGCGACCTCGTGCTGCTGGCACTGGGCACCGGGATGGCCGCCGGCCTGCTGCTGGACGGCCGGCTGCGCCGGGGTGCCGGAGGGGCGGCGGGCGAGATCGGGCACGTGACCTACCGTGCGGACGGTCCGTTGTGCGCGTGCGGGCAGCGCGGCTGCCTCGAGTCGTTCGCCTCGGGGCGGGCGCTCGAAGCCGCCTGGCTCGGCCGGCCGGCGGACGCCGCCGAGCGGCGCGAGGGCCCGGCCCCTGCGAAGGTGGTCGCAGCAGCGCAGGACGGCGAGCCGTGGGCGGTCGCCGTGCACGAGACGTTCGTCGACGCCGTCGCCACTGCGGTGCGCGTGCTGGTGCTGACCTGCGACCCGGAGCACGTCGTGCTGGGCGGAGGGGTGGCCGGCCTGGGTGAAGCGCTGCTCGGTCCGGTCCGTGAGGCGCTGGTGCGGCAGACCGAGGACTCCCCGTTCCTGAGGAGCCTGAGGATCCCGGAACGGCTCGCGCTGGTCCCACCGGGCTCCGAACCCGCCGCCGTGGGCGCAGCTCTCGCCGTGCCCCACCCCGAGCATCAGGAGGTGCTGTGGAGGTCGTGATCGACCGGTCCGAGACGCTGGCAGCGCTCGCTGCCGACGCCATCGAGGCCCTGGTGACCCGCAGGTCCGACGCCGTGCTGGGCCTGGCGACAGGCTCGACGCCGTCAGCCGTGTACGACGAGCTGGTGCGTCGGCACGCCGAGGAGGGGCTGTCCTTCGCCGGCGTGCGCGGTTTCCTGCTCGACGAGTACGTAGGCCTCCCCGAGGGCCACCCGGAGGCGTACCGCACGGTGATCGAACGTGAGCTCGTGTCCCGGCTGGACCTGCCCACCGAGTCCGTCCTCGGGCCGGACGGCCGCGCCGAGGACCTGGCCGCCGCCTGCACTGGGTACGAGCAGGCCATCGCCGACGCGGGCGGCATCGACCTGCAGATCCTCGGGATCGGCACCGACGGTCACGTCGCCTTCAACGAGCCGGGCTCGTCACTGGCGTCACGCACCCGGATCAAGACCCTCACGGAGCAGACCCGGCGGGACAACGCCCGGTTCTTCGACGACGAGGTCGACGCCGTCCCCCAGCACGTGCTCACCCAGGGGCTCGGCACCATCATGGCGGCGCGGCACCTGGTTCTGCTGGCGATGGGTCGGTCGAAGGCGGAGGCCGTGCACCAGCTGGTCGAGGGCCCGATCTCGGCCATGTGGCCCGCGACGATCCTGCAGATGCACCCGCATGTCACCGTCCTGGTCGACGGCGGCGCAGCGAGCCGCCTCCAGCTCGCCGCCTACTACCGCGAGACCTGGCAGTCCAAGCCCGACTGGCAGCCCCTCTAGCCCGACTCCCGACCCGCCCCCGCCCCGCTGTCCCACCCCCCGCCCCCGCCCGGCCCGGTGAGGGGTGCACGTGCAGGCCGGGGGTGTGCCTGGAGGTGCGCGTCTCGCCTGGCCGTGCGCCGCTCGGGCGGTGGGATGGACGTGTGGGCCGTGCCCCGCCCACAGGTCGGGGGTCCGGCGGCTCCGGGGAACGCGGCGGTGGTGGAGCGTCGAGCGCATGACGTCGACTCCACCTCCCGTCTTCGGGCCGCGTGTGATCGTGGCCACGGCCGAGCTCGCGGCAGCGCTGCGCCGCGCGACCGCGAGCGGGGCGCTCCTGAGGATCAGGCGTGGGGCATACGTGGACGCCGCCGAGGTCGGAGAGGGGTGGCAGGCAGCGGAGCAGCTCGCGCGTGCCCGGGCTGTCGCCGTGGTGCGCGCTGCGACCGCCCCGGTCTGGTTGAGCCACGAGTCCGCCGCACTCCTCTGGGCCCTGCCCCTGCTGCGTGTCCCGGCCGTGACGCATGTGGTTCAACGGCACCATCCCGGTTCCCGGCGCGATCGCGCCGTCCTTCGGCATCGCGTTGACCTTCCGCCGTCGCACCGGGCCGAGGTCGAAGGATTACCGGTCACAAGCCTCGAGCGCACCGCCCTGGACTGTGCCTGCTCGCTCCCGGGGCCCGCTGCCCTCGCCGCTGTCGATGGTGCTCTGCGTCGCGGCGCGGACACCGATGCGATGCGCGCGATCCTTGCCGACCGCGTGGGTGGTCGGGGTGTTGTGACTGCGCGGCGCACGTTGACCTGGGCCGACGCCCGCGCCGAGTCCCCGGGTGAGTCCGCGGCCCGGTGGGCCTGCCTCGCAGGCGGTCTTCCGGCGCCGGAGCTGCAGCACGCGATCCGGACCAGGATCGGGACCTTCTACGCGGACCTGGCCTGGCCGGACCTGCACGTGGTGGCTGAGTTCGACGGGGCGGTCAAGTACTCCGGCGCGTACGGCCCCGGAGGCCAGGTGCTCGTCGCGGAGAAGCGCCGGCAGGACGCCATCGAGGAAGCCGGCTGGGTTGTGATCCGCATCACGTGGGCCGATCTGAAGGACCTGGGCGAGCTCGCCGCACGGGTGCGGCGGGCGGCTCGTCGTGCGCCACGCGGCGCACGTTGACGGTGGTGCTCCCAGTCGAGCGCGGTGCCTGGAGGTGCGCCCGCCGGCTGCGTGTGCGCCTTTCGCGAGGGGGTGGGTCGAGCCGGGGTGCTGGGGGAGGGGTGGGGCTGGGGGACGTAGGATCGGGGGTCATGCGTGCGGTGACTCTGCGACCGGTTGACGGCCCTGGACTCGACGAGCCGGGGCGGCCCGACTCCCCGGGCGGCCCCGGGACGGGCACCGGCGTGCTCGAGCAGACCGAGACGGAGCAGGAGCTCGAACCCGGCGATCGGGAGCGCTTCGCCCACTACGTGCGCAAGGAGAAGATCCTCGAGTCGGCGGTGTCCGGCTCCCCGGTGATCGCACTGTGCGGGAAGGTCTGGGTGCCGGGCCGGGACCCGAGCAAGTTCCCGGTCTGCCCGGTGTGCAAGGAGATCTACGAGGGTCTGCGCGACCCTCAGGACGGCGAGGGCGGCGGCGGCGCCCCCGACGCGTGACCCGGCCGAGCCGCCACCACCACCAGGAACCGCTCGCCGCCTCGACTGCGGCTGCATCCCAGCTGCCCCCGGCCTTCCCGGCCCGGGCCGCTTGGGGCACCGCGGGGCGCCTGCGTGCGTGGCAGGCTGCAGCTCTCGAGGCCTACGCCGCCCGGTCCCCGCGCGACTTCCTGGCCGTGGCGACCCCCGGGGCGGGCAAGACGACGTTCGCGCTGCGCATCGCGACCGACCTCCTCGAGCGCAGCGTGGTGCGCCGCGTCACGGTGGTCGCCCCCACCGAGCACCTCAAGCGACAGTGGGCCGACGCTGCCGCCCGCGTGGGGATCCACCTGGACCCCAGCTTCCGCAACGCGCAGGGTCGGCACGGTGCACAGTTCGACGGGGTCGTGGTGACCTATGCCCAGGTGGCGATGAAGCCCGCGCTGCACGCGGCGCGGACCGCCGCTGGGCCCACGCTGGTGATCCTCGACGAGATCCATCACGCTGGTGACGCGCTGACCTGGGGTGACGGTGTCCGGGACGCGTTCGAGGGCGCGACGCGCCGGCTTGCGCTCACGGGGACGCCGTTCCGCAGCGACACCTCGGCCATCCCCTTCGTCACGTATGCCCCGGACGCGGACGGCATCCGCCGCTCGGTGGCCGACCACTCGTACGGCTACGGTGACGCGCTGCGCGACGGTGTCGTGCGCCCGGTGCTGTTCCTGTCCTACTCGGGGCGGATGCGCTGGCGGACGCGGGCGGGCGACGAGGTCTCGGCCGCGCTCGGCGAGGAGGGGCTGACCAAGGACCTCACGGCACAGGCCTGGCGCACCGCCCTGGACCCGGCGGGCGAGTGGATCCCCGCCGTGCTAGCCGCGGCCGACGTCCGGCTGTCCGAGGTCCGGCGCACGGTACCCGACGCCGGCGGCCTGGTGATCGCCTCGGACCAGGCCGATGCGCGCGCCTACGCCGCCCACCTGCGGCGCATCTCCGGCGAACCCGCCACGGTGGTGCTGTCGGACGACGACGGCGCCTCGGCCCGGATCGAGGAGTTCGCGCAGACCGATGCGCGGTGGATGGTCGCGGTCCGGATGGTCTCCGAGGGCGTCGACGTCCCCCGCCTCTCGGTGGGCGTGTATGCGACGTCCACCGCGACGCCGCTGTTCTTCGCCCAGGCCGTGGGCCGGTTCGTCCGGGCGCGCCGACGCGGTGAGACGGCGTCCGTGTTCTTGCCGAGCGTCCCGCAGCTGCTCGAGCTGGCTGCGACGCTGGAGGCGGAGCGCGACCACGCCCTGGACCGGGCCACCGACGAGGACCCCGAGCTCCTGCTCGCCGCGGCCGAGCGAGAGGAGCAGGCCTCCGACACGCTCGTCGACGACGGTGAGCAGGGCACCTTCGAGGCGCTGGAAGCCCAGGCGAGCTTCGACCGGCTGCTGTTCGACGGCGGCGAGTTCGGCGGTGGTGCGGACGCCGGGTCGGACGAGGAGGCGGACTTCCTCGGCCTGCCGGGGCTGCTCGAACCGGACCAGGTCGCGATGCTGCTGCGTCAGCGTCGCGCCGAGCGCGTCGCGGGCGCACCCCAGCAGCGCGCCCCGCAGGTCGACCACCGGCGACTCGCGGAGCTGCGCAAGGAGCTCAACGCGCTGGTGGGGGCGTGGGCGCGACGCAGCGGCCAGGCGCACGGGTCGGTGCACACCGAGCTGCGCCGGCGCTGCGGCGGTCCCGAGGTCGCGCTGGCGTCCGCCGAGCAGCTGGAGGCGCGCACCACGATGGTCCGTGACTGGTTCGTCGGGCGACGCTGACCGTGCCCGTCATCGCTGGTCAGGGCCGGACGCATAGCACCGATCACGGACCGGTGCCCGACGTGCGAGCCTTCGGCAGCGGTGTCACTGTCGAGGAGTCACTGTCCAACGGGTAGGTAGACCCACCCACGACCGTCGGTGCGGCTCGCCTTGTCCGGGCGAGGTCCCGCACCCGGCCGACCACCGGAAGGAACCACCATGCCCAGCTGGCTGCTCATCCTCATCGTCGGAATCGTCCTGCTCGTGCTCGGCATCGCCATCTCGGCCGCCAAGCTGCTGATCTGGATCGGCATCGCCGTGCTCGTCATCAGCGTGATCATGGGAATCGTCGGACGAGGTCGGGCGGGCGTCTAGCCCCGCCCCGACCGCGCTGCGGGGCTCCGTCGCGGGCTCAGAGCGTGACACGCACCGTCGGGATCGCCGGGTCGTCGGCGGACAACCGCAGCGCGGTCACGGGCAGCTCCGCGCACGAGTCGGCGTGCCGGCGGGTGGCGCGCTCGACGCCGTCCGCCCCGGTCCACCCGGGCACCAGCCGACCGTCCTGCACGAACACCTCGTGCAGGGGCCGCATGTCGGGCTCGGGCCGCCACGCGAGCACGGCCGGGTCGGTGCCGCCCACCACGACCTCCTCGGCGGCCTCGCCCGCCACGACCCGGCGCGCCGACGTCTTGCGGCCCAGGTGCCCGGACTTGGCGGCGGAGGTCTTGGCCACCGCCTGCATCGCCCCGGACCGGTCCTCGCGAGCGACGAGCTTGTAGACCATCCCGCACGTGGGCGCGCCGGACCCGGTCACCACCGACGTCCCGACGCCGTAGGAGTCTACGGGCGCCGCGGCCAGGGCGGCGATGGCGTGCTCGTCGAGGTCGGAGCTCACGACGATCTTCGTGCCGGTGGCGCCCAGCGAGTCGAGCTGTTCGCGGACGGCACGCGCCTGGGAGGGTAGGTCCCCGGAGTCCAGGCGCACGGCACCCAGGCCGGTGCCGGCCGCCCGGACCGCACGTTCCACGCCCCTGCGGACGTCGTAGGTGTCGACCAGGAGCGTCGTGCCAGGCCCCATGGCGGCGACCTGGGAGGCGAAGGCCGCCTCCTCGTCGTCGTGCAGCAGGGTGAAGGCGTGCGCCGCGGTGCCGATGGTCCGCAGGCCGTACCGGCGGCCGGCCTCCAGGTTCGAGGTGCCGGCGAACCCGGCGACCACGGCGGCGCGCGCCGCCGCCACGGCTGCCTCCTCGTGCGCGCGCCGGCTCCCCATCTCCAGGCACGGCCGGTCGCCGGCCGCCGACGTCATGCGGGACGCCGCGGAGGCCACCGCGGAGTCGTGGTTGAGCACCGAGAGCACCACGGTCTCCAGGAGCACGGCCTCGGCGAACGTGGACTCGACCTGGAGCAGCGGCGAGCCCGGGAAGAACACCTCCCCCTCGGCGTACCCGCTGATCGATCCCGTGAACCGGTACTGGGCCAGGTAGTCCAGGGTGGCGTCGTCGACCACGCGCTGCGCGGCCAGCCAGTCCAGCTCGGCGGGGGCGAAGCGGAACCCCTCCACGGCCTCGAGCACCCGGCCGGTGCCGGCGACCACGCCGTAGCGCCGGCCCGGGGGCAGGTGGCGGGTGAAGACCTCGAACACGCTGCGGCGGTGCGCGGTGCCGTCGGCGAGGGCGGCCTGCAGCATGGTCAGCTCGTAGCGGTCGGTGAGCAGCGCCGTGGTCATGGCCCCACCGTAGGGCCCGTCGGCGATCACGACCGGGTCTCGGCTTCCGCCTCGGGCTGCCGTGCCGCGACCATCGCTCCTACGATGGGTGGGTGAGCCGGTCCTTCCAGGTCGAACCGATCGAGGAGACCGTGTCCCAGCGTGGCGACTCCTGGTGCACGGTCGTGTGGAACGACCCCGTGAACCTGATGACCTACGTCACGTACGTGTTCCGCAGCTACTTCGGCTATCCGGCTGACCGGGCGGAGCGCCTGATGCGCGAGGTGCACGAGCTGGGCCGGGCGACCGTGTCGCGCGGGCTGCGGGAGCAGATGGAGGTCGACGTCCAGGCCATGCACGGCTTCGGGCTGTGGGCCACCGTGCAGCCGGTGGAGTGACGGTGCTCGGCTTCCGACGCGACGGGGACGCCTTCGTCGCCCGGCTGCGGCCGTCCGAGCGGCCGGTGCTGCTCGACGTCGTGGACGGCGTCGTGGACCTGTTCGGCGAGGTCGCGGCGCCGGGGGACGACCTGGACCCCTTCGCGCGGCTGACGTTCACCGCGGACGAGGTCCCGGTGCCCGCCGATCCCGCGTTGCACAGGCTCCTGCCGGACGCCTCACCCGACCCCGGCCTGGCGGGGGAGCTGCGCCGCCTCACCGAGGGCGACCTGAGGGTGGCGAAGGTGGCGAAGCTGCGGCGCCTGCGGGCGGCGCTCCAGCAGGCCGAGCCGGACATCGTCGTGGTTCCCAGCGAGGCGGCGGACGTCGCCGCTGCGCTCACCGATGTGCGGCTGGTGCTCGCGTCACGACTCGGCCTGGAGACCGATGAGCAGGCCGAGGAGGTCTACGCGCTGGCTGCGGCCACGACGTCGCCGGCCGACGACGAGGCTGCCACCCGCAGGTTCCTGGCGGCCGTCTACTCCGTGCTGACCGAGCTCCAGGAGAGCCTGCTGACGTTGCTGATCGCGGACCTGCCGCCGGATCCCGGTGAGCCGGCTCCGCCGGGTGACGAGTCCGGTCCGCAGGGCAGCCCGGCCGACCCGCCGGCGGACCCGCCGGCCGACCCGCCGGACGACCCGCCGCGCAGCGGGCGGCACCGTCGCTGAGCCCTGCCGGTTAGGCTGCGCCCCGTGAACGACGCGCCCATCGGTATCTTCGACTCCGGGGTCGGCGGTCTCACCGTCGCGCGTGCCGTGCTCGACCAGCTACCGCACGAGTCGGTGCTCTACATCGGCGACACCGCCAACGGCCCGTACGGGCCCAAGCCGCTGGCCGCGGTGCGCGCCCACGCGCTCGAGGTGATGGACGACCTGGTCGATGCCGGCGTGAAGATGCTGGTCATCGCGTGCAACAGCGCGTCCGCCGCGGTGCTGCGCGACGCGCGCGAGCGGTACACCCAGCGGCGTGGCCTGCCGGTGGTCGAGGTGATCCTCCCCGCCGCGCGCCGGGCAGCGGCGGCGACCCGGAACGGCAGGGTCGGCGTGATCGGGACGAGGGCGACGGTCGAGTCTCGCGCGTACGACGACGCGTTCGCCGTCGCCGCCGGGCTCGAGCTCACCTCGCAGGCGTGCCCGCAGTTCGTCGAGCTCGTCGAGGCGGGGGAGACGTCCGGTCCCGAGGTGCTGGAGATCGCGCGACGGTCCCTCGCACCGGTGGTCGCCGCCGGCGTCGACACGCTCGTGCTGGGCTGCACGCACTACCCGCTGCTGACGGGCGTGATCTCCTACGTGATGGGCGACGGCGTGACGCTGGTGTCCTCGGCCGAGGAGACGGCCAAGGACGTGTACCGGACGCTCGTGGCGCACGGGCTCGAACGAGACCCGTCGCTGGGGCCGCCGAGCCACCGGTTCCTGGCCACCGGGGACGCGGCGTCGTTCACGACGTTGGCGCAGCGGTTCCTGGGTCCCGAGGTGACCGCCGTGGAGCCCGCCTCGGAGCTGCGCCGATGAGGCTCGTGGTCGTGGGGTGCGCGGGGTCGTTCCCGAGCGCGGAGTCCGCGGCGTCGTGCTACCTGGTCCAGGCGGACGATGCGACAGGGCGTACCTGGAACGTCGTGCTCGACCTGGGCAGCGGGGCGATCGGCCCGCTGCAGAGGTTGCTGGACCCGGCCGACGTCGACGTCGTGGCGCTGAGCCACCTGCACCCGGACCACATGTCCGACGTGTGCGGGCTGTACGTGTACCTGCGCTACCGGCCGGACCGTGCCGTCGGCGAGGCGCCGATGCCGCTGTACGGGCCGTTCGGCACCGCGTCGCGGGTGGCCGACGCCTACGGCCTCGAGCCCGGTGAGGACATGTCGGGGGAGCTGGCGGTGCACACCTGGCAGGCGGACCGCAGCGTGCGGGTGGGCCCGATGCGGCTCACGCCGGTGCCGGTGAACCACCCGGTCCCGGCGTACGGGATCCGGGTGGAAGGCCCGTCCGAGGCCGACCCGTCCGCGACGGTCACGCTCGCCTACACCGGTGACACGGACGCCTGCGTCGGCCTGGACGAGCTCGCCACCGGCGCGGACCTCCTGCTCGCGGAGGCGGCGTTCGTGGAGGGCCGCGAGGATGCCGTGCGGAACATCCACCTCACGGGCCGGCGGGCCGGAGAGGCCGCGGCCCGCGGCGGGTCGGCCGCGTTGATGCTCACGCACATCCCCGCGTGGAACCCGCCGCAGGTCGCCGCGGTGGAGGCTGCTGGGGTGTTCACCGGTCCGATCACCACGGCGGCCCCCGGGATGGTCGTCGAGCTCTAGCCGACCGCCGGACCCTGGGCCCGCCCGTGCGAGGGCGTCGGCGCGCTGCCGTAGGGTGCGGCCCATGACGGACACCCCAGCCACTGCCTCCCGCCCCGACGGCCGCCGCGCCGACGAGCTGCGCCCCGTGCGCCTGAGCCGCGGCTGGCTCGACGAGGCCGAGGGCAGCGTCCTGGTCGAGTTCGGACGCACCCGTGTGCTGTGCGCGGCGTCGTTCACGCAGGGCGTGCCGCGCTGGCGCAAGGGCTCGGGTCAGGGCTGGGTGACCGCGGAGTACGCGATGCTGCCGCGCGCCACGTCGACCCGCTCGGACCGGGAGTCGGTCAGGGGCCGGATCGGTGGCCGCACGCACGAGATCTCCCGCCTCATCGGCCGGTCGCTGCGCGCGATCATCGACGTCGGCGCGCTGGGGGAGAACACCATCGTGCTGGACTGCGACGTGCTGCAGGCCGACGGCGGTACCCGAACCGCTGCGATCACCGGCGCGTACGTCGCGTTGGCGGACGCCATCACCTGGGGCCGCGCCAACGGCGCCGTGCCGAAGGACGCCCCGGTGCTGACGGACTCGGTGGCCGCGGTGAGCGTGGGCATCGTCGATGGCGTCCCGGTCCTGGACCTGCCGTACGTCGAGGACGTCCGGGCGGAGACGGACATGAACGTCGTCGTCACGGGCTCGGGTGGGTTCGTGGAGGTGCAGGGCACCGCGGAGCGCACCCCGTTCGACCGGGCCGAGCTCGACACCTTGCTGGACCTCGCGCTGGGTGGCACCGCCACCCTCGCGCGGCTGCAGGCCGAGGCGCTGGCCGCGGAGCCCAGCGGTCCTGCGGCGGGCGGCCTGTGAGCGCCGGGCCACGCCTGGTCCTGGCGACGCACAACGCGCACAAGGTCGGCGAGCTGCGCGCGATCCTCACCGCGGCGGGCATCGACGCCGAGGGCGTGGTCGGTGCAGCCGACGTCGGGGCTGAGCCCCCGGTGGAGGACGGGGTCACGTTCGCGGAGAACGCGCTGCTCAAGGCCCGGGCGCTGGCCGCCCACACGGGCCTGCCCGCGGTGGCCGACGACTCCGGCCTGGCAGTGGACGTGCTGGGCGGTGCGCCGGGGATCTTCTCCGCGCGCTGGGCCGGCCGGCACGGCGACGACGCGGCCAACCTGGCGCTCCTCCTCGACCAGCTCGCCGACGTGCCGGCCGCGCATCGCGGGGCGCAGTTCGTGTGCGCCGCCGCACTGGTCACGCCCGACGGCCGGGAACAGGTCGAGACGGGGGTGCTCCGGGGGCGCCTGACCACGGCACCACGAGGATCGGGTGGCTTCGGCTACGACCCGGTGCTCGAGCCGGATCGCCAACCCGCCCGGGCGGACCGGGTGCTCACGTGCGCGGAGCTGACACCCGAGGAGAAGAACGCCATCTCGCACCGGGGCCAGGCGTTCCGGGCCCTCGCACCCGCGATCGCCGACCTGCTCGGTTGAGGTCCCGCCCCGTCAGGGCAGCCGGCCGACGTGCGCCATGGCCTGCCGCAGCAGGTAGCCGTGGCCGCCGCTCATCTCGAGCTGCACCTCGTCACCGCAGGCCTCCTCGGGCGTGATCCACGCAAGGTCGATCGCGTCCTGCTGCGGCTGGCAGTCACCGGCCACGGGCACCACGTAGGCCAGGGAGACCGCGTGCTGCCGCGGGTCGTGGTACGGCGTCACGCCCGGGGTCGGCAGGTACTCGGCGACCGTGAACGGCTGCGGGCTGGACGGCACCTGGGGCAGCGCGACGGGCCCGAGGTCCTTCTCGATGTGGCGCAGCAGGGCATCGCGCACCCGCTCGTGGTAGAGCACCCGCCCGGAGACCAGGGCGCGCGTCATGCGGCCGTCGACCATCCGCAGGAGCAGGCCCACGGCCACCACGTCACCACTGTCGTCCACGCGCACCGGGACCGCGTCGACGTAGACGATGGGGAGCTGGCGGCGAACCGCTGCGAGGGTGGCGTCGTCCAGCCAGCCCTCGGGTCGCCAGTCGGCGGTGGTCATGGCCCCGAGCCTAGGCGGACGCGGCACCGACTCGCGCGCGGGCCGCGCGCCTGCGACGGTTGCCGCGGCCCGGCTGATACCCCGGTGGGAATACCGTGCGGATGTCGTCGTTGACGTCCGTATGCGTTCGGATGGTTCGCACCCGACGGAAGGACTTCGATGCCCACCACGCAGCTGACCGAGCAGACGTTCGAGGAGATCGTCACGAGCAACGACATCGTGCTCGTGGACTTCTGGGCCGACTGGTGCGGCCCCTGCAAGATGTTCGCACCCGTCTTCGAGGCGTCGTCCGAGGAGCACCCGGACATCGTGCACGGCAAGGTCGACACCGAGGCCGAGCAGGGCCTCGCGCAGGCCGCGGGGATCTCCTCCATCCCGACCCTGATGGCGTTCCGCGAGGGCATCCTGGTGTTCGCCCAGCCCGGCGCGCTGCCCCGGGAGTCCCTGGAGAAGGTCGTCCAGGCGGTCAAGGGCCTCGACATGGACGACGTCCGCCGCCAGGTCGCCGAGCACCGCGCCGCTCAGGAGCAGGAGGCCGGCCCGCAGGCCTGAGGGGCCTGCGTCGCCGCACGGTGCGCACGTCCACGGTGACCGCGGGCAGCCGTCACTCGGTGTGGACGTGTCCGGGGATGACGGGGTGCCCAGCCACGAGCGGGGTGTCGGCGGCCACGACCCCCACCTTCGCCGCGCCACCCGGCGACCCGAGGGGTTCGGCGAAGCCAGGCAGCGGCTCGGTGAAGAACGTGGCGTTGTCCTGGAGGTAGGGCGTGAGGGCCGACGGGAGGTCGTCCTCGTAGTAGATGGCCTCGACGGGGCAGACCGGCTCGCACGCGCCGCAGTCGACACACTCGTCGGGGTGGATGTACAGCGAGCGCTCACCCTCGTAGATGCAGTCCACCGGACACTCGTCCACGCACGCCCGGTCCTTGACGTCGATGCACGGGGCTCCGATCACGTAGGTCATGGCACGTCCTTCCTGGGCGCCGCGGTGCCGTGAGGCATGCCCACGTACACCTGGCCCGCCTCCGTGCGCACCGGGAACGTCCGCACGTCCTTCACCGCTGGTGGCCCGAGCACCTTTCCCGTGGCCAGGTCGAAGCGTGACCCGTGCAGGTAGCACTCGATCGCGCCGTCCTCGACCTCGCCGGCCGACAACGGGACGTCCTGGTGGCTGCATCGGTCGATGAGCGCATAGACCTGGTCGCCGCTCCGCGCCAGGCAGACGGGCACTCCGGCGCAGGTGGCCGCGACCGCGCCACCCTCCTCGATGTCGTCGAGCGCGGCGCCTCGGACCCAGCTCACGTCATCGGGGAGCGTCACGGTGCTCCTGCCTCGCGCGGAGGTAGTCGCGCAGAGCGACGGCATTGTTGTGCTCCCGGTCACGCGAGCTGTAGAGCAGCGTGAGATCGTCCTCGGTGAGCAGGGGGGTCACGGCATCGGGGTGGCGGTCGAGCTCGTCGAAGTACCGTCGTCGGAACTCCGCCCAGCGCGCCGGATCGTGCCCGAACCATCGGCGCAGGTCACTGCTCGGTGCCGCCTCCTTGGCCCAGCCGTCGATCTGGAGAGTGTCCCGACCGACGCCCCGGGGCCACAGGCGCTCGACGAGGAACCTGCGACCCGCGACGGGATCGTCGTGGTCGTACACGCGCGACAGGCGGATCGATCCCATGGCCCTCCTCGCTGCTGCGACGACGCTAGCCTGTTTACCGGAACACATTCCTTTCATCAACTGGATCACCCATGGCTGACGCGACCGCACCTCTCACCGACCCCACGCGTGCGCTCGGCAGGACGCGCGCGAGAGTCCTCGGAGTGCTCCGTGACGCGGAAGCCCCCCAGACCGCCGATCAGGTGGCTGCGGCGACCGGGCTGCACGTCAGCACCGCCAGGTTCCACCTCGACCACCTCGTCGCGGACGAGCTCGCGTCACGACAGGTCGAGAGGCGTGCGACGCCCGGCCGTCGCCGTGTCCTCTATGCGGCGTCGGCCACCGGGGTCCGCAGCTACGGCCTCTTGTCCGAGGTGCTCTCGGGGGTGGTCGGGTCCTTGGTGCGCACGGGAGGTGAGCCCGACTCCCTGCGGCAGGCGGGGACGGAGTGGGGCGGCCGCCTCGTCGAGCGGGCGACCCCGTCGCCGCACCCCTCCGACGGCGACGACATCCGCCGGCTGACCACGATGCTCGCGGAGATCGGCTTCGCGCCCAGGGTGGACGAGGAGGTCGACCTGCTGACGGTCGCGCTCCGGCAGTGCC
The DNA here is from genome assembly GCF_030586465.1 of Actinotalea lenta. Lineage (GTDB taxonomy): Bacteria > Actinomycetota > Actinomycetes > Actinomycetales > Cellulomonadaceae > Actinotalea > Actinotalea lenta. The sequence continues at coordinate 1,673,934 of NZ_JAUQYP010000001.1, forward strand.
CCTTCCGCGAAGTCGCCGCTGCCCACCCCGACGTGGTCTGCGAGCTCCACCATGGCTTGATCGACGGCGCACTCAGCCGGCTCGGGTCCACCTGGCGGGCGACATCGCTTCACCCGTGGGTCGGCCCGTCCCGGTGCGTCGCGACGCTCCAGCGCCTAGCTGATGACGATCGGCAGTGACACGGTGGCGCACTGGTCGCCGCCGCCCGTGCGCGTGACAGTGGTCGTGCCGAGGCCCTCGCCGGGGAACCACGCGGCCAGCACTGCGTCCACGGCTGCGCTCATGCTGGTGCCGGGCTCACCGGTGACTGGTGCGAGCGTCGCCATGGTCCCGTCGGTGCCGCAGCGCACCGTGGGTGTTGTGCTTCCGTCGGGAGATCGGTCACCGGTCGGCAGATCCGGGCAGGGCTTCTCCTGGGTCTCGCCAACGGTTGGTCGCTGCATCTGCTCGCGCGCCGCGTCCTGCTTGGCGACGGCAGCGTCGGCAGCGCGACGCTCGGCGGGGCTGGCGACGTCGATGCCGGTCACGTTGATCGTGACGTCGGCGTCCAGGTCGGCCAGTGCGGCGAGCTGCTCATCGGTGGCGGTCCGCAGGTCGACGTCGACGCTGCGCGCGTGCACACGTTCGGCACGCTGGGCTGCCTGCCCGCCTGTCCCATCCGGCGACGTGGGCGCTGCTCCCGCTGTGGGGGCTGCGACCAGGGCGCCAAGACCGAAGGCCAGGGCGAGCACCGTCAGGTGCTTCCTTCTCACGACCTTCCCCCATGCTGCCAGGTCGTCACCCGGCTCGGACCTCAAGCCTTCCGAGCCCCGGGCGCGGCTTTCAAGGGGGATTGGTCCCGGAGTCGCTGCTCCTCGGGCCGTTGTCGGCGTTCCTCCGGGAGTCACGGTGGGTGTTCACGTGCGCGAGGCAGAGCTGGGGCCCGGTGAACGGTTCGAGTGAGGCCTCCAACGACCCGCCTGACTCCGCGAGCACCGCCTGCATGAGGCCGAGGTGCATCCCGCAGACCACCTCGCGATGCGTGAGCGCGACCTCTCGGAACGGGCAGTGCCGTAGCGCGATCGAGAAGCCCCCGTCGCGCGCCGAGACGTCCGGCCGGAAGCCGGCCTGCACCAGTGCCCGGCGCAGCGTCTCGATCGCGCGGTCCGTGGGGGCGTCCTCCGGCGCCGCATCTCCCGCGGTCTGCCGTGCGACCGCCCGCCCCCACCCGTGGCCGGCGGCGACTGCTCGGGCGTCCGCGTCGGCAGAGGCTGCGACGTGGGCCGCCAGCAGCTCCGCGAGGAGGCGGTAGTTGCGTTCCTCGTCCGGTGCGGCGCATGCCGTGTACAGCACGCGCGGTCGGCCGGGGGAGGCGCGCCGCTCGACCGCGCGGCTGGCACGTCCCTCGTTCGTCAACGCGTCGAGGTGGAAGCGGGCGGTGTTCGGATGCAGTCCGGTCAGAGCCGCGACCTCGGCGGTCCCGAGCCCGTCCGGCGACTGGCGCAAGTGATCGAGGACGAGGTCCCTGCGGGCTCTGGGCGACGCCGTCACGGATCCTCCCAGCTCATCGCCGTACGGGTGTGTCGCTGCACGTCGGGCGGTCGACAGGATTGAAACAAGATTGATAGTAGCAATCCGGGCGCGGTGCGAATCGTCGCCGGGCTGGTGCACCGGAGTTGACCTCCGTCAAGGCAGCACACGCCGGGGCCCTCCTACCTTGACGGCAACGACGACGAAAGGAGCACCGCGATGGCTACGAGAAGGATCCGCGCACTCATCGCTGCGCTGAAGCCGGTGACTGTGCGCGCTCACTGCGACACCGCCGACGGCCCGCTCGTCAAGGACGGCACGCGGGCTCTGCTGACGGGGAACATCAACCACGCCCTCAAGTGGATCCCGGTCCGCGACGAGGACGAGCTGCGTGGGGTCTTCGACAGGGCCCAGCGGGTACGGGGTGCGGCGGGGGAGGCGACATCGCTCGCCGACCAGCTGTTCCTCGAGACGCTCGCGCGAATCCACCGCGTGGCCGAAGGGGCGGGTTTCACCGGCATCAAGCCCAGCGGGACGGAGGTCCCCGCGGTGGTGCGAGCTGCCGACGCCGCGCTCGAGAGCGGGACCGACGCCGACCTGCTGGCGCTGCTCCCCGAGGAGCGGCGGGCGGAGCTCGACCGTCGATTCCTCGCGGCGGGGGCTCTCGCCGACTTCGACGTCGACGATGTCGAGGCCGGGCGCCGCTATCTCGACGCCTACGTCAGCTTCGTCGGGTACGCCGAGGGAGAGGACCGCGACCGCCACATGCACCACGAGCCCGGGCGGGGCCCGGCTGGGTCGTGCTCCGGGCACGAGCATGAGGAGGTCTCGTGTGGCGCCTCGCGCGGGTGACGGGCGTCTCGATGCTGCCCACCTACCGGCCGCAGGACACTGTGCTCCTGCGGCCGGTGGGGCCCGCCGGCCCCTCCCGCGGTGACGTCGCTGTGCTGCGCCGAGGGGCGATGCGACTGGTCAAGCGGGTCGTGGGGCTCGGCGGCGACCGGGTGGAGATGGAAGCCGGACGCCTGTTCGTCAACGGTGTCCCGGTGGACGGCCGTACCCGGGTCCCGGGTCCCGCGACCTGGGTCTGGGACGTACCCGCGGACCGGTGCTTCGTGGTAGGCGACAACGCGGCCGCCTCCGAGGACTCCCGCACGTGGGACGAGCCCTTCGTGCCGACGCAGGACGTCGATGCGGTCGTCCTCGCGCGGCTGCCCGGGCTGCGTCGCAGGACCACCAGGGTCACTCGCCGTCGGCGACCTGCTGCAGCACGTCGGGCTGGTCGATCGTGACCGAGCGCCCGTGACCGACGGTGATGGCACCCGCCTGGGAGAGGTGCCGCAGGGCGCGGCTCAGGCTCTCGGGCGTGGTGTCCAGCACCGAGGCCACGTCCCTCTTGGACAGGGGGAGCGAGACGGTGACGACGGCGCCGCGCCAGCGACCCGGCAGGCCGAGCAGGTAGTGGGCCACGCGCGCCTCCACGCCGCGCGACACGAGCGCGTGCAGCCGGTCCTCCGTCTGCTTCAGGCGCGTCGTGACTGCTGCGAGCATCCGCAGCGCAAGGTCGGGGTGGTCGCCGACGAAGGTTGCGAGGTCGTCGTGGTGGAAGACGCAGACGTGGCAGTCGTCCATGGCCCGACCGGTGTCGGTGGGCGGGTCGGCGCTGAACACCGCGGCCTCACCGGCGAAGTCGCCCGGCGAGAGGACTCGCATGAGGTGCTCGGCTCCGTCGGCCGACAGTCGCGAGACCCGCAGGTGCCCGGTATGGACCACCACGAGTTTCGGTTCGGGGTCGGCCGGGGAGTAGGCGACCGCACCTTCCGGCAGTCGGGTGGCGCGGGCAAGGCCGGCGATCGAGAGCTGGTCACTCGGGGCCAGGGCCGCGAAGACCGGGACTCGCGAGACGCACATGTCGGCCACGAGCCGAGCCTAGGTGCCCGGCCTCGGCCGCCCGAGAGCATCGGTCGACCTGGTGGCTCGGAACCGGATTGACACGACGAGACTTGTGTAAAAGGCAGACATGGGATGACACTGGCTCCATGGACAGCTCGTCGACTCCCGTTCCCCCCACCGATCTCGACGCTGCGGCCGGCGCCCTTGAGGAGCAGGCCGAGTGGATCGAGTCCGTCGACGCGATGATCGCCGCCCGCGGCGTGCAGCCCGCCGGTACCATCCTGGACGAGGTGGTCGGTCGCGCCCGGGCCCGTGGAGTCGGTGTGACCGGGCGCACCGCGTACCGCAACACCATCCCCGACGACCTGGTCCCGCCGTACCCCGGTGACGAGCAGGTCGAGGGCCGCATCAACGCCTACCTGCGCTGGAACGCCATGGCCATGGTGGTGCGCGCGAACAAGCACCACGACGGCATCGGCGGGCACCTGTCCACCTACGCCTCCACGCAGACGCTGTGGGAGGTCGGCTTCGAGCACTTCTTCCACGGGCGCGGTGACCAGGACCAGCGTGTGGTCCCGGGCGACCAGGTCTTCTTCCAGGGGCACGCCAGCCCCGGCATCTACGCCCGGGCGTTCCTCGAGGGCAGGCTGTCGGAGCAGGAGCTGGACCTCTTCCGGCAGGAGGTCACGGGCCCGGTTCGCGGGCTGCCGTCCTACCCGCACCCGCGGGCGATGGGCGACTTCTGGGAGTTCCCGACCGTGAGCCTCGGCATCGGGCCTCTCAACGCCGTCCACCAGGCACGGATGAATCGGTACCTGGCCGCGCGCGGGCTGGTGGACACCGACGCCGCGCACGTGTGGTGCTTCGTGGGAGATGGTGAGACCGACGAGCCCGAGACGTTGGCGGCCATCCGCCTGGCGGCACGTGAACGCCTGGACAACCTCACGTTCGTGGTCAGCTGCAACCTGCAGCGGCTCGACGGACCGGTCCGTGGGAACACCAGGATCGTCGACGAGCTCGAGGGCGTCTTCCGTGGCGCCGGCTGGCGAGTGGTCAAGGTGCTGTGGGGCAGTGAGTGGGAAGCGCTCTTCACCGATCCTGCGGGCCCCCGCCTGCAGGCCCGGCTGGAGGCGATGAACGACGGGGACCTGCAGCGGCTCACCGTGCTGGAGCCCGCAGAGCTGCGCGCGGAGCTGTTCGGCGACGACCCGGCCTTGGCGCGACTGGGGGCATCCCTCGACGACGGCGAGCTCCGGGCCCTGCGGCGCGGCGGCCACGACCCACGCCAGGTCCACGCCGCGTACGCCGACGCTCTGGCGCACCGTGATGGACCCACCGTCGTGCTCGCGCAGACGGTCAAGGGCTATGCCCTGGGCCCGAACTTCGAGGGCCGCAACGCGACGCACCAGATGAAGAAGATGACCGCGGCCCAGCTGAAGATCTTCCGCGACATCCTCGACCTGCCGATCACGGACTCCGAGCTCAGCGACGGACTGCCGCCCTATCTGCGACTGCCCGAGGGCTCCGAGGAGCTCCGGTACCTGCGCGAGCGACGCGCGACGCTCGGTGGGGTGCTGCCCCGCCGCCCGGTGACCGCCGCAGTTCTGCCCTCACAACCCGGCGCGCCGGTGTTCGAGGAGTTCGACGCCGGGTCCTCGGGGCGGCCCACGTCGACGACCGTGGCCTACACCAGGCTCCTCCGCGGTCTGATGCGTGACCCGGAGATCGGCCCGCGCGTGGTCCCTGTCGTGCCGGACGAGGGCCGCAGCTTCGGGTTCGAGGTGCTCTACAGCGAGTTCGGGATCTACGCCCCCGGTGGGCAGCGCTACACGCCGGTGGATGCCGGGCTCCCGCTGTCCTATCGGGAGGCCGCGGCGGGACAGGTGCTCCAGGTCGGCATCACCGAGGCCGGCGGCCTCGGTGACTTCACCGCTGCGGCCACCGCGGGCGCGACCTGGGACACGGCCGTGATCCCCTTCTTCACCTACTACTCGATGTTCGGGTTCCAGCGCGTCGGGGACCTGATCTGGGCGCTGGCCGACGCGCGCGGCCGGGGCTTCCTCGCCGGCGCGACCGCAGGACGGACCACCCTGTCCGGCGAAGGCGTTCAGCACACCGACGGCTCGTCGCACCTCGCCGCACTGGCGGTGCCGTCGTGCCGGGCCTACGACCCCGGCTACGCCTACGAGACCGCCACGATCGTGCGCGACGGGATCAGGCGGATGTACGGCCAGGGTGAGGAGTGCTTCTACTACCTCACGCTCTACAACGAGAACTACGCCCAGGCCGCCAAGCCGTCCGTCTCGGGTGTGCCCGGGGTCGACGTCGACGACGCGATCGTCGCGGGCCTCTACCGGCTCGACGCCGCTCCCGAGGACCAGCCGGCGCAGGTGCGCCTGCTCGCGTCCGGGCCCTCGGTGCTCGCCGCGCGCCAGGCCAGGGATCGGCTGGCGCAGGAGCACGGGATCGCGGCCGAGGTCTGGTCGGTCACGAGTTGGAAGGCGCTGCGCGACGACGCCCTGGAGACCGAACGGTGGAACCGCGAGCACCTCTCCGGGCCCCGACGCACCAGCTACCTGCGACGGGCTCTGTCGACGTCGGTCCCCACCGTCGCTGTCACCGACTACGTCACTGCTCTGCCGGACCAGCTCGCCAGGTTCGTGCGCGCCCCGTTCACCGCGCTGGGCACCGACGGCTACGGGTGGTCCGACACGCGCGAGGCCCTCCGTGCGCACTTCGGGACCGACGCCGACGGGATCGCTTCAGCGACGCTCGCTCTCCTCGCCGAGAACGACGCGGACGGCCGACCCCAGCCCGCACCGACGATCCCTCTCGTCGCATGAGGAAGCGGGCGACCACCGTGCGCGAGGCGGGACTCGAACCCGCACGCCCGGGGGCACCAGGACCTAAACCTGGCGCGTCTGCCAGTTTCGCCACTCGCGCGTCAGGGTGAGCCTAGGGCTTCGTCCCGCCGGTGCGGACCACGCGAGCGTGTCTCAGTCGAGCCCGAGCTGGCGCCGCAGCGCGGAGACGTGGCCGCTGGCCCGCACGTTGTACTTCGCGACCCGGACGGTGCCGTCGGCGTCGATGACGAAGGTGGAGCGGATCACGCCCTCGACCACCTTGCCGTACAGCTTCTTCTCCCCGAACGCCCCGTACGCCTCGAGCACGCTGCGCTCGGGGTCCGAGGCCAGCGGGTAGGTGAGTTGCTCCTGCTCGGCGAACTGGGCAAGGCGCTCGACGGGATCCGGGGAGATGCCGATCACCGTGTATCCCGCACCCTGGAGCGAGGCGTAGGAGTCGCGGAAGTCGCATGCCTCGGTCGTGCACCCGGGGGTCATGGCGGCGGGGAAGAAGAACACCACCACACCCGTGCCGCGCAGGTCGGAGAGGGTCACCGACCCACCGTCGGCGGTCGGCAGGGTGAAGTCAGGAGCGGGTGATCCGACGTCCAGGCGGGTCATGGCGGTCCTTCCTCGGGGAGGGGTTGCCAGCCTAGCCGCGGCACGGCCCCGTCGCGGGCGCAAGGCGCGGAGGCGCGGACGTCCCCCCTCGCGCGCCGCGCGGGCCGCGGAGCCGGTAGCGTCGGCCCGTGCCCGGAACACCGACCCCCGCCGTTCGGATGCTGCACGACCGCGTCCTGGTCCGACCGGATGCCGAGTCCGCGGAGCGGATGTCCGGTTCGGGCATCGTCATCCCGGCGACGGCGAGCGTGGGCCGTCGGTTGGTGTGGGGCACCGCCGTGTCGATCGGGCAGTACGTGCGCCAGGTCGAGGTCGGCGACCGGGTATCCTGTTCGACCCGGAGGACCGTGCCGAGGTGGAGCTCGCGGGCGTCGACTACGTGCTCCTTCGAGAGCGGGACGTCCACGGCGTCGCCGACCCGGCCGTGGGCGGGGAGCGCACCGGCCTGTACCTGTGACGGGCCGTCCGGGTGAGTGCGTGCGCACGGCCCTTGTGCCGCAGTCCCCGCTCGGAGATGATCGGCGCGTCTTGCGACGTTGCGCCCGGCCCGGGTGGATGGTGCAGTAGGGGATCTCCCCGGTCCGGACAGGAGAGGTGACGTGGACGCGAAGCCTGAGGAGCGCGCGCAGGCGCCCGGTGAGGACGCCCGGCGCGCTGCCGAGCGCGCGCCCGACGCCGAGCAGATCGGCACGTCGCAGGCCGCGGAGGACGAGTCCGGCGAGACCGAGGAGAAGGTGCTCAGCGCCGAGATGATGCACCTCCTGCACGAAGGGATCCCGCTCGCGCTCCTGGCGGACCTGGCCAGCCCTGGGGGTCCGCACTCGCCGGACATCCTGGAGGACGAAGGCCTCCCCGACGTCGAGTGGTGGGGTCCGCACGACGGAGGTGTGGCGCCCTCGGAGCAGACTGAGGAGCCGTTGGCGGGCGAGGAGTCCTGACCGCGGGCGGTGCCCGGCGGGTACGCCGCGGAGCGCTCGCAGGCCACCCGACCAGCGGTTTCGTCGCTGCGCAGACCCGGTGCTACGCTTCATCACCGCGCGCCATTAGCTCAATTGGCAGAGCAGCTGACTCTTAATCAGCGGGTTCGGGGTTCGAGTCCCTGATGGCGCACCAGCAACTCCGTGGGGTCCATCCCGAACAGCTCGGCGAACCTCTGCACGTCATCCAGGTTCAGTCGCGTGCGCCCATTTAACCGGTCCGAGACGGCCTGCTGTGACATGCCCACCAGGGCCGCAGCGCGGCGGGCGGATAGCCGCCGCCGCCCGAGTTCGGCCGTGATGTTCGCGAGCACGACGTCGTTCAGGCGATCCGGGCTCGGTGCGGGTAGCGGGGTGATCGCAATGCTCATGGCCTGAGGTTACCGCGTTCGGCGGTGAAAGTTGCCAAGTCAACCGAGTTGAACTGCGGCGTGTCTCCACCAGAGTTACCGCGTTTGGTGGTCAGATCGGCGCCATGCCAGACATCGCGTCGAACGTCACCGCCACGGTGCGCCAGGTGCTGCGCGAACGGCACCTCTCCCAGGAGCAGCTAGGCGAGGTGCTCGGGCTGTCCCAGCAGGCCGTGTCCGACCGCCTCCGTGGACGCACTCGCTTCTCGTTGCGCGACCTCGATGCCCTTGCTCGGCATCTCGGTGTCCCCGTCGCTGAGCTGCTCGAGGCGCCGGCGTCGTTGGTGGCGCCGATGGGGCGTGCCTCGTGAGTGCCGTGGTGCGCGTGGTCGAACAGCGCCTCACGGACACGTTCAGCGTGATCCAGCTCGCCCGTGCGGCGCGAGCGCTGGACAACTACGGCATGGATGGCGTGACGCCGTTGCGTGAGGCGGTGCGGCGACAGCTGTACGCCGCGGCCGCGGCCGCGGTCGCGCTCGAGGTGGGGGCGTCAGCCGAGAACCGCGATCGGGATCTCGCGGCCGACGAGGAGCTTGACCTCTGTCTGGCCGTGCTTCGCGATGAGCCATCCGGTCCCCGACTCGTTGTCCGCGCGGTCGCGGATGAGGCGATCGATCGTCTGCACGACCTGGCTCGAGAACTGGTCCGGGACGTCGAACGTGGTGCCGGCGTAGATGACGGTAGCCATGGGAATCCTCCTGCGGTTGGTGCCTTCGGTGCGCTCACACCGGACGGCGATACCCCGACCGTAGGGACCCCCGCCGACACGTCGCCTCGTCCTGCGGTGGGCGGCGTGTCGGCGGTGCGGGATGAGGACGCGTCATGAACGGCGTCGCCACCGCGGAGGTCGCGGCGGGTGCGGTGACCTTGGGGGCTATCGAATCCGGCGCGGTGACCTTGGGGGCTATCGAATCCGGCGCGGTGACCTTGGGGGCTATCGAATCCGGCGCGGTGACCTTGGGGGCTATCGAATCCGGCGCGGTGGATTTGGGCGCTCGTCCGGATCGGCAAGGTGGACCAGCGCCCACCAGGGCAGTAGGTGGGGGCGCACGTAGACCGTCGTCTCCTCGAGCCGGTCGCCGGGTACGACGCGGACTTCGATCGGTGCGGCGGTCTCGACTCCTGCAGAGAGGCGTGCTCGGACGTCTTCGGGGTCCTCGGTTGCTGCCAGCCGCCAGTTCGGTTCGCTCGCCCCGAGCAGCAGGTGGTGGGCCATCGTCGTCTCCTTCGGTTCGGACGGCCCGGCTGGATACCGGCGCCGTCGACGGTGCGCCGGGCGCTGGAACGCCTGGCGCAGTGGTCCCGACCGTAGGAGCACCCGCCGACACTGCCCCGGGCACGTCTTCCCCGGGCGCTGGTGAGGTGGATGCCCCGGCCGGCGACGGGTCGTCGCCGGCCGGCGGCCTTGGGTGCTCCGGTGTGCGCTCATGAGCGGGCCTGTGATCCCGGCCGGGGCGGATCGGTCTGAGCGGACCAGCTGCTGGGCGACGCACTACTGCGACGGGTGTGACGGGGTGATCCCGCCCGGACAGGAGCACTACGACCACGCCCGCGTCCACCCCTGCGAGCGGTGCGAACGCGCCGTCGAGACAGGTCAGAAGCCGCCCTACCACGGGCACGTGGTCACGATCTTGCACGAGTGCCTGGCGTGCGCGGTGCGCAACGGCCGGCCCGAGGTAGCCGACTCGGAGACCGCTGAGCAGCCGCTAGACCTGGGCGGCATCGCGTGATCCGGCGCAGCGTCAGGCGTTCCGCCGAGCCGTGGGTGGTGCCGGGAAAGGGCGGGATCAGCTACACCCTGTCGGCTCAGCGTCCGGTCGCTTCGATCGACCGGCACCTGGGCAGTCTCGCGCTCGCGTGGCGGCGTACCGGGGTGTGGAACAGCGACATCGACGCACTGCTGGACGCGCGGCTGTTCCTGACGGCGCGGGGAGTGGGCCTGTGATCCGCTCTCTGATCCGATTCGCCTTCTACAGCGTGTGCGCGTTGGTGCTGCCGGCCGCGGTCGCGCTGGCGGCGGCCTGGGCGGGCCCGTCATGAGCGGCGCCCTGGTCGGCTTCGGCCTGGCCGTGCTGCTCGCCGGCGCCGTGAGCTCCGCGTGCGACTGGCCCACGGCGGACCGTGGTGAGCGGGCCGCCATTGTCGTTGCCGTCGCCGCGGTGCTCCTCGCGGCCGCGGCCGCGGTTGCCTTCCTCGCGGATCGGGTGGGGTGAGGCCGGCCCCCAGTGCCAGCGTTCTAGAAGACCTGCAACCCGCCCTCGGGCGGGACTTTGGCATGCCCGGGGGCTTCCGGGTGCGGGTCTCTCGCCGGCACGAGGCCCGCCAGTCGGTCGTGGCGCGGGCGATCCCGGAGGGCTCGTCCCGGGCCCCGTCGCAGCGGGCGTTCCTCGAGGCGGTCGCGGCGTGCGGGGCGCTGGACGAGTTGCGCGCGGACGGGCGGGCCACGGTGCTCGAGGTGGCCCGCCACCTGGCCTGGTGGGCCGACTGGGACACGATCACGTCCCGACCTACCTGGGCGGTGCTGTGCGAGCGCACCGGGCGCTCACGGGCGACGGTGGCGCGTGCTCTGGCGCGGCTGCGCGCGGTGGGCTTGGTGGGTGTGGTGGCCACCGGCCGGTCGGCCGCCTACCAGCCCGCCGCGCGGGACGCGGGCGTGGCCGAGGCTGCGGTGTACGTGCTGTGCGTGCCTAGCCCGCTGGCGGCTGTGGACGAAGATGAGACCCCCACGGGTCTACCCGCTGTGAGTGGAACTCACCCCCCGCGCGCGCGAGAGAGCGAACCACCATCGGAGCCGCTGCGCGGCCGTCTGTCGGCGCCTGCGGCGCGTGGCGCGGGGCTCGAGCGCGTGGACGGCCCGGTCGGGCGGCCGGCAGGTGGCGACCGGCCGGGTCTCAGACGCAAGGACGACAGGATGGCGGCCGCCTTGGCCCTGTCAAGGGCCGTTCGCGCTCGGACCCCGGCGTTGCGGGGCATCTCCGAGCGGTACGTGGCCTGGGTGGTGCGTGACTTCGCCGACGCCGGCTGGTCGGCCGGCGAGCTGCTCGCAGCGATCGATCGGCGACCCGACGGCCGGCCCTGGCCCTACGACGGGGCCACGGGCATCGACCCGCACAACCTCGCCGCGTGGCTGACCTGGCGCCTGTCGGCGTGGCGTGACAAGACCGGCGCGCCGATGGCCTCCCCGGGCCAGGTCGCCGCGGCCGAGGCCCGCGAACGCCTCGCCGCGCAGCTGGCCGAGCGGGCCAGGCGCGACGCCGCGGCCGCCGAGCGGAACGCGGCCGGCGCGGTCCGTGACGCTCTCGGTCCCGGGCACCTCGAGGCGCGCCGGGTGCTGGACGAGCTCGCCCGGGCCCGCTCCCGCCGGCCCCGCGGCACCTGGCGGGCCCCGTGAAGCTGCCCGTGCACCAGATGAGCACCCCGGCGCTGGCCCAACGCCGTGCCGAGCTGATGCGCGCCCGGTACCGGATCGACGTCGAGCTGCGCCGGGTGACCGGCGTCCTGCTTGAGCGGGACCGGGCCAACCGGCCCAAGCCGATCACCCACGGGGCAGCCGGCTACCGGCGCGGGTGCCGCTGCCCGGTGTGCACCGCCGGCAAGACGAACGAGAAGCGCCGCGAGCGGGCCGCCCGGTCCGCCGACACCAACCCCGGGAGGGAACGATGAACACCACGATCGTCAAGTGGATCGGCCGCGGCCTGATCGCCGGCACGATCTTCGCCCTGCACGCCAACATCGTGCGCACCGCCTACGCCGCCGGGCACGTCCGTGGCCGGGTGCGCGGGATGCTGGACGTGACCGCGCTGGATCCGGACCGGTTCGAAGACGCCGAGTCGTGCCTGTTCAGCATCGACCGGTCGCTGCGATGACCGAGCTGTACGCGGCGACGGGCCGGCACCTGCGGGCGGTGACGCTCGAGGACGTGCGTCTGGACCTGGCGGAGTTCCTGCGCAACCCGGGCCGGCGCTACCGGGGTAGGCACTCCACCGGGGAGGTTCCCGAGGTGACGGCGGCGCTGATCTGGGAGGCAAGTGGCCTGGTCAGCGACCTGGACGCGGGGGCTAGTTCGCCACGGTGAGCGGGCCGGGGGTGTCGGGACGTTGGTTGACCCGCCACCCCCGGCTTTCCACGGTGAGCGTGTCGCACCGGTTGGACCTCGTGCGGCTCGCACCTCATCCCGGGGGGGTTCTGGGTGCGGGCCGTTCGTGGTCCCACCGGTGGTGTAGGTCCCCGAACCGAGGAGTCGTTGTGTCCATCAAGAACCTGCTGCTGACGGCCGGCGTCGCCCTGGTCGTCGTCGTGGCCTACGAGAAGTCCAAGGGCAAGGTGCCCGGTCTGAAGATGGCGCCCTGACCCATGAGGGCGCCGCGTCAGCTGATGTTCTGGGTCGCCGTCGGCGGCGTCTCGATCATCAGCACCACCCTGTTCAACATCGCCGCCGACCGTCTGCCGATCCCCGGGCTGCAGACACTCAACGCCTACAACACCCGGAGGAACGGCTGACATGCCCACTGTCACGCGCGAGACCGGCACGCAGCGCTACATGCAGGGCGTGGCTGTGCCGGCAGAGTCCGTCAACCCCGCCGAGTTCTTCCGGCGCACCCGCCGCCACACGGCGACCGAGCGCACCGAGAACTACTCGAGCGCCAACCCCCAGCCCTCGATCACGTTCCCGCTGCTGCGGTCGGACATCCTGGCCGGGATCAACATCCGGTTCGTCGGCACGGTGACCACCGTCAAGGGCGCCGGGACGGTGGCCACGGCCCGCCGCTGGCCCTACGACCTGCTCAAGGCCGTGAAGTTCTCGGCCAACGGGGTCTCCAACCTCATCAACGTCTCCGGGGCCAAGCTCAAGGCCCGCGAGGTGATGAAGAAGGGCGACCAGGACGACCGTGGTGTGTCGCGCACCATCGGCGCGGCCGCGGTCACGCAGGGCACCCTGTCGATGGCCTCGGAGTCCTGGGGCGTCGGCTCCGGGGAGACCGGCATCGCGGACGCCACCTACGACGTGGACGTGACCTGGCCCGTGCCGGTCGCCGAGGACGAGATCGACCTCGCCGGTGCGATCTTCCTGGCCACCTCGAGCACCGACCTGTCGCTGACGATCGACCTGGCGACCGTGGCCGAGCTGTTCGCGCTGACCTCCGACGCCGCGGTGACCGTGGCCGGAACCTTCCAGATCGAGACCACGAAGTACTCGATCCCGATCGGCCCGAACGGTCAGATCGTGGTGCCGGACCTGTCGCTGTTCCACTCGCTGATCCAGTCCCGCACGACCGAGCTCGGCAACGCCGAGAACGAGTCCGTGATCGTGGGCTCGGGCGCCGGCCAGTCCCTCCTGCGCATCTTCTGGCAGGTGTGGAACGGTGCCGGGACCGCGGCGGCCCCGCTGGTGCAGAACGACGCCAACTTCGGTCTGCAGGCGTGGCGCTACGGCTCCAACGAGACCCCCGACCGGGTGGTGTCCGGCGCCCGGATGCGGCAGAAGGCCGAGCGGCTGACCAACTGCGACCTGGGCGGCCAGTACGGCTTCGGCCTGATCGACTTCGCCGCGGAGAACGCCTTCCGCGACGTGGTGGACCTGGGCACGACCGCCGACTTCCGCCTGGTGACCACCATCGGTGACGGCGTGGTGCTCGCGAGCCCCGCGCTCGAGTACGTCACCGAGAAGGTCTACCTGTCGGGTCAGGCCGCCTGACCATGGCAGCCGACTGGACCGCCCAGCCGGCCGGGGCCCGTTTCGGGCTCACGGCCGGCGGGGCGGCGACCCCGCAGCACACCGAGACGTCCTCGATCCCGGCGCCGTCGGCGGCCGAGCAGCACGCCCGGGAGCTCTGGCACCCGGACTCCCCGCTGCTGTGGTTCGCCGGCATCGCCGCGATCACGTTCGGGTTCATGGCCGTGTCCACCAACGTCCGGGTCGGCAAGGCCAAGGCGTCGGTGGCGCTGGGCAAGTCCTGACCCAAGGAGCACTCGTGACGTTCGCAGCCCCAGCAGCTCGGGCGGTCGCCGGCAAGGCGGCCGGCCGCGCTGCTGCGCGCTCGAGCGCCAAGGCCGCGGCCGGCAAGGCGGCCAAGGCCACCACCGCCAGCGACCGCGCCAAGCAGCTGCTGGCCGCGGGCACCTCGAGGACGGACACGGCCCGGATCATCCGTGACGAGTACGGTTCGACGCTCGCCGAGGCCCGGTCCGTGCTGCCCCCCGCACAGCCCAGCACGCCCCCCACGCCACCGGTTGAGAACGCAGAGCCCGGCCGGCCGGACGCGGCCTCCCCGTCCGGCCGGCCGGCGCCACGGCCCACCTCCGGGGGCGCCAGCGCCACGATCGGTGGCCTGGTCCTGGGCGTGCTGGCCTGGGCGGTCGGTCTGACGTGGCTGCGCTCGGGCCCGGGCGGGGTCAAGGCGCTGCTGGCGGCCAAGTTCCTCAACCGGACCGGTGCCGCCGCCCCTGCAACCGCGGGAGGCTCGGGCCGCTCCGGCTTCGGGTCCTCCGGCCAGGCCGGCGGCGGCGCCTCGGACTCGGGGGGTGGGTCGTGGTGAAGGGTTCGGCGGCCGGCGGCGCGGTGCTGATGATCCTGGGCGTGTGGGTCATCACGCAGGTCGTGGCCGGCAACGCGCTGCAGCGCCTGGGGATCGTGGGGTCCAGCTCGTGAGGGCGCTCACCTCGGCCCTGACCGCTGGCCTCGGTCTGATCGCCCTGCAGGCCATCGTGTCCCGCGGCGGATCGGGGCGCGTGGGCCAGGCGTTCGCCGGCCTGCAGTCCGTCATCAACAGGGCCCTTGACCCCACCGTGCCGGCGGTCCCGGACCGGCGCACCACCACCAGCACGCCCACCGTCACACCGTCGTCGTTCACCGGACCGTCGCTGCCCGCCCCGGTCAGCGCCTGAGGAGGAACCATGCTTCGCCAGATGCTCAAGTACGGCACGGGGCTCATCGCGCTGTACCTGGTCGTGTTCAACGCCGAGGGCGCCCGGAAGGTCATCGCCGAGGGCGCGCGCGGCGGTATCGGCACGATCAAGGCTTTCCAGGGTCGCTGAGCCATGGCCCACAACAACGCGATCAACGCCCGCGTGGTGGAGATCACCGAGTACGGCACCGACCCGCGCGGGTGGGGGCTGTTCGCCGCGGTGACCGCCGCAGCCGGCCGCACCCGGGCCGCCGCCCGCCGGGTCCTGGACCCGATCGAGCGGTTCTCCGGGTACGCCGTGGCCCCCCAGGGGTTCACCGGGGCAGCCAACCTCGGCTCCGCCCGGCCGGTGTCCAAGGAGACCTCAACGCTGCCCGACGAGCGGGCCGCCGGGGTGCTGTCGACCCCGGCTGAGACGATCTTCGCCCAGCGGCTGGGCAGGAAGGCCGGCTGATGAACCTCGCCCAGCTCAAGGCGTCCCTGGCGCGCAACAAGAAGCCGCTGGCCATCGCCGGCGCCGTCGGCGTGGCCGGCCTCGCCTGGGCGACCTCCCGGCGCAAGTCCGGCGGGGCGACCTCGAGCGGGACCAGCTCGGCCGTGTCCTACCCGTCCGGGTCGGCGCCGTCCCCGTCCTACTACACCCCCGGGTCGGCCGGGACCTACGACTCGACCGGCACCGACGTGTACAACGCGCTGCAGCCCCAGCTGCAGGACATTCGCGACCAGCTCAACCAGCTGAACAACCCGGACCCGTCGACCATCCCCACCCCGGTGCCGGCCGACCCGGGCACCTCCGTGCCGCCCGGGGAGACCATGACCCCGGTGTCCCAGGGGTACTACCGGCGCGCCGGCACGACCGCGGTGTACGAGGCGTTCAACAACGGCACCATGAAGTGGCTGGACCGTGCCGCGTACCTGGCCGCGGGCAAGCCCAAGTACACCGACGTCAACGCCACCGACCCGCTGTGGAACCGCACCGTGGTCGGCACCGACGCGCCGGCCAAGTACCGGACGCCCAAGTGAGTGGCGTCGACTCCCAGCTGGGCGGGGTCAAGCCCTGGGTGCGTTCGGCGGCCGACCAGCTCGCCGGCGCGTTCGGCCTGTCCACCGTGTACGGGTACCGGGCCGGGGACACCGCCGACCCGACCACCGGGCACAGCACCGGGCTGGCCGTGGACTTCCCCACCGGCAAGGCCGTGGGCGACAAGCTCGTGGCCTACGTGCAGGCCCACGCCTCCGCCCTGGGGGTCAAGTACCTGATCTGGCAGCAGCGCCGCTGGACCCCCGGCGGCGGGTGGACGGCGATGGCCTACCGGCCCGGGTCCAAGCCCGGGTACGACCCCAACCACATGCGACACGTGCACATCTCGTGGAACACCACCGCGCCCACCGGGGCCAGCGGCGGGGCCACGGTCACCCCCACGGCAGCGAAGACGGGAGTCTCGATGAACCCGCTGGACGCACTGAACCCCACCACCTGGGGCAACACGATCATGGGTGCCGCGCTCACCCTGGCCGGCGTCGCCGCCGGCCTCACCCTGGTCATCATGGGCGTGTCGGCCGTGGTCAGCCCGAAGATCGTCAAGGCTGCCGGGGCGGTGCTGTGATGGGCGCCGTCGAGCAGCAGCTGCAGCAGCTCGCCACGAGCTTCGACCGGTACGCCGCCCAGCTCGCCTCCGGGCTGCGGTCCTTCGAGGGCGCGATCGCGCTGCGCGCCGCCCGCAACGTGCCCGTGGGCGCCGGCGGGCGCACCCTGGCGCAGAACGGCCAGGGCCGGCTGGTCGGCTGGTCGCTGCGCGCCACCGGCGGACCGGTCACCGTCGCCATCCGGGACTCCACGCAGGCCGACAACGGGGACTACCTCGCGTTCGTCGAGCTCGCCGCCGAGACCTCCGAGACCGTGGCCCTGGGCGACGGCGTGAGCTTCGTCAACGGCCTGTACATCGTGGCCAGCTCGACCGGCGCCGGGGTGCTGCAGGGGTCGGTGTGGGTCGGGGCGGTCTCCTGATGCTGCCCGTGTCCTCCGACGTCGCCGGCGTGGCCCTGGTCGTGCTGCTGCTGTGGTCGGTGTTCCTGGCCCTGCGCTCCGACACCCGCCTGTCCAAGCGGTTCGAGTCCCGGATCGGGGCGCTCGAGCGGTCCAACCGGCGCGCCTACAAGCGGATCCACCAGCTCGAGGACGTGCTGCGAGCTGAGGGGGTCACGGTCCCTCCTTGGCCGGACCCCGAACCCGACGAGGACGACGACGAACCACCCCAGCGCTTCCGAGTGAGAGGACCGATCTTCCGATGAGCAAGTTCCCCGCCGACCTGGCCGCGTTCATCCTCGCCGGCCTGTCCGTGATCGCCATCACCGTGCTCGCCGCCCTCGGGGTGTCCGTGCCCGAGGTGCTGGCCACCGTCGCCCTGGTCTCCGCCGGCGCCGGCGGCGGCGCGGCCCTGCCCCGCATGGCCCGCCCCGCCCCGCCGGTCGAGCCCGCCACACCGGCCCCGCCGGCGGCGCCCAAGGGAACCGGTGTGATCCCGTGAGGCGCCACCCGATCCGCTCCCAGCAGGTGACCGTGGTCGCCGCCACGGCCATGCTGTTCGCCGGGTCGTGGCTGCTGTGGGACGCCTACGAGCGGCGCGGACGGTTCCGCCCGTGGTTCACCCGGATGATCCCCGGCGCATGACCGGGGTCCTGCTGCCGGCCGCGCTGCCGGCCGCATCCGGGTGGTCCCTGGTGGACAACCTCACCGACGCCAAGGTCACCGGGCCGGCCATCGCCGGGACCGCCACCGCCGACTTCGGGCAGCTGCCCGACAACGAGCTGTGGCTGATCGACCACGCCGTGGTGTTCTGCGACTCGGCCGCGGCCACCACCGTGCGCTGGTACGCCGGCGACACGATCCCCTCGAGGCTGCTGGACGGGTCCGACTCGGGCAACTTCGACGTCGGTGACTGGCCCGCCGGGCTGCTGATCCGGCCCTCGCAGAACCTCCTGGTGCAGTGGTCCGGCGCCGACGACCTCGCCGTGGGCACGGTCACCATCCAGTACCGGCTGCTGCGGAGGACCTGATGGGGTTCCGCAACCCGGTCACGTCGCTGCGCGCCGATCAGATCACCCCCGGCACCCTGCAACCCGGGGTCACCCTGCCGGCCGCCCAGGTGTCCGACGGCACCCTGGGTCTCGGGGTGGTCGCCGCCGCCCTGGCCGATGGCACCGTGACACCCGCCGCGCTGGCCGACGCCGCCGTGACCACCGCCAAGCTCGCCGCCGGGTCGGTCACCTCCCCGGCCATGGCCGCCGGCGCCATCCTGGCCGACGCGATCGCCGCCGGCGCCGTCACAGATGCCGCGATCGCTGACGCCGCCGTCAAGGCCGTCGCCCTGGCCGGTGGGGCAGTCACCGGGGACAAGATCGCCGCCGGGGCCGTGACCGCCACCGCGATCGCCGCCGGCGCGATCCTGGCCGGCAAGCTCGCCGCCGGCGCGGTCACCGCCGACAAGATCGCCGCCGGCGCGGTGACCGCTACCGCGATCGGGGCCGATGCGGTCTACGCCGGTGCGATCGCCGCCGGCGCCGTGGGGGCCGCCGAGATCGCCGCCGGCGCGATCACCGCGGCGAAGATCGCCGCCGGGGCCATCACCGCGGACAAGATCGCCGCCGGCGCGATCGACGGGACCACGATCACCGGGGCCATCATCCGTACCGCGGCCACCGGCCAGCGCGTCCAGCTCGGCAACGACTCCGACCGGATCGACTTCTACTCCGACGCCGGCCAGACCTCCGAGACCTCCCCCGGGTACCTGCGCATCGGCGAGGACTGGTCCGCCGGCCCCGCCCGCCCGATCGTCGAGCTCGCCACCCCTGAGGTGTCCGGGGTGGCCGACACGGTGAGCCGGCTCACCGGGTACGGCGGCAACGGGTTCACCAACCCCACCTGGACCCTCGACGCGCCCCTGGCCGCCCCGAACCTGACCGCCGGGCTCGAGGACCCGCCCGTGGTGCGCGTGCACAAGTCCACATCGGTGGTTTGGTCCACCTCGACGTGGCAGTACATGGCCTGGGACGTCGCAGACGAGAACCCCGACAGCATGTTCTCGCCAGCCACCAGCGTGAGCGCGATCTTCTGCCGGTACTCCGGCCTGTACCACCTGAGCGTCACAGCGGCGTTCCTCGGCTCCGGGAACCGATACCTGGCGTACTCGGTCAACGACGGAGCACGCAAGCGGCTGTGCAACTCCGACACCACGGACCCCGAGTTGTCCGGCACCGACCTGGTGCGCATGACCGCCGGGCAGTACCTCCGGTTGCTGGCCTATTCGTCCTCGGGAGGGACCATGAATGCGATCGACGGAAGCCCGCGCGTATCGATGGTGTGGGTGCGGCGATGACCGCCTCGATGAACGGGTGGGCGGTGGCCCCGCTGTACCGGACCGTGATCACCGCACCCGGGTGCGCCGACACCGGCACCGTGCGCGCCGGCGCCGTCGCCGTGATCTTCCAGGACTTCGTGGACGCCTACGCCGCCCAGGTCGAGCCGGTGCACACCATCAACGGGTACCGGTCGGTGGACCACAACGCCCTGGTCGGCGGCTACCCCGGGTCCAACCACACCTCCGGCACCGCGCTGGACCTCAACGGCGCCGCTCACCCCTATGAGTGGTTCCAGCCGGCCTCCGGCCGCGGCCTGGGCTACGCGCCGGGGTTCACCGCGGCGCAGATCGCCACCGTGCGCCGGCTGCTGGCCAAGTACAACGGGGTGCTGCGCTGGGGCCTGGACTTCCCCTCCCCGCGCCGTGACGCCATGCACTTCGAGATCGCCGGCGACGCTGCCGAGGTGTCCGCCGTCGCCGCACGCCTGCACCCGACCCCACCGGCCCCGCCCGTCCCCGAGGAGGACATCATGGCCACACTCGCCCAGCTGCAATCCGTCGTGCGTGAGCAGACCGGCCGCGTGCTGTACAAGCCCACCGGTGCCGCCGCGGCCTATGCCGACCTCGGCACCGCCCGCCGGTGGGTCACCGGCGACCAGGCCCACGACAACGACCGCGTGGCCGAGCTGCCCGCCACCGACCCGTTCTGGACCCTTCCCCGGGTCGGCAACCCCGGCGAGGTGTTCCGCAAGACCGGCGACGCCGCCGCGTTCGACCTCGTGGGCGACGGCACCCACGCCCACCTCGAGCACGTCACGCAGGACACCTGGGCGGCCATGGGCAAGCCCGCGTTCCGGGACCTGCCCGCCAGCGACCCGCTGTGGACGCTGCCCGTCGCGTGATCCGTCGCGCCCGCCGGCCGGCGCGACGCGTCGCGTCGTGCCGGCGTGGGGCTACGCGTCGCGCGCGGCCGAGGGCGACGCGTATAGGTCCCACGCGCGGGCGATCCCACCGGACCCGGGGAATAGGTCGTGCAGCTCGTCGCCTGGCAGCGCGCCGAGCAGGTCAAAGATCCACCGGGCGAACACCGCCGGCTTAGCTCCGATGACCCGCTTGGGGTCCGTCGTGCGCGGCCGAGCGACGTGCACCAGGGTGTCGGTGCGACCCGTCGCGGAGGCCTCGAGGACGTGTGACCCGTCTCCGCTGGAGCCTGGACGCGTCGCGTGTCGATCGCGGACGGCTCGCCCACCCGAGTAGATCACCGGTTCCCATGCGTTCAGCGGCCGCACAGCACTACGGTTCGGGCGCGCGCCCCGGAACCAGGCCGCGACGCGTACACCTGGTGGGCACGACGCCAGCACGACGGGTAGCGCCTCGGCCGAGGTGGACAGCGCCCACCCGTCGTACGTCGACAAGCGACGGATCAGCTCGGCGTGGTCGACCTCGCCGCCGTAGTCTGGGTGGTCGCGGTACAGCCATGCTTTTCCGGGGTAGGGCGGATCGGCGTAGGCCAGACGCAGCGGAGTCGTCGCGGATCCGGACCCGACGCCTACGCCTCGGGTGAACCGGTGGCGGGCCTGCCTGCAGCGAGTCGAGCAGCACTCCGCGTCGCGCCGCATCTGCGCCGGGATCGGACCTTGGCACCACGCACACACCCGTGCCGTGGCCACGTGCGACGCGTCGCCCTGCACCACGGTGAGACGCGTCATGCGGGCTGCTCCTGCTCATCGATGGGTAGGGGTGCGCACCGGTAGAGCTGGTGTTCCTCGGCGACCCATAGCAGGAACCAGTACTTGCCCCGCCGGAACGTCTCGTCGCACTCCTTGTGGAACCGGTCGGCGGGGTAGCCCATGGTCTTGGCCACCCGTTCCCGGTCGTCGGGGTTGGGCAGGTGATAGATCGCGATCAGGTCGCTCTGCGCGAGCACGAGCGGGTTGACGTGCACCGGGCGGGGCCCGTCGAACAGTCCGGTGGCGTGGTAGTGCCGGTTCTGCTGCAGCAGCCGGCGCATCTGCGGGCCGGTGGAGTGCGCCGAGGGCATGAACTCCCCGACCTCGCCGCACCACACCAGGGCGCGGTGCGCCTGGGGGTGCAAGGCCATGCCCACCGCCCGGTCCAGGTCGTCGGTGTAGGTGGGCGAACCGGGGTCGGCCCGGTAGTGCAGGTTCCGGTACCGGGGCCGGTCGCCCTCGAGCGGGCCGACCGGGGTGGCCGGCCACCTCGAGGGCAGCGGCGGGGTGATCCGTTCGGCGTCCGGGCCGGGGTCCGCGTCGCCGTTGACGTCGATCGCGAGCTTGTCCCACGGCCAGGAGGCGTACAGCCGGCGGGAGAACGTGGACTTGCCCGAGCCCTTGCGGCCCCACGCCGAGATCAGCGCGGGGCGGGCCGGGTCGATCACCACGGGGAAGTCGTCGCCGGCCTCCTCGGTCGGCGGGGTGCTGCGCCCTACCGGGGTCCGCTCGGCCATCTCAGAGCCCGTAGCGGCCCGGGTCCGGGCCCATCGGTGCCGGCAGCGGCTCGGCGGCCTGTGGCGGGTCCGCGGGGGGCTGTGCGGGCCGTTCCTGGCCCTCGGGGGGGCCCTCGGGGGTGCGCGGCTGCTCGAGGGCCTGGCGGCGCAGCTCGCGGGCGCTGCGGGCCTTGCCCATCTGCTTGAACAGGTAGACCGCGATCCCCACGCCGGCGGCGATCAGGTCCCCGACATCGGGGTTGTTCGCCGCGCCCATGTCGCCCATGTGCCGGTTGGCGACCGACCCGAGCGGGTCGCCGATGTTCTCGGCGTCCTCGTCGTCGGTGCGCCACAGCTCCACGGCCTGGGCGGCGCGGTCGCGGGCCATCGCGTCGTGCGCGAGCTCGCCCAGGGACACGACCAGCGCGCGCGCGGCGTCGCGGATCGCGGCCTTGCTGAACGGGCTATCCGAGGATGCCGCCGAGGAAGTCCGGCGTGCCGCGCTCGGTGCGTCGGTCTCGTCGGCCGGCTCGTCGTCGGGCGAAGGCCAGTCCTCGCCCACCGGGTCCGGGGTCGGGGTCGGGTCCTGGGTCGGCTCCGCGAACGTGATCCCCCCCAGCGGGCGGCTCGTCCGGGGCGGGATCAGGTCGTCGGTCGGGCTCGGCTCGTCGCTCGGGGCGCTGGGCTCGAGCGGGGGCACGGCGCTTCGACTGGCCATAGTGGGTCACCTCTCGCACGGCGTAGGGGTCGGTCTCCGGCTCGCCGGCCGGCTTGGTCTCCGGCGGCGGTGGCGGCGTGTCGGCCGGCACCCGCCGGGCCCGCACCTGCAGCTCGCACCCATCGGTGCCGCATGGGCCGGTCCAGGTCACCCGGCCCGGCGCCGAGCGGGTCTCGGTGGTGTGCCCGTTGGCACAGGTGCCCCGTACCCGCACACCCTGGTGATTCCGCTTGCCGCTCACAGCGGTAAGTTCACCCACGGGCCCCCCTGCTCACTCAAGTGAACGTCCCGACATGGCGAACACGAAAGCGCAGGTCAGTGATGGTTTCCACGGTGCTCACCGATATGAACCCCAGGCTTGAGGCGGCAGCGGCGGCGGTGGCCGACGCCCGGGAGGTGCTGGACGACGTGCGCGAGCAGCGCGACATGCTCGTGGTCGCGGCGATCGACCAGGGGATGAGCCAGCGGGCGGTGGCCAAGGCCGCCGGTATCTCGGTGGGTCGGGTGGTCGCGATCCTGGCGGGGTCACAGCCCGAGGAGGGCTAGGCCACGCGGCACCCGGTCCGGGCATTGACCATGGCCCGGATGGTGTCTGGGCGGACCTTGACGTAGCGCTGGGTGGTGGCCACCGAGGCGTGCCCGAGCAGCTCTTGGATCGCCCGCAGGTCGTGGGTCGCGTCGTGCAGCTCGGTCGCGCACGCGTGACGGAGCTGGTGCATCGTCACCCCCGCCGGCAGGAGGCGGCCCACCAGCCGCCCCACCCACCTGGCCGACAGGTGCCCGTGATCTGCGCCCGGGAACGCGAACCCGGGCGGCAGCGCCCGCAGCACCCGTGCCAGGGAATCCGGGAGCGGCACGTCCCGGTTGCGTGAGCCCTTGCCGTGCACGTGCAGCGTCCAGCCCAGCAGGTCCCGCGACAGGTCGTCGCTGTGCACCTGGGCAACCTCCCCACGCCGCAGGCCCAGGTCGTGGGCTAGGCGGATCATCAACCACACCCGGTCGTCGGCGTCCGCGATCGCGGCCTGAACCGCCTCCGGCGGCGCGGGGCGAGGGTCCGGCTTGGCCGGGGGGACCTCGGGCAGCTGCGCGGCCACGTCCACCAGCGTGCGGCCCGTGGCCACGCCCCAGCGCCAGTACGCCCGCAGCGAGGCCCGGTAGGACCGGCGGGTCTCGGCCTGCCACCGCTGTGCCCCGCTCCACGCCAGCAGGTCGTCAAGCCGCAGGCCCCACGGGCCGGCCGGCGCCGCCCACCGTGCCAGGCGGCGCACGTGATACAGCCGCAACCCGATCGTCTGCTCCGAGCGTCCCGCGGCCCGCAGGGCCGTCTCCCAAGCCTCGAGCTCCCAGCCCCCGTCACCGTTCACGGGTGCCCCATCGGCCACGCCCGACCCGTCACCAAGGACGATCCGGCCGCGCTAGCCGGGAGCGGTGGCCCTAGTGTCCGGTGGGCTGTGCCCACGACGGGGCCATCGGGTCGAACAGCATCCCGGGTAGGCACAGCATCGTGTGCCCCGACGGCATCAGCACCTCCACGACCGCGCCGCCCTCAGACACCCACCCGCCGATCACGGTCACCGCAGTGAGCCCGAGCATCACCCGCGAACCTTCCGCCGGCACCGCGCCCCGCAGGCCGCTCACGCGACACACTCCCCAGCCGATGAGGACACGGCGCGCCACGCCGCGAGGTCGATCACGTCCGCAGAGGCTCCAAACCAGCGGGTTCGGGGTTCGAGTCCCTGATGGCGCACTCTTCAGGCATATGACCAGCGAAGACGCTCCGGGCCCGGGAGATGGCACGAGGCTCACGCGCCTGGCATCGCTCGGGTCGGCGATCTCGGCGACCGGCACCGATGACGACCGCGTGCGGCGGGCGCGAGCCCGGCGACGCTTCGGCGCTCTGGCATGCGTCGAGCTTCTCCGGTGGTGAGCGTCGGCGATGGTGTTCCGTGGTCAGCTGAGCCGGACTCGTGGACCTTGGTGCCGCTCGCGCGGCGGTACCGTTCCGGGGTGCTCCGCGGCCTTGGTGACCCACGCGAATGACCACAGGGTCCCTGGTGCGAGTCGCGCTTGCCGTCGCCGCGCTGCTGGTGATCTTCCTCTCCGTCACATCAACGGCCCAGATCGCGGTCCGCCGGGACGCAGTGGTTGCGGCGGCACGTGCCGCCGTACAGCTTGCGCTCGTCGCCCTGGTCATCGCCTGGGTGTTCCGCCACCCCGGGGCCGTGGCTGTCTACCTGCCGGTGATGGTGCTTGCCGCAGCCGAGACCGCTGCCCGCCGGACTGGCCTGGGGCGTTCGGCTCTGCTCGCCTTGATCGTGGCCATCGTCGCGGGAGCTGCCGCGGCGCTGGTCCCCGTGCTCGCCAGTGGAGCGCTCGCCCTACGCGCGCAGACTGTCCTGCCGTTCGCTGCTCAGGTGATCGGCGGGGCGATGACCGCTGCGTCGCTGACCGGCAGTCGGCTGCAGGACGACGCACGGACTCAGTGGCATCTGGTGGAAGGCGGGCTCGCGCTCGGCGCGACTCCCCGTCAGGCGGCCACCCCGTTGGCGCGTCACGCCGCTGCGCGCGCTCTCGTGCCTGCCATCGACCAGACGCGTAGCGCAGGGCTGGTCACGCTGCCCGGTGCCTTCGTCGGCCTGCTGCTCGGCGGCGCCTCACCCGCGCTGGCCGCCCAGGTCCAGCTCCTCGTGCTCGTCGGCCTCCTCGCCGCCGAGGCCGTCACCGCCGCCCTCACAGCGCACCTGCTCGCCGGGCGCATCGGCGCTCGGCGCCAGGCGCCGGTTGCTGGCTGACGTCACGGCCGGCTGGACGAGAGGTCAGCCGCCTCCCGGGGCCCGCGGCCACGATCATGACCGTGCCGTCCGCCAGGTTCGCGAGCAGCGACCGGATCCCTCGGGGATCGGTGTGGGGTTGGCGCAATCTACTACCACGTGATCCCCGGATGTCGGCGACGAGGAGCGTGGCACCGGACTGCTCGATCCGCTCGAGCAGCGTGGCGCCGGAGGGAGATGGCGAGGACCTCGACCTCGGCGTCTTCGAGGCCGCGTCGAGCGAGCTCACGCAACCGGTGTCGTCCTCCAGCTGAGCCACCGACGATCGTTCGTTCACGGTGCCATTGCCGCGGTGTCGTCGCTGGGGTGGGTGCGGCGCCAACGTTGGTCGAGCAGGACCACGACAGCGATGACTGCGGCCGCGAGCGCGGTGGAGGCGAGCACGTCGGTGAGCCAGTGGTCGGCGAGGTAGAGCCGTGACGCCGCCATCAGGGCCGTCGCCGCGCCGGCCCCCGCCAGGCCCAGCAGAGCGCGGCCGAGACGGGGCCGGGCCCGCCACCACAGGTAGGCCACGGCGAGGGCGAAGGTGGCGGTCCCGATCGTGTGCCCGGACGGGAATGACAGGGTGCGCTCGACCGGGCCGATCACCGCGGAGGACGGCGGCCGGGAGCGTCCCACGACGTGCTTGACCACCACGGACAGGCCCTCCGCTAGCGCGAGCGCACCGCCGAGGACCAGCGCCTGCGAGTACCGACGTCGCCACGCGAGCACCGCGACGGTGAGCACCGCGATCGCGCTCATCACGACCTCGCCGCCGACCAGGCTCACCGTGGTCATCACGGGTAGCCGGTGGGCGAGCACCCAGGTCAACATGGGCTGGTCCAGTGTCGCGAGGTCGCCGCTCTCGCGCACGCCGTCAAGCAGCGACGCGGTCGTCAGGCCTGCGAGCAGCACCACGGCGACGGGCAGGGCGGTGGTGGCGTCCAGTCGGTCGCGGAGCCGGGCGATCATGGCGGGTCCTCTCGTCGGGACCCATGGATCCTCATCGAACCTGAACGTCACCTGGACGCGGGACCAGCAAGGTCACCGTCGTGGGGTCGCGGGAGGCCAGCACCAGTCGCCCGCCGGCGTCGTCGGCCAGGCGCACCGCCAGCGGGAGCCCGATGCCCGGGCCGGTCGATGCCGCGGCATCCGGCCACGGGGCTGCGAAGGTGCCCTCGTCGAGGACGTCGAGCGCGATCGTGGAGGACGTGGCGTCGGTGCCGGCGGCGTCGCGAAGCCGCACCGTCACCTGACCTGCGCCGTGCCGGTCGGCGTTCTCCAGCAGCACCTGGACGACGTGCCGCGCCGCGCCTGGCGCGATCGCGGCGACCCAGCGCCCGGCCGGCACGTCAAGGCTCAGCGGGCGGTTGGCCGCAGCGAGCGGGCCGCGGTGGGAGTGTGCGAGGTCCTCGATCAGGGCGGACAGGTCCGTGTGCTCGCGCGCCGACGTCGGCCGGGCGAGCTCGAGCAGCGCCGTGACGCCCTCGTCCAGTGCCGCGACCTCGCGCACCGCCTCCTCGACCGCGGGCCGAAGGTCGCCCTCGGCGAGTGCGGCCTCCAGACCCCAGCGCACTCGTGTGAGCGGGGTGCGGAGCTGGTGGGACGCCTCGGCGCTGAACGAGCGCTCTCGCGCCAGCACCTCGGACACGGTCACGGCGGCGGAGTTCACGGCCTCGGCGACCTCGTCGGTCTCCGGGATCCCCGAGGTCGGGGCTCGCGCGGCCAGATCGCCGTCGGCGTGCCGGGCGGAGACCCTGGCGATCTCCTCCAGCGGCGCGGCGAGCCGCCGGCTCGCGCGCGACGCCACGGCCCAGGCGACCGCGATCGCCAGCGCCGCACCGGCGATCATGGCGCCGAGCACCTGGGCGATCCGCAGCCACGAGACCCGGGGCGCGCTGGTGACCCGCAGCGCGCCCACCACCTGCTCGGCGTCGCGGATCGGCACCGCGACCAGTACCTGACCGCCGCGCTCCACGTCGCGCGTCGCCCCGCCGAGCGCCGCGGTGGCGACGCCGTCGGCGCGGGATGGGCCCGTGCCGGCGACCCGGTCGCCCGCCGGGTCGTACACGCCCAGCTCGCCGCCTGGTGGTGGGTCGGGCAGCTCGAGTGCGTCGCCCTCGCCGAGGGAGGGGTTGACCTGGCCGGAGGCGGCCAGCGCGGTCCGCTCCAGCTCGTTGACCAAGGTCGAGCGGACCAGTTGGACCGCGGCGATGGCCAGGGGTACCCCGAAGAGCAGGACGGCCAGCGCGGTCACGGCCACGGAGACCCGCACGATCCTGCGGCGCACCGCACCTCCGACGTTTGCCCTGCGCTTGCCTTGCGCGCACCTGGCGCTGGCCGGGCGCTGCCTAGCGTCCACGATATGCCCAGTCCCAGGAGGGGATCATGAACCACCCGCAGCGGCGCACCGTCGTCCGCGTCCTGTCCGTCGTCACCGCACTCGGTCTCGTCAGCGGCCTGGCGGCCTGCTCCGCCACCGGCTCGACGGCGCCCAGCAGCTCGGTGGACCCGAACGCCGCCGAGGTGAACCCGGCCGGTGACATCCCCGACAACCAGGTGTTCGTGGTCTGGACCGACCCGAGCAGCACCTTCACCGTGAAGGTCCCCGAGGGCTGGGCCTCGTCCACGGACAACGGGGCCGTGACGTTCACCGACAAGCTCAACAGCATCCGGATCGAGTCGGCGCAGACGGCCACCGCGCCGACGGCGGACTCGGTCCGCGGCGAGGTGGCCTCCCTCGGCCAGTCCGCGTCCGGCTTCCAGGCCGGCGACGTGAGCACGGTCACCCGCACGGCGGGCGACGCGGTCCTCGCCACCTACCAGGTGGACTCCGCACCCGACTCCGTGACCGGCAAGGTCGTCCCCGACGCGGTCGAGCGGTACGAGTTCTACCGCAACGGGACCCTGGTGACCTTGACGCTGTCGGGCCCGGTCGGCGCCGACAACGTCGACCCGTGGCGGATCGTCACCGACTCCTTCACGTGGCTGTGATGGGCACCGCAGTCGCGGGCGTACGGCCCGTCACGCCTACCGACGGTTCCGCCACGTCGGCCGCTCCCGCCCTCGAGGCCGAGGACCTGTACCGGTTCTACCGGGCCGGTGAGGAGGAGGCGCGTGCGCTGCGTGGGGTCTCGCTCACTGTCCGCGGCGGCGAGCTGGTTGCCGTCACCGGCCCGTCCGGATCCGGCAAGTCGACGCTGCTGGCCTGCCTGGCCGGCCTCGAGGAGCCGTCCGGGGGCACCGTGCGGGTGGCGGGTCGCCGGATCAGCCACCGACCCGAGTCCGAGCGGGCGGCGCTGCGCGCCGAGCTGGTCGGCGTGCTGTGGCAGACCGGCAACCTCGTCGAGCACCTCGACGTGGCCGACAACGTGACGTTGGCCCGTGCCCTGCACCGGGGCCGTCGGCTCGCGCGGCCCCGGCCCGGCAGGTCGGTGGTGGATCTCCTGGCTGCGGTCGGGTTGGGTGCCCGAGCACGTTCGCTGCCCAGCCAGCTCTCGGGTGGCGAGCTGGCCCGCGCGGGGCTCGCGGTCGCGCTGGCGAACGGCCCTCGGGTGCTGCTCGCCGACGAGCCGACCGGCGAGCTGGACTCGGCCACCGAGTCCAGCGTGCTCGCGCTGCTGCGCGACCTGGCCGACGACGGCGTCGCCGTGCTCGTGGTGACCCACTCGGCCACCGTGGCGCGCGCGGCCGATCGCCGGATCGTGCTCGCCGACGGCAAGGAGGTGGCGGCATGACCGCGCTGGTGTCCCTGGAGGGGATCGCCCGGACGTACCGGTCCGGTGCCACGGCCGTGGTCGCGGTGCGGCCGCTGACCGCGACGGTGACCGCCGGTGACCGGATCGCGATCACCGGCCCGTCCGGGTCGGGCAAGTCCACCCTGCTGCACCTGATGGCCGGGCTCGAGCGCCCGTCGGCCGGTGGCGTCGCGTGGCCCGGGCTGCGCACCGCCGGACGGGTGCCGGGGCCGGGCGAGGTGGGCCTGGTGTTCCAGGGCCCGAGCCTGCTGCCGCCGCTGACCGCTGCCGAGAACGTTGCGCTGCCCCTGGTGATCGCGGGCGTGGCTCTTGCGGCGGCGCGCGCCCGCGCCGAGCAGGCGATGGTCGAGGTGGGCGTCGCGGACATCGCCGGTCAGCTCCCGGAGGAGCTCTCCGGCGGGCAGGCGCAGCGGGTCGCGATCGCCAGGGTCGTCGCCGCGCGCCCGCGGCTGGTGCTGGCCGACGAGCCCACCGGGCAGCTGGACCACGCGACCGGCGCCCACGTGCTCGACGTGCTGCTGGCCGCCGCCGACGCGATCGACGCCGCCGTCGTGCTGACCACGCATGACCCCGCCGTGGCCGACCGGCTGACGTCGCGCTGGACCATGCGCGACGGTCGCTGTCACCTGCCAGACCGTCCCGCCGAGGGCCGGGACGGGACCGACCAGGGTGCCGTCGTCGGCGCCGGGCGCACCGCCGCTTCGAAGGAGGACCTCGCATGACCCGGCTCTGGTGGCGCGGACTGCTGCGCCGACGCCGCGGACGCCTGGCCGGTGCCGTGATCGGCACGGCCACCGCGGTCGCCCTGCTCGCCGCTCTCGGCATGTTCCTGGCTACCTCGAAGGCGAGCATGACCGCTCGTGCCGCGTCCGGGGTGGGCGTCGACTGGCAGGTCCAGGTGGCCCAGGGGGCCGACCCGGCCCAGGTCGCCGCCGCGGTGGCTGCCGAGCCCGGCACCATCGCCACGCAGGTGGTCGGGTTCGCCGCCACCACAGGCCTGTCCGCCACCACCGGCGGCACCACCCAGACCACCGGCCCCGGCGTGGTCGTCGGACTCCCGGCGGGCTATGCGGCGACGTTCCCCGCGGAGCTGCGCACCCTCACCGGCGACGGGACCGGCGTGCTGCTGGCCCAGCAGACGGCCGCGAACCTGCATGCCGGGGCCGGCGACACCGTCTCGATCGGCCTGGCCGGGCAGAGCCCGGTCGACGTGACGGTCGCGGGTGTGGTGGACCTGCCGCAGGCGGACTCGTTCTTCCAGACCGTCGGGGCACCCGCCGGTAGCGGGCCCACGGCGCCGCCGGACAACGTCATCCTGCTCCCGGCCGACCAGTTCGCCGCTGCGACGGCCGGGCTCGCCTCGACCAGGCCGGACCTGGTCACGGCGCAAGTGCACGCCGCGCGCAGCCACGCGCTGCCCGCCGACCCGGCGGCCGCGTACGTGGCGGCCAGCGGGGCCGCGCACCACATGGACGTGACCCTCGCCGGCGCCGGTCAGGTCGGCGACAACCTCGGGGCCACCCTGGACGCCGCGCGCTCCGACGCGCTGTACGCCCAGGCGCTCTTCCTGTTCCTCGGCACCCCCGGTGCGGTGCTGGCCGGACTGCTGACCGCCACCCTCACCGCGACCGGGGCGACCCGGCGTCGGCGCGACCAGGCCCTGCTGCGCTCGCGTGGCGCCAGCACCCGGGCCCTGACCCGGCTGGCCGCAGTCGAGGCCGGCGCGGTGGCGGTGGGCGGTGGCCTGGTGGGCCTCGCGCTCGCCGCCGTGGTGGGCCGGATCGCGTTCGGCGCGTGGGGCTTCGGCGCGAGCGCGCTGACCTGGCTCGCCTGGACCGCGACCGCGCTGGGGGTCGGTGCGCTGGTGGCCGCGCTCACCGTGCTCGTGCCCGCGCGCCGCGACGCGACCCGCACCGTCGCCGCCGGCCGGCGTTCCGTCGGCCGCGAACCCCGCCCGTGGTGGCTGCGCTGGTGGCTGGACCTGTGGCTGCTCGCCGGTGCCGGGGTGGTGCTCTGGCTGACCCGCGGTGACACCTACCACCTGGTGCTGGCCCCGGAGGGCGTCTCGCAGCTGTCGGTCAGCTACTGGGTGTTCGCCGGGCCGGCGCTGCTCTGGCTCGGCTCCGGGCTGCTGACCTGGCGGCTGGCCGACGCGCTGCTCACCCGCGGGCGGCCGGTGGTCGCCGCCGCGGCACGCCCGTTCGCCGGACCGATGGCTGACACGGTCGCTGCGAGCCTGTCCCGCCAGCGCCGGCCGGTGGCCCGCGCCGTGGTGCTGCTCGCGCTCGCGCTGTCCTTCGCCGCCTCGACGGCGACCTTCAACGCGACCTACCGCCAGCAGGCCGAGGTCGACGCACAGCTCACCAACGGTGGGGACGTGACCGTCACCGAGCCGCCCGGCTCGACGGTCACCGCGGACGCCGCAGCACAGCTGGCCGCGGTCCCCGGGGTGCGTGCCGCGGAGCCCCTGCTGCACCGCTACGCCTACGTCGGGTCCGACCTGCAGGACCTCTACGGCGTCCAGCCCGGCAGCATCGGCACCGCCGTCCACCTGCAGGACTCCTGGTTCCAGGGCGGCTCGGCGCCGCAGCTGATGTCCGACCTGGCCGCGAGCCCGGACAACATCCTGGTCTCCGCCGAGACGGTCAAGGACTTCCAGCTCCACCCCGGGGACACCCTCAAGCTCCGGCTGCCGGACGCGAACGGGTCCCTGGTGACTGTGCCCTTCGTCTACGCCGGCGTCGCCACGGAGTTCCCCACCGCGCCCAAGGACAGCTTCCTGGTGGCCAACGCCGACTACGTCGCCGCGCAGACCCACAACCCGGCCGTCGGGGCGTTCCTGCTCGACACCGGCGGGGTGAACCAGGCACAGGTCGCCGACGCGGTGCGTGCGACGGTGGGCACGGGCCCGCAGGTCACCGCGGTGGCCTCGACCAGAGCCGTGATCGGGTCGAGCCTGACCGCCGTGGACCTCGCCGGCCTGACCCGGGTGGAGCTGGCCTTCGCCGTGGCCCTCGCGGTCGCCGCCGGTGGCCTGGTCCTCGCACTCGCCCTGGCCGAGCGGCGCCGCACCTTCGCCCTGGCCTCCGCGCAGGGGGCGAGCCCGCGCCAGCTGCGGGCGATGGTCGGGGCCGAGGCGGGCTTCGTCGCCGTGATCGGAGGGCTGGCCGGCGCGGTCAGCGGGTGGGCGCTGTCGCTGATGCTCGTCCGGGTCCTGACGGGGGTGTTCGACCCGCCGCCCGACCACCTGGCGGTGCCCTGGCCCTATCTCGCGACGACGGCCGGGATCACCGCTGCGGCGATCCTCGCCGCGACCGCGGGCTTCGCGGCCTGGGTCGCCGGCCGCCCGGTGATCTCCGAGATCAAGGAGCTGTGAGTGTCACAGCTCGAGCCGGTAGCCGCGCCCCCGCACCGTGGTGATGGTGGGCGCGGCCTCACCGGCGGCCTCGGTCAGCTTGCGGCGGACCGCCGCGACGTGCACGTCCAAGGTCTTGGTGGACCCGAACCAGTGCTCGTCCCACACGTCCGACATCAGCCGCTCGCGGCTGACCACGGCGCCGGCGTCCACCGCCAGCCGTTCGAGCAGGTCGAACTCCTTGGGCCGCAGGGCGACCTCGGTGTCCCCGACCAGCACCCGGCGGGCGGCGGAGTCCACCCGCAGCGCCCCGACCTGCACCGGCTCCACCGCCGGTGCGGTCGGGGCCGCCGGCGCCCGTCGCACGTGGGCGCGGATCCTCGCCAGCAGCTCGGTGAGGCCGACCGGCTTGACCAGGTAGTCGTCCGCGCCCGCCTCCAGGCCGACCACCACGTCCAGCTCCGCGCCCCGCGCGGTGAGGATGACCAGCACGGCGGCCGGGAGCAGGACCCGCAACGACCGGCACACGTCCACCCCGTCGGTGTCGGGCAGGCCGAGGTCCAGGAGCACCAGGTCGAACGGGCGGGCCTTCGCCTCGGTAAGTGCCGCCGATCCCGTGCGCTCCCACGTGGTCCGGTAGCCGCCTGCGGTCAACGCCCTGGTCAACGGGCCGCCGACGCCCTCGTCATCCTCGACCACGAGCACCTCGACCATGGCGCCCAGCGTGCCATGAACGGCGAACACAGCGGTGCACCAGCGGGCGCGTCGCGAGCCGGGGGAGCCGCGCGATGCGCGTGCTGATCGTCGAGGACGAGCCGGCCC
Source organism: Actinotalea lenta (assembly GCF_030586465.1). Classification (GTDB taxonomy): domain Bacteria; phylum Actinomycetota; class Actinomycetes; order Actinomycetales; family Cellulomonadaceae; genus Actinotalea; species Actinotalea lenta. The sequence goes on from NZ_JAUQYP010000001.1 coordinate 1,707,359, forward strand.
TGGCCGAGGCGGTCCGGCGGGGGTTGGCGGCCGAGGGCATCACGGCGGATGTCGTGCACGACGGTCGGGAGGGGCTCTGGGCGGCCACGGAGCGTGAGTACGACGTGGTGCTGCTGGACATCATGCTGCCCCGGATGAACGGCTACGACGTGCTGCGGCGTCTGCGCGAGGCCGAGGTGTGGACACCGGTGATGATGCTCACCGCCAAGGACGGTGAGTTCGACCAGGCGGACGCCTTCGACCTCGGGGCCGACGACTACCTGACCAAGCCCTTCTCCTTCGTCGTCCTGGTGGCCAGGCTGCGCGCGCTGGCGCGGCGTGGCGGGCCGGAGCGCCCCGCCGTGCTCAGCGCCGGTGACCTCACCCTGGACCCGGCCGGACGTCAGGTGCGTCGCGGCGAGCGGGAGATCGAGCTGACCGCTCGCGAGTACGGCGTGCTGGAGTTCCTGCTGCGCCACCGCGGCGAGGTGGTGAGCAAGACCGAGATCCTGCGCAACGTCTGGGACGCGCACTTCGACGGGGACCCGAACGTCGTCGAGGTCTACGTGCACTACCTGCGTCGCAAGGTCGACGAGCCGTTCGGTCGCCGTTCCATCCAGACCGTCCGCGGGATGGGCTACCGGCTGGCCGCGGACGGCGGTTGAGCGGCGAGCGGCACCTCCAGGACGAACCGCGCACCCGTCCCCGGGGGCGTCGGCGCGGCGTGCAGCGTCCCGCCGTGCGCCCGCGCGATCGCCCGCGCGATCGGCAGGCCGAGGCCCGAGCCGCCGGTGTCGCGGTCCCGGCTCGGGTCGAGCCGGACGAACCGGTCGAACACCGCCTCCAGCTTGTCCGGGGGGATGCCGGGGCCGTCGTCACTCACCTCGAGCACGGGCCGCCCCTCCCGTGCCGAGAGCCGGAGGTCCACGCGCGATGTCGCGTAGCGGGCGGCGTTGTCGGTCAGGTTGCGCACCGCGCGGCTCAGCGACTCGCGATCGCCCCGCACCACGACCGGGTCGAGCTCGACCCCGACGTCGGCCGGGCTGACCCGGCGCAGGCGGGCAGCCTCCTGCGCGACGAGGTCGGCGAGATCGACCTCGCGGGTCGCGATCGCCAGGCCGTGCTCGTCGTCGCGGGCCAGCAGGAGCAGGGCGTCCACCAGCTCCTCCAGGCGGGCGGCCTCGGCGAGGACCACCTCCGCGTCGGTGCGCCAGTCCGCCGGCGTGGGGTGGGTGGCGGCGACCTCGGCGGTGACCCGGATGGTGGCCAGCGGGCTGCGCAGCTCATGGGAGGCGTCCGAGACGAAGCGACGCTGGCCGGCGGCGGACGCCTCGAGGCGGGTCAGCATCGCGTTCAGCGTCGCGGCCAGGCGGGAGATCTCGTCTCCCGAGCCGGGGTCCGGCACCCGCTCGGACAGGTCGTGCGCGGTGATCTCCGCGACATGGCGTCGCATCGTCTCCACGGGCCTCAGGGCGCGTCCGGCGGCCCGGTAGGTCACCAGCCCGACGACCAGGACGCCGAGCGGGAACGCGAGGGCGCCGGCCTGGATCGCGCTCCAGGTCGCCGCGTCGACGGACGCCAGGCTGCGCGCTGCGACGACGGTGACGACGCCCGTCGAGGTCGCGACGCCCTGGAGGACCACGGCGTAGCGCGTCTCGTTGACGAACGGAAGCCGCCGGACCTCGGTGCGTACCTGCCCGGCCGGTTGGCCGCCCGACACGATCGGAGCCTCACCGTCGATCGACGGGCTGGCCGCGACCACGCGCAGGTCGGGCGCGAGGACCTGGACGATCACCTCGTCGCCCAGCGTCGGCGGGATGACGTCCACTCCCGCCGTCCCCGACCCCGCGACCGCGGCCGCGACCAGCGCGCCCTGGTCTCGCGTCAGCCCCACCAGGGCGTCGGTCAGCATCACCCGCTGCACCAGGACGAGGCCCGCGACGAGCACGGCCAGCGCCGCCGCCACCACGAGGGTCGCCGAGATGGCGGTGCGAGTCTGCACTCGGCGCCACCACCGCATCCGGTCCTCCTTCCGGGCATCCGGATCGACCCCGATCGTGCCCGGGCGTGCCTTGGACCACGCTGAGGACGGCGACCGACGGGGCCCGGCGGTGCGTGACCGCCGGGCCCCGTGCGAGACGCTCAGTCGGACTCGCCGGACTGCTCGTCGGCGCCACCGGCCTGCTGGGACAGCACGGTGCCGTTGCCCGCGTCGACCTTCACGTCGACCACGGTGCCGTCGGCCCGGGTGACCTCGACGCCCCAGACCACCGAGCCGTTCTCGTCCTCCAGGACGGGTGTGCCGGCCGCGCCCGGGACGGCAGCGGTCGCGGCGCTGGACGCGGCGGCGGCGTCGATCGACGCCAGCGGCGCGAGCGCGGCGGCGTCAGCGGCCTCGTTCTCCTGGCTGCTGCCGTCCGCGGTCTGGTCGGCCGGCGCCTGGACGCTGCCGGCGTAGCTCGGGTCCTGCGGCTCGGTGCCGTCGGCGGTCTCGGTGCCCTCGGCGCCCTCCTGCGCGTCGGGGACCTCGGTGCCGGCCGCCTCGACCGCCGGAGCGGCGGGGGCCGACGGGGTGGCGGCGCTCGTCGAGGCAGCGGCCATCGAGGCGCCGCCCGCGAGCAGGGCGCCCGCGACCACGCCGGTGGCGGCCAGCTTGCGGGACTTCCGGATCGGATTCATGGGTGCGCTCCTCATCTCAGGTGGCCCGGTCGGTCGACCGGCCTGAGAACACGATCGGAGCCCGGGGCTTCAGCGTCCCTGAGGGCGCCTGAGAGTCTCCTCAGCCGCTGCGGCCCGGACCGCGGACGCTGCGCGGCCTCGAGGTGTTGGGACTCGAAGGGGAGTCGCAGAGACTGCCGTGACAAGAGGCCGACTGCGTTCCTGACCGAGCGGATCGGTCGCCTCGAAGCTGCAGCAGCCGCCCTGACCGGCGCGCGTGAGCTGGCCGTCCCACCGAGTGGCCCGGGGGCCGGGCTCCTGCCCAGTTGCGCACCGTGGCATGACGGGTCGACGAAGGCGGTGCTCGCCTCACGGAGGACCCGGTCGCTCGTGGCGTTCAGCCGACATTCAGCGAATCCCCAGGTGAAGGGACGACCCTGGGTCTGTCGGCAAGTCGAGGAGGGCACCCATGACTGCCACACTGACCGTGTCGCATCGCGCGTTCGGGGCAGAGGTCCGTCGCGGTCCGTACCAGGTCGAGGTTGACGGCCGGACTGTCGGGACCGTCGAGATGAACCAGACGTTCGAGACGACGGTCGAGCCCGGTCACCACACCCTGCGGGTCCGCAGCGGCCGCAATTCCAGTGGGGAGAAGGCCTTCGAGATCGCCGACGAGGAGGTTGCCAGGTTCCGGTGCACCGGCAAGCGGTTCCTGCCCTTGTTCCTCGCGTCGTTCGTGAGCCCGGGCCTGGCTCTGGTCCTGGTCCGCGAGTAGGGGGGAGGAGAGTGTCGAGGACGAACTACGTTCGGTTCGGCATCATCCTCACGGCCACGGGAGCGCTAGCTCTGGGTCCACCGGCTCGCGGTCAGTACCACCCGACTGCTCCCAGGCGTGGAGCTCGCTGTGGCCGTGCTGCTCATCGGCCTCCCGCTGCTGGTCCGGGGCCTTCGCCACCGACCGCCGCCGTCCGGGTAGGGCGGTTGGCGCTGTCCCTCCGGCCTTCGCGCTGGGGAACGGCCGGCTGACCGGGCCTGGCCGGTGGCCGAACGAGCCGGATCCAGCAGCTGCCCGTGCTCGGCCCGGCAAGGCCCAGCGCGGGCCACAGCCTCGAGCACTTGAGGCGACCCCCGGTCTGTCTCCCCCGTTCCGAGCGCGTGTAGTACTGGACGCCGACGCCGACGCCGACGCCGGCCAGGTCCGCAGCCTCCTCACGGCGCGGCCTGGCACCCTGCGTAGCGTTTGTCTCGGACCACACCCGCGGACTGCGGAGCCCGACGGGCCCGGCGAGAGGCCAGGAAGTCACGCACATCAGCTCGGTTGCCCATGCCGACCGCGGTGGGCCGGAGACCAACGCTCGCGTGAGGCACCAGCACTAGCCCCGACTCGGGGCCATCCGGCGAGAGCGCGACGCCCGGCGTGACGTCGGTGCTGCGCCCACGTGGTTCGGGCCGTAGCCCGGAAACCGACCTGTGACCCGGTTGTGACCCGGAAACTCCGTGGCGCGTGGTGATACGCGGTGATGCTCATGTCCATGAAGAAGCACGTCAGAGAGCAGTCATGGTGTCTCGGGTGATGCTTGGTTATCGTCCTGCGCCTACTCAGCGGGTTCGGGGTTCGAGTCCCTGATGGCGCACCAGCAACCTCACTCGTTCCACCTCCAAGGCTTCCGCGCGCCCCGGTAGGCGCCTGAGGTCCGGCCGTGCCCGGCCACGCGCAGTCGTCGTCGGCGGGAGCACGCACGCGCCGTGCCCGGCAGCGACCCCCGTGATCGAGGGCGCGATCTGCGAGATCCAGCGGGTACCACGCGGGAGTGGCGCGACGAGCGCCGGCGCGGCGAAGCCGGCCACCCCCGCACCGCTCGACGGCAGCGGCCGGTGGGCCGCGAGGCCCGTTGGGTCCCCAGTCGCGTCTCGCGAGAAGTGAATATTCATGCGTGATCGAATCGTGACTTGACTGCGGGTGGCCATCGGGCGCATCGTGTGTCGCGCAAGCCATCCAGTAGTGAATGGAAATGCAATGGTGCAGGAGTCAACGGTGCGGCCGCCCGAGAGCGCTGCCGCTGCGCGCGGCGGGCGGTCGGCGGCGTGAGCGGGGTGCGCGGCGGGGTCGTGGTCGCGGTCGACCAGGGGACCAGCTCCACCAAGACCGTGGCGATGGACGGTTCCGGTCAGCTCGTGGCGCGGGCCACGACACCCGTCGGCCAGGCGAACCCCCGGCCCGGGTGGCTCGAGCAGGACCCCGAGGAGATCCTGGCCTCGGTGCTGGCGTCCGTCGCCGAGGTCGTGGCAGAGGTGGGCACCGACGTCGTCACCGTCGGCCTGAGCAACCAGCGCGAGTCCGCGCTCGTCTGGGAGACCGCCAGCGGGAGGCCACTGGGCCCGATGCTGGGCTGGCAGGACCGCCGCACCGTCCCGCGGGCTCAGGAGCTGGCTCGAGCAGGCGCCTCCGACGCGATCCGGCGGATCTCCGGTCTCCCGCTGGACCCGATGTTCTCGGCACTGAAGATCGAGTGGCTGCTCGACCAGGTGGACCCCGACCGTTCGCTCGCCGCGCGCGGTGCGATCACGGTCGGGACGCTCGACGCATGGCTCCTGTCCCGCCTCACCGGCGAACGGCGGATCGAGGCGGGCAACGCGAGCCGGACGCAGCTGCTCGACGTGGCGACCGCGAGTTGGAGCGAGGAGCTCGCAGCGCTCTTCCGCATCCCGATGGCTGCGCTCCCGCCGATCGTAGACTCCGACGCGGTCTCACGACCGGTGGCGGAGTCCTGGGGCGATCTTGCCGGGCTCTCCTTCTCCGGGGTCCTCGGTGACTCGCACGCCGCCCTCTTCGCGCACGGCGTCCGGGAGCCCGGCCTCGTCAAGGTGACCTACGGCACGGGTTCGTCGGTGATGGGGCTGAGCGCCGGCTCGGTGGCCGAGGCCACGGGCATGGTGGAGACCCTCGGCTGGCAGCGTGCGGGCGTCCCGGCGCGAGCCTTCGAAGGCAACATCCTCTCGGTCGGCTCGACGCTGCTCTGGGTCGCGGACATGCTCGGATGCACGACCGAAGAGCTCGACCGGCTGGCTCGGTCCGTGCCGGACAACGGCGGCGTGTACCTGGTGCCCGCGTTCTCCGGTCTCGGCGCCCCCTGGTGGGACGAAGCGGCCTCTTCGGTCATGGTGGGCTTCGGCCCGGGGAACGGGCGTGCGCACGTGGCGCGGGGCGCGTTCGAGTCGATCCCGTTGCAGATCGAGGACGTCCTCGAGCGGGCCGACCAGGCCTCGGGCGTGCGCGTGGCGACGGTCCTCACCGACGGCGGGCCGACCCGCAACGACTGGCTCATGCAGATGCAGGCCGACCTCAGCAACCGTCAGGTGCAGAGGTCGGACGTCGCCGAGCTCTCCGTCTCGGGTGCCGCCCACCTCGCCGGCCTCTCCGTCGGCTGGTGGAGCGAGGCCGACGTGGCAGCGATGCCGCGGCAGCGGACGCAGTTCGAGCCCGCGCCCGACGCGGGGCGGTCCCGCGCAGCGATCAGGGGCGGTTGGGCGGATGCCCTCCGTCGTGCACGAGTGAGCCGGTCGGCGTGATGTCGCCGCGGCTCGAAGGAGGATCAATGAGTACAGATGTCGTCTCGTCCATCTTCGCCGGGGCGTTCACCGGCCGCCGCGTGGCGATCGTCGGCGCGGGCCGAGGCATCGGGCGTGCCGTCGCCGAGGCGTTCGCGGTGTCTGGTGCTGCCGTGCACATGGTCGACCACGCCGAGATGGTCCATGAGGCGGCGGCCGAGCTCGCTGCGACCGGTGCCGAGGCGACCTCCGCGGTCGCCGACGTGACCGTCGAGGGCGATGTCGTCCGCGTGTTCGCGGATCTCGCCGACCGGTGGGGCGCGCTCGACGTGCTCGTCAACAACGCCGGGGTCATCAGGATCGACGACCTGGCGCACACCACGACGGAGGACTTCGCGCGGGTGCTGGCGGTCAACACCACCGGGCAGTTCGTGGCATCGCGCGAGGCATACCCCCTGCTGAAGGCGAACGGCGGCGGCGTCATCCTCAACGCCGCGTCGGGCCAGGCGCGCCAGGGGTTCATCTACACCCCCTCGTACGCCGCGTCGAAGTTCGGCGTCGTGGGTCTCACCCAGTCCCTGGCCAAGGAGCTCGCGAAGGACAACATCCGCGTGAACGCCTACTGCCCCGGGATCGTCCCCACCGAGATGTGGGAGTACAACGACCGCGAGTGGGGCAAGCGGCTCGGCGACTACAAGCCGGGTGAGCTCATGCAGGAATGGATCGACGACATTCCCCTCGGCCGAGGCGCGACCAGCAGCGATATTGCGAACGCGCTTCTCTTCCTCGCCTCCGACGCCGGGTCCTACATCACGGGCCAGGCGCTCAACATCGACGGTGGCATGTTCATGAACTGAGCCGCGCAGCGGTTCGGTACGACCAACGGAGTTCATTCATGGCACAGACCCTTGCTGGGACGTCGGCGGCGCCCGGCGCCCCGACCAGACCAGGAAACCCGTGGGTGGCCCGGGCCCGAGCGGCATTCACCGGAACCGGTGGAGCGCTCCTCGGCCTGATCGTCATCGTCGTCGTGTTCTCGCTGGCCTCGCCCTACTTCTTCACGGGCCGGAACCTGCTCAACATCGTCGACCAGATCACGGTGCTGGGCATCCTGGCGATCGGCGGTACCGCGGTCATCATCACCGGGGGCATCGATCTCTCGGTCGGTTCGGTGCTCGCCCTGTCGACGATGGTCCTCGGCTACCTCGCACACGACGGTGGCCAGCCGATGTGGGTCGCGATGATCGTCTCCGTGCTGGTCGGCGCGGCCGCCGGCGCCCTCAACGGCATCGCCATCACGTTGGCCAAGCTGCCGCCGTTCATTGCGACACTCGCGATGATGTCGATCGCTCGCGGCCTGGCGAACCTGATCACCAACGGGCAGCAGATCATCGGCTACCCGGTCTGGTTCGACGACCTGTCGTCGAACCGGATGGCAGGGTTCCTGTCGGTGACGGTCATAGTCCTGATCGTTCTCTACGTCGCCGGCTGGGCGTTCCTGCGATACCGCTCCACCGGCCGCGCCCTCTATGCGATCGGCGGGAGCGACGAGGTCGCCCGGCTCGCAGGCATCAACGTCAAGCGGATCACCGCGCTGGTGTACGTCGCCGCCGGGGCGCTGGCGGCGGTCGCCGGCATCGTGCTGGCCTCGCGCCTCGACTCCTCGCAGCCGACCGCCGGCACCGGCTACGAGCTCGATGTGATCGCCGCCGTGGTCATCGGAGGCGCGAGCCTCACCGGTGGCGTCGGGCGGCTCACGGGGACCCTCGTCGGCGTCCTGATCATCGGCGTGCTCCGCAACGGCCTCAACCTGCTGGGCGTGTCGCCGTTCCTTCAGTCAATCATGATCGGCGTGGTTATCGCGGGCGCCGTCATGGCAGATGTCTTGCGCCGACGCAAGGCTTGACCCAACCCATTCGAACAACTTCTTCCCGAGTGGTTCCGCACAGTTCAAAGGAGAATGGCAAATGCGAAAGTTCACAGCCCTGGTCGTGACCGCGTTGGCGGCCGCGCTCAGCCTAACGGCCTGCAGCTCCGGCGGCGGTACCGGCGACGCCGCAAGCTCGTCGGACACGGCGTCCGAGTCCTCGTCCGCCGGCGGTGACGGCGGTGGGCTGACGATCGGTCTCGCCGTGGCCAACCTCCAGGCCGACTTCTTCAACCAGATCCGTACCTCGGTCGAGGCCGCCGGCAAGGACCAGGGGATCACCATCGTGACCGCCGACGCCGGCGGCGACGCCGACAAGCAGGTCAACCAGATCCAGGACTTCATCACCCAGGGAGTCGACGCGATCATCTACATCCCGGCGGGCGCCACCGCAGCGAGCGTGCCGGTGCGCGACGCGCATGCGGCGGGTATCCCGGTCGTGACCGTCGACCGCAACCCCGACGGTGAGCCCGGCGACACCTTCATCGCCACGGACTCCGTCTCCGCCGCCAAGGCGCTCGGTGAGTGGGTCGTCCAGCAGACCGGTGGCAAGGGCAACCTCGGTGTGATCCAGGGCCAGATCGGTACGACCCCGGAGGAGGCCCGTGACCAGGGCTTCAAGGAGGGCATCGCCGGGTCGGACATCGTCGAGGTGGCGCGTCAGGCGTCGAAGCAGTGGCACCAGGACGAGGGCTTCAACATCGCGCAGGACATGCTGCAGGCCCACCCCGACATCAACATCATCTTCGGCCGGGCCGACGCGCTCGCCCTGGGCGCCGCGCAGGCCGCCCGGGCAGGCAACTTCACCAACATCCTGATCGTCGGCTTCGACGGTGACCCGGCCGGTCTCCAGGCGGTCAAGGACGGCACGCTCGCCGCGACGATCACGCAGCCCACGCAGGCGATGGGCCGGCTGGCTGTCGACAGCGCGGTGAAGCTCATCAACGGCGAGACCCTTCCCGCCGAGCAGCTCCAGGACGGCGTCCTGACCACCAAGGACAACGTCGACCAGTACCTCGCCCAGCACCCGTGAGGCACGGCCTGGCGGGGCGGCGACACCGCCCCGCCAGGCGCGGCACGACCGACACCCGCAGCGCGTGGAGGCAGCACCATGACCACCAGTGACGACGGCCTCGTCGTACGAGGCGTGACCAAGCAGTACCCCGGGACCCGGGCCCTCCACGACGTCGACGTCCACGTGGGCCCCGGCGAGTGCGTCGCCCTGCTCGGCGAGAACGGGGCGGGCAAGTCCACCCTCGCCGGGATCATCGCGGGCATCACGCAGCCCACCGAGGGCACGATGCTCTGGCACGGCGAGCCCTTCGCGCCCGCGTCGCCGTCGGACTCGATCGCCGCAGGCGTCGGCCTGATCCACCAGGAGATGCGCCTGCTCCCCGATCTGTCGGTGGCCGAGAACGTCCTCGTCGGCCGCTGGCCGACGCGGTCCGGCGGATGGGTCAGCCGCGGCCAGATGCGCGCTCGAGCCCAGGAGAAGCTCGAGCAGCTCGGATTCACCCAGAGCATGGACGTGCCGGTCCGCACCCTGAGCGTGGCGGGCCAGCAGCAGGTCGAGATCGCCAAGGCCCTGATGCTGGACGCCAAGCTGCTGATCCTGGACGAGCCGACGGCAGCCCTCGGTGCCCATGAGACCGAGGCGCTCTTCGAGCGCATCCACCTTCTCAAGGCCGACGGCGTCTCGTTCATCTACGTCAGCCACCGCCTCGCGGAGATCCGGCAGATCGCTGATCGGATCGTGGTGCTGCGTGACGGCGAGAAGGTCGCCGAGCACGCCACGGCGGACGTCCCGCAGGACCAGCTGATCAAGGAGATGGTGGGCCGTTCGGTCGACCGGCTCTTCCCCGAGGTGCGCCCGCCGGCCGACCGCGTCGTGCTGGAGGTCGAGAGCCTCTCCTCGCCCACCGGTCGTTTCCGGGACATCTCCTTCGAGGTCCGCGCGGGCGAGGTCTTCGGCATCGCCGGAATCGTCGGCGCCGGACGCACGGAGCTCGTGCGCGCCATCACGGGAGCCGACCCGAGCCACGGCACGGTCCGCGTGGATGGCGCCGAGGTGCGCAGGCACTCGGTCCAGGGAGCGATCAAGGCCGGGATGGTGATGATCCCCGAAGACCGCAAGGGCCAGGGGGTCATCGTCCCCGACACCATCCAGGACAACGTCGTAATCGCCAACCTCGACCGGATCGCGCCCGGGGGTTGGCTCGCACCCAGGAAGGCCCGCCAGACGGCCGCGCACGCGGTGGAGCGGTTCGGCGTCAAGGGCAAGCCCGAGCACCTCGTCTCGTCCCTGTCCGGAGGCAACCAGCAGAAGGTGGTCCTGGCCAAGTGGCTCGAGCGGGGCCCGAAGGTCGTCATCCTCGACGAGCCCACCCGTGGGATCGACGTCGGTGCGCGGGCCTCGATCTACGACGTGATCACCGAGCTCTCGCGTGCTGGTGTGGCCATCGTCGTCGTCAGCTCGGACCTCGACGAGGTCCTCGGGCTCTCGCACCGCGTGATGGTGCTGAGCCGCGGGACCGACCGGGGCGTCCTCGAGCGTGACGAGGCAGAGGCTGCCCGCGTGATCGAGCTCGCCACCACCTGACCTCGCAACCCACAGAACCCACCGTGGCCCGCGCGTCGCGGCCACTGACGAAGGAGTAGGACCATGGCAGGCACGAGCTTCAGGCTGGACGGCGACGTCGCGCTCGTCACCGGCGGAGCGAGCGGCATCGGGCAGGCGATCGCCCTGGGGATCGCGGAAGCGGGCGGGAAGGTCGCCGTCGCCGATCTCGCGAACGCCGACTTCGAGTCGACCCTCGGGCAGATCGCGTCGATCGGCGGATCGGCCATCGCGGTGCCGGTCGACGTGACGGACAAGGCGCAGCTCGTCGCAGCGGTCGAGAAGACCGAGGCCGAGCTCGGCGCCCTCACCCTGGCCGTGAACTCGGCGGGCATCGCGAACGCCGCTCCCGCCCTCGAGATGAGCCAGGAGCAGTGGCAGCAGGTCTACGACGTCGACGTCACGGGCGTGTTCCTCAGCTGTCAGGTCGAGGGTGCGGCCATGCTGCGCCACGGCCGTGGGTCGATCGTGAACATCGCCTCGATGTCCGGGACGATCGTCAACCGCGGACTGCTCCAGGTGCACTACAACAGCGCGAAGGCGGCGGTCCAGCACCTGACGAAGTCCCTCGCGATGGAGTGGGCTCGTGAGGGCGTCAGGGTGAACTCCATCAGCCCCGGCTACACCGCGACGCCCATGAACACGCGACCCGAGGTCGCCGATCAGGCGATCCAGTTCGCAGCCGACACGCCGCTCGGCCGGATGGCCGCACCGGCCGAGATCGCGGGCCCGACGGTCTTCCTGCTGTCGCCCGCTGCCAGCTTCTGCACAGGTGTCGACCTGCTCGTCGACGGCGGCTTCTGCTGCTGGTGAGCGACGGCGACGTGCGACCCACATCCGATACGAAGGAGACGACCATGCCAACCGAGGAGGACCTGGTTCCCCGGGTCGACCCAGAGGCCGTACCGAGCGACACCCTCACCGTCCTCGGTCGGGTGCCGGCCGGTGCGACACGAGAGGAGGCGGTCGCGCACCTGAGAGAGGCTGCCCGCCTCGTGCGCCGCCGCGACATCCAGATGATCCGCGCCTCAGGGCTGGGACACGTCGGTGGCGAGTTCTCGGTGATCGACATCCTCATCACGCTGTACCTCGACGCGATGAACATGTCTCCCGAGCTCCTCGGCGACCCGGACCGCGACCGGTTCATCCTGTCCAAGGGGCACGCGGCGGCGGCGCTGTACACCACTCTCGCGATCGCCGGCTTCCTGCCACCCGAGCAGCTGGGCACCTTCATGCAGCCGCTGTCGCAGCTCAACGGCCACCCGGCACGCACGAAGATCGCCGCCGTCGAGGCATCGACCGGTCCCCTCGGACACGGTCTTCCGGTCGCCGTCGGCACCGCCTTCGCGGGCCAGCTCGACGGGTCGCCACGGCGCACCTTCGTAGTCACCGGTGACGGAGAGCTGCAGGAGGGCTCGAACTGGGAGGCCCTGATGACCGCCGGTAACCACCGGCTGTCGCACTTGTGCGTGGTCGTGGACCGCAACCGGCTCCAGCAGGGTGCCCGGGTGGCGGACACCAACGACCTCGAGCCCCTCGCGGACAAGCTCCGCGCGTTCAACCTGGAGGTGGTCGAGGTCGACGGCCACGACCACGGCGCCCTCCTGGACGTGTTCGCGAACGTCCCGGCAGCCTCGGGCAAGCCGACCGCGGTGATCGCGCACACCATCAAGGGCCACCCGATCTCGTTCATGTCCGACAACGTCGCCTGGCACCACAAGGTGCCGTCCGCCGAGCAGGTGGCGCAGGCGCTCGCCGAGCTGGAGGCCTGATGCCCACCACGACTGAAGCTGTGAGCAAGACCGTGCTGCACGACTGCCGCGACACCTGGGTTGCGACCTTGGTCGAGCTGGCCGAGACGGACGAGCGGATCGTCGCCGTGGTCAACGACTCCGTCGGGTCCTCGAAGCTCGGTCCGTTCCAGGAGAGGTTCCCGGAGCGCCTCGTCAACGTCGGGATCGCCGAGCAGGACATGGTGGGTGTCGGCGCCGGTCTGGCCAACGGCGGGAAGGTGCCGTTCGTGTCCGCCGCCGCGTGCTTCCTCACCGCTCGCGCCATGGAGCAGATCAAGGTCGACGCGGCCTACTCGCAGCACCACCTGGTGCTGGTCGGGCAGTCGCCTGGGATGGCCTATGGAGAGCTCGGCCCGACGCACCACTCGATCGAGGACCTGGCCTGGATGCGCGCCATCCCCGGACTGACCGTCGTGGTGCCGTGCGACCCGACGGAGACCGCGCAGGTGATCCGGTGGGCCGCCGCGCACGACGGCCCCGTCTACGTCCGGGTGTCCCGGATGGGTGTGCCGGACATCGTGCCGGACGGCTACACGTTCGCGCCCGGTCGGGCGCTCACGCTGCGCGAGGGCAAGGACGTCACCCTCGTCGCCACGGGCACGACGGTGGTCCGCGCCGTCGCGGCCGGCGAGCTGCTGGCCGCTGCCGGGGTCGACGCGCGCGTGCTACACATGCCGACGGTGAAGCCGTTGGACGAGGACGCGCTTCTCGCAGCCGCCGCCGAGACGGCCGGGATCGTGACGGTCGAAGAGGCCCTGACGTCCGGGCTCGGCGGAGCCGTCGCGGAGCTCCTGGTGCGTCGCCGCCCTGCTCCGATGCGGTTCGTCGGGGTGCCGGACACGTTCGCGTCGACGGGCTCGGTGGAGTGGCTGCTCGATCACTTCGGGATCAGCCCGGACGGGATCGCTGCCGCTGCGCAGGACCTTCTGTCGAAGTGACGCTCGGTGCGTGGTCGGGCGGTGTGCCTCCTCTTCGCCGCCCGACCACGGCCATGACGTCCGATCGGCGTGTAGGGGCTGCTAGCATCCGGCCCAGCGCATTTCGATACCTTGGCGGGGAGGTATTCATGGCTGAGACGGGCACGGCTCGGCCAGGGCCCCAGCCTCGGATGTCGGGCGACGCCATGCGGCTCGCGGTCAAGGTCGCTCGCATGTACCACGAGCGCCACATGCGGCAGACCGACATCGCGGCCGAGCTGCACATCTCCCAGCCGCGTGTCTCGCGTCTGCTGAAGCGCGCCGAGGAAGCCGGGATCATCGTGACGACCGTCGCGGTCCCCGCAGGTGTCCACACTGACCTCGAGGACGAGATCGAGCTGCTGTACGGGCTCGACGAGGTGGTCGTGGTGGACGTCGGTGGATCCGAGCAGGACGTCCTGGCGGCCCTGGGCGCCGGAACCGCCGCCTATCTCGAGAGCACCCTGATCGGCGACGACACGGTCGGCGTCGCCTCGTGGTCGGCGACGCTGATCGCCGCCGTCGACCGCATGCGGCCCGCTCGGGGGACAGTCGTCGATGCTGTCGTCCAGCTGGTCGGCGGGGTCGGGGCGCCGCGGGTCCAGCTCCAGGCGACCCAGCTCCTGGGCCGGTTCGCGGCCGCGACCGGAGCTTCCCCGGTCTTCGTCTCGGCTCCGGGCCTCCTCGGCAGCGCGTCCGCGCGCCAGGCTCTCATGGCCGACCCGACACTGGCCGATGTCGCGGCACTCTGGGCCCGGCTCACCACGGTCATCGTCGGGATCGGATCGCTCGAGCCGTCCGCACTGCTTCGGGAGAGCGGGAATGCGCTCCCAGAGGCGGACCAGGAGACGTTGCTCAAGGCGGGCGCCGTGGGTGACATCTGCCACAGGTTCTTCGACGGGCGCGGCGAGCTCGTGGAGTCAGCAGTCAACGATCGCGTCGTCGGTATCGAACCGGATCAGCTCCGCCGGGTCCCGCGCCGAATCGGTGTCGCCGGCGGCGCGCGCAAGCACACGGCCATCCGTGCGGCTCTGCTGGGCGGTTGGATCAACGTGTTGATCACAGACCTCGACGAGGCGAATCGCCTCGTCGAGTATGCGCGGGTCGCGGTAGGTCGCGACACACAGGCCGGCTAGTCGCGGAACTTTCAGGTGGGCGAGGCCTGTCGAGGGCCGGCACGCGATCTCGCCGAGGGCGACTGGGAGGGCGTCGGTTGGGGGTGCGGACGTCGACAGCGGGCCGGGCAGGGTTGTGTGGCGGGCGTTCGCCCCTCCCGTGCGCGCCTCCGTGGACCCTCGTAGGCTCGCGGGCGGAGCGGCCGACGGCTCGCGACCCTGGGGGTGGTGGTGTGGCCGGATCGGTGGACGACGCGTTCGACCGGGCGCTGACCGGTCGGGACGTGCGGGTGGTCTTCCAGCCCATCGTCGCGCTGCACTCGGGCGAGGTCGTCGGGGTCGAGGCGTTCGCGCGCGGCCCGGAGGGCACGATCCTGGAACATCCCGGACCCTTGTTCGGTGCGGCCCGGAGGGCGGGGCGCCTCGCCGAGCTCGACTGGGTGGCACGTGCTGCGGCCTTCGAGGCATTCACGCGTGCGGACCTGCCAGCAGCGATGTCCCTGTGCGTGAACGTGGAGCCGGAGTCGCTGGGCAGCCCGTGCCCGCCCGACCTGGTCGAGCCCGTCTCCCGCGCCGAGTCGCTGCTGCGGGTGTTCGTGGAGGTCACCGACCAGGCGCTGGCGGCCGACCCGGCGGGTCTCGTGGTGGCGGTGGACCGGGCCAGGAGCTCGGGGTGGGGCGTCGCGGTCGGCGGGCTCGGTGCGGTGCGCACCTCGCTCGCTGCCCTGCCCGTGGTGGGAGCCGACCTGGTCAAGGTCGACATGTCCCTGTTCCGCCGACGGGACCGGGCAGAGGTGTCCGCGATCACCCTCAGCGTGCTGCGGCACGTGGAGACCAGTGGTGCGGCCCTGCTGATCCAGGGCGTCGAGGACACGGCGGACGCCGAGTGGGCCCGGGCCCTGGGCGCGACCTACGCACAGGGGTACTTCTTCGGGCGACCAGGCCCGCTGGACGGTGAGTACCCGGTGCCGCGTGAGCCCATCCCGCTGATGAGGATGGCGAGCTCCGAGGAGCTCCCTCGTTCGGTGTTCGAGGTGGTCAGCGACCTCGGAACGACGCGCGTGACGCGTACCCAGCTGGACGAGCTGGCCCAGGTCGTCTACCGCGCGGCGTTGACACCCGGTGCCGCGCCGGTGGTGCTCGCCTCGCCGGGCGTGGGGACGGTCATCCCCGACGAGCGGCTGGCCGACTACCCGACGCCGCCGACGCCCCCGCTGCTGTCGGTGCTGTTCGGGCCGGACGTCGACGACGAGCCGTTCGAGGGCATGCG
>NZ_JAUQYP010000001.1:1723322-1755733 GCF_030586465.1 Actinotalea lenta
GGTGCTCGGGTCGCGCCCACGGACCCCGTCGCGCGCGAGTCGTTCCTCGTGGTCCTCGGCGAGCGCGAGGTCGTGGCGCTCGTCGCCGCGCCCTCGGTCGGCGAACCCGAGCTCGTGGACGTCGTGATCACGCAGGACCCGCGGCGGGTCCACCAGCTGGCCAGGTCGCTCTTCGGCCGTGTGCCGGGACCTCCGGACGGCGCGGCCGAGCCGCCGGAAGCCCGCGACGACGAGGCCGACCCACGTCGCGGGCGGCTGCGGCGATGAGCGTGTGGGGCGGGGCACGCGCTGTGACGGCGGCCCGTCCGGCAGACTCGTGCCGGCACGGGGCCGGCTAGCGAGGAGAGGCATGAGCGACGCGAGCAAGGCGCAGGCCGACCTGGATGCGGAGCTCAAGCGGCTGCGCAGGCTGGCCGTGGCCGACTGGGTCGGAGCCGTGGTCATCCTCGCGGTCGAGGTCTGGCTGGTGGCCGACGGCGGCGACACCGCGCTCGCCTGGACGGTGCTGTCCGTCGCCCTGCTCGCCCTGGTCGGGTCCGCTGTGCGGGTGCAGCTCGCGATCGCCCGGCTGCGGCGCGCGCGCGGCTGACCTGCGGGCAGTCGCCTCCCGTCTCCACGGGCGGTCGCCCGGCGTGCGGGCCCGGTCGCGCGCCCCGAGGATGGACGGGACCCGAGGGAGGCGCCATGTCCGAGTCGCGAACCTACGACGTCGTCGTGCTGGGGGCCGGAGCCGTGGGCGAGAACGCCGCGGACCGGGCCGGCCGTACCGGGCTGTCGGTCGTGATCGTGGAGTCAGCCCTGGTCGGGGGTGAGTGCTCGTACTGGGCGTGCATGCCGTCCAAGGCGCTCCTGCGGCCGGGGCAGGTGCTCGACACCGTGCGCGGGGTGGGCGGAGCCGCGCAGGCGGTCACCGGACGGCAGGACGTGGGCGCGACGCTGGAGCGCCGCGACACCTTCACGCACGACTGGGACGACTCCAGCCAGGTCTCGTGGCTCCAGAGCGCCGGTATCGACCTGGTGCGCGGCGAGGCGCGGTTCACCGGGGAGCGCACCGTGGAGGTCAGCGGCGAGGACGGTGACGTGACGGTGACCGCCCGGCACGCCGTGATCGCGGCGACGGGGAGCGAGCCCGTGATCCCGGCTGTGGACGGGCTCGCGCAGGCCGCACCGTGGACGAGCCGTGAGGCGACGTCGGCCCAGGAGGTGCCCCCGTCGCTGGTGATCCTCGGTGGAGGTGTGGTCGGTGCGGAGATGGCGGTGGCCTACGCCGACCTCGGCTCGAGCGTGACCCTGCTGCACCGCGGGGACCGGCTGCTGGCGAACACGGAGCCGTTCGCGTCCGACGCCGTGGCCGAGGGGCTCATGGGCATGGGTGTCGACCTGCGCCTCGGCACCACGGCGACCCGGGTGGAGCGCGATGGTGCGGGCGTCACCGTGCACCACGGCGAGGGGGAGCCGGTGCGGGCCGCCGAGATCCTCGTGGCGACCGGTCGGCGGCCGCGGACGGACGACCTCGGCCTGGAGACGATAGGGCTGACCCCCGGGGACCCCCTGACCGTGGACGACCAGCTGCAGGTCCGTGGCGTGGCCGGTGCGTGGCTGTACGCCGTCGGTGACGTGACCGGCCGGGTCGGCACCACGCACCAGGGCAAGTACGACGCACGGGTGGCGGGCGACGTGGTCGCCGCCCGGTTCGGCCAGGGCGAGGGCACGACGACGGACGCGGCACCGCTGTCCCGGTACTCGGCCGGCGCCGACCACGTCGCACAGACCCAGGTGGTGTTCACCCGCCCCGAGGTCGCATGGGTCGGACGTACGGAGGCGCAGGCCCGCGCCGCGGGGATCGACGTTCGGCTCCTGGACGTTCCGCTGTCCTCGGTGGCCGGTACCGCGCTGCACTCGGACCACGCCGACGGCCGGGCCCGCCTGGTGGTCGACGGTGCACGAGACGTGGTGGTCGGGGCGACGTTCGTCGGCCCGGACGTCGCCGAGCTGCTGCACGCGGCGACCATCGCAGTGGTCGGCGAGGTCCCGCTGGACCGGCTGTGGCACGCGGTCCCTGCCTACCCGACGGTCAGCGAGGTCTGGCTCCGCCTCCTGGAGTCCGCCGGGCTGTAGCTCCGGACGACGGGGCGGCGGCGCCCCCGGTCGTCACCGCTCCTTCTCGTCGAGCAGCCGCTCGACGCGTTCGACCTTCGCGGTGAGCTCTCCCGAGTGCCCGGGCCGGATGTCCGCCTTGAGCACGAGGCTGACCCGCTCGCCGTGCGCCGCGACGGCGTCGCAGGCCCGGCGCACCACGTCCATGCACTCGTCCCACTCGCCTTCGAGCTCGGTGAACATCGACGTCAACCGGTAGGGCAGCCCGGAGTCGCGCACCACGCGGACCGCGTCGGCGACCGCTGGGCTGACGGACTCCCCGCTGCCCAGCGGTGCCACGGAGAACGCGACGATCACGGTCAGCCGGCCAGCGAGCCGTCGGAGGAGAACACCAGGCCGAGGGCGATCTTGCCCTGCTTGAGGGCGGCCTTGGTCAGCGGGCCACCCGCGTCCAGCGAGGTGAAGTCGGTGATGGTCATGTCGTAGACCTTCTTCAGCCCGACCTCGCAGAAGTCGCGCTGCGGGCACTCCGGCGGCCCACCGAGCGTCACACCGCCGCCGCACGTGCTGGCCACGTCGGACAGCGAGGACACGCCGTACTTGTCGGCGAACGCCTGGGTCACGGCGAAGGCGTTCTGGTCCTGGGCCGCTGCCGGCGTGCCGAACACGAGCCCGACCTGCGCCCCGAGGTCGGTCAGGGCGGACATCGTCTTGTTGAGGTCCCCGCTGGCCACGGGCTCGGCCTTGTCCCCGTTGACCTTGTTGTTGATGAACGTCGCCAGGGTGCCCACGTACTCCGGGACGACCGACAGGTCGCCGTTCTCGAGCAGCGGGAGGTAGGTCTCCCGGTTGCCGATGGTCTGGGTCGAGGCGTCGAACCCGGCGGCCTTGAGGGTGTCGGCGTAGATCGCCGCGAGCGTGGCTCCTTCGGAGAAGTTGGGGGCGCCCACCACGACCGTGGTGCCCTTGCCCACCGACTTCTGCTGGTCGAGCCCCTTCGAGCTGACGAACCCCTGGGCGACCTCGCTGGAGGTCTTGCGGTCCACGTCCACGGACTTGTTCAGGCCGATGAGGGTCGGGGTGTCCAAGACCGTGGAGACGGAGTCGAGCACGCCGATGATGTCGGGGTTGTCCCCGGCGACCGTGGCGTTGACCGCGGGCACGATGTTGTCGACCTGCTGGAGGTGCTGGTCGTCGGTGAGGACGACGAGCTTGTCCCCGGCCACGCCCTCGCACACGGTGCCCGAGGCCGTCGAGCTCATCGACGAGCCGGAAGGTGCCGAGCTGCTCGAGCCGTCGCCCGCGGAGGACGAGCCGGGTGAACCGCAGGCGGCCACGAGCATCGTGAGCCCGAGGGCGGGGGCAAGCAGCAGAGGTCGACGGGCACGCATGGGGTTCTCCTCGTCCGGTGCGGGCCCGACCGTCCGTCGGCTCGGGCCAGCGACCATTCGATCCCGACCTGCCGACACGGGCAACCGGTGCCGGTGGGCACCGCCGGTGATCGTGACCCGATCGTGATCGACATGGGTCCTTCGTCCTGCACTGTGGGCGTCGCGGGCGCAGGTCAGCCGGCGTTCGCCCGCTCGCGGCTCGCCGCGTCCCGGGCCCGGATGGCCGGCGGCGTGGCGAGGCGCTGCACGATCGCCAGCACTGCCTCGGCCACCAGGCACAGCACGGCCACCAGGACGCCCCCGGCCAGCACCTCGCCGTAGCTCTGGAGGGCGAACCCGTTGTTGATGATGACCCCGAGGCCGCCGCCACCGACCAGCGCCGCGAGCGGGATGGTGGCGATGACCTGGATCGCCGACGTGCGCAGCCCGGCGCCCACCAGGGGCAGGGCCAGGGGAAGCTCGACCTGGAGCAGCGAGCGCATCGGGGACATGCCCATGCCGTTGGCCGCGTCCCGCGCCGCGGGGTCCACGTCCCGCAGCCCGGTGTAGGTGTTGGACAGGATGGGCGGGATCGCGAAGATCGCCGCCGCGATCACGGTCGGCCGGTTCCCGAACCCGATACCCGTGGTCGCGAAGATCAGCAGCAGGGCCAGCGTGGGCAGCGCTCGTGTCGCGTTGGCCACGACGACGGTGGCCGTCCCGCCGACCTGCCGGTGCCCGAGCCAGACGCCGATCGGCAGCGCGACGAGTGCCGCGAGCCCGACCGCCACCAGCGACATCGCCAGGTGCTCGACCGTGAGCGACACGATCCCCTGAGGACCCGACCAGTTCAGCGGGTCGTTCAGCCACACCAGGGCCTCGCGCACGGCGTCCATCAGCGCAGCCCCCTCGTCCACGGGGTGGCCAGGCGCCCGACGCCCCACAGCACGACGTCCGCGACGACCGCGATCGCCACGGTGAGCAGGGTCGAGGTCAGGACCTCCGCGTGGTACTGGCTGCGGAACCCGCGGAACATCAGCTGGCCCAGGCCCCCGTAGCCGACGATCACGCCGATGGTCACCAGGGCGACCGTGGTCACGGTCGCGAGCCTGATGCCCGTGATCACCGCGGGCAGTGCGTTGGGCAGCTCGACGGCGACCAGGATGCGCGTGCGTCCGTAGCCGAGGCCACGCGCGGCGTCGGTGATCGCCGGGTCCACCCCTTGCAGGCCCACCAGGATGTTGCGCACCAGCACGAGCAAGGCGTACATCACCAGGCCCACGAGCACGGTCACCCGCCGGTCACGGACCAAGGGGAACAGGATCGCGAAGAGCGCCAGCGACGGGATGGTGTACAGCGCGCCGGACAGGCCGAGCACGGTGCCGCTCAACCGCGGGCGCAGGTGGGCGAGCGCCGCCAGCGGCAGCGCGATGGCCGTCGCCAGGGCGATGGCCTCGAGGGTCAGCGACACGTGCTGGGACAGGGCGGTGGCGATGTCGGACCAGTTGCGCTGGACGTACTCCCAGGACAGCCACGGGTTGTCCGGTGCCGTGCTCACCGTCGGGAGGCTACCGTCCGGGGCGCACCCGCGCAGGGCCTCCGGTACGGTCGCAGGGTGGCAGACCCCGGAGAGCCGGTCATCCGGCTGCAGGCGGTGCGCAAGGAGTACGCCAACGGCACGGTCGCCGTGGACAGCCTCGACCTGGACGTCCACGAGCACGAGCTGATGGTGCTGGTCGGTCCGTCGGGCTGCGGCAAGTCCACGACGCTGCGGATGGTCAACCGCCTGGTCGAGCCCACGTCGGGCCGGGTCCTGGTCACCGGGGAGGACGTGCAGTCCATCGACCCCGTGGCCCTGCGGCGCCGGATCGGGTATGTCATCCAGCACGTCGGGCTGTTCCCGCACCGCACGGTCGCGCAGAACGTGGGGACCGTCCCTGCGCTGCTCGGCTGGGACGCGCGCCGCACGCGTGAGCGGTCCGCCGAGCTCCTCGACCTCGTGGGTCTGGACCACGCGACCTACGGCAAGCGCTACCCGCACCAGCTCTCGGGTGGTGAGCAGCAGCGGGTCGGCGTGGCGCGGGCGCTCGCCGCCGACCCGCCGGTCCTGCTCATGGACGAGCCGTTCGGCGCCGTCGACCCCGCGGGCCGGCGGCACCTGCAGGCGGAGTTCTGGAAGATCCAGCGCGAGCTCGGCACGACCGTGATGCTCGTGACGCACGACATCGACGAGGCGGTCCGGTTGGGTGACCGGATCGCGGTGTTCTCTCAGGGCGGGCACCTGGAGCAGCTCGCCGACGCCGTGACGTTGCTGGCCAGGCCAGCGACCGACATGGTGCGCGATTTCGTGGGCACGGGCCGGGCGGTGCGGTTGCTGGGGATCGGCGAGCTCGACGAGGGCGACCTGGAGCCGCTGCCCCGCGGGCGTGCCGAAGGGCCCGACGACGTGGCGCCGGACCTCGCGCCGCGGGACGCCCTCGAGCTGCATGGTCGCCTGGACGATGCGTTCGCGGCGTTGGCCGCGTCCGGCGGTGAGCCGGTCCCGGTCCTGGGGTCGGACGGGCGCCCGGTCGGCATGCTGTCGGTGACGGGCCTGCTGGGTGCGTTGCACCGGATCACCGGGGCGGCCGAGGCGGACGCAGCCTGACGGGTGCGGGACCTCAGGTCTCGAAAAGGCGCCGCAGGCTGGAGTCGGCGGCGTCCTGGAACGGTCTCAGCACCACGACGTCGTCTGCGGCGAGCACGCCGGCCTCCCGGACGCTGAGGGCGGTGACGGCCAGCGTCCCGCGGTATCCGGCGCGGCGCAGCGTGTCGGTGAGCGTCAGGTTGACCGCGAGATCCGGCACGGTGCACACGACCGTGGTCGAGTCCGCCAAGGGGAGGGCGGTGACCAGCTCAGGTTCGATGACATCCCCGTACACGGTGTCCACACCGCGCTCGCGCCACCAGCGCAGCGCCACCGGGTTGTGGTCCACCACCAGGACCCGACGGCCGTCCAGCCGCTCGACCACGGCGCTGCCGAACCGTCCGCCGCCGATCACCACGGCGTCGTAGTCCGCCGAAGGCTCGCCGGTCTGGTGCCGGTGCAGGGGACGCTCGAGCAGCCCGACGACCGGGGCGAGGCGGTCCGCCCACCACTGCGACGACCCGATCTGGTACGTGGAGATGCCGATGGTCACCAGCGTCACCAGGGTGACCAGGCCCACCAGCTCGGCGTCGACGTGGCCGAGCTCGAGCCCGAGCGCGACCAGCAGCAGTGAGAACTCGCTGACCTGACCGGTCAGGATCCCGGTGCGGGCCGCGGCGCGCCTGCGGTAGCCCATCGAGGTCATGAGTGCGCCGACCAGCACCGGCTTGACGACGAGCACGAACGCGGAGAGCACCAGTGCGGCCAGGACCTGCGCGCCCATCGTGCCCAGCTCGAGCCCGGAGCCCAGGTCGATGAAGAAGAACAGCACGAGCACGTCGCGAAGGCTCACCAGGCGCGCTCCGATCGCCTCCCGGTAGGAGGTCGACGCGAGCGAGAGCCCGGCGAGGAACGCCCCGACCTCCATCGACAGCCCGACCGCCTGTGTCACCGCACCGATCGCCACTGCCCACGCGAGCCCGAACAGCACGACCAGCTCGGGAACCCGGGCGAGCCGGTCCAGCAGGGTGGGCAGCACGTGGTGCGCCAGCAGCCATACGACCACCACCAGCGCGGCCCCCCGCAGCCCGACCCCCACCATCCGCGGCCCCAGCCCCGCGGGAGACGAACCCACCGTGGTGATCACGATCAGCGCGACCACCACCATGAGGTCCTGCACCACGAGCAGGCCGACGGCGATACGGCCGTGCAGGGAGTCCAGCTCGTGCCGGTCGGACAGCAGCTTGACGATCACGATCGTCGAGGAGAACGCCAGCGCGAGACCCAGGTAGACGGCGGTCGTGGGGTCCTGGCCGAGCAGCAGGGCCAGGGCCGTCCCGAGGGCCGCCGTGAGCACCACCTGGCTCACGCCGACCGCGAGGGCCACGGGCCCGGTGGAACGGACCTGGTGCCAGTCGAGCTTGAGCCCGACCAGGAACAGCAGCAGCGCGATGCCGACCTCGGCCAGCAGCGCGACGTTCTCGTTGGCCACGACCAGCCCGAGCCCGGCCGGCCCCACCAGGACGCCGACGCCGACGTACGCGACGACCAGCGGCTGGCGCAGCAGCTGGGCGACGCCGCCGACCACCGCGGCGATCACCAGGATCGCCGCGATCTGGCCGAACTCGCTGTCCAGCATCGTGGGTCCTCGAGCCGTCGGGACCGCCTCGTCGCGACCCCTGCTCCGACCCTACGACGGGAGAGGTCTCCCGTGCCCGTACCCGCGGTGTCAGCCGGCCTCGGGCGGTTCCGCGGGCAGCCGGGCCACCGCCGCGGTGACCTCGTCGTCGGTGAGGACGCCTGCGCGCCGCAACGCCCCGAGCAGGGCGCGGGCATCGGTGTCCAGCAAGGCGGAGGGGCTCTGGGGCTCAGGCACCTCGGGGTGGCTCCCGCCCTCCTCGTCTGCCCCCTTGCGCGCCGACTCGGCCATGTCCACGAACCAGGCCGCGACGCTCGCGGTCACCACACCAAGGACGCTGATCCCGACGATCATCAGGGCCGACGCCACGATCCGGCCCGGTGTGGTCACCGGGTAGAGATCCCCGTAGCCGACGGTCGTGACGGTCGCGAGCGCCCACCAGAGCGCATCGCCGATGTTCGTGATCAGGGACCCTGCCGCGTTCTTCTCGGCATCCAGCTCGGCCAGCGCCCCGACCAGGACGAGGATGCCTGCGGCCAGCAGGATCGCCTGACCGGTCTGCAGCAGGCTGCCTCGCCGCGACATCAGGTTCTGGCCCGCGCTGAAGATCCGCAGCGCACGCAGGGGGCGCAGCGCGGGCACCACGACGGAGGCCACGTCGACCGGATGTCGCAGGATCCAGCGGACCTTGTTCTCGGCGAGCCAGAGGCGGACGGCGAGGTCCAACGCGAAGAGGACCCAGATCGCCAGGTTCAGTGCCGTCGCGACACTGACCACCCAGCGGGGGAACCCGGTCTGGATCACCACGACCGCGTACACCGCCAGGAACACCAGGGCCAGCGCGGTCATCGGGCCGGACGTGCGGGATTCGTACCTGTCGAGTCTCACGCCCCACGATGGTGGCCCGTGCGGCACCGGTCCGCCACCCCTCGGTCCCCGCGTGGGGCCCGGCCACGGGGCCATTACGCTGGCCCGGTGAGGATCGCCCTGGCCACGTGCTCAGCCCTGCCCCACCTCGACCCCGACGACATACCGCTCGCAGCCGCGCTCGAGGCGCGCGGTGCGCAGGTCGACGTCGCGGTCTGGGACGACCCGGCGGTGCTGTGGGGTCGCTACGACCTCGTGGTGATCCGGTCGACCTGGGACTACGCGCCGCGGCGCTCCGAGTTCGTCGCCTGGGCCAGGGGCGTGTCGCAGATGACGCGGCTGTCCAACCCGTTCCCGGTGATCCGTTGGAACAGCGACAAGCACTACCTGCGTGAGCTGGACGAGGCCGGAGTCCCCGTGGTGCCCACGATCTGGCTCGAGCCAGACCGCCACCTGTCCGGACGCGCCCTGCACACCCGGTTCCCTGCCGGGGGCGACTTCGTCATCAAGCCGGCCGTCTCGGCCGGGTCGCTGGACACGGGCCGCTACACCGCGATCGACGCCGAGTCGCGCGGGCTTGCCATCCAGCACGCGAAGCGGCTGCTGGGGGACGAGCGCACCGTCATGGTGCAGCGCTACCTCACCAGCGTCGACACCGCCGGCGAGCGGGCGCACATCTTCATCTCGGGGCAGTACTCCCACTCGATCCGCAAGGGCGCCATGCTCGACGGTCCCGACGTCGCGGTGGACGGTACCTACCGGCCCGAGACGATCTCCTCGATCACCGCGGACGACGCGGAGATCGAGGTCGCCCGGACCGTCGTGCGCACCGCCCGTCGGCTGCTCACCGAGGCCGCCGACGGCGTTCCGGTGGAGTCCGACCCTTTCCTGTACGCCCGGGTGGACCTCGTTCACGACGACGACGGGCGGCCCGTGCTGCTCGAGCTCGAGATGGTCGAGCCGTCGCTGTTCTTCGGCTACGGCGACGGCGCGCTGGACCGGTTCGCCGACGCGGTGGCCGTCCGGGCCGAGGGCGGGGCGGTGCGGTCGCAGGACTGAGCTGGGCGCGGTGCTCACGGCCGCACGTGGGCCGCGGCGCGGAGCCGCACGGTGCACCCCCCGCGAGCAGGTAGACTTCTCGCCGGTCCGCGCGCAGCGGCGTCGGCCGTGGTGGCTGTAGCTCAGTTGGTAGAGCACCTGGTTGTGGTCCAGGGGGTCGCGGGTTCAAGTCCCGTCAGCCACCCCACACCGGCCGACGGCCTGGTCAGGACTCCTGGCTGACGTGGCCGGGCTGGTACCGGGTCGCGAGGATGTCCGCAGCGATCTGCTTGGCCTGCGTGGAGTCCGGGCCGGGTGGGGGGACCATCATCGCGGCGCGGTAGTAGCGCAGCTCGTCGATGCTCTCCAGGATGTCCGCCAGCGCCCGGTGGCCGCCCGCCTTCTCGGGCGAGGCGAAGTAGATCCGCGGGTACCAGCGCCGCGCGAGCTCCTTGATGGACGACACGTCGATCACCCGGTAGTGCAGGTGCCCGACCACGTCGGGCATGTCCCGCTCGAGGAACGCCTTGTCCGTCCCCACGGAGTTGCCACCCAGCGGAGCCTTGCCGGGCTCGATGTGACCGCGCAGATAGGCGAGCACGGCGTCGGTCGCCTCGACCATCGTCATGCCGTCGGCGAGCTCGTCCAGCAGCCCGGACTTGGTGTGCATCTCCCGCACGAAGGGCACCATCTGCTCCAGCGCCGCCTGCGGCGGGCGGATCAGCACGTCGATGCCGCCGTCCAGCACGGTCAGCTGGGAGTCGGTGACCACGGCTGCGACCTCGATGAGGGCGTCGGCGGCCAGGTCGAGCCCGGTCATCTCGCAGTCGATCCAGACGATCCGGTCGTTCGGGCTCGGTGCAGGACTCACCCGGGTCACTGTACGGGGTGCCGCCCGGTGACCGTGCGCGCGACCCACGCGGCGACCAGCACGACGACGACCGCGCCGCCCGCGACCAGCGCGGCGGTGGACGGCGGTTGCCCCGCCCACCACAGCACGCCGCCGGCGGCGGCGCCGGTTGCCAGACCTGCGATGAGGGAGCCCCACGGGCCCAGCACGGCCCGGGCCTCCGAGTGCCCGGGTGGCGCGAGCCCGGACCGCTCGGGCGCCGTCGGCCCGGGATTAGCGGCCGGGCTGTCCGGGGCGTCGGGCGGGCCGGGGGCCGCGTGTCGCCCCATCAGCCGCGCCTCCCCATGGCGCCCATCGTCCCACGCGACGAAGGCCCCGACCGCGGTGGTCGGGGCCTTCACGGCGGGTCGCGCCGCGCGCTGGTCACCGCGCGCGGTGGGCGCGCCGGGTCTGCGCGCGGTGCGGCGGGCGCCGTACCTGACGCAGGTGCGCGTCGTTCATGGTCTGGACGCGCTGCTGGGCAGCGAGCGACCAGGCGGTCTGCGGGTGCATGGGAGTGC
Source organism: Actinotalea lenta (assembly GCF_030586465.1). GTDB lineage: Bacteria > Actinomycetota > Actinomycetes > Actinomycetales > Cellulomonadaceae > Actinotalea > Actinotalea lenta. Next base: position 1,734,370 of record NZ_JAUQYP010000001.1, read on the forward strand.
TCCAGGTGATGGTGCGGATCGGATGTCGGACGGGCCAGGTCCTCGCACCGGTGCGGCACCGACGATGCCAGCCTGGCCGGTCCCGGCGCACTCCCTTTTTCCCGTCCCGACCTGCGGCGGTCCCCGGGGCGCTGGGATGCTGTCGGGATGCCGTCGTTGCCCAGGTCCCTGCGATCCCCGGCGAGTGTGGCCGCCGTGGTCGGGCTCGCCCTCGTCGTGCTGGGCCTGGTGGCTTTCGTCGCCGTCTACGACTGGGTGCAGAACAGGGAGGACCTGGCCCGGTACGACCAGCCGATCCTGGACGCCCTCGTCGCGGTCCGGAGCGCCCCCACGACCGCGATCCTCACGACGGTGACCACCGTGTCAGGGCCGGTGGTGCTCCCCATGCTGGTGGCGCTCGGTGCGCTGCTGTGGGGGTTCCGCGGCAGGCAGTGGTGGTCGGCCGGTCTGCTGGTGGGCGCGATGGTGGTCGCGGTGGGGTCCTCGACGGTCATCAAGATCGCCGTCGGGCGTGCGCGGCCCGACCAGACGCTGTGGGTCGTGCCCGGTGCAGAGTCCAGCGCGTCGTTCCCGTCGGGGCACACGATCGGCGCGGCCACGTTCCTGCTCGTGCTCGGGTACCTGGCGTGGGTGCGGAACCCCACGTGGCGCACCGCGACGGCCTGGCTGGTCGCCGCGGTGCTCGGGATGGCACTGGTCGCGTTCTCCCGCCTGTACCTGGGCTACCACTTCGCCACCGACACCGTGGCGTCGATGGCGCTGGCGCTCGCGGTGCTCGGCGGCGTCGTGATGCTGGATCGCCGGAGGGCCGCAGGCGCGGCGCGCGCGACCGTGGGGCGCGATTGAGCGGCCGACGGCCGGTCCGCCCCTGACTGTCAGGACGGGGCCTGCCCGCAACCCACGCGGTGATCGGTGGACAGCTCGAAGCCGGCGAAGTCGGTGTGCTGGTCCTGGGGGGACGCCCACTTCGGCTCGTGGCCGCCGAAGAACGTCGAGAAGAAGATCCCGTCGACGTGCAGGTCCTCCGTGGTGCGGTACTCGATGCTGCCGTCGGAGAAGACCTCATGACCGTCGATCCGGACGCTCACCAGGCCGTTCTCGTCGCCAGGGTGGTTGAGCCGCACGTGCTGCTGCACGCACGTCCATCGCCCGGGGCGGAACGTCCAGTCGCCGCGGCCCAGGCTGTCGCCGGCGCGGTCGCGGGCGTACAGATAGACCTCACCGCGGCCGCCCGAGCGCCACATCAGGCGCGTTGACAGGCCGTCCGTGCCGTCGGGCTTCTTGCCGCCGCTGACCTTCGTGCCCCCGTACAGCCCGGGCAGCTTGCCACCCCGGGCGAACTCGAAACCCGGCTGGAAGCGCACCCAGTAGCGCAGGTACGCCTCGTCCACGGGGCCGTCTGCCAGGGGCAGGTAGACCTGCATCCCCCCGAGGGGCGCGCCGTACGAGCGCGTCGCCGACGGGCTGACGGAGTTGCGGGGGTAGTCGACCCGCAGCACGTCCATGGATCGGCCCGGAGTCTTCTCGAGCACCTGCCCGCCGCCGAACGCGCCCTTGTCGCGCAGCCGCACCTGCGGGCCGAAGAAGTCGGCCAGCGTGGGGGCGGCGGGTGCCGGGCTCGCATCCCGCCCGGACAGCATCCGCGGCACGAAGACCGCCCCCAGGAAGGCCACCGCCACCGCCACGACGACGGCCGGCACGAGGCGTCTACTGTCGCGCATGGCTCAGTCCCGCGTGCCGGGGCGTGAGGTGTCGCCGCCCGCGCCGTGCGGGCAGCACCGCACGACCGCCGCGGACGAGTGCGACGATCAGGGGCACCCCGAAGACGACGGACCAGAGCATCAGGAGCGGGTGCCAGCGCACGTACCTGGCGACGGTCTGGAACCAGGACTCGTGGCGCACGATGGTGCCGTCCACGACCAGGTCGATCTGCTCGGGCGGAGACGCGTTGTCCTTCAAGGTCGCGACTCCTCGCTTGCCGACCGAGATGCCGGCCCAGCTGCGCGTGATGGTGTTGTCCGCGACGGTCACGTGCCGCGCGTTGGCGAACACGTCCACGCCGTAGAGCCGGTTGCCGCGCAGCGTGTTGTCGACCACCTTGGCCTGCGCGTCGTTCTTCACCCGCACGCCGACGTGGTTGTTGCGCACGACGTTGTCCCGCACGACGTTGCCGGTGCCACCCTCGATCTCGATGCCGGTCCCGGCGTTGTCGTAGGCGCGGTTGCCCACCAGCAGGTTGTCGTCCGAGGTCAGGACGCTGGACTTCGCGAAGTCGGTGGACTTCGACCGGCCGTCGTCCAGCATGAAGCCGTGCCCGGCGTTCGAGTACGACACGTTGTTGCGCATCACGTTCCCGGTGCAGCCACGGGAGAAGATGAACCCGTGCCGGCCGTTGTCGTGCGCGACGTTGTTCTGCACCAGGAAGTTGTTGCTCAGGTCGTGCGGGTCGAAGCCGTAGGCGTCGTTGTAGGCGAAGGTGTTGCCCTCCCAGTGCATGGCCTGTGCCTCGAAGGTGTACGAGCCGTACCAGTTGTGCTCGAACGTCGAGTCGACGACCCGGCCGGTGGCCTTGACCGGCGTGTTCCCGGACGAGCCACGCCAGGCGATCCCGGACGTCGTGCCGATGCCGAAGCCCAGGTGCTCGATGGTGGTCTGGCTCAGGTCGATGCGGCCCCCGACGGTGAGCACGAAGGCGCGGCCGTCGTCGGTGTTCTCGTCAGGGCTCTTCGCGGTGGGGTTCCAGCTCGTGACGTCGACCGAGCCGTGCTGTCCGCCGATCATGTCGACCACGCCGCCGCGCGCGACGATCGACACGAACCCGGCAGGTGAGCTCGACAGCAGCACGCGCTGCGCGTGGTCACCGTCGATGACCAGGGTCGCGCCTCGCGGTATCTCGAGGTTGGCGAGCACCAGGACCGACGAACCCTCGCGCCGGAAGGCGTGCGGGTAGGCCGGGACCAGCTCGGCGAGCGTGTAGGGCGCGTCCCGCGGCGGCAGGACCAGGGTCGGCAGGCTGTCCGGGCCGGGCGCGGGCAGGACCGTGGGGGTCGTGATCCCGGCGCTGTCGATCTTGTGCATGGCGGCCCGGCTGCGGCCGAGCTCCCTGGCCTGCATGTCGATCGCCGATGCGGGCTTGGTCAGCTTGAGCGGCGAGTACGGCTTGGGCGTGGGCGGCGCGCTGAAGTCGTGGTGCTGCAGGGCGGCGAGGCCGAGGCCCAGCGGGATCACGGCGAGCAGCGCCAGCCCGATGAGCAGACGGCGGCCGCTCAGCTCGCTGCGGACGTGCGGGGTGTGGTCGTGGGGGGTGTCAGCCGGCATGAGCGACCTCCTTCTCGGGCACGGCAGCGGGGGCGTCGGCCTCCGCGACCTCGCTCTGGCCCTGGACGCGGCTGTCGTCGGTCCGGGTGAGCCAGCCCTGCTTGTTCATCGTGATCGCTGCCCACACCTTGATCGGCAGGGCGATGACCAGGACCATCACGGCCACGACAGGGGCGATGAGCAGGTCCTTGGGCCGCTCCATCAGGTGGGAGAGGCCGCGCAGCGACCGGCCGATCACGAACCAGGCCAGGACGGCCGCCAGCGCGACCAACTGGCCGCGCATCACCCAGATGGTTCCGTAGAACATCGCCGCGCCCATGGTGAACGGGGTGAGCAGGATCTGCAGGACGGTGACCTGGGTGATGAGGGGCTGTCGCCACAGCCAGCCCTGGGAGACCGCCGTGAGGTAGCAGCGGTAGGAGTTCCGGCTCCAGCGCACGCGCTGCTTGATGAAGGCCGCCAGCGACTCCGGGAACATCGAGTCCGCCTGGGCGTCCTCCTGGTGCACGGTGCGGTACCCGGCGGCCAGGGTGAGCCACGTCAGGCGCCCGTCGTCGCCCGCCACGCAGCGCCGGCCGACGAAGATCTCGTTCTCGAGCGCGGGCAGCAGCGGCAGGATGACCTCACGGCGGTACGCCGCGGTGCGTCCGGACAGCACAGCCACTCCGCCGCGGCGGGACATCGCCGGGACGTAGTCGAGGTAGCGCGTGTTCAGCAGCCAGTACGCGACCCGTCGCAGGACGCTGCTCTCCGGGCGGTACACGTGCTGCCGGCTGCCCACGCCACCCACCTGCGGGTCGGCGAACGGCATCTGGAGGTGGGCGAGCAGGCCGTCGCGCCACTCGGTGTCGGAGTCCGAGAGCACCACGACGTCGTTGCGGGCGGCACGTATGCCGGCGGCGAGAGCGCCGCGCTTGCCGGTGTGGTGCCACTCGAGGACACGCACCTGCGGGACGTCGAGTCGGGCGAGGCGGTGCAGCATCAGCTCGTCCTCGTCGTCGACGACCAGGATGATCTCGTCCGGGCCCTCACGGACCCAGGTCCACAGGCACCGCTCGAGGACGTCGGGGTCCTCCCGGTACACCGGGACGACGAGCGTCGTCGTCGTGCGGTAGTCGTTCACGATCGGGCGGTAGCGGTGCCGGGACAGGAAGCGGCGGACGAACCACAGCGACCAGGACAGCAGGCCGATGACGCCGATCGGCAGCCACGGGATGTCAGGCATAGGTCTCCTCAGGTCGGGCGCTGGGACGCCGGCCGGCTCCGGCGGGGGCCGGCCGGCGTCGGGGCGGGGCCGGTCTGGGTCAGCGGCGGCCGAGGCCGCGGTAGGTCCAGCCCGCCTCGCGCCACGCGGCGGGATCCAGGACGTTGCGGGCGTCGAGGATCCGGCGCTCACGCACGGCGGTGCCGAGCTTCGCCGGGTCGAGGTCCCGGAACTGCTGCCACTCGGTCACCAGGACCACGAGGTCCGCACCGGTCGCGGCCGACTCGACCTCGTCCACGACGTCGAGCTCCGGCCACGCCTTGACGGCGTTGGCGTTGGCCTGCGGGTCGGTGACCACGACGGCGGCCCCGGCGCGCTGCAGGCGGAGGGCGACGTCCAGCGCGGGGGAGTCGCGCACGTCGTCGCTGTTGGGCTTGAAGGCAGCGCCGAGGACGGCGATGCGAGCTCCGTCGAAGGAGCCGCCGCACAGCTGGCGGGCGTGCTCGACGGTGCGCTCGCGGCTACGGGTGTTGATCGCGTCCACGTCGCTGAGGAAGGACAGTGCCTGGTCGGCGCCGACCTCGCCGGCCCGGACCTGGAACGCGCGGATGTCCTTGGGCAGGCAGCCACCACCGAAGCCGAGGCCGGCCCGCAGGAACTTGTTGCCGATGCGGTCGTCGTGGCCGAGTGCCTCGGCCAGCGCCGTGACGTCGGACCCGGTGGCCTCGCACACCTCGGACATCGCGTTGATGAACGAGATCTTGGTGGCCAGGAAGGAGTTGGCGGCGACCTTGACCAGCTGGGCGGTGCCGTAGTCCGTCACGATCTGCGGGGTGCCGGCCTCGAGCGCCGTGGCGTACACCGAGTCGAGCGTTGCGGTCGCCTGGCGGCCGGGCTCGCCGTCCGGGACTCCGTAGACCAGGCGGTCGGGGCGAAGCGTGTCGTCCACGGCGAAGCCCTCGCGCAGGAACTCGGGGTTCCACGCCAGTCGCGCGCCGGTGCCCGAGGTCTCCAGGCGCCCGGCCATCCGCTCCGCCGTGCCGACGGGCACGGTGGACTTGCCGATCACCAGGTCGTGCTCGTCGAGATGGGGGAGCAGCGCCTCGAACGCGGCGTCGACGTGCCGCAGGTCAGCGGCGCCGTCCTCGTCCCGCTGCGGCGTTCCGACGCACAGGAAGTGCGCGTCGGAGTCGGCTGCCTCGGAGAAGTCGTCGGTGAAGCGCAGGCGCCCGGACTCGACGGCCTCGCGCAGCAGCTCGGGAAATCCGGGCTCGAAGAAGGGGGCCTGGCCGTCGCTGAGCGCGTCGACCTTGCGTCGGTCGGTGTCGATCCCGACCACGTCGTGACCGAGATGGGCCATGCAGGCGGCGTGGACGGCACCGAGGTAGCCGCAGCCGATGACAGAGATGTTCATGGCAGCCTCCAAGAGGGGGTTGCGTGCAAGTCAGGGAAGTCGCCTCTCGACCTCAGGCGCCCCGTCTACCGGGCGCCGTGGGCGACTCAGCAACCGTCACATGCGCGTCCCTCGGATGCCACCTGGGGTAACAAGTTAGGGCCTGACCTGCACCGATCCCCGGGCGTCGCGGGGCCGCATCAGGTCGCACCCTGAGGGTGGTGTGCCGGCGCGTGCCGGAGCGCTCGAACCGCTCGGCGCCCCCGGCAGGATTCGAACCTGCGACCAACGGATTAGAAGTCCGACGCTCTATCCACTGAGCTACGGGGGCGGGGGTTCCACCCTTTAGTCCACTGAACCCTCCACGGAACCCTCCACGGAAGTATCCCCTTCGGAGCGGTGAGTGGGACACCTCGCTTGCTGTGCCGAGGAGCCTAGCCCGGACAGCACGAGACCCCGGCCGCGCACGGCGACCGGGGTCTGGGCTCCTGACGCGAGTGGTGTTGGGGTCACGCTGCGCGGCTGAACTCCTGCAGCCTTGCGCGCAGCGCGTCCTTCGGGGCGTCGAGGCCCCGAATCTTGGCGGCGGCCTTCAGGCCGTGTACGCGCTTGGTCGTGGCGACGCGCCAGCGGACCACGCTCATGGGGGTGACCGAGCGGTGGTCGATCCCGACCTCCCGGTAGAGCCGGTTGAGGTTGCCGGATGCGCTGGCGCTGGCTGCGTGTCCGCCGGCTTGCTTGGTGCCGCGGTAGGCGATGGGCGTGGTCTTGGCGCCGGCGTGGCGGGTCATGTGGAGCGTGAGCGCGAATCTGAGGGGAACCCGCCCCCACAGCGGGATGTCGACCTTGCGCTTGGGAACGATGCCGTTGACGCCGGGGAGTTTGGCCTTGTTCGGAGACATCTCCGGGGTTAGCCGCTTGGGCGTGACGGTGGTCGCCTCGGAGGGGTTGGCACCTGCCTCGGTGAGTAGGTAGGTGATGGCGGGCTCGACTCGAGTGGCGGTTCGCATGAGGTGGGAGGTGTACACGCGCAGGACCAGCACCTCGTCGTCGGTCAGCGCCCGGCCGCGTCCGCCGGGGCGGGCGCCGCGGGCCGGGGCGAGTCGGGCGAGCAGGTCCCTGGGATCGACGTCGCCCAGGTCGGCCGCCAGTGCCACGATGGCGGCGAACACGTTCCGACAGCGGTGGGCCCTGTCGACGTCGGCCAGTTTGTGGAAGGCGCCGTCGGCCGGCACGCCGCTGGCCAGGGCGACGACCCTTGTGGTGAGCCGGAGCAGGTCGTCAACGTCCTTGGCCTCGACCACGTTCACTGCTGCAGTCACCCGTGCGATGGCGTCGTCGACTTGCAGGTCTTCGCACAGGTCCGCGGTCGAGATCGCCGATGCGGCGTCGACGATGTCTTCGAGCGTGAGGTTGGTGGGCTTCATAGTGGGCTCCGGGTTCTAGTTCGGTACGTGTGCCCGAGCAATCGGCGTCCGAATCCACTGGGCCGTCGGGTGCCTAGATCTGGCGGGTGATCCGGTAGTAGGAGATCGCGTTGCGCAGCAGGCAGGCCCACAGGTGCTCGATCAGTTGGGCGTCTCCGTCCAGACGTGTCGCACGGCCGCGGTTTGCGGTGGTGCCCGTCCGCGCTTTGAACCACGCGTGCAGGCTCTCGGTGGAGTTGCGGTCGCCATGGACCTCGGCGAATCGCTCGAGGCTTCGGGGGACGGGACGCAGGGCGGCGATCGCCTTGTCGTGCTTGCGCTGAGGGGCCTCCTCCAGGGGGTCCCAGACGGTGGTGAACTCGTGGCAGCGACCGTGGCTGCCGCATTCGAGGCGCCAACGCGTCTCCAGCGCCCAGGCCGTGCCGCGGTTGAGCCGTCGGGAAGTGATGGGCTTGACCTGCCGGAACTTGAAGAGGCCGGGCACGTCTGGGATCTGGATCGTGTCCCACAGGCCGCCGTCATCGACGTGCAGGTCATGCCAGCAGTCGGTGCCGGGCACCGGACCGAACTCGACATGCTTGCTCAAGACGACTTCGGCCCGACCTCCGGTGCGTGGGTACACCGAGATCCCGACGGGCAGCATCCCCTTGTAGTACATCTCGCGAGCCTTGTCCGCGGACACGAGCCTGGTGGCATCGCTCTTGTCGTCCTTGGTGGCACCGCTCTTGTTGCCGGGACGGGCGACGTCCTTGTTGATCACGAGCAGGCCGTGGTCACGCAGCAGATGGCCGATCTTCTTGCCGCTGATCGCCCGGTCCCACACCACGATGTGGGCGCGCGTGCCCAGTGCCCGACGCACCTCGGCCAGCAGCGTCAGCGCCTCGTTGACCTCGCCGCCCATGGACTGGTCGACGGCCAGCACGAGGGAGCGTGCTCCGATCTTTGTGGAGACCGTGACGTGGTTGATGCCTCGTGAGGACTTTCCGTCCTGGGAGGCATCGGTCGACTTGGTCTGGAACCGTGGCGGGCGGACCTTCGCCCGGGTGTTGAAGTACCTGTAGACCTTTTCGTCTTCGTCGGGGTTCACGCACTCGCGCCGCACCTCGGAGTACGTGCGATAGAACGTCCCGTCTCCGAGCAGGAGGTGGTGCTTGTCGGGATGGGCGTAGTCCGGCTCGCCGTCGGTGAACAGGCCGAAGCCGGTCGCGACCTGCAGCGAGGTGTTCATGAACGCCGTCCGCAGTTCCTGAGAGGCCTCGGGCGTGGCCAGGCTCTGCAGGAGCCGGTCCATGACGCGGGCCGTGGGCGGGACGCTCGGAAGTGAGACGTCGCTACCGACCGCGGCGCGGTACCACTTGCAGACCTTGGGCCACAGCCCGCCGCGCAGTTCGGTCAGGGCGGCGTTCTGGCTGCCGTACACGCGGGCCAGGGCCGCGACCGCGATCAGCAAGTCGCGTGGGTACGCGCTGGGCCGCCCGGAGGTGGGGACGGCGCCGGCCAGGCCGTACAACGCCGGGTAGGTCAGCAGCGCCTTGACCTCTTCACGCTTGGTCAGTTGCCGCTCCTTTACCCGTGCCTTGCCCATCGTTCCTCCTAGGCGGCGCGCAGGACGGTCCTGCGTCGCGGCGGCAAGGGGATCGGCGCCCCGATCCGGTCGCACGCCCGGCGGCGTTCTGCCCGGGGTGAGGGAGCGTTCTGCCTGTTCACGGGCATCTTCAAACCGGCGCGCTGGCGGCCTAGGGTCGGCGCCATGAGCGAGTCCGGCTCCCAGCCGGCCGTCGTCGCCCAGGTCACGCAGGTCATGGACGCCTGGCGCGAGACCGGTGCGTTCTCCGAGCAGACCCTCGCGCGCACCGGGGAGACGCTGAGCCGGTTCGCGCTGCGGCTGACCGCGCAGGGGCTGACCAGCCTCGAGCAGGTTCAGCCGGTCCACTGCGCCGGGTTCGTCGACGCGCACACCCGCCACGGTCGGCCACCGGAACTAGCGACTCGCCACGCGCGGCGCACAGCCCTGCGAATGCTGTTCCGGGAACTGCGCTCGCGCGGCTACGACGTCGGTGACCCCACGCTGGACCTGGCGCTGCCGGCCCGCAGCACCCGCGCGGCTCGCCCGCTGACCGACGAGGAGATCGCCCTGGCACGGGCCGCCACTCGGCTGGGCGCCACAGGGACATCACTGCACCGCGCCGTGGCGTGGGCGCTGGCCGAGGCCACCGCGGTGACCAGCGAGATCTCCCAGGTGCGGCTAAGCGACCTGGACGACCCGCGCGAGCCGCGCTGGGTCACCCTGGCCGGGGCCCGCAGGGCCGACCCACGCCTGGGCGAGTTGACACCGTGGGGCACCGCGATCATCGCGCGCCACGCGTCGTTGTTACGCCAGGCCGGTCTGCCGGGCTCGACGCTGCTGACCTACCGCGGGTCCCACAACCCCGGTCAGGCCGCGGCCCAGGCTGCGGTGTGCAACGCGATCACCCACACGTTGCACGCCACCGGACTGGCCGCCGAGCCCGACGTGCGCCCGGCCTCGGTCCGCAACTGGGCCGGGCGGCGCCTGTACGAGGGCGGTATGCCCGTGGAGCACGTCGCCAGACGCATGGGGCTGCGCTCCCTGGACGCGACGGCCGAGGACATCGCCCTGGAGTGGCGACCATGACCCCATCCATCCGGTTCGCCGGAACCAGCGAACGCCTGCGCGCCGTCCTGACCTACCCCGCGATCTACCAGATCGGCGCCGAACTGGACCAGCGCTCCCTGATCGGACGCCCCCGCCTACACCCCCCGTACGTCCTGCTGATCTTCGCCTCCCTCGCGCGGATCACCCGCTCGACCGTGCGCACCGAGACCGACCTGGCTGTCCCGGGCGCCTGGGACCAGATCCGCGAGCAGATGCTGGCCACCATCGCCGAACACCGGCTCGACGTGCCGGCACCACCCACCACCCCGCCGGCATGGCACCACTGGCGACGCCTGCGCGACGAACACCTGTGCGACGACGCCGCCCTGGCCCAGATCCGTCGCCTGCACCTGCCCCTGGCCCTCGACCTCGCCCACGACCTGGGGCTCCTGCGGACCGACGGCCCCGGCTCCCTGACCCACCCGGACCGGACCCGCGCCGTATACGGCGACGGCACCATCGTGCGGCCCATCTACGCCCCACCACGCGCCGTGCGCCTGGACCAGCCCACCGGCACCACCCTCTGGTACCCCGACCGGACCGGGCGACTGCGCGAGCGACCGAGCCAGCGCTACGACCCCGACATCGCCGAACACCACGGCCACAGCGGCCCGGTCCACGGCCACGGGTACGTCGCCTTCCACGCCCGCGGCCCCCACGTCTACCAGCGCGTCGTGCTGACCATCGACCACATCGACCGACCCGGCCAGGAAGCCAACACCGCCGTGCGACTTGTCGGGGAACTACGCGCCGCGGCCGGAGACGGCATCCAGGTCGTCGTCTACGACGGCGCCCTGCGCGGAACCCACATCGACAAGATCCAGACCCGGGACGGCTACGTCGTGCTGGCCAAGCAACCCGAGTACACCGACGCCGCCCAGGCTCCCGCAGCGGTACGAACCGACCAAGGACGCCGCGCACCCTCCCTGCCCCTTGGCCTGGCCACCCACACCACGGCCGCGGGGCCCTGCAGCCACACCCTCGCCGCCGTCAAAGGCCGCGTGAGCCTCCTGGATCTGGACGACGCCGGCGACCCCGTCGTCGTGGCAACCCTCACCCGCGGGGCGGTCAAGCGCTCCCGGCGCAAGGACGGCACCCACCACTTCAACGTCGGCTACCGCATCCCCTGCCCCGCCGGAGACTTCACCACCTGGCTATCCCCCCACCCCACCGGCCCAGGCGACCCACGCCCAGAGCAACTGCGCATCCTGGCCGACGACGACCCCGACGCCATGGTCATCCGCGGCATCCGCTCCGACGCCGAGTCCAACCACGCCCAGTTCAAACGCACCCTGATCACCGAACGCGCCATGAGCCTGGGATGGCGACGCGGCCTGATCGACTACTACGCCTTCGCCTGGTACTCCAACGCCCTCACCCACCACCGCGCCAACGAACTGGCTGCTGTCGAACAGCGCCGCCACGGTCGCGCCGGCGGATGACGCCGGGATTTTGCGGAGGGCCGTGTCACTCCTGGGGCAGAGGTTGATCGGACTCGTGGACCGCGACGAAGAGCATCCTGCCGATCGACGCGATGATCTTGTCCTGGGGCAGTCCGCTGTCGACCATGAACTCGGTGAACTTGTCGTGGACGTCGTTGTTCGAGAGCAGTGTCTGGAGGATCGCGGCTTGCAGGTTGGGTGAGTCGACGAACTGGTCGACACTGTTGGACTTGGCCTGCTCGATGAGGGCTTGGTTCTCGCTGAGCGCGCCTAGCAGCATCGCCACGATGCCCCGGGTCTGGGAGGGCTGGAAGTCGGCTCCGAACAGGGCGTTGATGTTGTCGATGACGTCCTGCATCGCAACCATGATCTTCTCGCGTGCTGATGCGGTGCCGGCTTCGGTGAAGCCGTGGAGGGGGTCGATGTCGCCCTTGCCGAGGCTGATGTCGACCCTTGCGCTCTTGGTGTGTTTGACCGCGAGTTCCATGCCGGTCAGGTCGATGCTCTGGCGCTGTGCGTCTTCGGCGATGACCTGGGCGAGCATCCGAAGGTAGATCGCGAGGGCTTCGAGGTAGGGGTCGGCGTAGTCGAACACCTGGCTCATGAAGTCGTATACGCGCACGTAGGTGCCGGTGTCGCGCCGGAAGACGTCGCAGGCGTCGACTTCCTGCTGGTTGCCGGCCAGGACGGCGGCGTCGCGGCGTCGGAAGAACTCGTCGCGCGCGGGCTTCACGATCCCGGACAGGACGTTGTTGCCTTTGCCCGCCAGGTAGGCCTCGGCGGCGGCGTTGACGTCGGAGGTAGCGAAGATGCCGGCGTGTTCGAGTTTCTGGGCGATCTTCAACACGATCATCGGGTCGGTGCCCTGCTCGAGGTACGCGTCCTCGTAGTACGGCTCGAACGCCTTGCGGATGTCCTCGGGGTCGTTGACGAAGTCCAGCACGAAGGTCTTGGTCTTGGGCTCGCCGTTTGGGGTCCGGTAGGTCCGGTTCAACCTGGACAGCGTCTGCACGGCCATCACACCCGACAGACGCTTGTTGACGTACATGGCCGACAGCAGCGGCTGGTCGAACCCTGTCTGGAACTTGTTGGCGACGATCATCACTTGATAGGTCGGCCCGGCGAACGCATCGGCAAGGTTTGACCCGACGGTGGCGGGGTTCATCGAGGCCTCCGTGAACGGCTCCGGTGAGACCTCCTCGTCGAGGACCTTTCCGGAGAACGCCACCAGGGTCTTCAGGGCGTAGTTCCTGGTGGTGATGTAGTCGTCCATCGCGGTCTTGAAGCGCACCGCTTCCTTGCGCGAGCCGGTGACGACCATGGCCTTGGCGTAGCCGCCGAGGAGCGGGGCGACGTTCTTGTTGAAGTGCTCGACGATGATCTTCACCTTGCCGCCGATGTTCGTCGGGTGCAGGTGCACCCACTGGAGCATCTGGATCGTGGCCTGCTGCTTGTCGACCACGAGATCCTGCTCACTAGCCTCGTGGGAGATGCGGAAGGCGGTGTCATAGGTCTGGTAGCCGCGCAGCACGTCGAGGATGAAACCCTCGTCGATGGCCTGCTTCATCGTGTACAGGTGGAACGCCCGGCGCCCGCCGCCCTCGGTGGCGGTGCCGAACATCTCCAGGGTCTTGGCCTTCGGGGTCGCGGTGAACGCCAGGAACGAGATGTTCGGGGTGTTCGCCTTCGCGTTTACGAGCCCAGCGAGCACGTCCTGTGTCTCGAAGTCCTCGCTCTCGCCCTCCTCGGCTTCTTCGTGCTCGATCTTGGCGGCGGACAGGATCTGGCGCAGGGTTCCTGCGGCAGCACCGGACTGGGATGAGTGCGCCTCGTCAGCGATGACCGCGAAGTTCTTGCCCGCGAACGTCCCCAAGTCGGACATCACGTCCAACACGTACGGGAAGGTCTGCATCGTTACGACGATGATGTGCTTGGGGCTGTTCAGCGCCTCGTCGAGCGCCTTGGACTTCGACCCGGCAGCACGGACTGTCTTCTCGTCGATCGTCACCACCGGTGAGTCCGCGTCCTTGTCGCCGCGGAACGAAGGGTCGATCTGCCGCACGGCGGCCTGCAACTGGTCGTCCAGCACCGTCCGGTCGGTCACGACGATGACCTTGTCGAACACCTTGGTGTCGTTCGCGTCGAACAGGCGCGACAACTGGTGTGCGGTCCACGCGATGGTGTTGGTCTTGCCCGACCCGGCCGAGTGCTGAATCAGGTAGCGACGTCCCGGACCGTACTCGCGCACATCGGCGACGGTCTTCGTCACCGCGTCCCACTGGTGGTAGCGCGGGAACAGCAGGGTGCGCTTCGCCGAGGACGTGCCGCTGATGGGGTCGTGCACGGTCTTGATCTCGAGATGGCAGAACTTGCCGATGATGTCCAGGAACGTTCCCCGCTCGAGCACTTCGGTCCACAGGTACGCGGTGGCGGACTCGCCTTCCCGCGGAGGGTTGCCCTTGCCGTGGCCGTGGCCCTTGTTGAACGGCAGGAAGTGGGTCTTGTCGCCGGCCAACTGGGTGGTCATGTAGACCTCCTCGTTGGACACCGCGAAGTGCACGAGCGCCCGGGTGGCGAACCCCAGGAGCGGGTGCGCGTGGCCGTTCTCCACTGGAAGGCGGGTGGTCTTGTACTGGGTGATTGCGTCGCCGACGGACTGCTTGAAGTCGGTCTTCAACTCCGCGGTCGCCACCGGCAGGCCGTTGATGAAGAAAACCAGGTCAATCGACCGCTCGTCACCCGGGACCGACGAGTAGTGCACCTGCCGCATCACACGCAGCCGCACGGCCTCGAACGCTGCTGTCACCTTCGGGTTCAGAGAGTTGTTGGGGCGGAACTGGCACAGCGAGATTGGCTTCGGCGACCCCAGCACCCGCAGCGGCCTGCGCAGCAGCGACAACATCCCGCCGCCCTGGTCGACGTCCGTGTCCAGGAAGTTGACAACCTGATCCAGCAGCCGGTCGACCTGCTTGTCGTGCTCCGGCGCCCCTGGGGCAGCCTTGACGGCCTTGGCCCATGCCTCCGGCTGCGTCTCCTGCAACCATGCGGTCAGGTCAGTCGGGAACAGGGCCCGCTTCGCGTCGTAGCCGTCGTCGTTCGGCGAGTACAGCCACCCGTGCGCAGCGAGGTGGGCGCAGAACTCGTCCTCGAACGACTTCTCGCTGTCCTTGGCCATCAGGCCATCACCTCCCGGGTCGCAGTCCGAACGTCGATCTGGCCCGTCACGGCCGCCGTGATCAACGCCGCGCGACGCTCCTGCGCCAGGGCGATGTGCTCGCGAGCCCTAGTGACGAGGGCGTCGATCTGAGCGGTCTCAGAGTCGAGGCGGTCGACTACCGCGATCTGCTCCGACGCTGGGATCAACGGCACTGGTAGGGCGCGTATGCGTGACACGTTGATGCGCCGGAACGTACTGCCAACCATCGCCGACTCGATCGCGAACTTGGTCGGGGAAGACTGGAGTCCGTAGCGAACGAACCTGGTGAGGATCGACCTGCTCGGCCGGATGAGGACGGTCTCTTGCCCGACCGCGAAGGGCTCGACCTCGGCGGGAACCTCCGACGCCAGCCCTACCGAAACGTTGCGAATGAAGAGAAGGTCGCCGGCCTGCGGTGCACGGTCACCGAACGTAAGGAGTCGGAAGAACTCTGCGGTCGTCCGAGGGGCCTGAGAGAGATCGACCTCGGGGCCCTGACACTGCCCGATGCTTGCGACTGGATAACCGGAGTCGTCATCAACGAACTCGGCCGTCACGTGCGCGCAGTCGATGACGTCTGCAAGATGCCCGAGCCGGGTCAGGCTCTGGCCGTCGCGCTGGACAACGTGCGTAATCGCCGCAACCCGCCGCTCGTCGAGCAGTCCGATCATCTCGTTCTGCTTCGCGATGAGGGCGTCGATCTTCGCGGTCTGCTCGTCGAGGTAGTCCGCGATCGCGCGCTGCTCGTCAAGCGTTGGGACCCAAATGGGCACCGCGCGCATGACTGAGAACGGGACCTCCGTCGTTCGGACATTCGCTTTTGGCCCCGCGCCGATCCCTCGCTCGCGCGCAACCAGTTCGCCGATGAACCAGTCTGATTTCATCAGCATCGTCACGAATCGGGGGTCGCTGTCGGCGAACGCTCGCATGACCTCGTAGTGGTACGTCACGAGTCCGTCTTCTTGAGCGACGCCTACCGCGCCCGCGCCAATGCTCATCTTGTTGAATACAATGTCGTGCTTTCGGCAGACTTTGTACGCATCGAGGCTGTCCGCGCGGGGCGGTGCATCGGAGATCTCGCTCCGGCGCACTACGCCCCGGGTCTGTGATACCGATAAGAGCGGCAGATCGACGCCGGGGAGGCGAACGTCAGTTCTCGCGACGAGGTGACCGAACCGCCCGTTGGCGGCCGCCCGACTGCCCCACCGCGGGGCCGTGCCCGTCACGCTTCGACCTCGCGCAGCATCTCGATGATCTCGGCAGCGACCTTCTCGAGGTCGGCGTCGATCTCGGCCAGTGGTCGCGGCGGGACGTAGGTGTAGAAGTGGCGGGTGAAGGGGATCTCGTAGCCGACCTTGGTCTTGTCGTGGTCGACCCATGCGCCGGGCACGTGCGGAAGGACCTCGGTCTTCATGTAGGCGTCGATGACTGCCTTGCGGGTGCCGTTGGCCTGGGCGTGCTTGTCGGTGCCGTTCCATCCGAATGGGATGTTCTCGGTGTCGCGCATCTTCGTGTCCGGCTCGATGGCTCCCCTGCGGTCGCGGCAGATCTCGGCGGTGTTGTCCCGCTCGCCCAGGAGGTCCTGCAGCGCCTTGTTCTGGGCCGCGGGGAACTTCAGCCCACGCGCATCCCCCTCGTGCTTGACCGCGGCGAGGAACGTGTCACGAGAGGTGTAGCGGGTGCCCTTGACCGCGCGAAGCGTGTCGGCGAGGGCGTCCGCATCGAGGCCCTTGAACTTCTTGTCCGCGACGACGGTCTCGACCTGCTCGTCGGTCACGTCGAACGCGAGCCGCAGGGGCCGTTCGACGGTGATGGTCCAGTAGCCGAAGTCCTGGTTGTCGAAGATCTTCGAGATGTCCGTGTCGGCGAAGGCTGCGTAGGTCTGGAGGATGGTGGCGCGGTCGGCGTCGGTGACTTCGACCCGCTTGGAGCCGAGCCCCTTGCGCATCTTGGTGCCGTAGCCGGTCGCGTCGATCAACTGGACTTTGCCGCGCCGCTCATCGGCCTTGGTGTTGTCCAGCACCCAGATGTAGGTCGAGATGCCGGTGTTGAAGAACATGTCGGTCGGCAATGCGACGATCGCCTCGACCATGTCGGACTCGAGCAGCCAGCGACGGATCTCCGACGGCCCGGACTCGGCACCGCCGGTAAACAGCGGGGAGCCGTTGAGGACCACGCCGACACGTCCGCCGCCGGTGCCGTCCATCTTCGCCGGGCGCATCTTGGACGCCATGTGGCACAGGAACAGCATCTGTCCGTCCGACACCGACGGGAGACCGTGCGAGAAGCGTCCTTGGGCGCCCTTGGCGGCCTCGTCGCGGACGGCCTTCTCGGACTTCTTCCAGTCCACGCCGTAGGGCGGGTTGGCGAGGACGAAGTCGAAGGTGCGGCCCTGGTGCTGGTCGTTGGCCAGGGTGTCGCCCCACTTGATGTTGTCGGCGTCGTGGCCCTTCATCAGCAGGTCGGACTTGCAGATCGCGTAGGACTCGGGGTTCAACTCTTGCCCGTACAAGGTCAGGGCGGCGTTGGGGTTTTGGGCGTGGATGTGCTCCTCGGCCAGCGACAGCATGCCGCCCGTTCCCGCGGCGGGGTCGTAGATGGTGCGCACGGGCACGCCCTCGGCACCGAGTTTGTCGTCCTCCGCGATCGCCAGGTCGACCACGAGGCGTACCGCGTCGCGCGGGGTGTAGAACTCGCCGGCGGTTTCGTTGGACGCCTCGGAGAACCGGCGGATCAGGTCCTCGAACAGGTCGCCCATTTCGGAGTTGGACAGCGCATCGGGGTGCAGGTCCACCTCGGCGAAGCGGGAAGCGACGGCGTAGAGGATGTTCGCCTCGTCGAGTTCAGCGATCGAGTCGGCAAACTTGAACCTCTTGAACACGTCGATGTTGTCCGAGAAGCCCTCGACGTAGGCCAGTGTGTTCTCCGCCAGCGCGTCCGGATCCTCCATGAGGGAGGCGAAACTGTGGGGCGAGGAGTTGAACAGCCACAGGCGGGTTTGCTTGTGAGCCTCCATCAGTGCCAGGCGCGCAGCGAGGCGTCGTTCAGCGATGCTCTGCATCGCCGGGCGGTGGGGCTCCATGATGCAGTCCAGACGTCGCAGCACCGTGAAGGGCAAGATGATCGAGCCGTACTGGTGGGGCTTGAAGACGCCGCGCAACTGGTCCGCGATGGTCCACACGAACGCGGACATATTGGTCGTGCCCACTGTCACTTCCGTTCTGCCGTGAGTCGGTCGCTGCGATGCGTCCGGGCCGAGTCTATGGAGGATGCCTCGCGGTTCGTGCCGGAGCGTGAGGCGAGATGCCCTCTCACCCGCGCTTCCGCCCGCGACCGAGCGTGCGAACCGCTAATCCGAGGGCGCCCTGCGCCGAACTGTGGGTGTGGGCGTCGACGAGTACCTGTGCCACCGCGTGACCGCCGAGGTCCATGTCAGGGCCGACCTGGAGCGGTCGCGAGGCTGTGATCGACGCCTCCACAGCATGCTGGGAGCGTGGACGAGATGACCGCGCTGCTTCAGGAGCAGAAGCACTGCGTGGTCGTGGGCCAGTGATGACCTCAGACCCCCAAAGTGCCGGGGGCATCCACGCCCCGGCTGGTACACGGGCACCTATGGCACAGCCCGCCACCGACGAAGCCCGCACGCCAGGCGTGTGGGAAGACGCCGCGGCCCTGGCGTGGGCTGAACTGGAGCGGCTCAACGTCGCCGACCCGAAGGCGCTGACCGGGGAGCGGCTGGCTGCCCTCGATCACATGGACGTGTCTGGGCCCGGCAGGCGGCTGATGGCCAACCGCGCTCAGGCGGTGCTGACGCGTGAACCGGGCGGTCCGTTGATCGGCTACCTCACCGACGACGACTTCGACCGGGCGGCGCATGAGCCCGGCGTCAACCCAGCCGACCTGGCTGCGCGTTTCCACCTTCGGCCGGAAGCCGCCCGGGCGGCGGTGGCCGACCCGAGCGACGTGGCGTATCCGCATTCGGTGAGCGTGTTCAGGGACGGGCGGGTGGTCGCCGCGGTGTACTCGTTCGATCCAGACGAGCCGGTGGACACGGACGCGCTGGACAGCGCGCGGGCGCTGACCGGGCGCGTGAACACTCTTGTGCTCTGCCCGTTCACTGCCGCGCCGGCGATCGACGCGCCCGTGTTGGTCGGCTGGGATGTGTGGCCCGCCATCTTCGGGGTGCAGTTCGGCGAGCGCGCGCACGCGGGCCTTCGCGCCTCGCTCGTGCGCGTGTGCGCCAACCAGGTGCTCGGACAGGTTCTACCGCGGGACGAGTACGTCTATGACGCGCAGCAGCGCGGTTATCGGCGCCGCTGAGGGGCCGTCGCCCACCCGACCGGGTGAGCAGCCAGTAGGTGGGCGTGCACGTCGAGAGCGGTGGGCGTGAAGACGTCGTACGCACCGTCACGGGCCCGCTCGTGGCCGCCCGCCGTACGTTCCGGACGAGACTCACCGGAGGTGCAAGCGCCGCTGAGCGCATCGCGGCTCACATGACCGGGTGAGCAGCCCGGGACGCCTCGCGGGTGCTCTCGTCTCGAACCCGCGCACACGCTCACGCAACCTCGAGCGCCCGTCCCTCGGCGTGCCAGGCTCGGAGCGCACTCCCGCCGAGGACAACACGGACTCCTAAAGCGCCGACACCCAGGGGCGCTATGGTCCGGCCATGATCTGGGATGCCCTCTCGGCGGTGGCCACGGGCGGGGCTGCGGTGACGGCTCTGGCGATCTGGCGCTGTGACATTCGACGTGCGCAGCGAGCGCGTGCTGGGCGCCTCACGGTGAGGTTGGAGACCCATCGGGGCGAGACACGACTCGTGGTTCGCAACGGTGCGGACGCTCCGGCCTACAACATCAACGTGCGCCATCCCGCCGGTGCTGCGGAGCCACGCCACATCAGCCTCCTGCCTCCAGGACGGAAGCACTCCGAGTCGGCGCCCGAGGAGTTCCTCCCGCCGTCGGCTCTTGACAGCGCCGCCCTCGACACCTGGTTCACGATGGACGAGCGACGATGGCACATCAGCCCTACTGGGAGCCTTGCTGGTGGTCACCGAGACGCCCCCAACCGTCCAGACCCGCCACCGCCCGCAACGCCAGTGATGAAGTAGCCCACGACGGGTGCGGCGGGCGATACGGTGCGCCCGTGAGGTGGCAAAGCAGGGGGCGACGGGCGGCGTACATAACGGTTGCCGCGGGCCTCGCACTCGCGGCAGGTGGATGCACCCCGGTTGCCGCAGGGAAGTCATCCGCGACGACACCGACGACCGTCTCGCAGTCGCCCGCTACGACGGCGCCGACCGCCACCGCGGAGCCCTCGAGCGCGTCGCCGACCGTCGATACGGCCGCGGCGGTGGAGTCTGCGGCGCCCGAGACCGCGTTGGCGGCGGTGGGCGAGTTGGTGGTCAAGGGTCGCGCACCCAAGACGGGGTACGACCGTGACCTGTTCGGGTCCGGGTGGGGCGATACGGACCACAACGGGTGCGACACCCGCAACGACATCCTGGCCAGGGACCTGACGGGCACGACGTTCAAGGCCGGCACCCACGACTGCGTGGTGCTGACCGGGACCTTGGCGGACCCGTACTCCGGTAAGACGATCAACTTCGTGCGCGGCGAAGGCACCTCGACCGCGGTGCAGATCGACCACGTGGTGGCCTTGTCGGACGCCTGGCAGAAGGGCGCCCAGCAGTGGGAGGCCACCAAGCGGGTGGCGTTCGCGAACGACCCGATGAACCTGCTGGCCGTGGACGGCCCGTTGAACGCGCAGAAGGGCGACGGGGACACCGCGACGTGGCTGCCGCCGAACAAGGCGTTCCGCTGCCAGTACGTGGCCCGCCAGGTCGGGGTGAAGGCCACCTACGGGGTGTGGGTCACCGTGGCCGAACGCGACGCCATGGTCCGGGTGCTGTCCACGTGCCCCAACGAGCCGCTACCTCCAGGAGCAGGCGCGGCGCCGTCTGCGAGCCCGACATCGACCCCGACACCGGAGACCACCCCCGCGCCACCGCCGCCCCCGGCTCCCGCGCCACCGGCACCACCGGCACCTGCGCCAGAGCCTGCGCCGGCGTGCGACCCCTCCTACCCAGACGTGTGCATCCCGCCCTACCCGCCGGACCTGAACTGCAAGGACGTCCCCTACAAGCGGTTCAAGGTCGTCGGCAGCGACCCGCACGGCTTCGACCGCGACCACGACGGCATCGGCTGCGAGAGTTAGCCCCGAGAACATACCGACTGCGGAAGGCGGCATGGGGACACTCGTCACTCCGTCGGACTTCACCCGTGAGCGCGCCCGTCAAGCGCCTTGAAGGGTGTGGACTTGAGTGGCTAGTTCGACTCAACGACGAGACGAGGGGGCAGCAGCATGGCTGACCGACGCGTGACGAACACCCACAAGGACGACCAGGGCGACATCATGGCCCTGTGCGCCCCGGGGGCCGCCTGGTCGCCTCGGGGCAAGGGCGATGCCATCCGGGACATCGATAGCGGGGTGCACACGTACTACGTGCAGTGGACCGACAAGCGCACCGAGATCACCGTGGTGAACGGGCCAACAGGCAAGTACCTGCGAACCGACTGGGACAACACGAGCAGGAACAATTTGGACGACCTGCCGGACTGCTGAGGTGCGCCCGCAGGCCCGGCCAGAGCAGGGGCTCTGGTCGGGCCTGCGGGTGTGAGGTCAGAGGTTCTGCGTGAGGGCGTTGATGCCCC
>NZ_JAUQYP010000001.1:1755833-2000707 GCF_030586465.1 Actinotalea lenta
GCGAGTTCTCCTGTTGGTCTCAACGATCACGATGAGACGGACCTCTCCCGACGCCGTCTGCACCAGACGGCAAGGTGCGTGTCTGTACACCTGTGATGATCCCTCCTGTGACGAAGCACCGAAAGAGACCCGTCAACGAAGACGCGGAATCCCGAACGCGAGACAGAGTCCTCACGTACGACGCGTATCCGTTACCATCACAGGTACAGCGAGCAACTGTGCTGCGATGGCCCTTTCAGTGCGGGTGATGACCCCCTGATGGGGCCATCGTGCTTCGTGGGTCACATTCTAGGTCGTTCCACCCGCGAACCAAGTCATCCGATGACCACATCGAGAGGGCGGCAGGGAGCCTCACGCTTGGGTGTGGCACCTCGCGGCTCCTACATCGTCCCAGGTCAACGCCGTGTCAACGAGTGAGGCTGTGAGCCTCGTCACACTGTCCACACAAGTTTCACGGTTGTAGTTATCAACAGGTTCCTGCACAGTCGCGCGACTGGGGCTTGATGTAGAAGTCTGCGTCCTGCTTGTAGCATCCCGGACTCGCGCGCCCTGCCGTTGCGGCCGCGCGGGCCACCATGACAAGCGGCCATGTGGCCGAGGTTGCGGATGGCTAATCCGAGGGCCCTCGGCGCCGAACTATGGATGTGGACTTCGACCACCACCTCTGTCGCCGCGTGATCGCCGTGGACGACGTCAGGGCAGACCTGAGTCGCTGGCGAGAGTGTGATCGACGCAACCGCGGCAGCATCGGAGCGTGGAAGAGATGACCGCGCTGCTCGAGGAGCAGGAATACCGGGAGACCGTGGGCGACCAGTGAACCCGGACGACCGACATGCCGGGGACGTCCCCGCCCCGGCTGGTACACCTGCACCCACGGCACAGCCCGCCACCGACGAAGCCCACACGCCTGGCGTGTGGGAAGCCGCCGCGGCCCTGGCATGGGCCGAGGTCGAGCGCCTGGGTGTGCCCGACAACGGGTCGTTGCACGCGGACTTCCTCGCGGGCCTAAACCGGATCGAGCCGCAGGGCCCTGGCGAACGGCTGATGGCCAACCGGGCCGCGCTGGTCCTGTCCCGCCTACCGGATGGGCCCCTGACAGCGTTCTTGACGGTCGAGGATTTCGACACCGCTATCCGAGCCCCGGGGGCTGACCCGGCCGAGATCGCCGCACGGTTCCACGTGCGCGAGGACATTGCGCGCGCCGCGATCCAGGACCCGCCCCGAGCCTCCTACCCGGACTCGGTGAGCGTGTTCAACGACGGGCGCGTGGTCGCCGCGGTGTACTCCTTCGACCCGGACCGCCTGATCCCTGACCGCGCTCTGGACGCGGCCGCAGAACTCACGGGGCATGTGAACACGTTCGTGGTCGCCCCGTTCACAGACCCTCCCGAGGACTACGCCCCGACCCTGACCGGCCCGGAGGTATGGCCCGTGCTGGTCGGGGTCGACTTCGGCGCCGACACGCACGCGGCGCTGCGCGACGTGCTCGTGCGGGTGTGCGTGCGTCAGGCGCTGAGCCGGGTGCTGCCGCCCGACCAGTACGTCTACGACTCGGAGCAGCAGCGCTACAACCCCCGGTGAGACGACCGCTCGCCTGACCTGGTGAGAAGCGGCCCCACGCCCCCGCCTGGCTGGCGATGTCGATGGCGCGGGTCGCGTTCTGCGCGATGTCCTTGATCGAGGCGCTGATCTGTTCGGTGCCCGCGACCAGGGTCTGCACGTCGCTGGAGTACCCCGAGACGGCAACACGGCATGCTGGGACTGCTCCGCGGGTGGTGTTCGCACAAGTCCGGCGCCGGCGGGCAGGATCGGCGGCAGCGACGTAGGGGACTGGCCGACACGTCGGTCCGGGCGGCGAAGTTAGTATTGTCCGTCGGAGGCTGCCAATGCTGACATCGAGACCTCGAGATGGACCTGCAACTGGAGCCCTGGCCGACCTGGCGGCGTCCCACGGCATCGTCGCCGGCGTCTCGCCCAAGCCAGGAGCGGACCTCACCCTCACCGGTCCAGGCCTGCCTGCCATGGCCGTCCAGGTCAAGGCAGCGACGCGGCCGGTTCGCCCGAGCACGCTGCGCCGCATGGCACGCGACCTGTGCGAACGGTGCCCAGGCACGGAGGTTCGACTCCTGGTGGTCACCCCCGCGGCGTCCCCGGCCGTGCTTGCCGTCGCCGCTGACCTCGAGGTGTCGATCCTGGTCGCCGACTCGGGCGGGGTTACCGGGGTCCTGCGCCCACCGGGCGCCGCCTCGGTGTTCCTGGACCGCCAGCAACCCGCCCTTGCCCGGCCGCGCCCGCCCGGCCGGGTCCCGTGGGGCACCTACGCCCTGGCCTTCGCCCTGCTGGACGCACCGGCGCCTGACCAGGCGATCCTCGCCGCCCGGGCTGGCGTCACCCGCTCACGCGCCACACAGGTCCTGGCCACGCTTGGGGACCTGGTCGCCCACACCAAGCAAGGGTGGGCCCCGGCAGATCACCTCGCCCTGGCCGGCTGGCTCGCCGACCACTACCCGACCACGACACCGCTGAGCACCACGTGGGCCTCCCTGGACCCCCCGGTGCACACGGCCGAGACAGTCAGCGCCTACCTGGGAGCCGCCGACGTCGCCCACGCCGTGTCCGGTCCGGTGGCCGCCGACCTGCTCGCTCCGTGGGCCAGGCCTTCCGACGCCCTCCTGTGGTCGGCCTCCCTGGTCGACCTGCAACCACTCGGCCTGACCCCCGCACCACACACCGAGGCCACCCTGACCCTCGCGGTCAGCCCCGACCCCCACCTCCTGCCAACCGCCCGCACCGCACGCGACCTCCCGGTGCTGCCCGGCTGGCGTCTCTGGGTAGACCTGGTCCACCACGGCCACCGCGATGCCGCCGACAGCCTCGCTACGGCGATCATCCAGGGGCAGGCGACCTGAGAGAGCGACCCGCCCCGCGATGAGGCAGCGGAAGTACGCGGACCGTGGCAGGCAACCTCGCTGGCGACCAGCGCTTCCCCTCCTGGACGACCTGCCGGACTGCTGAGTTACACCCGAAGGCCCGACCAGGGCAGGGCTCGGCAGGCTCGCGGCATTCCGATCGGCGCGTTCGGCTCGACCGACCTCGGGCGGTTCCCCGCGAGGAAGCCAGAGCCCGGAGGGCTCAGAACTCGGGGTCATCGACGGTGGCGACATACCCGCCGTTAGGGTGAGCCGCATGAGACTGACGTCAGGTGCCCAGGCAATCGGGGCCCAGATCAATCGGGACGTTCGTCATCGCCTCGCGGTCGTCGTGCACGCCGGCCCTCCCGGATGGGCGATCGCGGTGATCCGTTGCGACACCGGGGAGATCATCGCTTGGGACGGGTGGTACACCGAGCAACTCTCGGCAGAGCAGAGGCGACCGCTGTCGAACCTGGACTTCGCGCGGTGGGACGACATGCCTAGCAAGTTGCTGGTCGAGGCCAACGGCCCATGGCTGGCAGACCAACTGGCTTCCTGGCTGATGCCCACCTACTCCGTCGCGTACAACGCGGCTGAACTTGTCGGTACCCACTTCGGGTCCACAGACATCAACGCCCGGAGGAACTTCGCTGCCGCGCCCGCGGTCGCCTATCTGCCGGTGACCGACCATGCGGTCTTCCTCGCGCGCCTGTCCGAGATGGGCGAGCGGTACCCCGCGCTCGCCCAGGACGCTCTGGAAGAGATGCGAACACTGTTCGAAGGCGCCTGATTCGACCGGGGCGCGGCCTCCCGGCCCAGGGTCACCACGGCCTTGTCCGCGCGCCGGACTCGGAGCGGCAGTCGCCGGCATCATCGAAGTGCCGGATGCTCAAGGGCCGCCACCGCCGCTCAATGCCGAACACGTCGAGGTTGAGCCACGGACAGAGTCTGTGGTGCGACCGGCGATTCTTCCTGCCATCTCCGCCGCTGTCGCCGGCTGAGCCCTGCGGCCGACGAGCGAGCGCTAGGCCTCGTTGATGACCCAGTCGTGCATGGCGGCGGTGATGTGCTCGCATTCGTACACCGGTCCGCGCTGCGGCTGGCCGCAGGTGCAGGTCAAGTTGGCCGTGGTGCGCTGAAGGCGCCCGTCGGTGTCGCCCCACAGGAACAGGGGCCCGCGGACTGCTGGGCTAGGTCCGGCGGACCAGAGGTTGATGGCCAGCGGGCCCTCGGTGAGGGCGTACTGGATGAGGTCGAAGGGCTGGGCCACCTCGGTGTGGGCGCCGAGCGTCCACCCTTCTCGGCCCCCCGGTGTGGTCGTGACGTGGGGCGAGGACGACCCCCAGAGCAGGGACCCCGCGGCGCCGGGGCACAGGTGGGGGTATCGGGCTGGCTGGTGGCATGTGGCGCACCTGGCGGGGTGGGCCACGGGCGGCGGTGGGGGTGGGGGCCCGTAGGCCGTTGGTGAGACCGCCGAGGCCAGGGCCGGCAGGGCGCCGTGTGCCTCGTGGGCCCAGGGCGCGGACTCATCGACGGGTTCGATCAGCAGTCCGGTGCCCTGGGCTGCGAGGGCTACGCGCCGCGCGGGGTACCCGTGCTCGGCGATGACGACCTCGGCGATCCCGGTGCGCGGGTCGAACCCGAGCCCGACCACGACGGTGGGGTAGTCGGCCGGTGGGGGCAGGACGGCGCGCATGCGGGCGCTGCCGGCGCCGGGGCCACCCAGGGCGGCCATGGTGTCGCGCAGGTCGTCGGCGTCGGAGTGGCGGGCGCGTTCACGTTCCAGCGCACCGGCCAGGGCCGGGTCGCCGGGCACCCACAGCGCCCGGGCCGCGGCCAGGCTTCCCGCGTCGCCGTCCGGACCGGACGCCGCGTCACGGGTGACGCGGTCGGCGATCTCGTTGACGGGTTCTTGGGTGATGGTCGACAGGTCGCAGAACACCCCGATGAGCCAGGTGGCCTGCGCGCGCAGCAGCGGTGCCAGCCGCGCTGCCGTCACCGCGGCCAGCAGCCGCTCGCCGCGGGCCCATTCCACGGTCTTGGCCGCCTGCGCCGCCCACGCCGCGCCCTGGGGGTGCTCGCTTGCGGCCTTGGGCAGTGCGAACGCCCACGAGGCGCGGATCTGCTCGGCGAACCGCCGGGCGGCCGGGGCCTTGGTGCGGGCGTACCGCAGCCGGCGGTCATAGGCGCGCTGCAGGTCCTCGTGGGCCGCGAGCACGGCACGCTCGCTCAGGCCCGGCCCGAGCATCCCGTCCAGGGCCCACTGCGTGGTCAGGTCCACCAACGCCTGTTCGGTACCCCTGGTCACCTCGCACCTCCCACCGAGCCGCCACACCCTTGGGCGCTTGGCAGCGTCCCACCGGGCACCCACACGACCACGGCTGGTCCGGCGGGCCGCGCCCGTGGCCCGGACGGCCACCACCGCGGCCCTTGCCCCCGCCCAGAGGCGGTCATGTGGCGGCGGTCCGGTGGGCGCGGAGGGTCGGTGTCGTGTGCGGGGTGGTCGCCTGGCGCACACTGGTGCTTGTGGCACCTGGCCCCGACCCCGATGCGCACCGACGTCCGCCCGACGACGCCGTGGCTTTCTGGCGTGCGGTGCGCGAGGACCACGCGGCCTTGTCCGACCAGGAGCGGGCCGCCGCCGTTCACGACCCCCTGGTCGGTGAGGACCTGGACGTCGACGACGTGCCGCCCTACGCCGAGGGCGGCGATGGGCAGCCGCCGGCTGCGGGGGTCGCAGCGGTGGTCCCTGGGGACTTGTCGGCTGATCAGATCGAGGCGTTGCGCCGGGTCGGGATCGAGCCGTACCGGCCGAGCACCGGGGCAGCCGAATCTGCGACGAGCCAACGGTATGCGGACCTGGTGGCGCAATCGCTGAGCGTGACCGAGGCCGCGCGGCTGCTCGACGTCGATGAAGGCCAGGTTCGCGCGATGCTGGCAGGCCGCGCCCTGTACGGGTTCACCGACCCGGCCGGGGCGTACCGGCTGCCTCCCTGGCAGTTCCGCGACAGCCACGTCGTGCCCGGCCTCGCCGAGGTCCTGGCCGCGTTTCCCACCAACTGGCCACCCCTCGGGGTCGAGAACCTGTTGACCGATCCCAGCCCCGTCCTGGCCACCGACCGTGGACCCACCTCGCCCCTGGACTGGCTGGTCGACGGCGGAGACCCGGACAGCGTCGTTGCGCTGGTGCGCCGACTCGACGTCCGCGCCTGACGCCCGCCGCACCGTCGCACACGGGAGAGAGACGCCGGACACGTGGAGGGGTCAGGGCTGTCAGTGCGAGCAGGGCCCTCGGGCGCGGTCATCAACCAGACCACGCGCCCCGAACGTAACCACCATCACGACCACGTCCCAAGGCGTGCCCCGCCCCCGCGGCGGCCGGTGGTGAACTCGTTCGTCGTCCTCCCCAGTACCGGCACCCGGCCCCCACGTCAGTGCCGTCAGCCCGAGCCCACGCCAGCCATGAGACACCCCGCCCGCGTCAACCGCAGGCCAGCATCCACTCCCCACACACCAAGTGCGCACAAGGACCGGCTCGCGACGGCGAGGCCCGTGAGAAGCCACCCGCGCGAGGTGCGCACCGGGCCTACGCCCGAGAGCCCCGCCTCGACGGCACAGACAACCGTTCCGGTCACCACCATCGCGCCGCCCGGGCCGCCGACCGTCACGCTGAGGGTCGCCACGCGAACCTCACCCAACCCGATGACGAGGGACAGCGCGGTGGCGACAAGGACGGTGCCGAGGCGACGGTTCTGCTTGAGAACGGACCGGAGGGGAACCCCTCCCCAGAGTGGGACATTGACAGAGGGCCGGGCTGCCCGTCTCCCGCTATTGCGTTCCCGCGTCGTCTCCGGATGGGCTCGTAACTCGCAGATCCCACACAACGCGCACTCCCGAAGCGTCGTCGCTTCCTTCGACTGCAAGCCTCGCCTGGCCGCTGGCAGCGGCAGCAGCAACGGCATCCGCCGCACTGGCGGGGAATGGGTAGCGACGAAGGTTCTCCGCGAGGTTGGCACGATGTGCCTCGGTGAACTCGTGGGTCGAGTACAGGACCACCACCGCCTCGCCCGTTCCGAGGCCGAGTCCCGCGACGGGAACAGCGCGGGCATTGAGGACCCCCTCGTTTGGCTTGACCACCGCAACGTGCATGACGGCGAAGCGTCCCGGTTGGGCTTCGGGTAGCCACGTCACTTCCTCCGGCGCAATCGCGTCGTCCACGTCCGCGAGGTGGCCGTGCAGAGTTCGAATCTCCACTGCACGGGCCCAGCCGCTTGACCCCTCGGGTCGGTCCCACTGGTCCACGAGACGTCGCCTTGACCCCGTGTGCTGCTCCGCCAGGTCATCGCTGAGGAAGGCGAACCGCCACTCTCCGGACTCGTGCAGGCTGAACTTCATCCCGCTACCGAGCCCGCGCGCTGTCATGTAGACATCGCCCTTGCCCTTGCTCGCGATGATTGTCCAGAGGCTCGCACGCTTGCCGGGGCTTCCCACCGCAACGCGGATCTTCCCTCCGGGCCCCGGGAGCACCTCGGTGTGCGAGGTTCCGTCGGGCATGACCAGGACCATGGAGAGCGGCTTCGGTGCTTTGGCAGCGTCGCGCACATCACGATTCTTGACCTCGCTGAGCGCCGGGGAAAGCGACTCGGGCTCTGTTGTCACTCGAAAGGTCTGCGACCAGGCCTGTCATCTGGCGGGATGCGGGATTTCGAACCCACGATCGCTTGCCCCGCGGTCACCGGCCGAGGGGCTGGACTGCGGCTTCGTTCAGCCAGTCAGCGACACCTGGTGGATCTGCTGGCTGTGCTATGTCGGCGTCCCACTCGCTGGCGGCGACCCAATCATCACGCACTCCGAACTGTGGGTTCTGGAGACCGAGCACTGCCCAGGGGCAGGCCAGTACCCGTGAGCACTCAGGCCTGACCCGACCCGCCGCGCGTCAGGTTAGGCAGAGCGCCAAGCGGCAGTGGAGCCAAGCATGCAGGCCGCCGTTTTGCCCGTCGCCGAGCGAGCCACTGGGCCGACAGGTGCACGGCGCGCCTCGGTCGCGGCTCGTCGCAAGGATGGCGACTGTGTTGTGCCCACCTCGTCGCTGTCGTTCCTGTCGGTTCGCAATCCGCAAGCGACGCCGTTCCGCACAGGTACCAGCGCCGTTCCCGTGCGTCGCGCGACCCGTCCCGGGAGGCGCACGAGCCGGAAGTCACGCCGGTGTGCTTCTCCTAGTCGGACTAAAAGGTGGAAGCCCCACGGGGGCGGGCGGCACGGAGCCGAGCTCACCCGGCGTGACGCCGGCGGCCGGACCCGCGCTGTCGGACCAGGCTAGTCGCAGTGACGGCGTCGACGGCGTTCAGGGGCGGCTCCCGGCGCCCCACGCGGCGAGCGTGGGCTCAGGCACGGAACCGTGCGGGGGCGTCCACACTCCGAACGCCGATCCGCGGCCCCGGTGCCGTTCGCCGCGTGGGCCGCCGCTCGGCCACCTCGGTCATCCGCCGAGGCCGCCGGCTGCCGCCCGGTTCGCTGGGTGTGATCAGCGCCGCGGGCTCCGATCAGCGAAGCCGGCGCCGCGACCTCGGCGGACGCGGGGAGGACGGGTACCGCCGGGCCGTCGGCATCGGGGCGTGGCGCAGGGCCTCGAGCCTGACCAGGAGCGCGAAGCGGCGCAGCTCGCGGTCCGTGGCGCCGCCGGCGTCGGCGTCGCGACGGCGCGGCGTGGGGGTCCGGGCGCGGCCGGCCCCCGGCTCCGGGCGGGCGGTCACTGCGGGACCTCGGTGGCAGCCGGTGAGCTCAGCAGGGCGGAGCGAACCAGGTCGATCAGGTCGGGGCCGTCGATGCCCTCGCTGCGGGCGGCGACGACGAGCTGGTGGGCGATCTCCTGCGTGCGTCCTGGCGCGCGGGTGGGCGCCGTGACGACGGTCCCGACGCGCCGACGGGTGGTGACGCGTCCGGCGGCCTCGAGCTCGCGGTAGGCGCGCGCGACGGTGCCCGCGGCGATGCCGAGGTCGGCGGCGAGGATTCGCACGGTCGGCAAGCGGTCGCCCTCGGCGAGCGTCCCGGCGGTGATCAGCGCCACGATCTGGGCGCGGATCTGCTCGTACTGGGGGGTGGCAGAGCTCAGGTCGACGGTGATCGTCACGATGACACCCCGGCGTGGTCGGGCGATGGCGCGTTCCGCTGCCCCCTGGGCAGCGGAACGACCGCCAGCACCAACCCGGCCAGCGACACGCACGCGGCAGCGCCGAGCAGGGCGTAGCCGATCCCGGTCTGCGCGACCGAGCCGTGCACGCGCCCGACGGCGACGTGCCCCCAGGCGGCCGCGACCAGGGTGCCCGCGACCGTGACGGCCAGGACCAGCTGGATCCCGCGCGTGACGTGGCCCGCCGACCGCCGCCGCAGGCGCAGGTCCCACTCGGTCGACACCCCCGGCACGGCCGGGCGCAGCATGATCAGCCGCTGGACCAGCTCGGTCGCGGCCACCAGCACGAGCACCGCGAGGCTCATGGGCACGCCGTAGTACCAGCCCGGGTAGGCGGCGTTGCCCGCGTACCACTGGGTCAACGACCGCGGCCCGTCGGCCACCACGCCGAAGACGACCAGGAGGACGAGGGCCAGCCCGGCCCACCCGAGCACCATGCGCCGCGGCCCCACCGGCGAGACGTCGGCGACCGTGCGGGCGACGAGCTCGGCCTCGCGGTGCGAGCCGGTGGGCCGAGGCCAGGTCAGCTGCCCGACGGCCTGGGCCGCCAGGAGGACGGCCCCGCCCAGTACGGGCAGCACGGCCAGCACCCGACCGTCGCGCGGCCACACGCCGAGCGAGATCCCGGCGACCGTCCAGGTCACAAGCACCACCATGAGGACGACGCCGATCGCGGACGCCAGCGTCGCGTGCCGGTTGGCGCGCGAGGCGGCCTGTGACGGGGTGACGGTGCGCAGGGCGTCCCAGGCGAGCGCTCCCAGCAGCACTGCGAGCAGCCCGACCAGGGACGCCAGGTAGATCGCCGCCCCCTGCCACGGCATGCACGATGTGGCGTGGTTCCCCCCGACGCAGAGGTTGCCCCCTTCGATCCACATGCGGACCCCCAACTATTGTGCATGGACAATGCACAATGGCAGGCGTGCGACACCCCGTCAAGGACCGGCGCCCCGGGATCGCGGGCGTGCGACACCCCGTCAAGGACCGGCACCCCAGGCGCGAGGGTCCTGGGAGGCGCTCAGGCCACCCGGCGGGCGGGCTCGGCCGGCTTGGCGCGCAGGCGCATGCCGTGGCCCGGGCGGGACAGGTCCGGGGTCACCGTGCCGTCGACCACGTCCAGCGTCCCCTCGACCAGCATCGGGTCGAGCCGGACGTGGTCGTGGAACCACTCGATGTGCCGCGCGTTCGGCACGGCCACCGCGACATGCGCGGACAGCTGCGGGGCGCAGTGCGTGGACACGTCCAACGCCGCAGCGTCGGCCAGGGCCGCCACCCGCAGCCAGCCGGTGACGCCCTCGCAGCGGGTCACGTCGGCCTGCAGGCAGTCGACCGCGCCCGCCTCGATCAGCCGTTGCGCGTCCTCCGGGCACCATGCGTACTCCCCGGTGGACACGTCGCACTGCAGCCGGGTGCGCAGCTCGTGCAACCCCTGCAGGTCGTCGGAGGTGACCGGCTCCTCGAACCACGTCACGCCCAGGTTGTCCAGCGCGGCGCCCATCCGGGCGGCCTGCCCGCGGGAGTAGCCGCCGTTGGCGTCGACGAAGACCTCGATCCCCGGCCCGGCGGTGCGGGTGGCCAGAGCCGTGCGGTGCAGGTCCCGCGCCACGTTCGCGCCGGCGTCCTCGCCGATCTTGATCTTCACGGCGCGCATCCCGGCCTCGGTCCACCCGCCGATCTCCTCGCGCAGCCGGGCGTCGTCCCAGGTGGTGAAGCCGCCGCTGCCGTAGGCCGGGATCGAGTCCCGCACCTTGCCGAGGAGCACCGCGAGCGGGACGTCCAGCAGCCGGGCCTTGAGGTCCCACAGCGCGATGTCCACCGCGGAGATCGCGGTCGAGGCGATCCCACGGCGGCCCATGTTGCGCACCGCGCGGACCATCGCCAGGTTCGCGGCGGGGACGTCGGCGGCCTCCCTGCCGACCACCAGGTCGCCGAGCTTGTCGTTGACCAGGTGCGCCGCCGAGGCGTGCCCGTACGTCCAGCCCAGCCCGGTCTGCCCGGCGGCCTTGACCTCGACGAGGACGACAGTCGTGGAGTCCCAGGTGAGGGTGCCGTCGGCCTCGGGCTCGTCCGTCGGGACCACCCAGGCCTGCGCCACGACCTCCTCGATCGTCGCGCCCCTCAGACCGGCCACGGTGACCCCTCCTGCGGACGGTGCCGGTCGAGGTGGCGGACCTGCTGCGGGCGGCCCGGGCGCGATCGCGGGTCGGTGGGCTGCCCGCGCTGGGCGCGCAGAGCCGCGGCGAGCACCTCGGCCAGGTGCTCGGGCTGACGCCCACCGTCGGTCTGCTCGACCTGGGTGCGGCAGCTGAACCCGTCGGCCAGTACCAGGGCGTCGTCACCGGCCTCGCGCAGTGCGGGCAGCAGCTCGTGCTCGGCGCACGCCACCGA
Organism: Actinotalea lenta; assembly: GCF_030586465.1. Taxonomy (GTDB): domain Bacteria; phylum Actinomycetota; class Actinomycetes; order Actinomycetales; family Cellulomonadaceae; genus Actinotalea; species Actinotalea lenta. The sequence goes on from NZ_JAUQYP010000001.1 coordinate 1,767,321, forward strand.
CACGTCCAGGTGCCCGGACTCGTACCCGAAGTTGCCCGCGAGGCCGCAGCACCCGCTCACCGTCGTCGGCTCGATGCCGGCGCGCTTCATCAGCTCGGTGTCCGGGTCCTCGCCGAGCACTGCGTGCTGGTGGCAGTGCGGCTGGACCACCGCGTCGCGGTCGACCTTGGGCGGTTCCCAGCCGTCGGTGTCGACCAGGAGCTCGGCCAGGGTGCGGGTCTGGTCCCGTAGCCGGGCGATGTCGTGGTCGTGCGGGAACAGCTCAGGCGCGTCGGCCCGGAAGACCGCGGTGCAGCTCGGTTCCAGGCCCACGACCAGCCCGCCACGACGCAGGTGCGGCGCCAGATGGCGCAGCGTACGGCGCAGCACGCGCTCGGCCACGTCCAGCTGGCCGGTGGAGATCCACGTCAGACCGCAGCACAGCGTCGAGTCCGGGATCGTCACGCGGTACCCGGCGTCCTCGAGCACCTCCACGGCGGCCTTGGCCACGTGCGGGTGCAGGTTGTTGGTGAAGGTGTCCGGCCAGAGCATGACCTCGCCGCGCTCGCCCGACCCACGGGGCCCGCGCCGCCGGTAGGAGTCGGTGAACCGGTGGTCGGCGAAGTACGGCACGGGCCGGTCCGGCTCGACACCGCCCAGGCGCTGGCCCAGCCGCGTCAGCGGTCCGGCGTGCGAGAGCGCGTTGACCAGCCGCGGCGCGAAGGACGCGAGACGTGCCCACAGCGGCAGCCAGCCCATCGTGTAGTGCGCGGCGGGCCGCACCCGGCCCTCGTAGTGGTGGGACAGGAACTCCGCCTTGTAGGTGGCCATGTCCACGTCCACCGGGCAGTCCGTCTTGCAGCCCTTGCAGGCGAGGCACAGGTCCAGCGCGTCGCGGACCTCCGTCGAGCGCCAGCCGTCCGTGATGGGGGAGTCCGGGTGGCCGGACATCATCTCGAACAGCAGCCTGGAGCGGCCGCGCGTGGAGTGCTGCTCCTCACCGGTGGCCCGGTACGACGGGCACATGACCCCGCCCTCGTGGCTGCGGCACTGACCGACGCCGACGCAGCGCAGTACGGCGCGGTCCCAGCTGCCGTCGTCCTGGGGGAAGCGGAAGTGCTTGTCGCGCGGTTCGCTCGGGGCGTAGTCGGGTCCGAGCCGCAGGTTCTCGTCGGGGGCGTAGGCGTGCACGACCTTGCCGGGGTTCATCCGGTTGCCCGGGTCGACCAGTGCCTTGACCTTCTCCATCGCCTCGACGCAGCGGTCGCCCAGCATCACCGGCAGGAGCGCTCCCCGCTGCTGACCGTCGCCGTGCTCGCCGGACAGCGAGCCACCGAACTCCGCGACCAGGTGGGCCGCGCGGTCCAGGAAGCTGACGTAGTCCTGGACGCCCTCAGCGGTGGTCAGGTCGAACGGGATACGGATGTGCAGGCAGCCGTGCCCGAAGTGGCCGTAGCGGGACGCCTTGCCGTAGCCGTACTCGTCCAGCAGGTCACCGAACCGGCGCAGGTACTCCCCGAGCCGCTCGGGCGGAACCGCGGAGTCCTCCCAGCCGGGCCAGGCGTCGGCCATGTCCGCGACCCACGCCGTGGCGCCCAACCCGGACTCGCGGATGCTCCACAGGTCCTCGCGGTCCTCGGCGTCCTCGTACTCCTGCACGTGGGCGCCGGCCTGCTCGGCGTCGGCGGCGAGCGACTCGACCTCGCGGCGCAGCTCGTCCTCGTCGTCCGCGCCGACCTCGACCATCAGCCAGCCGAGGCCCCCGGGGAGCAGGTCGAGCGACCCCTGGTTGAGGCGCTTCTCCCGCTCGAAGTGGATGAGCCGCTCGTCGATTCCCTCGACCACCAGCGGCTCGTGCCCGTTCACCATGGGTACGGCGTCCGCGGCCTCCTCGATGCTCGGGAAGCCGAGCACGAGCATCGCCCGGTGCTCGACGACGGGCACCAGGGCGACCTCGGCGCGCAGCAGGGTCACCAGGGTGCCCTCGGAGCCGCTGAGGGCCTTGGCCAGGTCGAACCCGCCCTCGGGCAGCAGCGAGTCCAGGTTGTACCCGGACACCCGGCGGGGGATGTCCGGGTAGCTGCTGCGCACGTCGTCGCCGTACTCCTCGGCGATCTCGTGCAGCCCGCGGTAGATCTCCGCGCGCCGTCCACCCTCGGCCAGGATCTGCTGGTACTCCTCGTCGCTGGTGGGGCCGACCCACATCCGCACGCCGTCATAGGTGAGCACCTCGGCCCGTACCAGGTTGTCCACGGTCTTGCCGTACGCCTGGGCGGTGGACCCGCACGAGTTGTTGCCGATCATCCCGCCGAGCGTGCAGCGGCTGTGCGTCGAGGGGCGTGGGCCGAACTGAAGACCGTGCGGCGCCACCGCCTTGTTCAGCTCGTCCAGCACGATGCCCGGTTCGACCACGGCGGTCCGCGCGTCGGGGTCCACGGAGACGACGTTCTTGCAGTACTTCGACCAGTCGAGGACGACCGCGACGTTGCACGCCTCGCCGGCCAGGCTCGTCCCTCCGCCGCGGGAGACGATGGGAGCCCCGAGCTGCGCGCAGACCTCGACGGCGGCGGCCCCCGCCTCGACGGTGCGCGGGATGACGACGCCGAGCGGCACCTGGCGGAAGTTGGAGGCGTCCGTCGCATAGGTGCCCCGCGAGCCCGCGTCGAAGCGGACCTCGCCGTCGACGCGTTCGGTCAGGCGGCGCTCGAGCTCGCGCAGGTCGAGATCGGCCAGGTCGTCACGGCGGGTCGGGGCTGGTAGGTCGACCGTCATCCCAGCCCTCCCGCGTTCCGTGCACGGTTCTGGTCCCGCGGACGTCCCCCGCGCTTGTGGTCGGGCGCCGTTCGCGCAGGCGCCGGGACGGGTCCCACCTCGGCTGCGATCATGTCCTCGACGGTAGGTCGGGGCCGCCGGGGCCGCATCTGGGCCTTCCGCCGTACGTCGACCGGCGCGGCGTTTTGTCCCAGGTCCGCCCCACGGAAGGATGATGACCGTGGATGCCGCGACCCGCCCGACCTCCGGCTGGGGAACGGTCGCCGATACCTTCGCCGACCGGGACCCCGGTCGCCCGGTCGCCAAGGCATCCCTCCTCGACGCCGTCACGGACCTGCGCGCGGCCGTCGCCGAGACCCGGTTCCCGCTGCCCCTGGACGGGGTGGCTCGCGCGCGCCGGCAGCGAGCCGAGCTGCTCGATCAGCTGGACGACCATCTGCTGCCCCGGCTGCGCGAGCTGAGCGCTCCCGGCCTCGTCGTGGTGGCCGGGTCGACAGGGGCGGGCAAGTCGACGCTGGTGAACTCGCTCGTGCGCGAGGAGGTCAGCCAGGCGGGGGTGCTGCGGCCCACCACGCGGCGGCCGATGCTCGTGCACCACCCCGCCGACGCCGAGCTGCTCGCCGGGCATCCGCTGCTCGCCCACATGGACGCCGTGGCGCGAGACGCGGTGCCGCGCGGGGTGGCCCTCGTCGACGCGCCGGACCTGGACTCGCTGCTCGAGGAGAACCGGGAGACGGCGCGACGGCTGCTGGACGCCGCCGACCTGTGGCTGTTCTGCACGACCGCGGCCCGGTACGGCGACGCCCTGCCCTGGCAGGTGCTCGACCTGGCGGCCGAACGCGGGGCCGCGATGGCGATGGTGCTCAACCGCGTCCCGCGGGACGCCGTGATCGCGGTCCGCTCGGACCTGCTCGCGCGGCTGGGCGAGCACGGCCTGTCGACGGTTCCGCTGTTCCTGGTCCCGGACGTGGGACCGCACGAGGGCCTGCTGCCCGAGTCCTCGATCGCCCCGGTGCGCCGCTGGCTGACCGTACTGGCCGGGGCGGACCGCGCCCAGGGGGTCATCGCCCGGACCCAACGTGGTGCCCTGGCGGCGTTGCGTCCCCGGGTGGACGGGCTGGCCGACGCCGTGCAGGCCCAGGTCGACGCGCGCGAGGCGCTGGAGGCCGAGGTCGGGGTGCTGCTCGCCGGCCCTGCTGAGCGTGCCGCGGCGGAGGTCGCCCAGGGGGCGGTCGCGCGGGGCCCGGTGCGCGGCGCGTGGGCGGCGCACGCGGGCCGCGGCGGTGCCCTCGGCACGGCGTGGACGTCACGTCGGGCCGGCGAGGCGCGGGCGAGCGCGCTGCGTGCCGTGGGCGAGGAGGTGCTGGGTGCGGCGCGGGTCGCCCTGGCCGCGGCCCGCCGGGCGGGTGAGACGGCTGTTGCCGCGGGGGTCGGAGACCGGCTGGCGGCCGTGGAGCTCCCGGACCTCGCGCCGGGCGTCGCGGAGCCCGACGCCGACGCGCAGGCGTGGCTCGACGGCGCCGCGAGCCGGCTGCGCGGCGCGGATCACCGCGGCGTGGCGCGCCTGCTGCGCCAGGCCGGCGAGACCGGAGCCGCTGTGGTGCTGGCCGCGGCGGCGCTCGGTCTGGGTGCCTCCCGCGTGCTGCTGGAGCGCGCGATCGGGGGCGAGGCGGCCCGTGCGCTGGCCGACGCCACGGCGGCCGACCTGTCCGAGCGGATGCGGGCCGAGGTGCTCGCCGCCGGAGCGCGGGTGCGGGCCGGCCTGGACCAGCCCGACCTGGCTCCGGACGCAGCGTCGCGGCTCCGGCTGCGCCGCGCCGTGCTCAAGGAGTGGACATGACCGACGGCGCGCGCATCCCGCCCGACATGGCCGCTGGCCGCGGCGGGGCCCGGACGGCGGCGCTGATCGAACGCGTGGCGCGCATGGAGGCCGCCCTCGAGCGTGCCGGTGACCGGGTGCCGGCCGACGCGCGTGAGCGTGTGGCGGCCCTGCTCGAGGGCGTGCGCGAGCGGCTGTCCCTCGGGGTGGACCACACGGTGGTCGCGCTGGTCGGGGGCACGGGTTCGGGCAAGTCGAGCCTGTTCAACGCGCTGTCCGGCCTCGACTTCGCGAAGGTCGGTGTGCGGCGCCCCACCTCCTCGGCGGTGACCGCGTGTGTCTGGGCGCACGACGCCTCGGCCCTCCTGGACTGGCTCGGCGTGGACCGGGAGAGGCGCATCGAGCGCGAGTCCGAGCTGGACGGCGACACCCAGGCCGACCTCCGCGGGTTGGTGCTGCTGGACGTTCCCGACCACGACTCGGTCGAGGCCGCGCACCGTGGCGTGGTCGACAGGCTCCTGCCGCAGGCCGACCTGTTGTGCTGGGTGGTGGACCCGCAGAAGTACGCCGACGACGCCCTGCACTCCGGCTACCTGCGCCACCTCGCGGGGCATGAGGGAACCATGCTGGTGGTGCTCAACCAGGTCGACACGGTGCCCGAGCACGCGCGGGCTGAGCTGCTGGCCGACGTCGGTCGCCTGGTGCGCGCGGACGGGCTCACCGACGTGCGCACGGTCGCGGTGTCCGCGGCGACCGGTGAGGGCCTGGCGGCGGTGCGGGAGCTGCTGGCGACGGTCGTCGCCGAGCACGGCCTCGCGGAGCTGCGGGCCACAGCCGAGCTGCACGACGCCGCCACCCAGCTGGCCGCGACGGTGGGCCCCGGGGAGATCGCGCCTCCCGTGGCCCGCGCCGTCGACGCTCTGCTCGAGGCGGCCGGCGTCCCTGGGGAGGTTGAGGCCGTGTCGCGCGGTGTGCCCGGCGGCCTGGAGCCCTCCACTCGAGCCGCGGTGCTGGGGCCGGTCCAGGCGGACCGCGTGGCACTCGTGCGCGACGCGTGGCTCGAGGAGGTCGGCGGCTCGCTCGCCCCGGCCTGGCGCGGCACGCTGGCCGAGGCCATCGACGACGAGGCCGCGGTGGTGCGGGCGGTGGACCGGGCGCTCGGCGCGGTGGTGGTTCCGGATCCGCCGCCGCTCGGCGTGGGGCGGTTCGTGGGCTGGGCGCTCGGGGCGGTGGCGGTGGCTGCCGGTGCGCTCGCGGTGCTGCTCGCGCCGTGGTGGTGGGCGCTTGCCACGGCGTGCGCCGTCGTCGCCGGTCTGGCCCCGTGGCTCTCGGCGCGGCGTCGGCGGGCGGTGGCCCGTTCGGCCGGGACACGGCTGCTGTCCCAGGCGAGGTCGGCGGTGACCGCGGTGGTCGAGGAGTCGCTCGCCCGGCCGACCCGGCAGGTGCTGGACGATCACCGCGCCGTCCGGGAGGCGTCCACAGCCCCGGGGCCGGAAGCACTGTCCACCGACTGAGGGGCCCGTTGCCGCGCGCAGCGCGGCGGCCGGACACAGTGGTGCCGAGGTCGGACGGTCCGGCCGGGAGGCAGGCGACGATGCGCAAGGCGGCGACGATCACGGTGACCGGGTGGGCCGGCAGCACCCCGAGGGAGGTGTCCGGCGGCGGCGTCCCGTTCACGTCGTTCCGGATCCCGGTGACCGAGCGGCGCTTCGACCAGCGCACCCAGGCGTGGGGTGACGGACCCACCGAGTGGTACACGGTCAAGGCGTTCCGAGACCTGGCGCTCAACGTGGCGGAGTCGATCCGCAAGGGCGACCCGGTGGTCGTGACGGGGCGGTTGCGCACGGAGGTGTGGCAGTCGGACAAGGGACCGCAGCCGGGATTCGTCATCGACGCCGACGCGGTGGGACACGACCTCGCGTGGGGAGCGAGCTCCTTCCGGCGGCGCGTCCATCGCTCCGACGCGTCCGAAGACCCTCAGGAGAACGCCGGGCAGGCGGGGCCGCCGGCGCGCGACGACGGGATGCAGGACGCGGCGGGCCCGACCGCCGACCCGTGGGCGACCCCGGCAGCCGACCCCGACGAGGCCGGTGTCCCGTGCACGCCGTAGGCTGTCGGGTCGGAACGACCCCGCGACGACTGGAGCGAGCCCCGAGTGGCCGAGTTCATCTACACCATGCAGAAGGCGCGCAAGGCGCACGGCGACAAGCTGATCCTCGACGACGTCACGATGGCCTTCTACCCCGGAGCCAAGATCGGCATGGTCGGGCCCAACGGCGCCGGCAAGTCGACCATCCTGAAGATCATGGCCGGCCTGGACCAGCCGTCGAACGGTGAGGCGCGGCTGTCCCCGGGCTACACCGTCGGCATCCTCCAGCAGGAACCACCGCTCGACGAGTCCAAGACGGTGCTCGGCAACGTCGAGGACGGGGTCCGGGGGATCAAGACCAAGCTGGACCGGTTCAACCAGATCAGCGAGGAGATGGCCGACCCGGACGCGGACTACGACGCGCTGCTGGCGGAGATGGGCGAGCTCCAGGAGGCGCTCGACCACGCGAACGCCTGGGACCTGGACGCCCAGCTCGAGCAGGCGATGGACGCCCTCCAGCTGCCGCCGGGCGACGCGGACGTCACCGTGCTCTCGGGCGGGGAGCGACGCCGCGTCGCGCTGTGCAAGCTGCTGCTGGAGAAGCCCGACCTCCTGCTGCTGGACGAGCCGACCAACCACCTCGACGCCGAGTCCGTGCAGTGGCTCGAGCAGCACCTCGCCCAGTACGAGGGTGCCGTCATCGCGGTCACCCACGACCGGTACTTCCTGGACCACGTCGCGCAGTGGATCGCCGAGGTCGACCGCGGCCGGCTCTACCCCTACGAGGGCAACTACTCCACGTACCTGGAGAAGAAGCGAGCGCGGCTCGAGGTGCAGGGCCGCAAGGACGCCAAGCTCGCCAAGCGGCTGGCCGACGAGCTCGACTGGGTGCGGCAGTCCGCCAAGGGCCGCCAGGCCAAGTCCAAGGCGCGCCTGCAGCGCTACGAGGAGATGGCGGCCGAGGCGGAGCGCACCAGGAAGCTCGACTTCGAGGAGATCCAGATCCCGCCGGGCCCGCGCCTGGGCACCACGGTCATCGAGGCGAAGGACCTGAAGAAGGGCTTCGGGGACCGGACCCTGATCGACGGGCTGTCGTTCTCGCTGCCCCGCAACGGGATCGTCGGTGTCATCGGGCCGAACGGCGTCGGCAAGACGACGCTGTTCAAGACGATCGTGGGGCTCGAGCCGCTGGACGGCGGGGACCTGAAGATCGGTGAGACGGTCGACATCTCCTACGTCGACCAGTCCCGCGGCGGCCTGGACGCCAAGAAGACGCTCTGGGAGGTCGTCTCCGGCGGCCACGACTACATCCGGGTCGGGAACGTCGAGATGCCGTCGCGTGCCTACGTCGCGGCGTTCGGCTTCAAGGGTCCCGACCAGCAGAAGCCCGCGGGCGTGCTGTCCGGCGGGGAGCGCAACCGGCTGAACCTCGCGCTGACCCTCAAGGAGGGCGGCAACGTCCTGCTCCTCGACGAGCCCACGAACGACCTCGACGTCGAGACGCTGGGGTCGCTCGAGAACGCGCTGCTCGAGTTCCCGGGATGCGCGGTCGTGGTCTCCCACGACCGGTGGTTCCTGGACCGCGTCGCGACGCACATCCTGGCCTACGAGGGCACCGACGAGGACCCGGCGGCCTGGTACTGGTTCGAGGGGAACTTCGCGTCGTACGAGGAGAACAAGATCCAGCGGCTGGGTATCGAGGCCGCCCGCCCGCACCGCGTGACGTACCGCAAGCTCACGCGCGACTGAGCGACCCGCACGTGGCCGGAAGATCCGTCACGGGAAGCGTGACGGATCTTCCGGTGGCGGTCAGGGGGCCTGGCAGCCGACCTGCAGCCCGGTGACCCCGGCGGCCGGGACCGAGACGGGGCCGTCAGCCCGGCAGGCGTAGGCGCCGTCGCCGTACAGCGGGCTGGCCCCGGTGACGGTGTACGAGCCGGCCGGCACCGTCAGGCGGAACGAGCCGTCCGAAGCGGCCGCCGCCCGGTAGGTCCGACCGGTGGCGGTGTCGACGAGGCGGACCGCGCCGAACAGTCCGCGCGGGGGCCCCGGCGCCGGCCCGCCGACCAGCTCGAGCACACCTGCGACGCGGGCGCCGCCGCCCACGGCAGTGACCTGCACGGTCCCGTCCGCGGTCACGGCGAACGGCGCGAGCAGCGACCACCGCACCGTCAGTGGCCCGGACCGGGCGCCGGTCGGCACGGCGAGCCGCATCTCGAACCGCACGGTCGCCCCGGCGGGGACGCTCGAGCCGGCTGCGTCGCAGGCCAGCCCGTTGGAGGTGGAGACGTCGGCGGCCCCGGTCGCCTGCTCGACGTAGCCGGGGCACCGGGTCAGCGGGATGGCGTGGTCCGTCGGGTTGGTGACGGCAGCGACGTAGACCAGGGTCGAGCCGGCGAGCGCGTGCTCGGGCAGCTCGAGCGCGACGGTCAGCGCGCTGAGGGGGTCGGTGGCCGAGGCTCCCCCGGGGGACTCGACGTAGAACGGCGTGAGCTTCACGCCGCAGGTCACGTCGATCCCGCCGGGCACCGCCACGGTGACGTCCCCGCCGCCCGGCAGGGTCGCGGTCAGGTGGTGGTAGAGGTCCGGCGACGCGGTGCCGCCGGGGTTCGCGTCGCACATGGCGTCCGTCTCCACCCCGAGCAGGGTCTGGTCACCCGGCTGCATCACGGCGCTCCCGGCCGTGGGGAACCAGCTGCCGTCGGTGGCGAGCACGTCGGGACGTCCCTGCTCCGTCGCGGTGACGGCGGGGTAGCCGGACAGCACGCACGGTGTCGAGCCGGTGTTGGTGAACCTCAGCGTGGTCAGGAGGTGGCCACCGGCACCGTCCGTGCCACCCACGGCGGCCGCGACCTCGGACGCCGTGCAGGCACGGGCGTCGCCCCCGGCGTCCGGCGGACGGTAGGCGGGCGCGGTGGCGCCCGTCCACGGGATGGCGCCGGTGAGGTCGACACCGTCCGGCGCGGCCGGACCTGACGGCGCGGGGCTTGTCGGGTCAGTGGCCGTCGCGGGCGGTTGCGCGCGCCACGGTGCGTCAAGAGCCACGAAGGCGCCCGCCATGGCCGTGCCGACCACGAGCACGCTCGCGGTCGCGATCACGGAGGCGCGCGAGGCCCGGCGTCGCCGGACCAGCTCGGCGACGTCCGCCAGCTCCACGCCGGTGGTTCGCGGCGCCGAGGCGTGCAACGCCTCGGCGACCCGGTCCTCAGTGCCCGTCATGGCTGACCTCCTCGTCCCAGATCCCGTGCAGTCGAGCGCTGGCCCGCAGGCTGGCCAGCGCCTTGGCGGACTGGCTCTTCACCGTGCCGACCGAGCACCCCAGCGCCTGGGCGGTCTGCGCCTCGGTGAGATCGTCCAGGTAGCGCAGCACCACCACGGCCCGCTGACGGCGCGGCAGGGTCCGCAGCGCGTCGAGCATCGAGGCCCGCAGGTCCACCGCGGCGAACATGTCGGGTGAGGTGGCTCCGTGCGGCGGCCGGTCCGGGAGCTCGGCGGCCGGCAGCTCACCGTGCCAGCGTCGCCGTCGCCAGGTCAGGAAGGTGGACATCATCACCCGGCGGACGTAGGCCTCCGGTGCGTCCTTGCGTGTCACCCGGTCCCAGCGCTCCCAGGTCTTGGCGAGCGCGACCTGGACCAGGTCCTGGGCGCTCGCCTCGTTGCCGGTCAGCAACCACGCGCTGCGCACGAGCGCAGGGGAGCGCTCGGCGACGAAGTCCGCGAACCCGTCCGGTGCCTGCATGGTCCCCTTCCCGTTCCGTCGCTGCCCGCCCGTGCGGGCGCTGACCACTATGACGACCTGGACGGTGTGAAGGGTTGCCTCGCCCGCGGCGCGCCGCCGGTGGGCGGCGCCGTTGCCAGCACTCCGGGGTCGGAACCGGCATGATCGGGGGATATGTCGCACGCGTCGTACGACCCCCGAGCGGGCTCCGGTGCGCCCGGCGGCGATCCGACGCCCCCCGGGGACCGGACGGCGGCCCGGCCGACGGAGCCCGGCCCGGGCGGTGCCGATCTCGCCGCCGGCCTCGCCGAGGTGCGCACGGCCGTGGCCGCTCTGCGGCTGCCCCTCGAGGTCGCCGGCGCGGCTCAGGCCAGGGCCGAGGCTGCGCGGCTGACCGCTCAGCTGGACGACCACCTGCTGCCGCGGGTGCGCCAGATGGGCGCACCGCTGCTGGCCGTGGTCGGCGGGTCCACCGGGGCCGGGAAGTCCACGTTGGTGAACTCGCTGGTCGGCGCCGTGGTCAGCCCGGCCGGGGTGCTGCGGCCCACCACCCGCTCGCCCGTGCTGGTGCACCACCCCGACGACGCCGCGTGGTTCGCCGGGGACAGGGTCCTGCCCGGTCTGGCGCGGTGGCGCGGGGAGGGGGAGGGCCCGCGCAGCCTGCGCCTGGTCGCCCATGCGGCCGTGCCCCGCGGCCTGGCGCTGCTCGACGCACCCGACATCGACTCCGTGGTGGCGGACAACCGCGAGCTCGGGGCGCAGCTCCTGGGAGCCGCCGACCTGTGGGTGTTCTGCACGACTGCGGCGCGCTACGCAGACGCCGTCCCGTGGGAGCTGCTCGCCCAGGCCGCGGCCCGGCGCGCGGCCGTGGGCGTCGTCCTGGACCGTCTGGAGGCCGCCGAACGCGACGCCGTGTCCGCGGACCTGGGACGGATGATGGCCGAGCACGGTCTGGTCGGGGCCCGGCTGCTCGCGGTGCCCGAGGCGCGGCTGGCCGGCGGCCTGCTGCCCGACGCCGCGGCCGCGCCGGTGCGGGACTGGCTCCAGGGCCTGGTGGCCGACGCGGACGCCCGCGACCTGCTGGTGCGCACCACGGTGCACGGCGCGGTGGCCGACCTGGTGGCCCGAGTGCCTGCGCTGGCCGACGCGGCCGACGCGCAGGTCGCCCACGCCGGGTGGTTGGCGCAGGTCGCGGTCGACGCCTACGCCGAGGCGACCCGCACGGTCACCGAGGTCGCCTCGGACGGCACCATGCTGCGCGGCGAGGTGCTCGCGCGGTGGCAGGAGTTCATCGGCACGGGCGAGCTGCTGCGCGCGCTCGAGGCCAAGGTGAGCAGCTGGCGGGACCGGATCACCGCCGCGCTGCGTGGCCGGCGTGCGCCCGAGCCCGTCACCGCGGCCATCGGCGCCGGCCTGGTGGACGTGGTGGCAGATGCGGCGGACCGGGCCGCCGAGCGGGTGTGGACGACCTGGCACGCCGACCCGGCAGGACGGGTCCTGCTGGACCGGCTGCGGCTCTCGCGCTCCTCGGCCGACCTGCGCGACCGGGTGGCCGCCGAGGTGCGGGCCTGGCAGGGCGGCGTGCTCGAGCTGGTGGGGACCGAGGGAGCGGACCGCCGGGTCACCGCCCGCGTCCTCTCGTTCGGCGTCAACGGGCTCGGCGCGGCCCTGATGATCCTGATCTTCGCCCAGACGGGCGGCCTGACCGGGGCCGAGGTGGGGGTGGCCGGGGGCGCCGCGGTGCTCGCCCAGCGACTGCTCGAGGCCATCTTCGGCGACGACGCCGTGCGTCGCCTCACCCGGGTCGCCGAGGCCGACCTCGCAGCCCGTGTCGACCGTGTGCTGCGAGACGAGGCCGACCGGACGCGAGCCCCGCTGGACGCCCTGGACGTGCGCACCGACGGCAGCGCTCTGCGGGCCGCGCTGGCCCTGGTCAGGGTGCCGGACGTCCCCACGCCGCCGGCGCCGCCCTCCCGCCGTGAACGCCGGGAGGCTCGTCCCGAGCGCGGCCTTCGAGCGTGGTGGAGGCGACTGTGGTCCTGATCGCGGACCGGTTCGCCGCCCTCGACGATGCCGTGCAGCAGGCCGTGGCGGCGGGACCGGAGGTGCTCCCCGGCCCGCTCGTGGAGCAGGTGCGGGCGCTCGAGCACCGCGCCGGGGAGCGGCTGCGCCTGTCCGAACGCCACACCGTGGTCGCGGTGGCCGGCGCCACCGGCTCGGGGAAGTCCTCGCTGGTCAACGCCCTGGTGGGGGAGGAGGTCGCCACCGTCGACGTGCTGCGCCCCACGACGGCCCACGCCATGGCCGTCGTGCACGGGGTGGCCGACGCGGGTCCACTGCTCGACTGGCTGGAGATCGACGAGCGCGTGGGTCGCCCCGACGCGCGTCCGGGCGGCCTGGTGCTCGTCGACATGCCCGACCACGACTCGGTACGCACGTCCCACCGACTCGAGGCGGAGCGGCTGATCGGACTGGTCGACCTCATGGTGTGGGTGCTGGACCCGCAGAAGTACGCCGACGCCGCCGTGCACGAGCGCTACCTGCGCACTCTCGCCGCGTACCGTGACGTGCTGCTCGTGGTCCTCAACCAGGTCGACCGGCTCGAGCCGGACCAGGCCGAGGTGACCCTGGGCGACGTGCGCCGGCTGCTCGCCGAGGACGGCCTGGACGGGGTCCGGGTGCTGCCCGTCTCCGCCCGTACGGGGGCCGGGGTGGCCGACCTGCGCAACACGCTCGCGGACGTCGCATTCCGGCACGAGGCGCACCGCGCCCGCCTCGAGGCGGACGTCATGTCCCTGGCGGACCGGGTCGTGGCCTGCTGCGGAACCGACGACGTGGCGGTTCCGCGGGCGGACCGCGCGCTCGTCGACGCCCTCGCGCTCGCCGCCAAGGTTCCCACCGTCGTCGAGGCGGCGGCCGGGTCCTACCGGCTCTCGGCCCGGCTGGCCACGGGCTGGCCGCCGACCCGCTGGCTCGCGCGGCTGCGCGCCGACCCGCTGCATGCCATGCACCTCGCGCCCGCCCGGCACCCCCGCGGCACTGAACAGGGCACCGGCCGCGGCGTCGATCGGGAGACCGATGAAGCGGTGGCGCGCACCTCGCTGCCGCCTGCCGGCCCGGCCGAGCGCGCGCACGCGGCCGGTGCGGTCCGCGACTGGCGCGACCGCGCCGTCGCGGCGCTGCCCGACTCGTGGGCCCTGGCGGCGCGGGGCGCGGACCTCGACCTGGCAGACGAGCTGGACCACGCGGTCGCGTCGACCCCCGTGGTGGCCGGCCGGACCCCGCTGTGGTGGCGGGCCGTGGGCGCCCTCCAGTGGCTCGTCCTGGTGCTCGCGATCGTCGGCGTGGGCTGGCTCGCCGCGCTGGCGGGGATGGGCGCGTTACGGCTGCCCGTCCCGGACCCGCCCCGGTGGGGTGCGCTGCCGGTGCCCACGGCACTCGCGCTGGGCGGGGCGCTCCTGGGACTGCTGCTCGCGGGCGTGGCGCGGCTCGCCGCCGGGGTCGGCGCGCGGCGCGCGGGCGGCCGGGCGGCAGCGCGCCTGCACGACGCGGTGGCACGGGTCGCCGACGCGCGGGTGGTGGCACCGGTCGCCGACGTCGTCGCCCGGCACCAGGCTTGCCGCGCAGCCGCCACGCGGGCCGCTGCACGGGCACGACGACGGGAGGGCCGATGAGACTGCGGCTACCGGTACCCCTGCGCTGGGCGGATCTCGACGCCTACGGGCACGTCAACAACGTGGAGATGCTCCGGGTCCTGGAGGAGGCGCGCATCGCAGCGTTCTGGCGACACGAGGCCGACGCGCCCACCTGGCCCACGGCGGTGCTCGACGCCGGCCCGACCGCTGCGACGCACACGTTCGTCGCTGCCATGGAGATCGAGTACCTCGCGCCGCTCGGGTACCACCGCGACCCGGTGACCGTCGAGATGTGGATCGGGAACCTCGGCGGCGCGAGCATCGACGTCTGCTACGAGGTCACCCGCGGCGACGCCGCCGCCCGCACCGTGTTCGCACGCGCGCGCACCACCATCGTCCTGGTCGACGCCGCAACCGGACGCCCCCGCCGGATCACCGCGCAGGAGCGAGCAGCCTGGGAGCCGTATCTGGGCGAACCCGTCGCGCTGCGTCGGCGGCGGTGAACGGCACGTCCGGCGCGAGGGCCCTGCGGGTCGGCGTGATGGGCGCCGGCTCTATCGGGTGCTACGTCGGCGGACGGCTCGCCGCGGCCGGTCAGGCGGACGTGACCCTGGTCGGTCGTGACCGGGTGGTCGAGGAGCTGGGGCGGCACGGCCTGACGATCAGCGACCGTACGGACCGCAGGACGGTGCCCGCGCGGGACCTGACCCTGAGCACCGACGTCGCGTCGCTCGCGGACGCCGACGTCGTCCTGGTGTGCGTCAAGAGCGGCCAGACCGCCGACGTCGGCGCCGCGCTGGACCCCGTGCTGCGTCCGGACGCGGTGGTGCTCAGCCTCCAGAACGGGGTGCACAACGTCGACCGGCTGCACGCCGCCCTCGGGACCAGGCAGGTGCTCGGCGCGGTGGTCGACTTCAACGTGGTGTCCCGGCCCGCCGGTGCCGTGCACTGCGGGTTGCCCGGCCCGCTGACGGTCGCGCGGTCCGGGACCACGACGGGGGCAGCCGTGGTGGCCGCCCTCGCCGCCGCCGGTCTCGAGGTGACCACGACCGCCGACATCGCCGCCGTCCAGTGGGCGAAGCTGCTGGTCAACCTGAACAACGCGATCAGCGCGCTGTCCGACGTCCCGACGGTCGAGCTCATGACGCGGGAAGGCTACCGACGCGTCGTCGCCGGCCTGCTGGCCGAGGGGGTGGCCGTGCTGCGGGCGGCCGGGATCCGACCCGGACGGGTGCGCCGGGTGCCGGCCCGACTCATGCTGCGCGTGCTTCGCCTGCCCGATCCCCTGGCCCGGCGGCTGCTCGCCGCGCGGTTGCCGACGGACGCGCAGGCCCGGTCCTCGATGTGGGAGGACCTCGTGCGCGGCCGGCCCACTGAGGTCGACGACCTCAACGGGGAGATCGTCCGGCTGGCCGAGCGCACCGGCACACCGGCGCCGCTCAACCGCCGGATCGTGGACCTGGTGCACGCCGCCGAGGCCGCAGGGCCCGGCTCGCCGGGGATGGCGCCCGGTGCCCTGTGGTCGGCGTTGCACTGACCGCGCGGCGCTCCGCCTCGGCCGCCATGCCGCGGTGCATCGGGCCGAACACGACGCCGTGGAACGGGGCGACCGACCACCAGTACAGGTGCCCGGGCAGCCCGTGCGGGTGGTAGATCGCCGCCTGGCGCAGCCGGGAGCCGTCGCCCTCGGACGTCACCTCGAGCTCGAGCCACGCCAGCCCCGGCAGCCGCATCTCCGCCCGCAGGCGCAGCAGGTGACCGGTCTCGACCTCCTCCACCCGCCAGAAGTCCACCGGGTCGTCGACCCACAGCGTGGTCGGGTCGCGGCGCCCCCGCCGCAGCCCGGGGCCGCCCACCACCCGGTCGATGAGGCCCCGCAGCCGCCACGCGAGCGGCCACGAGTACCAGCCGTGCTCGCCGCCGATCTCCTGGACCACGCCCCAGGTCACCTCGGCCGGGGCGTGCACGTACCTCTCCCGGTCGTCCCGGTACAGCGAGCCGCCCGCCCATCCGGGGTCGGACGGCAGGGGATCGCTCGGCGCCCCGGGCACCGCGGCCGACGACCACCGGGTCGCCACGTCCGCCCCGGCGATCCTGTTCAGCGCGAGCCGCACGGCCCGGTCGAAACCGGCGAGCCCGTCCGCGGGGTCGGGCACCCACTGCGCGATGTCGTGCTCGGTGCACACCACCTCGTGGATGAGGGAGTCCACCAGGGGGCGGGCTATCGCGGCCGGCACCGGCGTGACCAGGGAGACCCACAGGCTGGACAGCCGCGGCGTCAGCACTCCCACGGGGACGATCACGCGGGGCCGCAGCCCCGCGACCGCGGCGTAGCGCTGCATCATCTGCCGGTAGGTCAGGACGTCCGGGCCGCCGATGTCGAACGACCGGTTCACGTCGGCCGGCATGGTTGCGGACCCGACCAGGTAGTGCAGCACGTCGCGGATCGCGATCGGCTGGACGCGGTTGTCCACCCAGCGCGGCACCGTCATCGCGGGTAGCCGCTCGGTGAGGTAGCGCATCATCTCGAAGGACGCCGACCCTGACCCGAGGATCACCGCGGCGCGCAGCACGGTGGTCGGCACACCGCTGGCCAGGAAGATCTCGCCGACCTCCTTGCGGGACTCCATGTGCGGGGAGAGGTCCTCGACGTCGGGGTGCAGGCCGCCCAGGTACACGATCCGGCGCACACCCGCCTCCCGCGCCGCCTGGGCGAAGGTGCGCGCCACCCGGCGGTCGCGGGCCTCGAAGCGCCGCCCCCCGGCGAGCGAGTGGATGAGGTAGTAGGCGACGTCCACGCCGCTCAGCGCGGCGCGCATCGCGTCCAGGTCCCCCGCGTCGGCCTCGACGGTCTCCACGCCGTCGTACCACGGCCGGTCACGCAGCCGTCCGGGGAGGCGCGCGACGGCGCGCACCGCGTGACCCGCGGCCAGCAGCTCGGGGACCAGCCGGCCGCCCACGTAGCCGGTCACTCCCGTGACGGCGCACACCAGAGGCCGGCTACCGCCCAGGGGTCCGTCCGCCATCGCGCCAGTGTGCGGGCAACCGCCCCGCTACGCGCGCCGAGGACCTCAGGGCAGCCGGACCATGCCCTCTTGCGCGATGGTTGCCACCAGGGCGCCCCCGCGATCGAACACCTGCGCGGTGCCCAGGCCGCGCCCACCCTGCGCGCTGGGCGAGGCCTGGGCGTACAGCAGCCACTCGTCCGCGCGTGCCTTCCGGTGCCACCACATGGCGTGGTCCAGGCTCGCCACCGACAGGCCAGGCGTCGCCCAGCCGGTGCCGTGGCGGCGCAGCACCGGCTCGAGCACCACCTGGTCGCACGCGTACGCGAGCAGCGCGCGGTGCAGCACCTCGTCGTCCGGCAGCGGGCCGCGCGCCTTCATCCACACGTGCTGGACGTCGGTGCGCCGCGTGGCCGGCCGCAGGTAGATCTGGGGTTCGACGTGCCGGATGTCGAAGGCGCCGTAGCGGCCCCAGAACGTGCCGAGCGGATGGTCGAGCGCGGTGAGCACGTCGCCGGAGACGGCGATCTCCTCCGGATCGGGCACGTCCGGTGGCGCGTCCTGGTGGTCCAGCCCGGGCTGCTCGAGCTGGAACGAGCTGATCATCGACAGGATCGGCTGACCGCCCTGCAGCGCGTGGGTGCGGCGGGCCGTGAACGAACGGCCGTCACGCATCCGCTCCACGGCGAACGTGATGGGCACGTCGATGTCTCCGGGCCGCAGGAAGTAGCCGTGCACGGAGTGCGGCAGGCGTGGGCCGGGCCGGTCGTCGGGCACGGTGGCGGCGGCGGCGAGGAGTGCCTGGGCGAGCACCTGGCCGCCGTACACCCGGCCGTGCGGCATCGGGAGGCTCGACCCCTGGAACTCGTCGCGCCCGACCTGCTCGATGCTCAGGGTGTCGAGCACACGCTGGACCCGGCTGCTCACCGACCCTCCTCGAACGTGTTGACCATCGAGTGGGCGGCCCGCTCCAGGTAGTCCCACAGCGTGGCCTGGTGCATGGGCGCGAGCCCCAGGGAGTCGACCGCCGCCCGCATGTGCAGGAGCCACCGGTCCCGGGCCTGGGGCCCCACGGGGAACGGCGCGTGCCGCATCCGCAGCCGTGGGTGCCCACGCGTCCGGGAGTACGTCGTGGGGCCGCCCCAGTACTGCTCGAGGAACAGGCGCAAGCGCTCGGCGGCGGGCCCGAGGTCCTCCTCGGGGTACATCGGGCGCAGCAGCTCGTCGTCCGCGACGCCGGCGTAGAACCGCTCGACGAGTCGGGCGAACGTCTCCGAGCCGCCGACGGCCTGGTAGAAGGTCGGCGAGGTGTCCGTCACGCCCGCCATCCTCCCAGGTCCGGCGGCGGCGCAACGCGAGGGTGACGATGGTCGTGCCGGCGCGCCCGCCCCGGCGGTCCAGGGCTACGCTGGTCCCGCGCCGGCGGACAAGGAGGACCGATGAGCAAGGCCGAGGAGATCCTCGCGGCACTGGGCGGCTCGGGGAACGTCGTGGACCTCGAGCCGTGCATCACCCGCCTGCGGGTCGAGCTGACCGACCCGGGTCTGGTCGACGAGGACGCGCTGCGCACCAGCGGTGCCTTCGGGGTGGTCCGCTCCGGTTCCGTGGTCCAGGTGGTGGTCGGCCCCGAGGCGGACACCCTCGCGTCCGAGATCGACGACCTGCGCGCATGAGCGAACGGCTCACCGTCGCCGCTCCCATCGCGGGGTCGCTCGTCGAGCTTGCCGACGTCCCGGACGACGTGTTCGCCCAGGAGATGCTCGGCCCCGGCATCGCCGTGCAACCCGACTCCACGGGGGTGGTGGAGGTGGTCGCCCCGGTCGACGGTGTGCTCTCCGCCCTGCACCCGCACGCGTTCGTCATCCAGGTGCCCGACGGGCGCGCCGTGCTGGTGCACCTGGGTCTGGACACCGTGCGCCTGCTCGGTCAGACCTTCACGCTGGACTGCGGCCAGGGCGACACCGTCCGGGCCGGCCAGGTACTGGTCACGTGGGACGTCGCGGCAGCCGTCGCGCACGGCAAGCCCGCGCTGTGCCCCGTGGTGGCGCTGCAGACCGAGCGGTCCGCCCTGCACGCCGCCGGGCCGGCCGGGACCGCGGTGCACCAGCTGGACCCCCTGTTCACCTGGGACGCCTGACCGCACCGGACCCGACCACACCCCGACCGCGGACCCATGGCCGCCTGGCACCCCGTCACGGGCACCCGATCTCGGCGCTGGGACGGTGGGCGTCGGTATCGTGCGCTGGAGGAGTGGGCGTGAGGGGGTCGGGTGAGCACGCAGCGACGGGTCCTGGAGCTGGTGGCGCCGTTCGCCGGGACGGTCGTGGCGCTCGAGGACCTGCCCGACCCGGTGTACGCGGCGGGTGTGGTGGGCCCGGGCCTCGCGGTCCGGCCGGATCCGGACGCGCGCCGCGTCACGGTGTGCGCGCCGTGCGACGGCCTGGTGCACGCGACCCTGCCCCACGCGGTGATGCTGATCGCCGGGCACGGCCGTCAGGTGCTGGTGCACCTCGGCGTCCAGGTCGTGGACCACGAGGTGAGCGAGCTGGGCCGCGTCGGCGAACGGGTCCGGGCCGGTGAGCGGCTGCTGGTCTGGGACGTGCGGGGGTCGGGTTCGGCCCTGGCCAGCCCCGTGGTGGCGCTCCAGGCCCCGCGGGCCCAGGTGCTGGCGGTCGTAGAACCCGGGGACCGGGTCGCGGTGGGTCAGCCCTTGCTGTTCTGGTCCTGAGTCCGGGACGTCGCAGACTCCGCCGAGCCGGCGTCGGCGCCCGCCGAGGCCGGCGTGAGCGCCGCAAGCCCGGGCCGGACGTGCACCTCGCGGTGCGGCAGCGCGAGCATGACGCCCGAGCCCGCGAACGCGTCGCGGATCTTGCCCCGCAGCACCCGCTGCACCGCCCACTGCTGGCCCGGCACCGTCTTGACCATGGTGCGCAACCTGACCGACTCCGCGCTGAGGTCCTCGTAGGCCGTGACCGCGGGCTCATCCAGCAGCTGCGGCGCGACGTCGGGGTCATCGGCGAGCGAGGCCGCCGCGGTCCGCAGCGCCTCCGTGGCCGCCTCGATGTCCTGGTCCGGGGTGACGAGCACCTCGACGAAGGCCCGCGACCAGCCCTGGGTGAGGTTGCCGACCCGCATCACCTCGCCGTTGCGGACGTACCACAGCGTCCCCTGCAGGTCGCGGATCTGCGTGACGCGCAGACCGATCGCCTCGACGACCCCGGTCGCGTCGCCCAGGTCGACCACGTCGCCCACCCCGTACTGGTCCTCGACCAGCATGAACAGCCCTGACAGGAAGTCCTTGACCAGGGTCTGGGCCCCGAAGCCGAGCGCGACGCCCGCCACGCCCGCCGACGCGAGCAGCGGGCCCAGGTCCCAGCCCCAGATGTTCGCGAGCACCGTGATCGCCACGATTCCCACCAGCAGCGCCGCGGACGACCGCAGCACCGACCCCATCGTCTCCGCGCGCTGCACGCGGCGGGCGATCACCAGCGGGTCGTCCGCGGGGGCGTCGATCCCCGAGCGCAGCAGCAGTCGGCGGGCCTGCTTGCGGACGTGGGTGCTGCCCTCGACCACGGAGCGCACCGCGCGGCGGATGATCCACCGCAGCAGCACCAGGACCAGGCCGGCGACCGCCAGCGTGATGAGGGTCTGCAGGGGAGCGCCGATCAGCCAGTCGTACCAGCGCGAGGCTTCGTCCCCCACGACGGTGGACACCCCTGCGGCGGGGACGAGCGGGCCGAGGGCGGCAGCAGGCAGAGCGGTGGTCGCGACGGGCATGCGGAGCAGGCTAGCGGCGCAGCCGCCTCAGCTGCGCCAGGGCCGCGCGCGCTTCCTGCAACCGCGACACCGTGAGCAACGTGACACCGATCGCGGCCTGCACCAGGCACAGCAGGCAGTAGGTGTGCAGCACGAACGCCTGCACCAGCGTCAGGGCGATCCCGGCCGTGGCGGTCGCGAGCAGGGCCGCCTCGAAAGCGAGCACGACCCACGGGTGCGTGCGCCAGCGGTCGGCGCCGCCGATCGAGCCCAGGACCACCTCCGAGAGGTAGATCAGAGCACCCAGCAGCGCGTCCGGCACCGGGAACAGCTCGGAGACCCAGGAGTGCAGGACGTCCTCGGTGGTGCCGAAGACCGGATCCCACGACCCGATCACCCGGAGCTGGACGAGGGTGAGGAACGTCGCGACCGCCAGGCCGGCGCAGGCCAGACCGACCAGCCAGCGCCTGAGCTGCAGCGAGGAGGGGTTGTGCGTGAAGCCGGGCGGCAGCAGCGGGCTCATCGGCGCCACGTCACCGCCTTGGCGAACGCGGCCCGGTCACCCCACACCATCTTCGAGCCGGCCACCGCGAGGGCAGCGAGGTTGACGACGCCGGCGACCAGCCACGGCGACGACGTGAAGCGCGCCTGCCAGGAGGTCGGCTGCGCCTGGGAGTCGAACTCACCGTGCGCGCCGACATCGTGGTCGTCGTCGACCGGCTCGAACAGGTTGGCGGGCCGGTCCGGGGAGGTGCGCTCGCCGGTCTGCTGCGAGTCGAAGCCGGTCAACGCGAGGTAGCGGTCGAGCAGGCCCCCGGCCAGCTTTCCGCCCATCACCGTCGCGACCGTCGAGGAGCCGACGTAGTACTCGCGGCGCCGCGGGTCGTTCGCCGCGGTGACGATCGCACGCGCCGCCACCTCGGGCTGGTAGATCGGCGGCACCGGCTGGGGGTGGCGGGGCAGCTTGGACAGCACCCAGCTGAACTGCGGGGTGTTGACCCCGGGCAGGTGGACCATGGTCACGTGCACGTTGCTGCCGTCGTGCATGAGCTCGGTGCGCAGCGACTCGGTGAACCCGACCATCGCGTGCTTGGCGCCGCAGTACGCGCTCTGCAGCGGGATCCCCCGGTAGGCCAGCGCGGAGCCGACCTGCACGATGGTGCCCCGGTCTCGAGGCACCATGCGGTCCAGCGCGGCCTTGGTCCCGTGCACGAAGCCCAGGTAGGTCACCGACGTGGCCCGGGCGAACTCCTCGGCCGTCACCTGTGTGAACGGCGCGAACACGCTGGAGAACGCGACGTTGATCCACGTGTCGATCGGCCCCAGCTCGTCCTCGACGCGTGCGGCCGCCGAGTCGACCTGCGCGGCGTCGGCGACATCGGTGGGCAGCACCAGAGCGGTGCCGCCGGCGGACTCGACCTCCACAGCCGCCGCCTCGAGGCCGGCGCGACCGCGGGCGAGGAGCCCGATCGCCACGCCGGGCCCAGCGATCTCGCGCACGACGGCACGGCCGACGCCGCCGCTCGCTCCGGTCACCACGACCACTCTCGACATGTCTGCTCCTTCGGTCTGACGTTCTTGTCTCGGCGGGCGCCCTGTGGGCGTCGCACACGCTCGCAGGGCGCGTGCCGTGCACAGCGCGGAGCCGCCACGGATGGACCCGGCGCTCGCCGTGCGAAATTCGAAGGCCTGATCTTGACTGTAGGCAGGCAATCGCTGAGGGGCATCTGGAGAACCGCTCCGGACGCCGGGAGAGGACTGATGGTGGCGTCGCGCATCGAGGACTACGGACTGATCGGGGACCTGCAGACCGCGGCCATGGTCGGCTTGGACGGATCGATCGACTGGCTGTGCCTGCCCCGGTTCGACTCTCCGGCCTGCTTCGCCGCGCTCGTGGGTGAGCACGACAACGGGCACTGGCGGGTGGCCCCGGTCGGGTCCGGCGACTGCACCAGGCGCCGCTACCGCGACGACACCTTGATCCTGGAGACCGAGTGGGAGACCGACGACGGTGCGGTGCGCGTGATCGACTTCATGCCCCCGCGGGGCGAGGCCGCCGACGTCGTCCGCATCGTCGAGGGGCTGCAGGGGACCGTCCGCATGCGCACGCACCTGCGGCTGCGCTTCGACTACGGCCACGTCGTGCCCTGGCTGGAGGTCGGTGATCGGCGGTCCACGGCGGTCGCCGGGCCGGACGCGGTCGCGGTGGCAAGCCCCGTGGCGCTGCACCGGGAGGACGGTGACCTGGTCGCCGAGTTCGAGATCCGTCAGGGCCAGCGGATCCCGATGGTCCTGACCCATTACCCGGCATGGAGCGAGGTCCCGTCAGCGGTGGACGCCGAGGACGCCCTCATCGAGACGGAGGAGTTCTGGACCGGCTGGATCGGTCAGTTGAGCTACGAGGGTCGCTGGGAGCATGCCGTGCGCCGCTCGCTGATCGTGCTCAAGGCGCTCACCGACGCCGTCACCGGCGGGATCGTGGCCGCGGCCACCAGCTCCCTTCCCGAGCGCCTGGGCGGTGAGCGCAACTGGGACTACCGGTACTGCTGGCTGCGCGACGCGTCCTTCACGCTCCAGGCCCTGCTGGGGACGGGATACGTCGAGGAGGCCAAGGCGTGGCGTGCGTGGCTGCTGCGTGCGGTCGCGGGTGACCCCGCGGACCTGCAGATCATGTACGCGCTCGACGGCTCGCGCCGGATCCCGGAGTCCGAGCTGGGCTGGCTGGACGGGTACGAGGACTCCCGACCCGTGCGGGTGGGCAACGCGGCCTCCGAGCAGCACCAGCTCGACGTGTACGGCGAGGTGCTCGAGACGCTGCACATGGCCCGCACGCACGGCATCGCGACCACCGACGAGGGCTGGGCCGTGCAGGTGGCCCTCCTGGACCACGTGCGCCAGACCTGGCAGGAGCCGGACAACGGGCTGTGGGAGATGCGTGGGCCGCAGCAGCAGTTCGTGCACTCCAAGGTGCTCAGCTGGGCGGGTGTCGACCGGATGATCAAGGGCGCCGAGGACAACGGCATGGACGTCCCGCTGGACGAGTGGAAGAAGCTGCGCCAGCAGATCCACGACGAGGTGTGCGAGAAGGGCTTCGATGCCGATCGCAACACGTTCACGCAGTACTACGGCTCGTCGGCCCTGGATGCGGCGCTGCTGCTGATCCCGCAGGTCGGCTTCCTGCCGTGGGACGACCCACGGGTGGTCGGCACGGTGGAGGCCATCGGGCGTGAGCTGATGATGGACGGCCTCCTGGTCCGCTACCGCACCGACTCCTCCGGCAATGCTGCGGGGGACGGGCTCGAGGGCCAGGAGGGTGCCTTCGTGGCGTGCAACTTCTGGTACGCCGACGCGTTGTGGGAGATCGGCAGGACCGACGAGGCGACCGAGTTCTTCGAGCGGTCGCTCGACCTGGCCAACGACCTGGGGCTGCTGTCCGAGGAGTACGCCCCCGGTCTGGACCGTCAGCTGGGCAACGTGCCCCAGGCGTTCAGCCACGTCGGCCTGATCACCACGGCCCGTCGGCTGTCCGGCGAGCCCACCGCCAAGCGCGAGAGCAACTGACGAGGCGGGGTTTTCGCCCGCGCGTCCGGGCCCCCCGCACGGCCAGGCGACCCACGCTCTGGCAGGATCGGAGGGTGTTCGACGACGCGCGCCCCGAGGGACTGACCGACGCGCTGCTCGCCCTGGCACAGCGGTACGGCGTCGTGCCGGACTTCTGGGGCTTCGACGGCAGCCATCAGTGGGTGAGCCCCGGGACCATGGTCGACGTGCTCGCCGCGCTCGGGGTCGACGCGTCGACCCCGGAGCGGGTCGCCGTGGAGCTCGAGAACGCCGAGGACGAGGTGTGGCGGCGGATGCTGCCTCCCGTGGTCGTGCTGCGCCAGGGGGCCACCCCGCACGTGGCGGTGCACGTCGACGACGGCGCCCCCGTGGCCACCTGGATCGAGCTCGAGGACGACGGTGGCCGCCGTGAGGTCGGGCAGGTGGACCACTGGGTGGCGCCCCGAGTGGTCGACGGCCGGACCGTGGGTCGGGCGACCGTCGAGATCCCCGCCGACCTCCCGCTCGGCTGGCACACCCTGGTCGCGCAGTCCGGCCCGACGGTCACGCGCAGCCCGCTGGTCGTCACGCCGGCGCGGATGGAGCTCCCGGCGGGCCTGGGGGAGCGGCGCGGGTGGGGTTTCATGGCGCAGCTGTACTCCGTGCGCTCGACGCGCTCCTGGGGCGTGGGCGACCTCGCGGACCTCGCGGACCTGGGTTGGGGGTCGGGTCGGCTGGGCGCCGACTTCCTCCTGATCAACCCGCTGCACGCCGCCGAGCCCGTACCACCGCTGACCCCGTCGCCCTACCTGCCGACCACGCGACGCTTCGTGCACCCGCTGTACGTCCGGCCCGAAGAGATCCCGGAGACCGCGTACCTGCCGATCGCCGAGCGCTCCCTGGTCGAGTGGCAGGCGGAGGTGGCGCGGCCGATGTCCGACGACCCCGGCCCGATCGACCGCGACGCGGCGTGGGCGGCCAAGCGGGTGGCCCTCGAGGTGGTCTTCGCCGCGCCGCGGTCCGCCGCTCGCCAGGCCCGTTTCGAGGAGTTCCGGCAGGAGCAGGGACGTGGCCTGGAGGACTTCGCCACCTGGTGCGCGCTGTACGAGCACTACGCGCCCGACGCGTGGCCCGAGGAGGCACAGGACCGGAACAGCCCGCTCGTGCGGCGGCTGCGCGCGGAGCTGGCCGACCGCATCGACTTCTACTGCTGGCTGCAGTGGGTGGCCGACGAGCAGCTGGCCACCGCCCAGGCCGCCGCACGCGAGGCGGGCATGCGACTGGGCATCGTCCACGACCTCGCCGTGGGCGTGCACCCCGAAGGCGCCGACGCGTGGGCGCTGCGTGACGTGCTGGCGAGCCGGGTCGCGGTCGGGGCGCCGCCGGACATGTACAACCAGCAGGGCCAGGACTGGTCGCAGCCACCGTGGCGGCCGGACGCCCTGGCCAGGGATGCCTACCGACCGTTCCGCGACCTGCTGCGCACGATCCTGCGCCACGCGGGGGCGATCCGGGTCGACCACGTGATCGGGCTGTTCCGGCTGTGGTGGATCCCTCAGGGCCGGTCCCCGCACGAGGGTGCCTACGTGCGCTACGACCACGAGGCGCTCGTCGGGATCCTGTGCCTGGAGGCGCAGCGGGCCGGTGCCGTGGTGATCGGTGAGGACCTCGGGACCTTCGAGCCGTGGGTGCGCGACTACCTGTCCGAGCGCGGGGTGCTGGGTACGTCGGTGCTCTGGTTCGAGTACGAGGACGGCGGGGTCATGCCGCCCGAGCACTACCGTCGGCTGGCGTTGGCGACCGTCACCACGCACGACCTGCCGCCCACGGCCGGGTATCTCGCCGGCGAGCACGTCGACCTGCGCCACCAGCTGGGTCTGCTCACCGACTCCCTGGACAAGACGCGCGCCGACGCCCGCGCCGAGCGCGAGCGCATGGTCGAGGTGCT
This sequence comes from Actinotalea lenta, assembly GCF_030586465.1. GTDB lineage: Bacteria > Actinomycetota > Actinomycetes > Actinomycetales > Cellulomonadaceae > Actinotalea > Actinotalea lenta. The sequence goes on from NZ_JAUQYP010000001.1 coordinate 1,793,582, forward strand.
CCGGTCCCGGGGGCTCGTGGGCCCGGCCCCGAGCGAGCGGGAGCTCGTCGAGGCGCTGCACCGCCTGGTCCTCGCGTCGCCGTCGGTCCTCGTCGGGGTCTCGCTGGCCGACGCCGTGGGGGAGCGACGCACCCAGAACCAGCCAGGCACGGACCAGGAGTACCCGAACTGGCGCGTACCCCTGGCCGACTCCGCGCAGAACCTGGTCACGGTCGACGCAGTGTTCGAGCACCAGCGCCTGCGGTCCCTGGTCAGCGTCCTGGGCCGGTGAGCGGCCCGGTCGGCTAGCGGGCGGGGACGACCGCCTGGGCGGTCAGCGCGCGGCGCACGCCGTCGCGACTCTCCGCGACGAGTCGACGCAGCGCCGGAGGGGCGTCCGGGTGGTCGGCGAGCCAGGCGTCGGCCGGTCCGAGCACGTCCACGCCCGTCCCGGCCAGCGTGGTCGGGAACAGGCCGGTCACGACGTTCTGCGCGGTCTCGTTGGTGCGGGTGGCCCACACGTCCACCAGGGATGCGAAGTACGGCTCCACGAGCGGTTCGAGGAGCTCGCGCCGGCGGTCCGGGTCGGGTACCCGCGTCAGCCCTGCGATGGTCGCGGTCTGCAGGGCGTTGGCGAGCGAGGTGTCGTGCACGGCTGCCTCGAACGCCGCGGCCTTGGCCTGCGCCGTCGGCAGCGCGGCCCGAGCGGCGGCCGCCGCTCGCTCGCCGGTGGCCGTCGCGTCGGTGGCGAGCTGGGCGGCGATCTCCGCCTCGCCCGCCCGGCCGCCGGCGACCAGACCGGTGAGGAGCTCCCAGCGCAGGTCGGTGTCCACGGTCAGGCCCGGAAGCGGGCCGCTGCCATCGAGCAGCGCGGCCAGTGCGTCCAGCTGGGTGGGATCGACTGCGCGCGCCGCGAACGCCTTGACCAGCTGGAGCTGGGTGTCGCTGCCGGGCCGGGCCGAGCGCGCCAGCGCGAGGAGCTGGTCGGCCGTGGCCCGGGCGACCTCCGCGCGGCGGTCGGGCGCAAGGTACAGGTCGACGGTGGTCGCGAGCTGCCGGAGCAGCACGAGCACGACCGTGGAGTCCGACTCGTCCCCGACGTTGCGCAGCACGAGCTCGGCGAAGGTCTCGCCCGGGACCTCGGCGTCGCGCGTCATGTCCCACGCCGCGGCCCAGACCAGGGCTCGTGGCAGGGTGTCGCCGAACTCGCTCAGGTGCTCGGTCGCCGCGGCGAACGACGCGCGGTCCAGGCGGACCTTGGCGTACGCCAGGTCCTCGTCGTTGACCAGCACGAGGTCCGGGTGCGCCCGGCCGACGAGGTCCGGCACCGGCGTGCGCGGTCCCCGCACGTCCAGCTCGGCGCGCAACGTCCGCGTGAAGCGGCTGCCGTCACCGTCCGGGAGCAGGTCGTAGCCGGCCACCACGAGTCGGTGCGGGCGCTGCACGGGGTGCTCGGTGGGCACCTCCTGGGCCACCTCCGCATGGGTGACCACGCCGTGCGCGTCGACCTCGACCAAGGGGCGCAGCAGCGTGACGCCGGCCTGCTCGAGCCACAGCCGGGACCAGGAAGCCAGGTCGCGCCCGCTGGTCACCTCGAGCTCGGCGAGCAGGTCGCGCAGCTCGGTGTTGCCCCAGGCGTGCTTGGCGAAGTACGCCCGGACGCCGGCGAAGAACTGTTCCTCGCCGACCCAGGCCACGAGCTGCTTGAGGACGGAGGCGCCCTTGGCGTACGTGATGCCGTCGAAGTTGACCTCGACGTCCTCCAGGTCGCGGATGTCGGCGACGATCGGGTGCGTCGACGGCAGCTGGTCCTGGCGGTACGCCCAGGACTTCTCCAGGGAGGAGAACGTCGTCCAGGCCGTGGTCCACCGGGTCGCCTCCGCCGCGGCCAAGGTCGACGCGTACTCGGCGAACGACTCGTTCAGCCAGAGGTCGTCCCACCAGCGCATGGTGACCAGGTCGCCGAACCACATGTGCGCGAGCTCGTGCAGGATGGTGATCGCGCGACGCTCGACGGTCGCGTCCGGGACCTTGGAGCGGAAGACGTAGGACTCGAGGAACGTCACGGCGCCGGCGTTCTCCATCGCACCCGCGTTGAACTCGGGCACGAAGACCTGGTCGTACTTGGCGAACGGGTACGGCCGGCCGAACCGCTCCTCGTAGAACCCGAAGCCCGCCTGCGTGATCGCCAGGATCTCCTCGGCGTCCAGGTGCTCGGCGAGCGAGGCGCGGCACAGCACCGCGGCGGGCAGCGTGCGGCCGTCCACCGAGGAGATCGTGCCCGCGTGGCGGTGGTACGGCCCGGCGATGATCGCGGTGACGTAGGACGACAGCGGCGGCGTGGGGTCGAAGGACCACCGCGCCGCGCCCTCGCCCAGCGGCTCCGGCTCGGGCGTCGGGGAGTTGGACACCACGGTCCAGTGGTCCGGTGCGGTCACCGTGAACGTGAACGACGCCTTGAGGTCCGGCTGCTCGAACACCGCGAAGACCCGGCGCGAGTCCGCGACCTCGAACTGGGAGTACAGGTAGACCTCGCCGTCGACCGGGTCGACGAACCGGTGCAGGCCCTCGCCGGTGTTCATGTACGCGCAGTCCGCCACGACGCGCAGCTCGTTGTCCGCGGCCAGGGACTCCAGGGCGATGCGTGAGTCCGCGAACACCTCCGCCACCTCCAGCGCCCGGCCGTTGAGCACGACCTCGTGCACCGTCGGGGCGATGAGGTCCACGAAGGTCGACATGCCTGCCGGGGCGGAGAACCGGACCACGGTGGTGGACCGGAACGTCGTGGGGCCGGTGGTGAGGTCGAGCGCGACGTCGTAGCTCGCGACCGTCATGACGGCACGGGTGCGCGCCTCGTCACGCGTGAGGTTCTGACCGGGCACAGCGGTGCTCCTTCGCAGCGGGTGGGCGCATCTTTTCACGTCCGCACCGCCTCGGGGGTGCCTGCGCCCACGTCGCGGGCGCGGCGTGCGCCGGCCCGCCGCCGGCGGCACAGTGGTACCGCGTCCGCACGGTGCGGCGCGGAGAGGAGTCCTCGTGAGCACCGACGCGCAGACCGTCGGCACGACCGCCGACATGTGGTTCGACCCCGCCTGCCCGTGGGCCTGGATGACCAGCCGCTGGTTGGGCGACGTCGAGGCGGTTCGACCGGTCCGGGTGCGCTGGCACGTGATGAGCCTGGCAGTGCTGAACGAGGGGCGGGAGCTCTCCCCGCGATACGCGGACCTCATGGCGCGGGCCTGGGGCCCGGTGCGGGTGGTCACGGCGGCGCGGGCGGCGCACGGCGACGCGGTGGTCAAGCCGCTGTATGACGCGATGGGTACGCGCATCCACCCGGGAGGGCGCCAGGACTTCGCGCAGGTGTGCGTCGAGGCGCTCGACGAGGTCGGGCTGCCGACGGACCTCGCGGCGGCCGTCGACACCGACGAGCACGACGAGGCCCTGCGTGCCTCCCACGCCGAGGCGATCGCGCTCGTCGGCGAGGATGTCGGCACGCCGGTGGTCGCGATCGACGGGGTGGGCTACTTCGGCCCCGTGGTGACCCCCGCCCCGCGAGGCGAGGCTGCCGGCCGGCTCTGGGACGGGCTCGCGCTCATGACGTCCGTGCCCGGGTTCTACGAGCTCAAGCGCACCCGGACCGACGGTCCGATCTTCGACTGAGTCGCGGACGAGGGCACCTCCCCCTCGCGGATCGGGCAGGATGCCTCGCGGTGGTCGAGACCGCGTGCGATCCTGCCGCGGACGAGGAGGGTGGATGGACCAGCGAGGGCGGTGGGGGCTGACCCCGGGCATGGCGACGTTCGTCGTCGTCGACGTGATCCTGGTGGTCACGTTCGTCATCCTGGCGGCGCTGCTCCAGCCGTTCGGCCCGCGCGGTCCCGTGCAGGTGGCCGGCTCGACGAGCGGCACGGTCGCTCCGGAGACCACGCCCGACGTGAGCGTCCCGGCGGACCCGACCAACCCGAACACCTTCACGGCGTTCGAGCTGCCGAGCCACAACATCTGGTGCGAGATGACCGAGACGTCCGCGACGTGCACCATCCTGCGCTTCACCTTCACGCCCCCGGACCCGCCCACCGGGTGCTCCGGCACCGTCGGCAACGTGCTGCGGATCGTGGCCGGCCACGACCCCCAGATGGAGTGCGTGGTGGGTGCGCCGCCGCCCGTCCCGGCCGGCGCCCCGACGCTCGAGTACGGCCAGGCGAGCACGGTCGGGCAGATGACCTGCCACTCGTCGACCAACGGCGTGACGTGCCGGCACAACCCGACCGGTCAGGGCTTCTCGGTGGCGCGGGCCGGTTACCGCTTCTTCTGACGGGTCGCGCCGCGGACCGGTGCGGCGCGGGCGCCTGCCAGGAGGAGGCCCGGGCGCCTACCAGATGGAGACCCGGGCGCCTGGGTCCAGCCACAGGCCGTCACCCGGGACGGTGCCGAACGCTTCGTGGAACGCGTCGATGTTGCGTACGACGCCGTTGCAGCGGAACTCGGCAGGGGAGTGCGGGTCGGTCGCGAGCCGCTGGCGCACGGCCTCATCGCGCCCCTTCTCGCGCCAGGCGCGCGCCCAGCCCAGGAACACGCGCTGGGTCCCCGTGAGGCCGTCCAGCACCGGTGCCTCGGCGCCGGCCAGGGCGATCGTGTAGGCCTCGAGCGCGATGGCGAGCCCACCCAGGTCGCCGATGTTCTCCCCGATGGTGAAGGCGCCGTTGACCCGCGTGGTCGGATCGTCGAGTTGGGCCGGCGAGAAGGTCGAGTACTGGTCGATCAGCGCGCGGGTGCGGCTCTCGAACTCCGAACGGTCGGCCGTGGTCCACCAGTCGTGCAGCGCGCCCGTGCCGTCGTACTTCGAGCCCTGGTCGTCGAAGCCGTGGCCGATCTCGTGCCCGATGACGGCGCCGATCCCGCCGTAGTTGACGGCGTCGTCCGCGTCCACGTCGAAGAACGGCGGCTGCAGGATCGCCGCGGGGAAGACGATCTCGTTCATACCGGGGTTGTAGTAGGCGTTCACGGTCTGCGGAGTCATGAACCACTCGCCCCGGTCGAGCGGTCGGCCGATCTTGCCGAGCTCACGATCCTGCTCGTAGGCGTTCGAGCGACGCACGTTGCCCATGAGGTCCGCGGGCTCCATCTCGAGGCCCTCGTAGCTCTTCCAGGTCTCCGGGTAGCCGAGCTTGGGGGTGAAGGCGTCGAGCTTCTCCAGGGCGCGGGCCTTGGTCGCCTCGCCCATCCAGTCCAGGTCCGTGATGGATCGGCGGTAGGCCTCCACCAGGGTGGCGACCAGCTCGACCATCCGCTCCTTGTGGCTGGGCGGGAAGTGCCGGGCGACGTAGACCTGGCCGACGGCCTCCCCGAGCGCACCCTCCACCAGGCTGACGGCGCGCTTCCAGCGCTCCCGCACCTGCTGCGCGCCGGTCAGCGTGCGTCCGTAGAAGTCGAAGTTCGCCTCGACCACGTCGTCGGTGAGGTACGGGGCGCGGCGCGTGAGCAGGTGGTAACGCAGCCAGGAGCGGATCACGGCCGGGTCGGTGTCGGTCCACACCTGGCCCAGGCCCACCGCGAACTCGGGCTCCCGCACCACGACGCGGTCCAGGGAGCCCGCCGGTACGCCGAGGGCGGCCGCCCAGCCGCGCCAGTCGAACCCCGGCGCGCGGGCGACGAGGTCCTCGAACGACATCGGGTTGTACGTGCGTTCCGCGTCCCGGTCGGCGACCACGTCCCAGTGGTGCGTGGCCAGCGCCGTCTCGAACGCGACGACCTGCTCGGCGTCCTCGGTCGCTCGGGGCACGCCGGACAGGGTCAGCATGCGCGCCACGTGGGGGGTGTACGCCGCACGGATCTCCGCGTAGCCCTCGTCGCGGTAGTACGCCTCGTCCGGGAGGCCGAGACCAGCCTGGTACAGGTACACCGCGTACTGCTCCGGGTCGTGCGCATCGTTGTCGACGTACAGGCCGACCGCCTGCGCTCCACCGGTGCGCTGCAGGGCGCCGAGCACGCCGGCCAGCGCCTCGCGATCCGTGGCGGCGTCGATCGCGGCCAGCTCCTCGTCGAGCGGGGTCAGGCCGAGCCGCTCCACGGTCTCGGTGTCCATGAAGCTCGTGTACAGGGCACCGATGCGCGCCGCATTCGGGTCCGCCGGCGAGTCGCCGTCCCGTGCCGTGTGCTCGCCGAGCTCGGTGATGATCTGCCGGACGTGCTCCTCGGCCTGGTCGTGCAGGGCGCGGAACGAACCGTCGAACGCGCGATCCGCGGGGATCTCGTGCTCGGTCAGCCACGTGCCGTTGACGTGCCGGAACAGGTCGTCCTGCGGGCGGACGGCGGGGTCGAGGTCAGAGCGGTCGATGCCGGAGATCATGGCCCCAGGCTAGGTGACGTCCCGTCCTGCTCCGCGCACCCCCGCGGGCGGGGCCGTCGAGGTGTCCTGGCGGTCGCTCAGCTCGCACAGGAGCGGTCGCGGGCCGCCGGGTGCGGCAGGATGGTGGCATGCGCATCCACATCGCCGCCGACCATGCCGGGTTCGAGCTCAAGTCCGCCCTCGTCGAGCACCTGGAGGCCGCTGGCCACGAGGTGGTCGACCACGGTGCCGCCAGCTACGACGCGCAGGACGACTACCCGCCGGTGTGCTTCGCGGCCGGGGAGGCCGTGGTCGCCGACCCGGGGAGCCTGGGCGTCGTGATCGGAGGCTCCGGCAACGGCGAGCAGATCGCCGCGAACAAGGTGGCCGGGGTGCGTGCGGCGCTGGCCTGGAGCCTGGACACGGCGACCTTGGCCAGGGCGCACAACGACGCCAACGTCGTGGCGATCGGCGCGCGGCAGCACTCGCTGGACGAGGCGACCGCCCTCGTGGACGCGTTCCTCGCCGAGCCGTTCAGCGGCGACCCCCGGCACCAGCGCCGGATCGACCTGCTGGCCGGCTACGAAGCGGCGCGCTGAACGGCACGACTGCCCACACGCTCACCAGACGAAGCTGGCCACCGGCGCCACCGGCCACCCGAACGCGGCCGCTGCCGGGAGCAGCGCACCGGCCCTGCGCTCGGTGACCAGGCCGGCGCTCGCCAGTGCGGCCAGCGAGACCCCGCCCAGGTAGGCGGCGCCCAGCTCCCGGACGTCCAGGGCGAGATCGGCCCGGGCCCGGGTGGCGGTGACCTCGGCGCCGTCCGGGCCGCCGGCCAGCCGCCACCGTCCCCCGTTCGCGGGCACCAGGGTGTCGCTGAGCTCGAGGACCACGTCGATGTCGCGTGCGTAGCGCCGGGCACCCAGCGCCGCCGGCACGTCCAGCACGCGAGCCCACACGTTGTCCTGCCAGTCCGGCTGGGCGGCGCGTACGTCCACGAGCAGGTGCACGACGGCGTCGTCGACCGCAAGGCAGCCGGCCTCGACGCTGGACGTCAGGTCCAGGTCCACCAGGACACCCCACAGCGCGCGCGCCACCGCCGGCTCCGGTGCGCAGATCTCCCGCACCCGGACCACGCCGCGCGGCCCGCCTCGCTGCCAGTCGATCTTCCTGCGCAGCAGGGCGTAGCCCACCGGGACGCCGTCACGCTCCGCCAGCGCGATCCGCATCGGCTCCGCGCCGCCCCGCAGCTGGTGCGGGTCGTGCAGGAAGGCCACTGCCTGGGGGGCCGACTCGCGTGCGGTCCACCCCGGCCGGTCCACGGAGCCGTGCACGGCGGCGACGGCCGCGCCGTGGCGCTCAGGGTCGACGGTCTCCAGTCGGATCCGGACGTCGTCTGCCCCCGGGACGTCGCGCAGCGCGGCTCCCCGCGGGATGGTCAGGCGCAGCTGGTGGGCCGCGAGCCCGTAGCCGAACCGGCCGTAGATCGCGGGCTCCGCCGCGAACAGCAGGGAGAGCACCTCGCCGCGGTCGAGGCTGCGTCGCACGTGATCGGTGATCATCGCGCGGAGCAGGCCTCGCCGTCTGTGGCCCGGGTGCACCCCGACCCACGTCAGGCCCGCCGCGGCGACCCGGCCGCCGGGCACCGGGAGCGCGTGGTAGGCGAACGAGGCGTGCGTGCCGACCAGCTCGCCGTCGTCCGCGCGTACGCCACGGGTGCGGGTCCAGTCCAGCGCGGACGGCCACTCCAGGGCGGTGTCGGGGTCGATGTCTCCGGGGAAGGCCCACGCGTCGGCCACCAGCCACTCACGGGCGGACTCGGCGGGCACGTCGACGATGCGATAGCCAGGGGGCAGGGTCATGGGCCCATCGTGGTGGTCGTCCGGGCCCGTGCCCAAGGAATTGCCGCGCCGGGCGGTGTCGCGGACCCGTGCCGCCCCCCGGGTAGCCTCGGTGCATGACCGCGCCCGCGACACGGCCCAGGGCGAGGCGCGCTGGGAGAACCTTGGCGGCGCGGGTCCGGCTGGCGTCCGGGCGGACACCTCGGGTGCTGACCGGACAGCCCGTGCTCGGCACCCTGCTGGTGGCCTTGTCCGTGCTGGTCGCCGCCGGGATCGCGGCGATCCCGGACTGGGTTCCGCCCGCGACCATGCTGCTGGTGCTCCTCGGTGCGGTCGTCGTGCTGCGGCGGGTCGCGATGGCCACGCTCGCGGTCGCCATCGGGGTCGAGATCGCGGTGATCGGGTTGCCCGGCTGGACGCCGGAGCTGACGCCGGGGACCATCGTCGTCCTGGGTGTCGCGACCGTGGCGAGTCTCCTCTTCGTGCGCAGCCGTGAGCGGCTCGGGCTCCAAGGTGCGCCGAGCCAGCTCATGCTGGTCGACCTGCGGGACCGCATCGCCGAGCACGGCCGCATCCCCGAGCTCCCGGAGGGCTGGCGGGTCGAGTCCCTGGTCCGGTCGGCCTACGGGGAGGGCTTCTCCGGGGACTTCGTGGTCGCCGCACGCGGCGCGGACGGTCCGCTCCTGGAGATCGTGCTCGTCGACGTGTCCGGCAAGGGGCAGCGGGCCGGGGTGCGCTCGCTCCTGCTGTCGGGCGCGTTCGGCGGCCTGCTGGGGGCCATGCCGCCCGCGTCGTTCCTGCCGGCTGCGAACGCCTACCTCCTGGACCAGCACTGGGACGAGGGCTTCGCGACAGCCGTGCACCTCGCCGTCGAGCTGCGCACGGGGGAGTACTGGGTGACCTACGCCGGTCATCCTCCTGCCCTGCACCTGCACCGGAGCACCGGTCGCCTGGAGGTGGTGCGCGGAACCGGCGGTCCCGTCCTGGGGGTGGTGGCCGCACCGTCCTTCGCGGCCCGGCACGGGGCGCTGGAGCACGGTGACACGCTGCTGCTGTACACCGACGGGTTGGTGGAGAGCCCCAAGCGGGACCTGGAGCTGGGTATCGACCGTCTGATGGGCACGGTGGAGCAGCTCATCACCACCGGCCGGGGCGGTGCGGCAGACCTGCTGGCAGCCCTCGACACGGGGGAGGGGGACGACCGTGGCCTCGTCCTGGTCCAGCGCACCTGAGGTCACCCCGGAGGACTACCTCGAGGCGGTCCTGGATCTGGTCGCCCGGGTGCCGCCCGGTCGCGCGGTGACCTACGGCTCGGTGGCCGAGGTGCTGCGCGACCGGCTGGGCGTCGGCGGGCCCCGCCAGGTGGGGTCGGTCCTCGCACGCGCGGGGGCCGGGGTGCCGTGGTGGCGCGTGGTCAACGCCGCAGGGTGCCCGCCCCGGGCGTGGCGTCGGGAGGCGCTGGAGGGGCTGCGCCGCGAAGGCTGCCCACTCACGGCGCCCCCCGACCCCGATGATGCCCGCGTGGTGCTCGGGCGCGCACTGTGGTGGCCGGACGACTGAGAGGACTCAGATCCAGATCGCCGGGTCGACGTCCAGGGCGGGGTCGCGGATGTGGTCCGGCGAGGTCACGTCGAGCTGCCGGGTCTGCCCGTTTCCGGAGTGCTCCCGCCTGCGGATGACGGCGGGTACGCCCACCGCTGTCGCGCCGGCGGGCACGTCCTTGACCACGACCGCGTTGGCGCCGATCTTCGCGCCGTCGCCGACCCAGACCGGACCCAGCACGCGCGCACCGGCCCCGACGACGACGCCGTCACCGAGCGTCGGGTGCCGCTTGCCGTGCTTCATGGAGACACCACCGAGGGTCGCGCCGTGGAACATCACGACGTCGTCCCCGACCACGGCCGTCTCCCCGACGACGATGCCCATCCCGTGGTCCATGAAGAGCCGGCGGCCGAGCTGGGCGGCCGGGTGGATCTCGATTCCGGTCGCCGAGCGCACCAGCTGGGACAGCAACCGAGCCGGCAGCCGCAGTGCCGGCTCGCGCCACATCCGGTGTGCGATCCGGTAACCCCAGATCGCATGGACGCCCGGGTAGCCGAGGGCGATCTCGAGCATGGAGCGCGCGGCCGGGTCCCGGTCGCGCGCCGCCTGGAGGTCCTCGCGCAGGACCCCCAGGAAGCGACGCAGTGCGGCCACGGTCAGTCCATCAGGTCGGAGTAGAGGACCGAGGACAGGTAGCGCTCACCGAAGGACGGCACGATCACGACGATCAGCTTGCCGGCGTTCTCGGGTCGCTGGGCCAGCCGGTGGGCGGCCTCGATCGCTGCGCCGGAGCTGAACCCGACGAGCAGACCCTCCTCGCGGGCGGTGCGGCGGGCGACCGCAGCGGCCGTCTCACCATCCACGTCGATGATCTCGTCGTAGATCGAGGTGTCCAGGATCTCCGGCACGAAGTTCGCGCCGATGCCCTGGATCTTGTGCGGCCCCGGTGCGCCGCCGTTGAGGATCGGCGACTCGGCGGGCTCGACGCCCACGATCTGGATCCCGGGCTTGCGCTCCTTGAGCACCTGGCCGACACCCGTGATGGTCCCACCGGTGCCGATGCCGGCGACCACGACGTCCACCTCGCCGTCGGTGTCGGACCAGATCTCCTCCGCCGTGGTCCGGCGGTGGATCGCGGGGTTGGCCTCGTTCGCGAACTGGCGGGCCAGCACGGCGCCCGGTCGCTCGGCGGCGATCTGCTCGGCCCGGTCGACGGCGCCCTGCATGCCCTCGCCCGCAGCGGTCAGGACGAGCTCCGCGCCGAAGGCCCGCAGCAGCGCGCGCCGCTCCTTGGACATCGACTCGGGCATGGTGAGCACCACCTGGTACCCCCGGGCGGCCCCGACCATGGCCAGCGCGATCCCGGTGTTGCCGCTCGTCGCCTCGACGACGGTGCCGCCGGGCGGCAGGGCGCCGGACGCCTCGGCGGCGTCGATGATCGAGACGCCGATCCGGTCCTTGACCGAGTTGGCGGGGTTGTAGAACTCGAGCTTGGCCACCACCGTGGCGCCGTTGTTCTCGAGCCGGTTGAGGCGGACCAGGGGGGTGTTGCCGATCAGTGCGGTGACGTCGTCGAAGATGCGAGCCATGAGAGTCCTTCGGTATGCGGGGCGCGGCTGCGCCATGAGGGGTAACGGCGAGCGGGGCCGTTGACTTCCCGGGGCCGGGGCGCGAGCGCTGGACGCCGCGACGCGAGGTCGCGGAAGTGTGCCCAGCGCTCTACAGACAGCTGCGGCGGCAGGGGCGCACCGAGGAGGGGCGACCGAACGGGGCGTACGCCACGGTCGTGCTCCTCTCGTCGGGTCGGCCCCGACGGTAGCGGGACCGACGCGACCAGGCAATCCGGACGCCGGTAGGGTCACGCGCGTGAGCACGCGGCCGCACCTGCACCCGGGCCTGGTCCTGGCGGTCGCGGCCGGTGGGGCGGTGGGGAGTGTCGCCCGCGGCCTGCTCGGCTCGGCAGTGGGGGCCGTCGACGGATGGCCGCTGGGCACCATGACGGCGAACCTCGTGGGATCCTTCCTGCTCGGCCTGCTCCTCGAGGCGCTCCTCCGGCGCGGTCCGGAGACCCCGCGGGCGCGGCTGGTCCGGCTGGCGCTGGGCACCGGGACGATGGGTGGGTTCACAACCTTCTCGAGCCTGGCGCTCGAGATCGAGCGCCTGCTCGCGGACGGCTCGACCGGAGTGGCCGTGGGATATGCGGCGGCCACCGTGGTGCTCGGCCTGGCGTCGTGCGCCGCCGGGGTCGTGGTCGGCGCGCGGCTGCGGCCGCGGCGTGCGCTGCGGGGGCCGGCGTCATGACCGGGGTGACCCTGGCGCTCGTCGCGCTGCTCGGGGGGGTGGGAGCCGCGACCCGGTTCGTCGTCGACGGCTTGGTGCGTGACCGGGTCGCGCAGGGCCTGCCGATCGCGACCGCGGTGGTCAACGTCACGGGGTCGTTGGTGATCGGCCTGCTCGCCGGTGCCCAGCTCTACCACGCGGTCGCCGGGCCCTGGCTCACCGCGGCGATGACCGGCTTCTGCGGCGGCTACACCACCTTCTCCACCGCGATGGTGGAGACCGTCCGGCTGCTCCAGGCCGGTGAGCTGCGACGCGCAGCCCTGACGGCGCTCGGCTCGGTGGTCCTCACGGTCGCAGCCGCCGCCCTGGGGGTCGGCGTCATGGCCTACGCCGCCTGACGGCTGCGCGGCCGGTCACGCCGCCGAGGCGCCGCGCCCCAACCTTGTGATCTGTGTCACAGGGGATTGCCGGGCGCTCCAGCGCGTCCGGCGAGAACATGTGCACATGAGTCCCGTTATCGGGTGGGTGGCGCTGGCCGTCCTCGGCGCGGGTCTGGAGTACATCGCGGCCTGGGCGCGTCGGATCTTCTGAACGGCTCACGTCGTGCGCAGGGCCAGCAGCTGATCGCCCGTCGCCAGGAGCAGGGTCCGGCCCGGGAACAAGCGTCCGCTCGGTGCGTCGACGACGTGCTCCCGCCAGACCACCGCGCCGGACCCGGGTCGCCGGGCGACGAGGTCGAGCCCGTGGAGCGCGCGCTCGAGGTGCGCCACGACGAGCCCGTCGGTGGCGGCAGCATGCGCACCCGGCACTCCGATCACCGCGCGCCACAGCGTGCGCCCGTCGGCGGCGTCGACAGCCAGGAGGGTGTCGCCCACGGCGACCACGAGGGTTCCGTCCACCGCCAGGACCGGGGCGGGGGCGACGCTCGTCCAGGCCGGGGTCAGCAGGCGCCAGCGGGCCCGAGCGTCCGGCCCCAACCTGGCGAGTGTCCCGTCGGAGGCGACCAGCGGCAGGTCGAGCCCGGTGGAGTCGGTCGCCGGGACCGCGACGAGACGCCCTGGGACCTCGGCGCCGGCGAGGGACCGGGCCACGTCCGCACCGTCCGGTGCCACGGCCGGGACCCAGCCGCCCACCACCCGGGCCGCCGGGGGGAGTGCCTCGCCGGGCGCGTCCGGCGAGACCGCTTCACCGGTCGCGAGCGAGACGGCCGCGCGGCCCCGGCTCGTGACCCGGGCCCACCCGGTGCCGTGGTCCCACACCGTCGGAACCGGGCCGACGACGTCCGCGCGGCTCCGGAACGACCAGACCGTGCGCCCGTCCCCGGGCGACCACCGCCGGGCGATCATCGCTCCCTGGTCGTCGCTGCCGACCAGGACGAGGTCATCGCCCACCCAGGTGCTGATCGCGGCAGTGCCCGGCCACCGCAGCGTGCGCAGCTGCTTGCCGGTGGCCGTCGCCAGGACCACGACCTCGGTGCCGCGACCCTGGCCGGTCGCGGCTCCGCTGCACACCACCAGGGCGGGGGAACCGATGAGGTCGCAGGACGCCCGCGGCATGGGGAGCGGGTCGTCCCACCGCACCGCACCGTCTGCCGCGGTCAGAGCCCTGAGCCGCGTGCGCCCGGGGTCGGTGAGCACCACGAGGTCCCCGCTCGTGCCGAGCACGGCACCGGCCGCCGCCCGCCACGCCACCGCCGGTGCAGTGGCCAGGGAGCCGTTCAGCCCGACGGCGCCAGCGGTCCGGGCCGCGAGGTCCGCAGCCCGGTGGCCGTCGACCAGGAGGACGCCGACGAGCAGCAGGACCACCAGAGCGCCTACCGCTCGGTGCCCGCGCCGGGGGCGTCCCTCGCGCGTCCTGTCGCCGTCCTCGACCAGCGCCACCTCGACGAGGTCGCCCCGTCCCATCGCGCCAGGCTACGTCGGGGTCAGCGCGCCGGCTCGGCCAGTCGGCCGTCGTGGATCCCGAGCACCCGGTCGGCGTTGCGCAGCAGCAGCGGGTCGTGCGTGGCCACCAGGGCGGCCATGCCGTGGGTGTGCGCGAGGTCCTGGAGCAGCGACATGATCTCCGACCCGGTGGCCGAGTCGAGCTGGCCGGTCGGCTCGTCCGCGAGCAGCACCGCCGGGCGAGCCACCACCGCCCGGGCCAGCCCCACGCGCTGGCGCTGGCCGCCGGACAGCTGAGGCGGGGTCTGGCGCGCGTGCCGGGTCAGACCGACCGCCTCGAGGGCCTCGGCCACACGGTCGTCGCGTTCCGGGCCCGGCACTCGCAACAGGCGCAACGGGACCTCGACGTTCTCCCGCGCGGTCAGCTCGGGCAGCAGGCCGAAGGACTGGAAGACGAAGGCGATCCGCTCGCGGCGCAGCGCGAGGCGTGCCGCCGGGTTCAGGGTCGCCAGGTCCACGCCGTCGACCAGCACCCTGCCGGCGGTCGGCGTGTCCAGACCGCCCATGAGGTTGAGCAGCGTGGTCTTGCCTGACCCGGAGCGCCCACGCACCGCCACGAGCTCACCGGCGGCGACCGCCAGGCTGGCCTGCGCGACCGCGTGCACCGGCCCCGCCGGTGAGGTGAAGGTCCGGGAGACCTCGATCGCCTCGAGCGTCGCGGTCATCGTCGGTGCCTCCCGTCCGACCGGGGTCTGCTTCCGGGGCCGTCGTCCGCCGTGTCGTCGTCCGCCCGATCGGAGTCGCCCCGGTGCACCTGGACGTGGTCGGGCTCCAGCGTGAGGCGGACCCGGTCGGCGAGCCCGAGCCGCTCGACGTAGTCCTGGGGGAGCTGGAGGCGGCCCACCTTGTCGAGCACCGTGAACTCCTCGGCGAGGTGGTGCTCGGTGCCGTGCCGGACGACCTCGCCGGACACCCGGCCGTCACGGATCTGCACGGTGCGTGAGACATGGTCGCTGACCGCTCGGTCGTGGGTGACCACGAGCGCGGTGACCCCCAGCTCGGTGTTGACGGTGCGGATGGCCTCGAGCACCTCGGCCGAGGTGCCCTCGTCGAGCTGCCCGGTGGGCTCGTCCGCGAGCAGCACCCGTGGGGCGTTCGCCAGCGCGATCGCCAGCGCTACGCGCTGCTGCTGCCCCCCCGACATCTCCTGCGGTCGGCGGTCGGCCAGGTCGGCGACCTCGAGCAGGTCGAGCAGCTCCAGGGCGCGTCGCCGACGTTCCCGGCGACCCCGGCCCCCGGCGAGCAGCATCGGCAGCTCGACGTTCGCCGCGGCGGACAGGTAGTCGACGAGGTTCTCGCCGGTCTGCTGCCACACGAAGCCGACGTCGTTGCGGCGGTAGGCCTGGCGCCCGCGCCGGTCCAGGGCCGCCAGGTCCCGCCCGGCGACGCGGGCGTGACCCGCGCTCGGCAGGTCCTGGGCGCCCAGGATGGCCAGGAGCGTGGACTTGCCGGACCCGGACGCCCCGACCACGGCGACCAGCTCGCCCTCGTCGACCCGCAGCGTCAGACCCTGCAGGGCCTGTACCTCGACCCCGTCCCCCCGGTAGATCCGCACGAGGTCCTCGCAGACGATCATCGGTCCTCCCCGGCCCGTAGGACGACGGCGGCGCTGCGGCGGGCTGCAGCGAACGCCGAGACGGCCACCGCCACGCAGGCGACCGCGACGACGGCGACCACGGCACCGGTCAGGGCGACCGGGTCCACCACCAGACCGGGCTGCGCGGCGCCCCCCGTGAAGGGTCGCACGTCGGTGCTCGCCAGGAGCAGCCCGGTCAGGGCGAAGCCGAGCCCGACGCCTGCGAGAACCGACACCGCGACCACGGGCGCGACCTCCCACAGCACGAGGCGGACCTCGGCTCGTGACGGCAGCCCCATCGTCCGCAGCACCGCGACCACCCGGGTGCGGCGCGCGGAGCGGTCCGCGAGCGCCAGGGCCACCGCGAGCATGGCAGCGAGCAGGCCGGCGGCGACCACGACGCCGATCCCGACGCTCATGGCCGTGGCTGTGGCGGCGCTGCGCAGCTGCTCGAGGCGGGTGTGGGCGGCGTCCACGGTGGCCGCCGGGCCGGCCACGTCGCGGACGGCGGCGGCGACGGCCTCCGGGTCGGCCGACGGCTCCAGCGCCAGGAACGCCCTGGTGACGTCCAGGTGGGTGGTGACGTCGACCAGGGAGGCCCGGTTCACCACGATCCAGCGCTGGGACCCGGTGAGCCCGGGTGCCGCGGTCGCCGTCGCGGTGACGGTGAGCGGCACGTGCGGCGCGGTCTCCAGCACCACGGCGTCACCGGAGTGCCGCCGCGTCTCGGACGAGGCGATCAGGCCGCCGACGGGAGGTACGGGCACGGCCCCCGGGACGTCGCGCTGCACGACCGCGAGCTCCGGCCCGACGGCGTACAGCGGTACCAGCAGGTGCGAGTCCCCGGACTGCACCGCCACCGACGTGGACGTCTCGACGGGAGCGACCGCCGCCACGCCGGGCAGGGTGCGCAATGCCTCCACCTGGTCCCCGTCGAGGTACCCGGTCACCCGCACGTCGGCCCCGACGTCGGCCCGGGCGGCGTCCGTGCGGGCAGCGTCGATCGTCGACGTGACCAGCACGCCGAGCAGCGCGACGGCCGTGCCGGCGACGGTGGCGACCGTCGCGGTCAGCGGTGCGGTGCGCCGGGCGGCGAGCGCGGCGCCGAGCGGGTCCACGAGGTCGTCGCGGTCCCGCAGCCGCCGGGCGAGGGGGGCGAGCAACCGGGGGACCAGCCGGACGCACGCCAGGGCGACGAGCACCGCGAGCAGCAGCGGGGCCAGCACAGCGAGGGGGTTTGCCCCGGCCGCACCGGGCCCGGTGACCACGAGCTCGATGACCGCGGCCGCCGCCAGCAGCGTGAGGCCGACCTCGACCGCGACCCGGGGGGCCGCCGCCGACCGGGGTGTGGGTGACCCGGTCCCCAGAGCCGCGACCGGCGCGAGGCCCAGGAGCCCAGGGGCCAGCCACCACCACGGCGAGACGTCCACCGGGATCAGCGCCTGCGCGGCCAGCCCTCCCAGGGCCGCCGCGGGTAGGCTCACGAGTGCCGCCTCCGTCCCGAGCAGCGCGCGGTGCTGAGCCACGGTGCCACCGCGCAGAGCCACGAGCCGCTGGGCGGTGCGCCGGGGTGCGACCACGACCTGGGCGGCCAGCGCCAGCAGTGCGAGCAGCACCCCGGCCGGTGCGGCCACAGCGATGCCGAGCACGGTCGTCGCGGTCCGTGCCCGTGCGAGCACGGTGTCGATGTGCTCGGGTGCGTTGCTCGTGAAGGTGACCGTTCCGCCGCCGTCGGAGACCCCGCGGAGCTCGGTCCGTAGCTGATGGGCGACCGTCGCGGCCTCGCGCGCCTCGAGGTGGTCGGTGCGCAGCGGGAACCACAACCGGGTCGAGTCCGGAGCGATCGCAGGGAGCAGCGCCGACATCGTCCGGAGGCCTGCCCCGGGGGAGATCAGGCCCCGCACGCCCACGATGAGGCCGGTGTCGTTGGTGCCGGAGAAGGTCGGGTGCAGCAGGGTGGCGGCGTTCTGCCAGTAGCTCGAGTGCGGGTCGTCGGGGGTGAACGTCCCCACCAGGACCACGTCGACGGGGAGTCCCTCGGCGTCCTCGAGCTGGGCCCCGCGCACGTCTCCCACCTTCCAGCGCATCTGGTCGGCGGACTCCACCGACATCGCCACCTCGAGCCGGTCGACGCCGTCCACCGCGGGTGGCTCCTGGGCCGGGGCGCGCCCCTCCACGATCCGGACGTGCTCGAGCAGCTGGGGCGCGTTCGCCGGCTGGACGTACATCAGGCCGCGATCGGGAACGCTCGCGTCTCGGGCCGAGAGGCCCTGCCACGTCAGCTGGTACTGCGGGGCGCCCAGCAGCCCCCGCAGCGGTTCGGGCAGCGACGCCCGGTCGCGCGTCAGTGCGGCGTCCACGACCCGCCACGCATCCTGCGAGGTCCACCGACCTGCGGCACCGTCGGGAGGCGGCAGGAGGATCACGGCGCGCGGCGCCGCGGCCGGGTCGACGAAGATCCGCGACGCCGATCCCAGGTCGCTGCGCAGCTCGTGCGTGGTCGTGGTGTCCAGCCACCGTGGCCACAGCATCGTCAGCGCCGAGGCCAGCGCAACCACGCCCGCGAGCACCCCCCAGCGCGTGCCGGAGAGCCGGAGGTGCCGCAGCAGCAGTCGTGCCCAGGTCACGGCGCCACCAGACCCACGGTGACCAGGGCCGTCAGCGTGCCCGTCCCCGCGGCGACCACCAGGGCCGCCCCCTGCGCGACCCGGCGAGCCGCGCGGACGGGACGTCGCACGGTCAGCCGGTCCAGGTCGACGTCCTCGGCGCGGCGCGACTCCCGCTCCGCCGCAGCGTGACACCCGGACGCCAGGACTGCGACGAGCGTCGCGCCGAGGGCGGCGGTTGCCCAGCCCGTCGCGACGCCGGTACGGGGAGTCGATGCGGCGTACGTGACGGCGCCCCCGACGAGGGCGGCGAGGAGGGGGAGGGGTCCGAAGGACCGGGCGACGCTGCGCGCGGTCAGGACGGGGACCAGACCGCGTCCGCGGCGAGCCACCGGGGCCGCCGCCCCTGCCAGCATCGGCGCGGCCAGGCCCCCGACCAGGCCTGCACAGATCAGCAGGAGCGCTGGGGCGGCGACGCCGATTCCCTCTCCGGACCGGGTCGCGTCCCAGGTCGTCAGGCCCGTCGCGACGGCCAGCACCGCGGTCGTGGCTGCCGCGCCCGGTCTCATCCGGCCACGGTCGACGGGCAGGCGTCGCGCCACGGGGCCGAGCGTCGCTGCGGCACCCCCGAGCGCCGCCGCAGCCGCCCACCACGCCGGCCAGCCGGCTGCCACGGTGCTGGGCCAGCCGACCACGCCCCCCAGGGTCGCGGCGGCGAGCACGCCGGGAGCCTCCCGGTCGAGCAGCGCCACCGGTCGGGCGCCTCGTGCCAGCAGGAGCGTGCGCTCGCGGCGGGTCGCTGCGGCGAGCGCGGCTGCCGCAGCCCACACCCCGGCCACTCCTGCGGCGGCCCCCGCTCCGACCGCGGAGCGCGCCGTGCGTCGGGAGCTGGTCGCAGCGTCGGTGATCTCGGCCAGGTTCGCGCCGCCGCGCGCGTCGATGGTGGCGCCCTGCACCAGGAGCCCGGCGTCGTCGAGGGCCCCGGGCACCGTGTCGAGCGCGGTCGCCAGGTGCGCGAGCTGTGCGACTGACAGGCCCTGGAGCGACGGCACCACGGTCCAGCGGACCAGCGGGCGTCGAGCGGCCCGGTCCACGGCCGCCTCGTCGGCGGTGAGCAGGGGGCCCACGGCATCCTTGAGACCGGTCATCGTTCCGCGACCCAGGCCCGGGTCGGCGAACCACACGGCGTCGTGCGGGTCGACCGGTCGCCACGTTCCCACGACGCGCACGGGTACCTCGGCGCTGCCCACCAGGAGCTCGGTGCCAGCGGCCAGCCCGGAGACCTGGGGGGCGAGCACCTCGAGGGGATCGCCGGGCCGCGGCGCGCGACCTGTGACGACCACCTGCTGCGCCCAGTCGGGCAGGTGGGCCAGGACGACGCTGCGGTCCGGGTCGGCCTCCGGGGCGGTGCGGGCGTCGAGCGGATACGTCAGCCGTGCGGTGAGGACCGGCACGTCGCCCAGGAGCCGGTGCAGGACGGCGTCGCCGCCGACGAGCTGTGCCGCGGCGTCGTCCGCCGAGCTCGTGGTGACGCGGACACCCCGCTCCGCGGCGTCCAGGGTCGCCGCCGCCCGACGGGCCAGCGCATCGGTGCGCTGTGCGGTCGTCATGGCCACCGCCGGTGGGATCGTCACGGCGAGCGCCACGGCGACCGCGAGCACCGCGAGCGCGCCGCGCCGGCGCCTCGCCAGGGCTCGGCGTCGGCCGGCGACAGTCACGCGGCGATCTTGTCAGGGAACGGCGATCGCCATCGACTGTTCTCATCATCGCCTCATGCACCGTCATGCACGCTGGCGTGCATGACGGAGCGGGCGGAGAAGCCGATCGACGAGCGAGAGCTGCGCCGTTGGGCGGTGGTCCTGCGCCTGGAGACGCTGCGTCGGCTCCGGGACCGCGGCCGGCCCGTCGCCGCGGCCGCACGCCGCTGACGACCGCGGACCGTCGTCACGAGGGTTGGTGGGACGCCCCGATCGGCTCGTCGACGAGCTGCTCGAGGAGGCTCAGCAGCTCCACACGGTGGGCCTGGTCGAGGCGGGCCGTCGGTGAGCTCGCGGTGGCGACCGCGATGATCCGGTCGCGCATCGCGGCGCCGTCCGCCGTGAGCTCCAGGAGCTTGACACGCCGGTCGTGCCCGGCGACCCGTCGTACCAGACCGCGCTCCTCGAGGCGGTCGGCGATCCCCGTGATGTGCGAGGGGTCGCACCGCAGGTGACACGCGAGGTCGCCCATCGGTTCCGGTTCCTCCAGCGCGAGCAGCGTGCGGGCCAGCGGGACGGGCAGGTCGAGCTGGTCCATCGCCTCGGCGAACGCGCCCTTGATCCGTTCGCCGACCACGATCAACGTGCGCGCGAGTCGGCGAGACACTGCGACGTCGTTCTCTTGCGCCAGCACTCGACTAGAATACCTCACTCGCTCAACAGTAGACTGAGTCAAGCAATTCTCTCCCACCCCGCGCACGGCCCCAGGAGGTCCGCCCATGAGCCAGCCCGTCGAGGGCGCCGGCACGTTCCCCGACCCGGAGGACGTCGCACGGAACAAGCGGCAGTTCGCGTGGACGTTCGTCGGCCTCATGCTCGCGATGCTGCTCGCCGCACTGGACCAGACCATCGTCGCGACTGCGCTGCCGACGATCGTCGGCGACCTGCACGGGCTCGAGCACCTGTCCTGGGTGGTGACCGCCTACCTCCTGGCCAGCACCATCGGCCTGCCGATCTACGGCAAGATCGGCGACCTGTTCGGCCGCAAGCCGATCTTCCTGTTCGCGATCGCCGTCTTCCTGGTCGGATCCGCGCTGTCCGGCGCGGCGCACAACATGGGTGAGCTGATCGCGTTCCGCGGTCTGCAGGGCATCGGCGGCGGCGGCCTCATGATCGGCGCCCAGGCGATCGTCGGCGACATCATCCCGCCGCGTCAGCGCGGCAAGTACGCCGGCCTGATGGGCAGCGTGTTCGGCCTCGCGTCGATCGCGGGTCCCCTGCTCGGCGGCTACCTCACCGACAGCGTCGGGTGGCGGTGGGTGTTCTACATCAACCTGCCGCTCGGGATCGCGGCGTTCGCAACGGTGCTCGTGACCCTGCACCTGCACAAGCCGACGGGGCAGCGTCCGCGCCTGGACTACGCGGGTACGACGCTGCTGGCCCTGTTCTCCTCGGCCGCGGTCCTGCTGACGAGCTGGGCCGGGAACACCTACGCCTGGGGCAGCCCTCAGATCCTGGGGCTGGCGGTCGTGATCGTCGTGACGGCCGTCGTGTTCGTCCAGGTGGAGAAGCGCGCCGAGCACCCGGTCATCCCGCTGTCGCTGTTCCGGGAACGCAACTTCGTCTTCCCGGCCGCGGCCGGCGTGACCATCGGGATCTCGATGTTCGCCGTGGTCGCCTACCTGCCGACCTACCTGCAGATGGTCCAGCGAGTCAGCGCAACGGCCTCGGGTCTGATGATGATCCCCATGGTCCTGGGGATGCTGACGTCGTCGATCCTCACCGGGCACGCGATCACCCGCACCGGCAAGTACCGCGTCTACCCGGTGGCCGGCGCGGCTGTTGCGGGCGGGGGGCTGCTGCTGCTCGGGCAGATCGGGGTCGCCACACCGTACTGGGAGCTCGCACTGGCCATGGTGATCCTCGGGCTCGGCGTCGGTGGCGCGATGCAGAACCTCACCCTGATCGTGCAGAACAGTGTCCCGCACGGCGTGCTGGGCGCGGCGACGTCGGCGCAGAACTACTTCCGGCAGATCGGTGCCTCGCTCGGCATCGCGGTGTTCGGGTCGATCTTCGTCAACCGCCTCACCACGCAGCTCGCGAGCGGTCCGCTGGCCGGTCACCCCGTCGGAGGCGGGGGAGTGAGCTCGCTCACGCCGGAGGTGCTGGGGACCCTGCCTGCCCAGGTGCAGCAGGCCATCGCCGACGCCTTCGGCACCGCGCTGCCACCCATCTACCTGTATGCCGTACCGGTGGTGCTCCTCGGCGCGGTGCTCGGCCTGTTCATCGAGGCGCGGCAGCTCTCGGACACCGCGCCTGCCGCGGCAATGCGAGAGGAGCGGGTCGAGTCGGCCGTCTAGCTGAGCCCGTGGGGCCATCGCGTCGTCAGCGCGGTCTCGAGGCGGCTGTCCAGCCGGCCGGAGATCGTCACCGGTGTGGTCACGGAAGTGATCACACCGCAGTGGACGCGCCCGCGTCGGCGAAGTGCCGGGCCACGACGGCGGCGCCCACCTTCCCGTACACGCAGTAGTCGCCGTTGGTGGCAGCCTGGGACGGCGGGTACAGCTCCGGCGGCCAGTCCCACAGCGCCACGCCACGCACCCACGGTTCTCGGGCCAGCGCGGTGAACATCTCCTCGAGGTAGTCCGCCTGAGCCTGTTCGTCCGGCGTGCCGGGAAGGCTCCAGTCATTGGGGCGTTGCGGCGACGTGTCCCGGCTGGGGCAGCCCGCTTCGAGGAACACGAACTCCTGGGCGTGCTGTTCCGCCACGGCACGGATGCGTGCGAGGTTCTGGTCCCAGGTCCCGGTGGGGTAGTACCCGGAGGAGCTGATGACGTCGACGGCGTCCCACCACGTCAGCCGGTCCTCCTGGTACTTGTCGCAGTTGTAGGTGATCGGACCGGAGTAGGCCTCGCGCACCCGGGCGGCAAGGCGGCGCCACCGACCTTCCTGGGCGTCGGCCCTGACCAGCTCGCACCCGATCGCGAACATCTCGGCGCCCAGCTCCTCGGCGAGGCGTGCGTGGTGCAGGATGTAGCGGTCGTAGGAGTCGAACCACTCGTCCCACGTGGGCTCACCGGGGACGTCGCGGTCGAAGAACCCGATGTGGGCGCGCCACGTGCCGTCCGCGACGTTGACCGTCGGCTTCAGGCACACCTTCAGCCCGAGGCTCCGTGCCTGAGCGACGGCTGACCGGACGTCGTCGTCGGTGAGTGCGGGAGCGTCCTGCCAGTGGATCTGCGTCGACTGCGCAGTGTCCTGCAGGGCTGCGTAGGCGAGCACCACCCACGTGGGATGCACGGTCGTCATCGCGTCCATCGACGCCTTCGCCGCTGGAGACGTCCAGGTGCCTCGGACGCCCGTCCAGCCCCACGTCATCGCGTGGAAGGCGCCCGGAGGGAGTGCGCGTGGCGTGGTCGTGACTGCAGTCTCTGCCATGGGGGAGAACCTTCCTACTTAATCGTTACATCTTGCCACGGGGTGCCGGGCGTGGGCGCGGTCCGGCCCGCGTTATGGTGACGTCCAGCGAGCGGCCGACCCGCTCGACATGAGGAGGGGCACATGGCCAGCCGCGGTGTGCGACGGCCGACGATCGCGGAGATCGCCGAGCGGACGGGCGTGTCTGCAGGCGCCGTGTCGTACGCGCTCAACGGTCGGCCCGGCGTGTCGGAGGAGACTCGCTCGCGGATTCTCCAGGTGGCGCGCGAGATCGGGTGGATGCCGAGCGCCGCCGCCAGAGCCCTGCGGGGAGGCGGGACCTCGACCGTCGGGCTGGTCATCACCCGCGAGCCCGCCGTGCTCGGGATCGAACCGTTCTTCATGGCCTTCGTCGCAGGTATCGAGCAGGTGATCTCCGAGGAGGGCTACGCACTGCTCCTGCAGGTGACCGCTGACCCTGCACGGGTCCTGCAGACCTACCGCGAGTGGTGGTCGGCCAATCGCGTCGACGGCATCTTCCTGACCGACCTGGAGCGCAGCGACGCGCGCCTGGGCCTCCTCAAGGAGCTCGAGCTGCCGGCGGTCGTCGTGGGTGACCCGGCCTTCGCGGAGGGGCTGTGTGCGGTGGGCAGCGACGATGCGGGCGCTGCGCGGGCGGCCGTCGCCAAGCTGGCCGACCTCGGCCACCGGCGGATCGCGCACCTTGCCGGTCCCGACCGGTTCGTCCACACGCGGGTGCGGTCCGAGGCGATCGGTGCGGCGGCGCGGGAGCTCGGCATCGAGGTGGTGTGCGAGATCCACACCGACTACTCCCTGGACTCAGGGGCACGCGCCTGCGACCGGATGCTCGATGCCCAGCCCCGGGCCACGGCCATCATCTGCGACAACGACCTGACTGCGGTGGGCGCCGTCCGCGCGGCTCGCAGCCGGGACCTGCAGGTCCCGCGGGACCTCTCGGTCCTCGCCTGGGACGACTCGCCGCTGTGCCAACTCGCCGAGCCTCCGCTGAGCGCGCTGAGCCGGGACGTGTCCGCCTATGGCGTCGCCGCGGCCCGGGCGCTGCTCGACCTGGTGAAGGGCGGCGACGCCGTGGGCCTGACGCCCTCGACCGCCACGCTCGTCGACCGCGGGAGCCTCGCCCAGGTCCCGGCCGGCAACTAGGGACGCGCGATGCCGGGCCGCCACTGCGCGCGGCCCGGAGCGGGGACGCGTCGGGGCAGGGGTAACGATCACGTAACGACTGTGACGTTTAAGTACACGACCCTTGTCAGCCTCGCCTTAAACGTTAAAGTACAGGCAGTCGCCACGGTCGGCGGCCCCCCGCGTGGCAGCGGTGGTCTGGTACGGACAGGAGAAACATCGATGAGGATGCGGAACACGGCTGCACTTGCGGTCGCGGCCGGACTGGTACTCGGGCTCGGGGCGTGCGGCGGCGTGAGCACGCCGGGTTCGTCGGCGGCCGGCTCGTCGTCGGCGGATGCGGGCCCGGCCGGCGAGATCACCTTCCTGACGAACAGGACGGACCTGCAGCAGGACGGCACCTTCGACGGCTACGTCACTGAGTTCCAGAAGACCTACCCGAATGTCAACGTGAAGGTCGAGGGCATCACCAACTACGCCGACGACGTGCGTACGAGGATGAGCACGCCCAACGGCTACGGCGACGTGCTGATGATCCCGCCGTCGGTTCCCGCCAACGAGTTCCAGACGTTCTTCGAGCCGCTCGGGTCGGTCTCGGACCTGGCCGCGACGTACCGCTTCCAGGCCCCCGCGAGCTACGACGGCACGCAGTACGGGATCGCGCTCGGAGGCAACGCGAACGGCGTCCTGTACAACACCAAGGTCTGGGCGGACGCCGGCATCACCGAGCTGCCCACGTCGCCCGACGCGTTCCTCGCGGACCTGGCAGCCATCAAGGCCTCGACAAGCGCGATCCCGCTCTACACGAACTACAAGGACGGCTGGCCGCTGGGCGGCC
Organism: Actinotalea lenta; assembly: GCF_030586465.1. Taxonomy (GTDB): domain Bacteria; phylum Actinomycetota; class Actinomycetes; order Actinomycetales; family Cellulomonadaceae; genus Actinotalea; species Actinotalea lenta. The sequence continues at coordinate 1,818,790 of NZ_JAUQYP010000001.1, forward strand.
AGTGGTTCAGCAACGTCGGCGCGATCTCCGGTGACGTCAACGCGCAGAACGAGATGGCCCACGACCCGGCGCCCTGGACCCCGGGCAAGGACGTGTACGTGATCGACTCGCTGCTCTTCGACGCCGTGGCGAAGGGGCTCACCGAGTCGGACCCGCTCACCACGAACTGGGAGCAGTCGAAGGGAGACTTCGCCACCGGCAAGATCGCGACGATGGTGCTCGGCTCTTGGGCGATCTCTCAGTTCCAGGCGGCCGCGAAGGACGCAGGCGTGGATCCGTCCGTCGTCGGCTTCATGGCTTTCCCGGCCACCGCCCCGGACGGCAAGCAGTACGCCACCATCGGCGGCGACTACAACCTGGCGATCAACGTCAACTCCAAGAACAAGGACGCTGCGCGTGCCTGGATGGACTTCCTCCTGCAGAAGTCAGGCTTCACGGACTCGCAAGGAATGATTTCCGCACTCAAGGATGCGCCCCTGCCGGCCAACCTCGCGAGCCTGTCGGACAACGACGTCACCCTGATCGAACCGGCTCCGGCACCCGCGGGTGAGGAAGGCTTGCTCAACTCGGTCGCCGACAAGTCGAAGGTCGACGTCTGGGGCAACATCTACCGCCAGAAGCTCGTCGACGTGGCGCGAGGCCAGGCGTCCGGTGACAAGGCGTCGTTCTTCGCCGACCTCAATGCCAGGTGGGCCAAGGCCGTCCAGGAGCTCGCCTCCTGACCCGGCGCGCCCCGGTGTCGTCATCTCGCGCAGGGCGACACCGGGGCGTGCGCTGCGGTACGCACGTCAGTCCGACTCTTGGAGCTTCGATGTCGATCGTGTCGAACGGTTCGCTGGCGAGGTCCGGTGCCGAGGAACCGATCGCTGTGCGGGGGCGCCGACCCGTGCGCCCGCGTGGCCGGCGGCGCGGGCAGGGTCCGCGAACGCGGCGACTGGTACGCGGCCTGACTCCCTACCTCTTCGTGGCGACCGCGTTCGCACTGCTGGTCCTGCTGACCTACCTGCCGGCGGCCAACATGGTGTGGTACAGCCTCAACGAGTGGTCGGGCTTCGGCCCGGTCGACAGCTTCGTCGGCCTGAGGAACTACGTCGAGGTGTTCACCGACCCGTCAATCTTCGCGGTCTTCGGCGTGAGCCTGTACTACTTCGTCGGCTCCTTCGTCCAGATGGCCCTCGCCCTGTACTTCGCGACGGTGCTCAGCTTCAGCACCAGGTTCTCCAACCTCTTCCGCGGCATCTTGTTCTTCCCCTACCTCATCAACGGTGTGGCGATCGGGTTCGTGTTCCTCTACCTCTTCCAGCCGGGAGGCACGCTCGACACCGTGCTCGGGTGGGTAGGGGTCTCCAGCCCTCCGCAGTGGCTCGGGGATGCGTCGATCGCCAACTACTCGCTCGCCGGTACGTCGGTGTGGCGGTACACCGGGCTGAACTTCGTGCTCTTCCTGGGCGCCATCCAATCCATCCCTCGCGAGCTCTACGAGGCCGCCGAGCTCGACGGCGCGGGCCGCTGGCGCCAGTTCCGCTACATCATCTTCCCCGGGATCCGACGCATCATCGGCCTGTCGTTCATCCTCGCGGTCTCCGGGTCCCTCTCAGTCTTCGAGATCCCATACATCATGACGTCCGGTGCGAACGGCACGTCGACGTTCGTGATCGAGACGATCCAGACGGCTTTCCAGTACCGACAGGTCGGCCTGGCGTCAGCGATGGCCGTCGTCCTCCTGGTCATCGTCCTCGTCGTGACGTGGATCCAGCGAAGAGTCTTCCCCGACGAGAAGGTGGATCTCGTATGAAGCGCACGGTCGCCGGCACAGTCAAGTACGCGACGTTGATCGGCGCTTCGTTCGTGGTCCTCTTGCCGCTGACGGTCGTGCTCTTCGCTAGCTTCAAGACAAAGAAGGAATATGCGACCACCGGCCCCCTTGCGCCCCCTGAGAACTGGCTGAACTTCCAGAACTTCATTGACGCCGCCGTCAAGAGCGACATGGTGTCGGGATTCATCAACACGACGATCGTCCTCGCGATATCTCTGACCGGGACGGTGATCATCGGCACCATGGCTGCCTACGCCATCGACCGGTTCGACTTCCGCGGACGGAAGCTGGTCATGGCCATGTTCCTGGTGGCGACCCTGATCCCCAGCGTGACGAGTCAGGTGGCCACGTTCCAGATCATCTCCGGGCTCGGCCTCTACAACACGAAGGCTGCTCTGGTGCTGCTCTTCATGGGTACCGACATCATTGCCATCTACATCTTCATCCAGTTCATGCAGTCGATTCCGGTGGCGCTGGACGAGGCCGCGATGCTCGACGGCGCCAACCGGTGGACCATCTACTGGAGGATCATCCTGCCATTGCTCAAGCCCGCGATAGCCACGGTAGCGATCATCAAGGGGATTGCCATCTACAACGAGTTCTACCTGCCTTTCCTCTATCTGCCCTCGCAGAATCTCATCTCCACATCGCTGTTCCGGTTCAAGGGACCGTACGGCGGCCAGTGGGAGCTGATCACGGCGGCGACCGTGATGGTCATCGTCCCGACCGTCATAGCGTTCGTCTTCTTGCAGCGATGGATCTACCGCGGTCTGACGGCTGGGGCGGTCAAGTGACCGCCCCGTCCACCGCGGGGGTGGCCCGGGCGGTGGAGCGGCGGCAGCTGACCACGTGGACGCTGCACCTCGTCTCGGCGGACTCCGACGTCCCGCAGGCGCTGGCTCCGGTCCTGCGGGCCGGGCTCGAGACCACGGTGCCCGGCTCCGTGCTCGGCACGCTGATCGCCGCGGGCCTGGCCAGCGACGTGACCGTCGACGGGCGCGAAGAAGACGTCGCGTGGGCGTCGGGATGCAGCTGGGCCTACCGGGCCACCGTGCCCAAGACCGGTGACGGCGCGCGAGTGCGGGTCGTGCTCGAAGGTGTCGACACGCTCGGGGTCGTGCGCGTGGACGGTCGCGACGTCGCCCAGACCGACGACATGTTCCACCGGTGGGTCGTGGACCTCGGGGTCGACGATGCGCCTGGTGCGTGGTCGGTCGAGGTCCAGGTGGACCCGGTTCTCCCGGCGATCCGCGCCGCTCAGCGGGCTCACCCCCTGCCACGCGCGGAGATGTACGAGATCCCGTACAACCAGGTGCGCAAGATGGCCTGCTCGTTCGGCTGGGACTGGGGGCCCACCACCGCGACCGCGGGGCTCTGGCGCGCCGCCCAGGTCGAGCGTGCGCACTCGGCCGGGCTCGCGCGTGTTCTCCTGGCGCCGACCTGGGACGGGGGGGCGGTGCTGAGAGGCACCGTCGTCGTCGAAGGCGACGCGCGAGCCGCCTCGGTCAGGGTGGCGGCCGCAGGAGGTGGGCGGACCCTCGTCGAGGTCGAGGTGCCGGTCGAGGCATCTGCTCGTGAGCTGGACCTCCCGGTCCCCGGGGCCGAGCGCTGGGACGTGGCGGGGCGTGGTTCGCAGCCGCTGTACGACGTCGAGATCGTCCTGCTGGCCGCGGACGGGTCGGGCGTGGACCGCGTGACGCGTCGAGTGGGCTTCCGCCGGGTCGAGCTCGTCCAGGAGCCGGACGCCGGGGGGCGGAGCTTCGAGCTGCGCGTGAACGGTGCGCGCGTGTGGGCCCGAGGATTCAACTGGGTCCCGCCCGACGTGCTGCCCGAACGGGTGACGCGCGAGCGTGCACGGTTGCTGGTCGGCGAGGCCGCGGCAGCCGGAGCGAACCTGTTGCGGGTGTGGGGCGGGGGGGTCGTCGAGTCCGACGACTTCTTCGACGTCTGCGACGAGCTCGGCGTCCTGGTCTGGCAGGACTTCGGGTTCGCCTGTGCGGCCTATGCGGAGGACGACGACCAGGCCGCGCGAGTGCGACGGGAGGTCGAGGACGCCGTCGTCCGGGTGGGGCACCGACCGTCACTCGCCCTGTGGTGCGGCAACAACGAGAACCTGTGGGGCTGGCGGGACTGGGGTTGGCAGGACGTCCTCGGCCCCGACGGGGCGTGGGGAGCGCGCCTGTACTACGACGTGATCCCCGGCGTCCTGTCCTCCCTGGACCCTGCGCGGCCCTACGTCCCTGGCTCGCCGTTCTCGCCCGACACGCACGCGCACCCGAACGACCCGACACAGGGCCTCACCCATCATTGGGACACCTGGAACCGGCTGGACTACACCGCCTTCGACGACAAGTCCTCGCGGTTCGCCTCCGAGTTCGGCTGGCAGGCGCCGGCGTCGTGGCCGACGCTGGTGCGCGCGATCGGCCATGAGCCGAGGTCCGGGGACGACCCCGACCTCCGTCGCCTGCAGAAGCATCCCGACGGGCGTGCGGCGCTGGCCCGGGCCGTGGCCGACCACGTTCCGCACCTACCGACCGACGGGCGCGGCTGGTACCTGGCCACCCAGCTGGTCCAGGCGCGCGCCCTCCGCGCCGCCGTGGGCCGGTTCCGCTCACTGCACGATCTGTGCTCGGGCGCTCTGTGGTGGCAGCTGGACGACTGCTGGCCCGCACAGTCCTGGGCAGTGCTCGACGTCGCCGGTCGGCGCAAGCTCGCCTGGTACGCCGCAGCCGAGGTCATGGCACCGCGTGCGGTGATCCCGACCGCCGCCGCCGACACCTGGGGCCTCACCCTTGTCAACGACCTCCCGCAGGACTGGGAGGTGGCCGGCACGCTTCGCGTGCTGGACGAGGCGGGCGGGGCGCTGCACGAGCAGCGGATCGACAGCGTCGTTCCCGCCGACGACCATCTGGTGGTCGCCCCGGCGGGCGTGCCGCGTGGCGGCAGCCTGCGTGGGGCTGCGGTGGTGGTCGTCGACGTCGACGCGGTGCGCGGAGCTCGATGGATCAGGCCCGACCTGGAGCTGACCCATCTCCGTGCGAGCCTGTCCGTGGTCGAGGTGTCCCGCGGACCCGACCGGGTTCAGGTCACCGTGGCGGCCCGGTCGCTCGTCCGCGACCTCGTCCTCCTCGCCGAGCTCGCCCCCCAGCTCAGCGACGCGCGTGTGGACGGGCAGCTCCGGCTGCTGCTCCCCGGAGAGCGCACGACGTTCACGATCCACGGGTCAGCCGCCGACGCAGTGGCGGACGCGGACCTGGTGGGCCTGCTCGCTGCGGGGGGCGAGCTGGACGTCACCTGGGAGCCGGGATGACGCCGCAGGAGTCGGCATTCCTCGCGGCGCAGCGGGCAGACCTGCTCCGTTTCGCCGCGCGGGCCGTCCGGCTGCTCCGGCTCGCGGAGCACGGTGTGCGCAGCCTGAACGACGTCTTCCGGGATCGGTGGCATGGCGGTTGGTACTCGTCCGTCGGTGGGGGCTCGCCACGGGACGCGCCAACAGGCACACCGTCGAGGCGTACCTGGCCGCCGGAGACGTGACGGGCCAGCGCGCCTGGCACGAACGGGCGGGTCGCACGGTGGCGCGCGTCGCCGGCTGGGCGCAGGCCAACGGGTGGCGCATCCCGGAGCACTTCGACGGCGACTGGAAGCCGCTGCTCGACTACCACCGCGACCAGCCGGCGCACCCGGTCCGCCCCTACGGTGCCACCGTCGGCCACGCCCTGGAGTGGGCCAGGCTCATGCTGTCGGTCGCCGCGTCGCTGGGGGCCGACGCCCCCGCCGGGCTCGAGCGTGCGGCGGTGGCCCAGTACGACCGCGCCGTCGCCGACGGCTGGGGCGTCGACGGCGCCGATGACTTCGTGGACACCACGGACTGGGACGGCACGCCGGTGGTCCGCGAACGCATGCACTGGGTGCTGGCCGGGCGTATCGGTCCGGCCCGGGAAGCCCGACGCCTACCACGCCTCCCAGGCGGCACTCCTCCCTGCGCTTCCCCTCGTGCCCTCTTTCGCTGCAGCGCTTGCTCGGGCGCGGCCACGACTCCCGTGACGGACCCGCCCACCGTGAGGAGCTCTCCGGCCCGCGGCCCACGCTCGCGGCAGGGTGGACGGGCCCCGCTCGGCTCCGCGCGTCGGAGCGGACGACGGGAATCGAACCCGCGTAGCCAGTTTGGAAGACTGGGGCTCTACCATTGAGCTACGTCCGCGTGGCCCGTCCGGGCCGTGCCCCAGGGTAGTGGCACGCAGCCCTCCGGCTGAACACGGCGGACGACGCAGCGGCGGCACTACGATGCGCAGCACGGGATGTGGCGCAGCTTGGTAGCGCGTCCGCTTTGGGAGCGGAAGGTCGTGGGTTCGAATCCCGCCATCCCGACCCGGTGAGGCTCACGCGCGACGAGCGCGGCCGGTGCCGTAGGATCGACGGGCCGAGCGCGTGGCTCACGCCTGCCCGCGCACCCCTGACCACCACATCTGGAGACCACTGCTGTGAAGAGCGATGTCGAGACCCTGGACGCCACCACGGTCAAGCTCACCGTCGAGGTGACCGGGGAGGAGCTCAAGCCCAGCGTCGACCACGCCTACCAGGCGATCGCGTCGCAGGTGCAGGTCCCCGGCTTCCGCAAGGGTAAGGTCCCCGCCCGCATCATCGACCAGCGCATCGGCCGTGCGGCCGTCGTCGAGCAGGCCGTCAACGAGGGGATGGCGACCTTCTACCGGCAGGCGATCACCGAGGCGAACCTGCGCCCGCTGGGTCAGCCGGAGATCGAGGTCACCGAGATCCCGGCGCTGACCGAGGCCACCGGCGGCCTGACCTTCACCGCCCAGGTCGAGGTGCGCCCGGAGATCGCGCTGCCCGCCCTGGACTCGCTGACCGTGACCGTGGACGACGTCGAGGTCACCGAGGCCGATGTGGACGCTCGCCTGGACTCCCTGCGCGAGCGCTTCGGCACGCTCGTCGGGGTCGACCGGCCCGCGGCCGACGGCGACTTCGTGGTGCTCGACCTGGCTGCGCACGTGGGCGAGGAGGAGGTCGACGCGGTCAGCGGGATCTCCTACCAGATCGGCGCCGGCAACATGCTCGAGGGCCTGGACGAGGCGCTCGTCGGCCTCTCGGCGGGGGAGACCACCACGTTCGAGACCGCGCTGGCCGGCGGTGAGCACGCCGGCGAGACCGCGACCGTGACGGTGACGGCGACCTCGGTGAAGGTGCGGGACCTGCCCGAGCCGGACGACGACTTCGCTCAGCTGGCCTCGGAGTTCGACACGCTCGAGGAGCTCCGGGCCGACCTGCGGGTGCAGGTCGCCGGGACCAAGGCGTCGAACCAGGCGGTGCAGGCGCGGGACGCGCTGCTGACGGCCCTGCGTGAGCAGGTCGAGATCCCGATCCCCTCCGGCGTCGTGCAGGCCGAGGTGCACCGGCACCTGGAGTCCGAGGGTCGCCTCGAGGACGACGAGCACCGTGCCGAGGTCGAGAAGGACGCGACCGAGAACCTCACCCAGCAGATCCTGCTCGACGTGCTCGCCGAGCAGCTCGAGATCAAGGTCTCCCAGCAGGAGCTCGTGGACTACCTGATCAACGCCGCCCAGCAGTACGGCATGGACCCCAACGAGTTCATCCAGACCCTCGACCAGCAGGGTCAGATCCCGGCGATGATCGGTGAGGTCGGCCGTTCCAAGTCCGTCGCCGTGGCGCTGCGCCAGGTCTCGGTGGTCGACTCCACGGGTTCGGCGGTGGACCTGACGCCGTACATCGGCACCGACGAGGAGGCCCAGGGCGAGGAGCCGGAGGCCGGCGAGGCGTCGCAGGCCGACGAGCAGGACGAGGCCGAGGCGACGCCCGCCTCCTGAGCGCACCTCGAGACCGCCGGCCCGCGCCACACGCGCGGACCGGCGGTCTCGTGCGTCGGGCGCGGGGTGCGGACGAACGGCCGGCGGACCCGCCGGGTGCGCCGACAGCGAAAACCTCCCCGGAGCGGACGTGGCGGCCCTGGGCACCGCGTTAGGGTCCAAGAACATCGAGACGAGGAGCGCCGTGAACGACATCTCCACCGCCCCGAGCGCGAGGGGTGAGGGCCCCCAGCTCGGGCTGTCCGACCACATCTTCAACCGACTGCTGCGCGAGCGGATCATCTGGCTCGGCTCCGAGGTGCGCGACGACAACGCGAACGCCATCTGCGCCCAGATGATGCTGCTCGCCGCCGAGGACCCGGACAAGGACATCTGGCTGTACATCAACTCCCCGGGCGGCTCCATCACCGCTGGCATGGCGATCTACGACACCATGCAGTACATCCAGCCCGACGTGGCGACCATCGCGATGGGCATGGCCGCGTCGATGGGCCAGTTCCTGCTGTCCTCCGGTGCGAAGGGCAAGCGCTACGCCACCCCGCACGCGCGGGTGATGATGCACCAGCCCTCCGGCGGCATCGGCGGCACCGCCACGGACGTGCGGATCAACGCCCAGCTGATCCTGCACATGAAGAAGGTGCTCGCCGAGCTGACCGCCGAGCAGACCGGAAAGTCGATCGAGCAGATCAACTCCGACGCGGACCGCGACCGTTGGTTCACCGCCGACGAGGCGCTCGAGTACGGCTTCATCGACCACGTCGTCACGCACGCCGGCTCCGTGTCCGGCGGCGGTGGCACCACCCGCTGAGGAGTGAATGTGAGCATCGAGCACGACTACCTGGCCCGCGCGGCCTCGCTCGCCGGTGGCCGCGGACTGCCCTACGGCGCGCCGTCCTCGCGGTACGTGCTTCCTCAGTTCGAGGAGCGCACGGCCTACGGCTTCAAGCGCCAGGACCCGTACACCAAGCTCTTCGAGGACCGGATCATCTTCCTGGGCGTCCAGGTCGACGACGCGTCGGCCGACGACATCATGGCTCAGCTCCTGGTGCTCGAGTCGCAGGACCCGGACCGCGACATCACGGTCTACATCAACTCACCCGGCGGCTCGTTCACGGCGATGACCGCGATCTACGACACGATGCAGTACATCAAGCCGCAGATCGCCACCGTGTGCCTGGGGCAGGCGGCGTCTGCCGCGGCCGTCCTGCTCGCGGCCGGCACCAAGGGCAAGCGCCTCGCGCTGCCCAACGCCCGGGTGCTCATCCACCAGCCCGCCCTCGAGGGTGGGGGCTACGCGCAGGCGTCGGACATCGAGATCCACGCCAACGAGCTCATCCGGATGCGCGAGTGGCTCGAGGAGGTGCTCGCCAGGCACACCGGCAACGAGGTGGAGAAGGTTCGCAACGACATCGAGCGCGACAAGATCCTGTCCGCGCAGCAGTCGATGGAGTACGGGATCGTCGACCAGGTGCTCGAGAGCCGCAAGGCCCAGGTCGTCTGACCCACCGCAACCGGGCGTGTCCGCCGCTCGACTCGACCTGGGTCGCACGAACGGAGCAGACACGCCCGGTTCCCGGCTGACAGCCGGGCCGCGGTGGTGTGCAATGGTGGTGGTTGCTGCGCCCACGAATGGGAGGAGGGCTCCGTGGCACGAATCGGTGACGGTGCCGACCTGCTGAAGTGCTCGTTCTGCGGGAAGAGCCAGAAGCAGGTCAAGAAGCTCATCGCCGGCCCTGGGGTCTACATCTGCGACGAGTGCATCGACCTGTGCAACGAGATCATCGAGGAGGAGCTCGCCGAGGCGACCGAGGTCGGTATGGTCGAGCTGCCCAAGCCTCGCGAGATCTACGACTTCCTCGAGCAGTACATCGTGGGCCAGGACACCGCCAAGCGGTCGTTGGCCGTCGCCGTCTACAACCACTACAAGCGCGTCCAGGCCGGTGAGGCCAAGGACGTCGACGTCGAGCTGGCCAAGAGCAACATCCTGCTCATCGGCCCGACGGGCTGCGGGAAGACGTACCTGGCCCAGACGCTGGCGCGGATGCTCAACGTCCCGTTCGCCATCGCCGACGCGACGGCGCTGACGGAGGCCGGCTATGTGGGCGAGGACGTCGAGAACATCCTGCTCAAGCTGATCCAGGCGGCCGACTACGACGTCAAGAAGGCCGAGACCGGGATCATCTACATCGACGAGGTCGACAAGATCGCGCGCAAGAGCGAGAACCCGTCGATCACGCGCGACGTGTCGGGCGAGGGCGTGCAGCAGGCGCTGCTGAAGATCCTGGAGGGCACGACCGCCTCCGTGCCACCGCAGGGGGGCCGGAAGCACCCGCACCAGGAGTTCATCCAGATCGACACGACGAACGTGCTGTTCATCGTGGCCGGTGCCTTCGCAGGGCTGGACGAGATCATCTCGTCGCGCGCCGGGCGCAAGGGCATCGGTTTCGGCGCGCCGCTGCACAGCGCGGACGACGCCGACGTCTACGGCGAGGTGATGCCGGAGGACCTCCTGAAGTTCGGGCTCATCCCGGAGTTCATCGGCCGGCTCCCCGTCATCACCACCGTCTCGCCGCTGGACCGCGCAGCGCTGGTGAGGATCCTCACCGAGCCGCGCAACGCGCTGGTCAAGCAGTACCAGCGGATGTTCGAGATCGACGGTGTCGAGCTCGAGTTCACCGAGGATGCCATCGAGGCGATCGCAGACCAGGCGTTGCTGCGCGGTACCGGTGCGCGCGGGCTGCGGGCGATCCTGGAGGAAGTGCTGCAGCAGGTGATGTTCGACGTGCCCAGCCGCGACGACGTCGCCCGGGTTGTCATCACGGGGGACGCGGTGCTGGACAACGTCAACCCGACCATCGTGCCGCGGGAGACGAAGCGGACTCCGAGGGAGAAGTCCGCCTGACTGGCGAGCCGCGGCCAGGTCGGAGAGTGTGGAGACCCCGACGGAAGGTGCGCGATGAAGCTCGACTCGCTCAGGCCTCTGCTGGACCACGACGGACCGCTGACCACGGTCTGCATGGATGTCACCAGGGCCGACGAGGCCGGAGATCGCGAGATCCGGAACCGATGGAGCGCGCTCAAGCGCGCCCTTGACCACCAGAAGGCACCGGCGGAGACCGTCGACACGATCGCCGACGTGTTGCTGCGTCCCACGCACGTGCCCGGGCCGCACGGCAGGTTCGTGGTGGCGTCGGGCACCGAGATCCTGTTCGACCGGGTGCTCGCCGACGCCCCGGTCCACGAGGAGGCGTTCCACGACGGCGTCCCGTCCCTCATGCCTGCCGCTCAGGCGATCGACGAGGCCGTGCGCTACCTGCTGGTGGAGATCGACCGTACCGGTGCCGACCTGACGTGGTCCGGCGTCGACCTGCCCGACGAGGAGGTGGTCGGCGGCCACGACGTGCTGCACAAGGCTCGCGCGGGCGGCTGGTCGCACCGGCGTATCCAGACCCGGGCGGAGGACTCCTGGGAGCGCAACGTCGGCGCGGTCGCGGCAGAGCTGGACCGTCTGGTCGGCCTCGCGCACCCCGAGGTCGTGCTCGTGACCGGCGACGTCCGTGCGGTCGCGATGCTGCGCGACGAGGTCGGCAAGGCTGTGGCCGAGGTGCTCGTCGAGGTGCCGGGCGGTTCACGGGCCGACGGCGTGAAGGAGGACGTGTTCGCGGCGCGTCTGCACGAGGCGATGGAGGCTTACCGTGCGCGGCGCCGGGAGGCCGTGGTCGACCGGTTGCGGGAGGCGCTGGGCCGCGGCGCCGGCGTCACCGCCTTGGACGACGTGGTGGACGTGCTGCGGCGCGGTCAGGTGGCCGAGCTGGTCATCGTGGAGGACGCGGCCGGGAACCCGCCGCCGCTCGGCGAGCGGGAGCTGTGGGTCGGTCAGGACGCGCTGGCGCTTGGCACACGACGCAGCGAGATCGAGGCGTTGGGCCAGGACCCGCGGCGACTGCGTGCCGACATCGCACTGCTGCGTTGCGCGGTCGGGCAGGACGCCGGCGTGACGTTCGCGGTCGAGGGCAGCATCTCACTGGTGGACGGTGTGGGCGCGGTGCTGCGCTGGACCGACCCGGCCACGCCGCACGAGACGGCACCCGCCTACACGGCGGACCGGCACCGCAAGAGCCGCTGAGCCTCAGGTGTAGAGGCTCTCGATCTCCGCGGCGAAGTCGGTGAGGACGCGGGCCCGCTTGACCTTGGTCGACGGCGTGAGATAGCCGTTGGTCTCGGTGAAGTCCACGTCGAGGACCTTGATCTTGCGGATCGACTCGGCGCGGGAGACCGCCTGGTTGGCCCGCGTCACGGCCCGGTCCAGTGCCGCCAGCACGGCGTTGGACCGGGCGGCCTCGGCCACGGTCATGTCCGGCAGGTCGTGGCCGGCGAGCCAGCCCGGCAGCATCTCCGCGTCCAGCGTGACCAGCGCGGCGATGAACGGCTTGCCGTCCCCGACCACGACGACCTGGCTCACGAGCGGGTGGCCTCGCAACCGGTCCTCGAGCACGGCCGGGGCGACGTTCTTGCCCCCGGCAGTGACGATGATCTCCTTCTTGCGGCCGGTGATCGTCAGGTAGCCGTCCTCGTCGAGCGACCCGAGGTCGCCCGTGTGGAACCACCCGTCGACGAGCGCCACGGCGGTCGCCTCGGGGTTGTTGTGGTACCCGCGGAACACGTGCGCGCCGGAGACCTCGATCTCGCCGTCGTCGGCGATCCGGATGCTTGCGCCGGGGAACGGTGGCCCCACAGTCCCGATCTTGGACTTCGCGGGCATGTTGACGGCTGTCGGCGCTGTGGTCTCGGTCAGGCCGTAGCCCTCGAGCACGTGCAGACCCAGGCCTCGGTAGAAGTGGCCCAGCCGGTCGCCGAGCGGAGCTCCGCCGGAGATGGCCCAGCGGGCCTGGCCACCGAGGGCCGCCCGCAGCCGGTGCAGCACCAGGGCATCGGCCACCTTCAGCCAGAGCTTCTGGCGCAGGCTGGGTCGGGTGTCCATGGAGCGCGAGTAGGTGATCGCGACCTTGGCGGACCAGCGGAAGATGCTCAGCTTCAGGGTGCTCGCGGACGCCGTCTGCTCGGCCGAGTTGTAGACCTTCTCGAACACCCGCGGCACAGCGAGGAGGAACGTCGGTCGGAACGTCGCGAGGTCCGACAGGAGGTTCTTGGTGTCCGGCGTGTGCCCCAGCACGGAGCCCGACGCGACGCACATCACCTGGATGTAGCGCGCGAACACGTGCGCCAACGGCATGAAGAGCAGGGTCCTGGCACCGGGGTGGGCAACGACCTCGGGCAGGCCGGTGGCGCCCTCGAGCGACAGGGACGTGAAGTTGCCGTGCGTGAGCTCGACGCCCTTGGGCCGACCGGTGGTGCCCGAGGTGTAGATGATGGTCGCCAGGTCGTCGCTGCCGGCCAGGCCGCTCCGGCGCTCGATCTCGGCCTCGGGCACGTGCAGGCCTTCGGCGACCAGGGCCTCCACCGCGCCGTCGTCGATCACGAGCACCGGCACCTCGGCCGTCGCAGCACGCGTGACCTCGGCGTGCGCGGGCGTCTCGACGAGCGCGAGCCGCACGCCGGCATCCCCGAGGATCCAGGCGATCTGGTCCCTCGACGACGTCTCGTAGACCGGGACCGGGATCGCGCCGGCGGCCCAGATGGCGAAGTCCAGCAGGGTCCACTCATACCGCGTCCGGGCCATGATGCTGACCCGGTCGCCCGGCTCGACTCCGCGGGCCACGAGCCCGCGCGCCACGGCGTTGACCTGGTCGACGAACGCCCGGACGGTCATGGCACTCCACGTGCCGCCGAGCTCGGCCTTGCGTTCGCAGAAGGTGCTGGCCGGGGCGCGCTCCAGGCGCGCCGCGAGCAGGCCGGGGATGGACGGCAGGGCCGGGTCGATCAGGCTGGGCGACGTCGCGGTGCGCACGGGGGGCTCCAGGGGGCAGGCGGTGGCTCAGACCCTAGCGGCCCGTCAGGCGTCGTGGTGGTGGGTCGGGTCGAGCACGCGGGCCAGGAACGTCCGGGTGCGCTCCTCGCCGGGGTTGCCGATCACGTGGTCCGGCGAACCCTGTTCGACGATCTGCCCGTCGTCCATGAACACGACGCGGTCGGCGACCTCACGCGCGAAGGCCATCTCGTGCGTGACGACGATCATCGTCATCCCGGCCTCGGCCAGATCGCGCATCACGGAGAGCACGTCGCCGACGAGCTCCGGATCCAACGCGGACGTCGGCTCGTCGAAGAGCATGAGCGCGGGGTCCATGCTCAGGGCCCTGGCGATCGCGACGCGCTGCTGCTGGCCACCGGAGAGCTGCGCCGGGTGGGAGTCGGCGCGGTCAGCGAGCCCGACCTGCTCGAGGTTGCGGCGCGCGACCTCCTCGGCCTCGGACGCTCCGCGCCGCAGGACCTTGCGCTGCGCCATGGTGCAGTTCTCCAGCACTGTGCGGTGCGGGAAGAGGTTGAACTGCTGGAACACCATGCCGACATGCGTGCGCACCCGGTCGATGTCCACATCCGGGTCCGTCACCTCGACGCCGAGCACGCTCACGGCGCCTCCGGTGGGCTGCTCGAGCAGGTTCACGCAGCGCAGGAGCGTGGACTTGCCCGATCCGGACGGCCCGATCACGCACACGACCTCGCCCTGGGCCACGGCCAGGTCGATGCCCTTGAGCACCTCGCGCTCGCCGAAGGACTTGCGCAGGCCGGAGATCTCGACGACGGCGCTCACACGTGCCCCTTGCTTCCGGTCTTGCGCTCCAGCCACCGGGTCAGGGCGCTGAGCGGGATCGTGATCATCAGGTAGGCGATGCCCACCACGACGAACGCGGTCAGGCCGCCCACAGCGACGTTGTTCAGCGTGTATCGGGCGAGTCTGGTGAGGTCGTAGTCGGGCACCGCCAGGCCCATGACGTAGATCAGTGACGTGTCCTTGGTCAGCAGCACGATCTCGTTGGTGACCGGGGGGAGCACCATGCGGAACGCCTGCGGGATGACCACGGAGCGCATCGTCTGGCCGGACGTCATGCCCAGCGATCGGGCGGCCTCGACCTGGCCCTTGGGCACGGCCTGGAGCCCGGCGCGCAGGGTCTCGGCGAGGTACGCCGCGGAGACCATGCCGAGTGCGAGGGCGATCGTCACGGTCACCGAGGAGAACCTCACCTGGAACGCCACGGGGACGATGTAGGCAAAGGCGAGCACCACGAGCAGGGCAGGGACGCCACGGAAGAACTCGACGTAGCCCGTGGCCACGATCCGGTAGAGCCGGACCGACGACAGCTTCATGAGGGCGAGGACGAGCCCGAGCGCGAGTGCCACCGCGAACGCCGACGCGGTGTACTTCACCGTGTTGACGAACGCGTACGGCACGTCGGACGCCATCTTCTGGACGGCCTCGAGGTTGAACACCTGCTCGCGCATGTTCGACCAGTCGGTGCCCATGACCACGGCGACGACGATCACCACCAGGACGCCGTACTGCACGACCCGGGAGTACCGGGCGCGCTTGCGCGGGCTCATCCGCGCACGCCCTGGGGGCATCGTCACGCTCGGGCTCGTCATCGCTCAGCCCTTGCTCGGTGCGGTCCCGATGTACGTGGTGTAGATCGAGTCGTAGGTGCCGTCGGACTTGATGCGCGTGAGGGTGGCGTTCACCTTGTCGAGCAGTGCGGTGTTCCCCTTCTTGACGCCAAGACCGTACTGCTCGCCCGTGACGAACTCGGTGCCGACCTCGTAGCCGTCCGTCGCGTACGGGCCGAGGACCGCGATGTCGTTGATCACGGCGTCGACGTCACCGTTCTTCAGGCCCTGGATCTGCAGGCCGAGGTCCTCGTACTCGAGGGTGTCGAGGTTGTTCTTCTTGGCGAAGTCTGCGCCGGTCGTGGCCTGCTGCACGCCGACCTTCTTGCCGGCGAGCGACTCGAGCGAGTCGAGGCCGGAGCCAGTGGGCACCAGGAGGCCCTGGTTGGCGTCGAAGTACGGGTCGGAGAAGTCGAGCTTGCCCTTGCGCTCGTCGGTGATCGTGATCGCCGACGCGACGAGATCGCAGGTCCCCGCGTTGAGCGCGGCCCCGGACTGGATGCCGTCGAAGCCGGTCTCGACGGTGGTGAGGGTCACGCCGAGGTCGTCCGCGACCTGCTGGACGACGTCGATGTCGAGCCCCACCAGCTTGTCGCCCTCCTGGTACTCGAAGGGCTCGTAGGGCGGGTTGGTGCACACGGTCAGCGTGCCGGGAGTGACGAGCGGCACCTCGGACGCGCCGTCGGAGCTGCTGCTCCCAGCGGTCGAGCTGCAGGCGGCGAGGGTGAGGACGGAGATCGCGCCGAGGGCGGCGATGCGGAGCCGAGCCATGGGGGTCCTCTCGGAATGGCGGTGGAAGAGTATGCAGGATCGACGATAGATATACAGGATCTCGGCGCCCCGGACCAAGGTCCCAGGGCTACGCGTCCCCGAGGGTCCCCTCGCGCACGAGCGGGACCTCGACGTCGTCCGGGACCAGCGTGACCCGGGCTCGACCGGCGGCGAGGACGTCGCGCCATGCGGTCTCGACCAGGGCCGCGTCGGCGTTCGGCACCGCCAGCTCGCCCGCGATGATCGGGGTGCGCATCGAGACCTTCGCCTCACTCTTGACCTTGCGCAGCGCAGCCAGCGCGCGACCCGCGGCCTCGAGCGTGGCCGGGTCGGCGTCGCCCGCGATCGCGCGCAGCGGGGCCGATGTGGGCCACGGCGCGCGGTGCACCGACCCCGCACGCCACCAGGACCAGACCTCCTCGGTGGCGAACGGGATGATCGGAGCCAGCAGCCGCAGCAGGGTGTCCAGCGCGGTGGCGAGCGCCAGGCGTGCGGACGCGGTCGCCTCGGGCGGCACGCCGTCAGCCCCGTAGGCACGGTCCTTGACCAGCTCGAGGTAGTCGTCGCAGAACGTCCAGAAGAACGTCTCCGTGGTCTCCAGCGCGCGCGTGTGGTCGTAGGCCTCCAGGGCCTCGGTCGCGGTGTCGACCACGGCGGCAAGCCCGGCGAGCATGGCGCGGTCCAGCGGTTCGGTCACCCGCGCGTCGTCGGCGACCTCGCCGAAGCCGAGGGCGAACTTGCTGGCGTTGAGGACCTTGATCGCCAGTCGGCGCCCGATCTTCATCTGGCCCTCGTCGAAGGCGGCGTCGGTACCCAGGCGTGCACTGGCCGCCCAGTACCGGACGGCGTCCGAGCCGTGCTTCTCCAGCAGGCCCATCGGCGTGACGACGTTGCCCTTGGACTTGGACATCTTCTTGCGGTCGGGGTCGAGGATCCAGCCGCTGATGGCGGCGTGCTTCCACGGCAGCGAGCCGAACTCCAGGTGCGAACGCACCACCGTGGAGAACAGCCAGGTCCGGATGATGTCCTGGCCCTGCGGGCGCACGTCCATGGGGAACACCCGGGAGTACAGGTCCTCGTCCCAGCCCCAGCCACCGGCGATCTGTGGGGTCAGCGAGCTGGTGGCCCAGGTGTCCATGACGTCGGCCTCGCCGACGAAACCGCCCGGGACGCCACGCTGGTCCGCCCCGTAGCCGGGCGGGACGTCGCTGCTCGGGTCGACCGGGAGGGTGTGCTCCGCGGGCACGATCGGGTGCTCGTGGTCAGGCGCGCCGTCGGCGTCCACGGGGTACCACAGCGGGATCGCGACGCCGAAGAAGCGCTGGCGCGAGATCAGCCAGTCGCCGTTGAGACCGCCCACCCAGTTCTCGTAGCGCACGCGCATGAAGTCCGGGTGGAACTCCAGCTCCCGACCGCGCGCGAGCAGCTGCTCGCGCAGGCCCTGGCCGGCGCCCTCGTTGCGGCCCCCGTTGCGGATGTACCACTGGCGCGAGGTGACGATCTCCAGGGGCTTGTCGCCCTTCTCGAAGAAGTTCGCCATGCGCTGGGTCGGGGTGGGTTCGCCGTCCAGGTCCCCGGTCTCGCGCAGCAGGTCGACGACGGCCGTGCGTGCGGAGAAGGCGGTCTTGCCGGCGAGGTCGGCCCAGCGGCGCCGACCGGCCGCGGTCTCGATCCAGGACGGGACCTCGCGCAGCAGGCGTCCGTCGCGGGTGATGACGGGGTGGGTGGGCAGCTGGAGCTCGCGCCACCACTGGACGTCGGTGAGGTCGCCGAAGGTGCAGCACATCGCGATGCCGGCGCCCTTGTCGGGCTCGGCGGCGGGGTGGGCGAGGACCGGGATCTCGATGCCGAACAGCGGGTCGCGGACGCGGGTGCCGAACAGCGGCTGGTACCGCTCGTCGTCCGGGTGCGCGATGAGCGCGACCACGGCGGGGATGAGCTCGGGCCGCGTGGTCTCGATGTGGACCGGCGTGTCGTCCTCGACCTTGTGGAACGCGACGCGATGGAAGTGGCCCGGGTACTCGCGCGCCTCGAGCTCGGCCTGGGCCACCGCGGTCTGGAAGGTGACGTCCCACAGCCCCGGCGCCTCGGCCTGGTACGCCTCGCCGCGGGCCAGGTTGCGCAGGAACGCGCGCTGCGCGACGGCCCGGGAGCGCTCGTCGATGGTCTGGTAGTGGTGCGACCAGTCCACCGAGAGACCCAGGTGCCGCCACAGCGCCTCGAACTGCTGCTCGTCCTCGACCGTGAGACGTTCGCACAGCTCGACGAAGTTGCGACGCGAGATCGCGGTCTGGTCCGCCGCCTTGATGCTCTTGCCCTCGCCGCCCTCGTGCGGGGGCGTGAAGACCTCGTCGTAGGGCAGCGACGGGTCGCAGCGCACTCCGTAGTAGTTCTGGACGCGGCGCTCGGTGGGCAGGCCGTTGTCGTCCCAGCCCATCGGGTAGAAGACCTCGCGGCCGCGCATCCGCTGGTAGCGGGCGACCACGTCGGTGTGGGTGTAGCTGAACACGTGGCCCACGTGCAGCGAGCCGGACACGGTGGGCGGCGGCGTGTCGATCGAGTAGATCTCCTCGCGCGTCTTGCTGCGGTCGAAGGCGTAGGTGCCCTGCTCGCGCCAGACGCCGTCCCACTTGTCCTCGAGACCGTCCAGGCTGACCTTGTCCGGTACGCGCGACGCCGACGGGGTCGACGGGACAGGGCGGATCGGCTGGTCGTCGCTCATGGCCGGTGATTCTCCCAGAGATCGCGGGGTGGACGCGCACGGGTCGTGCAGTTCGGGCACGCGTGCGTGCCGAGCCGGTCACGTCCCTCGGTGGTCACGCCGGAACTGAGGCATGTCCGGCCCGGACCTTGGTCCCTTGACGCCTCGCTTCGGACTATCGACAGGGGTCGCCCTCGGGTGCATGCTTAGGTCACCCTAAGGAGAGCCTTCACCGGCGAAGCGCTCCACCCGGTGCGTGCCCGGGCGGCTCGGAACGGAGTTGTCCATGCGTATCAGACGGATCGTCGCGGTGGCTGTCTGCGCCCCGCTCCTGACGATCGCGGGAGCTGGTGCTGCGAATGCAGGCGAGATCAGCGGCCCCCCGCAGGACGGGTTCGGCACCGGTGGCTGGACCCCCGTCGCCGGCTACGTGATGCAGTCGATCTGCGCGTTCTCCGGGCTCAACGCCTACCACCCGGCCGGTGGCGGCTTCCCGGAGAAGCAGCCGGCCTTCCCCACCGTCCAGAGCTACGGCATGTTCGTCAAGGCAGGCCTCAAGGACGTCGTCCCGGCTCCTGGTGACGCGTGCAACGGGCACACGGGAGAGATCGCCTCCGGAGGCTGACGGGCCTCGGCCGCAGGCGGCGGACCGACGTGACAGCGGCCCTGGCGCACGGTGCGCCAGGGCCGCTGTCCGCTCGAACCGGCGGATGACCACGGCCGCGTGCGCAGGCTCGGGAGCCCGGCGCGAGCTCCCGAGCGGCGCACCAGGAGCAGGGGTCCGCGCGCGCAATGATCAGGGCCGGCCCAGGGTTGTCCCTGATGACCCGCCGGCGCTGGTTGCTGCAGGATCGTCCCCAGGACACGCCGGGACGATCAGGAGAGCACATGCGGGCACTCGCACAGGACCCCACCGACAAGGCGCAGATCGCCTCCGCGCGGGGTCTCGTCAAGATCTACGGCAAGGGCGAGGCTGCCGTGCGCGCGCTCGACGGCGTGGACGTGGACCTCGCTCGCGGCGAGCTCACCGCGATCATGGGGCCCAGCGGCTCCGGCAAGTCGACGCTCATGCACTGCATGGCCGGGTTGGACACCGCCACCGCGGGCAGCATCGTCGTCGACGGGCTGGACATCGGCCGGATGAACCAGCGCAAGCTCACCAGCCTGCGCCGGACCCGGATCGGCTTCGTCTTCCAGGCGTTCAACCTCATCCCCACGCTGACGGCGGAGGAGAACATCACCCTGCCGTTGGACATCGCGCGCGCGCCGCTGGACCGGGAGTGGTTCGACGCGGTGGTCGACGCCGTGGGGCTGCGGGACCGCCTGGACCACCGGCCCAGCGAGCTGTCCGGCGGGCAGCAGCAGCGGGTGGCGTGCGCCCGCGCGCTCGTCTCGCGGCCGTCGGTGATCTTCGCCGACGAGCCCACCGGGAACCTCGACTCGCGCTCGGCGGCCGAGGTGCTCAGCTTCCTGCGGCGCTCCGTCGACGAGCTCGGGCAGTCGGTGGTCATGGTCACGCACGACCCGACGGCGGCCTCCTACGCGCACCGGGTGCTCTTCCTGGCAGACGGCCGCCTGGTCGGAGAGGTGCAGGACCCGACACGGGAGACCGTGCTCGACGCGCTGCGGCTGTACGGCGACGCCGGTCACGACGAGCGGGAGCACGGGCACGTCGCACCGGCCGGCACGGCCCCCTCGCCGCACCACGAGCCGGCGCTCGAGGGGGGCCGGCACGCTGCGCTCGACGCCGCTGCGGTGGCCGCCCCGGCCGACACGGTCGAACGATGACCCGCGTCGGGCTGCGGGGGATCCGTGCGCACCTCGGGCGGTTCCTCATGTCCGTGGTCGCCGTGCTGCTCGGCGTCGCCTTCGTGGCCGGGACGTTCGCGCTGCGCACGATGATGTCGGCGACCTTCGACCGGATCGTCGACGCCGGCACCGTCGGTGACGTGTACGTGCGTGGCCCGGAGGTGGCCGGCGGTGGCGGACCGGGTGGCGACCAGGGCCCGGTCTCGGGGACCACCCGCAGCCCGATCCCGCTGTCGCTGACCGACCGGATCGCGACCGTGGCAGGCGTGACCGACGTGGTGCCCGACATCTCCGGACCGATCGTCCTGGTGGGCGCCGACGGGACCGCCACGTCCAGCGGCAACGGGGCGCCGAGCTTCGCGATGGCGCTCGAGCCGGGTGATCCCAGCCTCAGCGTGGCCGCCGGCCGAGCGCCGCGCGGCCCGGGCGAGATCGCCCTGGAGTCCAGCACGATGGCGGCGTCCGGCCTGAGCGTCGGGGACACGACGAGCGTCGTGCTGGGCGGCACGGTCCAGCAGGCCACGGTCGTGGGGGAGGTACGGTTCGGCGCACCGATCGCCGGGGCGACCATCGTGTTCCTGGATCCGAAGACCGCGCGGCAGGCGTACGCGCCCGACGGCACCACCTCCTCGATCGCCGTCTACGCCGACGCCGGGATCTCTGAATCGACCCTCGCCGACCGTGTCCGCCAGGAGCTGTCGGGCGCGTCGGGCGTCCAGGTGGTCACCGGGGACACGGTGCGCACCGAGACCAAGGACCAGATCGCCTCCGCGCTGGGTTTCGTGTCCACGTTCCTGCTGGTGTTCGCGGGGATCTCGCTGTTCGTCGGCGGTTTCCTCATCGCCAACACGTTCCAGATGATCGTGCGCCAGCGGCAGCGTGAGTTCGCCATGCTCCGCGCGATCGGGGCGTCGCCGACCCAGGTGTTCGGCTCGATCCTCGTCCAGGCCGCCGTCGTCGGGCTGCTGGGCTCGGGGCTGGGCATCGGAGCCGGAGTCGCGCTGGTGGCCGGGCTGCGTGTCGTCCTGGACCGGATGGGCATGGAGCTGTCCGGCGAGATCCCGCTGGACGGGTTCACCGTCGTGATCGCCCTCGTGGTCGGTGTGACGCTGAGCGTGCTGGCCGCCCTCGTGCCGGCCCGCCGCGCCGCTCTCACCCCTCCCGTCGAGGCGATGCGGGACGACGTCGCGACCCACGACCGCGCCTCGGTGCTGCGCGCGGTGGCCGGTGGCGTGCTCGCCCTGGCCGGGGTCGGCGCGGTGCTGGCCGCGTCGGTCGGCGATCTGAGCAGCCCGGGTCCCGTGCTCGGGCTGGGTGCCGCCTGCCTGCTGCTCGGGACGCTGATGCTCGCTCCCAGCGCCGTGCCGGGAGGCCTGCGGCTGCTGGCCGCCCCCGCGGCGGCTGCCCTGCGCCCGCTCGGCGGCCTTGCGCGCGGCAACGTGACCCGCAACCCGAGGCGCACGGCGAGCACGGCCAGCGCCCTGATGATCGGCATGGCCCTGGTGGGCGCCGCCTCCGTCCTGGCGGCCTCGACCCAGGCGTCGACGCGCACGATCGTCGACAGCGAGGCCACCGCTGACTTCCTGCTCCAGTCCGCGACCCGCGACGTGCCCGCCGACCTGGCTTCCGAGGTCTCCGGGCTGCCCGGCGTCGGGCACGTCGACACGCTGCACGTGGGTCCGGCGACCGTCGGTGGACGCGACACCTTCGTGACAGGCGTCGACCCGGGGGTCTTCGACCACTCGTTGGACGTCCCGGTGGACTCGGGGGACACCGCGGCCCTGGCCTCCGGCGAGATCGTCGTGCTGCGCTCCATGGCTGCTGCGCAGGGATGGGCGGTCGGGGACACGGTCGAGGTGACCGGAGGGGCGGGGAGCCGCGAGGTCCGGATAGGCGCGATCATCGACTCGCGCTCTCTGCAGGGCACGGTGATCGCGCCCCAGTCGCTGTTCGACGCCGTGGTCCCGCCCGCTCAGGGCTCGATCAACACGGTGTTCGTCGAGGTGGCGGCGGGCGCCGACGGCGAGCAGGTACGAGCGGAGCTGACGGCGGCCGCCAAGCCGTACGTCGTGGTCTCCGTGCTGGACAAGGAGCAGTTCGCGGACCGGCTCGCCGAGCAGGTCAACCAGATCCTGGTGATCCTGTACGCGCTGCTCGGACTCTCGATCGTGATCGCTGCCCTCGGCATCGTCAACACCCTCGCCCTGTCCATCGCCGAGCGCACCCGGGAGATCGGTCTGCTGCGAGCGGTCGGTCTGGGCAGGCTCCAGCTCGCCACCGTCGTGACGATCGAGTCGGTCCTCACAGCCGTGTTCGGGACGGTGCTCGGTGTGGCGATCGGTGCGGGTCTGGCGTCGACGCTGCCGACCGTCTTCGCCGACCAGGGCCTGTCCACGCTGGTGGTGCCCTGGGGTCAGCTCGGGGTGTTCCTGGGTGTGGCGGTCGCGGTGGGTGTGGTCGCGGCGGTCTGGCCCGGGGTCCGGGCGGCGCGCCTGGACGTGCTGGAGGCGATCTCCTACGAGTGACGGCCACGGGCCTGTGCGCCGCTGCGGGTGATCTCCGCGTGACCGACTCATGGCCGACGTGCGACCTGCCGATGACCGGGACGGTCCGTCGCGCCGGCGGGCCCGCGCCACCGATAGGGGACCCGATGAGCCAGCAGTTCTGGCAGCCCGCCGACCCGCCACCCGACCCGTACGCGGTCGCCCCCGAGCAACCCGACGGGGCGGGGTACGCGGCAGGCGGTCCGGGCTACGGTCAGCAGCCGTACGGGCAGCCGGGCTACGGTCAGCAGCCGTACGGGCAGCCGGGCTACGGCCAGCAGCCGTACGGGCAGCAGTCGGGCTACGGCCAGCAGCCGTACGGCCAGCAGTCGGGTTATGGGCAGCAGCCCTACGGGCAGCAGCCGGGCTATGGGCAGCAGCCCTATGGGCAGCAGCCGTACGCGCAGCCGGCCTACGGCCAGGCGCCCTACGCCGGCGGCCCGTACGCCCAGCCGTTCTGGGGTCAGCCGGCGCGGTCGTATCCCCACCACGCGTGGTCGCGGACGATGATCGTCGTGCTGAGTCTTCAGCTGTTGGTCGGGGTTCTCGGACTGCTCGCCGGTCTCGTGATGCTGGGCTCAGCTGGTGCCGCCCCCGACGAGTACGGGTACGGCGACCTCGGCGCCGCGATCGGTGGCGTCGTGGTCATCGCGATGCTCGTCGACCTCACGATCGCGATCGTGCTCATGTGGCTCACCGTCTCCGGGCGCAAGCGGGCGGACCTGGGTCGACCCGGTCGGCTGCGTGCAGTTGGCATCATCGCGACCGTCCTGGGTTCCTTGGGACTGCTCGGCGCGGTGTCGAACCTGGCCCAGGGGACACCGGGTGGAGCGATCGCGAGCCTGGTCGGTGCCTCCTTGTACCTGGTCCCCGGGATCCAGCTGATCCGGCTGACGCGCTGACCGCGCGGTGCGTCTGCGCCGTGACCTAGGGTCGGGGCGAAGGCGACGAGGACGGGTGGTCACGGTGGCAGGTCTCACGGTCGGGTTGGCGGCGGCGCTCGAGCAGTTCTCGCCGTCCGAGATCCTCGAGCACGTGGTGCTCGCCGAACAGCATGGGTTCTCCGGCGTCATGGCCGCGGACCACTTCCAGCCATGGGTCCCCGCGCAGGGCCAGGCGAGCTTCGTCTGGAACGTCATGACCGCGATCGCCGAGCGCACCGCCGGGGACATCGGCCCTGGCGTGACCGCGCCGACGTTCCGATGGCACCCCGCGCTGGTGGCCCAGGCCTCGGCCACCCTCGCGGCGATGTACCCCGGGCGGCACTGGCTGGGCCTGGGCTCGGGCGAGGCGCTCAACGAGCACATCCTGGGCACCTACTGGCCCGAGGTGCCGGTCCGGATCAACCGGATGTTCGAGGCCATCGAGATCATCAACAAGTTGTTCGGCGGCTCGCTCGCCGGCAAGGACGTCAAGCACGCCGGCGAGTACTACACCCTGGAGTCGACCCGGCTGTGGACCATGCCGCAGACCCCGCCGGACATCTACGTCGCCACCGCCGGGCCCGTCACCGCCAAGCGCGCCGGCCGGCACGCGGATGGTCTGATCACCGTGGGAGCACCGCTGGAGAAGATCGGGACCCTGTTCTCCCGGTTCGACGACGGCGCGCGGGAGGCCGGCAAGGACCCGTCAACGATGCCTCGCCTCCTTCAGGTGCACCTGTCCTGGGCCGAGACCGACGAGGAGGCCATGGCCAACGCTATGGACCAGTGGCCCAACGGCGGCATGAAGTTCCCCAAGGGCGACATTCGCTCGCCCTACGACTTCGAGCAGATGGCCAAGCTCGTCCGGCCGGAGGACTTCGAGGGCCGGATGGTCATCTCCGCCGACCCGGACGTGCACCGGGCCGCCCTCCAGAAGTACGTCGACCTCGGCTTCGACCGGGTGTACCTGCACAACGTGGGCCGCAACCAGGCGCAGTTCTTCGAGGTCTTCGGCCGCGACGTGCTTCCCCAGCTCCACCGGTGAGCGCCGTGGTCGCGCACCGGCCGTGGTCCACCGCGCTGGTCAGGTTCGCCGGCCTGGCAGCCGTGGCAGGTGCGGTCGCGCTGGTCATGGCGCTGGCCGGCGCTGCGCAGCACGGTGTGGCCGGCCCGGCGGCCGCCTTCCGCCTCGCGACGCTGGTCTTCGTGGCGCTGGTGGCGTGCTGCGCCGTCGCGGTCATCCGGGCCACGCGAGTGGTCGTGGCCACGCCTGCCCGGGCCGAGTCACCGTGACCGCCCCCGTCGAACCGGGCGCCCGCCTGGAGGCCTGGGCACCGGCCGGCATGGGAGAGGTCCGCCCGGGCGATGACCTGGGCGCCCTGATCGGCACGCTCCTCGAGGATGTGATCGCCGACGGCGACGTCGTCGTGGTCACCAGCAAGATCGTGTCCAAGGCCGAAGGCCGGGTGGTCGCGGCCGACGACCGCGAGCAGGCGATCACCGAGCAGACGGTGCGCGTCGTCGCGACCAGGGAGCATCCCGGAGGGGTCCTGCGCATCGTGGAGAACCCGCAGGGCCTGGTGATGGCCGCCGCCGGGGTCGACGCGAGCAACACCGCACCTGGCACCGTCCTGCTCCTGCCGGTCGACCCGGACGAGTCGGCGCGCCGGCTGCGCGCTGCGCTGACCGGCCGGCTGCGCGTGCGGGTCGCGGTGGTGATCACCGACACCGCAGGGCGCGCGTGGCGCGACGGCGTGGTGGACCTGGCCATCGGCGCGGCCGGCCTGCGCGTGGCTGAGGACCTGCGCGGCACTCCCGACTCCCACGGCCAGATGCTCTCCGCCACGGTGGTGGCGGTCGCCGACGAGATCGCGGCAGCCACCGATCTGGTGCGTGGCAAGGCGGCCGGCCGCCCGGTGGCGGTGGTGCGAGGTCTGGCCCGGCACGTCACCGACGACGACGGCCCTGGTGCCCGCGCTCTGCAGCGGCACGGCGAGAGCGACCTGTTCCGGCAGGGCGCCGACGAGGCGTGGCGTGCCGGGTACGACGCGGGGGTCGCCGCGGCCGGCGAGCGGGAGCCCGGGTCGTGACGGTCTGGACCGTTGTGGTCCCCATGAAAGACCTCGAGCTGGCCAAGTCCCGGCTTGAGGCGCCCAGCGGCGCGCGGGCCGAGCTCGCGCTCGCCTTCGCCCGGGACACGCTCACCGCCGTGCTGGCCGCGGCCTCCGTGACGGGCGTGGTGCTGGTCACGTCCGAGCCGCGGATGGTCACGGCGCTGCCGGACGGCGTGCGCATGGTGCCGGACCCGGGGAGGGGACTGGTCGCGGCCTTGGCCGCCGGGGTCGAGGTGGTGCCTGGCGGCCCCGTCGCCCTGCTGCTCGGCGACCTGCCGGCGCTGCGGGCCGCTGAGCTCGACGCGGCCCTAGCCGCGGCGTCCGACCACGAGCGCGCCATGGTTCCCGACGCCGAGGGCACGGGCACCACGCTGCTCACCGCGACCCGGCCCGACCTGGTGCGGCCGGCCTTCGGCCCCGGCTCGCGCGCCGCGCACGAGCGGGCCGGCCATTGGGTCGTGGAGGCCGGCCCAGGCCTGCGCCGTGACGTGGACACGGCGGACGACCTCGCGGCCGCAGTCCGGCTCGGCGTAGGTCCGGCCACGGCGGCCGCGCTCGCGGCGCTGGCTCCGCTGGACTGAGGGGCCGCGCTGTCGGGAGCTCGCCCAGCACGAAGACGTGTCGGGTGCGTCAGCGCCGGGTACGGCTCGCGGCGAGCTCGCGGCCCAGGTCGAGCGCGGCGCGCGCGATGGCGGCGGTCGCGGCCTGGTCCGACATCAGCAGAGGGAGCGCCCGGGCCTCGATGCCGGCCTCGCGGATCGCATGCACATCGGCCGCGTCGGTGTCGTCGACGAGCCAGCCGTCCAGCATCCCGCCGGCGGACCGCGCGCCGTAGTGCTCGGCGACGGTCCGCGCGGCCGTCTCCACGCCGATCGCGGTCAGGCACGCGTCCGCCATGCCGCGTACCGGCGCGCCGCCGATGATCGGCGAGACACCGACCACCGGTGCGGCCGCGCCGCGCACCGCATCGCGGATGCCGGGCACCCCGAGGATCGTCCCGATCGACACCACCGGGTTGGACGGCGGCAGCAGCACGAGGTCCGCCTCGGCGACCGCCTCGAGCACCCCAGGCGCGGGGCGCGCGCCGGCGACGCCGCGTTGCACGAAGCGTCGGGCCGGGAGGGCGGCGCGGTGGCGCACCCACCACTCCTCGAAGTGGATCGTGGTGACGTCGCCGTCCGCCTCGACCTCGACCCAGGTCTCCACCTCGTCGTCGGACATGGGCAGCAGCGTGGCGCCAGGCCGCCAGCGCTCGCACAGGCGCGCGGTCACGGCGGACAGCGGCAGGCCGGAGCGCAGCAGCTCGGTCCTGGCCAGGTGGGTGCCGAGGTCCAGGTCACCCAGGGTGAACCAGTCCCAGCCGAGGCCGTAGGCGTGCAGCTCGGCGGTCACCCGCGAGGACTCGTCCGCCCGCCCCCAGCCCTGCTCGCCGATCACGCCCCCCAGGGTGTACATCACGGTGTCCAGGTCCGGGCACACCCTTAGCGCGTCGAGCCACAGGTCGTCGCCGGTGTTGACCACCACGGTCAGATCGAGCCCGAGGTCCTCGGCGCGCCCCAGGTCCCGCAGGCCCCGGGTGAACCGCGCCCCGCCGACGCCTCCGGCGAGCAGCACGACCTTCACCGGCCGCGCTCCCGACGCGCTTGCGCCTTGACGGCGCGCTTGTGCTCGCGCACCTTCGCCAGGGAGTCCGCATCCACCACGTCGGCGACCGAGCGCAGCGAGCCCTCCTCGCCGTAGGAGCCGGCGGCCTCGCGCCAGCCGTCGGGCTGCACACCGCGCTGCTTGCCCAGGAGCGCCAGGAAGATCTGCGCCTTCTGCGCGCCGAACCCCGGGAGCTGCTTGAGCCGGCGCAGCACCTCCGGGCCGTCCGGGTCTCCGTCGGTCCACAGCCGGGAGGCGTCACCGTCGTACTCCTCGACCACGGTGCGCGCCAGGGTCTGGATGCGGCCCGCCATCGAGGACGGGAACCGGTGCACCGCGGGGGGAGTCGCGCACAGCTGGGCGAACTCCTCGGGATCCGCCGCGGCGATCCGCTGCGGGTCCAGGCCGCCCATCCGGTCCGCGATCTTCGCAGGGCCGGCGAACGCGTTCTCCATCGGCACCTGCTGGTCGAGCAGCATGCCGGTCAGCAGCGCGAACGGGTCATCGGTGAGCAGTCGGTCGGCCGCGTCGTCCCCGGTCAGTCTCATGCCGTCATCCTCGCACCGGGGTCGAGCCCGATGCGCGGGCTGGCCGGGCCGTGCGGCGCCCGATGCTGACATGCTGGGCACCGACCGCACCGGTCGAGGGTCGACCGCACAGGAGGAGCACAGTGGACGAGACGTCGGGCCGTCGGGTCCTGGTCACCGGGGCGTCGGCGGGCATCGGCGCGGCCACCGCACGGCGACTGGCCGCCGAGGGGTGGTCCGTGGTGGCCGTCGCACGACGCGAGGAGCGGCTCGCCGCGCTCGCGGCCGCGACCGGGATCGAGGTGAGGGTCTGCGACGTCACGAGCGCTGCCGACGTCGCCGAGCTCGCCGCGCACCTCGCCGCGACCGGCGGGGTGGACGCCGTGGTCAACAACGCCGGCGGGGCCCTGGGCCTGGAGCCCATCGCCGAGACGGACGTGGAGCTGTGGCGCCGGATGTACGACGTCAACGTGCTGGGCACGCTGCGGATCACCCAGGCCGTGCTGCCGATGCTGCGCGAGCGCGGCGGGGACGTCGTGGTGATCACGTCCACCGCGGCACTCGCCCCATACCCGGGCGGTGCCGGGTACACCGGCGTCAAGCATGCGCAGCGCATGCTGGCCGAGACGCTGCGCTGGGAGCTGGTGGGCGAGCCGATCCGGGTCATCGACATCGCGCCCGGCGCCGTGGAGACCGAGTTCGCGACGGTGCGGTTCGCCGGGGACGTCGAGCGGGCCGCACAGGTCTACGCCGGGTACACCCCGCTGACCGCCGACGACATCGCCGACACGATCTCCTGGTCGCTGAGCCGCCCTCCGCACGTGAACATCGACCGCATCGTGGTGCGTCCGCGCGCGCAGGCCAACAACACGACGATCGCGCGCTCGCAGGACTGACGCCGGGCTGCCCGTCCTGGGCCCGGCCGCGCCCTGGACCCTCAGCGGGGCGTGCGGTCGAACACCAGCACCGGCCGACCGTCCCGGGGATGCTCGAGCACGGTGCACCGCACGCCGTAGACGGGCTCGAGCACCTCGGGCCGCAGCACCTCGGAGACGGGGCCGGCCGCGACGACCCGGCCGTGGTCCAGCAGCACCACGTGCTCGCAGCTCGCCGCGGCGAGGTTGACGTCGTGCAGGGCAGCCACCACCGTGACACCCGCAGCCGTGAGGTCGGCGACCACGGCGAGGGTGTCGAGCTGGGCGCGCACGTCCAGGTGGTTGGTGGGCTCGTCCAGCAGGAGCACGCGCGGGTCCTGGGCGAGCGCGCGTGCCAGGTGCACGCGCTGGCGCTCGCCGCCGGACAGCGTGGTCATCATCCGGTCGCGCCACGCCTCGGCTCCCGCGGTGACCAGGGCCCACTCGGCGTGGTCCCGGTCGTCGTCGGACATGCCGGCCAGGAGGCCGCCGTGCGGGGTGCGGCCCAGCAGCACGGTCTCGGCCACGGTCATCGACTCCGGGACCCCGCCGTCCTGCTCGACGAAGGCCAGCACACGGGCGCGCTCGCGGCGGCGCAGCGCGAGCAGGTCGGTGCCGTCCAGGTGCACTGCGCCCGCTCCGTGCAGCACCCCGGCGACCAGCCGCAGCAGGCTCGACTTCCCGGCGCCGTTGGGACCGAGCAGCCCGGTCAGCGCGCCGGTCGGGGGAGTGACGTCCACGCCGTCGACGATCACCCGACCGTCGACGGACCAGCTCAGCCGATCGAGGTGCACCTCACGCCTCCCGTCCACGTCGGCGCCAGAGCAGCAGCGCGAACACCGGTGCACCCACGAACGCCGTGACGATCCCCACGGGCAGCTCGCGCGGCGCGAACATGGCCCGCGCCGCGGTGTCCGCCCACACCAGGAACGTCGCGCCCACCACGGTGCTCAGCGCGAGCAGCCGCCGGTGCCCCCCGCCCACCACCAGGCGCACCGCGTGCGGCACGGTGAGCCCGACGAACCCGATCGCCCCGCTGACCGCGACCAGCGCCCCGGTCAGCAGGGCCACGGCGACCAGCATCGCCCAGCGCGCACGAGATACCGGGATGCCGAGTGCCGACGCGGCGGTGTCCCCGAGGGCGAACGCATCCAGCGGCCGCGACGCGAGCGCCAGCCCGGTGGCCACCACACCCACCGCGACGCCAGCGATGGCTACCGAGGACCACTCCGCGCCGGCGAGCGACCCCATCAGCCACGCCAGGATGCTGCGGTAGGAGTCCCCGGTCGCGGACCAGAAGATGACGAACGAGGTCCCGGCCGCCGCGAGCTGCCCCACGGCCAGGCCCGCGAGCACCGTGCGTGACGGGGTGAGGGTGCTCGTGCGTCCGGCCAGGGTGAGCGCCGCGACCAGCGCGGCCAGCGCCCCGACGAACGCGGCCACCGGCAGCAGCACAGAGATGCCCAGCACCAGGACAGCCACCGCCCCCAGCGAGGCGCCGCCGGACAGCCCCAGCAGGTACGGGTCGGCCAGCGGGTTGCGCACCAGCGTCTGCATGACCGCCCCGGCCACCGCCAGCCCCGCGCCGACCAGGGCGGCGGTGATCACGCGGGGCAGGCGCAGCTCCCACACGATCCCGTCCAGCAGCGGGCTGAGGGTGCCGGGTGCGGGCAGGCCGACGTGGTGGGCGATGGTCGCCCACACGTCCGCGGGTGCGATCCCGGCCGGCCCGATCGTCACCGCCACCACGAGGGAAGCCAGCAGGACCAGGGCCGCCAGCGTGAAGGCCGCCCAAGCGGGCAGGCCACGCCTCACAGGTCGGCCAGTTGCTTGGCCAGGTCCATCGCCACCGGGACGTTGCGCACGCCGGCCTCGGTGCCGGGGAAGGGCACGACGAGGTAGCGGTGGTGCTGGACGGCGGACAGCCGCGCGGTCGCGGGGTTCGCGGCGAGCTTGGCCATCTTGGACGTGGCCGTGTTCCACGAGGCGTCCACCAGGACGATGACGTCGGGGTCGTCCTTGGCGACCTGCTCCCAGCTGAACGACGTCCAGGTGTCCTGGACGCCCGCGGCGATGTTGGTCAGCCCGACTGCATCCATGATCATCTGAGGTGCGCCGATGCCCGCGCCGACGTACGGCACGTCGTCACCGGAGGAGTACCACAGCGCGGTCAGCCCGCGGCTGTCCGGCGTGATCGAGGCGAGCTCGGCGCGCTGCTCGGCGACCAGGTCAGCGGCGGCCTGGGGCACGCCGAGCAGCCGGCCCATCTGCGTGATCTCACCGAACACCCCGTCGAACGTGAGCGGGTGCGGCTGGTAGGCGGACTCCTTGCAGGCCGACGGCGAGACGTAGGTCGCCACTCCCAGCCCCGCCAGGGTCGTGCGGTCGCCCGCGCCCTGCGCGGTGAGGTTGGACTCCCATCCGGCGTAGACCAGGTCCGGGCGGGTCTGCAGCACGACCTCGGCCGACGGCACCTTGTCCGAGAGCTGGTGCAGGTCCGGCGCGTCCGCGGCGAGGTCCGTCGGCAGCGGGCCGTCCGGGAACCCGGTGCCGACGATCCGGTCACCGACGCCCAGGGCGAGCAGCATCTCGATCGCGGAGGACTTGATCGCCACGATGCGCTGCGGCGGGCCGTCGACGGTGACCTCGACGCCGCAGTTGTCCACGGTCATCGGGGAGGCCGCGTCGGAGGTGGACGGGGACGCGCTCGGCGCGGCCGTTCCGGCGGGTGCGGCCTGCGATGCCGTGGCACTCGAGCAGCCGGCGAGCAGGGCGAGGGCGGCCGTCGCGGCGGACGCGCTGCGCAGCAGGCGGCTGCGACGCGCCGAACGGGACAGAGGGGAGAAGGACGAGCGAGAGACAGGCATGGTGGGCACGGGCGGACTTCCGGATCGGCGCGAATCGGGATGGCCGTCCATCTGCCGACCTCGGACCGCGACCCAAAGGAGGGGTCGGGCTTCCGGGCCAAGCCGCGGCCCGGGGTCCTGTGATCACCCTAGGCGACGCCGGCCGCCGACGTCGGCCCGTGCTGTGGAACCTGAGGAGGCCCTGCTGCGTGTGCAGCGTGTGAGAGTGACGGACGAGCGACCTGCGGACGCGAGGAGCGGTGCGACGACGATGGCCCACCATCCCCGACGACATGCGGCGCGGGAGGACGCGGTGCAGGTCCTCACCGGCGCGACACCCGTCGAGGAGTTCCGCGCGTTCGTCGAGACGGCGAAGGATCCCCTGCACCGGATGGCCTACCTGCTGTGCGGTGACTCCCATCGCGCCGACGAGCTCACGCAGGCGACGTTCGAACGGACCTGGCGCGCGTGGTCGTCCGCCCGCGACGGCGACCCCTTGGCGTATGCGCGTCGGATCCTCGCGAACCTGAGGATCGACACCTGGCGCCGCACCCGCCGGGAGGTGCTCACGGGCGAGGACGGTCCAGAGCGGTCCGTCGGGTCCGATCCCGCCGTGGCCGTCGCGGACCGGGACGCCGTCGTGCGGGCCCTGCTCCAGCTGCCGGTGAAGCAACGCCGCGTCGTGGTGCTTCGCCACCTGCTCGACCTGTCCGAAGCCGAGGTGGCCACCGAGCTCGGCATCCCGCTCGGAACCGTGAAGTCGACCGCGTCCCGAGCGCTGGACCGGCTGCGCACGATCCTGACCGACCACCCCGAAGGAGCGCCAGAATGACCGGCCCCGACGACGTCGCCGCCCGCCTGCGCGAGGCGGCCCGGACCGAGGACCTCACCTCGCGTCTCGACACGGACCGCGTGGTCGCCGTCAGCCGACGCAAGCGCACGACTCGCCGGGCCGGCGCCGGGCTGCTGGGCGTGGGCCTGGTCGCTGCCGTGGCGATCGCGGTGCCGGCGCTGACCCGCCCGGCACCCGTCCCGGCCGCGACGGGTCCGAGCACGACGTCCGCGTCGCCGTCCGCCTCGGCACCGGGGGGCGCCCCGCTCCCTGCGGGCTTCCAGGTGGGCCACGTCCCGTCGTGGCTCGAAGGGTCGGGCCTGGCGTGCGGGATGGACGCGGCGGCACTCGCCCCCAGGCCGGGCGACCTGACGCTCCGCTCGCCCGGAACGGTCTCCGCCGAGCGCACCACGGACGGGACCTGGCTCTACACCCTCCCGGCCGAGCTCGACAGCGCGAGGTCGGCCACGGACGTCTGGTCGCCGACCGACGCTGCCGTCGCGTGGATCCAGGACGGCACGGTCGTCGGGCTCGGACCGGACCAGGCCGAGCTGCCGACCGTCGGGCCGTTGACGCCCGGCACGCCACGGCCTGCGTCGGCGATCGCGACGCGCACGGACTTCTGCGTGCCGAACGGTGACGGCACGTACACCACCGACCTGCCTGCCGGGCACTACGAGCTCGTGCTCTACCTGCCGGTCTCGCCGCAGGGCTACGACCCGAGCACGGTCACCTGGGTGACCAGCGAGCGGCTCTCGGCGAGCCTGGCGGACGATGGCCGACTGACGCGGGTCGAGCCCTCTCCGGGCGGGTGAGGCCGCCGCCCACCTGCGCGGTCGGGTCAGTGTGCGTCGGCCGCGCGTCGCGACGCCGGGCGGTGCCAGCGCCGACGCTCGCCGTGCGCGGCCGTCGGCGCGTAGATCGGGATCGGGCGGTCGGCGGGCCACCTCGCGCGTCGAGCCTCCGCTTCGAGCGCGAGCTCGTGCAGCAGCGCGAGGAACTCATCCGGGGTCTCCTCCTCGATGAGGTCGACCTCGATGACCTCGATGTCACCCTGCGACCGCGGCCGGCGCATGGCCCCAGGGTACGTCCGCGTCCCTTGCCCGCACAGGGGTTGCGGGGCCCCGCTACCAGCGCTCGGACCGCTTCGGCGACGCGCAGGTCGCCGCCTGCTCAGCACCGCTGTGTCCGGCGCCCCACGCGGCGTGCGCGGGCGCAAGCACCGAGCGTCGCACGGCCGTCCACCATCCGAACGCCGCTGTGCTCCGGAAACCCCTTCGCCGCGTGGGCCGCCGGTGCTTGCGGACGTGGGCCACGCCCGGCAGCGTCGGGGCGCCGGTGGGGTCTGGACGAGGCGGTGGCATCTCCGGCCGACCCCGGGCTCGGCGCCTACGTGCTCTGGCTGCCCGTGGACGGTCACTCGAGCTACAGCACCGACGTCTCGGGGGTGCCTCGACGCCTCGGGCGAGGTCGTCGCCCGCGGGTGAGTCGCCGGGACCCGCCGGGATCGAGCGCAGGAACCGCATGGATCGGAGGTCGCTTGCGGCCAGCGCGGGTGGTCCTAGCGTCGGCAGTGAGGGGGCGTGCAGGTGCGGACCGTGCGACCGTGAGGAGGTGGCGCGGTGCCTGGTTCTACTGGTGTGGCGCCCCGCAGCGCGCGAAGCGATCGAGACAGGGCACGCCCCGCCATGGTGGCTGCCTGGACGGGTGTGGCGCTCGTGCTGCCCGCCCTGCTGGGCGGGATGCTCGCGGGCGAGGCGCTCATGTCCGCGCTGGGCTACGGCGGGCTGGACGCCTCGGACATACCCGGCTGGGCGCTCCTGGTCACCGCCACGACGGTGACCCTGATCGTCTGGCTGCCGGCCGGGATCGCCGTCGGCTACGGGCTGCGCGCCCGTCGGCTCGGCGACCCCAATGGACTCATCCCCGCCGTGATCGGGGTGGTCGTCGGCGTCGGGTTCCTGCTGACGAACCTCCTCGGCTTCGTCGGCCAGCTCGTGACGGGCGGGTGAGCCCTCCATCAGGGCTGCCGCGTCCGGCGGGCGGGAGACCGGAGCGCGCGCTCCGGGGCCGGGGTGCGGTGCGGTGGGGTGATGACATGATCACGGGCGAGCAACGCGAAGGAGCCCGCCCATGTCTTTCCCGATCCGCGTCGGCGTCCAGATCCATCCCCAGCACGCCGACTACGGCCAGATCCGCGACGCCGTGCGGCGAGCCGAGGACCTCGGCGTCGACATCGCCTTCAACTGGGATCACTTCTTCCCGCTCTACGGCGATCCCGACGGCAAGCACTTCGAGTGCTGGACGATGCTCGGGGCCTGGGCCGAGCAGACCTCGCGGATCGAGATCGGCGCGTTGGTCACGTGCAACACGTACCGCAACCCCGAGCTCCTGGCGGACATGGCCCGCACGGTCGACCACATCTCCGACGGCCGCCTGATCCTGGGGATCGGCTCGGGCTGGTTCGAGAAGGACTACGACGAGTACGGGTACGAGTTCGGCACGGCCGGGTCCCGCCTCGACGACCTGTCCCAGGCGATGCCCCGGCTCACCGCGCGCCTGGACCGGCTCAACCCGGCCCCCACCCGGCACATCCCCGTCCTGATCGGCGGCGGAGGGGAGCGCAAGACGCTGCGCATCGTCGCCGAGCACGCCGACGTGTGGCACTCGTTCGGCGACGCCGCCACGCTGCGCCGCAAGAGCGCGATCCTCGACGAGCACGGCGCCGCGGTCGGTCGGGACACCGCACGCCTCGTGGAGCGGTCCGTGGGCGTCGATGGGTGGCCCGCCGACGAGGCTGACGACCTGCTGGCCGCCGGGGCCACCCTGTTCACCGTGGGGGTCAACGGTCCGGACTACGACCTCTCTCGGCTCGCCGAGTGGGTGGCCTGGCGCGACGCCCAGTGAGGTCGCCTCGGCCGCGGTGAGCGGGCGTCGGTGCCCGCTCGTAGTCTGGCCGGGTGCCCTCCGATCCGGGCGGCGCCGGAACGGCGCCGCAGACCTCCGTGCGCCCACCCGCAGTGTCCTCGTCCAGCCTGTGGCGACTGCGGGAGTGGGCTCGTCCGGCGCTGGCCCGCGTCGCGCTCGGGGGACTCGCCGGTCTGGGCGCGAGCCTGCTGGCGCTCGCGGTGCCACAGGTCCTGCGCGTGGTGGTCAACGGCCCGCTGCTCAGCGGCGGTCACTCCGGAGCCGTGGTGCTCGCGGCGGGTCTGGTCGCAGCGCTGGGTCTCCTCGAGGCGTTCTTCGTCTGGTCGCGTCGTGCGTTGATCGCCTCGCCCGGAACCACGGTCGAGCGCGAGATGCGCACCGCGCTCTTCGCGCACCTGCTGGACCTGCCGATGGCGTTCCACGACCGCTGGGCGGGCGGTCAGCTGCTGTCCCGGGCGATGTCCGACCTGTCGATCGTGCGGCGATGGATGGTGTTCGGTCTGGCGATGATGGTGGTCAGCGTCGCGACCACGCTCGTGGGGGTCGGCCTGATGCTGGCCACCAGCTGGCAGCTCGGGCTGGTGTACGTGGCGGGAGCCGTGCCGGTGGTCTGGCTCGGCTTCCGGTTCCGGCAGGACTACAAGGTGGTGGCGCGTCGAGCGCGCGACCAGGCGGGGGACCTGGCGACCACGGTCGAGGAGTCGGTGCACGGCATCCGGGTGCTCAAGGCCTTCGGCCGCGGCGACGACGCGCTGGAGGACTTCGCCCAGCAGGCGGACGAGCTGCGCAGCACCGAGATCGTCAAGGCGCGGACGCTGTCCCGCATCACGTTCGCCCTGGGAGCGCTGCCCGAGCTGGTGCTGGCCCTCTCGCTCGGCGTCGGGGTGTGGCTGGCCTCGGCCGGAGACCTGACCGTCGGTGACCTGGTCGCGTTCTTCGCCACCGCCGCGGTGGTGAACACGCCTGTGGAGCGGCTCGGCCAGCTCCTTGCGATGACGATGGACGCGCGCACCGCGGCCGACCGCTACCTCGAGGTGATGGACACCGTTGCCGCGCTCACCGACCCCGCGCGCCCCCGGGCCCTCCCCGAACCCCCGGCGGCCGGCACCCGCGTGGAGCTCTCTGGCGTTCACCTGCGCCACGCCGGTCAGGGGGCCGGGACGCCCGACGTGCTCGACGGTGTGGACCTGGTGCTCGAGCCGGGGGAGACTCTCGCGCTGGTCGGTCTCACGGGCACCGGGAAGTCGACCCTGCTCTCGCTGATCCCGCGCCTGCTGGACGTGACCGACGGTTCGGTCCGCCTGGACGGGGTCGACGTGCGTGACGTGGGCCGCGCGGAGCTACGGGCCGCGGTCGCCGTGGCGTTCGAGGACCCGGTGCTGTTCTCCGCGTCCGTGCGCGAGAACGTCCTGCTCGGCACGCCGGGCCTGTCCGACGCCGAGGCCGAGGAGCGCGCTCGGGGCGCCCTGGAGGTGGCGAGCGCATCGTTCGTCGAGGACCTTCCCGACGGCATGGACACCGTGATCGGGGAGGAGGGCCTGAGCCTGTCCGGGGGCCAGCGGCAGCGGGTCGCGCTCGCGCGGGCGATCGCCGTTCGCCCCCGCGTGCTCGTCCTCGACGACCCGCTCTCGGCACTCGACGTGGCGACCGAAGCCGTCGTGACCGAGCGGCTGCGCCAGACCCTGACGGGCACGACGACGCTCGTGGTCGCCCACCGCCCCTCGACGGTCGCGCTCGCGGACCGCGTCGCGGTCCTGCAGGACGGGCGGATCACCGCCGTCGGACGGCACACGGACCTGCTCGCCGAGCACGCCCACTACCGGTACGTGCTGACCGCGATGACCGAACCCGCGCCCGACAGTGCCGTGGGGGTGACCCGATGAGCGTGTCGGTCCGCGACGAGGACGTCGCCGACGCCGCGGGCGGTCGCGAGGAGGGGCGCCGTCGCCGCTCCGTCGCGCTGCTCGGCTCGCTGCTGCGCCCGGTGCGCGGGCCGGCATGGGGCACCGTGCTGCTGGTGGTCGCGGCGCAGGGCGCGCAGGTCGCCGGGCCCGCGCTGGTCGCGGCCGGGCTGGACCGCGGCCTGCCCGCTCTGCGCGACGGCGACCCCGTGCCGCTGCTGCTCGCGGCGGGAGGCTACGTCGTCACCGCCCTGCTCGGCGGGGTGCTCACCGCGGCCACGGTCCGGGCCTCGGCGCGCGTCAGCCAGGCGATCCTGCTCGACCTGCGACGCCGCGTCTTCCGGCACACCCAGCTGCTGAGCCTGGAGTTCCACGAGCGCTACACCTCGGGCCGGATCATCTCCCGGCAGACCTCGGACCTGGACGCCGTGCGCGAGCTCCTGGACGGCGGGATCACGACGCTTGCGACCAGTGGCCTGGCGATGCTGCTCACCGCGGCGTCACTGACGGTGCTGGACTGGCGCAGCGGGG
The DNA here is from genome assembly GCF_030586465.1 of Actinotalea lenta. GTDB lineage: Bacteria > Actinomycetota > Actinomycetes > Actinomycetales > Cellulomonadaceae > Actinotalea > Actinotalea lenta. The sequence continues at coordinate 1,856,990 of NZ_JAUQYP010000001.1, forward strand.
CCGTCCTGCTGGTCGCGGTGATCCCCGGCGCGATCCTCACCCGGTGGTTCCAGACCCGGTCGCAGGTCACCTACCGGCGCAGCCGCACCGCGTCGGCCCGTCTGATCGTGCGCTTCGTGGAGACCATGACCGGGATGCGCGCCGTGCAGGCGTTCCGACGGGAGGCGGCCGAGCGGCGGCGGTACGGCGACCGTGCCGAGGAGTACCGGTCCGCGAACGACGCCGCGATCCGGCTCAACGGGGTCTTCGACACGGGTCTCACCCTGATCGGCAACCTCACGGTCGCCACCGTGCTGGTGGTCGGTGGGCTGCGTGTGCTGCACGGCGGGATCGACGTCGGCGTGCTGGTCGCAGCCGTGCTCTACGCCCGGCGGTTCTTCGCCCCGCTCAGCCAGATCGGCATGTTCTACAACTCCTTCCAGTCCGCCAACGCCGCACTGGAGAAGCTCGCGACCCTGCTGGCCGAGGAGCCCACCGTTCCAGCGCCGCAGCATCCCGTCGCCCTGGCGACCCCGCGCGGTGACGTGCGCTTCGAGGCAGTGGAGTTCGGGTACGGGACGGGCCCGGTGGTGCTGCCCCGGTTCGACCTGCACCTGCCCGCCGGGCGGACCGTGGCACTGGTGGGGGAGACCGGAGCCGGCAAGTCGACCGTCGCCAAGCTGCTGGCCCGGTTCTACGACCCGCGGCACGGACGCGTGCTGCTCGACGGTGTCGACCTGCGTGACCTCGACCCGGCGGACCTGCGGCGTGCGGTCGTGATGGTCACCCAGGAGGCATACCTGTTCTCCGGATCGGTCGCGGCGAACATCGCGCTCGGGCGTCCCGGTGCGACGCGGGCGGAGATCGAGCGCGCGGCCCGCGCGGTGGGGGTGCATGACCTGGTGGCTTCCTTGCCCGCCGGTTACGACACCCTGGTGGACAAGCGGGGTGTGCGGCTCTCGGCAGGCCAACGACAGCTGGTCTCGTTCGCGCGAGCGTTCCTCGCCGACCCGGCCCTCCTCGTCCTGGACGAGGCGACGAGCTCGCTGGACGTCCCGGGTGAGCGGCTCGTGCAGGACGGCCTGCGGACGTTGCTCGCGGACCGCAGCGCCGTGGTCATCGCCCACCGGCTGTCCACCGTGATGACCGCGGACCGGGTGCTCGTCGTGGCCCGGGGCCGGGTGGTCGAGGATGGCAGCCCGGACGAGCTGGTCCGAGCCGGCGGTCGGTTCGCCGCCCTGCACGCGGAGTGGCGCGCGTCGGTGGGAGGAGCCGGCCTCGTGTGATCCCGGGCGGGGTTGTCAGTCACGGGCGCAGGCGGCCTCAGAACTCTCCGTAGCGCATGCGTGCCAGCGCATAGCCGCCGTAGCACGCCATCCCGGCGGCGATCGCGGCGACGACGACCTGACCGGCGGGCAGGCCGAGCAGGGAGTGCAGCGCCGTGTCCAGCCCGCCGGTCTTCTGCGGGTCGTGCTGGACCGCCGCGAGCAGGAACAGGCCGCCGATGGCCGCGATAGCGAGCCCACGCGTCGCCAGTCCGATCCGGGCGAGCTGGACCACCCACGGGGGCGGATCGGGTCGCAGCTGCTTGCGGAAGCTCCCCTGTGCGGCCCGCCACACCTGGACGGCTCCCACCGCCAGGATCACCAGCCCGACCGCGCCCACTGTCACGACGCCGACGGTCCGGTCCATGAGGCGGGCGGACAGGCTCCTGGCCTGCTGGCTGCCACCCCCGGACGAGCCCAGGAGCACGGAGAGGCTGACGAACGCGAGTGCCGCGTGCACAAGGGCCCGAGCGGCGGGCGGCAGCCGATCCTTGCCGCGTCGGACCAGCGCCTCGGTCACCTGCCACACGGCGAGCAGTGCGAACCCGCCCGCCGCGATCCACAGCAACCCCTGGCCCAGGGTGGTCCCGGCGAGCTGGCGCAGTGCACCCGTCTGGTCGGCGTTCTGACCGCCCGACCCGAACGCCAGCTGGAGCGCCAGCCACGCCAGGATCAGGTGCACGAGGCCCGACGCGCCGAGGCCCACACGGGCGCCGATCTCCAGCACCGCTGAGTCGTTGACGCGCCGGGCAGCGGCGCGGGCGGAACGGGGCATTCCGGCAGGATCGCATCGGGACGGCGATCCCGCGCGGGCTGGCACGCCTACCGGGACCCGTGCCCGGCACACGTGGCCGGTCGCCTGCGCGTTCGGCCCCGCGCGCGGGCGCCTATCGCTAGCCTCGCCCCATGACCGACGAGACCCCTGAGGGCACGGACCTGCCGAGCGATCGCGAGGTCCTCACGTGGGAGCTCCTGGGGGAGGCCACCCGCCACCTGGCACAGGCGGTGGTGGACTCGGGGTTCGCCGTCGACGTGGTGGTCGCGGTGGCCCGGGGCGGCCTGCCCGCCGGCGGTGCGATGGCGTACGCGTTGGGCACCAAGGCAGTCGGCACGCTCAACGTCGAGTTCTACACGGGCGTGGACCAGCGCCTCGCGGCTCCGGCGGTCCTCCCGCCGCTGCTGGACACCGACGCGCTCACGGGCCTGCACGCGCTGGTCGTCGACGACGTGGCGGACACCGGGGAGACACTCGCCCTCGTCCGTGACCTCATGGCGCAGCACTGCGCCCAGGTGCGCACCGCGGTGCTCTACGCCAAGTCGCGCTCGGTGATCGAGCCGGACTACGTGTGGCGTCGCACCGACCGCTGGATCACGTTCCCGTGGTCGGCGCTGCCCGTGGTGTCCGGCGACACACCGGTGGCCCGGGCCGTCGAGGCGGACACCGTCGCCCTGGCTGCCGAGCCGGGGGCAGACACCGGCGAGCAGCCGGAGGCGTGACCGTCGCGCGGCGCCTCACAGGTGCAGCTCTGCCACCAGACCGCCAGTCGGCTCCTTGGACCCACCCTGCGGCTCCTCGGTCACCATGACCGCGGTGACGTCGGACAGGTCGCCCTGCACGACGGTCATGACCTCGCCGTCGTGCGGGACGAACGTCGGCCCCGCCGCCATGGAGCCGTCGGCGTGCATCATCCAGACCTGGTAGACCATCCCGCTGCGCGCAGGCATCGGCACGTCGTCACCCATCACCGCGGCGGCGTCCACGGAGGGGCTCATGACGAGGTGGCTCGAGCCGAGCCCGAGGTCGTGGCTGATCATGTCGGGCGCGGACAGGATCCGGATCACCTCGGCCTGGGCGGCCTCGTGGGCGCTCTCGGTCTGCTGTGAGCGGACGAACAGCACGCCGCCCACCGCGAGCAGCACCGCGACCGAGGCCGCTGCTGCGGTGACCGGCCAGGAGGTCAGCCGCGCTGACCACGACCGGCGCCGGCGCGCGGGCGCTCTCGCGTCGCGCTGGGTGGGGACCGGTACGTCGGCGCGCTGGGCATCTGCCGTCGCCGCGACGGCAGGGGGATACTGCGGCGTGCGCGCGATGCGGTCCCGCACGAGGTCGCGGAGCCCGGGTGGCGGCGTGGTCGCCTCGGCGGCGCCCATCGTCGTGGCGGCCGCGCGCAGCGAGTCGACCTCGGCCCGGCAGTCGGCGCAACCCGGCAGGTGCGCTTCGAACTCGGCCCGCTCATCGGCGTCCAGGGCGTCCAGGACGTAGGCACCGGTCAGCGCGTGCAGGTTCACCGTCCCACCCCTTCTCCCAGAGCATCTCTCAACCGGATCAGACCGTCCCGGATCCGGGTCTTCGCGGTCCCGAGCGGGACCGCCAGGACGGCGGACACCTCCTGATGGGTGTACCCGCGCCAGTAGGCGAGCTCGATCGCCTCACGTTGGACGGGGCTCAACCCGGACATCGCCCGCCGCACCCGGACCGCGTCCAGGGAGCGTTCCGCGGCCGCGTGGACCTCGTCGGCGTGCGGCACGTCGTGCACCGCCGCGGCTCGGGTGGCGATGCCGGACTGCGTCTCCTCCCGCCGGACGCGATCCACGGCGCGCCGGTGCGCGATGGTCATCACCCACGCCATGGCGCTGCCCTTGCTCGGGTCGAAGCGTGGTGCCTGCCGCCAGACCTCGACGAGCACGTCCTGGGCCACGTCCTGAGCCAGGTGCGGGTCGCGCAGCACCCGCAGGGCCAGCCCGTAGACCGGTCCGGCCACCCGCGGGTAGAGCGCGTCGAAGGCCGCGGCGTCGCCTCGGGCGATCGCCGCGACCAGCGACTCGGCGGTCGGGGAGCGCTCGGGCTCCCCGACCGCCGGCTGCGCGTCCACGTCTCAGCCGCCACTTCCGTCCGTCATCGCGCCGGCGGTCATGCTGTCCGACGGCGCGTCCGAGGACACCCCGTCGCCGGACATCGTGTCACCCGACATGCCGTCCGAGGGCATGTCGGAGGACGTGCTCCCCTCGCTGGACATCGGGTCGGACGACATCGACTCGTCGCCCATGCTGTCGGACGACATCGAGTCGCTGGGCTCCATGCTGCTCGGGGTCATCGTGTCGTCCGAGGCCGGCTTCGTGTCGTTGCACCCGGCCAGCAGTCCTGCGATGAGCAGTGCTGCGGCGGGTAGGGCGATCATTCGGCGGTTCATGCGTCCCCCTCGCGGGTCGGAGCCGTTCCGGACACCCGGTCTTCGCGCCCCGGGCCACGCCGGATGGGGTCGAGGGACCGCTCCCTGGGGACTCGGCGCTCCGAGCGGTTACCATCGGGCGCACAGGCGTCGACCCGGCCATCACCGGCGAGCCTCCGGAAGAACGGGCCGCGCGCGGCCTCAGTAGAACCGGACGGGGCAGGCCCGTCACAGCCGTCGCAGAGTGGCCGTCGAGGGATCGGCGGCAAGCGGGGTGGTACCGCGGTGAGGCCCGACCGGGCGTCGTCGTCCTCGCGACCCGATGCGTCCCACGGAGCCCGCGTGTACCCGAAGCACCGCCCGACCGCCCCTGTCCCCGCGTCGCCCGACCTGCCGGGCGTCGAGCGCGACGTGCTCGCACACTGGGACGTGGACGGCACGTTCGTCGCCTCGGTCGAGGCCCGCGAGGCGGGCCGGCACGGCGACAACGAGTTCGTGTTCTACGACGGTCCGCCGTTCGCCAACGGCCTGCCGCACTACGGCCACCTGCTGACCGGCTACGTCAAGGACGTCGTGCCGCGCTACCAGACCATGCGCGGGCGGCGCGTGGAGCGCCGGTTCGGCTGGGACACCCACGGCCTGCCCGCCGAGCTCGAGGCCGAGCGGATCCTGGGGATCACCGACAAGTCCCAGATCGAGGAGATGGGCATCGCGGCCTTCAACGCCGCGTGCCGTGAGTCGGTCCTGCGCTACACCGGGGAATGGGAGCGCTACGTCACCCGGCAGGCGCGGTGGGTGGACTTCGAGAACGACTACAAGACGCTCGACCTGACCTTCATGGAGTCGGTCCTCTGGGCGTTCAAGCAGCTCTACGACAAGGACCTGGCCTACGAGGGCTACCGCGTCCTGCCGTACTGCTGGCGGGACCAGACGCCGCTGTCCAACCACGAGCTGCGGATGGACGACGACGTGTACGCCGACCGCCAGGACCGCACGGTCACGGTGACGTTCCCCCTGGTGGGGGAGCGCGCCGAGGCGCTCGGCCTGTCCGGCGTGGCGGCGCTGGCCTGGACGACGACGCCCTGGACGCTGCCGACGAACGCCGCGCTCGCCGTCGGTCCGGACATCACCTACGTGGTGGTCCCGCACGCGGTCCCTGAGGGTGAGCGGACCGGCAAGCAGGCCCGGCTCGCGAGCGGCTCGTTCCTGCTGGCCGCGGACCGGCTCGCCGCGCACGCCAAGGACCTCGGGTACGAGTCGCCCGAGGCCGCCCAGGCCGCCGTGACGGCGCGCCTGGTCGGCTCGGACCTGGCGGGGGTGCGCTACCGGCGGCTGTGGGACTGGTTCGTCGAGGGCTACGGCGACGCCGCCTTCCAGGTGCTGGTCGAGGACTACGTCACCACGGAGGACGGCACCGGTGTGGTGCACGAGTCGCCCGCGTACGGCGAGATCGACCAAGAGTCCTGCGAGCGGGTCGGCATCCCCACGATCCTGTCCGTCGACGCCGGCGGCGTGTTCACCTCCGCGGTCCCGGACTTCGCCGGTCAGCAGGTGTTCGACGCCAACCCGGCGATCATCCGGCGTCTGGAGGCCGATGGGCGCCTGCTGCGCGAGTCCAGCTACGTGCACTCCTACCCGCACTGCTGGCGGTGCCGGAACCCGCTGATCTACAAGGCGGTGTCCAGCTGGTTCGTGCGGGTCAGCCAGTTCCGTGACCGGATGGTCGAGCTCAACCAGCAGATCACCTGGGTGCCCGAGCACATCAAGGACGGCCAGTTCGGCAAGTGGCTCGCCGGTGCGCGCGACTGGTCGATCTCCCGCAACCGGTACTGGGGCACCCCCATCCCGGTGTGGGTGAGCGATGACGCGGCACACCCGCGGATCGACGTGTACGGCTCGCTGGCGGACATGGAGCGCGACTTCGGGCGGCTGCCCCGCAACGAGGCGGGCGAGGTCGACCTGCACCGGCCGTGGATCGACGACCTCACCCGGCCCAACCCCGACGACCCGACCGGCGCGTCCACGATGCGCCGCATCCCGGACGTGCTGGACGTGTGGTTCGACTCGGGGTCGATGCCGTTCGCGCAGGTGCACTACCCCTTCGAGAACGCGGACTGGTTCGAGCACCACTACCCGGGCGACTTCATCGTGGAGTACATCGGGCAGACCCGCGGCTGGTTCTACACGCTGCATGTGCTGGCCACGGCGCTGTTCGACCGGCCGGCGTTCAGCACGTGCGTGTCGCACGGCATCGTGCTGGGCGACGACGGTCGCAAGGCGAGCAAGTCGCTGCGCAACTTCCCCGACCCGTCGGCGATGTTCGACAAGTACGGCTCGGACGCCGTCCGCTGGTCGCTGATGAGCTCGCCGGTGCTGCGCGGCGGGAACCTGGTGGTCGCCGAGGAGAACATCCGCGACGGTGTGCGTCAGGTGCTGCTGCCGCTGTGGAGCACCTGGTACTTCTTCACGCTGTACGCGGGCGCGGCGAACGGCGGCGCGGGGTACGAGGCGCAGCCGGTGACCGCCGACCGGGCCCCCGGGCTCCCGGTGCTGGACCGGTACGTCCTGGCGCGCACCCACGACCTCGTGGAGCGCGTGACCACCGAGCTCGACGCGTTCGACGTCGCGGCGGCCTGCGAGGCCGTCCGTGACCACCTCGACATGCTCACCAACTGGTATGTGCGCACCCAGCGCGAGCGGTTCTGGTCGGAGGATTCCGATGCGTTCGACACGCTCTACACCGCCCTGGAGGTGCTGACCCGGGTCATGGCCCCGCTGGCGCCGATGGTGGCCGAGGAGGTCTGGCGCGGCCTGACCGGTGGGCGCAGCGTGCACCTGACGGACTGGCCGGCCGCCGGCGGCGCCCTGGTGCCCGACGCCGGGCTGGTCTCGGCGATGGGGCGGGTGCGCGAGGTGGTGTCCAGCACGCTCGGACTGCGCAAGGCCAACGGGCTACGGGTGCGCCAGCCGCTGCGTGAGCTCGGCGTCGCGGTGTCCGACCCGGCCGCGATCGAGCCGTACGTGGACCTGCTCGCGGCGGAGCTCAACGTCAAGAGCGTCACGCTCGTGGACGTCGCCGAGGTCGGGCTCGCGGAGCTGGGTGTGGAGCAGCGGCTCGCGGTCAACGCCCGGGCCGCGGGACCCCGTCTCGGGCGTCAGGTGCAGTCCGTCATCCGCGCCGCGAAGGCCGGCCGGTGGTCCGCGACGGGGGATGCGGTCACGGTGGAGACCGACGAGGGCCCGGTGGCGCTCGCGGACGGCGAGTACGAGCTGACCACGGTCGTGGCCTCGGGTGGCCCCGCCGACCGGGTGGCTGCCGTGCTGTCGGACGGTGGCGTGGTGCTGCTGGACACCGCGGTGGACGCCCAGCTCGAGGCGGAAGGCTTCGCCAACGACGTGGTGCGTGCGGTCCAGGACGAGCGCAAGGCCGCCGGCCTCCAGGTCAGCGACCGGATCCGGCTCGTGCTGACCGTGCCCGCGGAGCGCGTCGACGCGCTGCAGGTGCACCTGGACCTCGTGTCCCGGGAGACCTTGGCGCGCGAGGCCCGGGTGCAGGTCGGCGACGTCCCGGACGGTGCGGTCGCGGGCGTCGCGCTCGAGGTGCTGGCGTGAGCGGCGAGGACCGCGGGCGCGCCGCGGACACCCCCGAGGAGCTCGACGCGCTCCAGGAGGTCTACGCGGGCCTCCTGGCGCGGGCGCCGGAGCACGACGTGGCGCCGTCGACGGAGCGCGTCGAAGCGGTGTGCGACCTGCTGGGTCACCCGGAGCGCTCGTTCCGGGTGCTGCACGTCGCGGGCACCAACGGCAAGACCTCGACCGCGCGGATGGCCGAGCGCCTCCTGCGCGAGCACGGCCTGCGCACGGGCCTGTACACCAGCCCACACCTGACGAGTGTGACCGAGCGGATCCGGGTCGACGGCGAGCCGTTGTCCGCAGCGGAGTTCGTGGCCGCGTGGCAGGACGTGGCGCCGTACGTGCACATGGTCGATGCCCGTTCCGCGCAGACCGGTGGGCCGCGGATGAGCTACTTCGAGGTCCTCACGGTGATGGCGTTCGCGGCGTTCGCCGACGCTCCCGTGGAGGTCGCCGTCGTCGAGGTGGGCATGGGCGGCCGGTGGGACGCGACGAACGTCGTCCAGCCCGAGGTGGCCGTGGTCACGCCGATCGCGCGCGACCACGAGCGCTGGCTCGGCCATGAGCTGGTGGACATCGCCGGCGAGAAGGCGGGCGTGCTCAAGGAGCGGGTCACCGCGGTCCTCGCCGAGCAGCGCGAGGAGGTCGACGGCGTGCTGCTGGCCGCCGCTGCCGAGCGCGGCGCGCGCGTGCTTCGCGAGGGTGTCGACCTGGAGGTGCTCTCGCGGCAGGTCGCGGTGGGCGGCCAGCTCGTCGACCTGCGAACCCCCGGAGGGGTCTACGCGGACGTGTTCCTCCCGTTGCACGGCGAGCACCAGGCCCACAACGCGGTGCTCGCCCTGACGGCCGTCGAGTCCATGCTGCGCGGCGTGGGGGCGCTCGTGGCCGGGCCGGTGGAGGCCGCCTTCGCGGACGTCAGCTCGCCGGGTCGACTCGAGCTGGTGCGCAGCTCCCCGGCCGTGCTGGTGGACGCCGCGCACAACCCGCACGGCGCGGAGGCACTGGCCGCCGCCGTGCGCGAGGCGTTCACCTTCGAGCGGCTCGTCGGCGTCGTCGGTGTGCTCGCGGACAAGGACGCCGAGCAGATCCTGGCTGCGCTCGAGCCGCTCATGGACGACGTCGTGGTGACGCGGTCGTCGTCCGAGCGAGCTCTGGACGTGGCCGACCTGGCCGAGGTGGCCACCGACGTGTTCGGCGAGGACCGGGTGCACGCCGTGGACCGGCTGGACGAGGCGATCGCGCGCGCGACCGACCTGGCCGAGCAGGGCGTCAGCGGGTCGCCCACCGGGGCCGGCGTCCTGGTCACCGGCTCGATCACGCTGGTCGCCGAGGCCCGCACGCTGTTCGGCCGCGCCTGAGTCGGCCCGGGGCGGGTCGTGTCGGCCGTGCACATACGTGCATGGCCGATGCACGCTCTCCCCTTGACCCCGTTGTGACCTGCTGCACACGATGACGGGCGGGGGCGAGGGGCGCGGCGAAGCGCCCCGAACGCCGGAGGCGACGATGCCTGCGGTGTCGGTGCGGCGGAGGGGAGTGCAGCGTGAAGAAGCTCATCAACGACCCGGCACGAGTGGTCGACGAGTCGCTCGAAGGATTCGGACAGGCGCACGCCGATCTGGTGGCCGTGCACACGGACCCGAACTTCGTGACCCGTGCCGGCGGGGCCAAGCCCGGCAAGGTGGGGCTGGTCAGCGGAGGCGGGAGTGGGCACGAGCCGCTGCACGCCGGGTTCGTCGGGCTGGGCATGCTCGACGCGGCGGTCCCCGGCGCGGTCTTCACCTCGCCGACGCCCGACGCGATCGCCCCTGCGACCACCGCGGCGGACGGCGGCGCCGGTGTCCTGCACATCGTGAAGAACTACACGGGTGACGTGCTGAACTTCGAGACCGCGGCCGAGCTCGCCGACGCCGAGGGCATCGAGGTCAAGGCCGTCGTGGTCAACGACGACGTCGCGGTAGAGGACTCGCTGTACACCGCCGGTCGGCGCGGCGTCGCGGGCACCGTGGCGGTGGAGAAGATCGCGGGTGCCTCGGCCGAGCGCGGCGACGACCTCGCCACGGTCGCCGCGATCGCGGAGAAGGTCAACAAGAACGTCCGTTCCATGGGCGTGGCCCTGACGGCCTGCACCGTCCCCCACGCCGGCAAGCCGAGCTTCGACCTGGACGACACCGAGATCGAGATCGGCATCGGGATCCACGGAGAGCCCGGCCGGCGCCGCATCCCCGTGGCACCCGCGGACGAGATCACCGAGATGCTCACCAACGCGGTCCTGGACGACCTGGGGCTGGGCAGCGGAGAGCAGGCTCTCCTGCTGGTCAACGGCATGGGTGGCACCCCGGCCTCCGAGCTGTACATCGTGTACCGCGCGGCCAGGAAGCTCATCGAGGCGCGGGGCGCCACGGTGTCCCGTTCTCTGGTCGGCAACTACGTCACGTCGCTCGAGATGCAGGGCTGCTCGGTCACCGTGCTGCGGCTGGACGACGAGCTGACCGCCCTGTGGGATGCCCCGGTGCACACTCCCGCACTGCGCTGGTGAACGTCCGAGCGCGCCGGACGGCTCGTGTGCCGTCCGGCGCGCTCGGGTCGACGTGGCAGGCTGCCCCCAGGACCCGGCGCGATGCCGGGTCGCCGCCCGGGACGAAGGAGAAGCATGGCTCTGGACGTGGCATGGGCCCAGACGTGGGTCCGCCGGACCGCCGAGGTGATCGCCGAGCACCGTGAGGAGCTCATCGAGCTGGACCGTCAGATCGGTGACGGTGACCACGGCGAGAACATGAACCGCGGGTTCACCGCCGTGGTGGGCAAGCTCGACGCGCTGGACGAGGCGCCGGCGCACGTCGCCGACGTGCTCAAGCTCGTCGCGACGACCCTGATGTCGACCGTCGGTGGAGCCGCTGGCCCGCTGTACGGCACGGCCTACCTGCGGGCCGCCAAGGTCACCGGCCTGGAGGAGCTGGACGCACCGGCCGTCGTCGCCATGATCGAGGCGGGGCTCGAGGGCATCGTGGCCCGCGGGAAGGCCACCACGGGCGAGAAGACCATGGTGGATGCGTGGACCCCGGCGGGCAGCGCAGCCCAGGAGGCAGCGTCCGGTGGGGCGTCGCCTGCCGAGGTCCTCGCCGCCGCGGCCACCGCGGCCGAGGAGGGCGCCGTGGCGACGATCCCGATGGTCGCCACCAAGGGCCGGGCCAGCTATCTCGGTGAGCGCAGTGCCGGGCACCAGGACCCGGGGGCCACGTCCACCGCGCTGATCCTGCGCGCCGCCGCCGACACGGCCGCGGCCGGATGAGTCCGCGCGTCGCCCTGGTCCTGGTCTCGCACTCGGCTCAGGTCGCCGACGGCACCGCGCAGATCGCGGGGCAGATGGCGCCCGACGTGCTGCTGCTGCCCGCCGGCGGGATCGACGGTGACATCGGTACCAGCGTCGACCTGGTGATGGAGTCGGTCGAGCGGGGGCTGGCCGAGTGCGACGACGCCACGGGCGGCGTCGTCGTGCTCACCGACCTCGGGTCCGCCGTGCTGACCACCGACCTGGTGCTCGAGATGGTCGAGCCCGACCGTGTGCGCGTGCCGCAGGCGCCGTTCGTCGAGGGCGCGGTCTCGGCCGCCGTGGCGGCCCAGCAGGGTGGCGACCTCACCGCCGTCGAGGCGGCGGCCCTCGAGGCGGGCAGTCAGTACGCAGCGGCGCGGCCTGCGCAGGACGCGGCAGCGTCCGCGGACGGGGCCGTGAACGCGACCGTCACCCTGCGCAACCCGCTCGGTCTGCACGCCCGCACCGCGGCGCAGGTGGCCAGGGCGGTGGCCGACTCCGGGCTGACGATCACGGTGGACGGTGTCGACGGCTCCAGCGTGCTGGCGCTCATGGCCCTGGGGGCGACCGGGGGCCGCGAGCTGACGCTCAGCGCGTCCGGCGACGGTGCGGCTGCGGCGGTGGAGTCACTGGTCGCCCTCATCGACTCCGGCTTCGGCGAGGTGTGAGCCGGCCGCGGGTACCCTGACCGGCGTGCCGCGCCCACCCCGCCCTCGCTCCGCCCGGCGGCAGTTCTGTGCCACGATCCTCGGCCTCGAGGTGTTCGTGGTGCTGTTCGCCGCGCTGGTGGTCTTCGGCCTGGACCTGGTGGGCCCGCGGTCGTTGGCCCTCGGCGGTGGCGCGCTCGCCCTGTCGCTCGCCGTGGCGGCCGGCCTGCAGGGCCGGCCCGGGGGGATCGTCGTCGGCTCGGCGCTCCAGGTGCCGCTGCTGGCCGCCGGGATCTGGCTGAGCATGCCGATGCTCGTCGTCGTGGCGGTGCTCTTCGCGGCGCTGTGGGTCACCGCGGTGCGGCTGGGCGGTCGGATCGACCGGGAGCGCGCGGCACGGGCCGCCGCGGGCTGAGCCCCGCTAGGCTTCCGGCCATGCCTGAGGCCCGCACTCTCGTCCTGGTCAAGCCCGACGCCGTTCGCCGTGGTCTGGTGGGGGAGGTGCTGCGCCGCATCGAGGCCAAGGGGTACACCCTGGTCGCGGCCGAGCTGCGCACCGCGGACCCCGCTCTGCTGGAGGAGCACTACGCCGAGCACGCCGGCAAGCCGTTCTTCGAGCCGCTGGTGACCTTCATGTCCTCGGGGCCCGTGCTGGCAGCCGTGGTCGCCGGCGAGCGGGTGGTGGAGGGATTCCGGTCCCTGGCGGGGGCGACCGATCCCACGTCGGCGGCGCCTGGGACGATCCGTGGTGACCTCGGGCGCGACTGGGGTCGCCCGGTCACCGAGAACCTCGTGCACGGATCGGACTCGGACGAGTCCGCCGCGCGCGAGATCTCGCTGTGGTTCCCCGGCCTGTGACCTGCTCCTAGGCTTCGCCCCGTGCACCTGAAGACGCTGACCCTGCGGGGCTTCAAGTCGTTCGCCTCGGCGACGACGTTGGGCTTCGAGCCGGGGATCACCTGCGTCGTCGGCCCCAACGGGTCGGGCAAGTCCAACGTCGTCGACGCTCTCGCCTGGGTGATGGGCGAGCAGGGCGCGAAGTCGCTGCGTGGCGGCTCCATGGAGGACGTCATCTTCGCGGGCACCTCGGGCCGGCCCCCGTTGGGGCGTGCCGAGGTGTCGTTGACCATCGACAACGCCGACGGCGCGTTGCCCATCGACTACGCCGAGGTGACGATCTCCAGGACGCTGTTCCGCAACGGCGGCTCGGAGTATGCGATCAACGGCTCCTCGTGCCGGTTGCTGGACATCCAGGAGCTGCTGTCGGACACCGGCATGGGCCGCGAGATGCATGTCATCGTCGGCCAGGGCCAGCTGGACGCGGTGCTGCGCGCCACGCCGGACGACCGCCGCGGCTTCATCGAGGAGGCGGCGGGGGTCCTCAAGCACCGGCGCCGCAAGGAGAAGGCGGTGCGCAAGCTCGAGGCGATGCAGGCCAACCTCACCCGGTTGACCGACCTGACCTCGGAGATCCGCCGCCAGCTCGGGCCCCTGGGGCGCCAGGCGGAGATCGCTCGCAAGGCGGCGACCATCCAGTCCGACGTGCGTGACGCGCGGGCCCGGCTGCTCGCCGACGACCTGGCGCAGCTCACGGCGGCCCTCGAGCAGGAGATCGCGGACGAGACCGCGGTGCGCGAGCGCCGCGAGCAGGTCGAGACGGAGCTGGCGCAGGCCAGGGCTGCTCTCGCGGACCTCGAGGCCGCGGCGGCAGCCGCTGCCCCTGAGCTGTCCGCGGCGAACGACGTGTACTACCGGATGTCCGCTGTGCGTGAGCGGCTGCGCGGCCTGGCCACCCTGGCCGACGAGCGCACCCGGCTCCTGGCCGCGTCGCAGACCGACGCCCCCTCGGGTACGGACCCGGACGACCTGGACGCCCAGGCGGCCAGGGCCCGCGCGGCCGAGGGCGAGCTGGCCGGTGAGGTCGACCTGGCCAAGGCGGCGCTGGAGGAGGCGGTGGCTCGTCGCAGCGAGCTCGAGGGTGCGGCGGCCGGGGCCGAGCGCCGGGTCGCCGAGCTGCAGCGCGCTGCCGCCGACCGTCGCGAGGGCCTGGCACGGCTCGCCGGCCAGGTCGCGGCTCGCCGGACCCGGCTGGAGGCGACCGAGGCAGAGATCGGCCGGCTCCAGGAGACGGTGGCCGAGGCCGAACGCCGCGGGCACGCCGCGGGTGTCGAGTTCAGTGCGCTGGAGTCCACGGTCGCGGGGGCGGAGCAGGGCGAGGAGGGCCTGGACGCCGAGCACGAGGAGGCCGTCGCCGCGCTCGAGGACGCGACCGCCGCCGTCGCCGAGCTCGAGCGCACCGAGCAGACCGCCGAGCGGGATCGGGCCACCTGGCACGCCCGGGTCGAGGCGCTGGAGCTCAGCCTGCAGCGCAAGGACGGCGCTGGGGCGCTGCTCGCCACGGACACGCTGTCCGGGGTGCTGGGCTCGGTGGCCGCGCTGCTGGGCGTGGAGCCCGGCTACGAGGACGCGATCACCGCGGCGCTCGGGCCCCTGGCGGACGCGGTGGCGGTCGAGTCGGTGGACACCGCGGTCGATGCGCTGCGGCACCTGCGCGCTGAGGACGCCGGGCGCGCGACGCTCCTGGTGGGCGGTGCCCGACCCGGGCCGGCCGACGCGTCGGTCGACCTGCCCCAGGGCGCGGTCAGGGCCCTGGACCTGGTGCGCCCCGCCTCCGCGCTCGGAACCTCCGTCGCAGCGACGCTCGCCGGCGTGGTCGTGGTCGAGGACCTGGCGCGGGCCCGCGCGCTCGTCGCGGCGCGCCCCGAGCTGGTAGCGGTCACCCGGGCGGGGGACCTGCTGGGTGCCGGCCGCGCCTGGGGCGGCTCCAGTGGCGGCCCCGGCAGCCTCGAGCTCCAGGCCGCGCTGGACGACGCCCGGACGAAGGTCGACGAGGCGGCCGCGACCGGGGAGCGCACCCGGTTCGCGCTGGTCGCCGCGCGCCGCGCGCAGGAGGAGGCGCAGGCCCGGCACGACGCGACGCTCGAGAGGCTGCACGAGTCCGATGCGGCGCTGGCTGCGGTCGCCGAGCAGCTGGGTCACCTCGGCTCCGTGGCCCGTGCCGCGCGTGCCGAGGCGGAACGGGCGGCCACCGCCCTCGCGGCGGCCCACGAGCGGCTCGCGTCGGACCAGGCCGAGCTGACCGAGCTGGCCGACCGGCTGCAGCGCGCCGAGGCCGACCCGGCCGAGTCGGAGGCGGACCTGGTCGAGGCGGTCACGGTCCGTGATGCGGCGGCCGCCGAGGCGTCCTCCGCCCGGTCCCGCGAGACCGAGGCGCGGCTGACCCTGCGCACGGGCGAGGAGCGCATGCGCGCCGTCGCCGGGCGGGCCGAGTCGCTGGAACGTGCGGCGGCCGCGGAGCGCCAGGCCCGGGAGGTCGCGCAGCGCCGCGCCGAGCAGCGCGCCGTGCAGGCACACCGCGCCCGGCAGGTCGCGGCCTCGGCCCGCCACGTGCTGACCCTGGTGGAGGCGTCGCTCACGGAGGCGGACGACGCCCGGCACGCGGCGGAGACCGCACGCGCGGAGCGGGACGCGGCGCTGGTCGCGCGCCGGGGGGACGCCGACCGGTGGAGCGGCGAGCTCGCCCGCCTCACCGACGCTGCCCACCGTGACGAGGTCGCCCGGGCGCAGCAGGTGCTCCGCATCGAGCAGCTCCAGGCCCGCGCCGT
The DNA here is from genome assembly GCF_030586465.1 of Actinotalea lenta. Classification (GTDB taxonomy): domain Bacteria; phylum Actinomycetota; class Actinomycetes; order Actinomycetales; family Cellulomonadaceae; genus Actinotalea; species Actinotalea lenta. The sequence goes on from NZ_JAUQYP010000001.1 coordinate 1,872,719, forward strand.
CGAGGAGCTCGGGCTCGAGCCGGAGGCGCTCGTCGAAGAGTACGGCCCGCACCGGCCCGTACCGGTGCCCGTCGAGGACGACGACGAGCCGACCGCCGTGCCGTACGTCCGTGCGGAGCAGGAGAAGCGGCTGCGTCGGGCCGAGCGTGCGCTGGCCCAGCTCGGCCGGGTCAACCCGCTCGCGCTCGAGGAGTACTCCGCGCTCGAGGAGCGCCACTCCTTCCTGACCGGGCAGCTCGCCGACCTGACCAAGTCCAGGACCGACCTGCTCCAGATCGTCAAGGACATCGACGAGAAGGTCGAGCAGGTGTTCGCCGAGGCTTTCGCCGACACCGCCGTGCAGTTCGAACGAGTCTTCGCCCGGCTGTTCCCCGGCGGTGAGGGTCGGCTGGTGCTCACCGACTCCGCCGACCTGCTGACCTCCGGCGTCGAGGTCGAGGCACGTCCGGCCGGGAAGAAGGTGAAGCGGCTGTCCCTGCTGTCCGGCGGGGAGCGCTCGCTGACCGCCGTGGCGCTGCTCGTGGCGATCTTCAAGGCCCGGCCCAGCCCGTTCTACGTCATGGACGAGGTCGAGGCAGCGCTGGACGACACGAACCTGGGCCGGTTGCTGGAGATCTTCACCGAGCTGCAGGAGGACTCCCAGCTCATCGTGGTCACGCACCAGAAGCGCACCATGGAGATCGCCGACGCCCTGTACGGCGTCACGATGCGCGGTGACGGCGTGACCACGGTCGTGAGCCAGCGGTTGCACGCCGAGGACTGACGCGGCCGCGACCGGCGTGTGGAGGTTTGGTGGCGATCAGGGGTGGAGGCTGGTTAGCCCGTCCGGGTGACGCGGCGCGCACGCCGATACTCGCCGTATGGGACCTGTGCTGACCGCCCTCGTGCTCGCCGTCGTCGCTGCCGCCGTGGTGCTCGTCGTCGCGTCCCGGGCGGCCTCGGACGAGACGGGAGAGTCCTTCGTGTCAGCGCTGCGCGCCGGCCTGCACCACGAGGACGGGGTCGCCAGGGTCGGGGTGTTCGCCGCCGCCCGGCGTGAGCTCGCCGAGTCCGCCGACGCCGACGGCAGCGGGCTCGAGGACCTGTTCCGCTCGGCGAGCACCGAGCACCCGGCCTACGTCGCCCCGACGGACCTGATCGCCCGGGTCCGGCCGCGCGCGCACGGCTGACGTCGCGCTCCGGGCCGCGGTGCGCACCGCGGCGGGCCCGACTGGCAGACTGCTCGGGTGAACGAGCTCCAGGACATCCTGTTCATCGGGCTGCCCACCCTTGCGTTGGTCGCCGCGGGCGTGGGCGTCGCCGTGCGCTCCCGGCGCCGGGCCGCTCCGTCCGACACCACCCCTGGTGCCCAGACCTCCACGCCGCAGGCTCCGGCCACGGCCGAGCCCCCGGCCAGCGCGGCTCCCGAGGCGCCGGCGCCCGCGGCCGGGCGGATGGTGCGGCTGCGCGAACGGCTCGCCCGGTCCGGTTCACCCCTCGGCGCCAGGCTCCTGGCGGTGCTGTCCCGCGACCACCTCACGGAGGCGGACTGGGAGGAGATCGAGGAGACCCTGCTCGTCGCCGACGTGGGTGCTGGGCCCAGTGCCGAGCTCGTCGACGCGCTGCGCGAGCGGGTCCGGGTGCTCGGTGTCCGCGAGCCCGGCGCGGTCCGCGAGCTGCTGCGCGAGCAGCTGCTGGCCCTGGTCGACCCGACGATGGACCGCAGCCTCGCCACCGAGCCGGTGATGCTCACCGGGGAGGGGCAGACCGGTGTCCAACCCGCCGTGCTGCTCGTGGTGGGCGTCAACGGGACCGGCAAGACCACGACCATCGGCAAGTTGGCCCGGCTGCTGGTCGCCGAGGGCCGCAGCGTGCTGCTGGGCGCCGCGGACACGTTCCGCGCGGCTGCCGCCGACCAGCTCGCGACCTGGGGTGGCCGCGTCGGCGTCCCGGTGGTGCGGTCCGACAAGGACGGCGCCGACCCCGCGTCGGTGGCCTTCGAGGCGCTGGCCGCCGGGCGCGAGCACGGGGTCGACGTCGTGGTGGTCGACACGGCGGGCCGCCTGCAGAACAAGGCCGGGCTGATGGACGAGCTCGGCAAGATCGGCCGGGTGCTGTCGCGGCAGGCCCCGATCAGCGAGGTGCTGCTCGTCCTGGACGCGACCACCGGGCAGAACGGGCTCACCCAGGCCCGGGTGTTCGCGGAGGTCGCGGGCGTGACCGGGATCGTGCTCACCAAGCTGGACGGGACCGCCAAGGGCGGGATCGTCGTGGCCGTGCAGCGCGAGTTGGGAGTGCCCGTCAAGCTGGTCGGGCTCGGCGAAGGCCCCGACGACCTGGCCGAGTTCGACCCCGAGGCCTTCGTCGACGGGATCCTCGGCTAGGAGCCGCGTCCCGGGCGGCCGAGCGGCCAGCCGCCGGCTGGGGCGTGTCCCAGCCGGGCGTCGTGCACCGCGCGAAACCGGACGTTCACATCGGCGCAGCGCTCGTCACCACGTCGTAACGGTGCACGAGCCGAGCGGAAACCTGCTCCCGAGATCGTGGTCCCCTTCCAGCCGCCCGGCTGGCGAGGGGAGAGGCGAGCTCTATGGTTCAAGCAGACGCCACGTCGGACATCGCTGCGGCGCTGTCGGCGGGCAACACCGCGTGGATCCTGACGGCCTCCGCGCTCGTGCTGCTGATGACGCCGGGTCTGGCGTTCTTCTACGGCGGCATGGTGCGGGGCAAGACGGTCCTCAACATGATGATGATGAGCTTCATCTCGATGGGCGTGGTCGGCGTCATCTGGGTCCTGTGGGGATTCCCGATGGCGTTCGGCACGGACGTCGGCGGGTTCATGGGCAACCCCTTCGACGGGTTCGGCCTGGGCAACATGATGACGACGGACGGGTCGGCGCCCCTGACGAACATGGCGTTCGTGGCCTTCCAGGCGACGTTCGCGATCATCACGGTGGCGCTGATCTCCGGTGCGATCGCGGACCGCACGAAGTTCGGTGCGTGGGTCGCGTTCACCGGGATCTGGATCACCCTGGTGTACTTCCCGGTCGCGCACTGGGTCTGGGCCGCCGAGGGCTGGATCTACCGGCTCGGGGCCATCGACTTCGCGGGTGGCACCGTCGTGCACATCAACGCGGGCATCGCCGGTCTCGCGCTGGCGCTCGTCATCGGCAAGCGGAAGGGATGGGGCAAGGACCCCATGCGCCCCCACAACCTCCCGTTCGTGATGCTGGGCGCTGGGCTCCTGTGGTTCGGGTGGTTCGGCTTCAACGCCGGCTCGGCGCTCGCGGCGGACAACACCGCGAGCGTGGTCTGGGTCAACACGATGGCCGCAACCTGCGCGGCGATGCTCGGCTGGCTGATCACGGAGAAGATCCGCGACGGCAAGGCCACCTCGCTGGGCGCGGCCTCGGGCGTCGTCGCCGGCCTCGTGGCGATCACCCCCGCGTGCTCGTCCGTGAGCCCGGTCGGAGCCGTGGTGCTCGGCCTGGTCGCGGGCGTGGTGTGCGCCCTCGCCGTAGGCCTGAAGTGGAAGCTCGGCTTCGACGACTCACTCGACGTGGTCGGCGTGCACCTGGTCGGCGGTCTGACTGGCACGCTGCTGATCGGTCTCCTCGCCACGTCCGCGGCCCCCGCCGGGGTGGACGGCCTGTTCTACGGCGGAGGCCTCAGGCAGCTCGGCATCCAGGCGGCAGCGGCGTTCGCCGTGCTCGGCTACTCGCTCGTGCTCACGCTGATCATCGGCTTCGCGATCAGGCTGACACGTGGGTTCCGGGTCCCCGACGAGGTCGAGTCGACGGGGGTCGACCTGGCCATCCACGGTGAGACCGCGTACGAGGCGCTCGGCACCGGTCGGGTCGCTCAGGAGGTGAAGGCATGAAGCTCGTGTGCGCAGTGATCCAGCCCCACCGGCTCGACGACGTGAAGTCCGCCCTGGAGGCGGCCGGCGTGCGGGGCATGACCGTGAGCGAGGCGAGCGGCTACGGCCGCCAGCGAGGTCACACCGAGGTCTACCGCGGCGCGGAGTACCAGGTCGACCTGGTTCCCAAGGTCCGGATCGAGATCCTCGTCGCCGACGAGGACGCGGTGAGCGTCACGTCGGTCGTGGTGGGCGCCGCCCGGACCGGCAAGATCGGAGACGGGAAGGTCTGGACCCTCCCGGTCGAGGACGTGGCCCGGGTGCGGACCGGTGAGCACGGTCCTGACGCCCTGTGAGCACGGGTGGAGGTCCCGCGCGTGGACGCGGGACCTCCACCTGACGCCGGGCCGGTAGGGTCCGCAGCCGGGTCGCCGGCCCTGCGCCGCCCGGCCCGTCCCCGACGGCGCGACAGGACAGGGCGGCACGGATGGACACCTTCGTCATCGACCCGGCGAACACCGCATGGGTGCTGCTCAGCGCGGCCCTGGTGCTCCTGATGACTCCGGCTCTCGCCCTGTTCTACGGCGGGATGGTCCGCTCGAAGTCCGTGCTCAACATGATGCTGATGAGCTTCTCCGCGCTCGGTGTGGTCGGGGTGGTCTACCTGTTGTGGGGGTACTCGATGAGCTTCGGCTCCGACGTCGGCGGCCTCGTGGGGAACCCGCTGCAGCTGTTCGGCGTCGCGAACCTCGCCGACGGCGACCCGTCCGACCTCATGGCGGGGCACGGCGTGCCGGCGTACGCGTTCCTGGCGTTCCAGGCCACCTTCGCGATCATCACGGTCGCACTCCTGTCCGGCGCCGTCGCCGACCGGCTCCGGTTCTCCGCGTGGCTCCTGCTGACCCTGGTGTGGAGCACCCTCGTCTACTTCCCGCTGGCGCACATGGTCTGGGGCGGCGGGCTGCTGTCCGGGGCGGGGCCGATCGGGCACCTGGCCACCCCGATGGACTTCGCCGGTGGATCCGTGGTGGAGATCGGCGCCGGTGTCGCGGGTCTCGTCCTGGCCGTCGTGCTGGGCGCCCGCAAGGGCTTCGGCAAGGACCCGATGCGGCCGCACAACCTGCCGTTCACCATGCTGGGCGCCGGTCTGCTGTGGTTCGGGTGGCTCGGGTTCAACGCCGGCTCCGCCGGGGCGGCGGACCACCAGGCGGCGATCGCCTGGGTCAACACCACGGCCGCGGCCTGCACCGGGCTCCTCGGGTGGCTCGTGGTGGAGCGGGTGCGCGACGGCAAGGCGACCTCGTTGGGCGCGGTCTCCGGTGCGGTGGCGGGCCTCGTCGCCGCGACGCCGTCGTCCGGGTACGTCGCGCCGCCCGGCGCGCTCGTGCTGGGACTGGTCGCGGGGATGCTGGGCGCGGGCGCCGTCGGCCTGAAGTTCCGCCTCGGGTACGACGACTCCCTGGACCTGGTGGCGGTGCACCTGGTCGGGGGCCTCGTGGGCACGATCGGCATCGGCCTGTTCGCTACCGGGCCGGACCTGCTCGACGGGGCCCGGCGGGGGCTGTTCTACGGAGGCGGGCTCGCCCAGCTGGGTGCGCAGACGGCGCTAGCGCTGGCAGCCCTCGCGTTCTCCGCGGTGGTCACCGCGGCGATCGCGGTCGCGCTGCGGCGCGTGATGGCCCTGCGGGTGCCGGCGGAGCACGAGATCGGCGGCGTGGACCTGGCGCTGCACGGCGAGACCGCGTACGAAGGGATCGCATCCGGCCGGCTGGCTTCGGGTGCCTGAGCCGCATCGCGGCGGAGTGGAGGAGACATGAAGCTGGTCACGGCGGTCATCCAGCCCCACCGGCTCGAGGACGTGAAGAACGCCCTGCAGGGCGCGGGGATCCGCGGTCTCACGGTGAGCGAGGCAAGCGGCTACGGTCGTCAGAAGGGCCACACCGAGGTCTACCGTGGCGCCGAGTACGTGGTGGACCTCGTTCCGAAGCTACGGCTGGAGGTCCTCGTCGCGGACGAGGACGCGGAGACGGTCACGGACGTGATCGTGCGCACCGCGTCGACCGGTTCGATCGGCGACGGCAAGGTCTGGACGGTGCCGGTCGAGGACGTGGTCCGGGTCCGCACCGGCGAGCACGGAACCGACGCGGTCTGAGCGTGTCCACGGAGGGCGGCGGGTCGGCGGCCGTCGCGCTGCGCGCCCTGAAGGCGGACCGGCTGGACCTCGCGGCGCGGATGACGGGGCCGGGGGCGGACGGCGCCGTCCGACGCGCCGCAGGAACCACGCTCGTCGCCGGCCGCCTCGCGGCGCTGTGGGAGGAAGCCGTCGCGTCCCTGGAGTCTCGCGAGGGCGTCGCCCTGGGTGCCGTGGGAAGCCTGGGCCGTGGGGACGCGAGCCCGGCCAGCGACCTGGACCTGCTGCTCGTGCACGACGGGCGCAGCCACTCCACCGACGAGGTCGCCGCACTCGCCGAGCGGCTGTGGTACCCGATCTGGGACGCCGGGCTCCAGCTCGACCACTCGGTGCGCTCGCTCGCCCAGTGCCGGCAGGTCGCCTCGCACGACCTGCCCGCCGCCGTCGGCCTTCTCGACCTGCGCCCGGTCGCCGGGGACCGCGCGGTCATCGCGAAGGCGACGTCAGCCCTGCTGACGGACTGGCGGTCGGCCGCACGGCGCCGTCTGCCGGAGCTCCTGTCCTCCACGCGGGCCCGGGCCGAGCGCTCCGGTGAGCTCGCCTACCTGGCCGAGCCGGACCTCAAGGAGGCTCGGGGCGGGATCCGGGACGCGGTCGTGGTGTTCGCACTCGCGGCGACATGGCTGACGGACCGGCCGCACGGCGCCGTCGACGCGGCCTACGGCCACCTGCTCGACGTCCGTGACGCCCTGCACGTCGCGACCCGCCGGACGACCAACCGACTGCTCCGCGTGGACCAGGACGCGGTCGCACAGATGGTGGGAGCCGAGGACGCGGACGACCTGCTCGCGGGCCTGGCGGAGGCCGGGCGCACCATCACGCACGCGCTGGACACGACGGTGCGCCACGCCCGGCAGGCGCTCGAGCGCCCGTCGCTGCGTCGCCCCGTTCTGGTCCGGGGCCGTCGGATGGCGCCGCGACTGCGCTCGGTCGGGGACGGCCTCGTCGAGCACGACGGTGAGCTGGTGCTGGCCGCCGGTGCCCGGCCGGAGGACGACGCCCTGCTCGGGCTGCGGGCGGCGGCGACGTCGGCACGCACGGGACTGCCGCTGTCCCCGGTGACCGTGAGCTCGCTGGCCCGGACTCCCGACCTGCCCGAACCCTGGCCCGCCGTGGCCCGTCAGCACCTGCTCGCGCTGCTCGGCTCCGGCCAGGCTCAGGTGCCGGTGTGGGAGACGCTCGACCTTGCCGGGGTCGTCACCCGGTGGATCCCGGAGTGGGCGGCGGTGCGCAACCGCCCGCAGCGGTCGCCGATCCACCGGCACACGGTGGACCGGCACCTGGTCGAGACCGCAGTGCGCGCCGGGCGGCACACGAGCGGACCCGAGCTGCGGCGCGACCTGCTCCTGGTCACGGCGATCCTGCACGACATCGGCAAGGTCAGGGGAGCCGCCGACCACAGCGCCACGGGGTCGCAGATCGCCCCGGTCGTGGTGCGCAGGATGGGGTTCGCGCCGCAGGAGGCCGACGACGTCGCGCTCCTGGTGCGCCACCACCTCACGCTCGCCGGCCTCGCCACCCGGGCCGACCCGGAGGATCCTGCGACCGTGGCCGCGCTCCTGGACGCCGTCGACCACCGTCGGGATCTGCTCGAGGTGCTGCGCGCCCTGACCGAGGCGGACGCGTCCGCGGCCGGGCCGACCACCTGGACGCCGTGGCGGGCCCGGCTGGTCGACGACCTCACCGCCCGTGCGAGATCGGTGCTGTCGGCCTCCTGACAGGGGCCGGCCGGGCCGCCGCCGCGTCCCCGGGCCGCGACGGCGTGCGTGCCGCGGGTACCCTGTGGGGGCCCGTGCCCCGCACCAACGGTGAGGTCTGAGTGTTCGCCACCCTGTCCGACCGCCTGTCCGCGACGTTCAAGAACCTGCGGAGCAAGGGTCGGCTGTCCGAGGCCGACATCGACGCGACGATCCGCGAGATCCGTCGCGCGCTGCTCGACGCGGACGTCGCCGTGCCGGTGGTCAGGGAGTTCGCCGGCACCGTGCGCGAACGTGCGTTGTCCGCCGAGGTCTCGCAGGCGCTGAACCCGGCCCAGCAGGTCGTCAGCATCGTGCACGAGGAGCTCATCGCGATCCTCGGCGGCCAGCAGCGCCCGTTGCACCTGGCCAAGAACCCGCCGACGGTCGTCCTCCTCGCGGGCCTGCAGGGCGCCGGCAAGACGACGCTCGCGGGCAAGCTGGCCAGGCACCTTCGCGAGGAGGGCCACACCCCGCTGCTCGTGGCTGCGGACCTGCAGCGCCCCAACGCGGTGACCCAGCTCCAGGTGGTCGGCGAGCGTGCCGGGGTGCCGGTGTTCGCCCCTCATCCGGGGGCGTCCGACGACGGCACGGTCCCCGAGGAGGGGCGGCGCTGGTGGGAGCGGTCGAAGAAGGCCGACCCCGTCGCGGTCGCGCGGGACGGTGTCGAGGAGGCCCGCGCCAAGCAGTACGACGTCGTCATCGTCGACACCGCGGGTCGGCTCGGCGTGGACGCGGAGATGATGCAGCAGGCCGCGGACATCCGCGACGCCGTGCACCCGGACGAGACGCTGTTCGTGGTCGACGCGATGATCGGCCAGGATGCGGTGACCACCGCGCAGGCCTTCTCCGACGGTGTCGGGTTCACCGGCGTGGTGCTGTCCAAGCTCGACGGCGACGCGCGCGGTGGCGCCGCGCTGTCCGTCGCGTCGGTCACCGGACGGCCGATCCTGTACGCGTCCACCGGCGAGAAGCTCACCGACTTCGAGGTCTTCCACCCGGACCGGATGGCGTCGCGCATCCTCGACATGGGCGACGTCATGACGCTCATCGAGCAGGCGCAGAAGGCGTGGGACGCCGAGCAGGCCGAGCAGATGGCCGGCAAGCTCGCGGCGGGCGAGGACTTCACCCTCGAGGACTTCCTGGTGCAGATGCAGCAGCTGCGCCAGATGGGTTCGATGAAGAAGATGCTCGGCATGCTGCCCGGCATGGGCCAGATGCGGGACGCGATCGAGAACTTCGACGAGCGCGAGGTGGATCGCATCGAGGCGATCGTGCGATCGATGACCCCCACCGAGCGCCGCACGCCGAAGATCATCAACGGCTCGCGCCGGGCCCGCATCGCGCGCGGGTCGGGCACCACGACCACAGAGGTCAACCAGCTGCTCGAACGCTTCGCCGGTGCGCAGAAGATGATGAAGCAGATGGCCAAGGGTGCTGGGATGCCGGTGCCCGGGATGGGCAACCTCCCCGGCATGGGCGGCAAGAAGTCCAAGGGCCGCCAGCAGCCGCAGCGCAAGGTCAAGGGCCGCTCGGGCAACCCCGCGAAGCGTGCGCAGCAGGAGCGCGAGGCCGCGCAGCGCAAGCCGTCGGCGCCTGCCGGGTCGGCCTTCGGGCTCGGCGGCGGGCCGGACGGTGCCGAGCAGGAGCCCGTGGAGCTGCCGCCCGGCCTCGACAAGTTCCTGGGCCGCTGAGGCCCGAGGCCCGAGCCGGCGTGATGTCTGCGCCCGCGTCTGGCACAATGACCCGCTGTACTCGATCCGGTCGGCCCCTCTACCCGCCCGTGGTCGCGTCCCCGGTCCGCTCGGCGCCCTCGCCCCACGGGGAGGCCGTCCGGACCACCACGCCAGAACCAGGAGAGACCACTCAGTGGCCGTCAAGATCCGTCTCAAGCGCCTCGGCAAGATCCGGGCGCCGTACTACCGCGTCGTCGTCGCCGACTCCCGCACCAAGCGGGACGGTCGGGTGATCGAGGAGATCGGCAAGTACCACCCCACCGAGGAGCCCTCGTTCGTCGAGATCCGTTCCGAGCGGGCGCAGTACTGGCTCGGCGTCGGCGCGCAGCCGACCGAGCAGGTCCTCGCCCTGCTCAAGCTCACGGGCGACTGGCAGAAGTTCAAGGGCCTGCCCGGCGCCGAAGGCACCCTCAAGGGCCGCTCCGCCGAGGTGAACGCCGCCGAGGCCGTCAAGGCCGCCGCGGACGCCGCGGAGAAGGCCAAGGCGAAGGCTGCCGAGAAGGCGGCCAAGGCCGAGTCTCCCGCCCAGGAGCCTGAGGCCGCCGCCGAGGAGACCGAGGCCTGATGCTCGCCGACGCGCTCGAGCACCTGGTGCGCGGGATCGTCGACCACCCCGACGACGTGCGGGTCGCTTCGCGGTCCGTGCGTCGCGGCGAGGTGCTCGAGGTGCACGTGCACCCCGATGACCTCGGACGCGTCATCGGCCGGTCGGGCCGCACCGCTCGTGCACTGCGCACGGTGGTCGGCGCACTGGCCACCGGGTCGGTGCGGGTGGACGTCGTCGACGTCGACCGGCGCTGACGCCACCAGCCTCCGGGCCCGGCCCCTGCCCTGGGGCCGGGCCCGATCCACATCGGGAGGGTGCAGTGCAGCTCGCAGTCGCAACGGTGGGGCGTGCACACGGTCTGCGGGGCGAGGTCGCCGTGGACGTGCGCACGGATCAGCCCGAGGCGCGGTTCACCGCCGGCAGGACGCTCAGCTCGGAGCGTGGCGCGCTCGTGGTCTCGGGAGCGCGACGCCAGGGCGAGCGCTGGTACCTGACGTTCGAGGGCGTGACGGACCGGACCGCCGCCGAGTCCCTGCGCGGCACGGAGCTGCGCGTCGAGGTCGACGAGGACGAGGAGCCGGACGCCTGGTACCCGCACGAGCTGGCCGGGCTGCGCGCCGAGCTGGCCGACGGGACGGTGGTGGGCGCGGTCGTCGGCCTCGAGCACCTGCCTGCCCAGGACGCCCTGGTCGTGCGAGAGCCCGACGGCACCCGTTCGCTGGTGCCGTTCGTCACCGCGATCGTCCCGGTCGTCGACGTGCCTGGCGGTCGCGTCGTGCTCGACCCCCCGGCCGGCCTGCTGGCCGCGGTCGGGGAGGCCGACGTGGATCTCCCGGAGGACTGAGGTGCGGGTCGACGTCGTCACCATCTTCCCCGAGTACCTCGCGCCACTGGGCCTGTCGCTCGTGGGCAGGGCGCGCGAGCAGGGCCTGCTCGACGTCGCGGTGCACGACCTGCGGGACTGGACCTCCGACCGGCACCGGACCGTGGACGACGCGCCCATGGGGGGCGGCGCCGGCATGGTGATGCGGCCCGACGTGTGGGGGCGGGCCCTGGACGACCTGCTCACCGACGGCAGCGAGCTGGTCATGCCCACGCCCTCCGGAGAGGTCTTCACGCAGCGGACCGCCGAGCGGCTGGCCGGCGTCGACCACCTGGTGATCGCCTGCGGACGCTATGAGGGCATCGACGCCCGGGTGGCCGAGCACTACCGGACGCGGGGTGTGCGGGTGTCCGAGCTGTCGATCGGCGACTACGTCCTGGGCGGCGGCGAGGTGGCGGCGCTCGTGGTCGTCGAGGCCGTCGCGAGGCTGCAGCCCGGGGTGCTGGGCAACCCGGAGTCGCTGGTCGAGGAGTCCCACGGCAGCGCCGGTCTGCTCGAGTACCCGGTGTACACCCGTCCGCCGTCCTGGCGGGGCCTGGACGTGCCGGAGGTGCTGCTCTCCGGCCACCACGCGCGCATCGCCCGGTGGCGGCGGGACATGGCGTTGGAGCGCACGGCGCGGCGACGTCCGGACCTGGTGGCCGGCCTGGAGCCGGACGCGTTGGACGCCGCGGACCGGGCCGTGCTGTCGTCCGTCGACGAGGCCGCGCGGGACGGCGAGGCCGGCCGGGCCTGACGGGGACGTCGCAGCCGCCCGCGCGGCTGTGGCAGACTTGTGGGTCGGTGTGCGCCTGCCGTGCCTCTGCCACAGGGGAGGCGGCCTGCTTCGGCGCCACCACACCGCACGAGCCGGGGCGATCCCGGCCTGACACGCGCGTCTGACCTGTGGCAGGGGTGCAAGGAGAGCCATGAACATCCTCGACGCCGTCGACGCGGCCTCGCTGCGCGACGACATCCCCGCCTTCCGGCCCGGCGACACCGTCAAGGTGAACGTCAAGGTCGTCGAGGGCAACCGCTCCCGGATCCAGGCCTTCCAGGGCGTCGTGATCCGTCGTTCGGGTGGTGGCGTCCGCGAGACCTTCACCGTCCGCAAGATCAGCTTCGGCGTGGGCGTCGAGCGCACGTTCCCCGTGCACTCCCCGTCGATCGACTCGGTCGAGGTCGTCACCCGCGGTGACGTGCGCCGTGCGAAGCTCTACTACTTGCGCAAGCTGCGCGGCAAGAAGGCCAAGATCAAGGAGAAGCGCGAGACCACGTCGCGCTGAGTCCTGGACGGGCGGCCACCTCGACGGTGGCCGCCCGTCGTCGTACCGGGGCGCGCGTCGCACCGCGCCGCGGGACCGGTCGGCTGGCGGGTGCACGTAGGTCGGCATGGCAGAGTGGGCGCGTGACCGACGAGCCCACGCGTGAGCATGCTGCGGCCCACCGGACGAAGAGCGCCCCGAGCGGGTGGTGGCTCGTGGTGCGCGAGACGGCGATCATCCTGGTCAGCGCGATCGTGCTGTCCCTGGTCGTCAAGACCTACCTCGCCCAGGCGTTCTACATCCCCAGCGGCTCGATGGAGCAGACCCTCGAGATCGGCGACCGGGTCATGGTGACGAAGCTCGCCCCGGGCCCGCTCCAGGTGCACCGCGGGGACATCGTCGTCTTCAAGGACCCGGGCGGGTGGCTCCCTCCGCCCCCGCCGCCGTCCGGTTCCGCACCCGTGCGCACGGTGCGGACGCTGCTCACCTACATCGGCCTGCTCCCTCAGGACTCCGGTGAGCACCTCATCAAGCGGGTGATCGGCGTCGGTGGGGACCACGTGACGTGCTGTGACGACCGGGGTCGGCTCACCGTGAACGGCACCGCGATCGACGAGCCGTACCTGGCCGCGGGCGACGTGCCGAGCGAGATCCAGTTCGACGTCACGGTCCCCCAGGGTTACCTGTGGGTCATGGGGGACAACCGGCAGAACTCCGAGGACTCGCGCTACCACCAGGGCAACCCGGGCGGGGGGGCCGTTCCGATGTCCGACGTGGTCGGCGTGGCGTTCGTCACGTTGTGGCCCCTGGACCGCGTCAGGTTGCTGCGCAACCCAGGCCCGACCTTCGCGGACGTCCCGAGCCCGACGGGACCATGACGCCCCCTCGCCCCGACCTGCGCGTCGAGCGCGGGCTGCTGCGCACCGGCGCCCGGGTGGTCGTCGGGATGGACGAGGTCGGCCGCGGGGCGCTCGCCGGTCCCGTGAGCGTCGGCGCCGTCGCCGTGGACCTCACGACGCGGACGGGACCACGCGGTGTGGCGGACTCCAAGCTGCTCACGCACGCGGCGCGCGAGGCGCTCCTGCCGGCGCTGGGACGGTGGGGTCTCGCCCGTGCCGTGGGGCACGCCTCGGCGCGCGAGATCGACGCCGTCGGGATCGTCGCCGCCCTGCGGCTGGCGGGCCTGCGGGCCCTGGCCGCGCTCGAGCTGGACGTGGACGTCGTGCTCCTGGACGGTTCGCACGACTGGCTGACCGGGGCAGGTCAGCTCGACCTGTGGCAGGCGCCTCCGGTGCCCGCGGTCCGGACCCGGGTCAAGGCCGACCTGGCGTGCTCCTCGGTCGCTGCCGCGAGTGTCCTGGCCAAGTGCGAACGAGATGCCCTCATGGTGGCGTACGCCGTCGACCACCCCGGGTACGGGTGGGCCGAGAACAAGGGCTACGGCGCCCCGGGGCACCTGGCGGCGCTGCGCGAGCTCGGCCCGAGCCCGCTGCACCGCCGTAGCTGGCGCCTGCCGTGCGCCGAGCCGGCAGGCGCCGACGAGGCGGGGGAGCTACCCGCCGCGCGAGAGGACCGCGCGTCATGGTCCATCATGGAGCCGTGAGCGCAGAGGACCTGGAGAACTACGAGACCGAGATGGAGCTCGCGCTCTACCGCGAGTACCGCGACGTCGTGGGGTTGTTCTCCTACGTGGTGGAGACCGAGCGCCGGTTCTACCTGGCCAACCAGGTGGACCTGCAGGTGAGGTCCGCGGCGGGCGAGGTGTACTTCGAGCTCACCCTCGGCGACGCCTGGGTCTGGGACGTGTACCGCTCGGCTCGCTTCGTGCGTGCGGTGCGCGTGGTGACGTTCAAGGACGTCAACGTCGAGGAGCTCGCCAAGGCCGACCTCGACGTCCCGGACGGTGGGTTCCGCCGGTAGGGCCAGTTCTCCCCAGGCCGCCGGCACCTGGTCGGGTCCCCAGGTTCGACGGACCCGCCCGCGGGGCCCCGCCGATCCCCGGCACGGTGGGGGCGGAGGTGGTGGTCCGTGGCAGCGAAGGACGATCTGGGGCGGTACGGAGAGGAGCTGGTCGCACGGCGGCTGGCCGCCGCGGGCTGGCAGGTGCTGGACCGCAACTGGCGCGGGACCCGTGGTGAGCTCGACCTGGTGGCGATGGACGGCTCGGAGCTGGTCGTCGTCGAGGTCAAGACCCGCAGCGGCCCCGGCTACGGCCACCCGGCCGAGGCGGTCACCGCGGCGAAGCTGGCCCGCCTGCGCCGCCTGACGGGCCAGTGGCTCGCCGAGCACGACGTGCGTCCGGCGTCGGTGCGGGTGGACGTCGTGGCCGTGCGCACCGACCGCGACGACGCGCGCGTCGAGCACCTACGGGGCGTGCTGTGACGCTCGGACGCGCGCTGTCCGTCTCGCTCGTCGGGCTCACCGGCCACCTGGTGGAGGTCGAGGCCCAGCTCGCCGGAGGCATCCCCGGGCTGAGCCTGGTCGGTCTGCCGGACGCGGCGCTGAGCGAGGCGCGGGACCGGGTCCGGGCCGCGGTGACGTCGTGCGGGCTGGACTGGCCGAGCCGCCGCATCACCGTCAACCTGACACCCGCCGCGCTCCCCAAGGCCGGATCGGGCTTCGACCTGGCGATCGCCGTCGCCACGATGGTCGGGGCGCGCGCGTGCCCGGCGCAGTCGGCCGCGCGCACGGTGCACCTCGGGGAGCTGGGGCTGGACGGCCGGCTGCGTCCGGTCCGCGGTGTGCTGCCGGCCGTCGCTGCTGCCGTCGCCGCGGGGTACCCGCGCGTCGTCGTCGCGGCCGCCGACGCCCCCGAGGCGGCCCTCGTGCCGGGCGCGGACGTGGTGGCCGCCGTGTCGCTCGCCCAGGTCCTGCGGGAGTACGGGGCGGACGTCGCGGTCCCCGGCGCCACCGCCGTCGCGCGCCTCGAGCCGGACCGGGGTCGCGACACGGCCCGTGGTGACCTGTCCGACGTGGTGGGACAGCATGCGGCACGGCACGCCCTCGAGGTGGCCGCGGCCGGCGGCCACCATCTGCTCATGACGGGACCGCCGGGGACCGGGAAGACCATGCTCGCCTCCCGGCTGCCCGGGCTGCTGCCGGACCTGGACGACGCGGACGCGGTCGAGGTGACGGCGATCCACTCCGTGGCCGGGACCTTCCGGCCCGGTGACGGGCTCCTGCGGCGCCCCCCGTTCGAGGATCCGCACCACACCGCCACGCCGGCGGCGGTGATCGGCGGTGGTTCCGGACTGCCCCGGCCGGGCGCGGCGTCCCGGGCGCACCGAGGTGTGCTGTTCATGGACGAGGCTCCGCAGTTCGCCCCCCGCGTCATGCAGACCCTGCGGCAGCCGCTCGAGCACGGCGAGCTGGTGCTGCACCGCGCCGGCGGGACGGCCCGCTACCCGGCGCGGTTCCAGCTCGTGATGGCCGCCAACCCGTGCCCGTGCGGCAACGCGGTGGGCAAGGGACTGGACTGCACGTGCCGTCCCGTGGAGCGACGCCGCTACTTCGCCAGGCTCTCCGGGCCGCTGCTGGACAGGGTGGACCTCCAGGTCGACGTGCTGCCCGTGACGAGGCTCGACCGCCGGTCGGGGCCGGGCGAGTCGACGGCTGAGGTGGCCGCGCGCGTCGCCGAGGCCAGGGCCAGGGCGGCGCGACGCCTGGCCGGGACGGGTTGGCGCAGCAACGCGGAGGTCTCCGGACGGTGGCTGCGCGGCCCGGGCGCGCCGGGGGACACCCGCGCGGTCGACCAGGGGTTGGACCGTGGCACGCTCAGCCTGCGGGGGGCGGACCGGGTGCTGCGGGTCGCGTGGACGCTCGCCGACCTTGCCGGCATCGCCGCTCCCCGCGACCGGGAGATCACCCGTGCGGTCTCGTTGCGCACCCGCGGACAGGCGCTGTGAGCGTGGGCGAGGTCCCCCAGGACCGTCTCGCACGGGCGGCGTGGAGCGGGCTCGCCGAGCCCGGCGACCCCGTGGCCGGTGCGCTGGTCGAGGTACTGGGACCCTCGGAGGCGCTGGCCCTCGTCGCGGACGTCGCGGCCGATCCCGGCGCCATGCCCGCGCTGCCTCCTCTCGGGTCCGCGAACCAGGACCGGGTCAGGCGCAGCCTGCTCGGCTGGGCCGCACGGTGGCAGCCCGGCGCCGCCCGGGACTGGGCGGACTGGGTCACGAGGCTGGGTGGCAAGCTCGTGGTGCCGGGGGACCCGGGGTGGGCGACGCGCCTGGACGATCTGGGCCACGCCCGCCCGATGTGCCTGTGGGCGCAGGGCGACGACTCCGCAGAGCTGTGGGACAGGACCGTCTCCGTGGTCGGGGCACGCGCGGCCACGGGTTACGGCGAACACGTCACGGCCGAGCTGGTCGCGGGCCTGGTGGACGCCGGCGTGACCGTGGTCAGCGGCGGTGCGTTCGGGATCGACGCCGTGGCGCACCGGGCCGCCGTCGCGGCCGGTGGGCGCACCGCCGCGGTCCTGGCCGGAGGCCTGGACCGCCCCTACCCGGCGGGCAACGCGCGGCTGCTGTCCGCGGTCGCCGCCTCGGGTACCGTGGTCTGCGAGGTCCCGCCGGGCCGGCACCCCACCCGGCACCGGTTCCTGCTTCGCAACCGGGTGATCGCCGCGGCGGGCGCGGTCACCGTCGTCGTGGAGGCTGCGTGGCGGTCCGGTGCGCTGAGCACCGCTGGGCACGCGGTCGGTCTGCTGCGGCCGGTGGCGGCCGTGCCCGGGCCCGTGACCTCCGCGGCATCCGCAGGCTGCCATCGTCTCCTGCGGGACGGGGCCGTGTGCGTCAGCGATGCGGCCGAGGTCCTCGAGCTGCTGGACGGCACGCCGTCGTGCGCGCCGCCCACCGGGCCGCCGCCGGGACCTCACGAGCGCATGGTGCACGACGCGCTGCCACTGCGCGGTGAACGGTCCGTCGAGGCACTCGGCCGGGAGTGCGGCCTGGCCGCCCCGGACGTGCTCGAGGCGCTCGGTTCGCTGGAGCTGGCCGGGCGGGCGACGTGTCGGGCAGGCCGCTGGCGACGGGCCTGACCTGCGCCGACCCAGGCCGTCACCTTGTGACACGGCGTCGGACACGCCACGGTAGGGGCATGCAGAACGCAGCGTCGGCCGGCAGCAGGGCGGACCACGCCCTCGCGCGCTTCGCGGAGCACCTCTCCGCCGGGCGTGGCCTGTCGCCGCACACCGTGCGGGCCTACTGCGGCGACGTCCGCCACCTGACGGCCTTCGCGTCCCGCCGTGGGGTGGCCTGGGACGAGGTCGACCTGGCCCTGCTGCGCTCGTGGTTGTCCTCGATGGTCGGTGCGGGGACCAGCCGCTCGACGATCGCGCGCCGTGGCGCGGCCATCCGGAGCTTCTACGCATGGGCGGTCGACGAGCGGCTGGTCGACCACGACCCCGCCACCCGACTGGTGACGGCCCAGCCCAGGCCCGCTCTTCCGGGCGCCCTGGCCGTGGGGCCGGCGGTCCGGCTCGTCGAGGCCGCGCGGGACGCGGCCGGGGACGGCGACCCCGTCACGGTGCGCGACTGGGCCCTGGTCGAGCTGCTCTACGCCAGCGGCATGCGCGTCGGCGAGGCCGCGGGGCTCGACGTGGACGACGTGGACCTGGCCCAGCGCCTCGTGCGTGTGATGGGCAAGGGTGCCAAGGAGCGCGTGATCCCGATCGGGGCGCCGGCGGCACGGGCCGTGCACGCCTGGCTCACCACCGGCCGCCCGGCCCTCGCCGGTCCGGACTCCGGGCCGGCGCTGCTGCTCGGCGCTCGAGGGCGCCGTGCGGACCCGCGCCAGCTGCGCTCGGCCGTGCACGCTGCAGCGGCGCGGGCCGGTGTCGACGACGTCGCACCGCACGGGTTGCGGCACACCGCCGCCACCCACCTGCTGGCGGGCGGCTCGGACCTGAGGTCCGTGCAGGAGCTGCTCGGGCACGCGAGCCTGGCGACCACCCAGCGGTACACGCACGTGACGGCGGACCGTCTCCGCGCGTCCTACCAGCAAGCACACCCCCGAGCCTGACAGGATCAACGCATGTCGAGCGAGGCCCGCGCCGGACGCGGCGAGCCGCCGTCCCCGGACGGCGCGTCGCCGGACGTCGTCGACGACGCGCGCCAGGACCCGATCGCGGCGACCTGGGAGACCTTCAAGGCCACCGGGGACCGCGGGGCCCGCGAGGAGCTGATCCTGCACTACGCCCCGCTGGTCACCATGGTCGCCAACCGGGTGGGAGCCGGGCTCCCGACGTCGGTCGAGCAGTCCGATCTCGTCTCCTACGGCATGTTCGGCCTCATCGATGCCATCGAGAAGTACGAGACCGGCCGGGCGGTGAAGTTCGAGACCTACGCGAGCTCGCGGATCCGCGGCGCCATCATCGACGAGCTGCGTGCGATCGACTGGATCCCTCGGTCGGTGCGGACCAAGGCCCGCGCGGTCGACCGGGCGTTCGCCGAGCTCGAGTCCCAGCTGCACCGGGCGCCCACCGAGGACGAGGTGGCCGAGCGGCTCGCCATCAGCGTGCACGAGCTGCGCGGGGTGTTCTCCCAGCTCGCCACCGTCAACGTGGCAGCCCTCGACGAGCTCCTCGGCGCAGGGGCGGAGCGCGGTGAGTCGCTCTCCCTGCTCGACACCCTGGAGGACACCGGCGCGGTGGACCCGCAGGGCAGCGTCGAGGCACAGGAGACCAAGCTCCTGCTGGCCCGGTCGATCGAACGGCTGGGCGAGCGCGAGAAGATCGTCCTGGTGCTCTACTACTACGAGAACATGACCTTGGCGGAGATCGGACGGGTACTCGGGGTGACCGAGTCCAGGATCTCCCAGATGCACACCGCTGCCATGCTCCGCCTGCGCACCTACCTCCAGGAGGCGGAGCGCGCCTGAGGCGGCGTCAGGCGGCGTCCACGGGCAGCAGGACGACCGCGCGGCCCGGCAGCAGGTCGAGCGGGTCGAGGTACCGGGTCCCGACCCGGACGCCCCAGTGCACGCCGCGGTGACCGGGCCGGCTCTGCAGCGTTCCCAGCACGGCGCCGGCGCCGACCACGTCCCCGACCCGCACGGAGGGCTCGACCGGCTCCACGCTCGAGCGCAGGCCATCCGTGTGGCGCACGGTCACCACGCCGCGTCCGGCGACCGCGCCCGCGTACGTCACCACGCCGTCGGCCGGCGACCGGATGGTGTCTCCGACGGCTGCGGCGAGGTCGACGCCCCGATGTCCCCGGGCCCACGGGACCTCCGGGGGGTCGAACAGCGCGGTCACCGGGCCGGGGGTCGGCGGCCGGCAGCACGACGACGTCGGGGCAGGCACCGCTCCCGGCGTGGGGGCACCGGCCTGGATCGTGCAGGCGGCAGCAAGCGCGACCGCAACGGCCGCTCGTCGTGTCACGACCACGATCCTTGCGGCAGGCGACCGGTGGCGGGCCGGCCGCCCTCAGGCCCTGTGGGTGGGGCCGTGCCGGGGCGGGCTGTGGGTGCACACCGGGTGGGCTACCATGGTCCACGCACCCGGTCCATCCCGGGTGACATCGCGTGCCCTCATCCCGCCACCACGCCGGACCCCGGCGGTGGGAGCGAGCGCCGGCAGCGGTCCGCCTCACGGCGGCGCCGTCCTCGCGGGGCACCAG
Source organism: Actinotalea lenta (assembly GCF_030586465.1). Classification (GTDB taxonomy): domain Bacteria; phylum Actinomycetota; class Actinomycetes; order Actinomycetales; family Cellulomonadaceae; genus Actinotalea; species Actinotalea lenta. The sequence continues at coordinate 1,892,507 of NZ_JAUQYP010000001.1, forward strand.
GGGCGTTCGATCACCGGATCGCGCGCCGACAACCCGGTTCGGGTCGCCCAGGCGGCCCCTGGCACTGCGCGGCCCGTGGCCGCGCCGGAAGGACGCGTCATGGCCGTCGTGACCATGCGCCAGCTGCTCGAGAGCGGCGTCCACTTCGGGCACCAGACCCGTCGGTGGAACCCGAAGATGAAGCGGTTCATCCTCACCGAGCGCAACGGCATCTACATCGTCGACCTCGAGTCGACCCTCCACCACATCGATCGCGCGTACTCCTTCGTCAAGGAGACCGTGGCCCGCGGCGGCACCGTCCTGTTCGTCGGCACGAAGAAGCAGGCGCAGGAGCCGGTCGCCGAGCAGGCTGCGCGCGTCGGCATGCCGTACGTGAACCAGCGGTGGCTGGGCGGCATGCTCACCAACTTCGCCACGGTCAACAAGCGGCTCCAGCGGCTCAAGGAGCTCGAGGAGATCGACTTCGACGACGTGGCGGGCAGCGGCTTCACCAAGAAGGAGCTGCTCATCATGCGTCGCGAGAAGGACAAGCTCGCCAAGACGCTGGGCGGCATCCGTGACATGGCCAAGGTCCCGTCGGCCGTGTGGATCGTCGACACCAACAAGGAGCACCTCGCCGTCGACGAGGCCCGCAAGCTCGGCGTCCCGGTGGTCGCGATCCTCGACACGAACTGCGACCCGGACCTGGTCGACTACGCCATCCCGGGCAACGACGACGCGATCCGCGCCGTGACGCTGCTGACGCGCGTGGTGGCCGATGCCGTGGCCGAGGGCCTGATCGCCCGGCACAGCGCGCGGACCGCCGCGGCTGAGGGCGAGACGACGGCGGAGGCGGAGCCGCTCGCCGAGTGGGAGCGGGAGCTCCTCGCCGGTGCCGGGGACGCCGCCGCCCAGACCGAGCCCAGCGCGCCGGCCACTGCGGCCGACGACACCGCGGCCGCCCCGGCTGCGACCGACCCGATCGAGGCCATCGGCACCGACACCGCCACCGCGACCGCCCCGGGCGCGCAGCCCGCCGGCGCCGAGGCGGCCCCGGCGTCCGAGGCCCAGCCGGAGACCGTCGAGCCCGCGCCGGCCGACGACGCCACGCCGGCCACGCAGGCCCCGGACGCCGAGGCCGAGCCCACCGAGAGCTGACCACCGACAGACAGGAAAGAACCCACTCATGGCGAACTACACCGCCGCCGACATCAAGGCCCTGCGCGAGCGCACGGGCGCCGGGATGCTCGACGTCAAGAAGGCGCTCGACGAGGCCGAGGGTGACGCAGAGAAGGCCCTCGAGATCATCCGGGTCAAGGGTCTCAAGGGCGTCGCCAAGCGCGAGGGCCGAGCCGCGTCGGACGGCCTCGTGGCTGCCCACGTCTCCGACGACGCTTCCGGCCAGACCGGCGTGCTCATCGAGCTGAACTGCGAGACCGACTTCGTCACCAAGAACGCCGCGTTCGTCGAGCTGGCGGACTCGGTGCTGGCCGCAGTCGTCGCGGCCGGGGCCGCGGACGCGGAGTCGGCGCTGACGGCCGACCTCGACGGTCGCACGGTGGCGGACGCGATCACGGAGACCGCGGCCACCATCGGCGAGAAGCTGGTCCTGCGCCGGGTCGCCCGGGTCAGCGCTCCTGCCGTCTCGGTCTACCTGCACAAGGTCAACAAGGACCTGCCTCCGCAGGTCGGCGTCCTGGTCGGCACGGACCCGGCGGGTGCCGCGGTGGCGCACGACGTCGCCATGCACATCGCGGCGTTCTCGCCGGCCTACCTCACGCGCGACGACGTGCCCGCTGACGTCGTCGCCGACGAGCGCCGGATCGCTGAGGAGACCTCGCGCAACGAGGGCAAGCCCGAGGCGGCCCTGCCCAAGATCGTCGAGGGTCGGATGAACGGCTTCTTCAAGGAGAACGTCCTGCTCGACCAGGCGTTCGCCAAGGACCCGAAGACGACGGTCGGCAAGGTCGTCGCGAGCGCGGGCGGGACCGTGACCGGTTTCGCCAGGTTCCGCGTCGGGGCCTGAGTTCTCGCCGGTGGCGGCCCTGCGGGGCCGCCACCGGTCTGTCCGGACGGTGTGGCACCCTGAACCCCGGCGGGTCGGGGGACGAGCGAGGAGGGCGCAGTGAGCGACGAGCGCAGACGGGTGCTGCTGAAGCTGTCGGGGGAGACCTTCGGTGGCGGTGGTGTCGGGGTCGACCCCGTCGTCGTGCGCCGGGTCGCCGAGGAGATCGCCGTCGCGGTCCGTGAGGGCGTCCAGGTGTCGATCGTCGTCGGCGGCGGGAACTTCTTCCGGGGTGCGGAGCTCGCGCAGGCCGGGATGGACCGGGCACGCGCCGACTACATGGGCATGCTCGGCACCGTGATGAACTGCCTGGCCCTCCAGGACTTCCTCGTCCAGGCCGGGGTCGACACCCGCGTCCAGACCGCTATCACGATGGGCCAGGTGGCCGAGCCCTACATCCCGCTGCGCGCGATCCGGCACATGGAGAAGGGTCGGGTCGTGATCTTCGGGGCCGGCGCCGGGTTGCCGTACTTCTCCACCGACACCGTCTCCGTGCAGCGGGCCCTGGAGACGCACTGCGACGAGGTGCTCATGGCGAAGAACGGGGTGGACGGCGTCTACACCGCCGACCCCCGGTCCGACGGCTCGGCCCGCTTCCTGTCGCACCTGACCTTCACGCGGGCCATCGTCGACGACCTCGGCGTCATGGACACCACTGCGCTGTCGCTGTGCCGGGACAACGAGATCGTGATGCGGGTGTTCGGCATGGGTGAGGCGGGCAACGTCACGCGAGCCCTGCGGGGTGAGAAGATCGGCACGTTGCTCACCGCCGCGGAGGCCGACGGTGAGCTGGCCAGGGCGTGACCACGACGAAGGAGCAACGGTGATCGACGAGACCCTCCTCGAGGCCGAGGAGAAGATGGACAAGGCCGTCGACGTGGCCAAGGAGGAGTTCGCCGCGATCCGCACCGGCCGGGCGAACCCGGCGATGTTCACCAAGCTGATGGTGGACTACTACGGGTCGCCCACCCCGATGCAGCAGCTCGCGTCCTTCGCGACGCCCGAGGCACGCACCGTGCTGATCTCGCCGTTCGACATGTCGGCGATGCAGAACATCGAACGCGCCATCCGCGACTCCGACCTGGGTGTGAACCCCACCGACGACGGCAAGGTGATCCGCGTCGTGCTCCCCGAGCTGACCACGGAGCGTCGCAAGGAGTACGTCAAGCTCGCCAAGCACAAGGCCGAGGAGGCGCGCGTCTCGGTGCGCAACATCCGTCGGCACGCCAAGGAGACCCTCGACCATCTCGCGCGGGACGGCGAGGCGGGCGAGGACGAGGTCGCCCGGGCCGAGAAGGAGCTCGAGGCCCTGACCAAGAGGCACGTCGACCTCATCGACCAGCTGCTCTCGCACAAGGAGAGCGAGCTCCTCGAGGTCTGATGGCTGAGACCGCCGGGACGAGCGTCGCCGTGCTCACGCCGAGGGCAGGCCGGGACCTGCCGATCGCCATCGGAGTGGGTCTCGGCCTGCTCGCGCTCGCGGTCGGGTCGTTGGTGTGGCGCAAGGAGATCTTCATCGCCTTCGCCGCGCTGGCGTGCGGCGCGGCGCTGTGGGAGCTCGGGCACGCGTTCGGCCGTCGGCAGATCCACCTGCCTCTGGTGCCGATGCTCGTGGGCACCGTGGGGATCCTCGTGTCGGCCTACACGGCGGGCGCCGAGGCCATGCTCGTCGCGTTCCTGCTCACCGCCGGCGGATCGGTGATCTGGCGCGTGCTGGACGGCGCCGGGCCGGCGGCGCTGCGGGACGCGTCGGCCGCGACCTTCGCACTGGCGTACGTGCCGTTCCTGGCCGGGTTCGTGATGCTGATGCTCGCGCAGCCCGACGGCGCCATGCGGGTGGGACTCTTCGTGCTGCTGGCGGTCGCGAACGACACCGGGGGCTATGTGGCGGGAGTGCTGATCGGGCGTCACCCGATGGCGCCGAGCGTCAGCCCCAAGAAGTCCTGGGAGGGGCTCGGAGGCTCGCTCCTGCTGGCCGGGGCGGTCGGCGCGGTCGGTATCCGATGGGGCTTCGGCGGCGCGTGGGAGATCGGCGTCCTGCTCGGGGTGGCCGCAGTGGCTACCTCCACCCTGGGAGACCTGTCGGAGTCCCTGCTCAAGCGCGATCTGGAGCTCAAGGACATGGGGCGTCTGCTCCCGGGTCACGGTGGGGTGATGGACCGGCTCGACTCCCTGCTGCTCAGCGCGCCGCTCGTGTACAGCCTGCTGCTCGTGCTCGTGCCCGGAGGTGCCGGATGAGCCTGCCACTGACGTTCACCGCGCCCCGGCGCGGCAAGCCACCGCGCCACCTTGCCGACCTGACGCCCGGGGAGGCCGCCGACGTCGTGACCGGGCTCGGTGAGCCCGCGTTCCGTGCGCGGCAGATCGCCACGCACTACTTCCGCCACCTGGAGGCCGACCCGGCCGCGATGAGCGACCTGCCGGCCTCGACCAAGGAGGTCCTGGCCGGTGCGCTGCTGCCTGAGCTGCTGCGCCCTGTGCGGGCCCTGACCGCCGACCGAGGCACCACGGTCAAGACGCTGTGGGCGTTGCACGACGGGGTCAAGGTCGAGTCCGTGCTGATGCGCTACCCGGACCGCGCCACGCTGTGCGTGTCCTCCCAGGCCGGCTGCGGCATGGCGTGCCCGTTCTGCGCGACCGGACAGCAGGGCTTGACCCGGAACCTCTCGGCCGGTGAGATCGTCGAGCAGGTCCGTAGGGCGGCGCGTGCGATGGCGTCCGGCGAGATCGCCGGCGGACCCGCCCGGCTGACCAACCTGGTGTTCATGGGCATGGGGGAGCCGCTCGCGAACTACAAGGCGGTGCTCGCCGCGGTGCGGCGATTCGTCCAGCCGCCCCCGGACGGGTTCGGCGTCTCTGCGCGCAACGTCACGGTGTCCACCGTCGGTCTCGTCCCGGCGATCGACAAGCTCGCAGCGGAGGGGCTCCCGGTGACCCTGGCCCTGTCCCTGCACGCGCCGGACGACGAGCTCCGCGGAGAGCTGGTGCCCGTCAACACCCGGTGGAGCGTGGATGAGGCGCTGGATGCCGCGCGACGGTACTTCGAGGCCACGGGGCGCCGGGTGAGCATCGAGTACGCGCTGATCCGGGACATGAACGACCACGCGTGGCGCGCCGACCTGCTGGCCCGCAAGCTCAACGAGCGGGGCCGCGGTTGGGTGCACGTCAACCCGATCCCCCTGAACCCGACCCCCGGGTCGATCTGGACCGCGAGCGATCCACGGGTCGAGGCAGAATTCGTCTCCCGGCTCCGGGTCGCGGGCATCCCCACCACGATCCGGGACACTCGGGGCAGCGACATCGACGGCGCCTGCGGGCAGCTGGCAGCGGAGGAGGCTTCATGACCGGGATGTTCCGGACCGCCGGGCGACTGCGCACCGGGTACGACCCCGACCAGGTCGACGAGTTCTTCACGCACGCCCGCAAGGTGTACGAGGGTGAGGTCAACGAGCCGTTGTCCGGCTACGACGTCCGCCGGGTCGCCTTCGACCTGGTGCGTGGCGGGTACCGTCCGGCCGCGGTGGACGCCGCGCTGGACCGCCTCGAGCGCGCGTTCGTCAGCCGGCAGCGCTCGGAGTACGTCGGCACGCACGGGCAGCAGGCGTGGCTGGAGCATCTCGCCGGCCAGGCGCGCACGCTCTACGGGCGTCTGGCGCGGCCGGACGGGGAACGCTTCGCGCGCGCCAAGCGCGGCGAGGAGGCCTACGACGTCGACGACGTCGACGACCTGTGCCACCGGCTGATCGAGTACTTCGACCAGGGGCAGCCGCTCACCTCGGAGGAGCTTCGTCAGGTGACGTTCGCCCGCCGCCGGGGTGCCGACGGGTACGCCGAAGGTCCGGTCGACGCGTTCGTGGATCGTGCCGTCGAGGTGCTGCTCGGGGTGGAGTGAGCGAGGCCGGTGCGGCGACGCTGCGGGCGGACTGCTCGCGGTGCGTGGCGTTGTGCTGCGTGGCCCCCGCCTTCGAGCGCTCCGCCCAGTTCGCGATCACCAAGGCGGCGGGCGTGCCCTGCCCTCACCTGACCGGTCGGCTCTGCTCGATCCACGGCGAGCTGAGGGCCCGGGGCTTCTCCGGCTGCGCGGTGTACGACTGCTTCGGCGCCGGCCAGCGCCTGACGGCGGAGCTCGTCGACGGTGACGCGGGCTCGTTCTCCGCGGCGGGCGCGTTGCTCGCCTCGGCCCGGGCCTGGCACGAGATGGCGTGGTACCTGGACGCCGCGGCCCGCCTGCCCGAGGCGGACGTCCTGCGTGCGGACCTGCGGGCCGCTCGGGACGACGCCCTGGCCGTGGCGGTGCAGCGCCTCGACCCCGGTGCAGCCGCCGACCGGCGTGCCGCGATGACGGCACTGCTGCGTCGAGCCTCCGAGCGGGCCCGGCAGGGATACCCCGGGCGACGAGCCCTGCGGGCTGGGGTGGGTGCCCGGCTGCGGGACGCGGACCTGCGCGGTGCGGACCTGCGCGGGGCGGTGCTCGTCGGTGCGGACCTGGGTGGGGCGTGCCTGGCCGGGGCAGACCTCACCGGTGCCGACCTGCGCGGTGCGGACCTGGGCGGTGCGGACCTGCGCGATGCGCTGTTCGTCCACCAGACCCAGCTCGAGTCAGCGCGGGGTGACGGTGCGACCACCCTCCCACCGGGGACGACGCGGCCCCGTCACTGGCGTGGGCCCGCGATGGCGAGCGGCGGTTAGGGCGCATCCCGTCCGGTGTCGTCGCCGCCGTCAGTGCCTGCCTCGTCGGACACCGGTGGGTTGCCCTCCGCGGGGATCTCCTCGCGCAGCAGGAGCTCCTGGACCTGCAGGATGCGACGCTCGAGGTGCGCGACGTCCGTCAGCTCGACGTCGCTGGTCTCGCCGGCGGTCTGCACGATGAGCGTCCCGCAGCCCAGCATCCGCTCCAGCAGCGTGCGACGGTAGGTGACGGACTGCACGCGCTCGATAGGGATCTCGCGCCCCTCCCGGGACAGCACTCCCCGGCGGCTGATCAGGCGTCGGGTGGTCAGCGTGTCCGTCGACGCGAACCACGCCAGGGCGGGCCACAGCCCGAAGGCCACGGCGAGGGCGGTCGCCAGGACCGCCACGGTCCACCGCTGCCATGCCTGGGTCGCGGGGTCGGGCAGCCACACGAGCAGGGCGAGCAGCAGCACCGCGAGGGCGAGGAGCGTCACCAGCACCGGCACCACCAGGTTCTTCCAGTGCGCGTGTGCGGTGAAGATGACCTTCTCGCCGCGTGCCAGCATCGACTCCTTGACCATGGTTCCGATCCTTGCACCGGCACTGCCGGGTCGCCACGGGGTGACGCGTCCGCGGCGCGACGCTGGCAGGATGCGTGCGTGAGCCCCCGAACCGTGACCCTGCTCGGCTCGACCGGATCGATCGGCACCCAGGCGCTGGACGTCGTGGCCCACCACCCGGACCGGTTCCAGGTGGTGGGGCTCGCCGCGCACGGCTCCGACCCGGAGCTCCTCGCCCGCCAGGTGCTCGCCACGGGGGCGACGACGGTCGCCGTGGCCGATCAGCACGCCGCGGCGGCGGTGCGAGCGGCCACCGAGACCCGTGCGGCCACCCGGGGGTTGCCCGTGCCCGCTCTGGACGTCCTCTCCGGGCCGGACGCGGCGCGGCGGCTGGCGGGGATGGGTGCCGACGTCGTCCTGAACGGCATCACCGGGTCGGTCGGGCTGGGTCCGACGCTCGCGGCGTTGCGCGCGGGTTCAACCCTGGCGTTGGCCAACAAGGAGTCACTGGTCGTGGGCGGGCCCCTGGTGCGCGCCGCCCAGGTGCGCCCCGACCAGATCGTCCCCGTCGACTCCGAGCACTCGGCGATCGCCCAGTGCCTGCGCGGAGGGACCCGGCCCGAGGTCCGGCGGATCGTGCTGACGGCCTCGGGCGGCCCGTTCCGGGGCCGGACCCGTGTGGACCTCGTGGACGTGACGGCCGAGCAGGCGCTCGCGCACCCGACCTGGTCCATGGGGCCCGTGGTGACGGTGAACTCCGCGACGCTCGTCAACAAGGGGCTCGAGCTCATCGAGGCGCACCTGCTGTTCGACGTCCCCGTCGAGGACATCACGGTGGTGGTGCACCCGCAGTCCGTCGTGCACTCCATGGTCGAGTTCGTCGACGGCTCGACCCTGGCTCAGGCGTCGCCCCCCGACATGCGGCTGCCGATCGCCCTGGGGCTGTCCTGGCCCGAGCGGCTCGACCCCGTCACGCCGCCCTGCACCTGGGCGTCGCCGACGGTCTGGACGTTCGAGCCGCTGGACGAGGACGTGTTCGCGGCGGTGCGGCTGGCTCGGGCGGCCGTCGCGGCCTCGGCGACGCATCCGGCGGTCTACAACGCGGCGAACGAGCAGGGGGTCGCAGCGTTCCTCGCCGGGCGCATCGGCTTCTGCGACATCGTGGACACCGTCGAGCGCGTGCTGGAGGAGCACCGTGGGACGGCCGCCGAGGCCGTGACGCTGGACGACGTGCTGGCGGCGGAGCGATGGGCGCGCGGGCGGGCGGACGCGCTGCTCTCCGACCGCTGAGGGCCGCCTTCACCGTCGCTGCACGCGTCGTCCTGCCGATCTCCAGGTTGTCGGGGGATGATTGAGCCGGAGAGGAGCGTGGTATGGCGTATGTGGTGGGCCTGGTGGTCCTGCTCGTCGGGCTACTGGTGTCGATCGCGCTGCACGAGGTCGGTCACATGGTGCCCGCCAAGCGCTTCGGCGTGCGGGTCAGCCAGTACATGGTGGGCTTCGGGCCAACCGTCTGGTCGCGGGTGCGCGGTGAGACCGAGTACGGCGTCAAGGGCATCCCGCTGGGCGGTTACGTCCGGCTCATCGGGATGTACCCGCCCAAGGAGGCGCTCGGCCGTCCCCCGCGCGCCGGCCGCTTCGCGGAGCTCGTGGACGGGGCACGCCAGGCCAGCGCCGAGGAGATCCGTCCGGGCGAGGACACCCGGGCCTTCTACCGCCTCAGCGCGCCCAAGAAGATCGTGGTGATGCTGGGCGGCCCGATGATGAACCTCGTCATCGCGGCGGTTCTGCTCACCGTGATCATGGCGGGCATCGGGCTGCCCGGATCGCAGGCCACGACGACCGTCGGCTCGGTCGGCCAGTGCGTCACGACTCAGCCCACCGACTCGTGCACCGCCGCCGACCCGCGCTCGCCCGCCGTGCAGGCGGGGCTGCGGCCCGGGGACCGCATCGTGTCCTGGGGCCCCCGGCAGATCTCGTCCTGGTCCGACGTGCAGACCGCGATCAAGGACGTCCCCGGCGAGAACATCCCGGTCGTCGTCGAGCGGGACGGCCGGACGGTCACGCTGCACGTGAGCCCGGTGGTCGCGAACCGACCGGTGTTCGGTCCGGACGGTACCCCCAAGACGGACGCCAACGGCACGCTCGTCGTCGAGCCCACCCGCTACGTCGGGTTCAGCCCGACGGCGGCGATCGAGCGGCAGCCGCTCACGGCCGTGCCCGCCGCGCTCGGCAACGCGCTCGGCCAGACCGTGGCCATCGTGGCGACGCTGCCCGGCCGGTTGGTCGACGTGACCAAGGCCGCGCTGGGGATGCAGGCCCGTAGCCCGTCCTCCGTCGTGGGAGTCGTGGGCGTGGCCCGGCTCGCCGGCGAGATCGGTGAGGCGCCGATCGGGCTGAGCCAGCGCATCGCGGGATGGCTGTCCATCCTCGCCTCCCTGAACATCGCACTGTTCGTGTTCAACCTCATCCCGCTGGTGCCCCTGGACGGCGGCCACGTGGCCGGCGCGATCTGGGAGGGTGCGCGGCGGGCGTTCGCTCGCTGGCGCGGCCTGCCTCGGCCGGCGCCGTCCGACGTCGCCCGGATGGTGCCCGTCGCCTACGGGGTGTTCCTGGTGCTCGTGGCCATGAGCCTGGTCCTCGTCGTGGCCGACCTGGTGGCGCCCGTCAGGATCTGACGTGGCCGCTGAGGGCTGCTCACCGTCTGCGGCCGCCGGCCGCCCAGTCCTGTGCGACCGCATGCACGAAGCTGGTCTCCCCGGACAGCGCCCAGGGCCACACGTCGAGGTGCTCGAGCGTGCGCGCGAGGTGGGGGAGCGCCGCCTGCCTGTCGCCTGCCAGCCAGGAGAAGTACGCCAACGTGTTGTGGGCACGTTCGCGGTTCACGGGTGAGGGGCCCTGTGGTCCGGACCGCCACCGTCGCACGGCGTCCGCAACCTCCTGCCGCACGGTCTCGGAGGCCAGGTAGCGGCGCGCCTGCCGGGCGGACCCGGTGGCCAGGGTCAGGTAGTGCTCGAGGTGGGCCGTCACGACGAGCAGCGCCAGAGCGTTGCCGGGCGGTGCCGACGCGGCGGCCGCCCTGGCTCGGGCGAACATGGCCTCGGTGCTCCCGCACCACTTCGCGGAGAGGTACTGCAGCTCAGCCTCGTGGCCGCCGTGGTGGTGGGGTGCCAACGCGTAGAGCGCTCGCGTGCGGGCACGGAGCTCGGCAAGGTCGACCTGCTGGCCGCGCGCCAGCTCCACGAGCACCGCGCGCGGTGTCGGGTCGGTCGGATCGTTGTCGATGGCTGCACGCGTCAGCTCCTCGGCCTCCTCGAGCGCCGCGAGGAACGCGAGCCGGTCGCGGGGTTCTGCGTCCGGTCCGCGCAGCTCCCAGGCGCGCCGTACCTCGAGCATCGCCCGGGTGGCCAGGGCGTGGGGGTCCGTGGGGCGTCGTCGCACCCACTCCTCGAGCCATCGGCCGCGCTGCAGGGCGTGGATCGCGAGCTGAGTGGTTCTCGCGTAGCGCTGGTCGTGGTCGGGGGACGACGCCAGCAGGTCCGACGCCGCGTGCCAGACGCCGCGCTCGGCGGCGGCCCGGGCGGCGATCAGGCTCAGGTCGCCCAGTGCACCGTCCGGCTGGACGAACCAGATGGGGTCGGGCGGAACCTCCTCCCGTGGGTCGTCGACGATCTGGGTCGCCAGGCGCGCGGCGCGCGGGCCGGTGGTGCCGACGAGCGCGGCGACGAGCAGCCCCGCCAGGGCCCACGCGAGAAGCTGGCGGTGCAGCGCGCCGGCGACCGCGAGCTGGGTAGCCGTCCCCGCGGCGACCAGCAGGCCCAGGTAGGCGGCGAGCAGCCCGTGGGCCCGCATCGCGGCCGGCGTGCTCCACCACGGCGCGTCGGGGCGCCGGCCACGTGCGGTCGCGCGTCCGGTGCGCGCGACCGTGATGGTGGCCAGCCCCACGACGACGATTGCGCCCGAGGCGATCAGCGTGTGGCCGGCGCCTGTGCTGAGGTCCACCCGTGCGATGGTCACACGTCCCCCGTTCGGGGGATAGATGCCGCTGGCCCGAACGGGTGACGCGGTGTCCCTGCACGTCACCCGTTCGGTCGGGCGCCGGACGCGTCGTCGCACGTGGCCGTTCGCCGCGAGCCGGTGCGGCCCGTGCTGCTGCACCGTCATCGGCGGGGGATAATGGCGCGGTGAGCACCTCGATTCCCCTCGGCATGCCCCAGGCCCCACCCCCCGTGCTGGCGCCACGTCGGCCAACCCGCAAGATCCGGGTGGGGAACGTGGAGGTCGGTGGGGACGCGCCGATCAGCGTCCAGTCGATGACCACGACGCCGACCACGGACATCAACGCCACGCTGCAGCAGATCGCCGAGCTCACCGCCGCGGGCTGCGACATCGTGCGCGTCGCGGTGCCCACCCAGGACGACGCGGACGCGCTGCCGGCGATCGCGCGCAAGTCGCAGATCCCGGTGATCGCGGACATCCACTTCCAGCCGCGCTACGTGTTCGCGGCGATCGACGCGGGCTGCGCGGCGGTTCGGGTCAACCCGGGCAACATCCGCAAGTTCGACGACCAGGTCAAGGAGATCGCGCAGGCGGCCTCCGACGCCGGGGTGTCGCTGCGGATCGGCGTCAATGCCGGCTCCTTGGACAAGCGCTTGCTGGAGAAGTACGGCAAGCCGACGGCCGAGGCCCTCGTGGAGTCCGCGGTGTGGGAGGCCTCGCTGTTCGAGGAGCACGACTTCCACGACTTCAAGATCTCCGTCAAGCACCACGACCCGGTGGTCATGGTCCGCGCCTACGAGCTGCTCTCCGAACGGGGCGACTGGCCCCTGCACCTCGGCGTCACCGAGGCCGGTCCGACCTTCCAGGGCACCATCAAGTCCGCCACCGCGTTCGGTGCGCTGCTCAGCCGCGGCATCGGCGACACGATCCGGGTGTCGCTGTCCGCGCCGCCGGTCGAGGAGGTCAAGGTCGGGATCCAGATCCTGCAGTCCCTCAACCTCCGCCCCCGCAAGCTCGAGATCGTCTCGTGCCCGTCCTGCGGACGCGCCCAGGTGGACGTCTACGAGCTGGCCGAGCGCGTGACGGCCGGCCTCGAGGGGATGACGGTCCCCCTGCGCGTGGCGGTGATGGGGTGCGTCGTGAACGGTCCCGGCGAGGCCCGCGAGGCCGACCTCGGCGTCGCCTCGGGCAACGGCAAGGGACAGATCTTCGTCAAGGGCGAGGTGGTCGCCACGGTGCCGGAGGCCCGCATCGTGGAGACGCTGATCGACCAGGCGATGCGGATCGCCGAGTCCATGGAGCAGGTCGAGGGCGAGGGCCCGGTCGTCAGCGTCGGCTGAGCTCGTGTGCCCCAGGCGCCGTGCTCGGCATCGTCGGGCCGCCAGGTGCGCGGCTCGGGAGTGCATCTCGCGTCCGCGTCGTGGACGGGCTCACGGAGGACCGGCGGTCGCCGCGGCGTAGGTGTGGGGCGCCGCGGGCGGGCGGGGCCCGATCAGACGGCCGACGCGGTGGATCTCGTCGCGGTGGCGGGGCGCCCCGCACGGTCCCGGGTGACGTGGTGCACAATCGCCGCATGGCTGGTTGGCGGATCGACGCGCCGACCCGGCGCGCCCCCGGGAGTGTCGACCTGGCCGACGCTGCGCGGCTGTGCGCCGAGGACCCGGTCGGGTCCGTGTTGGCGGCCGCCCGGATCGAGGCCGCACTGGCCGGCCGGGCCCGGCGTGGCGGCCCCCAGCTGTGGGGGGTCGAGCGTGGTGGAGAGCTGGTTGCGGTCGCGTGGGCCGGCGCCAACCTGGTCCCGGTGGTCCGACCCGGCGACGAGCAGGCCCTGGACGTGCTCGCCGAGACCGCCCTGAACCACGGCCGGCGTTGCTCGTCGATCGTCGGCCCGGCGGAGGCGGTGCTCGGCGTGTGGCAGCGGATCGAGCCGCACTGGGGGCCAGCCCGGGAGGTCCGCGCGGACCAGCCATCGATGGTGATCGACGGGCCGCCTGCTCGAGATCCGGACCCACAGGTGCGACTGGGCACACCGGCCGACCTCCCGGCGCTCATGCCGGCGTGCGTCGCGATGTTCACCGAGGAGGTCGGGTACTCGCCGTTGGAGGGCAGCCCGGGCTCGTACGAGGCGCGGGTGCGCGGCCTGGTGGACGAGGGTCGATCGTACGTCCGCATGGCGCACGGCCCGAGCGGCCCAGAGGTGCTCTTCAAGGCCGAGCTGGGAGCGGTCAGCTCAGCGGTCGCCCAGGTGCAGGGCGTGTGGGTGCCCCCTGAGCACCGCAGCTCAGGCCTGGCGACGGCAGGCATGGCAGCCGTCGTGGGGCATGCCCTCGCGACGGTCGCCCCCCGCGTCTCCCTGTACGTCAACGACTACAACGCCCCGGCTCTGCGGGTGTACCGGAAGGTGGGCTTCCGCCAGGTCGGCACCTACGCCACCGTCCTCTTCTAGCCCCCCAGCCCCGCCCGCCCCCACCCCCGCTCAACCCGCGGCCCCCGCCCAAACCGCGGCCCCCGCCCCCAACCCGCGGCCGCCCAACCCGCGGCCGCCCAAACCGCGGCCGCCCAACCCGCGGCCGCCCAACCCGCGGCCGCCCAACCCGCGGCCGCCCAACCCGCGGCCGCCCAACCCGCGGCCGCCCAACCCGCGGCCGCAGTCGCAGAATGCGGCTTCGAGTGCCAATCGCGGCGCCCCGCCGGCCGCGGTCTGCGCGGGGCGCCGCGTTGTGGGCGGGGTGCCGCGTTCCGTGTCGCCTGCTGATTCGCCTGTGGCGTGCGCCGTGCCGCGAGCTGCACCGGGGTGGCGCGGGCCCGGTCTAGGTGGAGCGCAGGAGCGGTGCCAGCAGGCCGTGCAGGAGGTGGGGATGCCGCAGCTCGGTGGTCGTCCACCGGGCGACCGAACGGCGACCGCCCGCCCGGAGCCGGTCCTCCCGCCGCTTCTCGTCCCAGAGCACGGCTTCCGGAGCGCGCCCGGAAGGGTTGGTCCGCCCGTACTTGACGCGACCGTCGAACTCTCCCACCACGCTCTGCTCGGGCCACCAGAAGTCCGAGCGTCCGATCAGGCCCCGCCCGTCGAGGTGCTCGTGCTGGCGCGCCGGCGCGGGCAGTCCCAGGTCGTCGATGACGACGGCGGACCAGGACTCCCCGGGACTCTCCGACTCGGGGTTCGCGAGCCGCACGACGCGACGCGCGCGACGCACGCCCGTCCGGCCTGCCAACGACGCGCAGGTCTCCTCCAGCGCCGCGCGGGACACCAACCTGCACCGCAGTGCGGCGTCGGCGGCGACCACCCCGCTGGCAGCGCCCATGAGGCGGGCGGTGTCGAGGACGGCACGCGCGGGCGACGCGACGGCCCACCGTCCCACCCGGACGACGTCGTCCGGGTCGAGCGGCCCCATCGGGTGCAGGTGGCGCCCCGGCTTGCGGCCGTGGCGCTGCGCCACGGCGACGTGGACCACGGACGGTGCGGCTCCCAGCAGCGGCAGGCCGTGCAGCACGACCGCCGCCGGCCCGGCCACGACGGTGTCGGGCAGACCGGTCAGGACCGCCTCGACCCACCGGCGGTAGCGCTCCTCCGGCGTCAGCTCCGTAGCGACGGCGTAGACACCGCGCGCGACGCGAGTGAGCGCACCGCGCCGGAGCCAGGCGTCGAGGTCCGACCGCGACGCGCCTACGCGCCGTGCCGACGCAGTCGTCACGACCCCCTGCGCGGCGAGGGCGGCGAGCACCTCGGGCGGGAGGTCCGGTGCACGCATGCCGCCACCCTGCCCTGCCGAGCCCGACGCTCGAGGCCGCCCCCCATCCCCTCAGTGGACGGACACCCCGCGCCATCGCCTGTGGACGGACCGCGCCATCACGCGCAGGTCGCGGCGTCACGCGCAGGTCGCGGCGTCCCGAGCGCCGCGATCTGGTCCGGGCGCCGCGACGTGGACCGGGCGCCGCGACGTGGACCGGGCGCCGCGACGTGGACCGGGCGCCGCGACGCGCCTTGTGCCAGGGACGGGCTGTCAGCGCAGGAGGCGGGACAGGCGGCGGTCGGCCAGTGGCTTGCCGTCCGTCTGGCACGTGGCGCAGTACTGGAGCGACGAGTCGGCGAAGGACACCTCGCGAACCACGTCACCGCACACCGGGCAGGGTTCGCCCGTCCTGCCGTGCACCTGCATCCCGCGGCGCTTGGCGTCCTTGAGCTCGGCCGCAGGGCGGCCGGACGCCTCGGCGACGGCCGAGGTCAGCACCTGCCGGATCACGTCGTGCAGGCGCCCCACGGCTACGGCGTCCAGCCGCGCGGAGAGCGCGAACGGGCTCATCCGGGCCGCGTGCAGGATCTCGTCGGAGTACGCGTTGCCGATGCCGGCGATCGTGCCCTGGTCCCGCAGCAGCCCCTTGATCTGCTGGTTCCGCGCCGCGGCGAGCTCGGCGAGCCGGTCCGGCGTGAACTCGTCCGAGAGCGGGTCGACGCCGAGCGTGGCGACCTGTTCGACATCGGTCGGCTCGCTCACGACGTGCACAGCGAGCCGTTTGCGCGTGCCGTACTCGGAGAGCTCGAAGCCCGCTCCGTCGTCCAGCCGGACGCGTAGCGCCAACGGCGAGCGCCCCGGCCTGACCGGCGCCGTCGAGACCTTCTCCGACCACTTCAGCCAGCCGCCCCTCGACAGGTGCATGAGCAGGTGCGGTCCGGTGGTGACCAGGTCCAGCCACTTGCCGTGCCGGGAGGCGCCGGTGACCTCCTGGCCGACGAGGGCCTCCAGCGGCGGGTCGAACGTCTTCAGCGCGCCGATCGCCCCGACGCCGACCCCGGCGATCGTCCGGCCGACGGCGCGGGCGGTCAGGAACCGGGCGAGTCCTTCGACCTCGGGGAGCTCTGGCACGCGTTCATCGTGCCGCGCCGGGGCCGTTCCCGACAGGTCAGCGGTGCCTCAGGACGCGGATCCGGCCGCCCGGGGCGGCCGTCGTCGGCCACTAGGCTGGCGCCCATGCTGCTGCGGATGTCGACCCTGTTCGTGCGCACCCTGCGGGAAGACCCCGCGGACGCCGAGGTCCCGAGCCACCGGCTCCTGGTCCGGGCCGGTTACATCCGGCGTGCTGCTCCCGGCATCTACACCTGGCTACCGCTCGGCCTGAAGGTGCTGGCGAAGGTCGAGCAGGTCATTCGCGAGGAGATGGACGCGATCGGCGCGCAGGAGGTGCACTTCCCGGCCCTGCTCCCGCGCGAGCCGTACGAGCGGACCGGGCGCTGGACCGAGTACGGCCCCAACCTGTTCCGGCTGCACGACCGCCGGGAGAACGACTACCTCCTGGCTCCCACGCACGAGGAGATGTTCACGCTCCTGGTCAAGGACCTGTACTCGTCCTACAAGGACCTACCGCTCGCGCTCTACCAGATCCAGACCAAGTACCGCGACGAGGCGAGGCCGCGTGCGGGCCTGCTCCGCGGGCGTGAGTTCGTCATGAAGGACGCCTACTCCTTCGACGTCGACGACGCCGGGCTGGACGCCGCCTACCTGCGCCAGCGGGAGGCCTACCAGCGGATCTTCACCCGGCTGGGGCTGGACTACGTGGTCGTTGCGGCGATGTCCGGTGCGATGGGCGGGTCGCGCAGCGAGGAGTTCCTGATGCCGACGCCGGTCGGCGAGGACACCTTCGTGCGGTCGCCGGGCGGGTACGCGGCCAACGTCGAGGCCGTCACGACGCCGGTGCCGGCCCCGGTGCCGTTCGACGACGCCCCTGACGCGCACGTCGAGGACACGCCGGACACCCCCACGATCGAGAGCCTGGTGGCCGCCGCGAACGAGCGCTTCGCACGCCCGGACAGGCCGTGGACGGCGGCGGACACCCTGAAGAACGTCGTCGTGGCCGTGGTCGCCCCGGACGGTACTCGCGAGCTGGTCGTCGTCGGCGTCCCGGGCGACCGCGAGGTGGACATGACGCGGCTCGAGGCCGCGCTCGCGCCCGCCAGCGTGGAGGCCGCGGGGGAGGCGGACTTCGCGGCACACCCCGAGCTGGTCAAGGGCTACATCGGTCCCACGGTCCTGGGCGTGGCGAACACCGGTCGGCCGGACGCCGTGCGGTACCTGCTCGATCCCCGCGTCGTGCCGGGCACGCGCTGGATCACCGGCGCCAACGAGCCGGGCCGCCACGTGTTCGACCTGGTCGCTGGGCGCGACTTCGCCGCGGACGGCGCGGTCGAGGCCGCCGAGATCCGCGCCGGGGATCCGGCGCCGGACGGCTCCGGTCCGCTGGAGCTGGCCCGAGGGATCGAGATCGGTCACATCTTCGCCCTGGGCCGCAAGTACGCCGACGCTCTCGGTCTGTCCGTCCTGGACGAGAACGGCAAGGCCGTCACCGTCACGATGGGCTCGTACGGGATCGGGGTGTCGCGCGCGGTGGCCGCCCTGGCCGAGACCAACCACGACGGGGCGGGCCTTGCCTGGCCCGCTTCGGTGGCACCGGCCCACGTGCACCTGGTGGCGGCCGGCAAGGACGAGGCCGTGCGGACCGCGTGCGAGGAGCTCGCGGCGGACCTGCAGGGGCAGGGCGTGGAGGTGCTCTACGACGATCGTCCGCGGGTGTCACCCGGTGTGAAGTTCGCCGACGCGGAGCTGCTGGGCCTGCCGATCATCGTCACGGTCGGCCGGAGCCTGGCCGACGGTGTGGTCGAGGTGCGCCTGCGGCGTCCGCAGGACGCCGGTCTCGCCGTTGGCGAGCGTCCCGAGGCCGAGCGGGTCCCGGTCGGCGACGCGGCCGCGCGGATCGGGGCGCTGGTCGCCGCGCTCGTGGAGGGCTGAAGGCCGGCCACCGGCCGGGGCGGGTCAGCCGGCGTCCGGCATGCCCGGCAGGTCCGGGACCGAGCCGGTGAGGCTCGCGGCGCGCTCCGCGGCGAGCGCGAAGGCGTCGAGCAGCGGTAGCCGCGCGCCCGGTGCGGTGCGGCTGGCCAGGTCGAGCCACAGGGCGCCGAGGGCTGTCTCGAGTCGCTCCAGGGCGGCGGAGCGATCCGCGGCGGTCGAGCTCACCGCGAGGAGCGCGGCGGGCAGGTCGTAGGAGGCGCGGCGTGGGTCGTCCGCGGTGCCCGCGAGGCCGGCCACCTCGGCCCAGGCCTGCGCACGCGATCGGTGGTCGGCCGCGATGGCCGCCGCCGCGGTGCGTGGCGATCCGTCGGTCCGCGCCGCCTCGACCTCCCACGCAAGGCCGAGGGCGTCCTCGGAGACGATCGCCGGCACCAGGGCCGGGGCGGACAGCCCCGCCGGAACCTGATCGGGACCGACGGCGGGCCGGGAGTCGGGGGTCGTCAGGCCGGCTGCGGACGCGAGGTGCACTGCCAGCAGCCTGCGCGAGACGCCGATGGACGCGAGCAGCCTCGCCAGCCGGCCGTCGACGGCCGTCGCCGCGTCCGCCTCGGCGCTCGCGCTCGCGGCGACCAGGCGCTCCACGACGTCGGCGGGGGACACCTGGGCCTCGTCGCCCGGGCCCGTCGCTGCGCTGTCGGACGGGAAGGGCACCCAGACGCCGCCGAGCTCGGTCAGGTGCCGGTCCGACGCCGACGAGACGGCGCGTAGCGTCGTCGAGACCGGGTCGACGGCGCGTCGTGCGGCGTCCGTCGCCGCGCGCGCGATGTCCCGAGCGGCGACCGCCTGCCGTTGCCGGGCCTGCTCGAGCGCACCGGCGCTGGGGGTGGTTCGCTCCCCGGACTCGACCCGCAGTGCGGCGCAGCCCGCTAGTGGTGCGCCGAGCAGCGTCGCGGCGAGCACGAGGACCAGTGTCCGGCGGGCGCGCGTGCGCGGTGAGGTGTGCCTGGCGTCCATCGCGGGTGATCCTGCCACGTCGGCAGTGCGCGGCCGGGGGGCCGCGGACTCGTTACGCTGGGCTCGACAAGTCCACAGGGTCGTCCAGGCAGGCCCGACACGACCCACGGGAGGCGACCATGGCCCCGCACACTCCTCAGGAGCGCGTACGCGCAGCGGTCGAACCGGCCGTCGCCGGGGTCGGGCTGCTCCTGGAGGACGTCGTGGTGACCCGGGCGGGTCGCCGCTCCGTGGTGCGGGTCGTGGTCGACCTGCCCGACGGTCCAGGCGGGGTGGACTCCGACAGGTTGGCCGACGTCTCGCGAGCCGTGTCGTCCGCGATGGATGTGGCCGACCCGGTGGCCGGCCCCTACCTGCTCGAGGTCTCCACGCCGGGCACGGACCGGCCGCTCACCGAGGGCCGGCACTTCCGCCGCGCGGTGGGACACCTCGTGCGCCTGACGCTGGTGGACGGCGCGACCCGTCACGGGCGGCTGGTCGCCGCGGGGAGCGAGCTGACGCTGGAGGCTGCGGACGGTTCGACGGCATCGGTCCCTGCCGACCAGGTGGTCCGCGGAGTCGTCGAGGTCGAGCTGTCCCGCTCCGCCGACGAGGAGGGAGACGTCTGATGGACATCGACATGACCGCGCTGCGCCTCGTCGAGCACGAGCGGGGCATCAGCCTGGACACCTTGGTGGGCGCGATCGAGCAGGCGTTGCTCTCGGCGTACCACCGGACGCCGGGTGCGTACACCTCCGCCCGCGTGGAGGTCGACCGCCGCACCGGGCACGTCGCGGTGTGGGCCCGTGAGCCCCTGCCGGTGGAGGAGGGCGCGGAGCCGGCGTGGTCGGAGGAGTTCGACCACACCCCTGAGGGCTTCGGCCGGGTCGCCACCGCGACCGCGCGTCAGGTGATCGTGCAGCGGCTGCGTGACGTCGAGGACGAGCAGGTCCTGGGGACGTTCCGCGGTTCGAAAGGCGAGCTCCTGGCCGGCGTGGTCCAGCAGGGGCGGGATCCGCGCACCGTCCTGGTCCAGGTCCGGGGCACGGAGGCCGTGCTGCCGCACCACGAGCAGGTGCCCACCGAGCGTTACGTGCACGGTGAGCGGCTGCGCGCATACGTCCTGGACGTGTCCCGAGGGCCCAAGGGGCCGTCGATCACGCTGTCGCGCACCCACCCGGCGCTCGTGCAGAAGCTGTTCGAGCTCGAGGTCCCGGAGGTCGCCGACGGGTCGGTGCAGATCACCGCGATCGCGAGGGAGGCTGGCCACCGGACCAAGATCGCGGTCCGCTCCACGGTCCAGGGGCTCAACGCCAAGGGGGCGTGCATCGGACCCATGGGCGCTCGGGTGCGCGCGGTGATGGCCGAGCTCAGGGGCGAGAAGATCGACATCGTCGACCACAGCGACGACCCCGCCACGTTCGTGGCCAACGCGCTGTCGCCGGCCCGGGTCAGCTCGGTGACCGTCGTGGACGAGGCAGCCCGGGCCGCACGTGTCGTGGTCCCCGACTACCAGCTCTCGCTCGCGATCGGCAAGGAAGGTCAGAACGCCCGGCTCGCGGCCAAGCTCACCGGGTGGCGGATCGACATCCGGTCCGACGAGGCGCCGGCCGTCGAGACCTCCGCGCAGGGTGGGTCGGCGGGACCCGACACGCCCCCGACTCACGGTTCGTGACCGGGCGCGCTAGACTCGGTGCCGCTGGGCCGCGGGCCCGGCTCCCCGAGCACG
This sequence comes from Actinotalea lenta, assembly GCF_030586465.1. Classification (GTDB taxonomy): domain Bacteria; phylum Actinomycetota; class Actinomycetes; order Actinomycetales; family Cellulomonadaceae; genus Actinotalea; species Actinotalea lenta. The sequence goes on from NZ_JAUQYP010000001.1 coordinate 1,913,282, forward strand.
TGCACGACGGCGCCGCCGTCGAGGGTCGTGCTGCGGCCGGCGGGCCTAGCGGTCCGGTGCGGACGTGTGTGGGGTGCCGGGGGCGTGGTCCGCGCCACGCCCTGGTCCGAGTGGTCCGGGTCGAGCGGGACGGTCAGCTCCGTGCCGAGGTCGATCCGGGTCGGTCGCGCCCAGGACGGGGCGCGTGGTTGCACGACGACCCGCACTGCCTGGAGCTCGCCGAGAGGCGCCGGGCGCTGCAACGGGCTCTGCGTGCTCCGACGCTCGACGTGTCGGACGTACGCCGGGCGTTCGGCGTGGACCACGGCTAGCCGTCATGTCGTTCACCGAGTTGGGAAGCGGGTTGGAAGCCGATGGGCACCCGATGAGTACCTGGCGATGAGCACTCAGCACTAACGACGGTCCACCCTGTCCCGGGCGGGCCGAGACAGGAGAGTTGTGGCAAAGGTCCGCGTCTACGAGCTCGCCAAGGAGCTCGGCGTCGAGAGCAAGGCCCTGATGGCCAAGCTGAACGAGCTCGGAGAGTTCGTGCGCTCGGCGTCCTCGACGATCGAACCCCCGGTCGTGCGCAAGCTGCGCGACCTGTATCCGGCTGGGGCAGTTGCTCCCGCCCCCAAGACCCCGAAGAAGCCCGCACCGGCGCCCGCTCCCGCGGCGCCGGAGGCACCTGCCGCTCCGGCTGCACCCGTCGAGTCCACCCCCCCGGCCGAAGCGCCGGCTGGCCAGACCCCGAGGCCTGCACCCGCGCCGAAGCCCGATCGGCCCGAGCCGGAGGAGTCTCCGGCCGCGTCCCGTGGCCAGAGCGACGGCGGCTCCGCGGAGCCGGCTCCGACGGAGCGTCAGGCCCCGACGCCCGGTCCCCGCCCCGCCCCGCGGCCCGGCGCGCCGCGGCCCGGGAACAACCCGTTCGCGTCCAGCCAGGGCATGCCCCGGCGGGACGGCGGCCCGCGTCCCGGTGGCCCGCGTCCTGGTGGCCCGCGTCCTGGTGGCCCGCGTCCTGGCAACAACCCGTTCGCCCCGAGCCAGGGCATGCCCCGCCCGGGCGGCGGTGAGCGCACCGGCGGCGGCGAGCGGTCGGGCGGGCCGCGCCCCGCAGGCCCGCGTCCCGGCGGTCAGCGGCCGAACCCCGGCATGATGCCGGGCCGGACCACCGTGGGTCGTCCGGGTGCCGGCGGCGGCGGTGCTGGCGGCGGCGGTGGTGGCCGTGGCGGCCGCGGCGGCGGTCCCGGTGGCGGCGGTCCCGGTGGCGGTGGCGGCGGCTTCCGTGGCGGGTTCGGCGGTGGCGGCGGTCGTGGCCGCGGTGGCGCCGGGCGCGGGAGCACGCAGGGCGCCTTCGGTCGTGCCGGCGGCAAGCCGGTCCGCGGCCGCAAGTCGAAGCGCGCCAAGCGCCAGGAGTTCGAGCAGATGCAGGCGCCGTCGATCGGCGGCGTGCAGGTCCCCCGTGGAGACGGCAAGACCGTGGTGCGGCTGCGCCACGGGTCGTCGCTCAACGACTTCGCGGACAAGATCGACGCGAACCCCGCCAGCCTGGTGACGGTGCTCTTCCACCTCGGTGAGATGGCCACGGCGACCCAGTCCCTGGACGAGGACACGTTCGGCACGCTGGGGGCCGAGCTCGGCTACCGCATCGAGATGGTGTCCGCCGAGGAGGAGGACCGCGAGCTGCTGGGCTCGTTCGACATCGACCTGGAGGCCGAGGAGGCCGCCGAGGACGACGAGGACCTGCAGCCCCGGCCGCCCGTGGTCACCGTCATGGGCCACGTCGACCACGGCAAGACGAAGCTCCTGGACGCGATCCGGTCGGCGGACGTCGTGGCCGGTGAGGCGGGCGGCATCACCCAGCACATCGGCGCCTACCAGGTGCACGCCGAGCACGACGGCACCGACCGTGCGATCACCTTCATCGACACCCCGGGCCACGAGGCGTTCACCGCCATGCGTGCCCGTGGTGCGCAGGTGACCGACATCGCGATCCTCGTGGTGGCCGCGGACGACGGCGTGATGCCGCAGACCATCGAGGCGCTCAACCACGCCCAGGCGGCCGGCGTGCCGATCGTCGTCGCGGTCAACAAGGTGGACAAGGAGGGCGCCAACCCGGCGAAGATCCGCCAGCAGCTCACCGAGTACAACCTGGTGGCCGAGGAGTACGGCGGCGACACCATGTTCGTCGACATCTCTGCGCTCAAGCGGATGGGCATCGACGAGCTCCTGGACGCGGTCCTGCTGACCGCGGACGCGGCTCTCGACCTGCGGGCCAACCCTGACAAGGACGCGCGCGGCGTGGCCGTCGAGGCGAACCTGGACAAGGGACGCGGAGCCGTGGCCACGGTGCTGGTCCAGTCGGGCACCTTGCGGGTCGGCGACGCGATCGTCGCGGGGACCGCGCACGGTCGCGTGCGTGCGCTGTTCGACGAGCACGGGGAGACCCTCCCCGAGGCCACGCCGGCCCGTCCGGTCCAGGTGCTCGGCCTGACGTCGGTGCCCCGCGCCGGTGACACCTTCCTGGTGGCGCCGGACGACCGCACGGCTCGGCAGATCGCCGAGAAGCGTGAGGCCGCCGAGCGGGCCGCCCTCCTGGCCAAGCGCCGCAAGCGGATCAGCCTCGAGGACTTCACCCAGGCCCTGCAGCAGGGCAAGGTCGAGACCCTGAACCTGGTGCTCAAGGGCGACGTGTCCGGTGCCGTCGAGGCTCTCGAGGACGCGCTGCTCAAGATCGACGTGGGCGAGGAGGTCGCGCTGCGCGTCATCCACCGCGGTGTGGGTGCGATCACGCAGAACGACGTCAACCTCGCCACCGTCGACAACGCGATCATCTTGGGCTTCAACGTGAAGTACGCCGAGCGCGTGGAGGACCTCGCGGAGCGCGAGGGCGTCGACGTGCGGTTCTACTCCGTCATCTACCAGGCGATCGAGGACGTCGAGGCGGCTCTCAAGGGCATGCTCAAGCCGGAGTACGAGGAGGTCCAGCTCGGTACGGCCGAGGTGCGAGAGATCTTCCGGTCCTCCCGCGCCGGCAACATCGCCGGTTCGCTGGTGCGCTCCGGGACCATCCGGCGCAACGCCAAGGCGCGCGTGCTGCGCGGAGGTACCGTGCTCGCCGAGAACCTGTCGATCGAGTCGCTCAAGCGGTTCAAGGACGACGCGACCGAGGTCCGCGAGGGCTACGAGTGCGGCATCGGGCTCGGGTCCTACAACGACATCGCGATCGACGACGTCATCGAGACCTACGAGATGCGCGAGAAGCCGCGCTCCTGAGGTCTCCCGTCGGGTGGGCTGCGGGCCGGGCAACCGGGGCGCAGCCCACCCGACGCCCTCCTTCGTCGGGCGTCCCGCCAGGCCCACCAGGGCCGCGCACCGGCCGCCAGGCCCGATCCCTCCGGCTCACCGTGGGTACCCGCGCGGAGCCATGACACCTCGGAGGAACCAGATGGTCGATCACCCACGGGCGAGGAAGCTCGCCGACCGGATCCAGGAGATCGTCGCGCGGATGCTCGACACCCGGATCAAGGATCCGAGACTCGGGTTCGTCACCGTCACCGACGTGCGGGTGACGGGCGACCTGCAGCACGCGTCGGTCTTCTACACCGTGCTCGGTGACGAGGCGGCGCGAGAGGACAGCGCCGCGGCGCTCGCGAGCGCCACCGGAGTGATCCGGTCCGAGGTGGGGCGGCAGACGGGTGTGCGGCTGACGCCGACGCTCGAGTTCGTGCTCGACGCCGTCCCGGACACCGCCGCCCACCTGGAGGACGCGCTGCGGGTCGCAGCCCAGCGTGACGCCGAGGTGGCGGCGCTGGCCGCGTCCGCGCAGTACGCCGGCGAGATCGACCCGTACCGCCACCCGGTCGAGGACGACGACGACGGCTCCGACGAGGGCTGATCGGCCCCGGCCAGCGCGCCGCAGCCGGAGCACTAGCCTGTCCGGGTGGCGCGCACGCAGGACGGACCCGACGGCATCGTCGTGATCGACAAACCCGCCGGCATGACGTCCCACGACGTCGTCGCGCGGGCACGGCGGCTGCTGCACACCCGCAAGGTCGGCCACGCAGGGACCCTGGACCCGATGGCCACGGGGGTGCTCGTGCTCGGGGTCGGGCGCGGGACGCGGCTGCTGACATACCTGGTGGGGGCGGACAAGGAGTACGTCGCGACGGTGCGACTGGGCCAGGCCACCACCACCGACGACGCCGAGGGCGACGTGACCGACTCGCCCGGCCTGATGGAGCTGGCGCCCGGCGCGCTGCGTGGGGCGGTGGCCTCGCTCACCGGCCCGATCGACCAGGTGCCCAGTGCCGTGAGCGCCGTCAAGGTGGACGGTCGGCGCGCCTATGCCCGCGTGCGAGCGGGGGAGCACGTCGAACTGGCCGCGCGCCCCGTGGTCGTGCACGCCTTCGACGTGAGTGAGCCGCGGACCGCGCGCGCGGACGACGGGACCGCGGTGATCGACCTCGAGGCGCGGGTGGTCTGCTCGTCGGGGACGTACGTGCGCGCGCTGGCGCGGGACCTCGGCAGCGCGCTCGGGGTCGGGGGGCATCTCACCGCGCTCCGCCGCACCCGGGTCGGTGGGTACGGGCTCGACGTGGCGGTCCCGCTGCCGCCGTCCGAGCACGCGGACGCCCCGGTCGGTGCGGGTGGGCTGCGCCTTCTGCCGCTCGCGGACGCGGCCCGGTCGGTGTTCCCGGTGCGTGAGCTGACCGCCGAGGAGGCCCGCGAGCTGTCCTTCGGGCGGTCGATCGCCCTGCCCGCGCCCGCGTCGGCCGCGGGCGCCCCCGGTCCGGCCACGTCGGACCCGGCCGGCACGGCCGAGGCGCCGGCCGCGGGCATCTCACCGGACGGCGTGCTGGTCGCCCTCCTCGCCCGGCGCGGCGACCGGGTGCGGCCGGTCCTGGTCCTCGCGCCCGCATAGTCGCCTCGCGTGCGGCGCAGCTCGCCGGTCGTGGCAGGCTTGTCCCGGCAGTCCGAGCAACGAGGAGGAGCGGCGTGGAGCGCTGGACCGACCTGGGCCAGGTGCCTGCGCTGACGCGCTCGGTCGTCACGATCGGCAACTTCGACGGCGTCCACCGCGGTCACCGCAGTGTGCTCGGTGCGATGGTGGCCGACGCGCGGCGGCTCGGTGGCACGTCCGTGGCGGTCACGTTCGACCCCCACCCGGCCCAGGTGCACCGACCCGAGGAGGCGCCACCGCTCATCACCGGCCTGGCCGATCGCCTCGAGCTCCTCGCCGAGACGGGCCTGGACGCCACTCTGGTGGTGCACTACACGCCCGAGTTCGCGGCGCAGGAGCCCGAGGTCTTCGTCCGGCGCTACCTGGTCGACGCGCTGCGGGCCGCCGTGGTGGTGGTGGGCAGGGACGTGCGGTTCGGGCGCCAGAACTCGGGTGACCTGGCGACCATGGTCGCGCTGGGCGAGACGTACGGCTTCGAGGTCCAGGTCATCTCCGACGTGCACGGTGGCCCGGACCCGGCGCGGCGGTGGTCCTCGACGTGGGTGCGCGAGCTGCTCGCCGTCGGAGACGTGGGCGGCGCCGCCGAGATCCTGGGGCGTCCGCACCGCGTGCGGGGCGTCGTGGTGCGCGGTGACGCCCGCGGGCGCGAGCTCGGCTTCCCGACAGCCAACCTCGGGGCCGACCTGCAGGGCATGGTGCCCGCCGACGGCGTCTACGCCGGCTGGATGCGGCGCGTCGGCCACCCTGCCGACGCGCCTGACGGGTACCTTCCCGTCGCCGTGTCGATCGGCACCAACCCGACGTTCGACGGCCATGAGCGGCGCGTCGAGGCCCACGTGCCCGACCGCACCGACCTCGAGCTGTACGGCGAGGAGGTGGTGCTCGAGCTCGTGGAGATGCTCCGTCCCACCTGGCGGTTCGACTCGGTCGAGGCGTTGGTCGCGCAGATGCACGACGACGTGGCGCGCACGCGCGCCCGGCTCTCCGGGGGTCCCCTGCGCACGGGGAGTGCCGAACCGGGCTGGTGAGGGCCGACGAGGCCCCGCGCCGGCGCGCCTGCCCGGATCGTGCAGGTTCGGGTCGCTGGTCCCCGACTGGTACGATGCCGACTGCCGTAAGACCGGCCGCGGACCCAGAGCGCCCGGGTGGACATGCCCCGGAGCACCGCGCAACGAGATCATCAAGGAGAGCCCGTGCCCCTCGACGCCGCCACCAAGCAGCAGATCATGTCCGAGTACGCGACGTCCCCGAACGACACGGGCTCGCCCGAGGTCCAGATCGCACTGCTCAGCCAGCGCATCAAGGACCTCACCGAGCACCTCAAGGAGCACAAGCACGACCACCACTCGCGTCGTGGGCTCCTGCTGCTCGTCGGCCAGCGCCGCCGCCTGCTCGGCTACCTGCAGAAGGTCGACATCGAGCGCTACCGCAGCCTGATCGAGCGGCTCGGTCTGCGTCGCTGACCCCCAGCCCGGGCCGTGAGGCCCGGGCACGTTCATGTTCACCACCCCGGACCGGCGGCCGGTCCTCGGTAGTGGCTCGCGGACCGGGTGTCCGCGAACCTCGATCGAAGACCGTCTGGCAGGGCGGGGCTTCGTAGAGAGGGGCTCCCGTGGAGGGACCCGAGATCCAGTTCGCCGAGGCCACGATCGACAATGGTCGCTTCGGCACCCGCACCATCCGGTTCGAGACCGGGCGCATCGCCAAGCAGGCCGCCGGCTCCGCCGTGGCGTACCTCGACGGTGAGTCGATGCTGCTGTCCGCCACCACGGCCGGCAAGCACCCGAAGGAGCAGTTCGACTTCTTCCCGCTGACGATCGACGTCGAGGAGCGGATGTACGCCGCCGGGCGCATCCCGGGCTCGTTCTTCCGCCGCGAGGGCCGTCCGTCGACCGAGGCGATCCTGGCCTGCCGGTTGACCGACCGCCCGCTGCGCCCGCTGTTCGTCAAGGGCCTGCGCAACGAGGTCCAGGTCGTCATCACCGTGATGGCCCTGCACCCGGACGACGCCTACGACGTCGTCGCCATCAACGCGGCGTCGATGTCCACGCAGCTGTCGGGCCTTCCGTTCTCCGGCCCGGTCGGCGCGGTGCGGATCGCGCTCATCGACGGCCAGTGGGTGGCCTTCCCGCGCTACTCCGAGCGCGAGCGCGCCACGTTCGACATGGTGGTCGCTGGCCGCGTCGTCGGTGACGACGTCGCGATCGCGATGATCGAGGCCGAGGCGCCCGAGGGTGCCTGGAACCTCATCAAGAACGAGGGTGCCGTCGCGCCGTCGGAGGACCGCGTGGCCGAGGGCCTCGAGGCCGCCAAGCCGTTCATCCGCTCGCTGTGCGAGGCGCAGATCGAGCTGGCGGGCAAGGCCGCCAAGGAGACCCGCGAGTTCCCGACGTACCCGGACTACCAGGCCGACGTCTACGAAGCCGTCGAGGCGGCGGCCGAGGGTCGGCTGGGCGAGGCGCTGTCCATCGCGGACAAGCAGGACCGCGAGAACCGGATCGACGAGCTCAAGGTCGAGGTCCAGGCCGAGCTCGCGCAGTCGTTCGAGGGGCGCGAGAAGGAGATCTCCGCTGCCTACCGCGCCGTGCAGAAGAAGGTCATCCGCCGCCGCATCCTCACCGACGGCTTCCGGATCGACGGCCGTGGTCTGCGCGACATCCGCACGCTGTCCGCCGAGGTCGAGGTGCTCCCGCGGGTGCACGGCTCGGCGTTGTTCGAGCGCGGTGAGACCCAGATCCTGGGCGTCACCACGCTGAACATGCTCCGCATGGAGCAGCAGCTCGACACGCTGTCGCCCGAGACCCGCAAGCGCTACATGCACAACTACAACTTCCCGCCCTACTCGACCGGCGAGACCGGCCGGGTCGGCTCGCCCAAGCGCCGCGAGATCGGTCATGGCGCGCTGGCCGAGCGTGCTCTGATCCCGGTCCTGCCGACCCGCGAGGAGTTCCCCTACGCGATCCGGCAGGTCTCCGAGGCGCTGGGCTCCAACGGCTCGACCTCGATGGGCTCGGTCTGTGCCTCGACGCTGTCGCTGCTCAACGCGGGCGTGCCGCTGCGGGCACCGGTCGCGGGCATCGCGATGGGTCTGGTGTCCGACGTGGTGGACGGTCAGCCGCGGTACGCCGCGCTGACCGACATCCTCGGTGCCGAGGACGCGTTCGGTGACATGGACTTCAAGGTCGCCGGCACGCGCGAGTTCGTCACGGCCATCCAGCTGGACACCAAGCTCGACGGCATCCCCGCCGACGTCCTGGCCGACGCACTGACCCAGGCGCGCGAGGCTCGGCTGTACATCCTCGACGTGATGCACGAGGCGATCGACGCCCCCGACGAGATGTCGCCCACCGCTCCGCGCGTCATCACGGTCAAGGTCCCGGTCGACAAGATCGGTGAGGTCATCGGCCCGAAGGGCAAGATGATCAACCAGATCCAGGAGGAGACCGGCGCCGACATCACGATCGAGGACGACGGCACGGTCTACATCGGCGCGACCGACGGTCCGTCGGCCGAGGCCGCGCGGGCGCAGATCAACGCGATCGCCAACCCGCACATGCCCGAGGTCGGCGAGCGCTTCGTGGGAACGGTCGTCAAGACGACCTCGTTCGGCGCGTTCATCTCGCTGACCCCTGGCAAGGACGGGCTGCTGCACATCTCGCAGATCCGCAAGCTCGTGGGCGGCAAGCGCATCGACTCGGTGGAGGACGTGCTCTCGGTCGGCCAGAAGGTGCAGGTCGAGATCGGCGAGATCGACCCGCGCGGCAAGCTCTCGCTGCACGCGGTGGTCCAGGAGGACAAGGACGAGGCGGTCTCGTCCGAGGACGAGGGCACCCAGGACTGAGGTGCCCGTCGATCTCCCGCTGGAGCCCGGTCACGCGCTGACCGCCGGGCAGGACGGGGGCGCCATCGTGCGCCGCTCCGTCCTGCCCGGCGGCGTCCGGGTCCTCACCGAGTCCATGCCCGGGCTCCGGTCTGCGACGATCGGGGCCTGGGTCGGCGTCGGCTCGCGTGACGAGCGGGACGGGCACCACGGCTCGACGCACTTCCTCGAGCACCTGCTGTTCAAGGGCACGGAGCGTCGAACGGCCATGGACATCGCCGAGGCGTTCGACGCCGTGGGCGGTGAGGCCAACGCGGCGACCGGCAAGGAGCACACCTGCTACTACGCGCGGGTGCTCGACGCCGACCTGCCGATGGCGGTGGACGTCATCGCCGACATGGTCACCTCGGCGCGGCTCGATGCCGGTGAGCTCGAGATCGAGCGCGGGGTGATCCTCGAAGAGCTGGCGATGAACGACGACGACCCGAGCGACGTGGCACACGAGGCGTTCGCGACGGCCGTGCTGGGCGACCACCCGCTCGGTCGGCCGATCGGCGGGACGCCGGACACGATCCGCGCGGTACCCCGAGATGCGGTCTGGGACCACTACCGCGAGCACTACACGCCGTCCTCCCTGGTGATCACCGCGGCCGGCGGCGTGGACCACGGCGTGCTGTGCGACCAGGTCACGGGTGCGCTCGAGGTCGGTGGCTGGTCCCTGGGGCCCGGGGCCGCGCCTGCGGCGCGGCGGATCGCCGACGCACCGTGGGTGCCGGGTGCCGGCACCGAGCTCGTCGTGCACCGGGCGACCGAGCAGGCGAACGTCATCGTCGGCGGCGTGGGCCTGACGGCGACCGACGAACGGCGGTACGCGATGTCCGTCCTGGGAGCGGTGCTCGGCGGGGGGATGTCCTCCAGGCTCTTCCAGGAGATCCGCGAACGACGCGGACTTGCCTACGCGGTCTACTCGTTCTCCTCCGGGCACGCCGACACCGGCCTGTTCGGCCTGTACGCAGGCTGCACGCCGGACAAGGTCGAGGAGGTCGAACGCCTCATGATCGAACAGGCGGAGCGGCTCGCCGGTGAGCCGATCACGGGCGCCGAGCTGGATCGCAGCATCGGCCAGCTGTCGGGGAGCCTCGTCCTGGGCATGGAGGACACCGGGTCCCGGATGAACCGCCTGGGCAAGGCCGAGCTCGTCCAGGGTGAGCTGGTCAGCGTCACCGAGGCGCTCGAGCGCATCCGGTCGGTCACGGCCGCGGAGGTCACCGACCTCGCCGCGGAGCTCCTCGCCCGTCCGCGCTCGGTGGTCCGGGTCGGGCCGTTCGGGCGCGGGGCCGGTGCCAGCTAGGCTGGCGGCCGTGGAGACGCTGCGGGTGGCCGTCCTCGGCGCTGCGGGCCGGATGGGGCGCACCGTGTGCGCCGCCGTCGAGTCCGCGGATGGCATGGAGCTGGCCGCCCGCCTGGACGTCGGGGACGAGGTCGCCGACGTGCGGGGCGCTGCCGACGTCGCCGTGGACTTCACGGTGCCGAGCGCGACCGAGGCCAACGTGCACGCCCTGCTGGACGCCGGCGTGCACGCGGTGGTCGGGACCACCGGCTGGGACGGGCCGGCGCTGGATCGTGTGCGCGAGCATCTCGCGCACACGCCGGGGCTGGGGGTGCTCGTGGCACCGAACTTCGCGCTCGGGGCCGTGCTGGCCATGGCGTTCGCCGCCAAGGCCGCGCCGTGGTTCGAGTCGGTCGAGGTGGTCGAGCTGCACCATCCGGACAAGGTCGACGCACCTAGCGGTACGGCTCGGCACACGGCCGCGGGGATCGCGGCGGCACGCCGGGCCGCGGGCCGGGGCGCGATGCCGGACGCGACGCAGACCGGGCTCGACGGTGCGCGCGGTGCGGACGTGGAGGGTGTGCGGGTGCACGCGGTGCGGTTGCGCGGGCTCGTCGCACACGAGGAGATCCTGCTGGGCAACCCCGGTGAGCAGCTGACGCTGCGTCACGACTCCTTCGATCGGGTGTCGTTCATGCCGGGGGTGCTGCACGCGGTGCGGACGGTCGCGTCGCACCCGGGGCTGACGGTGGGCCTGGACGGGTATCTGGACCTGTGAGCGGAGAGCGGTCGTGAAACGTGGGCTGATCGGTGCGGTGCTGGTGACCGCGCTGCTGGTGGTGTACCTGGTCGCGGTCGCCGGGCGCGGCGTGGCGCTGATCGGCTCGGGGCAGCCCATCGGGGTGGCGCTCGGGATCGCGGTGCTCGTGCTGCCGGTCCTCGGCGTCGTGCTCGTGGCGCGCGAGTGGTGGCTCGCGCACCAGGTGCAGCAGATGGCCGACGAGCTCGCCGCGGCCGGCGGCCTGGACAGCGACACCCTGCCGCGCAGCCCTGGGGGCAGGGTGGATCGAGATGCGGCCGACGCGCAGTTCGGCGTCGCCCGGGCAGCGGTGGAAGCCTCACCGGAGGACTGGGGCGCGTGGTTCAGACTGGGCTTCGCCTACGACGCCGCGCGCGACCGCCGTCGCGCGCGTGAGGCCCTGCGCACCGCCGCCCGGCTGCACCGCGAGGCCCGCGCCGTGAGCTGAGGGCAGCCGTCCGCGCCGGTCGCGGCGCTCTCGGGCCGGTCGCGCGACCCGGTGCGGATGGCCCGGCGCCGCGGTCCGGCTAGAGCTGCGCGATCCAGCGGCGCTCGGTGACCTCGCGGCCCGGTCCGGTCGCCAGCGTACGAGTGCTGCCGTCCGGGCCGAGGCCGGCGCCGCCGAGGAACTGCTCGCGGGCGAGGTCGCCGTCGAGCACCCAGGTGCTGACCACGGTCGCACCGCGCTCGCGGCCCAGGTCGACGCATGCGGCGAGCAGCCGGGAGCCGTGGCCCGACCGCTGGTGGTCGGGGTCGACCTCGAGGGCGGTCAGCTCGATGCCGTCCTCGACGGGAACGCTGGCCGCCACTCCCACCACGCGCGGGCCGTCGCACGCGACCAGCACCCGGTGCTCCGGGGACGGCGCCTCGGTGATGGCGGACGTCCAGCGTTCCCGGACCGCGCCCGCGTCGATGAGGTCCAGGACGTCGGTGCCCAGGACCTCGACGTGGTCGGTGCGCCAGGCGCGCAGCTGGGTCCCGGCGATCGCGACGGCGTCCTCCCGGACGGCCGGTCGCACGGAGACGTCGGCGGACTCGGACGGCGTGAGCAGGGGCACGCCACCAGGCTAGGCGTGCTGGGCGGCGGTGACGAACGCGCGGCCTCAGCCCACCGCACGCAGCAGGGCCGCGACGGCGGCGGCGAGGATCACGACCACGATGAACGGCGCCCGCAACGCCAGCGCCACGGCGGCCACGGCGAGCGCGACCACGCGGGCGTCCAGCACGAGTGCACCGCCGGAGGTGAACGTCTGGACGCCCACGAGGGCGGCCAGCAACGCGACCGTCACCAGCGCGGACACGCGCGCCACGCGCGGCTGCGCGAGCCAGTGCGCCGGGACGCGGTGCCCGGCGAGCTTGGTGAGGTAGCAGGCAGCGGCGCCCCCGAGCACCGCCCACCAGGTCGCGCTCACGTGTCCTCCACGGTCGCTCGGCTGGCCGCCGCAGGGATGCGCCATCCCACCACGACCGCGACGACCGCTGCGGCCAGCACGGGCACACCGGCAGGCGTCACGGGTGTCAGGGCGAGGGCGACCACCACCGCACCCGCCGCCACGACCTGCGCGCGGCGCGCCGCCAGCCGGGGCCAGAGCAACCCCAGGAACGCCGCGCCGGCCGCGGCGTCCAAGCCCCACCTGCGGGGATCGCCGAGGGCGTCACCCACCACGGAACCGACCAGCGTGCAGGCGTTCCAGAGCACGAACACCCCGAGTCCGGCCCACCAGAACCCGAGGCGTGCCGTCTGCGGATCACGCTGGGCCGTGGAGACCGCGGTGGACTCGTCGATGGTGACGTGCGCGGCAGCGAGCCGGCGCAGGCCGCGGACCTGGAGGAACGGGGAGACCACCGCACCGTACAGCGCGTTGCGTGCGCCGAGCAGCGTGGCCGTGGCCGCGGCCGCCAGGCCGCCCCCGCCCGCGCCGACGATGCCGATGAACGCGAACTGCGACCCCCCGGTGAACATCAGCACGCTCAGCGCCTGCGCCTGGAGCGTGCTCAGGCCCGCCGTGACCGCGAGCGCGCCGAAGGAGATCCCGTACAGCCCGGTCGCCACCGAGACGGAGGCCGCCTGGCGCAGGGCGCGGCGCCGGTCGAGGTCAGGCACGCGCGCCAGGCTAGCGAGCGGTCAGATCGCCACGTACGTGGTGTCCAGGTACTCCTCGATGCCCTGCTCGCCACCCTCGCGGCCCAGGCCGGAGGCCTTGATCCCGCCGAACGGTGCCGACGGGTCCGAGACCAGGCCGCGGTTGAGCCCGAGCATCCCCGCCTCGACCTGCTCGGCCAGCCGGAACGCGCGACCCACGTCGCGCGTGTAGGCGTAGGCGACGAGCCCGAAGGGCGTGGCGTTCGCGAGCCGTAGCGCCTCGTCCTCGTCGGCGAACGTGACGATGGGCGCGACCGGGCCGAAGATCTCCTCGGTGGACGCCCGGGCGTCGGCGGGCACCCCGCGCAGGACCGTCGGGGTGTAGAAGTACCCGGCCAGGTCCGGTCGCGTACCGCCCCGGACCACGCGCGCCCCGCGGTCCACGGCGTCGGCGACCACGGCGTCCACCGAGTCCACCGCGGACGGCCGGATCAGCGGGCCCACCGTCGTGCCCTCGTGCCAACCGGGCCCGACGACGAGCTCGTCGAAGGCCGCGGCGAGCTTCTCCGCGAACGCCTCCGCGACCGACGCGTGGACCAGGAACCGGTTGGCGGCCACGCAGGTCTGCCCGGAGTTGCGCATCTTGGCCACCATCGCCCCGGTGACCGCGTCGTCCAGGTCGGCGTCCTCGAACACCAGGAACGGGGCATTGCCGCCCAGCTCCATCGAGGTGCGCAGCACCTGCCGGGCCGCGCCGCGCAGCAGGCCGCGACCCACCTCCGTCGAGCCCGTGAAGGACAGCTTGCGCAGCCGGGGGTCCGTCAGCAGCGGCTCCGTGAGCGCCGCCGGCTCCGACGTCGGCACGACGTTGATGACACCCGTCGGGAGGTCTCGCTCGGCCAGCACCTCGCGGACGACCTCGGCGAACAGGAGGGTCGTCAACGGCGTGTAGCCGGCCGGCTTGATCACCACGGGGCACCCGGCGGCCAGGGCGGGCGCCGCCTTGCGCGTGGCCATCGCGAGCGGGAAGTTCCACGGCGTGATGAGCAGCGCGGGGCCCACCGGCCGGTGCAGCACCATCTGGCGGTTCGCGCCCCCGGGCGCCGTGCGGACCGTGCCGGTGATCCGCACGGCCTGCTCGGAGAACCAGCGCACGAACTCCGCGCCGTAGGCGGTCTCCGCACGGGCCTCGGACAGCGGCTTGCCGCCCTCGGCGGTGATGAGGGCCGCGAACTCCTCCGTCCGAGCCGTGATGCGTTCCCACACCTCGCGAAGCACCTCGCTGCGCACCCGCGGCGGGGTGGCGCGCCAGGCCGGCCAGGCGTCGTGCGCGGCGGCCAGTGCAGCGGTGCCGTCCTCGGGCGAGGCATCGGCCACCTCGGCGATCGGTGCGCCGGACGCCGGGTCCAGGACCTCGAAGGTCCTCCCGGAGCCGGAAGGCCGCCACGTCCCACCGATCAGCAGGTCGGTGCGCAGCGACGGTGGGACGGGTGCGAGCTCGACAGGAACCATCCGGCCAGTATTCGCCGCGCCGGGGCGTCGCGCGCCCCGGAGAAACGCCGCTGCGCGGCCTACGATCGGGCGCATGGCTGCCGGCCCGATCCCCACGCCCTACGAGGACCTGCTGCGACACGTCATGGAGCACGGGACGCCCAAGACGGATCGAACGGGCACCGGGACCCGCTCCGTGTTCGGCCACCAGCTGCGTTTCGACCTGAGCGCCGGGTTCCCGCTGGTCACGACCAAGCGGGTGTTCATGCGTGGCGTCGCCGAGGAGCTCTTCTGGTTCCTGCGTGGCGAGCGCAATGCGCGCCCGCTGCAGGACAAGGGCGTGCACATCTGGGACGAGTGGGCCGGCGACGACGGCGACCTGGGGCCGATCTACGGCGTCCAGTGGCGCTCCTGGCCCGCCCCGGACGGGCGCCACGTGGACCAGATCGCCCAGGTGCTGGACACCTTGCGGTCCGACCCGGACTCGCGCCGGATGATCGTCTCGGCGTGGAACGTCGCGGACATCCCGAGCATGGCGCTTGCCCCGTGCCACGCGTTCTTCCAGTTCTACGTCGCCGAGGGGCGGCTGTCCTGCCAGCTCTACCAGCGCTCGGCCGACCTCTTCCTGGGTGTGCCGTTCAACATCGCGTCCTACGCCCTGCTCGTCCACATGGTGGCCCAGCAGACGGATCTCGAGGTCGGCGAGTTCATCTGGACCGGCGGTGACTGCCACGTGTACGACAACCACGTCGAGCAGGTGCGCGAGCAGCTGTCCCGCGAGCCCTACCCGGCTCCCACGGTGCGGTTGCGCAAGGCTCCCGCGATCGACGCGTACACCTGGGAGGACGTCGAGATCGTGGACTACCGCCACCATCCGGCGATCGCAGCTCCGGTGGCGGTGTGAGCCAGGGGATCGGCCTGGTCTGGGCGCAGTCGACGGACCGGGTGATCGGGGTGGACGGCGGCCTGCCGTGGCGGCTCCCGGAGGACATGGCGCACTTCCGCACCGTCACCGCCGGCGCCGTGGTGGTCATGGGCCGCACGACCTGGTGCTCCCTGCCTGCGCGGTTCCGCCCGCTGCCGGGCCGGATCAGCGTGGTCCTCAGCCGCACGGGGGGGCTGGAGCTCCCGGGGGCGATCGTGGTGCCCGGAGTGCGCGAGGCCCTCGCGCTCGCCCGTCGCACGGACCGGCCGGTGTGGGTGGCCGGCGGCGGCGAGGTCTACGCGGCCTTCGAGCCGCACGCCGAGCGCGCCGAGCTGACCGAGGTGGACGTCACGGTCGGGGAGGGGACCCCTGCTCCCGTGCTCGGCGACGGCTGGCAGGTCACCGCCGGGGAGCCTGCCGAGGGTTGGGCCACCTCGAGCGCCGGTCTGCGCTACCGGTTCCGCACGCTGAGCCGTCGGGAGCCGCGTGCGGAGCCCGGCCGGGCGGGGGCCGCCGACCGGACGCCGCCGGGCGCGCCGGCGTCGGGAGAGTAGGTTGGCGCCCATGGTCAGGACGGACACCCCGGGACGCCCGTTCGGCTCCCTGCTCACGGCCATGGTCACGCCGATGTCGCCCGACGGCTCGGTCGACATCGACGCAGGGGTCGCACTTGCGCGGCACCTGGTCGACCACGGCAGCGACGGGCTGGTCCTGAACGGCACGACAGGTGAGGCGCCCACGACGCACGCACCGGAGAAGGCCGACCTGGTGTCCGCCGTCGTCGAGGCCGTCGGGGACCGCGCGCACGTGCTGGCCGGTGCGGGCTCGAACGACACCGCGCACGCGGTTCGGATGGCCGAGCAGGCGGCGGAGGCCGGGGCCCATGGCCTCCTGGTCGTCACCCCGTACTACTCGCGGCCGTCGCAGGCCGGCGTCTACGCGCACACCGCCGCGGTCGCCGACGCGACCGACCTGCCTGTGATGCTCTACGACGTCCCGGGTCGCACGGTGGTCCGTTACGCCCCGGCCACCCTGGACCGGCTGGCCGAGCACCCGCGGGTGGTGGCGGTCAAGGACGCCACCGGAGACACCCAGGCCGCGCTGCGCGCCGCCGCCCGCACCGGCCTGGCCTGGTACTCGGGCGACGACGGCCTGCTGCTGCCGTTCCTCGCCGTCGGCGCCGTCGGTGTGGTGAGCATGGCTGCCCACCTGGTGGGGGACCAGCTGGCCGCCGTGATCCGCGCCTGGGACGCCGGCGACCACGACGCGGCCCGGCGCCGGTTCGTGGACCTGGTGCCCGTGGTCGACCTCATCGCCGGCAGCGGCAACGGTGCGCTGCGCTGCAAGCTGACGCTCCACCTGCTCGGGCGGCTGCCCAGCGCCGCCATGCGGCTGCCGCAGGTCGAGGCTGACGAGACCGAGATCGCCGAGGTCCGTGACGCGCTGGTCGCGACGGGCCTGCTCGAAGGAGACTGATGTCCCACCCGCACCCCGACCTGGGCCTTCCCCCCGCGCTCGAGCGCGGAACGCTGCGCATCGTCCCGCTCGGCGGGCTCGGCGAGATCGGCCGCAACATGTCGGTCCTCGAGCTCGACGGCCGGCTGCTCATCATCGACTGCGGCGTGCTCTTCCCCGAGGACCACCAGCCCGGGGTCGACCTGATCCTGCCGGACTTCGACTACATCGCCGACCGCCTCGACCAGGTGGAGGCCCTCGTCCTGACGCACGGGCACGAGGACCACATCGGTGCGGTGCCCTACCTGCTCCGGCTCCGCCCGGACATCCCCGTGATCGGTTCTCAGCTGACCCTCGCCTTCGTGGAGGCGAAGCTCAAGGAGCACCGGATCACTCCGCTCACGCTGGCGGTGCGGGAGGGGCAGCGCGAGCAGCTCGGACCGTTCGACTGCGAGTTCGTGGCGGTCACCCACTCGATCCCCGACGCACTCGCCGTGTTCGTGCGCACCTCGGCGGGCACGGTGCTGCACACCGGCGACTTCAAGATGGACCAGCTCCCGCTGGACGGCCGGATCACGGACCTGCGCGCCTTCGCGCGCCTCGGCGAGGAGGGGGTCGACCTGTTCATGGTCGACTCCACCAACGCCGAGGTCCCCGGTTTCGTCACGCCGGAGCGGGAGATCGGCCCGGTGCTGGACGGCGTCTTCGCGGGTGCCGAGCAGCGCATCATCGTCGCCTCGTTCGCCTCGCACGTGCACCGCGTGCAACAGGTGCTGGACGCGGCGCACTCGCACGGCCGCAAGGTGGCGTTCGTCGGCCGGTCCATGGTCCGCAACATGGGGATCGCCGCCGAGCTCGGGTACCTCGATGTGCCGGACGGGATCCTCGTCGACGCCCGGGAGGTCGACGCGTTGCCCCCGCACCGGGTGGTGCTGATGTCCACGGGCTCCCAGGGCGAGCCGATGGCGGCCTTGGCCCGCATGTCCAACGGTGACCACCCGGTCAAGATCGGTGCCGGCGACACCGTGGTGCTCGCCTCTTCGCTCATCCCGGGCAACGAGAACGCCGTCTACCGGGTGATCAACGGGCTGATGCGGCTCGGTGCGACGGTGGTGCACCAGGGCAGCGCGCGGGTGCACGTCTCCGGGCACGCCGCCGCGGGCGAGCTGACCTACTGCTACAACATCCTGCGGCCACGCAACGTCATGCCGGTGCACGGCGAGGTTCGGCACCTGGTGGCCAACGGCGCAGTCGCCCGCCGTACGGGGATCCCGGCCGAGCGGGTCCTGGTCGCCGAGGACGGCGTGGTGGTGGATCTGCGCGACGGGATCGGCGAGATCGTCGGTGCCGTGCCGTGCGGGTACGTCTACGTCGACGGATCGAGCGTGGGCGAGCTCACCGACGTCGAGCTCAAGGACCGCCGGATCCTGGGCGAGGAGGGGTTCATCTCCGTCTTCGCGGTGGTCGACTCCGCGACCGGCAAGGTCCTGGCGGGCCCGCAGGTCCACGCGCGGGGCGTGGCGGAGGAGGACGCCGTCTTCGACGCGATCCTGCCCGACATCGCCCGGGCCCTGGAGGATGCCGCGGTGGGCGGTGCGTTCGACACGCAGCAGCTCCAGCAGGTGATGCGCCGGGTGATCGGTCGGTTCGCCTCCAACAAGCTGCGCCGCCGCCCCATGATCATCCCGGTCGTGGTCGAGGCGTAGGGGGCCGCGCGGCCACGCCTCCCGGTCCTGCGGGCACCGTCCGGGTACGGTGAGCAGCATGGCGACCCGTACCTCCGGTCGCGGAAAGTCCGCGTCCCAGGCCTCCGCCCGCGGTGCCGCGCGGGGTGGGTCGCGCGCGCCCCGACCCGCTCCCAGGCAGCGCTCGTTGCCGGTTCGGATGGTCCGGGGCACGTGGTTGGGGGCAGCCCACCTGGTCGGCGGCGCCGGGCGCCGGATCGGTCAAGGGGCGCGCGACCTCGACCCTGCGCACCGGCGTGACGGCGCAGCCCTCGGCCTGCTGGGCCTCGCGGTGGTCGTCGCGGCGCGGGAATGGTGGGGGCTGTCCGGAGGCGCGGGCGTCGTGATCCACGACGTCGTGGCGGGTACGTTCGGCGTGGTCGGTGTCGCGATCCCGCTCGTGCTGCTCGCGGTCGCGATCCGTCTGATGCGCCACCCGGACCGGGTTCGCACCAACGGACGGCTGGGCATCGGCCTCGGCACGCTCCTGCTCGCCACGTGCGGCATGGCGCAGCTCGCGGATGGAGCCCCCACGCTCGACCTCGGCGTCGCCCGGCTGCACAGCGCCGGCGGCGTGCTGGGCTACCTGCTGGCCGAGCCCCTGGACAGCCTGCTCAGCGCCTGGGTCGCCTGGCCGCTCCTGGCCATCCTGGCGTTCTTCGGGCTCCTGGTCCTGACCGCCACCCCGATCCACCAGATCGTCCCTCGGCTGCGCACGGCCCACCGTCGCCTGACCCGCGCGGACCGCGGGGAGGACGAGGAGAACCTGGCCGCCCTGCCGACCATGGCCGAGCAGCAGGTCGCGCCGCGGCGGCGCCGTCGCCGCCGCGGCGGCGAGACGACCCCTGGTCCGGACGCGGGTGCGCGCGCCGGTGACGAGGCCTTCGAGCGCGCTGCGGTCACCGAGCCCGGCCCGGGCGACCCGGACGCCCCGACCGAGGTCGTACCCACGGCGCAGGAGGGCGTGATCACCTCGGAGACGGAGGTACTGGTCCCGCAGGAGCCCACCGCGCCGCCCACGTCCGGCGTCCCGCGCGGGGAGCAGCCGATGCTCGACGGCGAGGTCGTGTACACGCTGCCCGGCGACGAGGTGCTGTCCAAGGGCATGCCGCACAAGGTGCGCTCCGCCGCGAACGACCGCGTCGTCGAGGCGCTCACCAGCGTGCTGGAGCAGTTCGAGGTCGACGCCCAGGTGACGGGCTTCAGCCGTGGCCCGACGGTCACGCGCTACGAGCTCGAGCTGGGACCCGGCGTGAAGGTGGAGCGGGTCACCGCGCTGTCCCGCAACATCTCCTACGCCGTGGCCAGCGCCGACGTACGCATCCTGTCGCCGATCCCCGGGAAGTCGGCGATCGGCGTGGAGATCCCGAACTCCGACCGCGAGACGGTCTCGTTGGGCGACGTGCTGCGTTCCTCGGCCGCGCGGCGCAGCGAGCACCCCATGGTGATCGGGGTCGGCAAGGACGTCGAGGGTGGTTACGTGGTGGCCAACCTCGCCAAGATGCCGCACCTGCTCGTCGCGGGTGCCACGGGCTCCGGCAAGTCGAGCTTCGTGAACTCGATGATCACGTCGCTCCTCATGCGGGCCACGCCGGACGAGGTGCGGATGGTGCTGGTCGACCCCAAGCGGGTCGAGCTGACCATCTACGAGGGCATCCCACACCTCATCACGCCCATCATCACCAACCCCAAGAAGGCCGCCGAGGCCCTCGAGTGGGTGGTGCGCGAGATGGACGCCCGCTACGACGACCTGGCCACGTTCGGGTACAAGCACATCGACGACTTCAACGCCGGCGTGCGATCGGGCAAGGTCAAGCCGCTACCGGGCAGCGAGCGCAAGATCGCGCCCTACCCGTACCTGCTGGTCGTGGTGGACGAGCTGGCCGACCTCATGATGGTCGCCCCGCGCGACGTCGAGGCGTCCGTGCAGCGCATCACGCAGCTCGCCCGCGCGGCGGGCATCCACCTGGTCCTGGCGACCCAACGGCCGAGCGTCGACGTGGTGACGGGGCTGATCAAGGCGAACGTCCCGTCCCGCCTCGCGTTCGCGACGTCGTCGCTGACCGACTCGCGGGTCGTGCTCGACCAGCCCGGCGCGGAGAAGCTCATCGGCCAGGGCGACGCGCTGTTCCTGCCGATGGGCGCCGCCAAGCCGATGCGGGTGCAGGGCGCCTGGGTGTCCGAGAGCGAGATCCACGCCGTCGTGGAGCACGTCAGGACCCAGCTCAAGCCCACCTACCGGCCCGACGTTCTCGCGCCCGCGGCCAAGAAGCAGGTCGACGAGGACATCGGTGACGACCTGGACCTGCTGCTGCAGGCCGCCGAGCTCGTCGTGACGACCCAGTTCGGGTCCACGTCGATGCTGCAGCGCAAGCTGCGGGTCGGGTTCGCCAAGGCCGGTCGGCTGATGGATCTGCTCGAGTCGCGGGAGATCGTCGGCCCGTCGGAGGGCTCCAAGGCGCGCGACGTGCTGGTACAGCCGGACGACCTCGCAGGCACCCTCGCGCTGCTGCGTGGGGAGCCGGACGCCGGCCCGGATCCGAGCGACGACGAAGAAGGATGGGAGACGCCCTGACCGGGATCCTGCCGTGGGCGGCAGCGGCCCTGCTGGGTGGCCTCGCCGCCTGGCTGGCCCGTGCGTGGGGGCGGTCCAGGGTCGAGGCGGCCGTCCACCGCCGTGAGCTCGGGGTCGCGGTGCGCCGCGCTGCCGGGATCATGGCCGTCGGTCGTGACGGAATCCTGGTGCATGCGCCCGACGGCCGGATCCTGGACATCAACGAGGCCGCCTGCCAGGTGCTGGACAAGGCGCGCAGCGAGCTGCTCGGCACGCGTGTGGGCGAGCTCCCGGCGTCCTGGATCAACGAGGAGAACCTGCCGGTCGCCCCGGGCGCGGTCTTCGCGGCGCCGGCGGCCGGTCTGCCCGGTGAGCAGGAGCCCTTCCTGGTGGGCGTCGTCCCGGCCACCGGGGCCGCCGTGCGCTGGGTCCAGACCAGCACCCGCGCGGTGCCGGGAGCGGAGGGCGGTCACGAGCTGGTGACCACGTTGGCCGACGTCACCGGGCCGCGACAGATCCGCGCCGCGCTCGCGCGGTCTGAGACGCAGTTCCGGCTCGCCATGGAGAACGCCCCGATCGGCATGGTGCTCACGGACCGTCAATGGCGGCTGGTCGAGGTCAACGCTGCGTTCGCGCAGATGCTCGGCGTGCCGCCCGAGGCCCTGGTGGGCCGCGACCTGTCCGCCTTGTCCCACCCCGCGGACCGTGCAGCCGAACGCGCCCACGTCCAGCAGGTGCTCGCGGGCGTCGGGACCCGGTTCACGCTGGACAAGCGCTACCTGCGTGCCGACGGCCAGACGATCTGGGCCGTGCTGGATGCGGTGCTGGTGCGTTCGCCGTCCGGTGAGCCGGACCAGTTCGTCGCCCAGGTCCGGGACGCGACGGAGGCCAAGCTGCAGTCCGAGATGCTCGCGCACCGGGCCTCGCACGACCCGTTGACCGGGTTGGGCAACCGGGCGGCGATGCAGGAGGAGCTCTCGGAGGCCCTCGGCCTGCCGGATGCGGCCGACCGGGTCGCGGTCATCCTGGTGGACCTCGACGAGTTCAAGGAGATCAACGACCGGTACGGTCACGGGGCGGGTGACGACGTGCTGGTCCACGTGGGCGGCGTGCTCCGCGCGGCGTGCGGCGGCCGCGGCACGGCATTCCGGCTCGGCGGCGACGAGTTCGTGGTCGTGGTCCGCGACCCGCAGGCCGGCCGCGCGGCGTTCGAGATCGCCACGGCGGTGCACCGGGCCCTCGCCAACCCGGTGCGTACCCAGCAGCGGCGGTTCCCGGTTCGCGCCAGCCTGGGTGTCGCGGTGGTCGATGACGCTCTGCTCGCCACCGGGATGTCCGGCGTGCTCGCTGCCGGCGACGCCGCGCTGTACGCGGCCAAGGGCGCGGGACGCAGCCGGACCGAGGTGTACTCCCCGGAGATGGACGTCCCGGAGGTGTCCCGGCACGGGCTGCACCACGACCTGACCCGCGCGATCGAGCACGGGGAGCTGATCCTGCACTTCCAGCCTGTCGTGGACCTGGCGACCCAGGCCGTGGTCGGCCACGAGGCGCTGGTGCGCTGGGAGCATCCCGAACGCGGCCTGCTGCTACCGGGATCGTTCCTGGACGCGGCCAGCGAGACCGGACTGGCGGTGCCGCTGGGCCTGGAGGTGGTGCGCCTCGCGGTCGCGCACCTGGTCCGGACCCGTCCGGCCGGACGGTGGGTCTCGGTGAACGTCGCCGCGGACCAGCTCGGCGACGGTCAGCTGGTCGCGGCCATCCGCGGGGCGATGGCTCAGTACGACCTGGCCCCGGGCCGGCTGATGGTCGAGCTGACCGAGACGAGTCTCGACCCCAGTCCCCGGGTGCGTCAGGACCTGGTCGACCTGCACGCCGCCGGGGTGCCGGTGCTCATCGACGCGTTCGGCACGGGGGTTCCCCCGTTGCCGTACCTGCGCGACCTCCCGCTGGCCGGGATCAAGCTCGACATGTCCTTCACCGCGGGGATCCCCGAGGACCCTGCTGCCGCCCGGGTGGCACGCGGCCTGGGCGCGATGGCTGCGGCGATGGACCTGATCAGCGTGGCTGAGGGCGTGGAGACCTCCGAGCAGGCCACCCACCTGAAGGCCGGTGGCTGGCGGTACGGTCAGGGCTGGCTGTTCGGCGTCGCCCGAGCGACGGACTGAGACGTCCCGCAGCGTGATGCCGGTGCCGCGGGCGGTCAGCCGGCCGCGACCGAGGGCTGCTCGGACGGGGTCGTCGGCGGCGTCGCAACGCGCTCGGTGACGGGGCCGGGGCCGGACGGCTCGGGGGGTGTCAGGAGCTCGGGGGCCGCGGTGCCGACCACAGCCGTGACCCGGTCGTGCCGCGCCTGGATCTCGGCGGGCGACAGGCTTCCCACACCCTTCCCGGCCGCGGCGAGCGACGACAACGGCTCGACCTGGTGGCCGTCGGCAAGGTCGACCGTGACGGACGTCCACCCGAGCGCCTCGACCCGGGCAGGCCCTCCGGCCGGTTGTCGAATGGTGGCCTCGATGACCAGGCCGGAGTCGGTGCGCGGGGTGCAGCAGTGGGCCCCTTGGTTGGAGATGAAGTTGCCCAGCCCGTACGCGACCCACATCCCGGTGCCGTCGGGGCCTCCGGTCAGGTGGGCGATGGGCTGCGGTACGTGTGCATGGTGGCCGATCACCAGGTCGACCTCGCCTGAGTCGGCCAAGGCCTGGGCGATCTGGATCTGCTCCGGCGCGGGGTCGGAGGAGTACTCCACACAGCAGTGCATCGAGACGACCACCACGTCAGCCCCCGCCGCACGGGCGGCCCGTGCCTGGGCGACGATCCGTGCAGCGTCGAGACGATCGACGCTGTAGTCGGCCGGTACGGGCATGCCGTTCGTGCCGAACGTTGCCGCGATGTGCGCGACGGTCACGCTCTGGCCCTCGCGCTGGAACCGGTACATCTGCGTCGTGGCGGCCTCGGCGGCCGTGCGTGCCGTGCCCGCGTGCCCCAGTCCGGCGGCGTCGAACGCGCTCAATGTCGCGGCAAGTCCGGCCTCGCCCTGGTCGACGCTGTGGTTGGACGCCGTCGAGCAGCCGTCCCAGCCGGCTTTCGCCAGGTCCGGGACCAGCGCGGCCGGGGCGGCGAACAGGGGGTATCCGTGCGGCTTGACGCCGGCCGGGGCGACCGGTACCTCCATGTGGCAGATCGCGAGGTCGGCACCTGCGATCCATGGCTCCACGGGCGCCATCTCGCGCGTGAAGTCGTAGCCGGACGCAGTGCGTGCGTCGGCCACGACCCCGAGGTGCGGGAGGACGTCGCCCGCGGCGACCAGCGTCAGTACCGCGTCGGGTGGCGGTGTCGGACTCGGGGTTGTCGACGCCGAGATGGGCGTCGACGTCGAGGTGGGCGTCGACGGGGGAGCCACTGACGCGCCGCTGGGTCTGGCGCCGTCCGCCGCGGCGCCCGCTACCCCGGCGCCCGCCGTGAGCACGATCGCAGCGGCCACGCCCAGCGCGCGCATGCCGCGGGGTCGCTCAGACCGGGCGTGTCGGCTCACGCGCGGCAGACTACCGCCGGCGCAGCACCGTTCGGTCCACGCCAGCGGTACCAGAGTACTGCCGGTGACCGAGCCACGCCCCGCGCGCCGTAGGCTGAGGGGGTGACGAGGACGCCGATGGTGTGGAACGCGGCCAACATCGTCACCCTGGTCCGCTTTCTTCTCGTGCCACTGGTGGTTGTCGCCGTGCTGCTCGACGACGGCGGCGGGGGGTGGCGGTGGGTGGCGGCCGCGCTCTTCCTGCTCGCCGCTGCGACCGACCGCCTGGACGGCTGGCTCGCCCGCCGGACCGGGCAGGTCACGGACTGGGGCAAGCTGGTCGACCCCATCGCCGACAAGGCGCTGGTCGGGGCGGCGCTCATCACGCTGTCCGCACTCGGGGACCTGCCGTGGTGGGTGACGGTCGTGATCCTGGTACGGGAGCTCGGCGTGACGGCGCTGCGGTTCGCTGTGCTGCGCTACACCGTGATCGCGGCATCGCCCGGCGGCAAGGCGAAGACGGTCCTGCAGACCGCCGGGATCGCGGTGTTCCTGCTCCCGCTGGCATCGCTGCCCACCGCTGTGACGGTCGTCGGCTGGGTGCTGATCAGCGCCGCCGTGCTGCTCACCGTGGTGACCGGGGTGGACTACCTGCGGCGCGGCCTCGCGGTGCGCGCGGCGGCCTCGTGACCGCGCAGGCGCCCGCCGAGGCCCTGGTCCGCCGGCTGCGCGAGGGGGGCCGGACGATCGCCGTCGCCGAGTCGTTGACCGGAGGCGCGGTGCTCGACGCACTGATCGCCGTGCCGGGCGCATCGGCCGCCGTGCGCGGCGGGGTGGTCGCCTACGCGGCGGACGTCAAGCAGCGCGTGCTCGGGGTGCCTGCCGAGCTCCTGGCGCGGCACGGGACCGTGCACCCGGACGTCGCGAGGGAGATGGCCTCGCGGGTTCGCGTCCTCATGTCTGCCGACCTGGGGCTCGCCACGACTGGTGTCGCCGGCCCGGACCCCGTGGACGGCCACCAGCCCGGTGAGGCGTACGTCGCCGTCGTCGGCCCGGGCGGGGAGCGGCTCGTGTCGTTGCTCGGGTGCACGGGTTCGGACCGCGCCACGATCCGCAGCCGCACCACGGATCTCGCTCTCGCCACGGCGCTGCGCCAAGCGGGTGACCTGCTCGGCTGACCTCTTGCCGAGGCCGCCCCGCTGTCGATGCGGCGTGGGAGGATCAGTAGTACGAGAGGCCCGCGGGAACATCGTGGGGTCGCCCGGCGTTCGTCATGACGTGACACGAACCGGCCGTGACGGTCGACAAGATCCCCACCGTGCCCCTGTCCGACCCGGGGGGTACGGTAGGGCAACCTCGGGACGCCTGATGGCTCCGGGGCCCAGATCGGAGCAGAAGGGAGGGTCGGCGATGATCGTGCTGCGACGTGAGATCGGTGACGTCCTGCGGGCTGCCCGTCAGCGCCAGGGCCGGACCCTCCGCGAGGTGTCGTCGGCCGCCCGGGTGTCGTTGGGCTACCTCTCGGAGATCGAGCGCGGCCAGAAGGAAGCGTCCTCGGAGCTGCTGGGTTCGATCTGCGAGGCGCTCGACGTGCCGATGTCGCTGGTGCTGCGTGACGTGAGCGACCGCATCGCGGTTGCGGAGGGCGTGGCCATCCCGGACACGGTCCCTGCGGACCTCGAGCGGAGCGTCGTCCACCGAGCCGGCGGCTGGTCGCCGCGGGGCGAGCTCGTGCGCGCGGGCTGAGGCTCGCTCGTGGGCCGGAGAGGCCCCTCAGACCCTGTGTCGGACCCCGTCGTGCCACTCGGCCGGCGGGGTCTGGCACGTCGGGCACCAGAAGATGGGGCGTTCGTGCGGCGGCCTCCGCGCCGTGCCGACCGCGATCGGTGTGCCGCACCGCACGCACGGTGCCCCTGCGCGGCCGTGCACGCGCACCGGTTGCTGGCTGAGGACCGAACGGGCCATCAGCTCGCGGGCGGTCATCACCAGGCTTGCCGGGTCGCGGAGGTCACCGGCGGGTGTCCACGGCCAGACGTGCCGGGCGAAGAGTCCCTCGGCGGTCCAGATCGTGCCGAAGCCCGCCTGGACGGTCTGGTCCAGCAGGACCTCGCACGCCGGGCGTCCCTCGCCGGCCCACCGGTCCAGCACGGCGGCTAGCCCGGTGGTCGCGAAGTCGGAGACGAGCACGTCCGGCCCCAGGTGGTGGAGCAAGAGATGCTCGTCATCCGTGCGCACGACGTCGAGCATCCCCAGCCTCAGGCCCAGAGCCGTCCAGTCGGGCCCCACCAGAACAGCGCGCACCCACGGGTCGCGCTCGGCCCGCTCGGTCGCGCCAGTGTGGGCGACCCGCCAGGAGCCGTCCATGCGCAGGTGCGTGCGCAGCGTCCGTCCGTCGTCCAAGCGCGTGAGCAGGTGCTTGCCGTAGGCGGTCGTACCCAGCACCGTGCGGCCGGTGAGATCCGCCGTGGCGTCCGGCCACCGCAGCTCGGCGCGAGCCAGCACGGTGCCGGCGAGCGCCTGGTCGAGCCGTGCCGCCGTCCGTCGCAGGACGTCGCCCTCCGGCATCAGCCGAGCCTCAACCCGCGCGGCGTGGCGGCGAACCCCGCCGTGGTCAGTGCCTGCGCCACCGGCCCGGCGAGGACCTCGCGGTCCAGGACCTCCGCCCCGTCGACGCGCCGCAGCGTCACGCGTCCCAGCCGTCCGGTGCGCACCAGGTCTGCGAGGCAGCGCGCCCCGGCCGCGAGGTGGTCGAGGCCGGGCGCCTCCTCGGTCGGGAACGAGAGGACGGTCCGCCCGCCTCGCTCGAGGTAGAGCACGAGGTCGCCGTCGACCAGGACCACGAGTGCGCCGGCCGTCCGCCCGGGTCGATGGGCCGTGACGCCCGACGGCCACGGCAGCGCGGCGCCGAACGGGTTGGCCGGGTCGGTGGCCGCCAGTGCCACCGCATGGTGGCCTCCGGGAGACCGCCTCAGCTCGTCCACCGCGCCCGGCAGGGCGAACTGCGAACCGCCGAGGTGCTCCACGAAGTACCCGCGCCGGACCGATCCACTCTCCTCGAGCGCCGCGAGTACGCGGTACACGGCTCCGAACCGGTCCGCGACGGCCTCGGTGCCGGCCACGGCGCGGGTGAGCACGCCGTGCCGATCGAGGAGCTGGGCCGCCGTGGCCCTCGCCTGCACCGTGGGGTCGGTCTCGCGGGCCGGCAGCAGGGACCACCGTCCCGCGACGTCCGGGCGCCCCGGACCGACCGCGCGGGCCGAGGGCCGCAGCGGGATGCCGGTGCGCAGGGATGGCGCGCGCGGTGGCCGGCCCCGGACGCGGTGCACGGTCCGGCCCGGTCCGCCGAGCCGTGCGCGCAGCGGGCTGACGCCGTCGTTGGTCACCTCGGCGGCCCACACGAGGTCCCACAGGGCGTCCGCGACCGCTCCGGGGTCCGCCGCGTCACCCGTCAGCTCGGCGACACGCGCGACGAGGGGGTCGAAGAACCACCCGCCACCCGACGACAGGGCCGTCCGCAGGGCGTCGAGCACGCGGGTCGAGGCGGGTGTCGCGGCCGCAGGCAGGGTGAGGTCAGCGGTCGCGGCCGGGTGCAGGCTGACCAGCCCGTCCCGTGCTGCAAGGGCCGCGTGCCCGGCCCACACCACCTCCCCGGCGGAGGTGAGCTCGTCGAGCATCGCGGGGGAGTAGTCCGTCACCCGCGCGGGCAGGACAAGGCTCTCCAGCGCCGAGGCGGGGACCGGGAAGCCGGCGAGCTGCTCGATCACCCTGGCCAGGCCATCCACGCCCCGCAGGCCCCGCCCGGGGACGCGGCGTGGTTCGTCGTCCCCGAGCGTCAGGGCGCTCACGTGCTGCCACTCGGGCAGGAAGCGCGCCAGTGCGCGAGGCGGGACGGGCTCCACCTCGGAGCGCAGGGCCGCCAGCGAGCGGCGCCGCATCCGACGCAGCACGTCCACGTCGCAGTGGTCCTCGCCGGTCCCGCCGATGGACTCGGGCCGCAGCCGCCCGACCGCGACTGCGCCGTCCCGCTCCAGCCGGCGCAGCACCTCGACGACGGCCGGCCCGGGCAGGGCGAAACGCTCCGCGACGTCTGCCACGGTGAACGGTCCGTGCGTGCGGGCGTGCCGCCGGACCAGGTCCCCGAGGGGGTCGGGCACGGGCTCGGCCAGCTCCGCGGGAACCCCGGACGGCAGCGCCACCCCCAGCGCGTCCCGGAGCCGGGCCGCGTCTTCGGCGACTGCCCACTGCTCACGGCCCGCGCACCGCACCCGAAGGATCCGTCGGGCGTGCACGAGCGAGGCCAGCCAACCGGGCACCGCGTCGTGCTGCTCGGGCACCGTGCGGTCCCGCACCTCGGCCAGGTCGAGGGGTCCGTGCCGGCGGAGCACGTCCACCAGCTGCTCGAGGTCAACGGCCCTGCGGTCCGGGGCGGTGCGGGAGACCTCCGCCTCCACGGACTGCACGGCCGCCGGGTCGAGCAGGTCCGCCAGTGGCGTGGCGTCGCCCGCGAGCAGCTCCGCCAGCAGGGCGGGATCGAGGGTGAGGGCGGCGGCGCGTCGCTCTGCCAACGGTGCGTCGCCGTCGTAGAGGAACTGCGCGGTGTAGCCGAACAGCAACGACTGGGCGAAGGGTGACGGGGTCGGTGTGGTCACCTCCACGACGGATACCCGCCGTGCTGCGACATCGGCCATCAGGGCGGTCAGCCCGGCGGTGTCGAAGTCGTCCTGGAGGCACTCCCGCGCGGCTTCGAGCAGGATCGGGAAGTCGGGGTGCGCGGACGCCACCTGGAGGAGCTGGGCCGACCGGTGCCGCTGCTGCCACAGCGGTTGGCGACGGTCCGGTCGCCGGCGGGGCAGCAGGAGGGCGCGCGCCGCCGCCTCACGGAACCGCGCCGCGAAGATCGTCGAGGACCCGAGCTCCGCCTGCACGGCGCCCACCACGTCCTCGGGGACCACCAGCAGATCCGCGAGGTCGACCGGCGGTGCCTCGGCCGCCGACCATGCCGCGGCGCTGGCGTCCCACGTGGCCTCGCCCGCCGCGACCGCGTCGGGCAGGCGGAGCACGATCCCGTCGTCGGAGTGCATGACGGCCGCATCCAGCCCGTACCGATCACGCAGCCGGCCGGCGATCACCAGGGCCCACGGGGCGTGCACCCTGGCGCCGAACGGCGAGTGCACCACGACCCGCCAGTCGCCGAGCTCGTCGCGGAAGCGCTCGACGACCACCGTGGTGTCGTCCGGGAGCCGTCCCGTGGCCTCGCGCTGCTCGGCCAGGTAGGCGACGAGGTTGTCGGCCGCCCACGGGTCGAGGCCGGCCGCCACGGCGCGCGCGAGGGCCTGATCGGCCGGCAGCGCGGCGGTCTCGCGGAGCCAGGCCCCGATCGCGCGCCCCAGCTCGGCCGGGCGCCCGGGGCTGTCGCCCTTCCAGAACGGCAGCCGGCCCGGCAGCCCGGGCGCCGGGGTGACCAGCACGCGATCGGGCGTGATGTCCTCGATCCGCCAGGTGCTCGACCCCAACGTGAACGTGTCGCCCACGCGCGACTCGTAGACCATCTCCTCGTCGAGCTCGCCCACCCGCAGGCCACCCCGTGCGGTGCGCTCGCGATCCCCACCGGCGAGGAACACTCCGTACAGTCCGCGGTCCGGGATGGTGCCCCCGCTCGTCGCGGCGAGTCGCAGCGCGCCGGGCCGGGCGCTGAGCCGGCCCGTGGAGCGGTCCCAGACGAGCCTCGGGCGCAACTCCGCGAAGTCCTCGCTGGGGTAACGACCGGCGAGCATGTCGAGCACGGCGCGCAGGGCGCCGTCCCCGAGAGTGGCGAACGGCGCCGCGCGCCGCACCACGGAGGCGAGCTCGTCGACGTCCCAGTCCCGCGTGGCGACCATCGCCACCACGTGCTGCGCGAGCACGTCCAGGGGGGTGCTGGGGAGCCGCAGCTCCTCGATCTGCCCGGCCCGCATCCGCTCGGCGATGACCGCGGACGGGACCAGCTCGCCGCGGAAGGTGGGGAACACGACGCCATGGGACACCGCCCCGACCTGGTGCCCGGCCCGGCCGATGCGCTGCAGCCCGGAAGCGACCGACGGCGGCGCACCGACCTGGACGACGAGGTCCACCGCGCCCATGTCGATGCCCAGCTCGAGCGAGCTGGTCGCCACCACAGCGGGAAGTCGGCCGGCCTTGAGCTCGTCCTCGGTGTGCACGCGCTCGGCGCGGCTCATCGAGCCGTGGTGCGCGCGGGCGAGCACGCCCGGGGCGCCGACCGCCGTGCCGGACTGCGCGGTGGCCTCGGCCGCGACGAGCGCGCCGTGGTCGGGGAGCTCGTCGCCCTGGCGTGCCGCCCAGACCTCGTTCATCCTCGCGGTCAAGCGCTCGGAGGCGCGGCGCGAGTTGGTGAACACCAGGGTCGAGCGGTGTGCCGTCACGAGATCGACGACCCGTTCCTCGACGTGCGGCCAGATCGACGGCCGCCGGGGTCTGGCCGCCGCGGCTCCGGCCAGGTCGGGCTCGCCGACATCCGTGCCGGGAGCACCGGGGAGGTCGGTGAGGTCGGGCACCGGGACGACGACGTCCACCTCGACCTGCTTGCTCGACGGCGGCTGGACCACGCGGACGCCGCGTCCGCCGTGCGCCGGTGACCGCGCGCCAGCGAGGTACTCGGCCACCGCCTGGACCGGGCGTACCGTCGCGGACAGCCCGATCCGTTGGGCCGGTCCGTCGTGCTCCTCGAGCAGGGCGTCCAGCCGCTCCATGCTCACAGCGAGGTGCGCGCCGCGCTTGGTGCCGGCCACCGCGTGGATCTCGTCGAGGATGACCGTGCGGACGCCGGCGAGGCCCGCCCGGGCCGCCGAGGTCAGCACCAGGAAGAGGGACTCCGGGGTGGTGATGAGGATGTCGGGCGGCCGGGTCGCGAAGGCGCGCCGCTCGGCCGCGGGGGTGTCCCCGGTCCGGACGCCGACGCGGACGTCTGGCAGGTCCCGACCGTGCCGCGCGGCCGCTCGACGGATGCCCACCAGCGGGGCGCGCAGGTTGCGCTCGACGTCCGCGGCCAGCGCCTTGAGCGGCGAGACGTACAGCACACGGCAGCGCAGCCGGGGATCCTCGGGTGGCGGCTGGGTGAGCAGCCCGTCCAGGGACCAGAGGAACGCGGCGAGGGTCTTGCCGGATCCCGTCGGGGCGACGACGAGCGCGTGCTCACCGGCGCCGACGGCGTCCCACGCCTCGGACTGCACCGCGGTCGGAGCCGCGAACGCCTGCGCGAACCAGTCGCGGGTGGGCCCCGAGAACCCGTCCGGCACCGACGGGTCGGGGCCCGCAGCGGTGTCGCCCAGCCCGGTCTCGCTCACCCCGGCATCGTGGCAGCCGGCACCGACGCTCGCAGGAGGTCGGTGCCGGCTCTCGGCCGCCCGGGGCTCAGCTCCACCGCATGAGCACCTTGCCGCACCGACCCGAGGCCATCGTCGCGAACGCCTCGGCGTGGTCCGTCGCGTCGAACCGGTGGGTGATGACCGGCCGCACGTCCAGCCCTGACTGCAGCATGGCGGCCATCGTGTACCAGGTCTCGAAGATCCGTCGGCCGTAGATCCCGGCGACGGTGAGGCCCTTGACGATCACCTCGTCGACATCGACGCGCACCTTGTCCGGTGGCAGACCGAGCAGGGCGACCCGGCCCCCGTGGTTCATCGCGTGGACCATCTGGTCGATCGCAGGTTCAGCGCCGGACATCTCCAGGCCGACGTCGAAGCCCTCGGTCATGCCGAGGGCGGCCGCCACCGCGTCGAGGTCCTCGGTCCGCACGTCGACCGCCCGGTCCGCGCCCATCGCGGAGGCCATGTCGAGCCGGTAGGGGTTGACGTCGGTGACCACGACGTGACGGGCGCCGACGTGGCGTGCGATGGCGGTGGCCATCACGCCGATCGGCCCGGCGCCCGTGATCAGGACGTCCTCGCCCACCAGCGTGAACCGCAGGGCCGTGTGCACGGCGTTGCCCAGTGGGTCGAGGACCGCCGCGACGTCGTCGTCGATGTGGTCGGGCAGCGGGAAGACGTTCTCCGCCGGGATGACCAGCAGCTCGGCGAACGCTCCTGCGCGGCTGACGCCCACGCTGCGGTGGTGGTGGCAGAACTCGCGACGCCCGCCCCGGCAGTTGCGGCAGTGCCCGCAGGTGACATGCCCCTCGCCCGAGACGCGCTGACCGACGTGCAACCCTTCGACCTCGCCGCCCAGCGACTCGATCACGCCGGTGAACTCGTGGCCGACCACCAGCGGTGTGCGGATCGTCGCCTGGGCCCACGGGTCCCAGCGGTGGATGTGCAGGTCCGTGCCGCAGATCGAGGTCTGCGTGACGCGGATCCGCACCTCGTGCGGGCCCGCTTCGGGCTCGGGAACGTCGGTGAAGGTCAGGCCGGGCGCCGCCTCGGCCTTGAGCAGGGCCTTCACGCGATCACCCCGAGGCGCTTGCCGACCGTGGCGAAAGCGTCCACGGCGCGGTCGATCTGGTCGTCGGAGTGCGCCGCGGACATCTGGGTGCGGATCCGCGCTGCGCCGTCCGGCACGACCGGGTAGGAGAACCCGATGACGTAGACGCCGGCGTCCAGGAGCTCGTCGGCCATCCGCCCGGCCAGGGCGGCGTCGCCGAGCATCACCGGGATGATCGGGTGGCCGGCACCCGCGAGCGTGAAGCCGAGCTCGGTCATCGCGGTCCGGAACCGCTCGGCGTTGTGCACGAGGCGCTCGCGCAGGTCGTCGGAGCGCTCGAGCAGGTCCAGCGCGGCGAGCGTGGTGGCGGCCACCACGGGCGCGACGGAGTTGGAGAACAGGTAGGGCCGTGAGCGCTGCCGCAGCCACTCGACGAGATCGCGCGGCCCGGACGTGTAGCCCCCGGATGCGCCGCCGAGCGCCTTGCCGAGGGTCCCGGTCAGGACGTCGACCCGCGACCCGGTCCCGGTGGCCTCGGGCGTGCCGCGGCCGTGCGCGCCGACGAAGCCCACCGCGTGCGAGTCGTCGACCACGACGAGCGCGTCGTGGGAGTCGGCGAGGTCACAGATCCCGGGCAGGTCGGCGACCACGCCGTCCATCGAGAACACCCCGTCGGTCACGACCACCCGGTGTCGGGCGTCGGCGGCCTCGACCAGGCGCTGCTCGAGGTCGGCCATGTCGGAGTTGGCGTACCGCAGCCTGCGTGCCTTGGACAGCCGCACGCCGTCGATGATCGAGGCGTGGTTGAGAGCGTCGGAGATGATCGCGTCGTCCGGGCCGGTGATGGTCTCGAACAGGCCGGTGTTCGCGTCGAAGCACGAGGAGTACAGGATGGTGTCCTCGGTGCCCAGGAAGGCCGAGAGCCGCTCCTCGAGCTCACGGTGCACGCTGCCCGTGCCGCAGATGAACCGGACGGACGCCATGCCGTAGCCGTGCTCGGCCACCGCCTTCCCGGCCGCCTCGACCAGCACGGGATGGTCGGCGAGTCCCAGGTAGTTGTTGGCGCACAGGTTGACCACCTGCCGGCCGTCGGCGAGCCGGATCTCGGCTCCCTGCGGCGAGGTGATCACCCGCTCGGGCTTGTACAGGCCCCGGTCGCGCAGCTCGGCGGTCTGCCGGGCCAGCTCGGGGATCAGGTCGGTCCTCATGGTCCGACGCTAGTGCGTCGGGCCCGCCGGGTGGCGACGACCCCGGGTCGGGGTGTCAGGCTGTGCCCGTGCGCTACAGCGAGTTCTGGGATGCGGTCACCGACGTGTTCGGCACGTCGATGGGGCGGGTGGTGGTCGCCGAGCAGGTGATCGGGGCGCTGGGCGACCGCACCGCGGCCGAGGCGATGGCTGCCGGGGAGGACCTGCGCCGGGTGTGGTGGGCGCTGTGCGACCAGATGCAGGTTCCCGCCGAGCGACGCTGGGGGCCGGACCGCCCGTCACGCTGAGGACACGCCCGGCGTGTCCGGGCGCGGGTGACGAGGGTCGAACAGATGTTCGGCTACTGTGGTCCCCAGGTCGCACGACGGACTGCTCATCCACACCTCGCCGGACCAGGTCCGGGGGATGTCGGTGGTGGGACGTAGCGTTCCTGACGTGGCGACGTGCCGACACAGACCCGACAGGCGGATCTCCCGCCCAGCAACGACGAGGTGACCCGATGCCCGCTCCAGCAGACCGCAGCAAGGCCCTGGAGGCCGCGCTCGTCCAGATCGACCGGCAGTTCGGCAAGGGTTCGATCATGCGCCTCGGCGATGACGGTCGCGCCCCCGTCGAGGTGATCCCCACCGGGTCGATCGCTCTCGACGTGGCGCTCGGCATCGGCGGCCTGCCGCGTGGCCGGATCGTCGAGGTGTACGGCCCGGAGTCCTCAGGCAAGACGACCGTGGCCCTGCACGCCGTCGCCAACGCCCAGCGCGCCGGCGGCATCGCGGCGTTCATCGACGCCGAGCACGCCCTGGACCCGGAGTACGCCAAGGCGCTCGGAGTGGACACCGACGCCCTGCTGGTCTCCCAGCCGGACACCGGAGAGCAGGCGCTGGAGATCATGGACATGCTGATCCGGTCGGGCGCCATCGACATCGTGGTGATCGACTCGGTCGCTGCGCTGGTGCCCAAGGCCGAGATCGAGGGCGAGATGGGCGACAGCCACGTCGGCCTGCAGGCCCGTCTGATGTCCCAGGCCCTGCGCAAGGTCGCGGGCGCGCTGAGCCAGTCCGGCACCACGGCGATCTTCATCAACCAGCTTCGCGAGAAGATCGGGGTGTTCTTCGGCTCCCCGGAGACCACGACGGGCGGCAAGGCCCTGAAGTTCTACGCATCGGTCCGGATGGACATCCGGCGCATCGAGACCCTCAAGGAGGGCACCGACGCGGTCGGCAACCGGACGCGGGTCAAGGTCGTCAAGAACAAGATGGCCCCGCCCTTCAAGCAGGCAGAGTTCGACATCCTCTACGGTCACGGGATCTCCCGGGAGGGCAGCCTGATCGATCTCGGGGTCGAGCAGGGTCTGATCCGCAAGTCCGGTGCCTGGTACACCTACGAGGGCGACCAGCTGGGACAGGGCAAGGAGAACGCGCGCGGCTTCCTGCGCGACAACCCGGACCTGGCCGAAGAGCTGGAGAAGAAGATCAAGGAGAAGCTCGGTATCGGCGCCCACGTGGACACCCCTGCGGACCCGGCCGCGGGCGTCGACTTCTGAGGTGACGGGCGCGCGGCGTCCGGGGCGCAGGTCCGGGCGAGCTCCAGAACCGCCGGACGTCGGCGCTGCGGCGGTCGACGCCGAGCCCGACCCGGAGCAGCTGGCGCGCTCGATCGCACTTCGGCTGCTGACCGCGGCGCCCCGGAGCCGGCAGCAGCTCGCCGAGGCCATGGCACGTCGCGACGTGCCGGAAGCAGTCACCGAACGCGTGCTGGACCGGTTCACGGACGTCGGTCTCGTGGATGACGCCGGGTACGCCGAGGGGCTCGTGCGAGCCAAGCACGAGTCCCGGGGCCTGGCCCGTCGCGCCCTCGCGGTCGAGCTGAAGCGCAAGGGCGTCGGGGACGAGGACGCGCGCGCGGCGCTGGCACAGATCGACGACGCGGACGAGGAAGCCGCCGCACGCGAGCTTCTCGCCCGGCGCTGGCGGCGTGACCTCGACCCGGTCGTGCAGAGCCGCCGGTTGCTCGCGATGCTCGGACGCAAGGGTTACTCGCCCGGCATGGCGGCTCGCCTCGTGCGCGAGATGGTGGACGATAGTCGCGCCCAGTCCTCGGACCAGCCCGGTTCTGACCTCGACTGAGGCGGGAGGAGGGCGCGTCGTGGGGTGGGGCGAGGCGGGCACCGTGCTGGTGCTGCTGCTGGCCAGTCTGATCGCCTTGGTCCTGGTGATGATCGCCAGGCGGGAGGCCGACGTCGCGCGGGCACAGGCCGAGCAGGACGTCGCGCAGATCCGCGACGAGACCCGGCAGGCCGTGCTGGACGTGGAACGACGCGAGGCGCGCGCGGCCGAGCGCGAGGCCGAGACGCGGGCCGAGCGCAACGAGGCAAAGGCGCTGCGGGCCGAGGCCGCCGACCTGCTGGCCGTGGCCGCCGAGCAGGAGAAGGCGGCCCGGGGGGCCACCGAGGCAGCACGCACCGAGGCGGCCGAGCTGCTCGCGTCGCTGTCGGGGTTGACCGCGGAGCAGGCACGCAAGCGGCAGCTCGAGCTCGCCGGGCAACGCGTCGCGCACGAGGTCGCGGCACTCGAACGCCGCGCGGAGGCCTCCGCGCGAAGGAACGCTGACGACGCGGCCCGGCGAATCCTTGCGACCGCGGCACAGCGTCTGGCCGCGGCGACGAGTGCGCAGACGACCGTGACGGTGGTCCCGTTGCCGGCCGAGGAGATGAAGGGTCGGATCATCGGCAAGGAAGGTCGCAACATCCGGGCTTTCGAGGCGCTCACCGGCGTGAACGTCATCATCGACGAGACACCCGACTCCGTGACGCTGTCCTGCTTCGACCCGGAGCGACGCGAGATCGCCGGTGTGGCGCTCGCGAGCCTCGTGGCCGACGGGCGGATCCATCCGCAGCGGATCGAGATCGCCTACGCCGAGGCTCTGGCAGGCGCGGCTGAGCGAACCCGCGCCTCGGGCCACGACGCCGCGGAGCGGGCCGGGGTCACGGGGCTGCACCCGGAGCTCGTGGAGACGCTCGGCAGGCTCCGGCTCCGCACGAGCTACGGCCAGAACGTGCTCGAGCACCTGGTCGAGTGTGCCCAGGCGGCGGGCATGGTCGCCGCGGAGCTGGGCGCCGACGCCGACCTCGCCCGGCGTGCCGCGTTCCTGCATGACGTGGGCAAGGCCCTCACCGCCGAGGTCGGGGGCACGCACGCAGCTGTGGGAGCGGACCTGGCGGCGCGCTGCGGCGAGAGCGCCGAGGTGGTCAACGCGATCGCGGCCCACCACGACGAGGTTCCCAAGGAGACCGTTGAAGCGGTCGTCGTGCAGGCGGTGGACGCGCTGTCGGCCGCGCGCCCCGGCGCGCGCCGGGAGGAGCTCGACCAGTATCTGGAGCGGATGGAGAACCTCGAGGCACTGGTTGCCGAGCACCCCGGGGTGCGCCGAGCGCTCGCGATGGCCGCCGGGCGGGAGGTGCGGGTCGTGGTCGAGCCCGCAGCCGTCAGCGACGAGGACCTCCCGGGGCTGGCCCGCACGATCGCGCAGCACATCGAGAAGGACCTGTCGTTCCCGGGCGAGATCGTCGTGACGGTGGTGCGCGAGCTGCGCGCGAGCGCCACGGCGGGATGAGCGCGCCGGCGGCTTACCCTGGTGCGCGATGACGAACACCTCGACGACGTACGCCCCTGACGGCGACGGGTCCTTCATTTCCGCGGCCTCCACCACGCCGTCCGGCACCTCCACGTCCGGCACCGCCGCGGATGCCCCGTCCGCGCAGCCCGGCCCGGATCGGCGCACCTATCTGGTGCGCACGCTCGGGTGCCAGATGAACGTGCACGACTCCGAGCACATGGCCGGGCTCCTCGAGGCGGCCGGTCTGGTGGCAGCCGACGCTGAGGACGCCGCGGCATGGGCAGCCGACGTCGTCGTGCTCAACACGTGCGCCGTGCGCGAGAACGCCTCGACCAGGCTGTACGGCAACCTCGGTCAGCTCGCCGCGCTCAAGGCCGACCGACCCGGGATGCAGATCGCCGTCGGCGGCTGCCTCGCCCAGAAGGATCGGGGCGAGATCCTGCGGCGTGCTCCGTGGGTCGACGTGGTGTTCGGCACCCACAACATCGACGTGCTGCCCCGGCTGCTGCAACGGGCCCGCCACAACGAGCGGGCCCAGATCGAGATCGCCGAGTCGCTCCAGGTCTTCCCCTCCACGCTGCCCACCCGGCGGGAGTCGGTGTACGCCGGCTGGGTGTCGATCAGCGTCGGCTGCAACAACACGTGCACGTTCTGCATCGTGCCGTCGCTGCGGGGCAAGGAACGCGACCGGCGGCCGGGGGAGATTCTTGCCGAGGTCGAGGCCCTCGTGGCGACCGGGGCGGTCG
This sequence comes from Actinotalea lenta, assembly GCF_030586465.1. Classification (GTDB taxonomy): domain Bacteria; phylum Actinomycetota; class Actinomycetes; order Actinomycetales; family Cellulomonadaceae; genus Actinotalea; species Actinotalea lenta. Next base: position 1,951,894 of record NZ_JAUQYP010000001.1, read on the forward strand.
AGGTGACGCTGCTCGGGCAGAACGTCAACACCTACGGGGTCGCGTTCGGTGACCGCACGGCCTTCGCCGACCTGCTGCGCACCGTCGGTGCGGTGCCCGGCATCGAGCGCGTGCGGTTCACGTCCCCCCACCCTGCCGCGTTCACCGACGACGTGATCGCGGCGATGGCCGAGACCCCCACGGTGATGCCGTCGCTGCACATGCCCCTGCAGTCCGGCTCCGACCGGGTGCTGCGCGCGATGCGCCGCTCCTACCGCTCGGCGCGGTTCCTGGGCATCCTCGACCGGGTGCGTGAGGCGATCCCGAACGCCGCGATCAGCACCGACGTCATCGTCGGGTTCCCTGGTGAGACCGAGGAGGACTTCGAGCAGACCCTTCGGGTGGTCGAACAGGCCAGGTTCTCCTCCGCCTTCACGTTCCAGTACTCGCCGCGGCCCGGGACGCCGGCCGCGGACCTGCCCGACCAGCTGCCCAAGGAGGTGGTCCAGGAGCGCTACGACCGGCTGCTGGCTCTCCAGGAGCGCATCTCCGCCCAGGAGAACGCCGCGCAGGTCGGCCGGACGGTCGAGGTGCTCGTCGCCGAGGGCGAGGGGCGCAAGGACACGGCGACGCACCGCATCAGTGGCCGGGCGCAGGACAACCGCCTGGTCCACCTCGCGCTGCCCGCCGAGCTCGCGGGCTCTGAGCCCGGGGCGCCGGGCGTGCCCCGACCGGGCGACGTGGTGACGGTCCGGGTCACGCACGGCGCGCCGCACCACCTGGTCGCCGACTCCGCGTTGGACGGCGGCCCGTTCGAGGTCCGCCGAACCCGGTCCGGTGACGCGTGGCAGGCGGCCCGCGACGAAGCGCACGAGCATGCGACCACGGTGACCGAGGGCCCCGTCCCGCTCGGCATGCCGGCGCGCCGCTGAGCCGGTCAGGACTCAGCCCGGCTGTGCCGGGGCCGTGGCACGGAACAGCTGGATGCTGGTCGCCAGGCCGCAGTCCAGCAGCAGCGCCAGCTGGGCATCGGTGACACCGTGCTCGAGGTCGACCGACATCTCCCCGTACAGGGCCAGCCCGTCGTCCTCCTCGCGCAGGTAGGCCTTGGGCCAGATCCGGTCCCGGTTCCAGTCGTTGACTGCCAGGAGCGCCGCGGAGCGCCGCTCCACCGGCAGCACGTGCTCGGCCCGCCCTCGCACCTGGAGCACCTCGTCCCGCTCGCCGAGCAGGATGAACCAGAACCGGTGCCCGTTCCACACGCCCGTGACGTCCCCGTCCTCGTCGGCCCGGGTGTGGTAGCCCTCAGCCTGCAGGTAGGCGGCGATCCGCTCGCGCGTGACCGGGGTCGGTCGCTCGGGCCGGGCCGGCGGCGCGGCGCTCATGACGCCTGCCCCGCAGGGTCGGGGTAGCGCAGGTCGAGCTCGTCGAAGAACGCGCCGGAGGACGCGAGGCCACACTCGATGAGCTGACCGAGCTGCTCGTCGGTCACCCCGGCGCCCAGCTCCGTGGCGACCTCGCAGATCGCGTGCACGGAGCCGTCGTCGCGGACCCGCAGATACGCCTTGGGCCAGACCTTCTCAGCGTTCCATGTGTTGCAGATCTCGAGCACCTCGGTGAGCCGCTCGATGCTGAAGGAACGGTTCCACTGCCCGCGGATCTGCAGGATCTCCTGGTCCTCGCCGAGCGCGAAGAGGTAGTAGAGCCGCCCGCGCCACAGGCCCCCGGTGTCTCCGTCCCGGTCCACGAACCACGCGTAGCCCCGCCCGTCCATCCAGGCGCGGATGCGCTCAGCACTGAGCGGCGGGGTCGCCGTCGCGTCCGGCGGCGGCTCCCGCCGCGCCTTCGTGAACCAGCCCATCGTCGACCAGGGTAGCGCCGCGCGCGGTGGTGGTCGTCCGTGCGGGCTACCGTCTACCCGTGCTCGTCGCCGCAGCCCTGCTCCCGCCCACGGCCCTGCTCGTGCCGGGGGTGGCAGGGCGCGCCGACCCGCTGGCCGCCGAGCGCTCGGCCGCCCTGGCGGCCACGGCCTGCGTGCTCGCGGCGGCGCCGGACGCCCTCGTGGTCGTCGTCCCGGGGACGCTGCGTGCTGAGGGCCGGCTGCGGCCCGTGTTCACCGCAGCGGGCGTTCCCGACGTGCGGCCCCACACGGCCGGGGATGTCGACGACGTGCCCGCCGCGGTCGGCCTGTGGCTGGCGCTCGAGGCCGGGTGGGCGGGGTCCGTGCGGGCCCTCGGCGCCGTCGACCCCGGGGCGGTCGCCGCAGAGCTGGGGGGCCCCGAACGGGTGGGGGCGCTGCTGGTGGGGGGCGGCAGCGTCCGCCGCGGACCGGATGCGCCACTACCCGAGGACGCGCGGGCAGAGTCCGCCGACGACGCCCTGGTCCGGTGGGTACGCTCCCTGGACCCGTCGCAGGCCCCGGACCGGTCGCTCGCCGCCGAGCTCGGCATGAGCGCCGTCGAGCCGGTCGCGGCCCTCGCCGCGCTCGGTGCGCCGCTGCGGTGCACCGCGGTCGCCGCGACGCTGCCCCTGGGCGCCACGTACGTCGTCGCGACCTGGGAGGCGGCGTGAGGGTCGCCGTCGTGGGTCCCACGGCCACGGGCAAGTCGGACCTCGGCCTGGACCTCGCCCGTGCCCTGCGCGGCGAGGTGATCAACGCCGACGCGATGCAGCTGTACCGGGGCATGGACGTCGGGACCGCGAAGCTCGGGCCCGCGGAGCGCCGCGGGATCGCGCACCACCAGCTCGACGTGCTGGACGTCGGCGAGGAGGCGTCCGTCGCGGCCTACCAGCGGCACGCGCGGGTCGACGCTCAGCGGATCGAGGCGCGAGGCCGCCGGGCGGTGGTCGTCGGAGGGTCGGGGCTGTACGTGCGGGCGCTGCTGGACCTCATGGAGCTGGCGCCCACCGACCCCGAGGTGCGCGCCCGGCTCGAGGCACGCGCACGCGAGGAGGGGCCGGGGGTCCTGCACGACGAGCTCACCCGGCGCGACCCGGGCGCGGCGGCGGCGATCGGGGCGACCAACGCCAGGCGGCTGGTTCGTGCACTGGAGGTCCTCGAGCTCACCGGGCACCCGCCACGCCCTGCGCTGCCCGAGCCGGAGTACCTCGTGCCCGCGCTCCAGATCGGCCTGGACTGCCGCCGCGGGGTGCTCGACGCGCGGATCGAGGCCCGCGTCGAACGGATGTGGTCGGCCGGTCTGGTCGACGAGGTGCGGGCGCTGGCCGGCCGGATGGGGCGCACGGCAGGGCGCGCCGTGGGTTACGCGCAGGTCCTCGCCCTCCTGCGCGGTGAGGTCGACGAACGGGGGGCCAGGGAGTCCACCGTCGTCGCGACCAGGCGTCTCGCGCGCCGCCAGATGAGCTGGTTCGGTCGCGACCCGCGCGTGCACTGGCTCGACGCGACGGACCCGGACCTCGTGGCCCGAGCACTGGAGCTCGTGGCGGCCGCTGACGCGGGACGGCTGCCCGAGCCGCGCGCCGGGCGCCGTACGCTCGGGTCATGACCGCTCCGCTCGCCGTGACCAAGGGTCACGGCACGCAGAACGACTTCGTGCTGCTCGACGACCGCGACGGCGTGATGGACCTCGACGCGGACCTGGTTCGAGCGCTCACCGACCGGCGGGCCGGGATCGGTGCCGACGGCGTGCTGCGGCTCGTGGGCAGCGGCCGCCTGGAGGCCGGCGCCGCGGCGCTCGCCGAGGACCCGGCCGCGACCTGGTTCATGGACTACCGCAACGCGGACGGCTCCGTTGCGGAGATGTGTGGCAACGGGGTGCGCGTGCTCGCGGCGTTCGCGGAACGGCTGGGCGTGTGGGACGGCACGGGTGAGCTCATCCTGGGCACGCGTGCCGGGGTGCGCAGGGTCCGCAGGGTCACCGGACCGCCGGCCGCGGCCACCTGGTACGCCGTGGACATGGGCGTGTGGTCGTTGCCCCGGGCGGACCGGGCCGTCGCGGACGGCGCGGATGCCGAGGTCACCGTGCCGGGCCTGGCCGTGCCGCGGCCCGGGCTGAGTGTGGACGTGGGCAACCCGCACACCGTTCTCGCGCTGCCAGGGGTGGACGAGCTGGACGCAGCCGACCTGACCACCGCACCGCGGGTGCTCCCCGTCCCGCCCGCCGGCACCAACGTGGAGCTCGTGGTCCCCCTGGGGGAGCGCCGCACGGACGACGGCGTCGTGGGGGCGGTGCGCATGCGGGTGCACGAACGTGGTGTCGGGGAGACGCGGTCCTGCGGGACCGGGGCGTGCGCGGCGGCGCTCGCGGTGCGGACCTGGGCCGGCGCAGGTGCGCCCGACGTCTGGCAGGTGGAGGTGCCGGGCGGCGTGGTGCGCGTCACGGTGTCCGGGGACCGCGTCGAGCTCGCGGGCCCCGCAGTCCTGGTCGCGGACGCCGTCGTGGACCTGGAGGCTCTGCGCTGAGCGCTCACCTCCGGGGTTCGACGCGGAGCACCCGGTACCCCTTGGCGCTGGCTGCCTTCGAGGTCGCGAAGCCCTGCCCCCGCAGCCAGTCCGCGAGCGAGTCCGACCCCAGGGTGCGCTGCACCACCAGCCACGCCTCACCGTCGGCGTCCAGGCGGTCGAGCCAGCGCGTCAGCATCGCGTGCAGCGCCTCCTTGCCGACCCGGATCGGCGGGTTGGACCAGATCGCGGCGAACGACACATCGTCCGGGACGTCGTCCGGCTCGACCACGTGCAGGTTCGCCAGGCCCAGGCCGTCGGCCGTGCGTCGGAGCAGGTCGAGCGCACGTCGGTTGACGTCCACCGCCCAGACGGTGGCCCCGGGAGAGTCCAACGCCAGGGTGAGCGCGATCGGGCCCCACCCGCACCCGAGGTCGAGCAGGTGCCCGGTGGCCGGCGGCGTCGGCACACCGCGCAGCAGCACGCGGGTGCCGAGGTCCAGCCGTCCCGCGGAGAAGACGCCGGGAGCGGTGTGCACGACGACGGGGCGACCGGCGAGCTCGACGGTCAGCGTGCTGCGCTCGTCGGCCGACGCGGGTTCGGCGGTGAAGTAGTGCTCGACCACCCGCGCACCCTACCGAGGGGGTCGCTCGGTGCGGGCTGACCGAGCCACCGGGCCGCTCCGACCGGCCGGATCGACGATGGGCGGCCAGGGCGCCAGCGGTCGCCGCTGCGCCCGTGGTGAAATCACTCGCTGCGCCGGCATCGAGGTGCCAGGCTTGACCACGACGAAAGGTGCGCATGACTCCCACTTCCTCCGAGCACGGTGCGTCGCGGGCTCCCCGCGACCCCGCGGACCTCGCCGACGACGTCGTGGCGCGGGTGCTGGCCAGGGCCGGGCGGAACACCGTCGACGAGACCCTGACGGACGCCGACGGTGAGCAGCTCGACCGCGCCGAGCGTGCAGCGCTGCGACGGGTCGCGGGGCTGTCGACGGAGCTCGCGGACGTCACCGAGGTCGAGTACCGGCAGCTGCGCCTGGAGCGCGTCGTGCTCGTCGGCCTGCAGACGGGCGGCGACCCTGCCGAGGCTGAGGTCTCGCTGCGCGAGCTCGCGGCGCTCGCCGAGACGGCCGGCTCGGAGGTGCTCGACGGCCTGCTGCAGCGCCGTGCCCACCCGGACGCCGGCACCTACCTGGGTTCGGGCAAGGCCGCCGAGCTGGCGGACCTCGTGGCGGACACCGGTGCGGACACCGTGATCGTGGACGGGGACCTCACGCCGTCCCAGCGTCGTGCGCTCGAGGACGTCGTGAAGGTGAAGGTGGTCGACCGGACCGCGCTGATCCTGGACATCTTCGCCCAGCACGCCAAGTCCAGGGAGGGCAAGGCACAGGTCGAGCTGGCCCAGCTGGAGTACCTGCTCCCGCGGCTGCGCGGCTGGGGTGACTCGATGTCGCGGCAGGCCGGTGGTCGGGTCGCCGGTGGTGCGGGCATCGGGTCCCGTGGTCCCGGCGAGACGAAGATCGAGCTGGACCGCCGCCGGATCCGGACCCGGATGGCCAGGTTGCGGCGCGAGATCGCCCAGATGGGCCCGGCGCGCGCGACCCGACGGTCCGGCCGGCAGCGCCACCACGTTCCCGCCGTGGCCATCGCCGGCTACACCAACGCCGGCAAGTCGAGCCTGCTGAACCGGCTGACCGGCGCCGGCGTCCTGGTCGAGAACGCGCTGTTCGCGACCCTGGACCCGACCGTGCGGCGTACCCAGACCCCCGACGGGCGGACGTACACCCTCAGCGACACCGTGGGCTTCGTCCGGTCGCTGCCGACCCAGCTGGTCGAGGCATTCCGGTCCACGCTCGAGGAGGTCGGCGAGGCGGACGTGCTGCTCCACGTGGTCGACGCCTCTCACCCGGACCCCGAGGGCCAGATCGCCGCCGTGCGCGGCGTGCTCGGCGAGATCGAGGGCATCGAGCACGTGCACGAGATCGTGGTGCTCAACAAGTCCGACGCTGCCGATCCGGACGCGCTCGCGCGCATGGTGCGGCGTGAGCCGGGTGCCGTGGTCGTCTCGGCCCGTACGGGTGCGGGGCTGACCGAGCTCCGCGAGCGCATCGCCGAGGCCCTGCCCCGGCCGCAGGTGGACGTGGCCGTCGTGGTGCCGTACACACGGGGCGACCTGGTCAGCCGTGCGCACGACGAGGGCGAGGTCAGTGTCGAGCACACCGCCGACGGCACCCTGGTCCGCGGACGCGTCGCGCCGGACCTCGCCGCCGCTCTGCACAGCGCGGCGGACCGCGCCCCGAGTCGCGGCGCCTGAGCACCTAGGCTGCCGGGGTGGATCCGGCCGAGCTGCTCGACGAGGCGGTGCACGCCCTGGGTGGGGTGCGGCGCGAGGGGCAGCGCAGGATGGCGACCGCGGTCGCGGCTGCGTTCGAGGCCGGCGAGCACCTGCTGGTCCAGGCCGGTACGGGGACCGGGAAGTCGTTGGCGTACCTGGTGCCGGCGGTGCGGCACGCCGTCCTCGCGGACGAGCGGGTCGTGGTCTCGACCGCAACCCTGGCGCTGCAGAGGCAGGTCATCACGCGCGACCTCCCCCTGGTCGCGGCCGCGGTCGCCCCTCATCTGCCCCGGGCGCCGCAGATCGCCCTGCTCAAGGGCTGGCACAACTACGTGTGCCGGCACAAGCTCGAGGGCGGCTACCCGGCGGACGAGCCCGCCGCGCTGTTCGACCTCGGTGACGTCCCCGGGGCCGCGGACCACCCGCAGGCCCAGGCGTCCGAGCTTGGCCGCCAGGTGGTGGCCGCGCGGGAGTGGGCGCAGGAGACCACGACGGGGGACCGGGACGACCTCGTCCCGGGCGTGAGCGACCGCGCCTGGCGGCAGGTCTCCCTCACGGCGATGGAGTGCCTCGGGCAACGCTGCCCGCTGATCGACGAGTGCTTCCCGGAGGCCGCCCGGCGTCGGGCTCACGAGGCAGACGTGGTGGTCACCAACCACGCCATGCTCGGGATCGCGGCAGCCGGCTCTGCCGGGGTGCTGCCCGAGCACGACGTCCTCGTGGTCGACGAGGCGCACGAGCTCGCGGACCGGATCACCACGCAGGCCACGGCGGAGATGTCGCCGGCCGTGGTGCTGCACGCGGCCGGTCTGGCGCGACGGTTCGGCGGAGCGGACGTGGAGGCACTGGAGGGCGCCGGGCAGGCGTTGGCCGTCGAGCTGGGCGCCGTACCCGAGGGGCGGTTCGCAGGCGGGCTGCCTGCCGGTCTCGGTACGGCGATCGCGACGGTGCGGGACGCTGCGCGCGCGACGCTCACCGCCCTGCGGCCGGCGTCCGGTCAGGTACCGGACGGTGGCCTGACCATGGCCACGTCGACCGTGACGGTGCTGCACGAGGTCGCCGAGCGGATGCTTGCCGAACCCAGCCCCGACGTCATGTGGTGCAGCCGCGACGAGCGGCCCGGCCAGCGGGGTTCCGGCGGCCCGCGGGTGCTCGCCGCGCCCCTCGACGTCGCGGGCCTGGTGCGCGGTGGTCTGCTGGCCGGGCGCAGCGCCGTGCTCACGTCCGCCACGCTGACCCTCGGTGGCAGCTTCACACCACTGGCGATCGCCGTCGGGCTGTCCGCTCGGGACGAGGTGCGCGAGCCGGGGTGCGACTCGCGAGGGGCCGGGCCGCCCGGGGCCGCGGAGGACGGACCGGACGGCGGAGCGTCACCCACCGGGCAGCCCTGGCGGGGCCTCGACGTCGGGAGCCCGTTCGACCACGGGCGCGCGGGCATCCTGTACGTCGCGCGCCACCTGCCGCCGCCGGGTCGGGAGCCGGCCACCGAGGCCCAGCTCGACGAGATCACCGCGCTCGTCGAGGCGGCCGGTGGGGCCACCCTCGGGCTGTTCTCCTCGCGCCGGGCGGCCGAGACGGCCGCCGTGGCGATGCGTGAGCGCCTGGACGTCCCGGTGCTGTGCCAGGGCGACGACCAGCTGCCCACGCTCGTGGCGCGCTTCGCGGAGGATGAGTCCACCTGCTTGTTCGGCACGCTGTCGCTGTGGCAGGGCGTGGACGTGCCCGGCCGTGCGTGTCGCCTGGTGCTCATCGATCGCATCCCGTTCCCGAGGCCGGACGACCCGGTCAGAGCCGCGCGCACGGAAGCCGTGGAGGCAGCGGGCGGCAACGGGTTCATGGCCGTCTCCGCCACGCACGCGGCGTTGATGCTCGCCCAGGGGGCCGGTCGCCTGCTGCGGACCGATGCCGACCGCGGCGTCGTCGCAGTCCTCGACCCCCGCCTCGTCACCGCGCGATACGGCGAGTTCCTGGCCCGCTCGCTGCCGCCGTTCTGGCGCACCACGGACGGCGGCGTGGCGCGTGCCGCTCTGAGCCGGCTCGCCGCGCGGCCTCCGGAGGTCGCCCCCTAGGCTGTCGGGCACCTGACGGGGAGGGGTGTCGCGTGAGCGAGGAGACCAGGCCGGGCGTCGACCGGCGGACCACCAAGCTGGCCGTCGTCGGCGCCGGGAGCGTGGGTGCGACCGTCGCGTACGCGGCCCTGATGCGGGGTGTGGCGCGCACCGTCGCGCTCTACGACATCAACGCCGCCAAGGTCGAGGCTGAGGTCCTCGACCTCGGCCACGGCATCCAGTTCATGCCGATGGCGCAGGTGATCGGTTCCGACGACCTGGCCGTGTGCGCGGACGCCGACGTCGTGGTCGTCACCGCTGGTGCGAAGCAGAAGCCCGGTCAGACCCGCCTCGACCTGGCCGAGGCGACGATCGGCCTGGTCAACAGCCTCATGCCGAAGCTCGTCGAGGTTGCACCGGACGCCGTCTACATCATGGTGACGAACCCCGTGGACATCGTCACGCACGCGGCCATCCGGGCCTCCGGGCTGCCGGACGGTCAGCTGTTCGGATCCGGAACCGTGCTGGACTCCAGCCGGCTGCGCTGGCTGATCGCGCACCACTGCAACGTGGCGGTGCAGAACGTGCACGCCTACATCGCCGGCGAGCACGGCGACTCCGAGATCCCGTTGTGGAGCTCGGCCTCGGTGGGCTCCGTCCCGCTGCTCGAGTGGCGCGGCACCAAGACGGGCAACGGTCCGTTCGACGAGGCGACCAGGAGGCGCATCGCCGAGGACGTGGTGGGGTCCGCCTACAAGATCATCGAAGGCAAGGGGGCGACCAACTACGCGGTCGCCCAGGCGGCGACCCGGATCATCGAAGCGGTGCTCAAGGACGAGAAGCGCGTGCTGCCGGTGTCCTCCATGCTCCAGGACTACTACGGGATCGGGGACGTGTGCTTGTCCGTTCCGTCCGTCGTCGGGCGTCGCGGTGTCGAGGCGCGGCTCGAGGTGCCGATGTCGGACCAGGAGCTTGCGGGACTCCAGGACTCAGCGCGCTCCCTGCACGCGGTCGCGGAGCGCTTCGGGCTCTAGCGACGCAGGAGCTCGAGCCGCGCCACCCGACGAGGTGGCTCACAGGCTGCGCAGCACGCTCACGACGCGTCCGAGCACCACGGCGTCGTCGCCGTCGATGGGGGAGTACGCAGGGTTCTGTGGGAGCAGCCAGACGTGGCCGTCCGCGCGCTTGAGCGTCTTGACCGTCGCCTCGCCGTCCAGCATCGCCGCGACGATCTCGCCGTTCTCGGCCACAGGCTGACGACGCACCACGACCCAGTCGCCGTCGCAGATGGCGGCGTCGATCATGGAGTCGCCGACGACCCTGAGCAGGAAGAGGTCACCGTCTCCGACGAGCTGACGCGGGAGGGGGAAGACGTCCTCGACGAGCTGGTCGGCGAGGATGGGCCCGCCGGCAGCGATACGGCCGACCACTGGGACGTACGAGGGCGTCGGGCGCTCGGTGGCGTCCTCGGCGACCGGGGCGGAGAGCTGACCGATGGACCGCGAGTCGTCCGGCTGGACGATCTCGATGGCCCGCGGGCGGTGCGGATCCCGGCGGAGGTAGCCCTTGCGCTCGAGCGCCTGGAGCTGGTGCTTGACCGATGACGGGCTGGTCAGCCCGACGGCGTCGCCGATCTCCCGCATGCTCGGCGGGTACCCCCGCTGCTCGACGCTGGACCGGATGGTCTCCAGGACCAGGCGCTGGCGCGGCGTGAGCCCGTCACCGTCGGCCGGCCCGTCGGGCAGGGTGTGCACGCTCGCGAGGTCGCCCTCGGGCTCCGTCGGCGGCGTGGTGCTCGATGCCACGGTCTCCTCCAGGTCTCCGGGCCGCCCCGGTCGTGTCGGTGGTCGGTGATGGTCTGTCCTCGTGCCACTCAGCGTAGGGCGGCGCAGCACCCGGATCAAACATCTGTTCGAGCGTGTCTCGACAAGCGTCGGATCGCCGTGCTAGACATCGTACAGATGTATGACGAACGTGTGTTCGAGATCGACGAGGAGCGAGCGAGATGACCGCCATGACGTGGGAGGCGCCCATCGGCGCCGGGCCGGCTCAGCGGGCTGCCGCACCGATCGGACGGGCCATGCTGGGCGGCCGCAGCCGGCCGAGTGGGGCGCAGCTCCGGCTGACGAGGCGTGGCCGGGTCGTCCTTGCCGTCCTGGCACTGCTGGTCGTCGGTCTGTGGACGATGCGGCCGGACGGGGCCGCCGCCGGCGGTGGCGCGGAGGCGGTCCCGGTGGCTGTCGTGACGATCTCCCCCGGGCAGACCCTGTGGGGCATCGCTGCCGGGGTTGCGGCGCCCGGCCAGGACGTCCGCGACGTCGTGGCGGAGCTGATCTCGTTGAACGGGCTGGCCAGCTCCCAGGTCCGCGCCGGCCAACAGATCCTGGTGCCCCAGGACTGAGGTCGACGCGCCTGAGCACGGCCCCGTCGTCTCACGTGCACCTGGCGGTGGCTGAGCGAGTTGGGGATCCTTGCCCAGCCGAGTGCCCGGCCGTACGGTGACCCCGGGGTACCCGCGGGGTGTCCTGGGAGGGGAGCGCCGGTGCACTGTCCGTTCTGTCGGCACAGCGACTCGAGGGTCGTGGACTCGCGTACCTCGGACGACGGTGCGTCGATCCGTCGCCGTCGTCAGTGCCCCCAGTGTCAGCGGCGGTTCACCACCATCGAGACCGCGAGCCTCGCGGTGGTGAAACGATCCGGCGCCACGGAGCCGTTCAGCCGGGAGAAGATCATCAACGGCGTCCGCAAGGCGTGCCAGGGCCGGCCCGTGAGCGAGGACGACCTGGCGTTGCTCGCCCAGGGTGTCGAGGAGACGCTTCGTGGCACGGGCAGCGCCGAGCTCGACGCACACGAGATCGGCCTCGCCATCCTCGGGCCGCTGCGCGAGCTCGACGTGGTGGCCTACCTCCGGTTCGCGAGCGTCTACCAGGCGTTCGACTCCCTCGACGACTTCGAGGCGGCGATCGCCACGCTGCGCGCCGATCGGCTCGAGCGGCCCGAGGTGACCGCGGACTGACGGGGCGAGAGGACCGCCCGTCCGGTGGCTGCCTCTGCGCGACCCGGCCCGGTCAGCCCCGGTCGATCAGCTGCTCACGGACGACGCGGCGCAGGACCTTGCCGATCTGGGACCGGGGGAGGTCGGGCAGCACCACGAGGTCGCGCGGGTGCGCGTAACGGGCCAGGGCGCGGTCGCTCCAGGCGCGGACGGCGGCCAGCTCGACACGAGAGGTGCCCTCCGCGAGCACGATCGCTGCCACGACGCGCTCGCCCAGATCGCCACCCGGCAGTCCGACCACGGCCACGTCGGCGATCTCCGGCATGGTGCGCAGATGGTCCTCGACCTGGGAGGGGTACACGTTGTAGCCGCCCGTGATGATGACGTCCTTGATGCGGTCCACGAGCCGGAGGAAGCCCCCGTCCTCACGAACCACCACATCGCCCGTGCGCAACCAGGTCCGCCCGTCGATCTCCACGAGCACCGCAGCAGACTCCTCCGGCCGGTTCCAGTAGCCCGGGAACACCTGCGGTCCGGAGACCAGGAGCTCGCCTCTCTCGCCGGGCGGCACGGGACGGGTCGGGTCGTCCGGGTCGACGACCCTGGCGTACGTCGAGGGGAACGGCACCCCCAGGGTGCCGGGCCTGCGGTCCGGGGACAGCGGGCTGCCGAGGGCCACCGGAGAGGTCTCGGTCATCCCGTAGCCCTCGATGAGCAGGCCGCCCGTGGCGCGCTCCCACGTCTGCGCCGTCTGGGCCGGCAAAGACATGGCCCCCGAGATGCCGTACCGGATCGACCCGAGGTCGACCCGGGCGTCGGCGGCGGCAGCCGCGAGGCGCTCGAACATCGGTGGGACGCCAGGAACGAAGGTGAGCGGACGACGCCGCTGGGCGTCGAGCACCAGCTCGGTGTCGAAGCGTGGTACGACGACCAGCGTCGCAGCGGTGCGCGCCGCATAGCTCAGGCACAGGGTCATGCCGAAGGCGTGGAAGAACGGCAGCGCCCCGAGGATCGTCTGCGAGCCGCGCTCGTGCCCGGTCCATGCCTGTCCCTGCGCGGCGTTCGCCGCGAGGTTGCGGTGCGTGAGGACGGCGCCCTTCGGGGTCCCGGTGGTCCCGCCCGTGTACTGCAGCAGGGCCGTGTCGTCCAGCTCGGGGTGCGGGTGCTCGGAGGGCAGGGCGGTGGCGTGACGGACGATCCGGTCCCACCGGGGCACCCCGGCGGGCACCCGATCGCGCATGGAGGCGCGGGTCTGGCGTGCCTGACGAACCGGCAGGTGCAGCGCCGCGCGCTTGACGGCCGGCAGGTCGGCGGCCAGGTTGACCGCGATCACGTGGCGCAGCGCGGTCTGATCGCGCACCTGCACGACACGCGCCACAGCCTTCTCCCACACGAGCGCGAGCGTCGCGCCGGAGTCGGCGAGCTGATGGGCCAGCTCGGTCGCCGAGTACGTGGGGTTGTGCTCCACGACGATGGCTCCCAGCCGCAAGGCCGCGTGGAAGAGCACGACGTGCGTGGCGCTGTTGGGGAGCACGAGCGCGACGCGATCCCCGCGCCGCACACCCATCGCCGCGAGCGCGCCCGCCGCACGTGCGACTCGCCTGGCGAGGGCGTCGTACGTCGTGACGGCGCCCAGGAAGTCCGTCGCGATCCGTGCTGGGAAGTCGCGCACGGCCTCGTCGAGCATGCGGGTCACCGGCTGGTCCACGGTCACGTCCGCGGGCACGCCGGGCGCGTACGACGCGAGCCAGGGGCGGGGGTCGTCTGTCACGGCTCCAGAGTAACCTACGGGTGCGTAGGTTACGACGGCGTAACTAGGACAGCACGCGTAGCCGGATCGTCTGGTCCATGTTCTCCAGGACGGTGACGGCATCGGGCGCCAGGCCCGCCGCGACGTCCGTGACGACGTAGCCGTAGTCCCCCTGGGTCGCCAGCAGCTGGCCGTCGATGTTGACGTCGTGGTCGGCGAACACCCGGTTGATGCCTGCCAGCACACCCGGGGTGTTGCGGTGCAGGTGGGTGAGGCGGTGCGCCCCCGTGCGCGCGTCCAGCGCGAGGTTGGGGAGGTTGACGCTCAGCATGGTCGAGCCGTGCCGGATGTAGTCGCGCAGCTTGTTGGCCACGAACTGCCCGATCGCCTCCTGCGCCTCCTCGGTCGACCCGCCGATGTGCGGCGTCAGGATGACGTTCGGGAGGCCACGCAGGTCCGAGGTGAACGGGTCGCCGCGGCGCTTGGGCTCCTCGGGGAACACGTCGATGGCCGCACCGCCGACGTGCCCGGACTCGATCGCCTCACGTAGGGCGGTCGGGTCGACCACGAAGCCGCGGGAGAGGTTGAGGAACAGGGCGCCGGGCCGCATCTTCTCCAGCTGTGCCCGGCCGAACAGCCCCGCGTTGCCCGGCCGGCCGTCCACGTGGAGCGTGACCACGTCCGCCACCTCGAGGAGCTCGTCCAGCGAGCCCATCCGTCGCGCGTTGCCCAGGGCCAGCTTCTCCGCGGTGTCGTAGAACACCACGGACATCCCGATCGACTCCGCCAGCACGGACAGCTGGGTGCCGATGTTGCCGTACCCGACGATCCCCAGGGTGCGGCCGCGCACCTCGTGCGCGCCTTCGGCTGACTTGTCCCACACGCCGGCATGCAGGGACTTGTCGCGCTCGGTCAGGCGGCGGGTCAGCGCGATGATCTCCGAGACCGCGAGCTCGACCACCGATCGCGTGTTGGAGAACGGGGCGTTGAACACCGCGATGCCGCGCTCGGCGGCCGCGTGCAGGTCGATCTGGTTGGTGCCGATGCAGAACGCACCGATGGCCACCAGGTCGTGGGCCTGCTCGAGCACCTCACGCGTCACGTGCGTCTTGGAGCGGATCCCGAGCAGCTGCACCCCCGCGAGCGAGCTGCCGAGCTCCTCGGTGTCCATGGCGCCGGTCCGCGCCGTGACGTCGACACCGTCGGACGTCAGCAGGCTGGTGGCGAGCGGGTGGAGGTTCTCGAGCAGGAGGGCGTTCAGCACGGACTCATCGTGGACCCGGTCGTCCCATGTGCCAAACGGCGCCCGTCTGGCGGACGGCCGGTAGGTCGCCCGACCGGCTCTCGGCGCAGCGTACCGACGCTGACATGCTGGTGTCGTGGGCGTGGGGGACGAGCTGAGGTCACGCCGGGTGCAACGACAGATGGCGCACGCGGCGCGTCGTCGGCGATCGTCGCTGCCCGGCCTCCTGGTCGTGGCGCTGGTCTGTGCCGTCGCACTGGTGGCCGTGGCGCACGCCCGGGGGCTGGACCTGAGGCGGCCCGGCGACCTGGCGGCGCTGTTCCGGCCGCAGGTCGTGGTGCAGGTGGACGGAAAGGCCTACGCGGTACCGCGCCCGGCCCCTGCGCACGGTCGGCTGCTCCCGGCCGTCCCGGTGACGACCACGGGCAGCTACGCCTTCCTCCACACCGTCGACGCGGGCCCGGTCGGGTACGACCCGTGCCGCCCCGTGCGCTACGTCGTCCGGCCGCAGGGCGCCCCGCCCGGCGGCGAGGAGCTGGTGACCCGCGCGGTCGCGGAGATCTCGGCCGCGACCGGTCTGGAGTTCGTCGACGCGGGGACGACCGACGAGGCGCCGACCGTCGACCGTCCGCTCCTGCAGTCCCGGTACGGGCAGGACTGGGCCCCGGTGCTCATCGCCTGGTCCACTCCCCGGGAGCTGCCCCAGCTCGCGGGCGACGTGGCGGGGATCGGCGGCTCGGCCGCTGTCCCGGGTGCCGACGGTCGGGGGACCTGGCTGGCGGCCGGGCGCCTCGCGCTGGATGCCGGCGACCTCGGCAGGATGATCCACGCGGGGCGGGCCGACGCCGCCGAGGCCGTCGTGCTGCACGAGCTGTCGCACGTGGTCGGGCTCGACCACGTGGACGACCCGGACGAGCTGATGTACCCGACGACGTCGCGTCGCGTCGACCTCGGTCCGGGCGACCGCGCAGGGCTCGCCCTGGTGGGTCAGGTCGCCTGTCAGCCCTGACCGTCCGACCGAGCCTCGTCGCCCGCACCGGTACGCGTCAGGCCGTCGGGCAGCTCGCCCTCGGTGACCACGTCGAGCGACCGCGTCGGTCGGGTCATCGCGACGTAGAGGTCGGCAGGGGCCATCGCAGTCGGCTCGACCAGCACGACCGCGTCGTACTCCAGCCCCTTGGTCGACCGCGGTGGCAGCACCACGAGGCGTGCGTCGAGGTCGTTTCGGCCCCGACCCGGCAGGTGGTCCGCGAGCTCGGTGGCCCCGAGCGCGGCGAGCAGTGCCGGGACTCGCGGTTCCGGCGCCACCACGGCCACCCGCCCACTGCCGTCCTGCGGCAGGGCCGCGACGGCCGCACGCGTGGCCGTCGCGGCGGTGGCCAGGAGCTCGCCGGTGCGGATCCGCAACGAACCCGGCACGCGACGCGCCGACGTCAGCTCCCCGAGCGGCAGCGCGGCCGCGCGCGCGACCGAGGCCGCAGCGTCCGCGACCTCGGCGGGGGTCCGGTAGTTGACCGTCAGCTCGGCGAGCCGCCAGGTGCCGCGCAGCACGGGGTCGAGGGCGGCGGACCAGCTGCGCGCGCCGGCCGCGGCAGCGGTCTGGGCGACGTCCCCGACGATCGTCAGCGACCGGGTCGGCACGCGGCGCAGCACGGTCCGCCACGCCATCGCGGAGAGCTCCTGCGCCTCGTCCACCACGACGTGGCCGTATGTCCACGCGCGGTCCGACGCGGCGCGCTCCGCCGTGGACAACCGCGGGCCGGACTCGGCGAAGCGCTCGGCAAGCAGCTCGGCCGACACCAGGCCGCCACCCGCGCCCGACCCGTTCAGCACGTCGCGCGCGTACTGCAGCTCCTGAGCGCGGCGGCGGGACTCCGACGCGGCCTGGGCGCGGGCGGCCTGGTCGTCCTCGCCCAAGAGCTCGGCGGCCTCGTCGAGGAGGGGGACGTCGGCCGGTGTCCAGGGCGCGCCCGGCTCGCGCCGCAGCGCGGCACGCTCCTGCTCGTCCAGCCAGGGCGCCGCTTGGGCGAGCCGCCAGGGCTTGGCCCACAGGTCCTCGACGAGCTTGTGCGGGGTGAGCGGCATCCAGGCGAGGTTCAGCGCGATGCGCACCTCGCGTGTGGTGCGCAGGTCCTCGATCACCTCTGCCCGTTCGTCGGGGGGCAGGGGCTGGTCCAAGACGGCTGTGTACTGCTCCGCAAGCCTGCCGAGCATCTCGCGGACGAAGCCCACGCGGGCCAGGTTGTGCGGCTTGCCGGTCCGCCGCGCGTGGGCGATCGCCTGTCGCACGTCGGCGGGCCGGACCTGCAGCCGCCGACCGTCGAGGTGCACCTCGACGGGTTCGGCGGGGACCCGCTGCCGAGCCTGCACCGCCGACTCGATCGCCCGGGCCATGCGCGCGTCACCCTTGAGCCGCGCGACCTCCTCCGGTTCACCGCCGTTGGCGACCACGCCCGGCACGAGGTCGGCGATGGTCGCCGTGACGACCCCGGTCTCGCCGAGCGAGGGGAGCACCTGGTCGATGTAGCGCAGGAAGGTCCGACTCGGCCCCAGCAGGAGAACCCCCGAGCGTTCCAGGGTCGTGCGGTGCGCGTAGAGCAGGTAGGCCGCGCGGTGCAGCGCCACGGCCGTCTTGCCGGTACCCGGCCCGCCCTGGACGACGAGCGCGCCGGTCATGGGAGCACGGATGATCGCGTCCTGCTCGGCCTGGATGGTCGCCACGATGTCGCCCATCCGACCGGTGCGCCCCGCGGACAGCGAGGCGAGGAGGGCGCCTTCGCCGGACAGCGTCGGCAGGTCGCTCTCGTCGACCCTGCTCAGGTCGAGGACCTCGTCCTCCACGCCCGTGACCGTGCGCCCACGCGTGACCAGGTGGCGGCGCCGCACGACGTCGTCCGGGCGCGCGGCCGTCGCGCGGTAGAACGCCTGCGCCGCCGGGGCGCGCCAGTCGGTCAGCAGCGGGGAGTGCTGGTCGTCCGTGAGGCCGATCCTGCCGATGTAGCGGGTCGAGCCGTCCTCGAGATCGAGCCGGCCGAAGGTCAGTCGCTGCTCGACGCCCTCGAGCTGGGCGAGCCGGTCCTCGTACAGAGTCGCGAAGGCGTCTCGCTCCGAGCGGTTCTGCGGCGAGCCGGACGGGCCGCTGCGGCGGACCTCCGCAAGCCGTGCCGCGGTCTGCTCGCGCAGTGCGTCCAGCCTGCGGTAGCGGACGTCCACGGCGGTCTGCTCGACGTCCACCTCGCTGCTGCGTCCCACTGAGCACCCTCCGGCTGAGAATCGGCCGTCCATTATCCGTCCTGCTGCCGCTCGCGCGCGCCGGTGTCCACGTCGCGCGCGCCCTCGGCCCCGGCGGGGCCACCGTCGAGCACCTAGGGTCGAGCACATAGGATCATCGCCGGGGTGAGGACGTGACCGAGATCACGACGTCGACGATCACCGTGCTCGTGGTCGGCGAGGACGACGCGGACGCCGAGCAGCTGGGGCTGCTCCTCGCGGACGCGCCGGTGGAGCTGCGCCGCGCGCGCACGGCCGACGAGGCCGTGGGTGCGCTCGACGTGGACTGCGTCCTGCTCGACCTACCGGCCTCCGAGGCCGAGAGCCTGTCGACGTTGCGGTGGTTCCTCCGCCAGCCCGGTACGCGCGCCGTCGTGGTGTGGACCGCGCAGCCCGAGCCGGGACTGGGCCTGCGGGTGATCGCCGCCGGCGCCCAGGACCTCCTGGTCAAGGGTGAGATGGGTGGCGCGACGCTCTACCGGGTGCTCCGCTACGCCGTCCAGCGGCGCCAGGCCGAAGTTCAGGAGCGTGAGATGTACCGGGCCCAGGTGCGTGACTACGAGGCCTCCCGCCTGGAACGCGCGCTGCTGCCGTCGCCACTGGTCGGCGACGGCTCGGTCGAGGTGCTCGTGGGCTACCGTGCGGGGCGCGACGGGCTGCTCGGTGGCGACTTCTACGACGTCGTCGAGCGCGCGGACGGCTCGATCGCCGCGGTCGTGGGGGACGTCGCGGGGCACGGGCCGGACGAGGCGGCCCTCGGGGCGACGTTGCGCACGGCGTGGCGCACCGCGACGCTCGCCGATCTGTCGCCACCTCGGGTGCTCGACGTCACCGAGCAGATCCTGGCAGCCGAGCGCGGCCGGCCGGAGATCTTCGCCACCCTCGTCATGGTCGTCGTCGGCCCGGACCGGACGTGGCTCGACCTGTACCTGTGCGGCCATCCGGCGCCGTTCCTCATCGGCCGGCCGACCGTGCCGCTGCCGTCCGACCGGCGGGGCAGGGCACTGGGCATCCCCGCCCTGGGCGGCTGGCAGGCGCGGCGTGTCGAGCTGCCCGATCGCTGGCGGGTCGCGCTGTTCACGGACGGCATGCTCGAGACCACCGTGGACGGCACCGACCATCGGCTCGGCGAGGACGGCCTGGCCGAGCTCATCGCCGACCAGGTGCGTTCGGAGCAGGCGCGTCACCGAGGCGGGGCGGGCGGGGCCACCATCGTGGACCGTGTCATGGAGGCCGTCTCGGTGCGGCACGGCGGGAACCTGGTCGACGACACGGCCTTGGTGGTGCTCGGCTGGGACGGCGGGCGCTGACCGTCGCCGGGGGAATGGTGCCGCGGACCGATGCGTTGCACCGACAAGAGGAAGACGACAGGAGGCCCCCCAGATGCGTGACCCGGACACCCTGTACACCGTGAACGAAGAGGTCGCCGAGCAGGTCGGCGACGCTCCGGTCCTGGTGCACCTGGTGCGCGGCTTCGTGGATGCCGGCGCCGCCGGACAGGTGGCCGCCGAGCACCTGACCGAGCAGTTCACCCCGCAGCGCCTGGTCACCTTCGACGTCGACGAGCTCGTGGACTACCGGTCCCGGCGCCCCATGATGACCTTCGACCGCTCCACCTGGAACGAGTACGACGAGCCGGAGCTCGCGATCGATCTCATGCACGACCGTGAGGGAGCCCCGTTCCTGCTGCTGCACGGCGTCGAGCCGGACATCCGGTGGGAGTCCTGGGTCGCCGCGGTCCGCAGGATCGTCGAGCGGTTCGGCGTCCGGCTCGTGGTGGGCGTGCACGGGATCCCGATGGGGGTGCCGCACACCCGGCCGCTGGGCTTCACCGCTCACGCGACCCGGTCCGACCTGGTCGAGGAGCACCCGATGTGGTTCGGGTCCGTCCGCGTCCCGGCGAGCGCGAGCGCCCTGCTCGAGCACCGTCTCGGTCGCTGGGGTCACGACGCGATGGGCTTCGCGGTGCACGTTCCGCACTACCTGGCCCAGTCGGCCTACCCGCAGGCGGCGATGGTCGCCCTCGGGCAGCTCGAGAAGACCACCGGGCTCGACCTGGCGTCCGGGGCCCTGGAGTCCGCCGCGCGGGAGGCGGCGGCGGAGATCGAGCGCCAGATGGCGGGTTCGCCCGAGGTGGCCTCGGTCGTGCACGCGCTGGAGAAGCAGTACGACGACGCCGTCCGGGCGATCGACGGTCCTGGCCTGCTCGGCGAGGACCTGCCGACCGCGGACGAGCTCGGCGCCGAGTTCGAGCGCTTCCTTGCCCAGCAGGAGGATGGCGGCGAGGGCTGACGGCGCGCTGGGCTAGCCTGCGCGGATGAGCGAGGCCGAGACCCACGCCGGTGCCGGGCGCGGGTCGGCGCGTGCCTGGACGGTGTGGCTGGCCGCGCTGGTGGCCTACGCCGTGGCGGTTCTGCACCGCACCTCGTTCGGGGTCTCGGGCATCGAGGCGGCCGACCGTTTCGGTGTGAGCGCGACGGTGCTGTCGACCTTCGTCATGGTGCAGCTGACCGTCTACGCCACGATGCAGATCCCGTCGGGGATGCTGCTGGACCGGTTCGGCTCGCGGGCGATGATCGCCGGCGGGGCGGTGCTCATGGCCGCCGGGCAGGGCCTCCTGAGCGTGACCCACGCGATCGGCGGCGCCTACCTCGCCCGCATCCTCATCGGTGCGGGCGACGCGGCGACGTTCATCGCGGTGGTCCGGCTCGTCGCGATGTGGTTCCCGGCCCGACGCGTACCCCTGCTGACCCAGCTCAGCGGGGTGACGGGGCAGGCCGGGCAGGTGGCTTCGGCCCTGCCGCTCGTGGCGGTGCTGCACGCACGCGGGTGGACGACGGCCTTCGGTGGGCTGGCGGCGATCGGCCTTCTCGCCGCGGCCCTGGCCTTCCTCGCCGTGCGTGACTCGCCCTCCGGCCACGAGCGGCCCGAGCGCTCCGGTGGTGTGCTGGCTCCGGTGCGCGCTGCGGCCAAGGAGCCCGGCACGTGGCTGGGTTTCTGGAGCCACGCGTTGTCCCAGTTCCCGCTCAACCTCTTCTTGCTGGCCTGGGGGTACCCGTTCCTGCTGGCCGAGGGGCTCTCGTCCGAGGCGGCCGGCGGGGTGATGACCGTCGCGGTGGTTGCCAGCGTGGTGTCCGGTCCGGTGATCGGCGAGCTCACCGCTCGCCATCCGCTGCGGCGGTCCTGGATCGTGCTCGGCACGGCCACGACCGTGGCCGCCGTCTGGCTCGCCGTGCTCGTGCAAGCGGGTCCCGCCCCGACGTGGATGCTGGTCCTGCTGGCCGCGGTGCTCGGAGTCGGGGGCCCGTCGTCGCTGGTCGGGTTCGACTTCGCGCGGTCTTTCAACGATCCGGCCCGGCTCGGCACCGCGACCGGGCTGGTCAACGGTGGGGGGTTCGCGTTCGCGGTGGTGGCGATCCTGGCCGCGGGGGTCGCGCTCGACACGCATCCCGGCCCGGAGCTGTCGCTGGGTGCATTCCGCGTCGCGTTCGCGATCCAGGGAGTGCTGTGGCTCGTCGCTGCCGCCGGCCTGCTCGTCGCCCGGCGGCGCACCCGCCGGCTCATGGCGTCCCGCGGGGTCGTGGTCCCGCCCGTGCGGGAGGTGCTGGCGCGGCGGCGGGACGGCCGCGCGACCGAGGTCTTCAGCCGGTCGCGTCGCGGTTGACACGACGGTGCCAAGAACCCTGGCGCCGGTGGCACCGCACGTGGGAGAGTATCGGTCGTTGCAGTGACGGCACACGTATGACCGCCTGCCCGACCCGTCGGGAGGGACCGTCATGGCCTGTTCTTCGCGGACCAGGACGTGGGACAGCATTGCGGCATGACATGCCGGGCGACCGACCCGGTGACGACGTCCCAGGTTGGACGAGGAACGAAGGAACAGCATGGCGCAGGGATCTGTGAAGTGGTTCAACGCTGAGAAGGGCTACGGCTTCATCGCGCAGGACGGCGGCGGCGCCGACGTCTTCGTGCACTACTCGGCGATCGAGACCCAGGGCTACCGCACGCTCGAGGAGGCCCAGCGGGTCGAGTTCGAGATCACGCAGGGCCCCAAGGGTCCGCAGGCGGAGAAGGTGCGCCCGCTCTGAGCGACCTGACCTGACTCGACGGGGCCGCACCGGGTGCGGCCCCGTCGCATGTCCGGGGCGGGCCGCTCCGCGCTGCGGTCACTCGATGGGGCGCGCGGACCGGGCGAAGTCCGCCGACTCGCCCGGGTCGAGCAGTCTGGCCGGCACGGCCAGGACCCGCAGCGCACGGGCGAGCCGACCCAGGTCGAAGCCCGGGCCGCCGGCCGCGAGGACCACGTTGCCGTACCGGCGTCCGCGCAGCACCGCGGGCTCGGCGACCACCATGACAGGGCCGACAGCCTCGGCCAAGGTTGCGGCCTCGGCCCGGGCGAGCGGGAGCGGTGGCCGGTCGACGCAGTTGACCAGGTAGAGGCCCTCGGGGCGCAGGACCCGGCGGACCTGCTCCGCTGCGGACCGGGTGGTCAGCTCACGGGGAGTCGCATCCCCCGCGAAGACGTCCCGCACCACCAGGTCCCACGAGCGTTCCGCCATGCCCGAGAGCGTCGTCAGGGCGTCGGCCGCGCGCACGCGCAGCGCGGGGGACCGGGGCAGCTCGAACCACTGGCGCACGCGCCGGACGAGCACGTCGTCGACGTCCACGGCAAGCTGGTGGGATCCCGGCCGGACCGAGTCCAGCCACCGTGGGAACGTGCAGGCGCCCGCGCCCAGGTGCAGTGCACGCAGCGGGCCGGGTGGCAGCAGGTCCACCACGGCGGCCATCTGCTGGTGGTACTCGAACTCCAGGTAGCGGGGGTCGTCGAGGTCCAGGCAGGAGCTGGGCACGCCGTTGACCAGGAGTGTCACCAGCTCGGGGCGCTCGGCGTCGACCACGAGCTGCGCGCTGCCGGTCGCGATCGGCACGGCCTCGACGGGCAGCAGAGCACGGGTGGCGCGATGGCGACGGGAGGGCACCGTGCCACGGTAGGGCAACGAAGGCTTGACGAAGGTCGAACAGATGTTCGACACTGGTCCGGTGACGAGACGGAGCACCACGGGTGGTCGCCCGGCGGCGGTGCCTGCCGGCGGGCGCCTGGGCGAGCCCTCCCTCCGGGTGCGCGAGCTCCTTGCGCGCAGTGACGCGGAGCTCATCGCCGCCGACCTCGCCGGCAGTCCTGACGAGCGTTTCGTGCACGGGCACCTGGCAGCACTGCGCGCCGGCGCTGCCGTGGTGGCGGCACGAGACCGTCTCGCCGGGCGCCGCCGTGGCCCTCGCCCGGTGTGGGAGCTCGCGGCTGCTGCCGCCCCGGAGCTCGCCGACTGGACGGCACGGTTCGCCGACGCGGCACCGCTGCGCGCCGCGGTCGAGACCGGGCGAGCCGACGTGGACGAGGAGCGTGCGGACCGCGCCGTTGCGGAGGCCGCCGACTTCGCCGCGGCCGTGCGCACTCTGCTCGCGGCGGACGAGTACCAGCAGCTGCGGGCGTCGTGAGTCGCTGGCAGGTGCCCGCGTCAGTCCGGCGCGGGTGGGGGGACGACGACGACGGATGCTCCATCTTGCACGTGGACATGGACGCGTTCTTCGCCTCGGTGGAGCTCCTGCGGCGCCCTGAACTGCGAGGACTGCCTGTGGTCGTCGGCGGGGACGGGCGATCGGTGGTGCTGGCCGCCACGTACGAGGCTCGCGCGTTCGGCGTGCACTCGGCGATGCCGATGGCCGCAGCCCGGCGACTGTGCCCGCACGCCGTAGTCATCCCGCCCCAGCGCGCTGCGTACAGCGCCGCATCGCGACAGGTCATGGCGGTCCTCGCCGAGGTGACGCCGATCCTCGAGCAGGTCAGCGTCGACGAGGCCTACCTCGACGTGTCCGGTGCGCGGCGCCGGCTGGGTCGGCCGGCCGAGATCGGGGCGCAGATCCGGGCCCGGATCCGCAGCGAGCTGGGTCTGGCGTGCTCGGTCGGCGTCGCGACCAGCAAGGCCGTGGCGAAGCTGGCCTCCGGGATGGCCAAGCCGGACGGCCTGCTCGTCGTGCCCCGGGCGGCGACCGTCGAGATGTTGCACGCCCTGCCGGTCGAGGCGCTCAGTGGGGTGGGGGAGGCGACTCGCGACCGGCTCGCCCGGTGGGGCATCGTCTCGGTCGCCGACGTCGCGGCCACCGACCTCGCCCTCCTGCAGCGGATCCTCGGGAGCGCGGGGGGCAGGCACCTGCACGACCTCGCGTGGGGGCGTGACCCCCGCCCGGTCGTGCCGAGTCGGCCCGAGCACAGTGTCGGCGCAGAGACGACCTTCGAGGCCGACAGCACGGATCTCGGCTGGGTCGAACGGAGGGTCCTGGAGCTGGCGGACCGCACGGCACGTCAGCTGCGTGAGCGGTCGACGCTGGCCCGCACCGTCAGCCTCAAGGTGCGGACGGCGGACTGGCAGACCCTGACACGCTCGCGGACCTTGACTGCCCCCACGGACGTGGCGCAGGAGATCTTCGGCGCCGCGCGTGCCCTCCTGGCCGGGGTGGACCTGTCCGGCCGCGCGGTGCGGCTCGTCGGCGTGCGAGCCGAGGGCCTGGTGCCGGCAGGGAACCGCCAACCGACCCTGGAGGAGGCGGCGGGCGGCGCGGATCGGGCGGCGGCCGAACGGGCCATGGATCAGGTGCGTCGGCGTTTCGGCGACGACGCGCTGACTCCCGGCACATCGATCGGTGAGCGGGACGCCTCCTCAACTACCGGACCCCGCGTCGCCGATCTATCCTGATGGTGTCCTGTCCCGCCGGCCTACGGAGGTAGCGATGCCTCTGTCCGAGTACGAGCAGCGCGTGCTTGAGCAGATGGAGCGCCAGCTGCGCTCGGACGACCCGAAGCTCGCCTCGACCCTGTACGGGCGTGGCGGGAGTCCGGTGCGCCGGTGGGTGCTCGCCGCGCTGGCCGGTGTTGCGGGTCTCGGCATGTTGATCGGGGGTGCGGCCGCTCCACTGCCGGTGCTGGGCATCCTCGGGTTCGCGGTGATGTTCGGCGCCGTCCTGCTGATGTTCTCCGCGCCACGACGCGGGTCCCGTGCCCCGTCGGGTGCATCCCCGCGGCCGGCGGCCCCCAAGAAGCAGGGCATGCTCAGCCGCTTCGAGGAGCGCTGGGAGCGTCGGCGCGGCGAGCAGCGCTGAGTGCGACGCTGATCGTCCTGACCCAGGTCGCCAGCTCCGCCGGGTTCACGGGGTCCGGAGCGGGCGCGTAGCGGTGCGCCTCGAGCGCCGCCACGATCCGGTCGACGGCTCCGTGCGCGTCGCTGACAGGGGTCGCCTGATCCGTGGCGGGCAGTGCGGCGTGCAGCAGCACGGCCACCTGCCGTGGGGTGCTGGCGTCGGTCCAGTCCACTCCCCACCGCGCGACCTCGCTGCGTAGCCGCAGCCACGCCTCCTCGGGTCCCCATCGTGTCGGGCTGCCACGCCGGCGGCGCCGCAGCGCGATCGCCGCCGCCGCGCCGGCCAGCGCGACCGCGACCAGGGTCCATGGCAGGAGTGCGGACCGCGGCGTCCGCACCGTCCCGGGTGTTGCCGTGCCGGTCCGCGGGGCCGTGCTGGGCGCGGTGCCCTGGGACGGTGCGCCGGAGGGCACGAGGTTGCCGGGATCGGTCGGCTGGACGGAGGTCGACAGCGGGTCGGCATAGCTGGGCGGGGCACCGGTCTGGACCGCAGGGGTTGGCTCGAACCGCACCCACCCGGCCCCGGCGAACCACAGCTCGGGCCACGCGTGAGCGCGGTCGCCGGTCACGGTGATGGTCCCGTCCGCAGCACGGTTGCCGGGGAGGAACCCGATCCCGACGCGAGCCGGGATGCCGAGGTCCCGCGCCATGATCGCCATCGCAGTGGCGTACTGCACGCAGTACCCGGCGCGAGCTGTGAGGAAGTCCCACAGCGGGTCGGACGTCTGGGCCGGCGGCAGGTTGGTCTCGTAGCGGAAGTCCGAGGCCCGGAAGTACGACTGCAGCGCCATCGCCTGGTCGTAGGCGGTGGGGGCGTCACCGACGACCTGACGGGCCAGGTCGGCGATCCGACCGGCGAAGGGCGTGTCCGGCACCGCGAGCTCGGGAGCACCGGAAGGCAGCTGCGCGGCGTGGTCGGCTCGCAACGACTCGGCGCTGAGGTCGCGCGGCCAGACGGTGAGCTGGTAGCTCATGCCTGGGTGCGTGCTGCCCACCACCTCGTCGCGCGCCGGGTCGTAGCTCCAGGCACCGCCGATCGACAGCTCGCGCGGGTCGGTGGTGATGGGCAGGTTCGCCTGGTCGAGCCGCACCAGGGAGACCTGCACCGTCCCGTCCGGCGCGGCGCTGGTGCTGTCCGGCCACAGCAGACCCGAGGCGGGCCGCACGTCGCCTGCAGGGGCCGGGTGCCACCGCTGGCCGTCGAAGGACATCAGTGTCGCCGTGCGCAACGGGCCGACTCGGGAGAGGTCCGTCGTGTAGCGCAGCACGACGCTGCCAGGCTGGGCGCCGAGGTCGGAGCGCAGGTTGAGGTTGTCGGACAGACTCAGGCTGTTCGGCGCCCCGCCGATGCCGGGCCCCCACGTCGCGGGCAGCCGCACGGTCCCGTAGCCGGGCAGAGCGGAGGCGAGCGGTCCGACGAGCACGGCGCCGACCGCCACGGTCGCCGTGAGGGCGAGCGCCGTCGGTGCTTCCCGCCACAGGCCGCGTTCCGGGCCTCGGGTGGCCCGGGTCAGCCAGAGCAGGAGGAGCCAGCACGTCGCCCCCACGAGGAGGCTCGCCGTGGAGGGCGGGTGCTCGAACACCAGGGTGGGGGCCCACAACGACGCCAGGACCGCCCCCGCCAGCCCCGCCATCCGCATGGCCAGCGCGAGGCCGTCGAGCACGACGGCCACCAGCGCGGTCGCGGCGACCACGATGAGCTCGAGGCCCCGATCCGCGTGCACCGGGATCTGACCCTCGTTGATGGACGTGATCCCGGTGCCGACGAGATCGGCCAGCCGGCCGGGCGTGCCGAGGCCAGGGATGCCCGGTCCGTCGCCGGCGGCGCCGTAGCCCACCGCAACCACCAGGGCGGCCGTGCCGAGCGCGGCGGCGGGCGCCCACTCGGACGCGCCGAACGCGCGGATCAGCGCCGCGACACCGAGCACCACGGCGGCCGCGACAGTCGCGGCCGTCAGCCACGGCCCCGGCGCGAGCAGTACTCCCAGGGTGCCGAGCCCGGCACGTACGGCGACCAGCAGCACGAGCGCGCCCAGCCAGACCCGGTGGCCTGCTACGGGGCCCTGGAGCGGCGCGGGGAACCTCATCGGTGCGCCCCCAGCGCCAGGTCGCCGGTGGCGCGTAGCCGCTGCCACGCCGTGCGGACCGGCTCCCCGGTCCTGGCGAGGCTCGCCGTCCAGCCTGCGCGCCGCAGGGCCTGCAGCGTGCGCTCCTCGGGCAGCGTGGTCTCGTCACCCGTGCGCACCATCGCCCAGGCGTCGTGCACCGCCGCGATCCGGGCGAGATCGGCCTGCGCATAGGGATCCGACGCGCCGAGGATCGCCACGACGAGCTCCGAGCCCGCGCCTCGTGCGGTGAGGTCACCGATGGCGGCGAGCAACCACCGGCGCCCGGTGACCGGGTCCGGCGCGGCGACGAGGTCGACGGCCTGGTCCAGCATGGCCTCAGCGGCGAGCTCGTCGCTGCGGTGCCGGTCGGGGAGGCGCGCGCCGGCGAGCATCCGTACGCGGTGGCCGGACTCGAGGAGGGAGATCGCTACCGACACTCCGGCGGCGATGGTCCACTCGAGCGGTTCGTCCTGGGCGGGCAGGTCGAGCAGCACGGTCGCGGGCCGCCGACCGGCGCGCTCGTCCTGGCGCACCACCAGCTCGCCGCGCCGCGCGGTGGACCGCCAGTGCACCCGGCGGGGATCGTCCCCGGGACGGTAGTCGCGGAGCGCCGTGTCGTCCGGCGACGGGCTACGTGAGCCGAGCGCCGCCCGGGTGTCCAAGGAGGCGCTGCCGCCGGCGGAGTGCAGCGGCGTGACCCGTGGCCGCACGGCGACCTGGCGCGTGCTGCCGAGCTCACCCGACCACCGCACCGTGCCCAGCACGTCCCGCAGGTGGATCTGCAACGGGCCGGCAGACCACCGCCCGCGGCGCGCCGGGGTGATCGAGTACCGCAGCTGGACGCGGTTGGCCGAGCGGGTGACCTTGGCGCGCAGTGGTCGCCCGCCGCTCAGCTCGCGGGCCGCCCGCTCGCTCAGCCGTGCCCTGTCCAGGCCCGCGCGCCCGGTCACCTCGATGGTGACCGTCGCCGTCTCGTCGACGGTCACGGGGTGAGGGTGCACCGTGCGGGTCACCCGCAGGGCGCGACGGTGCGGTCCCGCGACGTCCGCGACCACGGTCGCGGCCCCCGCGAGCACGGCGAGCACCGCGAGCAGTCCGGCCTGCACGAGGGCTGGTACCCCGATCCCCACGCCGAGCGCGGCCAGAGCGACCCCGCTGACCGCGAGCACCGAGCCTCGACCGGTGGGCCGCAGCGTGCGGAGCCGGGCGCTGAGCCCGGCTGCCGCTCCGCCCGGCCCGGGGCGGTCCCGCGGTGTGCTCACCCGGTCGCGCGACGCCCGGGACGGTGGGCCGCGGCGCCGGCGGGGACGGGGGTGGCCGCCACGACCGACTGCACGGTCTCCGCGACCGTGCGACCGGACAACCGCGCGTCCGTGCTGGGCAGCAGCCGGTGGGCGAGCACCGGGACGGCGAGCTCCTGGACGTCGTCGGGCAGCACGTGGTCGCGTCCGCTCATCGCGGCGATCGCCTTCGCCCCGCGCAGGAGCTGGATGGCGGCGCGGGGTGAGGCCCCCAGCCGTAGCATCGGATCCGACCGGGTGGCCGAGGCGAGCGCCACGACATACTGCTTGACGGGCGCGGAGGCATGCAGGCGCCGCACCACGGCGGTCAGGTGCTGAAGGTGGGAGCTGGTCGTGACGGGCCGCAGGTCGCCCAGCGGGTCGGCATCCTCCTGGCGCTCGAGCATCTCCAGCTCCGCTGCGGCGGACGGGTAGCCGACGTGCAGCCGGGCCATGAAACGGTCCCGCTGCGCCTCGGGCAGCGCGTACGTGCCCTCCATCTCGACAGGGTTCTGCGTGGCGATGACGAGGAAGGGTCGGGGGAGCGGGTGGCTGACGCCGTCGACCGTGACCTGCGCCTCCTGCATGCACTCCAGCAGGGCCGACTGCGTCTTGGGTGAGGCGCGGTTGATCTCGTCGCCGATCACGACGTTGGCGAACACCGGGCCCGGCCGGAACTCGAACTGCTGGTCGGCCTGCCGGTAGACACTCACGCCGGTCAGGTCGCTCGGCAGCAGGTCAGGGGTGAACTGGATGCGTCCGACCGTCCCGTCGATCGCGTGCGCCAGCGCCTTGGCCAGGGTGGTCTTGCCCACCCCGGGCACGTCTTCGATGAGGAGGTGCCCCTCGGCGAGCAGGACCGCGACGGTGTGCCGGACCAGGTCGGGGCGGCCGGTGATCACGGTCTCCATGCCGGCCCGGATCCGTGCCGCCGTCTCGGCCAGGTCCGCGATCTCGTCGGACGCGGGAAGTGCGTGGACCATCGTGTCCTTTCCCTCGCTGGCCTGAGCCTACGTGACCGGGCGCTCGTGCGCTGGCGGCTCCGCGTTCGGCCGACACCCCCATCTCGCTCCACCTGGCGCCCGCTCGGCGTCGACCACGCCTCCTCGCCTCGCGGCTGGACGGCTCGCTCGCGTACGGCGCCGCATGGTGGGCAGGCGGCGTGAGACCGCGCGTGGTCGGGCGTGGCTAGACCCTCCACTTCGCTCCACCGCAGTGACCTGCATGATTGTTTCCAATCACCCGACCGGAGGCGCGTGGGGGCCTTGTCAGTGGAGCAAAGTGGAGTACCGTGGGGCCACCGGGAGGAGGGTGGGCCTTCTCCGGGGACCGGGGGAGGAGGGGCTCGTGGGCTTCTTCCTCGGCACCTACACCCCCAGGCTGGACGACAAGGGTCGGCTGATCCTGCCGGCGAAGTTCCGGGCCCAGCTGGCCGAGGGACTCGTGCTCACCCGTGGCCAGGAGCGCTGCCTGTACGTCTTCCCGCTGACCGAGTTCCAACGGCTGCACGAACGGGCCCAGTCCGCCCCGGTGTCGAACAAGCAGGCGCGCGACTACCTGCGCGTGCTGCTGTCCGGCGCGCACGACGACGTCCCGGACAAGCAGGGCCGGCTCAACATCCCGGCCGAGCTGCGCAGCTACGCCGGGCTCACCAGGGACGTCGCGGTGATCGGGACCGGGGCGCGTGCCGAGATCTGGGACGCAGCCGCATGGGAGGCCTACCTGGCCGAGCAGGTCGACACCTACTCCGAGACCAGCGAGGAGGTGTTCCCCGGTGCCCTGTGAGTGATGGCCGGCCCGAGGCCGCACGACGAGGTCTCTCCCCGCCCGCTCTGGCGTACTTCCCCGACGCCAGAGGGACAGCGGAGGGAGTCCTGGTCGGGTGGAGGAGGGCCACCCGACCGCCAACCGCCCCACCCACCCGCAGGAGAGCAGATGGACCAGCGGCACGTGCCCGTGCTGCTCGACCGGTGCGTCGAGCTCCTGTCACCGGCTCTGGTGGCACCCGATGCGGTGCTCGTCGACATGACCCTGGGCATGGGTGGGCACTCGGAGGCGCTGCTCGAGCGCCTCCCGCACCTTCGCGTGGTGGGGCTCGACCGAGACCCGCAGGCGATCGAGCTGGCCTCGCACCGCCTGGCACGGTTCGGGGCCCGGTTCACTGCTGTGCACGCGGTGTACGACGAGGTCCTCGACGTGGCTGCCGACGTCGTCGGAGCGCCCGTCCAGGGCCTGCTCGCCGACCTCGGCGTCTCCTCGCTCCAGCTCGACGAACCAGAGCGCGGCTTCGCCTACGCCCAGGACGCGCCCCTGGACATGCGGATGGACGCGACGACCGGCCCGAGCGCCGCGGAGCTGCTGGCCACCGTGGACGAGCGCGAGCTCGCCAGGATCCTGCGGCAGTACGGCGAGGAGCGGTTCGCGGCGCGCATCGCGGCGCGGGTCGTGGCCGCGCGCGCCGCCGCACCGCTGACCCGCACCGGGCAGCTGGTGGACCTGGTCCGTGCGGCGATCCCCGCAGCGGCCCGCGCCACGGGCGGCCACCCGGCCAAGCGGACCTTCCAGGCCCTGCGGATCGCCGTCAACGCCGAGCTCGAGGTGCTCGAGCGCGCCCTGCCGGCCGCGATCGAGACGCTCGACGTGGACGGCAGGATCGTCGTGCTCGCGTACCACTCGCTCGAGGACCGCCTGGTCAAGCGCGCGCTCGCGCGGGGCGCGAACTCCAGCGCTCCCGCAGGCCTGCCGGTGGAGCCGGAGACCCACCGCCCCTACCTCGAGCTGCTCACCCGAGGTGCCGAGACCGCGACGCAGACCGAGACGGCGGCGAACCCGCGCTCGTCGTCGGTGCGCCTGCGCGCCGCGCGCCGCACCCGACGCACGCCGGACCACCTGCGCACCGTGACGGCGAGGTGGGCCGCATGAGCGCCGCGCAGTCCGCGGCCGTCCGGGCCCCTGCACGTCCGGTCCCGCGTCCGGCTCCGGCGCCGCCACGGCCGCGGCTGCGTGTCGTGCCGGCGCCGCACCGGGCCCGCACCCGGGTGCCCTTCGTGGTGCTCTGCATGGTGGTGCTGGCCGCGTCCCTGCTCGGGGTGCTGCTGCTCAACACCGCGATGGCGCAGGGCGAGTACGAGCGCTACGGGTTGGCGACCCGGCTGGCCCAGGCGGCCCAGCGCCAGCAGGAGCTGGTCACGCAGCTGGACCAGGCGGCCGCACCCGCCGAGCTCGCCCGGCGTGCCCAGGCGCTCGGCATGGTCCCGTCGACCACGGGCGGGTACCTGCGGTTGTCGGACGGTGCGGTGCTCGGCACCCCGACCCCGGCCGGTCGGGGATGACCGCGCCGCGCGTGCGCGCCCGTGCTCCGCAACGGGCAGCGGGTCGCTCCACCGGCACCGTGCGTCGCCGACCGCCCGCGGGTACGCCCACCCGACGCGGCGCAGGCGGCCCGGGCGGTCCACCTCTCGGGCCGGGACGGCGGCACGCCGTCCTGCTCGGGGGAGTGCTCCTGGTCCTCGCGGGCTTCGTGGTCCGGCTGGCCTACGTGCAGGGCCTGGACGCCTCGCCCGTCGCCGCCAAGGCGCTCGCCAGCCGGCTGCACACCGTGACCATCCCCGGCGACCGGGGTCGGATCCTCGATGCGCACGACATCGTCCTGGCGAGCTCCGTCGAGCGGTACAACATCGACGCGAACCCGCGCCAGGTCGCGAGCTGGAAGCCCCAGGACTCGGCGGCCAAGGCCGCCGAGCTGCTGGCCCCGCTGCTCGGCACCACGGCGCCCGAGCTCGGCGCGACGCTGGTGCGGGACACCACGTTCGTGTACCTCGCCAAGGATGTGGCCCCCGACGTCTACCACGAGGTCATGTCGCTCGGGATCGACGGGATCTGGGGCGAGCGCACCACGCAACGGGTCTACCCGTCGGGGAGCACCGCCGGGAGCCTGCTCGGCTTCGTCGGGACCGACGGGACGGGGCTCGCCGGGCTCGAGCAGACCTACAACTCGGTGCTGTCGGGCAAGCCCGGCAAGGAGACCTACGAGCAGGGCGCCAAGGGGCAGCGGATCCCGGGCGGCACCGACGACGTCGTGCCGGCCGTCCCCGGCCGCGACGTGCAGCTGACCATCGACCGCGACCTGCAGTACGTGGCGCAGTCGGCGCTCGACAAGCGCGTCAGGGAGACCGGCTCCGAGTGGGGCACGGCCGAGGTGGTCGACGTGCGCACCGGGGAGATCCTCGCGCTGGCGGACTCGGGCTCGATCGATCCCAACCACCCGGCCAACGCCGATCCCAGCCGGGCCGCGGCCAAGGTGTACGAGCCCGGGTCGACGGCCAAGGTGATCACGATGTCCGCGATCCTCGAGCGCGGGATCGCGACACCGACCTCGCAGTTCACCGTGCCGTACGCCTACCAGGTGCCCAACGGCGAGGTGTTCCACGACTCGCACCAGCACGGTGACCTGCACCTGACCCTCAACGGCATCCTCGCCGAGTCGTCGAACGCCGGCACCGTGATGGTCGGCCAGAACATCCCGCCCCAGGTGCGACTCGACTACCTCGCCAAGTTCGGGTTCGGACGCACGACGGGGTCCGGCCTGCCTGGGGAGTCGGCGGGTCTGCTGCACACCCTCGACGACCCGCAGTGGAAGGGTGACGGTCGTTCGCCCTACACGATCCTGTTCGGGCAGGCGGTGTCGGTCACCACGCTCCAGGCCACCCAGGTCTTCGCGACCATCGCCAACCACGGCGTCCGCGTCCAGCCGCACGTCGTCAAGTCCGTCGAGGACGCCGACGGGACGATGCAGCCCGTGCCCCTCGACACGCCGACGCGGGTGGTCTCCCAGCACACGGCCGACACCCTGGTCCGCATGCTGGAGAGTGCGGTCGAGGACGGCACGGGGGGCAAGGCCGAGGTCCCCGGTTACCGGATCGCGGGCAAGACCGGGACCTCGCAGGCGTTCGAGCCCGGCGGCGTGACCAAGACCGTCGCATCGTTCATCGGCATCGCCCCGGCCGACGACCCGCGCATCGTGGTGAACGTCACGCTCTACCACCCGCGCAGCACGATCTACGGGGGTACGGCTGCCGCGCCGGTGTTCAGCACGGTCGCCGGCTACGCCCTGCAGTACCTGGGAGTCCCCCCGAGCGGAATGCCCGCCGATCTGTTCCCGACGACCTGGTGACCGGCCCCGTGCTGCGCAGGTCGCGAGCGGGCGCACTCCCCGCGCCAGGTAGATTCGCCCCGTGACGTCCCCCCAGGGCCGGATGCGTCCCGCACGACGACCGACGCGCAGGCTGACCGAGATCGCCGCGTGGGTCGGGTGCACCGTCGACCGGGATGCCGAGGTCTCCGGGATGGCGGTGGGCTCGGCCGACGTGCAGCCCGGCGACCTCTTCGCCGCCGTGCCGGGCCTCAAGGCGCACGGTGCCGACTACGCGGCCGCTGCGGTGGCCGCCGGTGCGGTCGCGGTGCTCACCGACCCGACCGGTGCCGCGAGGCTGCGGGCTGCCGGCGTGGACGTCCCGGCACTCGTGACGGACCGGCCCCTGCGACCGTTGGTCGGCGAGGTGGCCGCTCGCCTGTACGGCGAGCCCGCGCGCGACGTCGTGTCGGTCGGCGTGACCGGGACCAACGGCAAGACCACCACCACCTACTTCGTCGAGGCGGCGCTGCGCCGTCAGCACGTGCGCACCGCGGTCATCGGGACGGTCGAGCTGCGAGTGGGCGAGGAGTCCATCGAGAGCCCGCGCACCACCGTGGAGGCGCCGGTGCTGCACGCCCTGTTCGCGCTGATGCGTGAGCGGCAGGTCACGGCGTGCGCGATGGAGGTCTCCTCGCACGCCCTCGCGCTGGACCGCGTCGCAGGCCTGCGGGTGGACGTGGCCGGCTTCACCAACCTGCAGCGCGACCACCTGGACTTCCACGGCGACATGGAGGGCTACTTCGCCGACAAGGCTCGGCTGTTCGCGCCCGAGCGCGCCGCCCGGGCAGTGGTGTGCGTGGACGACGCCTGGGGTGCCCGGCTCGCCGCCGAGGCCCGCATCCCGGTCGACACCGTGGCCACCCGCGAGGACGCGGTGGGGCTCGACGGCGCCGACTGGCGGGTGAGTGACGCTGACGTCGGGCTCGACGGCGTCGGGTCGTCCTTCACGCTCAGCGGCCCGGACGGGGTCGAGCTGAGGGCGCACAGCCCGTTGCCGGGCATGGTCAACGTCTCGAACGCGGCCGTTGCGATCGTCCTCGCACACCGGGCGGGCGTCCCCCTGGCGGACGCGGCAGCCGGCGTCGCCGCGGCGACCGCCATCCCGGGGCGCATGGAGCGTGTCGTCGAGCGCACCGAGGGCTGGCCGCTGTGCCTGGTGGACTACGCGCACACGCCGGACGCCCTGGTGCTCGCGCTCGAGGCGGTGCGTCCCATCACACCCGGGAGGCTGGTCATCGTCCTGGGCTCGGACGGTGACCGCGACCGGGGCAAGCGTCCGATCATGGGTCGGATCGCCGCGGAGCTCGCCGACGTCGTGGTCGTCACCGACGAGAACCCACGCTCGGAACCCCCCGAGACCATCCGCGCGGCGATCCTGGACGGGGTGCGTCAGGTGCGGCCGGACCTGCACGACGTGTACGAGGTCGCTCCGCGCTCCCGGGCGCTGCGGGTCGGGACGTTGCTCGCCGGACCGCGGGACACCGTGATCGTCACGGGCAAGGGGCACGAGCCGACCCAGGAGGTCGCGGGAGTGTTCCACCGCTACAACGACCGGGACGTCTACCGCGCCGTGCACGCCGAGGGCAGGCGTGGGCCGGTCGACCCGGCCGCGCTGCTCGCCGAGCCGCCGGTCGCGGTCGACGACCCCGTGGACGTCGGGTCGATCACCGTCCTCGACGTCACCGGGACGCCCAGCCTCGCCGACCTCACCACGGCGATGCGGACGCTGCGACGCACCGCCGTCCAGCGTCGCCGCGTCGCGGTCGTGGGCGCACCCGCCGGGCCGGCGAGCGTCACCGAGCTCGACGCGCTCGGGCGCCTCGCGGTGCGCCTGGACGTCCAGCGCCTCGTCGCGGTCGGGAACCCTGCCCGGGCCGTGTACACCGGTGCCTACCAGGAGGGCTCCTGGGACGCCGAGTCGATCGTCGTGCCGGATGCGGCCGAGGCACGCGCATGGCTCGCCGACGAGCTGACCGACGGGGACGTGGTCCTGGTGGCCGGTTCGGACCCCGAGCTGGCGCAGCTGGCGGCGGACCTGCGCGCGGGGGTGGTGCACCCGTGAGGGCCCTGCTCATCTCCGGCGGCCTGGCGATGGTCATCGCGCTGCTCGGCACGCCGCTGTTCATCCGGTGGCTGGTGCGCCGGCAGTACGGGCAGTTCATCCGGCAGGACGGACCCACGGCGCACTTCACCAAGCGCGGCACACCCACGATGGGCGGCGTCGTCATCATCGCCGCGACGCTGCTCGGGTACTTCGGTGCCAAGCTGCTCACCGGCTCCGAGCCGACCGCGTCGTCGGTGCTCGCCCTGTTCCTCATGACCGGGCTCGGCGTGGTGGGCTTCCTGGACGACTACATCAAGATCTCCCGGCAGCGCAGCCTGGGTCTGCGGGCCGGCTGGAAGGTCGTGGGCCAGGGCGTGGTGGGCATCGCCTTCTCCGTGCTGGTCCTGCAGTTCCCGAACGAGAACTTCCGCACGCCCGCCTCGACGCACCTCTCCTTCATCCGGGACACCAACCTCGACCTGGCGTTCAAGGGCGCCACGATCGGGCTGATCCTGTTCGTGATCTGGGCCAACTTCCTCATCACGGCCTGGTCCAACGCCGTGAACCTCACGGACGGGCTCGACGGGCTCGCGACCGGGGTGTCGCTCATCGTGTTCGGCGCCTACGTCGTGGTGGGGATCTGGCAGAACAACCAGTCCTGCCAGCACCTGTTCACCGCCGGCCCACGCTGCTACGAGGCACGCGACCCGCTCGACCTGGCGATCGTGGCCGCGGCCATCACCGGGTCGCTGTTCGGCTTCCTGTGGTGGAACGCGTCGCCGGCCAAGATCTTCATGGGCGACACCGGGTCGCTCGCCCTCGGCGGCGCGCTCGCGGCCCTGACCATCCTGTCCCGCACGGAGATCCTCGGCGCGATCATCGGCGGGATGTTCGTGCTCGTGGTGCTCAGCGACGTCATCCAGATCGGCTTCTTCAAGCTGACGGGCAAACGGGTGTTCAAGATGGCGCCCCTGCACCACCACTTCGAGCTGTCCGGCTGGGGCGAGGTCACGATCGTCATCCGGTTCTGGCTCATCGCAGGGCTCTTCGTGGCGCTGGGGGTGGGCATCTTCTACGCCGAGTGGGTGGCGGGCTGATGCCCGAGGAGCCGCCCGGGCCGACCGACCTGCGCGGTGCCCGGGTCCTGGTGGCCGGGTTGGGGGTCACCGGTCGCGCCGTGCGTGACGTCGTCCTCGCCCGGGGTGCGTCGGCCATCACGCTGGACGCACGTGCCCCGGACGCGGACCGGCATGCCGACGACGAGGTCGACCTGGACAGCGTCGACCTGGTGGTGGCCTCACCCGGTTGGCGCCCCACCGCACCTGTCCTGGTGGCTGCGGGGCGCCGCGGCGTGCCGGTGTGGAGCGAGGTCGAGCTCGCCTGGCGGCTTCGCGTCGAACGCGCGCGCGGAGGCGGCCCGGCTCCCTGGCTCGCGGTGACCGGCACCAACGGCAAGACCACGACCGTCGGGATGCTCGCGGCGATCTGCAGCGCCGCGGGGCTGGACGCCCCGGCGGTCGGCAACGTGGGCACGCCGGTGGTCGAGGCGGCCACCGCGCCGCAGCACGACGTGCTCGCGGTCGAGCTGTCCAGCTTCCAGCTGCACTTCACCGCCTCGATGCGTGCGCGGGCCGCAGCGGTCCTCAACGTCGCCGCCGACCACCTCGACTGGCATGGCTCGTTCGAGGCGTACGCCGCCGCCAAGGCACGGATCTACCACGGGGTCGAGGTGGCCTGCGTCTACGATGCCGGCGACCCGCTGCTCGAGGGGATGGTCCGGGACGCCGACGTGGCAGACGGCGCTCGTGCCGTGGGGGTGACTCTCGGGGTGCCGGGCCCCGGCCAGCTCGGCGTGGTCGACGACGTCCTGGTGGACCGCGCCTTCCACCTGCCGGTCGGGCACCCTGGGCGTGCCGGGCACGCAGCGGAGCTCGCGACGCTGGCCGATCTCGCCCACCTGGCCGGGCCCGACGGACGGGTGGCGCCGCACGTGGTGACCAACGCCCTGGCTGCGGCCGCGCTCGCCCGCGCCAACGACGTGCCGGCGGCGGCCGTGGGGGACGGGCTGCGCGCGTACCTCCCGGGTGCGCACCGCGTCGAGCCCGTCGGCCGCCTCGACGGTGTGGCGTTCGTCGACGACTCCAAGGCCACCAACGCGCACGCCGCGGCGGCCTCGCTCGCGGCGTTCGCACCGGGCAGCGTGGTGTGGGTCGCAGGCGGCCTGGCCAAAGGCGCAGCCTTCGACGACCTGGTGCGCTCGCGGTCCGACCGGCTACACGCAGCCGTGCTCATCGGCGTGGACGCGTCACCCCTGGCTCAGGCACTTGCCCGACACGCGCCGTCAATCCCCGTCGAGGTCGTCGATCCCACCGACACTGGGACGGTGATGTCCCGTGCCGTGACCGCGGCCCGTCGGCTGGCCCGGCCGGGCGACACCGTGCTGCTCGCCCCCGCCTGTGCGTCGATGGACCAGTTCGCGTCCTACGCCGACCGCGGCGAGGCGTTCACGGCGGCGGTCCGCGGGACTCACCCGGGCTCGTGACGGCGACCCGCGGGACGGACGTCGAGCTCACGCCTCGTGCGCCCGGCACCTGGAACGGCCCCGTCACGAGCTACTACCTGCTGGTCGGGGCGACGGGTTTGCTGCTGTCCATCGGCCTCGTGATGGTGCTGTCGAGCTCGACCGTCGACTCCCTCAACACGACCAAGGGCGCGACCGCGTACGCGGTGTTCTGGGACCAGGCCCGGTACGCGCTCATCGGCCTCCCGGTCGCCTGGCTGGCCAGCCGGCTCCCGGTGCGGTTCTACCGTGCGATCGCCTGGCCCGCGCTGGGGGCCGGGGTCCTGCTCCAGCTCCTGGTGTTCACCGGGCTCGGCATCGCGGTGAACGGGAACCGGAACTGGATCGGGCTCGCCGGCTTCCGCATGCAACCTTCCGAGGTCCTCAAGCTCGCGCTGGCGGTGTGGCTGGGCAGCGTGCTGGCCACCAAGCGCGCCCTGCTGCACCGGTGGCTGCACGTGCTCGTGCCGGCCGTGGTCGGTGCCCTGGGCGTGGTGGGCCTCGTCGTCGCGGGCAAGGACCTCGGCACGGCTTTGATCATCATCCTGCTTGCGGCCGGCGCGCTGTTCATCGCCGGTGTGCCCCTGCGGATGTTCGTGGTCGCGGGCACGCTCGTCGGCGTGGTCATCGTCCAGCTCGCGCAGACCAGCAACCGGATGGCCCGCATCACCGCGCTCTTCTCGCCGCACTGCGACGCCATGAACCAGTGCTACCAGACGGTCCGCGGGCTCTATGCGCTGGCCTCCGGCGGCCTCACGGGTGAGGGCCTGGGGCAGAGTCGCCAGAAGTGGGCCGGCCTGCCCGAGGCGCACAACGACTTCATCTTCGCCGTGATCGGCGAGGAGCTCGGGCTGCTGGGAGCGGTGCTGGTCATCGTGCTGTTCGCCGTGCTCGCGGTCGCGATGGTCCGGGTGATCCGTCGGCACCCCGACCCGTTCGTCCAGATCAGCACCGCGGGGATCGCGACCTGGATCCTCGGGCAGGCGCTCATCAACGTCGGTGTGGTGATCGGCGTCTTCCCCGTGGTCGGGCTGCCCCTGCCGCTGGTGTCGGCCGGAGGCTCTGCGCTCATCACCACGCTCGTGGCGTTGGGCGTGGTGGTGTCGTTCGCCCGGAGCGAGCCGGGCGCGCCCGAGGCGTTGCACGCCCGGGTGGGCGCGGTGCAGCGGTCGTTGGCGGTGATCGGGCGGGCTCGCTCCCCGCGCACCGGCGCAGCGCGCGGGGGAGGCCGTCGTGGTTGAGGTCCTCATGGCCGGTGGCGGTACGGCGGGCCACGTGAACCCACTGCTCGCCGTCGCGGACGAGCTGTGCGCACGCGACGAGCACACGCGCGTGACGGTGCTGGGCACCGCCGTCGGGCTCGAGGCCCGCCTGGTGCCGGCACGCGGCTACCCGCTCGTGGAGATCCCTCGGGTGCCGCTCCCGCGGCGGCCCACCCTCGACTGGTTCCGGTTGCCGGGTCGCCTGCGTGCCGCGGTGCGGACCGTGCGGGGCGTCATCGACGACCGCGGGATCGACGTCGTCGTCGGCTTCGGCGGCTACGTCTCCACGCCCGCCTACCTTGCCGCTCGGCGCGCGGGCGTCCCGGTGGTGATCCACGAGCAGAACGCCCGCCCGGGCCTGGCGAACCGGTGGGGAGCCCGATGGGCGCGGTCCGTCGCGGTCACCTTCCCGGGCACGCCGTTGCGCGGCGCGCAGCAGACCGGGCTGCCGCTCCGGCCGGAGATCGCCGGCCTGGTCGCCGCGCTGGACCGGGACCCGGTGGGGACCAGGGCCGCGGCCGCGGCCGCCTTGGGGCTCGACGCGAGTCTGCCGACCTTGCTGGTCACCGGTGCCTCCTCCGGCGCCGCGAGCCTGAACCGCGCGGTCGCCGGTGCAGCGGGCGACCTGGTGGCCGCCGGCATCCAGGTGCTGCACCTGACGGGGGCAGGGAAGGCGGAGCCGGTGCTCGCTGCACTGTCGGACGTCCGGGACGCGCAGCGGTACCACGTCATGGAGTACCTGGACACGATGCAGGACGCGCTCGCCGTCTCTGACCTCGCCGTGTGCCGCGCAGGCGCCGGCACCGTGATGGAGCTGGCCGCGGCGGGGGTGCCGTCGGTGTTCGTCCCTCTGCCGGTGGGCAACGGCGAGCAGCGGCTCAACGCAGCTCCCGTGGTCGCCGCCGGTGGAGGGCTGCTGGTGCGCGACGCCGACCTCACCCCGAGCTGGGTCCGTGAGCACGTCATCTCCCTGCTGGGCGACGCGAGCCGGTTGGCCGGCATGCGGCGCGCTGCCCAGGGCGTCGGCGTGACGGACGCGGCGGCGCGGGTCACCGAGCTGGTCCTCGCCGCGGTGGAGGGCGCACCGTGACCGGCGACGACCTGGCGGCGATCGCGGCCCGTGGGCGCGTGCACCTGGTCGGGGTCGGCGGTGCCGGGATGTCTGCCGTGGCGGCGCTGCTCGTCGCGAGCGGCCTGGAGGTCTCCGGCTCGGATGCGGGCGCAGGATCGCTCGACGCCGTCCGGGCCGCGGGCGTCGATGCGCACCGCGGGCACGACGCGGCACTGGTGACCGGGGCGGGCACCGTGGTGGTGTCGAGCGCGATCCGGCCCAGCAACCCCGAGCTCGTGCGGGCGCGCGAGCTCGGCATCCCGGTGCTGCACCGGTCCGTGGCGCTCGCGGCCCTCCTCCGGGGTCGCCGGGGTGTCGCGGTGGCAGGTGCGCACGGCAAGACGACGACGTCGGCGATGGTCGCAGTGCTTCTCGAGCACGCCGGA
The DNA here is from genome assembly GCF_030586465.1 of Actinotalea lenta. GTDB lineage: Bacteria > Actinomycetota > Actinomycetes > Actinomycetales > Cellulomonadaceae > Actinotalea > Actinotalea lenta. The sequence continues at coordinate 1,993,056 of NZ_JAUQYP010000001.1, forward strand.
CTCGATCCCTCCTGGGCGATCGGGGGCACCGTGGCCGGACGCGCCGGCGACCCGGTGGGAGGTGCGCACGCAGGTCGGGGCGAGGTGGTCGTGGTCGAGGCGGACGAGTCCGACGGCTCGTTCCTGGCGTACCACCCGGAGATCGCCGTGGTCACCAACGTCGAGCCGGACCATCTCGACCACTATGGGAGCCGCGAGGCGTTCGAGGCGGCGTTCACGGAGTTCGCCGCGAGTGTGTCGGGGGCCCTGGTGGCCTGTTCGGACGATCCCGGCGCGGCCAGGCTCGCCGACGCGGCGCAGGCGCGCGGGACACGCGTGCTCAGGTACGGCACCGGGGTCGGCGCGGACGTCCGCGTCGGAGCGTGGGAACCTGCGGGTTCGGGAGGTCGAACGACGATCACCGAGGCGTCCGGCGTACCGGTGCCGGTGCGGCTCGGCGTTCCCGGTGCGCACAACGCCCTCAACGCGGCGGCGGCGTGGACCGTCGGCCGGCTTCTCGGGGTGTCGCCTGACGACGCCGCCGCGGGCCTCGAGGCGTTCGGCGGCACGGGGCGACGGTTCGAGACGCGCGGGACGGCGTCCGGGGTCCGTGTGGTCGACGACTACGCGCACCACCCCACGGAGGTCGCGGCGCTCCTGCGCGCCGCGCGCTCGGTCGCCGGAGCGGGCCGTGTCCTGGTGCTGTTCCAGCCACACCTGTACTCGCGGACCGCAGCCTTCGCCGCGGAGTTCGCCGCAGCGCTGTCCGCTGCCGACGCCGTGGTCGTGACCGACGTGTACGCCGCGCGGGAGGACCCCGACCCGACGGTCTCCGGTGCGCTGATCACCGCCCGGATGGGCCAGGCCGCCCGGTTCGTGCCCGATCGGGTGGCGGCCGCGCACGAGATCGCCGCCCAGGCCCGCCCCGGCGACCTCGTCCTGACCGTGGGGGCGGGGGACGTCACCGCGCTCGGTCCCGTCGTGCTCGCGGACCTCGAGGCCCGGGGCGGCGTCGGAGGGACCGCGTGAGGCCGCCGCCCCGGCCCCGGGTTCCCGTGCCCGAGGAGGCGCCGCCCGCGGTCCGGCCTCCCGCGCCGCAGCGGCCGGTCCACGACGTGCCTGTGCCGCGGGACGAGCGGGTACCGCGGGCCGAGCCGGCTGAGGATGCACCCGTCGGCGTGGTGCCGCGCAAGCCGGGTTGGCAACCTCGGCGGCCCGTGGTGGTGTCGGCGGGCTCGGCGGCACGGTTCGCCGAGCGGGTGCGCATGCGCCGCCGGATCCGGCGTGATCGTGTCCTGGCGTGGTCGGCGGGTGGGGCTGTGGCCGCCACGCTGGCCTGGCTGCTGCTGGTGTCCCCGGTGCTCGCCCTCGACCCGGCTCACGTCACGGTCCGGGTTCGGGGCGACCGGGCGGTGGTCGACGTGGCCGCGGTCACCGCGGTGCTGACCCACCAGGCCGGCACGCCGTTGCCACGGCTCGACACCGTGGGCCTGCGGCGCCAGGTGCTGGACGTGCCAGGAGTGCGTGCCGCGTCCGTCGCCCGCGCGTGGCCGCACGGGCTCGTGGCGACCGTCGTGGCGCGCGACCCGGTTGCCGCGGTGCCCGCCGCGAAGGGCTACACCCTGCTGGACGCCGACGGCGTCCAGGTGGGCCGCAGCGCGGATCCACCGTCCGGCCTGCCCGTGGTCTCGGTGCCGCTGGGCGACCCTGCGGCGATGCAGGCCGTGCTGCTCGTCCTCCAGTCGTTGCCCTCCGACCTCGCGGGCCAGGTCACCGGAGCCTCGGCGAAGAACCAGGATGCGGTGAGCCTCACGCTCTCGGACGGGTCGAGGGTGGAGTGGGGGAGCGCCGACCGGTCCGCGCTCAAGGCCGCCGTGGTGGAGACGTTGCGGGGGTCCCCCGCGTCGAAGGGCGTCAAGGTGTACGACGTCTCCGCCCCGACGCTGCCGATCACCAGGTCGTGACGTGGCGCACGCGCGACACGCCCCCTCGGTGATTGCCGGGGCGCGCGCGGCAACCTAGCGTCGTCGTCGACAGCACGTGACATAACTCTAACGTTCAACCTGAACGTGAGACTCGGAGGACACGCCGTGGCAGCTCCCCAGAACTACCTGGCCGTCATCAAGGTGGTCGGGATCGGCGGCGGCGGCGTCAACGCCGTCAACCGGATGATCGAGGTCGGACTCAAGGGCGTCGAGTTCATCGCGATCAACACTGACGCGCAGGCGCTGCTGATGTCCGACGCGGATGTGAAGCTCGACGTGGGTCGTGAGCTCACCCGAGGGCTGGGCGCCGGCGCCGACCCGGAGGTCGGCAAGCGCGCTGCCGAGGACCATGCGGAGGAGATCGAGGACGTCCTACGGGGCGCGGACATGGTCTTCGTCACCGCGGGCGAGGGTGGCGGCACGGGCACCGGTGGCGCGCCGGTGGTCGCGAAGATCGCCCGCTCCCTGGGGGCGCTGACCATCGGCGTGGTGACCCGCCCCTTCACGTTCGAGGGACGGCGTCGCTCGGTCCAGGCCGAGAGCGGGATCGACGGCCTGCGGGACGAGGTGGACACCCTCATCGTGATCCCCAACGACCGGCTGCTGTCGATCTCGGATCGCTCGGTCTCGGTCCTCGACGCTTTCCGCTCCGCCGACCAGGTGCTGCTCTCCGGAGTCCAGGGGATCACGGACCTCATCACGACCCCGGGTCTGATCAACCTCGACTTCGCGGACGTGAAGTCGGTCATGCAGGGCGCGGGCTCGGCGCTGATGGGCATCGGCTCCGCGCGCGGCGACGACCGCTCGGTCCAGGCCGCCGAGCTTGCGATCTCATCGCCGCTGCTCGAGGCGAGCATCGACGGGGCGCACGGCGTGCTGCTCTCGATCCAGGGCGGTTCGGACCTCGGGCTGTTCGAGATCAACGAGGCCGCCCGTCTCGTGCAGGAGGCTGCGCACCCCGAGGCCAACATCATCTTCGGCGCCGTGATCGACGACGCGCTCGGCGACGAGGTCCGGGTCACCGTCATCGCGGCAGGCTTCGACAGCGGGGCGCCCACCGTTCGCAAGGATGCCAGGGCGCTCGGACAGGTCAGCCCCGGTCGTCAGCCGGCCGTGATCGAGGCGGAGCCGGAGCCGGAGGCGCCGCCGGCGCCTGCGGTGGAGACGGACGTCCCGCGGCCGCAGGAGCCGCGCGAGCGCGACTCGGATGTGCCGCCGTTCCTGTCCGAGGGCGGCGCCCGGGACGTCGAGGTGCCTCGAGTGTTCGAGGACCGGCCGCGTCGCTCGACCGACGACCTCGACCTCCCTGACTTCCTCAAGCACCCGCAGTGACCGCCCCCTGGCTCGAGGTGGACCTCGGGGCGGGGGTACGTGCAGGCTTCTCGACCGTCGGGCTCGGCAACCTCGGGCTCGGTATCGGTGACGACCCCGAGGCGGTGACCTCGCGTCGCAGGGCGGCCGAGGGCTGGGCAGGCGGTCCGCTCGCCTGGGGCCGTCAGGTGCACGGCGCCACGGTGCACCGCGTGGGGTCGCGCGGTGGCGACGACGTGGCGGCGTGCGACGCCATGGTCTCCGAGGGGCCGGTCGGGCTGGCCGTGCTCGCGGCCGACTGTGTCCCTGTCGTGCTGGCGGACCCGGAGGCGCGCCTCGTCGGCGTGGCGCACGCCGGTCGCGCCGGCCTGGTGGCCGGCGTGGTGCCGGCAGTGGTGCGGGTGCTGCGGGACGCGGGAGCGCGGAGCCTGCGCGCCGTGATCGGCCCGGCCATCTGCGGAGCCTGCTACGAGGTGCCGCCCGACATGGTGCGCGACGTGACCGCTGCCGTACCCGGCGCGGCCTCCACCACGAGCTGGGGGACCACGGCGCTCGACCTTCCGGGGACCGTTGCGCGCACGCTCGCAGACCTCGGTGTCGCGGTCACCGACCTGGGGGCGTGCACCCGGACCGACCCACGGTTCTTCTCCCACCGTGGTCACGGGCCTGGCCGCCCCTCCGGGCGGATCGCGGGTGTCGTTCGGCTGGTCTGAGGGCGACGCGGGCGTGTCGACACGATGCGCACCCGCGCCTCGGTTACCGTGAGGAAGGTCCGTAGTCGGGTCGGACGCGCACCAGCGGGTGACGGGTCTAGGGAAGGTGGAGGCCGCCATGGCCGGAGCGTTGCGCAAGACCATGCTGTACCTCGGCCTCGCCGAGGACGAGCAGGCCGCTGCCGAGGGGTACGTCGAGGAGTACCTGGAGCCCGAGGAGGAGCACCGCGCCGACGTGACACCCCTGCGCCGCCCGGTGCCTCGCCCGGTGCCCACGCCGGGGGACCTGCGGCGCATCACCACGATCCACCCGCGGTCGTACAACGACGCCCGGGCGATCGGTGAGGCGTTCCGGTCGGGCACCCCGGTAATCATGAACCTTTCGGAGATGACGGACGCCGACGCCAAGCGGTTGGTGGACTTCTCCGCAGGGTTGATCTTCGGTCTTCACGGCGCGATCGAGCGCGTCACGACCAAGGTCTTCCTGCTGTCTCCCGAGCACGTGGAGATCGCCGGTGAGGACGGGGCCGGGGAGAGCGCCGGCTTCTACAACCAGAGCTGAGGGGCCGAGGTCAGCGTGATCTGGGCGGTCCTGTACTGGATAGTCCTCGCCTTCTTCCTTCTGATGTTCGTCCGGCTCGTCCTGGACTGGGTGCAGGTGTTCGCCCGCGACTGGCGCCCGCGCGGTGCCGCCCTGGTGATCGCCGAGGTGACGTACACGATCACCGACCCTCCGCTCAAGGCGGTGCGGCGTGTCGTCCCGCCCCTCACCCTCGGCCAGATCCGCCTGGACCTTGCCTTCCTGCTCGTCATGCTGGCGTGCTCCTTCCTGCTCACGTTCCTCAGCTACATGGGCGGCTGAGACACGCCACGCCCGAGTCCCAGGAGCAGGCACGACGCGCCCTGAGTCCGCTACGGTGGCCTTGGCGGTCGGCGCACTGCCCAGGTCTGCCCGCACGACATACCGAGGTGACACGATGGCTCTGCTCACCGCAGACGACGTCCTGAACAAGAAGTTCCAGGCGACGAAGTTCCGTGAGGGGTACGACCAGGACGAGGTCGACGACTTCCTGGACGAGGTGGTGAACACCCTGCGGGCGGTGTACGCCGAGAACGACGACCTCAAGGGCAAGCTCGCCGCCGCCGAGCGTCGGATCGCGGAGCTGAGCCGTGGGGGTGAGGCGCCCGCCGAGGCCGCGCCCGCCCCCGAGCCCGAGCCGCAGCCCGAGCCGCAGCCCGCCCCCGTCGCGGAGGTGCAGCCCGCCCCCGAGCCGGCTCCCGCCCCGCAGGCGCGGCTCAGCGAGCCGGAGTCGGCCACCGGCATGCTGCAGCTGGCGCAGAAGCTGCACGACGACTACGTCCGCTCCGGTCAGGAGGAGGGCGACCGCATCATCGGCGACGCCAAGTCCCAGGCGCAGCGCATCGTGCGTGAGGCCGAGGAGACGTCGAACCGCACGCTGGCCCAGCTCGAGCAGGAGCGCAGCCTCCTGGAGCGCAAGATCGACGAGCTGCGCGTCTTCGAGCGCGACTACCGCACCCGGCTGAAGAGCTACCTCGAGAACCTGCTCGGCGACCTCGAGGCGCGCGGCGCCTCGGTCTCCCCGCAGGGCGGAGACGCCCAGTTCGGCGGCTGAGCCCACAGCACGACGCACCACATCGGGGAGACCTGGTGTGGTGCTTTGTGCGTCCTGCCCGCGAGGTCTACTCTCACGGGACCTTCGTCAGCAGGGAGTACCCATGGCCATCCAGGATCCGGTGAGCGCCTCCGGTCGTGCGCGCCCGTCGCGCTCGGTGATCGCGGGCATCGTGGACACGTTCCCGGTACGTGACGGCGAGGACCCGTGGACGGTCGAGGAGGTCGAGAGCCTCGCGGACGACCTGGCCTCGGAGATCTCTCGACTCACCGTGGAGCTGTCGGAGGCGGACGCGGAGCTGACCAGCCTCCTGCGGTACTCCGGAGACGGCGCGGGGGACGATCAGGCCGACTCCGGCAGCTCGGCGCTCGAGCGCGAGCAGGAGCTCACCATGCTCAACAACACCAAGGATCTGCTGGACCAGAACGTGCGGGCCCTGGAACGCGTGGGGCAGGCGGGTTTCGGGACCTGCGAGTCGTGCGGCGGTGCGATCGGCAAGGCCAGGCTGCAGGCGTTCCCGCGAGCCACGTTCTGCGTGACCTGCAAGGCGAAGCAGGAGCGTCGCTGACCGTGCCGCCTCGTCGCCGCCTCGTGGCAGCGCTGGCCGTCGTGGCCGCAGTCGTGCTCGCGGTCGACCAAGCGACCAAGGCCCTGGCCCTGGCGCACCTGACCGAGGGTGTCCGGACCCCGCTGCTCGGGCACCTGCTCGCGCTGCAGCTCATCGGGAACCCCGGTGCAGCATTGAGCCTCGCCAGCGGCATGACCTGGATCTTCACGATCGCCGCGGTGGGCGTGAGCGTCGTGATCGTGCGGGTCGCCGACCGCCTGGGCTCTCGCGCGTGGGCCGTGGCGCTGGGCCTGCTGCTCGGCGGTGCGGTGGGCAACCTGGTGGACCGGCTCGTACGACCTCCGGGTTTCGGGACGGGCCATGTGGTGGACTTCCTCGCGTACGGAGACTGGTTCATCGGCAACGTCGCGGACATCGCCATCGTGGTTTCGGCCGTCATGATCGTGCTCCTCACACTGATCGGCGTCGGCATCGACGGTCGGCGTTCGGCGGACGCCGCGACCGTGTCCGAGGAGAGCGCACCCCGCGACGGTTCGGCGGTGGAGGCGGGGTCGCACGAGCCCGGCGGCGGTGCCGGACCGAACGACGGTTCCGTCACCGAGCCGCCCGACACGCAGCGGTGAGCGCGCGCAGCCTGCCCGTCCCTGACGGCCTGGCCGGTGAGCGCGTCGACGTGGGCCTGGCGCGTCTGCTGGGTGTCTCCCGCAGCAGGGTCGCCGAGCTCGTGGCTGCAGGCGCCGTGCTCCTCGAGGGGCGGCCGGTGGCCAAGTCCGACCGCCTGCGCGCGGGGGCGTGGCTCGAGGTGGACGTCGAGGCGCTGGACGGCCCCGCCTCCACCGCCCCGCCGGAGCCCGCGCCCGGGATGCGGATCGTGCACGAGGACGACGACGTCGTCGTGGTGGACAAGCCCGTAGGCGTGGCCGCGCACCCGTCGCCGGGCTGGACCGGGCCCACCGTCGTCGGAGCGCTCGCCGGGGCCGGGCACCGGGTCGCCACCTCGGGTGCCGCCGAGCGCCAGGGCGTCGTGCACCGGCTGGACGTCGGCACCTCGGGTCTGATGGTCGTGGCCAAGAGCGAGCGGGCGTACCGGGTGCTCAAGCGCGCGTTCAAGGAGCGCACGGTCGAGAAGGTCTACCACGCAGTGGTCCAGGGCCACCCGGAACCGACCGAGGGCACGATCGACGCCCCGATCGGTCGCCATCCGCGCGACGACTGGAAGTTCGCCGTGGTGGCCACCGGCAAGCCGTCCGTGACGCACTACCGGGTCCTGGAGATGGTGCCCGCCGCGTCCCTGGTCGAGGTGCGCCTCGAGACCGGTCGGACCCACCAGATCCGAGTGCACATGGCCGCCGTCCGGCACCCGTGCGTCGGGGACCTGACCTATGGTGCCGACCCGGCGCTGGCTCGGCGTCTGGGTCTGACCCGGCAGTGGCTGCACGCGGCGCGGCTGGGTTTCGACCAC
>NZ_JAUQYP010000001.1:2000807-2012747 GCF_030586465.1 Actinotalea lenta
CCGCCACCGGGGAGCGACTGGTGTGCACCAGCGAGTACCCGCAGGACCTGGCGCACGCGTGGGAGGTGCTGCGCGCGGGCGAGTGACGTTCGTCATACGTCCGCACTGCGCACGCTCGGACCGCCGGGAGGGACACGCCGCGGCGGCTCGGGTCGTGTCCCCGGCGCGACCTAGGATGGCGGCCATGTCGGCGATGGGAGTCCCAGGTACGGACTTCGTCCACCTGCACGCGCACACCGACTACTCGATGCTCGACGGAGCCGCGCGTGTGGAGGACCTCCTCACGCACGCCGAGGAGCTCGGGCAGAAAGCCCTCGCGATCACCGACCATGGCTACCTGTTCGGCGCCTTCGACTTCTGGCAGCGCGCGCGCAACCACGGGGTCAAGCCGATCATCGGCGTCGAGGCGTACGTCACGCCGGGCACCAGCCGGTTCGACCAGAGCCGCGTGCGGTGGGGCGACGACACGCAGTCCGGCGACGACGTCTCGGCCCGTGGTGCCTACACCCACATGACGATCGTCGCGGAGACGACAGCCGGGATGCACAACCTGTTCCGGATGGGCTCGCTCGCCTCGCTCGAGGGGCAGATGGGCAAGTGGCCCCGGATGGACCGCGAGCTGCTCGAACGCTACGCGCCGGGCACGATCGCGTTCTCCGGTTGCGCGTCGGGCGAGGTCCAGACGCGGCTCCGCCTCGGTCAGTGGGACGAGGCCGTGCGCACGGCCGGCGAGCTGCAGGACATCTTCGGCAAGGAGAACTTCTTCGTCGAGCTGATGGACCACGGCCTGGACATCGAGCGCCGCGTCCTGCCGGACCTGCTGCGCCTGGCCAAGACGATCGACGCGCCGCTGGTGGCGACCAACGACCTGCACTACACGCGCAGGGAGGACTCGCACGCCCACGAGGCGCTGCTGGCCGTCCAGTCCGGGTCCAACCTGCTCGAGCCGAGCTACGACAACGGCGGCACCCGCTTCGCGTTCGGCGCGGAGACGTTCTACCTGTGGTCGGCGCAGGAGATGCGCGACCTGTGGTCGGAGCACCCGGAGGCGTGCGACAACACGCTGCTCATCGCCGAGCGGTGCGACGTGACGTTCGACACGTCGGCCAACTACATGCCACGCTTCCCGGTCCCCGCCGGGGAGGACGAGCAGTCCTGGTTCGTCAAGGAGATCGAGCTCGGCCTGCACCGCCGCTACCCGGCAGGGATCCCGGACGACGTCCGCAAGCAGGCCGACTACGAGACCGACGTCATCCTCCAGCTCGGCTTCGCGGGCTACTTCCTGGTCGTCGCGGACTTCATCAACTGGGCCAAGGGGCAGAGCATCCGGGTGGGCCCTGGGCGTGGCTCCGCCGCAGGCTCGATGGTCGCCTACGCGATGGGCATCACCGAGCTCGACCCGCTCAAGCACGGTCTGATCTTCGAGCGCTTCCTCAACCCCGAGCGGGTCTCCTGGCCCGACGTCGACGTGGATTTCGACGAGCGCCGCCGTGGCGAGGTGATCAAGTACGTCACCGAGAAGTACGGCGACGACCGGGTCGCTCAGATCGTCACCTACGGGACCATCAAGGCCAAGCAGGCCCTCAAGGACTCCTCCCGCGTGCTCGGGTACCCCTTCGCGATGGGGGAGAAGCTCACCAAGGCGATGCCGCCGCCCGTGATGGGCAAGGACATCCCGCTGTCCGGGATGTACGACCCGAAGCACGACCGCTACGCGGAGGCCGAGGAGTTCCGCCAGGTCGTAGCCGCGGACCCGGACGCCCAGAAGGTGCTTGAGACTGCGCGCGGCCTGGAGGGGCTCAAGCGCCAGTGGGGTGTGCACGCCGCGGGCGTGATCATGTCCAGCGCACCGCTGATCGACATCATCCCGATCATGAAGCGTCCGCAGGACGGCGCGATCATCACGCAGTTCGACCAGCCGGGAGCTGAGGCGCTCGGGCTGATCAAGATGGACTTCCTCGGGCTGCGCAACCTGACGATCCTGGACGACGCGCTGGACAACATCCGGGCGAACGGCAAGCCCGACGTGGTGATCGAGGACGTCCCGCTGGACGACCGCGCAACCTACGACCTGCTGGGGCGGGGCGACACCCTGGGGGTGTTCCAGCTCGACGGTGGACCGATGCGGGCGCTCCTGCGGCAGATGCGGCCGGACAACTTCGACGACATCTCCGCGGTCATCGCTCTGTACCGGCCCGGGCCGATGGGGATGAACTCCCACACCAACTACGCGCTGCGCAAGAACGGCCTGCAGAAGGTCGAACCGATCCACCCCGAGCTGGTCGAGCCGCTCGCGGAGGTCCTCGACGAGACGCACGGCCTCGTCGTCTACCAGGAGCAGGTCCAGAAGGCCGCGCAGATCCTCGCCGGGTACTCGCTGGGCCAGGCGGACCTGCTCCGGCGTGCGATGGGCAAGAAGAAGAAGGAGATCCTGGACAAGGAGTTCGTCTCCTTCGAGGCCGGGATGCGCGAGCGCGGCTACTCCGCCGGTGCGATCAAGGCCGTGTGGGACGTGCTCGTGCCGTTCGCCGGCTACGCGTTCAACAAGGCGCACTCGGCCGCGTACGGGGTCGTGTCGTACTGGACGGGCTACCTCAAGGCCAACTACCCGACCGAGTACATGGCGGCGCTGCTCACCTCGGTGCGCGACGACAAGGACAAGTCAGCCCTGTACCTGGCCGAGTGCCGGCACATGGGCATCACGGTCCTGCCTCCGGACGTGAACTCGTCCCTGGCGAACTTCGCGGCCGTGGGGGACGACATCCGATTCGGGTTGACGGCCGTGCGCAACGTGGGCGCGAACGTCGTCCAGGAGATCGTGCGCGCCCGGGAGGCCAAGGGCGCCTTCACGTCGTTCACCGACTTCCTGGACAAGGTTCCCGCCGTGGTGTGCAACAAGCGCACGGTCGAGTCGTTGATCAAGGCCGGGGCGTTCGACTCGCTCGGTCACGGTCGCCGCGCGCTCCTCCTGGTCCACGAGCAGGCAGTGGATGCGGTCATCGGCGTCAAGCGCAAGGAGGCCGAGGGCCAGTTCGACCTGTTCGCCGACCTCGGCGGCGAGAGCGCCGAAGCCGGTTTCTCGGTCGCCGTCCCCGACGTGCCGGACTGGGACAAGAAGCAGCGGCTCGCGTTCGAGCGGGAGATGCTCGGCCTGTACGTGTCCGACCACCCGCTGTCCGGGCTCGAGCACGTCCTGTCGCAGGCCGCCGACTGCTCGCTGGCCACGCTGACCGGGGACGAGGGTCGCCCGGAGGGCTCCACCGTGACGGTCTGCGGCCTCGTGACGAACCTGCAGCGGCGGATGAGCAAGAACGGCAACCCGTGGGCCTCGTTGACCCTGGAGGACCTGGACGGCTCGGTCGAGGTGCTGTTCTTCGGTGAGACCTACCTCGCCTATACCACGGTGCTGGCGGAGGACGCCGTGCTCACCGTGCGCGGGCGGGTGCGGCGCCGGGACGACACGATGCAGCTGCAGGCCAACGAGGTCTCGCTGCCGGACGTGACCGCGGCGGACGAGCGCCCGGTCACGATCTCGATGCCCGTCTCGCGGTGCACGCCTCCCGTCGTGGAGAAGCTGCGCGAGATCCTGTCCGACCACCCTGGGGTCACGGACGTGCACCTTCGGCTGACGCAACCAGGGCGGTCCACCGTCATGCGCCTGGACCACGGCCTGCGCATCGAGAAGACCCCCGCCCTCTACGGCGACCTCAAGGCCCTCCTGGGGCCCAACTGCCTCGCCTGACCCCTCCCAACAGCCGATCAAGGAATCCCTGCCCACCCCACGCCGGTGATCAAGGAGCTCGTGTCACGCAGCGCCCGGTGGCCTAGGGTCACGGGGTGATCCGGCTGAATCCCGAGCAGCAGGTCTTCCTCACCGAGCGCCACCTCGCCACGCTCACGACGCTGCGTCCGGACGGCACACCGCACGTCGTACCGGTCGCCGCGACGTGGGACGCGGACCGGGGCCTGGCCCTGGTGACCACCGAGGACGGTTCGGTCAAGGTGCGCAACGTCGAGGCTGCAGCGGGGTCGGCTCGCGCCGCGCTGTGCCAGGTCGACGGCGGACGCTGGATCACCCTGGAGGGGTCGGCGGCGGTATCGCGCGACCCAGCGGTCCTCGCCGATGCCGAGAGGCGGCATGCGCGCCGACACCACCGGCTCGCGCCCGACCCCCGTCGCGTCGTGCTCGTCGTGACGGTCGACCGGGTGATGGCGTCGACCTACATGGCGTCCTGACCCCGACCCTCGCGACCCGCGCCGTCGGCGGCGTCCTACACTCGGGCGGGTGATCACCCGCATCGACCTTCGTGGCCGCACCCTGTCCCCTCACGAGCTCACGGCGATCCTGCCTCGTCCGGAGCTCGACGTCGCGCACGCCGCCGATCAGGTGGCCCCCGTGATCGCCGACGTCCGGCAGCGGGGAGCGGCCGCGTTGCGTGACCTGTCCGAGCGGTTCGACGGGGTGCGCCCCGAGCGGCTCCGGGTGCCTGAGACCGCTCTGGCCGACGCCCTCGAGGCGCTCGACCCGCAGGTGCGCGCGGCGCTGGAGATCTCCATCCGGCGCACCCGAGCGGTGCATGCGCAGCAGCGACCCTCCGGCTTCCGCATCGAGTTCGAGCCTGGAGCCGTGGTCCGCCAGCGGTGGATGCCGGTCCGGCGGGTCGGCCTGTACGTGCCCGGCGGTCTGGCCGTGTACCCGTCGTCGGTGGTGATGAACGTCGTGCCCGCCCAGGAGGCCGGCGTCCGTTCGTTGGCCGTGGTCAGCCCGCCGCAGGCCGACGGGCTTCCGCACCCGGCGATCCTCGCGGCCTGCCGGCTGCTCGGGGTCGAGGAGGTCTACGCGGTGGGCGGCGCGCAGGCGATCGCGATGCTGGCGTACGGCGCGGCGGGTGAGGTCGCTGTGGACGGGACCGTCCTGTGCGAACCGGTGGATGTCATCACCGGACCGGGCAACCAGTACGTGACCGCCGCCAAGCGCCTCGTCCGCGGCGTGGTGGGCATCGACTCGGAGGCCGGGCCCACCGAGATCGCGATCCTGGCCGACGCGTCGGCCGACCCCCGGCACGTCGCCGCCGACCTGATCTCCCAGGCCGAGCACGGCCCGACCTCCGCCTCCGTCCTGGTCACCGACTCCATCGACCTCGTGGACCGGGTGGAGGAGCTGATACCGGAGCTGGTGGCGGCCACCAAGCACGGCGAGCGGGTGAGCACGGCCCTGGCCGGTCCGCAGTCCGCCGTCGTCCTGGTGGACGACGTGACCGCCGGCCTGTCCGTCGTGAACTCCTACGGCGCCGAGCACCTCGAGGTGCAGACCGTGGACGCAGCAGGTGTGGCCGAGCGGGTGACCAGCGCCGGCGCCATCTTCGTGGGTCCCTACGCCCCGGTCTCGCTGGGCGACTACATGGCCGGTTCCAACCACGTGCTGCCCACCGGCGGCTGCTCGCGCTTCGCCAGCGGGCTGGGCGTGCACAGCTTCATGCGAGCCGTGCAGCAGGTCGAGTACGACCGGGCGGCTCTCGCGGCGGTGCGCGACCGGATCGTCGCGATCGCCGGGGCGGAGGACCTGCCGGCGCACGGCGAGGCGGTCCAGGCGCGGTTCGCCTGAGGCCGTCGGCGCCGCCCGCGCGGGGCCTAGGATCGCCCCGACGAACGGAGGTCGACGATGCCCTGGTTGGAGACCGTCGGGTGGGCGGGCTCGGCGCTGCTGGTGCTGTCGCTGGTCCAGACCCGGGTCATGCGGCTGCGCGTGCTCAACACCGTCGCGTGCGGCGTGCTCATCGGATACAACGCCGCGCTGGGTGTGTGGCCGATGGTGGCGATGAACGTCGTGCTGGTCCTGATCAACGTGTGGGCGATCGCCCGGCTGCTGCGCGAGCGGCACGACGACCGGGTCTACGACGCGGTCCCGATCGGCACCCACGAACCCTTCCTGTACCACCTCCTGGCGCGGCACGCCGAGGACATCGGTCGGTTCAACCCGGACCTCGCCGGCACCGAGCCGGCTCGACTGGCCGGCACCGCGGATCACGCCTTCGTCGTCACGACCGCCGACGAAGCGGTCGGGGTGGTGCTGACCAGGGACGGCGCCGGTCCGGACGAGCAGCTCGTGGTGCTGGACTACGTCCTGCCCGCCTACCGCGACTTCACCCCGGGCGAGTTCGTGTTCCGGCACGACGGCCCGTTCCGGGCCCTGGGTACCCGGACCGTGGTGGCCTCGCCCGGCATGGCGGCGTCGGAGCGCTACCTGCGCGCGGTCGGGTTCACCGAGCGGGACGGTCGCCGTGTGCTGGACCTCCCGGCGACGCCGTCCGCCGCCTGACTACGATCGCTGCGTGACCCTGCCGATCCGCCCCGAGCTCGCCGGCCTCGAGCCGTACGGCGCCCCGCAGCTCGACGTGCCGGTGCGGCTCAACGTCAACGAGAACCCGTACGCGCCCTCGGCCCGGGTCGTCGCGGACATCGTCGGGGCGGTCGCGGAGGCCGCCGCCGGGCTGAACAGGTATCCGGACCGCGACTTCGCCCCGCTGCGGGCCGGGCTCGCCGCGTACCTGGCACGCGAGTCCCACGTGAGCCTGGCCCCAGAACAGCTGTGGGCGGCCAACGGCTCGAACGAGGTCATGCTGCACCTGCTCCAGGCGTTCGGCGGCCCAGGTCGCTCGGTGGTCTCCTTCGCGCCGACGTACTCCATGTACCCCGAGTACGCGCGCGACACCTCGACCGCGTGGCATGTCGGACGCCGACAGGACGACTTCACCGTCGACCCGGAGCACGCCGCAGCGACGATCGCCCGGTACGCACCGAGCGTCGTCCTGCTGGCCAGCCCGAACAACCCGACCGGCACCGCGCTGCCGTCGGGGACCGTGCGCGCGGTCCTGGACGCCGCCGCGCAGGTGCCGGGGGGCTGCGTGGTGGTGGTGGACGAGGCCTACGCCGAGTTCCGGCGCGCCGGGACGCCGTCGGCGCTCGCGCTGCTGGGCGAGTACCCCCACCTGGCGGTCAGCCGCACCATGTCCAAGGCGTTCGGGATGGCCGGAGCCCGGCTCGGCTACCTGGCGGCGGCGCGTCCGCTCGTCGACGCGCTGCGGGTCGTGCGGCTCCCGTACCACCTGTCGGCGGTGACCCAGGCCGTGGCGCTGGCTGCCCTGGGACACGCCGAGGAGCTGATGGCGCAGGTCGACGGGCTGCGCCGGGAGCGGGATGCTCTCGTCGAGTGGCTGCGAGGCAACGGTCTGCGGGTCGCCGACTCCGACGCGAACTTCGTGCTGTTCGGCGTGTTCGACGATCGGCACGCCATCTGGCAGGGTCTGCTCGACCGGGGCGTGCTGATCCGCGAGACGGGACCGGAGGGCTGGCTGCGGGCCAGCGTCGGCACGCCGGAGGAGACCGCGGCGTTCCGTGCCGCGCTGGTGGAGGTGGCTGGACTGTGAGCACGACGCATCGCACGGCGGTCGTGGACCGCAGCACCTCGGAGTCGACCGTGCACGTCGAGGTCGACCTGGACGGCACCGGCCGTACCGAGATCGACACGAGCGTGCCGTTCTACGACCACATGCTCACCGCGCTCGGCAAGCACTCGCTGATCGATCTCACCGTCCGGGCCACGGGGGACACGGACGTCGATGTGCACCACACCGTGGAGGACGTGGCCATCGCGCTCGGTCAGGCGCTGGCGCACGCCCTCGGTGACAAGGTCGGGATCAGCCGCTTCGGCGACGCACTCGTGCCGCTCGACGAGGCACTCGCCCAGGCGGTCGTGGACGTGTCGGGTCGGCCGTACTGCGTGCACTCGGGCGAGCCGGAGGGGCAGGAGTACCACCTGATCGGCGGCCATTTCACCGGTTCGTTGACCCGGCACGTCCTGGAGTCGCTGGCGCATCACGCCCGGATCTGCCTGCACGTGCGGGTGCTCGCGGGGCGTGACCCCCACCACGTGGTCGAGGCCCAGTTCAAGGCGGTGGCCCGTGCGCTGCGGGCCGCTGTCGCACCCGACCCTCGCGTGCACGGGGTGCCGTCGACCAAGGGAGCGCTGTGAGCGAGTCGACCGGTCCGGGGGCGCCGGAGGGCGGCACGTTGGCGCTGGTCCTCACCCAGGTCGCTGAGGCGGGACCGCTCGCGGCCGCGTGTGCGCTCGCGAAGGTCGAGGTCGACGCCGCCCCGACGCCCGTCGGAGCCGTCGCGGTGTGCCGGCGGACGGCCAGGGGCGAGCCGGAGCAGGCCGCGGAGGCGATCTCACGGCTGCTGTCCAACACGCCGGTCCTGCTCGTGGTGCGTCGCGACGGAGCCCTGGTGGCGTCCCGATGGAGGGGCGGGACGGCGGCGGACGAGGTCGCGCCGGGCCTCCTCCTCGACGGGGCGCCGCCGGAGCTCGAAGGCCTCCTCGTCGGGACCGTTGCGGTGACGGACCTGGACGGGGTGGTGTCCTCGGTGGGCCTGAGCCGGTGGCGTGCGACCCGGATGCTCGCCTCTGCCGCCCGCGCTGCGCGGCGCGCTCGCTGACCGGACGGCCCGGGCCCTGCCCCACCCGCTCGATAGACTCGCTCGGTGCCAGCTCCCAGCGTCGTCGTCCTCGACTACGGCTTCGGCAACGTCCGGTCCGCCCAGCGTGCCCTTGCCCGGGTGGGTGCCGACGTCGAGCTCACGTCGGACCCGGATGCGGCGATGGCCGCCGACGGACTCGTGGTGCCCGGTGTGGGTGCCTTCGCGGCGGTGATGGCCGGGTTGCGTGCGGTGCGCGGGGACCAGATCGTCGATCGCCGGCTGGCGGGCGGACGCCCGGTGCTGGGTATCTGCGTGGGGATGCAGGTCATGTTCGAGGCGGGCGTGGAGCACGGCGTGCGGACCGAGGGGTTGGGCGAGTGGCCCGGCGTCGTGGACCGCCTGACCGCCCCCGTGGTCCCACACATGGGGTGGTCCACCGTGACGGCACCGGCCGACTCGACGCTGTTCGCGGACGTGGCCCACGAGCGCTTCTACTTCGTGCACTCCTACGCCGCGCGCTCGTTCGCGCCGCTGGGCGGCGGCCGGTTCACCGCACCTGCAGTGACCTGGGCCGAGCACGGCGAGCCCTTCGTCGCCGCGGTCGAGAACGGACCGCTCGCGGCGACGCAGTTCCACCCGGAGAAGTCCGGCGACGCCGGCGCGCACCTGCTGCGGACGTGGGTGCAGGGTCTGAAGGGATGACGATGACACGCCTGGAGCTGCTCCCCGCAGTCGACGTCGCGGACGGCAAGGCCGTCCGGCTCGTACAGGGTGAGGCGGGGTCGGAGACCTCCTACGGCGACCCGCTCGCGGCGGCGCTCGCGTGGCAGGCCGACGGTGCCGAGTGGATCCATCTGGTGGACCTGGACGCCGCGTTCGGCCGCGGCTCGAACGCGGAGCTCCTGGCCCGCGTCGTCGGCGCGGTCGACGTCGACGTCGAGCTGTCCGGCGGTATCCGTGACGACGCCTCGCTGGAGCGGGCGCTGTCCACGGGCTGCCGTCGCGTGAACCTGGGCACCGCGGCCCTGGAGGACCCGGCGTGGACGGCGCGGGTGATCGCCGACCACGGCGACCGGGTGGCCGTCGGGCTCGACGTGCGCGGCACGACGCTCGCCGCCCGGGGATGGACCCGGGAGGGCGGCGACCTGTGGGAGGTGCTCGAACGTCTCGACGCTGCGGGGTGCGCCCGGTACGTGGTCACGGACGTGACCAAGGACGGCACCCTGCGTGGCCCCAACCTCGACCTGCTCCGGGACGTGTGCGCCCGCACCGAGGCACCCGTGGTGGCGTCCGGGGGGATCTCGGCCCTGACCGACCTCGCCGCGCTGCGGGACCTGGTTCCCCTGGGCGTCGAGGGAGCGATCGTCGGCAAGGCCCTGTACGCGGGCGCCTTCACGCTGCCGCAGGCGCTCGACGTCGCCGGGCGTCGGCAGTGACCTGCGGCCTGCCTGGCGGTGAGGGTCGCCGCGAGCTGCCCCCGGTGTCGGCATTCGCGGCCGACGACGGTTCCGCCGCCCCTGCGGTGGCGGCGGTGCTCGCCGAGCACGCGGCGGGACGGGCGGACACGGCCGACGTCGTCGCAGCGCTGCGCGGCACGCGGGTTCTCGTGCCGGTCGTGGCGCACGAGCGGGACGCGGCCGACGACCGTCACGTGGACACCGCCGTGGTGGCGGTGCAGGCCCCCGACGGGCGTACCGCGATGCCGGTGTTCACGTCGGTGGCAGCCCTCAGCGCCTGGAACCCGGCGGTGCGCCCGATGCCGGCCGAGCTCGAGCGCGCCGCGATCTCCGCGCTCGCCGAGGGCTGGCCGCTGCTCGTGATCGACCCCGGCGGCCCGGTGACCGTACCCGTCCCGCGTCCCGCGGTTCAGGCGATCGCGGCAGGTCTGGCCTGGCACCCCGCGGTGCGGGACGGTGAGGTCCGCTCCGACGTGAGTGTCGCCGTGCAGCGCGCCCTGGCCACGGTGGCCGACGTCCGCTCCGTCGAGGTCGAGCCGGGTCGCACGAGCGAGGTGGCTGTGGTCGTCGGACTGCCGCACGGCCTGGACCGCGGTGGTCTGGAAGCCGTGCTCGCGCGGATCGATGCGGCGCTCGCGGCGGACCCGGTGGTCGCCCAGATCGACACCCTGGAGCTGCGCCCGGTCGCGGTCGGCTGACCGACTCCCTCAGCCGCCGGACCCGGAGGTGCCCGGGCGGCTCGGAGTCGCAGTCTCCTGCGGGGTGGCCGGCTGGTCGGTCGGCGGGGTGCTCGGGGCCGGTGTGGTGCTCGCCGTGGGAGTCGGGCAGGACGGCACGGGGGTGAAAGCGGCATCGGAGAGCTGGTCCCGCAACGTGCTCACGGGCACGATGTAGCTCTGGTCGGACGCGTTCTTGGCGTAGACGACTCCGATGACCTGCCCGTCGGTGCTCAGCACGGCGGAGCCGGAGCTGCCCGGCTCGACGGGGGCGTCGGTGACCAGGACCTCACCCAGGCTCTGGTGGAGAGGGTCCGTGGTGGCCGCGATCACCTTCCCGGTCGTCACGGTCAGCTGGCCGCCCTCCGGGTAGCCGACGACCGTCACGGGATCGCCCACCTGCGGGTCGGCTCCCGCGAGCTCTGGGTGGCTGGGCAGCTCCTGATCCGTGCGCAGCACCGCGAGGTCGGCGAGCGACGCGGTGGAGGCGCCGCTGACCTCGACGTCGCGACCGTCGTAGGTGGACACCTGGAGCAACGCGGACCCGGACACCACGTGCCGGTTGGTGACGACGGTGTGGGCGTCGATGGCGAACCCCGAGCCCACGGACATGGTCAGCGTGTCGCACCCGACGTTGCGGATCCGCACGGCCATCCGTTCGGCGCTCGCGAAGCCGTCGGGGGAGAGGTTGCCCGTCTGGACGGGAGACGGTTCGGCGCTGGCCACGGGGACCCAGGTGGTGATGGCGGGACCGGGCATCCGGGGGACGTCGTCCGCGAGGCCGCACCCGCCGAGCGTGGCGCCGAGCACGAGCCAGACCAGGCCCGTCCCGACCGTGCGACCGCGGAGGCCGTGGCGCGTCACTGGGACAGCTCGCCCTGCAACGCCGTGTTCGCGTCGGTGGCCTTCTGGCACAGGTCCTGGACGCTCGTGGCGTAGGAGTCGAGCTCGGCCGGGTCGTACAGCTCGGCGTTCTGCAGATACCCGATCAGCTGGTTCTGACCGCGCACGCACCGGTCCAGCGCGAGCGCGACCTGGCCTGCGGCGTCGGAGACCCGGGCCTGGTAGTCGGCGAGCAGCTTCTGCGCCTCGCGGTCGTCACCGATCTGCGCCTTCTCGTTGGCCAGCTCGATGATGCGCTTCTGGGCCGTGGAGAGCTGGGCGCGGACCGCGTCCAGCTCGTCGCTGGTCGTCTTCAGCTCGGCCCTGGTGTCGGCGAGATCGGAACCGAGGTCCTTCGACACGGTCGCGTAGTCGCCGGCTCGGCTCTCCCAGGCGTTCGACGTGCG
>NZ_JAUQYP010000001.1:2012847-2026880 GCF_030586465.1 Actinotalea lenta
CACAGGTAGGCGGTGCCGGCGGCAAGGGCGAGTGCTGCCAGGCCCACCAGGGCCGTCGTGATGCGCAGGCCGCGACCTGGCCGCGGCCGTGCGGCAGGTTCGTGCGGCGGTGGCCCCGCGCGGCGTGAGTGCCGTGCCGGGTCGCCCGCTTCGTGGCTCGGCGTCGCGTCGTGCGCATCGGAGGGCTTGGTCGCACCCCCGGCCTCGTCCGCCTCGCCAGCCGGGCGCGAGGCGGCCCGCGGCACGGGCACGCGAGGTGGCACCGCCCGCTGGGTGGAGGCGCGCACGTCGCTCGGGTCGCTCACGCCGTCCAGGATAAGTGGCGGGGAGGTGTGGTTCGCGGTGACGTGGCGCACGTCACCCCACGGGACCTGTGAGGTCCTCGCCAGGCCCTTCGCCCACCGGGTCGGGGAAGGGCGACGCCTCCCGGAAGGCCAGCTGGAGAGACTTCAGGCCGTCCCGCAGGGCACGCGCGTGCTGGTTGCCGAGGTCGGGCGCCGATGCCGTGACGAGGCCGGCGAGCGCGACGATCAGTGTGCGTGCCTCGTCCAGGTCCATCATGTCGGTGCCGGTTCGCTGCTCGGTGTCGGGGGCCAGGCCGCACTTGACGGCGGCTGCGCTCATGAGGTGGACGGCCGCCGTCGTGATGATCTCCACGGCTGGGACGTCGGCGATGTCACGGGCCTCGTCGGGCTCCGGCTGCTGGGGGGTGCTCATGGGGTCGATCCTCGCAGGTGATAACATGGCGCCCGACCAACCGGTCCGCTCTCGTCTGTGCGTGAGCGGTCCGGTGCACAAGTGGAGTCCTTCCCACCCAGGCGCCGACGGAGCCCGGCGGTGACCCGCCGCCAGCTCGACAGGTACCGGGTTCGGTCCAGCGGTCTCGTTCGCGCGAGACCGTGTGCGGCGTACAGCCATGACGTCGTGCAGGACTCAGGCCTCCGCTCGCGCTCGACAGCGGGGGCCTTTCTCGTTGCCGGTGGTCATCCCGACGACGTACGAGGAGTCCCACATCAGCGAGCCCCGCATCAACGATCGGATCCGCGTCTCCGAGGTCCGCCTCGTCGGTCCGAACGGCGAGCAGGTCGGCATCGTCCGCGTGGAGGACGCGCTGCGGCTGGCGCAGGAGGCCGACCTCGACCTGGTCGAGGTCGCCCCGGACGCCCGCCCGCCGGTCTGCAAGCTCATGGACTACGGCAAGTACAAGTACGAAGCGGACATGAAGGCGCGCGAGGCCCGACGTAACCAGGCCAACACCGTGCTCAAGGAGATCCGCTTCCGGCTGAAGATCGACCCGCACGACTACGGCACGAAGAAGGGCCACGTCGAGCGGTTCCTCAAGGCCGGGGACAAGGTCAAGGTCATGATCATGTTCCGCGGACGCGAGCAGTCCCGCCCCGAGATGGGTGTGCGCCTGCTGCAGCGGCTGGCGGACGACGTGTCCGACCTCGGCACCATCGAGAGCATGCCGCGCCAGGACGGGCGGAACATGATCATGGTGCTCGGCCCGACGAAGAAGAAGGCGGACGTCAAGAACGAGCAGCGGCGTAGGGCCCGCGAGGCCGAGGCCGAGGCCGCCAAGGCGTCCGAGCAGTCTCCGGCTGAGCAGGCTCCGGCTGAGCAGGCTCCGGCTCCGGTTGAGCAGGCTCCGGCTCCGGTTGAGCAGGCTCCGGCTCCGGTTGAGCAGGCTCCGGCTGAGCAGGCTCCGGCTCCGGCTGAGCAGGCTCCGGCTGAGCAGACCCAGGCGACGGCTCCGGCGAGCGCCCAGGCCTCGGCAGCGGCCCAGCCCGCGAAGGTGCCGTCGCCGAAGCCGACGCCTGCGAGCGGCCGTCCGGCGGCAGGTTCCGCGCCGAAGCCTTCCCCGCGGCCGCGGGCTCCGAAGAGCTGACCCCCACCCGTGCCGCCAGCCCGGCGGCCTGACACAGAGAGGGCACCCCCAGTGCCGAAGAACAAGACGCACAGCGGTGCGAAGAAGCGGTTCCGGGTGACCGGGTCCGGCAAGCTGATGCGCGAGCAGGCGGGCGCCCGTCACCTGTTCGAGCACAAGCCGAGCCGCCTGACCCGCCGCCTGGCTTCCGACCAGCCGGTGGCCGCTGCCGACGTCCCCAAGATCAAGAAGCTGCTCGGCAAGTGACCGCGCGGGGCCCTGCGCCCCGCCGTCACCTGTGAGCCCCGGAAAGGAGCATCACGTGGCACGCGTGAAGCGGGCGGTCAACGCCCAGAAGAAGCGTCGTTCGACCTTGGAGCGGGCCAGCGGCTACCGCGGTCAGCGTTCGCGGCTGTACCGCAAGGCCAAGGAGCAGGTCACCCACTCGCTCGTGTACGCCTACCGCGACCGCAAGGTTCGCAAGGGCGACTTCCGCAAGCTCTGGATCCAGCGGATCAACGCGGCGTCGCGTGCGCAGGGCCTGACCTACAACCGGCTGATCCAGGGCCTCAAGCTCGCGGGCGTCGAGGTCGACCGTCGTGTGCTGGCGGACCTGGCCGTCAACGACACCCCGGCCTTCAACGCGCTGGTGCAGGTCGCCAAGGACGCGCTGCCCGCCGACGTCAACGCGCCGTCGGCCGCCTGAGCACGATCATCCCGGACGCCCGGCCGTGCCCGAGCTGACCAACCCCCGCGCGGAGCGGGTCAGGTCGGTACGGGCCCTGGCCGGGCGTCCGGTGCGTGACCGGCGGGGTCTGTTCCTCGTCGAGGGTCCGCAACCCGTGCGTGAGGCCGTGCGGCACATGCCCGAGCGGGTGCGCGACCTGTACCTCACCGTCGGCGCAGCCGAGAGGTACCCGGAGATCCTCGCTGCTGCTCGCGGCGCCGACGTGCCGGTGTGGCTCAGCGCGAGCGAGGTGCTGGACACCATGTCCCGGGATGCCCAGGGTGTCCTCGCGGTGGTCAGGACCTGGTCGTCGACCATCGACGAGCTCGTTCACCCCCGCCTCGTGGCGGTGCTGGCCGCGGTGCGCGACCCTGGCAACGCGGGCACGGTGATCCGCACCGCCGACGCTGCTGGAGCCTCGGCCGTGATCCTCGCCGGAGCATCGGTCGACCTGTTCAACCCCAAGGTCGTCCGCTCGACCGCGGGCTCGCTCTTCCACCTGCCCGTGATGCGTTCCGGCGACCTGCCCGAGGTCCTCGTGAGCGTGCGCGGCCTCGGGCTCCAGGTCCTCGCGGCCGACGGGGGCGGCGCCCTCGACCTCGACGACCTTCTCGATGCCGCAGCCTCCGACGCCCCGGCCGGGACGGACCTGCGGGCACCGACGGCGTGGCTGTTCGGCAACGAGGCGTGGGGGCTGCCGGCCGAGGACGTCGCGCGAGCCGACGGCGTCGTGCGCATACCCCTGCGGGGCGCCGCCGAGTCGCTGAACCTGGCGACGGCCGCTGCGCTGTGCCTGTACGCCTCCGCCCGCGCGCAGCGCTGAGACGTGCCCGCGGGCGCAGGCTCAGGGCTGCTGCGTGGGGTAGGGCTGGTACGTCTGCTGCGTGGGGTAGGGCTGGTACGGCCGCTGCTGGTACGGCTGCGGACCGCGCAGGGCGCGCTCCGACGGCATGAGGATCCACAGCACCGGGTAGATGAGGATCTGGCTCCCGGGCAGGATCATCAGGATCAGGATGAACAGCAGGCGGGTCGGCCAGGGGTCCAGCCCGAACCGGCGCCCCAGCCCGGCGCACACCCCGGCCAGGACCCGATCCTGCTCGGGGCGGACGAGGCCCTGCTGGGCCATCTGGTCGTGGATCATCGTGGTGCTTCCTTCTCGCAGGTCGTCGTACCGGTGGGCCCGGCACGACGACAGCATGGGCGCCGGACAGCGGCGCGCACATCGGGGCGGGACCCTGATCCGTCCCTGATCCGGCCCTGAGAGCCGGGCCGTGGACCGTGACGTCCGGTGGACGCGCACACGGGGCGGGCGTCGGGTGAGAGCCTGGGGCGTGCGCCTGTTCGCGTCGCTCCGCCCGCCCGTGCCCGTCCTGGATCACCTGCGCCACGCCCTGGTGCTCGCGACGGCCGGCGCGGAGCTCCCGGTGCGGTGGACGGCTGAGGAGAACTGGCACCTGACGGTCGCGTTCTACGGCGAGGTCCCGGACGGGGCCGCCGATGAGCTCGCCGACGCCCTGGCAGAGGTCGCGGCAGGCGTCCCACCCTTCTCGCTGCGGTTGCGCGGCGCCGGGGTGTTCGCGGGTCGGACGGTCTGGGTGGGCGCGGCCGGGGACCTCGACGCGATGGCGACCCTCGCGGCACGCGCGCGTGCCGCGGGGGAGTCGATCAGCGCCTTCCGCGACAGGGAGCGTCTGCGGCCGCACCTGACGGTGGGCCGGGTCGTCGCCGAACCCCGCCGGCGGGTGTGGCGCCGCGTGACGCCGACGGCGGTGGACCGACTCGTGCACGCGTTGGCGCTGTACGAGGGGCCCACCTGGACCGTCGACACCCTGCTGCTCGAGCAGTCGTGGCCCGGGGCCGGGCGGGGCGGCGGGCCGCTTTACGACACGCGCGCCAGCCACCCGCTGGGCTGAGCGTCCACCACCTCGACGGCTGCCAGCCAGGGGGCACGGCGGCGGATCAGCCCCTCGAGTCGTGCGTGCACCGTCAGCGCCGCAGCCGGGCAGCCGTGGCACGCCCCGGCAAGACGGACGCTGACCACGTCCGGCCCGACGTCGACCAGGCGGACGTCTCCGCCGTGCCCGGCGGCGTAGGGGCCGATGACCTGGTCCAGGGCGTCGCGGGCGGCCGCCTCGAGGGCGCGGCGGCGGCTGTCCGCGTCTGCGGCACCGCGGCGCAGGAGGGCCGCGGCCCGCTGCGCGGCCGTGCGGACCTGACGTGCCTGCGTGGTCCAGCTGTGACCCGGGCGCAGGGTGACGCGCACGGCGTCGCGCTCGGCCCGCACGGCGCCGACCACGTGTGCCGAGACGAGCGGGGCGAAGGCGGCACGCACGCAGGCGTCCCAGTCCTGCGCTACGCCGTCGAGGCCCTGGCCGAACCGCCACAGCAGCGTCGTGGGGTCGTCGGTGCGCTCGGGGTGCACTGCTTCGGTCATCCGAGCACCCCCACCAGGCTTCGCGCCGCCCAGGCCATCACCCACGCCAGCACCCCCATGTAGGTGAACGCGAGCGCCGGCCACCGCCACGAGTTGGACTCCCGCCGCAGCACCGCGATCGTGGCGAAGCACTGCAGCGCATAGACGAAGAAGACCAGCAGCGCCGCGATGGTCGGCGCCGTGAAGAGGGGCTGGCCCGCGCGGGGGCCCTCGGTCCACGTCAGCTCCTGCAACGCCGTCGACGGGGAGTCCGGGTTCTCGGCGGTCGCCACCTGTCCCATGGTGGAGACGAAGACCTCGCGGGCCGCCATCGAGCCGAGGAGGCCGACGTCGATGCGCCAGTCGAAGCCGAGTGGCTCGAACACGGGCTGCACCGCGTGGCCGAGCGATGCCGCCCAGCTGTGGTCCAGGACGTAGGCGGAGGCGTCGGCCGGGTCCATGCCGGCGGTCTCGGCCGGCCGGGACGGGAACGAGAGCAGCGCCCAGAGCACCACGGAGGCCGCCAGGATCACCGTCGCCATCTTGCGCAGGAACGTCCCGACCGCACCGCCGACGGCGTGCAGGACCGTCCGCCACGACGGCACACGATAGGGCGGCAGCTCGAGGTAGAAGGGCAACCCACCCCCGCGCAGGGCGGTCTTGGTGAGCACAGCCGCCGCGACCAGCGTGGACAGGCCCCCCAGCAGGTAGAGCCCGAACAGCACGAGCCCCTGGGCGCCGAACGGCCCCCACGTCGCGCCGGACGGCACGAGCATGCCGACCAGCAGCAGGTACACCGGCAGCCGCGCCGAGCATGGCATGAGCGGCGCGCTGAGCATCGTCGCCAGCCTGTCCCGCGAGGACGGCATGGTGCGGGTGGACATGATCCCCGGGACTGCGCACGCGACCGAGGAGAGCATCGACACGAACGCGCGCCCGTCCAGCCCTGTCACCGCCATGACCCGGTCCATCAGCACCGCGGCCCGGGCCAGGTAGCCGGACCCCTCGAGGAGCGCCAGGAGCACGAACAGCAGGGCGATCTGGGGCAGGAACACGAGCACACCGCCGACGCCACCGATCAGGGCGGTGCTGACGAAGTCCGCTACCAGCGGGGGACCGATCGCCGCCGACGCGGCGTCGGACAGCCGCGAGAACGCGCCCTCGACGAGACCCTGGAGGGGGGCGGCCACCGCGAAGATGGTCTGGAAGAACACGGCCATCACCACGAGGAACGCCAGCAGGCCGCCGAGCGGGTGCAGCAGCACCCGGTCGATCCCGCGGGAGCGGCGCGGCAGGGTTGCCGCGCGATACCCGGCGGCCCCGAGGACGGACGTCGTCCAGGCCGCGAGCTCGTCGTCGTCGTCGACCGGTGGCGGGAGGACCGGGCGTTCCCAGGTCCGCCAGGCGAGGATGGCGTCGCGCAGCGCTGGGACCCCGCGACCCCGGTGCCCGACGACCTCGACCACCGGCATCCCGAGGGCTCGGCCGAGCTCCACGGCGTCGACGTCACCGCCCGCGGACCGCAGCTCGTCCGTCATCGTCAGGGCCACAGCGCACGGCAGACCCTTCGCCGCGGCCTGGGCGACCAGCGACATCGAGCGGCGCAGCGTGGTCGCGTCCACCACGAGCACCAGGGCGTCCGGGGGCGGCGCGCCGGGCAGACGGCCGGCGAGGTGGTCGGCGACGACCTGCTCGTCCGGGCTCAGCGGCGTGAGGCCGTAGGTCCCGGGCAGGTCGGTGACGCCGACGGACGGCATCCCGCCCCTGGCCTCGATCCGGCCGCTGGACCGGGTCACGGTCACGCCGGGGTAGTTGGCGGTCTTCACGCGCAGCCCGGTGAGGTGGTTGAAGACGCTGGACTTGCCGACGTTCGGCGCGCCGACGAGCGCGATCTCTGCCGCCCCGGCGGGTGCCGAGGCGGCACCCGCGTCGTGACAGGTGGCACTCACCGCACGACCACCAGCTCCGCGAGGTCGCTGCGCAGGCACAGGTCGCTCTCGCCGATCCGGTACACGACGGGGGAGCCGAAGGGGGCTCGTCGCACGCAGACGACCGGTGCGCCGGCGGTGATCCCGAGGTCGCGGAGCCGGCACCGCACAGCCGGGTCGCACTCGCAGATCTCGGCGACCGTCGCGGCATCGCCGGTGCGCAGTCGCGCGAGCCGGTCGGCGGGGGCATTGCGGCGTGCCATCGTGTCTCCGGGTGGGATGTGCCTGGCGGTGGTCGTGCCGGTCGGTCGGACCGGCCGGCACCTAGGTTAGTGCAGCCTTACCTAAACAAGTCCGGGTTGAAGGTCCCGCCTCGGGACGCCCCCAAGGGCCTCGGCCCTGCTGTGGCAGGATGAGGCCCGTGGTGCGGACCGAGGCGCATGGCTGTGGATCCGGCGGCCGTGGATCCGGCGGCCGTCGATTTACGCAGCCCGCCGGTGGGCTGTGCGGCTGACGGTCGCGCCCCGAGGCCCACGGCGGGCTGCCGTGACCACCCCGACCCGCCCGAAAGGCTCGCGCACGCATGTCTGAGACCGCCCCCTTGTCCCCCCTGGACGCCGAGGGTGTCGATACCGCCGTCGAGGCCGCCCTCGCCGCGTTCGACGCCGCCGAGGACCTCGACGCACTGAAGCAGGCCCGGATCGCGCACGTCGGCGACCGCAGCCCGCTCGCCCTGGCCAACCGGGCCATCGGCGGCCTGGAAGCGACCCGGAAGGCCGAGGCGGGCAAGCGGATCGGTGCGGCGCGCGGGCGGGTCAACCAGGCGTTCGCCGCGCGTCAGAGCGCGCTCGAGGCGGACCGGGACGCCCGCGTGCTGCGGGAGGAGGCCGTGGACGTCACGTTGCCCACCGACCGGCGGCCGGCCGGCGCCCGGCACCCGATCTCGTGGGTGCAGGAGCGCATCGCGGACTTCTTCGTCGGGATGGGCTGGGAGATTGCCGAGGGCCCGGAGCTCGAGGCCGAGTGGTTCAACTTCGACGCCCTCAACTTCGGCGTGGACCATCCGGCCCGCCAGATGCAGGACACGTTCTTCGTCGAGCACCCCGAGGGCCCGGACGCCGGTCCCTCCGGCCTGGTGCTGCGCACCCACACCTCGCCGGTCCAGGCGCGCTCACTGCTCGAGCGCGACCTGCCGGTGTACATCGCGTGCCCCGGACGCACGTTCCGCACCGATGAGCTGGACGCCTCGCACTCCCCGGTGTTCCACCAGGTGGAGGGCCTGGCGATCGACACGCACCTGACGATGGCGCACCTCAAGGGCACGCTGGACCACTTCGCGCGGGCGATGTTCGGCCCCGAGGCCCGCACCCGCCTGCGCCCCTCGTTCTTCCCTTTCACGGAGCCGAGCGCCGAGATGGACCTGTGGTTCCCCCAGAAGAAGGGCGGCCCGGGCTGGATCGAGTGGGGCGGGTGCGGGATGGTCAACCCCAACGTGCTGCGCTCGGTCGGCGTCGACCCCGACGTGTACCAGGGCTTCGCATTCGGCATGGGCATCGAGCGCACCCTCATGCTGCGGCACGGGATCGGTGACATGTACGACATCGTCGAGGGCGACGTGCGGTTCTCCCTCCAGCTCGAGGGGACCATCTGATGCCGCGCATCCCGCTGCCCTGGCTGGCCGAGCACGTCGCCCTGCGCGGCGGCACCGACGCCGAGACGCTCGCCGCGGACCTGGTCAGGGTCGGGCTCGAGGAGGAGGCGATCCACCCCGCCGCCGTGTCCGGCCCGCTCGTGGTGGGCCGGGTGCTGACCGAGGTCGGCGAGCCACAGAAGAACGGTAAGACGATCCACTGGTGCACGGTGGACGTCGGGCCGGAGCACAACGCGGTCAACCCCGTCGACCCGGAGGGCCCGCCGTCGCGCGGCATCGTGTGCGGCGCGCACAACTTCGCCGCGGGTGACCTCGTCGTCGTCGCGCTGCCTGGCAGCACGCTGCCCGGTCCCTTCCCGATCGCGGCGCGCAAGACCTACGGGCACGTCTCGGACGGGATGATCTGCTCGGTGCGTGAGCTCGGGATCGGGGACGAGCACGACGGCATCCTGGTGCTCGACGACGCCGCCGTGCGCCGCTACGGCCTCGAGTCAGCGGCTCTGGTCCCGGGCGCGGACGCGCGTTCGCTGCTCGGCCTGGCCGACGAGGTCCTGGAGATCAACGTCACGCCCGACCGTGGCTACTGCTTCTCGATGCGGGGCGTGGCCCGCGAGTACTCGCACTCCACGGGCGCGCCGTTCCGCGACCCGGCGCTCGCGACCGCTGGCGACCTCACCCCTGCGTCGGGCGGCTTCCCGGTGGAGCTGGCCGACGACGCACCCATCCACGGCACGCCGGGCTGCGACCGCTTCGTCGCGCAGGTCGTCCGCGGGGTCGACCCCACGCGCCCGTCGCCCGGCTGGATGCAGCGCCGTCTCACCCAGGCGGGGATGCGCCCGATCTCGCTCGCGGTCGACGTGACCAACTACGTCATGCTCGACCTCGGCCAGCCGTTGCACGCCTACGACCTGACGAGCCTTGCGGCGCCCATCGTGGTGCGTCGCGCCGCGGCGGGGGAGCAGCTGACCACCCTGGACGACGTGACGCGTCGGCTCGACCCCGAAGACCTGCTCATCACCGACTCGCCAGACGGGACCGGGAGTCGCATCCTGGGCCTGGCCGGCGTGATGGGCGGGGCGGAGACCGAGGTGTCGGCGGCCACGACCGACCTGCTCATCGAGGGGGCGCACTTCGACCCGATCACCGTGGCCCGCACGTCGCGGCGCCACAAGCTGCCCTCGGAGGCCGCCAAGCGCTTCGAGCGCGGCGTCGACCCGCAGCTCCAGCGGGTTGCGGTGCGCCGGTGCGCCGAGCTCATCACCACCTACGGAGGTGGTGAGGTCACTGGCGAGCTGACGGACGTCGGGTCGCCCGCCGAGCCGGTGACGATCACCCTGCCGCTCGACCTCCCCGCGCGGGTGGTCGGTGTCCCGTACACCGCCGAGGAGGTCCTGGGCACCCTGCATGACCTGGGCTGCGAGCTCGGTCCGGTGCGCGCCCACGACGGCCGCGAGGTCGTCGACGTGACGGTGCCGTCCTGGCGGCCGGACCTGCAGGTCCCTGTTGACCTCGTCGAGGAGGTCGCGCGGCTCCAGGGCTACGACCGGATCGACTCCGTGCTGCCGGCGGCACCAGCCGGTCGCGGGCTGACCCAGGGCCAGCGCCTGCGTCGGCGTGTGGCGGACGCGCTCGCCGACGCCGGATGGGTGGAGACCTTGTCCTACCCGTTCGTCGGAGACGCGGAGCTCGACGCGCTCGGGCTACCGGCCGACGACGAGCGGCGCCGCGCCGCGCGGCTGGTCAACCCGCTGGCCGAGAACCAGCCCTTGATGCGGACCTCGCTGCTGCTCACCGTGCTGTCAACGGCGCGACGCAACGTGTCGCGGGGTACGGGCGACGTCGCGCTGTACGAGATCGGTCTGGTCACGAAGTCGGACGGGGCCGCGGCGCCGGCGCCGACCGGCGGCACGCATCCGGGTGACGAGGTGCTGGCGCGCATCGAGGGTGCGGTCCCGTCCCAGCCGCGCCATGTCGCCGGTGTGGTCGCAGGGCGGCGGGAGCCCGCCGGGTGGTGGGGGCCGGGGCGTCCGGCGGATCACACGGATGCGATCGAGGCGGCGCGGACCGTGGCCCGGGCTGTCGGCGTGGACGTGACGGTGCGGGCGGACGGCCCGATGCCCTGGCACCCGGGCCGGTGCGCGGCGATCCTCGTCGGCGACACCGTCGTGGGGCACGCCGGCGAGCTGCACCCGACCGTCGCGGCGACGCTCGACCTGCCGGCCCGCGCGGCGGCGTTCGAGGTCGACCTGGACGCCCTGGTCGCCGCCGTACCGGCGAGCCCCCGGCAGGCCGTCCCGATCTCGACCTACCCCCTGGCCAAGGAGGACCTCGCGCTCGTCGTGGCGGAGTCGGTGACCGCGGCGGACCTGACGGCGGCCGTACGGGCTGGCGCGACCGGCACGGCGGTGGGCGACGTGCTGGAGGACCTTCGCCTCTTCGACGTCTATCGCGGCGCCCAGCTGGGTGAGGGGCGCAAGTCGCTGGCGTTCGCCCTGCGCCTGCGCGCCGGTGACCGCACGCTCACCAACGAGGAGATCGTGGCCGTCCGCGAGGGCGCCATCGCCGAGGCCGCCCGCCGCTGCAACGCCATCCTCCGCAGCTGACCCCCGAGGACCTTCACCGGAGGACCCCCCACCCCAGATGGTGATCAAGGAATTCGTGCTCACGTCGCGTGCGCGGATTCCTTGATCACGCCCAGCGCATGTGCGCGGATTCCTTGATCACGCCCCGGGGGCCGGGTGGGTCAGACGTAGCTGGAGTAGGAGGGGAGGTCCAGGACGCCGTTGCCGGACAGTCCGATGACGATGGTCTCGTCAGTGGTGGCCTGCCGGGCGTGGGCGATCGCACCCGCGACGGCGTGGGTCGACTCCGGGGCTGGGATGATCGCCTCCGCCCGGGCGAACTCGAGGCCCGCGGCGAACGCGGCGTCCTGGTCGATCGCGATCGCGTCCAGCAACCCCAGCTCCTTGGCGTGCGAGACCATCGGCGCCATGCCGTGGTAGCGCAGGCCGCCCGCATGGATCGGCGGAGGCACGAAGTCCTTGCCGAGGGTGTGCATCTTCAGCAGCGGGGTGAGCCCCGCGACGTCCCCGAAGTCGTAGCGGTACTCCCCCTGGGTGAGCGACGGGCACGCCGCAGGTTCGCAGGCCACAACCCTGGTCGTGGTGCCCTCGCGCAGGTTCCGGCCGAGGAAGGGGAAGGTCAGCCCGCCCAGGTTCGACCCGCCGCCCGCGCACCCGAACACGACATCGGCGCTCTCGCCGATCTCATCGAGCTGGGCGAGCGCCTCTTGGCCGATCACGGTCTGGTGCAGGAGCACATGGTTGAGCACCGAGCCGAGCGAGTAGTGCGCCGTGGGGTTCGTGGCCGCGGCCTCGACCGCCTCGCTGATCGCCATGCCGAGCGATCCCGTGGTGTCCGGGTCGGCCGCCAGCATCGCGCGACCGGCCTGCGTGAGCTCCGACGGTGAAGGGTGGCACGTGCCGCCGTAGACCTCCATCTGCATGCGGCGGTAGGGCTTGGAGTCGTAGGAGGCGCGCACCTGCCAGACCTCGCACTCGAGGTCGAAGAGCGCGCAGGCCATCGACAACGAAGCGCCCCACTGCCCGGCACCCGTCTCGGTGGTGAGCTTGGTGATGCCCTCCGCGGCGTTGTAGTAGGCCTGCGCGACGGCCGTGTTCGGCTTGTGCGAGCCGGCCGGGCTGACGCCCTCGTACTTGTAGAAGATCTTGGCGGGTGTCCCCAGAGCGCGTTCCAGGCGGCGCGCACGGATCAAGGGCGACGGGCGCCACAGGGCGTAGACCTCGCGCACGGCCTGAGGGATCTCGACGTACCGCTCGGTGGACACCTCCTGCATGATCAGCGCCATCGGGAACAGGGGTGCCAGGTCGTCCGGCCCGAGCGGCTCGCGGGTGCCCGGATGCAGCGCGGGGGGCGGCGGCTCGGGAAGGTCCGCTGCGAGGTTGTACCAGTGGGTGGGCACGTCGGAGGGCACCGCCGTGCCCCAGGGCTCGGGAGCGGTCGAGGGGGCGGTGGGGTCGGTCATCGTGGCCCTCCGGCTCGGCGCGGTGTCGCGCGTGGCTGCGGTGCGCGGCCGGCCGGGGAGACCGGCTGCGCACCGCACCCTAGTGCTGCGTGTCCGCGCTCCGGGCCGCGTTTCAGGGAACGAGCAGCACCTTGCCCGTGGTCGTCCGGCCTTCCAGTGCGCGGTGTGCGTCGGCCGCCCGATCCAGCGGGAACCGGGCGCCGATGCGGACGTCCAGGGACCTGTGGGCCACCCTGGTGAACAGGTCGTCCGTGCGTGCGGTGAGCTCGGCCCGATCCCGGATGTGGTGCGCCATGCTCGGTCGGGTGAGGAAGAGTGAACCGCCCTGGGACAGCCGCATGGGGTCGAACGGTGGCACTGCTCCGCTCGCGCCGCCGAACAGCACCAGCGCACCCCGGACCCGCAGGCTCGCCAGCGAGGCGTCGAACGTCGCTCTGCCCACGCCGTCGAAGACGGTGTCGACCCCGACCTCGTCGGTGTGCTCCCGCACCCAGGCCGGCAGCTCGGTGGTCAGGTCGAGGCACCGGTCGTAGCGAAGCACCTCGGCCGCCCCGGCACCGCGGGACAGGGCGGCCTTCTCGTCCGTGGACACGGTGCTGAGGACCCGGGCGCCCTGGGCGACGGCGAGCTGGGTGAGCAGGAGCCCGACCCCACCGGCACCTGCGTGCACGAGCACGTGCTGCCCGGGGTGCACCGGCGCCGTGTCGGTCGTGAGGTAGTGCGCCGTGATGCCCTGCAGCATGAGGGCGGCTGCGACCTCCAGCGCCACGTCCCGCGGTACCGGCACGGTCCGGTCCGCCTCGACCACGACCAGCTCCGCGTACGACCCGGCGTTGCCGTCCGTCCACGCCACGCGGTCGCCCACGGCGACGTCGGCGACCCCGGGGCCGACCGCGGTCACCTCGCCTGCGCCCTCGGCTCCGACGACGTGCGGGAAGTCCATCGGGTAGCGGCCTTCGCGCCGGTAGACGTCGATGAAGTTCAGGCCCGCTGCAGCAAGGCGGACCTGCACCTGCCCCTCACCGGGCGTGGGGTCGGGCAGCTCGTCGACGCGGAGCACGTCGGCCCCGCCGGGTGTGGTAGCTCGCACGGCACGCATGACGCCAGTCAACGCCGCCGGGCCGGTCCGCGCGTCCCGAGCCGCCACGATCACCCGTTCTCCGCTGGATCGGGCGGTGCTCGGCACGATGATCGGCCGGGTCCGATCATCGCGGGCCGCGCAGCGCTCACGGAGTATGCATTGGGCTGTATAGTCATGCATGTGACGATCACTGTGGCGGTCTCCGGCGCCAGCGGCTACGCCGGAGGAGAGGTCCTCCGCCTGCTCGCCCGTCATCCGGAGGTCGAGATCGGTGCCGTGACGGCCCACTCGCACGCCGGCGATCCCCTCGGTGCGCACCAG
>NZ_JAUQYP010000001.1:2026980-2428904 GCF_030586465.1 Actinotalea lenta
CGCACCTTCGCAGCCTCGCCGACCGCGTGCTGGAGCCGACCGACGCAGCAGTCCTCGCAGGCCACGACGTCGTGGTCCTCGCGCTTCCGCACGGCGCCTCGGGCGGGGTGGCGGCGGCGTTGGGTCCCGACGTCCTGGTGCTGGACTGCGGTGCCGACCACCGGCTGGCCGACGCCGACGCGTGGCGCGCGTACTACGGCTCGGACCATGCGGGGACCTGGCCCTACGGCCTGCCGGAGCTCCTGCTCGCGTCCGGCGGCCGGCAGCGTGATCACCTCGCCCGAGCCACACGCGTCGCGGTGCCCGGCTGCAACGTCACCGCGGTGACGCTGGCGGCCCAGCCCGGCGTGGCCGCCGGGCTCGTCGACCCGACCGCGCTGACCGCGACGCTCGCCGTCGGGTACTCCGGGGCGGGCAAGTCGCTCAAGCCCCACCTCCTGGCCTCCGAGGCGTTCGGGAGCGCGGCTCCGTACGCGGTGGGCGGTAGCCACCGGCACATCCCGGAGATCGAGCAGAACCTGCGCGCGACCGGCGCGGACCAGGTCCGGGTGACTTTCACCCCGGTCCTCGTCCCGATGTCACGTGGCATCCTCGCGACGGTCACCGCGCCGCTGCGCCCGGGGGTCGACGCCGACGCGGTGCGCGCCGCCTGGCGGGACGCCTACGCCGACGAGACGTTCGTCGAGGTGCTGCCGACGGGGCAGTGGCCCACCACCGCGGCCACCGCGGGCGCGAACACGGCCCTGGTCCAGGTGGCCGTCGACGACCGGGCCGGAACAGTGGTCGCGATCGCGGCCCTGGACAACCTGGTCAAGGGCACGGCGGGCGCGGCCGTGCAGTCGATGAACCTCGCCCTGGGCCTGCCAGAGGCCACCGGGCTCGTGACCGAGGGGGTCGCTCCATGAGCGTGACGGCACCGCGCGGCTTCCGCGCCGCTGGCGTGACGGCCGGCCTGAAGGCGTCCGGCCGGCCCGACCTTGCGCTGGTCGTCAACGACGGGCCGGACCACGTCGGCGCGGCCGTGTTCACCAGCAACCGGGTCGTCGGCCATCCGGTCACCTGGTCGCGGCAGGTGGTGACCGACCACGTCGTCCACGCGGTCGTGCTCAACTCCGGTGGCGCGAACGTCTGCACGGGTCCCGAGGGCTTCCTGGACACGCACCGCACGGCCGAGCGGGTCGCAGCGGCCCTGGACGTCTCGGCCGGGGACGTGGTCGTCTGCTCGACCGGGCTGATCGGCGAACGGCTGCCCATCGACAGGCTGCTCGCCGGCGTGGATGTCGCGGCGCGTGCGCTGCGCCCCGACGGCGGCCCCGACGCAGCGACGGCGATCATGACCACCGACACCGTGGCGAAACAGGCGGCCGCGACCCGGGAGGGCTGGAGCGTCGGTGGCATGGCCAAGGGCGCCGGCATGCTCGCGCCCGCGCTGGCGACCATGCTCGTCGTCCTCACCACCGACGCGGTCGTCGACCCCGTCGACGCCGATGCCGCACTGCGGGTCGCGACTCGGGCGACGTTCGACCGGATCGACTCCGACGGGTGCATGTCCACCTCCGACACGGTTGTCCTGCTCGCGTCCGGCGCCTCGGGGATCGCCGCCCCGCGGGCCGCGCTGGCCGACGCGCTGACGCAGACGTGCGCGTCGCTGGCGCGCCAGCTCGTCGCGGACGCCGAGGGGGCCAGCCACGACATCGCCGTGCGGGTGCGCGGTGCGCAGTCCGAGGGCGCCGCGGTCGCGGTGGCGCGCGCGGTGACGCGCTCGAACCTGCTCAAGGCGGCGATCTTCGGCAACGACCCGAACTGGGGTCGGGTGCTGGCCCAGGTGGGTACGGTCCCCGTGGAGGTGGCGGCGTTCGACGCCGACGCGGTGGACGTCACGATCAACGGCGTGATGGTGTGTCGGGCGGGTGGCGTGGGTGAGCCGCGCGAGCTCGTGGACCTCGCCTCGGATCGCGAGGTCCACATCGACGTCGACCTGCACGCGGGGCCCGCCGAGGCCACGGTGTGGACCAACGACCTCACGCACGCGTATGTGCACGAGAACAGCGCGTACTCGACATGACGGACGGACCCATGACAGCTCCCACGCCGACGCCCGACGACGCGCTGTTCAACACCCGCACCGACCTGCGCCCGGAGCAGAAGGCCGAAGTACTCATCGAGGCTCTGCCCTGGCTCCAGGAGTTCGCCGGTGCGCTGCTCGTCGTCAAGTACGGCGGCAACGCGATGGTCGACGACGCGCTCAAGCGGGCCTTCGCCGAGGACATGGTCTTCCTGCGACAGGTCGGCCTGCGGCCTGTGGTGGTGCACGGCGGCGGCCCGCAGATCTCGGCGATGCTCGGTCGCCTGGGCATCGAGTCGGAGTTCCGCGGCGGCCTTCGTGTCACTACCGCGGAGTCGATGGACGTGGTCCGGATGGTGCTGACGGGGCAGGTCTCCCGGGAGCTGGTCGGCCTGCTCAACGCCCACGGCCCCTACGCCGTCGGGTTGTCCGGCGAGGACGGTGGCCTGCTCAAGGCCGAGCGGCGGACCGCGGTCGTGGACGGGCGCCCGGTCGACGTGGGCCACGTGGGGGACGTGGTGGACGTCGACCCCCGCGCCGTGAAGGACCTGCTGGACGCCGGACGCATCCCGGTGGTCTCCACCGTCGCGCCGGACGTCGAGGACCCCACGCAGGTGCTCAACGTCAACGCGGACACCGCGGCCGCGGCGCTCGCCGTCGCCCTGCGGGCCCGCAAGCTCATCATGCTCACCGACGTCGAGGGCCTGTACGGCAGCTGGCCGGACCGTGGCTCGCTGCTGCAGCGGATCCACACCACGGCGCTGGAGCGCATGCTGCCCACGCTGGAGTCCGGGATGGTGCCCAAGATGGAGGCGTGCCTGCGCGCGGTGCGCGGAGGCGTGCCGGCCGCGCACATCGTGGACGGGCGCCAGGCGCACTCGGTCCTGGTCGAGGTCTTCACCACCGAGGGGGTGGGCACGATGGTGCTGCCCGACGACCTCACCGGCTCGATGCCCGTGGTGCGACGGGTGGCGGGGGCGTCGGCGTGAGCGCAGGGGAGCTTGGGGCGGTCACCGCGGGACCGCCCGCGACGTCGGAGCAGTGGACGCGGCGCTACGGCGACGCCCTGATGAACACCTTCGGCACGCCGCGCGGGGTCCTGGTGCGAGGCGAAGGGCCCTACGTCTGGGACGCCGACGGCCGGCGCTATCTCGACCTGCTGGGCGGGATCGCGGTGACGGTCCTCGGGCACGCCCACCCGACCCTGACGGCGGCGGTCTCGGCCCAGCTCGGGACCCTCGGGCACGTGTCGAACTTCTTCGCCACCCCGAACCAGGTCGCTCTGGCGGAGCGCCTGCTCGCGCTCGCCCGCGCGCCGCAGGGCTCACGGGTGTTCTTCACCAACTCCGGCACCGAGGCGGTCGAGGGTCTGGTGAAGATGACCCGGATGACCGGCCGGACCCGGATCCTGGCCCAGGAGGGCGCGTTCCACGGCCGGACGATGGGCGCTCTTGCGCTCACTCACAAACGGGCGTACCGGGAGCCGTTCGAGCCGCTGCCGCCGGGGGTGGAGTTCCTCCCGTTCGGCGACGCCGCCGCCCTCGAGGCCGCGATGGACGACGACGTGGCGGCGATCGTGCTCGAGCTCGTGCAGGGCGAGGCAGGCGTCCGTCCGCTGCCCCCGGGGTTCTGGGCCCTGGCTCGTCGGCTGGCGGACCGGCACGGTGCGCTGCTCGCGCTCGACGAGGTGCAGACCGGGATCGGGCGGACCGGGGAGTGGTTCGCGTTCCAGCACCCCGACCTGGGCGCCGGTGTGCAGCCGGACGTCATGACCCTGGCCAAGGGACTCGGGGCGGGTTTCCCGATCGGTGCCGTGATCGGCTTCGGCGCTGCCGGCTCCTTGCTCGGACCGGGCCAGCACGGCACCACCTTCGGCGGCAACCCGGTCGCGGCGGCCGCCGGTCTGGCCACGCTGGGCGTGATCGAGCGCGACGGTCTTCTGGCACAGGCGCGCGATCTGGGCACCCGGCTCACCCGGGCGCTCGCGCAGCTCCCGGTGGTCTCCGACGTCCGTGGCCGCGGCCTGCTGCTCGGCGCGCAGCTCCGTGCACCGGCCGCCGCGCGGGTCGCCGACCTCGCGATGGAGGCCGGCTACATCGTCAACCCCGTGACTGCGGACACCCTGCGACTGGCCCCGCCGCTGATCCTCACGTGGGACCAGGTGGCCGGGTTCGTCGACCTGCTCGCGGGCCTGACCCCCGCCGACCTCGAGGAGGCACGCTGATGCGCCACCTGCTGCGCGACGACGACCTGAACCCCGACGAGCAGCGCCAGGTGCTCGAGCTCGCCTGGCGGATGAAGGAGGACCGGTTCGGGCGGCACCCGCTGGCCGGGCCCCGCTCGGTCGCGGTGATCTTCGACAAGCCGACCCTGCGGACGCAGCTCTCCTTCACCCTCGGCGTCGTGGAGCTCGGCGGCTACCCGATGGTCGTCGACGGCAACCTGGCGCAGATCGGGGTGCGTGAGTCGATCGCCGACACGGCGCGCGTGCTCGGCCGCCAGGTGGCGGCGATCGTGTGGCGCACGTACGACCAGTCGCGCATCCAGGAGATGGCCGACCGCGCGGGTGTGCCGGTGGTCAACGCCCTGACCGATCAGTTCCACCCCTGCCAGGTACTGGCGGACCTGCTCACCGTGGCCGAGCAGCACGACGGTGTCGACGCGTTGCCGGGCCTCACCCTCGGGTACCTGGGGGACGGCGCCAACAACATGGCGCACTCCTACCTGCTCGGGGCCGCGACCGCCGGCATGCACGTGCGCATCGGCACGCCCGCGGACCGCCAGCCCGATCCGGGGATCCTGGCGGACGCGCGCCGGATCGCCGCGGCCACCGGCGGCTCGGTGCTCGTGACCGATGACCCCGCGGCAGCTGTGGCCGGCGCGGACGTCGTCGCGACCGACACCTGGGTCTCGATGGGGGACAGCCGGGCCGCCGAGGAGGCCGAGGCGCTCTTCGGTCGCTTCCGGCTGGACGCCGCGCGGCTGGCCGGGGCTGCGGAGCACGCGGTCGTGCTGCACTGCCTGCCGGCGTACCGCGGCAAGGAGATCACCGACGAGGTCATCGAAGGTCCGCGCTCCGTCGTCTTCGCCGAGGCGGAGAACAGGCTGCACGCCCAGAAGGCGGTCCTGACCTGGTTGCTGGAGCGCGCGGGGGAGCCGGTATGAGCACGGTCGGTGTCCCCGCCACCAAGGCGGCGCGGCACGCCGCGATCGCCCGGCTGCTCAGCCGCTCGGCGATCCGCTCCCAGGGTGAGCTCGCCGCCGCGCTGGCCGGAGAAGGGCTCAGCGTCACACAGGCGACCCTCTCGCGGGACCTCGTGGAGCTGAGGGCGGTACGAATCCGTGCCTCGGATGGCAGCCTCACGTACGCGGTCCCGGGCGAGGGAGGGGACACCACGCCGCAGGCGGCCGCCGCGCAGGAACAGCTGGTGGCACGGTTGGCGCGCCTGTGCGCGGAGCTCCTCGTGACGGCGGAGGCCTCTGCCAACCTGGTCGTGCTGCGCACCCCGCCGGGGGCGGCGCAGTTCCTCGCCTCGGCGATCGACCACTCGGTGCTCCCCGGCGTGATGGGCACGATCGCGGGCGACGACACCGTGCTCGTGATCAGCGCCGACCCGGACGGCGGCTCGGCGGTGGCCCAACGATTTCTCGATCTCGCGGGAGGCCGCGAGTACGGACGCGACACGAAGGACGAGACGTGAGCAAGGTTCTGACGGAGCTTCCGGTCGGCGAGCGGGTGGGTATCGCGTTCTCGGGCGGGCTGGACACCTCGGTCGCTGTGGCCTGGATGCGGGCCAAGGGCGCCATCCCGTGCACCTACACCGCCGACATCGGCCAGTACGACGAGCCCGAGATCGACGAGGTGCCGGGCCGTGCGATGGAGTACGGCGCGGAGCTGTCGCGAGCCGTCGACTGCAAGGCCGCGCTCGTCGAGGAGGGGCTCGCGGCGCTCGTGTGCGGGGCGTTCCACATCCGCAGCGGTGGGCGCTCGTACTTCAACACCACGCCGCTCGGTCGCGCCGTCACCGGGACCCTCCTGGTCCGTGCGATGCAGGCCGACGGCGTCGACATCTGGGGTGACGGCTCGACGTTCAAGGGCAACGACATCGAACGGTTCTACCGCTACGGACTGCTCGCCAACCCCTCGTTGCGGATCTACAAGCCGTGGCTGGACCGGGAGTTCGTCGCCGAGCTGGGCGGCCGGGCGGAGATGAGCCAGTTCCTGGCCGACCACGGGCTGCCGTACCGGGACTCCGCCGAGAAGGCGTACTCGACCGACGCGAACATCTGGGGCGCGACCCACGAGGCGAAGACGCTCGAGCACCTCGACGTGTCGCTCGAGACGGTCGAGCCGATCATGGGTGTGCGGTTCTGGGACCCGGCGGTCGCCATCGAGACCGAGGACGTGACGATCGCCTTCGAAGCCGGCCGGCCCGTGGCGATCAACGGGGTGCGGTACGGCGACCCGGTGGCGCTCGTGCACGAGGCGAACGCGATCGGGGGCCGGCACGGCCTGGGCATGTCGGACCAGATCGAGAACCGGATCATCGAGGCCAAGTCGCGCGGCATCTACGAGGCGCCCGGCATGGCGCTGCTGTTCGTCGCCTACGAGCGGCTGGTCAACGCGATCCACAACGAGGACACGATCGCCAACTACCACGCCGAGGGGCGCCGGCTCGGCCGCCTGCTCTACGAGGGTCGGTGGCTCGACCCGCAGGCGCTCATGATGCGTGAGTCGATCCAGCGGTGGATCGCCTCGGTCGTCACCGGGGAGGTGACGCTGCGCCTGCGTCGCGGCGAGGACTACACGATCCTGCGCACAGCCGGACCGGCGTTCTCCTACCACCCGGAGAAGCTGTCCATGGAGCGCACGGAGGGGGCGGCCTTCGGTCCGACCGACCGCATCGGCCAGCTCACGATGCGCAACCTCGACATCGCGGACTCGCGCGACAAGCTCGAGATGTACGCGAAGCAGCCGGTGGACCAGGGTCAGGTGCTCGTCGAGCACGGCACCCTCTTCGGTGCGTTGCCCGCAGGGGGCGCGAACGTCATCACGGACAACCCGTCGGTCATCGGCGACGAGGAGAGCGCGTTGGAGAACGCCGCGATGGAAGGTGGGACGGACTGACGTGGCCGGAACACCGTCGGGAGCGCTGTGGGGCGGCCGGTTCGCCGGTGGCCCCGCCGACGCGCTGGCCGAGCTGTCCCGATCGACGCACTTCGACTGGCGTCTGGCCCGCCACGACCTGGCGGGGTCACGGGCGCACGCCCGGGTGCTGCACTCCGCGGGGCTGCTCGACGACGACCAGCTCGCCGGCATGCTCGCGGCGCTCGACGCGCTGGATGCGGACGTCGCCTCGGGTGCCTTCGTGCCCGGGCCCGCGGACGAGGACGTGCACTCCGCGCTCGAACGTGGCCTGATCGAGCGTGCCGGGGCCGACCTCGGGGGACGGCTGCGGGCCGGGCGGTCGCGCAACGACCAGATCGCGACGTTGATCCGGATGTACCTGCGCGACCAGGCCCGGCACCTGGCGGGACGGGTGCTGGACGTCGCCGACGCGCTGGTCGCCCAGGCGGACGCCGCGGGGACGGCGGCGATGCCCGGGCGCACGCACCTGCAGCACGCCCAGCCCGTCCTGCTCGCGCACCACCTGCTCGCGCACGTGTGGCCGTTGCTCCGCGACGTCCGGCGCTGGCGGGACTGGGATCGTCGGGCCGCGGTCTCGCCGTACGGCTCGGGCGCCCTCGCCGGGTCCTCGCTCGGGCTGGACCCGGCCGCCGTGGCCGCCGAGCTCGGCTTCGACGCGCCCGTCGAGAACTCGATCGACGGCACCGCCGCACGCGACGTGGTCGCGGAGTTCGCGTTCGTCGCGGCGATGGTCGGCGTGGACCTGTCTCGGCTCGCCGAGGAGGTGATCCTGTGGGCCACCAAGGAGCTCGGCTTCGTCCGTCTCGACGACGCGTACTCGACCGGCTCGAGCATC
Organism: Actinotalea lenta; assembly: GCF_030586465.1. GTDB lineage: Bacteria > Actinomycetota > Actinomycetes > Actinomycetales > Cellulomonadaceae > Actinotalea > Actinotalea lenta. The sequence continues at coordinate 2,035,030 of NZ_JAUQYP010000001.1, forward strand.
ATGCCGCAGAAGAAGAACCCGGACGTCGCGGAGCTCGCGCGTGGCAAGGCGGGCCGGATGATCGGGGACCTGACCGGGCTCCTCGCCACGCTCAAGGGGTTGCCGCTGGCCTACAACCGTGACCTCCAGGAGGACAAGGAGCCGGTGTTCGACCAGGTCGACACCCTCGACGTGCTCCTGCCCGCGGTGGCCGGGATGGTCGCCACGCTGAGGTTCGACACGGAACGGATGGCTGACCTGGCCCCCCAGGGCTTCGCCCTGGCCACGGACGTGGCCGAGTGGCTGGTGCGCCAGGGGGTGCCGTTCCGGGTGGCCCACGAGGTCGCCGGGGCCTGCGTCACGGTGTGCGAGCAGCGCGGCATCGAGCTGTGGGACCTGTCTGACGCGGATCTCGCCGCGATCTCGCCGGCGCTCACGCCGCAGGTGCGCGAGGTGCTGAGCGTCGGTGGATCGCTGGCCTCGCGATCGGCGGTGGGGGGGACCGCGCCGGACAGGGTCGCCGAGCAGCTGCGCGCGGCGCGCACGGAGGTCGACCGGCTTCGTGCATGGGCCGGGAGGTGACCTGCAACGGGAGCCGCGGGTCCACGTCCGTGAGTGTGGCGGCCCTCGTGGCCCGGGTGTCGTCCGCGGCACCGATGCTCGGCCCGGTGCGCCTGGTGTGCGTCGACGGCCCTGCGGGCTCCGGCAAGACCACCCTGGCCGCACGGCTCGCGGACGCCCTGAGCGCCCCCGGCTCGCTGCAGGTGGCCGTCGTGCACCTGGACGACCTGTACGAAGGCTGGTCCGGGCTGATCGGGGTCTGGGGCCGGGTCGAGAACCAGCTCCTCGAGCCGCTCGGCCGCGGCGAGCCGGCGCGGTGGCAGCGCTACGACTGGATCGAGGGCAGGTTCGCCGACTGGCACGACCTGCCCGTACCGGACGTCCTGGTGCTTGAGGGCTGCGGTGCCGCGCCGCAGGCAGTCGACGGGCGTGCGGTGCTGCGGCTGTACGTCGAGGCCCCACCGCGGCTCCGGCTCCGCCGCGGTCTCGAGCGGGACGGCGAGGCCATGCGGTCCGAGTGGGTGCACTGGCAGGTGCTCGAGGCCGCCCAGTTCGCCACCGAACGTACGCGCGAGCGCGCCGATGTCGTCGTGGACGGCACGGCGCCGCTGCTGCCGTGAGCGGCACGGGGCCTGCCGGGTCCACACCACCGCGCGCCTGGTTCGCCCGTCCGGCGCTCGACGTCGCGCGCGACCTGCTCGACGCCCGGCTGACGGTCCGCCGGGCCGACGGCACGGTCACCGTACGGCTGACCGAGGTCGAGGCCTATGGCGGTGCCGACGACCCCGGGTCGCACGCCTACCGCGGCCGGACGGCCCGCAACGCCGTGATGTTCGGGCCACCCGGCCACCTGTACGTCTACCGCCATCTCGGACTGCACCACTGCGCCAACGTCGTCACCGGTCCGGTGGGTCGACCGTCAGCCGTGCTGCTCCGGGCCGGAGAGGTGGTCGACGGCGATGCGGCGGCGCGCGCCCGTCGGGTGTCGTCCGGGGTCGTACGACGCGACGTGGACCTGGCCCGGGGGCCCGCTCGCCTCGTCGTCGCGCTCGGCCTCACTGGCGCCGACGACGGGCTCGACCTGCTGGGCGCCGACGTCGGCATCGCGCCGGCCGCGGACCCGCCGGCCGATGTCGCGGTGGGTGGACGGGTCGGCGTCTCCGGGCCCGGAGGCGACCCGGCCCGATTCCCGTGGCGGCTCTGGCTCGCCGGAGACCCCGCGGTGTCCGCCTACCGCCGCGGCTGACGGGACGCGGAGCTCGCGCCACGGACGGTGCAGCGGCGCTCCGGGCCCGCACGGCACACTAGGGCTACCGACGACGAGGGAGCATGTGGTGCACATCCTGGACGAGCTGCGCTGGCGAGGCCTGCTGGCGCAGTCCACCGACGAGGAGGCCCTGCGCGACGCGCTGTCCGCTGGTCCGGTGACCGTCTACTGCGGGTTCGACCCGACCGCTCCGAGCCTTCACCACGGTCACCTCGTGCAGCTGGTGCTCCTGCGGCACCTCCAGCTCGCCGGCCACCGCGTCCTCGGGCTGGTGGGTGGTGCGACCGGGATGATCGGCGACCCGCGGATGTCGGGTGAACGTGTGCTCAACACGAAGGAGACCGTCGGGGAGTGGGTCGAGCGCCTGCGCGCCCAGATCTCCCGCTTCCTGGACTTCGAGGGCGAAAACCCGGCGCGCCTCGTCAACAACCTCGACTGGACCGCGCAGCTGTCGGCGATCGACTTCCTGCGCGACATCGGCAAGCACTACCGGCTCGGCACGATGCTCGCCAAGGACACCGTTGCCCGGCGGCTGGCCAGCGAGGAGGGCATCAGCTTCACGGAGTTCAGCTACCAGATCCTGCAGGGCCTGGACTTCCTGGAGCTCAACCGGCGCTACGGCTGCACGCTCCAGACCGGCGGGAACGACCAGTGGGGCAACCTGCTGTCCGGGGTCGAGCTGATCCGCAAGGCCGAGGGGAGGACCGCTCACGCGCTGACCACGCCCCTGATCACCAAGGCTGACGGCACCAAGTTCGGCAAGACGGAGGGTGGGGCGGTCTGGCTTGCGCCGGACATGATGACGCCATACGCCTTCTACCAGTTCTGGATCAACACCGACGACGCGGACGTGATCGGGTACCTGCGGACCTTCACCTTCCGCTCCCGGGAGCAGATCGCGGAGCTCGAGGAGGCGGTCGCCGACCGGCCCTTCACGCGCGAGGCGCAACGCGCGCTGGCGCACGATGTCACGACGCTCGTGCACGGGCAGGCTGCGACGGACGCCGTCGTCGCGGCAAGCCAGGCACTGTTCGGCAGGGGAGAGCTGGCCGAGCTCGACGCCGGCACGCTCGAGGCGGCGGTCGACGAGCTGCCCAAGGCGGTCGTCGGAACCGACGCACCAGCCGTGGTGGACCTGCTCGCGGAAGCGGGTCTGGTCGCGGGTCGGGGTGCGGGTCGGCGAGCGATCTCGGAGGGCGGTGTGTCGATCAACAACGTGCGGGTCACGGACCCCGACGCCGTGCTCTCGGTGGACCAGCTCCTGCACGGCAGGTGGGCGGTGCTTCGGCGCGGCAAACGGACCCTCGCGGTGGCCGAGCGCCCTAACGGCTGATGGCCCGGGCCTGCTGGCCGGCGTCCGGCTCCTGGAGCCTGGCGCTGCGGACGTCTGCGCAGGTCATGGCCCAGATCTGCTGGTGCGACACGCCCGGGCGTCAGGCGATTTGACGGCCCCCGAGGGCCTGCGTAATGTATCTCCTCGTCGCCCGGACGGGAGGAACGGACAGCAGAGCGGAGCACCGCTCGCCGGCCGGTCCCGGAAGGCGAAAACCCCGGTAGTATCTAGGACGGCGCTGAGGCGCCGCCTAGGTCGCGCCGGAGCCCGGAAGGGCGCTGGAGGATCGCGAAAGCGATTTGACAGGGCAGGACCGGACAGATAAGTTAGAGAGGTTGCCTCGGGAAGGGCCTAGCGGCCCGGATCGATGCGCGTCCGCTCCTTGAGAACTCAACAGCGTGCCAAAGTCGATGCCAATCGTCGACGCAAAGGCGAGTGGCGGGTCATTGACCCGTGACAGACCGGAGCGTCGACTTGGTGGAGACGAAATGACGAACGTCAGTTCAAATCATTTTGATCAACGCCAGATCAACGGCCCTCAGGGGCCATTCTCCAGTCGGTTATCCCCGCGCTTCGGCGAGGGGGACCAACAGACATTCACGGAGAGTTTGATCCTGGCTCAGGACGAACGCTGGCGGCGTGCTTAACACATGCAAGTCGAACGGTGACCTCGGAGCTTGCTCCGGGTGATCAGTGGCGAACGGGTGAGTAACACGTGAGCAACCTGCCCCCGACTCTGGGATAACCCCGAGAAATCGGAGCTAATACCGGATATGAGACGTACAGGCATCTGTTGCGTCTGGAAAGAATTTCGGTTGGGGATGGGCTCGCGGCCTATCAGCTAGTTGGTGGGGTAACGGCCCACCAAGGCGACGACGGGTAGCCGGCCTGAGAGGGCGACCGGCCACACTGGGACTGAGACACGGCCCAGACTCCTACGGGAGGCAGCAGTGGGGAATATTGCACAATGGGCGCAAGCCTGATGCAGCGACGCCGCGTGAGGGATGACGGCCTTCGGGTTGTAAACCTCTTTCAGCAGGGAAGAAGCGAAAGTGACGGTACCTGCAGAAGAAGCGCCGGCTAACTACGTGCCAGCAGCCGCGGTAATACGTAGGGCGCAAGCGTTGTCCGGAATTATTGGGCGTAAAGAGCTCGTAGGCGGTCTGTCGCGTCTGCTGTGAAAACCCGAGGCTCAACCTCGGGCCTGCAGTGGGTACGGGCAGACTAGAGTGCGGTAGGGGAGACTGGAATTCCTGGTGTAGCGGTGGAATGCGCAGATATCAGGAGGAACACCGATGGCGAAGGCAGGTCTCTGGGCCGCAACTGACGCTGAGGAGCGAAAGCGTGGGGAGCGAACAGGATTAGATACCCTGGTAGTCCACGCCGTAAACGTTGGGCACTAGGTGTGGGGCTCATTCCACGAGTTCCGTGCCGCAGCAAACGCATTAAGTGCCCCGCCTGGGGAGTACGGCCGCAAGGCTAAAACTCAAAGGAATTGACGGGGGCCCGCACAAGCGGCGGAGCATGCGGATTAATTCGATGCAACGCGAAGAACCTTACCAAGGCTTGACATATACCGAAAACTCATGGAGACATGGGGTCCTTACGGGCGGTATACAGGTGGTGCATGGTTGTCGTCAGCTCGTGTCGTGAGATGTTGGGTTAAGTCCCGCAACGAGCGCAACCCTCGTCCTATGTTGCCAGCACATCATGGTGGGGACTCATAGGAGACTGCCGGGGTCAACTCGGAGGAAGGTGGGGATGACGTCAAATCATCATGCCCCTTATGTCTTGGGCTTCACGCATGCTACAATGGCCGGTACAAAGGGCTGCGATACCGCAAGGTGGAGCGAATCCCAAAAAGCCGGTCTCAGTTCGGATTGGGGTCTGCAACTCGACCCCATGAAGTCGGAGTCGCTAGTAATCGCAGATCAGCAACGCTGCGGTGAATACGTTCCCGGGCCTTGTACACACCGCCCGTCAAGTCACGAAAGTCGGTAACACCCGAAGCCGGTGGCCCAACCCTTGGGAGGGAGCCGTCGAAGGTGGGACCAGCGATTGGGACTAAGTCGTAACAAGGTAGCCGTACCGGAAGGTGCGGCTGGATCACCTCCTTTCTAAGGAGCATTCTGGCGCCCTCGGGCGTCCAGGGCCTACTACTCGAGCGATCGTCTCGAGGTGGGTAGCTCATGGGTGGAACATCGACCAGTGGCATCACGGGACAGCGTCCCCAGTACCTCCTTCGGGAGCGGAACCTGGACGATGCCCGTGGTGCCGGCACGCTGTTGGGTCCTGAGGGAACGGGCGCTAGCTCACCTCAGGCCGGCCAGAGGCTGGCACGTCGGACCGCCACGAACGGATGAACCGCCTCGTCTTCGAGGTAGGCGCCGGGAGTCGGCGGGACCGCCCGTAGCTTGAGAACTGCACAGTGGACGCGAGCATCTTTTAGTAAGTCTTTGTGGCAAGTTTTGAAGGGCAATCGGTGGATGCCTTGGCACTAGGAGCCGAAGAAGGACGTAGCAGCCTGCGATAAGCCTCGGGGAGTTGGCAAGCGAACCGTGATCCGAGGATGTCCGAATGGGGAAACCCAGCTGGAGTCATGTCCAGTTACCCGCGCCTGAATATATAGGGCGTGTGGAGGGAACGTGGGGAAGTGAAACATCTCAGTACCCACAGGAAGAGATATTCCGCGAGTAGTGGCGAGCGAAAGCGGAAGAGGCCAAACCGTTGATGTGTGATAGCCGGCAGGCGTTGCATCGACGGGGTTGAGGGACCTCTTGGGGAGTTCTGCCGAACTTCCAGGGAGTCAGAAAGTCGCGTCATAGCCGAAGGACATTGAAAGGTCCGGCACAGAGGGTGCCACCCCCGTAGGCGAAATGACACGACCTCCCGAGAGTCATCCCAAGTAGCACGGGGCCCGAGAAATCCCGTGTGAATCTGCAGAGACCACTCTGTAAGCCTAAATACTCCCTAGTGACCGATAGCGGACAAGTACCGTGAGGGAAAGGTGAAAAGTACCCCGGGAGGGGAGTGAAATAGTACCTGAAACCGTTTGCCTACAACCCGTCGGAGCCTCCTTAGCAGGGGTGACGGCGTGCCTTTTGAAGAATGAGCCTGCGAGTTAGTGGTACGTGGCGAGGTTAACCCGTGAGGGGCAGCCGTAGCGAAAGCGAGTCCGAATAGGGCGATACAGTCGCGTGCTCTAGACCCGAAGCGAAGTGATCTAGCCATGGGCAGGTTGAAGCGCGGGTAAGACCGCGTGGAGGACCGCACCCACCTGGGTTGAAAACCGGGGGGATGACCTGTGGTTAGGGGTGAAAGGCCAATCAAACTTCGTGATAGCTGGTTCTCCCCGAAATGCATTTAGGTGCAGCGTCACGTGTTTCTTGCCGGAGGTAGAGCTACTGGATGGCCAATGGGCCCCACAAGGTTACTGACGTCAGCCAAACTCCGAATGCCGGCAAGTGAGAACGTGGCAGTGAGACTGCGGGGGATAAGCTCCGTAGTCGAGAGGGAAACAGCCCAGACCACCAGCTAAGGCCCCTAAGCGTGTGCTAAGTGGAAAAGGATGTGGAGTTGCACAGACAACCAGGAGGTTGGCTTAGAAGCAGCCACCCTTGAAAGAGTGCGTAATAGCTCACTGGTCAAGTGATTCCGCGCCGACAATGTAGCGGGGCTCAAGCACACCGCCGAAGCTGTGGCATTCACACATCAGCCAGGTCTTCGTGATCCAGGCGTGTGGATGGGTAGGGGAGCGTCGTGTGGCGAGTGAAGTCGCGGGGTAACCCAGCGGTGGACGCCACACGAGTGAGAATGCAGGCATGAGTAGCGAAAGACGGGTGAGAAACCCGTCCGCCGAATGACCAAGGGTTCCAGGGCCAGGCTAATCCGCCCTGGGTAAGTCGGGACCTAAGGCGAGGCCGACAGGCGTAGTCGATGGACAACGGGTTGATATTCCCGTACCGGCGAAGAACCGCCCATACCGAATCCGGTGATGCTAAGCGCCCAAAGCTGCGTAGATCCCTTCGGGGACGTCGCAGTGGAGCGCGCGACCCGAACCGGTAGTAGGTAAGCGTATTAACAGGGGTGACGCAGGAAGGTAGTCCAACCGTCGCGATGGTTGACGACGGGCAAGGCTGTAGGGCGAGGTGTAGGTAAATCCGCACCTCATAGAGCCTGAGAGCTGACGCGGACCGCGTATGCGGATAGTGGATGATCCTAAGCTGCCTAGAAAAGCCTCGACGCGAGGTTCAAGCCGCCCGTACCCTAAACCGACTCAGGTGGTCAGGTAGAGAATACCAAGGCGATCGAGAGAATCGTGGTTAAGGAACTCGGCAAAATGCCCCCGTAACTTCGGGAGAAGGGGGGCCTGAGGCGTGAAGGCACTTGCTGCCCGAGCGTTTGAGGGCCGCAGAGACCAGGGAGAAGCGACTGTTTACTAAAAACACAGGTCCGTGCGAAGTTGCAAGACGATGTATACGGACTGACGCCTGCCCGGTGCTGGAAGGTTAAGAGGACGGGTTAGCCCTTACGGGCGAAGCTCAGAATTTAAGCCCCAGTAAACGGCGGTGGTAACTATAACCATCCTAAGGTAGCGAAATTCCTTGTCGGGTAAGTTCCGACCTGCACGAATGGCGTAACGACTTCTCCGCTGTCTCAACCGCGAACTCGGCGAAATTGCATTACGAGTAAAGATGCTCGTTACGCGCAGCAGGACGGAAAGACCCCGGGACCTTTACTATAGCTTGGTATTGGTGTTCGGTACGGTTTGTGTAGGATAGGTGGGAGACTGTGAAGCCGGCACGCCAGTGTCGGTGGAGTCAACGTTGAAATACCACTCTGGTCGTTCTGGATATCTAACCTCGGTCCGTGATCCGGATCAGGGACAGTGCCTGGTGGGTAGTTTAACTGGGGCGGTTGCCTCCCAAAATGTAACGGAGGCGCTCAAAGGTTCCCTCAGCCTGGTTGGCAATCAGGTGGCGAGTGCAAGTGTACAAGGGAGCTTGACTGTGAGACTGACAGGTCGAGCAGGGACGAAAGTCGGAACTAGTGATCCGGCGGTGGCTTGTGGAAGCGCCGTCGCTCAACGGATAAAAGGTACCCCGGGGATAACAGGCTGATCTTGCCCAAGAGTCCATATCGACGGCATGGTTTGGCACCTCGATGTCGGCTCGTCGCATCCTGGGGCTGGAGTAGGTCCCAAGGGTTGGGCTGTTCGCCCATTAAAGCGGTACGCGAGCTGGGTTTAGAACGTCGTGAGACAGTTCGGTCCCTATCCGCTGCGCGCGCAGGAGACTTGAGAAGGGCTGTCCCTAGTACGAGAGGACCGGGACGGACGAACCTCTGGTGTGCCAGTTGTTCCGCCAGGAGCACGGCTGGTTGGCTACGTTCGGGAAGGATAACCGCTGAAAGCATCTAAGCGGGAAGCCTGCTTCAAGATGAGGTCTCCATGGGGCTTGACCCCGAGAGGCTCCCAGCTAGAACACTGGGTTGATAGGCCGGATGTGGAAGTGTGGACCAAAGACACATGAAGCTGACCGGTACTAATAAGCCGATGACTTGACACATACTTACTGTGCTACGCGTCCACTGTGCGGTTCCCGAGATACGGTCGGATACCGATTGACATCTCCATAGAGTTTCGGCGGTCATAGCGAAGGGGAAACGCCCGGCTCCATTCCGAACCCGGAAGCTAAGCCCTTCTGCGCCGATGGTACTGCACTGGGGACGGTGTGGGAGAGTAGGTCGCCGCCGAACATTTTTTCAGAAAGGGCCACCCGTGCGCGGGTGGCCCTTTCTGTTGTCGCAACCGGGCATGGAGGACCGAGCCATGTCGGGGCGCGGCGTCACTGCCGAGCATGAGACGATGACCCGCCGACGGAGAGGTGAGTGGACGTGGCTGCGCACGAGCATCGGTCGAGCGACGGCGGAGGGCAAGAGCGCCGAGGTGGTCGGACGGCGCGCGGATCTGCCGCGCGCGCGGGCGGTAGTGGCCACGGCGCGCCTCGGGGGCAGGATGCGGGTGGATCCCGCGACCCGGGTCCGCGTCGGGACAGTCCGCGCGCCCCGATGATCCCGGACGACGTCGTGCCCCAGGACTTGGATCGTGCTGCCCGGAGTCGGCTGCGAACGTTGTCGCGGGAGAACGCGGACGGCGTGGCACGGCATCTGGTGATGGCGGGGAGGCTGCTGGACAGCGATCCGGAGCTCGCCTATCAGCACGCGCAGGCGGCGGTCCGGCGCGCCGGTCGGGTGGACGTGGTTCGTGAAGCGGCCGGCTTGGCGGCCTACCACACGGGCCGGTATGCAGAGGCGTTACGAGAACTGCGGACGGTGCGGCGGCTGAACGGGTCGAGCGAGCACCTGCCGGTGATGGCGGACTGTGAGCGAGGACTCGGGCGTCCGGATCGCGCGATCGCCCTCGGACGCGACCCCGAGGTCGCCTCGCTCGAGCCGGAGGCGGTCCTGGAGCTGGCCTTGGTCGTCGCCGGCGCGCGGCTCGACCTCGGGGAACCGGAAGGCGCGCTCGTAGCGCTCGACTCGGTGACGCCGACGACGCCCGAGGCGCGCGAGCGACTCCTCGGCGTGCGCGCGGATGCCTTGGAGGCGGCGGGACGCGGCGCGGAGGCGCAGGTCCTGCGAGCTTCCCTTCCCGCGGCCGAGGAGGAGCTCGTGGTCTTCGACGTCGAGGACGACTCCGATGGGGCTGACGTGACACGGGCGCGTCGGGACGGGTCGGAGGGCGGTGATGCCGGTGGGGCCCGGACTTCTGAGCTGTGAGGTCCCGCTCGCGGAGCGCTACGACCTCGCTCTGGTGGACCTCGACGGCGTGGCGTACCGGGGCAGGAAGCCCATCCCGCACGCGGCCGAGGGGCTGAGCGATGCACGTCTGGCCGGCATGGACGTGGTGTTCGTCACGAACAACGCGTCGCGCGAGCCCGAATCGGTGGCGCACCAGCTGACGGAGCTGGAGATCCCCTGCAGCCCACGGGACGTCATGACGGCGGCGCAGGCAGCCGCCACACTGCTGGCTGAGCGGCTCGACCCGGGTTCGCGGGTCCTGGTCGTCGGAGGGCCCGGTCTGCGTACCGCGGTGGGCGCGGTGGGCCTCGTGGTGGTCGACTCCGCCGAGGAGTTGCCGGCCGCTGTCGTGCAGGGCTACTCCGCCGACGTGGGTTGGCGTCAGCTGGCGGAGGCGGCCTACGCCGTCGAGGCGGGGGCGTGGTTCGTGGCGAGCAACCTCGATCGCACGCTTCCCACGGAGCGCGGGTTCGCGCCCGGGAACGGCGCTCTCGTCAGTGCCGTGCAGACCGCCACAGGTGTGGAGCCGGTCAGCGCGGGAAAGCCCGAACCGACCCTGTACCAGCTGGCGGCCAGGCGTCGAGGAGCCAGCAACCCCTTGGTCGTCGGCGACCGCCTGGACACCGACCTCGCGGGAGCTCGAGCGGCCGGCTGGGCGGGCCTGCACGTGCTCACCGGGGTGAGCACTGCCCGTGATGCGGTCCTGGCTCGGCCGGCGGAGCGCCCGTCCTACCTCGGGGCCGACCTGCGGAGCCTGCTCGTCCCTCACGTCGCGCCACACGAGGACGCAGGCTGGTGGGTGTGCGGGGGTGCCGCGGCCCGGGTGGTCGGCGCGCGGCTCGAGCTCGACGAACGATCGGGGTCGTCGCCGGGCGAGCGGCGGGACGAGGTGGACCGGGTTCGGGCAGCGTGCGCGGCCGCCTGGGATGCCAGCGATCATGGTGAGACGCTCGATCCGGACAGCGTGGGCGCCCTGGGCCCTCGGGCGGGTTGAACGTGGGGCTCGACGGGTAGCGTGGGACCGGCACGACCTGGGAGGGGCGCGTGGAGGACGAGGGGCTCGCCGAGCGGACGGCGGACGCAGACGTGGCGCCCGGGCACGGGCTGCTGCCGGAGGTCGCGGACCTCGTCGCAGAGGCTGACCGTGCCCCGCTCCCTGAGCGGGTCGACGTCTTCGAGGCGGTGCACGAAGTGCTGACCCGACGGTTGAGCGAGAAGGACGCGTGACGCGCCTCGACACCGAGCTGGTCCGGCGGGGCCTGGCTCGCTCGCGGCGCCGGGCAGCGGAGCTCGTCGCGGGTGGCCACGTGCGGGTGGCCGGACGGCCGGTGCGCAAACCCGCACACCCCGTAGGTGCCCATGAGCCGCTGAGCGTCGACCAGGACCGGTCGTGGGTGTCGCGCGGCGGCGAGAAGCTCGCCGGCGCGCTGGCCGACCTCACCGCGCTCGGAGAGCCGCTGCCGGTGGCAGGGGCGTGGTGCCTGGACGCGGGAGCGTCGACCGGGGGTTTCACCCAGGTCCTGCTGGCCGAGGGGGCGGCGCACGTCGCCGCGGTGGACGTCGGCCACGGGCAGCTGTCCCCGGACGTCGCGGACGACCCCCGGGTCACCGTGCGCGAGGGAGTGAACGTGCGCGATCTGCGCGCCGAGGACCTCGACGCGACCCCCGCGCTGGTGGTGGCCGACCTCTCGTTCATCTCGCTGCGCCTCGTCCTGCCGGCGCTCGCCGCGGTCACGGCGCGGGGCGGGGAGATGCTCGTGCTGGTCAAGCCGCAGTTCGAGGTCGGTAGGGAGCGACTCGGGGCGGATGGTGTGGTGAGCGACGACGCCCTCCGCGCCGAGGCGGTGCTCGGCGTGGCCCGGGCCGTGCCGGAGCCCTTCGAGGTGACAGCCCTCGTACCGTCCCGGTTGGCGGGACCCTCCGGGAACCGCGAGGTGTTCTGCCGCCTGACCGACCGGGCTGCCGGGGCGTCAGAGGCCGCACTCGACCACGCCGTGGCCGAGGCTGTGGCGGGGCGCCCGGCTCTCGTGGGACGCGACCGACGCAGCACTCCGAGGAGGCTCGCATGACCAGGACGGTTCTCGTCGTGGCGCACCTGCGCCACCCGGACGCGGCGGCCGCGACCGAGATCGCGGCACGGACCCTGTCCGAGGTCGGGATGCGGGCCGTGATGGAGGACGACTTCGAGTACGGCACCGAGCTCGAGGCGGTCCTGGTGCTGGGCGGCGACGGGACGATCCTGCGGGCCGCTGAGCTCGCCCGTGGCACCGGCGCGCCGTTGCTGGGCGTGAACTTCGGGCATGTCGGCTTCCTCGCCGAGACGGGGCGCGAGCAGGTCGACGAGGTCGTGCGGCGAATCGCAGAGCGCGACTACACCGTCGAGGAGCGCGGCACGATCGAGATCACCGTGCACCGCCCGGGGGCGCCGCCCGTGACGGACTGGGCGCTCAACGAGGTCGCCGTCGAGAAGTCCGACCGGACACGGATGGTCGCCGTCGTCGTGGAGGTAGACGGCCGGCCGTTGTCGTCCTTCGGGTGCGACGGGATCGTGATGTCCACCTCCACCGGCTCCACCGCACACGCGTTCTCCGCCGGCGGTCCGGTGGTGTGGCCGGACCTCGACGCGATGGTCCTGGTGCCGATCTCCGCGCACGCACTGTTCGCGCGGCCGCTCGTGGTGGGCCCGCGCTCGGTGCTCGCCGTGGAGATCGTGCGGCGGTCCACCAGCTCGGGCTTGATGTGCTGCGACGGTCAGCGCCGGACGGACCTGCCCGTCGGCAGCAGGGTCGAGGTGCGGCGCGGTCCGGAGCCCGTGCTTCTGGCCCGGCTCAGCCCCGCACCCTTCACCGACCGGTTGGTCTCCCGGTTCTCCCTGCCCGTGGCCGGCTGGAAGGGCTGGTCGGACGAGCCGGGGTCCGTGACGTGATCGAGGAGCTCCGGATCGCCGATCTCGGCGTCATCGAGCAGGCCGAGGTGTCGCTGGCCCCAGGGCTGACGGCGATCACGGGCGAGACCGGTGCCGGCAAGACGATGGTCCTCACCGGCCTGTCCCTCATCCTGGGCGGACGCGCGGACAGCGGCGCCGTGCGCGTGGGCGCCGAACGCGCCCAGGCCGAGGGGCGGTTCCTGGTGGATCCGCACTCGTCCGTGGCCGATCGAGCGCGCGACGCGGGCGCCGAGCTCGACGAGGACGGCGGTCTGGTGGCCGCACGCACTGTCGCCGCTGCCGGCCGCTCCCGCGCCTACCTGGGCGGGCGCGGTGTTCCCGTGACGGTGCTCACCGAGCTCGCCGACGCGTTGGTCACCGTGCACGGCCAGGCCGACCAGGCCAGGCTTCGCTCACCACGGCACCAGCGCGGTGCGCTCGACGCGTTCGCCGGGGCGGACCACGCCGGTGCCGTGGCCCGGTACCGCGAGCTGTGGGCCCAGCGTCAGGCGACGGGCGCCGAGCTCGCCGCGCTCGAGGCCACCGCGGTGGAGCGCGCCAGGGAGGCCGAGCTGCTCCGACTGGGACTGGCCGAGGTGGAGCGGGTCGATCCGCAGCCGGACGAGGACCTCGAGCTGGCGGCCGAGGCCGAACGGCTCGGGCACCTGGAGGACCTTCGGGCTGCCGCGGCGCTGGCCCACGGCGCCCTGGACGAGGTCGGCGACGAACCCGGCGGTGCGTCGGCGATCGCGCTCGTCGAGTCGGCGCGGCGCGCCCTGGACCAGGTCGCTGTGCACGACGAGCAGCTGCGCCGACTCGCCGAGCGCGTGGCCGAGGTGGGCTACCTCGCCGCGGACGTCGCGGCGGACATCGCCGGGTACGCCGACAGCCTGGAGGCGGACCCCGGACGGCTGGACCTGGTCCAGTCGCGCCGCGCGGAGCTGTCCGCGCTCGCCAGGGCGCACGGCGGCACGGTCGCCGACGTGCTGGCCTGGGCGAGCGACGCCGGCCCACGGCTGGTCGAGCTGGACGGCGGGGACGACAGGCGTGCCGAGCTCCTGGCCGCGCTGTCGCGTCTCGACGCCGCGCTGAGCGAGGCGGCGCGACGGCTGACCGAGGACAGGACCGCCGCCGCGGAGCAGCTCTCCGCGGCCGTCACGGCTGAGCTCGCCGGGCTCGCGATGGCCGACGCGTCCTTCACGGTGCTCCTGCACCCGCTCGACGAGCTCGGGCCATGGGGGGGCGAGGACGTCGAGATGCTGCTCGCCGGCCACCCGGGCGCGCCAGCCCGCCCCCTGGGGCAGGGCGCGTCGGGCGGCGAGCTCTCCCGAGTCATGCTGGCCATCGAGGTCGCCCTGGCGACGGCGGAGGATCTCGACCGACCGGCCACCTTCGTGTTCGACGAGGTCGACGCGGGAGTGGGTGGACGGGCGGCCGTGGAGGTCGGCCGTCGGCTCGCCGAGCTGGCGCAGCACGCCCAGGTCGTGGTGGTCACCCACCTCGCCCAGGTCGCGGCGTACGCGGACCACCACGTCGTGGTGACCAAGCCGACCGGGGAGGTCGTCACCGCCTCGGACGTGCACGCCGTGACGGGCCAGGACAGGGTGGCCGAGCTGGCGCGGATGCTGTCCGGGACGGCCTCCTCCACGGCTCTCGAGCACGCCGCTGAGCTCCTTCAGCGCTCTGTCGTGGGACGATGACGGGCAATGAGACGACGTCTGAGAGCGCACGGTCCCGCACCCGAGACCTCCGGCACGGCCGGAGCCGTCCGGGTGGATCCGCGCACCAAGAACCTCACCAAGCGACTGCGCCCTGGTGAGATCGCCGTCATCGACCACCTGGACATCGACCGCGTCTCCGCTGAGGCCCTGGTCGCCTGTCGGCCGTTGGCGGTGCTCAATGCCCAGCGGTCGACGTCGGGTCGTTATCCCAACCTCGGTCCCGGGATCCTGGTCGAGGCCGGGATCACTCTCGTCGACGACCTCGGCCCGGACGTGCTGACGCTCGTCGAGGGTCGGACCGTGCGGGTCGTCGACGGTGCCGTCTACGACGGCGACACCCTGGTCGCCGAGGGCGTGGTGCAGGACACCGAGTCCGTGGCCGCGGCGATGGAGGAGGCCCGGGCCGGCCTCGCCGTGCAGCTGGAGTCCTTCGCCGCCAACACGATGGACTACCTGCGGCGCGAACGTGAGCTGTTGCTCGACGGGGTGGGTGTGCCGGAGGTGCACACCGCGATCGACGGCCGCCAGGTGCTCATCGTGGTCCGCGGCTACCACTACAAGGAGGACCTGGTGGTCCTGCGGCCGTACATCAAGGAGTACCGCCCGGTGCTCATCGGTGTCGACGGTGGCGCGGACGCGATCCTCGAAGCCGGGTGGACCCCGGACATGATCGTCGGGGACATGGACTCGGTGTCCGACCGTGCTCTGACGTGCGGGGCGGAGGTCGTCGTGCACGCGTACCGGGACGGGCGGGCTCCGGGGGTCGAGCGCGTCGAGAAGCTGGGTATCGACCCTGTCGTGTTCCCGGCCACCGGCACCAGCGAGGACGTCGCGATGCTGCTCGCGGACGACAAGGGCGCGGAGCTCATCGTCGCGGTGGGCACGCACGCCACGCTCGTGGAGTTCCTGGACAAGGGACGCGCGGGCATGGCCAGCACCTTCCTCACCCGGCTGCGGGTGGGTGGCAAGCTGATCGACGCCAAGGGTGTCTCACGGCTGTATCGTCAGCGCATCTCGAGCTGGCAGCTGGCATGGCTGGTGGTCGCCGGCCTGCTCGCGCTCGGGGTCGCGCTGGCCTCGACCACCGCCGGACAGACGATGTTCGGCCTCGTCGGTGCCTCGTTCGACGACTTCTGGTCATCGCTCGGCACCCTGTTCGGAGGCGGGGGCTGAGCCCCGTCGTGGATCCGGAGAGCACTGCATGATCGACTTTCGCTACCACCTCGTCTCGCTGATCTCGGTGTTCCTGGCGCTCGCCGTCGGGATCGCCCTGGGTGCCGGGCCGCTGAAGGAGTCCATCGGCAACACGCTGACCGGACAGGTCGACCAGCTGCGCACCGAGAAGGACCAGCTGCGTGCCGAGGCGGACCACCTGTCCAGCAACCTCGCGGACTCGCGGGACGCGATCTCGGCGCTCACCCCGAGCGTGCTGGAGGGGGTCCTGGGGGGCCGCCGGGTGGCCGTCGTCACCCTCGGCGAGGTGGACTCCGCCGTGGTGGACTCCGTCGGCGCGGCTATCCAGCAGGCGGGCGGGGCCGTGACCGCCGTCGCGGACGTCACCGCAGCGTGGACGGACCCGACCCGGACCGCGTTCCGGCAGTCGCTGGCCGGGACGATGATCACCTACCTCGACCCGGCGCCCGCCCAGGATGCCGGCGCGGACGTCGAGCTCGCCGAGGCGCTCGCCCAGGGGCTGAGCAGCACGTCGCCCACCGATCCGAACGCCCTGTCGGAGAACGCCGGCGTGCTGCTCGACCTGCTCACCGGCGACTCGGGGCTGGTCACCGTCACGAGCCCCGTGACCCAGCCGGCAGATGCCGTCGTCGTGCTCGCCGGGCCGATCACGCCGGTCGACGAGGCCGTCCCCACGTTGGCGCCCACCGCGACCCCGAGCGGCTCGGCCTCGCCGCGGCCTACGCCGACCGAGACCGCCTCGCCGACCGACAGCGCCTCGCGCAAGGCCCGGCTGGATGCCTGGGCGGCGATCTCCCAGGCCGTCCAGCGCCGATCCGCGGGAGCGGTGGTCGTGACGGGCGAGGTCGCCGACGACAGCCTGGTACGCACCATCCGCACTGATGACGCGCTGTCGAAGCTCCTGACGACCGTGGACGGGGTGCGCACCCCCCAGGGTCTGCTCGCCGTGCCGCTCGGCCTGGCCGACCGGATCGCGGGCGTCGTCGGCCAGTACGGTGCAGGCCCGCAGGCCACCGCGGCCATGCCGGACCGCACGGCGCTCCCGCCGATCGAGCGCGTGGCTGCCCAGCCCCCGGCCGAGCCCTCCCCGAGCCCGACGGAGAGCGCGGCGTCCACCGGGCAGGGCTGATGGGGCGGCCACGCGTAGCCCCGGCTGCGGTCCTCGCTTGCGTGGCCAGCGCCGGGGTCCGCGCCGGTCTGGAGGCCGCGTGGGGCGGCACGCCGCGGTGGACGAGGACGAACCACCGCGGCGCGCCCATCAGCCTGCTCGAGGGTCCGGCGGTGGGGCTCGGGGTGCTGGCCGGGACGGCTGCGCTGCCCGCGCCGTGGCGCGGTGCCGCCGCTATCGCCGGGGCCGGAGGGTTGGCCTTCGGCCTCGTGGACGACCTCGCCGAGGACTCCGGGCGCGCCCGCAAGGGACTGCGCGGTCACCTGGGTGCGCTCGCGCACGGTGAGCTGACGACCGGCGGCCTGAAGCTGCTCGGCATCGGAGCGGTCAGCACCGTGGCGGCCGCGCTCGCCGTCGGCCGCCCCACCGGCTCGCGCGCGGTGTGGCTCGGCGACGTGCTGACCGGTGGCGCACTCGTGGCGGTCACGGCGAACCTGGTGAACCTGCTCGACCTGCGTCCGGGGCGTGCCCTCAAGGCGGTCTGGCTGGCATCGCTCGCGACGCTGCCGGGGGAGGGAGGCCCGGCGGGCGCCGTCGTCCTGGGCGCCGCGTCGGCCGCGTTGCCCGCGGACCTCGCAGAACGGGACATGCTCGGCGACGGCGGCGCGAACGCCCTGGGCGCCGTGCTGGGCGTGGCCGCCCTGGCGGGGACCGGTCGCGTCGGTCGCGTGGGCCTCCTGGCCGGTGCCGTCGGCCTCACCCTGGCCAGCGAGCGGATCAGCTTCTCCGACGTGATCGCGCGCACCTCCGGGCTGCGGGAGCTGGACGCCTGGGGTCGGCGCGCGTGACGGCGCCCAGGGTCGCCGCGGGCGGGCTTGCCGGCGCCGCCGTCCTGATCGCGGTGGTCACCGTGGCGAGTCGTCTCACGGGCTTCGCGCGATCGCTCGTGCTCGCGGCCGCGGTGGGACCCAACGAGCTCGGCTCGGCCTACACCTCGGCCAACGTCGTGCCGAACGTGCTGTTCGAGGTGGCCGCGGGGGGTGCGCTCGCTGGCGCCGTCGTGCCCCTGCTCGCGGCGCCGCTCGCCCAGGGGATTCGGCGCGACGTCGACCACATCACCTCCGCGCTGCTGGGCTGGACGCTCGTGGTCCTGGTGCCGCTCGGTGGTCTCATGGCTCTCCTGGCCCGGCCCTTGGCCGCCTTCCTCGTGGGGGGTGAGCGCGACTCCATCCTGGTGGCCGCATCGTTCCTGCGGGTCTTCGCGGTCCAGGTGCCGCTCTACGGCATCGCCGTGGTGCTGTTCGGCGTGCTCCAGGCGCACCGTCGCTTCGCCTGGCCGGCCCTGGCGCCCCTGGTGAACAACCTGGTCGTGATCGGCGTCCTCGTGGTCTTCGGGCACATGGTGCCCGGACCCAAGGACGATCCGGCGGCGGTGGCGTCCTCCGCGCTCGACCTGCTGGCGTGGGGCACCACCGCAGGTGTCGCGGCGCTGGCGGCATGCGTCGTGGTTCCGGCCTGGCGCACCGGCCTGCGCGTCCGCCCCACCCTCCGGTTCGGGGGCGTCGGGGCGAGGGCCAGGGTGCTGATGCTCGCGGGCCTCGGGGCTGTGGTGGCCCAGCAGCTCACCGTGCTGGTCACCGTGCTGGTCTCCAACCGGTGGGGTGGGTCCGGGACGTTCCTCATCTGGCAGTTCCTCCAGCAGGTGTATCTCCTGCCCTACGCCGTGCTCGCCTTCCCGCTGATCACGGCGGCATTCCCGAGGCTCGCGGAGCGCGTCGCGGCCGACGACGGCCCGGGCTTCGCGCGACTGGCGTCCGGCACGACCCGCGGCGTCGCCCTCGTCTCGGTGGCCGGTGCCGCCGTCCTGGTGGCCGCCGCTCCCGCTGTGGAGTCCGTGTACGCCGCGATCGCCGACGGTCCCGTCCAGGGCGCCGGCGCCGGGCTGGCCTGGATGGCGCCCGGCCTGATCGGCTTCGCGGTGTCGTTCCACCTCTCACGCACGCTGTACGCGCTGCACCGGGGGCGGTCCGCCGGGATCGCCGTGGGTTCGGGATGGGCGGCGGTCGGCCTGCTCGCGCTGCTGTCAGCCGCCGTGCTGGTCGGGGCTGTGCAGGATCAGGCGCGGACGCTGAGCGTGGTCGGTGCCGCGACCACCGCCGGGATGACGCTCGGTGCCCTGGTCGCCGTGGCCGCGCTGCGTCGCGCGGCCGGCGCGGAGGCGCTCGTCGGCCTGGCACGCACCGCCGGGGTCTCGCTCGCGGGCGGCGCGCTCGGCGCGTGGCTCGGGCGCGTCGTGGCAGCACACGTGCTGGGGGCAGGGGGAGTCCTGCCGGGGGTGCTCGCGGCGATCGCGGGCGGCCTGGTCGCCGTCGGTGTGCTCGCCGTCGGCGTGCTCCTCGCCGATCGCGGCGCGCTCGCCGGGCTGCGATCCGTGCGCGGCTGATCCCGACACGCCGGGAGAGCGGACCCCCGGCACCGGGGCACCGTCCGTCGTCCGGTAGGGTGGAAGCCCGTGGCAGAACGCGCGACTTTCGGCCGGTCGGAGTTCACGACGCGGCACATCTTCGTCACGGGGGGCGTCGCCTCCTCGCTCGGCAAGGGGCTCACGGCCTCGAGCCTCGGGCGGCTCCTGCGATCCCGTGGCCTACGGGTCACGATGCAGAAGCTGGACCCCTACCTCAACGTCGACCCCGGGACGATGAACCCGTTCCAGCACGGCGAGGTCTTCGTCACCGACGACGGTGCCGAGACGGACCTGGACATCGGTCACTACGAGCGGTTCCTCGACGTGCCGCTGACCGCGCAGGCGAACGTGACGACCGGGCAGATCTACTCCTCCGTGATCGCCAAGGAACGGCGCGGGGAGTACCTGGGCGACACCGTGCAGGTCATCCCGCACATCACCGACGAGATCATGACCCGGATGCGCGCCCAGGCAGGCCCGGACGTGGACGTGATCATCACCGAGATCGGCGGGACCGTCGGGGACATCGAGTCCCAGCCGTTCCTCGAGGCGGCCCGCCAGGTGCGCCACGCCGTGGGCCGCGACAACGTGTTCTTCCTGCACGTGTCGCTCGTGCCGTACATCGGCCCGAGCGGCGAGCTGAAGACCAAGCCCACCCAGCACTCGGTCGCGGCGTTGCGCTCGATCGGTATCCAGCCGGACGCGCTCGTGCTGCGCTGCGACCGTGAGGTCCCGGACTCGACGAAGCGCAAGATCGCGCTGTTCACCGACGTCGAGGAGGAGGCCGTGGTCACCGCGGCCGACGCGCCGAGCATCTACGACATCCCGCGGGTGCTGCACCGCGAGGGGCTGGACGCCTACGTCGTGCGTCGCCTCGACCTGCCCTTCCGGGACGTGGACTGGTCGGCGTGGAACAAGGTGACCGACGCGGTGCACCGGCCCAGCCACCAGGTGACCATCGCCCTGGTCGGCAAGTACGTCGACCTGCCCGACGCGTACCTGTCGGTCACCGAAGCCCTGCGTGCAGGAGGCTTCGCCAATGACGCCAAGGTCCAGCTGCGATGGGTGCCGTCCGACACGTGCGCCACCCCGGAGGGTGCCGACCGGGCCCTGTCCGGCGTGGACGGCGTGTGCATCCCCGGCGGCTTCGGGGTGCGAGGCATCGAGGGCAAGATCGGCGCGGCTCGCTGGGCGCGCACCCACCAGGTGCCCACCCTGGGCCTGTGCCTGGGCCTGCAGGTCATGGTGATGGAGTACGCGCGCTCGGTGCTGGGGCTGGCGGGAGCGTCCTCGTCGGAGTTCGACACCGACCCGGAGCACCCCGTGATCGCGACCATGGCCGAGCAGCGCGCCATCGTCGACGGCGCGGGCGACATGGGCGGGACGATGCGGCTCGGGTCGTACGAGGCCGTGCTGACGCCCGGCTCGGTGACGGCCAAGACGTACGGCACCGAGCGGGTCAGTGAGCGCCACCGGCACCGGTACGAGGTCAACAACGCCTACCGGGCGCAGCTCGAGGAGGCCGGCCTGGTGGTGTCCGGCGTGTCGCCGGACTCCTCGCTCGTGGAGTTCGTGGAGCTGCCGCCGGACGTCCACCCGTACTACGTCGGCACGCAGGCGCACCCCGAGTTCCAGAGCCGTCCGACGCGGGCGCACCCGCTGTTCGCCGGCCTGATCGCGGCGGCGTTGGCACGGCAGGCCGAAGCGTGACGTCGCCGCTGGCCGACCGTGCCGCGCGCTACCCCGTCCTCGAGTCGCGGACGCTGGGTTCGGGTCACAAGTTCGGGTTGGACCAGGACGTCGTCGACCTCGGTCCGGGCGGTCGGGTCTCGCGGGAGTACCTCACACATCCCGGATCGGTCGCGGTGCTCGTCCTCGACGAGGACGAGCGGGTGCTCCTCATTCGTCAGTACCGCCATCCGGTGCGCGGCGAGCTGTGGGAGCTGCCCGCCGGGCTTCGCGACGAGCCGGGTGAGCCCGCCGTCCGCACGGCGGCGCGCGAGCTGGCCGAGGAGACCGATCTGAGTGCCGCGCGCTGGTGGCGCCTGGTCGACTTCTACGCCAGTCCGGGATGCTCCGACGAGCAGGTGGAGGTCTTCCTGGCGCGCGACCTGCGCCGCGTTCCCGACGGCGAGCGTCACGAGCGCCGCGCCGAGGAGCTGGGCATCGAGCCGATCTGGGTCCCCCTGGCGGAGGCGGTCACGGCGGTGCGGGAACGCCGGGTCCGCAACCCGGCCGCCGTCGCGGGAATCCTGGCGGTGGCCATGGCCTCGGCGGACGGGTGGCAGGGGCTGGATCCGGTCGAGCCCTGAGCCGGCCGGGCGCTGTGGACGGATGATCTTGCGCCCGCCTCGTCGTCCTACCATGACGGCGTGCATCCGCCAGGCGTCGTCACGGGGGCTCTGCTGCGCGCCGAGACCCGCGGCTGGGCGTTGTCGGGGCTCCTGACCGCGTCCGCTGCGGTCGTGGCGACGCTCGCCGTCACCCCGCTGACGACCGGTTCCCGGACCGACCGGCTGCCCGTCGTCGTCGCCGCGCTCGCGCTCCTGGCCGTTGCGGCAGCTCTCGGGCGACGCTCGACGGCCGCGTTGTGGGGCGTCGTGATGCTCGCGGTCGGGGTGGACGTCTGGATGCTCGCCGGTGCCGCTACCCTGACCGGCGCGATCCTGACGATGAGTGCGTTCACCTACCCCGTGCTCTACGCCGCCTACGCGTTCGAGGGCGCGTGGCTCACGGCCGCGCTCGGGGTCACGGCGGGTGGTTCGGCGGTAGGCCTGGCGCTCTCCGGCGCCGGATGGCACTGGATTCCGTGGTCGGTGGTCGTGGCGGGTTCGGTGGTCGCCGGGTACCTCGTGGGCCGGGTGCTGACCGTGCTGCGGTGGTACGGCACCGTCGACGCGCTCACCGGGGTGCTCACGCGGACGGCCTTCGCGGCGATGGCCGCCTCGGCGATCGCCGGGAGCCGGCGTCGTGGCGCCCCGGCCGTTCTCGTCCTCGTGGACCTTGACGGGTTCAAGGAGGTGAACGACACGCACGGCCACGCGGAAGGCGACCGCGTCCTGGTCGAGGCCGTCGACTCGTGGCGTGCCCGGCTGCGCGGGCAGGACCTGCTCGGTCGCGCCGGTGGCGACGAGTTCCTCATCCTGTTGCCGGACACTGACCTCGACGGGGCGCGGGAGGTCGCCGCCGGCCTGGCCGACGTGAGCCCCATCGCCTTCTCCACCGGGGTCGCGTTGGTCGGCCCGCACGACACCGTCGCGACGTTGCTGCGTCGCGCGGACGCGGCGATGTACGCGGTGAAGCGACGGCGCTGAGGGAGCGCTCAGGCTGCGGCCGCGGCGGGGGCCCCGGGGCGGTCGGGTGCGCCGCTCGGCGCGGGCGTCCGGGGGCGGAGCGCGAGGAGCTGGGCGGTCTGGGCGACCACCATGAGCGAGGCCCCCAGCATGTGCAGGCCGACCAGGGCACCGGGGAGTCCCGTGAGGTACTGCAGGTACCCGATCGCGCCCTGGACCACCGAGATCACCAGCAGGTCCCCGGTGCGGCGCAGGGCCCCGCCCAGCGCCGGATCGCTGCCACCCCGGCGGCGGAGGCGGCGCAGCACGAGCGCGAGGGTCACGAGCACGGCCACGTAGGCCCAGACCGAGAGCGAGTGCACTCGGGCCACGGTGACCGGGTCGAGGGCGTAGCGGGAGGGCCGTGTCGCATCCCCGGAGTGCGGACCGGCGCCGGTGACGACCGTGCCGAGCACGAGCACGGCCGCTGCCAGCGGCACGAGCGCCACGGCGAGGGCTCGCGTGCGCCCCCCCACCGCCCACCGGGGTGGGGTGTCGGGACGTCCGGCGCGCAGGGCCAGAGCGGTGGAGGCGGACACCAGCACCATCGAGATGAGGAAGTGCGAGCCGACCAGGGCGGGGTTGAGCTTGACCAGGACCGTCAGCCCACCGATCACCGCTTGTGCGAGGACGCCGACGAGCGGCACGGTCGCGAGTGCGCGCATCCCGCGGCTGCGCCGCGGGCCTCGCCAGACCACCCACAGTGCGGCGACGGCGAGGACGACGAGTACCCCGGTGATGGTCCGGTTCCCGAACTCGATGTACGGGTGGATCGATGTGGCGGCGTGCGGGATCGGCGTGAACTGACCCGGCTCGCACTCCGGCCAGGTCGAGCAGCCGAGCCCCGATCCGGTGAGACGGACGGCGCCGCCGGTCACGACGATCGTCACCTGACCCACGAGGTTCGCCCACAGCACACGACGGGTCCAGGTCGGCGACGGGTGGAGGATCGAGTGCTGCGCGTTCACGGGGGCCAACCTACGTCACGACCAGCGGAAGGTGCGGGCGACCCCGCTGGTGAGCACCGCCGCCCAGAGCACCAGCACCACGAGCGGGGCCAGCGGGAGGCCGTGGCCCGCGAGGGTTGACCGCAGGGCATCGCCCAGGGCCCCCGACGGGAGCAGCGGAGCGAGCTCGGTGAGCGGTCCGGGCAGGCGGCTCGGTGGGACGACCACGCCACCGCCGACCAGGAGCAGCACCCAGAGCAGGTTGGCAGCTCCCAGGACGGCCTCGGCGCGCATCGTCCCGGCCAGCAGCAGCCCGAGCGCGACGAACGCCCAGGTGCCCAGCGCCAGGGCGAGCACGGCGCCGGGGATGCCGGACGGGCGCCAGCCGAGCAGCATCGCCACCCCGCCGAGCACCACCACCTGCCCGGCCTCGACGACCAGCACTGCGACAACCTTGCCCGCGACGAGCCCGTTGCGCCCCAGCGGCGTCGTGGCGAGCAAGCGCAGCACACCTGCTCGTCGATCGAACGCGGTTGCGATGGCCTGAGACGTCAGCCCGGTGGACATCACCGCCAGCGCGAGCACCCCGGGAGCCACGACCGCCAGGTCGTCTCCGAGGCCGAGTGCGGTGGTCCGGCCGAGGAGGATCAGGACGAGGACCGGGAGCACGAGCGTGATCAGCAGCTGTTCGCCGTTGCGCAGCACGGCGCGCACCTCGAACCATGCCTGGGCACCCACGCGTCGCCACGCGGGTGCGGGCGCGTTGCGTTGGCCGGCGGTCATCGCAGCTCCCGTCCGGTCAGGGCGAGCACCACGTCTTCGAGGCTACGGTGCCCGGCCGCGAGCTCGAGGATCCGGACGTCGCGGTCCCTGGCCCAGCCCGTGACCTGGTGGAGCACGGCAGGGGTCGGGGTTCCCTGCACCTCGAGCAGGCGCGGCGAGGCGACCACCGGCACCCGCAGCAGCGTCTCGAGCTCCGCGCGGAACGGTGTCGGGTCGGTGTCGAGCAGGATCCGAAGCCCGCGGTCGGTCCCGACGAGCTCCTGGGGGGTGCCCGAGGCTCGGACGCGTCCGGCGTCGAGCACCACGACGTGATCGGCGAGCTCGGCGGCCTCGTGCGTGAGATGCGTGGTCAGCAGGATGGTGGCCCCGTCGGCGCGCAGCTCGCGCACGAGGTCGTGCACGGCGAGCCGCGCCTGCGGGTCGAGCCCTGCGGTGGGCTCGTCCAGCAGGACGAGCTCCGGGCGCCCGACCAGTGCCGTCGCCAGGGCGAAGCGCTGTCGCTCACCGCCGGAGAGCCGGCGCACCGGGCGGCGCCACAGGGGGCCGAGCCCGAGGCGGTCGGAGAGCTCGCGCAGATCGCGCGGGTTGGCGTGCATGGCCGCGACGTGGCGGAGCACGTAGCCGGCCGGGGCGGCCAGGGGGAGACCACCGTCCTGGAGCATGACCCCGACCCGGGTGCGCAGCGCCCGGTCCGTCGGCGCGCGACCGAGGACCTCCAGGGTTCCGGAGGTGGGCTGCCGAAGGCCGACGGTGCACTCCACCAAGGTGGTCTTGCCCGCGCCGTTCGGGCCGAGCAGGGCGGTGAGCCGTCCCGTGGGTGCGGTCAGGTTCACGCCGGCGAGCGCCTCGTGCCGCCCGTAGCGCACCACCAGCTTCGAGGCGACCAGGCTCACGGGCCGAGAGTCTAGGCGCCCGGCGCGAGTCCGCGAGTCCGCGAGGCGCGAGACCCCGTGGTGAGGGTGCCCTTCGTTGCGGGGAAGGATTTCAGCAACGAAGATGTTGTCGAATTAGCGAACGGGGTCTGCCCGCCGGACGGAGGTGACATGGATACGCCCGAGATCGACAGCTCGACCCGCGCGCGAATCCTGCACCTCGTGGTCGAGGCAGGTCCCGTCTCCGTGCTCGAGCTGGCGCACGACCTCGACCTGACCCCGGCCGGCGTCCGGCGTCACATCGCGGCCCTCGAGGACGCCGGCCAGGTCGCGGTGCACTCAGGCCGGCCCGCCGGCTCGCAGGGTCGCGGGCGTCCGGCCCGCCGCTACGTCGCGACGCTCTCCGCGCAGGCAGCGCTGGACTGCACCTATGCCGAGCTGGCCGAGCAGGCCCTGGGCTATCTCGCCCAGGTCGCCGGCGAGCAGGCGGTCGAGGAGTTCGCCGAGCGCCGCGCCGCGGACCTGGAGGCGTCCCTGGAGCCCGCCGTGGACGGCGCACCGGGCCTGCGCGACCGCACCGAGCGGCTCGCGTCGGCGCTGTCGACCGAGGGCTACGCCGCCTCCGTGCGGTCGGTTCCCGGCGGGATGGCCGTGCAGCTGTGCCAGGGGCACTGCCCGGTGCGCGACGTCGCCGCCCGGTACCCCGCGCTGTGCGAGGCCGAGACCCGTGCCCTGTCCCGGCTGCTGGGAGTGCACGTCCAGCGGCTGTCCACGCTCGCCTCCGGCGGGCACGTGTGCACCACCCACGTCCCGGTCGCCGCCCTCGGCGTCGGGACATCGCCCAGTCGCGGCGGATCCGCGACTGCCCACCGACCGACAGGTCGCCGCACGGCGGCCGTGGAGGGAGACCGATGAGCGCACCGACCGAGCCGGTGACCACCGCCCAGCCCGCCTCCGACCAGGAGATCATCGCGTCCATCGGCGCGTACGAGTACGGGTGGCACGACTCCGACACCGCGGGCGCCTCGGCGCGGCGCGGACTGGACGAGGAGGTCGTGCGACACATCTCGGCGATGAAGAACGAGCCGGAGTGGATGCTCAAGACGCGTCTGAAGTCCCTCCGGCTGTTCGAGAAGAAGCCCATGCCGCACTGGGGTGCGGACCTGTCCGGGATCGACTTCGACACGATCAAGTACTTCGTGCGCTCGACCGAGAAGCAGGCCGCCACCTGGGACGACCTGCCCGAGGACATCAAGCGCACGTACGACAAGCTCGGCATCCCCGAGGCGGAGAAGCAGCGTCTGGTCGCCGGAGTCGCGGCCCAGTACGAGTCCGAGGTCGTCTACCACCAGATCCGCGAGGACCTGGAGGAGCAGGGCGTCATCTTCCTGGACACCGACACCGGTCTGCGCGAGCACCCCGAGCTGTTCCGGGAGTACTTCGGCACCGTCATCCCGCCGGGCGACAACAAGTTCGCCGCCCTGAACACCTCCGTGTGGTCGGGTGGCTCCTTCATCTACGTTCCGCCAGGTGTGCACGTCGACATCCCGCTGCAGGCCTACTTCCGGATCAACACCGAGAACATGGGCCAGTTCGAGCGGACGCTGATCATCGCCGACGAGGGCTCCTACGTGCACTACGTGGAGGGCTGCACCGCGCCCATCTACTCGAGTGACTCGCTGCACTCGGCGGTCGTGGAGATCATCGTCAAGAAGAACGCCCGCGTCCGGTACACCACCATCCAGAACTGGTCGACCAACGTGTACAACCTGGTCACCAAGCGGGCCACGGCCGCCGAGGGCGCGACGATGGAGTGGGTCGACGGGAACATCGGCTCGAAGGTCACCATGAAGTACCCGGCGATCTACCTCATGGGCGAGCACGCCAAGGGCGAGACCCTGTCGATCGCGTTCTCCGGCGAGGGTCAGCACCAGGACGCCGGCGCGAAGATGGTGCACGCCGCGCCGCACACCTCGAGCTCGATCATCTCCAAGTCGGTCGCGCGTGGCGGGGGCCGGACCTCGTACCGCGGACTGGTCCAGGTCCTCGAGGGTGCCGAGCACTCGGCCTCGAACGTGCTGTGCGACGCCCTCCTGGTGGACCAGATCTCTCGCTCGGACACGTATCCCTACGTGGACGTGCGCGAGGACGACGTGTCCATGGGCCACGAGGCGACGGTCTCGAAGGTCAGCGAGGACCAGCTCTTCTACCTGATGTCCCGCGGCATGCCCGAGACCGAGGCGATGGCGATGATCGTGCGCGGTTTCGTCGAGCCGATCGCGCGCGAGCTGCCGATGGAGTACGCCCTCGAGCTCAACCGCCTCATCGAGCTCCAGATGGAAGGCTCGGTGGGCTGACGCCCGCCCGCCTCGGCCCGACCGACGAGAGAGATCACGAGCAGCAGATGACCACCGAGCTCAGCACGAGCCTGCCGACCGACCACTCCCGAGCCGTCGCGGACGGCGCGCACAGCCACGGCCTGGTGCCGGAGGCGTCCCGCGCCGCACGCCTGACGTCCTTCGACCCCGCCGACTTCCCGGTCCCGACGGGGCGCGAGGAGGAGTGGCGGTTCAGCCCGATGGACCGGCTCGCCCCCCTGTTCGACGCTGCAGGAGAAGGGTTGCGGGAGGGCGGCGTCCAGGTGACCGTCGTCAATCCCCCCGAGGTCGGCGTCGAGATCGTCGGCCGGGACGACCCCCGGCTGGGCTCGGTCGGCCGACCGGGCGACCGGACCGCTGTCACCGCGTGGCACGGCTTCACCGACGCGACCATCGTGACCGTCCCGCCGCAGACCGTGGCGTCGTCCGCGACCAGCGTCCGGGTCGAGGGCCTGGACCGCACGGGCGAGCCCACCGCGGCACACCTCATGGTGCACGCGGGTGAGCTCAGCGAGGCGGTCGTGGTGATCGACCACGTGGGCGCGGCGACACTGACCGAGACGGTCGAGATCCAGGCGGACGACGGCGCGCACCTCACCGTGGTCTCCATCCAGGACTGGGAGCCGGGGTCGGTGCACGCCGCCGCCCACCGGCTCAGCGTGGGCCGGGACGCCACCGTCAAGCACGTCGTGGTGACGTTGGGCGGGGACGTCGTGCGGATCACGCCGGACGCCGGCTTCACCGGCGAGGGCGGCGACGTCCAGGCACTCGGCCTGTACTTCGCGGACGCGGACCAGCACCAGGAGCACCGGCTCTTCATCGACCACAACCAGCCCTCGTGCCGCTCCCGCGTGACCTACAAGGGAGCGCTGCAGGGTGACGGCGCGCGCACCGTGTGGGTCGGGGACGTGCTCATCCAGGCACACGCGGAGGGCACCGACACCTACGAGCTCAACCGCAACCTCGTGCTCACCGACGGTGCCCGGGCCGACTCGGTGCCGAACCTGGAGATCGAGACCGGTGAGATCGAGGGCGCCGGCCACGCGAGCGCGACCGGCCGGTTCGACGACGAGCAGCTCTTCTACCTGATGTCCCGCGGCGTGCACGAGATCGATGCCCGGCGCCTCGTGGTTCGCGGCTTCTTCGCCGAGCTGATCGGCCAGGTGGGTGTGCCCGAGGTCGAGGAGCGTCTGCTGGCCGCGATCGAGGACGAGCTGGCCGCGAGCATGGCAGCCCTGGAGGGCGAGCGATGAGCGCCCAGGAAGCGTGCCGCCTGAGTGACCTGGCGCCCGGAAGTGCACTCCGCGTCGAGCTCCCGGGTGCCGCCGGCACGGTCGAGGTGGCCGTGGTGCGCACCGAGGAGGGCGCTGTGCACGCGGTGTCGGACGTGTGCTCGCACGGCCAGGTCTCGTTGTCCGACGGCGAGGTCGAGGGTGCCACCGTGGAGTGCTGGTTGCACGGGTCGCGGTTCGACCTGCGCACCGGCGAGCCGCTCGCGCTGCCCGCGACCAAGCCTGTCCCCGTCTACCCCGTGACCGTCGACGGCGAGCGTGTGCTCGTCGACGTCGGCTGACCCCGCGACTTCCGCACGAGAGGAACCCGATGTCCACCCTGGAGATCCGCGACCTGCACGTCAGTGTCGAGACCAAGGAGGGCGCCAAGCCCATCCTGCGCGGTGTCGACCTCACCATCGCCTCGGGTCAGACCCACGCGATCATGGGGCCGAACGGCTCCGGCAAGTCCACGCTGGCGTACTCGCTGGCGGGGCACCCCAAGTACCAGATCACTGGCGGCGAGGTCCGGCTGGACGGGCAGGACGTGCTCGCGATGAGCGTCGACGAGCGGGCCCGCGCCGGCATGTTCCTCGCCATGCAGTACCCGGTCGAGGTGCCGGGCGTGAGCGTGTCGAACTTCCTGCGCACCGCCAAGACCGCCCTGGACGGTGAGGCTCCTGCGCTGCGGCACTGGGTCAAGGACGTCAAGACCGCCATGGAGCGGCTGCGCATGGACCCGGCGTTCGCCGACCGGAGCGTGAACGAGGGGTTCTCCGGTGGCGAGAAGAAGCGGCACGAGATCCTGCAGATGGAGCTCCTCAAGCCGAAGATCGCGATCCTCGACGAGACGGACTCCGGCTTGGACGTCGACGCGCTGCGGATCGTCTCCGAGGGCATCAACCGGGTCCGCGAGGGCGGCGAGGTGGGCGTCATGCTCATCACGCACTACACGCGGATCCTGCGCTACGTGCAGCCCGACTTCGTGCACGTGTTCGTCGACGGCCGCATCGCGGAGGAGGGCGGCCCGGAGCTTGCCGAGCAGCTCGAGGCCGAGGGCTACGACCGGTTCCTGGCACCTGCCTGAGCAGCCATCCATCACCACCCACTCGGAGGACACATGACGACGGCGGCCTTGAGCGCCGGTGAGCTCGCGGCGGTCCGTGCGGACTTCCCGCTGCTCGGACGGACGCTGCGTGCCGGCCGCCCCCTGGTCTACCTGGACTCGGCGGCGACCTCGCAGAAGCCCGAGGTGGTCATCGACGCGGAGCTCGAGTTCTACACCCAGCGCAACGCCGCGGTGCACCGAGGCGCGCACCAGCTCGCCGAGGAGGCCACCGAGGCCTACGAGCAGGCCCGCGACGAGGTGGCGACACTGGTCGGGGCAGCCACGGGCGAGATCGTGTGGACGTCGGGGGCGACAGCGGGCCTGAACCTGCTGGCGTACGCGATGTCGAACGCGTCGGCCGGACGTGGCGGGCAGGCCGCCCGCGCCCTGGCGCTCGGGCCCGGTGACGAGGTCGTGGTGACCGAGGCGGAGCACCACGCGAACCTCGTGCCGTGGCAGGAGCTGTGTGCCCGCACGGGCGCGACCCTGCGCTGGATCGGGGTGGGCGACGACGGTCGGCTCCAGCTGGAGCAGCTGGCCGACGTCGTCGGCGCGCGCACCAAGGTGGTCGCCGTCTCCCATGTGTCCAACGTCACCGGGGCGGTCACCGACGTGCCCGCCGTGGTCGCGGTGGCCAGGTCCGTCGGTGCCCTGGTGG
This sequence comes from Actinotalea lenta, assembly GCF_030586465.1. Classification (GTDB taxonomy): domain Bacteria; phylum Actinomycetota; class Actinomycetes; order Actinomycetales; family Cellulomonadaceae; genus Actinotalea; species Actinotalea lenta. The sequence goes on from NZ_JAUQYP010000001.1 coordinate 2,065,733, forward strand.
TGCTGGACGCATGCCAGAGCGTGCCTCACCTGCCCGTGGACCTGCCGAGCCTGGGCGTCGACGCGGCGGCATTCTCCGGGCACAAGATGCTCGGACCGACCGGGGTCGGGGCGCTGTGGGCCAGGCGCGAGCTGCTCGAGGCCATGCCGCCGGTCACCACCGGCGGATCGATGGTCGAGGTCGTGACCATGGAGAGTGCGACGTACGCCCCGCCGCCGCAGAAGTTCGAGGCCGGCACGCAGATGGTCGCCCAGGCCGTGGGCATGGGAGCCGCCGCGCGCTACCTGCGTGAGCTGGGCATGCCCGCTGTGGCCGAGCACGAGGCAGCGCTGACGCGCGCGCTGCTGGACGTCGTGTCCCGCGTGCCGGGGGTGCGGGTGATCGGTCCCACCGATCCGGCCGACCGACTTGCCGTGGTCTCCTTCGTGGTGGACGGCGTGCACGCGCACGACGTGGGTCAGGTGCTCGACGACCAAGGCGTCGCCGTGCGCGTGGGTCACCACTGCGCACAGCCGCTGCACCGGCGGTTCGGAGTCGCGGCGACCGCACGTGCGTCGGCGTCGGTGTACACCACGCTGGCCGACGTCGAGGCCTTCGGCGAGGCGCTGGCCACCGTGCGGCCGTTCTTCGGATTGGGAGGTGCGGCATGAGCTCCGCGATGGAGCAGCTCTACCAGCAGCTGATCCTCGACCACGCCAAGCATCCGCACGGCAAGGGCCTGGCCGGACCCGGCACCGGGGAGTCCCACCAGGTCAACCCGACGTGCGGCGACGAGGTGACCCTGCGGGTGCATCTCGACGACGGCACCCTCGACGCGGTCTCCTGGGACGGCCAGGGCTGCTCGATCTCGCAGGCGTCCCTGTCGGTCATGGCCGAGCTGGTCGAGGGCAAGCAGGTCGAGCAGGTCGAGCAGCTGGGCGAGACGTTCCGCGCGCTGATGCGTGCCCGGGGCGCCGGGCTGAGCGAGGACCTCGAGGACGAGCTGGGGGACGCGACCGCCTTCACCGGCGTCGCGCAGTACCCGGCCAGGATCAAGTGCGCGCTGCTCGGCTGGGCGGCGCTGCGTGACGCGCTGGCACAGGCCGGCGTGGCGACGAAGGGAGAGCAGGGATGAGCCCCGTCTCGGTGGCCGACGTCGAGGAGGCGATGCGCGACGTCATCGACCCCGAGCTCGGCATCAACGTGGTCGACCTCGGGCTGGTGTACGGCGTCGTGGTCGACCAGAACAACCACGCCGTGATCGACATGACGCTGACCTCGGCGGCGTGTCCGCTGACGGACGTGATCGAGGACCAGTCCGCCGCGGTGCTGGACGGCATCGTGGACGGTTTCCGCATCAACTGGGTGTGGATGCCCCCGTGGGGTCCGGACAAGATCACCGACGACGGCCGCGAACAGCTCCGAGCCCTGGGCTTCAACGTCTAGCCCCCACCCACCCCCCTGGTGGTGATCAAGGAATTCCTGCCCACCCAGAGGTGGTGATCAAGGAATTCGTGCTCGGCCTCGGGTTCCACGGGTCGGGTCGCGGCTACGTGCTTCTCGGCGGCCCTCGTCGGCACGAGCCGGGCTTTGCGCGCCACCGTGGCACGGTGTCACGGCGACCACACCGACGCGCACCGCCACGGATCTCCTGCGCTGGGCGCCGTCCTACATCGGGCTCGCCGTCCTGGACGAATGGGCCCATCGGGGCGTGGTCTCGCCCGACGACGTCCGGAACCTCCTCGCACGCCTGCGTGGTCAGCGCTTCGTCGCCAAGGCCCGCAAACTCGCCGAGCTGTGCGAGCCCGCGACCGAGTCGCACGGCGAGTCGTGGATGCGCCTGCGGATCGTGGACGCCGGGCTCCCGAGGCCAGAGGTCCAGATTCCTGTGGTCCCGGCGGGAGGGAGCTCTACCGGCTCGACGCCGGCTACCCGGAGCTTCGCCTCGGCTTCGAGTACGACGGCGAGGAGTGGCACCGCGGAGCGCAGATCGCCGCCGACGAGGCCCGGCGGGACGATCTGCTGCACCGGTTCGGGTGGACCGTGGTCGCGGCTACCCGGGAGAAGGTGCTCGGCGCGCGCCCGGCCATCGAGCGCGTGGTGGCGGACCTGATCGGGTGGGCGGGCCCCGTCGCGCGGCGCGAGTGGTGACCGCAGACAGCGCACCGGCGGGCTCGAATTCCTTGATCACGGCCTTCGGGTGGGCACGAGTTCCTTGATCAGCCCCTGGGGTGGGCAGGAATTCCTTGATCACCACCAGGGGTTACCGGGGCTGCGGTGGGGGGAGGTTGCGGGCCGTGAGGGCTTCGGCGGTGGTCTGGGCGCGACCCACCGCGCGGATGGCCAGGGGGACCAGGAGGGCTCGGGGGCTGCGGTCCAGGCCGCGCGCGCGGGCGGCGTCGCGGGTCTCGCCGGCCATGGTGACCAGGGCGGGCATCGTGCGCAGCATGAGCGAGATGGCCAGCGCGACGGCCTCCGGGTCGACCCCGACGCGGCGCAGCGGTCGCAGCGCGCGCACGGCCGCGTCCAGCAGCGCGTCGGCCCGGGTGGTCACCGTGACGACCGTCGCGGCGAGCACCAGGCTCACGAGGTCCGCCGCGAGCTCGACGCCCACCGGCCAGCCGCGGCGCCAGGTCTGGTAGCCGCCCACCAGCGCGGCCGTGACCAGGACCGGCGCCAGCCCGCGCAGGGTGGACCGCCACGGCAGTCGCGCGACCACCGCGAGGACGACGGTGACGACGAGCACGCCGAGGGCGGACCACGGCCCGCGCAGCACCACGAGACCGACCCCGAGCAGGGCCAGCCCACCGAGCCGCACCCCCAGCGGGGAGCGGTGCACGATGGTCGCCCCCGGCCGGTAGAGGCCTGCCGGATCGAGCCAGCTCACCGGACCGCCATCAGTGCGACGTAGGCGTCGACGGTCGAGCCGGCCGGCCCGTCGTGCAGGACCCGGCCCTCGTGCACGAGGAGGACGCGGTCGGCCCGACGGGCGGCGTCCAGGTCGTGGGTCACCAGGAGGACCTGCGCGTCGACCTCGTCGAGCAGGGCATCCACGACGCGCCGCCAGCGCAGGTCCAGGAGGGTGGTCGGTTCATCGCACACCAGCACCCGGGGTTCGGTGGCGAGGACCCCGGCGAGCGCCAGCAGCTGCTTCTGGCCGCCGGAGAGGGCGTGCACCGGCGTCGTCGCCCGGTCGCCCAGGCCGATGCGCTCCAGCCACGCCCGCGCGGCGTCCTCACGCTCACGCCGCCTCGGGATGCTGCGCCGCAGGGACAGGGCCACGTCCTCCACCGCGGTCGGCATCACGAGCTGCGCGTCCGGGTCGGTGAAGACGAACCCGACCCGGGCCCTGACCTCGGGCCCGTGCTCGGCGACGTCGAGCCCGAGTGTGCGCACGCGCCCCGTGGTGGGTGGGCGCAGGCCGTTGACCAGCCGGGCGAGGGTGGACTTGCCGGAGCCGTTGGCGCCGATCACGGCGACCCGGCGCTCGGAGAGCGTCACGGTGGTCGGGTGCAGCAGCACCCGGGTGGTGCCGTCCGCAGCCGACACCGTGACGCCCGCACGCTCGAGCTCGATCACGCGTGCCCCGACCGTCTGCCCACCGCCGGCCTCAGGACCGTACGAGGTCCGGGTAGGCGCGGTGCACCGCGCCGGCGACGATCACGACGACGACGGCCTTGATGGCATCGAACGGCACGTAGGCGGCGTTGATCGCGAGCGCCTCCGGCAGGCCGACCCCGATGCGCAGCGCGAGCACCGGCACGCCGATCGCGTACACCACCAGGGTCGCGGCGGTCACCGCGAGCACCAGGCGGACCAGGTGTGCCGTCCATCGCCGGGACCCGCGGTGGGTGACCGCGCCGGCGACCCACGCCGCGATCGGGAAGGCGAGGAGGTAGCCGATCGACGGCCGGCCGAAGGTTGCCAGACCGCCGACGCCCTCGGCGAAGACGGGAAGCCCCGCGAAGCCGACGAGAAGGTAGAGCAGCACCGCGAACGCGCCTCGCCGAGCGCCCAGGACGGCACCCACGAGAAGCACCCCGAAGGTCTGCAGCGTGATGGGCACCCCGGCGCTGCCCACCGGGATCGCCAGCAGGGAGCACACCGCCACGAGAGCGGCGCCGGTGCCCACCAGGGCGATGTCGGTCGCGGCCGCGTGGCGGGCGGCAGGTGTCGCGTCGTCGGTCACAGGTCCTCCGGGGCGGGAATCGGCTGGCCGGGTGGGGCCCGGGCATGGCAGCCTCGTCGGGTCCCCGTGAGGCTAGCCGGTCGTAGGATGAGCGTCGCCTGTGCCGGGCGACAGTACGCCAGCGCGCCGCTCGGAGGAAACCTCAGTGATCAGTGCCCACGACGTGGAGCTGCGGGTCGGGGCCCGTGTCCTGCTGCAGCCCACCAGCTTCCGGGTCGCCCCGGGCGACCGGATCGGTCTAGTGGGACGCAACGGCGCGGGCAAGACGACGCTGACCAAGGCTCTGGCAGGCGAGGGCCAGCTCACCGCCGGTCGCATCACCCGGTCCGGCGACGTCGGGTACCTGCCGCAGGACCCGCGCACGGGCGACCTGTCCCAGCGGGCGCTGGACCGGATCTTCTCGGTGCGCGGTCTGGACGACCTGGTGCGCCGGATGCGTGACACCGAAGGCCAGATGGCGTCCGCGGACGACGCGACGCGGGACCAGGCGCTGGAGCGCTACCCCAAGCTCGAGGCCCGCTTCACCGCGGCGGGCGGCTATGCCGCGGAGAGCGAGGCCGCCCGGATCGCCGCGAACCTCGGGCTTCCCGAGCGTGTCCTGGAGCAGCCGCTCGCCACGCTGTCCGGGGGGCAGCGTCGCCGGGTGGAGCTGGCCCGCATCCTGTTCTCGGGAGCGCAGACCCTCCTGCTGGACGAGCCGACGAACCACCTGGACGCCGACTCGATCGTCTGGCTGAGGGACTTCCTGTCGGTCTACCCCGGTGGCCTGCTGGTGATCAGCCACGACGTCGACCTCGTGCGCACCGTGGTCAACAAGGTGTTCCACCTGGACGCCAACCGTTCCGAGCTGGACCAGTACAACCTGGGCTGGGACGCCTACCTCGCTCAGCGGGAGGCCGACGAGCGCCGGCGCAAGCGCGAGCGCGCGAACGCGGAGAAGAAGGCGGCGGCCCTGCTCGCCCAGGCCGACCGGATGCGCGCCAAGGCGACCAAGGCCGTCGCTGCGCAGAACATGGCCCGGCGCGCCGAGCGACTGCTCTCGGGCCTGGAGGACCAGCGCGCCGCGGACAAGGTCGCCCACCTTCGCTTCCCCGAGCCGGCGCCGTGCGGGCGCACGCCCCTGACCGCGACCGGCCTGAGCAAGTCCTACGGCTCGCTCGAGGTCTTCACCGACGTGGACCTCGCGGTGGACCGTGGTTCGCGGGTCGTCGTGCTGGGGCTGAACGGTGCGGGCAAGACCACCCTGCTGCGGCTGCTCGCCGGTGTCGAGGAACCCGACACCGGGACCGTGCAGCCCGGTCACGGCCTCAAGCTCGGCTACTACGCCCAGGAGCACGAGACGCTGGACACGACGATGACGGTGGTGGAGAACCTGCGCCACGCCGCCCCCGACCTGACCGACACGCAGGTGCGTTCCGTGCTGGGCTCGTTCCTGTTCTCCGGTGACGACGCGGACAAGCCCACGGCTGTGCTGTCCGGTGGGGAGAAGACCCGCCTGGCGCTCGCGGTGCTCGTGGTCTCGGCGGCGAACGTGCTGCTGCTCGACGAGCCCACCAACAACCTGGACCCGGCGAGCCGTGCCGAGGTTCTCGGCGCCCTGCACCGCTACACGGGGGCCGTGGTCATGGTCACCCACGACGAGGGCGCGGTCGAGGCGCTCGCACCGCAACGAGTGGTGCTCCTGCCTGATGGGGACGAAGATCTATGGAACGACGACTACGCGGATCTCGTCTCCCTGGCGTGACCCGCGTGGTCTCCAGGGTCGTGGCCCTGGGACACCTCAGGCCAGGAGGAAACCAGATGAGCTCGAAGCTCCCGAAGGGATCCCGCATCACCGGCGAGAATCGCAGTGACCTGGCGGGCACGTTGATCGAGCGGTACCGGCGCGGGGAGTCGATCCGGTCGATCGCCGACGACATCGGCCGGTCCTACGGGTTCGTGCACGGCCTCCTCGCGGAGTCGGGCGTCGCGATGCGCAGCCGTGGGGGCGCCACGCGGGGGAAGGCAGCTGAGGAGCGGCGCGCGGCGCTGCGCAACCAGGGCTGAGGTCGCGGCCCCGCCTACTCGGCCCGGACGCGGGGGACAGGTCAGGGCAGGTCGCGCCGCGGGGTCGACGTCGCCCTGCGCATCGCCGCCTCCTGGGCGTCCAGCAGGGCGTCCTCCTCCTGCTCGGCCGTGGGGTGGCGCCGACGCGGCGGTCGGCGGGGTCCGGACGCCGAGCCCTCCCGCCTGATCAGGACGACGGCGCCGACGAGCGCGCCGCTCGCGAACACCCACCACTGGAACGCGTAGGACAGGTGCGGGCCGAGGTCGGTGCTCGGCAGGGCGAGAGAGCCCAGCCCTGCGGGCGGCGCCCCGTCCTCGGTCACGGCCTGCGCATACCCGTGCACGGCGGGCCCGCTCCACGGCTGTGCGGCCGTGGAGCGGGCCGCTGCGACGTCGATCGCCTGGACCTGGCCGGCGGGCGCCTGGCGTTCCGTCGGCTGCTCCGCCACCCTGAGCCGTGCCACGAGGTCGACCTGGCCCGTGGGTGGCTGGGGTACGGAGGGAACGCGCGCGGCGTCCCCGGTCGCCGGCAGGAAGCCGCGGTCGACCAGCACGACGGTGCCCGCCAGAGCGCCGTCCTGCACCAGGAACGGTGCGAGGACGTGGTAGCCACTCGTCCCGTTCACCGGTCGGTTGCGCAGGAGCACCGTGGCGTGGGGGAGATAGTGGCCCGTTGCCGCCACGGGGTGCCACTCCTCGGGGGCCGAGACCGTCGCGTCGCCGCCGACCCCCTGCCCGATCGGCACGGGTGCGGCGTCGTAGTTGGCCTGGACCACCGCCACCGCGGCACTGCGCGCCACGTACCGGTGCCACTGCCACAGCCCGAGCAGGACGCAGGCCGCGGAGACCAGGGTGGCCACCGCGAACGTGGCGATCGCCCGTCGGGCGCGTTCACTCACCCGTCCGCCTCGGTCAGCTCGCCCACGGTGACGGTGTCCCGCCAGAACTGCCGCGTCTCGAGGTGGCGTTCGAGGTGCGGGCGGTGGTCGTCGCACGCGAGCCACACCTTGCGGCGCTCGGGGGCGTGGATGCGCGGGTTGTTCCACCGCACGGCCCACACGGCCGGGGCCCGGCAGCCCTTGGCGCTGCAGACCAGTCCCTCGGCGTGCTGGGAATCAGTGCTCACCGTCGTCCTCGTCCTTCCCCGCCTCGATGTGTCGCGGTTCGACGAAGGTACCTGCCTCCTCCCCGCGCGTGCGCCCGGCGTTGGCGAGCACCACCGCGACGTAGGGCAGGACGACCGCGCCGGCCACCAGGACCCACCGGAACCACCCGTCTACCAGGACGGCGCCGATGAAGCACACCACCCGGATCCCCATCTGGATGAGGTAGCGCCGGGTGCGCCGGCTCAGGTCGTCGCTGAGCGGCTCGCGCGCACTCGTGATCCGGGGGACGTCTGACGTCCCCCGGCCGCGGGCCCGTCCCGGTCGTCGCACCGCGTCAGGCTAGCTCCGGCGCCGCTGCGCCGCCGGTCCGAGGAACCGGGGGCGCTTCCCGTCCGCCGTCCGCCGTGGGCCTCGGGGTACGGTGCGGCGGTGCCCGGCGAGTGCCGGGCCGGAGAGGAAGGCGCCGCCATGGAACCGACGAGCCAGCGCAGCGTGCTGATCACCGGGGGAAGCCGGGGCATCGGCCGCGCGATCGCGGAGCGCTTCGTCGCTGCGGGCGACCGGGTGGTCGCACTGCACCGTACGGGCGATGTCCCCGACGGGGTGGTCTCGGTCATCGGGGACGTCACGGACGCCGCCTCGGTCGATGCCGCGTTCAGCGCTGCCGAGGAGCTGCACGGGCCGGTCGAGGTGCTCGTCGCGAACGCCGGGATCACGCGCGACCAGCTGGTGATGAGGATGACGGACGAGGACTTCGACGCTGTCGTCGACGTCAACCTCACCGGTGCGTTCCGGTGTGCGCGCCGTGCCGTGACACCGATGCTGCGGATGCGCCGTGGCCGGATCGTCCTGATCTCCTCGGTCGTCGGGTTGTTCGGCGGTCAGGGCCAGGTGAACTATGCGGCCTCCAAGGCGGGGCTCGTCGGGATGGCCCGGTCCCTCGCGCGCGAGCTGGGCGCCCGCGGGATCACGGCGAACGTCGTGGCACCGGGCTTCATCGAGACCGACATGACGGCAGCGCTACCACCCGAACGCGTGGCCGCCTACCGGGCCCAGGTGCCGGCCGGACGCTTCGGCAGCCCCGAGGAGGTCGCGGAGGCGGTGGCCTTCCTCGCGTCGCCCGGCGCGGGTTACGTGAACGGTGCCGTGATCCCCGTCGACGGTGGGCTGGGCATGGGGCACTGAGACGGGGCTCGGCTCGCGCGGCGTACGCGGGTACCGTCTCAGGTGCGACCCCTGAACCAGGCGAAAGGACACGACGTGGCTCTGCTCGACGGGAAGAGGGTGCTGGTGACCGGCGTCCTCACGGAGGGCTCGATCGCCTTCCACGTGGCCCGGCTCGCCCAGCTCGAGGGCGCCGAGGTGGTGCTGTCCTCGTTCGGGCGGCAGGCCCGGCTCACCGCCGCGATCGCCAAGCGGCTTCCCCGGCAGGCCCCCGTGGTCCAGCTGGACGTGACGGACGAGGCCGACCTGGCGGCGCTGACCGAGCGGCTGGGTGAGCACGTCGACCACCTCGACGGGGTGGTGCACTCGATCGGCTTCGCCCCGCAGTCCGTGATGGGAGGCAACTTCCTGGCCGGTGGGTGGGACGACGTGGCGACGGCCCTGCACGTGTCGGCCTACTCGTTGAAGTCCCTCGCGGTGGCGGCCCGCCCGATGCTGGGCGCGGGCGGCTCGGTGGTGGGCCTGACGTTCGATGCGTCGTTCGCCTGGCCGGTGTACGACTGGATGGGGGTGGCCAAGGCCGCGTTCGAGTCCACCGCGCGGTACCTGGCGCGCGACCTGGGACCCGAGGGGATCCGCGTGAACCTCGTGTCGGCCGGCCCGATCCGGACGACGGCGGCCAAGTCGATCCCCGGGTTCGAGGCGATGGAGGGGGCCTGGCCGCACCGCGCTCCGCTCGGCTGGGACGTCTCCGACCCGGTACCCACGGCACGTGCTGTGGTGGCCCTGCTGTCCGACTGGTTCCCGGCGACGACCGCCGAGATCGTGCACGTCGACGGCGGCGTGCACGCGATGGGTCAGTGAGCCGCTGATGACCACGCCCCGTCCCGGCGGCCGCCGACTGGTGCTCCTGCGGCACGCCAAGGCCGAGCCGGCCGGAGGGGTCTCGGACGAGCTGCGGCCGCTCGCGGTGACCGGACGGCGCCAGTGCGTCGGCGTCGGCCAGCGACTGGCCACCTCGGGGCTGGTGCCCGAGCAGGTCCTGGTCTCGTCTGCGGTCCGGACCCGCCAGACCTGGGACCTGGTCCGCCAGGCCCTGGGCGACATACCCGAGCCGGAGCTCGTGGTGACCGACGAGCTCTACGACGCGGGCCCGCGCGACGTCATGGCGCTGGTGCGGCGGACCGACGAGCGGGTCGCGACAGTGCTGGTCGTCGGGCACGAACCCACCATGTCGGTCGCCGCCACGCTGCTGGCCGACCCGACTCCACCGGTGGGGGACCTCCGAGAGCTGCACGCGGGCCTGCCCACGGCGGGTTTCGCCGTGCTGGAGGTGCAGGAGTGGGTGGGGGTCGACCGGTCGGCGCTGCGGCTGCTCGAGGTGGTCCGGTCGCCGCACTGATCGCAGCGCCCCTTTCGAGGACCGGGACACCGGTACCCGGTGGTGCGGGGCCGTGGCAGAGTGCCGCCGTGGCAACCCTGCGACCCTTCCGTGCCCTGCGCCCGCCCCGTGAGCTGGTCGAGGCGGTGGCGGCCCCGCCCTACGACGTCGTCGACACCGCCGAGGCCGCCGCGCTGGCGGCCGGCAACCCGGACAGCTTCCTGCACGTCTCCCGTCCGGAGATCGACCTGCCGGACGGCGACCCGCACTCGGACGCCGCCTACGCGCAGGCGCGAGCCGCGCTCACGGACGCGGCGCGGCGGGGCGTGCTGGTCGAGCGGCCGGACGCTCTGTTGGTGTATCGCCAGGAGATGACCATCGAGCTCGGTGGCCGGTCGGTGGTCGCCGCGCAGACCGGCGTGGTCGGTTGTGTGTCCGCTGCGGACTACCGTGCGGGCCGGATCGCCACCCACGAGTTCACGCGGCCGGACAAGGAGGACGATCGCACGCGCCACATCGCCGTGCTGGGTGCGCACGACGAACCGGTCATGCTGATGTACCGGTCCGACCAGGCCGGGGCGGCGGCGGTCGCCGAGGTGATCCAGGGTGTCACCCGCGCGGAGCCGGAGTACGCGTTCTCCGCGGACGGGGTCCGGCACACCCTGTGGGAGGTGACCGACGCGGAGGTCGTGGCACGCGTCGTGGACGCGGTCGCGTCCATCGACACGCTGTACGTCGCCGACGGGCACCACCGGTGTGCGGCAGCGGCACGGGTCGCCGAGGAGTCCGAGGCGCCCGAGGCGGCGTTCTTCCCGGCAACCGTCCTGGCCGCCGACCAGCTCACCGTGCTCGCCTACCACCGGGTGGTCGCGGACCGGGCCGGCCTGAGCGTGCCGGAGCTGCTCGGTGCCCTCGAAGAGGCGTTCACGGTGGAGGCCGTCGACACGGCTCCCGACCCGGCCCGGCACCAGGTCGGTGTCTACACCGACGGGCACTGGTTCCTGCTCACGGCCCGCGACGGCGTCGTGGACGAGTCGGACCCGATCGCGAGGCTGGACGTCGCGGTGCTCGCCGAGCGTGTCCTCGGGCCGGTGCTGGGAATCACGGACCAGCGGACCGACGCCCGCATCACGTTCGTCGGCGGCATCCGCGGGACGGGAGAGCTCGAGCGTCGCGTCGACGCGCTGGCCGACGGCGTGGCCTTCGCCCTGCCGGCGACGTCGACGGCCGACGTCATGGACGTCGCGGACCTCGGCGAGGTCATGCCTCCCAAGTCCACGTGGTTCGAGCCGAAGCTGCGTTCGGGTCTGTTCGTCCACCCGTTCGCCTGAGAGGGCGTCGGCTGTCGACCAGTCCGGCAGCGCGGTGCGAGCTCGGTAGCGGGGCGTGATCCTGTGATCCGCTGAGTCGCAGCCGGGCGGCCCTCGACGAGGAGCGCGCCCCGCGCCGCCGCATCCGTTGCCGATGAGCCGGGCCTCCACAGACCAACGTGGAACATCCGGCGCGAATGCCGTGCCGGATGTTCCACGGTCTCGTCCGCGCGAGATCGGCCTGGTCCATCTGGACAAGAGCCGCCCATCACCCGTCCCGACCCACCTGTTCGGCCGCCGTCGGCTACCTCAGTGCCGCCCAGGAGCTCGAGCTGGCGCGAGCCGTGGTTCTGGCCTACGACCTCGAGCTCCCCCTGCTCGACTGAGATCCACCGCCGCCCGGGACGCATGCCCCGGCATCTCCCGGTGAGCCACTGACCGGGCCGCCATGCCATCGGGGCCGTGAGCTGGCGGGCGACGTCGGCGATGGTGGGACGGCGGCTGACGCGGCGAAGGGGGTCGGCGGCCCGGCTCGGCTCCACGCTGCGGACGCCTCCGCACGGGTCGGGGTCTGAGCACCGCTTCGCCGCATGGGCCGCCGAGCACCGTCGGGGGAGCGCGTCCGACCGCGCATCGGCTACCGGATGTCGCGCCGCACCGCCGAGCCTCGATCGCGTCGAGGGCCGCCCGGAGGCCTGGCTCAGCGGATCGCCGTGCCGCGGTCCTCAGCTGTCGAACTCAGCTGTCGATCACGGTGCCCTTCGGGACTACCGTGACGCCGGCGTCGGTGACCGTGAACCCGCGGGCCAGGTCGTGCTCGTGGTCCAGCCCGACGCGTGCGCGCTCGCGCACGACGACGTTCTTGTCGAGGATCGCGCGGTGCACCTGGGCGTGCCTGCCCACCTCGGTGCTGTCCAGCAGCACCGAGTCGCTCACCGAGGACCAGGAGTGCAGGTACACGTGCGGGGACAGCACCGACCCGGTCACCGTGGCTCCCGAGACCAGCACGCCGGGAGACACCACGGAGTCTGCCGCGTGGCCCAGCCGGCCAGGGCCGGCGTGCACGAACTTCGCCGGCGGCAGGTTCTGGTAGCCGCTGAACAGCGGCCAGGCGGAGTTGTACAGGTTGAACACCGGGTTGACCGAGATGAGGTCCATGTTCGCCTCGTAGTAGGCGTCCAGGGTCCCGACGTCACGCCAGTAGTCTCGATCCCGGTCGGCCGAGCCTGCGACGTCGTTCTGCACGAAGTCGTAGACGCCCGCCTCGCCGCGCTCGACGAACCACGGGACGATGTCGCCGCCCATGTCGTGGCGTGACGTGGGGTTGTCGGCGTCCTTGGTGACGGCCTCGATGAGGGCGTCGGCGTCCGCGACGTAGTTGCCCATCGAGGCGAGGATCTCGCCGGGGGAGTCCGCGAGCCCCACCGGGTCGCTCGGCTTCTCGAGGAAGGCGGCGATCCGGCGCGGGTCGTCCGGCCGGGTCTCGATGACGCCGAACTGGTCGGCCATCCCGATCGGTTGGCGGATGCCGGCGACGGTGAAGCGGGCACCCGACTCCACGTGCGACGCGACCATCTGGGAGAAGTCCATCCGGTACACGTGGTCCGCGCCGACCACGACGACGATGTCGGGCTTCTCGTCGGTGATGGTGTTCAGGCACTGGTAGATCGCGTCCGCGCTGCCGAGGTACCAGTGCTTGCCGACCCGCTGCTGTGCCGGGACGGGCGCGACGTAGTTCCCGAGCAGCGGGGACATCCGCCAGGTCTTGGCGATGTGCCGGTCCAGGCTGTGCGACTTGTACTGCGTCAGCACCACGATCTGCAGGTAGCGCGAGTTGACCAGGTTCGACAGGGCGAAGTCGATCAGGCGGTACATCCCGCCGAACGGCACGGCGGGTTTCGCGCGGTCCGCCGTGAGGGGCATCAGTCGCTTCCCCTCACCACCGGCGAGGACGATCGTCAGGACCCGCGGCGCTGCCATGGGCTCACCCTAGGGCGCGGCGCGGTCCGCTGCCAGGATCGCGCACGACGTGCGTCGTCCGCGGGTCCCGGCGGCCCGGGCACGGCTAGGGTGAGAACGTGCGCGTCGACCTCCTCACCCGCGAGTACCCGCCCCATGTGTACGGCGGGGCCGGGGTGCACGTCGCGGAGCTGTCCGCGGTCCTGCGGCGGCACCTCGACGTGCGGGTCCGGTGCTTCGACGGCCCGCGGGACGTCGAGGGCGTCACCGGTTACGACGTCCCGGCCGAGCTGGCCGGGGCGAACCCCGCCCTCGCCACGCTGGGCGTGGACCTGCAGATCGCCGAGGACGTGGCCGGCGCCGACCTCGTGCACTCGCACACCTGGTACGCGAACATGGCGGGCCACCTGGCGAGCCTGCTGCACGACGTGCCGCACGTGGTCAGCGCGCACAGCCTGGAGCCGTTGCGACCGTGGAAGGCGGAGCAGCTCGGCGGCGGCTACCGGGTCTCGTCGTGGGCGGAGCGCACCGCCTACGAGGGGGCGGCGCGGGTCATCGCGGTGAGCGCCGGCATGCGGGCGGACATCCTGCGCAGCTACCCGAGCCTCGACCCGGACGACGTCGTCGTGGTGCACAACGGCATCGACCTGGCGGGCTGGCGCCGTCCCCAGGGCGAGGCGGAGGTCGCCGCCGCACGGGCCAGCGTCCAGGCCCGAGGGGTCGACCCCGATCGGCCGTCGGTGGTGTTCGTGGGCCGCATCACCCGCCAGAAGGGGTTGCCCTACCTGCTGCGCGCCGCCGAGCGGCTCCCCGCGGACGTCCAGCTGGTGCTGTGCGCGGGCGCCCCGGACACGCCGGAGATCATGGACGAGGTCAGCGGCCTCGTCGCGGACCTGCGGACGAAGCGGGACGGCGTCGTGTGGATCACGCAGATGCTGCCCCGTCGCGAGGTCGTGGCCCTGCTGTCCACCGGCACGGTGTTCGCGTGCCCGTCGGTCTACGAGCCGCTCGGGATCGTCAACCTCGAGGCGATGGCCTGCGGGCTGCCGGTCGTCGGTACCGCGACGGGCGGCATCCCCGAGGTGGTCGACGACGGTGTGACGGGCACCCTGGTTCCGATCGATCAGGTCGAGGACGGCACGGGCACGCCCGTGAACCCAGAGGAGTTCGTCGCGGACCTCGCCGACGCCCTGACCCGGGTCGCAGCGGACCCGCGGCGCGCCGCCGAGATGGGCGTCGCCGCCCGGCGGCGGGTGGAGGACCATTTCGCCTGGGAGGCGATCGCCGAGCGCACCGTCGAGGTCTACCGGTCCGTGCTGGGCTGACTCGCGGCGAGCGTCGCGGCCGCGACGGCGCGGCGTGCGGCACGACCCACCTCGCGCAGTGCGGTGGCACGCTGGTCGGCCTGCCAGACGTTGACGGCACCGCCCTCGTCGCTCGTGGCGAGCTCCACGATCATCTGGAGCCGGGCCGCTTCGAGCAGGGTGCTCAGGCACCGCTGGTCGACCGGCGGGAGGTCGGTGAGTCCTGGCGCCGAGCGCAGCTGGGCGAGAGCCTCAGCGGCCTCGGGTCGCCACCGCGCGACGTCCAGGTCGTCCAGGGCGGTCACGGCCTGTCGGAGCGTGGCGCGCAGGTCGGCCTGGGCCTCACCGAGCGTGCCGAACGCGCCGACCAGCGACCGGCGCCCGCTCGGCAGGGCTCGCAGGCGCCAGGTGACCAGATGTCCCTGGTCCCCGAGGGAGCCGAACTCCTCGATCTCGGGCACCACCGCCCAGCCTCCGTCCTCGCCCAGCGCGAGGACGCACTCCCCGGCGTCTGCCGCGAGGGCGGCGACGTCCGGGGGCACGCCGAGGTCCCCGGGGACGGGCAGGACGGCCGCGACCTCACGCAGCTCGCCCAGCCCGGTGAGCAGCTGGTCCAGTCCGGTCGGCTGCGGGGTGAGGCCCTCGACCACGTGCGGCTCGTCGTCCCCCTGGATGGCGGCCATGGCGTGGCGCGCCTGGCTTCGGGTCCGCGGCGGCTGAGCGAGCCAGAGCGCGAGGAGCACCGAGCGCGGCAGGGGTCGGTGCGTCTCCACGGTTCCAACCTACGGCCTGGCGCGTCCGCGGCGGTCGCCGGCGCAGGTAGGGTCGAGCGCCATGAGCACCACGACCGCCGATCCCTCCAGCGGGGTGCTGGAGCTGACCGACGTGACGCTGCGGCGCGGCCGCACCACCATCCTCGACCAGGTGTCCTGGCGGATCGCCGAGGGCGAGCGCTGGGTGGTGCTGGGACGCAACGGGGCGGGCAAGACGACGCTGCTGCAGATCGCTGCGGGCCGGATGCACCCGACCACCGGGACCGCCGACGTGCTGGGTGAGCGGCTGGGCCGGGTGGACGTCTTCGAGCTGCGCCAGCGGGTCGGCGTGGCCTCGGCCGCGGTTGCCGACCGGATCTCCGCGAGCGAGAAGGTGCTCGACGTCGTCCTCACCGCGGCGTACGGCATGACGGCGCACTGGCGGGAGGCGTACGAGGCGCTGGACCACGAGCGCGCGCGGGCACTGCTGGCGGCGTTCGACGTCGAGCGGTTCGCCGACCGCACCTACGGAACGTTGTCGGAGGGGGAGCGCAAGCGCGTTCAGATCGCGCGCGCCCTGATGGCGGACCCCGAGCTCCTGCTGCTGGACGAGCCTGCCGCGGGCCTGGACCTCGGCGGTCGCGAGGAGCTGGTCGCGGCACTGGCCGAGCTCGCCGGGCACCCGGCCTCGCCTGTCCTGGTGCTCGTGACCCACCACGTGGAGGAGATCCCCCCGGGCTTCACGCACCTGCTGCTGCTGCGGGATGGGCGCGTCCATGCTGCAGGTCCCGTGCAGGACGTCCTGACCGGCCGACACCTGAGCGAGGCGTTCGGTGTCGACCTCGTGGTGGACCGGCACGGCGACCGCTGGTCGGCTCGCGCCGCCGGATAGCCGCCGGATAGCCGCCGGATAGCCGCCGGATGGCCGACGGCGCGGCACGCACCGGCCGGAAGTCCGGGGCGGGCGCTTCGTGCGCCGCTACGATCGACAGGGTCGTTCGGCGACGAGGAGTGCGATGGGGCCGCAGGTCGAGATCCACTGGGCGTGGTGGCTCGTGGCAGCCATCGTGCTGGCCGTGATCGAGGTCTTCACGCTCGATCTCGTGCTGCTGATGTTCGCCGTGGGCGCCGTCGCCGCGCTGATCGTCAGCCTGTTCCACGTCGGGATCATCGTCCAGGTGCTGACCTTCGCCGGGACGTCGATCGTCATGCTCCTGGTGCTGCGGCCCTACCTGCTGCGCAACCTGCGGCGTCGCACCCCACTGGTCGAGACCAACACCGCCGCGCACGTCGGCCGTCAGGCGATCACGGTCACCGAGGTGACCGACCGGGACGGGCGGGTCAAGCTCGCCGGTGAGGTCTGGTCGGCGCGTGCACGCCCCGGGGTGGTGCTGCCCGAGGACCAGGAGGTCGTCGTGCTGGGGATCGACGGGGCGACCGCGATCGTCGGACCGCTCGACGACAGCCCGACGACCGGCCCCACCCACTCACCCGACGTCGACCCGACCCGGCCGGAGGAGCCTCGATGACCATCGACAGCCCGTCGATCAGCGCCAACCAGCTGATCCTCTACCTCGTCCTGGGCCTGGTGGCGATCTTCGTGATCGTCGCCCTGGTGCGCGCGGTGCGCATCGTCCCGCAGGCCGAGTCCTACATCGTCGAGCGGCTCGGCCGGTACTCCCGGACGATGGACGCCGGCCTGCACGTGCTGGTGCCGTTCGTCGACCAGATCCGCCGCAAGGTGGACCTGCGCGAACAGGTCGTCTCCTTCCCGCCCCAGCCGGTGATCACGTCAGACAACCTGGTGGTGAGCATCGACACGGTCGTGTACTACCAGGTCACCGATCCCAAGTCCGCGGTGTACGAGATCGCGAACTTCGTGGTCGGTATCGAACAGCTCACCGTGACCACGCTGCGCAACGTCGTCGGCTCGATGGACCTGGAGCAGACGCTGACGAGCCGCGACCAGATCAACGGGCAGCTGCGCGGTGTCCTCGACGAGGCCACCGGGCGCTGGGGCGTACGCGTCAACCGCGTCGAGCTCAAGGCGATCGACCCGCCGGCCAGCGTGCAGGGTGCGATGGAGCAGCAGATGCGCGCCGAGCGGGACCGGCGTGCCGCGATCCTCACGGCCGAGGGCGTCAAGCAGTCCCAGATCCTCACCGCCGAAGGTGAGAAGCAGTCCGCGATCCTGCGGGCCGAGGGGGCCGCCCAGGCAGCGATCCTGCGGGCCGAGGGCGAGGCCCGAGCCATCCTCCAGGTGTTCGACGCCATCCACCGCGGCGACGCCGACCCGAAGCTGCTGGCCTACCAGTACCTGCAGATGCTCCCGGAGATCGCGCGGACCGAGTCGAACAAGGTCTGGTTCGTGCCCACCGAGTTCACGGCGGCGCTCAAGTCCATCGCGCACGGCTTCGGCGGTGGCGGCCCGGGCGAGGACGTCCCGGTCTCGAGCCGACCGCCGGGGACGTCACCGGTGGACTCCTCGGAGCTGCCGTCGGCACTGGCCGACCCGGCCGAGGCGCTCGCCGAGGCGCGCCGCGAGTCCGCGGCCGCGACCGAGGACGCGAACCGGTCCGACGCGATCCACCCGCACCGTGGCGCAGGGTCGGTCGTGGACCAGCAGCCGATCCCGCCGGCGCCCGAGCAGTGATGCGACCCTGACGTGCCCCCGTCGTGACGAGCGGTTGGCCGGCGCCTCGGTGACCCGCCGGCCACTGAGGCGCCCGGCCCTCAGGACGGGATGTAGTCGAAGACGTCCGGGTTGGGGCCGGTGCGGCCGTCCTCGCCGCGGTCGAGCCCCGAGATGGCCGACACGTCGTCGTCCTTGAGCTGCACACCCAGCGCCCCGAGGTTCTCCTCCATGCGAGCACGGTGGGTGGTCTTCGGGAACACGATGTCGCCTCGCTGGAGGTGCCAGGCGAGGACGACCTGCGACGGCGTGGCGCCGATCCGCTCGGCGATCCGGGTGACCGTCGGGTCGTCCAGCACCGAGCCCTTGGCGATGGGGGACCACGCCTCCACGACGGCGCCGTGCCGGTGCGTGGCGGCGCGCGCCTCCTCGTTGGTCAGGTAGGGGTGCACCTCGATCTGGTTGACCGCGGGCGCCACCCCGGTCTCGGCGACGATCCGGTCCAGGTGCGCCGGCTGGAAGTTGGACACCCCGACGGTGCGGGCGCGGCCGTCGGCGAGGAGCTCGGTCAGGACCCGCCAGGTGGACACGAAGTCGCCGTCGTACTGCGTGGGCAACGGCCAGTGGATGAGGAACAGGTCGACGTAGTCGCTGCCCAGCGCCTCGAGCGTCCTGTCGAACGCGCGCCGCGCGTCATCGGGGCGATGGAAGCCGTTGTTGAGCTTGCTCGTGATCCACACGTCGCTGCGGTCCAGCCCGGAGGAGGCGACGGCGCGCCCGACGCCCTCCTCGTTGCCGTACATCTGGGCGGTGTCGATGTGCCGGTAGCCGACCTCGAGGGCCTCCGCCACGACGTCGGCGGTCTGCGGCGGGGGCACCTGGAACACGCCGAACCCGAGCTGCGGGATGGACGCGGAGTCGGACAGTCGAACAAGGGGTACCTGTGGTGCGTTCATGTCTCCACCCTGGCCCCATCGGGTCGATGCGTCCTGGTGGTTCGCGTGCGCGAGCGGCCGTGTTCGCCCTGAGAGAACGCGTCGCACTAATGAGTGAGCACTCACTCCGTTGTGCTACCGTCATCCCATGACCTCGACCGAGTCGCCTCCCGCCGAGTCGACGGGCTCGCGAACCCGGCTCAGCCCCGAGGACCGGCGCGCCGCGATCCTCGACGCCACCGTCCCCCTGCTCGTCCAGCACGGTGTGGCGCTCACGACCCGCCAGATCGCGGATGCCGCAGGCGTGGCCGAAGGCACCCTGTTCCGGGTGTTCGACGACAAGCGTGCGCTCGTCGTAGCGGCCATCGCGCACGCTCTGGACCCGCTCCCCGTCGTCGCGGCGATCCGCGGCGTCGACGCCCGACGGGCCCTCGATGCCGTGCTGTACGACGTCGTGGACGTCGTGCGCAGTCGCAGCGAGGGGATTCGCGGCGTGATGAGCGTCGCGCACGAGCTGCGCCGGTCCGCGGGCGAGCAGTCCGCCGACGGCATGCCGCACTCGCCGTTCGACCACGAGGACCCGGCGGTCCGTGCCGACCTCGAGCGGCCCGGCAGCCTGGTGCACGCCGCGCACCAGCTGCGCAGCAAGGCCGGCCGCGCGCCGCAGACGATCGTCGCCGCCGTGGCCGACGTGCTCGGCGGTCACCGGCAGGAATTGCGTCGCGACCCTGCCGTGTGCGCCCGCATCCTGTTCTCGATCGTCACGTCGTCCTTCCACGACCCGCTCGGACCCGCCGACCAGCTCAGCACGCGCGAGATCGTGGAGGTCTTCCTCGACGGCATGCGCGCCCGCCCCGACACCTCCCCGGAGAACCCATGCTGATGCGTCTGCTGCGCAGTCACCTGCGCCCGTACGCCCGACCGCTGGCCCTAGTGCTGGTCCTCCAGCTCGCCCAGGCGATCGCCAACCTGTTCCTGCCCAGCCTCAACGCCGACATCATCGACAAGGGCGTGCTCACCGGGGACACGGGCTACATCGTCCGGATCGGCGGCGTCATGCTGGCGGTCACGCTCGGCCAGGTGGTGGCCACGATGGTGGCGGTCTACTTCGGTGCCAAGGTCGCCATGTCCCTGGGCCGTGACCTGCGCGACCACATCTTCAGCGCGGTGCAGACCTTCTCCTCCCAGGAGCTGGGCCGGTTCGGCGCCCCGTCGCTGATCACCCGGACCACCAATGACGTGCAGCAGGTCCAGATGGTCGTGCTGCTCGCCCTGACCCTGCTGGTCGCAGCCCCCGTGATGGCCATCGGCGGCGTCATCATGGCGCTACGTGAGGACGTCCAGCTGTCCGGGCTGCTGCTCGTCGCGGTCCCGGTGCTGCTGGTGTTCGTGGCCTTCGTGATCAGCCGGATGCGTCCGCTGTTCCGCTCCCTGCAGCTCAAGATCGACGCGATCAACCGGATCATGCGTGAGCAGATCACCGGTATCCGGGTGATCCGCGCGTTCGTCCGTGACACCCACGAGCGCGAGCGGTTCGACATCGCCAACACCGACCTGCGCAGTGTGGGCATCGCCGTCGGCCGGCTGATGGCGCTGATGTTCCCGGCGGTCCTGCTGGTGATGAACCTCACCAGCGTCGGAGTGCTGTGGTTCGGAGGCCACCGGATCGAGACGGGCGGCATGCAGGTGGGTGCGCTGACCGCGTTCCTGTCCTACATCATGCAGATCCTCATGGCCGTGCTGATGTCCACCATGATGTTCATGATCGTGCCGCGCGCCGAGGTCAGCGCGGAGCGCATCAGCGCCGTGCTCGACACCGAACCGACCGTGCTGCCTCCGCTGCGTCCGATCACCGAGCTCAACGGTCGTGGCCACCTCGAGCTGCGCGGCGTGAGCTTCGGCTACCCAGGCGCGGACGAGGACGTGCTGCACGACATCTCGCTGGTCGCCGAGCCCGGCCGGACGACCGCCATCATCGGATCCACGGGCGCCGGCAAGACGACGCTCCTGAACCTGGTCCCACGGCTCTTCGACGTCACCGGGGGGCAGGTGCTGGTGGACGGGGTCGACGTGCGCGACCTGGCCCCGGACACCCTGTGGACCCGGATCGGCCTGGTGCCGCAGAAGCCTTTCCTGTTCAGCGGCACGGTGGCGAGCAACCTCCGCTACGGCGACGCCGAGGCGAGCGACGAGGACCTGTGGCACGCCCTCGAGATCGCCCAGGCGGCGCGTTTCGTGCGGGAGATGGGCGGCCTCGAGGCCTCGATCGCCCAGGGCGGCACCAACGTCTCAGGGGGGCAGCGCCAGCGACTGGCGATCGCCAGGGCGCTCGTCCGCAAGCCCGAGATCTATCTCTTCGACGACTCGTTCTCCGCACTGGACTATGCGACCGACGCCGCGCTGCGGCGCGCCCTGGTGCCCGAGACGCGCGAGTCGACGGTGCTCGTCGTCGCGCAGCGCGTGAGCACCATCCGGCACGCCGAACGCATCATCGTCCTCGAGGACGGGCGCGTGGTCGGCACCGGCACGCACGACGAGCTGATGGCGGACAACGAGACCTATCGCGAGATCGTGCTGTCCCAGGTCACCGAGAGCGAGGCGGCATGAGCGCGCAGCGTCCCGCCCCGGCGGCATCCGGCGGTCCGCGCCGCGGCCCCCTGGGCCACGGCCCGATGGGCGGGCTCGGGCAGCCCGCCGCCAAGGCGATGAACTTCGGTCCGTCGTTGCGACGCCTGCTCGGCGAGCTCCGCCCGGAGCGCCTGGTGATCGTCGCAGTCCTGGTCCTCACCGCCACGAGCGTCGCCCTCAACGTCGTCGGCCCACGCATCCTCGGGCACGCGACGAACCTCATCGTCGAGGGCGTGGTCGGCACCATGCTGGTCCAGCAGGGCATGCCCGTGGGCATGTCGCAGGCCCAGGTGGAGCAGACCCTTCGCGACCACGGTCAGGGCAAGGTCGCCGACCTGATCTCGACCATGCATGTCACCGTCGGCCAGGGCATCGACTTCCACGCGCTGGCGATGGTCCTGCTGGGCGTCCTCGCCCTGTATGCCGGGGCCTCGCTGTTCGGGTACGTGCAGGGCTGGCTGACCACCGGGCTGGTCCAGCGCACGGTGTACCGGCTGCGCCGGCGGGTCGAGAAGAAGCTGGGCGACCTGCCGTTGTCCTACTTCGACAAGCAGTCCAAGGGCGAGGTGCTCTCGCGCGTCACCAACGACATCGACAACCTCGCCCAGACCATGCAGCAGTCGCTGAGCCAGCTCGTCCAAGCCGTCCTGACGCTGGTCGGCGTGCTGGCGATGATGTTCTGGATCTCCTGGATCCTCGCACTGATCGCGGTGGTCACCATCCCGCTGTCGGCCTTCGTGACGATGCAGATCGCCAAGCGGTCCCAGCCGCAGTTCGTCGAGCAGTGGCGGTCCACCGGGACGCTCAACGCGCACGTCGAGGAGATGTACACCGGCCACGCGCTCGTCAAGGTCTTCGGTCGGCAGCAGGCGGCGCAGGAGACGTTCGCGGTCGAGAACGAGTCGCTCTACCAGGCGTCGTTCAAGGCCCAGTTCATCTCCGGGCTGATCCAGCCGTCGATGATGTTCATCTCGAACCTCAACTACGTGGCGATCGCAGTGGTCGGCGGCCTGCGCGTCGCCTCGGGTGCGATCACGATCGGGGACGTGCAGGCGTTCATCCAGTACTCGCGCCAGTTCACCCAGCCGATCACCCAGGTCGCCGCGATGATGAACCTGCTGCAGTCCGGTGTCGCCTCGGCCGAGCGGGTCTTCGAGCTGCTGGACGAGGCCGAGCAGAGTCCCGAGCCGGCCGACCCGGCCGGCGTCCCCGCGGTGCGCGGGCGGGTCGCGTTCGAGGACGTGTCCTTCCGGTACGTCGAGGACGCCCCACTCATCGAGCACCTGTCGATCGTCGCCGAGCCCGGGCAGACCGTGGCGATCGTCGGACCGACCGGGGCCGGCAAGACCACCCTGGTCAACCTCATCATGCGGTTCTACGACGTCGACTCCGGCCGGATCACGCTCGACGGTGTGGACACCCGCACCATGGACCGGGAGGACCTGCGCTCGCGCATCGGCATGGTGCTGCAGGACACCTGGCTGTTCGGCGGCACCATCGCCGACAACATCGCCTACGGCAAGGTCGAGGCGACCCAGGAGGAGGTCGTGGCAGCGGCCGAGACCGCCTACGTCGACCGGTTCGTGCACCACCTGCCCGACGGGTACGACACCGTCATCGACGAGGAGGGCTCGAACGTCTCTGCCGGTCAGAAGCAGCTCATCACGATCGCGCGGGCCTTCCTGGCCGACCCCGCGATCCTTATCCTCGACGAGGCGACCAGCTCCGTGGACACCCGCACCGAGGTGCTCGTCCAGGAGGCGATGAACGCGCTGCGGGCGGGGCGGACCTCGTTCGTCATCGCCCACCGGCTGTCCACCATCCGTGACGCCGACGTCATCCTGGTGATGGAGCACGGGCAGATCGTCGAGCAGGGCAACCACGAGGCGCTGCTGGCGGCCGACGGCGCCTATGCCCGGTTGTACCGCTCGCAGTTCGAGGAGGCCGCCGCGCCGGTCGAGTGACGTCGCGGCGGGGCCGGGCCGCGACGGCAGAATGCTCGTCGTGCCCGTGATCCCGATCGACGACCCGGCCGACGACAGGCTGATCGACTACACCTCCCTCACCGACGTCGCGCTGCGCCGCCGGCTGGAGCCCGAACGCGGGCTCTACATGGCGGAGTCCTCGACCGTTCTGGGCCGCGCCCTGGCGGCCGGGCACCGGCCGCGGTCGGTGCTGTGCTCGCCCCGCTGGCTGCCCGACGTCGAGGCGATGCTCGCCGACCCGCCGGACCGGGCCGAGGTGCCGGTGTACGTCGCGGAGACCGAGGTGCTCGAGGCGATCACCGGCTTCCACGTGCACCGCGGCGCGCTCGCCGCCATGCAGCGCCCCGAGCTGCCCCGCGTCGCGGACCTGCTGCGGGCCGGGCCCGGCGGGACGCCGGTGCGTCGGGTCGCGGTGCTCGAGGACATCGTGGACCACACCAACGTCGGCGCGATCATGCGGTCTGCCGCGGCACTGGGCGTCGACGCCGTCCTGGTCACGCCGCGGTGCGCGGACCCGCTGTACCGGCGGGCGGTGCGGGTGAGCATGGGCACGGTCTTCCAGGTGCCGTGGACCCGCATCGACCCGTGGCCCGGCGGCGTCGGCCTGCTCCGCTCACTGGGTTTCGTGGTCGCCGCGCTGGCGCTGTCCGACGATGCGACGAGCCTGGACGACCTCGCCGCGGACCTGCCGCCGCGCCTCGCGCTGGTGCTGGGTGCGGAGGGGGACGGGCTCAAGCCCGCGACCGTCGCCGCGGCGGACCTGGTGGTGCGGATCCCGATGTCCGGGGCAGTGGACTCGCTCAACGTCGCGGCGGCGTCGGCCGTGGCCTTCTGGGCCACGCGCTAGCGTGCCCTCCGTGCCTTCCCCTGTTCCGTCGCTGAGCGTGGTGCCCGTGACCGATCCGGCGGCGGCCGAGCTGGTCGCGGAGTACTTCGCGTTCCGGGCTCGCGGCTGGCCCGACGCGACGACCCGCTACCGGCCCACCCAGCCCGACGCCGCCGCATTCGCGCCTCCGGGCGGGGCTTTCCTGCTGGTCCGGGACGAAGGGGGCCCCGCTGGGTGCGGTGGCGTGAGGCTGCTCACTCCTGGGCGCGCGGAGGTCAAGCACCTGTACCTGCGGGAGCGGGTCCGCGGTCGGGGATGGGGCAGGCTCCTCCTCGCCGCGCTCGAGGAGCACGCGGCGCACCTGGGAGCCCGCGAGGTGGTGCTGGACACCCATGCGTCGCTGGGGCCGGCGCAGGGGCTCTACCGGTCCAGCGGGTACCGGGAGATCGCGGCGTACAACGACAACCCGAACGCGACGCACTGGTTCGGCAAGGCCCTTCCGGCGGACGCCTGACCGCGCGGGTCGATCAGGCGCCCAGGCCCTCGACGGCCTCGACGCCGAATGCCCTGAGGTCGCGTCCGGGGAGCAGGATCTTGGACCGTCGCACGCCGCTGCCGACGATCACCGGGGCGTCGTCGGCGAGCACGTCCGCGTCGGCCAGGACGCGCCAGCCCGCGGGCAGGCCGACCGGGGTGATCCCGCCGTACTCCATGCCGGAGAGCTCGACCGCGCGCTCGGTGGGCAGGAAGGTCGCCTTGCGGACGTCCAGGAGCCGGCGCACGACGGTGTTGACCTCGGCGCGGGTCGTGGCCCTGACGACACACGCGGCCAGGCGTTCCTCTCCGGCACGCCGACCCACGACGAGGACGCAGTTGGCCGACGCGTGCAGGTCCAGCCCGTAGGCCTCGGTCAGAGCCGCCGTGTCGGCCAGGTCCGGGTCGATCTCCGCGACGCGGACCCGGGTTGCGGTGAGCGGGTCGCGGGCGGCGAGGTCGCGCACCGCGGCGAGGGTCGGCGCGGCGAGCAGGTCGGGACGGTCCAGGGCCGGCGTGGTGACGAGTTCCATGGCGCCATCCTGGCGGGTGGGGCCGCGGCGGTTCGCGTCGGCGTGCGGGCCGCCGCGTCAGTGCTGGTACGTGGGTGCGATCGTGGCGCGCGCGAGCGTGTGGAACAGCGCGTTGAACGCCACCGCCGTGGGCGTCGCGTCCGCGTCGACACCCAGGTGCTCGACGTCCAGGGCGTGTACCGCGAACACGTACCGGTGCACGTGGTCGCCGGCCGGCGGGGCGGCCCCCATGTACCCGACCAGGCCCGCGTCGTTGCGCACCTGGAACGCGCCGTCGGGCAGCCCGCTGGCGTCCGCGGCTCCGGCCCCGCTGTCCAGGGACGTCACGTGGGCGGGCAGGTCGACGGCCGTCCAGTGCCAGAAGCCCGCCGGGGTGGGGGCGTCCGGGTCGAAGCAGCTCACCACGAAGCTGCGGGTGCCCTCGGGGAAGCCGGTCCAGGAGAGCTGGGGGGAGGTGCTGCCCCCCTCGGCGGTGAACGGCGCGTCCATCGGGGCGCCGTCGGAGACGTCCGCGCTGGTCACCTCGAAGGTGGGCACAGCCGGCAGCTGGGAGTAGGGCTCGGGTGCGATCGGTCGCGTGAGATCCACGGTGTACCTCCTCGGCCACATTCTGGCGGCGGTGCGGGTCGGGCGCACGGGGGAGAGGGCGCCGTGGCCTGCCGGTTGACATCCGTGTCCGTCGGGCATGAGATACTCGAACAGGTGTTCGAGGGGCTGCGATCTGTCGTCGACGGCGACATCGGAGCGCGAGCGGTGCGGGTGCGGCGGCATGGAGGCAGCGATGGGTGCGGTGACGGGCTCGGCGCACCCCGGCGGCCGTGCCGTGGCGGGTCGCGCCGCGGTCGCCCAGGCGGTGCTCGCCCGGGCGGAGGAGCGTACCGGTACCCGGCGCCAGCCGTGGGGCAGCGGGACCGTGGTGCAGCAGCGCGAGGTCCGTTCGCTGCCCGTGGACCCCGCACTGGACGGGTTGCTGCCTCGCGGGCTGGAGCGCGGCGCCACGGTGACCGTGGCGGGCTCTACCTCGCTGCTGCTCGCGATGCTGGCGCAGGCCTCGGCCGAGGGGGCCTGGGTCGCGGTCGTCGGCCTGCCGTCGGTCGGCCTGCTCGCCGCGCACCAGACCGGGTTGTCGTTGGAGCGGCTGGTCCTGGTGCCCGACGCAGGTCCGGACGGACCGCGGGTGCTGGCGGCGCTGGCGGACGGCGTCGACGCCGTGGTCGCCGGGGACGTCGCCCTCACCGACGCCGACCGCCGCCGGCTCAGCGCACGGGCCCGCGAGCGGTCCACCGTGCTGGTGACCACCCGGCCGTGGCCCGGCGCCTCCGTGGTGCTCACCGTCGAGAGCTCCCGCTGGTCGGGCGTCGGGCGCGGCGAGGGGCTGCTGCGGGAGCGTGTGCTCACGGTCAGCAGCGACGGGCGAGGGGCTGCCGGTCTGCGTCGGCGTACCGAGATCACGCTGCCGGTCGGTGCCGGCGGGGCCACCCACCGCGCAGCCGTCGCCCGGGTCGGCGAGGGCCGTGGCACGTCGCTGCTGGGGAGGCGGGCAGGATGACCACGACTCTGGCCGAGTCCGTCGCGCAACCCGCCCACCGGCCGCGCCGCACGGCAGCGCTGTGGGTGCCCGACTGGCCGGTGCTGGCGGCGATGGCCACCGAGCAGGTACCTGCCCACCTGCCGGCGGCGGTGCACGACGGACGACAGGTGCTCGCGGCCTCGGCCCCGGCGCGCCGGTCCGGGGTACGTCGGGGAATGCGGCGTCGGGCCGCCCAGCAGTGCTGCCCCGAGCTGGTGCTGCTCCCGGCTGACCCGGGCCGGGACGTCCGGGAGTTCGAGCAGGTCGTCCTCGCCGCGGAGACCGTGGTCGCCGGTCTGGAGGTGGTGCGTCCGGGGCTGCTGCTGCTGCCTGCCGCCGGCGCGGGCCGCTACCACGGCTCGGAGCGGACACTGGCCGAGCGGCTGGTGGATGCGGTCGCCACCGCGGGGCACGAGGCCAGCGTGGGCCTTGCCGACGGTGTGGGCGCGGCGGTGCTGGCCGCCAGGGCGCACGCGATGGTGGCTGCCGGGGCGACGGCGCAGTTCCTCGCCGGCCGGTCGGTGGCCGAGCTCCGGTACGTGACGACCGCAGCGGAGGTGGCGGACCTGGTGGACCTCCTGGTCCGCCTCGGGGTGCGCACGCTCGGTGACCTCGCCCTGCTGCCCAGGGCGGACGTACTTGCCAGGTTCGGCCCGTGGGGCGAGTGGGCGCACCGGGTCGCCTCCGGTCAGGACGACCGCCCGACCGCGCTGCGTCGGCCCGAGCGGGACATGGCGGTGTCCACCGAGCTCGACCCACCGGTGGAGCGGCTCGAGCAGACCGCGTTCGTCGCCCGCCGGCTGGCCGAGGAGCTGCACGCCGCGATGGTGACCGCCGGGGTGGGGTGCGGCAGGGTGCAGATCGCCGCCGCCACCACCGAAGGAGCCGAGCTGGTGCGCACCTGGCGCACCGACACGGCGCTCGGCGGCCTGTCGGTACCTCGGCTGACGGACCGGGTGCGCTGGCAGCTCGACGGCTGGCTGACGGCGCAGCGCACGCGGCGCAGCGGCGCGCAGGACCCGGCGCCGGGACCGCTGACCCGCCTCGCACTACGCGCCGAGGAGGTGGTCGCGGTCGGCTCGGAGCAGGGCCGGCTGTGGGGGCAGTCCGCCGGTGCGGACCTGCGGGCCCAGCGCGCCGTGCACCGCGTCCAGGGGCTGCTGGGGACCGAGGCGGTGCTGTCCGCCCGGGTCCAGGGCGGTCGTGAGGTACGCGACCAGGTGCACCTGGTGCCGTGGGGCGAGGACCGGCCCGCGGAGCGTCGCGTCGACGCCCCGTGGCCCGGCCGGCTCCCATCCCCGGCGCCCGCCACCGTGCCGGTCGAGCCGGTGGCGATCCAGCTGTGCGGCACCGACGGACGCCGCGTCGAGGTGGACCCCCGGCTCCGGATGAGCGCCGATCCGGCCGTGATCTGGTGGCCGGACGGCACCTCGCAGAGCTCGGTGACGGGCTGGGCCGGACCGTGGCCCGTGGTGCAGCGCTGGTGGTCCGGCACGGGGCATCACGCCGTGTACCTGCAGGTCACGGTGGACGACGGTCGTGCGGTGCTGCTCGCACTGCGCGACGGGGTGTGGACGCTCGAGGCGCACTATGACTGAGGTCCCGCGCTACGCGGAGCTGCACGCACACTCCGCATTCAGCTTCCTCGACGGCGCCAGCCAACCGGAGGATCTCGCGACCGAGGCAGCCCGGCTCGGGCTGAGCGCCATGGCTCTGACCGACCACGACGGGCTGTACGGCGTGGTGCGGTTCGCGCAGGCCGCGCGGGACGTGGGCCTGCCCACCGTGTTCGGGGCGGAGCTGCACCTGGCCACCGCCGAGGGCGTGCTGGACGAGCCCACCGGTACTCCCGACCCCCTCGCGACCCATCTGCTGGTGCTGGCCCGCGGGCCGGACGGCTACCGCGCGCTGTCCTCGGCGATCGCCGAGGGGCACCTGGCCACCGGCACCAAGGGCATGGCGCGCTACCGGCTCGAGGAGCTGGCGGCCGCGGCGGAGGGCCAGTGGCTCGTCCTGACCGGCTGCCGCAAGGGGGCGGTCCGCCAGGCGCTGGAGGGGACCGGCAGCAGGCGCCGGTCCCGGCGGGCCGGGCTGGATCTCGACGCGGGCCGCGTCGAGCTGGACCGGCTGGTCGCGCTGTTCGGGGCAGAGAACGTGGCTGTGGAGATCACCGACACCGCCGACCCGCGTGACCCGGAGCGCAACGACGCCCTGGCTGACCTCGCGTCGAGGGCACGCCTGCCCCTCGTGGCGACCACCGGCGCCCACCACGCGAGTCCCGTGGAGGCGGACCTGGCCGCCGCGCTCGCGGCCGTGCGGGCCCGGTCCAGCCTGGAGGAGGTCGACGGTTGGCTGCCCGGTGGCACCGGCCGGCACCTGCGGTCCGCGCAGGAGATGCTGGACCGCCACCGTCGGCACCCGCAGGCGGTGGCCACTGCGGCCGCCCTGGCCGACGAGTGCGCGTTCGACCTGTCCCTGGTCGCCCCGAGCCTGCCGCCGTACCCGGTGCCGCCCGGGCACGACGAGGCGAGCTGGTTGCGCGAGCTGGTGCGTCGTGGAGGTGAGGAACGCTACGGGCCGCCCGAGGCCGAGCGGGTCCCGGGAGCCTGGGCCCAGCTCGCCCACGAGCTCGACATCATCGAGCTGCTCGGCTTCCCGGGGTACTTCCTCATCGTGCGGGACCTGACCGACTTCTGCCGGCGGCGCGGGATCCTGTGCCAGGGACGTGGGTCGGCGGCGAACTCGGCGGTCTGCTACGCGCTGGGCGTCACGGCCGTGGACGCCGTCCGGCACGGCCTGCTCTTCGAACGGTTCCTGGCCCCGGAGCGGGACGGCCCCCCGGACATCGACGTCGACATCGAGTCCGGCCGGCGTGAGGAGGTCATCCAGTACGTCTACGAGCGCTTCGGGCGTCGGCACGCCGCACAGGTGGCCAACGTGATCTCCTACCGGCCGCGGTCCGCGGTCCGCGACGCCGCCCGGGCACTCGGCTACGACGTGGGCCAGCAGGACGCCTGGAGCAAGTCCGTCGAGCGGTGGGGGTCGCTCAAGGGGCCCGAGCCGGCGAGCTCGTGGTGGACCATGCACCGGTCCGGACCGGTCGCGCCTGCCGCGATCGGCCTGGGCTCCGGCCCGGACGCTGACCAGGCCGTGGGACGGCCGGTCGGGCGCAGCGAGTCGACCTGGACGCCGACGCTGGGGCGTCGCGGGTCCCGGGACGAGGTGCCTGGCACCGCCACCGCCGACGGGCACGACGTGGTCCCGACGCACCGACCGCCAGCGGCCACCGAGGAGGGGTTCATCCCCGCCGACGTCGTCGACCTGGCCGAACGGTTCCTGCGACTGCCCCGCCACCTGGGCATCCACTCCGGTGGCATGGTGATGTGCGACCGTCCGGTCATCGAGGTCTGCCCGGTCGAGTGGGCGCGCATGCCCGGCCGCACGGTGCTGCAGTGGGACAAGGAGGACTGCGCGGACGCCGGCCTGGTGAAGTTCGACCTGCTGGGCCTGGGCATGCTGTCCGCGCTGCGCATCGCATTCGAGCTGATCGCCCGGCACGAGGGGGTCCAGCTCAGTCTGCACACCCTGCCTCAGGAGGTCCCGGCGGTCTACGACCTGCTGTGTGCCGCGGACACCGTCGGCGTGTTCCAGGTGGAGTCCCGCGCCCAGATGGCGACCCTGCCCCGGCTCCGGCCGCGGGAGTTCTACGACATCGTCATCGAGGTCGCTCTGATCCGTCCCGGTCCGATCCAGGGCGGTTCGGTGCACCCCTACATCGACAGGGTCCGGGGCCGGCAACCGGTCACCTACGCCCACCCGCTCCTGGAGAGGTCGCTGGCGAAGACCAAGGGCGTGCCCCTGTTCCAGGAGCAGCTCATGCAGATGGCGATCGACGTGGCGGGCTTCACCGGCTCGGAGGCGGACCAGCTGCGTCGGGCGATGGGGTCCAAGCGGTCCATGGAACGCATGGAGGCGTTGCGGGCCCGGCTGATGAGCGGCATGGCCGAGCGCGGCGTCCCACCGGACGTCCGCGAGGAGATCTACGACAAGCTCAAGGCGTTCGCCGACTTCGGGTTCCCCGAGTCGCACGCATACTCGTTCGCCTACCTCGTCTACGCCAGCGCGTGGCTGAAGATGCACCACCCCGCGGCGTTCTACGCGGGACTGCTAGCCGCGCAGCCGATGGGCTTCTACTCGCCGCAGTCGCTGGTCGCCGACGCGCGCCGGCACGGGGTGACGGTGCTGCGACCCGACGTGCAGGCCTCCGACGTGCTGGCCGGTCTGGAGCGGGTGCAGCCCGGCGGCGACGACGGGCGGTGGTCGGCGCCGCCGGACCTGCCACCGGGGGCCGAGGTCCGCCCCGGGCAGGTAGCGCTCGCGGTGGACCGCGCGCTCGCGGTCCGGATGGGCCTGGCCGGTGTGCGAGGGGTGGGGGAGCAGGTCGCGACGACGCTCGTGACCGAGCGCACCGAGCACGGACCGTTCGCGCACCTGCGGGACCTGGTGCGGCGGGTGCGGCTGACCACGGCCCAGCTCGAGGCCTTGGCCACGGCGGGGGCGCTGGGCTGCTTCGGGGTGGACCGGCGCGAGGGTCTGTGGGCCGCGGGGGCGCTCGCCCAGGAGGGACCGGACACCCTGCCTGGCGTGTCGGTCGGGGTCGACGCGCCCACGCTTCCCGGCATGGACGAGGTCGAGACGGCAATGGCCGACGTGTGGGCCACCGGGGTCTCGGTGGACTCCTACCCGACGCAGTACGTCCGCGAGGGTCTGGACGCCGCCGGGGTGCTCCGGGTCGCCGACGCCCACCGGCACGAACCGGGCCGGCGGGTCGCGGTAGCCGGCGTGGTCACGCACCGCCAGCGGCCGGGCACCGCCGGTGGGGTCACGTTCCTGTCCCTGGAGGACGAGACCGGGCTGCTCAACGTCATCTGCAGCGCCGGCGTGTGGCAGCGGTTCCGCACCACGGCCCGGACGTCAGCCGCGCTCGTCGTCCGCGGTGTCCTGGAGCGCGCCGACGGGGCGACCAACGTGGTGGCCGAGCACATGTCGCCACTGTCGCTGCGGGTGCCCTCCCGGTCCCGCGACTTCCACTGAGCCCTCTCCACGGAGCCGACGTCCCGCCCGCCGGGCGCTGGCTCAGGCCTGCTCGCCGTCCCGCTCCTCGCCCGCCGGATGCTCCGTGGGGCCGACCAGCTCCTCGAGCGCTGCCATGTCGGTCGGCGGGTCGACGGTGCGCAGCCGGGAGAACACCGTCCACGCGACCGCGACCAGGGGGACCGCGACGACCGCCCCGAGGATTCCCGCGACCAGCGTCCCTGCGGTGACGGACAGCGCGACGACCACCGGGTGCAACGACACCTGCTTGCCCATCACCAAGGGCTGCAGCACATGGCCCTCGAACTGCCCGATCAGGGCGATCACGACACCAACGAGCAGTGCGTTGACCAGACCGTTCGCGGCCAGGGCCACGATCATCGCGATGACCATCGCCAGCGGCGCACCGATCAGCGGGATGAACGCCCCGATGAACACCAGCACCGCAAGGGGAGCCGCGAGCGGGACCCCGAGGATGAGCAGCCCGATGGCCGCCAGGACCGCGTCCGAGGCGGCCACGATGAACGTGCCGCGGGTGTAGCCGGAGAAGGTGTACCAGGCGACCCCGCCGCCGATGTACCACGACGGCCGGAACCGCTCAGGGAGCTGGTTGAGGAACCACGCCCACATCTCCGCGCCGCGGGTCAGGAAGAACGCCGTGAAGAACGTCGCGAGCGCCAGGGTCGTGAACACCTCGGCAACCGAGCCTGCGCTGCTCAGGGCGGTGCTGGCGACTGCGCTGGAGTTGTTCTGCACCCACTGCTGGGCCTGGTCCAGCCAGCTCTGCACGCTGGCATTGGTGATCTTCAGGTGCAGCCGGGAGTTCTCCAGGAAGGTCAGGATCGTGGTGATGCCCTGGCTGAACTGGCGGACGAGCTTGTCCCACTGCCCGGCGACGGAGAACCCGATGTAGGTGAACATCCCGGCGATCACGGCGAAAGCGAGGATGATCGACGCCGCCGTCGCCAGCCCGCGTGGTATGAACCGGTTCAGCGCGTTGACCACGGGACGCAGCACCGAGGTGAAGACCAGCGACAGGAACACTGCGATGAACAGCAGCAGGACCTTCGTGGTCGCGAAGAACACCAGCGACACGGCGGCGACGACCACGATCAGCCGCCAGGACCACGCGGCTGCGGCGCGCAGCCAGAGCGGCGCGATCTCCACGGGCTCGTTGTGTCGGCGCGACCCCGCCACTCGTCCGACCACGCGGCTTCCCCCGGGCAGCTGAGCGCCCGCGGTGCGCGGGCGCTCAGTGGCGCCGGACTCGTCGCGATCGCTCACTGCCGACCTCCTCGGCGCAGGGGTGACGGCCCTGCGTGGCTGCCAGTCTGCCGCAGGGTGCCGCGTCATGAGGGGCAACCACTCCGTGCTATCTTGGCTGCCGCGCTCGGCGCCCCTCGTGGGGGAGCCGGGTCCACCTCGTCCGGGTGGCGGAATGGCAGACGCGCTAGCTTGAGGTGCTAGTGCCCGTATAGGGCGTGGGGGTTCAAGTCCCCCTCCGGACACTCGTTGAGACAGCGAGCCGACGGGCCGTGACCAGCAGAGATGCGGGTCGCGGCCCGTCGTGCTCGATGCTCAGTCCGCCGGCGTGCGGGCGGAGCGTGCACCGGCGCGTCACCGCCTCGTGCCTGAGCAGCCCGAGGTCGCACGGCACGTGCTCGCTCGGCCGCGCGGGGCTACGGTCGAAGCATGACCATCGAAGACGTCGGTCCACACCCCCAGGCGTTCGACCTGGAGTCCGAGACACGCGCGAACCGGAGCTACCGCACCGTTGCCTGGAGTGGTCGGTACCTGCAGGTCACCCTCATGTCGATCCCGGTCGGTGGCGACATCGGCCTGGAGGCGCACCCGGAGACAGACCAGTTCATCCGGCTCGACGGTGGCCGTGGTCGGGTGCAGATGGGGCCCGCCGAGGATGAGCTGACCTTCGACCGAGAGGTCACGGACGGTTGGTGCGTCGTCGTGCCGGCGGGGAGCTGGCACAACATCACCAACGTCGGCGACGAACCGCTGCAGGTCTACACCGTCTATGCGCCGCAGCACCACAAGCCGGGCAAGGTGCAGGAGACCAAGGCGATGGCTGACGACGACACGGACGACGAGCCTGCGTCGTGGTCCGTGCAACCGCAGCCTGTCGCTGATCGGCACGCGTGAGCTGAGCCGCCCTGGCGGCACCGGCTCGACGACGGCGGTCGCTCTGCCGTCCGGGCTCTCGGTCGTGCGCGTCGCGCAAGGGGTCTGCGGCGGACCTGTGAGGGTCATGGCTCTCGGCGTTCGGCCGGGTAGCGTCGGTCCCGGTCGACCACGGGGGCGACGATGAACAGGCGAGCGCACGGCGCGGCAGGTCTGCTGATCGCTGCGGCCGCGTCCCTGCCTGCGGCCTGCGCGAGCCAAGGGGACCTGGAGATCGACAACGTCAGCGGCGAGAGCGGCGTGCACGTCGACACGGGTGACGAGCAGGTGGACGTCCCGGCGGCCGGCGGTGTGACCCTCCTCGACTACGGCTGCACCCCCGGTGACGTCACGGTCAGGTTCGCGTCCGGGGACGAGGTGGTGCTCCGCGGGCCGGTGTGCCCCGACCAGCGGATCGTGATCCGGCACGGGACGGCGACGCTGCACCCGGCCTCCTCCGGCGGTCCGTGACGAGGCGGGGCCGTCGGCGCGCGACGACGGGGCGTCCCGGGAGGTTAGGGTTCCGGGCGTGGACCCCGCCGACGCGCCCGAGGAACGACCCGCCACCCGGACCCAGGTCGAGCACCTGCGCCGGGTCGTGCTGACCGTCGCCGGCCTGAACGCCGGCTACTTCGTCGTGGAGTTCGCCGTCGCGCTGGTCGCGGGCTCGGTCGCCCTGCTGGCCGACAGCGTCGACTTCCTCGAGGACACCTCGGTCAACCTGCTGATCGCGATGGCCCTCAGCTGGTCGCTCGCGCGCCGCGCCTGGATGGGCAAGGCGATGGCGGTGATCATCCTCGGTCCCGCGGTGGTGGCCGGGGTCGAGGCCATCCAGCGCTTCGGGGACCCGACCGCACCGCGGGTGGTACCGCTCGTGCTCGCCTCCCTCGGGGCGATCGCCGTGAACGGCACGTGTGCGTGGCTGCTCACATCGGTGCGTCAGCACGGTGGGTCGCTCAGCCGCGCTGCCTTCCTCTCGGCCCGCAACGACGTCCTGGTGAACCTCGCGATCATCGCGATGGGATTCGTGACCCTGTGGACCGGGTCCGGCTGGCCGGACCTCGTGCTGGGCTGCTTCATCATCCTGCTGGCCTTCCGCGCCGCCTGGGAGGTCTGGGAGGTCAGCGAGGAGGAGAGGCTCGCCGCCAAGGCGCTCGCCGGCGAGGTCATCGACTGACCCCGCCCGTGCGGGGGCGCGGTACGGTGTCCCGCCGCTAGTCTCGCGGCGCGCGCAGCCCGCACCGCTCGAGAGGTGACCCGATGGACATGCTTCAGGCCCTGCTGCTGGGCATCGTCGAGGGAGTGACGGAGTTCCTCCCGGTGTCCAGCACGGGGCACCTGACGATCGTCGAAGAGCTGTTGGGGATGAAGGTCGACGACGCGGGCGTGACCGCCTTCACGGCGATCATCCAGGTCGGCGCGATCATCGCGGTGGTCGGTTACTTCGCGCGGGACATCGTCGCCCTCGTCCGTGCCTGGGCGGTGGGTCTGGGCAACCGGGAGCAGCGCGGCGTGGACTACCGGCTCGCGTGGTTCGTCATCATCGGCTCGATCCCGGTGGGGATCGTCGGCTTCCTGGCCAGGGACGTCATCTCCGGCGGTCTGCGCAACCTGTGGGTGGTCGTCGCCGCCCTGGTCCTGTGGTCCATCCCGATGGTGCTCGCCGAGCGGGTCGGGCGGCGGATCCGCCCCCTGGAACAGGTGACGATCCGCGACGCCGTGGTGATCGGCCTGGTGCAGTGCCTCGCGCTGATCCCCGGCGTGTCACGCTCCGGTGCCACGATCAGCGCCGGTCTGTTCCTGGACATCGACCGGGTCGCGGCCACGCGCATCTCGTTCTACCTGTCCATCCCCGCCCTGGTCGCCGCCGGTGGGTACGAGGCAGCGACCCAGGCGAGCGCCATCAGCGCCTCGGTCGGGTGGGGGCCGACGATGCTGGCGATGCTCGTGAGCCTCGTCGTGGCGTGGGTGTCGATCGCCTGGCTGCTGCGCCTGGTCGCACACCACTCGATCGTGGTGTTCGTCTGGTACCGCGTGGCGCTCGCCGCCGTGGTGGCCGGGCTCCTGGCGGCCGGGGTCATCGCCGCGGCCTGAACGGCGCGGTGCAGCCAACCGGCCGCCGCAGTGGCGTGTCGGTGCCGGCGCGTAGCGGCGCCGAGCCGTCGTGGGAGCTCGAGTCGGGGAACCCCGCGCGTTCGTCGGACGAGGCAGGTCCCTGGGGTCCGGCTGAGCGCTCCCGGTGAGGAGCGAGCAGGCGTCCTCGTGCCGTTGGACGTGCTCGTGGGCGGACGCACCGGCGGATCTGGCGGGCTACGGGCCAGGTGCCGGTACCGTGGGCAGCCCCGCGGGACCGAGGTCGCGCGGGCGATCCGGAGATCGACGTGAGGAGCATGCGGATGCCTGGGGCGGCCGCGGTCTGCGAGGTGGCCGTCATGGCCTGCTCGGGTGACCCCGCTCGTCTCCGCGACCCGCGCTGACGCCCGCACCGCTCTGTGACGGCCGCGCTGCCGCGGCAGCACACGGATCTGGGCCTTCTCGTGGCCCCCGACGACGTCGTGCTGCCGGACCGCACAGCGCGAGTCTCTGCCCATCGCCGGCCGCCGCGCCGGCCCCGAGTGGCGGTGCGCCTGCCCCCCCGGGGTAGCCGTCGGCGACCTCACCCGACCGGAAGCAGACCATGGACCCACTGACCGAGACCCAGCTCCGCACCTCGTTCGTCAACGCCTCCCGCCGTGAAGCGGCGAAGGCGACCCTGCCCGACCTGTCCGCCTGTCGATGGGACGACCTCGACTACCTCGGCTGGCGCGACCGCAAGGCGCCGCTGCTCGCCTACGCCGTGATCCCCGTCGCCGGGGAGCCCGTGGGAATCCTGCTGCGGTCGAGCGACGCGGCACGTTCGCCCCGCAAGGCCCTGTGCGCATGGTGCGAGGACGTGGTCGCCACCGATGACGTGTCGCTGTACGTCGCTCGCCGCGGTGGTGCCCCCGGGCGCCGCGGCGACAGCATCGGCACGCTGATCTGCACGCAGTTCCTGTGCTCCCGCAACGTGCGGCGTGTGCCGTCCCGGGCGGAGGCGGGGACGGGTTCGCAGGCTGACCGCGAGCTCATCGTGCGGCGCAGGATCGCGGGCCTGCGTGAACGCGCTGCCCGGTTCGCAGGCGAGGTCCGGCGCACCTGCTGAGTGCCGCGAGGACGGGCGACGGCTCGTGCCGTCGCCCGTCCTCAGCGCGCGAGGTGCTCGCGCAGGAACGCTGTCGTCTGCTGCCATGCCGCCGCCGACGCCTCGGCGTGATAGTTGACGAAGTCGGGGTTGTCGAAGGCGTGGTCGGCGCCCTCGTGCAGCTCCACCCTCGCGCCGTTCGCCTCCACGGCCTCCGTGATCCGTGCCACCTTCTCCGGGTCGAGGTAGCCGTCGGCGGTACCGAAGTGGAAGAGCGCCGGCGCGGTCAGCTGCGGAGCGAGGTGCAGGAGGTCCGGCAGGGCCGAGCCGTAGTAGGCGACCAGCGCGTCCGGCGCGTCGACCGCTGCGACGTTGAACGCCATCCCGCCGCCGAAGCAGAACCCCAGCAGCCCGGCCCGACCGATCACCGACGGGCGCTCCCGCAGCGCGCGTAGCGCGGCAACGGTGTCCGTGACCCCCGTCTCCCAGTCGAAACGGGACGCCAGGTCCATGCCCTGGCCGAGCATCTCCGGTCCATTGGGCACCGAGGTCACCCCGAGCCGCCAGAAGAGATGGGGCACGAGGACCACGTACCCGAGGTCGGCGAGGTCCGCAGCACGCTGCCGGATGTAGGGACTGACCCCGAAGATCTCCTGGACCAGCACCACGCCGGGCCCTTCGGCGCCCTCCGGGAGCCACAGGTCTGCGGGCATCCGGCCGTCAGTCAGGGGGATGGTCACACGCTCGCTCATGCGGTGAGTATCTCGGTCGTGGCGTGGGATCTCCATCGGACCACGCCAAGGGGACCGAGTGCCTCCGCGCCGGCGTTCGTCCGGCGGCGCATCCCGTGCGCCCGGGTCGCGCCGCGGCCCGTTTCGTGTTCTCCTAAGGGCGCCTGCACGGGCGCCATGATCGTCCGCCCAGCAAGAAGGCGGCGGGAATGGCTCATCCTCGCCGCGCGTTGGGCCGATCGGGGGAAGGCGCAGCGTTCGACCCCAGAGAGGCACGACCATCATCCCCATCGTCTTCGTCCACGGGACCCGGACCTCGGCAGCGATCTGGGACCCCCAGGTCGAGGCCCTCGCGGCGGCAGGCCACGGAACGCACGCGATCGACCTGCCCGGCCACGGCAGCCGTGTCGCCGAGCGCTTCACCCTCGAGGGCGCCCTGCAGGCGATCGACGCCGCCGTGGAAGCCCAGCCGGTGCCGCCGCTGCTCGTCGGGTTGTCCCTGGGCGGCTACACGTCCCTGGCCTACGCGGCGCTCTACCAGGAGAAGCTTGCGGGCGTCGTGCTCTCCGGCTGCTCCACGGAGATCGCGGGGAAGCCGCTGCGGCTCTACCGCCGCTGGAGCACCCGGATCGCCGACACGTTCCGCCCCGGTGGCACCTGGCACGTGGTCGCGGACATGCTGCACGCGATGCACGGCTACTCTGCGCTGGCGGACCTACGACGGCTCCTGGTGCCCGTGTGGCTCGTCAACGGTCGCCGCGACCCGCTGCGGTGGGGTGAGCGCCGGATGGTGGCTGCGCATCCGCTGGCCCGCCTCCACGTGGTCGACCGCGCCGGGCACGACGTGAACAGCCACGCACCGACGGCCTACACGCGCATCCTCCTCGACGCCCTGGCCGAGCTCACCCCGGCTGAGGTCCGCTCGCTGGCCGGTTGAGCGCACCGGTCGGGTGATGCACCACCCGGCCGCTCGGCACGTCCCGCGCCGCAGCGCGGGGATACCGTGGTGCCGAGCCCCCGGGGAGGACGACCGTGCGGCGGACCCTTCTGGCGCGAGACGTGCGCGACGCGGTCCTCGGGGCGTGCGCGACGGCAGCCGGGTTGCTGCTGGCCTCCAGGGTGGTGGCCGGGCTGCACGTGGAGCACTGGTGGTCGACGCTGGCGGTCGCGCTCCTCGTCGGTGCGCTGGA
Source organism: Actinotalea lenta (assembly GCF_030586465.1). Classification (GTDB taxonomy): domain Bacteria; phylum Actinomycetota; class Actinomycetes; order Actinomycetales; family Cellulomonadaceae; genus Actinotalea; species Actinotalea lenta. The sequence continues at coordinate 2,104,916 of NZ_JAUQYP010000001.1, forward strand.
CACGGCGCTGCGCCCGATCCTGCGACCAGCCGCGATGCGCCTGGGTGTCCCGGGCGCGATGGTGCTCGGCGTCCTCGGTCAGCTCGTTGGCGTGCACGTGTCGCTGATCCTCGTCCCGGGTGTGGACGTCTCGAGCTGGGCCGCGAGTGCGGCGACGCTCGGCGTGGTCGCGCTCGTGCTCGTCGTCGTCCGATGGCTGCTGGGGGCGGACGACCGGGACTACCTGGTCGCTGACCTGCTGCGTCGCGCCCGGCCGGCCGGTGGACCGTCCGAGGGGCGACGCCCCGGCCTGGTCGTGGTGCAGATCGACGGCCTGGGCTACCCGACCCTGCGGCATGCGATCGCGTCGGGCGACGCCCCGACCCTGGCAGGGTGGTTGCGACGCGGCAGCCATCGCGCCGAGCGGTGGTGGTCCCGCGTGCCCTCGACGACGCCGGCCGCCCAGGCGGGGCTGTTGCACGGGACGAACGACGGGATCCCCGCGTTCCGCTGGTACGACAAGGCCGCCGGCCGGCTCGTGGTGACCAACCACCCCACCGACGCGGCCCTGGTCGAGAAGCGGCTCTCGGACGGCCGCGGCCTGCTCGCGGGTGGCGGCGCCGCCGTGTCGACGATGTTCAGCGGCGACGCCGACACGTCCCTCATGGTGATGAGCAAGGCCGGAGGTGGGGGTGGTCTCGGTCCGGGTGGGGCGTACCTGCGCTTCTTCGCGCGCCCGTTCGTGCTCGCCAGGGCCCTCATGCTGACGGTCGGCGAGATCCTCAAGGAGGTCGGCCAGTCGCGTCGTCAGCGGAGTCGCCGGGTATGGCCCCGGGTCCCCCGACGTGGCGCCTACGTGCTGCTCCGCGCCGTGACCAACGTGCTGCTGCGCGACCTCAACGTGGCACTGGTGGCCGAGCAGATGGCCCGAGGGGCCCCCGTGGTGTTCGTGGACCTGGTGGACTACGACGAGATCGCGCACCACAGTGGCGTGGCGCGGCGAGAGGCTCTCGACGCGCTGGCCGGCGTCGACGCGGCGATCGGCACGCTCGAGCGGTTCGCCGAGCGGTGTCCGCGCGAGTACCAGTTCGTCGTGCTCTCCGACCACGGGCAGAGCCAAGGACCGACGTTCGCCCAGCTCGCGGGCCGCTCGCTGGAGGACCTGGTCGCCGAGCTCATCGGCGTGGATGGTGGTCAGCTCGTCAGCGCGACCGGCGAGGAGGAGGTGTGGGGCCCGCTGGCGACCTTCCTCACGGACGTCCCCGGGGGCTCGAGCACGCGCTGGGCGGCCGGTGCGCGCCACCCGGAGCGGCTGGGCAGGAACCGCCGGGGCGACGGCCACCGGGCGGCGCGGGACGCCGCGCCCGGCGACGGCGCCGTGGTCGCGGCGTCGGGCAACGTGGGACTCGTCTGGTTCCCGGCGATGCCCGGCAGGGTCCCTGTGGAGGCCCTGGCCGAGCGGTTCCCCGCGCTGGTGCCCGGGCTCCTCGAGCGCCCCGAGGTTGGCTTTCTCGTCGTCGACAGTGCTCGAGGGCCGCTCGCCGTCGGACCGCACGGCGTGCACGTGCTGCGCGACGGCGAGGTGCGAGGTGCCGACCCCCTGGTGGCGTTCGGACCATGGGCCGCCGCGGACCTGCTGCGTGTGTGCAGCATGCCCGAGTCGCCCGACGTCCTCGTGCACTCCGCCTATGACGAGCAGGCGGGGGAGGTCTACGCGTTCGAGGAGCTCGTGGGGTCGCACGGCGGCCTGGGCGGCGACCAGAACCACGCCGTCCTGCTGCACCCGTCGGTGTGGCAGATCGACCCCGACCTGCTCGACGGGTCGGGTGGTGACGAGGCCGTGCTGCGCGGCGCGGACGTCGTGTTCCGGCAGCTCGTGGCCTGGACGCGGCGCGCGGGGATCCGGGCCGAGCCGGGGGAGTCCGGGGCAGCGGGGCAGTCCCCGCGGCGGGGCCCCGCCCGCGCCAGGGACGACGTGGAGGGCGCCGGGTGAGACTGACGTGGTGGGGTCACTCCTCGGTGCTGCTCGAGGCGGACGGGGTGGCAGTGGTCGCAGACCCCGTGCTGCGCAGCCGCGCCGGGTTGCTGCGGCACGTCAGTCCACCGCCCGACCGCGCGTGGCAACGTCCCGACGCCGTCCTCATCTCCCACCTGCACCACGACCACTGCGACCTGCCGAGCCTGCGTGGCCTGGGCGCCCCCCTCGTGCTCGTGCCGCCGGGGTCTGGTTCCTGGCTGCGCGGGCGCGGGATCCAGGGGGTGCGCGAGCTCGCCCCCGGCGACTCCGCCCGCATCGGTCCCGGCGTTCGGGTGACCGCCGTGCCCGCCGTGCACAGCGGGCGTCGCGAACCGTGGGGGCCGGAGGCCATCGCGACCGGGCACCTGCTCGAGGGGCCCCGGACGACGAGCTGGCTGGCCGGCGACACGGCCCTGTTCGAGGGCATGCGCGAACTGCCCGCGATCGCGTCGCGGAACCACATCGACCTCGCCGTGGTCCCGGTGTGGGGGTGGGGGCCGAACCTGGGACCAGGCCACCTGGACCCCCACCAGGCGGCTGAGGCCGTGGCGCGGGCTCGGGCCGAGCACGCCGTGGCCGTGCACTGGGGGAGCCTTCACCCGGCCGGGATGCGGCGCGCGATGCGGCACCACCTGCGCACCCCGGGGGACCGGTTCGTGGCCGCGGTGCGCACCGTGGCGCCGACGACCACGGTGCACGCCCTGAACCCGGGCGAGACGCTGCGGATCTGATCGGGCCGCCGTCGTCACGCGCCGTTCTGGGCAACCTCGTTCATCACGCGCTGCACCGCGCTGCTGCGCCGCGGTCCCACCCGTGCGGCGAGCCGACCCAGCGCGCGGCGCAGGGCGGCGGCGCTCTGCGGGTCGGTGCCGAACGCCGAGATCTCGGTCCAGGCCAGGTCGAGCAGGCCGTCCCACCCCGGGGCCGGACGGGTGACCAGCGTCCGCCCGTCCCGGACCACGGCGCGGGCCCCCAGGCGGCGGCCGGCGGCGTCCCCGAGCACCTGCCCGAGATGGTCGATGGCCTGGCTGGCCGTGGTCGGGTCGTTCACCCCCGGGGACAGGGCACGGACCGCGATGTCGACCAGGAGCCGGATCGGGAAGGCCGGGTCGGCGTCGACGGTGCGCTCGTCACCCACCTGGAGGGTGCCGCGGATCGCCTCGGCGACCGGCTCGTCGGGATCGACCGGCTCGCCCGTGCTGAGCCGGGTGAGGATCGCGATCGCCTCGCGGGACGGCAGGAAGGCACCGATCGGCAGCGTGAGAGCGATGTGCAGGTCGTGCTCCTGGGCGATCCGTACGAGCGCGTCGACGTCGACGTCGAGCAGGTGGCCGTGGCCGGACTCTCGCCACACGACGCCGGCCGCCGGCAGCCCGGCCCAGTCCACGGTGGCCTGCTCGGGCATCATCGTCGGCACGAGGTCCGGATCCTCGGTGGCGGGATCGGGGTAGGTGCGCGCGAGCACGGTGCGCGCGTCGTGGGTCAGCCGCGCCATGGTTCGCCCGGGGCGCAGCATCGCGGTGAGTCGGTCCAGCAGCCCGATGAAGAGCAGGACGGTGGCCGTCGCCCCGGCCATCGCCACCGTGGTGGCGACCGTGGCGACGCCGGGGTGCTCCTTGTTCACGGCGAGCATGACGAGGATCGCGTAGATGAAGGTGCCCAGCGCACCGCCGAGGCTGAGCCGCAGGAGGCGCTCGCGCCGCAGCTGCTCGACGAGTCGCGGCGCGTAGGTGGTGGCACCGAACTGGAGAGCGAGCGTCGCGATGGTCAGCACGAAACCGGCCAGGCTCAGGGTGCTGCCACCGATCGCAGGCAGGATGCGCTGCGCGACGTCCACCGTCGTGACGCGCGGCAGGGGACCCACCCAGCTGGGCAACGTCGCCGTGAGTGCGGCCAGGCTCGCGCCTGCCAGCACCGCCACGACGGGGATGCCCAGGAGCGAGCGGAACCAGCGTGCGACGACCGCTCGGAACCGCCAGGGCAGCGGCCCTGCCGGGTTCATCGCTGCTCCTGATCGCCTTGTCGCCGCCCTGGTGCAAGGGTCGCCGGGCGTGCGCCGGGCAGGTGCTCGAAGATCAGGCTGGTCTCCGTGTGGGAGATCTCCGGGCGCGCGGAGAGCTGGTCGACCACGAACGTCCGCAGGGTCTCGGTGTCGCGGGCCGCCACCCGGACCAGGAAGTCGTCGCTGCCCGCCACGAAGTAGACGTCCAGCACCTCGGGCCTGGCGGCGAGCTCGTGACCCAGCTGGGACATGGCGGCGCGTGCGGTGCCTTGCACCCGGACGGCGATCATCACCTGGAGCTGCTGCCCCAGCGCTGCCGGATCGATGTCGGCGTGGAAGCCGCGGATCACGCCGGCCTCGCGCAGTGCCCGGACGCGCGCCAAGCACGTCGACGGCGCGACGCCCACCAGGTCGGCGAGCGCGTTGTTGGCGATCCGGGCGTCCGCGCGCAGCACGCGCAGGATCGCCCGGTCGGTCGCGTCGAGCGCGGGTCGCCGAACTTTCTTCGACGGTAAGGACCGTGTCAGGGCGGGAGACGAAGAAGTGATAGCCACATCTCGACCCTAGTCGAAGGATCTGCGGCAGCAACCCACCGGAAACGCATCATCACTCAAACTTGTGGAGTCGGCCACACCATGAGCGGAGATCACGATGCAGATCGGGATTCCTACCGAGCGCAAGATTCACGAGTACCGGGTGGCGGTCACACCCGCGGGCGTCCATCAGCTCGCAGCGGCCGGTCACGACGTGCTCGTGGAAGCGGGTGCGGGTGCCGGTTCGGCGATCACGGATGACGACTACCGTGCCGCGGGCGCGACGGTCGTCCCTACCGCCGAGGACGTCTGGGCGGCCGAGATGATCTGCAAGGTCAAGGAGCCCATCGCCTCGGAGTACGGCTACCTGCGGCGTGACCAGGTCCTGTTCACCTACCTGCACCTCGCCGCCGACCGTGCCTGCACCGACGCGCTGCTGGGTGCCGGGACGACCGCGATCGCCTACGAGACGGTGCAGCTCGACGACGGCTCGCTGCCGCTGCTCGCGCCGATGAGTGAGGTCGCCGGTCGCCTCTCGATGCAGGTCGGGGCCTACCACCTGATGCGTTCCCAGGGCGGCCGCGGGCTGCTCCCGGGCGGCGTCCCTGGCGTCGCTCCGGCGAAGGTCGTGGTGCTGGGCGGCGGTGTGGCAGGCCACCATGCGATCGAGGTGGCTGTCGGGATGCGCGCAGACGTGACAGTGCTGGACGTCTCGTTGCCGCGGTTGCGCGAGCTCGACGCGCTGTGGGGTGGTCGGGTGCGCACGCTGGCGTCGACCCCTTACGCGATCGAGGCCGCGGTGCTCGAGGCCGACCTCGTGATCGGTGCGGTGCTGGTGACCGGCGCGCGGGCGCCGAAGCTGGTGAGCAACGAGCTGGTGTCGCGGATGAAGCCGGGTTCGGTGCTCGTCGACATCGCCGTGGACCAGGGCGGCTGCTTCGCCGACACCCGACCCACGACGCACGCCGAGCCCACCTTCGAGGTGCACGGCTCGGTGTTCTACTGCGTGGCGAACATGCCCGGCGCGGTTCCCGCGACGTCCACGGCGGCGCTGACCAACGCGACGCTGCCGTACCTGACCCGGCTGGCCGACGCGGGTTGGCAGTCGGCGCTCGCGCAGGACGAGGCGCTCCGCCACGGCTTGACCACCCACCACGGCGCCCTGCTCAACGCTGCGGTCGCGCAGGCCCACGGGTACGCCCTCACCGACCCGGCCGCCCTGCTCGTCGGCTGAGCCGGGCGATCCGGCGACCCCGGACCGCCCCGACGTCCTAGGGTCGCCTCCGTGGAACCTGTCGAGCTCACCGACGGGGTCGTGCGGCTGAGCGTGCCGACCGCTGCGCACGTCGACGCGATCACCGTGGCCTGCCAAGACCCGCAGATCCAGGCGTGGACCACCGTGCCGAGCCCGTACGAGCGCGAGCACGCGGAGGGCTTCGTCCAGGGGTGGGGCGTCCGCGGGTGGGCCGAGGACCGCCATGCCACCTGGGGGATCTGGGAGACCGGGGTTCTGCGCGGCATGGTCGGGCTCGCGATGCACCCGCCCGGCTCGGCGGAGATCGGCTACTGGATGGCGCCCGAGGGCCGAGGCAGGGGTGTGCTGCACCGGGCCGTCCTGCTCGTGCTCGGCTGGGCGTTCGACGACCCCTGCGGGCCTCGGCTCGAGCAGGTCGAGTGGCACGCGTTCGCCGGCAACTGGCCCTCGTGGCGCGTGGCGTGGCGGGTGGGGTTCCGGTTCGAGGCCGCCGTGCGACTCGGAGCCGACCAGCGCGGCGAGCGGCGGGGCGACTGGGGCGCGACCCTGCTGCGGGACGATCCACGCGAGCCCGTGGCGCCGTGGCCCGCCACCGCCATCGCCGCCCCGACACCGCCGGACGGCCCCGTGCACGCCGTGCCGGACCGCGCGTAGCGCTACCCGTACCGGCGCACGAGCTCGGCCAGCTGAGCGCCGTACCCGCCGCCGAACAGCACCGCGTGCATGCCCACCGGGTACACCTGGTGCAGGCCCACCAGGTCACGCCACCCGTCGGGCAGGTCGGCGGCCTCCTGGTAGCTGTCGAGCACCCGGCTCAGGTGCGGCAGGCCGAAGAGCATGAGCATCGCCAGGTCGGTGACCGGGTGCCCCCCGTGCGCGGCAGGGTCGATGAGCACCGCGCCGCGATCGGTCCACATCACGTTGCCCGACCACAGGTCGCCGTGCAGCCTCGCGGGTGCCAGCCCGTCGTCGAAGTCCCCGGACCGCAACCGGTCGGCGAGCCGGTCGAGGTCGGACCTCAGGGCGTGCGGCAGCGCGCCACGCTGGGCCAGCAGGTCGCGCACCTGCTCCACCCGGCGGTCGGCCTGGAACGCCCCCCAGGTCTCGCGGTCGTCGGCGAGCAGCGGCAGAGGCTCGTCCAGCGGGCCGAAGAACCCGTCGCCCTCCCAGCCGTCCGGTGGGGCACCGAACGCGTCCGCGCCGGCCGCGTGCGTCGCGGCGAGCGACCGTCCGAGCTCCTCGGCCGCGGTGGCGTCGGGTGCGGCGGGGGAGAGCCGCTCGAGCTCGAGCGCATCCTCGGCCACTGCCAGTACTCCGACCACCGCCGCGCCGCCCGGCGCGGCGGCCAGCCACCGGAGGCCGGCGGCCTCGCAGGCGAAGAACCCGCGCGGGGCGTCGGGCCGGTGCTTGCGGAACGTGGCTGCCATCGCCCCAGTCCATCACGGCGTGCGCGTCCAGGTCGGCCCGCGCCCGCGCGACACGTCGGCGCGGGCTGGGAGGATGGCGTCATGCCTGTCTCCCTGGACCCCACGAACCCGTTCGCCACCCCGTCGACCCTCCCGTACCGGTTGCCCGACTTCGCCGCGATCCGCGAGGAGCACTACCTGCCGGCGTTCGAGGCCGGCATGGCGGAGCAGCGCGCCGAGTTCGAGCAGGTCCTCACCGACCCGGCGGAGCCGGACGAGGAGAACACCCTGCTCGCGCTCGAACGGACCGGACGCCTGCTGGACCGGGTGTCCAGCGCGTTCTGGAACGTCGTGGGGTCGGACTCGACCCCGGGCCTCGAGGCGATCGAGGAGCAGATCGCCCCACGCCTCTCGGAGCACTACGACCTGCTCTACCTCGACCGTCGGCTGTTCGACCGGCTCGAGGCGCTGGCCGCCCGCGTCGGTGCGGGCGAGGTCGACCTGCCCGACGACGCCGCACACCTCCTGGAGCACCTGCGCCGCGACCTCGTGCGGGCGGGAGCCGCGCTGCCCACCGAGAAGCAGGAGCAGGTCACCCGGATCAACGCACGCATCGCCGCGCTGGAGGCAACGTTCAGCCGCACGCTGCTCGCCGAGTCCAACGACAGTGCGGTCCTGGTCACCGACCCGGCAGAGCTGGCGGGCCTGGCCGACGCGGAGCGTGCCGCCGCCCGGGAGGCGGCGGCGGACCGCGGCATGGACGGGTGGCTGCTCGAGCTGTCCCTGTTCAGCACCCAGCCGCAGCTGGTCACGCTGGCCAACCGCGAGGTGCGTCGTCGCCTGCACCAGGCCTCCCTCGCGCGCGGCTCACGCGGTGGCGAGCACGACACCCGCGCGACGTTGCTCGAGCTCGTCCGGCTGCGCGCAGAGCGTGCCCGCCTGCTCGGTTACGAGCACCACGCCGCGTACGTGGCCGAGGACGGCACCGCCAAGACCGCGGCCGCGGTGCACGCGATGCTCGCTCCGCTGGCTCCGGCCGCCGCCGCGAACGCGAGGCTCGAGGCCGTGGACCTCCAGCGGGCCCTCCAGGCCGACGAGCCGGACGCCACCCTCGAGGGCTGGGACTGGCCGCGCTACGCGGAGCGCGTACGCAACGAACGCTACGCGCTCGACGACGCGGCGCTGCGTCCCTACCTGGAGCTCGAGCGGGTGGTCCACGAGGGTGTGTTCCGCGCGGCGCACGAGCTGTACGGCCTGGACTTCACCGAGCGCACCGACCTGGTCGGGTACCACCCGCAGGTCCGCGTCTTCGAGGTGAGCGATGAGCACGGCCACCCGGTCGGGCTCTTCCTCGGGGACTACTACACCCGCGCGTCCAAGCAGGGTGGCGCCTGGATGAACTCCCTGGTCGACCAGAGCCGGCTGTTCGACGAGCTGCCGGTGGTGGTGAACAACCTCAACATCCCCAAGCCGCCGGACGGCGAGCCCACCTTGCTGACCTGGGACTTCGTCATCACGCTGTTCCACGAGTTCGGCCATGCCCTGCACGGGCTGCTGTCCGACGTCCGCCTGCCGTCCCAGTCCGGGACGGACGTGCCGCGCGACGTGGTCGAGTTCCCGTCCCAGGTGAACGAGATGTGGGCCTGGGAGCCGGAGATCCTGCGGCACTACGCGGTGCACCACGTCACCGGTGAGCCGATGCCCGCGGAGCTGGTCGACACCCTGCGTGCCTCGCGCCGGTTCAACGAGGGGTTCGCCACGACGGAGTACCTCGGGGCTGCCCTGCTCGATCAGGCCTGGCACCGGCTTGCGCCCGAGGACGTGCCCGACGACGTCGCGGCGGTCGAGCCGTTCGAGCGGTCGGCACTGGCCGCGGTCGGTATCGACGTGCCGGCCGTCGCTCCGCGGTACCGGTCGGCGTACTTCAAGCACGTCTTCGGAGGTGGCTACGCGGCCGCCTACTACTCCTACCTGTGGTCGGAGGTGCTCGACGCGGACACGGTGGAGTGGTTCGCGGAGAACGGCGGCCTGCGCCGGGACAACGGCGAGAGGTTCCGTTCCGCCCTGCTGTCCCGCGGCGGATCAGCGGACATGATGGACCTGTTCCGCGGCCTCCGCGGTCGTGACCCCGAGGTCGGTCCGTTGCTGGCGCGGCGCGGGCTGTCGCCCGTGAGCGTCTAGATCGTCCGGCGTACCCGGATGATCTTCCTGCGCAGCCACACCTTGCGCGCCCCGCCGGAGTAGGTCCGGGAGCGGGCGAGCTCCCAGCGTCCGTACTCGGCCTCGTCGGTGAGCAGTCGGCTCGCGTCCGACCTGCTGGTCTGCCGATCGAGCGTGAGCACGCGGTACTCGTACTGAGCACCGCGTGCCCGCCATCCGTCCGGTTCGAGCCCCTCCGTCATCGCAGGCTCCCTCCCTCGGGTTCGTGGTGTCATTGTCCACCGCGCGGCGATACGGTCTGACCATGACCGTAGACCCGCGCGCCGCGCTCGACCGACTGCTCGCAGCGCTCGAAGCGCACTACCACGCCGTGTCGACGCGGCGGGCGGACGACGACCCCAAGGTCGACGACGCCTACGACGTTCTCGCCGACGCCTTCGAGGTCTACGACGACGCCCTGGTCCGCGTCTACAGCGAGACGCTGCCGTTCTACCTCGCCGATGACGACGACGCCGAGGACGACGAGGACGAGGACGAGGACGAGGAGGACGCCGACGACGACCTCGACCCGCTCGACGGCGTGGAGATCGAGGACGACTGAGGTCTCTCAGCGTCGCTCGGGGTACCCCAGAGCGGGCGCGCTGACCTCGTCCAACGCGGCGAGGATCTCCGCGGGGAGCGCCGCGCGCGACGCCAGCACAGGGGCGAGCTGGGCCGGAGTGCGCGCGCCGACCACCGCGGACGCGACCCCCTGCGCCAGCACCCACGCCAGCGCCACCTCGAGCGGCTCGATGTCCAGCCCGGCAGCGGCGGTCACCACGGCGTCCACGACCGGGGCCGTGTCGGTCCCGAGGTAGGGCGCCACGAACCCTGCCAGGTGCGCAGAGGCCGCCCGGGAGTCGGCGGGGACGCTGCGCCGGTACTTGCCCGTCAGGACCCCGCGACCCAACGGCGACCAGGCGAGGACTCCGGCGCCGACCTCGGCGGCGGCCGCGAGCAGCTCACGTTCGACGCCGCGCTCCAGCAGCGAGTACTCGACCTGCACGGCGGCGAGCCGGTGCGGGGCGAGGAGATCGGCGACCCGTACCGTCCGCCAAGCCGGGTGGTTGGCCAGCGCGACGTAGCGGGCCCGCCCCGAGACGAGCACGTGCTCCAACGTCGCGGCGACCTCGTCGCACGGCGTTGCGGGGTCGGGTTGCTGCACGCAGAACACGTCGACGTGGTCGGTGCGCAGCCGGGCGAGCGACGCGTCCAGAGAGTCCAGCAGGGCGCGTCGCGAGCTGTCCACCCGCGCGCCACCCGCGGTCTGCCGCACGCCGCCCTTGGTGCACAGCACGACGTCCTCGCGATCCACGACGTCCCCGAGCAAGGTGCCCACCACGAGCTCCGCTGCGCCGTCGCCGTAGGACGCGGCGGTGTCCACCAGGGTGCCTCCGGCGTCGACGAAGCTGCGCAGCAGCTCCGCGGCGGTATGGGCGTCGGTGTCGCGGCCCCAGGTCAGCGTCCCGAGGCCGACGGAGGAGACCCGCAGCCCGGTCGCACCGAGCACTCGTTCGTCCATGACCGCGAGGCTACGCGAGCGCGAGCCCGCTCCGTGCCGTCGGCCGCGCCCAGCCTCGTCGTGCCCACTAGGCTGCCGCCGTGCAGACCTGGCCCGCGCCCTCCGTCCCTCAGATCCCAGGCCGAGGCCCCGAGGTCCGGGTCCGGGGTCTGGACGGTGTCCTGGTCCCGGCGGCTACCGGCGACGTTGCCGGGCTCTACGTGTGCGGGATCACGCCCTACGACGCCACTCACCTGGGCCACGCGGCCACGGCCGTCGCGTTCGACCTGCTGCACCGGGCGTGGCTCGACCAGGGACTCACGGTGAAGTACGTCTCGAACGTCACGGACGTCGACGACCCGCTGCTGGAACGGGCCACCGCGCTCGGCGTCGACTGGACCGAGCTCGCCGCCGAGCAGACCGCGCTGTACGCGCAGGACATGGCGGCGCTCGCGGTGCTCCCCCCGGACGTCTACCTCGGCGCCGTCGAGGCGATCGGGCTCATCGTGGATGCCGTGACCCGCCTCCTCGATCGCGGACTGGCCTATCGGGTTCCCCTCGAGGAGGGTGCGGGCGGAGACCGCCCGGACCTCGGGGACGTGTACGCGGACTCCCACGCCCAAGGGGTGCAGGACCTGGCCCGCATGGAGACGGCGGCGGCTGTGACGCTGTTCGCCGAGCGTGGCGGCGACCCGGACCGGGCCGGCAAGCGGCACCCGCTCGACCCGGCGCTGTGGCGCCGGGAACGTCCGGGCGAGCCCGCCTGGGACGGTGGCGTGCTCGGCTCCGGGAGGCCCGGCTGGCACATCGAGTGCACCGCCATCGCCGAACGGGCCCTCGGGGGCGCGTTCGACGTGCAGGGCGGCGGAAGCGACCTCTGCTTCCCGCATCACGCGATGAGCACCGCGCACGCCAGGGCCCTGGGTGGCCAGGGCGCCCGGGTCCAGCTGCACGCCGGCATGGTCGGCCTGGCCGGGGAGAAGATGAGCAAGTCCCTCGGCAACCTCGTCCTGGTCTCGGCGCTGCGGGAGCGTGGCGTCGACCCGATGGCGGTCCGCCTGGCGATCCTCGCCCACCACTACCGCGAGGACTGGGAGTGGTCCGACGAGGTCCTCGCGACCGCGACCCGGCGGCTCGAGCGGTGGCGTGCGGCGGTGTCCGGCAACGGGGGACCGGGCGCGTCCGAGGCGTTGGCCGAGATCCGCTCGGCGCTCGCCGACGACCTCGACGCCCCCCGCGCGCTGGCCGCCGTGGACAGCTGGGCCGATGCGAGCCTGACCCTCGGCGGTGACGACGAGGGCGCGCCGGGGGTGGTCTCCCGCGCGGTCGACGCGCTGCTCGGCGTCCGGCTCTGACCGGCTCCGCGACGCGCCCGTGTCCGGGCGCGGTGCCGGGTCAGCTCCCCGGCTTGTCCCGGCGCCGCAGGTACCGCTCGAACTCCCGCGCGATCGCCTCGCCGCTGGCCTCGGGCAGGTCGACGGTGTCCTTGGCCTCCTCGAGCTGAGCCACGTACTCGGCGATCTCGCTGTCCTCGGCGGCCAGCTCGTCGACGCCGTTCTGCCACGCCTCGGCGTCCTCGTGCAGCTCGCCCATGTCGATCGTCTCGCCCAGCAGCTCCTCGGTCCGGGTCAGCAGGGCGAGGGTCGCCTTGGGCGACGGAGGGTGGGCCACGTAGTGCGGGACCGCTGCCCACATCGACACGGTGCGCAGGCCGCGCCGGCTCGCCTCGTGGGTCAGCACGCCCACGATGCCGGTCGGCCCCTCGTAGCTGCTGCGCTCCAGGTCGAGCTCGGCCCGCACGCCGCGATCGTCGCTCGTGGCGGTCACCGGGATCGGCCGGGTGTGCGGGACGTCTGCGAGCAGGGCGCCGAGCGTCACGACCGTGGTCACCCCCAGGCGTTCGGCGGCATCCAGCAGCTCGTCGCAGAACCGGCGCCAGCGCATGGAGGGTTCGATCCCGTGCACGAGCACCACGGGCCCGGCGTCCGACGGCCGCTCCGCGACGGAGAGCGTCGTGGTCGGCCACGTGATCTCCCGGGTACCGTCGGCGCCGAGTCCCACCTGCGGGCGGTTGACCTGGAAGTCGTGGTACTCCTCCGGGTCCAGCTCCTCGACCTGCTCGGCGTGCCACGCCTGGTGCAGGTGCACGACCGCCTGAGAGGCAGCGGACCCGGCGTCGTTCCAGCCCTCGAAGGCGGCGATCATCACCGGGCCGCGGAGGGCGTCGGGCGGCTGGGGCGCAGTCATGCCGTCCAGCGTAGGCGGTGCGGGCTCGTGTGCAGAGGCGGGCCACGGTGGGGCGCTTCGTAGACTGGCCCGATGACCGACGCGCCGCTCCCGGCCGCCGTGCTGTGGGACATGGACGGCACCCTCGTGGACACCGAGCCGCTGTGGTTCGCGGCCGAGGCGGCGCTGGCCCGCCACCACGGTGTGGCGTGGGACGCCTCGCTGTCGCGGCAGCTCGTGGGCATGCCGCTGGAGCGCTACGCACAGATCCTCGTCGGTCGCGGTGTGGACCTGGTGGTCGACGACGTCGTGGACCGGCTGGTCGACTCGGTCGCGCAGGGCCTGGTGCGGGAGGTCACCTGGCAGCCGGGGGTGCTGGGCCTGCTGGCCGAGCTCGCGGAGTCCCGGGTGCCGTGCGCGCTCGTGACCATGTCCTACCGGCGGCTCGCCGACGCCGTCGTCGCGCAGGCGCCGCCGGGTACCTTCCGCGTCGTGGTGACCGGTGACGACGTGCAGCACGGCAAGCCGCACCCCGAGGCGTACCTGCGGGCCGCGGCCGAGCTCGGCGTCGATCCGACCCGCTGCCTGGCGATCGAGGACTCACCGCCCGGGATCGGCGCGGCGCTGGCCTCGGGTGCCCGGACGTTGGCGGTGCAGAACGTGGTGCCGGTGGAGCGCCGGGAGGGCCTGAGCCGAGTGCCGACCCTGGCGGGTGTCGGCCTGACGGACCTCGTCCAGATCCTGGCGGGCGACGACCTGGACCTGCTCGTCGACTGACGAGCGCCTACCCGTGCGCCGCCGGCTCGGGCCGCACCCCGATGGCACGCTCGACGGCCGCGGGGTCCAGTGCGGGCGGGGTGCCGCCGAACACCGGGCACAACGACTGGTGGGCGCACCAGTCGCACAACGCGGAGGCGCGCGGCCGGAACTCGCCACGCCGCGCGGCCTCCCTGATGCTGCGCCAGATCGCCGTGACCAGGCGCTCCGTGGCGTCCAGCTCGCGTCGGTCGGGCGCGTGCCGTAGCACCACGCCGTCGCCGAGGTACACGAGCTGCAGCAGGGCGGGCATGCGACCGCGCAGCCGATCCAGGAGGAGGGCGTAGAACCGCATCTGGAACATCGCCCCGTTCTCGAACCCTTCGCGCGGCGACCGGCCCGTCTTGTAGTCAACCACCCGCATCGCACCGTCGGGAGCGACGTCGAGCCGGTCGACGATGCCGCGCATCTCCCACCCGTCCTCGGTGGTCAGCCGCACCGTGAGCTCGCGCTCGGCGGGCTCGAGGCGGTTCGGGTCCTCCAAGGTGAAGTAGGTGTCCAGGAGCGCCGCCGCGGCAGCCAGCCAGCCCTCCTCGCCGGACTCGTCGAGCACGTCGCGCGCCCGAGGATCCGCCTCGACCAGCTCCGACCACGCGGGCGCGAGCAGCTCGACCGCCACGGCGGGCGTGCGCCCGCCCGCCGGCCGGTCGAAGAGTCGTTCGAGGACGGCATGGACCAAGGTCCCGCGCAGCGCTGCGGGGCTCGGCGGCTCAGGGACCCGGTCCACCACGCGCAGCCGGAACAGCAGGGGACACCGCTGGAAGTCCGAGGCTCGCGACGGCGAGATCCCGGGCCGCCGCGGCGCGTCGTCGGCCGCCGCGGCACGGACGGGCGGGGCGGCGTCGGACGATCGGGCTGCGGTGTCGGTCGGTTCCACGTCTGCGAGGGTACGGCCTGCCACCGACGCGGCCCGTAGGGTGGCCCGGTGAGCGAACCGTCCCCGCAGCGCGGGTGGGCCCAGCGCGGGTGGGTCGTCGGGCACGCCTGGGGCAGCCCGGTCGTGCTGTCACCGGGCTGGCTGGTCGCGGCGGTCGTGCTCACCGCCCTGCTGCTGCCCTTCGCGCAGCAGCTCGCCCCGGCGTCCGGGCCCGGGGTGGTGTGGCTGCTCGCCCTGTCTGCGGTGCTCCTGCTGTTCGTCTCCACCTTCCTGCACGAGCTCGCGCACGCGGGGGCCGCGCGCCGGTACGGGATGCCGGTCCACCGCATCGCCCTGACCCTGCTCGGGGGTCACACCGAGCTGGGCGAGCGCGCCCCCGGTCCGGCCGCCTCCGCCGTCGTGGCCGTCGTCGGGCCGCTGACCAACCTCGCGCTGGGCGCGGTGGCGTGGGTCGTGTGGCGGGTCGGCCCCGACCGTGGTCCGGTCTCGGCGCTGATCCTCGCGCTGGCCGTCACCAACGGGTTCGTCGCCGTGCTGAATCTGCTGCCCGGTCTGCCCCTGGACGGCGGCCGGGTCCTCGAGGCCGCGGTGTGGGGGGCCACGGGCCGCCGGGGCACCGGCACGCGGGTGGCGGGGTGGGTGGGTCGCGCGGTCGCCGCGGGGATCGGGCTGTGGTCCCTGCTGCCCGCTCTCGCCGGCCGGCCGGACGTGACCAGGCTTCTGTGGGGCGGCCTCATCGCGGTGTTCATCTGGACCGGGGCGAGCCAGGCCATCCGGGGGGCTGCGCTCGAGGAGGCGCTGGACCGGTTGACGGTCGCGCGGCTGGCGACGCCCGTCGTGCTGCTGCCCGCGGACCGGACCGTCGCCGACGCCGGTGCGTCGACCCCGCCGGGGCACGGCGTCGTGGTGCTCGGTCCGCTCGGCCAGCCGGTGGGCTACCTCGACTCGGCGGCCGTCGCGTCGGTGCCCGAGCACCTGCGCGCTGGGACGCCGTTGAGCGCCGTGGTCGGACCGTTGCCTCCGGAGGCGCGGGTGCAGCTCGGCCTGGCGGGCCGCGAGGCCGTCGAGGCCGTGCGGGTGGCCGCGGCACGATCCCCGGTGATGGCGGTCGTCGCGGCCGACGGGTCGGTCGTCGGCCTGCTCCGCGCGACCGACGTCGTGCGTGCGCTGCGGAGCGCCGGCGCGTGAGTTGGAGCACCGACCGCGGAGCGGCAGACTCGGGAGACGTGAACCCACCCACCGGTGCCGACCAGCGGCGCGGCCCGTTCCGCGCAGGTGAGCGCGTGCAGCTGACCGACCCCAAGGGCCGGCTGCACACGATCACGCTGGCCCCGGACGCCAGCTTCCACACCCATCGCGGCTACTTCCGGCACTCGGCGCTGATCGGGGCCAGCGAGGGCAGCGTGGTGACGAGCTCGGGCGGCGTGTCGTACCTGGCCCTGCGCCCGCTGCTCAGCGACTACGTCATGTCCATGCCGCGCGGCGCCCAGGTGGTGTACCCCAAGGACGCCGGCCAGGTCGTGACGATGGGGGACATCTACCCCGGGGCGCGGGTCGTCGAGGCGGGGGTGGGCTCCGGGGCGCTCAGCATGAGCCTGCTGCGCGCCGTCGGTGACGGGGGCGCGCTGCACTCGGTCGAGCGCCGCGGTGAGTTCGCCGCCATCGCACGGGCCAACGTCGAGGCGTTCTTCGGCGGCCCGCACCCGGCGTGGCGGCTGACCGTCGGTGACCTGGCCACGGTGCTCGCGCAGGAGCCGGCCGCGTCCGTCGACCGGGTCGTGCTGGACATGCTCGCCCCGTGGGAGAACGTCGACGCGGTGGCGCACGCCTTGGCGCCCGGCGGGGTGCTCACCTGCTATGTCGCGACCACGACGCAGCTGTCCCGCCTCACCGAGGACCTGCGGGCGGACGGCCGCTTCACCGAGCCGTCGGCGTGGGAGTCGATGGTCCGAACGTGGCACCTCGAGGGCCTGGCGGTCCGGCCCGACCACCGGATGATCGCGCACACCGGCTTCCTGCTCACGACGCGCCGGATGGCCGACGGTGTCGAAGCCCCCGAGCGTGTGCGTCGCCCCGCCAAGGGCGCCTACCCGGCGGGCGAGTGGACGCCGGAGGACCTCGGTGAGCGCGAGGTCTCGCCCAAGAAGGTCCGCCGTGTCAAGCGCGACCTGGGTGCGTCCGACCCGGTGGATCCGGCCAGCGACTGAGACGAACGGGCGCGTCCGCCCACCGGGTTGCGCCTCGACCGCACGTGCGACCTATCGTGGAGTGACCTGCAGCGGGAGGCACCATGACGCACACACCGGACCAGCGCGAGCCGGACCGCGAGGGCGCCGCCCGCCCCTGGCAGGGCGGCCCGCGCGACCTCGCCCGACAGGCCGGGGACTCCGCCCGGCAGGCCGCGGCCCTGGCGGCGAAGAACGAGCGACTCGCCGAGGCGCTCCGCGCGGCGCGTGACCGCATCGTCGAGCTGCAGCACCAGATCGACGAGCTGGGCAAGCCGCCGGCCACCTTCGCCACGTTCCTCGCCGCGCGCGAGGGGAACACCGCCGTCGTCGTGCAGTCCGGACGCAAGCTGCACGTCCAGGTCGGTCCGGGTGTCGAGCTGTCGTCGCTGCGGCCCGGTCAGGAGGTCCGGCTCAACGAGGCCATGGTGATCGTCGAGGCCGGCGCCTACGAGCAGGTCGGAGAGATCGTCACCGTCAAGGAGCTCCTCGACACCGACCGCGCGCTGGTCGTCGGCCGCGGCGACGAGGAGCGTGTCGTGCGGCTCGCCGGGCAGCTGACCGGCGCCACGGTCCGGGTCGGCGACGCCCTGACGGTGGACTCGCGCTCAGGGTTCGTCTTCGAGCTGATCCCGCGGTCCGAGGTCGAGGAGCTGGTCCTCGAAGAGGTCCCGGACATCGCCTACGAGGACATCGGTGGCCTGGGGGCGCAGATCGAGGAGATCCGCGACGCGGTCGAGCTGCCGTTCGCCCACCCCGAGCTGTTCCGTGAGCACGGCCTGCGACCGCCCAAGGGCGTGCTCCTCTACGGGCCACCCGGCTGCGGCAAGACGCTGATCGCCAAGGCCGTGGCGCACTCACTCGCCGAGACCCGGGGACGCAACGCCGACGGGGGCCCGGGCACGTCGTACTTCCTCAACGTCAAGGGCCCCGAGCTGCTCAACAAGTACGTGGGGGAGACCGAGCGGCACATCCGCCTGATCTTCGCCCGTGCCAGGGAGAAGGCCTCGCAGGGCTCACCCGTCGTGGTGTTCTTCGACGAGATGGAGTCCCTGTTCCGTACTCGCGGGACCGGGATCTCCTCGGACGTGGAGACCACGATCGTGCCCCAGCTGCTCGCGGAGATCGACGGCGTCGAGCGGCTGGACAACGTGATCGTCATCGGCGCCTCCAACCGCGAGGACATGATCGACCCGGCCATCCTGCGGCCCGGGAGGCTGGACGTGAAGATCAAGATCGAGCGGCCGGACGCCGAGGCGGCCAAGGAGATCTTCGCCAAGTACCTGACCGCAGACCTGCCGTTGCACGACGACGACCTGGCCGAGCACGGCCGGGACCCGGTGGCGACGGTCGGCGCGATGGTCGAGCGCACCGTGGAGCGGATGTACGACGAGTCCAGCGACAACGAGTTCCTCGAGGTCACGTACGCCTCGGGCGACAAGGAGGTGCTGTACTTCAAGGACTTCGCGTCGGGGGCGATGATCCAGAACGTCGTCGACCGGGCCAAGAAGGCCGCGATCAAGGACTTCCTGTCCACAGGTAGCCGGGGCATCCGTGTCGATCACCTGCTGACCGCGTGCGTCGACGAGTTCCGGGAGAACGAGGACCTGCCCAACACCACCAACCCGGACGACTGGGCGCGCATCTCCGGCAAGAAGGGCGAGCGCATCGTGTTCATCCGCACGATCGTGCAGGGCAAGGTGGGCAAGGAGAGCCGGCGGACGATCGAGACGGTCAACCCGACCGGTCAGTACCTGTAGGACCCGGCCGCGTCGTGCCCGGCCGGGACCGTGCGGCGGTCCTGCGGCCCGGGGATGACTAGCCTGACGTGGTGAGTGTGCGTCGGGTGATGGGCATCGAGACCGAGTACGGCGTCCTGCAGCCCGGACGGCCGCAGGCGAACCCGATGGTGCTGTCCAGCCACGTCGTCAGCGTGTATGCCGCGGTGCACGCGCGGTCCCGCGCGCGTTGGGACTATGCGGACGAGGACCCGCTGGCCGACGCACGCGGCTTCCGGCTCGCGCGCGCCGCTGCGCATCCGTCGATGGTCACCGACGACCCGGAGCGGCCCGCGCCGTCCGGGGACGAGGAGACCTTGGGCGCGTCGGCCATGGAGCGGCCCACGGTCGAGGAGTACGACGACCCGGGCGCCGCCACGTCGATCCTGTCCAACGGCGCGCGGCTGTACGTCGACCACGCGCACCCCGAGTACTCCTCGCCGGAGGTGACCACGCCCCTGGACGCCGTGGTGTGGGACAAGGCCGGCGAGCGGGTGATGCTGGCCGCAGCGCGCGCGTGCGCCGACAGCCCCGCGCTGCCGGACGTCGTGCTGTACAAGAACAACGTCGACGGCAAGGGCGCGTCCTACGGCACCCACGAGAACTACCTGGTCGACCGCGCTCTGCCGTTCCCGGTGCTCGCGGCCCAGCTGATGCCCTTCCTGGCCACGCGTCAGGTGTTCGCCGGCGCCGGACGGGTCGGGCTGGGCCCCAACGGCCAGCGTCCCGGCTTCCAGATCTCCCAGCGCGCGGACTACATCGAGGCGGAGGTCGGCCTGGAGACCACGTTGCGCCGCCCGATCGTCAACACGCGGGACGAGCCGCACGCCGACCGCGCCAGGTGGCGTCGCCTGCACCTGATCCTGGGTGACGCCACGATGCTCGAGGTGGCCACCTGGCTGCGGGTCGGGACCACCTCCCTGGTGCTGTCCGTGCTGGAGCAGGCGGGTCCGGAGGGCGTCCCCGAGCTCGCGGCGCTCGCCCTGGAGGACCCGGTCGACGCGGTGCACCGGATCAGCCACGACCCTGGGCTGACCGCGCGCGTGGAGCTGGTGGACGGGCGCCGGCTGACCGCGCTGGAGATCCAGCAGGAGGTCCTCGCCGTCGTGCGGGGCCGCCTGTCCGACCCCGAGGCCGACGAGGTCCTGGACAGGTGGGCCTCGGTGCTGGACCGGCTCGGTCGCGATCCGGGGCTCTGTGCCCGAGAGGTCGAGTGGGTGGCCAAGCTGCGGCTCCTCGAGGGCATGGCGCGCCGCGATCACCTGGCCTGGGACAACCCGCGGCTCGCCGCGATGGACTTCCAGTGGTCCGACGTGCGTCCGGAACGGGGCCTGTACCACCGCCTCGTCGCGGCCGGTGCCGTCGAGCGGCTCACGACCGATGCGCAGGTCGAGCGGGCCGTGCACGAGCCCCCGGCGGACACCCGCGCCTACTTCCGCGGCACCGTCGTGCGACGGTTCGCCGATGCGGTCCGGGCCGCGAGCTGGGACTCGGTCGTGCTCGACGTGCCGAGCTCGCCCACGTTGCAGCGGATCCCGCTGCGCGACCCGTGGCGCGGTACGCAGGCGCACGTGGGAGAGCTGCTGCGGTCCTGCCCCGACGCCGAGGCCCTGGTCGCCCGGCTGGTGCCGCGCTGACCGTGCGGATGCGGCCCCCTCGCCGACACCCCTAGCGTCGCGGGCATGTGCTTCTCAGCGCCCGCCGACCTCGTCGCCGGCATCGTGATCGCCGGTGTCGGCGTCGACACCCTGCGGCACGTGCGGCACCACCGCGAGGCCGCCCTCGCCGGTCTGCCCGTGCTGTTCGGGGTGCATCAGCTCATGGAGGTGCCGGTGTGGCTGGGCCTGGACGGTTACGCGGGTGTCGCGCACGGGTTCGCCGTCGCGTACCTGCTGGTCGCGTTCGGGGTGGTTCCGTGGGTGGTGCCGCTGGCCATCGCACGGCTGGAGCCGGAGCCCGGTCGGGCGCGGTTCATGGCCGCGACGGTCGTGCTGGGTGCGGCCGTGGCGGTGGCTCTGCTGGTGCCGACGCTCACGCGGGGTGTGTCCACGGCGGACGGCGGCGCCTTCGTGGACTACCGCACCCACCTCGTGCTCGCGGGGCCGCTGACGGTCGCGTACGTCGTGGCGACGTGCGGAGCGTTGCTGGCGTCCTCCGACCGGGTGGTGGTCTGGTACGGAGTGGCCAACCTGGTGGCCGTGGTGGCTCTCGCCGTGCTGCTGACGTCGGGCGTGGTGTCGCTGTGGTGCGTGTGGGCGGCGGTGACGAGCATCGCGATCGCGGTCCACCTGCGGCGCCTGCACCGGGCCCACGCCGGCGGGCGGCCCGCGACGCGCACGGGGACACCGCACGCCTAGGATCGGGACAGGGACGGGCGACCGGCCCGGTGCGCCGGTGCCCCCGGTCCACCCTCGAGAGGAGGCCACCATGGCGACCGAGCAGCAGCGCCCACGGCGCGACGACCACGAGCCCGACGACGCCGCCACCCCACCGCCGGCACCGCAGGCGCAGCAGCAGGACTCCGAGGTGGACGACCTGCTCGACGAGATCGACGACGTCCTGGAGTCCAACGCCGAGTCGTTCGTGCGCGGGTTCGTCCAGAAGGGCGGCGAGTGAGTGCCTGATCTCCCCGGCCGGCTGCCGGCGTCCTTCACCACGCCCGGGAACGCCTCGTTCGTCGACTTCCTGGCGAGCCACGACCCGTCGCTGCTGCCCGCGGGTCGCGGTCTGCCCCCCGGCGAGCTGCCGGCGAGCCCGCACGGCACCACGATCGTGGCGCTGCGGCACGCCGGCGGTGTGGTGATGGCCGGTGACCGCCGGGCGACGGCCGGATCGATGATCGCCTCCCGCCAGATCGAGAAGGTTCACCCGGCCGACCACTACTCGGCCATCGGCATCGCGGGGACCGCCGGACTCGCGCTGGAGCTGGTCCGGCTCTTCCAGCTCGAGCTCGAGCACTACGAGAAGATCGAGGGCGCCGTGCTGTCGCTCGACGGCAAGGCCAACCGGCTGGCCACGATGGTGCGCGGCGGTCTCGGCCTGGCGATGCAGGGGCTGGCCGTGCTGCCCCTCTTCGGGGGGTACGACGCCGACCGGGGCGCGGGGCGGATCTTCTCCTACGACGTGACCGGCGGCCGCTACGAGGAGTCCGACCACCACGCGGTCGGCTCGGGCTCGGTGTTCGCGCGAGGTTCGCTCAAGAAGCTGTGGCGGCCCCGGCTGCCGGAGGGCGACGCGATCGAGGTCGCGGTGCACGCCCTGGTCGACGCCGCCGACGACGACTCGGCGACGGGAGGGCCGGATCTCGTGCGGCGGATCTGGCCGACGGTCGCCGTGGTGGACATGGACGGCTACCGGGCCGTGGGTCCCGACGAGCTGGCCGACGTCGTCGCGCGGGTGGACGCGGCCAGGCGGGAGGATGAGCAGCGATGAGCATGCCGTTCTACGTCTCGCCCGAGCAGCTGATGAAGGACCGGGCGGACTACGCGCGCAAGGGCATCGCCCGGGGCCGGTCGGTCGTGGTGGTCGGCTACGACGAGGGGATCGCGTTCGCCACCGAGAACCCGTCGGCCGCGCTGCACAAGATCTCCGAGATCTACGACCGGATCGCGTTCGCCGCGGTGGGCAAGTACAACGAGTTCGAGAACCTCAGGGTCGCCGGTATCCGCTACGCGGACCTGCGCGGCTACTCCTACGACCGGTCCGACGTCAGCGCGCGGGCCCTCGCCAACGCCTACGCCCAGACACTGGGCACGGTGTTCACCACCGAGTCCAAGCCGCTGGAGGTCGAGCTTGCCGTGGCCGAGGTCGGCGCGACGCCGGACGCGGACCAGATCTACCGCCTGTCCTACGACGGATCGGTGAGCGACGAGCGCCGCTTCGTGGTCATGGGGGGCCAGGCCGACCAGCTCACCGCGCGGATGGAGGACGGCTGGCGCGCGGGCATGGACCTGGGCGGTGCGGTGAGCCTCGCGGTGGCCGCCCTGGGCAGCCACGGTGAGGACGAGCCCCGGCGGATCGAGCCGGGCCAGCTCGAGGTCGCCGTGCTGGACCGGACGCGACCCCGCCGGGCCTTCCGCCGGCTGCGCACCGACGCGGTCGCCGATCTCCTCGCCGCAGGGGCCTGAGGGTGGACCGCCGGATCTTCGGGCTGGAGACCGAGTACGGCGTCACCTGTGCCGTACCGACCGGTCGGGGGCTCTCCGCCGACGAGGTCGCCCGGTACCTGTTCCGCAAGGTCGTCGCATGGGGACGGTCGTCCAACGTGTTCCTGCGCAACGGCTCCCGGCTGTACCTGGACGTCGGTTCGCACCCGGAGTACGCCACCGCGGAGTGCGACTCGATCCGGCAGCTGATAGCGCACGACCGGGGCGGCGAGCTGGTCCTGGAAGGTCTGGTCGCGGATGCGCAGCAGCGTCTGGCCAACGAGGGCGTCCCCGGCACGATCCACCTGTTCAAGAACAACACCGACTCGGCGGGCAACTCCTACGGCTGCCACGAGAACTACCTGGTGCGACGCAAGGGCGACTTCAGCCGGATCGCAGACGTGCTCGTGCCGTTCCTCATCACCCGGCAGGTGCTGACCGGCGCGGGCAAGGTGCTGCCGACCCCGCGGGGCGCGGTCTACACGTTGTCCCAACGGGCCGACCACATCTGGGAGTCGGTCTCCAGCGCGACCACCCGCTCCCGGCCGATCATCAACACGCGCGACGAGCCGCACGCCGACGCGGAGCAGTACCGCCGCCTGCACGTCATCGTCGGCGACTCCTCGATGGCGGAGCCCACCACGATGCTCAAGGTCGGCGCGACCGACCTCATGCTCCGGATGGTCGAGGCGGGCCTGCCCATGCGGGACCTCGCGCTGGAGAACCCGATGCGGGCGATCCGCGAGATCAGCCACGACCTGACCGGGACGGTCCCGGTGGGGCTCGCGACCGGGAGGACGGCCTCGGCCCTGGACATCCAGGACGAGCTGTACCGGCGTGCGAAGGACTTCGCGGACGCCGAGCTGGACACCACCGGGGAGGTCGGGCGCGTGCTGGAGCTGTGGGAGCGAGGCCTCGCGGCGGTGCGCTCGGGCGACCTGACCGCCGTGGAGCGCGAGCTCGACTGGGTGATCAAGCTGCGGCTCGTGCAGCGGTACCAGGCCAAGCACCAGATCTCCCTGGACGACCCGCGGATCGCCCGGCTCGACCTCGCCTACCACGACATCTCGCGCACCGAGGGCCTGTACCACCTGCTCGCCCAGCGCGGCCTGGTGGACCGCGTGATCAGCGATGTGGAGGCCTTCGAGGCGACCGCCACCCCTCCGCAGACCACGCGGGCGAAGCTGCGCGGGGACTTCGTGCGCCGTGCGCAGGAGGCGCGACGGGACTACACGGTCGACTGGGTGCACCTCAAGCTCAACGACCAGGCCCAGCGCACCGTGCTGTGCAAGGACCCGTTCGCGAACGTCGACGAGCGGGTGGACCGCCTGCTCGAGTCGATGTGAGGACTCCGTGAGGACCCCGTGCGCCGTCCCTGCCCGGTGGCCGGGGGTCGGCGATCACGCACTACAGTGACTCGGCCGGCCCCGTACGCGGGCACGGCCGGAGGGACCACCCGGGGAGGCGACAGGTGCGGCGACGGCTGACGGCCGCGCTGGCCGCCGTGGTGATCGTCGGCGGCCTGGCGAGCGGATGCAGCGCGCCTGGCAACCCGACCCCCAGCGTGGAGGTGGCGGGCGAGCCGGGGAAGGCGCCGGAGCTGCACTTCACGACGCCGCTCGACGTGCCCCGTCAGCGGGTCCGGGTGCTGGCGCCCGGGGACGGGCCGGAGCTCGCCGACGGCCACCCCGTGCTGCTGGACTTCTACGCGGAGTCCGCACAGGACGGCTCCGTGATCGCTGAGACGTACTCCGGCGAGCCCCGTGCCTACACCATGTCGCCGGACTCCCTGGGTCCCGACCTGTACAACGCCCTGCACGGTCGGCACGTGGGTGCGCGGATCCTCCAGGAGGCCCCGGGCCGCGAGGGGTATCCCGCGACCGTGGCGGTCTACGACATCCTGCCGACCCGGGCCAGCGGCGAGACGGTGTCGCCTCGGCGGGGCCTGCCCACGGTGACGCGTGGCCCGAACGGCAAGCCCACCGTGTCGGTACCTGACGCCGACCCACCGACCGACGTGGTCGCCCAGCCCCTGATCAGGGGTGACGGCCCGCAGGTCGAACCGGGTCAGGTCATCACCGTGCAGTACGTCGGGGTGACCTGGTCGGACGGCAAGGTGTTCGACTCGACGTGGGCCGACGGGAAGCTGCCGGCCGACTTCCCGATCGGGGTTGGCTCGCTGCCCAAGGGCTGGGACGAGGGTCTCCTCGAGCAGACCGTGGGCTCCCAGGTCCTCCTCGTCCTGCCGCCCGGTGCCGGTTTCGCCGGGACCGAGAAGGACCTGTCCGACCAGACCGTCGTCTTCGTGGTCGACATCCTCGCCGCGCGCGGCGGGATCGAGGGAGGTACGTCGTGACCGTGGCCGTACGCGTCATCCCGTGCCTGGACGTGGACGCCGGCAGGGTCGTCAAGGGCGTGAAGTTCGCCGACCTGCGCGATGCCGGCGACCCCGTCGAGCTCGCACGGCGCTACGACGCCGAGGGCGCGGACGAGGTGACCTTCCTGGACGTGTCGGCCTCGTCGGGCAACCGTGAGACCACGTACGACGTCGTGCGCCGCACCGCGGAGGAGGTCTTCGTCCCGCTGACGGTGGGCGGTGGCGTGCGTTCGGCCGAGGACGTCGACCGGCTGCTGCGGGCCGGCGCGGACAAGGTGGGCGTGAACACCGCCGCGATCGCCCGGCCCGAGCTGGTGGCCGAGATCGCCGAACGGTTCGGCAGCCAGGTGCTGGTCCTGTCGGTCGACGCCCGGCGGGTCGTGGACGGACCGCCCACCCCGTCGGGCTACGAGGTGACCACGCACGGAGGTCGGCAGGGGACCGGCATCGACGCCGTGGCGTGGGCGAAGCGGGCCGTCGAGCTGGGCGCGGGCGAGGTGCTGCTGAACTCGATGGACGCCGACGGCACGACCGCCGGGTTCGACCTCGAGATGCTCGCCGACGTGCGGCGCGAGATCGCGGTCCCGCTCATCGCGAGCGGTGGTGCCGGGACGCCGGAGCACTTCGTGGCAGCGGCTCAGGCCGGTGCGGACGCGCTGCTCGCGGCGAGCGTGTTCCATTTCGGGGTGCTGACCGTGGGCCAGGTCAAGGCCGCGCTGCGGGCTGCGGGCGTCGTGGTGCGCTGAGGCCGGCGACCCTCACACGCGGCGCACGTCAGCCTGCATCTGCGCCACGGCCGGCGGGGCGCCCTCGAGCGTGACGTCCGCCGCCGACGTTCGCCCGTAGGCGTGCAGCACGAGCTCGCCGACGGAGCCGCGCAGGACCAGGTCGGCGTCCGGGTCGACGGGCCGACGGCCGACCCGGGCGGTGCGCCCCGGCGCAGCCAGCACGAGGCCGTGCGTGCGCAGCCAGTCGCGGTACAGCAGCCGTGCCGACCGCGTCAGGGCGCGCCACAGCGCGTCCTCCTGCGCCGCCGGGAGCGTCCTGGCCGGGACCGGGCCGGCCCCGCGCCGGACGTCTTCGGCATGTACGAAGAGCTCGACGTGCTGGACCAGGTCCCCGGCCCAGCGCAGCGGTGACCACGCGGGCGGACCCTGGCGCACCTGGGTCACGAGCGCTGCGAAGCCGGCGGGGTCGGTGGCTGCGTCCCCGGTCTTGAGGGTGAGTCGTGACGTGCGAGCCGTGAGTGGGGGTAGGGCGATCCCCGCGGCTGCCAGCGGCGAACGCTCGCGCAGCACGACGTGCGCGGCCAGGTGCTCGGCTCGCCAGCCCTCGCACAGGGTGGGCGTCCCGGGACCGGCAGCGGCCAAGGCGTCGGCGAGGACGGCTCGCTCGGAGCGGTGCCAGCTCATGGGCCCATGCTGGCACGCCCGTGGCGCCGCGGCCCGTGCAGGCCCGTCCTGTCGAATCGATCCATCCCGGCTCTGCCCTGGCGCCTACGATGTCCGGGCGACGTGCGGCCCGGCCCGGGGATGCGTCGCCCCAACGACCGCGACGGGAGAGCCCGTGACCCAGGAACGCACCCACACCCTGCCGGGTGGGCGGATGCGGCGCGGCGCCCTGCTGCTGTGGCGCGGGGCCGCCGCGCACCCCCGCACGTACGTGCTGGCCGTGCTGACCTCGGCGCTGTTCGGTGGCATGACCGTGGCGGTCAGCCAGGTGCTCGGAGCGGTGACCGACCGCGTGGTCGTACCGGCGATCTCGGGCGACATCGAGGCGGGGGCCTCGCTGTGGCTCGCCGGGCTGGTCGTGCTCGCCGTCGCCGTCGCCCTGGCCCTCGGGGTCGCGGGACGGCGGATCTTCGCCGGGATCGGCTACGCGGACATCGGTGCGGACCACCGGCACGGGGTCACCCGGCAGTACCTCAGACTGCCGATGTCCTGGCACCGCCGGCACCCGACAGGGCAGCTCCTCGCGAACGCGAGCAGCGACGTCGAGGCCGCCACGGGTGTGTTCAACCCCCTCCCGTTCGCGCTCGGCGTCGTCGTGATGATCCTCGTCGCGACGGTGGCGCTGCTGCGCACCGACGTCTGGCTCGCGCTGACTGCCCTGGCGGTGCTTCCGCTGGCCGTGCTGGCGAACCTCGTCTACCAGCGGCGCATGTCGCCTGTGGCGACCCGGGCCCAGCAGCTGCGCGCGGAGGTCGCCGACGTCGCGCACGAGAGCTTCGACGCGGCGCTCCTGGTGAAGTCCCTGGGCACCGCGGACGCCGAGGAGGCGCGGTTCGCCTCCGTCGCGACCGACCTGCGGGACGCCAACGTCCGGGTCGGCCAGGTGCGCGCGGTCTTCGACCCGGTGATCGAGCTGCTCCCCAGCGCGGGAACGCTGGCGGTGCTCCTGGTCGGGGCGGCGCGGCTGAGCACCGGTGCTGTGCAGACGGGTGACGTGGTCGCTGCCGCGTACCTGCTCACGTTGATGGCGGTCCCGGTGCGCGCCTTCGGGTGGGTCCTGGGGGAGCTGCCCCGCGCGCTCGTGGGGCATGACCGGATCGCCCGGGTCCTGGACGCCCGCGCCGAGCAGGTGCCCGGCACCGTGGAGCTGCCACGGCGGTCCCGAGGCCTGCGGGTGCAGGTGCGCGGCGTCGACGTGGTCGTGCACGACGCGTCCGGTCCGCACCGGCTGCTGCGCGGCGTCGACCTCGACCTCCCGGCCGGGCGCGTGGTCGCGCTGGTGGGGCCGACCGGCTCGGGCAAGACCACGCTGGCGGGCCTGCTGTGCCGGTTGCAGGACCCGAGTGCGGGTCGCGTGGAGCTGGACGGGACGGACCTCGTGCACGTCCGCCCCACGGACCTGACGGGCCAGGTCGCTCTCGTGTCGCAGTCCACGTTCGTGTTCGAGGACACCGTGCGCGCCAACGTCACGCTCGCGGACGACGGCGAGCCCGGAGCCCCGGATGACGAGGCCGTGTGGGAGGCGCTCAGGCTCGCGCAGGTCGACGAGGTGGTCCGCGCCCTGCCGGGCGGCCTGGAGGCCATGCTCGGTGAGCGCGGCGCCAACCTGTCCGGTGGTCAGCGGCAGCGGCTGGCCATCGCCCGGGCCGTGGTGCGACGACCCCGGCTCCTGATCCTGGACGACGCCACGTCCGCCGTCGACCCGCAGGTCGAGCGCCGCATCCTCGCCGGGTTGCGGCAACGCGACCAGGACGGGCCCACGGTGCTCATGGTCGCCTACCGGATGTCCTCGGTGGTGCTCGCGGACCAGGTGGTGCACCTGGACGGCGGCCGGGTGGTGGACCGCGGGACGCACGCCGAGCTGCTGGCCCGCGATCCCGGGTACCGCGAGCTGGCCACCGCCTACGAGGCCGACAGCGCCAGGAGGGCCGGCCGATGAGCGTGCGGCTGGACGCGCAGGACAGGCGCGGCGCGCTGCTCGTCCTGCGGCGCGGTCTCCAGGTCTCGCCGGAGCTCGTGCAGGGCGGAGTGGTCACGCTGCTGCTGGCCGTGGCGGCCGCGGCCGGGCGGGTCGTGGTGCCGCTCGCGGTCCAGCAGACGGTGGACACCGTGATCCTGGCCACGGGGGCGGTCCCGGGGGACCGGCTGGGCCTGCTGGTAGGTGCAGCAGCGGTCGGCCTGGTCGTCACCGGGGTCTGCACGGCCCTGGTCAACGTGCGGCTGTTCCGGTCCAGCGAGGCGGGCCTGGCACGGCTCCGGGTGACCGCCTTCCGGCGCGTGCACGACCTGTCCGCGCTCACCCAGGGCACCGAACGGCGAGGCAGCCTCGTGTCCCGGGTGACCACGGACGTCGACACCATCTCCCAGTTCGTGCAGTGGGGTGGGATCCAGCTGCTCGTGTCGGTGCTCCAGCTGCTCGCTGCGACCGTGCTGATGGCCGTCTGGTCGTGGCAGCTGACGGTGCTGGTCTGGGTGGCGTTCCTGCCGCTCCTGCTCGTGGTGCGTCCCGCGCAGCGGCGGGTCTCGGCCGCCTACGCCCGGGTGCGGCTGGCGATGGGTGCGATGCTCGGGGCGATCTCCGAGGCCGTCGTCGGGGCGGAGACGGTGCGGGCCTACGGCGTGGCGGGACGTACGCAGCGGCGCATCGACGCCTCGATCCGGCACACACGCGACGCGCAGGTCGGCGCGCAGACGCGGGTGGCCACGGTGTTCTCGGCCGGGGTCCTGGTGGCCAACGCGGTGCTGGCAGTGGTCGTGGTGGCGGGGACGCTGCTGGGCGTGGCCGGCTCGCTCACGGCGGGCCGGCTGCTGGGCTTCCTGTTCCTGGTCCAGCTGTTCACCGGACCCGTGCAGATGGCGACCGAGATCCTCAACGAGCTGCAGAACGCCCTCGCGGGTTGGCGCCGCGTGCTCGGGGTCATCGACACCGAGGTGGACGTGGCCGACCCGGAGCACGGCGGGCGCGCCAGCGTGCGGGGCGCGGCCCGAGTCGACCTCGAGGGTGTGGAGTTCGCGTACCCGGACGGGCCGACCGTGCTGCACGACGTGTCGCTGCACGTGCCCGCGACGTCGCGGGTCGCCGTGGTGGGGGCCACCGGCTCGGGCAAGACCACGATGGCCAAGCTCGTCGCTCGCCTGGTGGATCCCGCGCGCGGCCGGGTGCTGCTGGACGGCGTGGATCTGCGTGACCTCAGCCTTGCCACGCTCCGCGAGCGCGTGGTCCTCGTGCCGCAGGAGGGGTTCCTGTTCGACGGGACGGTGGCAGAGAACGTGCTCTACGGCGCGCGGGGCGGTGCGGTGGCCGACGTCGCCGCGGTCTTCGCCGAGCTCGGCCTGGCCGACTGGCTCGCATCGATGCCTGACGGGCTTCAGACCCAGGTCGGTCAGCGAGGAGAGCGGCTCTCGGCGGGGGAGCGCCAGCTCGTCTCGCTCGCGCGCGCCCACCTGGCCGGCGCGGACCTGCTCGTCCTCGACGAGGCGACCAGCGCCGTGGACCCGGCCACCGAGGTCCGGATCGCCGTCGCCCTCGAGGAGCTCACCGCCGGACGGACCACCCTGACCATCGCCCACCGCCTCTCCACCGCTGAGGCCGCCGACCTCGTCGTCGTGGTCGCCGACGGCCGCGTCGTGCAGGTGGGTCCGCACCACGAGCTGCTCGCCCAGGACGGCCCCTACGCCGCGATGCACGACGCCTGGCTCGCCCAGACCCGCTGAGCCGGTGCCCCCCGCGACCCGAACACGACCTGAGCCTCGTCCGGCGTCGTAGCCGCGTCAGGCGGCCAGGGCGGCGCCGAGCGTCCCGAGCAGCTGCTCGGTTCCCTCGCGGCGCAGGCCCGGTTCCTCGTGGCCGTCGTAGAAGGCGCCGTGCTCGGTGAAGACCAGGCGGGTGCCGGAGCCCTCGTCGTGCAGCTCGATCGTGGTCAGCGACGTGGAGAGCTTCACGCCGGCCACGTACAGGTCGTACGCGTAGACGATCCGCGAGCGCTCGACGATCTCGAAGTAGCGGGACTCGAAGCGGTGGCTCGTCCCGTCGAGCACGGCCTCGCTCACTTCGCGCCCGCCGACCCGGAAGTCCACGGTGCGCTCGGTGGTCGCCGCGTCGGGTGCACCGAACCAGGCGGCCTTGGCCTCGGGGTCCGCGAACGCTGCCCAGACCCGGGCGACGGCTGCCGGGTAGCTCCGCTCGAGGACGAAGGTGTCGTGACGGACGGAGTGGGTGGGTGCGGTCATGGCTGGGTCCTCTCGTCGGTCCGGCGCGGAGGCGCGGCGGGTTCGGGTGGGGTGGGTTCGGGTCGGGCGGGTTCAGGTGCGGTGGGTCCGGGATCGGTGGCGGCGAGCCAGTCGCCCAGGCGGTCGAGGCGGCGTTCGGCTTCCAGTCGTCGGTCCGTGATCCAGCGCTCGGCCAGGTCCATGCCGCCACCGCCGAGTCGGCACACCCGGGTACGCCCGCGCTTGCGGGAGCGGACCATCCCACTGCGCTCCAGGACGGCAAGGTGCTGGGTCACGGTAGGAAGCGCCATGCCCAGCGGTGCCGCGAGCTCGCTGACCGAGGCGGGCCCACGGGTCAACTGGTCGACTATCGCGCGGCGCGACGGGTCGGCCAGCGCGTGGAAGGCCAGGTCCAGGGGGCTCGAATGCTTAGGCACATGCCTAAATATTGACTCGTTCCGTCCCGTGTCAACCCCAGCGACCTCGTGGCGGCGCCCTGCGTGGCAGGATCGTCCGGTGACTCTCGACCCCTCCGTGGCCACCCGCCTCAAGCGCGACGACGCCGGCTTGGTCTGCGCCGTGGTGCAGCAGCACGACTCCGGCGAGGTCCTCATGGTCGGCTGGATGGACGACGAGGCGCTGCACCGCACCCTGACGACCGGCCGCGTGACCTTCTGGAGCCGGTCGCGGCAGGAGTACTGGCGCAAGGGCGACACCTCTGGGCACGTCCAGCACGTGAAGTCGGTCCAGCTGGACTGCGACGGCGACGCCGTGCTCGTCGAGGTGGACCAGGTGGGCGCCGCGTGCCACACGGGCGCCCGGACCTGCTTCGACGCCGGTGGTGACCTCGGCGCGGTGGTCGGACCATGACGCCCGCGGTCCCGCGGCCCCTTCCCTGGGGCGCGACCTGGCCGTCGCTGCCCGAGTTCCGCGAGCTGGCCACCGACCGCCGCGTCGTCCCGGTGGTCCGTCGGCTGCTGGCCGACGAGGTCACGCCCGTCGGGCTGTACCGCACGCTCGCACAGGGCCGGCCCGGCACGTTCATCCTCGAGTCCGCCGAGGTCGACGGCACGTGGGCACGGTGGTCGTTCGTCGGCGTCGCCTCGCGCGCCACGCTCTCGGTCGCCGACGGGCGCCCGCACTGGTCAGGCGACGTCCCGGTGGGAGTGCCACGCGACGGGGACGTGCTCGACGTCCTGGCCGGCACGCTCGAGGCGCTGCGCACGCCCGCCCTGGCCGGCCTGCCCCCGCTGACCGGCGGCCTGGTGGGCACGCTCGGCTGGGACATCGTGCGGCACTGGGAGCCCACCCTGCCCGCCACGGCACCGGACGAGCTCGGCGTGCCCGAGCTGGTGCTGTGCCTGGCCGGCGACCTCGCGGCCGTGGACCATGTGGACGGATCCGTGTGGCTGATCGCCAACGCGATCAACGCGGACGCCACCGACGAGCGTGTCGACCAGGCATGGGCCGACGCCGTCCGCCGGCTGGACGCCATGCAGGACGGCCTGTCCCGGCACGAGGCCGCCGTCCCGGGCGTGGTCGTCGACGTCCCCGAGCCCGAGCTGGAGTTCCGGTCGACCCGCGAGGAGTACGAGGCGTCGGTCCGCGCGGGCAAGGTGGCGATCCGCGACGGCGAGGTGTTCCAGGTCGTGCTGTCCCAGCGTGTGGACCTGGACTGCCCGGCCGACCCCCTGGACGTCTACCGCGTGCTGCGCACCCTCAACCCCAGCCCCTACATGTACTACCTGCACCTGTCCGACCCCGACGGCCGGGACCTCGCCGTCGTGGGCTCGAGCCCCGAGACGCTGGTCCGTGTCGAGGACGGCCGGGTGCTGACCTACCCGATTGCCGGGTCGCGGCCCCGGGGCGCGGGACCGGAGCAGGACGCGGAGCTCGCGGAGGAGCTGCTCGCGGACCCCAAGGAGCGCGCCGAGCACGTGATGCTCGTCGACCTGTCGCGCAACGACCTGGTCAAGGTGTGCGAGCCGACGTCCGTGGAGGTGGTCGAGTTCATGGCGGTGCGGCGGTTCAGCCACATCATGCACCTGTGCTCGACCGTGGTCGGCCGGCTACGGCCAGACGCGACAGCGCTCGACGCGCTCGAGGCGACCTTCCCGGCCGGCACGCTCTCCGGCGCGCCCAAACCGCGCGCGATCGCGCTGATCGACGAGCTCGAACCTGCGCGCCGCGGGATCTACGGTGGGACGGTCGGGTACTTCGACTTCGCCGGGGACATGGACATGGCCATCGCGATCCGCACCGCGATGATCCGCGACGGGCGAGCGAGCGTGCAGGCCGGAGCGGGCATCGTCGCGGACTCCGTGCCCGCCGCCGAGTGGGCCGAGGCCCGCAACAAGGCGGCGGCCGCGGTCCGCGCCGTGCAGCTCGCCGCGCGGTTGAGCCCGTGAGCCGCCGCACCAGCGTCCTGGCGCTGCTCGCAGTCGCCGTGGCGATCCTGGCCACGACGGCCCCGGCGTGGATGCGAGGCCGGACCTCCAGCGCCGTCGAAGCCGTGGTCCCCGTCGTGGCGGCCGGTGGGGAGGCGGCGCCCGGGGTCGCGGCCGGGGGCCTCGTGGTGGTGGCGGCCGCCCTCGCCCTGGCGCTCGCGCGACGCGCCGGTGTCGTGGTCGCGGCGGTGGTCGCCGGGCTCGCATCGGTGCTCGTGGTGGTCTCGGCCGTGTCCGCTCCGGCTCGCGCGCACACCGTGCTGTCCTCCGCGGCACGCGCCCAGGTGGGGGTCGGTCGGGTGGACGGGGTTGTGGTCACCGCCTGGCCGTGGGTCGCCGCCGCGCTGGGCGCGCTCGGTGTCGCACTCGCGGTCGTGGTCGTGGTGGTGTCCCGACGGTGGCGCGGCCCTTCGGCGCGGCACGACTCCGGTGCGGTGGCGGGCAGCGCGGTCGCCGCACCCCCAGAGCCGGGCGGGACCGTCGACCCGGGCTCGGCCTGGGACGCCCTCAGCCGCGGAGAAGACCCGACCTGAACCGGCTATCCTCGCCACACCCGAGGCAACGGAGGAACGATGACCGAGACCAGCGGCGAACGCGCACACCTGCCGCCCAAGCCGCCGCACGCGAACCACGGCAGCACGCCGGCCGCCTGGGTGACCGTGACCGTGGTGATGCTGGGCGGGCTGGTCGCGGCGCTCGCGGTCGCGTTCTCCCTCGTGTGGCTGTTCTGGGTCGGGCTGGGCGTGATCGTGCTCGGCGTCGTGGTCGGCAGGATTCTGCGGATGCTCGGTCTGGGGCAGCCTGCGAACCCGGTCGACGGCGCCGGCCCGGGGGCCTGAGTCTCGCCGATCGGGCACGTCCGGGGTCCTACGCCGGGCCGCCTACGATGTCCACAGGTCGGCTGGAGCAGGGAGGTGAGCCGGATGACGGTGCTCGACGAGATCGTGGCCGGGGTCCGCGCGGACCTGGCCCGGCGCGAGGAGGCGACGCCGCTGCCTGAGCTGAAGGTGCGCGCGGCTCGCGTACCGGAGGCGAAGGATGCGCTGTCCTGGCTGCACGACGACGCTGCCGTGGGGGTGATCGCCGAGGTCAAGCGCTCCAGCCCCAGCAAGGGGGCCCTCGCGCCCATCCTGGACCCGGCGGCGCTCGCGGCGCAGTACGCCGCGGGCGGCGCCTCGGCCATCTCCGTGCTGACCGAGGGGCGTCGGTTCGGCGGCTCCCTGGACGACCTGGACGCGGTACGCGCCGCGGTGGACGTCCCCGTGCTGCGCAAGGACTTCGTCGTCACGCCGTACCAGGTCTGGGAGTCCCGGGCCCACGGCGCGGACATCGTCCTGCTGATCGTGGCGGCGCTCGAGCAGACCGTGCTCACGTCGCTGGTGGAGCGGGTGCACTCGCTCGGCATGACGGCGCTGGTCGAGGTCCACGACGCCGAGGAGCTGTCCCGCGCCGTGGACGCCGGTGCTCGTTGCCTCGGGGTGAACGCCCGCAACCTCAAGACGCTCGAGGTGGACCGGACCACGTTCGCGCGGCTCGCCCCGCTCGTCCCGCCCGGCATCGTGCGCGTGGCGGAGTCCGGCGTGCGGGGTCCGCACGACGTGATGGACCACGCGCGGTCGGGTGCCGATGCCGTGCTGGTCGGCGAGTCGTTGGTGACGGGCAAGGACCCCCGCATCGCCGTGGCGGACCTGGTGGCCGCCGGGGCGCACCCTTCGCTCCGTGCGGTGCGCCAGTGACGGGGCACGTGCCGCCGCGCGGGGGTTCCGCCGCCTCCCAGGGACTGCACCGGGCGGTCGCCGCCCTGGGCGAGCGCGGCCCGCTCGCGGAGCAGATGGGGCCCTACTTCGGCGAGTTCGGCGGGCGGTTCGTGCCGGAGGCGCTCGTCGCCGCGCTGGACGAGCTGGACACGGCGTACCACAAGGCGTTGGCCGATCCGGCCTTCGGTGCGGAGCTCGAGCGCTTGCACCGCACCTACACCGGGCGCCCGAGCCCGCTGACGGAGGTGCCGCGCTTCGCCGAGCACGTGGGCGGGCGGGCCCGTGTGTTCCTCAAGCGTGAGGACCTCAACCACACCGGGTCCCACAAGATCAACAACGTGCTGGGTCAGGCGCTGCTCGTCAAGCGGATGGGCAAGAAGCGCGTCATCGCGGAGACCGGTGCCGGACAGCACGGCGTCGCCACGGCGACGGCCGCGGCCCTGCTCGACCTGGACTGCACGGTGTACATGGGCGAGGAGGACACCCGGCGTCAGGCCCTCAACGTCGCGCGCATGCGGCTGCTCGGGGCCGAGGTCGTGCCGGTGCGGATCGGTTCGCGCACTCTCAAGGACGCCATCAACGAGGCGCTGCGGGACTGGGTGGCCAACGTCGAGACGACGCACTACCTGCTCGGAACCGTCACCGGCCCGCACCCGTTCCCGGAGATGGTGCGCGACTTCCACCGAGTGATCGGCGAGGAGGCGCGGGCCCAGCTCGCCGAGGAGACCGGGAGGCTCCCGGACGCCGTGGCGGCGTGTGTCGGTGGCGGGTCGAACGCGATGGGCATCTTCAACGCGTTCGTCGACGAGCCGGACGTGCGGCTGTTCGGGTTCGAAGCAGGCGGGGAGGGCATCGACAGCGGCCGGCACGCGTCCCGGTTCTCCGGCGGAGCGCCCGGTGTGCTGCACGGCGCACGGTCCTATCTGCTGCAGGACTCCGACGGCCAGACGCTGCCGACGCACTCGGTCTCCGCGGGCCTGGACTACCCGAGCGTCGGCCCGGCGCACGCCTGGCTGCACTCGCTGGGTCGGGCGACCTACCGCCCGGTGACGGACACCGAGGCGATGGACGCCTTCGCCCTGCTGTGCCGGACCGAAGGCATCATCCCGGCCATCGAGTCGGCGCACGCGCTGGCCGGCGTCCTGGCACTGGGTCCTGAGCTGGACTCGTGGGCCCTGGACCACGACCCCCTCATCCTGGTGAACCTGTCCGGCCGCGGCGACAAGGACGTGTCCACGGCGGCGCAGTGGTTCGGGCTGCTCGAGGAGGACGTGTGACGGACATCGGCCGCGGCTCGGCCGCGCGGCTGCACGCGTTGCGCGACCAGGGTCGCGCGGCCCTGATCGGCTACCTCCCGCTGGGCTACCCGGACGTGGACGGCTCCGTCGACGCGGCGCTGGCGATGGTCGACGCAGGCGTGGACGTGGTCGAGCTGGGCGTGCCGTACACCGACCCCGTGATGGACGGACCCACGATCCAGCACGCGGTCGAGCACGCCCTGGCGGCCGGCACGCGGGTCAGGGACGTGTTCGGGGCCGTCGAGCGGATCGCGGCGTCCGGGGCCCCGGTGCTCGTGATGACCTACTGGAACCCGGTGCTGCGGTACGGCGTGGGCCCGTTCGCCCGCGACCTCGCCGCTGCGGGCGGCGCCGGCCTGATCACCCCGGACCTCATCCCCGACGAGGCCACCGAGTGGGTCGCCGCCTCGGACGAGCACCATCTGGACCGCGTGTTCCTGGTCGCGCCCAGCTCGACACCGGAACGGCTGGCCATGACGGCGGCGGCGGCCCGTGGCTTCGTCTACGCGGCCTCCACGATGGGCGTCACGGGAACTCGCGCCCAGGTGGGCGACCAGGCCGAACGACTCGTGCGCGACACCCGGGCCGCCGGGGCGGACCTCGTGTGCGTGGGGCTCGGCGTCTCGACCGCGGCCCAGGCCACCCAGGTCGCCGGCTTCGCCGACGGGGTGATCGTCGGCAGCGCGCTGGTGCGTGCCCTGCTGGACGCCACGGATGCCGCGGCGGGCCGCCGCGAGCTGGCCCGGGTGGCGGCCGAGCTGGCCGCCGGTGTGGGGTCGGCGCGCGGATAGCGGCACGCATGCAACGATGACCCCGACATGAGCATCTCAGCCGCGGCGTCCACGCTGCTTCCCCTCGCCATCCCGAGCCCGTCGCAGAACGTCTGGCACTGGGGCCCGGTCCCGATCCGTGCCTATGCGCTGGCGATCATGACGGGCATCGTGATCGCGATCATCATCGCCCGCCGTCGGTGGGCCCAGCGGGGCGGGGATCCGGACACGGTGCTGGAGATCGCGTTCTGGGCCGTGCCCTTCGGCATCCTCGGGGGCCGCCTCTACCACGTGATCAGCTCGCCGGACGCCTACTTCGGGGTGCACGGCGACCCGGTACGCGCGCTGTACATCTGGGAGGGCGGCCTGGGGATCTGGGGCGCGATCGCGCTCGGCGGCGTCGGCGCGTGGATCGGCGCGCGCAAGCAGGGCGTCCGCTTCGCGGTGTTCGCCGACGTCGTGGCGCCCGCGCTGCTGGTCGCCCAGGCGATCGGCCGGATCGGCAACTACTTCAACCAGGAGCTGTTCGGTGGCCCGACGACGCTGCCGTGGGGCCTGGAGATCAGCCCGACCGCTCCGGAGTTCCCCCCCGGCTACCCGCCCGGCACGCTGTTCCACCCCACGTTCCTGTACGAGCTGCTGTGGGACCTGGCCGCGGCGGCCTTCATCATCTGGCTCGAGCGCCGGCTCCGCCTGGGCCACGGCCGGGTGTTCTGGAGCTACGTGATGGCCTACACGGCCGGCCGGGTGTGGATCGAGATGCTCCGGATCGACCCGGCGCACCACTTCTTCGGGTTGCGCCTCAACGTCTGGACCTCGATCGTGGCGTTCCTGGGCGCGCTGGTAGCCTTCCTGGTGGTCGGGCGTCGCCACCCAGGGCGTGAGACCACGGTGCTGGTCGAAGCACCAGGGGACACGGCACACGAGGCCTCGGACCCGGAAGCCTGAGGCGTTGCTCGCGCCGTGGTGGGCGCGTGCCGACTACGGCTGTGCGGCGTGAGCGGGTATCGTCGCCGCGATCCGGGCGACGACGCCCTCAGGACAGTTTGCTGACCACGTCCCCGGGTGCGCCCGGGCCGTATCGAGGACGGTGCAGATGAGCCGGCCGCTCCATGAGGTGCCCACGGGTCTGTACGACCCGACGGCCGAGCATGACAACTGCGGTGTCGCCTTCGTGGCGACCCTGCGCGGCACCCCTGGGCGCGACATCGTCGACGCCGGCCTGACGGCGCTGCTGAACCTGGACCACCGCGGCGCGGTGGGCGCGGAGACCGACACGGGTGACGGTGCCGGCATCCTCACCCAGATCCCGGACGCCTTCCTGCGCGACGTCGTGCACGTGGAGCTGCCGCCGGCCGGTGAGTACGCCGTCGGCACGGCCTTCCTGCCCACCGATCCCGCCGAGCGCGCCCGCACCGAGAAGGGCCTCGAGGCGATCGTCGTCGCGGAGGGCCTGGAGGTCCTGACGTGGCGGGACGTCCCGGTGACGCCAGACCTGGTCGGGTCCATCGCGCGCTCGACCATGCCGGTCTTCCGGCAGATCTTCCTCGGCGACCCGAGTCGACGGCTCGCGGGCATCGACCTCGACCGCCGCACGTTCCGGGTGCGCAAGCGCGCCGAGCACGAGCTCGGCCTGTACTTCGCGTCGCTGTCCGCGCGGACCATCACCTACAAGGGCATGTTGACCACGGGGCAGCTGGAGCCCTTCTTCGCGGACCTGTCCGACCCGCGGTACGCGTCGGAGATCGCGCTGGTGCACTCACGGTTCTCCACGAACACGTTCCCGTCGTGGCCGCTGGCCCAGCCGTTCCGCAACCTGGCGCACAACGGGGAGATCAACACCCTGCGCGGGAACCGGAACTGGATGGCCGCGCGCCAGTCCACCCTGCGCAGCGACGTGCTCGGGGACCTGGGTCCGCTGATGCCGGTGTGCACGCCGGACGCCTCGGACTCGGCGACGTTCGACGAGGTGCTCGAGCTGCTCCACCTGGCCGGGCGCTCGTTGCCGCACGCGATGCTCATGATGATCCCGGAGGCGTGGGAGAACCACGCCGAGATGGACCCGGACCGTCGCGCCTTCTACCAGTACCACTCGACCCTGATGGAGCCCTGGGACGGTCCGGCGGCGATGGCCTTCACCGACGGCACCGTGATCGGTGCGGTGCTGGACCGCAACGGCCTGCGACCCGGTCGCTACTGGATCACCGACGACGGTCTGGTCGTGCTCGCCAGCGAGAGCGGCGTGCTCGACCTGGACCCGGCCAGCGTGGTCCGCAAGGGCCGGCTCGAGCCCGGGCGGATGTTCCTGGTGGACACCGGGCAGGGGCGGGTCGTCTCCGACGACGAGGTCAAGGCGCAGCTCGCCGCCCAGCGGCCCTACGCCGAGTGGATCACGAAGCACTCGGTCTTCCTGCCCGAGCTGCCCGAGCGTGAGCACGTCGACCACAGCTTCGCATCCGTGCGCCGGCGCCAGCGCGCGTTCGGCTACACCGAGGAGGAGCTGAAGATCCTGCTCGGTCCCATGGCCTCCAAGGCCGCAGAGCCGATCGGCGCCATGGGCACGGACACGCCGGTCGCGGTGCTGTCCGACCGGCCGCGGCTGCTGTTCGACTACTTCACCCAGATGTTCGCGCAGGTGACCAACCCACCGTTGGACGCGATCCGCGAGGAGCTGGTCACCTCGATCGGTGGCGCGCTGGGCCCGGAGCCGAACCTGCTCGAGGACCTGCCCGAGCACGCCCGCAAGCTTGTGCTGCCGTTCCCGGTGCTGACGAACGACGAGCTGGCCAAGATCGTCCGGATCGACCGTGCCCCGGAGCTGAACGGTGTGTTCCGGGCGCACACCGTGCGGGGTCTGTACAAGGTGGACGGCGGCGCGCAGGCGCTCGAGGCCCGCCTCGAGGAGATCTTCGCCGAGGTCGACCGGGCGATCGCGGACGGCAAGAACTTCATCGTGCTCTCCGACCGCGACTCCGACGCCGACCACGCCCCGATCCCGTCGCTGCTGCTGTCCAGCGGGGTGCACCACCACCTGCTGCGCAACCACACGCGCACGCGGGTGAGCCTCGTGGTCGAGGCCGGTGACGTGCGCGAGGTGCACCACGTGGCGCTGCTGATCGGCTACGGAG
Organism: Actinotalea lenta; assembly: GCF_030586465.1. Classification (GTDB taxonomy): domain Bacteria; phylum Actinomycetota; class Actinomycetes; order Actinomycetales; family Cellulomonadaceae; genus Actinotalea; species Actinotalea lenta. Next base: position 2,145,312 of record NZ_JAUQYP010000001.1, read on the forward strand.
CGGCTGCGGTCAACCCGTACCTCGCGATGGAGACCGTCGAGGGGATGGCCAAGGACGGCACGCTGGACCTGTCGCCCCAGGACGCGGTCGCCAACCTCATCAAGGCGCTCGGCAAGGGCGTGCTCAAGGTGATGAGCAAGATGGGGATCTCGACCATCGCGTCCTACCGCGGCGCGCAGGTGTTCGAGGCGGTCGGCCTGTCCCACGAGGTCATCGACCGGTACTTCAACGGGACCACGAGCCGGCTCGGTGGCGTGGGCCTGGACGTGATCGCGGCCGAGGTCGCCGCCCGGCACGCCGACGCCTACCCGGCGTCCGGCAACCCCCAGGCGCACCGGCGGCTGAACGTCGGCGGGGAGTACCAGTGGCGGCGGGACGGTGCCGAGCACCTGTTCGACCCCGAGACGGTGTTCCGGCTCCAGCACTCGACACGCACGCGTCAGCTCGACGTGTTCCGGCAGTACACGCGCCGGGTGGACGAGCAGTCCGAGCGGCTCATGACGCTGCGTGGCCTCCTGCGGTTCGCCGAGGGGGCGCGGCCGCCGGTACCCCTGGAGGAGGTCGAGCCGGTCAGCGAGATCGTCACACGGTTCTCGACCGGGGCGATGTCGTACGGCTCCATCTCGATGGAGGCGCACCAGACGCTCGCCATCGCGATGAACCACCTGAAGGCGCGGTCCAACACGGGCGAGGGCGGAGAGGACCCCGAGCGCCTGTACGACCCGGAGCGCAGGAGCGCGATCAAGCAGGTGGCCTCCGGGCGCTTCGGGGTGACCTCGGAGTACCTCACCAACGCCACCGACCTGCAGATCAAGATGGCACAGGGCGCCAAGCCCGGTGAGGGCGGACAGCTGCCGGGCGAGAAGGTGTACCCGTGGATCGCCCAGACCCGGCACTCCACGCCCGGTGTGGGCCTGATCAGCCCGCCGCCGCACCACGACATCTACTCGATCGAGGACATCGCCCAGCTCATCCACGACCTGAAGAACGCGAACCCGCAGGCACGCGTCCACGTGAAGCTGGTCAGCGAGTTCGGGGTCGGCACGGTCGCCGCCGGCGTATCGAAGGCGCACGCGGACGTCGTGCTGATCTCCGGGCACGACGGTGGCACCGGCGCGAGCCCGCTGACCTCGCTCAAGCATGCGGGCACCCCCTGGGAGATCGGCCTGGCCGAGACCCAGCAGACCCTGGTGCTCAACGACCTGCGCGACCGCATCTCCGTCCAGGTCGACGGCCAGCTCAAGACCGGCCGGGACGTCGTGATCGCCGCGCTGCTCGGGGCCGAGGAGTTCGGGTTCGCGACCGCACCGCTGGTGGTCAGCGGCTGCATCATGATGCGGGTCTGTCACCTGGACACCTGTCCCGTCGGCGTGGCCACCCAGAACCCCGAGCTGCGCGAACGGTTCACCGGCAAGCCCGAGTTCGTCGAGACCTTCTTCGAGTTCCTGGCCACCGAGGTGCGCGAGTACCTCGCAGCGCTCGGCTTCCGGTCGATCGAGGAGGCCGTCGGGCACGTGGAGGCTTTGGACACGCGGGCCGCGATCGACCACTGGAAGGCCGCGGGCCTCGACCTCGGACCGGTCCTCCAGGCCGTCGCGCCCCGACCCGGGTCGGACGTGCACTGCACCAAGGCGCAGGAGCACGGCCTGGAGCGGGCGCTGGACAACCAGCTCATCGAGCTGGCCGCAGACGCGCTGGAGAACGGCAACCCGGTGAAGATCGACCTGCCGGTCCGCAACGTGAACCGGACCGTCGGCACCATGCTCGGGCACGAGGTCACCAAGCGGTACCGCGGCGCGGGCCTGCCCGACGGGACGATCGACGTGACGCTCACCGGGTCGGCGGGCCAGTCGTTCGGGGCGTTCCTGCCGCGCGGGATCACGCTGCGGTTGTACGGCGACGCGAACGACTACGTCGGCAAGGGGTTGTCCGGCGGCCGGATCGTGGTCCGCCCCGACGTTGCCGCCGTACTGGGAGAGACGGACATCATCGCCGGCAACGTGATCGGTTACGGCGCGACCGCGGGCCAGGTGCTGCTGCGTGGTGTCGTGGGGGAGCGCTTCGGTGTGCGCAACTCCGGCGCGACCCTCGTGGTCGAGGGCGTCGGGGACCACGGCTGCGAGTACATGACGGGGGGCACCGTGCTGGTCCTCGGGCCGACCGGCCGGAACTTCGGCGCCGGGATGTCCGGCGGCGTGGCCTACGTCCTGGACCTGCGCGAGGGGGCCGTGAACGGCACGGCCCTGAGCACCGGTGCGCTGCGGCTCACGCCGCTCACGCCGGCGGACGAGGAGGTCGTGGAGACGCTCCTGCGCCAGCATGCCGAGGAGACCGGCTCGCCGCGCGCGGCCGCCCTGCTGGCGGACCTGCCCGCCTCGTTCGCCCGGTTCACCCGGGTGCTGCCGACCGAGTACGACCGGATGCGCACCGCACTGGCCCAGGCGGAGGCGGACGGCCTGGACGTCCACGCGCCAGGGGTGTGGGACAAGATCCTGGAGGTGTCCCGTGGCTGACCCGAGAGGTTTCCTCAAGGTACGGCAGCGCGAGCTCCCGCCGCACCGCCCCGTTCCCGTCCGCCTGAAGGACTACCGGGACGTCGTCGCCGAGCGGACCCGGTCCGCGGACGAGATCGCCATGGTCCAGCGCCAGGCCGGCCGGTGCATGGACTGCGGCATCCCGTTCTGCCACCAGGGCTGTCCGCTCGGCAACCTGATCCCAGAGTGGAACCACCTCGTGTGGTCCGGGCAGTGGGCGGAGGCGAGCGACCGCCTGCACGCCACGAACAACTTCCCGGAGTTCACCGGGAAGATCTGCCCGGCTCCGTGCGAGACGGCCTGCGTGCTCGGCATCAACGAGCCGCCGGTGACGATCAAGAACATGGAGATCACGATCGTCGAGGAGGCGTTCGCCCGCGGGCTGATCACGCCCCAGGTGCCGTACTTCCTCACCGGGCAGACGGTGGCGGTCGTGGGGTCGGGCCCGTCCGGCCTGGCGGCTGCACAGCAGCTCACGCGGGCGGGGCACACCGTGGCCGTGTTCGAGCGCGCCGACCGCATCGGCGGCCTGCTGCGCTACGGGGTGCCGGACTTCAAGCTCGAGAAGCGGCTGATCGACCGACGCATCGCGCAGATGGAGGCCGAGGGCACCCGGTTCCGTACGGGGGTCGAGGTCGGCACGGACATCACGTGGACCGAGCTGCTGGCGCGGTACGACGCCGTGCTCGTCACGGTCGGTTCCACGACGCCTCGGCTCCTCACCGTTCCGGGGTCCGACCTGGAGGGTGTGGTGCCGGCGGTCCGGTTCCTCACCCAGAACAACAAGGTGCGAGCCGGCGACGACGTGCCCGACCAGATCACCGCGACCGGCAAGCACGTCGTGGTGATCGGCGGTGGCGACACGGGTTCGGACTGCGTGGGCACCTCGCTGCGGCACGGGGCGGCCTCCGTGACCTCGCTGGAGATCGTCGACCAGCCGCCCGTCGACCGGCCCGAGAACCAGCCGTGGCCCACCTACCCGATGACGTTCAAGGTCTCGACCTCGCACGAGGAGGGGGGCACGCGGGAGTACCGCGCGTCGACCACCGAGCTCGTCGGCGAGGACGGCCACGTGCGCGCGCTGCGCCTCGCGAACGTGGAGCGCGACACGGACGGCCGGTTCGTGCCGGTCGAGGGCACCGAGCAGGAGATCCCCGCGGACCTCGTGCTGCTCGCGATGGGGTTCACGGGGCCCGAGACCGCCACGCTGGTCGAGCAGACCGGCGCGGACCTCACCGGCATGGGTACGGTGGCGCGTGGTGACGACTTCGCGACGTCGGTCCCCGGCATGTTCGTGGCCGGCGACGCGGGACGCGGGCAGTCGCTCATCGTGTGGGCGATAGCTGAGGGTCGTGCCGCGGCGGCCGGGGTGGACGCCTGGTTGCGGGGGTCCACCGAGCTGCACCGTCCGATCGACCCGACCGACCGGCCGTTGCGCGTCTGAGACGTCCTGACCTCGTGTGGTCGGGCGGGTGAACACTGCGTGCGCCGCGCGCAGCATGCAAAAGGTCCCATGATTGAGGGCATAGGCTGAAGACCATGCGTAGAGCAAAGATCGTGTGCACGTTGGGTCCCGCGACGGGAACCCCAGAGAAGATCCAGGCCCTGGTGGACGCGGGCATGGACGTGGCGCGGATCAACCGCAGCCACGGTGAGGCCGAGGAGCACGCAGAGCTCATCCGCGAGGTCCGGGCCGCCGCGAAGGCGGCCGGTCGCGCGGTGGCCGTGCTCGTCGACCTCCAGGGTCCGAAGATCCGGCTCGGCCGGTTCGTCGAGGGCAAGCACGAGCTCGCCGTGGACGACATCTTCACCATCACCACCGAGGACGTCCCCGGCACCAAGGAGCTCGTCTCCACGACCTACAAGGGTCTGCCCGGCGACGCCCGGGTGGGTGACCGGATCCTCATCGACGACGGCCGCGTCGCGGTCCGAATCATCGAGGTCGACGGTCCCCGCGTGGTGACCAAGGTCGAGGTCCCGGGGCCGGTGTCGAACAACAAGGGCCTGAACCTGCCCGGCGTCGCGGTGAGTGTCCCGGCGCTGTCGGAGAAGGACAAGGAGGACCTGCGCTGGGGTCTGGCGCAGGGCGCGGACTTCATCGCGCTGTCCTTCGTCCGGTCGGCCGCGGACTACGACGACGTCGCACTGATCATGGCCGAGGAGCACCGCAAGGTGCCGGTGCTCGCCAAGATCGAGAAGCCGCAGGCCGTCGACAACCTCGCCGAGATCGTCGACGCGTTCGACGGCATCATGGTCGCCCGGGGTGACCTGGGCGTCGAGCTCCCGCTCGAGCAGGTCCCGCTCGTCCAGAAGCGCGCGATCGAGCTCGCCCGCCGCTCGGCGAAGCCGGTCATCGTGGCGACCCAGGTGCTCGAGTCGATGATCTCAGCGCCGCGGCCGACCCGGGCCGAGGCCTCGGACTGCGCGAACGCGGTCCTGGACGGTGCGGACGCCGTGATGCTCTCGGGTGAGACGAGTGTGGGGGACTACCCCATCGAGGCCGTGCGGACCATGGCGCGGATCATCGACTCCACCGAGACGCACGGCGCTGACCGGATCGCGCCGCTGGGCTGGAGCCCCAAGACGCGGTCGGGGGCCATCACGCACGCCGCCGCCGACGTCGGTGAGACGCTCGGGGTGAAGTACCTGGTGACGTTCACGCAGTCGGGTGACACGGCCCGCCGGGTGTCGCGGCTCCGGTCCCAGATCCCGATGCTCGCGCTCACCCCGGACGAGGGTGTGCGCAACCAGCTCGCGCTGACGTGGGGCGTGCAGACCTACCAGGTCGAGACGGTCGCGCACACCGACGCCATGGTGGTCCAGGTCAACCAGACGCTGCGGCAGCACGGGCTCGCGCAGGCCGGTGACCTGGTGATCATCGTGTTCGGCGCCCCGGTGGGCATCCCCGGGACCACGAACTCCCTGCTGGTGCACCGCGTCGGCAGCTGATCCGGCTGGACGAGGGCCCCGGGCACGTGCCCGGGGCCCTCGTCGCAGGTCGGCTAGATGAAGAACCGACCGTTGGACTCGTTGGCCTCGCCGAGGAAGGTCGCGACGCCGCCGAGCTCGACGCCGTCGATGAGATCCTCCTCGCGGATCCCGAGCAGGTCCATGGTCATCGTGCACGCGACCATCCGGACGCCGGACGCCTTCGCGGCGCCGATCAGCTCGGTCAGGCTCGGCACGTTGTGGTCCCGCATGACCTTCTTGATCATCGCCGGGCCGCCACCGAGCATGTTCATGGTCGACAGCGGCATCGAGTCCGGGCCGGACGGCATCATCACGCCGAAGGCCCGTTCGAGCGTGGACTTCTCCGCCTTCGGGGCGTCCGGGCGCTTGAGTGCGTTCAGGCCCCAGAACGTGAAGAACATCGAGACCTCGTCGCCCATCGCCACCGCGCCGTTGGCGATGATGAACGCTGCGAGCAGCTTGTCGAGGTCCCCGGAGAAGACGACGAACGACTTCTTGTCCTTGATGCGTGCCGCGGCGCCGCCCAGGAGTGGGCCGCCCTTGCGGAACCGTGCGGCGAAGCCGGGACCCTCGGGCTTGATCTCGACCAGCTGGTGGCCGTTGCGCTGTGCCCACGCGGGTGCGTCGAGGGCGAAACCCGGGTCGGACACGTGCGCGAGCACCTCGTCGCCGGGAGCCATGGTCAGCATCGTCTTGGTCAGCCGCATGATCGGGCCAGGGCAGGCCAGGCCGGTGCAGTCCAGGTCGACGACGACGCCGGTGGGACCGGCGGTCGGGCCGCTGGCCTCCTCGGCGTAGGAGATCATCGGCGTGCTGGACTCCATCACCGTCGGGTCGACGTCGTGGAACGCGCGGAACGTGGTCGAGCCGCCGGACAGCGTCTTGACGTCGGTGAACCCCCGCTGGACCAGCGATCGGTAGGCGAGGTAGCTGCGGAACCCGACCGCGCAGTAGAGCCGGATCGGGGTGTCCTTGTCCCAGCCCTCCTGAGCGGTGCGCAGGGTCTTGAGCGGGACGTTCTCGGCACCGGGGATGTGCCAGATCGCGAACTCGTCGGGCCCCCGTACGTCGATGAGCCGGGAGCCGTCGGTGGCCTGCGGGTAGTCCTCGGCATACCAGAGCTGAAGGTCCCCGCGCAGCACGTTGGATGCGACGAAGCCGGCCATGTTCACGGGGTCCTTGGCCGAGCCGAACGGTGGTGCGTAGGCGAGCTCGAGGTGCTCGAGGTCGTGCACCGTCATGCCTGCCCGGATCGCGGTGGCGAACACGTCCAGGCGCTTGTCCACACCGTCGAACCCGGCCACCTGCGCGCCCAGGATCGCCCCGTCGTCGGGGGAGAACAGCACCTTGACGTGCATCATCGCCGTGCCGGGGTAGTACCCGGCGTGACCGTGCGGGTGGGTGCTGACGGTGCGGAACGGCACCCCGGCGGCCACCAGCTGCTTCTCGGAGGCGCCGGTACCGCCGGCGACCATGTCGAACACCTTGACGACGCTGGTGCCTTGCACGGAGTCGAAGGTCGTGTCGCGCCCGCAGATGTTCTCCGCCGCAACCCGGCCCTGGCGGTTGGCCGGACCGGCCAGGGGGACGAGCCAGCTGTCCGGCAGCACCGTGTGCCGCACCTCGACCACGTCGCCGGCCGCCCAGATGCTCGGGTCGGACGTGCGCATGTGGTCGTCGACGACGACGCCGCCGCGCGGCCCGATCTCGAGGCCCGCCGCAACGGCCAGCTCAGCGCTCGGGCGCACGCCGGCCGCCATGATCACCATGTCGGTCTCGATGAAGGTGTTGTTCTTCAGCTCGACCTGGGTGCGTCCGTTCGACTTGCGCGTGAAGGCCGCGGCCGCCGTGCTGAGGTGCAGCGTGATGCCGTGGCCTTGGAGGTACTTCTCCATCGCCCGGGTCATCTCGTGGTCGAGCGGTGGCACGATCTGGTCGGCCATCTCGACGACCTCGACCGTGACGCCGCGCTCGTGCAGGTTCTCGGCCATCTCCAGGCCGATGTACCCGGCGCCGATCACGACGGCGTGCCTGACCCCGCCGGTGCGCGCCTTGTCGCCCTCACCGTCGACGGCGGCCTTGATGGCGTCCATGTCGCCGATCCGGCGGAGCACGTGCACGGAGTCCAGCTCGATGCCCGGCAGCGGTGGCCGGACGGGGGCGGCCCCGGGCGCGAGGGCGAGGGCTTCGTACGGCTCGTCGTACTCCTCACCGGTGTCGACCACACGGGCCCGGACCGTCTTGGTCTTGCGGTCGATCGCGACGACCTCGACGCCGGTCCGGACGTCGATGTCGAGCGTCTCGTGCAGGGACTCGGGGGTCTGGAGGAGCAGGCGGGAGCGGTCCTTGATGGTCTGGCCGATGTGGTAGGGCAGGCCGCAGTTCGCGAACGAGACGTGACGACCGCGTTCGAACACGACGATGTCGGCGAACTCGTCCAGGCGCCGGGCGCGGGCCGCGATCGACATGCCGGCAGCGACACCACCGACGACAACGATCTTCATGGCAGGGGTCCTCTTTCCGTGGTCGGACGTGGCGCACGGAGACCCCCGGGGGGCTGTCGCGCACCCACGGTGGAGCGGAAGCCAGGGTGGTCGGCCACCCCGTTGCCATATACCGTAGGGGGTATGCAGATGCGCACGCTGGGCCCCCGGTCCCGGACTCTCGGCACCGTGATCGCGGCCCTCGCCGCCCTGCGGGGCTGGCCACTGCGCCGCTACCTCACCGCGGTGGTGACCGCACTGATCACGGTACTCGTGGTCGCGGTGCCGACCGCGATGATCCCGACCCCGATCTTCGGCCGGGAGATCGCAGTGACGCTGTGGGCGTGGCCGGCGCTCCTGCTCACGGCAGTGCTCTCCGGGTTGCTGTTCGCCACGTATGTACGGTCGGCCGACGAGCGGGCGGAGGCGACGAAGGAGGGCCGCGCCGGTGCGCTCGGCGGCTTCCTGACCTTCCTCGCGGTGGGCTGCCCGGTGTGCAACAAGCTGGCCCTCCTCGCGCTCGGCTACACCGGTGCGATCCAGTGGTTCGCCCCGGTCCAGCCATGGTTGGCCGTGCTCGCTGTCGGCCTGCTGTCGTGGGCCCTGGTGAAGCGGCTCGCGACGAGCGAGTCGTGCGCCCTGCCCGCATCGACACGCGGCTGACGCTCTCGCCGCACGCGCGTCGCGGACGTGCCGAGCGCGTGAACCCGCGCCACGATGGGGTGCCCGAAACCCCTCGCGCCGGGAGGACTGTCCGTGGGTACACCCGAACGGCCCGTGCCGCGTAGCGGGACGATGGCGCGACTGTGGACCGGGGAGGGCGCCCGGCTCGGGATCTCGGGCAACCTGCGGCGCCGGCCGCTGCAGCTCATCGTCCTGGGGTTCGCGGGGGCGGTGCTGGTGGGCACGGCACTGCTGGAGCTTCCCGTCTCGAGCGCGGGGTCCGGTCCGGGCCTGCTGGCGTCGCTGTTCACCGCCACGTCCGCGGTGTGCGTGACCGGGCTCGTGGTGGTGCACACCTCCACTGCGTGGAGTGGGTTCGGTCAGGTGGTCATCCTGGCCCTCATCCAGGTCGGCGGGTTCGGCATCATGACGCTGGCCTCGCTGGTGGCCATGCTCGTGTCCCGCCGCCTCGGGCTGCAGACCCGGTTGACCGCGGCCGCCTCGACCCGCTCGGTGGGGCTGGGCGACGTCCGGTCGGTGCTCGTCCGCGTGGCGCGCGTGACGGTCGTGATCGAGCTCCTGGTCGCGGCGATCCTGACCGTGCGCTGGATGATCGGGTACCACCAGCCGTTCGGGCGGGCCGCCTGGTGGGGGGTGTTCCACGCAGTGTCCGCGTTCAACAACGCGGGCTTCGCGCTGTGGCCGGACAGCCTCGAGCGTTACGCCACGGACGCCTGGATCTGTCTGCCCATCGCCGCCGCGGTGCTCGTCGGCGGCCTCGGGTTCCCCGTGCTGTTCGAGCTGTGGAGCAGGCACCGCCGTCCGGGACGGTGGAGCCTGCACACCAAGCTCACCATGCTGATGACCGCGATCCTCGTGCCGCTGGGGATGTTCTTCGTCCTCGCAGCGGAGTGGAACAACCCCGGCACCCTCGGAGCGCTCAGCGTGCCGGGGCGGTTCCTGGCCGCCTTCGTCCAGGGCGTGATGCCCCGGACGGCGGGATTCACCGTGCTGGACCCGGCCGCGATCCACCAGGGGACCTGGTTGGGCACCGACGTGCTGATGTTCATCGGGGGCGGCAGCGCCTCCACGGCGGGCGGCATCAAGATGACCACCTTCGCGGTGCTGGGGGCCGTCATCTGGTCCGAGCTGCGTGGCGACCCGGACGTGACGTTCTTCGACCGCCGGATCGCGCCCTCCGCGCAGCGTCAGGCAGCCGCGGTCGCGCTCGTCGGGGTCGCAGCGGTCATCGTGCCGACGATCGCGATCGACCTGACCTCGACGCTGCCGCTGGACCAGATCCTCGTGGAGGTCGTGTCGGCCTCGGCCACCGTGGGACTGTCGACGGGCATCACGTCCGACCTGGTGCCGTGGCACCAGGTGCTCCTGGTGGTGCTGATGTTCGCCGGAAGGCTCGGCTCGATCACGCTGGGCGCTTCCCTCGCGCTGCGCGAGCGCGCCCGAGTGGTGCGCAGGCCCGAAGGGGCACCGTTGATCGGCTGAGGCGTGAGCCGACCGCGCCTTCTCGCTGCCGACCTGCGACGATCACCCCATGACCGACACGCATCGCAGCCTGACCGTCGACCGCGCGCGCGAAGGGGTCTACGTGGCCCGTAACGCCGATGGGGTCGAGCTCACCTTCGGCGCCGGCGGGATGTCGCCCGTCGAGCTCCTGATGGCGGCCCTGGCCGGGTGCGCCGCCGTGGACGTCGACACCGCGACGAGCCGGCGGGCCGAGCCGGAGCGGTTCACCGTCCGGGTGGACGCGGAGAAGCTCACCGAGGGCGGCAACCGCCTCGCGGACGTCGTCGTGACGTTCGACGTCGCGTTCCCGCCCGGCCCGGACGGGGACGTGGCCCGGACGATCCTCCCTCGGGCGCTGGCGGTCTCGCACGACAAGGCGTGCACCGTCTCGCGGACCCTCGAGGCGCCGACCCCGGTCACCATGCGCACCGCGTGACCGCCTGACGGCACCGGTTGCCGGTGCCCGGAGCCGGGCGCAGACTGACGGCCTCTCCCCGAGGAGGCTCGCATGGTGACGCAGATCCCCGAATCGCTCCCGGTGCTGGGTCCCGGTGCGCACCGCAGGCCGCGCGACGGCGGTTGCTTCATGGAGTGGGCCAGCCTGCTGGCGGGTGAGCGGTGGAGCGACCACCCGCGCTGCACGCACCCCCTGCTCGCACACCTGGCGCGGGCCGTGAACGACGTCGTCGACGATCGCGCCCGGCAGCGCCTGGCCCCGTGGATCCCCGCGGTCGTCGGCCTGACCGGTGGCACGGTGCGGTGGGACCTCGAGATCGCGCTCCTGGTCACCCGACGTGCCATCGGGCTCGGCGGCACCCTGGACGTGCTCGGGCCACTGGCCGCGGGTCTGCTGACAGTGGACCGTGCGCTGGCCACTGTCGACGGCCGCACCGGCGCCCGGCTCCGTCCCGGGACCCGCGACGCGCTCGATCAGGTCCCCGCCGCGGCAGCGTGGGCCCGGGAATGGACCGAGCCGCTCGGGGTGCCGCGTTCCGGGTACCACGACCTCTCCCGCGCTGCGGTGGATCGCTCCCTGGCGGTGCTGGCCTCGCACCTCGGCCCGGGCCGCGACGCACTCCTGGTCGAGGTGCTCACCGACGCCATCGAGGTGTGCGCCAGGCTCGCGGGTCGGTCCGCTCCACGGCGGGTCCAGGCCGGCGCCGTGGCCTGACTCAGCCGCGCACCCACGACACGAGCGCCTCGACGAACTCCGCGGGCCGCTCGAGGTGCGGGCTGTGCCCGACGCCCTCGAGCAGGACCTCCGTGTACCGGCCGCCCGCACGCGCGTAGGCCTCGAGCACGTCGCGGGTCTGGCTCACCATGGGCTGCGGCGGGGCCACCTCGTCGCCGGGCCACCCGGGGACGAGGCCCGCCTTGCCCAGCATGTTGAGGTCGAAGAAGGACGCGTCGGACACGATGGCGTCGGCGGAGCCGTGGATCCACAGGATCGGGGGCTTGACCTCGAGATCGACCAGCCCTGCCGTGCTGAACCTCGTCGGGGCCAGGGTGTTGAGCACGCCTCGCGTGCCTGCTGCGAAGCCCGGCCAGCTCTCGCTCGGCACGGAGTCGCCGGGATAGTGGTCGACCCCGGTCGCGGTGCTGAGCATCGACTCGACCCAGAGGTCCTCGTGCTCGCTGGTGTACCCAGGGGCGACGTAGCCGCTGCGGAACACGCTGCGCGGCGAGGTGGGTGCGTCGGCCGAGGTGTCGCGGTCGATGATGCGCTGCACGAAGTCCGGGTTCGCGCCGCCGCCCCCGGTGCCCGCGCCGTCCTGGGTCAGCAGGGTGCCGTCCCGGCGCGTCCCGCCGAAACCGTACGGGGAGACCGGGGCCTGGAGCGTGAGGCTGAGCACCGGGTGGTCGAGCGCGTACTGCATGACCACCCCGCCGCCGAGGGACCATCCGACCAGGTGGACCGGCCCGCAGCCGAGCGCCTCGAGCGTCGCGTGGATGTCGTCGCTGTAGTCCCGGCACCCACGCGAGGCATCCACGGGCAGGGCCTCGGTCTCCCCGAAGCCGCGCAGGTCGACGGCCAGCACCCGCAGGTCCTCGGGCAGGGCGAGCATGATCTCCTGCCAGAACAGCGCGGACGAGACGTTGCCGTGGACCAGGACGACGGTTCGGTCATCGGGGGTGGATGGGTCGTCGTCCGTCCGTTCGAGGACGTTCACCGAGAGCCGCGTCGTGGGTACGGTGCGGGCCGTGATGCCGGGTTCGAGCGCCATTGCTCCTCCTGGGCTGGTCGCCTCACTCCACGCCGCGTCGGATGAGCTCGATCGTGCCGCGCAGGTGGTCGCGCATGTCGGGCAACGTCATGCGGTCCGTGAGGTTCTGGAAGATGAAGATGTCGGTCATGAAGTGCACGCACAGGTCCGCCAGCACCGAGCTGTCGACGTCGGGGCGGATCGTGCCGTTGTCCTGGTCACGCTCGATAGCGAGCAGGAAGAGGTCCCGGTAGCGGGTCTTGATCGCGCGGATCAGGCTCAGCGAGACGCCGGAGGCGTGGCTGTACATCACCTTGCCCATCTGGATGTGCAGCGGGTGGCGCGCGAGGAACTCGGTGTCCATCGCGTAGAAGTGCTCGAAGAACGTCAGGAACGGGCTCGTGAGGTAGTGCTCGAAGGCCGGTTTGGTGTACTCCCGGCGCTCCTCGCGGAGTCGCTCGAAGACGTAGACGTAGAGGTCTTCCTTGGTCTCGAAGTACTGGTAGATGCTGCCCCGCGGGATTCCGGCCGCCCGGACGATGTTCGAGAGCTTGGCCTCCTCGACGTTCCTCTTGCTGAACTCGTCGATCGCAGCCGCGATCACCGTCTCCTGCTTGGCGGCAGGGAGGTTGAGGAACGTCTGAGTGGGCATCGAATCCTGCCTCGGCGTGGTCCGTGGGGAGCGACTCACCGGCCCGGCGCCGTCGGCCGCCTGCTCCGATGAGTGCAGGGGACAGTATGGTGCACGGGCCGCCGGCGCCGGTCAGCATGCCTCGTACACGGAGGCGATGCCCATCCCGCCGCCGATGCACAGGGTCGCGAGTCCGTACCGCGAACCCCGTCGCGCCATCTCGTGCACCAGGGTGACCACGATGCGCGCGCCCGAGGCGCCGATCGGGTGACCCAGGGCGATGGCGCCGCCGTTGACGTTCACGCGGTCCCAGTCCCAGCCGAGGTCGCCGCCGACGGCCAGGGCCTGGGCCGCGAACGCCTCGTTCGCCTCGACCAGATCGAGGTCGTCGACCGCGAGGTTCGCCCTGGCCAGGGCGCGGCGCGTCGCCTCGATCGGGCCGACCCCCATGATCGCCGGGTCGACACCGGCCTGACCCCACCCGATGAGTTTGACCATCGGGGTGAGTCCCAGCTCGGCCACGGCCTCACCGCTGGCGAGCACCAGCGCCGCCGCCCCGTCGTTGATCCCGGAGGCCGACCCGGCCGTCACCGTGCCGTCCTTCATGAACGCCGGCCGGAGACTCGCCAGCGCCTCCGCGGTCGTGGACCGGGGGTACTCGTCGACCGCGAACTCCACCGTCTCGCGCCTGACCCGGACCGGGACCGGGACGATCTCCTCGGCGAACCGGCCCGCCGCGACGGCAGCCGCCGCCTTGGACTGGGACTCGAGCGCGAAGGCGTCCATCCGGTCGCGGCTGATGCCCCACCGCTGGGCGACGTTCTCCGCCGTGACGCCCATGTGGTCGCCGCTGAAGGCGTCGGTGAGCCCGTCGGTGAGCATCGTGTCACGCATGCTCGCGTCGCCCATCCGGGCACCCCAGCGGGCGGCAGGGACCACGTACGGCGCCGCCGACATGTTCTCGGTGCCGCCCACCACGACGACATGGGCGTCCCCGGCCAGGATCGCCCGAGCCCCCTCGACGATCGTCTTCATGCCCGACCCGCACAGCATGTTCACCGTCGTCGCCGTCACCTCGGCCGGGATGCCGGCGCCGATCGCGGCCTGCCGGGCGACGTTCTGCCCGGCGCCCGCCGTGAGGATGCAACCCAGGAGGACCTCGTCGACCTGATCCGGGGCGACGCCGGCCCGCGCCAGGGCCTCCGCCACCACGATGGTGCCGAGCGTGGCTGGCGGGACGTCCTTGAGGCTGCCTCCGAAGCTGCCGATGGCAGTCCGGCACGCGGAGACGAGGTAGAGGTCGGTCATGTCAGGTCCCTCCGTCGGGGCGCAGGCGTCACGAGATCGCGATGCCGGTGGTCTGGTGGTTGACGAAGCCCAGGACGAGTGCGGTGAACTCGGTCGGCTTCTCGTACATCGCGGCGTGGCCCGCGCCCTGGATCATGACGTGCGCCGCGCCCGGGATGCCCGCGACGAGCTCGGTCTGGTTGACCAGGGGCGTGACATGGTCGTGCTCGGAGCTGATGACCAGGGTGGGTGCGGTGACCTCGGCCAGCCGCGCGCGCTCGTCGTGGGTCTCGGCGCTGCGGGTCAGCCTCGCGAACGCGTCGTAGACCTCGGGCGTGAAGACCCGGACGAAGAACTCCTCGCGCGCCGCGATCCAGTCGTGGTTCGCCTCGTAGAAGCCGGGGGAGTAGACCACCGGGATGCACGTCGTGAAGAACACGTGGCCGTCGTGCGAGGCCATGGCGCGCTCCCAGGACTTGCCGATGTCGTACAGCCACGGCGAGGTGTGAGCAGTGGTGTTGGCGAGCACGAGCTTGCGGACCCGGTCGGGGTGACGCGTCGCGACGCGCAGCGCGACCTCGCCGCCATAGCTGACTCCGCACAGGTGGGCGTCGGCCAGGCCCAGGTGGTCCAGGAACGCGAGCACGACCCGCTCCTGGAGCTCCTGGGTGTACTCGTGGTCGACCGTGCCGCTGGCGCCCTGGTCGACCAGGTCGAGCAGCAGGAGCCGGTTGCGCGCCGAGAACGACGGCACGAAGGCCTGCCAGGAGGCGCACGACATGAAGATGCCGTTGAGCACCACCAGGGGCTCACCCTCGCCATGGTCCTCGTAGTGGATCGTCGTGCCGTCGAGCTCGAAGCAAGGCATCGTTACCGCCCCACCACCGCTGCGCGGGCCACCGAAGGCGCCACCGAGACGTACCCGCACCGCACCGCCTCCGCGTGCAGCTGTTCGCGGAAGTCGGGGTGCGCGATCGAGATCAGCCGCTCGACCCGCTCGGCGATCGTCGTGCCGCGCAGGCTGACCGCGCCGTACTCGGTCACGACCCAGTCCACGTCGTTGCGCGACAGCGAGACTGCCGCACCCGGGCGCAGGGTCGGCACGATCTTGGAGATGACCTGCTTCTCCCCGGTCACCCGGTCGGTCTTCTCCACGGTGGAGTACAGCGCGATGATCGACCGGCCGTTGCGCGAGCGCTGCGCCCCGGTCGCGGTGTCGGACTGGCCGCCCGTTCCCGAGATCTGCTGGGTGCCGATCGACTCCGAGCAGCACTGCCCGGTCAGGTCGATCTCGATGCTGGTGTTGATGCTGACCTGGTTGTCGTTGCGGGCGATGAGCCAGGGGTTGTTGACCTCCTCGCCGCGGCCGGTCCAGCAGTCCGGGTTCCGGTCGATGAACTCGTACATCTCCGCGCTGCCGAGCGCGAAGGCGAACACGGCCTTGCCGACGTCGACCTGCTTGCGGGCGCCGGTCACCACGCCGGCCTTCATCAGGTCCATGATCCCGGTGGTCATCATCTCGGTGTGGATGCCGAGGTCCTTCTTCTCCATGAGGTAGCCGCACACCGCGTTCGGGATGCCGCCTATCCCCACCTGGATGCAGTCGCCGTCGTCGACGAGGTCTGCGATGTACCGGCCGATGACGAGGTCGCGGTCGTTGGGTGCGACAACGGGGATGGTGCCGGGCCACCCGTCGGACTCGATGACGTAGTCGATGGAGTCCCAGTCCAGGTAGTTCTGCCCGTAGCAGTGCGGGGCGTTCGGGCTGATCTCGACGATGCGCAGGTCCGCGTCCCGGCCGATCATCTCCTCGTAGGTGTTGCCGGCGGCGAACCGGGTGCGCCCGTCGGCCTCGGGCATCGAGGCCAGCGAGATCAGCATCCGGGATCGCTTGTGGGCGTTGCGCTTGGTCCCCGCCAGGTGCAGGTGGTTGGGGATGAAGCTCACCCGGCCGGTGCCGGCCAGCTTGCGCAGCGGCGGCGTGGAGAACCAGCAGTCGATGGAGAACGAGGAACGGATGTTCTCCTCGGACAGGTACTCACCCATCACGGTGGGCAGGCAGTCCGTGATGGTGACGTCGCTGACCCGATCGGCGATCCGGTGCAGGCTGCTCAGGAAGGCCGGAGGCTCGTTGGCGCCCAGACCGACCGTGATGTTGTCGCCGTCACGCACGAGGTCCAGCGCTTGGTCGACGGTGATGAGCTTGGAGCGGTAGTCGACCATCACGCGACCTTTCCCCAGCGGATGCACGTGGCGGCCCACACGTAGCCGATACCGGCCGCGATGAGGGCCACGAGCGAACCGTCGGTGATCTTCCCGCTCGCCAGCCCCAGGTGGAGGGTGAGCATCTGGTCGACCTGTCCGATGTGGCCGTAGTCCTCGAGATAGGTGGTCTGGTTCGGCGTCAGGCCGAGCTCGGCGAGCATCGCCACGTGCTGGCTGCGCTTGAAGTGCAGGACGCCGAGGTAGTCGATGTCCGTGCGGGACAGGCCGCCGCTCTTGCGCAGGCTCTCGTCGATGCACGTGTACCAGGTGGGCAGGCTGGTCGCGTTGAGCCGCTCCTTCATCCGCACCGGATCCATCAGACGCAGCGAGCGGTAGCCCTCGTCGACGGTGGTGGCGGTGAAGGGCTCCGCGATGCCGCCGATCTGCACGCCGGCCGTGTGCGCGAGCGAGCCGTCGGACACGATGTGGGTGCCGAGGATGAGGTTCTCGTCCATGCCCTTGCGGACCAGGAACGCGCCGCCTCCGGCGCCGAGGTTGAAGAACATCGACGCCGTGGAGTCGGTGTAGTCCACGAAGTCGCCGTTGCGGTAGCCGCCGGCCACGAGGACCGTGTCGATGTCGTCGTCGGCCAGGAGCATGTCCTTGGCCATCTTGAGCGCGGTCAGGGTCGTGCAGCAACGGTTGGCCACGTCGATGCCCCAGGCATTCGTGGCTCCGATGCGGTCCTGGATGTACAGCGCCGACGTGGTCAGCGCGTACTCCTTCCACTCCTCGCCGACGCTCAGGATCACGTCGATCTCGAGGGGGTCGATCCCGGTGCGCTCGAGCGCGTCGAGCGCTGCGCGCGCCCCCATCTCCTGGGTGCCGTCGTCGGGACCCGGGATCGGCTTGCGGACGATCCCGAGCTTGTCGACCACGGCCTGCTCGGACCAGATCCCGCCCGTCGCTTCCGAGATCTCGCGCGCGGTCATGACGGGCTCGGGCAGGTACAGCCCGTAGCCGAGGATGCCGACGTTCTCCTGCGTGTTCATCACTGCCCCGTGAAGTCGTGGTGGTGCGGCGGGCCGGGGAACGCGGGGCGCTCCCCGGCCCGCACGCGTGCTACTTGCCCAGCAGCGCGTCGATGCTCTGCAGCGGCTCGACCGGCTCCCAGCCGACCGGGTTGGCATCGCTGACCGGCACGACCTTGGACAGGCTCATCTGCTGCGTGCCCTTGCGCTGGCCGTTCGAGTAGTCGATGGTTCCGCCGAACGGGTTCTGGATCGGCGCCTCCTCCATCGCGGCCTTGTAGGAGTCCCAGGTGACCTCCTTGCCCTCGAGGCGCTTGAGGCCCTCGACGAAGAAGGACGCGGCGATCCAACCGGTCTGGGCGTAGACGTTGTTGGCGTACTGCGAGTCCACGTTGGCCTGGAAGTCGGCGAGCGAGGCCTGGGCGGTGTCGGTGGAGTAGTCCACCCAACCCGGTCCGTACAGGTCGAACTTGCCCTGGATGTCGGCGCTCACCGCGTCGCTCATGGCCGAGGAGACGTTGACGTAGCTCGTGATCGCGTCCTTGCCCACGCCCTGCGCGGCGAGCTCCTTGACGATCGTCGGCATCGTGCCCTGGATCGCGGCGATGATCACGAAGTCGACGTCCGCATTCTTGATCGACGTCACTGCGGCGGAGACGTCGGCGGCGCCGGCGGCGACCTGCTCCTCCACGTAGTCCACGCCGTCCATGGACGTGATCTGGGAGACAGCGCCCTTCTCCAGGTCGGACCCCGCGTCATCGTTCGTGTAGATGATGCCGATCTTCGTGGCGCCGAACTTGCCCGCCGCGTACGCGGCCATGATGCCGCCCTCGGTGCGGTACAGCGGCTGGACGGGGAAGAGGTTGGCGCCCTCGGCGTCGGTCGTGGCGTCCTCCGCGTAGAGCTGGCCGATGCCGGTCGCGAAGTACACCGACGGGATGCCGGACTCCTTGAGGGTGTCGACCGTCGCTGCGACGACCGGCGTGCCGAAGTGGCCGACGATCGCGAAGACCTTGTCGTCCTCGATGAACTTCGTCAGGGCCGCTGCGCCCTTGGCGGGGTCGAACTCGTCGTCGGTGTGCAGGAACGTGATCGTCCGGCCGTCGACGCCGCCATCCTTGTTGACCATGTCCAGGTACCCCTGGATGCCGGCGATGAACGGCACGCCCACCGGGGCGTAGGCCCCGGAGGTGGCGGCGCTGTTGGCGATGAGGACCTCGGTGTCCGTGATGCCCTGGACCTTGCCGCCCGAACCGTCGTCGGTCGCGGCGCTGCTGCTCCCGTCCCCGGTGCCGGTGTCGGCAGCCGCGCCGCCGGCGCACCCTGCCATCATCAAGGCGAGCGACGCGGCCAGCGCCGTCGCGAGGAACTTCGTGCTCTTCACGGTGTCTCCTTCGTGTTCTTCTCCGGGTGCTTGCCGCCCGAGCCGAGGTAGGCCTCGACGAGCGCGTGGTCCTGGATGAGGTCTGCCGCCGGGCCCTCGAGGTGGTTGCGGCCCGTGGCGAGGACGTAGGCGTAGTCGGCGATCTTGAGCGTCTGGAGCGCGTTCTGCTCGACGATGAGCACGGTGGTGCCCTCGGCCCTGATCTCCGCGAGGATGCGGAAGATGTCCTGCACGACGAGCGGGGCCAGGCCGAGCGACGGCTCGTCGAGCAGCAGGAGCCTGGGGCTCGCCATGAGCGCCCGGGCGATGGCGAGCATCTGGAGCTCGCCACCCGAGAGCGTGTAGGCGAGCTGGCTCCGACGTTCTGCCAGCCGGGGGAAGTAGCGGTAGCAGCGGTCGAAGCTCGACGCGACCTGAGCCTTGCTGCGGACCGTGAACGCGCCGGTGCGCAGGTTCTCCTCGACCGTGAGGTCGGCGAACACCTGCCTGCCCTCGGGGGACTGGGCGATCCCGAGGCGCGTGACCTTCTCGGCGTCGAGATGCGTGATGTCGCGCCCCTCGTAGCTGATCGAGCCGGCCGCGACCGGGGAGAGCCCCGAGATCGCGCGGAGCGTCGACGTCTTGCCGGCGCCGTTCGCTCCGAGGAGGGCGACGACGTGGCCCTGCGGGACGTCGAGGTCCACGCCGCGTACGGCTTCGACGGCGCCGTAGCGGATGACGAGTCCACGGATGGACAACGCGGTGTCAGGCATCGTCCCGCTCCCCCAGGTAGGCCTCGTGGACGCGGACGTCGCGCTGGATCTCCACGGGGGTGCCGGAAGCCAGGAACTTGCCGAACGAGATCGCGCAGATCTGGTCGCACACGTCCATGACGAGCCCCATGTCGTGCTCGACGAGGAGCACCGAGCACCCGAACGTGTCGCGAATCCGACGGATCGTGTCAGCCAGGTCCTCGGTCTCGGACTCGTTGAGCCCGGCGGCCGGCTCGTCCAGGATGATCAGCCGCGGCTCGGCCATCAGGGTGCGGGCCATCTCGAGGCGCTTGCGCACCCCGTAGGGCTGGCCCCCCGCCAGCTGGTCGGCGAGGTGCTCGATCGACAGGAAGCGCAGGGCCTCGCGAGCCTTCTCGCGGTACTGCGCCTCCTCCGCACGTGCTCGTGGCAGCCGCAGCATCTGGGCGATCATGCTCGACCGGAAGTCCACATGGCCGCCGATGAGCACGTTGTCCAGCACCGTGAGCTCGGGGATGATCTCGACGTTCTGGAACGTGCGGACCAGGCCGTAGCGGATGACGCGGTGCACCGGCTGGCCGACGAGGTCGATCCGGTCCGTGCCGGCGTGCCCGGCGCGGACCAACCGGTCGACGCCCGGCGCGAACCAGACCGTCCCGGTGTCCGGCCGGTAGAACTGGGTGACGCAGTTGAACACCGTGGTCTTGCCCGCGCCGTTGGGGCCGATGAGGCCGAAGATCTCGTGGTCGGAGACCGTGAAGGACAAGTCGTCCAGGGCCTTGAGGCCACCGAAGCTGATGGACAGGTTCTCGACCTGGAGCACGTCGGTCATCGGGCCGCCACCTCGTCGCGGGCGGCGTCGACCGGCGCGCTCACGGGTCGACGGGTGCTCGCCATCCGCCGTCCGACGTCCCACACACCCCGCAGGCCCTGCGGGAAGAACATGATCACGACGATGATCAGCACGCCGGAGAAGATGTAGGGGAGCCCCGCCACGTCGCCGATCACGGGCAGCCGCTTGAGCACGAGCTCCGGGACCGCGAAGATCACGAACGCGCCGACGACGGTCCCGTAGATCGAGCGCAGACCGCCGACCACCACCATCGCGACCACGTTGAGCGACAGGAAGAGGTTCCAGGTCGAGGGGTAGCTGCTCTTGAGGAAGAACAGGTAGAGGGCACCCGCGAGGCCGGCGTACAACGTCGCGACGGCGAACGCGAAGAGCTTGTACGTCAGCACGTTGACGCCCATCGCCTGCGCGGCGACCTCGCTGGCTCGCATCGCGTGCAGGGCACGCCCGAGCTGACCGTGCACGATGTTGTGGGTGAGCATCATCACGAGCACGAGCGCGACCACGATGATTCCGAACACGAGGGCCCGGTCTGCCTGAACGCCCAGGATCACGGGGTAGTGCGACTGCTTGCCCGCCGTACCGTGCGTGAACCACTCGGCCTGCTCGAACGTCTTGAGCAGGATCTCGGAGATCGTCAGGGTCGCGATCGCGAGGTAGATGCTGCGTACCCGTAGGGACACGACGCCGACAAGGATCCCGATCACCGTGGGGATCACCAGCGCGGCGAGCACGGCGACCCAGAACCCCAGGCCCAGGTCGTCCTGGACGTACGCCGCGAGGTACGCGCCCAGACCCATGAAGCCCGCGGTGCCCAGCGAGATCAGGCCGGAGTAGCCGAGCAGCAGGTTCAGGCCCATGGCCACGATCGCGTAGATCAACGTGAAGCCGACGGTCATGAGCGTGCTGGTCATCATCAGGCCGGAGCCCGCCAGGACGGGCAGCGTCATGAGAGCGGCGCCGAAGACGGCATATCCGACGTGCGGGTTGCGGGCGAGCCGCCCGGCAGCGGTGAAGGTGGTGCTCATCCCTCACACCTTCTTCAGGTAGGTCTTGCCGACCAGCCCGTTGGGCCGGACCAGCAGGAACAGGAGGATGAGGAGGTACAGGAGCTGCTCACCCCAGACCGAGCTGACGTACAGCTGCAGGAAGTTGCCCGCCACGGCGATGAGGTAGGCCCCCAGCACCGGGCCGTAGAAGGTCTGGAAGCCGCCCAGGACGCAGGCGAACAGGGCGGTGACCTGCACGGTGTTCATGAAGGTCGGCGTCACCGTGGTCGCGGGCGCGATCATCACCGCGGCGAGCATGCCCAGCACGCCGGCTGCGGCCCATGCGAGCACCGTGACCCTGCGCGTCGGGATCCCCATCAGGCGGGCGGTCTGCTCGTTCGACGCCGTGGCCCGGATCGCGAGGCCGATCTTGGTCTTCTGCAGCATCACGAACAGCCCGGCGGCGATGGCGACACCCAGGCAGATGTTCAGCAGGCCGTTGTAGGAGAGGTAGGCGTCCCCGATGGTGAGCGCGCCGTCGGGTATCGCTTTCGGCAGGAGCATCGGTTCGGTCCCGAACAGGATGGGTGCCAGCCCCAGGAAGACCATGATCAGACCGAGGGTGACGATCTCCTTGCCGACCGCGGTGGCGCGCCGCAGCCGGCGGATCACGGCGAAGTCGACCGCGAACCCGAGGGCGATGGCGACCGCGGCCCCCACGAGCACGCTGGCCCACAGCGGCGCACCGGTGCGGTTGAGCACGAACGCGACCGCGGTGCCGCTGAACATGCCCATCGAGCCCTGCGCGAAGTGCATCACGAGGCTCGTGCGCCACACGAGGATGATCCCGAGGGCCGCGAGGGCGTACACGCTGCCCGTCTCGAGGCTCCGAAGGAGCGGTTGTAGCAGCCCCACCTGGCGGACACGCCCCTTCCTTGGAGAGGAATCTGACACCGATGACATCCATGACGGTCGCCAGTAGCCGCCCCTCCAGGGGAACGTGGTCGACCTTGACGCACGCGCTGAAGAGGAAGATATGACGCGCATGTCATCCGTGGCAAGAGGCGCACCGGAATTGGCCTCCTCGGGTCGTGGCGTCGCGCGACATTCCAGGTCAGGAGGATGTCGTCCCATGTCACGGCTCGATAACTCCGAAGCGAAGGCGCCACGGGCGTAGCTGTAGAGCGACGCGCCCGGGCCCGATCCCGCACCGTGTGATGACTGAGATGTCGCCCTGGGCGGTGACAGTCGGGGGGGTGCTTGACAGGCGACCCTGGCCGGGCTCTATTCTCCGGGATGACAAGGGTGTCATCATTTGAAGGGTCGGGGCATGTACGACGACGAACTGGCCGAGGGCGACTCCGCGTGGTTCGAGAAGACCATCTCCGAGGCCGACGTGTACGGCTTCGCCGGGATCGTCGGGGACTTCAACCCGGCCCACGTGAACCAGCGCTACGCGGAGCAGACGCGGTTCGGCGCCCGGATCGCCCACGGCATGCTCTCCGGCAGCCTGTTCTCGACGGTGTTCGGCACCTCCCTGCCGGGCGAGGGAGCGATCTACGTCTCGCAGACCCTGACGTTCACCGCCCCGGTGTTCATCGGTGACACCGTCCGGGCCACGGTCACCGTCTCCGAGAAGATGCCGAAGGGTCGCGTGCGGTTCGACTGCGTCGCGGCCAAGCCGGACGGCACGGTCGTCGTCACCGGCGAAGCCGTGCTCCTGCCGCGTCGGCGGCCGGCGGCGTCAGGAGACGAGTCGTGAGCCACGTCGCGTACGAGCTGTCCGACCAGGTGGCCACCATCACGATCACCCGGGAGGAGGCGCTCAACGCGCTCGACCCCGACGTGCTGAGCGAGCTCGAGACGGCTGTCGACCGTGTCGCCGCGGACCGGGCCCGCGCAGTCGTCGTGACCGGCGCCGGCCGGGCGTTCGTCGCGGGTGCCGACGTGGCGCGCATGTCGACCTTCTCGGTGGCGCAGGCGCGGGCCTTCAGCTCCCTGGGCAACCGGGTGTTCCGCAAGCTCGAGCTGGGAGCGCCCTCGATCGCGGCCGTGAACGGGTACGCGCTGGGTGGCGGCTGCGAGCTCGCGCTGGCGTGCGACCTCCGTCTCGCGTCGGATCGAGCGGTCTTCGCGCAGCCCGAGGTGGGCCTCGGCGTCACCGCAGGGTTCGGAGGGACGCAGCGCCTGGCCCGGGTGGTCGGGCCGGCGGTCGCCAAGGAGCTGCTGCTCACGGGCCGGCGCCTCAAGGCAGACCGTGCCCTCGAGGTCGGGCTGGTCAACGCCGTGCACGCGCCGGACGAGCTGCTCGGGGCGGCCCTGGCCCTCGCCGAGGAGATCGCCCAGCAGGCGCCCGCTGCGGTGCGGGCGACGAAGGCTGCGATCGCGCGCGGCGCCCACACCGACCTCGACACGGCACTGGGGATCGAGGTCGAGGAGTTCGCGTCCTGCTTCGAGACCGCGGACCAGCGTGAGGCGATGGCCGCCTTCGTGCAGAAGCGGCCGCACAGCCCGTTCCAGGACAGGTAGCCAGGAGGAGCAGTCATGCGTGTGGGAGTCGTGGGCGCCGGGACCATGGGCGCCGGGATCGCCGAGGTGTTCGCCCGGACCGAGGGGTTCGAGGTGACGCTGACCGATGCGGACCTCGACCTCGCCGAGGCGGGCGTCGCGCGGATCGCGGCGAGCCAGGACCGGCTGGTCGCGAAGGGCAAGATCGGGGCCGATGCAGCGGAGGCGACCACGGCGCGCGTCCGGGCCGGCGAGCTCGACGACCTCGCCGGGGCCGACCTCGTGATCGAGGCCGTCGTGGAGGCCATGGCCGCGAAGCGTCCGATCGTCGAGCGACTGGATGAGCTGTGCGGGCCGGGCACGATCCTGGCGACCAACACGTCCTCGTTGTCCGTCACGGAGCTCGGGGCCGGGCTGACCCACCCGGTCGTGGGCATGCACTTCTTCAACCCGGCGCCCGTGATGAAGCTCGTCGAGGTGGTCGCCGGTGCGGCCACCCCGACCCAGGTCGTGACGCGCGTGACGGAGCTCGCGACCCAGCTGGGCAAGACCCCGGTGCAGGTCAACGAGGCGGCCGGCTTCGTGGTGAACCGGATCCTGGTGCCGTTGGTCAACGAGGGCGTCGAGGTGCTCGCGGCCGGCACCGCGTCGGCCGAGGACATCGACACCGCGATGAAGCTGGGTGCGAACCACCCCATGGGGCCGCTCGAGCTCGGAGACCTCATCGGCCTGGACGTGGTGCTGGCCATCATGGAGGTCCTGCAGGCCGAGACCGGTGACCCGAAGTACCGGCCGCACCCGCTGCTGCGCACGTACGTCCGAGCGGGCTGGCTGGGCCGCAAGACGGGCCGCGGGTTCCACAGCTACGCCTGAGAAGCGGTACCCACCGTGACGCGCACACCTTCGTCGCCGGACCGGATGATGGCGTGCGCGACCTGCAGCGCGCGGCGGCCCGCCTCGGCCGGCACGGGGGGCGGGCCGCCCGCCCGCAGGGCGCGGAGCAGGTCGTCGACGTACCGGTCGAACGTGCCGTGGAAGTCGCGGGCCTCGTCGTCGAAGTACCCGGCCTGCCACACCCGGGCCACGTCGTCGCCGGCACGGGACAGGGTCAGGCGGCGCACGGTGTCCTCGACGAGGCCGCGCCCCTCGGTGCCGTTGACCTCCAGCAGGTGCGTCCCGGGGTAGGCGTACGACGAGTCGTAGGTGCCCAGGAGCGTTCCGACCGCCCCCGAGGCGAACTCGAGCGCGACCGCGAGCGTCGTGACGGTGCCGGGGTGCGTCCCGTCGAACGGCTGCGCCATCACCGAAGCGATCGGACCGCACAGCTGCTCGAGCATGTCGAGCCCGTGCACCTGGGTCTCGATGAGGTTGGCGTGCCGGGAGCCGCCGAGGTTGGGCTCGCCACCGAACCGCCAGGTCGCGAAGACGAGAGCGCCGAGGTCGCCGGCGTCGATGGCTGCCTTGAGCCGCTGGACCGGCTCGGCGTAGCGATGGTTGAGGTCGATCGCGACGAACAGGTCGCGCTCGGCCGCCGCATCCAGCAGGGCGTCGGCCTCGGTGAGGTCGAACACCAAGGGCTTCTCGACGAGCAGGGGCACGCCGCGCTCGATGAGGTGCAGCGTCGGGGCGAAGTGCTCCTCGTTGGGCAGGCAGACGGTGACCAGGTCCGGCTGCGCGGTGTCCAGCATGGCGTCCACGTCCGTGTACGCGTCCGTCCGGTAGGCGTCTGCGCGCGCACGGGCTCGCGTCACGTCGCGTCCGACCACTCCCACGAGCTCGGTGTCCGTGCGGTCGGCGAACACCCGGGCGTGCTGCTCACCCCACCCGCCGGTGCCGACCACCGCCACCCGCACCGGCTGCTCCGGGGTGGGGGTACGCGGACGGAAGGCCGGGCGGAACTCGGGTGCGGGGAGTGGGGGCATGGCTCCACTGTGCACCCTGAGCGCGCCGGCGGGGCGACGGACCGGCCGGGAATGCTCAAGGTCGCTCCCGTGTTGCCGACATACCAGATGACGGGCGGTGCTCGTCACGTACGCAGTACGCCGCCGAGCGGTCCGACATCCCGCCCTGGTGCTGCGTCCTGGTCGTACCGCGGGCCTGGAGTCATGGGCACCGGGTGCGGCCGGGTGGCGCGTCCCCGACGGCGACCAACGCGCCGGTCGTGGTTCAAGCTCCCCGAGAAGGGCAAACGGGGGAGCGGGCGGGGACGACGATGTCGATCCCGCACCGGGTGCCGCGTCGCGGAACCCGGTGCGGGGCTCATGCCACGTGCGCAGTCGTCGGGTCCCCGTCCGAAGGCACGCGTCGCGAGGTCCCGCTCGCCTCGACGAGGACGTCGGTGATCTCGTCGCCGACGAGCTCGTGCCGTTCCAGCAGCGCGTCGCGCAGCGCCTCGACGAGGTGCCGGTTCCGCGAGAGCAGCCAGACGACGCGCCTGCGGGCGTCCTCGAGCAGCTCCTCGACCTGCTCTCGTGCGGCCGAGTCCGCCAGCACCGCCTCCACGAGGTCCCGCCCGGTCGCCTGGAAGGAGACCAGCGAGCCTGTCATCCCCGCGGCCCCGACCATCTGCGCGGCCGTCCTGGTCGCCGCCGCGAGGTCGCTCGCCGGGCCCGTGGTGGTGTCGCCGAAGAACAGCTCCTCGGCCACGAGTCCCCCCATGGCGATCTGGACGAGTGCGCGCAGCTCCGAGGAGGTGTGGGTGTAGATCTCCTCGGTGTCCGAGTGCGCGAGGAGCCCCAGGGCCTCGCCGCGCTTGACGATCGTGAGCACCTCGAGCGTGCGGCCCGGCGCCACGAGCCACGCGGCCACGGCGTGGCCGGCCTCGTGGGTCGCGATGAGCAGCTGCTCGTGCTCGGTGTAGGTCACGGGTTGTCCCAGCCCCACCATCTCCGTGAGCCGCGCCTTCTCCACGTCCTCGTAGGACATCCGGGTGTCTCCCCGCCGGACCGCGTTGACCAGTGCCTCGTCGAGCAGGTGCTCGATCATCACCGGTGTCCATCCGCTGGTGGCCGCCGCGATCCGGTCCCGGACCGCGGGCTCGCCCAGCTCCGGTTCGTGGGCCCTGCGGTCCAGGAAGTGCTGGACCAGCTCGCGGCGTCCGTGCACGTCAGGAGTGGCGAAGGTCAGCCGCCGGTCGAAGCGCCCGGGCCGCAGCAGCGCGGGATCCAGCGAGTCCGCGCGGTTGGTCGCGGCGATGAGCAGGATCGGAGCGCGGACGGGCGTGATCTGCGGGATCTGGTTCTCCGCCGGGAGCAGCAGGTTGGCCGCCGCCACGACGCGGTTGACCAGCCGGGCCCCGCGCGACGGCTGGTCGAAGGACTGCATCTGCACGAGCAGCTCGTTGACGACACCCCCGGTGCCCTCGCTGATCATCGCCGACGTGATCGGGCCGCGGTCGGTGGTGGCCACCGATCCGAGCAGGCCGCCCCGGCGCGTGGCGATGGCGTCGATCTCCTCGATGAAGCCGATCGCGCCGCCCTCACGCCGGGCCGCGTCGCGCAGCGCGGCGAAGTACGCGCGGATCTTGCGGGCGGTCGCGCCGTAGTACATCGACTGGAAGGACGTGGCCGACACGAACAGGAAGGGGACGCCGGCCTCGGCGGCCATCGCCTTCGCCGTCATCGTCTTGCCGGTGCCGGGCAGACCTTCGAAGAGCAGGCCGCGGCGCGGCGTCCCGCCCATCTGCTCGGCGAACCGCCGGTGCGTCTGGAAGAGGTCGATGGATCGCCGTACGTCCTCCAGGACAGGGTCGATGCCCAGCACGTCCGCCAGGCGGACGTCCACCTGCTCGGGCCGGTACGTCAGGTGCGGGGAGCGCCCGGCGACCACCTGGGTGCCGAGCAGCACCACGATGAGCACGACGAAGAACAGCACCGGCACCAGGATCAGGGGGTCGGTCGACGGCAGCGAAGGCCAGGGCGACCGCCCGGTGAACGGCGCGACGATGAACCACGCTTCCAGGGCCAGGACGACCGTTGCCCAGCGGTAGACGCGGTGCCGGCGCAACCGGTCCCGATCGGCCGCGATGTCGTGCTGTGCCTGCCGGGGCATCTCGGACCCCCTCCGGGGTCGACCACCGACCCGTACTCCTACTGTGGGCGAACCGGGCATACCCGGCAACGGCAGGGGACCCATTCGGGTGAACGGTAGGTCCAGGGCACGCCGGAGGCTCTCAAGACGCCCGATCCGGCCGATCGTCGAGGAGCCAGCCCTGCCACGGATCCCCGGAGCTGCCGTGCCGTTCACGACCGCCTGGCCGGCGCCGTCAGCCGACGTGCGCCGGCACAGCAGGTACTTCCGCACGGCGACGGCGATCGCCACCCCGCAGAGGATGACGGCGGTCGTGGCCGGCCTGTACGCCCTGGGTGGGTTCACGGTGCTGGCCGGCGTGCTCGCGGTGCGCCCGGAGCGCTGGTTGCCGCTCAGCCTGCTCGGCGCGACCGGGGTGGTGGTCGCAGCAGCGCTCGCGGCGAGGCGGAACGTCCCGAGCAACGTGCTCGCCGCCCTGCCGGCGCTCGGTGCCGTGATCGTGACTGCGGACATCGCGCTCGCCGCGGGCACCCCTCTCGCGCACGCCTACGCGTTGCTCTACCTGTTCGTGATCGTCGACGCCTCCTTCTTCTTCGACTGGTGGACGGCGGCGCTGCACTGGGCCGTGGTCGCCGTGGCGCAGGTGACCACAGCCTTCGTGACAGGCGTGTCCTGGGTCGAGGTCGGTGCGGTGCTCGTCACCCTCGGCGTTGCCGGGGGCGTGACGGGCTGGTTGGTCCGGGTGGCTGCGCTGGCCGGGGTGGACCCGCTGACGGGCCTGGTGGATCGTGGCGTGGGCGACCGGGAGATCGAGGCGGCCGTGGGCCGCGTGGCGCGCACCGGTGAGGACGCCGCCCTCGTGCTGATCGACCTCGACGCGTTCAGCACGCTGAACCACGAGCAGGGTGTCGCCGCCGGCGACGACGTGCTGGTGCAGGTGGCGGGCGCGTGCGCCGCCGTGGTGGCCGGTACGGGGACCGGGTGCCGTTTCGGCAGTGACGAGTTCCTGCTGATCCTGGCGCGAGCCGACCGGGAGCAGGCCCTGGTGACGGTGGCGGACCTGAGGCGCCGGGTGGCACCGGTGCGCTTCTCCGCCGCCGTGACCACCGTCTCGCGTGCGGACACCCGCGCCGGAATCGCGTGGCGGCTGATGACGGCGTTGCGCGGGGCGACCGAGCAGGGCGGTGGGGCGACCGTCGTCGCGGACGACAGCGCCACGGCCACCGTCCGGCTGCGGGAGGCGATCGCGGGTGGAGAGCTGGAGATGCACTACCAGCCGATCGTGCACCTGGGCCGCCGCGAGGTGGTCGGCCTCGAGGCCCTCGTGCGATGGCGGGACCCTGACCGGGGACTGGTCCCACCGGACTCGTTCGTCCCGCACGCGGAGCGCGACGGGACGATCGTCGACCTCGGCAGGTGGGTGGTCGCCGAGGTCTGTCGCCAGATGCGCCAGTGGGCGGCCGAGGGGGTCGAGGTCCCGGTCGCGGTCAACGCCTCGCACGCCGAGCTGAACAGGTCGGACTTCGCGGACCGCTTCCTGCGGACGTGCCGGGAGCACGGAGTGCCACCCTCAGCCATCGTCGTCGAGGTCACCGAGACGACCGTCGCGCGCACGGAGGACCGTGTGATGGCGAATCTCGAGCGGCTGCGTGCGGCAGGTGTCGGGGTGTCCATCGACGACTTCGGTACCGGGTACTCGTCGCTCGCCAGGCTGCAGCGCCTGCCGGTCACCCAGCTCAAGATCGACCGGGCGTTCGTCGCCGCCCTCGAGGACGGCGGGGGCGGTGGACCGGTGCTCTCCGTGATCGTGGCGCTCGGGGCGGCCCTGGGCCTGGACGTCGTCGCGGAGGGCATCGAGACGCCGGCTCAGGCCGAGGTGCTGGGCCGGCTGGGGGTGCGGCACGGCCAGGGCTACCACTTCGCGCGGCCGATGTGCGCGGCGCAGCTCGCGGCGGGACTCGTCCGCCGCGGCCCGTGACCTACCTGGAGGACCTTCCGCGTCCCGCTGCCGGTGGGCCTTGCCCCGAACCGTCTCGGCTGTTACGTTACGTGGCGGAACGTAATGAGGATCGGGGAAGGCATGCTGGATGACGCTCGCGCCCCACGCCGTCCGGGCGGCCACGGCTCGGGGCGAGGGCGCCCGCGGGACCCCGAGCTGGACCGACGGGTCCTCGAGACCACCCTGGGCCTGCTGGCCGAGGTGGGCTACGGCGGTCTCACCGTGGCGGAGGTCGCCAGACGAGCGCAGGTCGGCAAGCCTGCGGTGTATCGGCGATGGGCAGGGAAGTCCCAGCTCGTGGTCGAGGCACTGGTCACGCAGCTGCGCCCCCAGGGCGACGCCGGTGCGGGCTCGGTGGTCGAGGACCTGACCGGACTCATCGGTGAGCTCGTCCACCTGCTGACGCGCACCCCACTCGGCCGCGTGCTACCCGGGCTGGTGTCCGAGATGGCCACCGACCCCGTTCTCGCGGAGAGCTACCGTCGGCTGATCATCGGCCCCAACCAGCAACGCTGGTGGTCCGCGGTCGAACGGGGGATCGGCCGGGGCGAGCTCGTCGCCGAGACGGACGTCGACGCGGTCGTGAACGCCCTCGCCGGCCCGCTGTACCTCCGCGTGCTCATCACGGGCGAGCCCGTCCCGGACGACTACGCCGCGACGGCGGTCGGCATGGTGCTGGCCCGCTACGGCGCCACGGCACCGCACTCTCGACCGATGGAGAAGGAAGGATGACCATGTCGGGCTCGACGCCCGCGCCCGATCGGGTGCTCGGTACGTCCCTGATCGCCGCCGGCCTGGGCACGGCCGCGGTCGCGGTGCTCGGTCCGCTCGTGACAGGCGTGATCCGCTATCACGCCTCGGAGTCGGCCGTGGCCCAGGTCGCCGGCGGCGACCTCGCCGGCCTGCTGCTGGCCGCACCGGTGAGCATCGTGGCCGGCGTGCTGGTCCTGCGCCGGCACCGGGCGGGAACGGTGCTCGCGCTCGCGCCCGCGGGATACGTCGGCTACACGGCTACCCAGCTGGCTCTCGGCGGCGACGTGATCCGCTACCCGGGCAACAGCGAGCGGTTCTTCCCGCTGTTCCTTGGCCTCCTCGTGCTCGCGATCGTCATCGCCGTGCGGGCATGGCGCGGGCTGGATCCTGCGACGCTACCCGTCGCCTCACGCCGCGTGGACCGCACCGTCGGGGTGTTCGCGCTCGCGGTCGCGGCGTTCCTCGTGCTCGGCCTGCACCTGCCCGGCCTCCTGGACGCGTGGAGCCCTACCCCCAGCGATCCTGGCTATCTGGCCGACCCGGTCGTGTTCTGGCTGGTCAAGCTGATGGACCTCGGGCTCGTGGTGCCGGCCCTCGTCGCCGTCGGCGGGGGCGCTCTGCGGGGTGGCGACGGCGCTCAGCGGGTGAGGTACGCCGCGGTGGGCTGGATGGCGCTGCTGGCGACCGCGGTCGCCGGCATGGCGCTGGTCATGCAGGCGCGGGACGACCCGGCGGCGTCGGTCCCCAGCACGGTCGCCTTCGCCTGCTTCGCGGGGATCGGCCTTGCCGTCGCGGGGATGGTGTTCCGCCCCGTGCTCGCGCCCGGCTCGTCCACGACCCCGGTGGGCCAGGGACCGGGCACGTTCACGGGCGCGGTCCCCGAGGTGGTCGAGTGATGATCGAGGAGGTCATGCGGGCCGCGCGCCGCCCGGAGCCCTTCCAGCCCAGCGAGGCGCCGTTCTGGGACGACCCCTACATCGCGGGCCAGCTGCTGGGCTTCCACCTGGACGACCGGACCGAGGCCGCCAGCCGGCCCTCGTCGGTCATCGCGCGGGACGTCGGCGTCCTCCTCGAGCGAGGCCTCGCGGGGCCGGGCCGGCGGGTCCTCGACCTCGGTTGCGGGCCCGGCCTGTACGCCCACCGGCTGGCCGCCGCCGGGTGTGCCGTGACCGGGCTGGACCTGAGCGCCGGATCGATCGAGTTCGCCCGCGCGCGGGCCGCGGACGCCGGACTGACGGTGGACTACCGCGTGCAGGATTTCCGCACGCTGGACGCGCATGCGACCTATGACCTGGTCCTGCAGTCGTTCGGGGAGGTGTCCACGTTCTCCGACACCGTGCGTGACGACCTGCTACGCCGGATCCGCCGCGCGCTGGCACCTGGGGGAGCGCTCCTGTTCGACATGACCAGGCCGTCGGCCCACCGTCCGCCGGCGCCGCGGCGCGTCGAGCTGCTCGACGGTGGTCTGTGGCGACCCGGGCCGCACCTCGTGGTCACCGACACGTACGTCTACCCGGACGACATCACCTGCGACCAGTACGTGGTCGCGGACGACTCCGTGGTCGTCTACCGCATGTGGTTCCACGACTACACACCGGCTACCCTCGCACCGGTGCTGACCGAGGCAGGCCTGATGGTTCAGGAGGTCTGGGGTTCGCTGGGTGGCGGTCCTCCTGCCACCGACGACGACTGGTTCGCCGTGCTGGCCCGTGCTGACGGAGCGTGAGTCGGCGTCTCGGTGATCGTGGCGCCGTCGAGCCTGGGGTCGTTGGCCTCAGGCACCCGGGTTCTTGAGGGCCGCGAGCCGTGCCTCGACCTCGAGGTCGTCGCCGGACCTCTCGAGCTCGTCGAACTGAGCCTCGAGGGAGGAGGTCGCGACCTCGGCCCGTCCTGCAGCGTAGGCCTCCTCGTGCCGCACCTTGTCCTCGAAGCGGGACAGCTCACTGGTCGGGTCGAGGACGCTGATCGCTGAGAACGCTCCCTGGATCTTCGCCTGGGCCTCGGCGCTCTTCTGCCGGGCGACCAGCGAGTCGCGGCGGGTCTGGAGCTCGGCGAGCCTGTCCTTCATCGCGGACAGCCCGGACTTGAGCCTCTCGACTGCATCGGCCTGCGAGGCGATCATCGGCTCGGCCGCGGCAGCGTCCCGCTCCGCGGTGATCTGCTTGCCGAGGGCGGCCTTGGCGAGGTCGTCGAACCTGTCGGCGTCCGCCGCGTTGCCGGCGGCCCGCAGCCGGTCCGCCCGGCTGGAGGCGGCCAGTGCCTTGCGGCCCCACTCGGATGCTGCGGCGACGTCGGCAGCGTGGTCCTGCTCTGCCAGACGCAGGTTCCCGATCGTCTGAGCGACCGCGTCCTGGGCCTCGACGACGGTGTTGGTGTAGTCCCGGATCAGCTGGTCGATCATCGTGCCGGGGTCCTCAGTGCGGTCCAGCAGCGCGTTGATGTTCGCCCGGGCCAGCTGGGAGATCCGGCCGAGCACGGTCCGCTTGTCCGCCATGGTGCGTCCTCTCGTGGGGTGGTAGGCCCGGGGCCGGCGGGGGAGTTTCGGGTCAGCAGCCTCGGCCGCGAAAGCCGTGACCTCGGAGCAGCTGGTTGACCAGTAACCCGCCGAGCATCACCTCGGCGCCCGATGCGGCTGCCTCGGGACGCCCGGTGTCCTGCGCCCGTGGGGTGGAGACGTCTCGCTCGGCGAGCGCTTGCGCCTCGTGGATGAGGCGGGCCGCCGTGTTGGCTTCCATGAGGGCTCTCTCCGGCTCGCCGTGGGCCAGGAGCCGTGCCCGTTCTGCCCGGCGCGCACCGTCGGCCACGCGCGTGCGCGCCTCGGCTCCCACGGCGTCACGGTGCGCGTCGACGTATGCGTTCACGGCGGCGATCTGGGCGTTGGCGTGGCCGAGGACCTCCGTGAGCCTGCCACGTGCCTCCTCGGCTCGGGCTGCACGGTCGCGCAGCGGGGCGATGGTCGCAGCCAGCTCGGCATGCTGCCGCGTGACGAGCCGCAGCGCGCCGAGCGGGTCGCCGTCGGTGCGGGCCTGCTGTGCGGCCGCGATCGCCGCCGTGGCGGCGGACCTGGCCGAGCTGACCGCGGGGTCCGTGGGCGCCAGCCGCTCGGCCTGGCCGATCTGCTCGCGCAGGCCCAGGAGCGCTTCGGCGAGCCCGCTCTCGGCATCCTGGAGCTGCGCGGGGAGTCCTTCGATCTCGTCGAGCAGACCCGATGCCCGATCGACCGCGGACCGAGCGGCCCTGGCTGCCGAGGCAGCCGCCGCCGGATCCGCTCGCTCGAGCGCCTCGCGTCCGGCTGCGAGGCTTGCCGAGGCTTCGCCGGCGAGCGCGTCGACCAGGTCGGGGTTGGCGCTGACCTGCGCGAGCGCCACCGCGGAGTAGGAGTGTGAGAGGGCCTCGAGGGTCTGGCGGGAGGCGGCGCAGCGGGCACCCAGCAGGCGTTCCTGCTGGGAGAGCTCGTCGATCGCGGCCGGCGCGTGTGCCTGCGCGGCGCGCTCGGAGTCGAAGTCGTGAGCATGGGACTCGAGGTCGCTCGTGACGGCGTCGCAGATCCGGATGATCTCGCTCGCGGTCGCCCGGCGTCGAGCCCCGGACCGGGCGTCGTCGTCGAGTTGGCGGCGCAGGACGAACGCCCGCGCGACACTGTCCTTCGCGGCGGCAACCGCTGCCTCCAACGGAGCCGTCGCCTCGGAGCCGAACTGCGCCTGGGCGAAGCCGAGCTCCTGGTCCCATCGCCGGACGCCGTCATCGACCGCGACGAGCGAGGCGTTCGCGCGCCTGAGCAACGAGGCCGTCGACTCGGGCTCGGCTCCCGCGGGGCTGCTCGCACCGGCGGACCGCTCAGCGCTCCGCCGTTTCGCGGCGCGACGCCCGCTGGCAACGAAGATCGCCAGCAGGGTACCGAGGACGGTCAACAGGACAGCAGTGCCGATGACTGCGATCACGCCGAGCTGATCGCTCACGCGCGGCTCCCTCCGTTGCGGTTCGTTCCCATGGCGGTGCGTGGGTGCTCTCGATCCCATCGTGCGGCGCTCAGTCGTGCGCCAGGCTGCGAAAGTGGCGAAGAATCGATGAAGAGTGCACGCGACGTCGTCTGTCGGGGGCCGGAGTGCACCGTGGCGACCTGGGTGGTGGAGTGGCACGGACGGCCTGGTGCCCGCTGGTCCAGGGGTCGTGGCCGCGCGGGACGTGCGGGACCGCCCGCGAACCTCCCGCAGGGTGGACGCCCGCAGTGAGGAGGACAGCATGATGGCAGCGGTCGTGGACGTCGTGGTCGGGTCGGGCGCCAGGGCGGCGGTGCCTACCGGTCTGGTGAGTGTCGGGAGTGGATGGTCGAGCCCGATGGCCTGGTTGGTCGTCGTCGCGGTTCTCGGTGTCCTCGCCGCGGTGGCCTGGTGGATCGCGGGCCCGGCCCGGCGGCGCGGTGCCCGACGCGATGCGGACAGGTATCCCCGTGAGATCGCGAGGGGTGGGCGACGACGCGGGGGCGAGCCCCCGGCCGGCCGCCCTGGCCCGGAATGAGGTGACGGCGGCGCACTCCGCCGGAGCAGTACCAGGCCCAGGGCGAGGAGACGCGACGGGATCCAGCCTCTGGCGTGCGACGCAGAGACGGCCGCGGGCGATCACACGAGAGCCCGAGGTCCCAGGGTTGGCGAGCGGTGGCGACCGTTCCCGGCGGATCTTGACGGAGTCTTCGTGGTTTCGCGGGCGTTGCTTCGGATCGCTCGAAGAGGCTGAGCCGTGCTCGATGGCCGCTGACGAACGGAGACCGCCCGATGGACGCCGCCCAGGTCGGCGCGACGGTACGGATGACCGTCGTGACCAGTGAGGCCTGCCACTTCTGCGAGCAGGCACAGCAGGAGCTCGCACGACTCTCCCAGCACTTCTCGCTCGGCGTCCGGGCGGTGCCTGTCGAGTCGCCCGAGGGTGCCGCGCTCCTGGCTCGTCACCGACCGGCGATGAACCCGCTCGTCCTGGCCGACGGGGCGTTCTTCAGTGCCGGCCGACTGCCGGTCAAGAAGCTGATCCGGCACCTGGAGCGCGTCGGCGCAACCCGCACGGCGGACGGGACGGCCTGATGGGCACCCTGCTGACGACCGGCAGCATCCTGGCCGCGTTCTTCGCCGGCGGCGTGGCGCTGTTCGCCCCGTGCTGCATCGTCTTCCTGGCACCCAGCTACCTGGCCGTCGCCGCGAAGAACCGTCGCTGGCGCCTGCTGCCGCTGACCTTCGTGTTCGCCGCTGGGCTCGCCCTGGTGCTGGTGCCGATCACCGTGGGTGCCAGCCTGCTCTCAGCCGCGATCGCGTCCTACCACTCGGTGCTGTACTACGGCGGAGCCATCCTCATGCTCGCGCTGGCCGTGCTGAGCCTGTCGGGGCGGATGTGGTCGCTCCCTTCCTTCATCGCATCGCCGGACACCAGTCGCGGTGACTCGGCGAGCTTCTTCGCCCTGGGGGTCTTCTCCGGAATCGCCTCGAGCTGCTGCGCGCCGGTGCTCGTCGGGGTGATGACCTTGTCGGCCCTCTCCGGTTCGGCTCTCGGTGGTGTGGCCCTGGGTCTGGCGTACGTGTTCGGCATGACGTTCCCGCTGTTCGTCATGGCACTGGTCTGGGACAAGGCACGACTGTCCGAACGACGCTGGATGCGGGCCAAGCCGCTGCGTCTGACCGTCGCGGGCCGGACGCTGGTCACGAACACCGTGAACCTGGCTGTCGCGATCGTGTTCGCGATCATGGCCGGCCTGGTGGCCTGGTTGGCCGCCGCCGGCGAGATGACCGGGGGGACGGGCGCCCAGGCTGCCATCGCCGCGTGGCTGACGGACGTCTTCGGCGCGGTGGAGACCTGGCTCGCCCCCGTGCCCGAGCCGGTCCTGGGTCTGGCGCTGCTCGCCGTTGCGGCCGTCTTCGTGGTTGCGACGCTGCGTCGCCGCCCCGTGCTCGTGGAGCCCGGGTCCGCACCGGAGCCGCAGGCTCCCACCTGCCACGCCATCATCGACCGTGAGGAGCAGACCCGATGAGCTCGACCAGCGAAGCACGTCGTCGCGAGGCGCAGCGTCAGCCACCCGTGGCACCCCTGCGGGCCAAGGCCGCACGCGGCCGCAGGTTGGGGTCCCTGTCCATCTGGTTGGGCGTGCTCCTGCTGGTGGCGGCAGTGACCACCGCGGGCCTGGTCACCTCTCGTCCGGCGAGCAGTGACGACCACCATGCGGCCCCGAACTTCACCCTGCCCACCACGGCGGGGACAACCGTGTCCCTCTCGGACTTCCGCGGCCGGCCGGTGCTCCTCTACTTCAACGAGGGCGCGGGGTGCGACGCGTGCACGGCCCAGCTCGCGGCCATCGAGCAGGACCGCGCGGCGTTCGACGACCTGGGCGTCGCGATCCTGCCCATCGTCATGAACTCCCGTGCGCAGATCCAGGCTGACCTCGACCGGTTCGGGGTCACCATCCCGGTGCTCCTGGACGACGGCGCCGTCTCCAAGGCCTACGACACCCTCGGCAAGGGAATGCACGCGGGCCTGCCCGGGCACTCATTCATCCTCATCGACGCCCAGGGCACCCAGCTGTGGTACGGCGAGTACCCGTCGATGTGGCTCGCTCCTGCCGACCTCCGCAAGGAGATCACCTCGCGGCTCGACGCGTGAGCGGTGCGCACGCGCCCGAGCCCGGGCCCGAGCAGCCGACCGAAGGTTGACGCACCCTGCCCGGAGCGTTCGCGCAGGCCGCTGACGCTGGACCCCACTTGATCAACCACGCAGGAGGCGCCGTGCGAACCGTGCCGTTCTCCGTCCCCGGACTGGATGATCTGGCGAGCGACGCCTCGACCGACTCCCGATGGCGCGCCGAGCCACGGCGCCAGACCACGACGGAGGTCGCCGGATGACCGTTGCGGCCCTGGTGGTGGTCGCGCTCATCGGGGTGATCTTCGTGGGCCTGGGCGTGTGGACGATCACTCAGATCTTCCCTGCGCCCCGTTCCGGGTCGCTGACCCGCGGGCACCACGGTGGACGGCGCCCGGCGCGAACGGGCATCGACAGGCGAGGGGAGGCGAAGGAGTGAGCGAGAGCTGCAGGGACATGACGGCGTCGAGCGGCTGCTGAGAGCGTGGCGAGTCGGACCGATGCGAGCGCGCGAAGCAGTCCTGAAGGTGGGCCCGTGCACGGCTCGTCACCGCCCGAGAGGTGCGGACACCCGGATCGTCGTCCCGGCGCCCAGCTGGGACTCGACCGCCAGCTGGGCGCCGATCCGCTCTGCGCGCTCGTTGGCTCCGATGAGCCCCAGCCCGCCGGTGCCGTCCCGGTCAGGGGAGAAGCCTCGGCCGTCGTCGCGGATGCTCACCGTGAGCCTGGCGCCGAACTCGACGTCCAGTGCCACGCTTCGCGCCCCGGAGTGCTTGGCGGCGTTGGTCAGTGCCTCCTGGGCGATCCGGTAGACGGCGAGCTCGACGTCGCTCGGGGCGCGGGTCACCGCGCCGACCGTCCGGACGTGGACACTGATCTTGGCCCGCTTCTGCACGGTGTCGGCGAGCTGGCGCAGTGCCGGCACGAGGCCGAGGTCGTCCAGGATGGGCGGGCGAAGACCTTGGATCAGCTGACGCAGCGCCGCGGAGGCGTTGCGGGCGACGTCCAGGCCGTCCTGCACGGGCTGGACGAGCACCGAGGGCAGCAGCGGGTCGCTGCCGAGCTCGTCGAGGCTCCTCGTGAGGTAGGTGAGCTGCTGGAGCGGGTCGTCGTGCAGCTCACGTGACAGGTGAAGCCGCTCCTGCTCCTGGACCTCCAGGACCCGGCCCGTGAACGCACGTTGGACCTCGCGCCGCCGGTGCTCGGGGGAGACATCCGCCAGGAGCACCTGGGTCACGGTGCGACCGTCCCGGTCGGTGAGCGAGTGGGTCGAGGGCATGTACTGGCGGACAGTGCCGTCCGGCCCCGCGATCGGGAGCGGGACGTCCCGCTCGAGGAGGTCGTGTGGGGTCTGTCCCACCACCGCGACCAGCGGTCGACCGACGACGGCGTGTCCGAGCACGCGGAGGGCGGCGCCGTTCGCCTCGACGACGACACCGTCGGCATCAGTGACGACCACAGGCGATGGCTGGTGCTCGAACAGGTCATGGAACCTGGCCTCGGCGACGGCGACCTGTCGCAGTGCACGCTCCGTGCGGGTCCGCGCGTCCCGTTCGGCATCCACCTGTCGGCCCACGACGGCCCCGCTCGCGCCCAGGACGACCATGCTGACGAGCTCGATCCACAGGTGCGCGCTCGTGACCGGGTCGCGGTGCACCACCAACCAGTGCAGCGCGAACAGCGCCGTCGCCCACCCCGCGGTCGCGAGGGCGCCTGCGGCGCCGAAGCTCATCGCCGCGTAGAGCACCGGGATGAGCATGAGGCTCGAGGTCAGGGGGGCAGGGATGCCCACGAGGTCCCGGCCGTCGAGCGAGGCCAGCACCAGCGTGTGGAGGGTCATGATCGCGAGGATCGTGGCCTGGAGGATCCAGAAGCGTCGGGACCGGACGGGCACGGTGAGCCGGTGGCGGCCACCGCCCGGCTCAGCGGTCGGCATCGGGGCCCCTGACAAGGCCGAGGGCGAGGGCTGTCACGACCGCCTCGGTCCGGGAGTGCACCGCGAGCTTGGCGTAGATGCCTTCGCAGTGGCGTTCCACGGTCCTCGGGCTGATGTGCAACCTCCCTGCGATGCGCTTGTTGGGCAGACCCTGGGCCAACAGGTCGAGCACCGCGTGCTCCCGCTCACTCAGGGCGGGAGCCTGACTCCGTGTGTCGCGGTGGGTCGCCAACAGACGTGCCAGCACATCGTGGCGGACGACGCTGCGGCCGGCGACCACCGACCGGATCGCGTCCACCAGGTCGTGGCCAGGCGCTGCCTTGCTGAGGTGGCCGGAGGCGCCCGCCTCCAACGCCCCACGGACGTACTCGTCGTCCTCGTACGCGCTGACGATCAACACGTGGACACGGGGATGGGCGTCCCGCAGGAGTCGTGTGGCCTCGATGCCGCTGATGCCGGGCAGCCGGACGTCCATGAGGACCACATCCGGCTCCAGACGCGCGGCGAGAGCGACGGCCATCTCGCCGCTGTCCGCCTCGCCGACGACTTCGATGTCCTGATGCTGGGCAAGGATCCCGCGCGCACCGTCGCGGTGGAGCGGGTGGTCGTCGACGACGAGAACACGGATGACCTCCGTCACGTCCCGAACCCTATGTCAGGCCGTTGCCTCGACCCCTGGGTGATCCCACGCAGTGCACCTGGGTAGAGCCCGCCGGAACGGCGCGGGGTAGGCCCCTGGCCGGGCCCGGACCCTGCTCGAAGAATCGAAGGGAGGTCGCCGACTCCCGTCGGCGAGTGACTGACCTTGGAGGGCACGAGTGATGCGCAGACGGATCCCGCACGCCAGGCGCCGGCCGTGGTGGACGGTGCTGGTCTCGTGCGTGCTGGCCGCCGCTGGGACCGTCTCGCTCGCCTCGGCGGCGTGGGCGCACGGCGACGGGGAAGGCGAGACCAAGGAGGGCTATCTCCTCGTCCAGCAGGCACTCGGCTATCTGGCCCACCAGGGAACGAACGGCATCGACGCCGCACTGGAGAAGATCGACGACACGCTCGCGACGACCGACCAGGAGGGCGTGGACGTCAGCCAGGTCGAGGCGGCCCAGAGCGCCCTCAGCTCAGGTGATGTCGCAAAGGGGCAGGAGCTGCTCCAGGCGTCGATCACGGAGGCGGTGAGCGACCTCCCGCCCGCCGTCGGCTCGGCGACCGGAACCACGGTCATCCCGTCCGACATGCCAGGGCGCGGAGCTCTCGGAGGATCGGACTGGGTCTTCCTGGGGGCATCGGCACTGTTCGCGGCGCTTGGCGCCTGGCTCGCGGCCAGGCTCCGGCCGGCGGACACCGTCCGGTCGCTCCGGGCGCGGCTGGGGACCGGGGAGCTGACACAGGGGAACGAGGAGTCAGCAGGGATGGAGCGAGCATGACCACGAGCACCCGAACGAGCCCTGGAACGACCGCCTCGGCGAACCCTGAGCAGAGTGATGTACGCCGCGGACGCGGCCGTGCCGTGCTGGACGTCGTCGACGAGCGGTTGGGCATCAGCGCCCTGGAGTATCCCGTACCCGGTCACGCGAACAACCTGGCCTGGAGCCTCGGCGGGATCACCGCTGCCTCGCTCGGCATCCTGATCGTCACAGGGATCCTGCTGGTGCAGTTCTACAGTCCGACGCCGGAGACCGCGAACGCCTCGGTGCGGCACATCGTCACCGGCGTCTGGGGTGGCGGGTTCGTGCGTGGTGTGCACTTCTGGGCAGCGCAGGCGATGTACGTGACCGCGCTGCTCCACCTCGGTCGGGTCTTCGTCTCGGGCTCCTACAAGCGCCCGCGCGAGGGCAACTACCTCGTCGGCGTCGCGATGCTCGGACTGGTCACCCTCGCGATCTTCACCGGCACCGTGCTCAAGTGGGATCAGGAGGGTTTCGAGGCTCTTGGTCACAACATCGAGATCGGCAACCTGCTCGGTGGCGCAGGGCTGTGGTTCTCACCGCAGTTCGCCGACCAGGTCCCCATCCTGGTGCGCCTGTACGCCGCGCACACCGTCATCGTCCCCGGTCTGATCCTCGTGCTGGCGGTCCTGCACGGACTTCTCGTCAAGAAGCACAGAATCTCGCCGCACCCGGCGCTACCCACCGACGCCTCGGGAACGCAGGCCCCCGCCGACGAGCCGACCGCGCCGTTCACCCACCACCTGCGCCGGATCGCGGCCTTCGGCCTGGCCCTGCTCGGGATCCTGGGGATCCTCGCGGTGCTGCTGCCGCCGGCCGTCGGCGCACCCCCGGTCGAGGGCATCGAGATCACCCGCCCGCCGTGGATGTTCTGGTGGGTCTTCACGCTGGAGAACTGGATCGGTCTGTCCGGCATCCTGTGGGGCGAGCTGGCCTTCTTCGCACTCCTCGTCGCCCTGCCGTTCATCGACCGCAACCCGAATCGCCTCTGGCGGCGCCGTCCGGTGGCGATGGCGCTCGGGTCGGTGCTCATGGTTCTCCTGGCCGTCCTGACCGTCCTCATGGTCGTGACTCCGGCGAAGCAGCACCTCGGAATGGGGATGTGACGGTGCCGACGCCCCCGCGAGAGCAGGTGCCAGATGCCGCTGGGCGCGCACGCCGGTCCTTCTGGGTGCTGACCGCAGCGGCGATCGCGGGAACCGGGTCGCTGAGCGGGGCGAT
This sequence comes from Actinotalea lenta, assembly GCF_030586465.1. Classification (GTDB taxonomy): domain Bacteria; phylum Actinomycetota; class Actinomycetes; order Actinomycetales; family Cellulomonadaceae; genus Actinotalea; species Actinotalea lenta. The sequence continues at coordinate 2,187,301 of NZ_JAUQYP010000001.1, forward strand.
CGGTGCTCCTCCGTCTCCGCTCACCGGCGTGTGGTTCGGGGTGAGCGCGCTCGTGGTCGTCGCCTCCCTCGGGCTGGCCCTGCGCGTGATGGGGGCACTGGCTCGCGTCGGCGGTGGAGGCGTCAGGGCGGTGGCCCGGGAGCTCACGGCTCCGTCTCGCGGGACGGGATCGGGTGCGGGCCGGTAGCGCACCACGTTCAGGCCACGGCTGAGCTCTTGGGCAACGCCTCCTTCGGCTCGGGTGTGCGCGGGGCCCCGATGAGCTCTCCGGTGGGGACCCGGCGACGCTGAACCTGGCACTCGTCCTGCTCGTGGACCCCCGACGGTCACTCCTTGACGAGCCATGCGTCGGGGCCGTCCGGCGCACCTGCCGACCGGCGCTCACGGCTGAGGGTCGGCGACCCGTGGCTGTGACGTACGCCGTGGTCGTGCCCTCATCGGAGCGCTTGCTCGGCCGGATAGGCGGCTTCGGCAGGGGCCTCGCTCGGGGCGCCGGGTCGAGTTGATCGACTCTTCATCGTCGTGGGGTCATTCCTTGCTGTGCGCGGGAGTAGGGTCGGAATACCCCGTGGGGGTATCGGATTGGCAATCGGAGGAGGGTGGCATGGCGGAGACGACGATCGACCCGGTGTGCGGGATGAGTGTGGACCAGGCGACCGCGCCGAGCGCTGAGGTCGACGGGACGACGTACTACTTCTGCGCCCCGGGGTGCCGCAAGGCGTTCGTGGCCGACCCGGCGTCGTTCCTCGGGGGCGGGCACACGCACGGTGGCCACGAGCACGGGCACGGCGGCCAGCACCACTGATGGCGCGCGGTCGGGCCCGTGCGTCGCGCGGGCCCGACCGGGGCCAGGAGGAGAGGAGCAGAGATGGCTGGGCAGATCATCGAGCTGGAGATCGGCGGGATGACGTGCTCGTCGTGCGCCTCCCGGATCGAGCGCAAGCTCAACAAGCTGCCGGGTGTCGAGGCGAGCGTCAACTTCGCCACGGAGAAGGCGCGGGTCGTTCTTCCCGAGGGCACCGAGACCGAGATCGCGATCGCGACCGTGGAAGCGACCGGCTACTCGGCAGTCCTGCCGGCGCCACCGGACGACGCCGACCAGGCAGACGGTGAGCCGGTCGACGCCGAGACCGAGGCGCTGCGCCGCCGGCTCATCGTCACCGCGGTGCTCACGACACCGGTCGTGCTGTTGTCGATGGTGCGGCCGTTGCAGTTCGACAACTGGCAGTGGCTGTCCCTGACGCTGGCCGCGCCCGTCGTGGTGTGGGGCGCTCTACCGTTCCACCGGGCGACGTGGACCAACCTTCGCCACCGTGCGGCGACCATGGACACCCTGATCAGCGTCGGCGTGAGCGCGGCCTTCCTGTGGTCGCTGGTCGCCCTCTTCTTCGGCAGCGCGGGCGAACCCGGCATGCGCATGCAGTTCACGCTGCTGCCCGCACGTGGCGCCGGCGGGATGACCGAGATCTACCTCGAGGTCGCCTCCGCGGTCACCGTCTTCATCCTGCTGGGCCGCTACCTCGAAGCCCGCGCCAAGCGCCGCTCGGGGGCGGCCTTGCGTGCCCTGCTGGAGATGGGCGCCAAGGACGTCGCCGTCCTGCGCGACGGCGCCGAGCAGCGCATCCCCGTCTCGCAGCTGGCCGTGGGCGACCGATTCGTGGTCCGCCCGGGCGAGAAGATCGCGACCGACGGCCGCGTCGTCGAAGGCGCCTCCGCGGTGGACGCCTCGATGCTCACCGGCGAGCCGGTCCCGGTCGAGGTCACCGTCGGCGACCAGGTCGTCGGCGCGACCGTCAACGCCGGCGGGCGCCTGGTGGTCGAGGCCACAAGGATCGGCGCGGACACCCAGCTCGCGCAGATGGCCAAGCTCGTCGAGGAGGCCCAGACCGGCAAGGCCCCCGTGCAGCGCCTCGCCGACCGGATCTCGGCGGTGTTCGTGCCGGTCGTCATCTCGCTGGCCATCCTGACGCTGTTCGGATGGCTGATCGCCGGTGCCGGCGCCCAGGCCGCCTTCACCGCTGCCGTGGCCGTGCTGATCATCGCCTGCCCGTGCGCCCTGGGTCTGGCCACCCCGACTGCCCTGATGGTCGGCACCGGCCGCGGGGCGCAGCTGGGCCTCCTCATCAAGGGCCCGCAGATCCTGGAGTCCACCCGCCGGGTCGACACGATCGTGCTGGACAAGACCGGCACGGTCACGGCCGGCCGGATGCAGCTGGTGGGCGTCGTCCCGGTGGGGAGCGCCGACGCCGACGAGCTGCTGCGCCTGGCCGGAGCGGTCGAGGGCGCGTCGGAGCACCCGATCGCTGCGGCGATCGCCACCGCGGCGAGCGATCGCCTCGGCCCGCTGCCGACCGTGGGTGACTTCGCCAACGTGCAGGGACGCGGCGTGACGGGCACGGTCGACGGTCACGCCGTGCTGGCCGGCCGCCCCTTGTGGATGGCGGAGACTCTGACGATCGCGCTGCCGGGCGAGGCCCAGGTCGCGGTGGACCGCGCCCAGGAGGCAGGCCACACCGTGGTCGCCGTCGGCTGGGACGGTGAGGTCCGCGGTGTCCTGATGGTCGCCGACACCCTCAAGCCGACCTCGGCCCAGGCGGTCCGCGAGCTCGTCGGGCTGGGTCTCACGCCCGTCCTGCTGACCGGGGACAACGCGCGAGCCGCGGCGACGGTGGCCGGCCAGGTGGGCGTCACTGAGGTCATCGCGGACGTGCTGCCCCAGGACAAGGTCGACGTCGTACGCCGCCTGCAGGCCGAAGGCCGCGTGGTCGCGATGGTGGGCGACGGCGTCAACGACGCGGCCGCCCTGGCCCAGTCCGACCTGGGCATCGCGATGGGCACCGGGACGGACGTGGCCATCGAGGCTTCCGACCTCACGCTGGTGCGCGGGGACCTGCGCGCCGCCGTGGACGCGATCCGCCTGTCGCGGCGGACCCTGGCGACGATCAAGGGCAACCTGTTCTGGGCGTTCGCCTACAACACCGCCGCGATCCCGCTGGCCATCGCCGGGATGCTCAACCCGCTGATCGCCGGCGCGGCGATGGCGTTCTCCTCGGTGTTCGTCGTGACGAACAGCCTGCGGCTGCGCCGGTTCACCGCCGTGTCGCTCGACGCCGCGGCGCAGCCGAGTGCTGCTGCGACTGTGCCGGTCGGTGCGTCGGCCTGACCGGGGCGGGGCGGGGCGCGAGGATGGACGGATGGTTCCGTCCCCGCCCCCACCCGGCGCCAAGGGCAGCGTGCTCGTCGTCGAGGACGAGGTGCCGCTCGCGCGCCTCATCGCCTCCTACCTGTCCCGGGAGGGGTTCGACGTCGACACGCTCGGCGACGGGCTGGAGGCCATCGACCGTGTGCGCACCGAGAACCCCGACGTGCTGGTGCTCGACCTCGGGCTGCCCGGCGCGGACGGGGTGGAGGTCTGTCGTACCGTGCGGACCTTCAGTGACTGCTACGTGATCATGCTGACCGCCCGGGCCGAGGAGGTCGACCGGCTCATCGGTCTATCGGTCGGGGCCGACGACTACGTGACCAAACCCTTCAGTCCGCGGGAGCTGGTGGCACGGGTTCAGGCGATGCTGCGGCGCCCTCGTGGCATCGGGACCCGTGCGGCCCCGGAGCAGACGCACGAGGTGCGTGAGATCGGTCGGCTGCGGGTGGACCTCTCGGCGAGGGAGGTTGCCGTGGACGGAGAACCGGTGGGCCTGACGCGCACGGAGTTCGACGTGCTGGCGGTGCTTGTCCGGCAGCCCCGGCGAGCCTTCTCCCGCGATCAGCTCATCGCCGAGGTCTGGGGCGAGGGATGGGTCGGCGACCCGCACCTCGTCGACGTCCACCTGGGGCACGTGAGGCGCAAGCTGGGCGACGACGCCTCGGCGCCGGCCTTCGTGCAGACGGTGCGGGGCTACGGCTACCGGCTGGGCCCGTGCGCCTGATCGACCGCGCCGAACGCGCTGACCTCGCCACGCGTCTCCTGCTGGCGATCGTCGTGGTGGTACTCGTCGGAGCTGCCACGGCGTGGGCCGTCGGGGCCGCTGTGGGACCGGGGCTGTTCCACGAGCACATGCTGCGCACCACGGGGACCGCGGAGAGCGCGACCGAGCACGCCGAACGGGCCTTCGCGACGGCGTCGGTGCTGTCGTTGTCGCTGTCGCTGCTGGCCGCGCTGGTGGCGTCGGCGGCCGTGAGCATCGTGCTCGCGCGTCGCATCCGCCGCTCGTTGGCGCCGTTGGGCGCCGCAGCGGAGCGGGTCGCGGCCGGTGACCTGACCGTCCGGGTGGAGCCGCCGCGGGTCGGACCGGAGTTCGACCAGCTCGCGGAGTCGTTCACCGCGATGGCCGCTGAGCTGGCCAGGGTCGAGCAGACCCGGACCCAGCTGCTCGCGGACCTCGCGCACGAGATGCGCACACCGGTCTCGGTGCTGGCCGGTTACCTCGAGGCGTTCGCCGAGGGGGTGGAGGCGCCCGACGAGGAGACCCTGCGCATGCTGCGCGAGCAGGTCGAGCGGCTCGCGCGGCTGAGCGAGGACGTCGCCCTGGTCACCAGCGCCGAGGAGGGCAGGCTCAGGCTCGAGCTGCGCGGCACCGACGTCGGGCAGGTCGCACGGGAAGCGGTCGCCCAGGCGCTGGCGCGGCACGTCGGCAGCGGGGTCGAGGTGGACGTCGAGGCCGAGGGCGGCCTGCTCGCGCAGGCCGACCCGGACCGCATCGGTCAGGTGCTGACCAACCTCCTCGACAACGCCGTGCGTCACACGCCGGCCGGTGGTCGCGTGTCGGTGCGTGCCGGGCGGGACGGCGGTGACGTGCTGGTCGTCGTGACGGACACCGGTGAGGGCATCGCCGCGGAGCACCTCCCGCGACTGTTCGACCGCTTCTACCGCGTCGACGCGGCGCGTGACCGCCGGCACGGCGGTTCCGGGATCGGACTGTCGATCGCTCGGGCCATCGCTCGTGCCCACGGTGGGTCGCTCGAGGCGGCGAGCCCGGGCCCCGGCCAGGGCGCGACGTTCACGCTGCGGTTGCCGGCCGTCTAGTCCGCGGCGGCCGTCACGAGGTGAGGTGCCCGGAGAAGGCGCTCAGCACCGGCCCGGCCACCAGCCCCAGGCCGAGCGCGACCACACCGGCGGCCACCGCCACGGTCGACGCGCTGCGCACCGCGCCACCGTCGGGCACCTGGTCGTCGGGGGGAGCGATGAACGCGGCGCGTATCCAGCGCAGGTAGTACGCGAGGCTGACGACCGTCAGGATCGCCGCGAGCACGACGAGCCAGGGCCAGCCGGCCCCCCAGGCGGCCGAGAACACGGTGACCTTCCCGGCGAAGATGGCGGTCGGCGGGGTGCCGACCAGACCGAGCATGGCGATGACGAGGGCGGTAGCGCTGGCCGGGTGGCTGCGCGCGAGGCCGGCCCAGTCGGCCATCACGCGGCGCCCCGGGTGCGCGGCGGCCACGGCGAATGCGGCCACGTTCGTGACCGCGTAACCCGCGAGGTACAGCCCCACGGCCGGAAGTGCCTCCGGGTCCGACAGCGCGGCCGGGGCCATGAGCAGGAACCCGACCTGAGCCACCGCGGACCAGCCGAGGAGCCGGCGGGTGTCGTCCTGTCCGAGGGCGGCCAGGTTGCCCACGATCATCGACGCCGCAGCCATGATCGCGACGGCCCAGGTGGCCGCGACCGCCACACCACCCATGAGGTCGACGATGCGGAGGACCGCCAGGACACCACCGATCTTGGGCACCGTGGTGACGAACGCTGCCGCAGTGACGCTGCCACCTTGAGCCGCGTCGGGCAGCCAGAAGTGGCCCGGTACGGCGGCGGCCTTGAACGCGAGGCCGGCGAGCAGTGCTACGAGTCCCACGGCGACGCCTGCCGGGGGGGCGGTGACGAGGCCTGCGTGCAGGTCGCGGTAGCCGGTGGCGCCGCCGACGCCGTACAGCACGACCGTACCGAGCAGCATCGTCACGCCGAGCATGGCGCCCAGCAGGTACGTCTTCAGGGCCGCCTCCGCGGCAGCGCCGGCGCGGCCCAAGCCGACGAGGGCATACACCGGGATCGAGGCGAGGAGATACCCCGCCGCGAGCACCGCGAGGTCGGTGGCACCGGCCAGCACGACGGCTCCGGCCGTGCCGAGCAGCACGAGGGTGTAGGTCTCCGCCTCACGTGTCGTGCGGGCCAGCTCACCTGCTCCGAGCCAGATCACCCCGAGACTCGCCAGTGGTGCGACCACTCGGGCCACGGCGGTGGCGGGGTCGAGCGCGTAGCTGTGCTCGAAGATCGATCCGGTGCCCGCCGCGAGCGCCGTGGCCACGGAGCCCAGCAGGACGGCGCTGGCGACCCAGCGGGTGAGCGGCAGGCGCCGGCGGGGGAGGAAGGACCCGAGGAGCAGCACCAGGACCGATCCCGCGACCAGCACGCCCTCGGGTGCCAGGGCGGTGTAGTCGTGCCCGCTCATCGCTCATCCTCCGCACGCACGCCCGTCACCCTCCGATCGCCGAGATCACGGACGCGGCGAACGGCCGGATCAGGTCGAGCACCGGGCCGGGGACGATGCCGAGGGCCAGCGACAGCGCCAGGAGGCCGCCTGCGCCCACCAGCTCGGCGCCCCGCAGGTCGGCGAACCCGCGCGTGGCGGGGCCTTCGGGGCCGGTGAAGACGCGGTGGAACGCCCGCAGGAAGAGGGCGGCCGTCAGCAGGATGCCCGGCAGGGCGAGCGCCGCGACCCAGGTCGCCGCGATGGACCCGGTGAAGATCTGGAACTCGGCCACGAACCCGGACAGCGCCGGGAGTCCGAGCGACGCCAGCGCCCCCACGGCGAACAGGGCCGTGTAGCGCGGGGCCACGCCCGCCAGGCCCCCGAACCGGTCCATCTCGTAGCTGTGCGCACGGCTCTCGAGGACCCCGGCAAGCAGGAAGAGCGCGCCGGTGACCAGCCCGTGGCTGACCATCTGGGTGACGGCGCCCGTGATCGCGACCTCGCGGGCGGTGGCCGAGTCGGGCGCCACCAGCCCCGCCGCACCGACCGCGAGCACCACGTAGCCCATGTGGTTCACCGACGTGTAGGCGATCATCCGCTTGACGTTGTTCTGCGCCAGGGCGACCAGCGCCCCGTAGAGCACGGAGACGAGCCCGACCGCCACGATCGCCCACGCCCAGGACCGCCAGGCGTCGGGAAGCAGGGGCATCCCGACCCGAAGGAAGCCGTAGGTCCCCATCTTCAGCAGCACGCCGGCGAGGATCGCGGAGCCGACCGCAGGTGCGTCGGTGTGGGCCGGGGGCAGCCAGGTGTGGAAGGGGACCGTCGGGGTCTTGATCGCCAGGCCCAGCAGGATCAGTCCCAGGACCGCGCCACCGGCCAGGGCGGTGCCGCCCTGGGCGCGCGCCACCAGCGTGGGGATGTCGAAGGTGTGCGGCGTGGATCCGAGGTACAGCCCGATGAAGCCGACCAGCAGGGCGAGCGAGCCCAGGAACGTGTACAGGAAGAACTGCAGCGCCGACCGCTTGGCCTGCTCTCCGTGACCCCAGCCCGCGATGACCGCGTACATCGCCACGATCGACAGGTCGAAGAACAGGAAGAACAGGATCAGGTCCTGGGCCGCGAACAACCCCAGGCACGTGGTCTGCAGAGCGAGGAACAGCGCGGCCAGGCGGCGGACGCGGTCATCCATGCGCAACGCCCAGACCGCACACGCAGCGAACAGGACGTCGGTCACCAGCAGCATCGGCAGCGACAGGCCGTCGACACCCACGTGGTAGGACACGCCCGCGCCGGGGATCCAGTCGACCTGCTCGGCGTAGGCCAACCCACCGGCTGCCGGCGGGCGGTAGCCCATGGTCATCGCGACCACCAACGCCAGGTCTGCGACGGTGACGGCGAGCCACACGCCCCGAGCGGGCCGTGGCCCGGTCCTGCTGAAGGCGAGCAGGGCCGCACCCAGCAACGGCAGGAACACGATCACGGTCAGCATCAAGGCCTCACCACCACGAGGAGGACGGCGCCAACGGCGAGCACGACGGCCGCGGCACCCAGGTACTGATGAACGAGCCCGGACTGCGGGCGTAGCGTGGCGCGCCCCGCGGCGCGCACGGAGCCGGCGACCGCGCGCACGGCACCGTCGACCCCCGAGACGTCCAGGCGTGCCGCGGCGGCGGCCACGGTCGTCGTCGCGCGGGCCGTGCCCGCGACCGCGCGGTCCAGCGCCCGGTCCAGCCGGTCGGCACGTGCGGCGAGCGTCTCGACGGGCGTCACCACGAGGACGGCCGCGGCACGGTCGAGGTCGAACCATCGCACCGCGCCAGGGACCGGTCGCGGCACCCGGCGCAGCACCAGACCGAACGCGGTCACGGCCAGCGCGGCGGACAGTGCCATCTCTGCTGCCCCCGGCGTGGCCGCTCCCGTCACGCCGAGCAGGGCGTCGACCGCGTCGGAGGCGGCCGGCACCAGGAGGGCGACGGGTGCCAGGGCGCCTCCCGCGAGCACCGCGAGGGGCAGGACGGCGGCCCGCGGCACGTGCCGGTCGCCGGGCTCCTCGCTGTCCCACCCGGGCCGATCGGTGGGACGGCGTTCGGGACCGCGCCACGCTGCCCGCAGCGCGACGGCCGCGTAGCCCGCGGACAGCACGGCGCCGATGAGCGCGACCCCGTACAGCCATCCGCTGCGTTCGGCGGCAGCGGCCAGGACGTGGTCCTTGGTCACCCACAGCCCGAGCGGGGGCAGTCCGGCCAACGTCAGCGCGGCGAGCGTGAACAGCACCCCGACGGCGCGCCACCAGCGCGCCGCGCCGGCCATCGCCTCGAGCTGTTTGGTCCCGAGGGCCGTGAGCCACAGTCCCGCAACGAGGAACAGCAACGCCTTGGTGCCCGCGTGCCCGAGCAGGTGCTCTGTCCCACCGGCCGCGTCGCCCACTCCTGCAGCCAGGACCACGAAGCCCAGCTGGGCGGAGGTCGAGGCGGCGAGGAGCTGTTTGAGGTCCTGCTGCGCCATCGCCACCACCCCGAGGACCACGGTGGTCACCGCGCCGGTCCACGCCGCTGCCGAGGCAACCGCGGGTGTTGCCGCAAGGAGCGGCTCGACGCGCAGGAGCAGGTACCCGCCCATCGCCACCATCGCCGCCGAGTGCAGCAACGCGCTGACTGGGCTGGGGCCCAGCATCGCCTTGGACAGCCAGACGCTGAACGGTAGCTGCGCGGCCTTCCCGAGCGCTGCGACCACGACGCCGACGGCCACGACCTGGCGCCACGGCGAGGAGAGGTCCGGGAGGGCCTCGAGCCCGAGCCCGAGATGGTCCGATGCCGAGCCGGCCGCCGCGGCGCCCGCCGCCAGGTACAGGCCGAGATCCGCTGTCCGGGTGGTGACGAACGCGGCCACACCGGCCGACGTCCGCTCCGGATCGCGCCACCGGAACCCGATCAGCGACCAGGACGCGGCGCCCATCAGCTCCCACCCGAGCAGCAGCGCCGGCAGCGACGTGGCGGTGAGCGTGACCGCGACCGCCGCCACGAACAGCAGCATCAACCCGTGGAACCGGGCGGCCGGCTCGGTGCGCTCGACGGCGGCCGCGACCAGCACCAGGAGGGCGACGGCCAGCACACCGGGCAGCAGCAGCGCGGTCAGGCCGTCCACGCCCAGCGCGAAGGCGCCCCCTGGGATGAACGACCACGTCAGGACGGGTCGGCCTGCGGACACCAGGATGCCGAGGGCCACGCTGAGACTCGCCGTGGCCAGGGCGATGCCGCTCGCGGTGCGATCCCGCGCCGGTGCGTGTCCCGTCCGGGCACGTGCGGCCCCGCGGCCCAGCAGGCCCGCGCCACCGAGCGCGGGGAGCGCGACGAGCGCGAGGAGCGAGCCGCCGCTCATCGCTTGAGCTCGCTCGCCATGTCCGTCATGTCCGTGCCACGACGTCGGTGCAGCAGGAGCGCGACGGCGAAGCCCATCGCCATCTCCACCGTCATCGCCGCGATCACCACGAGCAGGAGCACCTGGCCGTCGGGCGACGGCGTGGTGAACCACCAGAACGCACCGCCTGCAAGGATCACGGCGTTGATCATGAGCTCGATCCCCATCATCACCATCACGACCACCTGCTGGGACAGCGCGCCCCACAGGCCGACGGCGAACAACGCGGCGGCCACCACGAGCACGAGGGACAGGGTCATCGGCCGACACCGCCCTGGATCGGGTCGTCCGGATGGTCGCGCTCGAGGTCGTCGCCGTATCGCTGGTAACGGTCCCGGGGGTGCCCCAGCACCAGCGCACCGATGATCGTGGCGAACAGCACCGGGCTGACGGTGAGCATCACGAGCATCTTCGAGCCCATGACGGCGTCCCCCAGGCTTCGCGTGAGGTCGGCCGCGGGGGCACCGGCCCTGTCGGGCCACGGGATCAGGAGGGCCGCGGCCGCGAGACCCACGAACACCACGGCGGCGACCACGGTCGCGGTGCGCTTGCCGTGCACCATGGACATGGGCATCAGCGCTGGATTCATGCCCATCAGCATGATCATGAACAGCGCCATGATCGCCATCTCCATGACCATCATGAGGATGACGATCACGCCCAGGTAGTCCAGCTCGAAGGCGAGGAGCATCACCCCGACCGCCACGAAGGATGCGGCGAGCGCGTAGGAGGCGCGGGCCATGGAGTCGGTGCGGAACACCTCGACCCCGGCGGCCACCGCGACCAGCGCCGCGACCCAGAACACGATCGTCCCGATCACGACGCACCTCCCGCTGCCACGAGCATCTGCAGCACCGTGGCCGGGAGCAGCACCATCCAGCCGACCTCCGCGAAGCGCTCCGGCCGGATCATCGGCGCCCGTCCGGCGCTGAGCTCGAGCACGGCGAGCACGACCAGCGCCTTGACCAGCGTCCACGCCACGGGGCCGAGCACGGGCCCGGCCCCGCCGCCCAGGAACAGCGGGACCGCCACGAGCGCGGCGGCGGCCAGCACCAGGTGACGCCCGGCGAGCACCAGCCATCGGTCCACCCCGGACGTCTCCGCGAGCACGCCGCCGGCCAGGTCGCTGTGCGCGGCGACGGCGAACGGCCCCCACGAGCTGAACGCCACGGCGGAGAGCAGGTACACCCCGAAAGCCACCGGCATCCAGACGGCGAACCACAGGCCCTGCTGGGCGGACGCCACGTCCGCCAGTCGCAGGCTGTGCGCCGCGATCGCAGGCGAGGTCAGCGCGAACATGAGCGGCAGCTCGTAGGCCAGTGCCAGTCCCAGGAAGCGGTGGCCGGCGACCAGCGAGTGCGTGCTGTTCGGGCCCCAGCCTGCGAGCCACCACAACGCCCAGAGCATGACGTCCATCGCGTTGAACCACACGACGCCGACGGGGCTGTCGACGAGCACCACCGAGCCCAGCGGGACGACGACCGCCATCAGGACCGCGACCACGGGCAGGCCACCGACGGCCACGTGCCACAGGACGCGGTCCGCAGCGACCGGGACCCGGCGGCGCTGGCGCAGCAGCCGCCAGGTCTCGGTCAGTGGCGTCGTGGCAGCGACGAGCGGGCCGTCGCCGCGGCGTCGCGCGGTCTGTGCGCCGGCCATCGCCGCACCCGCCGCGGCGAGCGTGAGCAGCGTCACGGGAGCCAGGGCAGCCCACCAGGGCTGGAGCGTCGTCACCTCAGGCATCTGCAGCCACCCCGGCGTCCAGTGCCATGCTCGCGACGAGCAGCCGCAGGCTCGCCAGCTCCTGGCCTTCCGCAAGCTCCGGCAGCAGCGCGAGATCGTCGCCGAGCGGCACGTGTGCCGGACCCTGCGGGTCGGCGAGGGTCGTCGCGGCGGCCTCGAGCAGGGCGATGAGTCGTCGGCGTACGACGCTGCCCGGGGCGGGAGACGACGGAGCACGGTGCCCGGGGCCCTCCAGGGACCAGCGCAGCAGCACCGAGCGGCGAACCCGTCGGGTGAGCCGGGCGACATCGGCGGCTGCGATGCGCGTGGCACCGGCGGCGTCCATCAGGTCGTCCCGGGCTCGGCGCGCGGAGTCGGCGGCAGCCGACCAGCCGGCCAGGTCCAGCACGCCGGCCGCGGCGTCCACCAGGAGGGCAGCCCGTACGGCCGGGTCGGAGAGCGACGGCGGGGCGGGGGAGGCGAGCACCTCGACTCCCGTCACCACGTCCCCGTGCAGCGTCGCCCGTAGCACGAGGCCGGCGGGCCAGCCGGGCAGCCCCGCCCCCAGGATCACGTGCCCGACGTCCATCTCGAGCCCGTCCCGGTCGTCGTCGGAGCTCCCGGCAAGCGCGATCCCACCCGGCCCGGTCATCGACATGTCCCCGTGGTCCATGTCCCCGTGGTCCATGTCGCCGTGGTCCATGTCGCCGTGGTCCATGTCGCCGTGGTCCATGCCCGCGTGGTCCATGTCCTCGTGGTCCATGCCCATCGGGGCGGAGGCGTCCGCCTCCTGGGCCAACGTCGCCTGGAGCTCATGGTCCTCGAGCGCCGATGCGGCCTGGCTGAGCAGCTCGCCGAGGGCCTCGGTGCTGGTCACCTCGACGCGGGCGCGCGGGCCGGGTAGCTGTCGCCAGATCTGCTCGATCGCGTCGCGCTCCTGGTCAGCCGGCGTCCCGCACACCGCCAGCAGGTCGGCGTCGGCCGGGGACGATGCCGGGACCCATCCCAAGGTGCGCAGCGCGCGCTCCACGCTCAGCCGCACCAGCGCTCCGCCGCGCGCCGCGACCACCAGGACGTGGATTCCGCGCCGTACGCCCGTCACACCCACCGCAGCACTCCCTCGCGCCATGCCCACACGACGCCCGCGAGCAGCACGCCGAGGAAGGCGAACATCTCGACGATCGCCGCGGTGCCTCGGGCGGCGACCACGAGGGCCCACGGGTACATGAACAACATCTCGACGTCGAACGCCAGGAAGAGCAGGGTCATGGGATACCAGCGCGCGTGGTACCGGGACAGCGCGTGCTCGTCCGGACTGTGCCCTGACTGGAACGGCAGCGTCGTCAGCGGCGGTCGGCCCGCGGCGAGCCGGGAGGCGAGTCGCACCAGCACCACGAGCCCGGCCGTGGCCAGACCCGCGACGCCCAGACCTGCCCACGCGGTCATGGCTCCCCTCCGGCGCTCGGCGCAGCTACGGACGCCGACGACGCTACTGACCGGCCGCGACGTCGGCACGGTGAGGGTCGGCTTCAGGGTGTTCTTCGGGGTTTCTTCATCGACACCGCCGGTTTATCTCCACTCGGAACGGCGAAGGTGGTCCCTCAGCCGACACGGAGGGGAGCGCAGGATGAGCGATCTGGCGGGCGCGGACGTCTGGACGTACGTGCTGTGGACCTTGGTGCTCGTCGGTGCCGCCACGGTGACGTACGTGGGCCTGCGGTCGTCGTCCCGGGCGGGACGCCGGCTGCGGCCCGACACCGGGGGCGGCCGGCTCCCTGGACGGCGCACCGGCCCTGCGGGCCCCGAGCTGCTCGAGCAGCGCCTCGCTCGGGGCGAGATCGACATCGACGAGTTCACCTCCCGGCTGCGAGCCCTGGAGGACCGGTGAGTCAGATGTCACGACGTCAGGCCCTGACCCTGGGGGCGGCAGGGGCCGGGAGCCTCGCAGTCGGCCCGGCCGGCCTGGGGGCGCGGGGTTGGCCACCGTTCGGCACGGAGCCGGCTGCCACGGCGTCGCCGGGCCCCGCGTGGTCCGAGCCCCGGGTGATCACTGCGACCGCAGGAGTGCTCGACGTGGACCTGACGGTCGCCAGGACGGAGGTGACGATCGACGGCCGACGCGTGAGCATGGTCACCTACAACGGCACCGTGCCCGGTCCCACGCTGCGCATGCGTCCCGGCGATCGCCTTCGGGTGCACCTGGCCAATGAGCTCGACGAGCCGACCAACCTGCACACCCACGGGTTGCTCGTCTCTCGGACGGACAACGGCGACAACCCCTTCCTCCGGGTCGCACCGGGGGAGACCTTCGACTACGAGATCACGCTGCCGGCGGACCATCCCCCCGGTCTGTTCTGGTATCACCCGCACCACCACGGACAGTGGCGGACCAGGTGTTCGCCGGCCTCTACGGAGCGATCCTCATCGACGACGACGGCCCGGGCCGGCCCGCACCGCGCGTGGTGGTCGTGTCTGACACCACATTCTCCTCCGGTCGTGTCGCGGAAGCCTCGGCGCAGGACCGGATGCGCGGACGGGTCGGTGAGACGCTCCTGACCAACGGTCTCGTGGCCCCTGAGCTCGTGGCGACACCGGGGTCGACGCAGCGGCTGCTCGTGGTCAACGCCTGCACCAGTCGCTACCTGGATCTCTCCGTGGCCGGTCAGGAGATGCGCCTGCATGGCGTCGACTCGGGAGTGTTCTCGCCACCGTTGACGCGGCAGCGTGTGGTGCTCGCACCCGGGAACCGTGCCGACCTGGAGATCCAGGTGCCCGGCCGGCGCACGGGCGTCACAGCCCGCGCGTACCCGCGGGGGGCGGCAGGCATGGGGATGATGGGCTCGGACTCGTTCGACGGGCAGGACGCTCCCGTCCTCACCCTGCGGCCCGGCGGCCGTGAGGTCTCCGGCACGACCCCCTCGACGCAGGCGGGACGTCCGCACCCCGCCCCACGTGACCTGCGCGGGGCCCGCGTGGACCGGACCCGCACCCTGACCTTCACGATGGGCATGGGCGGCATGGGCGGCATGCAGTTCCTCATCGATGGGCGTGCGTTCGACGCGGACCGGGTCGACCAGCGCGTGGAGCTCGGCACCGTCGAGGAGTGGACCATCCGGAACGCGACGATGATGGATCACCCGTTCCACCTGCACGTGTGGCCGATGCAGGTCGTCGACGGGACCGACGCGGCGCGCGAGCGGGTCGACGTGCGCGACGTCGTCGACGTACCGGCCGGAGGCCAGGTCGTGGTCAGGATCGCGTTCGCCCGTCATGCCGGCGCGACGGTCTACCACTGCCACATCCTCGACCACGAGGACCTCGGGATGATGGGCGTCGTCGTCGTTCGGTAGCCCGCGCGTGCCGGCATGCGCAGCCCAGGCGTGTGGTCAGCCGAAGAGCGCGACTCCGTACCGGGCGAGGATCGCCGCCGCCAGGAAGACCAGCCACGCGGCGACCCCGATGGCGTCGACGTCGGCGGCGATGAGGGCTCGGGCCTGGGAGAGCATCCGTGGGGGCAGGGGGAGGTTGCCGTCACGGATGTTGACGTGCGTGAGCGAGGTGAACACCAGCGTCGTCGAGACGGTGACCAGGAGGCACCACGGGCAGAGTGCATGGATGACGAACATCGACTGGACGAACAGCCAGTAGGCGAAGATCACGCCGAGCGTGTAGACCGTCTGCGCGGACACCATGAACCAGCGGGGGAAGCGCACCCCACCCAACGCCGCGACCGCGATGGTGATGACGACCGGCTCCGCGATCAGGCCGAGGAACGCGTTGGGGAACCCGAGGAGCTGGGCCTGCCACGACTGGGCGACGGTGCCACAGCTCAGGGTGCTGGAGATGTCGCAGCTGAGCTGGGTGCCGGGGTCGGCGGCCAGGCGCAGCGCATCCACCGACAGCACGAACGACGCGACCAGGCTTGCGCACGCCGAGACGAGCATCGTGACGAAGATGAAGCGATCGTGCTGCCGGATGCGGTGCACGGTGGCCCAGAAGCCGCCGGGTCGCCGCTCGCCGGCCTCGGTGAGGTCGGTCTGGGAGTCACGCGCGGTGTCCAGGCTCATCGGATGCTCCTCGGGTTCGGTGCGATCACCATCGGCATCCAGGCCGAAGAACCCGTCGAGCCACGGTCAAGAAACGGTGAAGACCCCGTCCGGTCGGCCCCTGCCCGGCGAGCGACCGGCCGGTCGCCAGGCCTTCTTGACGGATTCTTCGTCGTTGCGCCGGCAGCCCGCACATCTGCGTCACCCACGCTGGAGACGACGACGAGGGAAAGGATCCGATCATGATGGGGATGTACGGCGGCATGGGCGGCGCAGGCTGGTTGGGCATGGGCCTGTTCTGGTTGGTGCTCATCGGCCTGGTGGTCTGGTTGGTCATTCGGCTGCTGCCCGAACGGGGCCACCGGTCAGATGCGCCGACGCCCCCGCCGCCCACCGGCGCGTCGACTCCGAGCGGGTCCGCGCTGGAGGTGCTGGACCAGCGCCTGGCCCGCGGTGAGGTGGACGTCGAGACCTACCGGAGCACGCGTGCGGCGATCCTGGATGCGCGCGGGGGTGGCCGGTGACCAAGGCGGCGCGCGGCTGGACGATCGCCGCCCTTGTCGCCACCGTCGCGCTGCTGGCCACGTCCCTCGCTTGGGCGGTGGGAGGCGGCGTCACGCTGTCCACCCAGCGGGGCGCGTGGCCGATGTTCCGTGCGGGCGCGCCCGGTGAAGGTCTGGCGGACCTGCCCGGGACGGTTGTCGACGTGGTCGCGGCGGACATGGCGATGATGGGCGGCTCCGGGATGATGGGCGGCCGGTCCGCCGACGCGGGGTCGTGGCCCAGCGGGTGGATGTCGCTGACCGCCCACCGTGCGGACGTCCCTGCCGGCACCGTGACGCTCAGGGTGGTCAACGGGGGCAGCGTCGACCACGAGCTCGTGGTCCTGCCCCTGCCTGACGGTCAGCGAGTCGGTCAACGCGACGTCGGCGCCGACGGGACGGTCGACGAGTCGACGAGCCTCGGGGAGGCCTCGGCGACCAACGCCGAGGGCGAGGGCGAGGGCATCGCACCCGGCGCGCAGGGTTGGGTCACACTCGACCTGAAGCCAGGGCGCTACGAGCTGGTCTGCAACCTTCCGGGGCACTACGCCGCGGGGATGGAGACGCTGCTCGTCGTGCGCTGAGGTCACCCCCGGCGACCGTGCCGGTAGGGGTCGAGGCTCAGGTGTGGCGGAAGGAGCTGGCGGGGCTGAACCCGCCGGGCGGGTACTCCGACAGGTGTCGCACTGCGTCCTCGAGGGCGGCGAGCAGCATGTCGGCGAGGTCGAACGTGAAGCCCTCGCGCACCACGACGCGGAGGACCGCGACGTCGGTGGCGTCGGCGGGCAACGTGTACGCCGGAACCTGCCACCCGCCCTTGCGCAGCTCGTCGGAGACGTGGAAGACGGTGAACGGCGCGTGCGGGGTCGTGCGGAAGGCCAGGACCGGGATGTCCGTTCCGTCGCTGACCAGCTCGAACATCTCCATCGCGGCGATCCGCGCGGCGAGATGATGAGCGACGTCGCGCAGCCGCTCCATGATGCGCCGGTACCCGTCGCGGCCCAGCCGCACGAAGTTGTAGTACTGGCCCACGAGCTGGTTGCCGGGGCGGGAGAAGTTCAGCGTGAACGTCGGCATGTCGCCGCCCAGGTAGTTGACGTGGAACACCAGGTCCCCGGGCAGCTCCTCGGCCGAGCGCCACACCACGAAACCGATCCCGGGATAGGTGAGGCCGTACTTGTGGCCGGACACGTTGATCGAGCGGACCTGCGGCAGGCGGAAGTCCCACTCGAGGTCCGGGTGCAGGAAGGGCGCGACGAACCCCCCGCTCGCGGCGTCGACGTGCAGCGGGACGTCGGCATCGTGCTCCGCGTTCCAGGCGACCACCCGGTCGTGGATCTCCTTGATCGGCTCGAACTCGCCGGTGTACGTGGTGCCGAGGATCGGGATCACGCCGATGGTGTTGTCATCCAGCCGGGCGACGACGTCCTCGGGCGTGACCACGTAGCGGTCATGGGCGACGGGGACGTACCGCGGTTCGACGTCCCAGTAGCGACAGAACTTCTCCCAGACGACCTGGACGTTGGAGCCCAGCACCAGGTTCGGGCGGGCGGCGGGGAGCCCGGCTGCCTCGCGCCGCTGACGCCAGCGCCACTTCATCGCCAGGCCGCCGAGCATGACCGCCTCGCTCGACCCGATCGTCGAGACCCCGACGGCGTCCCCGCCGGCCGGGGCGTGGAACAGGTCGGCGACGATGTTCACGCAGCGCCGCTCGATCTCGGCGGTCTGCGGGTACTCGTCCTTGTCGATCATGTTCTTGTCGAACGCCTCCGCCATGAGTACCTGGGCCTGCGGCTCCATCCAGGTGGTCACGAACGTCGCGAGGTTGAGGCGCGAGCTGCCATCCAGCAGGAGCTCGTCGTGGATCAGCCGGTAGACGGAGTCGGGCGGGGACTCCGACGCCGGCATGCGGTTCTTGGGGATGGGACCACCGAAGAGCCGTCCGGCGTAGGCGGGGAAGAGGCTGGCGTCGTCGTTCGTGTGCCGGTGGACCATCGAGACCTCCTTGGCGTCGTGTGTGACGCCCGTTGATAGAAGCACACACCGGCGACCGCAGATCGGTCAGGGGACCGCGAGCGGGCGCACCTCGATCTTTCGGTGGCAGGCCCGCGACGCGTCCGCGCCGAGCTCGAGAGCGACGTCCAGATCCCGGGCCTCGAGGACCCAGAAGCCGGCGAGATACTCCTTGGACTCGACGAAGGGGCCGTCCGTGACGAGTGCCTCACCGTGCCGGTTGTCGATGACGGTTGCGGTGGTGGGCGACGCCAGGCCGCCGACGAAGACCCAGTGGCCTCCGGCCCGGAGCCGGTCGTTGAACGCGTCGATGGCGGCGTCCTCCGTCGGCGTGGCCGGCCCGGTGCCGTCGTCGATGACGGAGACGAGGAACTGCATCGGATGATCCTTCCGGTGGGGTGCGCGTCCTTCGCGCACGGGGCTCAGGCGGTGGCGTACTGCGGACGCCCGGCCGGGCGGTAGACCTGGACGCTCACGCCTTTCGTGTCGACGTGCGACTCGACCAGATCGAGTGCGAGGTCCGGCCCGCTGTCCGGGAAGAGTCTCACGCCCTGGCCGAGGATCACGGGGACCACGATCAGTGTCATCTGGTCGACCAGGTCGTTCTCCAGCAGCCACCGGGT
The DNA here is from genome assembly GCF_030586465.1 of Actinotalea lenta. Classification (GTDB taxonomy): domain Bacteria; phylum Actinomycetota; class Actinomycetes; order Actinomycetales; family Cellulomonadaceae; genus Actinotalea; species Actinotalea lenta. The sequence goes on from NZ_JAUQYP010000001.1 coordinate 2,206,128, forward strand.
CAGCGTGCCGCTGCCGTGCACCTGCAGCTCACCGCCCGGCTCGGCCTTGAGCGTCCGGATGGCGGTGCGCAGGTCCCCGTGGAGAACAACGCTGCCTCGCCACCGGGGCTCGGTGAGCGTGGTCGAGGCGACGTACTTCGTCGCATCGTTCAGGGCTATCCCCACGGGGTGCGCGCGCATCTGGTCGATCGATCCCCACGAACCGGCGAAGAGCTCGTAGGTGTGCCGGCCGAACAGGAACGCCTGGGCTCGCTGGTAGGTCTCCGTGATGAGCGTCCGGGTCTCGTCGTCCCCTCGGCCCCTCGCCCAGCCGCCCCGCTCGAACCCGCCCCGGCGGTCATCGGAGACAGCGCCGTTTCCCTGCATCACCCCGTCCAGCGTGACCTGCGTCATGGTCGTCAGCTTCACGACTCGTGCTCCTTCGCTCGGTGCTGCCCCGGGCGGGCGGCCTTGTCCCTGCCACGAACGCGACCACGCGAATACGACAGCGGACGCTCGACGAGCGCCCTCGAGCCCGCTGCTCTGGGACTGCGGGCCCTCGCGGGGGTGTCCGCAGCGGAGCGACCATGACGTCATGAGGCGCGCATCCCCGCGCTGGCTTGCGACCATCGTCGCGCTCGGCGCGCTGACGGGCTGCTGGACGAGCACGGCCCCGTCCGCCTCGCCCCTGCCGAGCCCCATGACGTGCACGACGGGGGCTGCCTCCCCGGGGGAGTCCACGTGCACGTCCCGCCCGTCGACGTCGCCGGTTCCGGCCACCCCGACCCCGACGGTCACCCCGACCCCCACGGTCACCCCGACACCGACGGTCACGCCCAAGCCGACGGTCATGCCGACCGCCAGCCCGACGCCGGCGCTTGATGACCTGTTCGGCACCGACTGGACGCTGCTGCCGACCTCCGCCGTCGCACTGACCTTCGACTGCGGTGCGTCCGACGCCGCCGTCGCCTCGATCCTCGCCACGCTGGCGGCCGACGGCGTTCAGGGCACCTTCTTCGTGACGGGGCAGTTCGCCCGGACCTACCCGGCGGAGGTCGCCGCGATCGCAGCCCGAGGGCACGTCGTGGGCAACCACAGCGACACCCACGAGCACTACCCGCAGCTCACGAACGCAGCGATCGCAGCCGACCTGGCCGCCGCTCGGGCGGCCATCGAGGCGGCCGGCGCCCGTCCAGGGCCCTGGTTCCGGTTCCCCTATGGTGACCGCACCGACGCGGACGTCGCCGCGGTCAACACCGCCGGCTACGTCACGATCCGCTGGACGGTCGACACCCTCGGTTGGCAGGGCACCAGCGGCGGCCGCTCCGCAGCCGAGGTCGTCGACAGGGTCCTCGACGCCGCGAGGCCGGGCGAGATCGTCCTGATGCACGTCGGGGCGAACCCCGACGACGGCAGCACCCTCGACGCAGACGCTCTGCCGGACGTGATCGCCGGGCTGCGCGCCGCTGGTTACACCTTCACAACGGTCGAGGCCCTGCTGGGCCGCTGAGGACCGCGGCGGCGCGGGCTCGCGGCCGGACGTCGTGCGTGCGGGTCAGGCGCCGCAGCCCCGGGCGGTCACGCGTTCGTGGGGCGCGGGCCGAGAAGTCCCTCGAGCTGGCGGACCAGGGCGCCGAGGGCGATGAAGAGGAGGCTCGCGAGTCCGACGTTGCCCAGCACGGCCCGGTACCCGTGCCACGCCGGGTCGAAGAACGGGTAGGGGTACCAGGCGTTCAGCGCTCCGTTGCCGACGACGTACGCCGCGTAGGCGAGGGGCGGGACGAGGGACCACGCGACCGCAGCCCATGACAGGCGGATGCGAGGACCGGCGACGAACCAGGCGAGGACCGTGGCGACCGGTGTGACGGTGTGGAGCAGGAGATCGGAGACGACCGAGGCGAACGAGGGGTGCGGCATCGACCCGACGCCGGTGTGATAGAGGATGCCCGTGACGGCGACGCACACGACCGCGTCGAGCCTGAGCACCCGGAAGACCGGCCCACCACGCGAGGGCCGCAGCGCGAGCAGCGCGGACACCCCACCGACCAGGATGTTGGACTGGATCGTGAAGTAGCTGGCCCCGCGCGCGAGGCGTCCGGCCAAGCCCGACTCCGGGCCCGCGGTGACCGCCAGCACCAGCTCGATGGCCACACCACCGAGCGCCAGGACCGCCACCAGGGCGTGCACGAACGGCACCGGAACTTTGTCGGTCACACGAGGCATGCGAGTCACATCCTGACGGGCGGGGGTCGGCTGACGCCGGGCGGTAGCGCGGCCCCGGTCCCCACCCCGGGGACCAGAGCCGTCGGCGGACCGTTACCATTCTGTTATCAAAGTCGTGCTTCAGCGACCCGAGTGGCTTCCGCACCGCGCGGTCCCGCGGGTGGGTTGGCGGTGTGGGGAGGGTGCCGTGGAGAAGCGGTGGAGAGGGGTCCAACCGGCGTGGACGCCGCGGTGCGCCGATGACAACGTGGCCGCCATGCCGGTTGTGGAGCCCTTGCGGTCTCGTCATCTCGGGAGGCGCCGTGCCAGCTGAACGGTGGTGGCCGGAGCCCGACCCGCGCGATGACGCCGACGCGCTGCTGCGTGAGCTCATGGACGAGCGGATTCGCACGCGCGACCAGGTGCGCCGCGACGCGTGCGGGGCGGCCATCGAGCTGATCCTCGACTCCGGGATGCGCAGGACAGGACCGGAGAGTCTCCGCACACCGGGTCCCGTGGCGAAGATGTAGGAGCGCGACCACTTCGCCGCGATGCCGACGGCCTGAGAGTGGGATCCCGCACCGTGCGGTGGACGGGGCGTCATGATGGGGGGAGCGGGCTGGAGGTCGACCGTGCACCGATACCTGGACTGGGCGAGCCACGAGTACCCGCTCCGGCGCCGGCTGGTGGTCCTATCGCTCCTCGCCGTGGTCTTCCTCGGCGTCCTGCCGACCCTCCTGGTTCGCGGCGCTACCAGGCTGGACGGCCGGCTCCGGCTTCGCCGCATCCGGGCCGGGATCGTCAACCCGGTCGCCGGGGGCGGACTCGTGGCGGTGGGTGCATGCCTGGCCCTGACCTCGATCCGCGCACAGGTGGACGCCGGGTCCGGCACACCGCTGCCGATGATGCCTACCCAGCGGCTCGTGGTGCAGCCGCCGTTCAGCTACAGCCGTAACCCGATGACCCTCGGCACCCTTCTCGGCTACGGCGGCATCGGGGTGTGGCTCGGCTCGATATCGGCCCTCGGGATCGTCGCGTCGGCCGGTGTGGTGCTCCTGACGTACCTGCATGTCGTCGAGGAGAAGGAGCTCGAGGCGCGCTTCGGCGCGGACTACCTGGTGTACAAGCGCGCCACGCCGTTCCTCATCCCGAGGCTGAGCGCGCGACGGCCTACCGTGCGATGACGTCCTCGGCGCCCGGACTGCGTGGTGCGGGCGTCACTCACCCTGTGCGCCCGCCAGGCGATGAGTGAACATGCCCCGATCCGTTGACGCGATCCTCGCCCACGCCGCGCGCCAGGCTGGGCTGTCCTGGTCGGCGATCGGCGTCGTGGTTGGCGTCACCGGGGAAGCCGCCCGGCAGCGGTACGGCCGCGGGCCTACCTTGGCCTGGGGAGGGGAGTGAGGTCCGTGATCCCGAGCATGATCGTCTTGGGGCTCGTCTTCGGACGCTGGTGGCGCTCCGCACTCGTGCTTGCTGCGGTGATCTGGGACGTGCTGCTGGTCGCCGACGGCGTGATGGGCTTCGAGCTGGGCCTGCTGGGTGCGGCCCTGCTGGCCGCGGCGAACGCCGCGATCGGCGTCCTCGTGCATCAGGGAGTGCTCCAGGCCTATCGGTGGCTCCGCCGGCGGCGGCTTCGCCGAGGGCGGGTTGGCGCTGAGGTCTGAACCGGACGTCGCCCGAGCTTCCTGGACTACGTGGCGGGTCCTACGGCGTCTGACGCGTTGTTGAAGAAGGCGACTTCGCCGTCGCTGTTGTCGACGCAGCGCTGCGCGAGCTGGGAGGCCTCCGCGCCGAGGACCTGCTCGACGTCCGCGAGGGAGAGGTAACCGCCGCCGCCGGACACGTCTGTACCCACGGGGAGCACCGCCCCGTTCGGGCTCACGACCGCAGATCGCTCGCCGTCCCACGTCGCTCCTGCCGGCCAGACGACCGGGTACCGCTCCTCGCCGTCGAGGTAGAGGCAGTCACCCTCCAGCACCAGCCTTCCCCGGACCAGCGCATCCATGCCGCCGCGCGCCGACCGCTCCGTGTAGCGCATCACTGGTCCATCCAGCGGGGTCAGCGCGGGCCCACCGCCGATCGCGGCGCACGCGCTGAGCGCGGCGATCAGCGGGAGAACCACGAGACGGGCCGGATTCACGTGGCCCAACCTAGCCCGCGTCACGCGTCAGCGGACTGGGTGTGGCCCACCTCGCACGCGATCGGCGAGGCCGTCAAGGCACTCTCGGCCGACCTGACCGGCGGCCACCCTGAGGTGCCCTGGTCGGACATTGCCCGGATGCGCGACCTGATCGGCCACCACTACTACAAGCTCGACGCCCAGATCGTCCGCGCGACCATCGGCGCGCCCCTCGGCGCCCTGCGCAACGCCTGCCACGCCCTGCTCTCCGAACTCGAGCCAATCTCGGAGCCTGACGCTGACTGACGGCCGCCGCTACACCGATGACGCAGGGGAGACTCTTGCACGCTGTGCGATGAGGGGCCTCGGAGGGAGAGCATCAGGCGCACCACTCGGCCGTCGTCGGGACCACGAGCGGCTGGGAGAACAGTCCGGAGCCCATCCGGTCATGGCCGATGTGCGCGCACGCTCCCCCCCTTCAGTTCCATGATCGTCAGTCTCGGCCGGATCTGGCGCGATCGACGCCGATCCGCGCCGAGAACCGGCGATCTTGGACGGCCTGATCCCACGCTCCCCCCCGCCGCATACGGCGCGCAACAGGCCTTCCACCCACCAACGTGGAAACTCCGGCACGGATCACGTGCCGGAAGCTCCACGATCCGGCCCGGCCGGGTGGTACCGACCCTGCCTGCTGCAGCTCCCGCGCCAACACCCGCTCATGCCGCAGATGGCATGGCGCCATAGCGTCGTCCGCGTAGCCGCGCGCGGGAGTGTCCGGCGGCTGCGTTCGAGGACTCGGCCCTCGCTCGAGTTCTCGAGATCGGCTGGCTGCGACACGTCTGTGACACGGTCTTGACTGCAAGCCGTCGAACTGCGCAAACGTCGTGCCCCGAGTGGGATTCGAACCCACACTGGATCGGGTTTGAGCCGAACGCCTCTGCCAATTGGGCTATCGGGGCCGTGCCACGCGGTGAAGCCTCCCACACCGTCCGGGGGGCGGGCCTGGGCGACCGCCCGGTGGGCTGACCCGGGCTCCGCGTCGCAACGTGACTAGGCTAGCGCCGTGACGACGAAGGAACCCGCAGCCGGGAACGCGAAGCAGTCGGCCGACGCCGAGGGCCAGGACGCGACGAAGACGCTCGAGCTGCCTGAGGAGGGCACCAAGCCCGAGCCCGGCCCCCCGTCAGCGAGCCCGCGCCGTGCGGTGGTCGCCGAGGACGAGGCGCTCATCCGTATGGACGTGGCCGAGACGCTGCGCGAGGCAGGGTTCGAGGTCGTCGGCGAGGCCGCCAACGGCGAGGAGGCCGTCGCTCTGGCGATGGAGCTGCGTCCGGACGTCATCGTGATGGACGTGAAGATGCCCGTGATGGATGGCATCACGGCCGCGGAGAAGATCGTCAAGGAGCACGCCGCACCGGTCGTGCTGCTCACGGCCTTCTCGCAGTCCGAGCTCGTCGAGCGTGCGCGCGACGCCGGTGCGATGGCCTACGTCATCAAGCCCTTCACGCCGGCGGACCTGCTCCCCGCCGTCGAGATCGCGATCTCCCGGTACCGGCAGATCCTCGCGCTCGAGGACGAGATCGCCGATCTCGGTGAGCGGTTCGAGACCCGCAAGCGCGTGGACCGGGCCAAGGGTCTCCTGATGACCAAGATGGGTCTGTCCGAGCCGGAGTCGTTCCGGTGGATCCAGAAGACCTCGATGGACCGTCGCCTCACCATGCGCGAGGTCGCAGACGCCGTGATCGAGCAGGTGGGCGGCGCGTCGTAGAGGGGCAGCACATTCCACAGGGCCGGTGAGCGGCGGGTGACCGCCGCTCACCGGCCCTTGTCGTCCAGCATGCGGGCATTTTCACGGCCGTTGGTGTCAGTGCGGTCACGAAACGGCATCGACAACAGTATGATACGTGACATTTCACATTCCGGACACATCGGGTGGTTACGGTGCCCAGCACAGTTCCCCGGGTGATGGTCTGTGCCCGGGGTCGGTGAACACCGGAGGGGTGCCACACATGAGGAAGACCACCTACGCGGCACGGGCGGGAGCGCTGCTCGGAGCAGCAGCCCTGGCCCTGACCGCCTGCAGCAGCGCCAGCGGCTCGGGAAGCTCGAGCAGCAGCTCGGACGGCGCGGCCGCGTCGAGCAGCGGGTCGAGCATGTCCAGCGACGGGCTGAAGATCGGCTCGTTGCTCCCACAGACCGGGTCGCTCGCGTTCCTGGGCCCGCCCGAGATCGCAGGCGTCAACCTCGCGGTCAAGGAGATCAACGACAACGGTGGCGTCCTGGGCGCCGACGTGGAGCACGTGGCAGCGGACTCCTCGGACGCCGATCACGCTGACGTCGCTCCGCAGTCGTGGTCCGACCTGCAGAGCAAGGGGGTCTCCGCCGTCGTCGGCGCCGCGTCGTCCTCGGTGACCAAGCTCGTGGTGGACGACATCACCAACTCCAAGACCGTCATGGTCTCGCCGGCGAACACCGCCACGTCGCTGTCCGGCTACAGCCCGTACTACTTCCGCACCGCGCCGCCGGACACCGTCCAGGGATCGGCACTGGGCAATCTGATCGTCCAGGACGGCATCACGGACCTGGGCATCCTGGTGTTCAACGAGGAGTACGGGACCTCGCTGCGTGACGTCGTGAAGTCGACGGTCGAGGCGGCCGGCGTCAACGTGACCTACGGCGACAAGGGCCAGGAGTTCGACCCGGCCGCCGCGTCGTTCACCGACGCCGTGACCTCGATCCTGGCGACCAACCCGCAGGCGATCGCGCTCATCGCGTTCGACCAGACCAAGTCGATCGTTCCCGAGCTCGTCGCGCAGGGTTTCCAGGGCAAGCTCTACATGGTCGACGGCAACACGGCCGACTACTCCAAGGACTTCGACCCGGGCACGCTCAGCGCGTGGGACACGCAGGGGACCATCCCCGGTGCCTACCCCGATGACGCCTTCAAGAAGCGACTGCTGGGCGTCGACCCCAAGCTGGACAACTTCTCCTACGCCGCCGAGTCCTACGACGCGACCATGCTGATCGCCCTGGCGGCCCTCAAGGGAGGCGCGACCGACGGCGCGACCATCCAGGCCAACATGGCTGCGGTGTCCGGCGCCAACGGTGGCACCGAGTGCACCGGCTTCCAGGACTGCGCCGACCTGATCAAGAAGGGTGAGGAGATCAACTACCAGACGGTCTCCGGGGCCGGCCCGTTCAACGCCGACAACGACCCGTCGTCGGCCTTCGTGGGCATCTACAAGTACAACGACGACAACACCTACACCTGGGTGAAGGCGATCGAGGGCAAGGCCTGAGCCTCGAGCCCGAGACGACGGGGCCCGGCTGCCGCAGCAGCCGGGCCCCGTTGCTCTGGTCGGGAGGGCTCGGAGGCGTTCCCGCCTTCCCCCGGCCGGTCTACTGGGAGGCGCCGCCCTCGGCCGTACCCTCCTGGGCGGCGCGGCGCTCGGCGTCGGCCGCCTCGACGTCGGTGGCCAGGGTGCCCAGGTAGAGCTCGATGACCTTGGGGTCGTTCATCATCTCCCGGCCCGGGCCGGAATAGGCGTTCGCGCCCTGGTCCAGGACGTAGCCCCGGTCGCAGATCTGCAGCGCACGCCGCGCGTTCTGCTCCACGATGATGATCGACACTCCCGCCTTGTTGATCCTCCGGGTCCGGATGAACGTTTCGTCCTGTCGCACAGGCGACAGGCCGGCGGACGGCTCGTCGAGCAGCAGCACCTTGGGGTCCATCATCAGGGCCCGGGCCATCGCGACCATCTGGCGCTCACCCCCGGAGAGCGAGCCGGCGCGCTGCTTGCGCCGGTCACCGAGGGTCGGGAACAGGTCGACGATCTGCTCGAACCGGGACGCGAACTTCTTCGGGTCCTGGAAGACGCCCATCTGCATGTTCTCCTCGATGGTCAGCGAGGGGAACACGTTGTTGGTCTGGGGCACGAAGCCCACGCCCCGGTGCACGAGCTTGTCCGCGCGCAGGTTGGTGATCTCCTCGCCGTGCAGGGTCACCGCGCCCGAGCGGATCGGCACGAGGCCGAACAGCGCCTTGAGGAGGGTCGACTTGCCGGCGCCGTTGGGGCCGATGATGCCCACCAGCTCGCCGGGGTGCAGCACCAGGTTGCAGGCGTTGAGGATGTCCACGCCCGGCAGGTACCCGGCATACAGGTCCTTGGCCTCCAGGAGCGGCTCGCCGGACGGCGCGCCGCGGTGCACCTGGGTCGTCGCGGTCATGCGTCCTCCTGCGTCCGGTGCTCCTGCGCCTCCGCCTCGGCCTCGAGCTCGTCCAGCACGTCGTCCCCGAGCAGCGAGTCGTCGCCCAGGTCGGTGTCGTGGTGCGCGCCGAGGTAGGCGTCGACGACGGCCTCGTCCTGCATGATCGTGGTGGGCGGACCCTCGGCCACCACTCGGCCCTCCGCCATGACGACCACCCAGTCGGAGATGTGCCGCACCATGTGCATGTCGTGCTCGACGAACAGCACGGTCATGCCCTCGTCGCGCAGGTCCTGGATGTGGCCGAGCAACGACTGCGTCAGTGCGGGGTTCACGCCGGCCATCGGCTCGTCGAGCATCACGGTGGACGGCTTGGTCATCAGCGCCCTGGCCATCTCCAGAAGCTTGCGCTGACCACCGGACAGGCTGCCGGCGAAGTCGTCGCGCTTGGTGTCGAGCTTGAAGCGCGCCAGGAGCTCCTCGGCCTGCTCGGTGATCTCCTTCTCCCGGTGCCGCCACAGCGGGGGGAAGAGGCTGGGCACCAGACGCTCACCGCCCTGGTCCGTCGCCCCGAGCCGCATGTTCTCCATCACGGTCATCCGCGACAGCGCCTTGGTGAGCTGGAAGGTGCGGACCATCCCCGCGCGCGCCACCTTTGCGGCGGACAGCTGGGACAGTGGGCGACCGTCGAAGGACCACTCGCCGCTGTTGGGCCGGTCGAAGCCCGTGAGCAGGTTGAACAGGGTCGTCTTGCCCGCCCCGTTGGGTCCGATGAGTGCCGTGATCGCGCCGCGCTGGATCTCCAGGTGATGCACGTCCACGGCGGTCATGCCGCCGAACCGGCGGGTGACGTGGTCCGCGACGATGATCGCGTCCGGCTTGGCCGAGCCGGGCCTACGGGGCACGGCCTCGAGATCCTTCGCGATCCGGTCACGGGGGGTGGCGAGGTCCTCAGCGGCCATCGAGCATCACCTCCTTGCGGTCGCCGAGGATGCCCTGTGGTCGGAAGATCACCAGCAGCATCAGGGTCACGCCCACCAGGACCCAGGAGAACGCCTCGGCCTGCGTGCTGGAGAAGACGCCGCCGGGCATGTCACGCAGCGTGGACTTGATGAACATGAGCACCGTCCACATCAGGATCGAGCCGAGCACCGGCCCGAACACCGTCGCTGCGCCGCCGAGCAGCAGGATGGTCCAGACGTTGAAGGTCAGGGTGCGGCCGAGCGCGTCGGCCTGCACCGCGGAGGGCAGGACGTAGATCATCCCGCCGAGTGCTCCGAACAGCCCGCCGAGGACGAGGGCCTGCATCTTGTAGCCGTACACGTTCTTGCCGAGGGAACGAACGGCGTCCTCGTCCTCCCGGATGCCTTTGAGCACCCGGCCCCACGGACTCTTCATCCAGCGCCACACCAGCACGATCCCGATCGCCACGAGGCCCCAGCCGACGATGCGCAGCCACCAGCTGTTCGACAGGCAGTTCGAGTACTGGAACGGTCCGAGCGACCACGAGCCCTCGGGCAACGGGCAGAGCTGCTGGAACGAGCCCTTGAAGTCGTTGCCCGCGATGCCCGCGTTCCCGCCCGTGATCGAGGTCAGGGACGAGGACCGCACGGTATATCGCGCGATCTCCGCGGCGGCGATGGTCACGATCGCGAGGTAGTCGCCCCGCAGCGAGAGCGTCGGGATGCCGAGGATCACGGCGAACACGGCTGCGGCCGCCATTCCGGCGGCGACTGCCGCCCACACCGGCCAGCCGTTCATCGTGGCGATGGCGAACCCGTAGGCGCCCATCAGCATGAAGCCCGCTTGCCCCATGTTGATCAGGCCCGTCATGCCGAAGTGGATGTTCAGGCCGATCGCGGCGAGCGCGTAGGCGGCAGTGGCCGGCGCAAACACCTCGCCGGCGACGTTGATGAGGATCCGAGTCCATTCCATGGTGTGCCCTTCCCCGTTCAGCCGACCCGGTCCGCGCGCCCGAGGATGCCCTGGGGCCTCACGAGCAGGACGAGGATGAGGATGATGAGCGCGGCCGCGTAGCGCATGTCGGACGGCATGACCAGGCTGGCCATCTCCGAGACGATCCCGATCACCAGCGAGCCGGCGAGTGCCCCGAACGCAGTACCCAGACCACCGAGCGTCACGGACGCGAACATCAGCAGCAGGATCGTTCCGCCCATGTTCCAGGTCGTGGCCTGGAAGTAGAGGCCGGTGAGCACACCGCCCAGCGCGGCCAGTGCCGCGGCACCGACCCACACCGTGCGGATCACCGACTCCACGCCGATCCCCGAGGCGGCCGCGAGCGCGGGGTTGTCGGACACCGCGCGGGTCGCGCGGCCCGTGCGCGTGAAGAGCAGGAAGTACGCCACGGCGGCGAGCACCACGATCGCGATCGCGGCGGACGCCAGGGTCTGGACGGACAGGACCACGGGGCCGATGTGCACGGGCGAGGACGACGCCGTCAGGATCCGCAGTCGTCCCCCGCCGAACAGGAACTGGAAGAAGTACTGCAGGGCCATCGACAGCCCGATCGTGACGATCATCTGCTGGGTCGTGCCGACGCGGCGTCTGCGCAGCTGGCGCCAGATGCCGGCGTTCTGCAGCCAGCCGGTGATCCCGCCGACCACGACGGCGAGCACCGCGGCCGGGACGATCGACAGGCCGACGCTCTGGGTGAACACGTAGGCCGTCACGGCCCCGAGCGTGACCTGTTCGCCGTGCGAGAAGCTCGACAGCCCGGTGGTGCCGTACACGAGCGACAGGCCCACCGATGCGAGCGCGAGGAGCAGGCCGAACACGATCCCGTTGGCGAGCTGCTGGGCGACCCGGTTGCTGTCGGGCGCGGGCGACGGCGTGCCCGAGTCGGAGCCCGACGGCGTTGGCGTCCCTGCACTGTTCGGGGGGCCGAGGCGGAAGATCGCCCCGCCCTGGCGGCCGAGCTCGACGGTGACGGTCCGGGAGGTCACGTCGGGGTTCGTCAATGTCTCGCCGGCGGGCAGGGTCGCGACGTCCAGCGTGACCGTGTAGTCACCCGCCTCGTGCACGGCCACGGTCCATCGCCCGTCCTGCCCGGTGGTGACCGTGCTGGATCCGTCCGGTCCGGAGACCTCGAGCTGCACGCCGACGGCCGGATCGCCCGCGGCGGTACGCATCGTCCCGGCGATGCACGCGGTCTGCGGATCGGGCGTGCAGGGGCCGTCCGTCGCGGCGGCCGCAGCGGCGGCCGTCGTCACGAGGCCCGCGAGAGCGAGCAGCAGGGCGGCGACCAGGCGTGGTCGGGGCCTCCGGCGGTGCCCTGCCGCTGGCGGGCTGGCGCCCCGGCGATGTCGCGGGCGGGGGCCCGTCGGCGAAGGGTGGACCGTCTGCTGCACCGTGTGCCTCCGTGCGGATCGAGCGCATCCGAACGTCGGCCGCGCCGACGTGGTGCCCATGGGCCGGGGTGAGGCGACGATAGGCAAGTCATGTGTCCTGCGGGTTTCGCAGGGGTTCACCTTGGCATCGTTGGCGCCGGGACCCAAGAGCTTGGCGCACACCGGCCGGGTTGCAGCAGGTTTCGCGGCGGCCTCCGGGTGGCTATGGTGCCTTCAGGCCACCAGGGGGCGGCGAGGCCTGCGAGCACAGGAGGGTGAGCGTGCGTCCCACGCAGGTGCGTCCCATCGAACCGGCCGACGTGCCCGAGCTGGTCGAGCTGTGCATCGCGGCACGGCGCGAGTCGACGGTCGGCAACCAGGTCTGCGCAGCCGACCCTGAGGTCATCGGCCGTCAGCTGCGCACCCTGGCCGGTGCGCCCGACTCGCTGGTGCTCGTCGCTCGCGGTGAGGACGGTGCCGTCGGGCTGCTGCTCGGTCGGGTCGTGGGGCCGAGCCCGTTCACGGACCACACGAGCCTCGCGGTGGAGGCCGTGTACGTCGCCGCCGATCAACGCCGACGCGGCGTCGGGCATGCGCTGATGGCCGGCGCGGCCGACCTCGCCGACCAGGCGGGTGCGCGCGACGTGTACGCCACCCCGATCCCGGGTGCGCGGGGGATGCAGCGCTTCTTCGTCCAGCTCGGGTTCAGCCCGGCTGCCGCGCACCGCACCACGACGCTCGCAGCGCTGCGGCGCCGGCTCTCTCCGGGCACGTCGGGAGGCGGCCGACGGTTCGGCCGTCGCGGACTGGACGACCTGATCGCGCACCGGCGGCAGAGCAGGATTCCGACGGGGGAGCTCCCGGTCCTCGACCCGGCCGTTCAGGACCCGTCGGCCGCCAAGAGGAGGCAGGTGAGTCTCGCGGTGCACAGCCGGCGGGCCGCGGAGTCCTCGACGACGATCTCGTAGGACGCCGTCGTCCGTCCCAGGTGCAGCGCGGTCGCCGTGCCGGTGACCAGGCCGTCCCGCGCGGAGCGGTGATGGGTCGCGTTCAGCTCGATCCCCACGGCCGTGCGCCCGGGACCGGCGTGCGCCGCGGCGGCGTAGGACCCGAGAGTCTCCGCGAGCGCGGCGGACGCACCGCCGTGCAGCAGCCCGTACGGCTGGGTGTTGCCCGCCACCGGCATGGTGGCGACGGCGCGTTCGGCGCTGATCTCGAGGATCTGGATGCCGAGGCGCTCGACGAGCTCGCTGCGGGCGGGGGTGTCGGTCACGCCGGATAGGTTGGCACCTGTGACCGACCCCGCGCGACCTCGCCTGCTGCTCGTCGACGGCCACTCGATGGCCTATCGGGCGTTCTTCGCCCTCCCGGTGGAGAACTTCGCGACCACTACCGGCGAGCCGACCAACGCCGTCTACGGCTTCACGGCGATGCTCGCGAACCTGCTTCGCGACGAGGCGCCGACGCACGTGGCCGTCGCGTTCGACGCCGGACGGACCACGTTCCGCACCGAGCGTTACCCGGAGTACAAGGCGACCCGGGACGTCACCCCTCAGGAGTTCCGCGGTCAGGTGCCGCTCATCAAGGAGATCTGCGACTCGATGCGGATCACCACGCTCGAGCGGGCCGGCATCGAGGCCGACGACATCATCGCGACGCTCACCGCACAGGCCGTCGCTGCCGGGATGGAGGTCCTGGTGTGCTCCGGGGACCGGGACGCCCTGCAGCTCGTGCGGTCCGAGGTGACGCTCCTGTATCCCCGCAAGGGCGTCTCGGACCTCGTCCGCTACACCCCCGACGCGGTGCAGGAGAAGTACGGCGTCCCGCCCGAGCGGTACCCGGACGTCGCGGCGCTGGTGGGAGAGACGAGCGACAACCTGCCCGGCGTCCCGGGGGTCGGACCCAAGACGGCGGCCAAGTGGGTCACCGCGTACGGGGACCTGGACGGCGTGATCGCCGCGGCGCCGGGGATCGGCGGCAAGGCGGGGGAGAACCTGCGGGCGCACCTGGACCAGGTCCGGCTGAACCGCGAGCTGAACGCCGCGCTGGTCGACGTCGACCTGCCCGTCGGTGCCGCCGACCTGGCAGTGCGGGCGTGGGACCGCGAGGCGATGCACCGGGTGTTCGACGCGCTGCAGTTCAAGGTCCTGCGCGAGCGGCTGTTCGCCATGGTCGGGGAGGAGGCGCCCGACGCGCCGGCGCTCACGCTCGAGGTGCGTGCGGCGAGCCGGGGGGAGCTGGGCCCGTGGCTGACCGCCCGCGCAGGTCGCCGGCTCGCCGTGGACGTCGAGGGCCGCGGGACGCCGGCGGGCGGCGACGCGTGGGCCGTCGCGGTGTCCGACGGCACAGAGGCACTCACGCTCGACCTGGCGGAGATCGGGCCGCAGGACGAGCGTGACCTCGCGGCGTGGCTTGCCGACGCCGGGGCGCCCAAGACGGTGCACGGGGCGAAGGACGCCTGGCACGCCCTGGGCGGTCGGGGGCTCGTGCTGGACGGCGTCACCTTCGACACCCTGCTGGCCGCCTATCTGTGCCACCCGGACCAGCGTTCCTACGACCTGGCGGACCTGACCATCCGGCACCTGCACCGCGAGCTGCGGGCCGAGACCGCCCCCGGCGACGGCCAGGGAGCGCTCGACCTCGCCCTGGACGGCGGCGCCTCGCAGGCCGGCGGGGTGCGGGCGGGCGCGGTCGCGGAGCTGACGGACGTCCTCGGCGAGGACCTGGTGGACCGCGGCGCCCGGAGCCTGCTGGACGACGTCGAGCTGCCACTGGTCGGGGTCCTGGCTCGGATGGAGGCGGCCGGGATCGCGGCCGACGTCCCCGAGCTGACCGAGCTCGAGCGGTCCTTCGCCGCCCAGGTGACCGACGCGGCCGCCGAGGCGTACGCCGTGATCGGGCGGGAGGTGAACCTCGGTTCGCCCAAGCAGCTCCAGGAGGTGCTGTTCGACCAGCTCGGCATGCCGAAGACCAAGAAGATCAAGACCGGGTACACCACCGACGCGGCGTCCCTGACGGACCTGTTCGACCGCACCGGGCATCCCTTCCTGGCGCACCTGCTCGCGCACCGGGACGCTGCGCGCCTGCGCCAGACCGTCGAGGGCTTGCTGCGTTCGGTGGCGGACGACGGCCGCATCCACACCACGTTCCAGCAGACGATCGCCGCGACGGGCCGGCTGAGCTCCACCGAGCCGAACCTGCAGAACATCCCGATCCGTACGGAGGCCGGCCGGCGGATCCGGCGTGCGTTCGTCGTGGGCGAGGGCTTCGAGACGCTGCTCACCGCGGACTACAGCCAGATCGAGATGCGGATCATGGCGCACCTCTCCGGAGACGCGGGGTTGATCGACGCGTTCCGTTCCGGCGAGGACCTGCACGCGTACGTCGGATCGCGGGTGTTCGGCGTCCCCACGGACCAGGTCACGCCCGAGATGCGCTCGAAGATCAAGGCGATGTCCTACGGCCTCGCGTACGGGCTGTCCTCGTTCGGGCTGTCCAAGCAGCTGTCCATCTCGGTGGCCGAGGCCTCCGACCTCATGACGGACTACTTCGACCGGTTCGGTGGGGTTCGCGACTACCTGTCGGGCGTCGTGGAGGAGGCTCGCCGGACCGGCTGGACCGCGACCATCCTCGGGCGCCGTCGCTACCTGCCCGACCTGACCAGCGACAACCGTCAGCGTCGGGAGATGGCCGAGCGGATGGCGCTCAACGCTCCCATCCAGGGCAGCGCCGCAGACCTGATCAAGGTGGCGATGCTCGGGGTCGACGCCGGGCTGCGCACCCAAGGGCTCGCATCACGGATGCTGCTCCAGGTGCACGACGAGCTCGTGCTCGAGGTGGCCCCGGGGGAGCGGGACGCCGTCGAGCGACTGGTCCGTGACCAGATGGGCGGCGCCGCCGACCTCGCCGTGCCCCTGGACGTGTCGGTAGGTACCGGAGCCTCGTGGCACGAGGCCGCGCACTGACCCGCTAGCGCGCCGCGGGCTTGCGCGTGCACAGGATGAGCGTGCCGGGCAGGAACGCACCGCGGACCGGCCCCCACCCGCCCCACACCTCGGTGCGACCGGGCGGCCACTGCGGCTCCACGAGCCGTTCCAGCTGAAGGCCGGCCGCGACGACGTCAGCGACGTGGTCCCCGAGGGTCCGGTGGTGCTCGGCGTACTCGACCTGCCCGGCGTCATCGGTCTCGACGTAGGGCGTGCGGTCGAAGTACGAGCGCTGCGCCGTCAGGCCTCGCTCGCCCGGGTCGTCGGGGAACGCCCACCGGATGGGGTGCACCACGGAGCACACCCATCGGCCGCCGGGACGCAGCACGCGGGCGACCTCGCGGTGCACGCGGTCGGCGTCCGGGACGAAGGGCAGCGCTCCGAAGGCCGTGAAGGCGACGTCGAAGGCCGCATCGGCGAACGGCAGGGCACGCGCGTCGGCGGCCACGAGCGGCACGGGCGTCGGGGACGATGCGTTGAGCCGGGCTGCCTGCGCCAGCATCCCGATGGCGATGTCCGTCGCCACCGCCCTGGCACCCTGCGCCGCGCACCACCGGGACCCTTGCGCTGCGCCGGCACCCACCTCGAGGACGTCGAGCCCGGCCACCGCTCCGAGCAGGTGCGCGTCGCGCTCGTACAGCCCTTCCGGGCACCACAGCAGCTCGTCATCGCCCAGGGCGCCGGAGTGCTCGGCCAGGTACTCGGCGGCATGGGTGCTCCACCACCGGTGTGCCGCCCCTCCCGGCGGGAGCGGCTGGTAGCCCGCAGTCCGCGACACCGTCGACCCCTTCCTCTCGGCCGGCTCGGGGGGCATCCTCCCAGCATGACCGGCACGCTCCCACCGCCGGTGACGCGGGTGGGCAAGGCGCTCGCGCTGCTCGCCGTCGCCGTGGTGCTGCCCGCGGTGCTCGTCGGCGAGCTGCTCGGCCTCGACGCCGCCCGCGGGATCGTGCTGGGCGTGCTCGGCGGCCTGCTGGCGACCAGTGCGGCGGGGCCGCGGGCCGCGACCTTGGTGGGGACGGTCCTGGTGATCGGAGGGGTCGCGGTGTCGGCGGCGGCAGGCACCTGGGTCTGGGTCGTGCTCCTGGGGGTCCTGGGCGTCGCGGTCGGCGTGCTCGCCGTGCGCGCAGCCGGCTCGCCGCTGCTCGAGGTGGCCGTGGTCCTGTGCGTGGTGCCGGCCGTCAACGATCACACCCGCCTGGCGGTCGGCCTTGCCCTCGGGGACGCCCTGGGGATCCTGGCGGCCCGCACGGCCGGGGGCAGCGCTCGGGGCGCGCGGGAGTCGGGCTCCGGCGTGGGCGTGACCGTGGGGCTCGGGGTGCTCGGCGGGGTCGCGGTAGGAGGGGGCGCGGCCATCGGGCTCGCGGCCGGGTGGGAGCACGCCGGGTGGTTGCCCGTGACCGTGCTGCTCGTCGGGCAGGCACGCCTCGCGGACGACGACCGTGGTCGTGCCCGGATCCGGGCACGACTCGTGGGCACGCTCGTGGGGCTCGCCGTCCTGGTGCCCGTGGTGCTCCTGCTGCCCCCGGTCTGGCGACTCGCGGGAACGGTCGTGCTGCTGGGCGTGGCGCTCTCGGAGATCCGGGTGCGCTACTGGCTGTCGCTCGCCGCCGGTACGGCTGCCGTCGTGCTCGTCGGCTCCGGGTCGGTCGAGGAGACTGCGGGGGAGCGGCTGGGCGCGGTGCTGCTCGGCGCCCTGGTGGTGGGGGTGATCTCGGCCGGCGTCGGCTGGGTTGCGGAGAGGCGGCCGCGGGCCGTCCCCGACGGCTCCGTGTGACGTCGTGGGCGGTCGGGGCGGGGGGCCCGGCTCGCTCAGCGCGCGTCGGGCTCGGTCGCGAGCGCCGCCATCACCGGGCGCAGATCGAGCCACCACTGCTCGCGCGGCCGGGCGAGAGCGCTGTCGACCAGGTCCGCCATGGTCCGGATCGGCTCGGCCGTCGGCCGGCCCTCATCGCTCCCGACGAACGCCCACTGCCCGGTGCGGGCGGAGATCTGCGCGGAGAGCCAGTCGACGCAGAACGCGGCGAGCCGAGTCGCGTGCACGCGGTCGAACGGGGTGGGGTTCCCGCCCTGCTGCAGGTGCCCCAGCACCATGGGCCGCACGTCGAACTCGCCCGCGGACTCCTCGGCGAACAGTCGGCACATGACCTCGGTCGTGTAGCCCTCGCTCGCCGCCTCGTTCCGGATCGCCAGATGGAACCGTCGGCCGGCACGGAAGCTGGCCACCATCCGCGCGACGTCGTCCGACAGGTCGGCGAGGGTGACGCCCTCCTCGTGCAGATAGACGCGTTCCGCGCCGGTCGACAAGGCACCCATCAGGGCGAGGTACCCGCAGTACCGCCCCATCACCTCGACGACGAACGCGCGCTGGGACGCCATGGCGGACTGCTTGAGCCGGTCCACGGCCGTGACGATCTCGTTCAGTGCGGTGTCCGCGCCGATCGTGGTCTCCCAGCCGGGCAAGTTGTTGTCGATCGTCGCCGGCAGGCAGATGACCGGCAGGCCGAAGCCCGGGTAGCGGTCGCGCTCGGCGTGCATGTCGTGCACCGCCTGGTAGGCGCGGTGGCCCCCGACGACGAGCAGGGCGTCGATCTCGTTGTTCTCGAGCGCCCGGGACACGGCGTAGTACTGCTCCATGCGGGGCATCGCCCGGCGGGTGCCGAGCTCGGCGCCGCCGCTGCCCACCCAGCCGTCCACGTCACCCCAGGCGAGCTCGTCGATCCGTCCGTCGACCAGCCCCAGGAACGACCCCTGGACCCCGAGCATCGTGTGCCCGCGGGACTGACCGAAACGCACTGCCGCGCGGACCGCCGTGTTCATCCCCGGCGCGAGCCCGCCGCCGTGCACGACGGCGATCCGAGCGCCCCCGCTCGGCTCGTCGTTCGCCTGGGCGATCCGGTCGAACACCTCGACCATGTCGGTGAACGACGACCCGCGCGCCGCCATCGCCGCGCGGTAGTCCCCGGCCTGGATCAACCCGGGGATCTGTCGGGTGCGCTCGACGGCGCTCATGAGCGGCGTGCGGTGCACGCGGTTGTTGCGCACGCCGATCAGCTGAGGCTCGTGGTCGGGCCCGGCGTGCACGACCTCCAGGGCTGCCGCGTGGCCCAGCAGGGTGGGCATCCAGCGGTCGTATGCGCTCGGTGCGCCGCCGCGCTGGACGTGTCCCAGGATCGTGACCCGGACGTCCTCGGCAAGCCTCTCGGCGAGGACGTCACGCACGTGGCCCGACGTGATGGGGTTGCCGTGCCGATCCGTGGCCCCCTCGGCGACGACGACGATCGACTCCCGGCGACCCGCGGCACGGCCGGCCCGCAGCCGCTCGCACATCTCGTCCTCCCAGCCGTCGGCGGGGGGGTTCTCCGGGATCAGGACGTAGTCCGCCCCACCGGCGATCGCGCTCATCAGCGCGAGGTACCCGCAGTGCCGCCCCATGACCTCGACCACGAACGAGCGCTGGTGGCTGGCTGCCGTGCTGGCGAGGGCGTCGATCGCGTCCACGATCCTGTGCAGGGCGGTGTCGGCGCCCACGGTCATGTCCGTGCCCACCATGTCGTTGTCGATCGAGCCGACCACGCCGGCGATGACGAGGTGGCCGTGACGGGCGGCGATCTCGGCGGGGACCTCACCCGCCTCGACCAGCTCGTCCAGGAGGTCGGGCCACTCGGAGCGGAACACGTCGGTCCCGGTCAGCGAGCCGTCGCCACCCACCACGACGAGCCGGTCGATCCCGCGCTCGAGCAGGTGCAGTGCCGCCCGGCGGCGTCCCTCACGCGTGCGGAAGTCGGCCGACCGCGCCGTGCCGATCACCGTCCCGCCGCGGTGCTGGACCGACCCGACCGAGCTCCACCCGAAGCGCTCGATGCGCTGCCCGCCGTCCACCAGACCCTGCAGCCCCTCGTAGACGGCGAACACGTCCGCGCCCGCGCCGATCGCCGTGCGGACGACCGCCCGGACCACCGCGTTCATGCCCGGCGCGTCGCCGCCGGAGGTCAGCACCGCGATGGCGGGTCGGTGCGTGGGCGGTGCAGTCGTCATCCTCAGTCCCCTCGTGCGCGGTCCGGGCACGAGCGTAGGGGTCGGCGCGCGGCCTTTGACCGGCCTTCCGGCCACTGCCTAAGATGACCGAGGCGCAGTCCGCCTTCGGGCGGGTGCGGCGGTCGCGCGCGATCGTCCGGCGCCGAGCACAATCCCAGCACGTCACCAGTCCGCACTACGTCCCTGTCCGCATCGGAGTCCCACACCACATGACCACCTCTCCCACCACGACGACGCCGCAGGTCGCGATCAACGACGTCGGCACCAGCGAGGAGCTCCTCGCCGCGATCGACGCGACCATCAAGTACTTCAACGACGGCGACATCGTCGAGGGCACCGTCGTCAAGGTCGACCGCGACGAGGTCCTCCTTGACATCGGCTACAAGACCGAGGGGGTCATCCCCTCCCGCGAGCTGTCGATCAAGCACGACATCGACCCGGACGAGGTCGTCCAGGTCGGCGACGCGGTCGAGGCCCTCGTCCTCCAGAAGGAGGACAAGGAAGGCCGGCTCATCCTGTCCAAGAAGCGCGCCCAGTACGAGCGCGCCTGGGGCACGATCGAGAAGATCAAGGAGTCCGACGGCGTGGTCACCGGAACGGTGATCGAGGTCGTCAAGGGCGGCCTCATCCTGGACATCGGCCTGCGCGGCTTCCTGCCCGCGTCGCTGGTCGAGATGCGTCGCGTCCGCGACCTCCAGCCGTACGTCGGCCGCGAGATCGAGGCCAAGATCATCGAGCTGGACAAGAACCGCAACAACGTGGTGCTGTCCCGCCGCGCGTGGCTCGAGCAGACCCAGTCCGAGGTGCGGTCGACCTTCCTGCAGACCCTGCAGAAGGGCCAGGTCCGCGAGGGCGTCGTCTCCTCGATCGTCAACTTCGGTGCCTTCGTGGACCTCGGTGGCGTCGACGGCCTGGTGCACGTCTCGGAGCTGTCCTGGAAGCACATCGACCACCCGAGCGAGGTCGTCGAGGTGGGGCAGCCGGTCACCGTCGAGGTGCTCGACGTCGACTTCGACCGCGAGCGGGTCTCGCTGTCGCTCAAGGCGACGCAGGAGGACCCGTGGCAGGCGTTCGCCCGGACGCACGCCATCGGCCAGGTCGTGCCCGGCAAGGTCACCAAGCTCGTCCCGTTCGGCGCGTTCGTGCGTGTCGAGGACGGCATCGAGGGCCTGGTGCACATCTCGGAGCTCGCCGTGCGCCACGTCGAGCTGCCCGAGCAGGTCGTCAACGTGGGTGACGACACGTTCGTCAAGGTGATCGACATCGACCTCGAGCGCCGGCGGATCTCGCTGTCGCTCAAGCAGGCGAACGAGGGACTGGACCCGAGCTCGGAGGACTTCGACCCCGCGCTGTACGGCATGGCGGCCGAGTACGACGAGAAGGGCAACTACAAGTACCCCGAGGGCTTCGACCCGGAGACCAACGAGTGGCTCGAGGGCTTCGAGGCGCAGCGCGAGGCGTGGGAGGCCCAGTACGCGGCCGCGCACGCCCGCTGGGAGGCGCACAAGAAGCAGGTCGCCGAGGCCATGGCGGCGGACGCCGAGACGGCGGCCGGCCCCGGCACCGAGGCGAACTACTCCTCGGCCGCTCCGGCCGCCCCCGAGGCCGCCGGCACGCTGGCGTCCGACGAGGCGCTGGCCGCGCTGCGGGAGAAGCTCACCGGCAACTGAGCCGCGGAGCACGAAGGGCCGGCACCCCGCGGGTGCCGGCCCTTCGTCGCGTCGGGCCCCGGCGGAACCAGCTCAGGCGTCGTGCTCGACGTGGTCGCCGGACCAGTCGGTGTGGAAGACGCCGTCGGTGTCGGTGCGGTGGTAGGTGTGTGCGCCGAAGTAGTCCCGTAGTCCTTGGATGAGGTTGGCCGGGAGCCGTTCGGCGCGGATCGCGTCGTAGTAGGCCAGGGACGAGGCGAACGCGGGGGTGGGGACCCCGTGCGCGGCGGCCAGGCCCACGATCCGCCGCCAGGCGTCCAGCCCGTCACCGACGGCGTCGGCGAAGTACGGGTCGGCGATGAGGAGCGGCAGGTCGGGGGTGCGCTCATACGCCTGGGTGATGCGGTCCAGGAACTTGGCGCGGATGATGCATCCGCCGCGCCAGATCCGGGCCATCGCGCCGCGGTCGATGTCCCAGCCGTACTCCGCCGAGGCCGCGGCGATCTGGTCGAAGCCCTGGGAGTAGGCCACGACCTTCGAGGCGTACAGCGCCTTGCGCACGTCAGTGATGAACGCCTCCCGGTCGGTCACGTCCCACCGCGCGGCATGGCCGGGAAGGGCCTGCCCGGCGGTGCGCTGGGGGACCGAGCCCGACAGCGCCCGGGCGAAGGTCGCCTCGGCGATCCCGGTCACCGGGACCCCCAGGTCAAGGGCCGACTGCACGGTCCAGCGCCCGGTGCCCTTCTGCTCGGCCCGGTCGGCCACGACGTCCACGAACGCGGACCCGGTGACCGGGTCGGTGTGTTCGAGGACCTTGGCGGTGATCTCGATCAGGTAGGACTCCAGGTCGCCGGCGTTCCACTCGGCGAAGACCTGGGCCAGCTCGCTCGGCGTGGCACCCAGGGCATGGCGCATCAGGTCGTACGCCTCGGCGATGAGCT
Organism: Actinotalea lenta; assembly: GCF_030586465.1. Lineage (GTDB taxonomy): Bacteria > Actinomycetota > Actinomycetes > Actinomycetales > Cellulomonadaceae > Actinotalea > Actinotalea lenta. Next base: position 2,228,598 of record NZ_JAUQYP010000001.1, read on the forward strand.
GCATGTCGGCGTACTCGATGCCGTTGTGCACCATCTTCACGAAGTGCCCGGCGCCGCCCGGCCCCACGTGCGTGCAGCACGGCACCCCGTCCACGTGCGCCGAGATCGCCTCGAGCATCGGCCCCAACGTGGCGTAGGACTGCGCGGAGCCGCCCGGCATGATGGACGGGCCGTTCAGCGCACCCTCTTCACCACCCGAGACCCCGCAGCCCACGAAGTGCAGCCCGTGCTCGCGAAGCGCCGCCTCTCGGCGCATCGTGTCGGGGAAGTGCGCGTTACCGGCGTCCACCACGATGTCACCCGGCTCCAGCAGCCCGACCAGCTCCTCGATCACCGCGTCGGTGGGACCACCCGCCTTGACCATCACCACCACCGTGCGTGGGGTGGCCAGGCTCGCCACGAAGTCCGCCGTCGACTCGGAGGGCACGAAGGTCCCCTCGTCGCCGTGGTCCTCCATCAGCTGCTGGGTGCGGGCGTAGGTGCGGTTGTGCACCGCGACCGTGTACCCGTGCCGCGCCAGGTTCCGCGCGAGGTTGCGCCCCATCACCCCCAACCCCGTGACCCCGATGTGAGCGGCGGTCGACGATCCGGTCATCGCTGTCCTCTCGTGCGTGAACGGGCGGGGGAGTCCCTGTCCCGGGGCCGGTGTTCCCGGCACGTTCTCACCTTCCCGCCCGGGCGCCCGGGCGGCAAACCGATGGCTCGGTACGCTGCGAGGGTGACGACGACGTGGCCCGTGCGGCCTGGTCTGCGCCGGGTCGGGCTCACTGGTGGGATCGCAGCCGGCAAGTCGGTCGCGGCCGCGCGCTTCGCCGAGCTCGGCATACCCGTGATCGACCACGACCGGCTGGCCCGGGCCGTGGTCGCGCCCGGAAGTCCCGGTCTGGACGCCGTGGAACGTGAGTTCCCGGGCGTGGTGGTCGCCGGCGTGCTGGACAGGGAGGCGCTGGGGGCTCTCGTGTTCGGGGACCCGCAGGCGCGCGAGCGGCTCAACGCGGTCGTCCACCCGCTCGTGCACCAGGCGGCCATGGCGGCGGAGGCGGAGCAGGTGGACGCCGGTGTGCACGTCGTGGTGCACGACATCCCCTTGCTGGTCGAGACCGGCCAAGCCGGTCACTTCTCTCCGGTGATCGTGGTCGACGCCCCTGCGGAGCTCCGGGTGGCGCGCCTGGGCGAGCGGGGGCTCACGGCTCAGCAGGCGTGGGACCGCCTGGCCGCACAGGCGGACGACGAGGCGCGGCTCGAGGCGGCGGACGTGGTCCTCGACGGCTCGGGCGACGCGGCCGACCTGCGAGCGAGGGTGGACGCGCTGGTGGGCTCGTGGGGCGCCGCCCAGGGGCACGCATGAGCGCGGCGCAGTCCGCGCCGGTGCTGCTGACCGGGTTCGCCCCGTTCGACGGCCAGGCCATGAACGCGTCCTGGCTGGCCGTGCAGGAGGTGGCCCGGACCTGGGGTGAGGATGCGCCGCTCGTGGTCGAGCGCCTGCCCGTGTCGTTCGAACGCGGTCCGGACCGCCTGCTGGAGCGCGTCGAGCGGTACCGCCCACGGCTCGTCGTCGCGGTCGGTGAGGCCGGCGGCCGCTCCGCGGTGAGCCTGGAGCGGGTCGCCGTGAACGTGCTGGACTCTGCCATCCCCGACGCGGACGGCCGCCAGCCTGTCGACGAGCCGGTCGAGCCGGACGGTCCGGTCGGGAGGTTCAGCGGACTGCCGCTGCGGCGTTGCCTGGCGGCGGTCCAGCGCACCGGTGTCCCGGCGGAGATCTCCGGGACGGCCGGGGCCTACGTGTGCAACGCCACGTTCTTCCGGTTGATGGGTGCCGTCGGGCCGGGCACCGCCGCCGGCTTCGTCCATGTGCCGCGGACCCCGGCGCAGGTCGAGCCGGGTGCGCCCGCGATGGTCACGGTGGACGCCGCGCTCGCCCTGACCGCGGTGCTGCGCGCTGCCCTGGCCTGAGGGACCCGGCGCGAGCGTGTCAGGGGATGGCCGTACCGTGGTCGTATGCGTCCCGTGACCGACCTGCAGCGGCAGGCGAAGCCGTTCGAGGTGGTCTCCGAGTACCGACCCTCGGGTGATCAGCCCGCCGCGATCGACGACCTCGCGGCGCGGATCCAGGCGGGAGAGAAGGACGTCGTGCTGCTCGGGGCCACCGGGACCGGCAAGTCGGCGACCACCGCCTGGCTGGTGGAGCGGCTGCAGCGCCCGACCCTCGTGATGGCCCCCAACAAGACCCTGGCGGCCCAGCTGGCGACGGAGTTCCGCGAGCTGCTGCCGAACAACGCGGTGGAGTACTTCGTCTCGTACTACGACTACTACCAGCCCGAGGCGTACATCGCGCAGACGGACACCTACATCGAGAAGGACTCCTCGATCAACGACGAGGTGGAGCGCCTGCGGCACTCGGCGACGACGTCGCTCCTGACGCGCCGCGACGTCGTGGTGGTCGCGTCCGTCTCCTGCATCTACGGCCTGGGCACACCGCAGGAGTACGTCGACCGCATGGTGCGGCTCGCGGTCGGCGACGAGATCGAGCGCGACCAGCTGCTGCGGCGGTTCGTCGCGATGCAGTACACCCGCAACGACATGGCGTTCACGCGCGGCACGTTCCGGGTGCGCGGTGACACCGTCGAGATCATCCCGGTGTACGAGGAGCTCGCGATCCGCATCGAGTTCTTCGGCGACGAGATCGAGGCGATCACCTCGCTGCACCCCGTGACGGGCGACGCGATCCGCTCCGAGCCGGAGGTCTTCCTGTTCCCTGCGAGCCACTACGTCGCGGGACCGGAGCGGATGGAGCGCGCGATCTCGTCGATCGAGGCGGAGCTCGCGGAGCGCCTCGAGACCCTGGAACGCCAGAACAAGCTGCTCGAGGCGCAGCGGCTGCGCATGCGCACCACGTACGACATCGAGATGATGCGTCAGGTCGGCAGCTGCTCGGGGATCGAGAACTACTCCCGCCACATCGACGGTCGTGGCCCCGGGACCCCGCCCAACACGCTGCTGGACTACTTCCCCGAGGACTTCCTGCTGGTCATCGACGAGTCGCACGTCACAGTCCCGCAGATCGGTGCGATGTTCGAGGGCGACATGTCCCGCAAGCGGGCGCTCGTGGACCACGGGTTCCGTCTGCCGAGCGCGATGGACAACCGTCCGCTGAGGTGGGAGGAGTTCGTCGAGCGCATCGGACAGACCGTGTACCTGTCGGCGACCCCGGGACCGTACGAGCTCTCGCAGTCCGACGGCGTCGTGGAGCAGATCATCCGACCCACCGGGCTGGTGGACCCGAAGGTCGTGGTCAAGCCCACGACGGGCCAGATCGACGACCTCCTCGGGCAGATCAGGGACCGTGTCGAGCGCAACGAGCGCGTCCTGGTGACCACCCTGACCAAGAAGATGGCCGAGGACCTCACCGACTACCTCCTCGAGCGCGGCATCCGCGTGCAGTACCTGCACTCCGAGGTCGACACCCTGCGTCGCGTCGAGCTGCTGCGTGAGCTGCGGCAAGGTCATGTCGACGTGCTGGTCGGCATCAACCTGCTGCGAGAGGGGCTCGACCTTCCCGAGGTGTCGCTGGTGAGCATCCTGGACGCGGACAAGGAAGGGTTCCTGCGGTCCGGGACCTCGCTGATCCAGACCATCGGGCGTGCGGCTCGCAACGTGTCCGGTGAGGTGCACATGTACGCCGACCAGGTCACACCGGCCATGGCGTCGGCGATCGAGGAGACCGAGCGTCGCCGCGAGAAGCAGATCGCGTACAACACCGCGAACGGGATCGACCCCACCCCGCTGCGCAAGCGCATCAGCGACGTGACGGACATGCTCGCCCGCGAGGACGTCGACACCCAGGAGCTGCTCGCCGGCGGGTACCGCAAGCCGACCGCGGGGCGTGCCCCCGCTCCGGCGTCGAAGGAGCGGCCAGCGCGTCCCGAGACCGGCGGGATGGCGGCGACCGAGCTCGCCGGGCTCATCCACGAGCTGGACGAGCAGATGCACGCAGCGGCGGCGGAGCTCCAGTTCGAGCTTGCCGCGCGCCTGCGCGACGAGATCGCAGACCTGAAGAAGGAGCTCCGCCAGATGCGCGCCGCCACCGCCTGAGGCGCTCGCTCGATCAGGCGGGATCAGACACCGTTGGGGCTCGTCTCGAGGGCGCTCTTGATCGAGTGCAACGCATCGGTGATCGCGGCCTGCACGTCCGGGTCCTCGTCGTGCGGGGTGTGCAGGTGGAGCTCGACCTTGGTGCCGTCGGGATGGCCGTGCAGGGAGATCCGACCGCGGTAGCCACTGCCGTCCTCCGCGCCCCACTCGACCCGACGGTGCACCTCGTCCGTGCGCCACCACGCGTCGCCCTGCACCTGGTGCCCATCCGGCAAGGTCGCCGTGGTGTGGACCTCCTGCGCCCCGGTCGGATGGGCCTCGGTCATGCGTGCGAAGTAGGCCGGCAGGTTCTCGACGTCGCTGAGGTAGTCGAAGATGAGGTCGACCGGATTGCCGATCTGGATCGTGCCCGCGTAGTCCGCCATGGTCCCTCCTCAGTCGGCCGTGGTTCTCCCAGTGTCGGCCGTGTCAGACCTCGACGCGCGGTGGGGCTGCGACCGCGGTGCCCCGAGCCGCCGAGCAGCGCGGGGCGCGGGGGAGAGGCCCGCGTCCCCTATGCTGCACGCGGAGGGGAGTACTCCCACTGCGGTGGTGTCGTCATCACGGACGGATCGCTTCGTCCCGGTGCCACCGGTCCCCGAGGGGCGGAGGAGACCTCCGGTACCCCGACGCGCCGTTGGACGGCGCCTGACGTGCCGGAGGTCCTGTGAACGTTCCGCTGTGGGTGTGGGGCGCCACCGTGCTGGGCGTGCTGCTGCTCGTCGCCCTGGACTTCTTCGTGCACCTGCGCACCGCGCACATGCCCACCTTCCGCGAGTCGGCACGATGGTCCGCGGCGTACATCGGCGTGGCGGTGCTGTTCGGGGTCGGCGTGCTGGTGCTGGCCGGTCCGGACCGCGGCACCGAGTTCTTCGCGGGGTACCTCACCGAGTGGAGCCTGTCCGTCGACAACCTCTTCGTCTTCCTGCTGATCCTGACGCGCTTCGGGGTGCCGCGCGAGCATCAGCAGAAGGTGCTCCTGGTGGGGATCGCGATCGCTCTGCTGCTGCGCGGCGGGTTCATCGCGGTCGGGGCAGTGGTGATCGCCCAGTTCAGCTGGGTGTTCTACGTGTTCGGGGCGTTCCTGGTGTACGCGGCGGTGCAGGTCGCGCGGGAGGACCACGACAGCGCGCAGGATGCGGAGTTCCACGAGAACCTCGCGCTCCGGCTCGTCCGGCGGGTCGTGCCCGCGACCACTCGCTACCACGGTGACCGCCTCACGGTCGTGGAGCACGGTCGCCGGCTCGTGACGCCGATGCTCGTCGTGATGGTGGCGATCGGCACGACGGACGTGATCTTCGCGCTGGACTCGATCCCGGCGATCTTCGGCCTGACCAAGGAGCCCTACATCGTCTTCACCGCCAACGCGTTCGCCCTGCTGGGTCTGCGCCAGCTGTTCTTCCTCATCGGTGGGCTGCTCGAGCGGCTGGTGTACCTCTCGGAAGGCATCGCGGTGGTGCTGGGCTTCATCGGTGTGAAGCTGGTGCTCGAGGCGCTGCACGGCAACGACCTGCCGTTCGTCAACGCGGGCGAACCCGTCGCGTGGGCCCCCGAGATCCCCACGCTCGCGTCCCTCGGGGTGATCGTCGCGGTGCTCGCAGTCGCCGCCGGCGCCAGCCTGGTGCACACCCGCCGGCGCCGGGACGACAGCTCGGTGGCCGGCGCCGACGACGCGGAGTAGTCGTCGGCGCCAGGATCGGGCAGACGTCGTCGAGCCGCCCTGTGCTCGGTTCGAACAGTTGTACGCGTCGGACAAGCCGCCTACCATGGCCCGGTGAACGACCGACTGCGCGTCCAGGGGGCGCGAGAGCACAACCTGCGCAACGTCGACATCGACCTCCCGCGGGACGCCCTGATCGTCTTCACGGGCCTGTCGGGCTCGGGCAAGTCCTCGCTGGCGTTCGACACCATCTTCGCCGAGGGGCAGCGCCGGTACGTCGAGTCGCTGTCCGCGTACGCCCGCCAGTTCCTGGGCCAGATGGACAAGCCGGACGTGGACTTCATCGAGGGTCTGTCCCCGGCCGTCTCGATCGACCAGAAGTCGACCAGCCGTAACCCGCGTTCCACCGTCGGCACGATCACCGAGGTCTACGACTACCTGCGGCTGCTCTACGCCCGAGCGGGTACCCAGTACTGCCCGGTCTGCGGCGAGCAGATCTCCCGGCAGACGCCGCAGCAGATCGTCGACCGGCTGCTGGACCTGCCCGAGGGCACGCGTTACCAGGTGCTCGCGCCCGTGGTGCGCGGCCGCAAGGGCGAGTACGCGGACCTGTTCGCGGACCTGCAGTCCAAGGGCTTCGCCCGGGCCCGCGTGGACGGAGCGGTCGTGGCCCTCACCGAGGTGCCGCCGCTGGAGAAGAAGCTCAAGCACACCATCGAGGTCGTCGTCGACCGGCTCGTCGCCAAGGAGGGGGTCCGCCGGCGCCTGACCGACTCCGTGGAGACCGCGCTGGGCCTGGCAGGCGGCCTGCTCGTGGTCGAGCTCGTGGACGCCGACCCCGAGGACCCCGGCAAGGAGCGGCGCTTCTCGGAGAACCGGGCCTGCCCGAACGAGCACGAGCTCGCGCTCGACGAGATCGAGCCCCGCACGTTCTCCTTCAACGCGCCGTACGGCGCGTGCCCGGAGTGCACCGGGATCGGCAGCCGGCTCGAGGTCGACCCCGAGCTGGTCGTCCCCGACGAGGAGGCCACCCTCGCCGACGGTGCCGTCGCGCCCTGGTCGCAGACCTCCTCCGACTACTTCCAGCGGGTGCTGTCCGCGCTGGCGGACGAGCTCGGGTTCGGCATGGACGTGCCCTGGCGGGCGCTGCCCCAGCGTGCGAAGGACGCGATCCTGCACGGACGGAACCATCAGGTGCACGTGCGCTACCGCAACCGATGGGGTCGCGAGCGGCAGTACTCCACCGGGTTCGAGGGCGTGATCTCGTTCATCGAGCGGCGGCACGCCGAGACCGAGTCGGACTGGTCGAAGGAGCGCTACGAGGCGTACATGCGCGAGGTCCCGTGCCCCGCGTGCGACGGTGCACGGCTCAAGCCCGAGGTCCTCGCGGTCCGGATCGGGGAGCTGTCGATCGCTGACCTGTGCCGCCTGCCGATCGACCAGGCCAAGCACTTCCTGGACCGGCTTGAGCTGGGGGAGCGCGAGCGTGCGATCGCGGCGCAGGTGCTCAAGGAGATCCAGGCGCGACTCGGGTTCCTGCTCGACGTGGGTCTCGACTACCTCTCCTTGGAACGGCCTGCCGGGACGCTGTCCGGTGGTGAGGCCCAGCGCATCCGGCTGGCGACCCAGATCGGCTCGGGCCTGGTAGGCGTGCTCTACGTGCTCGACGAACCCTCGATCGGCCTGCACCAGCGGGACAACCGACGGCTCATCGAGACCCTCACCCGACTGCGCGACCTGGGCAACACGCTCATCGTGGTGGAGCACGACGAGGAGACCATCCGCGCCGCAGACTGGATCGTCGACATCGGCCCCGGCGCGGGCGAGCACGGCGGACGCGTCGTGCACTCGGGGGACCTGCCCGGCCTGCTCCGGTCCCAGGAGTCCGTCACGGGTGCGTACCTGGCGGGGCGGCGTGAGATCCCGCTGCCCGGGGTGCGGCGACCCGTAGACCCCGACCGCCAGCTGCGCGTGATCGGTGCTCGTGAGCACAACCTGCGCAACATCGACGTCGACGTCCCGCTGGGACTCTTCGTCGCTGTCACCGGGGTGTCGGGCTCCGGGAAGTCCACCCTGGTCAACTCGATCCTCTACACGGTCCTGGCGAACGAGCTGAACGGCGCCCGCCAGGTCGCCGGCCGGCACACGCGTGTGACGGGCCTGGACCACCTGGACAAGGTCGTGCACGTCGACCAGGGCCCGATCGGCCGCACCCCGCGCTCCAACCCGGCCACCTACACGGGTGTCTGGGACCACGTGCGCAAGCTCTTCGCCGAGACCACCGAGGCCAAGGTTCGCGGGTACACGCCCGGCCGGTTCTCCTTCAACGTCAAGGGCGGCCGGTGCGACGCGTGCAACGGCGACGGAACGATCAAGATCGAGATGAACTTCTTGCCGGACGTGTACGTCCCGTGCGAGGTCTGCCACGGCGCGCGGTACAACCGCGAGACGCTCGAGGTGCACTTCAAGGGCAAGACGGTCGCCGACGTGCTGGACATGCCGATCGAGGAGGCGTCTGAGTTCTTCGCCGCCGTGCCGGCGATCTCCCGCCACCTGAAGACGCTCGTCGACGTCGGCCTCGGCTACGTGCGGCTCGGGCAGCCCGCTCCCACTCTCTCCGGTGGCGAGGCGCAGCGCGTGAAGCTGGCGTCCGAGCTCCAGCGGCGCTCGACCGGTCGGACCATCTACGTCCTGGACGAGCCGACCACCGGGCTGCACTTCGAGGACATCCGCAAGCTCCTGGGTGTCCTGCAGTCGTTGGTCGACAAGGGCAACTCGGTCGTGGTGATCGAGCACAACCTCGACGTGATCAAGAACGCGGACTGGGTCATCGACCTCGGGCCGGAGGGTGGCGGGGGAGGGGGCACCGTGGTCGCCGAGGGCACCCCCGAGGACGTCGCCCGGGTTTCGGGCTCCTACACGGGGCAGTTCATCGCCGAGCTGATCGACAGCCCGGTCGCGGTCGGCGCGTAGCAGGGGCGACCGGCGTCACGGCACCGCGCGGAGGTGGCCTCGGCCGTCAGGGGATGGCGTCGGCCGGCGCCGCACGCCCCACCGCGTGCTGCGTGGGCTCGCAGCGCACCGGGAAGTTGACCGACTGCTTGATGAAGCAGTACTCGCCGGCTCGTTCGTGCAGCTCGCCGAGCACGGCGTCCGGCACCTCGTCACGGACGGTCACGCGTGGGTGCAGCACGACCTCGGTGAAGCGGCCCATGCCGCCCGAGCGCACCCGCATGGTTCCCGCGGCGTCGTCGTGGTAGGCGGTCACCACCACCCCCGCGTCGGCCGCCAGGTGCAGGAACCACAGCATGTGGCACTGTGCGAGGGCGGCCACCAGGAGCTCCTCAGGGTTGTACCGGGAGGCGTCGCCCCGGAACGTCGGCTCGGCGGATCCGAGCAGCGGCGGCTTGCCGGGGAACTCGACCTCGTGGTCGCGGCTGTAGGACGCGTAGCCGGCGGTCCCGGTGCCTCCGGCTCCGGTCCAGGTCACCGCCGCGGAGTAGCTGTGCAGGATGCCCATGCCTCACCGTACCCAGCCCGCTCCCCCGTGCGGCAGGGGGTGTCCGGTGCGTCAGCGGCGGCCGAGTGCGCAGGCCGTCGGCGTGGCGGCCTACCCTCGCACCATGGCCGACCCGAGCACCTACCGCCCCCGACCCGGCCAGGTCCCCGACTCACCGGGCGTCTACCGGTTCCGGGACGAGCACGGACGGGTCATCTACGTGGGCAAGGCGAAGTCGCTGCGGTCCCGGCTGTCCAACTACTTCCAGGACCTGTCGGCCCTGCACCCGCGAACCCAGCAGATGGTGACCACCGCGGCATCAGTCGAGTGGACCGTCGTGGGCACCGAGGTCGAGGCGCTCGCCCTGGAGTACTCCTGGATCAAGGAGTACGACCCACGCTTCAACGTGAAGTACCGGGACGACAAGTCCTACCCGTACCTCGCCGTGACCCTGGGTGAGGAGATCCCGCGCGTCCAGGTGATGCGGGGCAGGAAGCGCCCCGGGACCCGCTACTTCGGGCCGTACGGGCACGCCTGGGCGATCCGGGAGACGGTCGACCTGCTGCTGCGGGTCTTCCCGGTGCGGACCTGCTCGTCCGGCGTCTACCGGCGGGCCCAGCAGGCCGGCAGGCCGTGCCTGCTGGGGTACATCGACAAGTGCTCCGCTCCGTGCGTCGGGCGGATATCCCCCGACGCACACCACGCACTGGCCGAGGACTTCTGCGACTTCATGGCCGGCGACACCCAGAAGTTCGTGCGGCGCCTGGAGAAGGAGATGGCCCGTGCGTCGCAGAACCTCGAGTTCGAGCTCGCGGCCAAGCTCCGCGACGACCTCGGCGCACTGACCCGGGCGACCGAGAAGAACGCCGTCGTGCTGGGGGACGGCACCGACGCCGACGTGTTCGCGATGAGCGGTGACGAGCTCGAGGCCGCGGTCCAGGTGTTCCACGTCCGCGGCGGCCGCATCCGGGGGCAGCGCGGCTGGGTGGTCGAGAAGGTCGAGGACCTCCAGGAGGCCGACCTGGTCGAGCACCTGCTCCAGCAGGTCTACGGCGAGGAGGCGCCGGCCGTCGAGCGTGCCTCGCAGGGCTCCAGCCGCCCCGAGCGGTCCGTCGCTGCGACGAGTCCCGTTCCTCGGGAGGTCCTGGTCCCGGTGCTGCCGGCCGACGTCGAGCAGGTCGAGGCCTGGCTGAGCGGGCTGCGCGGGTCCAAGGTGCGCGTCCGCGTGCCCCAGCGCGGCGACAAGAAGGCCCTCGCGCAGACCGTGCTCCGCAATGCGGAGCAGGCCCTCGCCCTGCACCGCACCAAGCGCGCCGGGGACCTGACCACCCGCAGCCAGGCGCTCCAGGAGATCACCGACGCGCTCGGCCTGGACTCCGCGCCGCTGCGGATCGAGTGCTACGACATCTCCACCACCCAGGGCACGTACCAGGTCGGCTCGATGGTCGTGTTCGAGGATGGCCTGCCGCGCAAGTCCGAGTACCGGCACTTCTCCGTGCGCGGTGAGGACGGCGACGGGGCGCGCGACGACACGGCTGCGATCCACGAGGTGCTGACCCGTCGGTTCCGGCGGTACCTGGAGGACTCGGCGCGGATGGGCACGCCGGAGCTTGGCGCCGGCGGCGAGGTTCCCGCCACGGATGGGCATGCCCCGGGGCGATTCGCCTACCCACCCCAGCTGGTGGTGGTCGACGGCGGGCCCCCGCAGGTGGCGGCGGCCGCCCGCGCGATGTCGGAGCTCGGGGTGGACGACGTGGCACTGTGCGGTCTGGCCAAGCGACTGGAGGAGGTCTGGCTGCCTGGCGACGAGCACCCGGTGATCCTGCGGCGCGGCTCCCAGGGCCTGTACCTGCTCCAGCGCGTGCGCGACGAGGCCCACCGGTTCGCGCTCCGCGGGCACCGCACGCGCCGCAGCGCCGGGATGACCACGTCCGCGCTGGACGGCGTTCCCGGCCTCGGGCCGACGCGTGCCGCGGCCCTCCTGGACCACTTCGGTTCGGTGGCGCGGCTGCGGCAGGCCAGCGTCGAGGACATCGCAGCGGTCAAGGGCATCGGTCCGGCGACCGCGGCGGCGGTCGCCGAGGCGCTCGGTGTCGGCGCTCGGTGAGCGCGCCCGACGTGCTGCGGCGCGCTGGACGGCTCCCGCGCGTCCGGTTCGCCCCGGGCTGGCATGCTGGTGCCATGCAGGAGCCGCCCCCGATCACCGTGCCGTCCGGCATCCCGGCGTTGGAGGCCGCGACCTCCTCTCCGCGTGCTGAGCTTCCCGAGCTCCTGGTCGTCACCGGGATGTCCGGCGCCGGCCGCAGCCGCGCCGCCGCCGTGCTCGAGGACCTCGGCTGGTACGTGGTCGACAACCTGCCCGCCCCGCTGCTGAGCCAGCTCGCGGGGATGCTGTCGTCGGGGCCGGGAGGCGTGCACCGGCTCGCCGCCGTGGTCGACGTCCGTGCCCGCGAGCTGTCCGGCGACCTCGTCGGTGTGCTCGACGTGCTGCGCGAGGCCGGCTACGACTTCCGGATCGTGTTCATGGACGCCTCGGACGAGGTGCTCGTCCGGCGGTTCGAGACGGTACGTCGCCCGCACCCGCTGCAGGAAGGCCGCCGCATCCTCGACGGGATCGCGGAGGAGCGGGAGATGCTGCATGGGGTACGCGACCGGGCGGACGTCGTGATCGACACCACCGAGCTCAACGTGCACGACCTGGCCAGGGAGATCACGCTGGCGGTCGCGGGTGGCCAGGAGCAGGACATGCGCGTCAACGTGGTCTCGTTCGGCTTCAAGTACGGGCTGCCGATGGATGCCGATCACGTCGCGGACGTCCGCTTCCTCGCCAACCCGTACTGGATCACCGAGCTGCGGCACCTGACCGGCCGTGACGTCCCGGTGCGCGACTACGTGCTGGGCCTGCCCGGGGCGCGGCTGTTCGTGGATCGGTACGTGGAGGCCCTCGAGCCCGTGCTCGCCGGGTACGCCAACGAGGACAAGCGCTACGCAACGGTGGCGATCGGGTGCACCGGCGGCAAGCATCGCTCGGTGGCGATCGCCGAGGCGATCGCGGCCGCCCTGCGGGAGCAGGGGTCGCGTGTCGTGGTCACCCATCGGGACCTCGGGCGTGAGTGAGGTAGCCGAGCGCCAGAACGCAGGACGTTCGCCCGCCGTGGTCGCCCTGGGGGGCGGGCACGGGCTAGCGGCGAGCCTGTCCGCGCTGCGTCTCATGACCTCGAGACTGACCGCTGTCGTCACGGTCGCGGACGACGGCGGCTCGTCCGGTCGCCTACGCGAGGAGCTCGACATCCTGCCGCCGGGCGACCTGCGGATGGCGCTGTCCGCGCTGTGCGACGACTCCGAGTGGGGCCGTACGTGGCGCGACGTGCTGCAGCACCGGTTCAGCACCGAGGGCCCGCTGGACCGGCACGCCGTGGGCAACCTCCTGATCGCGGCGCTGTGGGAGCTGCTCGGCGACCCCGTCGCGGGGCTGGACTGGGTGGGTCGGCTGCTCGGCGCCCGCGGCCGGGTGCTGCCGATGTCGTGCACTCCGCTCGCGATCGAGGCCGACATCGAGGTGGACGGCCGGCTCAGGACCGTGGTCGGTCAGAGCCGCGTCGCCGTCACACCCGGCCGGGTCGCGGAGGTGCGACTCACCCCAGCTGGAGCGGCCGCGTGCGAGGAGGCCGTCCAGGCCGTCGACGAGGCGGACTGGGTGGTGCTCGGTCCGGGGTCGTGGTTCACGTCGGTCCTGCCGCACGTGCTGGTCCCGGAGCTGAGCGCGGCGCTGCACCGGACCGCGGCCAGGCGATGCGTGACCCTCAACCTGCGCCCGGACGAGCCGACCGCCATGACCAACCTGGAGCACCTGCGGGCCCTGGCCGAGCACGCGCCCGACCTGCGGGTGGACGTGGTGGTCGCGGACCCGGGCGCGGTGATCCATCTGGACGAGCTGGCCGCGCAGGCCGAGTCGATGGGAGCGCGGTTGATGCTGCGGCAGGTCGGGGTCGGGGACGGGACCGCACGGCACGACGGGCTCCGCCTGGCGGGGGCCTACCGCGATGCGTTCGAGGGCTTCTGGGGCGACCTGGGCACCGGCCGGGGGATGGCAGGATGACCCCCATGGCGCTGACGGCACAGGTGAAGGACGAGCTCGCCCGGTTGCCGGTCGACAAGACGTCGTGGCGCAGGGCGGAGGTCTCCTCGACGCTGCGCTTCGCGGGCGGCCTGCACATCATCTCGGGGCGCATCGTCATCGAGGCGGAGCTGGACACGGGTATCGCGGCGCGACGCCTGCGGCAGTTCATCTCCGAGGTCTACGGCCACACGAGCGACGTGGTCGTGGTGTCGGGCGGGGGCCTGCGCAAGGGCACGCGATACGTGGTCCGTGTGGTGCGGGACGGTGAGTCGCTGGCCCGCCAGACCGGTCTGCTCGACGCCCGCGGACGTCCCGTGCGTGGCCTTCCGCCGCAGGTGGTCAGTGCGGGTGTCGGAGAGGCGGAAGCGGCGTGGCGGGGCGCGTTCCTCGCGCACGGGTCGCTGACCGAGCCAGGACGCTCGGCCGCGCTCGAGGTCACCTGCCCGGGCCCCGAGGCCGCCCTCGCGCTCGTGGGGGCAGCCCGGCGGCTGGGCATCGGGGCGAAGGCGCGTGAGGTGCGCGGGGTGGACCGCGTGGTGCTGCGCGACGGCGACGCGATCGGTGCGATGCTGACCCGCCTCGGTGCGCACGACGCCCGCCTGGTGTGGGAGGAGCGTCGGATGCGCCGGGAGGTGCGGGGCACGGCGAACCGGCTGGCGAACTTCGACGACGCGAACCTGCGCCGTTCGGCTCGCGCCGCCGTGGCCGCGGGTGCTCGGGTGCAGCGCGCGTTCGAGATCCTCGGCGAGGACGTCCCGGACCACCTGCGCGAAGCCGGCACGCTGCGGCTCGAGCACAAGCAGGCGTCGCTCGAGGAGCTGGGCCAGCTGGCCGACCCCCCGCTGACCAAGGACGCGGTCGCCGGGCGGATCCGGCGCCTGCTGGCGACGGCGGACAAGCGCGCCCAGGAGCTCGGGATCCCGGACACCGAGGCCGGTCTGACCCCCGACATGCTGGACGTCTAGGACCTGGCTTCCGGGGCCCGCGGCCGCACGCCCGAGACGGCGGCTCGCCTGCTGGACGAACGTCCTAGCGGGAGTGTGTCCGCCGTGTAACCTGAGTCTCACTGGCACTCTCAGGACGACGATGCCAGGCGCGTACAGCGCCGTACGCAACCCGTTCACGATCCAGCCGCGTGCCGGCCCCCGGCGCGCTCCGAGGAGGCACAGTGACCATCCGCGTCGGCATCAACGGCTTCGGCCGCATCGGCCGCAACTACTACCGGGCGATCGTGGCGTCCGGCGCCGACATCGAGGTCGTCGGCGTCAACGACCTCACCGACAACAAGACCCTCGCCCACCTGCTGAAGTACGACACCGTGCTGGGCCGGTTCCCGCTGAGCGTGGACTACGACGACGAGAACATCGTCGTCGACGGCAAGAAGATCCGGGTGCTCGCCGAGCGCGACCCCTCGGCCCTGCCGTGGGCCGAGCTGGGTGCCGACATCGTCATCGAGTCGACCGGCTTCTTCACGGACGCCACCAAGGCCAAGGCGCACATCGACGGTGGCGCGAAGAAGGTCATCATCTCCGCTCCCGCGAAGAACGAGGACGCCACCTTCGTGATGGGTGTCAACCACACGCAGTACGACGCCGCGTCGCACCACATCATCTCGAACGCGTCGTGCACGACGAACTGCCTCGCGCCGCTGGCGAAGGCCGTCAACGACGCGATCGGCATCGAGCGTGGCCTCATGACCACGATCCACGCCTACACCGGGGACCAGAACCTGCAGGACGGCCCGCACCGCGACCTGCGTCGCGCCCGCGCCGCCGCGCAGAACATCGTCCCGACCACGACCGGTGCCGCCAAGGCCGTCGCCCTCGTGCTCCCCGAGCTCAAGGGCAAGCTGGACGGGTACGCGCTGCGCGTGCCGGTCATCACCGGTTCGGCCACGGACCTGACCTTCACCGCCTCCAAGGAGGTCACGGTGGAGGAGGTCAACGCCGCGGTCAAGGCTGCCGCCGAGGGGCCGCTCAAGGGCGTCCTGGAGTACGTGGACGAGCCGATCGTGTCGACCGACATCGTCACCAACCCGCACCAGAGCATCTTCGACGCGGGCCTGACCAAGGTGATCGGCGACCAGGTGAAGGTCGTCTCCTGGTACGACAACGAGTGGGGTTACTCCAACAGCCTGGTCGCCCTGACCTCGTACGTGGGCGAGCGCCTCTGATCGTCCCGAGCATCCGCTCATGACCGACGTCCGCGTGACCGGCGACCCCGTCGTCCGGGCACGCGGACGTCGTCGTGTCACCCCCTGATCCATCTCGACCCGAGGACTCAGCCATGAAGACCATCGAGGACCTGGGCGACCTGCGCGGCAAGCGCGTGCTCGTCCGTTCCGACTTCAACGTGCCGCTCGACGGCACCACCATCACCGACGACGGCCGCATCCGCGCCGCGCTGCCCACCCTCACGGCTCTTCTCGATGCGGGCGCCCGCGTGATCGTCACGGCGCACCTGGGTCGGCCGAAGGGCGAGCCCGACCCCAAGTACTCGCTGGCGCCCGTCGCGACCCGGCTCGGCGAGCTGCTGGGCAAGCCGGTGGCGCTCGCGCAGGACGTGGTCGGCGAGTCCGCCCGGGCGACCGTCGCCGCCCTCGCGGACGGCGAGATCGCCCTGCTCGAGAACATCCGGTTCGACGCGCGTGAGACGTCCAAGGACGAGGCCGAGCGCGGGGCGCTGGCCGACGAGCTCGCCGCGCTGGCCGACGCCTTCGTGTCCGACGGGTTCGGTGTGGTGCACCGCAAGCAGGCGTCCGTCTACGACGTGGCCCTGCGTCTCCCGCACGCCGCGGGCCAGCTGGTCCTGACCGAGGTCCAGGCGCTGCGCCGGGCGACCGAGAACCCCGAGCGGCCGTACGTCGTGGTGCTTGGCGGCGCGAAGGTCTCCGACAAGCTGGGCGTGATCGCGAACCTGCTGACCAAGGCCGACACCCTGCTCATCGGGGGCGGCATGGTCTACACGTTCCTGGCCGCCCAGGGCCACGAGGTCGGGTCGTCGCTGCTCGAGGCCGACCAGGTGGACACCGTCAAGGGCTACCTGACCGAGGCCGGGGACAAGATCGTCCTCCCGGTCGACATCGTCGCGGCGGACTCGTTCGCCGCGGACGCCCCGCACGAGACCGTCGCGATCGACGCGATCCCTGCGGACAAGATGGGCCTGGACATCGGCCGGAGGTCGGCCGAGCTGTTCGCCGACGCGATCAGGGGCGCCAGGACGATCGCCTGGAACGGCCCGATGGGCGTCTTCGAGTTCCCGGCGTTCGCGGCTGGCACCAAGGCCGTGGCTCAGGCCCTGGTCGACACCGAGGGCTTCTCGATCGTCGGCGGCGGCGACTCCGCCGCGGCGGTGCGGCTCCTCGGCTTCGACGAGGACGGCTTCGGCCACATCTCGACCGGCGGCGGGGCGTCCCTCGAGCTGCTCGAGGGCAAGACCCTTCCCGGCATCGCAGTTCTGGAGGACTGATGGCACGCACTCCGCTCATGGCGGGCAACTGGAAGATGAACCTCGACCACCACGAGGCCACCCATCTGGTCCAGAAGCTCGCCTGGACGCTCAAGGACGCCAAGCACGACTACAGTCAGGTCGAGGTCGCGGTGCTGCCGCCCTTCACCGACCTGCGATCCGTGCAGACCCTGGTCGACGCCGACAAGCTCGACATCCGCTACGGCGGCCAGGACCTGTCGATGCACACCGCGGGCGCCTACACCGGCGAGATCTCCCCGGTGTTCCTGGCCAAGCTCGGCTGCACCTACGTTGCCGTGGGCCACTCGGAGCGTCGGCAGTACCACGGCGAGGACGAGGCCGTGACGAACGCCAAGGTGAAGAACGCCTTGGCCCACGACCTGGTGCCTATCCTGTGCGTGGGTGAGGAGCTCGAGGTCCGCAAGGCGGGCAACCACGTGTCCCACACCCTGGCCCAGCTCGACGGTGGCCTGCAGGGACTGACCGCCGAGCAGGTCGCCGGCCTCGTCATCGCCTACGAGCCCGTGTGGGCCATCGGCACCGGGGAGGTGGCCACACCTGACGACGCGCAGGAGCTGTGTGGCGCGATCCGCGCGCGGATCGCGGAACTGTACGACCAGTCCACGGCCGACGCCGTGCGGGTGCTGTACGGCGGGTCCGTGAAGTCCGGCAACGTCGCTGCGATCATGGCCAAGCCCGACGTGGACGGGGCCCTCGTCGGCGGTGCGAGCCTGGACGCCGAGGAGTTCGCGAAGATCGTGCGGTTCCAGTCGCACCAGGTGGGTGCGTGAGCGATCGCTGATCGCGCTGCGGGCCCGGCCACGGCCGGGCCCGCAGCGCGACCGACGCGGGTTCGGTCGTCCGGGCCCGCGTCGCCTATCCTTGACCGGGCGCCGCTGCACGGTGCCCGACCCGAACGAGAGACGTACACATGGACGCGCTGCGCATCATCCTCCAGGTCCTGCTGGTCCTGACGAGCTTCCTCGTGGTCGTGCTGGTCCTGCTCCACAAGGGCAAGGGCGGCGGCCTGTCGGACATGTTCGGCGGGGGGATCTCGAGCAGCGCCGGGAGCTCCGGGGTCGCCGAGCGCAACCTCAACAGGATCACGGTCGGCCTGGTGCTGGTCTGGACGGCCGTGGTGATCCTGCTCGGTCTCATCCAGCGTGTCAGCGGCTGAGGAAGGTTCAGGTAATGGCGAGCGGTAGCGCGATCCGAGGTTCCCGGGTGGGTGCCGGTCCGATGGGTGAGGCGGAGCGTGGTGACTCGGCCCCCCGCGTGTGGGTGTCGTTCTGGTGCGCGAACGGGCACGAGACCCGACCCAGCTTCTCCGAGGAGGCCGGGATCGACATCCCGGAGACCTGGGACTGCCCCCGGTGCGGCTTCCCGGCCGGTCAGGACCGCGAGAACCCTCCGGCGCCGGCCCGCAACGAGCCGTACAAGACGCACCTGGCCTACGTGAAGGAACGGCGCTCGGACGAGGACGGCGCCGCCATCCTCGACGAGGCGCTGGCTGCGCTGCGCGCCCGCCGCGGGGGCTGAGCCGACCGTCCCCGGCTGAGGTCCCGGGTCGGCGTCCCGGCCGCTGGTTAGGCTGGCGCGGAGGACGCTGATGCACGAGTTGTCGATCACCCAGGACGTCGTCCGGACCGTGGTGGAGCACACCGAAGGCCGGACGGTGACAGGCGTGCGGCTGCGGATCGGCGTCCTCGCGGGGATCGTCCCCGACGCGGTCCGGTTCTGCTTTGACCTCGCCACCCAGGGCACGACGCTCGAGGGAGCGTGGCTCGAGGTCACTGACGAACCGGGACGAGGCCGGTGCCGGACCTGCGGGAACGAGTTCGACATGCCGGACCTGCTGCCCCGGTGCCCGTGCGGGAGCACGGATGCGGAGGTGGTGGCCGGCCGGTCGCTGGTGGTCACGTCGGTGGAGGTGGTCTAGGTGTGCGACACCTGCGGGTGCGGTGCGACGGATGTCCGGGTCGTGGACCCGGGCAGCGGTGCGGTCACGCACACGCACGACGGGGTGACGCACACCCACCAGTCCGGTGAGGCACACAGCCACGACGGTGGTCTCACCGTCCACACGCACGAGGCGACTCCCGTGGACGTCGCCCAGCCGGACGAGACCCACGAGCACCCGCGCACCGGCTCCACCACGGTCGAGCTCGAGCTGGACGTCCTGGGCAAGAATGACGCGTTGGCTGCGGAGACGCGCGCCTGGCTGGCGGCCCGCGACCTGGTCGCGGTCAACCTCATGAGCTCGCCGGGCTCGGGCAAGACCACGCTCCTCGAGCGCACCATCCGGGAGGCCACCGACCGTCCGGTCGTCGTGGTCGAGGGCGACCAGGAGACGCTGCTGGACGCCGAACGGATCCGCGCCGCCGGTGCGCGCGCCGTGCAGGTCAACACCGGGGCAGGTTGCCACCTGGACGCGGAGATGTTCAGCGCAGCCCTGGACTCGCTGGCCCCAGAGCCGGGTTCGCTGGTCATGGTGGAGAATGTCGGGAACCTCGTGTGCCCGGCGCTGTTCGACCTTGGTGAGCGGGCGCGGGTCGTGGTGATCTCCGTCACCGAGGGCGACGACAAGCCGCTGAAGTACCCGCACATGTTCTCCGCCGCGGACCTCGTCGTACTGAACAAGATCGATCTCCTGCCCTACGTCGACTTTGACGTCCACGCGCTGATGCGGCATGCCCGTGCGCTGCGACCGGGGGTGCGGGTGCTGCCGGTGTCGGCACGCACCGGCGAAGGTCTCGGCGCCTGGTACGGCTGGCTCGCCGGCCTGCACTCCTGACCGGCCGGGCGGCGCCCGACCGGCCGACGTCAGCCCGCGGAGCCGGCGGCGGCCAGGTCGACCAGCCAGAGCGTCCGGACCCGTGCCTGAAGGGCCGCGGCCGGGGTCGCGTGCCAGTCGTCCCCGGCGAGGGCCCGGCGCACCGCGTCCGCCTTCTGCTCGCCGGCGGCGACCACCCACGTCTCCGTGGCGTGGTTGAGCGCCGGAAGCGTCAGAGAGACCCGGTCCGGCGGGGGCTTGGGGGAGTCGTGCACGCCGACCACGGTGCGGTCGGTGACGTCGAGCGTGGCCTGGTGCGGGAACAGCGAGGCGACGTGGCCGTCCGGCCCGATCCCCAGGAGCATCACGTCGAACACCGGGGACGCCGATCCCGGCGACGCGAACCGGGCGAGCTCGTCGGCGTAACGAGCGGCGGCCGTCTCCGCGTCGGCGACCTCGTCCGGACCTGCCACGGTGTGCACCTGCTCGGCGGGGATCGGCAGGTCGTCGAGCAGGGCGGTGCGCGCACCGGTGTCGTTGCGCTCCTCGTGCCCGGCCGGCAGGAAGCGCTCGTCGCCCCACCACAGGTGCACCCCGGACCAGTCCACGGCATCGCGCAGCGGTGAGGCCGCGACGGCCGCCAGGGTGGCGATGCCCACCCCGCCGCCGGTCAGCGACACGTGGGCGGGTCGGCGCACCGACTGGGTGTCGAGCAGGTGCAGCAGGAGCCGGGCGGCCGTCGCTCGGGCGACGGCGTCGGCGTCGGGATGGACCACCACGCCGCCGGTCATGCCACACCCACCCGGGCCAGGCCGTCGCGGAGGACTTCGCCGTACACCTCGTCGGGGTCCATCCGGCGCAGCTCCTCCGCCAGGCACTCGGTGAGGGTGCGCAGGGGCATGGCGATGTGCCGGTCGGGCTGCCCCGGTTGGTGCAGGGTCGCGACACGGGCATCGGGGCGGTCCAGCACGATCGGTCCGGACTCGCGATCCAGCCGCACGGAGGTCACACCCTGGGCGTCGGCCGAGAGCTCCAGGTCCACCGGGCAGCGCAGCGCCTGCGCCAGCCAGGCGGCGAGCAGCGGCACCGAGGGGTGCACGTCGTTGCCCGCCACGACGGCCCGGGAGACGCGTTCGTACGGTGGCTGGTCCAGCGCGGCCGCGAGCAGTCCACGCCACACCGTCAGTCGCGTCCACGCCAGATCGGTGTCGCCCTCGGCGTAGGCCGCACGCAGTCCGCGCAGGCTGTCCAGCGGGTTCGCACAGGCGAGGGAGTCGGAGATCCGTCGGCCGGCCATCACCCCGATCGGGTCCGACGACGGCTCTTCGGGGACCTCGTACGGCCACCAGGCGACGATCGGGGCGTCGGGGAGCATCAGCGGCGTGATGAGGGTGTCGGCATGGCCCAGGAGCTCGGGTCCGGCTCGCAGGACGATGACCTCGCTGGCTCCGGCGTCCCCGCCGACGCGGATCTGGGCGTCGAGCTGGTCGCCGGTGCTCCCGCAGCGGCACACCACGACGATGCGGCAGGGGTGCTCGCGGCTGGCGACGTTCGCCGCCTCGATCGCAGGCTCGGGATCGCCGTCGGCGGCGTCGACGACGAGCGTCAGGACGCGGCCCAGCGCCACGGCGCCCCCTTCGTCGCGCACCTGGACCAGCGCCCTCGCCACGGCACCCGTGGTGGTGTCAGGCAACTCGATGATCATCGGTTCCTCCTCACGGCCGTCGCCAGGCGCGCCCGTCGCGGGCCATCATCGCGTCGGCGGACGGCGGTCCCCACGAGCCGGACGGGTAGGACTCCGGCGCCCCGTGCCGGGACCAGTAGTTGATGATGGGGTCGAGGATCTGCCAGGAGAGCTCGACCTCCTGCTGCCGGGGGAAGAGCGGCGGATCACCCAGCAGCACGTCCAGGATGAGGCGTTCATAGGCCTCGGGGGACGACTCGGTGAAGGCGTGGCCGTAGCCGAAGTCCATCGTGACGTCCCGGACCTCCATGGAGGTGCCCGGAACCTTGGAGCCGAACCGCAACGTCACGCCCTCGTCCGGCTGCACCCGGATCACCAGCGCGTTCTTGCCCAGCTCCTCGGTGGCGGTCGACTCGAACGGCAGGTGCGGCGCGCGCTTGAACACGACCGCGACCTCGGTGACCCGACGGCCCAGGCGCTTGCCGGTCCGCAGGTAGAAGGGCACGCCGGCCCAGCGGCGGGTGTCGATGTCGAGCCGGACCGCGGCGAAGGTCTCCGTGGTCGAGCTGGGCGCCACACCGGCCTCGTCCAGGTAGCCGACCACGCGTTCGCCGCCCTGCCATCCTGCGGCGTACCTTCCGCGCGCGGTGTGCCGCCCCAGGTCCTTGGGCAGGCGCACGGCTGAGAGCACCTTCTCCTTCTCGGCGCGCAGGTCCTGGGCGTCGAAGGAGACCGGCTCCTCCATCGCCGTCAGGGCGAGGAGCTGGAGGAGGTGGTTCTGGATCACGTCCCGCGCCGCGCCGATCCCGTCGTAGTACCCCGCGCGGCCCGCGATGCCGATGTCCTCGGCCATCGTGATCTGCACGTGGTCGACGTAGTTGGAGTTCCAGATCGGCTCGAACAGCTGGTTGGCGAACCGCAGCGCCAGCAGGTTCTGGACGGTCTCCTTGCCCAGGTAGTGGTCGATGCGGAAGACCGCCTCGGGGGCGAACACCTGGGACACCACGTCGTTGAGCTCGCGCGAGGACGCCAGGTCGTGACCGAAGGGCTTCTCGATGACGACCCGCCGCCACGCCCCGTTCTCCTGCGCCGCGAGCCCGGACCGGGAGAGCTGCTCGAGGACCAGCGGGAAGGCCTTGGGCGGCACGGACAGATAGAAGGCGTGGTTGCCGTTGGTGCCCTGGTCCGCGTCGAGCTCCGCCACCGTGGCACTGAGCCGGTCGAAGGCGTCGTCGTCGGAGAACTCGCCCTGGACGAAGCGGATCCCCTCGGCGAGCTGCCGCCAGGTGTCCTCGCGGAACGGCGTGCGCGCGTGCTCACGCACGGCGTCGTGCACGACCTGTGCGAAGTCCTGGTCCTCCCAGTCCCGCCGGGCGAACCCGGTCAGCGCGAACCCCGGGGGGAGCAGGCCGCGGTTGGCCAGGTCGTACACGGCCGGCATGAGCTTCTTACGGGCGAGGTCGCCGGTGACGCCGAAGATCACCAGGCCGCAGGGGCCGGCGATGCGGGGCAGCCGACGGTCGCGGACGTCACGGAGCGGGTTGCGCTCCGCCGTCACCGCCCGGCTCACCGGTGCGCCTTCAGGGCCTCGTCGACCGTGCCGAGCAGGTCCTGCCAGCTGTCGATGAACTTCTGCACGCCCTGGGCCTCGAGCTCGTCGGTGACCTCGGCCATGTCCACCCCGACGTCCGCCAGGGACGCCATGACCCGGTCGGCGTCGTCGAACGCCCGTGCGGTGTCACCCGTCACCTGGCCGTGGTCGCCGACCTGCTCCAGGGTGCTGCCCGGCATGGTGTTGACGGTGTGCGGAGCGACCAGCTCGTCGACGTAGCGGGTGTCGGGGTAGGCCGGGTTCTTCACGCTCGTGGACGCCCACAGCGGCCGCTGGGTCAGCGCCCCCGCGGCGGCGAGCTCGGTCCAGCGGGGATCGTCCTGGTACTGCTCCCACAACCGGTACGCGAGTCGCGCGTTGGCGATCGCCGCTGTGCCGAGCAGCGCCTCGGCGGCGTCCCCACCGATCTCCTCCAGGCGGCCGTCCACCGCGGTGTCGACCCGGGAGACGAAGAAGGAGGCGACCGACGCGAGCCTGGACAGGTCATGCCCGGCAGCCTTCGCCTGGGCGAGGCCGTCGAGGTGGGCCTCGATCACCTCGCGGTAGCGCTCGAGGGAGAAGATCAGCGTGACGTTGACGCTGATGCCCGCGGCGAGGGTGCGGGTGATCGCCGGCAGGCCCTCGACGGTGGCCGGGATCTTGATGAACAGGTTGGGCCGGTCGACGGTGTCCCAGAGCTCCCTGGCCTGCGCGACGGTGGCCTCCGTGTCGTGCGCGAGCCGGGGGTCGACCTCGATCGAGACGCGCCCGTCGACGCCGTCCGTCGAGGCGTACACCTCGGCAAGCACGTCGCAGGCATCGCGCACGTCGTCCGTGGTCAGGGTTCGCACGGCCGCCTCGGCGTCCCGGCCGGCGTTGGCCAGCTGTGCGAGCTGCGGGGTGTAGGCGTCCGTCCCGGCGACGGACGTCGCGAAGATCGAGGGGTTGGACGTGACCCCGATCACGCCCCTGGTGCGCACCAGGTCGGCGAGGCCGCCCTGACGCACCAGGGGCCGTGACAGGTCGTCGAGCCACACCGCGACCCCGGCCTCCGCGAGGTCGACGAGCGCACGTGGGGTGTCGATGGGTACGGGCAGCGTCATGACGCACTCCCTCCTGGGGCGGGCGTCGTGCGCCCGTCCGTCAGCGGTCCCCGGCGCCGCTCTCTGTCGGCACCGCGGCGCTGCCCGGGACGTCGGTGGACCCTGCCGCGGTCAGGGACTCGCGGGCCGCGTTGACCACGGCCTCCGCGGTGAGCCCGAACTCCCGGTAGAGGGTCCCGTAGTCCGCCGAGGCCCCGTAGTGCTCGAGTGAGATCGAGCGGCCGGCGTCGCCGACCAGACGGGCCCACGGCATGGCGATCCCGGCCTCGACAGAGACCCTGGCGCGCACCGACGGGGGCAGCACCTGATCACGGTAGGCACGATCCTGCCGATCGAACCACTCGAGACACGGAGCTGAGACGACCCGGGTCGCGATCCCGGCCTCTTCCAGGTGTGTCCGCGCCTCCACGGCGATCTGGACCTCGGAGCCCGTCGCGATGAGGATGACGTCCGGCGACCCGGTTCCGGCCTCGAGCAGGACGTAGGCGCCCTTGGCCACACCGTCGGTGGTCGCGAAGCCGTCCTCGCCGCGCGGGAACGTCGGCACGTTCTGTCGGGTGAGGACCAGGCCGGCGGGGTTGTCGGTGTTCTCCAGGATCACGCGCCAGGCCGCCGCGGTCTCGTTGGCGTCGGCCGGCCGCACCACGTCGAGACCGGGGATCGCGCGCACGGCGGCGAGGTGCTCGACCGGCTGGTGCGTCGGACCGTCCTCGCCCAGACCGATCGAGTCGTGGGTCCACACGAAGGTCGACGGGATACCCATCAGCGCGGCCAGGCGCACGGACGCCCGCATGTAGTCACTGAACGTGAAGAACGTCCCGCCGTAGGGCCGGGTCAAGCCGTGCAGCACGATCCCGTTGAGGATCGCCCCCATGGCGTGCTCCCGGATGCCGAAGTGCAGGGTCCGGCCGTACCAGGAGCCCGAGAACTCCTCGGTGGAGTGCTGTGGCGGCAGGAACGACGGCTCGCCCTTCATGGTCGTGTTGTTCGAGCCAGCGAGGTCGGCGGAGCCACCCCACAGCTCGGGCAGCACGGGTGCCAGCGCGGACAGCACGTTGCCCGACGCCGCGCGGGTCGCCATCGACTGGCCGGCCTCGAAGGTCGGCAGAGCGTCGGTCCACCCCTCGGGGAGCTGCTTGGCGCGCAGCCGGTCCAGCAGGGCTGCACGCTGCGGGTTCGCCTCGCGCCACGCACGGTAGGCCTCGTCCCACTCGGCACGCGCTGCGCCACCGCGACGGACGACCGCACGGGTGTGCGTGATCACCTCGGGGGAGACCTCGAAGGTGGCCTCCGGGTCGAAGCCGAGGACCTTCTTGAGCCCGGCGACCTCCTCGGCGCCGAGCTTCGAGCCGTGGGCGCCGTGGGTGTCCTGCTTGGTCGGAGCCGGCCAGGCGATGATCGTGCGCAGCCGGATGAACGACGGCTTGTCGGTCACGGCCTTGGCCTGCTCGATCGCGGTGAGCAGCTCCTCGACGTCCTCGCGGTACTCGGTGCCGCCGTGCGTCCAGTCGACGGACTGGGTGTGCCAGCCGTAGGCCTCGTACCGGCCCAGCACGTCCTCGTTGAACGCGACATCGGTGTGGCCCTCGATCGAGATCTTGTTGTCGTCCCAGATCACGATGAGGTTGCCCAGCTGCTGGGTACCGGCGATCGAGGACGCCTCGGAGCTCACGCCCTCCTCGAGGTCACCGTCCGAGGCGATCACGTACACGTGGTGGTCGAAGGGGCTCGTGCCGGGTGCGGCGTCGGGGTCGAGCAGCCCGCGCTCCCGGCGCGACGCGATCGCGAACCCGACCGAGCTCGCGATCCCCTGCCCCAAGGGGCCGGTGCTGATCTCGATCCCGCGGGTGTGGCCGTACTCCGGGTGGCCGGGGGTCTTCGACCCCCAGGTGCGCAGCGCTTCGAGGTCGGAGAGCTCCAGGCCGTAGCCGGACATGTAGAGCTGGATGTACTGCGTCAGGCTCGAGTGGCCCGCGGAGAGGATGAACCGGTCACGGCCCAGCCACTCCGGGTCGCTCGGGTCATGGCGCATCACCCGCTGGTAGAGGAGGTAGGCGAGCGGCGCCAGGCTGATCGCGGTCCCTGGGTGGCCGTTGCCCACCTTCTCCACAGCGTCGGCAGCCAGGACACGCACGGTGTCGACCGCGCGACGGTCCAGGTCGGTCCACTCGAGGGGGGTGTTCACGTCAGCACGTTCCTTCCCGGCCCGGCCAGGCCGTGGGAGCGAGGGCAGGCGGCCCGCACGGGGCGCGTCGCAGGCACGCCGGTACGCCGTCGGTGGCGCCCGGGCCGAGCCTATCGCCGTCGTGGACCTGCGCGCGGGCCCGCGGCCGGCGGCGGCGGGGGCGCAGCCCCGTTCGCCTGGGCGCCCGCCGCCCTGTCGCCTACCATGGGCATGCGCCGGAGGCCTAGGACCCGGCACATCCATCGGACGGTGAACGGAGTCTGCCCACAGTGCGCAGCGTGACGACGGATCCCTCAGCGGTCGTCGAGGGTCCCGCCGCGGTGGCGCGCGACACGTCGCGGGACCGGCTGGCGCGGGTCGGCCGCACCCTCGGGGCGTACGTCGCGCTGACCAAGCCCCGCATCATCGAGCTCCTGCTCGTCACCACCGTGCCGACGATGGTCCTGGCCGCCCGCGGGCTGCCGTCCCTGACGCTCGTGCTCGCGACCCTGGTCGGTGGCACCGCGGCGGCCGGCTCGGCGAACACCCTGAACTGCGTGCTCGACCGGGACATCGACAGCGTGATGAACCGCACCCGGCGTCGGCCGTTGGTGACCGGGGAGATCAGCCCGCGAGCCGGTGTGATCTTCGGACTCGTCCTCGGGGCCGCGGCGGTCGCGTGGTTCGCGCTGCTGGTCAACGTGGTCTCTGCCGTGCTGGCACTGGCCGCGATCCTGCTCTACGTCGTGGGCTACACGATGCTGCTCAAGCGCCGGACGCCGCAGAACATCGTGTGGGGCGGTGTGGCGGGGTGCATGCCCGTGCTGATCGGCTGGTCCGCGGTCACCGGATCCGTGGCGTGGGCGCCCGTGGCGCTGTTCGCGGTGGTGTTCTTCTGGACCCCGCCGCACTACTGGCCGTTGTCGATGAAGTTCCGCCGCGACTACGCCACCGCCGGGGTGCCGATGCTGCCCGTCGTCGCGGGCGACGTCCGGGTGGCGGTCGAGATGATGGGCTACACCGTCGCGATGGTGGCGGCGTCCCTCGCACTCGTGCCGCTGGCCGGGATGAGCTGGGTCTACGCACTGGCCGCCGGCGCGCTCGGGGCGTGGTTCGGCGGGCACGTCGTGGCGCTGTGGGTGCGGGCGCGACGGCCCGGGCGGGCCAAGCTCGGGGAGATGCGGGTGTTCCACCACTCGATCACGTACCTGACGCTGCTGTTCGTCGCAGTGGCGGTCGACCCGTTCCTGCCGGTGTGAGGTGGCGGGCGCGGACGGCCTGACACCGGCGGCGACGGCGTTCCTCGACCACCTCGCCGTCGAGCGCGGCCTCGCCGCGCACACCGTGGCCGCCTATCGACGGGACCTGGCCCGCTACTGCGCCTTCCTGACGGAGCACGGCCGCGACGATCTCGCCGACGTGACGGCCCCGGACGTGCGTGACTACGTCCTGGCCGTGCGGACCGGGTCTGACGGACGTCCTGCGCTGGCCGCGTCGTCCACCGCGCGCATGGTCGCGGCGGTCCGGGGCTGGCACCGGTTCGCGGCCGTGGAGGGCTGGACGCCCGGCGACCCAGCGGCGTCCGTGAAGCCGCCGAGCCGGCCACGCCGGCTCCCCAAGGCGCTGCGCATCGAGCAGGTGGGTGCGCTGCTGGACGCCGCGGGGCAGGGGGACGGGCCCGTCCCTGTGCGCGACCGCGCCCTTCTCGAGCTGCTCTACTCGACCGGCGCGCGCATCAGCGAGGTCGTCGGGCTGGACGTGGACGACCTCGACCTGGAGACCTGCCAGGTGCTGCTGCGCGGCAAGGGGGACAAGCAGCGGGTCGTCCCGGTCGGGTCCTACGCGGTCGATGCCGTGCAGGCCTACCTGGTGCGGGCCCGCCCGGCCCTCGCCTCGCGCGGCCGTGGCACGCCCGCGCTGTTCTGCAACACGCTCGGGCGCCGGCTCAGCCGGCAGTCCGCCTGGGCGGTGCTGCGCAGCGCCGCGGGACGCGCCGGGCTCACGGTCGCCGTGTCACCGCACACCCTTCGGCACTCCTTCGCCACCCACCTGCTGGCCGGGGGAGCGGACGTCCGCGTGGTCCAGGAGCTGCTGGGACACGCGTCCGTGACGACCACCCAGATCTACACCCAGGTCACCCCCGAGACCCTTCGCGAGGTCTACGTCGCCGCGCACCCCCGCGCCATCGGATGAGCCCGGTGAGGCACCGCTGACGGACGGCCCCGCTGGGGTAACCTCGGGCGCGTGACGAGCCAGGACACCGAGCACGCTGCCACCGACCTGGTCGGGCGCCCGATGCCGGAGTTCGGCGAGCCGGCACCGCTGGCCACCACGGGTCCGGCACGGATCATCGCGCTGTGCAACCAGAAGGGTGGCGTCGGCAAGACCACGACGACCATCAACCTGGGCGCGGCGCTGGCGGCGTACGGGCGCAAGGTGCTCGTGGTGGATTTCGACCCGCAAGGTGCCGCCTCGGTCGGGCTGGGCGTCAACCCGCACGAGCTCGACCGCACGGTCTACAACCTCGTGATGGAGCGCAACGCGTCGCTCGCCGAGATCGCGCGGCCCACCGGTGTGCCCGGTCTGGACCTGGTGCCTGCCAACATCGACCTGTCGGCCGCGGAGGTGCAGCTGGTCGGCGAGGTGGCCCGCGAGTCGGTGCTGTCCCGGGCGCTGCGTGAGGCCGAGGACTCCTACGACGTCATCCTCATCGACTGCCAGCCGTCCTTGGGTCTGCTGACCGTCAACGCGCTGACCGCCGCGCACGGTGTCCTCATCCCGCTGGAGTGCGAGTTCTTCGCGCTGCGGGGGGTGGCGCTGCTCATCGAGACGGTGGAGAAGGTGCGCGACCGCCTCAACCCCCGGCTGCAGATCGACGGAATCCTGGCGACCATGCACGACTCGCGCACGCTGCACTCGCGCGAGGTGCTGGCTCGGGTGCACGAGGCGTTCGGGGACCAGCTGCTGCACACCGTCATCGGGCGCACGGTGAAGTTCCCGGACGCGTCGGTCGCGGCCGAACCGATCACCAGCTACGCACCGACGCACGCCGGGGCCCTGGCATACCTCCAGCTGGCCCGTGAGCTGGTCGCCCGCGGCGATGCCGCCTGACGCGGGCGGCGTACCCGTCCGGCCAGGTCCGTTCGAGGTGCACCTGGAGAACTTCTCCGGGCCCTTCGACCTCCTGCTCGGGCTGATCGCCCGACACAAGCTCGACATCACGGAGGTGGCGATCGCCCAGGTCACCGACGAGTTCATCGCAGCGGTGCGGGCTGCTGAGGAGTCCGACGCGCCGTGGCCGCTGAGTCAGATCAGCGAGTTCCTCGTGGTCGCTGCCACGCTGCTCGACCTCAAGGCCGCCCGGTTGCTGCCCGGCGAGGTGGACGCCGGTGAGGACCTCGAGCTCCTTGAGGCGCGGGACCTGCTGTTCGCGCGTCTGCTGCAGTACCGCGCCTTCAAGGAGGCCGCTGCGGATCTCGCCGCCCGCTACACCGCGCAGTCGCGTCAGCTGCCTCGGGCGGTCTCGCTGGAGCCGCACCTCGCCGCGCTGCTGCCCGAGCTGGTGCTGGCCGTCGGGCCGGAGCAGCTGGCGGTGATGGCCGCGGCAGCCCTCGCGCCCAAACCCGTGCCCGTCGTCTCACTGAGCCATCTGCACGCCCCCACCGTGAGCGTGCGCGAGCAGGCCGCCGTGCTGGTGGACAGGCTGCGGCGCGCCGGGTCGGCGTCCTTCCGATCCCTGGTGGCCGACGCGGGTTCCACCCCGGTGGTGGTTGCCCGCTTCCTGGGTGTGTTGGAGCTCTTCCGGGAAGGGATGGTCGGTCTGGAGCAGGTCGACCCGTTGGGCGAGCTGACCGTGCGATGGACGGGTGCGGCCGAAGGCGACGTCCGGGTGAACGACGACTACGACGAGGCGGTCGCCGCGCCCGCGCCCGCCGAGGAGGACCGTTGAGCGATCACGAGGACCTGTCCCGTCCGGTGGACGACGCACGACCGCCGGCCGCCCCGGACGAGCTCGCCTTCGACGTCGCCGCCCTGCCGGGTGGAGCGCGCGCGGCACTCGAGGCCGTGCTCATGGTGGCCGACGAGCCGATCGCCGCCGTGCGGCTCGCCGCGGCGTTGGGCGTCCCGACCGCCGAGGTCGAGGACACCCTCGCGGTGCTGGCCCAGGAGTACCGGGCCCAGGAGCGCGGCTTCGAGCTGCGCGAGGTCGCGGGGGGGTGGCGGTTCTACTCGGCGGCGGCCCATGCGGACGTCGTGGGTCGGTTCGTGCTCGACGGGCAGACGGCACGGCTCACCCAGGCTGCGCTGGAGACCCTCGCGGTCATCGCATACCGCCAGCCCGTGACGCGTGGCCAGGTGTCCGCGGTACGTGGGGTGAACGTGGACTCGGTGGTGCGTACCCTCGCGGCACGCGGACTGGTGCAGGAGGCGGGCACCGAGCCCTCCGGGGCGGTCCTCTACGTCACGACCGCGTACTTCCTGGAGCGTATGGGGTTGACGAGCCTGGACGAGCTGCCGCCGCTCGCCCCCTACCTGCCGGACCTGGCGCACCTTGACCTGGACGCGGAGGCGGGGATGTGAGCGACGACGGTGTGCGGCTTCAGAAGGTCCTGGCGCAGGCCGGCCTCGGCTCGCGGCGTGCGTGCGAGGCTCTGATCGCGGCGGGCCGCGTTCAGGTGGACGGTGAGGTGGTGCGTGAGCAGGGCACGCGCGTCGACCCGGCCACTGCCGTGCTGCACGTGGATGGGTTGCGCGTCCAGCTCGACACCGAGAAGGTGACGATCGCCCTGCACAAGCCCGCCGGCGTCGTCTCGACGATGCACGACCCGAGCGGGCGTCCGGATCTGTCCTCGGTGGTCGCCGACCGTCGCCTGTTCCACGTGGGCCGGCTGGACGCCGACAGCGAGGGGCTGCTGCTGCTCACCAACGACGGCGAGCTGGCGCATCGGCTGGCGCACCCGTCGCACGAGGTGACCAAGACGTACGTCGTGACCGTCCAGGGGCGCGTCAAGCCGGCCGTCGGGGTTCGTCTGCGTCGCGGCGTCGAGCTCGAGGACGGGCCCGCTGCCGTGGACGAGTACCGCCTGCTCGACGCGACGTCGCAGCGCAGCCTCGTGGAGGTCGCGCTGCACTCCGGACGCAACCGGGTCGTGCGCCGGATGTTCGACACGGTCGGCTACCCCGTGATCCGGCTCGTACGGACCCGCATCGGCCCGGTGCGCCTGGGCGACCTCAAGCCGGGGGCCACCCGGCCCGTCGAGGGTGCCGAGCTCGGGGCGCTGATGGCCGCCGTCGGGCTGTGAGCCGGTACGCTCGCTGGCCGGCGAGGAGGAGCAGCGTGCGACACGAGGACGTCCGATGACAGGCTCCGGCGAGCACCCCGCGGCCACGGTGGGACCGGTGCGGGTGGTCGGCACCGGGCTGCTGGGGACCAGCGTCGGGCTCGCCCTGCGTGCCGGCGGTGTCGACGTGGTCCTGGCGGACCCGTCCCGGACCACCGTGCTGCTCTCGCGCGACGTCGGAGCGGGCAGGCTGCCGCGCGCCGACGAGGCCGAGCCTGCGCTCGTCGTGGTGGCCGCACCGCCGGACGTGACCGGGCAGGTCGTGCTCGCGGAGCTGGCGGCCCACCCGGGCGCGGTCGTCACGGACGTCGCCTCGGTGAAGGCCCCGGTCGCCGCGGAGGTGGCCGCGGGGGGCGGCGACCTGAGCCGCTACGTCGGGTCGCACCCGATGGCGGGTGCGGAGCGGTCCGGTCCGACGGCGGCGCGACCGGACCTGTTCGCGGGACGCCCGTGGGTGGTGTGCGCCGGGTCCGCGGAGCCGGCGTCGGTGCTTGCGGTCCGGGCGTTGGCGGTGGATGTCGCCGCCACGCCCGTGATGCTCGACGCGGCCGAGCACGACGCGGCGGTCGCGCTCGTCTCGCACCTCCCGCAGGTTGCGGCCTCCCTGGTGGCCGCGCGGCTGCGGGACGCGCCCGCGACGGCGCTCGAGCTCGCCGGGCAGGGCCTGCGGGACGTCACACGGATAGCGGCGAGCGAGCCGGGACTGTGGACGTCGATCCTGGCCGCGAACGCCGGCTCGGTGGCACCCGTGCTGCGCGAGGTCCGCCGTGACCTGGACGAGGTGATCGGAGCCCTGGAGCGCGCAGCGGTGGCGGGGGCCGAGCCCGCGGGTGTGCACGGGTCGCTGGCCGGGGCGATCGCGGCCGGGAACGCGGGAGTGGGTCGCATCCCCGGCAAGCACGGAGGCTCGCACGCGACCTACGACGTGGTCACCGTGCTCGTACCGGACCGTCCCGGCGAGCTCGGACGGCTGCTCGTGGACATGGGGCACGCCGGGGTGAACCTCGAGGAGCTGGCCATCGACCACGCGCCTCGCCAGGCAGTGGGACTCGCGTCCCTGTCGGTGCTTCCGGGCCTGGGCACCACGCTCGAGCAGGAGCTGACCGCACGGGGCTGGAGGGTGGCGGGATGACACGCACACCGCTGGTGGTGGCCGTGGACGGGCCCTCCGGCTCGGGCAAGTCCAGCGTGAGCCGACAGGTCGCGGCACAGCTGGACCTGGCCTACCTGGACACCGGTGCGATGTACCGGGCCGCGACGTGGCGGTGCGTGCAGCGCGGGGTCGACCTCATGGACACGGCACTGGTCGCGGACACGGTGCGGTCGATGGTGCTGCAGCTCGACCTCAACCCGCGGTTCCCCAGCTTCGTGGTCGACGGCGTCGACGTGGGCGTCGCCATCCGGGCCCCGGAGATCTCCGCCGTGGTCTCCCAGGTGGCCACGAACCTCGAGGTCCGGGCCGACCTCGGTGAGCGCCAGCGCAGGGTGATCGCGGTGGAGCGCACGCCGGACGGGTTCAGCGGGGGTCGGGGCATCGTCGTGGAGGGCCGCGACATCACCACGGTGATCGCGCCGGATGCGGACGTGCGGCTCCTGCTGACCGCCAGCGAGGAGGCCCGCCTCGCGCGCCGGGCTCGTGAGGTGCACGGGACCGACGACGCGGCAGCTCTGGAGGCGACTCGCGAGCACGTCGTGGACCGTGACGCCCGCGACTCCACGGTCGTCGAGTTCCGGACCGCCGCGGACGGTGTGGTGACCGTGGACTCCTCCGGACTGGACCTGGAGCAGACCGTGCAGGCGGTGCTGGCGCTCGTCGAGGACGTGGCCGGCCGGTGAACGGCGCGGGGGTACCTGGCCGGGCAGGGCCGGTCTGGTCACGCCGGGTCGGTTGGTTCCTCGGGCACGTGGTGTGGAACACGCGCGTCGTGGGCGCGGAGCACGTGCCGGCCTCAGGCCCGGTCGTCATCGCCGCCAACCATGTGTCGATCATCGACGGGCCGCTGGTGCACGGGGTGCTGCCTCGGGGGACGCACATCCTGGTCAAGCAGGAGATGTTCCACGGTCCCGTGGGCGGCATCCTGCGCGCCGCCGGCCAGATCCCGGTTGACCGGAACTCGGGACGCCGCGCGCTCGAGGCCGCGCTCGGCGTGCTGCGCCGCGGGGGGGCGGTGGGGATCTTCCCGGAAGGGAACCGTGGTCGCGGCGACGTGTCCGGAGTGCGCGCCGGGGTCGCATGGCTCGCGGTGCACGGTGCGGCGCCCGTGGTGCCCGCGGCGGTCCTCGGGACGCGTCGGACCGGTGAGCCGCTGGGGCACGTCCCCGGGCTGCGGCGCCGCCTGGTGGTCGAGCTCGGGCCGCCGATCCAGGTAGCCCTGCCTCCTGACGAACCGCGCCGACAGGCGGTGGGTCGGACCGCCGAGGTGGTGGCCGAAGCGCTCTCCGCGCACGTGCGGCAGGCCGCTGCGCGCCACGGGCTGCCGCTTCCGCTGGACGATCCCCGGGCCCTGCCGGGCTCGTGACCTGAGCCCGGTTCGGCAGCAGGGGGTGCTCCGGGGGAGGATGTCCGCCATGGAGACTTCCGACGAGACCGCACGCGAGCAGGCGCTGCGCGCCGGTCTGGCCGAGTACGACCTGGGCGAGGAGGACCTCGCGCTGCTCGACGGGGGCACCGAGGCGCGGAGCGCCGCCGTCGTCCCGCCGGCGACGGTCGCCGTGGTCGGGCGACCGAACGTCGGCAAGTCGACTCTGGTCAACCGCATCCTGGGCCGGCGCGAGGCGGTGGTGCTGGACACCCCGGGCGTGACCCGCGACCGGGTCAGCTACCCGGCTGAGTGGTCAGGTCACGCCTTCACGCTCGTGGACACCGGGGGGTGGGAGACCGACGTCGCCGGGCTGGACGCCAGGGTCGCCGAGCAGGCCGAGGTCGCGATCGACCTGGCCGACGTCGTGATGTTCGTCGTGGATGCGAGCGTCGGTGCGACGGCGACCGACGAGCGCGTCGTGCGGCTGCTGCGCAAGGCCGGCAAGCCCGTGGTCCTGGTGGCCAACAAGGTCGACGGACCGAGCGGCGAGGCTGACGCCCTGGCGTTGTGGAACCTGGGGCTGGGCGAGCCGCACCCGGTGTCCGCGCTGCACGGGCGCGGGACGGGCGACCTGCTGGACGCCGTGATCGACGCCCTGCCGGTGCGTGCTGCGGTGCCCGAGGGGGATCGTGAGGGTGGTCCGCGCCGGGTGGCGCTCGTCGGCAGGCCCAACGTCGGCAAGTCGTCGCTGCTCAACGCGCTGGCCGGGACGCAGCGCGTCGTGGTCGACGAGGTGGCCGGGACCACGCGGGATCCGGTCGACGAGCTGGTCGAGCTGGGGGACAGGCCGTGGTGGTTCGTGGACACCGCCGGGATCCGGCGGCGGGTGCACCAGACCAGCGGGGCCGACTTCTATGCCTCGCTGCGCACCCAGGCCGCGATCGAGAAGGCCGAGGTCGCCGTCGTCCTGGTCGATGCGAGCGCCCCGTTGACCGAGCAGGACACCCGGGTCATCTCCCAGGTCGTCGAGGCCGGGCGAGCCCTCGTCATCGCCTACAACAAGTGGGACCTGATGGACGAGGAGCGCCGGTTCTACCTCGAGCGGGAGATCGAACGGGACCTCGTGCAGGTGCAGTGGGCGCCCCGGGTCAACCTCTCGGCCCGCACCGGTTGGCACCGTGCGAAGCTCGTCCCAGCCCTGGAGACGGCGCTGGCGTCGTGGGACGCCCGCATACCCACCGGGCGGCTGAACGCCTTCCTGGGGGAGCTGGTGGCCGCCCACCCGCACCCGCTGCGCGGCGGCAAGCAGCCCCGGATCCTGTTCGCGACCCAGGCGTCGACCCGGCCCCCGCGCTTCGTCGTGTTCGCGACCGGGTTCCTCGAGGCGGGCTACCGTCGCTTCATCGAGCGGCGCTTGCGGGAGACCTTCGGGTTCGAAGGGACCCCGATCGAGATCTCCGTGCGGGTGCGCGAGAAGCGCAAGCGCTGAGTGGCGCCGCGGACGTGAGCGCACCGGCATCGCTGCGGTAGGATCGTCGTCGGCTTCGGCCGATCGGGATGTGGCGCAGCTTGGTAGCGCACTTGACTGGGGGTCAAGGGGTCGTGGGTTCGAATCCCGCCATCCCGACAGATGAAGGAGCAGGTCAGGGGCCGTTTCTGGGAGACCGGGAACGGCCCCTGAGCCGTGTGCGGGACTCGTCGCACGAGCGCTGAGCGAGCCGCGTCCGAGCTGCCCTCTCACGCCGGGGTCGCCGAACTGCTGGCGGTGACCGCCCCGGCTCCAGCCTGAGCGTCCCGCCTGGCTCGTTCGCGGTCACCGAGGCTGCCAGCTGCGGGACGCCGCTGTGCCCACAGCGTCCTGCCACCGGCTCGCACCCGGGCGTGCGTGCTGCCAGGCAATTCCAAGCAAACTTCGTCCAGGACTGAGCAGATATCGCTTCGTGGTGGGCCCTGCCTCCGTCGGCAGACAGTCCCTCGAGTTGCCGGGGCAGCCGGGCGGTGGTGGCCGCGAGGCCGGCATGCCGCAGAAATGATGGGATCTTTCGGGCGTTCGCGTGAGTGACCGCGACCGCCTCGCGCTGGTCAGACGCGCCGACGCCACGGGTCTAGCCAAACCAATGAGTTCTGTTCTACTCTAGGCGAAAATCGGGCCGAGCACGGCCTACGACGACGCGAGGAGGCGTCATGACCGGATCGACCGGCTCCCCTGCATCGCTCGGCGACCTGCTGCCTTCCGAGGCGGTCGCTGCCCACGTCGAGGTGGAGACCTGGGAGGAGGCGGTGCGCGCGTCGGGCGACCTCCTGGTCGCCACGGGCTCGGCGACCCCCGAGTACACCGACCAGATGATCGCCGCCATCCACCGCTACGGCCCCTACATCGTGATCGCCCCGGGCTTCGCCCTGGCTCACGCGCAGGCGTCCGACGACGTGCTGAACACCGGCATGTCCTTCATGCAGCTCGCCCACCCGGTCCGGTTCGGCCACGAGAAGAACGACCCGGTCCGGCTGGTCGCAGGACTCGCGAGCACCGACCACTCCGCGCACATGGAGGCGCTCCAGCAGCTCGCTCTGGTGCTGTCGTCCCCCGAGACCATGGAGCAGCTGCTCGACGCCGGCACGGTCGACGAGCTGTGCGCGGTGCTGGGCATCCCCCCGTCCAAGTGACCCCGCCGACGGCACCGACGCCGTCAGCGGATCCGCCACCCCAAGGAGAGAGATGAAGATCATCGCGGTATGTGGAATGGGCATCGGTACGTCCATCCTGCTCAAGATGAACACCGACAAGGCGCTCGACCAGCTGGGCGTGGCGGGAGATGTCGAAGCTGCCGACATCGGAACCGCGAAGGGCGCGGCGAGCCTGGCCGACCTCGTCCTGACCAGCGCCGAGCTCGCCGAGGAGCTCGAGGGCATCCCCACCCCCGTGCGCGTCATCGACAACTTCATGAACGTCGACGAGATCTCGGCAGCCATCAAGGACGCCCTCGACCTGTGACGGTTCTCCCCTCGAAAGGTTGTGCTGGACCATGCCTGTACTGAACTTCATCGTCAACCAGATACTGTCCGTGCCGGCCTACCTGGTCGGCCTGATCGTGGCGATCGGCCTGATCGCCATGCGCAAGAGCGCGGGACAGGTGGTCGGGGGAGCGCTCAAGGCCACCCTCGGCTTCCTGATCCTCGGGGCCGGCGCCAATGTCGTGGTCGCCTCGCTGACTCCGCTCGGTGACCTGATCCTCAAGGCCACCGGGGCCCAGGGCGTCGTTCCCACCAACGAGGCGATCGTCTCGATCGCCGCCGCTCAGTTCGGCGCCCAGGTCGCCTGGGTGATGGTCGCCGGCTTCGCCGTGAGCCTTGTGATCGCGCGCTTCACCCCGCTGAAGTACGTGTTCCTGACCGGCCACCACATCTTCTTCATGGCGACGATGCTCACCGTCGTGCTCTCCGTCGCGGACATGAGCGTGGGTATGACCGTCCTGGTCGGCGCCCTGCTGCTGGGCACGATCATGCAGATCATGCCCGCCTTCGCGCAGCCCTTCACGCGTCGCGTCACGGGCAACAACACCCTGGCCATCGGGCACTTCGGCACGTTGGGCTACATCTCCGCCGGTGCGATCGGCGCACTGACCGGGAAGAAGTCGCACTCCACCGAGGACCTCAAGGTGCCCGAGGGGCTCCGCTTCCTGCGCGACTCGATGGTCGCGACCGCTCTGTCGATGGTCCTCTTCTACATCGTCTTCACGATCTGGACCTGGGCAAAGCTCGGGAGCGCTGCGGCGTTCGACATCCTGGGCGCCACCGACGGTGGCGACTTCGTGATGAAGGGTGTCGCGCTCGGGCTGCAGTTCGGTATCGGTGTCTCGATCATCCTCTACGGCGTTCGCACCATCCTCGCCGAGCTCGTGCCCGCCTTCGAAGGCATCTCCCGCAAGGTGGTCCCGGGTGCCGTTCCCGCGCTGGACTGCCCGATCGTCTTCCCCTTCGCCCCCAACGCCGTGCTGGTCGGCTTCATCGCGTCGTTCGTGGGCGGCCTGGTGTCGTTCGGCCTCCTGGCGTGGATCTTCGGACCGGTCTTCGGCCTCGCGCTCATCCTCCCGGGGATGGTCCCGCACTTCTTCACCGGTGGTGCGGCGGGCGTGTACGGCAACGCGACAGGTGGGCGCCGTGGCGCCGTGTTCGGTGCCTTCACCAACGGCGTGGTCATCACCTTCTTCTCGGCGTTCCTGCTGAAGGTGCTCGGGTCGCTGGGCTTCCAGAACACCACCTTCGGCGACGCGGACTTCGGGTGGTTCGGGACCGTGGTCGGCAACATCGTCAAGCTCGGGCCCGTGGGTGGCCTGATCGGACTCGCCGTCCTGATCTTCGTCCTGCTGGTGGCGGCCAGCCGCTACCAGCGCAAGCTCGTCGACGCGGACTGGGTGCCCGGTCGGACCCACGCCGAGTGGATCGCGGAGCAGAAGGCCGCGGAGAAGAGTGCCGCGCCGCAGCACTCCCGCGGTGGCGAAGCGACCGTCTAGCACGGCCGGTGCGGGCGCCTCGGTGACCGGGGCGCCCGCACCGTGCGCGGCGGGTGGACCCGCTCAGTCATCCCGTCGCGAGTCCCCCGACAGCACCGCCAGGAAAGGGCAGGCATGACCACCTCGCTCGAGTGGACCGAGCTCGACAGCAGGGCCGTGGACACCGCACGGATCCTTGCCGCCGACGCCGTGGAAAGGGCCGGCAGCGGACATCCCGGCACGGCGATCTCCTTGGCCCCGCTCGCCTATCTCCTTTACCAGAAGGTGATGACGGGCGATCCGAGCGACCCCGGCTGGCGCGGTCGCGACCGGTTCGTGCTCTCGGCCGGGCACGCGTCGTTGGTGCAGTACGCGCAGCTGTTCCTCGCCGGGTACGGGCTGGAGGTCGAGGATCTCGCTGCCACGCGAACCGAAGGGGGCAGGACACCTGCGCACCCCGAGTACGGGCACACCGCGGGTGTCGAGTGCACGACGGGGCCGCTGGGCGCCGGGGTTGCGAATGCTGTCGGCTTCGCGATGGCGGCGCGCCGAGATCGGGCCCTGCTCGACCCCGACGCGGCGGACGGCACCTCGGTGTTCGACCGGACGGTGTACTGCGTGGCCGGTGACGGCTGCATGCAGGAGGGAGTGGCGGCCGAGGCGTCGTCCCTTGCCGGGACTCAGAAGCTCGGGAACCTGATCCTGATCTACGACGACAACCGGATCACGATCGAGGGCGGGACGCAGATCTCGTTCACCGAGGATGTGATGGCCCGATACGCGGCGTACGGCTGGGACGTGCACCACGTGGACTGGACCCACGGCGGGCAGGGCTACGCCGAGGACCTCGAGGCGCTCTACGCGGCCCTCCGGGCCGCGAAGCAGGTCACGGACCGCCCGTCGTTCATCCGGCTGACGACCGTGATCGGCTGGTCGCTGCCCACCAAGGCGGGCCATCACTCGATCCATGGTGCACGACTCGGTGCCGAGGAGCTCGCGGGCCTGAAGGTTGCGCTCGGTTTCGACCCGACGCGGTCGTTCCAGGTGGACCCCGAGGTCCTCGCGCACACGCGCCGGAACGCGGCGGACCGCGCGGCCGCCGCTCGCCAGGTGTGGGACGCACGGTTCGACTCCTGGCGTCAGGAGCATCCCGACAAGGCCGTGCTGCTCGACCGGCTGACCTCCGGCGGGCTGCCTGATGAGCTGCCGGCGGCGCTGCCGTCCTTCCCGGTGGGCATGATGTCGACCCGAGCGGCCTCGGGCGCGGTCCTGACGGCCATCGCTGACGCCGTACCGGAGCTCTGGGGTGGCTCGGCCGACCTCGCCGGGTCGAACCACACCTCCATGCGGGGACAGTCGTCCTTCCTGCCGCCGGAGCGTTCCAACGAGGAGTTCACCGGCGACTACAACGGCCGGACGCTGCACTTCGGCATCCGCGAGCATGCGATGGGGAACATCCTCAACGGCATAGCGATGTCGGGGACCACCCGTCCCTACGGCGGGACCTATCTGGTGTTCTCCGACTACATGCGTGCGGCTGTCCGACTGGCCGCCCTGCAGAAGGCGCCGAGCATCTTCGTCTGGACGCACGACAGCATCGCGGTCGGCGAGGACGGCCCCACGCACCAACCGGTGGAGCAGATCGCGGCGCTCAGGGCCATCCCGGGACTCGACGTGATCCGCCCGATGGATGCCAACGAGACCGCGCACGCGTGGGCGCAGGCGCTGGCGAACGACGACCGACCCAGCGCGATCATCCTGTCGCGGCAGGATCTGCCGACGGTCGACCGGGGACCGGGCGCATGTGCCCCTGCCGAGCACATGGCGCGAGGCGGCTACACCCTGCTCGAGGCGTCGACGGGCAGCCCGCAGGTCGTCCTGATCGGCACCGGCTCGGAGGTCGACATCGCGCTGTCAGCTCGGGACCGCCTGGAGGAGGACGGGGTGCCGACCAGAGTGGTCTCGATGCCCTGCCTGGAGTGGTTCGACAACCAGCCCCAGGAGTACCGGGCGGAGGTTCTGCCCCAGGGGACCCTCCGGGTCGCCATCGAGGCAGGCGTGCGGATGGGCTGGCGCGAGTACGTCGGCGACGGCGGCGCGATCGTGTCGGTCGACCGCTTCGGTGAGTCCGCGCCGGGGCCGCGGCTCTACGAGAAGTACGGCATCACGCCGGATGCCGTCGTCGACACGGTCCGCACTGCGCTGGGTGAGGTGACGTATGACGTCCGACCGTCGCGTGCGTGACCGGTCGGGCGTCGAGCTGGAGGGCGCCGATCCACGGATATGCTCACCGGGAGGTTCCCGTCGTGGGTTCCCGCGCGTCGTGGAGGATCGCCGACCTGGAGGGGAGGCACGATGTCGGCGTTCGCCGACGGAAGCCAGCCGTCGACCCGCGGTCGCCTGGCCGCCGGCGTCCCGGGCCGTGGTGACGGTCCCGGAGCGTTGTTGTCGTTGATCCGCACGATGGGTGGCGCGACGCGCCGTGATCTCATGCGTGCGACGAACCTGGCTCGCGCCACCGTGGATGCGCGGCTGGACATGCTTGCCTCGCACGGCTACGTCGTGCACCGCGAGGTCCCACGTGCCAAGGGGCGCCCGCCCCAGATGTTCGAGTTCAACGAGTCCGGCGGCTATCTGCTGTGCATCGACATGGGCTCGAGCCACACCAGGCTGGGCATCGCGGACCTGGGCGGCCGGCTCGTGGCGCACACGTCGGCCGAGCTCGACCTGAGCATGGGACCGGGCGTGACGCTCGGCAAGGTCGGCACGCTGCTGCGAGAGCTGGTCCGGGCGGAGGGCATCGACCCTCGCTACGTGCTCGGCGTGGGGGTGGGCGTGCCCGGCCCGGTCGAGCTCACGGGGCACATGGTCCGGCTGCCGTTCGACGCCACCGCACTGGCGCCCTGGACGGAGATGGTGATCTCCCAGGAGATCCGTGCCTTCCTGCCCGCGATTGGCGTCGGCGACGTCCCGGTCGAGGTCGACAAGGACGCGAACAACATGGCACTGGGCGAGTGGCGCACCTCCTGGCCCGAGGTACGTGACCTGGTTGTCCTCAAGGTCGGCATGACGCTCACCTGCGGCATCGTGGCGAACGCGGAGACGGTGCGGGGAACGATCGGGATGGCCGGGGACCTCGAGCACATCCCGGACGGGACGAGCGACGTCATGTGCCGGTGCGGCCAGCGCGGTTGCGCGGAGGCCACGGCGAGCGGCCGGGGCATCGTCAGGCTGCTCGGTCCGGCCGCGGGGTCGATCCACACGAGCCGTGAGCTCGTCGCGCTGCAGAACGCGGGCCGGCAGGACG
Source organism: Actinotalea lenta (assembly GCF_030586465.1). Lineage (GTDB taxonomy): Bacteria > Actinomycetota > Actinomycetes > Actinomycetales > Cellulomonadaceae > Actinotalea > Actinotalea lenta. The sequence continues at coordinate 2,270,452 of NZ_JAUQYP010000001.1, forward strand.
TCATCCAGCTCATGAGGGAGGCAGGGCGTCGGCTCGGCGTCCTCATCGGGACCGCGATCTCGACGCTCAACCCACAGCTCGTGGTGATCGGCGGGAACCTCGCGGAAGCGAACACCCTGCTGCTGGACGAGATCCGTTCGGTGGCCATGTCCCGGGTGCACCCGCTCATCGCGTCGAGCACCACGATCATCGGTTCGAAGATCTCCGACCAGGCCGGGCTCTACGGCGCGGCACATCTCGCCCTGCGCGCGGTCCTGGACCCGGCGTCGGTCGACGTAGGGATATCCAACGGCCGAACGCTGAGCGTCGACCGGTCGCCCGCGCATCGTCGGGTCCTGGCCCGGTGAGCGGGGCCGCACGCCGGGTCTGCATTGTGCCCGCGCGCAGCACGCGGGACGATGAGGCGTCCACGACGGTCATGCGCGGTGAGGAGGCGCCATGAAGATCATCACCGTCTGTGGGATGGGTATCGGTACCTCGATCCTGTTGAAGATGAACGCGGACCGTGCGTTGGAGCGGCTCGGGCTCATCGGTGACGTGGAGGCCGTGGACCTGGGCGCCGCCCGGGGGGCGGCGGCCGGCGCGGATCTGATCCTCACCAGTGCCGAGGTGGCGGACGCCCTGGTCGACGTCCCGGCGCAGGTGCGTGTGGTCCACGACTTCATGGACATCGACGAGATCTGCCGGGCGATCACGCAGGCACCGGACCTGCGGACCGCCGGCGGGTGAGGTCGCCCCGCCTCGGAGATACCGTGGCGGGGTGGCCGACAACGAGGTGATGGAGTTCGAGGAAGGCCCACCTGGCAGGAGGCGTGTCCCCCGGGGGGTGTTCGAGCGGGGTTCAGAGCCCGACCCGCTGTACTCGTTGGCCAACGAGCGCACCTACCTCGCGTGGTTACGGCTGGCCATCACGCTGTTGGCAGGCGCGGTCGCCGTGGACCGCCTGTTCCGTGAGCACCCCTGGTATGCCAGCGAGGCCGTGGCGCTCGGCCTCGTCGTGGTCGCGGTCGGCGTGTGCGTCCTCGGGGTGCGACGGTGGTGGACCACCGAACGCGCCCTTCGCCTGCGGCAGCCGATCCCCGGTTTCGGCGTGCCGCTGCTGGGAGTGCTTGCCGTGCTGCTGGTTGCCGCAGGCGTGTGCGTGCTGGTCATCGTCCCGGAGAGCTGACGCGTGCCCGTCTGGGGTCGCCAGCAGGCGTTCGAGCGGCAGCACCTGCAACGAGCCCTGACGCTGCTGGGCCTGACGAGTGTGCTGGGTGCGATCCTGATCATCCTGGCCGGGACCGACCCGGTCCGCGCCGTGGGTGCGACGCTGGTGGGCCTGGGCGTGATCGTCGCTCTCGCCGCGATGTCCCGCCGCCGCTACGAGACCGACGCGCGCGCAGGGTTCGCGGTGCTGCGGTCCCGCGACGGCACGTTCGTGCTGGGGTCCGCGGTCGCGTTCCTGGTCGTCGCGGCCCTGGCGGCCGTGCTGATGCTGTCCTGACGCCGCGCCGTGCCGGGCGGGGCCGGCACGGGTAGCGTGCGGCCGGCGGCCCAACCCGCGGTCGGACCACAGGAGGGTGCATGCGTCGGCTCCACCAGCTCGGCTGGCTGCTGTTCTTGCTCAGCGCGGTCCTGTACGCATGGGCGGGTGCGCGGGCGGGAGACCTCCTCGTGGTGGCGGGCAGCGTCGTGTTCGGGGGAGCGTGCGTGCTCTTCCTGGTGCCGGAGCGCGGCCGGTCCGGCTCTGCGCGACGGCTGTCTGCGCGCCGGAGCCGGGCACGGCCTACTCGACGCGCACCGTGATCGCGCGGTTGCGGCCCATCAGCTTCGCCGTCCGCAGCGCGACGTCGGCGGCGTCGTAGAGGCGACGCGCGGCGTGCGGCGCACCGTCGTCGAGCCACGCTCCGCCGACGCTGGCGGTCACGCGTAGCGGCCCGGCGGGCGTGTCGAGCGGCTCGCCGGCGATCGCGTTCCGGAAGCGTTCCGCAGCCAGGCTCACGGAGCGGGGATCCGTCACGGGGAGGACCACGGCGAACTCCTCGCCGCCGATGCGCGCCGAGAGCTCCTCCTGCCGGGTGTGCAGGGCGAGCATCGCCCCCATGAGTCGCAGCACCGCGTCGCCGATCCGGTGTCCGTGCACATCGTTGATCGACTTGAAGTGATCAAGGTCGATCATCAGTAGCCCGACGACGCCTGGGACGTCCCGCCGACCGCGCTCGGCGAGCGCCTGCGTCATGAAGTCCTCGAACGCCCGACGGTTGGGCAGCGCCGTGAGGGTGTCCGTGGTGGCCTGCTCGGCGAGCCTGCGGTTCTCGGACTCGAGCATCAGCGCGCGGCGCTCCTCGCTGGACAGCGCCGCCACCGTGGCCAGGCTGAGCCGCGCGAGGGAGTCCTTCGCCCGGAGGAGGAGGAGGTCGATCGGGACGTCGTGCGGGTTCTCGGAGCGGAACATCGCTGCGATCTCCTCGAGCGTCGGTGCGGCCTCGACCAGGAGCGCCTCCGACTCCTTCTCCGTGAGAGCCAGGTGCCTGCCGGCCATGCGGCGGTATGCCTGGAGGGCCGCGCCGGCGTGCGCGGGGTCCGCGATCACGAGCCGGGCTGCGGAGCTGGCCACGGCGAGCACGGTGGCGATGGTCGCCGTCGGCCCGCTGACCACGGCCGGATCGCAGCGGTGACGGATCGCGTCGCCGAGGACGCCAGGCAAGCCCCAGCCGGCGAGGACGCGCGCGGTGACCTCGTCGCTCGTGCACCCGACGGCCGCGAGCTCGTCCTCGGGTTCGAGCCAGACCGGATCGCCATGCGCCGCGCGGGCGTAGGCGCCATACTCCGCGAGCGCGAGGCGTCCGAGGTTGCCCAGCAGCCCTGCGGCGAAGCACTCGTCGGCGAGCCTCGGCGCCAGGCGTGTCGAGATCACGCGGGCCATCGCGCTCGTCACCAGGGTGTGCCGCCAGACGAGCGTGGCGCCAGGGTCCGAGCCGTCGGGCCTGGTGACGACGGAGAAGCTCAACGACAGCAGCTTGACCGTGCGCAGTCCGAGGATGCTGGCGGCACGGGTCAGGCTCGTGGTCGTCGTGGCCATGCCGAACAGCGCGGAGTTCGCGACGCGAAGCAGCTGGGCGGCCAGAGCCGGGTCGCGGCTGATCACGCGGGCGATGTCGTCCAGACTCGCACGCTCGTCGTCGGCCAGCCGCAGCAGCTGCGCCGCCACGGGCGCCAGGGTGGGCAGGACGCCGAACGACTCGGCGACCTGGCCGGGGTCGAGGAGGCCGACCTCAGCAGCTGGCATGTGACGCAACCTCCTCCGGAACGGTCCTGCACGGTCCGGATCTGTCCGGATCTGGGACTGTCGACATCCTGATCGGCAGATCCGTCCGGTTCGTGAGGGGTCGTGGGCGCGCGGTCCAGCGGCGTCCTACTCGCGCAGGCTCTGGCTCAGCACGGCGAGCACGGCCGTGTGGGCGTTCCTGGCGCGCTCCCCGCGGCGGTCGAGGAGGAGCTCGACCAGCTGCTCGAGGACCAGGGTCAACGTGGCTCGGGACGTGTGCAGCAGCTCGTCCCGGAAGGAGTCGGTGACCGGCGGGATGACCAGGGCCGTGTCCGCGAGCCCGACGAGTGGGGCGTTGGCGAACGACGTGAGGGCCAGGACCCTCGCTCCGGAGTCGCGGGCCGCCGATGCGACCGTGAGGGTGGGTTGGTTGGCCCCGGAGCCGGACAGGGCCAGGCATACGGCTGACGGGCCGAGCTGACGGGCGGCGATCTGCTGGGCCAGCGTGTCCGGCACGTACTCGGCCGGCCGCCCGGCTGCACCGAGCCGCATCGCGGCGTCCAGCCCGAGCGGCGCGGACAGGCCGTTCGCGGCGATCAGAACGCGGTCCGCCTCGTCGAGCGTGCGGACGAAGTCCTGCACACCGCTCTCGGTCAGGGCGGCGGTCACCCGCGGCAGGCTCGCCGCGAACGTCTCCACCGCGGCTCGGAGCATCCCCACGGCCGTGCCGTCGCCCTCGACGGGTCGACCGGGGGCGAACGCGATCTCGCGCGCCAGCGCGACCCGCAGCTGGGGGTAGCCGTCATACCCGAGGGTCTGGGCCGTCCGGATCACGGATGCGCGACCGACACCGACCTGGTCGGCGAGCTGTTGTGCGGTGGACTCGACCGCATCGGAGAGGTCCGCGGCGATCGCGTCAGCCACCCGGCGCTCGCTCGGCTGGAGCGAGGGGGCCAGGGTCGCTATCCGCACCGAGGGGGGTGCGTCAGACGGTCCGGTCCAGGTCACGAGCGCGTGCTCCCCTCATGATGCGTCGCCGGATCGCCCCGGAGATCGCGTCGATGGTCATGGTCACGGCGATGACCACGATGATGAGCACCCCGACGCTGTCCCACTGACGGTACTGGGTGTACCCGGTGAGCATGTCTCCGACGCCGCCGACCCCGATGAGGCCGAGGATCGCCGAGGTGCGCACGTTGATCTCGAACCGGTACAGGGCGAGCGACATGAGCTCGGGGGCGGCGGCCGGCCACAGACCCCAGCGCGCGACCTCGAGCACGTTGCCGCCCGCGGCCCGCACGGCCTCGGCCGTGCCCGCGGGCACGGCCTCGATCGTCTCGTACGTCCACTTGCCGTGCGTGCCGATCCCGCCGACGGCGAGCGCCAGCGCACCGGTGAACGGCGTCAGCCCGGTGACGGTCAGCAGGATGATCGCGATGATCACCTCGGGGACCGCGCGGAGCACGGCGAACAGGCCGCGCAGCGGCAGCCTGACCCACAGCGGTGCGACGCCCTGCGCGGCCGGGATCCCGAGGATGGTCGATGCGACCACGCCGAGCACCGCGCCCACCCAGGCCATCGAGACCGAGACCCACGTCTGGTAGAACGCGGCGGGCAGTCGGCTCCAGTCCGGGTGGGCGAACATCAGGTCCAGGTAGTGCCGCAGGTCCGCGGGCAGCTCGGCGAGGTCGGACCAGCCGATGTCCAGGTGCAGGACCGCGGCCAGGACCACCAGGCCGACCGTGAGCTTGGCGGCGCGCACGCCGAGCCTGCGGGGCTTGACGGGGGCGGCTGCACGGGTCGCTGACAGGGACAGGGTCGCGGTGGTCATCGGAGCCTCTTGCGCAGGTAGTTCGAGGCGACCTCGATCGCGATGACCACGACCAGGATCTCGAGGATGATCATGGACAGGGCGCCGTAGCGGTAGAAGCCCCGGACCTCGTCGATGAGCCGGCCCAACCCGCCGGCTCCCACGAGGCCCAGGATGGAGGAGACGCGCACGTTGAGCTCGAGGGAGTACAGCACCTGGCTGGCGTAGACCGGCCAGGTCTGGGGGAGTGCGGTGAGGCGGTTGATCTGGGTCTGGGTGCCACCGGCCGCGTGGCCGGCCTCCATGTAGGAGGCGTCGGCGGAGTCGATCGCCTCGGAGACCAGCTTCACCACGATCCCCAGGTCGAAGAGCACCAGGGTGATGACGCCGGGCAGGGCGCCGACGCCCACCATGGCCACCAGGATCGTGGCGTACACCAGGTCAGGGACGGCCCGGACCACGTTGAGCACCGCACGCACGCCGGCCCGGCTGCGCGTCGGGTTGCTCGGACGCGCCGCCCACAGGGACAGCGGCAGCGCCAGGAGGGCGGAGAGCGCCGCGCCGACGACGGCCATCTCGAGCGTCTCGAGCAGCGGCTTCCAGGTCCGCGGCAGGATCGACGGGTCGGGGTGGAAGAGCTTGGCGATCCGTTCGGAGCCGTTGGCCCAGTTGCGCGCGATCGCTCCGAGGTCGATGTGCACGCCCCCGAGCGCGGGCAGGGTCGTGATCACCGTGATCGCGATCAGGACGACCACGATCACGGCGACGCGGGGCCACGCGCGTGGCCGAGGCGGGATGCGCAGCTCTGTCACGTCACTGCCCCAGGGTGTCGCGGCTCTGGATGGGTCGACCGTAGATGGCCTCGAAGTCCGCGTCGGTCGCCGAGGACGCGGGCCCGTCGTAGACCACCTCGCCGGCGCGCAGGCCGATCATCCGGGTGGTGTACTGCCGGGCGAGGTCCATCAGGTGCAGGTTGACCAGCACGGTCAGTCCGCGTTCGGTGTTGACCCGCTTGAGGTCCGACATGACCGAGTGCGCCGTCGGGGGGTCGAGGCTTGCGACGGGCTCGTCCGCGAGCATCACCTCGGGCTCCTGGCTGAGTGCGCGCGCGATGGCCACGCGCTGCTTCTGGCCGCCGGACAGCGCCCCGGCCCGGCCCCAGACCTTCTCGAGCATGCCCACCGAGTCGAGCGCCCGCATGACGATCTCGCGATCGGTGTGGCTGGCCACGCCCAGCAGCGTCTTCCAGGTCGGGGTGTGGGAGAAGCGACCCACGAGCACGTTGTGGTAGATGCTCGCGCGGTCGGCCAGGTTGAAGCCCTGGAAGATCATGCCGATGCCGCCGCGCACCTGCCGCAGACGGCGGCCGCCCAGCTCGTTGACCGTGTAGGGGCCCACCCGCACGGTCCCGGAGGTGGCAGGCACCAGGCCGTTGATGGTCCGGATCATGGTCGACTTCCCGGAGCCGGACAGGCCCACCACCGACACCATCTCGCCGGCGGCGATCGACAGGGACACGCCGCGCAGTCCCACCACGCCGTTGGGGTAGCGGACGATCACGTCCTCGAGGTGGATGGGCCACGCCCCGGAGGCGGGGATCCCCTCCGGGGCGTGGTCGCCACTACCCATGTGCGTCGTCGTCACTGACCCGAGAAGCGCTTGTTGACCTGGCGGGCGACGTCGATCGCGGCCGGGTCGGCCGGCACCCACGCGGTCTGGCCGAAGATGTTCTTCAGGGTGTCGGGGTCCACCTTGGAGAATCCTGCCATCAGGTCGGTGATCTTCTGGCGCAGGTCGGCGGGCACGTCCTTGCCGATCACGACGCCGCCGTTGGGGTACATCTGCGACAGGCCGAACACGACGACCTTCTTGCCGATGTCCGGGACCTCGGAGGTCTTGATCGACGAGCGCGCGTCCCAGTAGGCGAAGCCCACCTCGGCGTCGCCGTTGTAGACCGCCATGATCAGGTTGTCGTTGCCGGTCACGGGCACCTGGTCGAGGTCGTCGATCTTGATGCCCTCCTTCTCCAGGGCCAGGACGGGGAGCTGGTAGCCGGCGGGGGAGGTGGTGTTGCCGAAGGCGACCTTGGTTCCCGGCTTGATGTTCTTCAGGGCGTCCACCGCGACGGGGCCGACGCCGGTGTTCTTGTCGCCGGAGGCCACGCCGTTGCAGTACAGGTACTTCTCACCGTTCGCCGGGTAGGTGGCCTCGACGGGCGTGTCGGTGCAGTACTTGCTCGCGTTGTCGATGTTCGTGAAGAACTCCGACGCGTACTGGGAGGCGCCGTACCGGACGTCCTGCAGCACCGGGTACGCGCCGCACTGGTCCTGCGCGGCTGCGAGCGAGCCCGCGTCCGCGATGGCGATCTGGGCCTGGCCCGCGCAGATCGCCTCGACGGCCGCCTGGTAGTCCTTGGTCACCACGCCCTTGACCGTGATGCCGAGCTCCTTGGAGAGGTAGTCGGTCAGCGGTGCCGCCGAGGTCACCAGGTCGTTGACCTGCTCGTTGGGGATCAGGGCGAGGGTGATCTCCGACGGCCAGCTCTCGGTGCCCGACGCCGAGGCGCTCGCGGAACCGGACGGGGTGTCGGCCGAGCCGCTCGCGCTCGAGCTGCACCCCGCCAGGGCGAAGGCGGCGACGGCAAGCACAGCCGGCGCGATGAGTGTCTTGCGCATGTCAGTCATGCCTTTCCATGGGGGTGGACGGCGCCGGTGGACGCCGTCGGTCCGGTGACCGCGGTCGCGGCCCAGCTCGTGATCTCGCCGTAGAGGTCGGCGAGGGTGGACCCACGCATGGTGGGGTCCGCGTCGGTGCTGCGCGCGGTGGCGCCGACGAGCGCGGTGTCGGCGCCCAGCACGGCCGCGGGGGCGAGGTCGTTCATCCAGATGTCCCCGACGGCCAGCACGGGCCCGTGCGTGACGTGCTGGGCGACGACCGCGGTGAGGCCGTCCGGCTTGCCGATCGAGAAGTGGCGTTCGGCAAGGAGGTGCGTGACCCCGGCCTGGTCCAGGACCCGGTCGACACCGATCTCGGGTGCGTTGGTGGCCAGGACGAGCAGTGCATGCTGGGCGAGTGCTGCGAGGAAGTCCCGCAGGCCGACGGGCGCGCTGACCGGTGCGTCCTGGGTGCCCAGTTCCTGACGGCTCGCCAGGTACGCCGGTCCGAGGGCCGTCTCGGGCACGCCCCGTGCGAGTGCGACCCGGCGGACGGCGTCGTAGCCGTCGCGGTACCGACCGTCGCCCGCGTCGAGCCGCTCCAGCGCGGCGCGGGCGTCGTCCACCAGACCGGGGTCCTGGGCGGCCAGCCCGACGTGCTTGGCGTAGGCGATGACCGGGCCGTGGCCGAGCGCGAGCGTGCCGTCGAAGTCGAAGACGATCGTGGGCTGGGGCATGGACCCGCTTCCGTGTCGTGGACGATGCGGCCAAGGTATACGACCTGACTGGACGCTTGGGCCACGGTCAGGTGAACACTGGGTGACGGAGAGATCACGATCGACATCGGCCTGCGTCGGTCGAGGGTCCCCGGATCGGCGTCCGGGACCGCGACAACCGCCGTCGACCGACCTACTCTGGAAGCAGCACGAGCGAGGAGCTGCGATGACCGAGACCAGGACCCGCCGAGACTTCCGCGGGTACGTGCCCGAGGATGTGCGCGAGCACCTCGAGACTGCACGCCAGGAGATGCGCAAGGGCGTGGAGACGTTCCTGCCACCCGAGTTCTTCACGCACCGGAACGCGGCCCGCCGGGAGATGCTCCTCGCGTGGCGCGGTGTGCTCGACGCCGCACTGCGCCGGATGGACGAGAAGGGCGCGGACGCGGAGGTCTAGCCGCGCCCCGGCGTGCGCTCGTTCGAGCCGGAGACGGTGACGCCCAGCGGCCGACGGCTCCGATCACGGAATGGGCCGCCCGGCGGCTACCGTCGGGCTCCTGAAGCCGCCGCCCACAGGAACACGGCTCCGGCGACGGCCATCAGCGCGATCCCCACGCCGTCGTCGGCGGCTGCCACGAGGACTGCGCCCGCAACGAGCAGGGCGGCCCCGGCGACCGTCGTGGACAGGCGGTCCACCGAGCGCCGCAGCGTGCGCAACGAGCGGGTGGCCTGCTCGTCCCGCACAGCGAGTCCGCGGCTCTCGATCTGCGTGAGCACCCGGGTGGCCTGCCCGGGCAGCGCAACGGCCGCCATGAGCGTGTCGCCGAGCTGGTCCAGCCAGCGGTCCAGTCCGGAGGACGTCTCGTCGGCGACCAGCTTGCGCGCGAAGGGGCCGAGCTGGCTCCACAGGTTGAAGTCCGGGTCGAGCCCCGTGCACATGCCCGACAGGATCGCCACCGTGCGAACCACGTACAGCAGGTTCTGCGGCACCTGGAACGGCATGTCCAGCAACAGGTCACGGTACTGGTGGGCGAACTCGCGGACCTCCTGCGGGTCGATGTTGCGCAGCTCGTTCATGGACAGGCCCCAGTACCGGTCGAAGACCTGGGCCTCGGCGCGTTCGATGGCGGCCAGGTCGGCCCCAGGCAGGAGCATGTCGAGCATCTGGTAGGCCCGGACCACGCGGCCGGCGTCGCGGGTGCCCACCGCGATGAGCAGCTCGCGGAGACTGTCGCGGACCGAGTCGGGGATGCGCGAGACCATGCCGAAGTCGACGAACGTCAGCTTCCACCGGGTGGGCCCGTCCCCGTCGACGGGCGTCACGAACAGGTTGCCGGGATGCGGGTCCGCGTGCACGAAGCCGTCCTCGAAGATCTGCTGGAGGTAGGTCGCCAGGAGCCGTCGGGCCACGTCGCCACGGTCGATGCCCGCCGCGGTGATGGCGTCGTAGTCGGTGATCTTGATGGCGGAGACGTCCTCGAGGGTGAGCACGCGCATCGCGCTGAGCTCGCGCACGACGCGTGGCACCCGCACCTCGGGGTGATCCGCGAAGTTGGCCAGGAACGTCGCCGCGTTCTCGGCCTCCAGCTGGTAGTCGATCTCCTCGTGCAACGTCACGGAGAACTCCCGCAGCAGGGCGGGCACGTCCGAGTGCGTACGGATCGGGCGGTAGCGCATCAGCCAGCGGGCGACCCTGGCCAGCGCCGCCAGATCGGTCTCCACCACGGCGGCGATCCCCGGGCGCTGCACCTTGATGACCACGTCGACGAACTCGGTGCCGTGACCCGGCCCCAGCCGGGCACGGTGCACCTGCCCGAGGGAGGCGGCGGCGAGCGGCTCGGGGTCGACGTGTGCGAAGAGCCTGGTGATCGGCGCGCCGAGCTCCTCCTGCGCGAGGGCGGCGATGGCCGAGAAGTCCTCGGCGGGCACCTCGTCCTGGAGGTTGGCGAGCTCGTCCGTGATCTCCCGGGGCAGCACGTCCAGACGGGAGGACAGGAACTGGCCGATCTTGATCATCACCCCGCCCATCCGGATGGCGAGGGCGCGGAACCGAGCGGCTTCGCGACGGTAGCGCTCCGGCCGGGTGCGCAGCACACGCCGTCGCAGCCCCACGCGGCGCAGCACGACGTCCCACCAGAGGAACCGGGCGATCACACCGGCGAAGAACCGGAGGATGTGGCGGTACCGGCCACGTAGGGACGACGTCATCGGACCTCCTGCCGGACGGGTGGGGGCAGCATCCCATGTCTCGCGGCCGCCGGCCGGGTGGGCGGACCGCTCACCGGGCGAGCTGGGCGGCGAGCTCGTCAGGGGAGACCGTCGGGCGGTCGCAGACGAACCCACGGCACGCGTAGGCGGTCGGGCGCCGGTCGATCGGCGCGCGGTCCGCGAGGAGTGGCAGGTCGTCCCCGGACGGCCCGACGGCGAGCACCAGCCCGGGTGCCGGGGACGCCAGGGCGGTGCGCCTCAGGGCATGTGTGGCCGGGTCGTCCGTCGGCCCGATGACGGCGACCTCACGCGGGCCGTCCAGGTACGCCTCGAGCACCGCCAGGGCCCAGCCGGCCGTGGTGGGTCGTTCCGGCGCGGCCTGCAGCGCGGCGGCCAGGGCCTGCTCGGCCGCGCGGCGGTGGCGCGCGGAGCCGGTCAGGGCGGCGTGGTGCAGCAGGGCCCCGGCCGCGGCGGACGTTCCGGACGGCGCGGGAGCGTCTGTGAGCTCGCGGGACGGCCCGAGCGTGGCGAGCATCGGGTCGGCCTCGTCGGTGGCCGTGTCGCGCAGCGCACCGTCCGGCGCGCCGGTGAACCGGTCGAGCACCGCGTCGAGCAGGTCGCCGGCCGCGTCCAGGTAGCGGCGCTCCCCGCTGATCCCGCCGAGGCTGAGCAGGCCCTCCGCCAGGTCGGCGTAGTCCTCCAGGAGGCCTGGAGCGGAGCCGGCGACGCCGTCCCGCGAGGTGCGCGCGAGCCGGACGGTGCCTCCGTCACGCCTGACGTGAACAGCAAGGAGCAGGTCGGCAGCACCGGAGGCGGCGTCGAGCCAGTCGGGTCGGTCGAGCAGCCCACCCGCCTCGGCGAGAGCAGCAATGGCCAGACCGTTCCATGCCGCGACGACCTTGTCGTCGCGGGCCGGAGCGGGTCGGGTGTCCCGGGCGCGCCGCAGCCGGTCTCGCACGTCAGCCCAGCGCTCCGGGTCGTCGGGGTCGGCCGGCAGCCGGAGCACGGACGTCCCGGCCTCGAACGACCCGCCCTCGAACACCCGCAGGAGATCGGTCGCCCAGCGGCCGTCCTGGTCGCCCAGCACCTCCCGGACCTGTCCCGGTGTCCACACGTAGTACGCACCTTCGGTGAGGGTGCCGTCCGGGGCGGGGGAGTCGGCGTCCAGCGACGAGGCGAATGCCCCCTCCGCGGTGCGCAGCTCCCGGATGAGCCAGTCTGCCGTCTGGGCGACGACGCGGCGCGCGAGCGGCTGATCGGACGCACGCCACCAGTGCAGGTACACCCGGAGCAGCTGGGCGTTGTCGACGAGCATCTTCTCGAAGTGGGGCACGGTCCACGTCGCGTCCACGGCGTACCGCGCGAAGCCGCCACCGAGCTGGTCGTAGATGCCCCCGCGCGCCATGGCCTCGAGCGTTGTCTGAGCCATGGCCCCCGCGGTGCTCGCGCGTCGGTCACCCCCGCGAGCGGCGCGCCGCAGCAACCACTCCAGGACCGCCGACGGCGGGAACTTGGGTGCACCACCGAAGCCACCGTGCCTGGTGTCGTGCAGCGTCTGCGCCGCTGCCAGCGCGGTGTCAGAGACCGTGGCGTGCAGCGGTGCTCCCGGGCCTGGCGGCGGGGTGAGGTTGCGCAGGGCGTCGCCGATCTGGGCGGCGCTGCGGATGACGTCACCGCGGCGCTCCGCCCAGGCCGATGTGACGGCCTCGACGACCTGACGGAAGGACGGCATCCCGGCCAGCGGGCGGGAGGGGTGGTACGTGCCGGCGAAGAACGGCCGGCCCTCGGGCGTGAGCCACACGGTCATCGGCCAGCCGCCTTGGCCGGTGAGCGCCTGCGTGGCGGCCATGTACGTCGCGTCGACGTCGGGGCGCTCCTCCCGGTCCACCTTGACCGCGACGGCGGTGCGGTTCAGCAGATCGGCGATCACCGGGTCCTCGAACGACTCGTGCGCCATCACGTGGCACCAGTGGCAGGCCGCGTAGCCCACGGAGAGCATCACCGGGACGTCGCGGCGGCGAGCCTCGGCGAACGCCTCGGGGCCCCACTCCCACCAGTCGACCGGGTTGTCGGCATGCTGGCGCAGGTAGGGGCTGGTGCTGGTCCTCAGGCGTTCGGCCACGGCCGGGTCACCTTCTCCCTCCGCCGGATCGGTTCGGCAGCAGCACCTGCCGTCGTCGCCACCGTGGCACACCTGCGCGGTGCCCGCCTCAGCACCTGCGGAGGGTGGCGTGGCACCATCGAGGTCATGGCGATCAGCGTCGGGCCGACCCTGGTGATCCCCCGGGCCGAGCTCAGCGTGCGGTTCTCGCGCTCGTCCGGTCCGGGCGGTCAAGGCGTCAACACGACGGACTCCCGGGTGGAGCTGTCGTGGGACCTGGGGTCGTCAGCGGTCCTGACCGAGACGCAGCGCGCCAGGCTGCTCGAGCGCCTCCGGGGTCGACTCGTGGACGGCGTGCTGACCGTGACCGCATCCGAGCACCGTGGGCAGCGGCGTAACCGCGCCGCGGCGGAGAGCAGACTCGCCGCGCTCGTGGCGGACGGGATCCGCCCACCCGGGCCACAGCGCCGCCCGACCCGCCCGACCCGTGGCTCCCAGGAGCGCCGGCTGGCTGCCAAGCGTGCCCGCTCCGACCTCAAGCGCCGGCGCTCGTCGCGGCACGGCGACTGACTCGCGGCACCGCATGGTGCGGCCCGGTCAGTGCATGAGGGAACGGGGGAACGCCAGGGCGACTCCTGCGGACAGGACGCTGAGCGTGGCCACCACCCAGAACACCGGCATGACGTCGGCGTCCGTCACCAGGAAGCCGATGACCAGGACCAGCAGGGCGCCGACGCCGTTCGCCAAGCCCAGCGCGATGCCGGAGCCCATGGAGCGGTTCTCCGGGAAGATGTCCTGGCCGATCAGCACGCTCGGTGAGGCGGTCAGGAACAGCACAGGTCCGAGGACGGCCGCGGCGACCCAGACCACGGGGCCGTGCAGGTACACCACCGGGAAGATCAGAGCCGCCGTCGCCAGGGAGGACACCACGAGAACCGGCCTGCGGCCCAGCCGGTCGGCCAGGTGGCCGCCGAGCAGGTTCCCGGCCACGCCTGCGACCACGATGGTCGTGATCACCGATGCGCCTGTCACCAGGCCGGCGCCACGTACGTGCCACAGGATCGGGATGAAGGCCACCAGTGCCGCGGTCGTCAGGGCGCGGATGGACCGGTAGCCGAGCAGGAGCGTCAGCGGACGACGGTGCTCGCGCCACCGGAGGGCCGCGCCGGTGCGGCGGCGCGGCGCCAGGTCCGGAGCCCAACGGACGACGAGGGCGACGGTGGCGAGTCCGGGCACCGCCACGATCCAGAGATAGGTCAGGCCCAGGTGGGTTGCCACCAGGCTCGCTGCCGTGGGCCAGATCCCGCGCCCCAGCTCGCCGCCGACGAGGAACACCGAGGTCATCAGGCCACGCCTGTCCTGGAGGATGCTGCGTACCCCCGCCAGCGCCTGGGGGTGGAACAGCGCACTGCCCAGTCCGATCATGAGCAGCAGCACGACGAGCAGAGCGAGGTTCCGGGTGACCCCCAGGAGGCCTCCTCCGAGCGAGCTGAGCAGCAACCCGGCCGCGACCATGCGTCGCCCACCGACCCGGTCCGCCACCCAGCCGGTCAACGGCTGGAGCGCCTGGCCGATCGTCAGCGCCGCGATGAGCACACCGGCCATCTGCACGGGTTCGTCGACCGCGACGAGCACGGCGGGCAGGACACCCGGGAGGTAGTTGGCGGCGCCGTCGTTGAGCAGGTGTGCCCAGGACAGTGCGACCAGCCGCCGGACCGGGGTACGTGCGCCGGGCGCGCCTTTCGTCCCCGGTCGGGACGCCATGGTCGGTCCGGTCATCGTCGTGCTCTCCCGGTCGGGTCGTCGTTCGTGGTGGGGGCGCGGTGCCGCTCGGCGTGCCCGGCGTCGTCCGCCAGGACCGTCTCGAGGCGGGAGAGCAGGGCGAGGAGGTGGTCGAGGTCGTCGCGGCCGAGCCGTCGCGACAACCGGTGACGCCACGCGGCGGAGAGCTGCGCGATCCGGAGCGCCATGGCCTCGCCGGACGGCGTGGGCTCGACCCCGCGCCGCTGCCGGTGCGACGGGTCCGGGCCCGACCTGACCAGCCCGGCCCGCTCCAGGTGGTCGACCAGCCGCTTGGCGTTCATCGGATCGGTCCCGGTCCGTCGGGCGAGCTCGCGGACGCCCGAGCCGGGCTCCTCGACGACGGTGCGCAGGGTCGCCGCCTGGGGCGCGCTCAGGCCCAGCTCTAAGAGCTGCCGCTCCCACCCGTCGCGCAGCGCCCGGTGAGTGCGGCCCATCCGGAAGCCGAGCTCCGCGTCCAGCGGTGCCGGGCGGGGGTGCGGGCTACCGCCGTCGACCATCATCACCTCCTGCGTCGTGCGGCAAGAACTGTAGCCATGTCTACAGATCTGGCGCAGCCGGTGGCTGCCGCGCGGTCGGGAGCCCGTGTCAATCGGGACGGCGACGGTGCGGCGATCCGACGCCGGTGGCGGGGCGCGCGCCACGCCGCACGGGTGTTCCGGGCCTTGTCATCGGTCCGTCGGCGGCGTCGCTGCCCACCACTTGGGCGCGCCGTGCCTCGAATCTCACGCGATTCAGCCCTGCTGACCAGGAATTGTGCCGGTCCGGGCCACAACGTAGGACGAATGGGCCGCAGAGGGCCCGAGAGCGCGACCTACCCTGCCAGCAACGGGCACGAGGACCAGCAGGATGCCTCCGCCACGGCGACGTTGCCGCCGCCGAGACGGGTCAGCGCTGACCCTCTTCCCTGGACACCCGACCGCACACACCACGGGACAGGCAGATGACCTCACAGCAGCCCCAGTTCCCCGGCATCCCCAGCGTCATCAATGGCAACGGTGCCGTGGCCTACGTCATGCGCCATGTCTGCGGTGGCGTGATCGGATACCCCATCACCCCCTCCACCGAGATCTCCGAGCTCTTCGAAGCCGCTCGCGCAGAGGGCAACGTCAACGTCTGGGGCAAGCACCCGTTCTTCTTCGAGGCCGAGGGCGAGCACTCGGCGCAGAGCGGCGCGCTCGGCGCCGCCCTGACCGGCGGGCAGTACGTCTCCAACGCGTCGTCGAGCCAGGGCATCCTGTACGCGCTCGAGTCGCACTACGTCAGCGTCGGCAAGAAGATCGGCGGGTTCGTGCTGCAGTGCGCGGCGCGTGTGGTCTCCAAGCACTCCCTGAACGTCATGGCGGGGCACGACGACGTCTACGCACTGCTGCCCTCCGGCTACACGATCATGTTCGGCTCGAACCCGCAGGAGGCGGCCGACCTCGCCGCGATCTCCTACCGGACCGCCGCGCTGTCGCTCATCCCGGTGACCAACGCGATGGATGGCTTCGCGACGAGCCACATGATGAGCGAGATGCTGCTGCCCGAGCCGGAGCTGCTGCGCGACTACCTCGGCGACCCGACCAGCTACGTCCCGTGCCCGACCGTCGCCCAGGAGGTCCTGTTCGGCGCCCGCGGTCGCGTCGCGCAGCTGATCTCGTGGCTCGAGCGCCACCGCGAGGACGTCGTGGAGGCGGACGCCGCCGCGCTCCGGGCGCACCTGGAGGGCAACGTCGACGCCATCGAGGCCGACGGGGCCGGCGCTCTCGTCGAGCCCACCCTCGCGTGGTTGCCCGAAGAGCTGCACGGCGCCTGGTCGCGCCAGTGGCGCAACGCCGCGAGCAAGGGCACCCGCCAGCTGGTGCCGGCACTCGTCGACGTCGACAACCCCGGCCTCACCGGTCCGGTCCAGAACCAGCCCGACTTCCAGGCCGGTGCGGTCGACCACCGCACGCACTTCGCGTCCGAGGTCCCGAGGTTGGCGCGCCAGGCCATGGCCGAGTACTCCGAGCTCACCGGGCGCAGCTACTCGCCGGTGATGACCTACGACGTCGAGGACGCCGACTACGTCATCGTCGGTCTCGGCTCGATCACCGACGACGTGCGCGCGGTGCTCCCGTACCTGCGCGCCCAGGGCCACAAGGTCGGCGTGGTGTCGGTCAAGCTCCTCTCGCCGTTCCCCGAGGCCGAGCTGGTCGAGGCGCTGGCCGGCAAGAAGGCCGTCACGGTGCTCGAGCGCTCCGACAACACGGCGCTGACCTCGCTCGTCACCTCGGCGCTCTTCAAGGCCCGCCAGAACGCCGACGGCTCGTCGCACGAGCTGCCCGCGTTGTCCGCGCTGCCGCGGCTGACCACCGCGATCTTCGGCCTGGGTGGTCACGACGTGCAGCC
Source organism: Actinotalea lenta (assembly GCF_030586465.1). Taxonomy (GTDB): domain Bacteria; phylum Actinomycetota; class Actinomycetes; order Actinomycetales; family Cellulomonadaceae; genus Actinotalea; species Actinotalea lenta. Next base: position 2,287,364 of record NZ_JAUQYP010000001.1, read on the forward strand.
GCGCCACATCATCGCGACGTTCCAGCACATGATCGACGGCAAGACCGCCCCGCTCGTCTACCTCGGCTCGCAGTTCTTCTCGGCCAACCCGGCCCCGGAGATGGCGGACATCGAGGCACGGCTGCGGGCCGCGTACCCGACCACCGAGCACATGGCTCTCGAGACCAAGCCGAACCCGCTCGGCCTGCTTCCCGAGTCGGCGATGCGCATCCGGTTCCACTCGGTCGGCGGGTACGGCACGATCGCGACCGGCAAGCTGCTCACCGACATCCTGTCCGGGGTGCTCGGCATGCACTCGAAGTCTGCCCCCAAGTACGGCTCGGAGAAGTCCGGTGCGCCGACGAACTACTACATCACCCTGAGCCCGGACCCCGTCCTGATCACCAATGCCGAGCTCGAGGACGTCGAGGTCGTGCTGGCGCCGGACCACAAGGCGTTCGTGCACACGAACCCGCTCAAGGGCCTCGGTGACGGTGGCACGATGATCATCCAGTCCGACCTCAGCCCGGCGGAGTTCTGGCGACAGCTGCCCAAGTACGCACGCACCGCGATCCGCGAGCGCAAGATCCGACTCATGATCATCGACGCCTTCGCCGTCGCGAAGGAGCATGCGCCCAAGCCCGAGCTCGAGACCCGCATGATGGGCATCGCCTTCATCGGTGCGGTGGCAGGGCACGTCGACCGGGTCGCCAAGGGCGCCACGCGCGAGGCGATCCTGGACAAGGTGCGCGCCCAGATCTCGAAGAAGTTCGGGTCCAAGGGCGAGGCCGTCGTCGAGGGCAACATGGCGGTGATCCGCGACGCGATCGACGCGGTGGTCCCGGTGGACTACGACGCGCCCGAGCTCGTGTCGATCGACGCCGAGGGCGGACCGGCACGCCTCATGCGGCCGATCACGGTGTCGCAGGAGATGTGCACGGCGAGCAACCCGACCGCGGCCGCGCTGTTCGACCCGGGGTACTACGAGAACATCGTCGCCCGGCCCTTCCGGGAGGGCACGATCGGTGAGGCACCCGTGCTGCCCGGCTCCGGCCTGTTCATGCCGGCCGGTTCCGCAGGGTCCAAGGACAAGGGCCTGTTCCGGCGGACGGTGCCGGCGTTCAACGCCGACCTGTGCACGGGCTGCCTGGAGTGCGCGCTCGTCTGCCCGGACGCCGCGATCCCCAACACGGTGCACGAGCTGCACACCCTGCTCCTGACCACCATCGACACGCTGGACCTGCCCGAGTCGCAGCGCGCCCTGCTGCGGGCGCAGGTGTACCCCCTCGCCGAGGGTGTGCGGGAGCGGTTCCGCGCCGAGAAGGAGACGCCGGCGTTCCACGACCTGGTGGCTCAGGTGGGCGCCGCCCTCGAGGTGGGCAGCGCGATGTTCTCGCGCAGCCTGTCCGCGTTGGTCGAGAAGCTCGCCACGTTCCCCGTGGCGCGCACCCGGCCGTACTTCGACGCGATGGAGAAGGAGACCCCCGGCTCGGGCGGGCTGTTCAGCGCGACGATCGATCCCTGGAAGTGCACCGGCTGCCTGGAGTGCACCGAGGTCTGCGGCCCCGGCGCGCTCACGCCGATCGACCAGACCGACGACGTCCTCACCACCCTGCAGGACCGGTTCGAGCTGCTCTCGCAGCTTCCGAACACGCCCCCGCGGTTCCACGACGGCGCCACGTCGGGCGAGGGTGACCTCAAGCGGCTGCTCCTGGACCACGACAACTACTACGCCACGACCGGCGGCCACGGCGCGTGCCGCGGCTGCGGCGAGGTCACCGCCATCCGCCTGGTGATGTCGATGAGCCACGCCCTCGGCGAGGAGCGCCGCGAGGCGCACGAGGCGGCCCTGGCGCAGATCCTGCGGGACCTGGAGGCCAAGCTGGCCACGCTCGAGGAGGCCGAGACCGAGCGCCGTGCGCGGATCGAGGGCCTGGTCGCCACTCTCGAGCGCCGCCTGTACCTGGTCGAGTCCGGCCCGACCGGTGAGGGCCCCGCCTCGACGATCGTCGCCAACTCGACCGGCTGCTCGAGCGTCTACGCCTCGACGATGCCCTACAACAACTACCTCGACCCGTGGGTGAACAGCCTGTTCCAGGACGCTCAGCCGTTGGCCAAGGGCATCTTCGAAGGAGTGGCCCACGAGCTGGTCGACGAGGTGCGCGCGATGCGCACCGCACGGCTGGAGCTGGACGACGCGTACGACCCGGCCCGGCACCTGCCGATCATGCAGCGACTGACCTGGGAGAGACTGACCAAGGACGAGCTCGCCCTGATGCCCACGATCATGACGATCGGTGGCGACGGCGCCAGCTACGACATCGGCTTCGGAGCCCTCAGCCGCGTGCTGGCCTCCGACACGCCGATCAAGGTGATGGTGCTGAACTCGGGTGCGTACTCCAACACGGGTGGCCAGACGTCCACCGCGTCGTTCACGGGTCAGGACTCCGACCTGTCCCGGTTCGGCGGGGCGCACGCCGGCAAGCACGAGTCCCGCAAGGAGCTCGGCCTGATCGCCTCGTTCCACCCGAACGTGTACGTCGCGTCGACGTCGACGGCTCTGCACGGACACTTCCTCAAGTGCTCGATGGACTACCTCAGCTACGCCGAGGGCCCCGCGGTGATGGACACCTACACACCGTGCGGCTCCGAGCACGGGATCGCCGAGGCCGCCTCGGCCGCCCGGGCGCGCCTCGCGGTGGAATCCCGCATGAGCCCGCTGTTCGTGCACGACCCGCGGCGCGGCAAGACGTTGTACGAGTGGTTCAGCCTGGAGGGCAACCCCGACCCGGAGAAGACGTGGACCACGACGACGCTGCAGTACGTCGACGAGGCCGGTCAGATCCAGCTCATGACCACGCCGCTCACCCCCGCGGAGTTCGCGCTCGGTGAGACGCGGTTCAAGAAGCAGTTCAGGCCCCTCAAGCCGGCGGACGAGGAGACCGCGGTGCCGATCGACGAGTATGTCGAGCTCGACCTCGGCGACAGGGAGGGCAGGACCCCGTTCATCTATGCGACGGACGACGACCAGCGCCTCATGAAGGTGCAGTGCTCGCACCAGGTCGTCGCCCTGGTGGAGGACCGCAAGCGGTACTGGCAGATCCTGCAGTACCTCTCCGGCCTGCACGAGGAGGAGCTCGGCGCGGTCTACGCCGACGACCTCGCGTCGATCACCGCGCGCTACGACGAGGCCATGACGCTGCGCGAGTCGTCGCTGGACGACATCGCGCGGGCCATGGCGGAGCTGGCCACCTCGAGCAAGGCGCCCGCGGGTCTGTCCGCACCGGTGCCGATGCGCAACGGGGCTGCGGGTGCGACGGCGCCGGCAGCGGCCCCGGCGGCCACCGCGGTGGCCGACCGCGCGGTCTGGCTGGACCCGGCCGATGTCGCGAAGTGCACCGACTGCGGCACCTGCTACCAGGAGCTGCCGATGCTCTTCGAGAAGACGACCCAGGTCATCGACGGCGAGGCGCGGACGGTGGCGCGGATGAAGGAAGGGGCCCTCGACAAGGTCGAGATCACCCCGGAGATCGCCGCACGCATCGAACGGGTCAAGGCCACGTGCGACTCGGAGATCATCAAGTGACTGCCACCCTGCCCCCCACGGGGCCCGCGACCGGAGCCCGCGAGGACCTTCAGCGGTACCTCGCAGCCCAGGGCTCGCTCGAGGCGAGCCGCAGCGAGCTGACCCAGCTCGAGCACTCCGAGGAGGTGGAGCAGTTCCACCAGCAGATGGAGCTGCTACGCCGCCGACTGCTCGCCGAGCCCACGGCGTTCCGGGAGATGTTCATCTCCGACGGCATGGCCGCGGTGGCCTGGGAGTTCTCCCAGCCTGAGCTGGGCAAGCAGTTCACGGAGACGCTGTGGGGCCTGCTGCGCCGCGGCGACGATGTGAGCGTGCTGTTCATGCGCTTCCTGTGGAACCTGCCGCTGGGCAAGAAGCGGATGTTCATCCGGGCGATCGATGCGCACCTGTCCGACCGGTACCCGATGTTCGACGGCCTGTCGAAGGGCTGGCCGGCGAGCATCAGCATCCCGCCGTACATCCGTACGCCGGAGGAACGGTCCCAGGACTTCGGCCTGGTGAACCAGGGTTATCTCGGCTACATGAACATCGGCTTCTCCCGCGAGGACGTGGACCTGTTCATCTGGCTCGAGGCGATGCGCGACAAGCAGTGTGCGGAGAAGCCGTGCGAGCTGGGCATCTTCCTGGCCAACCACAAGGAGCCGGTGGGCGGCTGCCCGGTCAAGATCCATATCCCCGACATGCTCGAGCTGATCGGGGAAGGGCGGTTCCGCGACGCCCTCGAGCTGATCGAGGGCGCGAACCCGCTGCCCGACGTCACCGGCCGGGTGTGCCCGCAGGAGCTCCAGTGCCAGGGCAACTGCCTGCACAAGGAGAGCCCGATCCAGATCGGCCAGGTCGAGTGGTTCCTGCCCGAGCGGGAGAAGCTGATCAACCCCGACAGCCTCGTGGCGAAGTTCGCCGGGCGCCCGTCACCGTGGGATGTCGCGGACAAGCCACCGGTGGCGATCGTGGGCTCCGGGCCTTCGGGCTTGATCAACGCCTATCTGCTGGCTGCGGAGGGCTTCCCGGTGACCGTCTTCGAGGCGTTCCACGCCCTGGGTGGTGTGCTGCGCTACGGCATCCCGGAGTTCCGGCTGCCGAACGAGCTGATCGACGACGTGGTCAACAAGATCACGCTGCTCGGTGGCAAGTTCGTGCCGAACTTCGTGGTGGGCAAGACCGCGACGCTGCAGGACCTCAAGGACGCCGGGTTCTGGAAGATCTTCGTCGGCTCGGGAGCCGGCCTGCCGCGCTTCATGAACGTGCCGGGTGAGCACCTGCTCAACGTGATGTCCGCCAACGAGTTCCTCACCCGCGTGAATCTCATGCAGGGTCTTCGGGAGGACTACGAGACGCCCCTGCCGGAGACCGCCGGAAGGCAGGTGCTGGTCATCGGTGGCGGCAACACGGCGATGGATGCGGCGCGCACGGCGCGTCGCCTGGGTGGCAACGTCACGATCGTGTACCGCCGCACGCAGTCCGAGATGCCTGCGCGTGTCGAGGAGCTGCACCACGCGCTCGAGGAGGGCATCGCCCTTCAGGTGCTGCGTTCACCCTCGGAGTTCCTCGGCGACGCAGAGACCGGCTTCGTCTCGGCGGCCACGCTCGACGTCATGGAGCTCGGCGAGCCGGACGACTCCGGCCGGCGGCGCCCCAAGGCGACCGGTGCCACGGAGACGGTGAAGGCGGACCTGGTGATCATGGCGCTGGGGAACGCCGCCAACCCGATCATCAAGGACTCCGAGCCGCGCCTGCACACCTCCAAGTGGGGCACGATCGACCTCGACCACGACGGCTCGCAGGAGACCACGCTCGGTGGCGTGTACACCGGTGGCGATGCCGCCCGCGGCGGTTCGACCGCGATCCGCGCGGCCGGGGACGGCCAGGCGGCGGCACGCGAGATCGTCGGTGCCATCGACGTGCCGGGCGACGCCGTGTCCGCGATGGTCGCGTCGGCGCACGAGTACACCGAGAAGGCCGCGACCGCCCAGAAGATCGTGAGCACTGCCGAGCTGAGCGACGGCATCCACGAGTTCGTCGTGCACTCCCCGGTCATCGCGGAGTCCGCGAAGGCGGGTCAGTTCGTGCGCGTCCTGCCTCGGCCGGACGGCGAGCTCATCCCGCTGACGCTGGCGGACTGGGACGCCGAGGCCGGCACGATCTGCCTCGTGGTCCAGGGTGTCGGCACCTCATCGCTGGAGATCAACCAGATGGAGGTGGGCGAGGCGTTCGCCGGGATCGCGGGCCCGCTGGGCCGGCCGAGCGACGTCCACGAGTACCCGACGGGGTCGACCGTGGTCTTCACGGCCGGTGGCCTGGGCCTCCCGCCCGTGTTCCCGATCATGCGCGAGCACCTGCGCGTGGGGAACCACGTGACGTTGATCGCCGGCTTCCGCAGTGGCGACCTGATGTTCTGGGTGGGCGACGACGAGAGGGTCGGCCGTCTCAAGGCCGAGTACGGCGACCAGCTCGAGATCGTGTACGCGACGAACGACGGCTCGGTGGGCTACCACGGCTTCGTGACCGGACCGCTGGAGGAGATGCTCGAGGCGAACAAGCGGGGAGAGGGGCGCACGATCGCCGAGGTCGTGACCATCGGCCCCCCGCTGATGATGCGCGCGGTCAGCGACCTGACCAAGCCCTACGGCGTTCCGTGCGTGGCGAGCCTCAACTCGATCATGGTGGACGCCACGGGCATGTGCGGAGCCTGCATGGTGCCGGTGGTGGTCGATGGGAAGCTGGTGCGCAAGCACGCGTGCATCGACGGTCCGGAGATCGACTCCCACCTCATCGACTGGGACAAGTTCCTGCCGCGGTTCCGGCTGTTCAAGACCCAGGAGCAGCGCAGCCGCGTGGCGCACGGGCTCGCCTGACCCACGACGAAGGGTCGCCTCGCGCGGGGCGACCCTTCGTCGTCCAGTGGCGCGCGGCGTCCCGCCTGACCACGATGGGGCGCGGAGGTCGCCCATGCCGCAGATCGAGCTCAGCACCGCACGCGGGTCCCTGCCGGCCCTCCTCGCGCGCCCCTCGGGCGACGGGCCGTGGCCGGGCGTCGTGCTCCTGCACGACGCCTTCGGCATGACCACCCAGCTCCGCCGGCACGCCGAGTGGCTCGCGGCGGCGGGCTACCGGGTCCTGGCACCGGACCTGATGTCGTGGGCGGGCCGGACACGCTGCCTGTGGTCCTTGTTCGGGTCGATGCGGAGCCGGCGCGGTCGTGTCTTCGAGGAGATCGAGGCGGCGCGCTCGTGGTTGGCCGGGCACCCCGACGGCACCGGGCAGGTGGGTGTCATCGGGTTCTGCATGGGTGGGGGCTTCGCCCTCCTCGTCGTGCCAGGAGGCGCCTTCGACGTCGCCAGCGTGAACTACGGCGTCGGGGTCGGCACGCCGGATCCGTACGGGACGGACTTCCTGGCGGGCGCGTGCCCCGTGGTCGGTAGCTACGGAGGTGCGGATCGGTCCCTGCGCGGTGCCGCCGGACGTCTGGCGGGGTCGCTCGGGGAGCTCGGAGTCGCGCACGACGTCAAGGAGTACCCGGACGCGGGCCACTCGTTCATGGACGCGCACGTGCCCTCCGAGGTACCCGGCCTGGTGCGCCTGGCCACGCGGGCGATGGGTCCCGGGTATGTCCCGGACGCGGCCGATGACGCACGCGCGCGGATCGTGGGGTTCTTTGCCGAGCACCTGCGGGGGCCGGAACGGTCCTGGCCCTGAGCCTCAACGCCGACGAGGGCGTGGGATCCGGCGGTCTCGGCCGGCCTGGCGCGGCACCTCCGGATCGGTGGTGAGTGCCTCGAGCAACGCGTCGAGATCCGGGCCTCCCGGGCCACGGCGCGGCAGCGCCAGGAGGTCGCGGTAGGCGGAACCGGCCAGTTCCCACCGCGGATCGACGTGCCGGTGCGCGGACCGCGGACGGGCGTGGCGGCGGCCCGCCTCGGCCAACGCGTGGACGTATGCCAGGAGCGCTGCGCGCCGTTCCTCGCCGGACGGCGGGGCCTCGGGGACGTGGACGTCGTGGTCGGCGACCAGCATCACGAGGGCGGAGTGCTCGCCGAAGGCCGACGAGTCGACCCGAGCCCGGACGCGGGCGGCGTCGGCCCGCGACCCGACCAGCCTGAGGAGGAGCTCCTCGCGCGCTACGTCGCGGTCCATCCGCGTGTCCCCTCCGTCCGGGCCGGGGTGGTGCCCGGGAGCCTGCCACCCACCGGGTCGGGCGGCGGGCAGTCCCAGTGTCCCGCGCCGTCGCCGCCCCGTCCGGTCTGGGCAGCGGGTGAATCCGTGCCGACGAGGCCGACGGCACCCGTTCGGCCCACCTCGCGGCCGACGGCCGTTCGGCTCGACTCGGGACGAGGTGCGGAATGCGGTGGCTCGGGAGATGGTTGTGCATACCCCAGGGGGTATACACGACCGAGAAGGAGGACCTGTGCAGGAGATCGACCTGGAGACCTTCGCCCGCGCTCATGCCGCGGGCGCCTATGTGCTGGATGTGCGTGAACCTGGTGAGTACGTCAGCGGACACGTCCCCGGGGCCGTGCTGATGCCCGTGGGGGCCGTGGCGGACCGGGCAGCCGAGCTGCCGACCGACGCACGCATCCACGTCATCTGTGCGAGCGGCAACCGGAGCCTGGCCGTGACCGGCGCCCTGCAGCGGGCCGGCTACGACGCGGTCTCCGTGTCCGGCGGGACGTCGGCGTGGCGTCTGTCCGGCAGGGCTGTCGCGACCGGCACCGGTGCCGCCCGATCCGCCTGAGGAGGCGACGATGACCGCAACGATCCTGACCCTGGCAACCGAGTCCCTGGGGGACCGCAGCTACCTGGTGCACGACGGCGAGGTCGCGTTCGTCGTCGACCCGCAGCGCGACGTCGACCGCGTGCTCGCCATGGCTGACGAGGCGGGCGTGCGGATCACCCACGTCCTGGAGACCCACATCCACAACGACTACGTCACCGGCGGCTTCGGCCTGGCGCAGCGGACCGGGGCGAGCTACCACGTGAATGCCGACGACCCGGTGTCGTACGAGCGTGTTCCGACCCGCGACGGAGACCTCATCCAGGTGGGCAGCATGACCGTGCGGGCCGTGCACACACCCGGACACACGTTCACCCACCTGTCCTACGTGCTGGAGGGGGAGCGACCCGCGGTGTTCTCCGGCGGCTCGCTGCTGTACGGCTCCACGGGGCGGCCGGACCTGCTGGGCGCAGAGCACGCCCCAGTCCTCGCCCGGCACCAGCACGCCTCGGCGCACCGGCTCGCGGAGCTCCCGCACCAGACGGTGGTCATGCCGACGCACGGGTTCGGCAGCTTCTGCTCGGCGACGGCGACCACGGCCGACGCCACAGGCTCGACCATCGGGCAGGAGCTGCGGATCAACCCCGCCCTGACGCAGGACGAGGAGGAGTTCGTCGAGGCGATTCTTGCCGGGCTGGACGACTATCCGGCCTACTACGTCCACATGGGGCCGCGGAACCTCGAGGGCCCGGCCGAGCCCGACCTGTCCTCGCCGGCGCGCGCCGACAAGGCGGAGCTGCGCCGACGGCTGGACGCGGGGGAGTGGCTGGTCGACCTGCGGACCCGGACCGCCTTCGCGGCCGGCCACGTACCGGGGACGATCAACCTCGGGCTGGACGGCCAGTTCTCGACCTACCTCGGATGGCTCATTCCCTGGGGCGCGCCCCTCACGCTCCTGGGGTCGACGCCCGAGGACGTGGCGGAGGCACAGCGTGAGCTGGTCCGCATCGGGATCGACCGCCCTGCGGCCGCGGCCACCGGCGAGCCCCGCGAATGGACCGACGGTCCGTTGGCGACCACCCCACGGGCGACGTTCGGCGACCTCGCGCTGGTCCGCCACCACCGCCCGGTGGTGGTGCTGGACGTGCGCCGCGCCTCGGAGTGGCGCGACGGTCACGTGGCCGGTGCGACGAACATCCCGCTGCACGAGCTCGTGGACCGGATCGAGGAGCTGCCCGAAGGCGAGGTCTGGGTGCACTGCGCCGCCGGCTACCGAGCGTCGGCAGCCGCATCGTTGCTCGCCCGGAACGGACGCCGTGTCGTGCACGTCGACGAGGCGTTCACGGAGGCTGCGACCTCCGGACTGGAGCTCGAAGCAGCCTGATCGAACGACTGTTCGATAGGCTGACCCGGTGGAGTCCCGCCGGGTGGTGAACCGCGAGCAGCCGGCGCGCGCGCCGGTCGCGCCCTCCGGGGACGTCCCCGTCATCGTCCGCCTGGTCTGGTCGGACGGCCTGGAGGAGTGGCGGCCGGCGCGCGCCGTGCGCTGGACCAGCACGCACGTGATGGTCGGCTGGCGTGCGGGACGGGAAGCCGCCTCGGACCAATGGGTCTGGTTGCGGGCCGGCGACGTGATGCGGTCGGTGAGCTGGCTCGTCCCGCCGGGGAAGCAGCGGCCGGGGTGACGACCGCCCCACCGTCGCTTCGACGCCCGGGGTGGCGGGCGTCGAAGGCGACGGCAGGCGGCACCCCTCGGGGCTACCGGACGCACCGGGGACGCCGACGGCGAAGCACCGCCCGTCGAGGTGGACGGCCCCCCTGCGGCGGTCCTTCCGCGGGCTGAACACCATCGGGAGCCGGGTCGGTGCCGACTCGAGCAGGACGCTGGACCGGGTGGGCCCTCCGTCCCCGCCCAACGGTCGCACGACCCGGCGTCTCGCGCGACGCGAGCGTCAGTCGCGGGTGCCGTACTCCCAGTGCCACGGCTCGTACGGTCCTGCGCCGCCGGGCTCCATGTAGGAGGGATGGCGCCACCCCTCGTCGCCTGCGTGAGCCCTGAGCCAGAGGTAGAGCGGAGCGTCGTACTGGCCCAGCGAGCCTGCTCCCGCGAGGTCGATCGCCTGACCGCGTCCGTGGTTCGAGGTGCCTGCGGTCGCAGCCAGGCCGCCCTTCTCCTCGTGCAGCGCCGCCTGCTGCTCGGCGGTGCGGTAGCTGCTGGCGACCTGGAGGGTGCGGCCGGTGTCGCGTCGATAGTCCCGGTTGAGCGCCTCGAGCGCAGCCGCCGCGTCGCAGCGCAGCTGGACGCCCCGCTGGAAGTCGACGCCGCACAGGTACGCCGGGGGGATGCCGCCGTTCGGGAAGGTGTCCGCCGCGGCGGCCCGATCGGCGTTCCGCGCGGCACGTGCTGCGGCCGCGGCGGCCTCCTGCGCCCGGGCGAGCTCCGCGGCCTTCCGGGCCGCGAGGGCCTCGTCGATGCTCGCCTGGACCTGGGCGCTGAGCTCCACGACGCGACCGGCGAGCTCCGTGAGGGCCTGGGAGTCCTGCAGCGAGAGGTCAGCGTTCGCGAGCAACGTCGTGGCCGGGACCGCGGCCGTGGCCGGACCGCTGAGCGCGGTGGGGGTGTCCGCGGCGGCGAGCACGGGCCCGAGGGGTGGCCCGGACGGCGCTCTGCGGGGGTGTGGTGCCAGTGGCAGCACGGTGGGTGCGTCGCCCGTGTCCGACCGGCTCTCGGTCGGGGGCACCACGGGATCCGTGGTCTGCTGGTCAGGAGGCGAGGCCGGGGCGTGCCGTCCGGAGGAGATCAGGCGCACGGCGTCGGCCAGCGGCACGACGGGGAGCGGTTCGGCCACGGCGGCCGGCTCGACGGCCGCCGGCGCCCCGGCCGAGGGTTCGGTGGTCCCCGAGTCCGTGGCGCCGGGCGTCCCCGTGGCACGCGCCGCGTTCGCGGCGGCGGTCAGGGCGACGTCGGCGTCCGGGGTCTGGTCGAGCAGCTGTGCGAGCTCGGCGACCGCGGCGTCCAGGCTGGCGACCTGGTCGGCCGGCGCCAGCTCCAGGGGGCCGGCGGTGACGCCGTCGGCGGTGGCCACTGCCGACAGCGCCGTCTGTCGGGCCACCCGGCGATGATGGGCGAGGTACGCCGTGGCTTGCCCGGAGAGCCGCTCGGTGTCCGCTGCCTGCGCGACCCGACGTCGCTCGGCCGCGGCCACGGCGGCCTGGCGCTGAGCCTCCTCCGCGGCCCGGGTGGCCACCGCAGCCGCGTCGAGCGCGGCCTGGTGGATCGTGAGCTGGGTGACCGAGCCGGCCATCAGCGCGGACGCAGCCACGAGCGCCGCCGCCGGACGGAGCAGGACGCTGAGGAACGACCCCAGGGTGCCGGGGACAGCTGTCCACCAGGGCCCGCGGTGGGCCGCTCGGTGCCATGCGTGACGAGGAGCGGGCATCGCCCTCCTCACCAACCGTCGATCGACACAGCTCTCCCTGGTTGATCGGCGGACCAGGAGTGCACCTGAGTGGTCCGCCCGGCGTGTCGGGACAGAATCACCCGCCTGCCGTAGTGGCTGAGGCAAGCGGGTGAGACACACCGCGGCCCGGTCTCGCGTGCGAGGCCGGGCCGCGGTCGACTAGCTGGTGGACGGCTCAGCTGCAGCCGCTGGTGGAGCCGCAGCCCTCGCACACGTGGCACGAGCCCGAGGGTCGCATCTTGATGCCGCAGTTGAGGCACAGCGGGGCGTCGGCAGCCCGGCCCTGGAACAGGTCCATGAGCTCGGCGGACGAGTGCACCTCGGCCGGTGCCGCGGAGGGCGCGCTCGACGGAGCCGTCTGCAGGGTCGGCGCCTGGCCGTCGTCCTCGGTGTCGAGCTCCTCGGCGGCCACGATCGGCTCGTAGGAACCGGTCTCGAGCTGCCGCTGCCGTTCGGCCGTGGTGTAGATCCCCAGTGAGGCGCGGGTCTCGAAGGGCAGGTAGTCCAGGGCCAACCGACGGAAGATGTAGTCGATCATCGACTGCGCCATCCGCACGTCCGGGTCGTCGGTCATGCCTGCCGGCTCGAAGCGCATGTTGGTGAACTTCTGCACGTACGTCTCCAGCGGTACGCCGTACTGCAGCGCCACGGACACGGCGATGGAGAAGGCGTCCATCACACCGGCGAGGGTCGAACCCTGCTTGCCGAGCTTGAGGAAGACCTCACCGAGCCCGTCGCCGGGGTACGAGCCGGCGGTGATGTACCCGTCGGCACCGCCGACCGTGAACGACGTCGTCTTGGAGTCGCGCTGACGGGGCAGACGCTTGCGCACGGCGCGCCCGGGCCCGGGCACCTCCGGCGAGGGCGCCGGCGCCTTCTTGGCCTTGGCGTCGGAGAGAGGCTGGCCGACCTTGCAGTTGTCGCGATAGATCGCCAGCGCCTTGATGCCCATGGACCAGGCGTCGAAGTAGAGCTTCTCGACGTCCTCGACCGTGGTCTCCTCGGGCATGTTCACCGTCTTGGAGATCGCCCCGGAGATGAACGGCTGAACGGCGGCCATCATCCGCACGTGACCCATCGGCGAGATCGCACGCTCGCCCATCGCGCAGTCGAAGACCTCGTAGTGCTCCGGCTTGAGGCCGGGGGCGTCGATGACGTGGCCGTGCTCGGCGATGTACTCGACGATCGCCTCGGCGGTCTCCGTGGCGTACCCGAGCTTGGCAAGGGCGCGCGGGATCGTCTGGTTGACGATCTGCATGGAGCCGCCGCCCACCAGCTTCTTGAACTTCACCAGCGAGAAGTCGGGCTCCACACCCGTCGTGTCGCAGTCCATCATGAAGCCGATGGTCCCGGTGGGCGCGAGCACGGAGGCCTGGGCGTTGCGCCACCCGTTGCGGGCGCCGAGCTTGTTGCCCTCGGCCCACGCCGTGGTGGCCGCCGCGTGGATCTCCGCGTCCATCACGTGCAGCGTGCGGATGTCGTCGTTCGCCGCAGCGTGCTTGCGCATCACGCGCTGGTGCCCTTCGGCGTTCTGGGCGTACCCGTCGTAGGGACCCACGACCGCGGCGAGCTCGGCCGACCGCTTGTACGCCGTCCCGGTCATGAGCGACGTGATGGCCGCGGCCAGCGCCCGGCCGCCCGCCGAGTCGTAGCCGTGCCCGGTTGCCATGAGCAGTGCGCCGAGGTTCGCGTACCCGATGCCGAGCTGGCGGAACGCGCGCGTGGTCTCGCCGATGGCCTGCGTGGGGAAGTCCGCGAAGCAGATCGAGATGTCCATCGCCGTGATGACGAGCTCGACGGCCTTGACGAAGCGCTCCACGTCGAACGTGTCGTCCTCGCGCAGGAACTTCAGCAGGTTGAGGGAGGCGAGGTTGCACGAGGAGTTGTCCAGGTGCATGTACTCGCTGCACGGGTTCGACGCGTTGATCCGGCCCGACTCGGGGCTCGTGTGCCAGTCGTTGATCGTGGAGTCGTACTGGATGCCAGGATCCGCGCACGCCCACGCGGCCTCGGCGATCTTCCGGAACAGGCCCTTGGCGTGCACCGTGCCGATCACCGAACCGTCGGTGCGCGCGCGCAGCCCGAACTCCGTGCCGTCCGCGACGGCCTGCATGAACTCGTCGGAGACGCGCACCGAGTTGTTCGCGTTCTGGTACTGCACCGACACGATGTCCTTGCCACCCAGGTCCATGTCGAACCCGGCGTCGCGCAGCGCGCGGATCTTGTCCTCTTCGCGCGCCTTGGTCTCGACGAACTCCTCGATGTCGGGGTGGTCCACGTCGAGGACGACCATCTTGGCCGCCCGCCGGGTCGCACCGCCGGACTTGATGGTCCCGGCCGACGCGTCGGCGCCGCGCATGAACGAGATCGGCCCGGAGGCGGTGCCGCCCGAGGACAGCAGCTCCTTCGACGAGCGGATCCGGGAGAGGTTCAGGCCGGCGCCGGAGCCGCCCTTGAAGATCATCCCTTCCTCGCGGTACCAGTTCAGGATCGAGTCCATCGTGTCGTCGACGGAGAGGATGAAGCAGGCCGAGACCTGCTGCGCCGACGGCGTACCGACGTTGAACCAGACAGGGGAGTTGAAGCTGAAGAGCTGGTGCAGCAGCATCCAGGTGAGCTCGTGCTCGAAGACCTCGGCGTCGGCGTCGGTCGCGAAGTACCCGTGCTGCGTGCCGGCCCGGACGTAGCTCAGGACGACGCGGTCGATGAGCTGACGCAGGCTGTGCTCGCGCTGCTCGGTGCCGACGGCACCGCGGAAGTACTTGGTCGTGACGATGGTCGTCGCGTTCATCGACCACCCGGTGGGGAACTCCACGCCACGCTGCTCGAAGATCGTCTCGCCGGTCTTCCAGTTGGTCTGGACGACGTCGCGCCGATCCCAGGTGACCTCGTCGTACGGGTGCACACCGGGCGTGGTGAAGACGCGGTCGATGGTGAGGCCACCCGGCCCCTTGCGGCCCTGCTTGCGGGGCCCGGCGGACGTCTCGGTCATCGCGTGCTTCCTCTCATCTCTCCGGGGGGTGGTGCGGCCCGGAGCCGTCGTGCCTGTCTGTGACGCATCCCCGGGCACATCCCCGGGCGCACTGTCGTCGTGACCGGCCGTAGTGGTCGCCGACCTGTGCAGGGCCCTGTGGGAAACCTGTGGGTGATGCTGTGTATGCCGACCATCTGCTGTGGACAAGTCACCACAACGTGTGCGGGAACTACATCGGTGTGACCACTATATGTTGTGTTCAGACGGACGTCGATACCTGGAGTCGTCGGATGACCGGCGCCGTGCCGGGCGACCGGGAGAAAGCCCAGGTGAGGTGCGCCGTCACCGCCCGTATCACTCGAATGTCGCACCGCTCGCACGGCGTGTCGCGCGATGTTCGGCATGTCGCGGCTCGGGCGTCACGAATCGCGCCCGGGACGCCGCTCGGCGCAGCAGCGCGATGACGGGCGCCCCGACCAGCGCGACCCCCACCGCCGTGGTCACGGCTCGACCCAGGTCCCAGCCGAGCGACGTGGCCGCGGTGAAGGCCAGGAGCCGCCGTAGGTTGTCGCCGAGGGGCGCGCCGGGGACGAACGACAGCGCCGTGTCGGCCCCCAGCGTGAACGGCCAGAAGGACAGGTTCATCGCGGTCCCGTAGGCGAACGCCGCAACGGCGCCGTAGCCCGCCAGCATCGCCACCTCGAGGCGCCCGCGGGGCGCCCGCGGCAGCAGGCCGGCGCCCAGACCCACCCAGGCTGCCCCGAGCATCTGGAACGGGAGCCATGGACCGACCCCCCCGGTCAGGAGTGCCGAGACCCCCAACGTCGTCGCACCCAGGGCGAAGCCGAACCCCGCTCCGAGGACGCGGCCTCCGAGCACCAGGACCGTGAAGACCAGCTCGACGCCGGCCGTCCCCGCGGACAACGGACGCAGCGCCGCGCCCACCGCGGACAGCAGGCCCAGCAGCGCCACGGCCTTGACGTCCATCCCTCCGTCGACCAGCGCAAGGTGCACGACGACGAGCACGCACGCGAGCACGGCCCCGAGGATGAGCGGGGCGTCCGTGGCGTGCGCGAGCCCGGCACCGGGAGCCACGAGCAGCGGCCAGCAGAATGCGGCGAGCCCGACGGCGCAGGACAGCGCCAGGGCCGCGGTGCTCCAGCTCCGCAGCTGGATCGCCGGCTCCGGCCACTGCGCGCGGTCGGGCGCACGTCCGCGCGGGCTCACCGGGCCGCCGCCAGCGCTTCGCGGACCTCGGCCACGGTCAGCAGGGGGACGGGGTGCAGGACCTTTGCCACCTGCGGTGCGAACGTCGGCGAGGCGACGAGCACGTCGCGTGCAGGGCCGTCCGTGACGGTGACGCCGTCGGACATGACGACCACACGGTCGGCGCACTGAGCCACGAACTCGACGTCGTGGCTCGACAGCAGGACAGCGCCTCCGCGTGCGGTGTGCTGGGCCAGCACGGCCACCAGGGCACGCTTGGCGGCGTAGTCGAGGCCCCGCGTGGGCTCGTCGAGGAGCAGGACCAGCGGATCCGCCGCGAGCTGGACGGCCAGCACGAGTGCGAGCCGCTGCCCCTCGGACAGGTCGCGCGGGTGAGCCTGCGCGGGCACGGGCCCGGCGAACCGCTCCAGCAGCTGCGCACACGTGCCGGCCGCCACTGCGGCCTGTGTGTCGCCGGCCCGGCACTCCGCCCCGACCGAGCCGAGGTACAGCAGGTCGGTCGGGTCCTGCGGCACGAGCGCCACGAGCCGGCGCGCCGCCGCCGCGTCGAGGGCAGCCGGGTCCTGGCCGGGCTCAGGTCCGAGGGTCACGCTCCCCGCGCTCCTGGGCCCAGCCCCGGACAGTGCCCACAGCAGCGAGGACTTGCCCGCGCCGTTTCGGCCCATCACCGCCGTGACGCTCGCCGCGGCCAGCGTGAGGTCCACGCCTCGCACCGCGTGTGCGCGCCGGTGACGCACCTGGATCCCCCTGGCGGTCAGCACCGCTCGGCCCGGTCCGGGGAGCACCTCGCGGGTGCGCGCGGCGGTGAGCCGGTCGCGCAGCGGGGCGACGCGACGCCGCGCGTCGCGGACGGACAACGGGACTGGCCGCCACCCGGCGACCGCCGCGAGCTCCACGAGTGGCGGCGCCGCCGAGCCGGGCCCCAGCACGTCACCGGCCGCCCCGTGCGACACGGTGCCGTCGGCGGCCACGGCGACCACCAGGTCCGCGTACTGCACGACGCGTTCCAGGCGGTGCTCGGCGAGCACCACGGTCATGCCCTGGTCGTGCACCAGGCGCGTGAGGGCCGCCAGGACGTCGTCGGCGGCGGGCGGGTCGAGGGCGGAGGTCGGCTCGTCGAGAACCAGCACCTGCGGATGAGCCGTGAGCACGGCTCCGATGGCCACCCGCTGCTGCTCGCCCCCGGACAGGTCCCGAAGCGGAGCGTCGCGCAGGTCGGCCAGGCCGAGCAGGTCCAGCACCTCTTCGGTGCGGGTGCGCATCACGGCCCGCGGCAGGCCCAGCTGCTCCATGGCGTAGACGAGCTCGTCTGTGACGGTCTCGGTGACGAAGCCGCGCGCCGGGTCCTGGAGCACCACCCCGACCGCATCGGCGAGGTCCCGGGGCCGGTGGGTGCGCGTGTCGCGACCCGCCACGACGACCCGGCCGGCCAGGGTCCCGCCGGAGAAGTGCGGCACCAGCCCGCTGATCGTGCGCAGCAGGGTCGACTTGCCCGACCCGGTCGGGCCGACCACCAGGCAGAGCTCGCCCTCGGGGATCTCCAGGTCCACGTCGTGGACGGCCGGGTGGCTCTGCCCGGGGTAGGTGACGCTGACACGTTCCACGCTGATCACACGGACACCTCCGCGGGCAGCCGGGCCGGGAGGAGCGCGAGGAGGCCGAGGAGGGCGATCGCGGTGGCAAGGAGGGGCAACCCGGCCACGCCCGCCACGCCGGTCATGGCCCCGGCCCCCGCAGCGCACCACTCCCGGTACCCCCAGGGGTCCTCGCGGTAGCGGGTGCGCGCCTGACCGCGGGCGGCGAGCGACGCGCCCGCCACCGCGAGCGCGGCGCCGAGGGACAGCGCGGGGACGGCGTACGCGGGCGCCCCCGCGAGCAGGCCGTACGTTCCGACGGCCGCCGCGAGCACGGCGCCGGCCAGGGCAGGCCCCACACGCCGGTCGCCGGGCCCCGAGCGCCGCGCGTAGCCCCGGACCTCCATCGATGCCGCGAGATCCAGGGCCCGGTCCAGCGCATCCGCAAGAACCGGGACCGCGGCGTGCGCGATCGCGCGCGGCCCGCGCGTGGTCAACCCGCGCAACCGCCTCGCGCGTCGCGCCGCGGCCACCGCGGCGACCAGCGAGGGTGCGACGCCCACGGCGATGACCGCCGCGGTCGCGAGGTGGTGCAGCGCAGCAGGCAGCGACCGCAGCAGCCGCGCGGGCGACGAGGCCGTCGCGGCGGCGCCCACGGCCAGCACCATGACGGCCAGGGCGAGCCCCTGGGCGGCAGCGGTGCCGAGCCCGGTCGTCGTCACCGGTCCCAGGAGCTGCACGCCCGGCGCCCAGGCGGGATGCCAGGAGGGCAGGTCCACCAGGACACGCCCGGTCGGCGTCTTGATGCCCACCAGGACGTGGAACACCACCCGCACCGCGACGATGCCGAGCGCGAGCGCGACGTATCCCGCGAAGGACGGGGCCCCCTGCCGCCGCCCGGCCGTTGCGAGCACGCAGGCGGCCACGGCAAGCGCCGCGAGCGCCTGCGGTGCGTGGATCCGGCCGGCGAGCACCACCACGCCCGCCGCCCAGACCCACCACGCCGCCGGGTGCACGTCAGCCGCGGCTGCGTCGGCTCAGCGCGGTCGCCACCACGAGGCCGACCGCGATCAGACCGGCGATGATCGGGAGCCACGGGACGGAGAACCCACCGGACTGCTCCTGCACCGGCCCGGCCGGTCCGATGGTGGCCGCCGGGGTCCCGGTGGGGGTGGCCTGCACGACCGACGGCGATGTCGAGGCGCTCGGGGTCGCGGCGAGGGTCGCAAGGTCGACCTGCGGGCCGGCCGAGCCGTCGGACCACCGCCAGCCCTCCACGGAACCCGGCGCCGGCGCCGCGGTGTCGGAGCCCTCCTGGTAGGCGACCCACGTGCCGTCCTGCGCGTACCAGTAGGACCAGTACTGCCCGGTGAACGTCGCGGGGCAGGGGTCCGGCAGCGCATCGACGGCGCAGATCATCCCCGCGGCGTCTCGTGTGTCGGTGAAGCCCGCCTGCCGCAGGGCGTCTGTGCCCGTGGCGGGCGCTTGGTCGGCGCAGCCGACCTGGACGTCGCCACCTAGGGCGGTGGCATCGACCACGACCGTGACACCGGCGGGATCCGTGCAGGCGCCCGACGGGGTTGCTGCCGCGGCGGGACCTGCCGCGAGCAGGGAGGCCAGAGAAGCGACCGCGACGAGCGCGGCGCGAGCATGAGACACGTGTCCTCTTTCTGAGTGGTCCGTGACGGACCCCGTGTCGCACGCCCCAGGGACGCGACCCGGGCCCCGTCCCGTTCTCCTCGACGGATGTGGAGCCGCTCGTCCTGCCCAGGTGCTCCGGCTCGTGCGGCCCGTGCGGGTCGCACCTACGGTTGCGGGTCAGCGCCGGACTCGGACCGGCTTCCCCTGGACTGCAGGACCGCCACCGGTTGGTGGCACGGCCAACCTACCCCCTCCCGGTCCCTCGCCGATCCGGTCGGCGCCCCCGGTCGTCCCGTGGCACGCTGTCCTCCGCGACGACGGAGGAGGTCGAGGGTGCGCGTCTACACGAAGGCCGGCGATGACGGGACCACGGGTCGGTTCCTGGGCGGACGGCTGTCCAAGGCGGACCTCCTCGTCGAGGCGACGGGCGACGTCGACGAGGCGGTGGCGGTGCTCGGCGTGGTGCGGGCCGGGTGTGCGGACCGCGAGCTGACCGAGACGGTCCTCGCGCGGCAGCGAGAGCTCTTCGTCGTCGCTGCCGACCTGGCGACCAACCCGGCGCGGCGCGACCGGCTGGTCCCCGAGGTGTCCCTCGTGACCGACGCGATGGTCGAGGCTCTCGAAGGCGAGATCGACACGCTGGTCGCGACGCACCCGCTGCGGCCCGTGTTCGTCGTCCCGGGGACCGACCCGACGTCCGCGGCGCTCGATCACGCACGCACGGTGGTCCGCCGCGCGGAGCGGCACGTCGTCGCGGCACGGGGCTCCGGGGCCGAGGTGTCCGAGGTCGCCATCCGCTACCTCAACAGGCTCTCGGACCTGCTGTACGTCCTGGCACGGCGCGCCGCGGGGGACGTCGAGCCCGCCAGTCACGACTGAGCGCCCTACCATGGGGCCCGCTCGAGGCGGCCGGCACCGGGAGGGACGATGGCGTTCGAGGCCGACCCGTGCGAGCTGCGTACCCCGGAGGGCGAGCTGATCGCACGGGGCTTCGTCCGCGAGCACGAGGACGACACCCTCGTGATCGATGCGCAGTCCCTGGGGAACACCTGGTTCGACGAGGGCGACGTCGCGGTGGTGGAGGTCTTCGACGCGGACCGTGGCGCGCTGACGTACCACGGTGCGGTCGAGTTCGCGGCAGCCAAACGGGTCCGGCTGCGCGACCTGCGGTTGCAGGTCGCGCGCCAGCAGCGGTCTGCGGTGCGCGTACCGACCGACCTGCCGGTGCCGATCGTCGCGCAGCTCGGGGTCGAGCCCGGTGAGGAGCCGGGAACCGTGGTCGCCACGGCCGACGTCTCGGCCGTGGTCGAGCTCAGCACGCCGTGGATGGTGACGGTCATCGACCTGTCAGCGCACGGTCTGCGGTTCCTGGCCGAGCAGCGGGTGGATCCGGGCACCCGGTGGCGCGTGGTGCTCCCGGCCCCTCGGCGGTCGCTCGACCTGGTCGTCGAGGTGGTGCGGGCCGACGAGGTCCGTGGTGGGGTCGCGCACGGCGCGCGGTTCGTCGACGCCCATGAGCGGGACCACGACGTGCTGTTCGGCTGGGTGCTCGACCTGCAGCGCCAGCAGCTGGCGCTGCGGGCCGAGCGCCGGTGAGAGGATGGCGATCATGACCCTGCACGACCCCGCACGCCGCACGTTCGCCTCGGACAACTATGCCGGAGCCCACGCGGAGGTCCTGGCCGCTGTCGCCGACGCCTCGGGCGGGCACGAGACGTCCTACGGCGCTGACGCCTACACGACCCGTCTCACCCAGGTGCTCGGCGAGCACTTCGGCCGCCAGGTCGAGGTGTTCCCGGTGTTCACGGGGACGGGTGCCAACGTCGTGGGGCTGTCGGCGATGCTGCCCGCCTGGGGCGCCGTGGTGTGCGCCGCCTCGGCGCACGTGCACACCGACGAGGGCGGCGCGCCGGAGAAGGTGGCCGGCATCAAGCTGCTGCCGGTGCCGACTCCGGACGGTCGGCTCACTCCCGAGCTGCTGGCCACGGAGGCGTGGGGGTACGGCTTCGAGCACCGCGCGCAGCCGTTGGTCGTGAGCCTGACGCAGACGACCGAGCTCGGCACCTGCTACACCCCGGAGCAGATCGCGGCGCTGGCCGACGCGGCGCACGCCCGCGGCATGCGGGTGCACGTGGACGGGGCGCGCCTGGCGAACGCCGCGGCGACGTTGGACCTGCCGCTGCGCGCCTTCACGTCGGACGTGGGCGTCGACGTGGTGTCGCTGGGCGGCACGAAGAACGGTGCGCTGGCGGCCGAGGCGGTGGTGGTGCTGGACCCGGCCGCCGCGGACGGGTTGGCCTACCTCCGCAAGACCCAGATGCAGCTCGCCTCCAAGATGCGATTCGTGTCCGCCCAGCTGCTCGCGCTGTTCGACGGTGACCTCTGGCTGCGATCGGCTCAGCACGCCAACGCGATGGCGCGGCGTCTGCTGGCCGGCGTGCGGGACCTGCCCGGTGTGCAGGTGACTCGTCCCGTCGAGTCGAATGCGGTCTTCGCGATCCTCGCCCGCGACGTCGCCGACCGGATCCGCGAGGACTTCTGGTTCTACGACTGGGACGAGGCGACCGGTGAGGTGCGCTGGATGTGCGCGTTCGACACCACGCCGGCCGACGTCGACGCGTTCGTCGCGGCCGTGGCGAAGGCGGCGGGCTGACTGCCCAGGGTCCGACCAGCCTCGACCTCGCCTCGACCGGAGCTCAGTGCGGCCCGACGTCAGTGCGGCCCGACGGGGGGTAGCAGGCCCTCGTCGACGAGCCGCAGCAGCAGCTCGTGACCGTCCGAGCCCACCGCCACGGCGGGTGCGTCGTCGGCCAGCGCTGCGTGCAGCGGGAGCGGGATGCCGTGGGAGAGCAGCTGCTCGGCCGGGCTCAAGCGGCGGATGGCCACCACCTCGACCCTGCCGGGGTGATCCGCCACGGCCTCGGCGTACAGCTGCGGGTCGTGCTGCCCGTCGTCGCCCACGAGTGCCCAGGTGAGCTGCGGGAGCTCGGTCATGAGCCGGTGCAGCGTCCGACGCTTGTGCTCCGCCCCGCTGCGGAACCACCCGGTGTTCGTCGGCCCCCAGTCGGTGAGCAGCAGCGGTCCGGGTGGGAAGCCGCGACGGTGCAGGAAGCGGCGCAGCGCGGGCGCGACGTTCCAGGCCCCCGTGGACAGGTAGAAGACCGGGGGGTCGCCGTGCGCCGCCTGCCACCGCCGGAACAGCTCCGGCATGCCCGGCACCTCGCGTCGGGCATGCTCGTGCAGGACGAGGGCGTTCCAGGCGGCCAGCAGCGGCCGGGGCAGAGCCGTGACCATGACCGTGTCGTCGATGTCGCTGATCACCGCGGTCGTGGGCTCGGGCCCGACGACGCGCACCGGCGCCGCGACCCACTCGTCGCCGATGCCCAGCCGGATCTCGTGCCAGCCGGGTTCGAGCTCCGCGGGCAGGACCGCGTCGAGGTACCCGCCCCGGTCCGCGACGACCCGGTACCGGTCGTCCGCCACGACGACGTCGACGGGCTGGAAGGGGACCTGGGCCGAGACGAACGACCGCCACCCGCGGACCGGCCGACGGGGGTGGTCCGACTCGGCGACCTGCGCCGACCGGGTCCCCGGCGGGGCCAGCACGGCGCGTGCGAACACCCGCACCCACCCGGTCGTGCCGTAGCCCGTGTACGGCTCGACCCGCGTGACCCAGTGGCGGCGGCGCAGGGTGGCGCCCACCCGCGCGATGACGGCGTCCTCCGCGCGGGCGGCCCAGTGCGGTCGGCTCTCCACGGGGCGCCAGTCTTCCAGCCGACGAGGGGACCGTCCTGTGCGGGCGGCAGGACGGCCCGGTTCCTCCGCACCGGCGACCCCGCACCATAGGATTCGGTCAGGTCCGACGGGCCGTCGCGGCAGACCGGAGAGGGAACACGAGCGTGAGCAGTTCCGAGGTGGCCGTCGGGCGGGTTCTCACCTGGCCCAACGCGATCTCTGCCCTGCGCCTCGTCCTGGTGCCCGTCTTCGCGGTGCTGGCCGTCATGGGGCACGACCTGGCCGCGTTGGGTGTGCTGGCCTTCTCCTCGGCCACCGACTGGCTCGACGGCGTCCTCGCG
Organism: Actinotalea lenta; assembly: GCF_030586465.1. Lineage (GTDB taxonomy): Bacteria > Actinomycetota > Actinomycetes > Actinomycetales > Cellulomonadaceae > Actinotalea > Actinotalea lenta. The sequence goes on from NZ_JAUQYP010000001.1 coordinate 2,310,593, forward strand.
CGTCGGCTCGGCCAGACCAGCCGGCTCGGAGAGCTGCTCGACCCCGCGGCGGACCGGCTGTTCATCGTGGTCACGCTCCTGGTCCTGGCGGCCCGGGAGGTGGTGCCCTGGTGGCTGGTGGCGACCGTGCTCGGTCGCGACGTGCTGCTCGCGGCGGTCCTGGTGGTCCTGGTGGTTCGCGGGCACGGCCCCTTGCCCGTGCACTTCGTGGGCAAGGCGGGGACGTTCGCGCTGCTGTATGCCTTCCCGCTGCTCCTGCTCGCCGAGTGGTCCGGGACCGTCGGTACCGTCGCGGGAGTGGCCGGCTGGGCGTTCGCCTGGTGGGGGCTCGGACTGTACTGGCTGGCCGGCACCCTGTACGTGCGTCAGGCGGTGGCGGTCCTGCGAGGCACCTCATGACCACGGTCCGGCGCGTCGACGCGTCCATGAGCCTGCTCAACGACCTGATGCGCCAGCCCATCGACGGGGACTACGCGGCTGCGCACGCGGCCCGCGTGGCACGGCCCAGCAGCCGACCCCAGCGCCTGACCCGATCCGGACTCGTGCTCGTGGTGGCCGTCGTGCTGGGGGTCGTGCTGTCCGGCGCAGTGGTCAACCTGCGCGCGCCGACCGCGGCGCTGCGGGCTTCCCGGCAGCTGCTCGTCGACCAGGTCTCCGAGCGCACCCAGCAGGCGGACGACCTTGCGGCGGCGAATGCCGCGATGAGTGACCAGATCGCCGCGCTCCAGGCACAGGCCCTCGAGTCGAGCGACCCCCAGCTGCTCGCCCGGCTGCGGGGCTACGAGCTGGCGTCCGGGGCCATCGCGACGATCGGCCCCGGCCTGGTGTTCGAGCTCACCGACGCGCCCGGCGACGGCGCTCCCGCGGAACCGACGAGCCTCGTGCAGGACGTCGACCTGCGCGTCCTGGTCAACGGTCTGTGGGCCGCCGGGGCGGAGGCGATCGCGGTCAACGGCGTCCGCCTGACGGCGACCAGCCCGATCCGCAGCGTGCACCAGGCGGTCTTCGTCAACCTGGTGCCGGTGACCTCGCCGTACACGGTCAGCGCCATCGGGGATCCACAGACCATGCAGACGCGGCTGGCCCAGGGCACCACCTCGAGCTACCTGGCCCTGCTGACGAGCGCCTACGGGATCGCCGTGTCGACGAAGGCCGCCGACCACCTGGAGCTTCCGGGCGCGGGGGCGTCGGTCCTGCGCTATGCCGAGCTCGCCGATGTGGCATCGTCTGACGCTCAGGACTCGGAGGGGGTGACCACGCCATGATCGCCGTGATCGGCCTGCTCCTCGGCGCGCTGGCCGGCATCTTCCTCGAGCCGTCCGTCCCGACTGTCCTGCAGCCCTACCTGCCGATCGCGGTGGTCGCCGCACTCGACGCGCTCTTCGGCGCGCTGCGCGCGATCCTGGACGGCACGTTCGACGACCGGGTCTTCCTGGTCTCGTTCCTGTCCAACGTCCTCGTCGCCGCGCTGATCGTGTTCCTGGGCGACCAGCTCGGGGTCGGTTCGCAGCTGTCGACGGCCGTGGTCGTGGTGCTCGGCATCCGGATCTTCTCCAACGCGGCGGCGATCCGCCGGCACCTCTTCAAGGCCTGACATGGACGTGCGCGACGCTCCCGAGCCACCCCGACCGCGCGCCGGGGCGTGGCGGCGGCTGGCCCGCGCGCTCGCGCCGCGACCGACCCGCGGCCAGCTGATCGCCGGGGTGCTCTGCGCGATCCTGGGCTTCGGACTGGTGGCCCAGGTTCGCGAGACCCACGCTGACGACCTGTCGTCGTTGAGCCAGGACGAGCTCGTGCGGCTCCTGGACGAGGTCACGAAGCGGACCGACTCGCTCGAGCAGCAGGCTGTCGCGCTGCGCTCCCAGCGGGCAGACCTCGTGACCGGCGCGGACAGCGAACGCGCGGCCCTGGAGGCCGCGGCGAAGCGGGCCACCGTCCAAGGCATCCTCGCGGGCCGGTTGCCGGCGCAAGGCCCGGGCGTCCGGCTCGTGCTCACCGAGCCGGGCCCGCACCTGTCGGCCACGCTGCTCGTCGACGTGCTCGAGGAGCTGCGCAACGCAGGCGCCGAGGCGATCCAGATCGACCGCTCTCGGATCACGGCCTCGAGCTACATCCTGGACACGGCCGACGGCGTGGAGATCGACGGTGTGGCGCTACGGGCCCCGTACGTCTGGCTCGTCATCGGCGACCCGAACACGCTCGTGCCGGCCCTGGAGATGCCCGGAGGTGCGCTCGCGTCGGTGCGCGGCGACGGCGGGGGGACCAACCTGGAGACGATGAAGCACGTGGTCGTGGACGCCGTGCGCGAGCCGCCCAGCGACCACTACGCGACCCCCGCGCCCTCGCCGCCGGCAGACAGCTCCGGAGACTGACGCGACGCCCCGGGTGCGCATAGGCTTGGCCCACCGTGGAGGAGGTGTGATGGACGAGCGCGAGCCCCAGCAGTGGTCCAGCGACACGACGATCAACTTCGGCAGCTCGCTGCTGCCCGACCAGGAGCCGGCAGTAGCGCTGAGCCCGGAGGAGCATGCGGCGGTCGCTGCCCTGCCGCCGACGTCGGCCCTGCTGGTCATGCAGCGGGGCCCGAGCCACGGGGCGCGTTTCCTGCTGGACTCGGACCGTACGAGTGCGGGCCGCAGCCCGTCGGCCGACATCTTCCTGGACGACGTCACGGTGTCCCGCAAGCATGCGGAGTTCCTGCGGGAGGGCGAGGACTTCGTGGTTCGCGACGTGGGGTCGCTGAACGGCACCTACGTCAACAGGGACCGGATCGACCGGGCGCTGCTGCACCCGGGTGACGAGGTGCAGATCGGCAAGTTCCGGATGACGTTCCACCCGAGCCCGGGCCGGCACGGCTCGGCCGGAGCGCCGTGACCTCGGCCCGGACGGCGGGCCTGCCCTCGGGCGACCCGGAGCGCCCGGGCCCGCAACCGGCGCGGCCGGCCGCCGTGGAGCCCTGGCCGCAGGGCGTGTCACGCGAGCCGTCGATGCGGATCTCGGACGTGCTCGCCGACCTCCAGCCCGACTTCCCGACCCTGAGCCCGTCCAAGCTGCGCTTCCTCGAGGAGCAGGGGCTCGTCGAGCCGCGCCGAAGCCCTGGCGGCTACCGGCAGTACAGCAGGGCCGACGTCGAGCGGGTTCGCTACGTGCTTGCGCAGCAGCGGGACCGGTACCTGCCGTTGCGGGTCATCGGCGAGCAGCTCGCCGCGCTGGACCGGGGGGAGGTCACCGAGGCGGTGACCCCCCGGCTCGCCACGTCGGACGGTGAGCGCGCCTCCTTGCGCAGCGCCGGCCGGCACACGGTCGCGTCCTTGGCGGAGGAGGCGGGAGCCGACGTGACCCTGGTCGCGGGCCTGGCTGAGGCCGGCGTGATCAGTGCCGGCACGGGCGGCCACTTCGAGCCCTGGACGCTCGAGGTGGTCCGCGCCGCGGCGGGCCTGGCCGAGCACGGCGTCGAACCGCGCCACCTGCGCGGGTTCCGGACCGCGGCGGACCGGCAGGTGGCCGTGGTCGAGCAGATCGTGGCACCGCTGCGTGGGCAACGCGCCGTCGCAGCCCAGGCGCACGCCGCGAGCGTCGCGGCCGAGGTGGGCGAGCTGTGCGCGCGCCTGCACACGGCGCTCGTGCGGGCCGGCGTCGCCGATCTCGCGCCCTGAGGCCGCCTCCGCGTTCACCTGTCGCGGGGCGCCAGCGCGACGTAGCGTGGATGCATGGCTGCGGGACTCGTGGAGCTCGAGGTGCTGGGGGTGCGCCGGCAGACCTCGGTGGACCAGGTCGTGGTGCTGCTCCTGGACGTCTCGGGGCGGCGCCTGCTGCCGGTGGTCGTGGGAGCCACGGAGGGTGCCGCGATCGCCGCGGGTCAGGCCGGGGTCGTGCCTCCCCGGCCGATGACGCACGACCTGCTCGTCTCGGTGCTCAGCACGTGTGGTGTCGAGGTCGAACGGGTCGAGATCGTGGAGCTTCGCGAGGGGGTCTTCCACGCGGCGCTGGTGCTCGACACGGGCGACCGGGTCGACTCCCGGGCCTCGGACGCCGTAGCCGTCGCGGTGCGGGTGGGGTGCCCGGTGCTGTGCGCGCCCGACGTGCTCGACGAGTCGTCCCTCGAGGTCGAGGGAACCACCCCGGAGGACGAGCTGGCGGAGTTCCGCGCCTTCCTCGAGAACGTCACCCCCGAGGACTTCGAGAACGCACCGCCCGAGGGGCCGACGGAGGGGCCGTGACCCCGCGTGTCGGCCGAGCTCGGCCCACCAACTCACCTTCAACCTCATCCTGAGACACGCCGAGAACGACACGCCGGGCGCGTCGAGCCCAGCGTCGTTGACGGTCCCAGACAGCGGCCCTAGCGTGACTCATGTCCGGTGAGCGCCGGACGCATCGAGGGGAGACGCCGTGAGCGGCACCGAGCAGACCGCCGGACCGACGGGCGAGATGCCGCAGCGCGTCCAGGGCCTGCTGTTCGGGGACGAGCTCCCGGACCTCGACTCCGGCACGGGGTACCGGGGACCCACCGCCTGCCGCGCGGCCGGGATCACGTACCGCCAGCTCGACTACTGGGCTCGCACGGGCCTGGTCGAGCCCAGCGTCCGCAGCGCCAGCGGCTCCGGCACCCAGCGGCTCTACGGATTCCGCGACATCCTGGTCCTCAAGGTGGTCAAGCGTCTCCTGGACACCGGCGTGTCACTGCAGCAGATCCGCAGCGCGGTCGCCCACCTGCGCGAGCGCGGGGTCGACGACCTCGCGCAGATCACGCTGATGTCGGACGGCGCATCGGTGTACGAGTGCACCTCGGCCGACGAGGTCGTCGACCTGGTCCAGGGCGGCCAGGGAGTGTTCGGGATCGCTGTCGGTCGCGTCTGGCGCGAGGTCGAGGGAAGCCTTGCCGAGCTCCCGACCGCGCGCGCCGAGGACGAGGCTCTGCCGGGCGACGAGCTCGCCGCGCGGCGCCGGGCTCGCTCCGCGAGCTGACACCCGCCCGGACGACCCGCCGGACCTGGGCCGTTCGGCACTTGTCCGCGGATCGGATGACGGGCGCATCCCGGCGTGGTGCCGCTACGGTGACGGCACCAATGTCCGTGGATGGGGTGAGTCGTGTTCTCCAAGGTCCTGGTCGCCAACCGCGCTGAGATCGCCGTGCGCGGGTTTCGCGCGGCGGTCGAGCTCGGTGCCCGTACCGTCGCGGTCTTCCCGTGGGAGGACCGGAACTCCGAGCACCGCCTCAAGGCCGACGAGGCCTACGCGATCGGTGAGCCGGGTCACCCCGTGCGGGCCTACCTCGACATCGACGAGATTCTCCGGGTGGCGCAGGAGTCCGGGGCCGACGCCGTCTACCCGGGTTACGGCTTCCTGTCCGAACGACCGGAGTTCGCCCGGCGGGTCGCAGAGGCCGGTCTGACCTTCATCGGACCGCCGCCCGAGGTCCTCGACCTCACCGGTGACAAGGTCCAGGCCATCCGTGCCGCGCGCGAGGCCGGACTGCCGGTGCTGCCCTCGTCCGAGCCGTCAGAGGACGTCGACGCGCTGGTCTCGACCGCACAGGAGATCGGGTTCCCGCTGTTCGTCAAGGCCGTGGCGGGCGGGGGAGGGCGCGGCATGCGCCGTGTCGAGCGCGCTGCGGACCTGCCCGACGCGCTGCGGGCAGCGATGCGGGAGGCGGGCGGCGCCTTCGGCAACTCACAGGTCTATCTCGAGCGCGCGGTGCTGCGCCCCCGCCACATCGAGGTACAGGTGCTCGCGGACGCGACCGGAGAGGTCGTCCACCTGTTCGAGCGCGACTGCTCCGTGCAGCGTCGCCACCAGAAGGTCATCGAGATCGCGCCGGCCCCGAACCTCGACCCGGATCTGCGCGACGCGCTGTGCCGGGACGCCGTCGCCTTCGCCCGGCACATCGGCTACGTCAACGCCGGGACCGTGGAGTTCCTGGTGGACACCGTCGGCGAGCGGGCGGGACAGCACGTGTTCATCGAGATGAACCCGCGCATCCAGGTGGAGCACACGGTCACCGAGGAGGTCACCGACGTCGACCTCGTCGCTGCGCAGATGCGGATCGCGTCGGGGGAGACCCTGGCGGACATCGGCATCTCGCAGGAGACCGTCCGGGTCAACGGGGCGGCGCTGCAGTGCCGGATCACGACGGAGGACCCGGCCAACGGGTTCCGCCCGGACACCGGCCGGATCATCGCGTACCGCTCCCCGGCGGGAGCGGGTGTCCGTCTGGACGGCGCGACGGCGACGGCCGGTGCCGAGATCAGCGGGCACTTCGACTCGATGCTGGTCAAGCTCACCTGTCGCGGGCGCGACTTCCGTACGGCGGTCACGCGGGCCGGGCGGGCTCTGGCGGAGTTCCGCATCCGCGGTATCCGCACGAACATCCCCTTCCTGCGTGAGGTCCTCAACGATCCGGCGTTCGTCGAGGGGGACCTGTCCACCTCGTTCATCGAGGAACGCCCCGAGCTCCTTCTGATCAAGGAGAGCGCTGACCGGGGCACCAAGCTGCTCGCGTTCGTCGGCGACGTGACCGTCAACCGGCCCCACGGGCCCGCCGTGGGTCGTCTCGATCCCCGCGAGAAGCTCCCGGAGGCGGACCTCACGGCACCCGTGCCATCGGGCAGCCGCCAGCGACTGCTGGAGCTGGGCCCTGACGGCTTCGCGCAGGCCCTGCGCGCGCAGGACCAGGTGGGGGTCACCGACACCACGTTCCGGGACGCCCACCAGTCGCTGCTGGCGACCCGGGTGCGCACCTTCGATCTCGCCGCAGCGGCCCCGTACGTCGCTCGACTGACCCCGGAGCTGCTCTCGGTGGAGGCATGGGGCGGTGCCACGTACGACGTCGCGCTGCGCTTCCTGGGCGAGGACCCGTGGGAGCGGCTGGCGATGCTTCGCGAGCACCTTCCGAACGTCGCGATCCAGATGCTGCTGCGCGGCCGGAACACCGTGGGTTACACGCCGTACCCCACGGAGGTCACCGAGGCCTTCGTCACGGAGGCGGCCGCCACGGGCATCGACATCTTCCGGATCTTCGACGCGCTCAACGACGTCGGCCAGATGCGTCCGGCCATCGACGCCGTGCGGGCCACGGGGACCGCCGTCGCCGAGGTCGCGCTGTGCTACACGGGCGATCTGTCGAACCCCGACGAGGACCTGTACACCCTGGACTACTACCTGCGGCTTGCCGACGAGATCGTGTCGGCGGGCGCGCACGTGCTCGCGATCAAGGACATGGCCGGGCTGCTGCGACCGTACGCCGCGTCCCGGCTGGTCAGCGCTCTGCGGGAGCGTTTCGACCTGCCGGTGCACCTGCACACCCACGACACCGCGGGCGGCCAGCTGGCCACGCTGCTGGCGGCCGTGGAGGCCGGGGTGGACGCGGTGGACGCCGCGAGCGCGTCGATGGCCGGGACCACCAGCCAACCGCCGATGTCGGCGCTCGTGGCCGCGCTCGAGCACGCCCCGCGGGGGACCGGGCTGTCGATGCGGCACGTGATGGACCTGGAGCCGTACTGGGAGGCGGTGCGCCGCCTGTACCGGCCGTTCGAGTCCGGCCTGCCCGGCCCGACGGGACGCGTGTACGACCACGAGATCCCGGGCGGCCAGCTGTCGAACCTGCGCCAGCAGGCGATCGCGCTCGGTCTGGGGGACCGCTTCGAGCAGATCGAGGCGATGTACTCCGCGGCGGACAAGATCCTGGGTCGGCTCGTCAAGGTGACACCCTCCAGCAAGGTCGTCGGGGACCTCGCGCTGCACCTGGTGGCGCGCGGCGCAGACCCGGCGCACTTCGCGCAGGAGCCGGGGGAGTACGACGTCCCGGACTCGGTGATCGGTTTCCTGGGTGGTGAGCTCGGCACCCCGCCCGGCGGGTGGCCGGAGCCGTTCCGCACCAAGGCGTTGGCCGGTCGGCACTCCGCGCACCGCACGACACCTCTGAGCGAGCAGGACCGCGCAGAGCTCGCCGGTGACTCCGAGACCCGCCGCAACAGGCTCAACCACCTGCTGTTCCCCGGTCCGACCAAGGAGCTCGAAGCCATCCGCCTCCAGTACGGCGACGTCAGCGTGCTGGACACCGCGACGTACCTGTACGGCATGACGACCGAGCACGAGGTGACCATCCAGCTCGACAAGGGAGTCGGTCTGCTCGTCGGCATGGAGGGTGTGGGCGAGGCCGACCAGCGAGGCATGCGGACCGTGATGTTCACGCTGAACGGTCAGCTCCGGCCGCTACAGGTCCGCGACCGGTCCGTCGAGGTCGACCAGACCGTGGCCGAGAAGGCGGATCCCGGCCGCCCCGGACACATCGCCGCGCCGTTCGCGGGGGCGGTGACCCCGACGGTCCAGGAAGGCGAGCGGGTCGAGGCCGGGCAGACCGTCGCCACGATCGAGGCCATGAAGATGGAGGCCGCCATCACGACGCCCGTGGCCGGCACGGTCCATCGGCTGGCGATCGGGGCCGTGCAGCAGCTCGAGGGCGGTGACCTGGTCCTCGTCGTGGACTAACGTGCGGCTGACCGCTCCCGCCGCGAGACTGGGCGCATGGAGCTGAGCAAGTGGGGTCACTCGTGCGTCCGAATGGTCGACCACGATGTCACGGTGGTGATCGACCCGGGTGGCTGGAGCGACGTCGCCGGCGCCCTGGACGGTGCGGACCATGTGCTCGTCACGCATGAGCACGCCGACCACCTGGCCGTCGACCGGGTGGCGGCGTGGTTGGCCCATGCGCCGCAGGCCCAGGTCCACGGTCCCGCGGCGGCGCTGGCACCTCTCGAGGAAGCGGGCGTCTCACCGGAGCGGTTGAACGCCGTTCAGCCTGGGGACCGTCTGGACCTCAACGGCCTCGTCGTGCTCGTCGGTGGCGGCACCCACGCGGAGATCCACCCGGACGTGCCGAGGCCCGCGAACGTCGGTTACCTCGTGGGGCCGGTGTGGCACCCGGGTGACTCCGTCGACACGCCGCCCGAGCCTGCACGTGTGCTGCTGGTGCCGGCGGGCGCTCCGTGGCTCCGCCTCGCCGATGCCGTCGAGCTCGTCCGGGCCGTGCGCCCGGAGCTGGCGATCCCGATCCACGACGCGATCTACAGCGGCCAGGGCACCGGTCTGGCCGACTCCCTGCTCTCCCGCCTCGGAGGGGCGGGGGAGTACCGTCGCACGACGAGCGGCGAGACCCTCACGGTCTGAGCCGGCGAGGAGGCACCATGACGGTCGACGCGCACGGAGCGACCCATCCCGACCCGCACGGTCATACGGGTGCGCAGATCGAGGTCCCGGTGCTCGAGGACGACGAGACCGTCCCGCCGCGTCCCGAAGAGGACGTGGCCGACGCGGCTCGCGCCGACCCGTGACCCGGCGCGGTCAGTCGGAGCTGCCGTCCTCGGTGCGCTGGCGGGCGCGCTCGGATCGCCAGTCCCGCCACAGCTGCCACGCGCCATAGAGGGCCACGCCGGCTCCCAGCACCGCGACGGCGTAGTTGCCCCACACGGCTGTGCTCGTGACGATCGGCTGCCACTGGTACGCCACGACGGCGACCCCGATCACGGTCATGACGCCTGCGGACCACCACCAGCGTGTGGTCAGCGGGGCGGGACGCGTGTCGGGGGACTCCGGCTCGGGCTTGCTCACGTCCTGCATGGTACGGGGTGCTGCGCGGGGTCCGTACCGCGAAATGACATAATGCACATTATCGGCATACATCGTGCGACGGTCGATAGGCTGCGCTGGAGTCCTGTGCAGCCGTCAAGGAGGTCCCATGTCAGACGCCGACATCGTCGCCCGCCTCGAGGTCGAGCTCGCCCGCCTCGTCCTCGAGCACTTCGACCACAACGACGCGTGGGCGCTCGGGTGCGCCCTCGTCGAGCTCGCCCAGGAGCGATCTCACCCGGTCGCGATCGACATCCACCTCGGCCGCCAGCAGGTCTTCCACGCGGCGCTACCCGGGTCGAGCGCCGAGAACGACCTGTGGATCGCACGCAAGCGTGCCGTGGTCGAGCTCACGGGTGAACCCTCGTACCTCGTCGGTCGACGCCACGCGGCCGCCGGGACCGACTTCCATGAGCTCACCGGGCTGCCGGTGCGCGACTACGCCACGCACGGCGGCGCGGTGCCGATCCTGGTGCGCTCCGTCGGTCCGGTGGGAGTCGCGGCCGTGTCCGGGCTCGCTCAGGCCGACGACCACGCCCTCGTCGTCGAGGCGATCGAACAGATGTTCGAGGTGGGAGAGTGACTCTGGGGTGCTGACACGGCCGCCGTGCCACGGGTACCGTCGCGATCGGGCGGAACCGGACATCTCGGGCAACGACGCCCGCCCCGGCTCCTCCCGGCATCCGCGACCAAGGAGGACCCCATGAGAAGGATGCTGATCGCACTCGTCGTCGCCGCCGTCGCACTCCTGGGACTCGCCGGGCCTGCGTCGGCCGCCGGGAACGGCGTGGACTCGACGCTCAACCACGTCGAGTACTGGGAGCAGGGCGGCCTGTACACCTGCACGAAGATGGAGTACTCGGACGGCATGACCAGCGTGTTCGTCCCGCGCGGCGACGGCTTCCTCGTCGTCAAGGCCGGCCGCGACGTCCACCAGGAGTGGATGGGCGCCTACTACTACCGCTGGTGGACCTCGCCCAAGGACGTCAGCTTCATCATCACCTGCTACCACAACTCCTGACGCACCTGAGACCGAGGCCCCCGGTTGTCCGCCGGGGGCCTCGGCCGCGCTCGGCCGTCGGGCCGCGCGCGACGGGCCGCGCGCGACCGGGACTGCCTGTGCGGGCGGCCCGGGAGTCTCGTGCAGAAACGGTGATGGCCCGGCTGTCCGGTTGCGGGGCCTCGTCCTGCGGAGGACGGTGGGTTCGTCGGCTCGGGCCTTCACGGAACCCGCACACCGGGGTGGAACACGGTCCGACGACGGGACGTTCTACCACCAGAACGCGCGGACGGACCGCACCTGGTCCACCGTCACCCGCCCACCCGGAACGGAGGTGTCGCGATGGCCGACCGATCACTGCGCGGCATGCGCATCGGTGCCAACAGCCTGGAGAGCGACACGGGCGTCGAGCTCGCGCCGCGCCTCGAGGCTCACTACGACTGCCCGAACGGCCACACGATCGTGCTGCCCTTCTCAGCCGAGGCCGACGTCCCGGCGGTGTGGGAGTGCCGCTGCGGTGCCGAAGCCCTGCTTCGCGATGCCGAGCGTCCCGAGGCCAAGGCCGGCAAGCCGCCGCGCACCCACTGGGACATGCTGCTGGAGCGGCGCACGGTCGGAGAGCTCGAGGAGCTCCTGAGCGAGCGACTGGAGCTGCTGCGCGCCGGGAAGCTGCGTCGTTCGGCCTGATCCCGCCGGACGGCCAGGACGCCCTCGCACGTGACGTGCGGGGGCGTCCTGGCGTGTGCGCGGGTCCTCGCGTCTCAGCGGGCGGCCTGGCGACGCGTCGCGGGACGGCGGTCCTCGGCCGGGTCTCGTCGCCGCCGCCAGGCTCCGGCCATGCCGACGACGACGATCGCGACGCCGAGGCCGCGCAGCGCCCACGAGATCTCGTCCCCGAACCGCGCCGCGGGGGTCAGCGAGGTGCGCAACGGGAGCGCCGCCACCATGTGCGCGGCCGTGAACAGGCCCGTCCGGTCCGTCATCGCCCCGTTCGGGGCGATGATCGCGCTGACACCGACCGTGGAGATCTGAACCGTCGCGCGCCCCAGCTCCATCGCGCGCAGCCGGGACATCGCGAGCTGCTGGGTTGACTCGTCGGTGTGCCCGAAGGTCGCGTTGTTGGTCTGAACGACGAGCAGCTCTCCCCCGGCGGTGACCGCCGACCGGACGATGTCGTCGTAGGCGACCTCGAAGCAGATCACGTCAGCGATGCCGACGGTGCGCCCCAGGCGAGGTACGTCCACGGGGATCAGACCCACCCCGTGCCCGGGGAGCATGTCCGTCCTGACGCGGTCGACAGCCGACGAGAAGCGGCGGGCGACCTCCCGCATGGGGATGTACTCCGCGAACGGCACGGGGTGCTGCTTGGCGTAGATCGCGACCGGACCGACGCCGTGCTCCCAGAGCATCCCGAGGTTGTACCGGCCCCCGGTGTCCGGGTACGACTGGGTACCCAGGAGGAGCGGCACGTCGAGCGCTCCGGTCACCTTCTCCACGATCGCCTGGGTCTGAGGGTCGGTGCGCGGATCGAAGTCGGCGCTGTTCTCGGGCCAGAGCAGCAGGTCCAGCTCGCCCGGTGCCACCGTCCCGAGGAGCGCGATGCTGCCGGCCTCATGGTTGCGCACCACCTCGCGCGCCTGGTCCAGGGAGTCCAGCCCTCGGTCCGGCACGTCGCCCTGCACGGCGGCGACCTTGAGCCGACCGTCCTGCGCCGCGCTGTCCAGCGGGACGGCGAGGCCCATGACGAGGACGGCGCCGGCGAGCAGGACCGCACCGCTGGCCAGACCGATGTCGAGGCGGCGGACCCGGCGCACCGCCACCGCGAGGAGCGCGGCGACGAGCACGACCGCGACGGAGACGAGGGGTGCTCCCCCGGCCCACGCGAGACGGCCGATCGGAGAGTCGGCCTGCGAGAACGCCAGGCGACCCCACGGGAAACCGCCGAACGGCATCACCGACCGGGCTTCTTCCATGGCCGTCCACACGACCGCGACTGCCGGCACCTGCCAGCGGTCCGCCGTCCGGATGACGCGGCCCCGTCTCGCCCACGTCCAGGCCGCGCCGAAGAGCCCCACGAACCCCGCCTCGGCCACGCAGAGCGCGACCCAGGGCACCGAACCCACAGCGCCGACGATCCACGACAGCTGCGGGAGGAAGAACGCCAGGCCCCACCCGGCGCCCACGACCAGGTTCCACCGGGCGGAGTCCCGGTCGAGGGCGAGGAGGAGCAGGGCGACACCCACGAAGGCCAGTGGCCACCAGGCGGTTCCCGGGAAGGACGCGTCGGTGAGGAGGCCGCCGACGACGGCGAGCAGCACGGTCGTCCGACGGCGTGGGGGGTGCACCCGGACAGCGTACGTGAGCCGCCCGGCCGACCGGCCCGTGCGCCCTTCGTACCGGACGAATGTCCGTTGTCTACTGGACGCACGGGCCAAGCCGGAACCCGTGGTGTCACGCGTCCGCACACCTGCGACGCGGATGCCGGGACACCGAGAAACTACTCGCTCCACCCGCCCAGTCAAGCGTCCGTCTGTGCAGGTCAGGATCGTCTCCGCAGGTCACTGGCGGTCGGATTCGCCCCGATCGGATCAACTGTCGTCCGGGCGGGCGGCGTGTCGCCTACGGCGTGTCGCGGTCAGTCCAGCGCGTCGTGGATCACGGTGCCCGCCCGCAACGTCCGCAGGCACACCGGCGCGGGGAGGTCCGGACCGAGCGCCGGCAGCAACGGCGTCCCGGCACGCGGGTCCGTGCTCCACGCCGCCAGCCGCCCCTCCGGCGCCTGGACGACGAGCTCCTCCGCGCGCCACAACGCGAGATGGGCGGGTGCACCGATCCGGATCTCCCCCACGCCCTGCCCGTCGAGGCCGGCGAGTCGCCACCCGCCACGGGTGTGGGCCCGGAAGGCGGCCCGGGCCGAGATCCGCTGATCGGCCTCGCGGTGCAGCACCGCGGCGCGGATGGCCGCCCACGGGTCGAAGCCGAGCGCTCCGGAGCCGACCCCGAGCGGAACCCCGGCGGCGGCCAGGTCTGCCAGGGGAAGGACTCCGGCGGCCCGCACGGTGCCCAGGCGGGCCGTGGCGAGCGTGAGCCGCCGTTCTGCCTCCGCCGGCTGCACGACGGCTCGCAGGCCCAGGAGCACCAGGCTGGCGAGGGCCGCGGCGTCCACGAGCTCGACGCCGTCCAGCCGGTGTCCGGCCGTGTTCAGCGCCGCGATGCCCTCGACATCGCTCGCCGCCCGGATGCCAACGAGCGCCTCGGCCATGGCGCGGTCACCGTGGACCCGAAGGGCCGCCTGGACGCCGGCTCGGGTCGCCGCCCCGACGTGGTTGGCAACCTGCTCGGCGCTGAGCAGGAGCCGGCCGCGGGACTCGGGGTCGTCGGCGTACGGTGCACCCAGGGCGGCTCCCCAGGCTGCGAAGGTGCCGTCCACGGCCACGTCGCCCCCGACGCCGGTCAGCCCGGGGATGTCGGCGGCGACCTCCTTGACGTCGTCGGCCGTCTCGCACAGCTCGGCCCGGTACCCGATCGCCAGCGGGACCGTGGGATCTGCGGCGGACCACGCGAGCAGGTCCGCCAGCACCGCGCGCGCCTCGAGGGCCGGGAGGCTGTGCTCGTGCACGGCGACGATGCCGGCCGCCGCCGCGGCTGCCAGTCCGCGCCGCACGGCATCGGGAGTGCTTCCCGCGACGGTGTCGAGCAGCGATCCGACCGCGAGGCCCACGAGAGGCTCGGCGGCGTCGTCGCTGCGCAGGTCGGCACTGCCCTGCGCGCGTCCCAGGTCGGCGTCGAGCAGCACGACGCTGCGGCCTGCGCCGGCCCGCGTCAGCTCGGCCGGTGTGGGAGACGACTGGTGCGGCGAGGGCGACCAGCCCACCCCCACGACGAGGGGCTCGGCCGACCGCGCCACCGCGTCGAGGACCGCGTCACGGTCGAGCCCGGTCAGGTCCACGGGGTTCGTGGCGAGCCCTGCGAGCCCGACGTGGGCGTGGGCGTCGACGAAGGCCGGTGCGACGAGCGCACCGTCGAGGTCCACGACCTCGTCCACCTGGTCCACGAGGCGGTCCGCGGCATCATCCGGCCCGAGCCACGCGATTTGCCCGTCGGCCACCAGCACGGCTTCGGCGAACGGGTCGGCGCTGGAGTGCACGACTCCGTGCCGGTACAGCGTGGCGGGGTGCTGGGGGTTCATGATCGCAACGTAGCGCAGGGGGCGGCACGCGGCGCACCGGCTCATGCTCCGCTGTACGCCACCACACCGCGCCGGACCTGCTCGACGGCGCGACGCGCGGTGGATCGCGTGGCCTGCGAGCCTGCGGCCTGCGCCACCTGGTCGAGCAGGTCGACGACCTGCTTGGCCCACCGGACGAAGTCGCCGGCCGCCAGGTCGGTGTCGGTCAGGACGGTGCCGAGGCTCTTGCCCGCGGCCCAGCGGTACATCGCGGCGACCAGACCGAGGTCGAGGGGGCGGGTCGCCGAGAGCCGGTGCTGCTCCTCGAGGTCCGTCAGGCGCGACCACCACCGCACCGTCTCGTCGACCGCACGCGCGAGCCGCGGGCCGCCGGGCAGGGCGGGTGGTTCCCCGACGTCGTCGCGGCGGGCCTCGAAGACGACGGCCGCCACCACGGCGGCCAGCTGTGCGGCATCCAGGCCGTCCCAGGCCCCGTGCCGCAGGCACTGCGCGACCAGGAGGTCGTTCTCGGCGTAAAGCCGGCGCAGGGTCTGCCCAGGCTCGGTCACGCGGAGCTCCCCCTCCCCCGTCCCGGGAGCGAGGTACCCCGCACTGCCGAGCACGTCGCAGACGGTGTCGAACACGCGTGCGATCGAGCTGGTACGACCCTCGATGCGGCGCACGAGCGCGGCGTGCTCCTGCTCGAGGCGGTGGTGGCGCTCCGCCCACCGCGCGTGGTCCTCGCGCTCGGAGCAGCCATGGCACGGATGACTGCGCAGCCGGCGGCGCAGCTCGGCGATCGTCGCGTCGTCCTGGGCGGCCGACCGGTCGGGAGCCGTGGGGGCACGTTCCACCCGCCGCTTCGGATCGGCGAGGGCGCTGCGCAGCGAGGCCGCCAGGTCGTTGCGGGCTCGAGGGTTGCGCGGCGCGAAGTGCGCCGGCACGCGCATCCGGGCGACGGTCCGGACGCCTGCGCCGAGATCAGCGGCTCGCAGGGTGCGGACCTTCCCCTCCTGGGTGAGCACGGTGGGCTCCGGCCCGTCGAAACCGTCCGTGCCGGGGTCCAGCACCACGGCGTGGCCGGCGCGACGGCCCGCGGGGATCTCCAGCACGTCGCCGCGGCGCACGCCGGCGAGCTCGGCGCGAGCGCTCGCCCTGCGCCGGCGGGAGGACTCGCGGTTCAGGTCGCGCTCGCGTGCCGACAGGGCGCGGCGCAGCTCGGCGTACTCGGCGAAGTCACCGAGGTGGCACGTCATCGCCTCGGCATAGCCGGCCAGGGCCTCGGCGTGCGTACGGGCCTGGCGGGCCAGCCCGACCACCGCCCGGTCCGCCTGGAACTGCGCGAAGCTCTGCTCGAGCACCTCACGGGCCCGCGCCCGGCCCACCTGGGCCACGAGGTTGACCGCCATGTTGTACGTCGGCCGGAAGCTGGACCGCAGCGGGTAGGTGCGGCGCGACGCGAGGCCGGCCAGGGCCACCGGGTCGAGGTGGCCGTGCTCGACCACCACCGCGTGGCCCTCGACGTCGATCCCGCGTCGCCCGGCGCGCCCGGTGAGCTGCGTGTACTCCCCCGGCGTCAGGTCGACGTGTGCGGAGCCGTCCCACTTGGTCAGGGTGTCCAGGACGACGCTCCTGGCGGGCATGTTGATGCCCAGCGCCAGTGTCTCGGTCGCGAACACGATCTTGACCAGGCCGCGCGAGAAGAGCTCCTCGACGGTCTCCTTGAACACGGGGAGCAGGCCGGCGTGGTGGGCCGCGACACCTCGTTCGAGGGCCTGGCTCCACTCCCAGAACCCGAGCACGCCGAGGTCCGACCGTGGGATGGCGGACGCACGCTCGGCGACCAGGGCCCGGATCGCCTCCTGCTCGGCGGGTGTCGTCAGGCGCATCCCGCTGCGCACACAGTGCGCCACGGCGGCGTCGCACCCGGCGCGCGAGAACACGAAGAAGATCGCCGGCAGCAGGGCCGCACGGTCCAGCACCTCGACCACGGCAGACCGCGGCAACCGCCGCGGGCGGGGCCGGTCCTGCGGGGCGCCGCCCCGGCCGGCCCGCCCCCCCGATCGGCCCCCGTGTCGGGCGCGCCCGCCGTGCTCACGCCAGGGCTGCGGCCCGGCGCGCGAGCTGCGCCGCAGCGCCACCACCAGGTCGGGGTTGATCGGCGGGTCGACACCCGGGTCGGTCGGGTCCACGTGCCCCGCGTAGAGGTCGAACAGACCGTCGGCGCCGAGCACGTGCTGCCACAGCGGAACCGGGCGGATCTCGCTGACCACCACGGTGGTGTCGCCCCGAACCTCGGTCAGCCAGTCCCCGAGCTCCTCGGCGTTGGAGACGGTCGCCGAGAGCGACACGATCTGCACCCGAGCCGGCAGGTGCAGGATCACTTCTTCCCACACCGGGCCGCGGAACCGGTCGGCGAGGTAGTGCACCTCGTCCATCACGACGTACTCGAGGTCGTCCAGCGTGCGCGAACCTGCGTAGAGCATGTTGCGCAGCACCTCGGTG
This sequence comes from Actinotalea lenta, assembly GCF_030586465.1. Classification (GTDB taxonomy): domain Bacteria; phylum Actinomycetota; class Actinomycetes; order Actinomycetales; family Cellulomonadaceae; genus Actinotalea; species Actinotalea lenta. The sequence continues at coordinate 2,327,890 of NZ_JAUQYP010000001.1, forward strand.
GTCATGACCACGACGGGCGCTTCACCGTTGACGGTGGTGTCGCCGGTCAGGAGCCCGACCCGGTCGGCGCCGTGCTCGGCGACGAGATCGTGGAACTTCTGGTTGCTCAGCGCCTTGATCGGGGTGGTGTAGAACGCCTTGACGCCCTGGCGCAGAGCCAGGTGCACCGCGAACTCCCCCACCACGGTCTTGCCAGCGCCGGTCGGGGCCGCGACCAGGACACCGTTGCCGGCCTCGAGGGCACGGCACGCATCGGTCTGGAAGTCGTCGAGCTCGAACGGCAGGCCCCGAGCGAACCGGGCCAGCTCGGTCCGTTCCGCCGCCGCCCTCGCGCGGGCGGCGGCGTACCGCTCGGCTGGGGACGACATGGCACCAGCCTAGGCACCGTGCAGGTCGGCGCTCGACGGGGCCGCTCGTCACCGTCCCTCAGGCGAGCAGGCGAACCGCCGACGGTACGACCTCAGCGAGCAGCGGGAGGGGCCCGACCCGCTCACCGTCTGCGTAGGCCACGGGCGGGAGCGGACCCGCGTGGCTCGGCTCCAGCAGGACGCTGCGGGCCCGGACCACGGTGCACGCCGGGTGCCGGACGTGCGTGCCGGGGAACACTCGGGGGAACAGGCCGATGAGCCCTGTGCGGCTCAGGGGCCCGGCGATCACGACGTCCAGCAGGCCGTCGTCCCAGGTGGCATCGGGAGCGATCCGCATCCCTCCGCCGAAGGATGACGTGTTGGCGACGGACACGAGCGTGCTGCGCTGCTCCCAGACCTCGCCGTCCAGCGTGACGCGGTAGCCGTAGGGCCGGAACCGCACGAGCTCGTCCAGGACGGCCCGGACATACCGTGCGGTCCCGCGTGGCCGCACGTAGGTGTTGGCTCGCGCGTTGACCGCCGCGTCGAACCCCGCGGACAGGACGGCGAGGAACCATCGGGTTGCTTCGTACCCCGGCGGACCGGTCCGCACCGCGTCGACCTGTCGACCCCCGTGCTCGAGACCGCGCTCGAGGGCGGCCACCGATGCGCTGACGTCGTGCAACGGAAGGTCACCGGCCCGGGCGATGTCGTTCCCGCTGCCGGCGGCCACCACCCCGAGCGGCAGGTCCGTGCCCGCGACGACGTTCACGCCGAGGTGGACCATGCCGTCGCCGCCGACCACCACCAGCGCGTCGAGCCCGTCCACCACGGCCTGACGAGCGCGCCCCAGGGCCGCCTCCGGCGTCGCTCCCGTGAGGTCCCGGACCTCGTGCCCCCGACGTTCCAGGGCCTCGACCAGCTGGTGGCCGCGGCGCGCGCCGCGGCCGTGACCTGCCGTGGGGTTGACCACGACACCCAGCCGGGCTCCGCTCACCGCAGCCCCTCGGCGGCCAGCCGTGCGTCCCGGCGGTGGTCGGCGAGCATGCCTACTCCGATCGCTGCGAAGTACAGCACCACGATCGGCACCATGAGGATGAACATGGACAGCGCGTCGCTCGTGGGTGTCGCGACGGCGGCGAACACCGCGGAGCCCATCACCGCCCACCGCCATCCCGCCAACCACGTCGCGGCTCGCACGAGTCCTGCGAGCGTGAGGCCGACCATCACCACGGGGAGCAGGAACGCCAGCCCGAACGCCAGCACCATCTGCATGACGAACGTCAGGTAGGTCTGGGCGTCGATGATGTTCCCGGCTCCCGGCGGGGTGAAGCCGGTCAGGATCGCGACAGCCTTGGGCAGCATGAGCCAGGCGATCGCCGCGCCCGCCAGGAACAAGGGGACGGCGGCCGCGACGAAGCCCAGTGTGTAGCGCTTCTCACGGTGGGTCAGGCCTGGTGCGATGAAGGCCCAGAGCTGGTAGATCCACCAGGGGCTCGACAGGATCACGCCGGCGAACAACGAGACCTTGATCTGGATGTCCAGCGAGGCGGCAACGCCCGCGAAGTTGACCAGCGCGGTGGTGCCGCGCCGGTCCGCGAGGTCCAGGATCGGCTTCTGCAGGGCTTCGAACAGCGGCGTGTAGACCAGCCAGCCGACGACCGCGCCGATGACCACTCCGACCGTGGCCAGCAGGATACGGCGCCGGAGCTCGCGCAGGTGGTCGAGCAGCGGCATGTGGCGCTCGGGGTCGCGCCGGGGTCGGTGCGGCCGGCTGCGCCCGAGGTCAGGAGCGCGGCCGGTCACCGTCGTCGTCGGGATGACGGATCACGGTCGCGTCGTCCGTCCCGCGGGCGCCGGTGGAGCTGCGAGAGACGGTCGACCCGTCCTGCCCGCGGGTCGCGCTGTCCTCGGCCGAGCCGTCCTGCGCCCCGTCGCCCCGGAGCTCGTCGCGCATGATGCGCGCTGACTTGCCCAGGCTGCGCGCGAGGGCGGGTAGCCGCGAGGCGCCGAACAGCAGCAGGACGATGAGGGCAAGAACGAGCCACTCCTGCCCGCGAAGACCGCCCATGTTCGTCCTCCTTCGACCGCGTCGTGCCATGGTATCTCCGCCGCGCCACCCCGGCGCGCCGCGGTCCGGCCGGTCCGCGGCGGCTGCTCAGCGGGAGAAGCTCAGCCAGCGCCGGAACGTCGCCTCGCGCCGCGCGTCCCGCCTGGCGCGCCTGTCCTCGTGCCGCGCCCGCGCGGCGTCCCAGAGCCGGTGGGCGCGAGCGGGATCCTCGATCGTCACGGGCTCCACGGGGTGGGCCGCCTCGGCGGCCGCAGCGAGCTGCTCCGCGCGTTCCTGGAGGCGCTCCAACGCCTCGGTCGCCCGGTGGACCTCCGCCAGCAGCGCCTTGCCGGACCGGATCAGGTGGCGTACCAGGAAGTAGCCGCCGACGAGCGTCGCGACGACGAGCACCACCCAGAGCCACACCATCGCACCAGGCTAGCGGGCCGTGTCACGCGTCGTCGCGGACGAGGCCGAGCGAGCGGTAGACCGCCAGCGCCCGCGCGGCGGCGCGACCGGCGTCCCGTGCGACCTCGTCGGGCTGCACGTCGCGCACGAACGGTGCGAGGCGCAGGACGAGGGCACGCAACCAGGCCGAGGTGGCCACCCGCAGGTCCATCGTGAAGCCATCCGGGTCGTCCACGACGCGCTCGGTGGGCAGCTGCTCCGCAGCCCATCGCGCACGCCCCTCAAGGCTCAGCCGAACCCGAGGATGCTGCGAGGCGGGGCGGTACGTCGTGGCGACCGGCGCCGGTGTCGTGGTCACCGCCTCGTCCTGCACCCCTGCCGCGAGGATCCGGTCGAGGCGGAAGAGCCGCTCTCCTCCCGACGTGTGGCACCACGCCGAGAGGTAGGAACGCTCGTCGCCGGTGACCACCTGCCAGGGATCCACCTCGCGCTCGGTGGTGCGGTCGGCGGCGTCGACGTAGCGCAGGTGCAGCCGCCGACCGTCCCGGAGCGCGGCCCGGACGGTGGCGAGCACCTCGGGGTCCGCCTCCAGGCTCAGGCGTACGTCCACGGTCGCCGCGGCCTCCCCGGTCGCGGCGGTCAGCGCCTCGAGCGTCGATGCGAGGAGCCGGCGTTCCGCGGGCTCCAGCGCCTCCCCCACCGACGCGTCCAGCGCGCGCAGCGCGGCGACCAGCGCGACCGCCTCGCGCGTGCCCAGCCGCAGTGCGCGAGCCATACCTCGGGACTGGGTGAGACGCAGCACCCCGGAGTCCAGCGAGTCCGCGTCGAAGTCGATCAGGTCGTCCGGGAAGTACCCGGGGGTGCCGGACATCCACAGCGTGTCCACGTCCTTGAGCACCTGGACCGGGCTCACGCCGAACTGCTCGGCCACCTGCTCGACGGGCGCCCCGGGATGCCTGTCGAGGTAGGCCACCAGGCCCAGGAGGCGGACCAGGCGTTCGGGGGTGCGCTCAGCCATCGGTCGTCACTCCCAGGCGCCGAGCCATCGCGACGGCCTCGCGCAGCCGGCGCACGACGGACTCCCGCAGCTCGGGTGGGTCGAGCACCACCACGGCGTCCGTGTACGCCGCGATCTCGTCGGCGAGGTCGCTGGCGCGCGTGTACGGGACCGCCAGGACGTCCCAGCCCTCGGGCGCCGTGGGCGGCGATTCGGTGCTCGGGCGCGCGCGCGCCCTGAGCGCGCCCGCACGCTCGGGCGCCACGCCGAGCCATGCCGTGCGTGCCTCAGCCTCCTGGGCGGAGTCGAGCAGAGCGCGCGCGTCGGCGTCGGGGGGCACAGCGAACGCGTTCTTGTCCCCGACGCTCGTGACCGAGCCGACGATGCGACTCAACCGGAACACCCGTGGCGCGCCGCGTCCCCGGTCCAGCCCGACCAGGTACCAGCCACCCCGGGACGCGAGCAGGCGCCACGGCTCGACCGTCCTGTCCCGCACCTCGCCCGTGCTCGCCGCCCGGTAGGTGAAGCGCACCGCCTGACGCGCCGCCGCGGCGTCGAGCAGCGGCCCGAGGGCCGGTCCCGCGGGGTGCACGCGCGGTGCGAGCCCGAGCAGCTGCTCGCCCTCCGGCGGTCGCGCCCCCACGACGCGAAGCTTGGTCAGGGCGCGTGACGCGTCCACCTGAAGGACCTGGTCGGACCAGAACTCGGCGGCCAGCGCGAGGATCCCCAGCTGCGCGGCGGAGAGCTGCATCGGCGGGAGCTCGTAGGCGTCGGGATCCACCCGGTAGCCCTGCTCGTCGGCGTGGGCCGCACCCGTGACCGTCACCACAGGGACCCCGAGCTCGCGCAGGGTCTCCTTGTCACGCTCGAACATGCGTTCGAAGGCTTCGGTGCTCGGCGCGCGGTCATAGCCGGCAACGGACGTGCGGATCTGCTCCTTGGTCATCTTGCCGGTGGTGTTCACCAGCGCGATGACGAGGTTGAGCAGCCGCTCCGCGGCAGGCAGGGACTCGGACATCACGCCCAACGCTAGCGCCGGTAGCGTTCAGGAGTGATCTCGTGGCGTGCAGGAGCGGTGGTTCAGGTGGGCAGGCGCTGGTCCGGCGCGCTCGAGCTGCGGGTCGCCCTCGAGCGACCGGTCGGCGACGGCGACGAGGTCCGCGCCCTGGCCTACCCCGCGCTGGTGGGAGAACCCTTGGTCGGAGATCGCGTGCTGCTGAACGTCGCGGCACAGGCCAGGGGCCTGGGGACGGGCGGGTACGCGCTCGTGGTCGCTGTGCCGGACCGCCTGCCCCCCGATCCGCCGCCCGGTCCCGGGCACCTGGTCAAGGCACGGTACACACCGCTGCAGGCGATGGTCCTGGGCGTGGACGAGCAGGAGTCCGAGCACCACGGCCAGCTCGCCGGCGCCGACGACCTCGCGGACCTGCCGGTCGTGGTCGCGGACCTGCACTCGGCGCTGCCCGCCGTCGTCGCCGGCGCGCGGTGGGCGGCCGCCACGGCCGGTCGCCGGCCGCCGCGGGTCGCCTACGTCATGACGGACGGCGGTGCGCTGCCCGCCTGGTTCTCCCGCACCGCTGCCGCGCTCCGGGGCGCCGGGTGGCTCGAGGCGACCGTGACCGTGGGCCAGGCCTTCGGCGGGGACCTCGAGGCCGTCACGGTGCACTCCGGGCTGCTCGCCGCGCACCGCGTCGTCCGGGCCGACCTCGTCGTGGTCGCCCAGGGCCCGGGCAACCTCGGTACCGGGACGCGCTGGGGATTCTCAGGTGTCGGCGCCGGCGAGGCGATCAACGCCGTGGCGGTCCTGGGCGGACGCCCGGTCGCGAGCCTGCGGGTCTCGGGCGCCGATCCCCGTGATCGCCACCGCGGCGTCTCGCACCACTCCTTGACGGCCTACGGCCGGGTCGCGCTGGCCCCCGCCGACCTCGTCGTCCCGGTCGCGGAGGCCGACGACCCCGAGCGGGAGGCCCGCGGTGCGCTCCTGCGACGTGTCGCGGAGCAGGCGGACGACCTGTGCCCACCGCACCGCCGGGTCGACGTGGCCACGGGTGCGCAGCTGCGGGAGGTCCTCGCCGAGTGTCCCGTCGAGCTGTCCACCATGGGGCGCCGGCTGCCGGAGGATCCCGAGGCGTTCCTCGCCGCGGCCGCCGCCGGCGTGCACGCGGAGTCCCTGCGGACCACCGCCTGAACCCCGCACGCGCCCACCTCCCGGAGAACGCCGAGGCCCGCCTGCTGGGGTGCGGTGGGGGTGCAGGAGGGTCAGTCGTCCACGTCGGTGACGGAGTGCAGGGCCACCAGGGTCGCCAGGCGACCGGCCTCGACGGTCGCGCGTGCGCCGTCCGAGGCCTGGACGCCCATCACGGCGAGGGTGCCACCGTCCGCCAGGTCCAGCTGGACCCATGGCCTGCCCTGGCCGAACCGGACCGACACCACCTCGGCCCAGGCGACCCGGCGCGTGAGAAGGAGGTTGCGGACCGTCAGGCCGGTCTTGTCCGGGACGGCCCGCACACTCGCCTGTCGCCCCAGGAAGGCCACCACGAGCAGGCTGAACACGACGATGCCCACGCGGTCACCCGTCGGCACGCGTCCGGGGGCTACGGCGGGCAGTGCGAGCGCCAGAGCGATCCCCGCCACGAGAACAGCCGCAGCCACCGACCACGCGACCCACCGCGCGAACCGGGGTCGGAAGACGCGGTACAGGTCGGCCACGGTCACCTCACAGGCGGCAGGCGTGGATCGGGGTCACCAGGATGGCGCGCGCGCCCAGGTCGTACAACGCGTCCATGACCTGGTTCGTCTGGTGCTGCGGCACCATCGCGCGCACGGCCGACCACTGCGAGTTGTGCAACGGGGAGACGGTCGCGGACTCGAGGCCCGGCGTCAGCTCGACGGCGCGCTCGACGAGCGTGTTCGGGACGTCGTAGTCCAGCAGCACATACCGCTGGGCAACCAGCACCCCCTGCAGGCGGCGCGTGAGGACCTCGACGGCGGCCTCCACCTCGCCGCGCCCCGCCGGTCGGATGAGCACCGCCTCGGACCGAAGGATCGGCTCACCGAAGATCTCGAGGCCCGCCGCCCGGAGCGTGGAGCCCGTCTCCACCACGTCCGCCACCACGTCGGCGACGCCGAGCTGGACCGCGGACTCCACCGCACCGTCCAGGCGCACGACCGTGGCCTGGACGCCGTGCTCGGTGAGGTAGGAACGCACCAGGCCGGGATAGGACGTGGCGACCCGTCGGCCGGCGATCCCGGCGACGTCCGACACCGTGTCGCGCCGCGCCGCGAACCGGAAGGTCGAGCCGCCGAAACCGAGCGACATGTGCTCGACGGCCTCGGCGCCTGAGTCGAGCAGCAGGTCACGACCGGTGATCCCGGCGTCGATGGTCCCCGAACCGACGTACTCGGCGATGTCCCGTGGACGCAGGTAGAAGAACTCCACGTCGTTGTCAGGGTCCACGAGCACCAGCTCGCGGGAGTCCCGACGCTGGTGGTAGCCGGACTCCCGGAGCATCGCGGCGGCGGGCTCTGACAGCGAGCCCTTGTTCGGAAGTGCTATGCGGAGCATGGTTCCTCGTCCGTCGGGTGGCCGGGTGGGCCACGGTCGGTCACAGGTGGGCGTACACGTCCTGGAGGGACAGCCCCCGAGCCAGCATCATCACCTGGAGGTGGTACAGCAGCTGGGAGATCTCCTCCGCCGCACGCTCGTCGGACTCGTGCTCGGCGGCCATCCAGACCTCGGCGGCCTCCTCGACGATCTTCTTGCCGATGGCATGCACACCCGCGTCCAGCTCGGCCACGGTGCCCGACCCGGCCGGCCGGGTCCGTGACTTCTCGGACAGCTCCGCGAACAGGGCGTCGAAGGTCTTCACGCGTCCGAGCCTAGAACGCGGTGCGCGACCCCCGGTCCCGGTGTCCAGATGGCGCAGGGGTGGGCGCTCATCCCACCACGGCTTCGTCCTCGACCCGATCCCCTCGACCACGTTCCGTGCGGGTGGCGCGCACCCACACGAGGAAGCCGTAGATGACGAAGCCGGAGTAGAACGCGTAGAGCACGGCGGTCGGGACCCGCTGGGCGTTCCAGAGCAGCGGCACGCCGACCAGGTCCACCGCGATCCACGCGAGCCAGAACTCGTTCCACCCGCGCGCCATCGCGTACGTCGCGAGCATGGAGCCCATGAAGATCCACGCGTCGCACCAGTAGTACCAGCGCGGCGCGGGCCAACCCGCGCCGATCGTGAAGAACACCCACTGGACCGCTGCGACGCCGACGAGCCAGACGACGACGAGACCCACCCGCTCTCGCATGGTCGCCCAGCGTGGGGTGATCGCCGGGGCCGACGCGTCACCGCCGCTGCCGCGCCTCACCTGCCGCCACCGCCACCAGCCGTACGCGCTGGTGAGGATGAAGAAGATCTGCCGTCCGGACTGCCCGAACAGCGGTGTGCGGTCCCCCGCGTCGAACGTCGCGCTGATGTAGACGAAGAAGAGGAGCACGTTGCCGATGATCCCGATCGGCCACGCCCACACGCGCCGGCGCATCCCCAGGATCGCCGAGGCGAGCCCGAACACCACCCCGATGAGCTCGAGCCACTGCAGCTGGTAGCCGGCCACCGGGATGCTCGCGTCGTACAGCCACCGCAGGACGTCGGTCACCGGGCGTCCCTCCCCGGCACCGGCGCGACCGCGGCAAGCTCGAGCGCGGTCGCGACCGCGGCCTGCGCCGCCTCGGCGCCCTTGTCCTCCCGTGAGCCGGGCAGACCCGCCCGGTCCAGGGCCTGCTGCTCGTCGTCACAGGTCAGCACCCCGAACCCGACCGGGACGCCCGTCTGCACGGCGACATCGGTCAGGCCCGCCGTCGCGGCCTGGCAGACGTAGTCGAAGTGCGGGGTGCCCCCGCGGATGACCACCCCGAGCGCGACCACGGCGTCGACTCCGGTGCGCGCGAGGCGAGCCGCGGCCACCGGAAGCTCGAACGACCCGGGTACCCGCACGACGCTGTCGTCGGTCACCGGGACGCCTGCCGCCCGCAGTGCGCGCAGCGCCCCCGCCAGCAGGCCGTCCATGACCTCCTGGTGCCAGCGCGCCGCCACGACGACGACGCGCAGCCCGCTGCCGTCCAGCTGCAGGGCTCCGGGTGCTCCCGATCCGCTCACATCTCCTCCATAGGGTTCTCGTCGCCGAGCAGGTGACCCATCAGCAGTCGCTTGCTCTCCAGGTACGCGGCGTTCTCCGCGGTGCGTCCGACCTCGTGCCGCACGACGCTCACCTCGATGCCGTGCGCGCGCAGCCCCTCGATCTTCGCCGGGTTGTTGGTCAGCAGCTGCACGCTGTGCAGGCCGAGGTCGGTGAGGATCGCCGCGGCGGCCCCGTACTCACGGCGGTCGGCCGGCAGGCCGAGGTCCAGGTTGGCCTGCACGGTGTCACGGCCGGCATCCTGCAGGCCGTAGGCGTCGATCTTGGCGCGCAGCCCGATGCCACGGCCCTCATGCCCCCGCAGGTAGACGACCGCGCCGCCCTCGGCCGCGACCCGCGCCATCGCGGCCTGCAGCTGCGCGCCGCAGTCGCAGCGCCGCGAGCCGAAGGCATCCCCGGTCAGGCACTCGGAGTGCACCCGGACCAGGTTCGCGGAACCCGCCCCGCCGCGCGGCACGAGCGCCACGTGCTCGGCACCGGTGCGCAGGTCCCGGTACCCGTGCATGACGAAGGTGCCGTGCGCCGTGGGCAGCACCGCGCTGCCGGTGCGATGCACGCGTCGCGCGGCGGTCGGTGGGGCGACGTCGACCTGGTCGTCGTGCGCCAGCCGCCACGACGCGAGCTCGGTGATGGTCAGGAGCACGAGGCCGACCTCGCGTGCCAGCGCCTCGGCGTCGGCCAGGCGCAGCATCGTGCCGTCGTCGTGCACGAGCTCCGCGATGCCGGCGACGGGCTCGAGCCCGGCCAGGCGGCACAGGTCCACGGCGGCCTCGGTGTGCCCGCCGCGGTGCAGCACCCCGCCGGGCACCGCACGCAGCGGGAGGACGTGGCCCGGCCGGATCACGTCGTCCGGCCCGCACGCCGGGTCGGCGAGCACCTGCAGGGTGCGCGCGCGGTCCGCGGCCGAGATCCCGGTGCTGACGCCATGGGCGGCGTCCACCGTGACGGTGTAGGCCGTCCGCCGGGGATCCTGGCTCTGGGGCACCATCAGGGGCAGGTTCAGCGCGTCCGCCCGCGTCGCGGGCATCGGCGCGCACAGGTAGCCCGAGGAGTGCCGCACGACCCACGCGACCCAGTCGGCGTCCGCGGTCTCGGCGGCCAGCACCACGTCGACCTCGTTCTCGCGGTCGGCGGAGTCGGCGACCAGCACCGGGCGGCCGGCGCGCAGCTCGTCCAGCGCCTGCTCGACGGTGCCGAGCACCGTCGTCGGCCCGGCGGCGCTCACCGGGAACCCACCCCGGGGACCGCGCCGGCAGCGACCAGACGCTCGACGTACTTCGCGATCACATCCACCTCGAGGTTGACGGGGCCTCCGGGTGCCAGCAGGCCCAGGGTCGTCCTGGCGAGCGTCGTGGGGATCAGCGAGACCCCGAACGCCCCCTCCTGGACGCCCGTCACGGTGAGCGACACGCCGCTGACCGCGATCGACCCCTTCTCCGCCAGGTAGCGGCCGAGCGGGGCCGGGTACCCAACGAGGAGGTCGTCCCAGCGCTCGCCGGGCGTGCGCGACAGCAGTGTGCCGACGCCGTCCACGTGGCCCTGCACGAGGTGCCCGTCCAACCGCCCGTCCGCCCGCACCGCGCGCTCGAGGTTGACCCGCGCCCCCGGGGCGAGCCGGCCGAGCGCGGTGCGGTCCAGGGTCTCCGGCATGACGTCCACCGAGAAGGCGTCGGCGCCCACCTCGACGACCGTCAGGCACACGCCGTCCACGGCGATCGAGTCCCCGGCCCTGGTGCCCGCGAGCACCGCAGGACCGTGGACCACCAGCCGGGCGTCGGCGCCACGGTGCTCGAGCTCGAGCACCGTGCCGAGCTCCTCGACGATCCCTGTGAACATCACTCCTCCTGGTTCCGAGCGACCACCAGGACGTCGCCGCCCACGATGGTCGCCTCCGTCACGGTGAGCCGCAGCGCACCGTCGATCGATGTGATGGCGAGGTCGCCGACCGCGGCCGGACCCGCGCCGAGGTACGCGGCTGCGAGGTAGGCGTGCACCTCGTCGACGAGCCCCGCGCGCAGGAAGGCCGCCGCGACGGTCGGTCCACCCTCGACGAGCACGTGCCGGACCTCGTGCTCCGCCAGGCTGGTGAGTACCGCCGACGGGTCGTGGTCACGCACCTCCACCAGCGGGCCGCCCAGGCCCCGCAGACGTGCGCCTGCGGGGACGGTCCGGCGCCCGACCACGACCCGCAACGGCTGGTGGGCGCTGAGGCCGCCGTTCTCGTCGCGGGCCGTCAGGGCAGGGTCGTCGCGGAGCGCCGTGCCGGTCCCCACGACGATCGCGTCCACCTGCGCCCTGAGCCGGTGCGCGTGCCGGCGCGCCGCGGGCGACGTGATCCACCGGCTCGAGCCGTCCGCTGCCGCGACGCGCCCGTCCAGCGTCGTGGCGTGCTTGAGGGTCACCCAGGGCCGCCCGCGCCGCACCGCGGTGAGCCACGGGTGCACGATCGTGTCCGCCTGCTCGGCCAGCAGCCCGCCGACGACCTCGAGGCCGGCCGAGCGGAGCACCCCAGCACCTCCTCCGGCGGTCGGTGAAGGATCGTCCAGCGCGTACACCACGCGCGCCACCCCGGCGGCGATCAGCGCGTGGGTGCACGGTCCCGTACGGCCCGTGTGCCGGCAGGGCTCAAGGGTGACGACCATGGTCGCCCCCCGGGGGTCGTGGCCCGCCGAGCGCGCGTCCGCCAGCGCCGCGGGCTCGGCGTGCGGAGTGCCGGCCCCCGCATGCCACCCCTCGCCGATCCGCCGACCGGCCGGGTCCAGCAGTACGGCGCCGACCTGCGGGTTGGGCCCGTGAGCGGGCCCTCGCGCCGCGAGCTCGAGCGCGCGCCACATCGCCTCACGTTCGTCAGCGTCCCGCCGTGGCACCGCTCCACCCTCCCGGTCATCGGCTCCGGGAGTGGCGACAGGCGCCACGCCGCCGTTCAGCTCCCCGCGAGCGGGTCCGCGAACGACGTCACGTGCTTCCTCCCATCCGGACTTTCACCGTCGGTCCTGGAGTTCCACCAGGTCAACCGTCCCGCCCGGGTTGTGAGCCCAGGTGAGCCGGGTCGCGGACTGTCACCGCCGGTTCGGACTTTCACCGACCCCGGAGCACGTGTGTTCGCCGCCAGTCTGCCACAGGCGCGCGGGTGGTCCGACGGGACCGAGGACCCGAGCGCCCGGGTCGCCGCGGCGCTGACACGGACCTCCGTGCGGTCCCGACCCCCGCCGCGACGCCTCAGTGCCGGTGCTGCTGCGCGAGACGGCGCAGCTCGGCGATCCGCGCCGAGGCGTCCTGCGCCCCGTACACCGCCGAGCCCGCGACCATGACGTCCGCCCCCGCCTCGGCGGCCCGCGCGACGGTCTGGGTCGAGACCCCCCCGTCCACCTGCACCCACACCGCGAGCTCCCGCTCCTCGATCACCCGGCGCGCGCGGGCGATCTTCGGAAGCATGGAGTCAAGGAACGACTGGCCGCCGAACCCGGGCTCGACCGTCATGACCAGGAGCATGTCGAACTCTCCCAGCAGGTCGAGGAACGGCTCTACCGGCGTCGCCGGCCGCAGTGCGAGACCGGCCCGGACCCCGGCACCGCGCAGCTCGCGCGCCAGCCGGACAGGAGCCTGCGCGGCCTCCGCGTGGAAGGTCACGGAACCGGCCCCCGCCTCGGCGTACTGCGGTGCCCAGCGATCCGCGTCCTCGATCATGAGGTGCACGTCGAGGGGCACCGGGCTCACCTGGGCGAGCCGCTGCACGATCGGGAGGCCGAGGGTGAGGTTCGGCACGAAGTGCTGGTCCATCACGTCCACGTGCGCCCAGTCCGCGTCGCGGATGCGCTCCAGCTCCGCGGCGAGGTTCGCGAAGTCGGCGGACAGGATGCTCGGGTTGATCTGGACCGTCATGGGCCCCAGTCTGCCGGGTCCAGCCGGTTTCAGTGGCGGCGCACCAGTGTCAGGTGCATCGCGTCCGTCCCGTGCACGTGTGGCCACAGCTGGGCGTGCGGCCCGGGACCGAGCGGGATGGCCGGGGCGACCGCCCGGATCGCGTCGACCGCGTCGAGGATCTCGACGTCCGGGTGCTCCGCCAGCACGTCGGAGACCACCACCCGGGTCTCGGCGACGTGCGGGGAGCACGTGACGTACGCCACGACCCCTCCGGGCGCTGTCGCGTCGAGCGCAGAGCTGAGCAGCGCTCGCTGCAGGTCGCCCAGCGCGGGAACGTCAGCGGGGCGCCGGCGCCACCGGGACTCGGGCCGGCGGCGCAACGCGCCTAGCCCGGTGCAGGGCGCGTCCACGAGCACGCGGCTGTAGCGTCCGGGTTCCTCCCGGCCCACCTGCCGACCGTCCGCGACCCGCACCTCGACGTCACCGAGGGCTCGCACGGACTGCCGGACCAGGGCCGCGCGGTGCGGCTGCACCTCGGTGGCCACGACCGAGACGCCGCGTTCGGCGGCCAGCGCGCCGAGCAGGCCCGTCTTGCCTCCCGGGCCCGCGCACAGGTCCAGCCACGGGCCGGAGTCGTCGTCGACCGGCACCGACGCCAGCGCGAGAGCCACGAGCTGGCTGCCCTCGTCCTGGACCGCGACGGTCCCGTCTGCCAGGCCGGGGACCGAGGCCGGGTCGCCGCCGGCGAGCCGGACCGCCGTAGGCGTCCAGCGACCGGGCTGGGCGTCCGGGAGCGCGGCCAGGAGGGCCTCCCGGTCGACCAGGCCTGGCCGTGCGACGAGCGTGACCTGCGCCGGCACGTTGTCCGCCTCGAGAACCGCTACCAGCTCGTCGGCGGGCCGCCCGTCGGCGACGAGGGCCTGGCGCAGGGCGCGGACCACCCATGCGGGATGCGACGTGGCCGTGGACAGCCGCGCGATCTCGTCGCCTGTCGCGACGCGATCGAGCCACTCCTGCAGGCTGCTCGCGGCAACGCGTCGCAGCACCGCATTGACGAGCTGGGCGGGCCCGGCACCGACCCGGGACCGCGCCAGGGCCACGGTCTGGGACACCGCCGCGTGCGCCGGGATACGCATCCCGAGCAGCTGGTGCGCACCGAGCCGAAGCACATCCAGCAGCGGCGGGTCGAGCTCCTCGACCGGCCGGTCAGCGGCGACGGCCAGGATCGCGTCGTAGCGGCCCTGGAGCCGCAACGTGCCGTACGCGAGCTCGGTCGCCAACGCAGCGTCGCGGCCCACGATGCGGCGGGTGCGCAGCAGCGGGGGCAGCACGAGGTTTGCGTACGCGTCCGACTCGGCGACCTCCCGCAGCACGTCGAACGCCGCCTCCCGGGCGGGGTCGGCGCCCCGGCGGCGCTCGGCGGGCCGCTGGGCGGTACGGGACGTCCGGCGCTGCGCGCGAGCCGCACCGCGCTGGCGGCCCCCGGCGTCGCGGCGGTCGTGGCCACCGGTGCCTCGTTCCTGCGTCACCGCTCCCCCAAGGTGGCCTCGGAGGTCAGCCGGGCGCCGCGCGCCCAGTCCGCCGCGGGCATCATGCGCCGGCCCGAAGGTGCGACGTCGCCGAGCTCGACGGGGCTGCTCGCGGTGCCGACCAGGACCTGCGACGCGGTCGCCCGTACCACGCCGGGCGCCAACGGCTCGGCGTCGGGGCGCGGCACCACCGGCCCCAGCTTCAGCCGGCGTCCCGCGGGGTCCGTCGTCCACGCCCCGGGTGCCGGGGTGCAGGCCCGGACGCGGCGGTCCACGGCGATGGCGGGGTGGCCCCAGCGGACGCGCGCGTCGTCCGTGGTCAGCCGGGGGGCCGACGAGACGCCGTCGGCCGGTTGCGGGACGGCGACGAGCTCCCCGGACGCCAACCCGTCCACGGTTGCCGCCAGCAGGTCGGAGCCGGCGTCCGCGAGGCGCGCGAGCAGGTCGCCCGCGGTGTCGCGTGGCCGGATCGTCTCGGTCAAGGTCCCGTAGACGGGTCCGGTGTCCAGCCCCTCCTCGAGGCGGAAGGTGCAGGCCCCGGTGATCTCGTCGCCGTGCAGGAGCGCATGCTGGACGGGAGCGGCGCCGCGCCAGGCGGGCAGCAGCGAGAAGTGCAGGTTGACCCACCCGTGCCGGGGCAGGTCGAGCAGGCCCACGGGGACGAGGCCACCGTAGGCGACCACCGCGGCGAGGTCGGGGGCCAGCTCGGCGATGCTCGCCGCTGCGTCCGGGTCGCGCAGGGAGCGGGGTACCAGGACGGGCACCCCGGCCTCCGCCGCAGCGACGCGCACGGGGCTCGGCGCCATCCGCCTGCCCCGTCCCGCGGGCGCATCGGGCCTGGTCAGCACTCCGACGACGTCGTGGTCGGAGGCGAGCAGCCGGGTCAGCGCGGGCAGGGCCACCTCGGGCGTCCCGGCGAAGATCACACGCATCCGTCGATCCTAGGTGACCGGCCCGGCACGCTCACCCGGCGCGCTCAGCCGACGTCGGTCGGTTCGACGCGGACCCGCACGATCCCCTCCCGCGCGGCGCTGCGGGTCGCGAGCACCGCACCGAGATCCGCTACGAGCGCGGCCGCCTGCGGCCACGGGGTCTGCAGCAACGCCCGCACGGGACGGGACCGTTCGGGATCGAGCACGCCGTCCGGCGCAGGCCCGGTGGGGATGGGACCGCGGACCGTGGTCCGGACGTGCAACCCGTCCGCGACCGCCTGCACCGCTGCGCGTTCCCCCTCGAGCACCACCAGGTGAGCCGCCGGCGGGAGCTGGACGGCGGCGCGCTCGGCGAGCACCCGCTCCGCGAGTCCCGCGGGGTCCCAGCGGACGAATGCCCCGGCCAGCGGGGCGGGCACGTCACCGATGAGGACCGCGACGCCGCCCTCGGAGCTGGGGCGCACCAGTGCGGCGGCTGCGAGCCAGTGCCGCAGCGCCGCCTGGTCCGCGTCCAGCCCGGGCCGGGAGGCGGTGACCTGCGCGTCCAGCAGGACCGCCGCGGCGTACCCGCTCTCGGCGATGGGCTCGGCACCCGTGGTGGCGACCACGAGCGAACGCCCGGCAGGCACGGAGCGCAGCACGCCGTGCTCAGCGCTCGAGCGCCGCAGGGCTACGCCGGGGAACGCCCGCCCGAGCTCCTCGGCAGTGCGTGCAGCACCCACCGCGATCGAGCGCAGCCCGGTGTGGCCGCACTCGCCGCAGCGCCACGCGCTGGCCAGCCCGCCGCACCATCCGCACGCCGGCAACGCGTGAGAGCCGGCCAGGCGCAGCGGACCCCCGCAGGTCGCGCAGCGTGCCACGGTGCGGCACCGCGCGCAGGCCACGGCCGGGAGATATCCGGCACGTGGGACCTGCACCAGGACCGGCCCGTGCTCGAGCCCGTCGCGGATGGTGCGCCACGCCGCCGAGGGAAGCCGGGCAGCCGCCGCCGGCCCCTCTCGGGCGAGCTCGGCCCGGTCGAGGTGCACGGGGCGGGGTGTCGAGCGACGCAGCTCGGTGCGGTCGGCGACCAGTGGACGCGCGCGGTCCAGCTCGACCCAGCGCTGCGCCGCGACGGAGCGCGAGTACCCACCCACCAGGAGCGCTGTCCCCTCGCCGGCGCGCATCGCGAGCACCTCGCGAGCGTGGGGGTACGGGGCTCGCGGCTCCTCGTGCAGCGGGTCTGCGTCGTCCCAGCAGACCGCGAGGCCCAGCCGGGCGACGGGGGCGAACGCCGCGGCCCTCGTGCCGACCACCACGTCGGCGGCACCCCGCACCGCCGCGAGGAACGCCCGGTACCGGGCGGCCGGCCCCTCGTCGGCGACCAGCCGCACCCAACCCCCGGCCGAGCCGGGCCGCCACGGGGCGACCCCGTGCCGCTCGAGGGCGTCGACGGCCAGGTCCACCTCTGCACCGGAGGGCACCACCACGAGGGCGCCGCGGCCGCCCGCGCGGGCCGCTCCGACTGCCTGGGCGACCTGGTCGGCCCACGGCTCCACCGTCCAGGGCAGCGCCTGCCAGACCGCCCATGGTGCCTCGCCGGCCGCGACCCGGCGCAGGAATGCCGGACCTCCCGGTGTCCGCTGCCAGGCGGAGTCCTGCACGTCCGGCCGGGGAGGCACCGAGCCGTCGGGCCACTCCTCCCGTTCGACCGCCGCGTGGCGTGGTGGTACCGCGAGGCGCAGGACGTCCGCGACCGTCCCCGCCCACCGGCGGGCCACGGCCGTCACCAGGTCGAGGGTCTCGGTCGGGAGCACGACCTCCGCGGAGACCAGGCGGCGCAGCGGTGTCAGGCGACCGGCGTGCTCGCTCTCGGCCACCCGGTCCACGACCCAGCCGTCGACGTCCTGCCCTGCGAACCGGACCTTGACCCGCACGCCGGCGCGCACCCGGTCGGCGAGCTCCGCCGGGACGAGGTAGTCGAAGGGCCGGTCCAGGTGCGGTTGAGGACGGTCTACCAAGACACGGGCGACCGGGAGCTCGTCGGCGACCTGAACCCCCGCGGCACGCCTGCGTCGGGTGCGCGGCATCCCAGGCAGAGCCGGCTGCTCGAGATCCACGCGACCATCCCACCATGCGCCGCCGCCACTCGGCGGCCGTGCAGGTCAGGCCCTGCCGAGCGCCTCGTGCAGGTCGAGCACCCGGTCGGTGCGCTCCCACGTGAAGTCGGCCAGCTCCCGGCCGAAGTGCCCGTAGGCCGCCGTGCGGGAGTAGATCGGCCGCAACAGGTCCAGGTCGCGCACGATCGCCCCGGGGCGCAGGTCGAAGACCTCCCGGATCGCCGCCGTCAGGCGGTCCACGGGCACCGTCTCGGTGCCGAACGTCTCCACGTAGAGCCCCACTGGGTGCGACGAGCCGATCGCGTACGCGACCTGCACCTCGCACCGCCGCGCCAGCTGCGCGGCGACGACGTTCTTGGCGACCCAGCGCATCGCGTAGGAGGCCGATCGATCCACCTTGGACGGGTCCTTCCCGGAGAACGCCCCGCCGCCGTGCCGGGCCATGCCACCGTAGGTGTCCACGATGATCTTGCGACCGGTCAGGCCGGCGTCGCCCTGTGGACCACCGATCACGAAGTGCCCGGTCGGGTTGACCAGGAGTCGGTGGCCGACGGTGTCGAGCTCGAGGTCGTCCAGGACGGGCGCCACGACGTGCTCGGCGATCTCCGGGGCCAGCCGCGAGTCCAGCGGGACGCCCGGGTCGTGCTGCGTCGAGACCACGACCGTGTCCAGCCGCACCGCGCGTTCGCCGTCGTACCCGATCGTGACCTGCGTCTTGCCGTCCGGGCGCAGGTAGTCCAGGGTCCCCTCCTTGCGCACGGTGGCCAGCCGTTCCGCGAGCCGGTGGGCAACCCAGATGGGCAGCGGCATCAGGGACGGGGTGTCGTCGCACGCGTAGCCGAACATCAGACCCTGGTCGCCGGCCCCTTGGGCCTCGATCGGATCGTCGACGCCCGTGCCGTCGTTGCGGATCTCCCAGGCCTTGTCGACGCCGGCGGCGATGTCGGCGGACTGCTGGCCGATCGAGACCGACACCCCGCACGAGTGCGCGTCGAAGCCGATCTCCGAGGAGGTGTAACCGATCCTGCTCAGGGTCTCGCGCACGACCTGCGGGATCTCGACGTACGCCTCGGTGGTCACCTCGCCGGCCACGTGCACGAGACCCGTGGTGACCATCGTCTCCACGGCGACCCGCGCACCAGGGTCCTGCGCGATCATCGCGTCGAGGATGCCGTCGGAGATCTGGTCGCAGACCTTGTCGGGGTGGCCCTCCGTGACCGACTCGGAGGTGAACAGGCGCAGATCGGAGCTCATCGGCTCAGCCTAGCCGGGCCACCACGCTGTCCCAGACCGCGTCCGCGACGGCGTCCTTGGTGCCGTCGGCGGCCGCCACCACCGCGCCGTCGGACCCCAGGATCGTGGCACTGGTCAGCACGTCGCCGAACCCGACGGCGTCCCCCACCGGGTTGACGACCAGCAGGTCGGCTCCCTTGCGCCGTGCCTTCTGCGCGCCGTGGGTCAGCACGTCGCCGGCGGCGTCGCCAGTCTCCGCGGCGAACCCCACCACCACCTGCCCGGGCCGCCGAGCGGCCACCAGGGAGGCGAGGATGTCCTCGGTCTGAACGAGGTCCAACCTCGGCACGGTGTCCCCGGACTTCTTGAGCTTGGTCGCCATCGGAGCCGCCGGCCGGAAGTCGGCGACAGCCGCCGCCATCACCACGGCATCCGCGGACTCGGCGGCCTCGTGCACCGCGGCCGACAGCTCGACCGAGGACTCCACCGGCACGACGTGCACCCCGACCGGCGACGGGAGCGACACGTTGGCCGCGACGAGGGTGACGTCCGCGCCGCGCCGTGCGGCGGCCCGCGCGAGCGCCCATCCTTGCTGGCCGGTGGACCGGTTGCCGAGGAACCGGACCGGGTCGATGCTCTCGCGGGTGCCACCGGCTGTAACCACGACGCGCCGGCCGGCCAGGTCCTGCGGGGCGACGAGCGCGAGCGCCCGGGCGACGATCTCCTCCGGCTCCGGCAGACGTCCGGGTCCGGAGTCCGGCCCGGTGAGCCGGCCGACGTCGGGGTCCATGACGTGCACGCCCCGGGCGCGCAGCGTGGCGACGTTCGCCTGGGTGGCGGGGTGCAGCCACATCTCGCTGTGCATCGCCGGTGCCATCAGCACCGGGCACCGGACCGTCAGGAGCGCGGCCGTGAGCAGGTCGTCGCAACGCCCGACCGCGGAGCGCGCCAGCAGGTCCGCCGTGGCAGGGGCGACGACGACCAGATCGGCTTCTCGTCCCAGGGCGACGTGCTCGACGGCAGGGACGTCGTCGAAGACGTCGGTCGTGACGCGCTCGCCGGACAGGGCCTCCCAGGTGGCGCGACCGACGAACTCGAGCGACGCGGGCGTGGGCACCACGTGCACGTCGTGCCCGGCCTCGGTGAACCGGCGCAGCACCAGCGCGACCTTGTAGGCGGCGATGCCGGCACCGACGCCGAGCAGGATGCGCAAGTCAGCCCTCGGTGGTCGGCGTGACCGTGAGGAGTCCGGCGTTGATCTCGCGCATGGCGATGGACAGCGACTTCTCCTGGTGCTTGGCCTCGACGAGCGGGCCGACGTACTCCAGCAGGCCCTCGTTGAGCTGCGAGTAGTAGGCGTTGATCTGGCGCGCACGCTTGGCGGCGTAGATCACCAGGGCGTACTTCGAGTCGGCGGCGGCGAGCAGCTCGTCGATCGGCGGGTCGGTGATGCCCTCGGGCTGGGCGATGGTTCCGGCCATGGCGGTGGGTGCTCCCAAGATCGTGGACAGGTCCGGTGGCGGTGGGCGCCGCGCAGGCGCGGGTGCCCCGACCGCGAACGTCTGAGTCTAGCGCGGCGTCAGGCCCATCACCTCGATGAGCTCGTCCGTGGCCCGGCGGACGGTGTCGTTGACGATCGTGTGGTCAAACTCGGACTCGGCCGCGAGCTCGACCCTGGCCGTCGCGAGCCGCCGCTCACGTTCCGCAGCGCCCTCGGTGCCGCGGCCCACCAGTCGCCGCTCGAGCTCCTGCCAGCTCGGGGGGGCCAGGAAGACGAACCTGGCCTCCGGCATGGCGGCGCGCACCTGTCGAGCCCCGGCAAGGTCGATCTCGAGCAGCGTCGGGACACCGGCCGTGAGGCGCTCCAGGACCGGGCCGCGGGGCGTCCCGTACCTGTGCCGGCCGTGCACCACTGCCCATTCGAGGAACTCGCCGGCCGCGACCATCTGATCGAATCGCTCGGGGCTGACGAAGAAGTAGTGCACCCCGTCCACCTCGCCCGGCCGAGCCGGTCGGGTGGTCGCGGAGACCGACAGCCAGACCTCCGGGTACCGCGCCCGGACGTCGGCGGAGACCGTGCCCTTGCCGACCGCGGTCGGGCCGGCGAGGACGGTCAGGCGCGCCGGGGGAACGTCCACTCAGCCGAAGCGCTGGATGAGGGCCTCGGCCTGGTGCGGCCCGAGCCCGCGCAGCCGGCGGCTCTCCGAGATGCCGATCTCGGCCATGATCGCGCGAGCCTTGATCTTGCCGACACCCGGCAGGGACTCCAGCAGCGCGGAGACCTTCAGCTTCCCGATCACCTCGTCCGTGCGGCCCTGCTCGATCACCTCCGCCAAGGACCCCTGGGAGTACTTCAGGCGGTTCTTCACCTCTGCCCGGGCCTGACGTGCTGCGGCAGCCTTCTCCAAGGCAGCAGCACGTTGTTCCGGGGTCAGCGGGGGTAGGGCCACGCCGGGTCACCTTCTTCGCGCGTACGAGCGTGTGGTCGGGACGAACCTAGCGACCAGGCCCCGACCTCGGCAACGCGGGCGCCCGTGAATCGGGCGCTGACCTGGACGACTGGACCCCTCAGCGCAGCGCGGCCGCGGCCTCGGCGGTCGCCCGCGACGCGGCCGACGCGAGCGCCTGCGGGTCGGGACCCGCCGTGAGAACCGCCCGGGACGTCGAGGCCAGCACGGCGTTCCGGGCCGCGCCGAACACCTGGCGGAGCTCGGCCGCACCGGCACCCTGGGCCCCCACACCGGGAGCGAGCAGCGGCCCGCGCACGGCAGCGAAGTCCAGGCCGAGCTCCGACACCGCGTCGCCCACGGTCGCCCCGACCACGAGCCCCACGGGCCCGAGCGGCTCCCCCGCCGCTACCGCGGTCGCGTTCTGCTCGGTCGCCCAGCGCACGACGCCCGCAGCAACGCCGTCGCGCCCACCGGCGTGCTGCACCGCGGCGCCCTCCGGGTTGGAGGTCAGGCACAGCACGAAGAGCCCGCGGCCGCCCCGGATGGCGGCCTGCACCGCCGGCCCGAGCGAGCCCGGCCCCAGGTAGGGGCTCACGGTGAGAGCGTCCGCCGCGAGCGGGGAGCCGTCGCGCAGGTACGCGTCCGCATACCCCGCCATCGTGGAGCCGATGTCCCCGCGCTTGGCGTCCAGGATCACCTGGGTCCCGGAGCCGACCGAGGCCCGCAGCACCTCCTCCAGGACGGCCACGCCCGCCGCGCCGTGCCGTTCGAAGAACGCCGACTGCGGTTTGAGAGCCGCCACCCGTCCCGCGAGTGCGTCGACCACGCGCAGGGCGAAGGTCCGCAGCCCGGCGGCGTCGTCCGACAGTCCCCATGCGGTCAGCAGGCCGGGGTGCGGGTCGATCCCCACGCACAGCGGACCGTGCTCATCCATCGCGGCCGCCAGCCGTGTGCCGAACGTCATCGCAGCGCGTCGCGGAGCTCGAGGTGGTGGTCCTGCAGGCTGCGCACGGAGAACGGTCCGGCGCGACGGGACTCGATCGCCTGCACCGCCGCGGCGAGCTGCTGGACGGTGGTCACGATCGCCTTGTCGGCCGAGACGGCGGCCGTGCGGATCTCGTAGCCGTCCGCCCGTGCTCCCTGGCCCGACGGGGTGTTCACGACCATGTCCACCTCGCCGGCCACGACGAGATCCACGATCGTCGGCTCGCCGCCGGGCCCCCGACCCGCGGAGTGCTTGCGCACCACGGTGGAGGTGATGCCGTTGCGGCGCAGCACTGCAGCGGTGCCCTCCGTGGCCAGGATCTCGAAGCCGAGCTCGGCGAGCCGCTTCACCGGGAACGTGATGGCCCGCTTGTCGCGGTCCGCGACGGAGATGAACACCCGCCCGCCGTCCGGCAGTCCACCGAACGCAGCGGCCTGGGACTTCGCGAAGGCGGTCGGGAAGTCCACGTCCAGACCCATGACCTCACCGGTGGAGCGCATCTCCGGGCCGAGGACGGCGTCGACCATCTGCCCGTCGGCCGTGCGGAACCGCCGGAAGGGCAGGACCGCCTCCTTCACCGCGATGGGGGCGTCGAGCCCGATCCGGCCGCCGTCGCCGTGCGCGGGCAGCACCCCGGAGGCCCGCAGCTCCGCGATCGAGGCGCCCGCCATGAGGAGCGCCGCGGCCCGCGCCAGCGGCACCCCGGTCGCCTTGGCGACGAACGGCACGGTGCGGCTGGCGCGCGGGTTGGCCTCCAGCACGTAGAGCACGTCGGAGACGAGCGCGTACTGCACGTTGATCAGCCCGTGCACGCCGACGCCGCGCGCGATCGCCTCGGTCGAGGCGCGGATCCGGTCCAGCTCTGCAGCGGACACCGTGACGGGCGGCAACGCGCACGCCGAGTCACCGGAGTGGATACCGGCCTCCTCGATGTGCTCCATCACGCCGCCGAGGTACAGCTGTTCCCCGTCGAACAGCGCGTCGACGTCCAGCTCGATCGCGTCGTCCAGGAACCGGTCGATGAGCAACGGTGGGATCTCACCGGCCCGGCCGACCGCCGCAGCGTCGTCCAGGGCGCGCCGGACGTACTGTGCGAGCTGCTCGTCGGAGTACACGATCTCCATGCCCCGCCCGCCGAGCACGTAGGACGGGCGCACCAGCACCGGGTAGCCGATCCGTCCGGCGATCGCCGTGGCCTCGGGCAGCGACCGCGCGGTGCCGAACGCCGGGGCCGGTAGCCCCGCGTCGGCCAGGACCCGGCCGAACACGCCGCGATCCTCCGCCGCGTCGATCGCGCGGGGCGGAGTCCCGAGGATCGGCACTCCCGCGGCCTCGAGCCGGTCCGCCAGGGAGAGGGGCGTCTGACCACCGAGCTGCACGATCACACCGGCCACGGGGCCGGCCGCGAGCTCGGCGGCGTACACCTCGAGGACGTCCTCGAACGTCAACGGCTCGAAGTACAGCCGGTCCGAGGTGTCGTAGTCCGTGGAGACCGTCTCGGGGTTGCAGTTCACCATGACGGTCTCGTACCGGTCGCGCAGCGCGAGGGCGGCGTGCACGCACGAGTAGTCGAACTCGATGCCCTGGCCGATGCGGTTGGGGCCCGACCCCAGGATCAGGACCGCGGGCCGCTCGCGCGGGGCCACCTCGGTCTCGTCCTCGTAGGACGAGTAGTGGTAGGGCGTCCGGGCGGCGAACTCGGCCGCGCACGTGTCGACGGTCTTGTAGACCGGGCGCAGCCCGAGCGCGTGCCTCAGCTGCCGGACCGTCTCTTCACCCATCCCGCGCAGGCGCGCGACCTGGGCGTCGGACAACCCGTGCCGCTTGGCGCGGCGCAGCAGGTCCCGGTCCATCCCGGGCGCTTGCGCGACCTCGTCCGCGACCTGGTTGACCAGGAGGACCTGGTCGAGGAACCACGGGTCGATGCCGGTCGCGTCGAACACGTCCTGCACGCTCGCGCCGCCGGCGTGCCCGACCGATCGCAGCACCTGCTGGACCTGCACGAGTCGCTGCTCGGTGGGCGTCCGGATCGCCTCGAGGAGGGCTGCCAGGGGCGCGCCGGACGGGACGGGACCGTCCCAGTGGAAGCCGGTGCCGCCCTTGTCGATCGAGCGCATGGCCTTGCCCAGCGCCTCGGTGAAGCTGCGCCCCAGGGCCATCGCCTCGCCGACGGACTTCATCGTCGTGGTCAGGGTCGGGTCCGCACCTGGGAACTTCTCGAACGCGAACCGCGGCACCTTGACCACGATGTAGTCGAGCGCGGGCTCGAACGACGCCGGCGTGGAGCCGGTGATGTCGTTGGGGATCTCGTCGAGCGTGTAGCCGATGGCGAGACGGGCTGCGATCTTCGCGATCGGGAACCCGGTGGCCTTGGACGCCAGGGCCGAGGACCGGGACACCCGTGGGTTCATCTCGATGACCACGATGCGCCCGGTGTCCGGCTGTACCGCGAACTGGATGTTGCAGCCCCCGGTGTCGACGCCGACCTCGCGGATCACCGCGATCCCGATGTCCCGCATCCGCTGGTACTCGCGGTCGGTCAGCGTGAGGGCCGGGGCCACGGTCACGGAGTCCCCGGTGTGCACGCCGACCGGATCCACGTTCTCGATGGAGCAGACCACGACGACGTTGTCCGCGTTGTCGCGCATCAGCTCGAGCTCGTACTCCTTCCAGCCGAGGATCGACTCCTCCAGGAGCACCTCGGTGGTCGGCGAGTAGTGCAGGCCCGCGCCGGCGATCCGGCGCAGGTCCGTCTCGTCGAACGCGATGCCCGAGCCCAGACCACCCATGGTGAACGACGGCCGGACCACGAGCGGGTACCCGAGCTCGTGCGCGGCCGCGAGGACCTCGTCCATCGTGTGCGTGATGATGCTGCGGGCGCTCTCGGCGCCGCACCGTTCGACGACGTCCTTGAACGCCTGGCGGTCCTCGGCCAGGTGGATCGAGTGGGTGTTGACCCCGATCATCTCGACGCCGTAGCGCTCCAGGACCCCGGCCTCGTCGAGCTCGATCGCGGTGTTCAGCGCGGTCTGACCGCCCAGCGTCGGCAGGATCGCATCCGGTCGCTCGGTGGCGATGATCTGCTCGACGACCTCGGCCGTGATCGGCTCGACGTACGTCGCGTCGGCGAACTCGGGGTCGGTCATGATGGTCGCCGGGTTCGAGTTCACCAGGATGACCCGCATCCCCTCGGCGCGCAGCACCCGGCACGCCTGGGTGCCGGAGTAGTCGAACTCGGCGGCCTGGCCGATCACGATCGGCCCGGACCCGATCACGAGAACGCTGGAGATGTCAGTGCGCCGCGGCATCGCCGGCCTCCGTCCTGGTCATGAGGTCGACGAACCTGTCGAACAGGTACGCCGCGTCGTGGGGTCCGGCCGCCGCTTCGGGGTGGTACTGCACCGAGAAGGCCGGCAGGTCCAGGCACTCCAGGCCCTCGACCACGTCGTCGTTGAGGTCCACGTGCGACACCCGCACCCGCCCGTAGCGGCCGTCGTCGTGCGGCGCCACGGTGTCGCCCGTCAGCGGTGCGTCGACCGCGAAGCCGTGGTTGTGGGCGGTGATCTCGACCTTGCCCGTCCTGCGGTCCATCACGGGCTGGTTGACCCCGCGGTGGCCGTAGGTGAGCTTGTACGTGCCCAACCCGAGTGCCCGGCCCAGGATCTGGTTGCCGTAGCAGATCCCGAAGAACGGGATCCGCCGGTCCAGCACGCCGCGCAGGAGATCGACCTCGTGCGTCGCCGCAGCGGGGTCGCCCGGCCCGTTCGAGAAGAACACCCCGTCGGGCCGAAGGTCGAGGATGTCCTGCACCTCGACCGACGCCGGGACCACGTGGGTGCGTACGCCGCGCTCGGCCAACCGCTGAGGCGTCATCGACTTGATCCCCAGGTCCACCGCCACCACCGTCAGGGCTGCGGCGCCCGCCGGCACCGTGCCGGGGCCCGGTTCGACGGTGTACCGCTCCCCCACGCTCACCTGGCCGGCGAGATCGGCACCCGCCATCGGCGGCGCCTGCCTCACCTGGTCGCGAAGGTCCTCGAGCGGCCGCGCGCGCCCGGAGGCGTCGACCAGCGCCTCGCCCGAGAAGATCCCGGCCCGCATCACACCCTGCTCGCGCAGGTGCCGGGTGATCGCGCGGGTGTCCACGCCGGCGATGCCGACGATGCCCTCGGCCACGAGCCCCTCGTCGAGCGACCTGCGCGACCGCCAGCTCGAGGGTCGGACGGCGGGGTCGCGCACGACGTACCCCGCGACCCAGATGCGGGTCGACTCGGGGTCCTCGTCGTTCAGTCCGGTGTTGCCGATGTGCGGTGCGGTCATCACGACGATCTGGCGGTGGTACGAGGGGTCGGTCAGCGTCTCCTGGTAGCCGGTCATACCGGTGTTGAACACGATCTCCCCGACCGTCGCACCGGTCGCGCCGAACCGCTCCCCCCGGTACGTGCGCCCGTCCTCGAGCACCAGGACGGCCTCGCTCATGCGTGCTCCTCCTCGGTCAGGGCACCGTCGAGCACCGTCGGACGGCCGCGCAGGAAGGTGGCGATGACCCGTCCGGTGAGCTCCGTGCCCCCGTACGGGCTGTTGCGGCTCGTGCTGGCGTGCCGGGACGGGTCGACCGTCCAGCGCGCCGTCGGGTCCACGAGCGTGACGTTGGCGGGCTCCCCGACGGCCAGCGGCCGACCGTGGGCATGGGGTCCGGAGGCCACCCTGCCGATCCGAGCGGGTGTCGTGGACATGACGCGCGCGACGTCGGCCCAGGTCAACCGCCCGGTGGCGACCATCGTCGTCGAGACGATGCCCAGGGCGGTCTCCAGTCCGGTCATCCCGAACGCGGCCGCGGCCCACTCGCAGTCCTTGTCCTCGCGCGTGTGCGGGGCGTGGTCCGTGCCCACCACGTCGATGGTGCCGTCCGCGAGGCCGGCCCGGACGGCCTCGACGTCCTCGGCGGTGCGTAACGGCGGGTTGACCTTGAACAGCGGGTCGTAGCCCCGCGCCCGCTCGTCGGTGAGCGACAGGTGGTGCGGCGTCGCCTCGGCGGTCACCGCGATGCCGCGGGCCTTGGCCCACCGCACGATCTCGACCGAGCCCGCCGTGGACACGTGCAGCACGTGCACGCGGGAGCCGACGTGCTGGGCGAGCAGCACGTCCCGCGCGACGATCGACTCCTCCGCGACGGCCGGCCACCCGGCCAGGCCCAGCTCGGCGGAGACGATCCCCTCGTGCATCTGGGCGCCCTGCGTCAGGCGAGGCTCCTGGGCATGCTGGGCGACCACACCGTCGAACGCCTTGACGTACTCCAGGGCACGACGCATGAGGACCGGGTCGTGCACGCACATGCCGTCGTCGGAGAACACCCGCACCCGGGCCGCGGACTGCGCCATGGCGCCCAGCTCCGCGAGCTGTTCCCCGCGCAGGCCGACGCTCACCGCACCGACCGGGAAGACGTCCACCCGTCCGGCGTCCTGGCCGAGTCGCCAGACCTGCTCGACCACACCCGCCGTGTCGGCGACGGGTGAGGTGTTCGCCATCGCGTGCACCGCGGTGTAGCCACCCAGTGCCGCGGCGCGCGAGCCGCTCGCCACGGTCTCGGCGTCCTCGCGGCCCGGCTCTCGCAGGTGCGTGTGCAGGTCCACCAGCCCGGGCAGCGCGACGAGCCCGTCGCCGTCCAGGACCGTCGCCGACCCGGCCTCCCGGGACGCGTCGGCCCCGATGGCGACGATCACCCCGTCGGCCAGCAGCACGTCGGTGCGCTCGCCCCCGAGCGGCGCGACGCCGCGCAGCAGGTGCCTCATGCCTTCTCCCTCTCCCCGGCCAGCAGCAGGTACAGCACGGCCATCCGCACCGCCACCCCGTTGGCGACCTGCTCGACGATGACCGCCCGTGGCGAGTCCGCCGCGTCGGCCGAGATCTCCAGGCCCCGGTTCATCGGACCGGGGTGCATGACGATGGCGTGCTCCGGCAACCGGGCCAGCCGTCGGGCGTCCAACCCGTACTGCCGGGTGTACTCCAGCGGGCTGGGGAAGAAGCTCGTGGCCCCCCCACCTCCGCCCATGCGCTCGCGCTGGACACGCAGCATCATCACCGCGTCCGGTCCGGCGTCGACGACCTCGTCCAGGTGGTAGGACACCTCGCACGGCCAGGTCTCGGCGCCCACCGGGACGAGGGTGGGCGGCGCGACCAGGGTGACCCGTGCGCCCAGCGTCGTCAGCAGGTCCACGTTGGAGCGGGCGACCCTGGAGTGCAGGACGTCCCCCACGATCGCCACGTGCAGCCCCGCCAGATCGCTGCCGACCCCGTCCGGCTCGACGTCGGTGCCGCGCAGGTGGCGGCGCACCGTGAAGGAGTCCAGCAGCGCCTGGGTGGGGTGCTGGTGGGTACCGTCGCCAGCGTTGAGCACTGCCGCCTCGAGCCAGCCGGCGTTGGCCAGCCGGTGGGGCGCGCCCGACGCCTGGTGCCGCACGACCACCGCGTCCGCGCCCATCGCCTGCAGGGTGAGCGCGGTGTCCTTGAGGGACTCGCCCTTGGAGACGCTCGAGCCCTTCGCGGAGAAGTTGATGACGTCCGCGGACAACCGCTTCGCAGCGGCCTCGAACGAGATCCGGGTGCGCGTGGAGTCCTCGAAGAAGAGGTTGACCACGGTGCGACCGCGCAACGTCGGGAGCTTCTTGATCTCCCGGGACTGGGTCTTGGCCATCTCGGCGGCCGTGTCCAGGATGTGCACGGCCGTGGTGTGGTCGAGGTCCGCGGCGGAGAGCAGGTGTCGCATCAGCGGGCCTCGATCCTGACGCTGTCCACGCCGTCGGTCTCGGCCAGCCGCACGGCGACCGTCTCCTCGCGGGACGTGGGCAGGTTCTTGCCGACGTAGTCGGCGCGGATGGGCAGCTCGCGGTGGCCGCGGTCGACCAGGACGGCGAGCTGGACGGCTCTCGGCCGCCCGAGGTCCGCCAGGGCGTCCATCGCCGCCCGGATGGTGCGTCCCGAGAACAGCACGTCGTCGACCAGGACGACCAGCTTGTCGTCGATCCCCCGGTCGGGCAGGGACGTCGCGCCGATGGTCCGGGTGGGGTGCCTGCGCAGGTCGTCTCGGTACATCGTGACGTCCAGGGCCCCGACGAGCGGCTCGGGGTCCACGCCCTCGACCTGGCCGATCGTGGCGGCAAGGCGCCGGGCGAGCGGCAGGCCGCGGGTCGGGATACCCAGCAGGACCAGGTCGTCCGCGCCCCGGGCACGCTCGAGGATCTCGTGTGCGATGCGGATGAGGGCCCTGGCGATCTCCGGCGGTCCGAGGACTTCGCGCGATCCGGGCGTCGTGGCAGCAGTCACCTGCCGACCTCCTTCCCCGCCTCACGGGACGGGCCTTAAAGGATGTCTGTCGCCGTCACCCTAGCCCAGCGCGGCGGCTCCGCCCGCCGAACGACGTCGGAACTGCGCCGGCGTCTCGCCCGTCAGACGCCCGAAGGTCCGCGTCAATACCGACTGGTCGTAGAAGCCGGACGCGTGCGCCACCTCCGCGATGCTGTGCCGCGTGCCCGCCAGGAGCTCCGCGGCACGGTCGACCCGGCACCGCAGGACGTACTGCTGCGGTGAGAGCCCGTAGACCGCGCGCATCCGCCGCTCCAGGGTCGAGGCCGAGCACTGCGCCGCCCGAGCCATGTCCTGCACCCGGACCGGGCCGGCGCCGCGCTCCTCGACGAGGGCTGCCACGCGCTCGAGCGAGGCGATCACGGCGTCGTCGGCATCCCGACGCCGCAGGTCCTCCGAGACGCTCACCAGCCCCAGCACGACCCCCTGGCTGCTGACCACCTCCTTGGAGGTCAGGTACCAGCCGGCCTGCCCGCCGGGCCGCACGATGAGCTCGAGCGAACGGTGCAGCGGACGCCCTGTCGTGAGGACCTCGGCGTCCTGCGCCTCGTAGTGCTGGGCAAGGTGCGCGACGAACAGGTCCTCGGCCCGTCGACCCACCACCTCGCGGACGGACGACCGCCCCGCCCGCGCCACGAAGGCGGGGTTCGCGGCCACGTAGCGGCCGCCCAGGTCCTTCGCGCAGAACGTGGTCCCGCTGAGCTGGTCGAGGAGCGCGAGCGTCGCGGGTGCCAGCGCGTCGAGCAACGTCGTCGCCATGGCCGGACCGTACCCCCGTCGCGTGGGGCGACGGATCCGTGCAAGACACGACGCCGGGCGGAGCGCAGCATGGAGCGATGGGTACCGATGGTCTCCAGCCGCACGTCCCCGCCGCCATCCGGACGGCCGACTCCTGGCTGGCCGCGACGGCCGACGCCTCCGACGCAGCGGAACGTCGTAGCGCACAGCGCCTCGCGGCCCTGGTGTCCGACCGGGCGGGCCTGGATCTCGCCGTGCGCTTCGTGGACCGCGTGGCGCGTCCCGAGGACCTGCACGTCGCTGCGCACGAGCTGGCAGCGCTCGCCGGTGACGCCGACGCCGCACGCTTCGTCGGCGCGCTGGACCGTGCCCTGCTGAGGCTCGGAGGACGGCTCGCGCCGCGCGCGCCGGGCCTCGTGGTGCCTTCGGCCCGGGCCCGGCTGCGCGGCCTCGTCGGCCACCTGGTGGCCGACACGGCGGACCTGACCCGGCACATCGCCCGTGCGAGGGCGCAAGGCTTCCGCCTCAACCTCAACCTCCTGGGCGAGGCGGTGCTCGGCGAGCGGGAGGCGGCCAGGCGCCTGGCGGAGATCACCCGGCTCGCGGAGCGGGCGGACGTCGACTACGTGTCGGTCAAGGTCTCCGCCGTCGCCAGCCAGCTCGTGCCCTGGGACCTCGACGGCAGCACGGCGCGCGTGGTCGACCGGCTGCTCCCGCTGTACCGCGCGGCCGCTGCGCACGGCACCTTCGTGAACCTCGACATGGAGGAGTACCACGACCTGGACCTGACCGTCGCGGTGTTCGAGCGACTGGCGCAGGAGGACGACCTGCTCGGCCAGCCGATGGGTATCGCGCTCCAGGCCTACCTGCCGGACGCCTCGGGAGCCCTGGACGAGGTGGCGCGGATCGCCGCGCGCCGGGTCGACGCCGGTGGTGCGCGGCTCAAGGTGCGGCTGGTCAAGGGCGCGAACCTGGCCATGGAGCAGGTCGAGGCACAGCTGCGCGGCTGGCCCCAGGCGCCGTACCCGTCGAAGGCCGAGGTCGACGCCCACTACGTGCGACTGCTGGACCGCACGCTCGACCCGGACCTCACCAGGGCGCTGCGGGTCGGGGTGGCCAGTCACCACCTCTTCCACCTCGCTCTGGCCCACGTGGTCGCGACCGAGCGAGGGGTCGCGGAGGCCGTCGACATGGAGATGCTGCAGGGCATGGCGCCCGCCCAGGCCCGCGCCGTGCGCGACACCCACGGGTCCGTGCTGCTCTACACGCCGGTGGTGGCGCGCCGCGACTTCGACGTGGCGATCGCGTACCTGGTGCGCCGCCTGGAGGAGAACTCCGCCGAGCAGAACTTCCTGCACGCCCTGGTCTCCCCCGCACGGCAGTCCGAGGCGGTCGCCGCGCAACGTGAGCGGTTCATCGCCTCGGTGCACGACGCCGCCACGGTACCCACCGAGCCCCGCCGCACGTCGCGCGCACCCCGGCCGTCCCAGGGGCCCGGATTCCGGAACCTGCCGGACACGGACCCCGCCGTCGCGGACAACCGCCGGTGGGCGGCAGCGCTGCTCGCGACGGCGCCGTCCGAGCCACTCGCGGCGCCCGCCACGTCCATCGCTGAGGTCGACGCCGCGGTTGCGCGCGCGGCCTCCGTCGCACAGTCGTGGGGAGCCACGCCGCCCGCGCGCCGCGCCGAGATCTTGCGGCAGGCCTCCGCAGCCCTCGACGCCGCACGCGGAGACCTGGTCCGGGCCATGGCGCACGAAGCGGGCAAGACCGTCGGCGAGGCCGACCCCGAGGTGAGCGAGGCCGCCGACTTCGCGGCCTACTACGCTGATCGCGCAGCCGAGCTGGCCGACGGCACAGACCCCCTGGCCCGCTTCCGGCCGGACGGGGTCACCCTCGTGACACCGCCCTGGAACTTCCCCGTCGCGATCCCGATCGGCGGCGCGCTCGCCGCCCTCGCCGCCGGGTCGCCGGCCATCCTCAAGCCCGCACCACAGACCCCGCGCTGCGCGTCGGTCGCCGTGGACGCCGTCCGGTCAGCCCTCGCCGTCTCGGGCGTGGACCCCGACGTGCTCCAGCTCCTGCAGGTGGCCGAGGACGAGGTCGGGCGGCACCTCGTGACCCATGCGGACATCGCTCGGGTGGTGCTGACCGGCTCGATCGAGACGGCGCGGCTGTTCGCGGGCTGGCGCCCGGACCGCGACGTGCTGGCCGAGACCTCGGGCAAGAACGCCCTCGTCGTGACCCCGTCGGCGGACCTCGACCTCGCGGTCGCCGACGCCGTGCGGTCCGCGTTCGGGCACGCCGGGCAGAAGTGCTCCGCGGCGTCGCTGCTCATCCTGGTGGGCTCGGCGGGCCGCTCGCCCCGGCTCCGGCGGCAGCTGGCCGACGCGGTCTCGTCGCTCGCCGTGGGCGCCGCGACCGCGCTCGGGACCACCATGGGTCCTCTGGTCGAGCCAGCGCAGGGCAAGCTGTTGCGGGCCCTGACCACGCTCGACCCCGGCGAGCAGTGGCTGGTCGAGCCGCGCCGGCTGGACCAGGACGGGCGCCGGTGGACGCCCGGGGTCAAGCACGGGGTCTCGCCCGGGTCGTTCTTCCACGTCACCGAGTGCTTCGGGCCCGTCCTCGGCGTGATGCGGGTCGGCACGCTGGACGAGGCGATCGCGGTGCAGAATGCCACCGCGTTCGGGCTCACCGGGGGTCTGCACTCGCTCGACCCCGACGAGATCGAGCACTGGCTCGAGCACGTCGAGGTCGGCAACGCCTACGTGAACCGGCACATCACCGGCGCCGTCGTGCAGCGCCAGTCCTTCGGTGGCTGGAAGGCGTCGGTGGTGGGCCCGGGCGCCAAGGCCGGCGGCCCCGGCTACGTCGCACAGCTCGGCACGTGGGCCGACGCGCCCGACCTCCCGGCCGACCCGCAGGCGTGGCTCGAGACCGCTCTGGCCGACGACGCGCGGGTCGCGGCGACCACGTTCGCGCCGGCGGACCGCACCGGCCTGCCGGCGGAGGAGAACACCCTGCGCTACCGCGCGGTGGGCCACCTGTGGATCCGGCGTGGCGCGGACGCCGTCCCGGTGCATGTCGAACGCGTACGTGCGGCGGCCGCGCGGTTCGGTGTCCCCGTGACGCAGAGCAGCGCCGAGGCCGAGAGCGACGAGGCGTTCGCGGCACGCGTGCGCTCCGGCGAGGTGAGCGGCCGGATCCGTGTCATCGGCAGCGCGCCGGGGCTGCGCGAGGCCGCCGCGCCACGGGCCGGTGACGTCACGGTGCTCGATCAGCCGGTGCTGGCGAGCGGCGCGCGTGAGCTGCGCACGGTCCTGCGTGAGCAGGCGGTCTCGCGGACCCGGCACCG
Source organism: Actinotalea lenta (assembly GCF_030586465.1). GTDB lineage: Bacteria > Actinomycetota > Actinomycetes > Actinomycetales > Cellulomonadaceae > Actinotalea > Actinotalea lenta. Next base: position 2,361,432 of record NZ_JAUQYP010000001.1, read on the forward strand.
GTTCGGCCACCTCGACGTCACCTGAACGGACGATCGACGCACCCTCAAGCGTTGCTGAGCCCTGACCGATACAACCCCTGTGTCCGGTTCTGTCCCGACCTGGTCGATCGCGATCCAGTGCACCGTCGCTGGAGCCGTGGTCGGGCTCGTCGCGCTCCAGGCCGTCTGGCTGTCGGCTTCCCGGGCACTGCGACCGGGTGCGCCAGGTCGTCTGACGGCCGGATGGACCCTTGCGTGGTCCTCGGCGCTCGCCGCCGCGACCCTGGTGACGGCCCTGACAGGACTGGTCGGTGACGCCGCCGTCGTTGACTCTGTCGTCGGGGATGGCCTGGCGGCGGCGCGCATGGTGGCTCTGGGCGCTTCCGTGACGCTCGCGCTGCCCGTCGTCCGTACCCTGACCGCGGGTCCCGGTGTCCGTACCGGGATGCTCGCGCTGTCCACGTGGTACGTCGTGGCCGCGGCCCTGTGGTTCACCACCGACCTTCCCGTCCGGTCCGTCGACACCGTGCACCTCGTCCCGCTCGTCGTCGTCGCAGGCTACGTCGGGCTGGCCACACGCCAGCTGCGCATGAGCGCACGGGGGGTCGCCCTGGCTCTGGCAGGTAGCTCGTCGGCGCTGCTGCTGGCGGCGTCCTGCCTTCCCGCGGCACCACCCGCCGGCGACCTGCTCGCCGGGCTGTGGGCCGTCCCCCTCGTGGCGGGGCTGCACGGCGTCGCCGCCCGGCGGGTCACTGACCTGCGGGCCTCCGACACCCGCCGGGAGGTGCTGCGGTCCACCCTCGCGACCGTCGCCGAGCGCGCGTGGGAGAGCCGGACGACGGCGGACCTCCTGGGTCTCGCGTGCGACGCGGCCCAGGAAGCGCTCGACGTCGAGGTGACCGCCGCGCTGCGCCTCGTCGGGCCCGAGCGGTTCGAGGCCGAGCTCGCGTGCGACCGGACCCTGGACGACGACGCGCGGGCGTTCTTGGCCGATCTGGCCAGAGTGGTCCAGGCCGCCGCGGAACGCCTGGTGCTGTCCGACCGGTTGCGCCGCTACGCCTACGTCGACGCGCTCACGGGCTTGCCCACCCGCACGGCCCTCGATGAGCACCTGGCGGCGACCATGTCGGCGGGCCGTCGCCCAGCTCTCATGCTGGTCGACGTCGAGGGCCTCAAGCGCGTCAACGAGCGCCACGGCCATGCGGGCGGGGACCGGGTGCTGCAGCACGTCGCTCAGCACCTGCGCGCGGTCCTCGGCGCGGGAGCGTTCGTGGCGCGAACCGGTGGCGACGAGTTCGCCGCGGTGCCGGCGGGTGAGCCGACCGCCGACGACCTACGAAGCCTGGGCAGCCACCTCCGCAGCTCCCTGAGCGTCCCCCCCGGCATCACGGTGCGGCCTCGCCTGACCGTGGGGCTCGCACCGGCGTCCGGTGGCGGCCCGGCGGAGCTTCAGCGGCACGCCGACCTCGCGATGACCGAGGCCCGCAGCACCCACGCCGGCGTCGTCTACTTCGACGCGCGCCTCCAGGAGCGCGAGGCGTCGCGGGCTGCCCTCGTGGAGGATCTCGAACGCGCCATCGCCGGCGGCAGGATCCTGGCGCACTTCCAGCCTGTGGCGGATGCCACGACCCTTCAGGTCCTGGGTGTCGAAGCCCTCGCGCGCTGGCAGGACGGCGACACGCTGCGCGCGCCGGCAGGCTGGCTGCCGCTCGCCGAGGAGACCGGCCTCATCGTGGAGATCGGCCGGCAGATGTTCGCCGCCGCTCGGGCCGGGATGGAGAGGTTCGGGCTGCCGGTCGCGGTCAACGTCTCGCCGCGCCAGCTCGACGAGCCCGACGTGCTGCGCACGATCGAGGCAGGTTGGGGTCCGGACGCCTGGGACATGCTCACGATCGAGGTCACCGAGAGTGCGCTCGTGCACGACGAGCAGCACGCGCGCGACACCCTGACCCAGCTCGCCGCGCGCGGTGCGCGGATCGCCCTGGACGACTTCGGGACGGGGTACAACTCCCTCGCACGACTCGGGACCCTGCCGCTGCACGTGCTGAAGATCGACAAGTCCCTCGTCGACGAGGTAGCGACGCCGGAGGGCGTCGCGGTGCTGCGCGCGATCGTGGCCCTGGCCGAGGCGCACGGGCTCGAGGTCGTCGCCGAAGGCGTGGAGCGACGCTCGCAGCTCACGGCCTTGCTCGGCATCGGCATCGGCGTGGTGCAGGGGAACCTGGTCGGGCGCCCCCGGGCGGACGGCCCGGACCGCACGAGCGCTGCCCCGTCCCAGCGCGTCCGGCTCCCGGCGCGCAGCGTGGCACCGGCGTGATCGTCACAGGGTGGGCTTGAGCTCCAGCAGGCGCCCCAGCACCCCGTTGACGAACGCCGGCGAGTCGTCCGTGGAGAGCGCACGCACCAGCTCGACCGCCTCGTCCACGGCGACCGCGTCAGGGACGTCGTCGTTGAAGAGCAGCTCCCACGCCCCCAGACGCAGCGCGGCACGGTCCACCGCCGGCATGCGCTCGAGGACCCAGCCGCGCGAGTACGTCGTCAGGAGCTCGTCGATCTCGGCGCGCCGTGCGACGACGCCCTCCACGAGCTCGACGGCGTACTGCGGCAGCGCCGCCTCGGTGCCCGGTTCCGCGAGACGAGCGGTGAGCACGGCGAGCGGGTCCTGCCCCCGCTGATCGGCCTCGAAGAGCACGTCAAGGGCCCGTTTGCGGGCCTTGCTGCGTGCGGCCACCTCAGTCGTTCACGCGGCCCAGGTACGACCCGTCCCGCGTGTCGACCTTGACCTTGGTGCCGGTCTCCAGGAACAGCGGGACCTGGATCTCGGCCCCGGTCTCGAGCGTGGCGGGCTTGTTGCCCGCGCTCGAGCGATCCCCCTGCAGACCGGGCTCGGTGTAGGTGATCTCGAGCACCACAGATGCGGGGAGCTCGACGTACAGCGGGTTGCCGTCGTGGGTCGCGACGATCGCGTTCTGGTTCTCCAGCAGGAAGCGCGCGGCGTCTCCCACCACGTCCTCGGAGACCATGAGCTGCTCGTAGCTGGAGGTGTCCATGAAGACGAAGTCGGCGCCGTCCTTGTACAGGTACTGCATGTCGCGCTTGTCGACGTTGGCGGTGTCGACCTTGACGCCGGCGTTGAACGTCTTGTCGACGACCTTGCCGGACAGCACGTTCTTGAGCTTGGTGCGCACGAACGCGCCGCCCTTGCCGGGCTTGACGTGCTGGAACTCCACGACGGTCCACAGCTGGCCGTCCAGGTTGAGCACGAGGCCGTTCTTCAGGTCGTTCGTCGTCGCCACAGGATGTCTCTCTGTCGTGGGGGTCGCCCGCCGCGCACGCCACGCGAGGCGGCGACCAGTGTAGCGGGGACCGTGGCCGACGGGCTCCGCTCAGCCGAGCAACGCTCGGCCGGCCGCCCCCAGGGCCGCGGCCCATACGAGCGAGGCCAGGGACCCGATCACGAACCTCTCGGACACCTCCGGGTTCCGCGCGATCTCCGGATAGCGCCCCAGACCCTTGACCGCCACCACGACGGCCACCCCTTCCGGGTGCCCGAGCAGCACCGTGCCGGTGACCGCGAGCCGTTCCAGGAGCCCGATCCAGGTCCCGCCCCGCAGGACGCCCTGACCCGGCCGCTGCGCCGCCGGTGCGTCGACGTCCGGGTCCCCGCCCGCGCTCTGCTCGCCGGGACCGCCGCGCGTCGAACCGCCGGAGTCCTGGGACCGCGCGGCGAGTGCGAGGATCCCGGCGACCACGAACCAACCGGCGAGGACGCTGACCACGAGCGTGGCCAGGGCGACGAGCGCGGCCGGGAGCCCGGTCACGACTCGGCCTCGGCGAGCAGCCGGGCGACGACGGGGCGGGCGGCCCGCTCCTCGTCCCACAGCGCGGCGGCGAGGCGCTGGCTCACGGCCTGCTGGCTCACCCCCAGGTCGGCGGCGATCTCCTCCTGGGTCACCCCGTCGCCCCGCGCGAGCCAGGCGTCGATCGCGTCCCAGCCACCGCCGGTCCGGCGGGACGCCACCGAAGCGAGCAGGGTGAGGACGGCCTCCGCCTCCGCTGCACGATCGGGCCGCACGCCGTCGACGGCCACGGGCGCGGGCCTCTGCCTGCTCTTCGCCCGCTCGACCGCGTGCCGGGCGTGCACGAAAGCCGCGCCCGAGCCGGCCCGGGCCTCGGCGGGCATCGGCTCGTCCACCGGGCCGGCACCGACCCCGACGCTCCACTGCCCGCTGCGCAGGACCCCCAGGACGACCCGCACCACGGCGTCCGGATCCTCGATCACCGCCTGGACCTCGTCCCCGACCGTTCGCTCCGGTCCCCGCACCAGCGCCGGGTCGCCGTCCAGCGCCTGGATGAGCGACGGCACCTTGTCCGTGCTGCGCCGACTGCCTCGCTGGTCGATGGTCAGCACGAACATGGACACAAGCCTAGAGCCTGGTTGGACGCGGCACAACCCGCTGGGCTTGTTGTATGACAAGCCTGGCGCCTTGTTTTTTGCGCTACAAGGCTCGGGCCGAGCCTCGGTCCGCCGCGATCTCCGCATAGGCAGCTGCGAGCAGCGTGGGATCCGGGCCCTCCAGGCGGGAAGGACGTGCCACCCCGTCCAGGACGACGAAGCGCAGCAGGTCCCCCCGGGTCTTCTTGTCCCGTCGCATCGCCGTGAGCAGGCGGTCCCACTGGTCGGCGGCGTACGTGGTCGGCAGTCCGAGCGCTGCCAGCACCGACCGGTGCCGAGCGACCGTCGCCTCGTCGAGCCGGCCGGCGAGGCGCGCGAGCTCCGCGGCGAACACCATCCCCACCGCGACGGCCGCACCGTGCCGCCACCGGAACCGCTCGACCTGCTCGATCGCGTGGCCGAAGGTGTGCCCGTAGTTGAGCACCTCGCGCAGGCCGGACTCGCGCAGGTCCCGCGAGACGACGTCGGCCTTGACGCGCACCGCACGCTCGACGAGCTCCCGCAGCACGGGCCGGACGTCGGCGGTGAGCTCGGGGGCCCGCAGCGCGTCTGCGTGGGCCTCGACCAGGGTGAGGATCTCCGGGTCGGCGATGAAGCCCGCCTTCACCACCTCCGCCAGACCTGCGACCCTGTCGTGCACCGGCAGGCTCTCCAGGGCGACGAGGTCGCACAGCACTCCCCCCGGCGGGTGGAAGGCGCCCACCAGGTTCTTGCCCTCCGCCGTGTTGATCCCGGTCTTGCCTCCGACCGCCGCGTCGACCATGGCGAGCAGCGTGGTGGGCACGTGCACCACCCGCACGCCGCGCAGCCACGTCGCGGCGACGAACCCGGCGAGGTCGGTGGTCGCCCCGCCGCCCAGACCCACGACCGCGTCGCTGCGGGTGAAGCCCGCCTGACCGAGGACACCCCAGCAGAACGCCGCCACCTGGGCGGTCTTGGCCTCCTCGGCCTCGGGTACCTCGGCAGTCGCGACCTCGAAGCCGTGCTCCTCGAGATCCGCGCGGACCTGCTCCGCGGACGCGGTCAGCGCCCCCGGGTGCACGATCAGCACCCGCTGCGCTCCCGTCAGCATCCCGGCCAGCTCGCCGAGCAGGTGCTCGCCGACCACCACCTCGTAGGGCCTGTCGCCGCCCACCTCGATGCGCACGGGCTCGTTCACGCCGTCTCCTCCTGCTCCCGGATCGCGGTGACCACGTCCGACGCCACGTCGTCCGGCCCTCGCCCGTCGGTGTCCACCCGCACCGAGGCGACCTCGAGGTAGTGCGGTCGGCGCTGCTCCATCAGGGCCTGCCAGATCGCCCGTGGGTTGCCCGGCAGCACCGGGCGCGGCTGGTTGAAGCCGAGGCGCGGCACGGCGTGCGCAAGGGTGACGTCGCAGAACACCACCACTCCCCCGGCGGCTCGGAACTCCTCGAGGGCCCCACGCGTGCTCGCGTCGACGACGGCGCCTCCGCCGAGTGCGACCACACCGGCCGTGTGGAGCGCCTCGGTCACCGCCCGGCGCTCGAGCGCGCGGAACGCCTCCTCGCCGTCCGAGACGATGACGTCGCCGACCGGTCGGCCGGTGGCGCGTTCCACCTCCACGTCCGTGTCGACCAGGGGGAGCTGGAGCCGGGTCGCGACCGCCGCGGCGACGGCCGGCACCCCCGATCCCGGCGGGCCCACCAGCACGACGCTCGGACGCGGGTCTGATGAGGTCACGAGCGGAACGCTACCCGGCCTGCCGGACCGGCGGCTCCGCCCGCCCGCCACGCGGCCCGGGCGCCTCAGCGCTGCAACGGTGGGATGGACTCGAGGTAGGCGGCGTGGTTGCGGGCGACCTCGGCCACGCTGTCGCCACCGAACTTCTCGAGCACCGCGTCCGCGAGCACCAGCGCGACCATGGCCTCCGCGACGACGCCTGCGGCCGGTACCGCGCACACGTCGGAACGCTGGTGGATCGCCTGGGCCGCCTCCCCGGTCGCCACGTCCGTGGTGTCCAGGGCCCGCGGCACGGTCGAGATCGGCTTCATCGCCGCCCGCACGCGGATCACCTCACCGTTGGACATCCCACCCTCGAGGCCGCCGGCCCGATTCGTGCGGCGGCGGATCCCCCCGGTCGCCGGGTCGCGCTCGATCTCGTCGTGCGCGGCAGAGCCGCGCCGCGTCGCGGTGCGGAAGCCGTCGCCCACCTCGACGCCCTTGATCGCCTGGATACCCATGAGGGCCGCCGCGAGCCGGGCGTCCAGGCGTCGGTCCCAGTGCGTGTAGGTGCCCAGGCCGGACGGCACGTGGTACGCGAGCACCTCCACGACACCGCCCAGGGTGTCCCCGGCCTTCTGCGTGGCGTCGATCTCCGCCACCATCGCGGCCGACGTCGCCGCGTCGAAGCACCGGACGGGATCCTCGTCCAGGGCCGTGACGTGGTCGGGCGTCGGCGGAAGGGCGTCCTCGGGGACGCCCACCGTCCCGATCGCCACGGTGTGGGACACGAGGCGCACGCCCACGGCCTGCTCGAGGAAGGCTGCGGCGACCGTCCCGAGGGCGACCCGGGTGGCGGTCTCGCGCGCCGACGCCCGCTCCAGCACCGGCCGGGCGTCGGTGAACCCGTACTTGCGCATACCTACCAGGTCCGCATGCCCGGGGCGGGGGCGGGTCAGGGGCGCGTTGCGCGCGCGCTGGAGCTTGGCCGGGTCGTCCACCGGGTCGGCCGCCATGACGTCGACCCACTTGGGCCACTCGGAGTTGGCGATCTCCACCGCGAGCGGGCCGCCCTGCGTGACACCGTGCCGCAGCCCGGCCAGCACGCGGACCTCGTCCGCCTCGAACGCCATCCGTGCGCCGCGTCCGTACCCCAGCCTGCGCCGCGCCAGCGCAGCGCGCAGGTCGTCGGTGACGAGCGAGACGCCGGCGGGAAGCCCCTCGACGATCCCCACGAGCGCAGGGCCGTGCGACTCCCCGGACGTCAACCAGCGCAGCACAGTGCCCTCCCTGGGTGCGACCTCGGCGGTGCGCGCATCGCGCGTGCTGCGTCATCCTTCCACGGGCGGGACGGCATCCCCGCCCGCCGTCCGTGCTGCGGACCAGGACGTGGGTGCCCGGGTGAGCCCCTAGGTTCCCGGGAGCGGCACGAACGGGTTGCGAGCGCTCCCCGGAAGTGTCGGGGTACCCGTCGTATCAGGCGCCGGGGTGGCGTCACCTTGAGACTGCTCGTAGGTGAGGTAGTCCTGGCTCGGCGGCAGCACGTAGGCCCAACCGTCGACCGTCAGCTCGAGGTCGCCGTCCGCCGTCGCCGGGCGCCCCCCGGAGGCCACGGCCTGCGGCTGCCGGGAACCGTCGACCGAGACGGGCAGGAACAGCCTGTCGGTGCCGGTCTGGAGGCCCTGGAGGAAGGCGGTCGCGTTGGCGTACGTCCCGACCACGGTGATCGACATCGGCACCGCCGCCATACCGTCGAGCGGCTTTGACTGGGTGCCGTCGGCGGGCGTCGCCGTGGCGCCGGACGACCCGGGCTGGTCGGCGGTCGTCGTGCCGGCATCGCCGGACGCGCTCGGGTCCGGGGTCGGCGTCGCGGGCGCCGGCGGAGCCGGGGGCGTGACGGTCTGGGCCGTGGCCGGGTCGAGAGCCGTCAGAGTGACGCCTGCCTTGTCCGCCAGTGCCTGGACGGCGCGCGTGTAGGCACTGAGCTCAGCCGTCGCGGGGATCTGGGTGCGCAGCGTCGCGAGCTCTGCCCGGTAGTCGTCCAGCTTCGCGAAGTCGGCCTTGAGCTCGGCGACCTGAGCCTTGAGCTTGGCGTTCTGGACGCGGATGGACGCCGCCTGGTCGCGGGTCTGCGTCGCATCGTCGAAGCGCGGCTGCGCCGCCAGGAACCAGGTCCCCGCGAAGATCGCGATGACGAGGAAGATCGTTCCGGCGACCCAGCCGCCGGCGCGTGTCGACCGCATCAGTTCCCCTCCTCGAAACGCTGCGCATACGCATCGGACGTCAGGTTCACCGTCGCGGAGACCGTGTAGTAGACGGTCCCGTTGGCCTCGGTGACCTCTGCCGCGGTGAACCAGGCGTCCGACAGCCCGGGCAGCGCGTTGAGGGCGTCGATCCAGTCTGCGGTGTCCGGGACCGTGAGGGAGTCGGCCTCGAAGGTCAGCGAGCCGACGGACGGGCCGGCCAGCGGGTCGGTCGGGGTGCCGGGCTCCGTCGTCGGAGGTTCGACCGCAACCTGCACACTCTGGATCGCGATACCCGCGGGTGCCGTGGCGGAGATGGCGGCCAGGTACTTCGCGAGCTCGATCTCCGTCGACATGCCGAACGTCCGCGCCGCCGCCACGCGATCGATCTCGCCGCGCACGAGCGGGACCTCGATGTACTTCTGTCGCTCCGCCTGCAGACGGGTCGTGTCGGCCTGAGCTGTCGTGAGATCGGCCTGGGCTGCGCGCTGGGACTCCCACGCCAGCGCGACGACGCCGGCGGCGAGGACGACGGCGATCACGACGAGCACGCCGAGCCACCGTCGGACGATCCTGAGCCCACGGGCCGCCACGACCTCCGGCGGCAGCAGGTTCACCTGCGGGATGGCTGGCACGACGCTCGGTTCCCGCCGCGACCGCTTGGCCGGACGTCGCTTGACCTCGGTCTCCGTCACGCCGCCACCGCCTTCGCCAGACCGACCGGTACCGCGGCGACGCGGCCGTGGTCGCCGATGACAAGATGCTTGCCGCGCCGCACCGTGCTCAGCGCGTCCCCGACCGACACCGGGATACGGCTGGCACTGGCGAGGTACTGGCCGAGACCGGGCAGCATGGCCCCTCCGCCGGCCAGGACGACAAGGTCCACGGCCGCGCCAGGGTTGTTGCTCGCGTAGTACACGAAGGTGTTCCGGATGGACTCCACGAGCGGCCGGGCCGTCTCCAGAACGGCGTTACCGACCGCCTGGAGCTCGCCGGGCACCTCCATGCCGAGTCCGACCTTCCGCTTGAGGTCCTCGGCCTCCTGGAAGCTGACGCTCAGCTCCCGGGCCACGGCCTCGGTGGTGTGGTTGCCCCCGAACGGCAGGATGCGGACGAACCGCGGAGCCCCGGACGCCACGACCACGACCTGCGTGATCTGCGCACCGATCTCCACCACCGCGACGGTCTTCGTGGCCGCCTCGCCCCCGATCAAGGCCCGGAGCAGGGCGAACGAGCTGAGGTCCACCATCTGGGGGCGCAGACCTGCCGACTCGACGGCGAGGATGTTCGCGCGCACGGTGTCGCGCGTGGCCGCGACGAGCATGCCGTGCAGCATCCGGCCCTGCGGGCCGTCCACCTCGGCCGTCGGCAGGAAGTCGAGGAGGGCCTCGTCCGCCGGCATGGGGAGGAGCTCGCCCACCTGGAAGGGAAGCGACTGCTTGAGCTGCGCGAGGGGCAGCCACGGGAGGTCCAGCTCCCGGACGATCACGCGCTGGTTCCCGACGCCGATGTTCACGTCGCGGGTGGCGAACTTCCCGACGGACCAGAGCTGGCGGATGGCCGCGCTCACGGTCGCGGCGTCCTCGACCTCGCCGTCCCGCACCGTCCCCAAGGGGAGCGGGACCTCCGCGTATCGCGTCAGCGTCGCGGACCCGTTCGCGGATGACTTGCTCACCTCGGCAGCGCGCACGCAGGTGGCTCCGATGTCCAAACCGATCACACCAGCCTTGGCCACTGGCCGTCCCCTTTCGCGCGGTGTCCACGTCATCTATCGGCCCGGCCTGAGACAACCTTGAGGGCGAAGCGCGTTACGCCAGCACTCCGAGGTAGGCGCCCCAGAGTGCCTCGCCCCACGCGGCTCCGACGGCCGCGCCGAGGACCATCCATGGTCCGAACGGGATCGCGCTACGGCGTCCCGCGCGGCGCGACACGAGGAGCCCGAGCGAGAAGATCCCGCCCAGCAGGAACGCGGCGAACGCACCGACCACCCAGCTGCCCCAGCCGAGCCAGGCGAGCGCCCCGCCCAGGACGCCGGCGAGCTTCACGTCCCCGAAACCCATCCCCCCGGGACGCAGCACCATGAGGGCGAAGTACAGCGTGAAGAGGCCCACCGCACCCACGAGCCCGCGCAGCAACGCCCCGGGCCCTGTCGTCCCGCCGGGCGCCAGGCTGGCGATCACCAGCACGACGCCGACCACCGGGTAGGACGGCAGCACGAGCGCATCGGGGAGGCGATGGACGTCGAGGTCGATGAGCGCCAACGCGAGGCCCACCGCTGCGAGATACCCGAAGGCGAGCGTCTCCCAGGCGACGCCGAACCGGACCACGGTGAGCACGAAGAGCACCCCGGTCGCGGACTCGACCAGGACGTACCGCGCGCTGATCGCCGCGCCGCAGTCCCGGCACCGGCCGCGCAACGCCAGCCACGACACCACCGGGACGTTGTCCCACGGGCGGATCCGGTGCTCGCACGCCGGGCACGCGCTCGGCGGGCTCACGACGGACTCGCCCCGCGGCACGCGCCAGATCACGACGTTGAGGAAGGAGCCGACGAGAAGGCCGAGGACACCCGCCAGGACGAGGACCGGCGTCACGTCACCCACCCGAGTAGTCGAGCCACAGCGACGTCGTGATGATGCTCGAGAAGGGCGCGTCCGAGTTCGGGTCGAAGTACACCGACGGGTTCTTGACCTCGGACGAGTGGATAGGTCCGGGGTCCGGTGACGAGCACTGGTTGGCGGAGATGACCGAACCCACCGCACCGGCGCTCGATGTCTCGAGCTGGATGTCGTCACCCGCGACGAACATGCCGCTCACGACCGGCGGCCCCATGCTGCCCGCCTGCCAGTTGGAGTGCGTCACGAGATCGCCGTCGGCCATCATCCACAGGTTGTGGTACGCAGGCTGGCCGAGATCGTAGTGGTCCCAGTTGATGTTGCCGTACTCCTTGTTGGAGCAGCTCGTGGGGTCTTCCGCCGACGCGACGACCGTGAACCGGGGGATGACCCCGTTCCCGGTGCCCACGTCGACGTTGGCGTGATAGGCGAAGTACGTCCCGCTGAGCGTGTTGCCCGTGGCTATCCACGTGTGCGCGCCGTCCCACTTCCAACCGCGTACCTGGGTGCTGCCCGACGCCGTGCCGATCGTCGTGGGTGCCGTGCAGGGCCCCGCGGAGGAGTACGGGCGGACGGTCCCGTCCGTGCACAGGTCGTACCAGTCGACGATCGCGTTGGGGTCGTCCGTGCTGGCCCGCAGGTAGAACAGGCCGGCGTCGACGGAAGGGATCGCCTCCGCGCCCTTGGTCTCGACGCTGCTGCTGCCCCAGTTCGTGACGTTGTACGTGAAGTTGTTCGACGACGCGCTCGAGGGGTCGGTCGAGGTCACGGGGCCTGTCACGGTCGGGTTGCCGTTGGTCGAGATCGTGCCGTTGGAGTGGACGCTGGCCTGGTCGTCGAAGGCCCCGGCGGCGCCGGTGACGGTCGTGCTCGAGTCGAGCAGCAGGTCGCCGGCCGTGAGGATCGCGTGCAACGGCTTGTAGGGCATGAAGACGTACTCGGACTTGATGAGTCGGGTCTTCGTCGCGTCGGCGAAGGACGGGATCGCGGAGAGCGCATAGACCTTGCCGTACTTGACGTGCGCCGACGGCGGCTTCAGCACCACGTACTGCCCACCGTCGCCGGACTGCACGCACGTCCCGGCGGACACCATGGCCTCGAGCTGGGACCTGGCCCAGGTGCGCTCCGCGTCCTCTGTCGAGAAGACACCTCCGGCTCCGTCACCCGACGTGGGGAAGCCGATCTCGGCGCCCGGGCACCACGTGGACGTCGCGGCGGGGACCGGATAGTCCGAGTTCGTCGCCGAGTACGCGCCCTGGACCTCGGAGAGCGTCCGGTCGACGCCCGCCTCGGCCACGGCGAGCGACGTCTCGAACGTCTGGCGCTGGTGGCTCTGCGCCATCGCATTGACGGCGATCGCCACCGCGGTCGCCGCGATCGCGAACACGAAGACCGAGACCCCGATCACCAGGATGAGACCGACGCCCGCGTCGTCGGCCACTCGTCGGCGCCATCTCATCACCGTGGTCACCCCTTGTTCCGCAGCCGTGCGCTGAACACGGCGGTGCGTTCCCTGGACCCCAGGTCCAGCTTCGAGTCATAGGTCAACGAGATGTCGATCTCGTGGGCGGTGGCAGCGGACGCCGCGCCCCCGTCGTAGGAGAAGATGGCGTCCACGATCAGGGAGGACGCCTGGATGTGCGTGGTCTGCGGCGTCCCACCGGCACCGGACCCGACGATCCTGACGACGTCGTAGTGCTGGAGGTCGGCGTCCTGGACGAGCTGCCAGGTGATGATCTCCGTCGGCTCCTCGACGTAGTCGGAGTTGGCGTCGATCCACACCTGCAGGTGCGACGTGCACGTCGGGTCCCAGGCCGCCCCGTCGCACACCGCGGATCGAGCCTCGCGGATGTCCCGGCCCAGCCGGTCCATGACGACCTTGGCATCGGCAAGGCCCGTGGCCTCGTCGTCGGTGCGGATCAGGACTCGACCGGCCTGCGACACCGCACCCACGACCAGCGTCGAGACGACACCCATGAGCACCATCGTGATGAGCAGCTCGATGAGGGTGAGTCCGCTGTCCTCCCGCCTGGCGGGCTTCATCACTTCACCCCGATCTGGAACGCAGCCGGCATCTGGCCGGGGACGTCATACCCGAGGCGACCGTTCCCGCCGGCGACCGCGATGCGGACGCCGAAGACACCATTCCTCGCGATCTGCGGCTGGGGGACGTCCGGCAATGTCACGTAGACCTCCTGGAACCCGCTGCAGCCGGTGGGAAGGGAGATCGACGTGTCGGCGAGAACGCTCCGGGACCCGCTTGCGGTCGACGCCGAGTACAGCACCACCTCGGCCTGGGTGGGGGCCGTCCCGCCATCCGCGGCGATCCACAGACGCAGGACACCCGTGCCGTCGAGGCGGGTGTTCGACTCCGCCGTCATCTGCCAGTCCGCGTACTGGTGCGGATCGGTCAGCGCGAGCGTCCCTGCCGCGTCGGGCAGCGCACCGGAGGCCTGGATGACCCGCCCCGTCGTGGTGGGTGCCACGTCGGTGGAGTACTCCGGGAGGTAAGGCTCGTCGGGCCCGGTCGAGTTGAAGTACATCTGCGCCTGGGTCGTCGACGGCCCCACGCCGTCGTTGTGGAGCGCGTACTCGCGGACCGAGTAGTTCCCGTTCCCGACCCCGGTGACGCTGCCGACCGACGGCGCTGCGCACGTGGTCTCCGTGGTGGGCGGCGACGTCGACGGGGTGGGTGTGGGACCTGGGGTCGGACCGATCACGCCCGTGGTGATCGTCGACGTTGCCGTCACCGATGCGGACGCGCCCGTCGCGGACGGCTGGCCGACCGAGGTCGCGGTGACCGTCGTGTCGAACGTCCCGAGTGCGGCGCCGGTGGTCGTGGTGCGGGTCAGGAAGAAGCGGAAGGTGGTGCTGGGGTCGACACGACCCGTGTCCGGCTGACCGTTCATCGTGGTGTCCGCCAACGGCGTGTCACCCGCAGACAGGGTCCCGTCACCGTCGGTGTCGGCGACCAGTGACCAGCCGGTGGACCACCCGGACAGGGTGATGTCCCACCGGTCGGGTGCGCCCTGGTTGAGCAGCGTGACCTCGTAGGTGAGCGTGCCGCCGGGGTTCACGGCCATGCTCGTCACGGGCATCTCGAGCTTGAAGCGCGGCAGTGGCAGCCCTCGCTGCGTGAAGGCGATCATGCTCGAGATCGACCGCTCATGGGGCGTACTGCCGGTGGTCCAGTTGACGAACACCGTGGCGCGGACAGCCTGGTCGACCGGCTGGTCCGAGGCGGTGATGTAGCTCGACACGGTGAAGGTGGTCCCGTTGACCGTCTGGTTGGCCACGCCGGCCGCCGTGCCGTCGTCCACGGTCTTGATGTGCGGGGTCACGGCACCGCCGGTGCCGAGCACGAGCGTCTCCGGCGTCCCGTCGACCATGAGGCACGGGGTGCCGCTGCAGTTGAGGATCCGCGGGTCCCCCGCCAGGTCCGTGGAATCCATCGTCAGTGAACCGAAGTCCACAGCTCGCAGGCGTTCCAGCTCCGCCGTCATGGCGTCGGTCGCCTGCTGGTTCTGCCGGCCGTACAAGGAGGTGCGCAGCCCGGCCACGAGGGTTGTCGCGAGGGCACCGAAGACGACACCGGCGATCAGGAGGGCGACGACCATCTCGATCAGGCCGAAACCGTCGTCCGGGCGGGCGGTCCGCTGCGGCGCCATCCTCATACTCCCTTTCGGAGTCATCCGGGGCGTTCAGGGAAGCGGCGCTCTGCGGGGAGGGCGGGAGCCCCCGCCCTCCCCGCAGAGGCGCATCAAGCTCAGATCACGGGCAGGTAGTCGGCTTGGTGGTCGTCGGCACGCCCGCCGTCGAGTCGTAGTACCACACCGTGGTGGACTTGGAGGTCACCGACATGCAGTAGCCGTCGGCGCCGGTGGTTCCCAGGGCCGTGGCCGCCCAACCGCTGTTGTCGGCCGACTCGTTGAAGCCCACGCTCTGAAGATCTGCGACGTTGTTCGTGTACGCGTTGTTGTCGGTGAGCCAGGTCTCCTCGGCCGTGGCCATGTTCTTCAGGTCGGACTTGGCCTGGGCATCCCAGCCCTTCTTCCGCTGGTTGAGGAAGACCGGGATGGCGATCGCGGCCAGGATGCCGATGATGATGATGACGACGAGGAGCTCGATGAGGGTGAAGCCCTTGTCCTTCTCCGCGACGGACTTCCGGATACGAGCGATCATGGCGCTGCCCTTCGATGTCGATGTCAGGTCCCCGGTGACCGGGGGTCATGCTGGGTGCTACGGGTGATGCATCGGGGCTCGTCGCGGCCGACTTGAGCGATGCCTGGCGGTTTGTCGGCCAGGTTCACCCGGTCGGCGCATTCGCCGTTCGGTGTCAGCCGATGAGGTCGAAGATCTTGAAGATCGGCATGTACATGGCAATGATCATGGATCCGATGATCGAGCCGATGACCACGATCATCAGGGGCTCGATGAGCGACGTCAGCGCCTCGGTGGTCGCCTCGACCTCCTGGTCGTAGAACTCCGAGATCTTGTCGAGCATGGTGTCCAGCGCACCGGTGTCCTCACCGACCGCCATCATCTGCACCACCATGGGCGGGAAGACCTTGTGCTGCGCCAGCGGCCCGGTGAGGGCCTGACCGGAACGCACCGAGTCGGCGATGTCCCGCGAGGCCCGCTCGATGACGACGTTGCCGCTGGTCTCCCCCACGACGTTCAACGCCTGCAGGATGGGGACGCCCGCGCGCACCATGGTGCCGAAGTTGCGCGTGAACCGGCTCACCGCGATCTTTTGGAACAGCGGCCCGAACACGGGGATCTTCAGCTTCAGCGGGTCGAGCCTCTCGCGGACGCCGCGGTCGTTCTTGTGCCGCCCCCACCAGGCGGCGAAGGCGACCGCGCCGACCGCCAGGACGGGGGCGATCCACTTCATGACGCCCGAGAGGAACACGAGGACCCGGGTCGGGAGCGGGAGCTCGCCGCCCAGTCCCTCGAACATCGAGGCGAAGACCGGCACGATGAACAGCAGCATGCCGATCGTGGCCAGGATGGCGAACACGAAGACCACCACGGGATAGGTCATCGCGCTCTTGATCGTCGAGCGCAGCTTGACCTCGGCCTCGAAGTTCTCCGCGATGCGCAGCAGGACGGAGTCCAGGAAGCCGCCGACCTCGCCCGCCTTGACCATGTTGATCATCAGCGGCGGGAACACCTGCGGGTGCTTGGCGAGCGACGCGGACAACGCCGAGCCGCTCTCCACGTCGGTGCGCACCTGACCGACGACCTTCGCGAGCGCCTTGTTCTCGGTCTGCTCCGCGAGGATCGACAGCGCCCGGAGCAGGGTCAGGCCCGCGTTGATCATCGTCGCCAGCTGACGGGACAGGATCGCGATGTCCTTCAGCTTGATGCGGTCACCGAACCCCGGGATCTTCAGCTCCCGCTGCAGCCCCGCGTTCTGCACCTCGCTGATCGCGATCGGCGCGAGGCCCATGGTGCGCAGCCGGTTGGCGACCGCCGCCTGGTTGCTCGCCTCGATCCTGCCCTTGACGACCTTCCCGCCCCGGTCACGGACGGAGTACTCGAACGTCTTCGTGGCGGTCGCCATCAGTACATCCCTCCAGCGGGTGCACCGCCGGCGAGGGTCACCGCACTGAGCGGGTCACCACCCGTCATCGACCCGAGGGCGCTGCCCCCGCCGCCCGAGCCGATCCGGCCGGTCAGCCTGTTGAAGTCGGCGACGTTCTGGCACTTCTCCACGCCGGTCTCGTACGTGATCGCCTGGGCGCGGACCAGCTCGGCGAGGTGCTGGTCCATCGTGTGCATGCCCTGCTGGAGGCCGGCCTGCATCGCGGAGTAGATCTGGTGGGTCTTGCCCTCGCGGATCAGGTTCCGGATGGCCGGCGTGGCGAGCAGGATCTCGGTCGCCACGACGCGGCCCTTGCCGTTGGCCCGCTTGCACAGCGTCTGGCACACGACGCCTTGGATCGCGGCCGCGAGCTGCGTGCGGATCTGGTCCTGCTGGTGCGCCGGGAACACGTCGATGATGCGGTCGATCGTCTGGGCGGCGTCCTGGGTGTGCAGGGTCGCGAAGACCAGGTGACCGGTCTCGGCGGCCGTCAGCGCCACGGAGATCGTCTCGAGGTCACGCATCTCGCCGACCAGGATCACGTCGGGGTCCTGGCGCAGCACGTGCTTGAGCGCGTTGGCGAACGAGTGCGTGTCCGACCCGACCTCGCGCTGGTTGATGAGCGACCTCTTGTGCCGGTGCAGGAACTCGATCGGGTCCTCGACCGTCATGATGTGCTCGTTGCGGCTGCGGTTGGCGAGGTCGATCACCGCGGCGAGCGTCGTCGACTTGCCCGATCCGGTGGGACCGGTGACGAGCACCAGACCGCGCGGGAGGTTCGCGAAGTTGGCCACGACCGGCGGGACCCCGAGCTCCTCGAGCGGCTTGATCTCGTAGGGGATCATGCGGAACGCCGCCCCGACGGAGTCTCGCTGCCGGTAGAGGTTCACACGGAAGCGCGAGACGCCCCTGACCGCGTACGCGAAGTCGAGCTCCAGGTTCTCCTCGAAGGTCTCCCGCTGCTTCTGGGTGAGCACCGCATACAGGGTGCGCTGCAGCGAGTCGGGGTACATGGTCGGGAATCCGTCGAGGGGCCGTAGTCCCCCGTCCAACCGGATCATCGGCTGCGAACCGGACGTCAGGTGCAGGTCGGACGCGCCGGCGGCGACCATGGCACGCAACGCCGCGTCCAGGTCGACGTCCCCCTCCTGGCTCGCCTGGGGCATCCCGACCCGGCGCGCCGCGGGGGGCGCCGACCGTTCGGGCGTCGCCGACCGCTCGGGAGCTGCCGCACGCGCAGGACCCCCCGGCGACGTGGCGGGCCCAGGACCTGAGGTGGGCCGGACCGGCGGGGCTGCGGCGGCGCCACCCGCGACGCGCCCGGGAGCCGGGGCGCTCTGGCCCGTGGATGGTGCGCTCTGGGCACGCGCCGCGTCGGGCCCGTAGCCGGCCGGCACACCTGGCGCGGTCGGGATGTCGTGCCGCGGGGCGCCGGGCTGCCGCTCGGGCAGCGGGCTCCACCGCTCGGGTGCTCCGGGGTCGGGGGTCGTGTTCACGGTGGACCTCTCACATCGGCGGCGCGCTCGGGGCGCTCGGATGGTGTATCGACGGCGGGACGCTGCGGCTTGAGGCGGTCATGCCACCACCCGGAGCACCTCCTCCAGGGACGTCTGGCCGAGCATCACCTTTGCCCAGCCGTCGTCACGCAGAGTGGTCATTCCCTGCTCCCGCGCGGTGTGGCCGATCTCGGCCGACGACGCGTGACCCACGGCGAGCCGTTCGATCTCCTCGGTCACGCGCATCACCTCGTGGAGCGCCATCCGACCCTTGTAGCCGGTGTGGGAGCACGCCTGGCACCCGGTCGGCCGGTACAGCGTCGGCACGTCGTCTCCGGGACTCCACGGAAAGCGTGCGGCGATCAGCTCGACCTCGCTCGGCGTGTACGACTCCTTGCACTTCGAGCACAGCCGGCGTGCCAGGCGCTGGGCGACGACGCAGTCCAGCGCGGAACCGACGAGGAACGGCTCGATGCCCATCTCGACGAGCCGGGTCACCGCACTCGGCGCGTCATTGGTGTGCAGCGTGGACAGCACGAGGTGGCCCGTGAGCGCCGCCTCGATCGCGATCTGCGCCGTCTCGTGATCACGGATCTCGCCCAGGAGCACCACGTCCGGGTCGGAACGCAGGATCGAGCGCAGCGCCCCCGCGAACGTCAAGCCGGCCTTCGGGTTGACCTGGACCTGGTTGATCCCGGCGAGCCGGTACTCGACCGGGTCCTCCACGGTGATCACGTTGATCTCGGGCCGCGACACCGCGTTGAGCGTCGCGTACAGGGTGGTCGACTTGCCGGAACCGGTCGGCCCCGTGACCAAGATCATCCCGTACGGCTTCTGGTACGACTCCGCGTACACGTCGAGGTTCTCGTCCAGGAAGGACAGCTCGCGCAGGTCGAGGCTCGCGGTGGAGTTGTCCAGGATTCGCATGACGACCTTCTCGCCCCACACCGTCGGCAGCGTCGCGACCCGGAGATCGACCTTCCGCCCCTCGTGCACGACCGACATGCGGCCGTCCTGGGGCTTGCGTCGCTCGGCGATGTCGATGTCGCTCATGATCTTCAGGCGCGAGATGATGCCGGCCTGGATGTTCTTCGGCGCGTGCTGCATCTCGTGCAGGACCCCGTCGATCCGGTACCGCACCCGCATGTCGTCCTCGGCGGGCTCGATGTGGATGTCGGACGCCCGGTCGGTGATCGCCTGGGTCACCAGGAGGTTCACGAAGCGCACGATCGGGGCGTCGTCCTCGACCGCTTCGCCGACCGAGACGTCCTCGGCCTCGGCGGTGTCCTCGAACGAGGACGCCAGGTCGTCGATCTCCTCGTCCGCGCGACAGTAGCGAGCG
This sequence comes from Actinotalea lenta, assembly GCF_030586465.1. Taxonomy (GTDB): domain Bacteria; phylum Actinomycetota; class Actinomycetes; order Actinomycetales; family Cellulomonadaceae; genus Actinotalea; species Actinotalea lenta. Next base: position 2,380,830 of record NZ_JAUQYP010000001.1, read on the forward strand.
ATCGCCTGCTCGAGCTCGTCGCGCGTGGCCACCACGGTCTGGACGGGCATCCGCGACAACGTGCGCGCGTCGTCCACCGCGATCACGTTCCCCGGATCGGCCATCGCCAGGTACAGCACGCCCGCGTGGATGGTGATCGGCAGGATCGTGTACTTACGGCACACTGCCGCCGGAAGCGTCGCCACGGCCGCCCGGTCCACCGGGTACTCGGCGAGCTCGATGAACTCCATGTCCACCTGGGCGGCCAGCGCCTTGACCAGCTGCGCCTCGGTCACGGTGCCCATCTCCACCAGGACCCGGCCCAGCGACTGACCCCGGATCACCTGTTCGTCGAGGGCCGCCATCAGCTGCGCCTCGGTCAGCAGACCGTTGTCGAGGAGGATGTCGCCAAGCTGCTTCACGGGGGTCCTTCCGCCAGGCCGAGCACGTTGCCGCTGCTCGACCTATCGGCACGGGGAGCGCCGGGCTGTAGCCCTTTCGAGCGAACCCGCACCGTGGGGCCGGGGGCGGACGGCGCCGGGCCGTCACCCCGGTCAGCGCCCGCCGGGCTCCTTCGACGCGGTGCCGAGAGCCGCATGCAGGGCGCGGTCCATCGCGTCGAGCGGCGCCGGGTGCCCGGTCATCAGCCGCACCTGCTCCGCGGCCTGGTGCAGCAGCATCCGCTCCCCCGGCACGACCGTGCCGCCGCGGTCTCCCCACGCCCGACCGAGGGGCGTAGGTCGCGGGTCGTAGGCGCAGTCCAGCAGCACGCCGCCCGCCTCGGCGCCCGCGTCCCGCAGCGCATCGGCGAACGCGTCGCCCGCCCCCGGGGGCAAGGTCACGACGACGATGCCGGCCTCACGCCAGCTCGCCACCGCCCGCTCCGCGGTCCCGAGGGCGGCGACCCGCGGTGCCAGCCCCATCCGGTGCGCGGCGCGCACCGTCGCCCCGGCCCGCGCCGGGGACCGGACCTGCACGGTCGCCTCGGTCTGGCCGACCTGGGCCAGCGCCGCGAGCGCGGACGCCGCGGTCGCTCCCCCGCCGACCACGACGGCGGGACCGTCCAGGGGACGCTGCGACTCCCGGAGAGCGGCGAGGATCCCGGCGACGTCGGTGTTGGCACCGACCAGGGACACCGGCTCCCCGGGCTGCACCAGGACGGTGTTCACCACCCCGAGCAGCTCGGCGAGCGGCTCGACGTGGTGCAGGTGCGCGAGGATGGCCGTCTTGAGCGGCATCGTCACGCTCAGGCCAGCCCACTGCTGATCCACCGCCGCGACCACCTCGGGCAGTCGTTCGAGGGGCGTGTCGATCGCGTCGTAGCGCCAGCCGTCCAGGCCGAGGGCGGCGTAGGCGGCCCGGTGCAGCACAGGTGACAGCGAGTGTGCGATCGGGTGCCCGAGCACCGCCGCCCGGCGCGCCGCCCCCGTCATCCGCTGCTCGACGGGTGGTCGGCCTGCCACTGCCGCAGCTTCGCGATGTTCTTCTGCTGCTCCGGGTACGTCTCGGCGAACAGGGTCTCGCCCGTCTCCGGGTTGACCGTCACCCAGAAGAGCCACGGGCCGTCCGCAGGATTCAGCACGGCGTTGATCGAGTCCTCGCCCGGCGAGGCGATCGGCGTCGGCGGCAGGCCCGTGTGCAGGTAGGTGTTGTAGGGCGTGTCCTTGGCCAGGTCGGCCTTGGTGAGCTGCGTCCCGGAGATGCCCAGGCCGTACGCGACGGAGGCGTCGATGTCGAGCTTCATGTCGATGTCGAGCCGGTTCTGGATCGCACGCGCGACCTTGGCCCGGTCCTCGGAGGTCTTGGCCTCGCGCTCCACCAAGGACGCCATCGTCAGGATCCGCTCCCGGTCGGCGGGGGCGACGTCGTGGCTGTCGAGGACGCTCACCGTCTTGGCGACCATGGCCGCGATCATGTCGGTGGCGGTCTCGTCGGGCTGGAAGGTGTACGTGGCAGGGAACAGCCAGCCCTCGTACGTGCCGTCGGCCTCGGCGGGCAGGCCCGTCGCCGAGGTGTCCTGCATGGCTGCCTTGATGTCGTCCGTCGAGATCGTCGTGATCGAGGACAGGCGGTCCACGACCTGGTCGACCCGGAAGCCCTCCGGGATCGTCACCTTGGTCTGCACGCGGTTGGACGGGTCCAGCAGCGCGGTGACGGCGTCCGCGGCGGGCATCTCGAGGAGCATGCGGTACGTCCCCGGCTGGATGCCCGAGGCGCCCGGGTTGGCGGTGAAGGCCTTGCTGAAGGCGGTCGCGGTCCGGACCACTCCCTGCTCGGCCAGCAGCCGGCCCATCTGCGCGCCGGTCGCTCCCTTGGGGATCGTCACCTCGACGCTGCCGTGGCCGGGGCCGGGATAGTCCTCAGGGGCGGCCTGCGTGGGGCCCAGGTTGCCGAGCGCAGGCAGCACCCACTGCCACACGCCGATGCCGACGCCCCCGAGCACCAGCAACGAGATGACGAGAGCGGCCACCGTGCGGCGCCGGCGGGAGCGGCGTCGACGGTCCCGCTCCTTGCGACCGTCACGGCGGGTCCCCCGACGGGCGCCGTCGGCGCTCCCAGCGCCCACGATCTCGTCGAGGAAGTCGTCGTTCACCAAGAGTCCTCCGCTCGTTCCACGCCCCCGCTGCTGTCGTCCGTCTGCACCTGCTCGCCCACCCGTCGGCCCGCCGAACGCTCGGCGTCGAGGGCCGCCTGGAGGATCACCACGGCGGCGGCCTGGTCGACCACCGCACGATGGCGACGCCCCGGACGTCCCGACGCGTGCATCGAGCGGTGCGCCGAGACGGTGCTCATCCGCTCGTCGACGAGGTGGACGGGCACCGGGGCCACCGCACGGGCCAGACGGACACCATAGTTGCGCGCGGCCTCGGATGCCGAACCCTCGCGCCCGGACAGGTGTCGCGGTAGCCCCACGTACACGCATGCCACGTCCCGCTCTCGCGCGAGCTGTACCACCCTGCCCACGCCGGCGTCCGCGTACCGGTCGCACTGGACGGTCTCCACGGGTGTCGCGAGCAGGCCGTCCGGGTCGCTCGCGGCCACGCCGACCCGGACCGAGCCGACGTCCACGGCGAGCCGAGGCCCGCGCTGCACGGTCACCGGTCCGCGACCGCCGCCTGCAGCGCGCGCAGGGCGTCGGGCAGCCGGCTCGGGTCCGTGCCCCCGCCCTGGGCCACATCAGGCTTGCCGCCACCGCCGCCCCCGAGGGCGCCGGCAGCGGTCTTGGCCAGCGCCCCGGCCTGGAGCCCTCCGTCGCGCGCGGCGGCGTTCGTCACGACCACCACGACCGGACGTCCCCCGGCCACCCCACCGAGCGCCACGACCGCGGGCTGCTCACCGAGCCGTCCGCGGACCTCCAGGCTCAGCGTGCGCAGGTCGTCCGCACCGGACACCTCGCCGACGCTGTCGGCCACGAGGCGCACACCGCGCACGTCGGTGGCCGACGACGCCAGGTCACCGACCCGGCCGAGGAGTCGTTCGGTGCGGATCGCCGCGAGCTCCTTCTCGGCCTCCTTCAGACGCGCCGCCAGCCCGGCCACCCGCTCCGGGAGCTCCTCGGGCCGAGCCTTGAGACTCTCGCTGAGGGTCGCCACCAGGGCACGTTCCCGCGCGAGGTGGTGGAACGCCTCCAGCCCGACGAGCGCCTCGACACGGCGCGAACCCGAGCCCACCGACGACTCGCCCGTCAGGGCGACCAGCCCGATCTGGCTCGAGTGGTCCACGTGCGTGCCACCGCACAGCTCACGCGACCACGGCCCGCCGATCTCGACGACCCGGACCTCCTCGTCGTAGGTCTCGCCGAACAGCGCGATTGCGCCCCACGCCTTGGCCTCGGCGAGCGGCATGTACTGCCACCTCACACCGAGGTCCTCCCGGATGGCGCGGTTGGCGACGTCCTCGATCTCGGTGCGCGCGGACGCCGACAGGGCCTGGTTCCAGGAGAAGTCCAGCCGCAGGTAACCCGGCTTGTTGTAGGACCCGGACTGCAGGGCGTCGGGACCCAGGACCTCGCGCAGGGCGGCGTGCACGACGTGCGTCCCGGAGTGCGCCTGCCGAGCACCCAGCCGCCACTGCGGGTCGACCTGCGCGAGCACCTCCGCGCCCGACCGGATCTCCCCCTCGGCGACCCGCACGGTGTGCACGATCAGCCCCTTGACCGGGCGCTGCACGTCGAGCACCTCCAGGCGAGCGCCGTCGGAGGTGATGACCCCCGCGTCCGACTCCTGGCCGCCGGACTCCGCGTAGAACGGGGTCCGCTCGAGCACGACGTCGACGGTCTCGCCCTCGGCAGCGGCCGGCAGCAGCGTGCCGTCGCGCAGCAACGCTCGCACCGTGGAGTGCGTGGCGAGCTCGGAGTAGCCCGTGAAAGGCGTCGCACCGGCCTCCCGCAGACCGTGGAACACCGTCAGGTCGACGTGGCCGCCCTTCTTGGCCTTGGCGTCTGCCCGTGCCCGCTCGCGTTGGGTGCGCATGAGGTCCCGGAAGCCCTGCTCGTCGACCTTGAGCCCCTGCTCCGCGGCCATCTCCAGGGTCAGGTCGATCGGGAAGCCATAGGTGTCGTGCAGCGCGAACGCCTGCTCACCGGCCAGCATCGTGTCGCCGGCGTCCTTGGCCGTCCTGACGGCGGTGTCCAGGATCGTGGTGCCCGCAGCGAGGGTGCGCCGGAACGCCTCCTCCTCCGCGTACGCAGTGCGGCTGATCCGATCGAAGCCGCTCACCAGCTCGGGGTAGGACTGTCCCATCGCGTCGCGGGACACCGGCAGCAGGTGCGGCAGCGACGGCTCGTCGACCCCGAGCAGGCGCATCGCGCGCACCGAGCGCCGCAGCAGACGCCGCAGCACGTAGCCGCGACCCTCGTTCGACGGGGTGACACCGTCCCCGATGAGCATGAGCGCGCTACGCACGTGGTCCGCGACGACGCGCATGCGGACGTCGTCGTCGTGGTCCGCCCCGTACCGCCTCCCGGACAGCTCCTGGGCGGCACCGATCACGGGGAAGACCTCGTCGATCTCGTAGAGGTTGTCCACGCCCTGGAGCAGATAGGCGGTGCGCTCCAGGCCCATCCCGGTGTCGATGTTCTTCTTCGCCAGGTCCCCGACGATCCGGAACTGGTCCTTCGCGCTCACGTCCTCGATCGCGTACTGCATGAAGACGAGGTTCCAGATCTCCAGGAAGCGGTCCTCGTCGACCACCGGGCCGCCCTCCGGTCCGTAGGCCGGACCGCGGTCGATGTAGATCTCCGAGCAGGGACCAGCGGGGCCCGGCTGGCCGGTGTGCCAGTAGTTGTCCTTCTTGCCGCGCCGCTGGATGCGTCGCTCGGGCAGGCCTGCGACCTTGCGCCACAGCGCGGCGGCCTCGTCGTCCTCCTCGTAGACGGTCACCCAGACCTTGTCGGGGTCGAAGCCGTAGCACCCGTCGTCCTGGGAACCGGTGACCAGCTCCCAGGCGTACTCGATGGCGCCCTCCTTGAAGTAGTCGCCGAACGAGAAGTTGCCGTTCATCTGGAAGAACGTGCCGTGGCGCGTGGTCTTGCCGACCTCGTCGATGTCCAGCGTCCGCACGCACTTCTGCACGGACGTGGCGCGGTCCCACGGTGGGGTCTGCTGACCGAGCATGTAGGGGATGAAGGGGACCATGCCGGCGATGGTGAACAGCGTCGACGGGTCCGGGGAGATGAGCGAGGCCGACGGCACCACGGTGTGGCCGCGCTGCTCGAAGAAGGCAAGCCATCGACGCCGGATCTCGGAGGTGAGCATGGTGTCCTCGGTCTTCGTGCGGCACACGGCCGCGGTCGTGCGGGCGGGGGCCCAGGGGTCAGAAGTCGTAGAGCGGTTCGTCGTCGTCGACCCGGCCGGTCGGGCGAGCGCGCGTGGTCGGCGGGGCGCCCGGGCCCGGCGTCCGTCCACGGCGGAAGACGGCCGACGCGTCGCCGCCCTCGGGCTCGACCAGGAGCTGCGAGGTCAGGTCGCGCTCGCGGGTGCGGAAGGAGTCCGTGAAGGTGTCCACTGCGCTGCGCGCGGCCGCGACCAAGCCCAGGCTCGCCTGCTCCACCTGCTCCGCGACCCCCTCCGGGGTGTACTTGTGCCACGCCGTACGCAGTCGCTGGGCGACGACCACGGTCGCCGCGGCGCCGACACCCATCCAGAACAGACGTCGCATCAGCGCCGAACCTTCGCCGCGAGGTCGGCCATCGCCCGGCGCACGCCGTAGCTGAACGCAGCGACCTTGATCAGCGGTCCACCGACGGTGGCCGAGACGAGAGCGGTCAGTGCCGACACGTTCTGGCTGATCTCCGCCGCCGACGTGGTGACCTGATCCACCTTGCCGAGCTGCACGTTGGTCTGCGCGACCGTGCCGGCGGCCTCGTCGATCACCGGCAGGGTGTGCTCGGTGACATCGCGGATGGACTGCGTGGCGGCGTCGAACGTGCGGCCGAGCTTGACCAGCGGCACCGCGAGGAACCCGACGAGACCCGCGAAGACCACCGCTGCGATCAGACCGGCGATGGCACCGATCCACTGCACGACCTCGGACATGCGGCCTCCTGTGTCGACGACGTGACGACCCTACCCGTGCGGCGGCTCGGGCCGTACCCGCGTGCGAGGCACGAACGCCCCGCCACCCGAGGCGGGTGCGGGGCGTCCGTGAGGGTCGGTCAGCGCGAGTAGTACTCGACCACCAGCTGGACCTCGCAGGTCACCGGTACCTCGGCGCGCTTGGGCCGACGCGTGAGAACCGCGGTGAGCTTCTCGAGCTGGACGTCCAGGTAGCCCGGCACGGCAGGCAGCACGTCGCGGTGTGCGCCGGCGGCGGCCACCTGGAACGGCACCATCGTCTGGCTGCGGGGCTTGACCTGAAGGGTCTGCCCGACCTTGACCTGGGCCGACGGGCGGTCGACGATCTTGCCGTCGACCAGGATGTGGCGGTGCACCACGGCCTGGCGGGCCTGCAGGATCGTGCGGGCGAAGCCGGCGCGCAGCACGAGGGCGTCCAGGCGTGTCTCGAGGTTCTCGACGAGTGCCTCACCGGTCAGACCCGGGGTCTTGCGGGCCTCCTCGAACGCACGGGCGAGCTGCTTCTCCCGCAGCCCGTACTGGGCGCGCAGGCGCTGCTTCTCGCGCAGCCGCACGGCGTAGTCGGACTCGGTGCGGCGGCGGGCGCGGCCGTGCTCACCGGGCGGGTAGGGGCGCTTCTCGAAGTGCTTGACGGCCTTGGGCGTCAGGGCCAGGCCGAGAGCGCGGGACAGGCGCACCTGGCGGCGCGCACGGGTCACCTTGGTCATACGTGTGTTCGTCCTGTCGTTGTCGAGGCACAACCCGCGGCGGGCGGTTCCCGGCGGGCGTGGGACCGACCTTCATACTGCGGCTGAGGTCCCCAGGGCGTGCCCACCGCAGCGGGCAACCGCAACAGCGTACCGGATGTCACGGTGTCGCGAGTCCCGCCCGCTGCCGCACCGCCCCTGCACCGCCGACGTGGTCCCGGCGCCCCACGCGGCGAGGCGGCGCTCAGACACCCTTCCGTGCGGGGCGGTCCACCGTGTGGACGCTGATCCGTGGCTCCGACCCGCTTCGCCGCGTCGGCCGCCGCCACAGCGACGTCCTCACCCCTGCCGACCTCAGGTCCGGTCGAGGATCTCGCGGATCCGGGCCAGCCGTTCGGCGACCTGGCGCTCGAAGCCACGGTCGGAGGGCGTGTAGTAGCGCGCGTCACGGAGCTCGTCGGGCAGGTACTGCTGGGCTGCCACGCCGTGCGCCTCGTCGTGCGCATACCGGTAACCCTGTCCGTGCCCGACGCGCTCCGCCCCGGAGTAGTGGGCGTCGCGCAGATGCGCCGGGACGGTACCGACCCGGCCCGCCCGCACGTCGGCGATCGCCGCGTCGACCGCGGCGTACGAGGCGTTCGACTTCGGGGCCGTCGCCACATGCACCACCGCCTCCGCGAGCACGATTCGCCCCTCCGGCATGCCGATCAGCTGTACGGCCTGGGCTGCGGCGACCGCCGTCTGGAGGGCGGACGGGTCCGCCATCCCGACCTCCTCCGCCGCTGCGATGACGATCCGGCGCGCGATGAACCGCGGGTCCTCCCCCGCGACCACCATCCGGGCCAGGTAGTGCAGGGCCGCGTCCACGTCCGACCCGCGCATCGACTTGATGAACGCGCTCGCCACGTCGTAGTGCTGGTCCCCCGCGCGGTCGTACCGGACGGCGGCGACGTCGACCGCACGCTCCACCGCCGCCAGGTCGACCTCTGCGACGCGCGGGTCACCCGGTCCACGTGCATCGAGCAGCGATCCCGCCGCGGCCTCGAGGATCGTCAGGGCCTTGCGCGCGTCGCCGCCCGCCAGGCGCAGCAGGTGTTCCTCGGCGTCCTGGTGCAACGAGACCGCGCCGGCCAGGCCCCTCTCGTCGCTCACCGCGCGCCGCACCAGCACGCGCACGTCGTCGTCGGTGAGCGGCCGCAGGGTCAGGAGCAAGGATCGCGACAGCAGCGGGGAGACCACGGAGAAGCTCGGGTTCTCCGTGGTCGCCGCGACCAGGGTGACCCACCGGTTCTCCACGCTCGGGAGCAGCGCGTCCTGCTGGGTCGAGGAGAACCGGTGCACCTCGTCGATGAAGAGCACCGTCTCCGGGCCTCCGGTCGCGAGGAGCCTGCGGGCCTCCTCGACCACGGCGCGGACCTCCTTGACGCCCGAGGTCACGCCGGACAGCTCGACGAAGCGGCGCCCTGCCGCCGCGGCCACCAGGTAGGCGAGGGTGGTCTTCCCGGTGCCCGGGGGGCCCCACAGGACCACGGACGACGGCGCGGTCCGGCGGGCCTCCTCGCCCGGCGCGACCAGTCGCCGCAGGGGCGAGCCCGGCGCCAGCAGGTGATCCTGCCCGGCGACCTCGTCGAGCGAGCTCGGCCGCATCCGCACGGCCAACGGCGCACCGGCCCGCACGCCCGGCCGACCGTCAGGGGTCGTCACCGCGGCGTCGAACAAGTCCACGGAGCCAGCCTACGGCCGTCCAACCACACGCCGGTCCCGCCAACTGCTCCACGACGTTCGCCGGATAGATGTGCACCCAGCGGCGCTGACCTGGAAGGATGATCAGGTGTTCGACCACCTGGGACGGCGGATCGCTGAGCATCCGCGCACCACGATCCTGGTGTGGGTCCTGCTCGCCGGTGCCGCCTTCGTCATGACGCTCAGCGGTGCCACCGGGCAGACCCTGTTCGACCGGCTCAGCACCGGGGCGCCGGGGGTTCCGGGCTCGCAGAGCCAGGTCGGCTCGGACATCATCGCCGAGCAGTCCACCACCGGCCCGTCCCTGACGCTCGCGGTCAACGGCGTCGACCCCACCGACTCCTCGATCCCCCGCGTCGTGACACCGGCACGCCGGGACCTGTCCGCGATCGCCGGGGTCGCCTCGGTGATCGACCCGTACGTGGTGCCCGACGGACCGGCCAACCCCGCGGTGTCCGGCCTGCTGGCCCGCAACGGTCGCGGTTTCCTCATGGTCGTCGAGCTCCAGCACGGCCTCTCATCCGCTGCCGAGGACGTGGCGCTTGCCAAGGTGCAGGCCAGGCTCGAGGCGGTGCCCCCCGCGCTCACCGCCGCTGTCGGCTCCACGGTGACGGGGCAGGTCGGCGGCACGACCCTGATCGTCAAGGAGATCACCGACCAGGTCGAGAAGGACCTGCAGACCGGCGAGGCGATCGCGCTCCCCGTCGCCCTGGTGGTCATGGTGCTGGTCTTCGGGGGGCTGCTCAGCGCCGGCATGCCGCTCGCCGCCGCCGTCGCATCGATCGCCGGGGGGCTGGGCAGCGTCCTAGGGCTGTCCTACCTGCTCGAGATGGACGCCTCCGTCGTCAACGTCGTGACGGTGCTCGGGCTCGGCCTGTCGATCGACTACGGCCTGCTGATCGTCTCCCGGTTCCGCGAGGAGCTGCACGCCCTCGTCGACGCCGACGGCGGGCAACGCGTGCGCCGTCGCCGTGGCGACGGCGCCGTGCAGATCGCGCTGGAGCGCACCATGCACACCGCCGGCCGCACTGTCCTGTTCTCCGCACTGACAGTGGCGATCTCGATCGCGGGCCTCATGGTCTTCCGGCCGTCGATCCTGCGGGCGTTCGGCAGTGCCGGCGTCGCAGTGATCCTCATCGCCGTGGCCACCGCCACGACGCTCGTCCCGGCGCTCCTCGCCCTCGCCGGACGTCGGCTCATCAAGCCAGGCCTGGTCGGGCGCATCCCGGGCCTCGCCTGGCTCATCCGCCGGACCGGCGACGTCACGACCGAGGACGGCGTGTTCTCCCGCCTCGCCCAACGGGTGCAGCGGCGTCCGTGGCTCGTGATGCTGGGCGCGATCGCCGTGCTCGCGGTGCTCGCCTCGCCCGTGCTGCAGCTCCAGCTGCGCAACTCGACGGTCGAGCTGCTACCACTGCACTCGGGCCAACGGGCCTACCTGACCACGATCGCCGAGCAGTACCCGGCATCGGAGTCGGCGACAGGCTGGGTCGTGGCCGAGGGTTCGCTCGACGAGGTGACCGCCTGGAGCACTCAGCTCATCGACCTCCCCGAGGTCGCCTCGATCGACCCGCCGCAGCAGCTGGGGACGTCCTACGTCGTCGTCCCCTACCGGGTGGACACGGCGGACCCCGGCGGCCCGAAGGCTGTTGACGCGGTTCGGGCGGTCCGGGGCCTCGACGCACCCTTCGACACCTGGGTCACCGGACAGGCCGCCAACCAGCTCGACTTCCTCGACGCCCTCGCCGCGCGGATGTGGTGGGCGGTGGGCATCGTCGTCGCGGCGACGTTCGTGCTGCTGTTCCTCATGACCAGGTCGCTGGTGATCCCGCTCAAGGCCCTCCTGACCAACGCGCTGTCGCTGTCCGCGTCGCTCGGCGTGCTGGTCTGGGTGTTCCAGGACGGCCACCTCGAGGGAATTCTGAGCTTCCGGCCGACGGGCGGGATCGAGACCTACGTGATCGCGCTGGTCGTGGCGTTCGGGTTCGGGCTCGCCATGGACTACGAGGTCTTCCTGCTCTCCCGGATCAAGGAGCAGTGGGATGCGGGGGCCACCAACGACGAAGCCGTCCGCCGTGGGCTCCAGCGCTCGGGCCGGATCATCACCTCAGCCGCCCTGATCGTGATCGTGGTGTTCACGGGCTTCGTGTTCGGCAAGCTCTTGATCATCAAGGAGGTCGGGTTCTCCCTGGCGGTCGCCGTGCTGGTCGATGCGACGCTGGTCCGGATGCTCCTGGTGCCCGCGACGATGACGATCCTCGGCAGGGCGAACTGGTGGGCCCCGAGGTGGCTGCTGCGCGTCACGCGCCGCGCGACGATCCAGCACTGAGGCGCGCCAGGAGGGATCGACCGTGCCGCCGCGGCCCTCGTGACCAGGTGGCGTCAGCGGCGGGCGCCCGGGTGGGTCGCGGTCACCGCCCGATAGGAGGTGAAGCGCCCCTCCACCACGAAGCCGAGGCGGTCGTACAGTCGCCGCGCCGGGGCGTTGGCGGCGTACATCCCCAGGGAGACCCAGTCGGCACCGGCGGCGAAGCCGGCCACGGTCGCGGCGCTCGTCAGGGCCGCACCCAGCCCGGCACCGCGGGCGCCCGGGAGCACCCCGAGCCCGTGCAGGTGCCACGAGAGGTCCGCGCCCAAGGGGTCTCCCGCGCGCCGGGACGCGCCGATCACCCCCACGAGCCCGTCCGTGCCTGTCACACCGAACCAGGCCGCCTCGTCCGGCGCGACAGGGTCGGCTCGGGATCCCGGGTTCGCCGCGGCCAGGCACGCCCGGATCGCGTCGGCGTCCCCGATCGGGTCCAGGGCGTCCACGCGATCTCCGTGCGGCACGGCTCCGGGCGGGGTGGTCGTGGCGAACCAGTCCCATGCAGTGGCCGCCTCGATCCCCAGCGCTGTGCGGGTCGAGGCGGGAAGGTCGACTTCCGCCTCCAGCCACGGACCTTCGTGCTCGGGTGCCCCGGACACGCCAGCGGGGCCCGCCGCCAGCCGCGGCAGGGTTGCCCACCGCACGGGCCCGAGACCGGTCGCGCGGACGCCCAGCAGCCGCCGCACGCGCGCAGGGTCGCCTCGGCCCAGGAGGGTGCTGCGGTCTGCGACCCGCACCATCAGGAGCAGGGCGTCCTCCTCCGCGACGACGGTGCGCGCCGTCCCGCGCCGCCGGTCGGCGAGCAGCATCCGGTCCGCTCGCCACCGCGCCGGCAGGTCGGCCCCGGTCGCCTGCTCGGACGGAGCGCTCACGCCGGATCGCGCGGCGCGCCACCAGCGCGCGCGGACGAGCCCGCGGTCTCGACGGTCCCCTCCGGCGCCGGGGTCGCGTCGACCCCGGTCTCCTTGCGCTGCTCGGCGCTGATGGGTGCCGGTGCGCCGGTCAGCGGGTCGTACCCGCCGCCCGACTTGGGGAACGCGATGACGTCGCGGATCGAGTCGCTGCCGGTCAGCAGCATGACGATCCGGTCCCACCCGAACGCGATCCCGCCGTGCGGCGGGGCGCCGAACGCGAATGCGTCCAGGAGGAAGCCGAACTTCTCCCTGGCCTCGTCCGGCCCGATGCCCATGACCGCGAACACCCGCTCCTGGACGTCGCGCCGATGGATACGGATCGAGCCGCCGCCGATCTCGTTGCCGTTGCACACGATGTCGTAGGCGTACGCGAGGGCGTTCGCCGGGTCGGACTCGAAGGTGTCGATCCAGTCCGGGTTGGGCGACGTGAAAGCGTGGTGCACGGCGGTCCACTGACCACCGCCCACCGCCACGTCGTCGTCCTCACCCACCGGCTTGAACAGGGGCGCGTCGACCACCCAGACGAACGACCAGGCCGACTCGTCGACGACGCCGACGCGCCGGGCGATCTCCTGGCGCGCAGCGCCGAGCAGCGCCCGGGACTCCGATGCCTTGCCCGCCGCGAAGAACACGCAGTCGCCAGGTTCAGCGCCGACGGCGGCCACGAGGCCCTCGCGCTCGGCGTCGGACAGGTTCTTGGCGACGGGGCCGCCGAGCTCGCCGTCCTCGGAGACCGTGACGTAGGCCAGGCCGCGGGCGCCGCGCTGCTTCGCCCACTCCTGCCAGGCGTCGAACGTGCGCCGCGGCTGGGAGCCGCCGCCGGGCATGACCACGGCGCCCACGTACGGCGCCTGGAACACCCGGAACGGCGTGTCGGCGAAGTAGTCCGTCAGCTCCACGAGCTCCAGGCCGTAGCGCAGGTCGGGCTTGTCCGTGCCGTACTTGCGCATCGCCTCGGCGTACGTGATCCGCGGGATGGGGGTCGGGATCGTGTACCCGATGAGCTCCCACAGCGCGACGAGGATCTCCTCGGACACGGCGATGACGTCGTCCTGCTCGACGAAGCTCATCTCGACGTCGAGCTGGGTGAACTCCGGCTGCCGGTCGGCCCGGAAGTCCTCGTCCCGGTAGCAGCGGGCGATCTGGTAGTACCGCTCCAGCCCGGCGACCATGAGCAGCTGCTTGAACAGCTGGGGACTCTGCGGGAGCGCGTACCAGGAGCCGGGGGCCAGCCGCGCGGGCACCACGAAGTCCCGCGCACCCTCCGGCGTCGACCGGGTCAGGGTCGGGGTCTCGGTCTCGACGAATCCGTGCGCGTCCAGGACCCGGCGTGCCGCAGCATTGGCCCGCGCACGCAGGCGGAGCGCGGCCGCGGGCCCGGGACGGCGCAGGTCCAGGTAGCGGTGCCGCAGCCGCGCCTCCTCGCCCACCTGCTCGTCGAGCGCGGAGGACACCTGGAACGGCAGCGGTGCGGCCTCGTTGAGCACCACGACGTCGCTCGCGGTCACCTCGATCTCGCCCGTGGCCAGCTGCGGGTTCTCGTTGCCCTCCGGGCGGCGCCCGACCGCGCCGGTGACCTGGAGCACGTACTCGTTTCGCAGGCCGTGCGCGACGTCCTCGTCGCGGATCACCACCTGCGCGACACCCGAGGCGTCTCGCAGGTCGATGAACGCCACGCCGCCGTGATCACGCCGCCGGTCCACCCAGCCGGTGAGCGTGACGGTCTGGCCGGAGTGCTCGGCCCGCAGGGAGCCGGCGTCGTGGGTGCGGAGCACGGTCGATCCTTCGCTTGGGGGTGCTGCGCCCGATCGGACGCCGCAGGCGATCTTAGTTGGCCCGCGAGCCCCCTCGCGCGGCCGGCCCGGCGCGGGGGCTGAGCGGTCAGGAGGCGGCGATCACGCGTGGCATCAGGTCGTCCTCGCCCGGCCACCAGGAGCCGGGGTCGGCCGCGACCTGCTCGCCCGACCTGATGTCCTTGACCTCTCCGGCGTCGGGGAACCACACGTACGGGATGCCGCGCCGGTCGGCATGCCGGATCTGCTTGCCGAACTTGGCTGCGGTCGGGGCGACCTCGACCGGGATCCCCCGGGCGCGCAGCGCCTGCGCGACGCGGTCGGACTCCGCGCGCGACGTCTCGTCCGTCACCGCGACCAGGACCGCGCTGGGCACCGCGCGAGTGACCGTCACCAGGCCCGCCGACAGCAGGCGCGCCACCAGGCGGGAGACCCCGACGGAGATCCCGACGCCCGGGTACGTGGTTGCCCCGTCGCTGGCCAGGGAGTCGTACCGCCCGCCCGAGCAGATCGATCCGAGGTTCTCGTGGCCCACCAGCACCGTCTCGTAGACGGACCCGGTGTAGTAGTCCAGACCACGGGCGATCTTCAGGTCGGCCACCAGGGTGCCCGGCGCGGTCGCGGCGGCCGCCTCGAGGAGCTGCGCGAGCTCGGTGAGGCCGCTCTCGAGCAGCGCGTTGTCGGCACCGTGGTGCGCAGCGAGCTGTCGGACCTGGTCGACCACGACGACATCGGAGCCACGCAGCTCGGCCAGCGCCAGGAGCGCGACCGCCTGGTCGCCGGTCGCGCCGGCCTCCGAGACGAGCTGCTCGGTCACGGCCTCAGGGCCCACCTTGTCGAGCTTGTCGATCGAGCGCAGCACGGCCTCGACGTCCGTCAGGCCCAGCCCCGTGGCGAACCCCTCGACCACCTTGCGGTTGTTCACCAGGACCTGGACGGCAGGCATGCCGATCTCACGCAGCCGGGCGAAGGCCTCCGCGACGACGAGTGCCACCTCGACCTCGTAGTGGAAGGGCAGCTCGCCGGCGCCGACCACGTCGATGTCGGCCTGGCAGAACTCCCGGAACCGGCCGTCCTGCGGCCGCTCTCCGCGCCACACCTTCTGGATCTGATAGCGCTTGAAGGGAAACGTCAGCCGGCCGGCGTTCTCCAGAACGTACCGGGCGAACGGCACCGTGAGGTCGAAGTGCAGGCCGAGGCCCTGCTCCGGGTGGTCGGCTGCGGCGGCCTCGTCGTCCTGGAGCCGACGCAGGACGTACACCTCCTTGGAGGTCTCCCCCTTGCGCAGCAGCTGGTCGAGCGGCTCCACGGCACGGGTCTCGATCCCTGCGTACCCGTACAGCTCGAAGGTGTGGCGCAGCGTGTCCAGAACGTGCTGCTCCACGATCCGGCCGGCAGGCAACCACTCCGGGAAACCGGACAGGGGGGTGGGGCGGGCCATCTCGAGGTCCTTCCTGACGTCAGTGCGCAGCGCGCAGGAACGGGTTGCTGCGCAGCTCGGCAGCGATGCTGGTGCGGGGCCCGTGGCCGGGGACGACCTGGACCTCCCCGGGGAGCATGGCGAGACGACGCAGACTGTCCGCCATCGCTCGTTCGTCGCCGCCGGGAAGATCCGTCCGCCCGATGGTCCCGGCGAACAGGACGTCACCGGTCAGCACCGTCCGGACACCGTCCACGTGCACCAGGTAGGCGGTGGAGCCTTCCGTGTGGCCGGGCAGGTGCCAGGCCTCGAGCTGGTCGGTCATGCCCACGTCCAACGGCCTCGGCGCGTCCGGCTCGGCCGTGAACGTGGCGACCCGGGGCGGCTCGACGGGTCCGGGCAGGTCCGACATCGCACGGAGCTGCCCGCCGAGCGGGCCCAGCGTCCCGAAGGGCTCCGCGAGACGGTAGGCGTCGGCCTCGTGCACATGCAGCGGCACGGCCCACTCGCGGCACAGGCGGCCGGAGTCCCAGGTGTGGTCGACGTGCCCGTGGGTGGCCAGCACCCCGACCGGTGTCCAGCCCTCCCGGTCCACGATCCGCAGGATGCGTTCCGCCACGCCGCCTCCGGCGTCGACAACCGCGACCCGGGCGTCGGAGTCGACGACCAGGACGCAGGTCGCGCCGAGCAACGGCGCCTCCACGGTCCTCAGGAGCACCACCGCAGCCTAGTGGCGTCACCACGCGGACCCGTCGAGGGCGGCTGCCTAGACTGTGGGCTGCCCGCACCGTCGCGGGTCGGGCGGAAGGGGACCACTCGTGGCCAGCGGGCACGAACGGCAGGCCGCTCGCCGCGGGCGCGCGACACGGCTCC
Source organism: Actinotalea lenta (assembly GCF_030586465.1). Lineage (GTDB taxonomy): Bacteria > Actinomycetota > Actinomycetes > Actinomycetales > Cellulomonadaceae > Actinotalea > Actinotalea lenta. Next base: position 2,397,178 of record NZ_JAUQYP010000001.1, read on the forward strand.
CACGCCGGCAGGCCCCGCGGCCACCCGGCGCCACCGCGCGCGCGAAGCAAGCCGGTACGGTGTCCGTGGCAGGAAGCGAGTGCGACGTGCAGGTCTCGGTCCACCCCGTCGGGGTGGCGGTGGCCGGCGCGACGCCGACCACCCGGTGATCCGGGCAACGATGGAGAAGGTGGAGACCCAGTGAGCGAGACCGACCCCGAGGCCACGCAGGCCGCGCCGGAGCCGGCCGCCCCGGCCGGGGAGACGACCGAGGCGACGTCCGCGCAGGAGACCACCGCCGAGACCGTCGAGGAACCCGAAGCGGCCCAGCCGCCCGAGACCGTCGAGGAACCCGAAGCGGCCCAGCCGCCGGTGGCCGCCGATGCGACTCCGGCAAGCCCAGCGCCGACGGGCACGGTCCGGCCGGCTGACGACCCCGTCGCCGCACCCGAGGCCCCGCCCGTGACGGCCGCGCCCGCACCCGAGGCCCGACCGGTACCGCGGCCGCCGCTGCCCACACCACGGCCCGGCCGTCCCACGCCCAAGACCGTCGCAGCCCCCACGCCCAGCGTCCCGGCACCCCCGGACCTGACACCCGCCGAGGAGGCGGAGGCGGCCGCGTTCGGCCGTGTCGACGCCGACGGCACGGTGTGGGTGCGCGAGTCCGCCGGTGAGCGGACCGTGGGCCAGTACCCCGGCGCGGACGCCGACGAGGCCCTCGCGCTGTACGTGCGGCGGTACGCCGACCTGCGAGCCTCGGTCCTGCTCTTCGAGGCGCGCCTGTCGACCGACCTGTCCGCGCGGGAGATCGACTCGACACTGGAGCACCTGACTGCCGAGCTCGCCGAGCCCGCAGCGGTCGGCGACCTCGACGGGCTGCGCGCTGAGCTCGAGCGGCTGCGCAGCCTGGCGGCGGAGCGCAAGGCGGCCGCAGAGGCCGAGCGCGCGGCGGCCAAGGCCCGCGCCGTCGAGGCGCGCACCGAGCTCGTCGAGGCTGCGGAGAAGATCGCCGCGACCGACCCGGCGAAGATGCAGTGGCGCCCCGCCGGGGACCAGCTGCGCTCGCTGCTCGACCAGTGGAAGGACGCCCAGCGCAACGGGCCGCGCATCGACCGTCCCACCGAGGACGCCCTCTGGAAGCGGTTCAGCCACGCACGTTCGACGTTCGACCGCGAGCGTCGCCGGTTCTTCAGCGAGCTGGAGAAGTCGAACGCGCAGGCCAAGGAGGTCAAGGCAGCGCTCGTGGCCGAGGCCGAGGCCCTCGCGGGCAGCACCGACTGGGGGCCGACGTCCGGGGCGTTCCGGGACCTCATGGCGCGCTGGAAGGCGGCAGGACGCGCCGGGCGCAAGGACGACGACGCCCTGTGGGCACGGTTCCGCGCGGCCCAGGACACGTTCTTCGCTGCGCGCGACGCTGCCAACCGCGCGACGGACGCCGAGTTCCAGGCGAACCTCGAGGTCAAGCTCGGGCTCCTCGAGCAGGCGGAGGCCCTCCTGCCGATCACCGACCTCACCTCCGCGAAGGCCACCCTGCGCGACATCCAGGCCAAGTGGGACGCCGCGGGCAAGGTGCCGCGGGGGGATCTGCAACGTGTCGAGGGTCGGCTGCGCGCCGTCGAGCAGGCCGTCCGGGACGCGGACCAGGCGCACTGGCGTCGCACCAACCCGGAGACCCGGGCTCGTGCCGAGGGCGCCGCCGCGCAGCTGTACGCCGCCATCGCAGCGCTCGAGGACGACCTCGAGAAGGCCCGCCGGACCAACGACGCGCGCCGCATCAAGGAGGCGACCCAGGCGCTCGAGGCCCGGCGTTCCTGGCTGGAGCAGGTGGAGCGAGCGGCCGCCGAGTCGCGCTGACACCCGCCTGCCGGCACGTCGGCGCACCGCGGGCGCCGGCGGGCCGCGCGACTACTCGGGCAGGTGTGCCGCGCCCGTGATCCGGTACACGTCGTAGACCCCGTCGACCTTGCGGACCGCGGCAAGCACCGAGTTCAGGTGGGTCGTCTCGGCCATCTCGAAGACGAACCGGGAGATGGCCACCCGGTCGCGGCTCGTCGACACCGTCGCGGACAGGATGTTGACGTGGTGGTCGGACAGGACCCGCGTCACGTCGGACAGCAGGCGGCTGCGGTCGATCGCCTCGACCTGGATCTGGACCAGGAACACCGTCCCGGCGCCCGGGGCCCACTCGACCTCGACGATCCGCTCGGGCTGGTCGCGCAGGCCCGCGAGGTTGCCGCAGTCGGCCCGGTGAACGCTCACGCCGGCACCACGGGTGATGAAGCCGATGATCTCGTCGCCGGGCACCGGGGTGCAGCACTTCGCGAGCTTGGTCCACACGTCGCCGACACCCTTGACGCTGACCCCGGACTCGCCGCCCCGCGAGGTGGTACGCGCCTGACCGGGGCGGGTGACCTCCGCCAGGTCCTCCTCGGCGGAGGACTCCCCGCCCAGCGACTGCACCAGCTTGTGCACCACGGTCTGGGCGGAGACCTGCTGCTCCCCTACCGCGGCGTACAGCGCCGACACGTCGGCGTAGCGCATCTCGTTGGCCAGCGTGACCAGTGCCTCGTGCGACAGGAGCCGTTGGATCGGCAGGTTCTGCTTGCGCATCGCCTTGGCGATCGCATCCTTGCCGTGCTCGATGGCCTCCTCGCGGCGCTCCTTGGAGAACCACTGCCGGATCTTGTTGCGCGCTCGGGGGCTCTTGACGAAGGTCAACCAGTCCTGGGACGGTCCCGCTGTCTCCGACTTCGAGGTCAGCACCTCGACGACGTCGCCGTTCTCCAGCTCGGAGTCCAGCGGCACCAGCCGGTTGTTGACCCTGGCGCCCATCGTCCGGTGGCCCACCTCGGTGTGTACCGCATAGGCGAAGTCCACCGGGGTGGACCCCGACGGGAGGGCGATGACCTCGCCCTTGGGCGTGAAGACGTAGACCTCCGACCCGCGGATCTCGAACCGCAGCGAGTCCAGGAACTCGTTGGGATCCGCGGTCTCCTGCTGCCAGTCCACCAGCTGGCGCAACCACGCCATGTCCGTCGCCGCGTCGGGCGCGCCGCCCTTGGGGTGCTTGGCCTGGTCCTTGTACTTCCAGTGCGCCGCGATGCCGTACTCCGCCCGGCGGTGCATGTCGTGCGTCCGGATCTGGATCTCGACGGGCTTGCCCCCCGGGCCGATCACCGTGGTGTGCAGCGACTGGTACATGTTGAACTTGGGCATCGCGATGTAGTCCTTGAACCGGCCGGGCACCGGGTTCCACCGCGCGTGCAGGGCGCCGAGGGCCGCATAGCAGTCCCTCACCGTGTCGACCAGCACACGGACACCCACCAGGTCGTAGATGTCGGAGAAGTCGCGACCCCGGACGATCATCTTCTGGTAGATCGAGTAGTAGTGCTTGGGCCGGCTGGTCACCGTCGCGCGGATCTTCGCGGTGCGCAGGTCGGCCGTGACCTGCTCACGCACCTGCGTGAGGTACTCGTCCCGGGCTGGGGCGCGCTCGGAGACCAGGCGCACGATCTCGTCGAACACCTTGGGGTACAGGGTGTGGAAGGACAGGTCCTCGAGCTCCCACTTGATCGTGTTCATCCCGAGGCGGTGCGCGAGCGGCGCATAGATCTCGAGCGTCTCGCGCGCCTTGCGCTCGGCGGACTCCGCGGACACGTACTTCCAGGTGCGTGCGTTGTGCAGCCGGTCGGCGAGCTTGATGACCAGGACCCGGATGTCGCGGGCCATCGCGACGACCATCTTGCGCACGGTCTCGGCCTGCGCCGCCTCGCCGTAGACCACCTTGTCGAGCTTGGTGACGCCGTCGACCAGCTTGGCGACCTCCTCGCCGAACTCGGACCGCAGGCGGTCCAGCGAGTAGTCGGTGTCCTCCACGGTGTCGTGCAGCAGCGCGGCCGCCAGAGTCGACGTCGTCATGCCGAGCTCGGCGAGGATCGTCGCCACCGCGACCGGGTGCGTGATGTACGGGTCGCCGCTCTTGCGCAGCTGACCCCGGTGCGCCGTCTCGGCGACCTCGTAGGCACGCAGGAGCACTCCGACGTCGGCCTTGGGGTGGTTGGCCCTCACGGCCTGCAGGACCGGCTCGAGTGCAGGCGGCGTCGGCGAGACGCTGCGGGCGACGAGCCGCTCCCAGCGCGTGCGGTTCCGCGACGCCGATGACGTCTCGGGGGCGGCTGCGGCCACCGGCACAGCGGGGCCGGCAACGTCCTGATCGCTCATCGGCCCTCCCCTCGCGCCCGGAACCTCGATTCTAGGTGCGCTACCTGGACGGGCCGCGACCGCTCAGTAGGTGAGCAGGGTCTGCACGACGTGGTCGGCCAGCCGGGAGCGCCCCTCCAGGAAGCTCAGCTCCATGAGGAACGACAGCGCCGCCACTTTGCTTCCCGCCTGCTCGAGGAGCTCCACCGTGGCCGCCGCGGTGCCTCCGGTGGCCAGCACGTCGTCGACCACGAGCACCCGTGCGCCGTGCGCCATCGCGTCCCGGTGCACCTCGAGCACGGCGCTGCCGTACTCCAGGTCGTAGGCACCGGACAGGGTCTCGCGAGGCAGCTTCCCAGCCTTGCGGACCGGCACGAAGCCCACCCCCAGGGCCACCGCGACCGGCGCTCCGAGGATGAAGCCACGTGCCTCCATGCCGACCACCAGGTCGACCTCGGGTGCCTGCTGCGCGAGGTGACCGATCACCGCAGCGAACGTCGGCCCGTCGCCGAGCAGCGGCGTGATGTCCTTGAACACCACGCCGGGCGTCGGGTAGTCCGGGACGTCGCGCACCAACGCCGCGGCGCGCGACGCGATATCGCCGCTCACGAGGCGCGCCCCGCGCCCCGGCCGCCCTTGCGCCGCTTCGGCTGCGCGGCGATGCCGAGATGCTGACCCGGGACGGCCGCACCGACACGGACCTCCACGGTCCCGTCCTCGCCGAGGTCGCCGGCCTCAACCGCCGCGGCGCGCGCGTCGAGCACCGTCCTGGTGTGCTTCGCCACGGCGGGCTCCCGGTTGCGCAGGGACACCTCCACCGGGGTGGCGATGAAGATCGAGGAGAACGTCCCCGCGATGATTCCGATGAACAGCGCCAGCGCGATGTCTCGCAGCGTGCCGGCACCCAGGAGGAACGCACCGATGAACAGGATGCCGCTGACCGGGAGCAGCGCCACGACCGAGGTGTTGATCGAGCGCACCAGGGTCTGGTTCAGCGCCAGGTTGGACAGCTCGGCGTGCGTGTACCGCTTCTGGTCGAGCAGCCGCGCGTTGTTCTCCCGGACCTTGTCGAACACCACGACGGTGTCGTAGATCGAGTAGCCGAGGATCGTGAGGAACCCGATCACGGTAGCCGGGCTGACCTCCCAGCCGACGCCCGCGTACATGCCGACCGTGATGATCATGTCGTGCACGAGGGCAACGAGAGCCGCCACCGCCATCCGCCAGTTGCGGAAGTAGATCGTCATCACGAGGGAGACGAGCACGAGGAACACCAGCAGACCCCGGACGGCCTTGTTCGTGACGTCGGCGCCCCAGCTCGGACCGATGAACTGGGAGGAGACGTTCGCTCCGTCGTAGGCCTTGGACAACGCGTCCGCCGCCTGGGTGGTCTGGTCCGAGCTCAGCTTCGAAGTCTGCACACGCAGCGACGGGCTCGACGACGCCACCCCCACGACGGAGACCCGAACCTGCTCGTCGGGCTTCACCGAGTGGACGGCGTCGATCGCCGGCTGCTGCTCCGTGCTGGAGACGCCCGAGATGATGAACTCCGAACCACCCCGGAAGTCGATGCTCGGGGTGATGCCCTTGAAGATCAGGAGCAGGGCGGACACGACGATGATCACGCCGGAGAGCGTGTACCACCAGCGGCGACGCTGGACGATCGGGTACGACTTGCGGCCGGTGTAGAGGTCGGCGCCCCAGCGGCTCATGCGGGTGCTGGCCATCAGGCGTCCTTCCCCTCGGTGGAACCGGAGCCGGCGTTCGCCGCGGCCCGTCGCTCGGCGATGGTCAGTCTCCGCTCGGGCTCGCCGCCCTCGGCGGGCTCGTCGGGGCCGACCACACGTCCACGGCCGACGTACCGGGTCCTCGCGCCCAGCGCCGACGGGTCGAGGCCGGAGAACCGGTGGCCCTCGGCGAAGAACCGCGTCTTCGCGAGCAGGGCGAGCACCGGGTGCGTGAGCATGAACACCACCGCCAGGTCCACGATCGTCGTCAGGCCCAGCGTGAACGCGAAGCCCCGGACGCCGCCGACGGCCAGGAAGTACAGCACCAGGGCTGCGAGGAAGTTCACCGTGTCGGACGCCAGGATGGTGCGCTTGGCTCGGGACCAGCCCTGGCTCACCGCCGCTGGGAGCGTCCGACCGTCCCGCAGCTCGTCGCGCACGCGCTCGAAGTACACGATGAAGGAGTCGGCGGTGATACCGATCGCCACGATCAGACCCGCGACGCCGGGCAGGCTGAGCCGATAGCCCTGCGTCCAGGACAGCAGCCCGATCAGGGCATAGGTGGCTCCGGCGGCGACCGCCAGGCTCAGGATCGTCACGAAGCCCAGGGCCCGGTACTGGAAGATCGAGTACACCACGACGAGCGCGAGGCCGATCAGGCCCGCGAGGATCCCGCGCTGCAGCTGCTCGGACCCGAGCGTCGCGGAGATCTGCTGCTCGCTCTGCACGGTGAAGGTCAGCGGCAGCGCTCCGAAGTTCAGCTGGCGAGCCAGCGTCGCCGCCGACTCACGCGTGAAGGACCCGGAGATCTCTGCCTGACCGTTCGGGATGATCGAGTCCATCCGCGGCGCGGAGATCACCAACCCGTCGAGCACGATCGCGAACTGGTTGCGCGGCGAGGTGAGGTCGACGAGCCGGGTGCTGGCGTCCCGGAACGCCGTGGTTCCGGAGGCGTTGAGCTTGAGGTTCACGACCCACTCGTTGGTGAGCTGCCCGGTCTGGGTGGTCTTCAGGCCCGAGTTCGCCGAGCTCAGGTCCTTGCCGTACACGTCCACCGGGCCCAGCACGTACTTGGTCGTGCCGTCCTTGCTGCAGGTCACCAACGGCTTGGCCGGGTCACCGCTCTGGTTGCCCGTGCCCGAGAGGTTCTTGGGATCGGTGCAGTCCAGGGTGGCGAACGTGTCCAGGACGTCCTGCGTCAGCCACGCCGGGTCGGAGTTGTTTGCCGGCGTGCCGAGGTTCGCTGCTGCCTTGTCCGGCGTGCCGGCGGCCGGGGCGCCGATCTTGAGGACAGGACGGAAGAACATCTGCGCGGACTGGCGCACCAGGTCCAGCGTCTCCTTGCTCGGAGTGCCCGGGAGCGCGACCACGATGTTGCGGTTCTGACCCGACCCCTGGGACGTGATCTGCGCCTCGGACACACCTGAGGCGTCGACCCGCTGCCGCATGATGTCGATCGCCTGTGTGATGTCCTGGTCGGTGATCTGCTGGTTGCCTCGGGTGACCGGCTGCAGGATCAGCTGAGTGCCGCCCTCGAGGTCCAGGGCGAGCTTGGGGACCAGCGTGCCGTTGGACCACTTCGCTCCGGCGAACAGTGCGCCGAACATCGCGATGATCACGACACCCAGGATGACCAGGGTGCGCGCAGGGCGTTCTCGGCGGGTCGATGTGGCCAACGGTCAGTCTTCTCTCGTGTGTTCTGGTGCTACGTCAGCGGCGCTTGCCGGGGGCGGCGTCGCCCTCGTCGCGCGTCTCGTCCTCGGTCTCGTGGGCGTCGTCGTCCGCACCCTCGGACTCGTCGACCTCCGCGAGGTCCTCGTCTTCGAGCTCGTCGTCCGCGACGTACTCGTCGTCCTCAGACTCCTCGTCCTCGAACTCTTCGTCCTCGAGGTCGTCGTCCGACGCCTCCTCCTCGGAGCGCTCCCAGTCCTGGCCGTCCCAGTCGAAGTCCTCGTCGAACTCCTCCTCGGCGCCCTCGGGCTCCTCGGGCTCCTCCTCGACCGGAGGCTCGACGAGCTTGGCGATGGCCGGCTTGTACCAGCGGCTCGTGACACCCGGGGCTGTCTCGAGCGTCACGGCATCGCCGTGCACCTCGACGACGGTTCCGTACATCCCCGAGCCGGTCATCACCTCCTGCCCGGGCTCGAGGTTGTCCCGGAAGGCGGACTGCGCCTTCTGCTGCTTGCGGTTACGGCTCGAGAGCCAGAACATCGCCGCGACCATGATCGCAAGGATGATGACGAGTTCCATGGGGTGTTCTCACGTCCTGTCTGAGGTAAGCCGCGCCGCAGTCTAGGTGACGGGCGCTCCCCCGCCCTAACGCCACGGCGGCGCCGCTGGTTCCGACCCTCCCACGGAGGTCAGTCGAACAGGGTCTGCCCAGCGTCGGGAGTCGCAAGGCCCAGGTGCTCGTACGCCCGCGGGGTCGCCACGCGCCCGCGCGGCGTCCGACCCATGAGGCCCTCGCGGACGAGGAACGGCTCGGCCACGGTCTCCACGGTCTCCGGCTCTTCACCGACCGCCACGGCCAACGTCGTCAGGCCGACCGGACCACCGCCGAACCGTTCGCAGAGCGCACCGAGGACGGCACGGTCGAGCCGGTCCAGCCCCAGGACGTCGACCTCGTAGACCTCGAGCGCCGCACGTGCCGCGTCGAGGTCGAGCCGCCCGTCCCCGCGAACCTGCGCCCAGTCGCGGACGCGGCGCAGCAGCCGGTTGGCGATCCGCGGGGTTCCTCGCGATCGCCCGGCGATCTCCACGGCCGCCGCGACCTCGAGCTCCACGCCGAGCAGCCCGGCGGACCGGACGAGCACCTGGCGCAGCTCGTCCGGGTCGTAGAACTCCAGGTGCCCGGTGAACCCGAACCGGTCCCGCAGCGGCGCGGGCAGCAGGCCGGCACGCGTCGTGGCACCCACCACCGTGAACGGAGGCAACGTCAGGCCGATCGCGTTCGCCCCGGGTCCCTTGCCGACCACCACGTCGACCCGGAAGTCCTCCATGGCCACGTAGAGCAGCTCCTCGGCCGGGCGCGCGAGCCGGTGGATCTCGTCGAGGAAGAGCACCTCGCCCTCCTCGAGCGAGGACAGCACCGCAGCCAGGTCTCCGGCGTGCTGGATCGCGGGACCGGATGTCACACGCACGGACGTCCCGAGCTCTGCTGCGATGATCATCGCCAGCGTCGTCTTGCCCAGGCCGGGCGGCCCGGACAGCAGGAGGTGGTCCGGCGCGCGCCCCCGGCCGATGGCGGCGTGCAGCACGAGCTCGAGCTGGTCGCGCACCACGCGTTGGCCGACGAACTCCGCGAGTCGCCGCGGCCGCAGCGCAGCCTCAGCCGCGCGCTCGACGTCGTCGGCCCCAGAGGCGACGACCCGTTCCGGGGCGACGTCCTCGTCAGGCACGGCTGCCACCAAGGCCGCGCAGGGCCGCGCGCAGCACGCCGGCGACGTCGGTCACCGGCTCGGAGTCGGGCACCGCCGTGTCGACCGCCAGCTGCGCGACCTTCTGCGGCCAGCCCAGGCCGACGAGGGCCTCCACGACCTCGCCGCGGCGGTCCTGCCGGGCGGGCTCGGGGACGGTGGCCGGGCCGGGCGGGCCGAGCCGGTCGGCGAGCTCGAGGACGAGGCGCTGGGCTCCCTTGCGGCCGATGCCCGGGACGCGCTGCAGCGCCGCGAGGTCCTCGCCGGCCACCGCAGCGCGCAACGCCTCAGGGCTGTGCACGGCGAGCATGGCCAGGGCGAGCCGCGGACCGATCCCGCTGACGGTCTGGACCTGCTCGAACACGTCGCGCTCGTCGTCGTCGGCGAACCCGAAGAGCGTGAGCGAGTCCTCCCGCACCACCATGGACGTCGCCAGCCGGGCCGGCTCCCCGTGCCGCAGGGTGGCCAGGGTCGCCGGGGTGGCCTGGACGAGCAGCCCGAGGCCTCCCACCTCGATCACGGCAGCATCCAGGCGCAGCGCCGCGACCCGGCCGCTCACCGTCGCGATCACCGCACACCTCCGTGAATCCTCGGACCCGCGCCGAGCCGAACACCTGTACGACGCACGCTAGCAAGCCTCAGGCTCAGCGGGCGCTCCGGCGCGCCGCAGCCTCGGCTGCTGCCCACGCGTGCTGGGCCGCCGTCCGCCCGCCCCCGCGCTGCGCGCCGACGCCCCCGCCCGCCGGACGCCACAGGTGGCAGATGGCCAACGCGAGGGCGTCCGCCGCGTCGGCCGGGGTCGGCCTGGCGTCCAGCTCGAGGATCCGGGTGACCATGGAGGTGACCTGCGCCTTGTCGGCGCGACCGCTACCGGTGACCGCTGCCTTGACCTCGGACGGGGTGTGCAGCGCGACCGGGACGCCCCGACGCGCGGCGGCGGCCATCACGACACCCGAGACCTGCGCCGTGCCCATCACGGTGCGGACGTTGTGCTGCGCGAAGACCCGCTCCACCGCGACCGCGTCGGGCGCATGCCGGTCCAGCCACGCCTCGACCTCTGCCTCGATCGCGACGAGCCGACGCGCGGGGTCCTCGCCCGCGTCGGACCGCGCGACCCCGACCTCCACGAGCCGCACCCGACGCCCGGGCATGGCGTCGACGACTCCGAGGCCGCACCGCGTCAGCCCCGGGTCGACTCCGAGCACTCTCACCGCGACAGTCTCCCCCGCAACCCCCGGGACCCCCGCGACCGACACCCCGACCCGCCCCACAACCCCGGTGGTCAAGGCACTCCGCCCCAGCCCAGGTGCGCGGTCCATTCAGGCCCGCGCCTCCCGTCGGCGGCCGGCCGGGGGTGGGTCAGTCCTCGTCGTCCAGGGCTGCCATGACGTCGTCCGAGGCGTCGAAGTTCGCGAAGACGTTCTGCACGTCGTCGCTGTCCTCCAGCGCATCGATGAGCCGCAGCACCTTGCGTGCGCCGTCGACGTCGACCTCGATCTGGGTGGCGGGCACGAACTGGGCCTCGGCCGAGTCGTAGTCGATCCCCGCGTCCTGCAGCGCGGTGCGCACCGCGACCACGTCGCCCGCCTCGCTCATCACCTCGAACACGTCACCGAGGTCGTTGACCTCGTCGGCCCCGGCGTCCAGCACGGCCGCGAGGATCTCGTCCTCGCCCACGCCGTCAGCCTTCGGGACGATGACCACGCCGCGCCGCGAGAACAGGTACGACACGGATCCCGGGTCCGCCATCTGGCCGCCGTTGCGCGTGAAGGCCACCCGGACATCCGACGCCGCCCGGTTGCGGTTGTCGGTGAGGCACTCGACCAGGACAGCGATGCCGCCGGGCGCGTAGCCCTCGTACATGATCGTCTGGTAGTCGGCCCCGCCGCCCTCGGCGCCCGAGCCCCGCTTGACCGCGCGGTCGATGTTGTCGTTGGGAACCGACGACTTCTTCGCCTTCTGGATCGCGTCGTAGAGCGTCGGGTTGCCGGCCGGGTCACCACCGCCCACCCGCGCGGCGACCTCGATGTTCTTGATGAGCTTGGCGAAGAGCTTGCCGCGGCGGGCGTCGATCACCGCCTTCTTGTGCTTGGTCGTGGCCCACTTGGAGTGACCGGACATGACTACCCCTCGACGATCTGGACGAACAGCCGGTGCAGGCGCAGGTCCCCGGTGATCTCCGGGTGGAAGGACGTGGCCAGCACGTCGCGCTCGCGCACCGCGACGATCCTACCGGCGGCGGGGCCCGCCTCGACCTGGGCGAGCACCTGGACCCCTGGACCGGCCTCCTCGACCCAGGGTGCCCGGATGAACACCGCGTGCACCGGATGATCGGCGCTGTCCGGCACCCCCGCGACCACGAGGTCGGTCTCGAAGGAGTCGACCTGGCGACCGAACGCGTTGCGCCGCACCGTCACGTCCAGCCCCCCGAGGGTCTGCTGGTCGGCGGTGCCGCCAACGATCCGGTCGGCCAGGAGGATCATGCCCGCGCACGAGCCGAACGCCGGCATGCCCGCAGCGATACGGGCCCGCAGCGGTTCGAAGAGGTCGAAGGCCCGCAGCAGCTTGTCGATCGTGGTCGACTCCCCACCGGGGATCACCAGCCCGTCGACACGCTCCAGCTCCGCCGGACGACGCACCGACGTGCTCGTGGCTCCGCAGGTCTCCAGCATCGCCAGGTGCTCACGGACATCGCCCTGCAGGGCCAGGACGCCGACGGTCGGTCTCACGGGGCGCGAGTCTACGGAACCCCGGACCGGTCCATGCCGTTGGGCCGGCTGCGCGGTCGCAGCCCTCTCTCTCGGGCCATACCGTGACAATTCGGGTTGCGTGTCCGCGCGCCCGTCGCTCGACGGAAGGGGGCCCTCATGTCGAGCTTCACCTCCGAGGCGTTCAGCGGGAAGAACCGCTTCCTGCTCCGCATCGCCCTGATCGCTGCCGTGGGCGGCTTCCTGTTCGGCTACGACACCGGGATCATCTCCGGCGCGCAGCTCTACATCACCAAGTCGCTCACGGTGAGCGACTCCCAGAAGCAGTGGATCGTGGGATCCCTCCTCGTCGGTGCGGTGATCGGTGCGTGGGTCTCGTCGTACCTGGCCGAGCGCATCGGCCGGAAGTGGACGAAGGTCTGGAGCGGCACGACCTACGTGGTCGGGGGCGTCGTGTCGGCCTTCGCACCGAACATCGCGGTCCTCCTGGGCGCACGGTTCGTGCTGGGCCTCGCCGTGGGCACGGCGTCCTTCGTCTCCGTCGAGTACATCTCCGAGCAGGTCCCGGCCCGGATCCGCGGCGGCGTGACGAGCTTCAACCAGCTGATGGTCACCAGCGGGATCCTGGTCGCATACCTGGTGGCAGCCGCGTTCCAGAACGTGTCCGGGACGTGGCGCTGGATGCTGGGGCTGTCCGTGGTCCCCGGTCTGGTGCTCGCCCTGGGCATGCTCACCGTCCCGCGGTCGCCGCGCTGGCTGATCGCGCACGGTCACGAGGACGAGGCGCGCGAGGTGCTGAGCCGTTCCCGCAGCGAGCAGGAGGTCGAGGACGAGGTCCAGCAGATGCAGGAGGCCGCCGGCAGGTCCCGCGACATCCGGTTGCGCTCGCTCTTCACGGGCCGGCTGCGCCCGCTGATGCTCGTCGGGCTCGCGCTCGCGGTCTTCCAGCAGCTGATCGGCGTCAACACCGTCGTCTACTACTCCGCCACGATCCTCAACGACACCGGGCTGAGCATCTCGGGTTCCGTCCTGCGCGCCGTGACGGTCGGCATCACGAACGTGGCGTTCACGATCCTGGCCATCGCACTCCTGGACAAGGTCGGCAGGCGTGCCCTGCTCCTGGTGGGAACCGTCGGCGCCACGATCTCGCTCGTGGGGCTCGGGCTGTGGTTCCAGCTCTCCTCGTGGCAGTCGGCGACCTGGCTCGCCCTCGTGTTCCTCTTGACGTTCATGGCGTCGTTCGCCGTCGGCCTTGGCCCGGTGTTCTGGCTCATGATCAGCGAGATCTACCCGCTGGGGGTCCGCAGTCGGGCGATGAGCGTGGCGACGATCGCGAACTGGGCCGCGAACTTCGTGATCTCGTTCTACTTCCTTGCCCTGGTGAAGTCGATCGGGGAGCCTGCGACCTTCTGGCTCTACGCCGGGTTCGGGGTCATCGCCACCGCGTTCTTCCTGGCCAAGGTGCCCGAGACCAAGGACAAGACCCTCGAGCAGATCGAGGCGGAGCTCGGGGCCGACAGCCGATAGCGTCGGGCCGTGGATCTCACCAGCCGGGCAGCGGCCCTGGACACCGAGCACCGCGACACGGACCTGCGGCACCTGTTCCGTCTGCCACCGGGGGTCTACCTGGACGGGAACTCGCTCGGCGCCCTGCCCGCCGCCGTACCGGGCGCTGTGCACGAGGTCGTCGACCGGCACTGGGGACAGGACCTCATCGCGTCCTGGAACCGGCACGGCTGGTGGTCGGCGCCGCAGCGGGTCGGCGACCGGATCGGTCGGCTCGTCGGCGCCGCCCCCGGCCAGGTCGTGGTGGGTGACACCACCTCTGTGGCGCTGTTCCAGGCGGTCTCGGCGGCCCTCACGCTACGGCCCGACAGGCGCGCGATCGTGATCGACCCCGCCTCGTTCCCGACCGATCTGTACGTCGTGGCGGGGCTCGCCGAGCTCACGGGCCACCACGTCGTGACCGCGTCGCCCGACGGGATCCCCGCCCTGCTCGACAGCCGTAGCGACGTCGCCGTCGTGGTGGCCTCGCACGTGGACTTCCGCACCGGCCGGTTGTGGGACCTCCCCACCGTCACGCGGGCGGCGCACCGGGCCGGCGCGATCACGGTGTGGGACCTCTCGCACAGCGCCGGGGCCGTCCCGGTCGAGCTCGACCGCCACGAGGTCGACCTCGCCGTGGGCTGTGGCTACAAGTACCTCAACGGCGGTCCCGGTGCCCCGGCGTTCACGTACGTCGGCCACCGCCACCAGGCCGGCTACGTCCCCGCGATCCGCGCGTGGCACGGTCATGCGGAGCCGTTCGCGATGGAACCGACCCACCGGTTCGCCGACGACGTGGCGCGGGCCCGCGGAGGCACCCCGCCGATGCTGTCGCTGCTCGCACTCGAGGCCGCGCTGGGCGTGTTCGACGGGCTCGACATCGACGACGTCCGACGGCGGTCGTCGTCGCTGACAGGGTTCCTCATCGAGGCGCTCGACGAGCTGGCACCCGAGGTCGAGGTGGTGACGCCACGCGATCCGGAGGCGCGCGGCTCGCACGTGTCAGTCGCGCACCCCCAGGCCTACGGCATGAGCCAGGCGCTGATCGCACGTGGCGTGACGGGCGACTTCCGTGCGCCCGACCTGCTGCGCCTCGGGGTCGGTGCGCCGTACCTCACGCACCGTGACGTCCTGCACGCCGTACGCCAGCTCCGTGCGGTCCTCGACGGCGGCGAGGCCGAGGCGCTCGACGGGCCGCGCCGGACCGTCACGTGACGGCGCGGTGGTGGGTGCCTGCAGCGGCGCTGCTGGTGGCCGGTCTCGCCCTGGTGACGGCGGCGGCTGTGCTGCTCGGCACCGGGGTGCGGGCGTTGGCCGCCGCCCAGGATGCCTCCTCGAGCGGGATGGGCGGGATCGCCCTCACGCTCGTGGCACTCGCCGTGCTCCTCCTGGGGGTCCTCAGCGGGGCCGCAGGGATCTTCTGGTGGTGGATCGCCTGGCGACGGCGCCGCCGAGCCGGTTGACCGCGGCCGTCAGGCCCCGTCCGGCAGCGTGCGCAGCACCCCGTCCCAGCCGTTCAGCAGTCCACGGACCACGGCCGGCAACCGTGCTGGGAACACCTCCAGATGCTGGGCCTCGAGGTCGTCGAGGTCCCACCACGCCAGCTCGTCCATGAAGTCCCGCTCGATGGCGGTCCAGCCGTCGGCAACCAGCTCGGGCGCGTCGGCGATCCGGGCGAGGAAGAACACCTCGTCCTGACGCACCGGGAGCGCCCAGAAGTCGAACACGGCGGCGCGGCGCAGCACCGGGCCCACGAGCCGTTCGGCGTCCAGGCGCAGGCCCGTCTCCTCGAAGAGCTCGCGAGCGGCGGCCTGCCGGGCCGACTCCCCCTCGTCGATACCGCCACCGACCGTGAACCACCACGAGCGCTCCGGGCGGTCCGCATCATGACCCCTGGCCAGGAGGAGCCGATCCTGCTCGTCCAGCAGCAGCACGCGCGCACCGCGACGGTGCCAACGGCCGTCCGCCCCGAGCGTCCAGTCCGGGCCCAGGAAGCCGGGCCGGCCCGCAGCCGCCGTCACCAGCCGCGCTCGGCCAGCCGGTGCGGCTCGGGAACCTCCTCGACGTTGATGCCGACCATCGCCTCTCCGAGGCCCCGCGACACGTCGGCGATCACGGCGGGGTCGTCGTAGAAGGTCGTGGCCTTGACGATGGCCGCGGCGCGACGTGCGGGGTCCCCGGACTTGAAGATGCCGGAGCCGACGAACACCCCCTCGGCGCCGAGCTGCATCATCATCGCGGCGTCCGCAGGCGTCGCGATGCCACCCGCGGTGAACAGCACCACCGGGAGCTTCCCGGTGCGTGCGACCTCTGCCACCAGCTCGTACGGGGCCTGCAGCTCCTTGGCGGCCACGAACAGCTCGTCCTCGGGCATCGACGTCAGCCGCTTGATCTCGGCCCGGATCTGCCGCATGTGCGTCGTCGCGTTCGACACGTCGCCGGTCCCGGCCTCGCCCTTGGAGCGGATCATCGCGGCGCCCTCGGTGATACGGCGCAACGCCTCGCCCAGGTTGGTGGCACCGCACACGAACGGCACGGTGAACGCCCACTTGTCGATGTGGTTGGCGTAGTCCGCCGGGGTCAGCACCTCCGACTCGTCCACGTAGTCCACTCCGAGGCTCTGCAGGACCTGCGCCTCGACGAAGTGCCCGATGCGCGCCTTGGCCATCACCGGGATCGACACCGTGTCCACGATCCCCTGGATCAGGTCTGGGTCGCTCATCCTGGCGACACCGCCCTGGGCACGGATGTCGGCAGGAACGCGTTCCAGGGCCATCACGGCCACGGCACCGGCGTCCTCGGCGATCTTCGCCTGCTCGGGGGTGACCACGTCCATGATCACGCCGCCCTTGAGCATCTCCGCCATGCCGCGCTTGACCTTGGCGGTGCCGATCAGCTGGCCGTTGTCGTCGCTCATGAGACCTCGATGTGAAAGGGATGGGGAGCCCGACGGCTCCGCTCGGGCCCTGCCATCCTAGCGATGCTCGCCGAGGGCGTCGGGCATCGCATCGTCGATCTCCACGGTCGCCGGGAGGGGTGCGCGGCCCTGGAGGCGCAGGACCCGCACCACGACCTTGCGACGGACGCGCCGCGTCTGGGCGACCGCCTCGTTGTGGAAGCGGCGCGCCAGCGTGACGCGGTACCAGGCTGCCTGCAGCGCGTCGAGGAGCTCCGCCCCGTAGGGTTCGGCCCGCAGCGCGGCGACCTCGTCCGGCTCCTCGAGGGCGGCGCGGACGGTCGCGGACAGCTCAGACTCCGCGAGGTCCCGTTCCGCGTGCTCCGCGTCGCCGAGGGGGACGTGCACGTCCAGACCACCGACCGGCGCGTCCGCGTCGACGGAACCGGCCAGCAGCGCGCGCCAGGCCGCCTCCCCGACGAGCACCGAGCTCACCGGGTCCATCAGCCCGCTCGCCGCGAGCTCCGCCGCCGCCGACGCCCGCCGGACCAGCTGGTTGTCGAGCGCGGCTCGCGAGGAGCCCACCTTGCGGTGCAGCCGGTCCAGCCGGCTGGCCTGCACCCAGACCAGCCACACCGTCACGAGGAGCGCGGCGGTGATGGCGACGGTGACCTCGGACCAGGTCACGTCGGTTCTCCGGGGCGACGCGACCGGGGATCCTCCGCGACCCTGGTGCCCGCCCCTGCGATCACCATCTCGTACACCGCGAGCACCTGGCCGGTGACCGTCGACCAGTCGTACCGGCGCACCGCCCGGGCGGCGTGGTCGACGGTCCGCGCCCGGAGCTCCGGGTCCCCCAGGACACGAAGGAGTGTCGCGGCGAGGTCGGTGGAGTCGCCGACCCGGAAGGTGACCCCTGCACGCCCGTCGTCGAGCACACGCCGGAACGCCCCCAGGTCGCTGGCCACCACCGCGGCACCTGCGCTCATGGCCTCGACCAGGACGATCCCGAAGCTCTCGCCACCCGTCTGCGGCGCCACGTACACGTCCACCGAGGACAGCAGCCGAGCCTTCTCCTCGTCACTGATGCCACCCAGGAACTCGACGGACCCGGCCAGGGGTCCGAGCGTCTGCCGTGCCTCCTGGGCCCCCGCGTCCCCGCGGCCTGCGACGAGGAACCGCGCCCCCGGGTACCGGTCGAGCACCGGCGCGACGGCGCCGGTCAGCACGGGCAGGCCCTTGCGCGGCTCGTCCAGGCGCCCGAGGAAGGCGATCGTCGGAGCGTCGGGGGTCCCGGTCCAGCGGGGGTCGGGAGCGGCGTCGGCGAACGTGTCGACATAGACCCCGTTCGGGATCACCACGGCGTCACCGCCGACGTGCTCGACGAGCGTGCGTCGGGCGTCCTCGGACACGGCGATCCGGGCCGAGATCTTCTCCAGGCTCGGTCGCACGATCGGGTGGGCCATCTGCAGCGCCCGGGATCGCAGCAGAGCCGTGTGGAACGTCGCGACGATGGGCCCCGACGCGATCCACAGGGCGAGCATCCCGAGACTCGGCGTCACGGGCTCGTGCAGGTGCAGAACGTCGAAGTCGCCTGCCGCGAGCCACCGGCGTACCCGGCGGGCACTGACCGGGCCGAACGTCATCCGGGCGACCGCGCCGTTATACCGGACGGGCACGGCCCGGCCGGCCGGCACCAGGTAGTCGGGCACAGGAGTCTCGTCGTCCGCCGGGGCGAGGACGGACACCTCGTGACCGAGCCGCTGCAGGGCCTCGGCGAGGTCGCGTACGTGGAACTGGACCCCGCCGGGCACGTCGAACGAGTACGGGCAGACGATCCCGATCTTCATCGCGCACCCCCGCCCGCGCCATCGACCGACGGGAGCCTGCTGGCGTCCAGGTCCGCGACGAAGACCCGCTGGAGCATGTGCCAGTGGCCGGGGTGTGCGGCGATGTCCGCTCCGAGCACATCGACCCACCCCTGGGTCAGCACCCGGACGAGCTCCGCCCGGGGCGTGCCGGCGGGCGCCTCCACGCGGGTGAACTCGATCCTCAGGCCCCAACGACTCCTCGCCGAGCGCCGCCGTGCACCGTGCAGACGCTCGTGCCGCAGGGCTGCCGCGTACAGCGGCACCCCCGTGGCGACGGACAACGCCGCAGGTCCGGCCGCGACCCGGGCGCGCCGGCCGCAGAGGTCGACCTCGACGCCGCGTTCGGTCAGGTCGCGGTCCGCCAGCAAGGGGATCAGGTACCCCCCGGCATGAGCGGTGCGGACCAGTTCCCGGAACACGTCGTGGCCGCTGTCCAAAGGCAGGATGCGGAGTCCGATCGCGCCGCGCAGCCCGTAGAACGCGTCGTAGACCTCCGGTGGCTCGAGCCGTTCGGCCACGGTGGTGATCGGCGCGAGGTTCCTCGTGGCCCAAGCTCCTGCCAGGTCCCAGTTGCCCTGGTGCGCCAGCGCCACGGCCACCGAGCGACCGGCGGCAGTCTCCGCGAGGATCCCCTCGGTGCCACTGACCCGGACGCGGGCATCGATCTGAGCCGGGGTGCGCCCGGCGAGAGTGAAGGCCTCGGCGTAGTAGCGCAGGTAGTTCTGCATGCCTGCCCGGCTGAGCGAGCGGATCTGCCGGGGGGACAGGTCGGGCCGCACCGTCGCGAGGTTGGCCTCGAGGCGCCGGACCCCGTGCCCGCGGCGCAGCCACGCGGCGTCCGCACCCGCCGCGGCCAGCGCACGGACCAAGGCTTCGGGGACGCGGGGGGCGAGGTGCACCGCTCCCACGAGCCCGCGGGCGGCCAGGTTCACGCTCGGCTCTCCGTCCCGCCCGAGCCCGCGGTCGCCTGCCGGTACACGGTCGCCATGCGCTGGACGACCGTGATCGCGCTCGCCAGTGCCAGGAGGACGAGTACGACGTCGAGCAGCACCGGCGTGACACCGAGTCCGACGAGGCCGGTGGCCACGAGCACCGACACGAGCCGGTCGGCCCGTTCGGCGATCCCGACCTGCGCCGTCATCCCCAGGCCCTCGGCCCGGGCCCGCGCGTAGGGGACGATCGAACCGAGCACCAGAGCTGCCAACGCGAAGGCAGCCCCGACGGTGTCACCCGTGCGCTCGAGGTGGACGAGCAGGCCGCAGAAGATCGCGGCGTCGGCGAACCGGTCCAGGGTCGAGTCCAGAAAGGCCCCCCACCGTCCCGAGCGGCCGGCAGTGCGCGCCATGATGCCGTCCACCAGATCGGAGAACACGAACACCGTGATCACCATGGTCCCGCCGAACAGGTGCCCGGTCGGGAACAGCGTCAGGGCGGCCACGACCACCCCGAGCGTGCCGACCACCGTCACCACGTCGGGGGACACCCCCATCCGCAGCAGGAGCCGCGCGATCGGCCCGAGGACGGCCGTGAAGAACGAACGCAGCCTGCTCAGCACCGGATCACCGCCCCGGCCAGGCCGCCGCGAGACGGTCCCGCGTGTCGCCGAGCAGCTCGGGCAGCGCCTTGGTCCGGCCCACGATCGGTAGGAAGTTCGCGTCCCCCGTCCAGCGCGGCACCACGTGCTGGTGCAGGTGAGCCGCGATGCCCGCCCCGGCGACCTGGCCCAGGTTCATGCCCAGGTTGAAGCCCTGCGGCGCCATGACGTCGCGCAGCACCCCGATCGCCGTCCGCGTCATCGCGGACAGCTCGGCGGCCTCGTCCTCGGTGAGGTCGAGGGCGTCGGAGACGTGCCGCACCGGCACCACCATGAGGTGACCGGAGTTGTACGGGTACAGGTTGAGGAGCGCGAACACGGTCTCACCGCGCGCGACCACCAGCCCGTCGGTGTCCGCGGCGGCGGCCGCGCGGCAGAACGGGCACAGCTCCGCCTGGGGACCAGCCGGCTTGTCCTGACCCTGGATGTAGACCATGCGGTGCGGGGTCCAGAGCCGTTCGAAGCCGTCCGGCGTCCCGGCCAGGCCCTCGGCGGGGTCGGCCGGCTGCCCGCTGGAGTCGTCGACCACGGTCAGACCTGGGCCCGTGTGCGCACCGCCGCGACGATGCGCTGCACCGCCTCGTCGACCGGGACCTGGTTGTCCTGGCCGCCGTCGCGGTACCGGAAGGACACGGCGCCGGCCTCGACGTCCTCACCGCCCGCGATGAGGGTGAACGGCACCTTCTGCGTGGAGGCGTTGCGGATCTTCTTGCCGAACCGGTCGTCGGAGAGGTCGAGCTCGGCGCGGATCCCTTCTGCCCGCAGCCGTTCGACGACCGCGGCCAGGTAGTCGTTGAAGGGCTCGGCGACCGGCACGGCCACCACCTGCACTGGCGCGAGCCACGCCGGGAAGGCCCCCGCGTAGTGCTCCACGAGGATCGCGAAGAAGCGCTCGATCGACCCGAACAGCGCTCGGTGGATCATCACCGGCCGCTGGCGCGTCCCGTCCGGCGCGGTGTACTCCAGCTCGAAGAGCTCCGGCTCGAAGAAGTCGAGCTGGATCGTGGACAGCTGCCACGTTCGCCCGATGGCGTCCTTCGCCTGCACGGAGATCTTGGGGCCGTAGAACGCCGCGCCGCCCGGGTCGTCGACCAGGTCCAGCCCGGACGCCGTGGCCACCTCGCGCAGGGTCTCGGTCGCCTCCGCCCAGGTCGCATCGTCCCCCACGGACTTCTCCGGGTCGCGGGTGGACAGCTCGAGGTAGAACTCCTCCAGGCCGTAGTCGCGCAGCAGCTGGAGCACGAACGTGAGCAGCGAGCCGAGCTCGTCGCGCATCTGCTCACGCGTGCAGTAGATGTGCGCGTCGTCCTGCGTGAAGCCGCGGGCCCGGGTCATCCCGTGCACGACACCGGACTTCTCGTAGCGGTACACGGTCCCGAACTCGAACAGCCGCAACGGCAGCTCACGGTAGGACCGACCCCGTGAGGAGTAGACGAGGTTGTGCATCGGGCAGTTCATGGGCTTGAGGTAGTAGTCCTGGCCCGCCCGCCGCACCGTGCCGTCGGCGTCCCGCTCCTCGTCCAGGTGCATGGGCGGGTACATCCCGTCCGCGTACCACTCCAGGTGCTTGGACGTCTCGAAGAGCTTCGCCTTGGTGATGTGGGGGGTGTTGACGAACGAGTACCCGGCCTCGACGTGCCGGCGCCGCGCGTAGTCCTCCATCTCCATGCGCACGATGCCGCCGCGCGGGTGGAAGACCGCCAGGCCGGAACCGATCTCGTCCGGGAAGCTGAACAGGTCCAGCTCGTTGCCCAGCCGGCGGTGGTCTCGGCGCTCGGCCTCCGCGACCCGGTCCAGGTAGGCGCGCAGCTCGTCCTTGGTGGGCCACGCCGTGCCGTAGATGCGCTGGAGCTGGGGGTTCTTCTCCGATCCCCGCCAGTACGCCGCGGCCGACCTGGTGAGCTGGAAGCCGTTGCCGATCAGCCGGGTGGAGGGCAGGTGCGGGCCGCGGCACAGGTCCTGCCAGGCCACCGAGCCGTCCCGGCGCAGGTTCTGGTAGATCGAGAGTCCACCCAGCCCGACCTCGACCCCAGCGCCGTCCTCGTGACTTCCCGGGGTCCCCTTCAGGCCGATCAGCTCGAGCTTGTAGGGCTCCGCGGCGAGCTCGGCCCGCGCCTGGTCCTCCGAGAGGTCCCAGCGGCGAAAGGTCTGGCCCTCCTTGACGATGCGCTGCATCGCCTTCTCCAGGGCCTTGAGGTCCTCGGGCGTGAACGGGGTGCTCACGTCGAAGTCGTAGTAGAAGCCGTCGGTGACGGGCGGCCCGATGCCCAGCCGTGCGTCCGGGTTGACCTGCTGGACGGCCTGGGCGAGCACGTGCGCGGTCGAGTGCCGCAGCACCGCGAGCCCGTCGGGAGAGTCGATCGCCACACCCTCGACGGATGCACCGTCGGGAACCTCGGCCGCGAGGTCGCGCAGCTCGCCGTCCACACGGACGACCACGACGTCGCGACGGTCGGCGTACAGCGACGCGCCGGTGACCGGACCGTCGAGCCGCTGCTCGGCGCCGTCGACGGTCAGGGTGATCTGGGACACAGGACTCCTCCGGGTGATCGGGCGCTTCGATGCTACCGAGCGCCGGGGGCCCCGCGGTGCGACCGGCCGGGCATGCCGGGGGAACAGGGTCGAAAGGAGCTCTCGCGCGATGGCGTCCATGCCTGGACAGGCACCGCGGATCCGACGCGCGGGGTTTGCTCCGTCCGGGTGACCCCCTGCGCTACTTCACCCTGCTGCAATCGGGTGAGCCGAAAGTCCCATAATCACAGTCTGACCTGGGCCGATGAGGAACGAATGAGGTCCCGAATCGGGCAATTGCCCCCGTTCGGGGGATGGGTGGGATCCCCGTCGGTGGGCGATACTGGGTTCGAACCAGTGACCTCCTCGGTGTGAACGAGGCGCTCTACCACTGAGCCAATCGCCCATCGTGGCGGTCAGGGTTCAACCGCACGACGCGACCCGCATGTTACCCGGTACCCAACAGAATGCCGAAACCGAGATCCGGCTCCCCCGCCGCAGACCTCGGGTCCGCAGAAGCCACCCGAGAGGGGTGACAACATGGCCGACAGCCCCCACGCCGTCCATGACGCCGTCCCCATGCACCTGGTGCTCCCCGACGCCAGCGTGCTGCCCATCCGCGCCGATCTCACGTTCGACCCCGCGGACCCTTACACCGTGCGAGCCGACTTCGTCGGTTCCCACTCCACGTCGACCTGGCTGATCGGTCGCGAGCTCTTCGCGCACGGGATCCTGGCCGATGCGGCGTCCCCCGCCGGCACCGGCGATGTCCGGGTGTGGCGCGACGAGGACCCCACCTACCTGCTCATCTCGCTCAGCGGCGTCGAGGGCGACGCCCTCCTGGCAGGGCCGGCCGAGCCCTTCGTCCAGTTCATCTCCACGAGCGTCAAGCTCGTGCCCTTCGGCCAGGAGAGCTCGCACATGGAGGACGAGATCTCCCGCCTCATCACCTCGCTCCTGCAAGCCTGACCCCGCCCCGGGGCCCCCGACCGTCGACGGGCGCGCGGAAGGTCACGGGTCGATCTGCTCCGCGGCGCGCCGGGCGTACATCCTCGTGACCTCCGCGATCAGCGGGGTCGCGGCGAGCGGCACGCC
This sequence comes from Actinotalea lenta, assembly GCF_030586465.1. Lineage (GTDB taxonomy): Bacteria > Actinomycetota > Actinomycetes > Actinomycetales > Cellulomonadaceae > Actinotalea > Actinotalea lenta. The sequence continues at coordinate 2,420,720 of NZ_JAUQYP010000001.1, forward strand.
GTCCAGCTCGACGACCGGCACGAAGGTGCGGATGGAGCCGCACAGCGCCAGTCCGGCCCGGCCCGCTGAGACCTCGTCCAGAACCTCCCAGGGCAGGGCCTCCTCGCCGACGGGCAAACCTTCCTGCGCCGCCCACTCCAGGACCAGCGCCCGCGTGATGCCCGCCAGGCAGCCACTCGACAGCGGCGGCGTGACCAGTCGCCCGTCGAGCTCGACGAACGCGTTGGAGCCGGTGCCCTCGCACAGCTCGCCTCGCGTGTTCGCCAGCCATGCCTCGTCGGCGCCGACCTTGGTCGCCTCAGCCACGGCGACGACGTTCTCCGCGTACGACGTGGTCTTGAGCCCCGCGACAGCGGAGCGCTCGTTGCGCACCCAGCGCGACCTGACGGTGCGGATCGGGTGCGGCGGCGGCACCGGGCCTGCCACCACCAGGACGGTCTGGGGGCCCGGGGTCCGCGTGGAGCCCAGCGGCCCGATCCCGGCCGTCACGGTGATCCGCAGGCGGCCCAGGTCAGGACGCTCCCCCAGGACCGCCGAGACCCCGGCACGGACCGCGTCCAGGTCGGGATCGTCCAGGCCGAGGCCGCGAGCAGAACGGGTAAGCCGCGCGAGGTGGCGCGTCAGTGCGAAGGCCTGCCCGTCCACCACCTGACAAGTCTCGAAGACCCCGTCGCCCACCGTGATCCCGTGGTCGACCGCGCTGAGCACGGGCTCCTCGGGGTCGCGCAGGCGCCCGTCCAGCCACACCACGATCTCGTCCATTGCTCTCCTTCCCCGAGTGCCATCCTCGCGCAGAGTCAGCGGCTGGCGAGGCCGACGAGCCGCGCGGCCTTGAGCTCGGTCTCGGCCCACTCCGCGTCCGGGTCCGAGTCCCAGGTGATCCCTGCTCCGGTACCGAACCGGAGGACCCCCCCACCCTCCGGGGCCCACCAGAACGTCCGGATGCCCACCGCGAGCTCAGCCCGGCGCTCGTCGGCGTCGATCCAGCCGACCGCACCGCAGTACGGGCCGCGCGGGACCGGCTCGAGGCTGGCGATGAGGTCGAGTGCGGCGTGCTTGGGAGCGCCGGACACCGAGGCCGGCGGGAACGTCGCCCTGAGCACGGCCGGCCAGGTCGCGTCCGTCAGCGCCCCACGCACCGTCGTGACCAGGTGCACCAGGCCGGGGTGCGGCTCCACCTCCAGCAGCCGGGTCACCTCCACCGTGCCGGGTAGGCACACCCGCTGCAGGTCGTTGCGCACCATGTCCGCGATCATCACGTTCTCCGCGGCGTCCTTGGCCGTCAACCCCTCGATCGTCGCGGCGGTGCCCTTGATCGGACCCGAGGTGATCCAGCCGTCCCCGATCCGCAGGAACAGCTCCGGCGACGCGGTGACGATCCACACCGCCGGGTGGTCGCCGCCGCCCGGCACGTGGAGCGCACCCGAGTACGGCGCAGGATTACCCGCGGACAGCCGGGCGGCGAGGGCGGCCGCGTCCGGCTCGCCGGCTGCGGGCGCCAGCGGAGCGCTCAGCACGCGACAGAGGTTCACCTGGTACACGTCCCCGTCCCGGATCGCGCGCCGGACCGCCCGCACACCTTCGACGTAGGCGGCCCGGTCGAGCGATGTGGTCCACTCCCCCGCCCGCGGGCCCCGCCACATGGGCGGGCCCCCCGGCGCGCGGTACCTCTCGACCTCCGCGAAGCGCCACGCACGGGCCGGACCCTCGAACTCCGCGACCACGGCCCAGAATCCCTCGGTCACCCGGTCGAGGCGCAGGTCGACGTGGTCCACCACCTGATGCGCCCGGCGCCCCCCGAACACCGCCCAGCCGTCGCCACCCGCCTCGAGCACCGTTCGGGTCATCGCCACACCGTAGCGAGCGCCGAGTTGGACTCCCGGCGAGGACGTCGACTACAGTTCCCGATGCGCACAACGCCCCAGGCGAGGTGCAGCGCGGACGTGGCTCAGTTGGTAGAGCATCACCTTGCCAAGGTGAGGGTCGCGGGTTCGAGTCCCGTCGTCCGCTCGGAGGCGACATCCACCTCGTGGACGCAGGCCTCATCGGTGGAGTGGCCGAGAGGCGAGGCAGCGGCCTGCAAAGCCGTATACACGGGTTCGAATCCCGTCTCCACCTCGCAGAGCAGTATCCTGCAGGTCCCCGGGCGATTGGCGCAGCGGGAGCGCGCTTCCCTGACACGGAAGAGGTCACTGGTTCGATCCCAGTATCGCCCACCAGCAAAGCCCCAGGTCAGCGGCCTGGGGCTTTCGTCATCGCGCCTGAAGACCGCACCCGGCCCTCTCGGTGCGGCGCGGCACCGTCCACCGGACCGCAGCCCCGCTGGCCCGTGCTGACGCCGATGCCTGGGGTCTCGGTGGGCCTACGTCACACGCAGCGGTCCACTCAGTCCGACGCTGCCCGCAGTTCACGGTGCTCGCGTTCCACGTCGTCGAGGAACTCGTCCACCTGCCGGGCGATCTCCTCGTCCGGGACACCCAGCTCGCTCGCAAGCAGTCGTCCTACCTCAGGGGCCGCAGCAGCGGCCGCAGCCGAGTTGAGCAGGCGCGCCGGGATCCGGCGCGAGAGCACGTCGAAGACTGTCGCGGCCATCTCATGACGCACGGCGAAGACCGCTTCCGCCCAGATGTAGGGCAACCCCCGGGCGATGGGCTCAGCCATGGCCGAATCCGCCGCGCTGATGTCCTGCACGAACCGGGCCTCGGTGCCGTAGCGCCCTGACAGGTGCGCGAAGACACCGCCGGTCGCCTCGACGGCCTCGGCGTCGAAGCCGGCCCCACCGACCAGCGATGAGTGCGAGGTCCGGCAAGGCCGACGGATCTCCAGGAGCGTGCAGGCCCGGTCGACGACCTGCTCGGCCATGGAGCGCGACGTCGTGAGCTTTCCACCGGCGACCGTGATGATGCCGTTCGCGACGACGATGTCGTGCTCGCGGCTGAGCTCAGCGGTGTCGCCCTTCCCGGTGTCGATGAGCGGCCGCAACCCTGCCCAGGTTCCCGTCACGTCGGCGAGGCTCAGGTCGGTGGTGAGCACCCCGTTGAGCGACTCGAGCAGAAGCTCTGCCTCGTGCCGCTCACATCGCGGATCGTCGAGATCGCCCTGGTAGGCGGTGTCCGTCGTGCCGAGGTAGGCGTAGTCCCCCCAACGGACGACGAACCCCCGCCCGCCCCTTCCTCGCAGCCCACCCAGCATCGGGAAGACGAGCCCGGACTGGCTCCGCACCCGTTCCCACGGGACAACCACGTGGACGCCCTTGGCGGGCCGGATCCGCTGCGGCCGGGCGCCGCCGCTGAGTGCGTTCACCTCGTCGCTCCACACGCCCGTCGCGTTCACCACCACGCGCGCGCGTGCCGTGCGCCGGCTGGTGCTGCCGTCGGCATGGCGCACCGTCAGGTGGACCACGCGCGGTCGGCTCGGCACGTAGTCCTCCAGCCCGGACACCTCGCAGTGGTTGGCGAGCATCGCACCCTCGTGTGCGGCGGTTCGGGCGACGCTCAGCGTCAGGCGGGCGTCGTCGGTCCGGGTGTCGAAGAACAGGAGGCCGCCGCGCAGTCCGTCGGGCTGCAACGTCGGACAGTGCGCGAGGGTCTCGTCCGGGCCGAGACGGCGGTGGAGCCGACCGATGCGCCAGCCGCCCGCCGCGTCGTAGGCGACCAGCAGCCCTTCGAACCCCTTCGCCATCCGGAGCCCGAGGGGGCCGGCCTCCCGGCGCACCGGGAACAGGAACGGCAACCGACGAACCAGGTGGGGAGCACGCTCGTACATCCGCTGTCGCTCGAGCAGGGAGTGGTAGACGATCCGGAACTCTCTCTGCTCGATGTAGCGCAAGCCACCATGGACCATCTTCGACGACGCGGACGACGTCCCGGACGCGAAGTCATCCCGTTCGACGAGTCCGACCCGAAGCCCTCGCATGGCGGCGTCCAGCGCCACACTGACCCCGGTGATCCCACCACCGATGACCAGGACGTCGAGCAGGGACGTGGAGATCATCTCCACAGCCGCGTCTCGTTGGAAGGGGACCGGTTCGGCGCGGCCCGCGACGGCCGCCCGTCTGCGGCGGGCAGATCGCCCCGTCACCCCGGACGGCCATCGGCCGGCGCGCTCATCCACCCCGGCACACCCGCGTCATGTGCCCAGTCTCCATCACACGGCAATCCGGTAACCCTGATATCAGCGGACTCGCGCCGGGTTTCGCACCGCGAACACGCCCACGGCGGGACCTCTATCCTGCTACTACGCCACGGCAGGATGAAGCCACGGTGCTCGATCTGCCACGGAACGAACGGCGAACGACTGGTAGCCGACAATCGCCGGTTCAAGGCGAATGGCAACGGCGGTGCTGACCGGAGGAGTCATGCTCAACCTCGACACGACGAAGCTGAACCCCGTGGACCAGCGGATCGTCGACCAGCTCCTGACCGAAGGGAAGCGCAATCCGTCGCTGCGGATCCGGGAGGCGGCGGAGATCTGCGGCTGCTCGATGTCTCAGGTCTCCAGGGCAGTGCGAAAAGCGGGGTTCAGCGGGTACAAGGATTTCCTGCACGTCCTCTCGACCGGGGAGCAGCCCCTCAAGCCGGCCCTCGCCGAGCTCGAGCGCCTCAAGAAGGTCATCGACGATTTCGACATCGCCGCGGTCGATGAGTTTGCCCGCCTGATCCAGCGGCACCAGAAGATCACCCTGTTCGGCTACGGGCCGTCCCTGATCTGTGCCCGCTACTTCGAGTACAAGCTGCATCTGTGCTCGAGCGCTTTCGTCACCACCGCTCCGGACGAGCAATCGGCGCGCAGCCTGCTGGACGCGACCAGCCTTCTCATCATCCTGACGACGACCGGCCAGTTCCGATCCTTCGGCGACCTTGCACTCGATGCCAGGGCCAACGGCGCAGACGTGGTGATCGTGTCCGAGGAGTTCAACCCCCAGCTCCTCGAGACGTCCAGCCATTACCTCGTCCTGAGCGACCACAAGCAGCCCGACGCCCTCGAGCCGTATGAGAAGACTCGAACGGTCTTCTTCATCTTCCTCGAAGAAGTGATCAGCAGGCTGCGGCAGCTCGGACCGGCGGCCAAGGGATGACGTGGTGGCGGCCAGCTCAGCTCGCACGGCCGGCTCCGCGGTCGGGAGCCGGCCGGTGACGCCTCGGCGTGACGTCGATCGCGCCTTCCACGCGCTCGGTCCGAGCCTCGTGGTAGGCGTCCTCGCCGGGAGCGCGCCTCCTACTCCTGGGCCGCCTCGACTGCCTCGTGCATCTGCATGAGAGTCCCCTCGAGCATCGGGACGAGATCCCGGTAGACCCCCGTGTTGATGGCCTCGTAGACCCTGCGGTTCGACGGGATCGGGTTGTACTCGTCCTGCTCGTGCACCATGGCGGCGACTGCCTGGGGGAAGTCGTCGTACACGCCGGTCGCCACCGCGACGCTGATGGCAGCCCCGAGACCCGCCGCCCCGTTGACCCTGTTGCGTACCGTCCGGATCCCGAAGACGTCGCTGACGATCTGCATGAACAACGGGCTGTTCGAGCCACCACCGCACACGATCAGCTTCTCCGGGACGGTCCCGACGTCGCCGACCATGTCATCGAGGTTGTTCTTCATGCGCATCGCCAGGGCTTCCATGATGGACCGGTACATGTGCCCCCGGGTATGCCTCTGATCGAAGCCGATCATGACGCCCTTCTGGTACAGCTGGCTCGCGGGGGCGAGCCAGTCGGGAAGCGTCAGGAGTCCGTCCGATCCGGCGGGAACCTTGGCAGCCTCGACCTCGAGGACCTCCTCCACCGTCCGACCTGATTCGCGCGCGCTGCGTTCGAAATCCTCGCCGATGACGCTCTTGAACCACGAGATGTGCCACATGCCCCCGCGGATGCCCGTGCTCTCGTACAGGTAGCGATGCGGGATGGACGACAGGTTGGTGAAGTAGGTGGTGCCGTCCGGCAGGTTCTCCTCGCCGGAGAGCATGGACGTGATGTACGTGCCCAGGGACAGGAGCGCGACGCGGGGCTCGATGAGCCCCGACCCGAGGGCCTCCACGGCCTTGTCGTTCGCGGTGGCGACCACGGGAAGGCCTTCCGGCAGTCCGGTCTCGCGCGCAGCAGCTGCGGACACGCGCCCGAGGACGTCGCCGGGCAGACCCATGTCCAGGAGCTTGGCCCTCGGGATCCCGAACGTCGCCTGGACCTCAGGGTCCTCGGACCACGTCCAGGTGTCTGTGTCGACCGGGAACTGGTACTGGTAGGAGTTCGCGATGGTGTCCTTCAGCTCGCCGGTGAGCCGGAAGGTCAAGTAGCCCGAGGTCGACCCGGTGTAGCCGATGTCCGGATCGTCCTCGAACGGCTCGTACGCCCGAACGTCCATCCAGCTCATCACCGGTGCCGCGAGGGAACCGTCCTTCTTGAGGAAGACACGGCAGCACCGGATCGAGCACAGGCCGATCCCCTTGATGGCGGACACGTCCCCGGTGAAGGAAGCCATGAGCTTCGTGAGGGCGGCCTTGGCGCTGTCCCACAAGTCGTCCTCGGGATGCTCGACCCAACCCCGCTGCCGGGACACCATCGGCCTGAGGGACTCGCTCGCACTGAGGAGGACTTCGCCGCTCTGGTTGATCAACGACACCTTGGTGCTCTGGGTGCCGCTGTCGACACCGAGGAAGTACACGTCCCGCATGCTGGTCACCGGGGCCTTTCGTCTGGGCATTGAAGGTGGTCGAGGGAGGGGACGTGTCGTCCCGCCGGGGCTCAGCGCATCAGGTAGCCGCCGTCCACGGTCAGGACAGTGCCGTTGACGTAGTTCGACGCGTCGCTGGCCAGGAAGACGCAGGCGCCCATGAGGTCGGCCGTCCAGCCCCACCGGTTGGCCGGGATGTGCGACAGGATCGCGGCATTCCGCTCCGGGTCGTTGCGAGTCTTCTCCGTGAGCTTGGTGCTGAAGTACCCGGGCGCGATGGCGTTCACCTGGACGTCGAACTGCGCCAGCTCGTCACACATGGCCTTGGTCAGGCCGACGATCCCGTGCTTGGTGGCCGCGTAGGCCGGCGACCACTGGCCGCCCAGGAACGAGTAGAGCGAGCCGATGTTGATGATCTTGCCCCTGCGCTGCTTGATCATGTGCTTCGCGGCTTCGTGGGTCATCTCGAAGGCGGCCGTCAGGTTGACCCCGACCATCTTGTCCCACTCCCTGCGGGTGAACTGCGTCACGTCCTCGATGTTGATCGAGATCCCCGCGCAGTTGACCAGGACATCGACGCTCCCCCAGGCCGTCACACAGGTGTCCACGGCCCGCCGGCACTCGCCGTCGGCCGTGATGTCCGAGTCCAGGTGCAGGTACTCGCCACCACAGTCCTCGACCCACTGCTGGGTCTCACCGTCCTCGGCAACCATGCTGACGGTGAGTACGTTGGCGCCCGCCTTGGCAAGCGCCACGGAGAAGGCCTGACCCAGACCCGTGTTGCCACCGGTGACGATCGCGTTCTTGCCCGCCAGGGAAAACATGTCCATCGTGAAATCCGTCACATTCATGACCCATCTCCTTGTGTGTGCGTTCGGGTTGCGGCGATGCGTTCGAGCAGCCCTTCGATGAAGACTCGCCCGTCTCCTTCGACGGCGATGTCGGAGACACTGCAGATCGGGGCGCTGCGGTCCTTGTTGACCGAGACGACGTACTCGGCGCCCCGGATGCCGGCGAGATGGGGGGAGGCGCCGGAGATGCCGATGGCCACGTACAGGCGGGGGCGCACCGTCTTGCCCGACTGGCCGACCTGGATGGCCCGTGGAGCCAGGCCCATGTCGACGGGTCGCCGGCTCACGGCCACCGCCCCGCCCAGGGCGACGGCGAGGCGGTCGAGGAGGTCGAGGTCCCCGGCGATCCCTGCGCCGCCGGCGACCAGCACCTCGCTGTCGCGGATGTCCCGCCCCGCCGCCTTGGTCTGACGGCTGATCAACCGCACGCGCGGGTGGGGGTCGTCGTCGACGTCCACGTCGATGAGTTCGGCAGTCGTGGCCACCGGATCGGCATCGGTGAACGCTCGCGGCCGCACGCTCATCATCACCGGACCATCCCCCCGGCAGGCGATCGTGGCCCGGATGCGACCGCTCCAAGCGGGTCGGGTCATCCAGACGCCGTCTGCGTCGCGCCCGACCCCGGTCACGTCCGCCACGAGGCCGGCGTGCAGGCGCGCCGCGGCGCGTGG
>NZ_JAUQYP010000001.1:2429004-2463274 GCF_030586465.1 Actinotalea lenta
GCGATCACCCGGCCCCAGTGCGTTGCCGGCACCACGATCGCATCGAAGTCGTGGGTGCGATGCAGTGACTCGATCAGGCGTGCCAGCGTGGCGGAGTCGTGGTTCGCCACCGGGCCGCTCCTGGCCCGGAAGACGTGGTCGAACCGGCGCTCTGCCTCGGGTGCCGGCCCCCCGACAGCCAGCGCGAAGGAACGGAACCCTCGCCTGCCGTACATCTGCCGGCCGACCTGGAGAAGGCTGACCGAGTCCTCGACCGCGTCCTCGTCGACGTACACCAGCACCCGTTTCACCGGCAGAGGAATCCCTTCTCGGCGAGCGTGCGGAAGACCTCGTCGATGCCCTCACGATCCGCCCGAACCCGGATCGGGTCCTTCGCCTCGAGCGCATCGGTCTCGATCCGACGAACCTGGGTCAGAGAGCCGCGCAGCCCTAGCTCGGACTCGTCCATCCCGAGGGCGTCGAACCCGAGGACGGCGACCTGGCCCGCGACGTCGCGGGTCAGGTCGCCGTACCCGATCGGAGGCAACGTCCGCGAGGGCGCGTACCGGAAGGCCAGAACGGCGGGCAGCCCCACGCGGAACCGCAGCACGACGTCCTCCGCGTCCACGTCGACCACCGCCCAGCCCTCCTCGGTGTTCAGGTCGACGAGCTCGGCCACCCCCGCCATGAGGGGAAGATCCAAGGCCTCGGCGACCTGCGCCGGTACCTGACCGGTGCCGCTGTCCAGGGTGTGGGTGCCGCACAACACGAGATCGAAGTCGCGCGTCGCGAGGTGGTGCGCCAGCACCCTGCTCGTCGCCCAGGTATCGCTTCCTGCGTGACGCCGATCGGTGAGCAGGGTCGCCTGGTCGACACCGCGGCGGACGAGGTCCTCGAGGTGTGGCATGGCTCGCCGCGGAGCCATGCTCACAACCTCGATGGTGGCGGCGGGGTCCGCTCGTTTGAGCTCGAGTGCCATGGCCACGGCGGTGGCATCCTCAGGGTTCAGCACGAGCCGTGCTCGGTCGCGCTCGAGGACGTTCCGATCGCGGTTGTACCGAAGCTCCCCCACATCGAGCACGGGCTTCAGCATGCACGCAATTCGCATGAGCGGATTTCCGGCCTACTCCGCGTCGACCGGGAGTGCTTCGGGTGCCTCGTGCGCTGTCGCGCGCGCCGCCGCCCGGTGCTGTGCCTTGTAGACCAGGGCGAACACGATCCCGATCAGAGCCAAGGCTGCGCTGGACAGGAAGTACGCGTTGTAGCCGCCGGTGTCGCCGAAGGTGTCGAACAGGAACGAGTTGAACTGCGGCAGCAGGATGTCCGGCATGTACCCGATCAAGGAGATCACGCCGATGGCGCTGCCCATGACGACGACCTTGAAGCCGTCGTCGCCCAGGATGGACCAGTAGGTCCCGCGGATCGCGTAGAGGAAGAAGCCCAGGACCACAGCCCCGGCGAAGAACACGCTGGGGGCCATGGTGGCCGGGAGGACCGCGATCGCAACAAGGCTTGCAGCCGCTCCCGCGAGCGCCATCATGATGGTGTTCGTCTTGCCGACCTTGTCGGCGAGGATGCCGCCCACGACACCGCCGAGTGGGCGCATCCACAGCACGATCACGGTGACGGTGCCGACCGTGACGGGATCGATCTTGATGTTCGTCTCGAGGAAGCCACCGATGTAGTAGACGGTCCAGAAGACGGCGTACCCCAAGAAGATGATCGCGCCGTGGACGTACAGGTACTTGTTCTTGAGGACCGCAGGGATGTCCGCCAGGCGGAACCGCTCGCTCTCAGCGCGCTCGCCGCTCTTGCTCGAGTCCTCGTCGACGAGGAACCAGACCAGGACCGCGACCACGGCCAGGACCGCCGAGTACATGTAGATGACGGCGACGAGTGCAGCCCGCTTGTCTCCGAGGTCGACGCTCCCTCCCAGGATCTGGGAGAAGATGAACAGCGCCACGCTCGCGAGTACTGCCTCGACGACGCCTCGGCCACCATCGAGGATGCCGAAGAAGCGACCTTCCTCCTCCTTGGTGCTGAGCAGCTTCACCAGCTTGAGGTGGGCGCTCCAGAACGTGAAGACGCTGAAGACGCCCCAGATGGCGAAGACGACGACGACGAAGCTGAAGTGCGGAACCTGGGCGAACCAGAAACCGCCCAGCGCTGTCCCGGCCAGCGAGATCGACAACAACTTCTTGGCGGAGAACTTGTCACTGAGGAAGCCACTCGGGATGTAGCCCGCGACGAACACGATGCCGAGGATCGAGTAGATGTTGTTCAGTTGTGGAAGCGTGATCCCGAAAACATCCAGGATGGATTCTTGATAGTTGGTACGCAAGTACACGAGTGGATAGATGGCTCCCGCCGCCAAAACGACTAGAGCGAATTGAAGATAATGCCGGACCTTGCTCATCCCAATCGACTCCTTTGTCGACGTCAGCGCTGGAAGCGAGCGCCCTCTTCCTGGTAAAAAATGGTGCCGAAGTTCATCACGCCACGGGGATCGAACGCCTGCTTGAGCTTGTCAAGCATGTAGTACGCCGAACCGTGCTCGTCCTTGGTCCACTCATTCCGGAACTTCCCGATTCCGTGGTGGTGGCACATCGACCCGCCGAGCTTCAGCGTCTCCTCGACGATGATCCGCTGGATCGGGTGGTGGTAGACCCGCATCTCGTCTTCGGGTGCGCAGTTGATCGCGTAGTTGTAGACGAAATACATGTTCGTACCGTTGACGTAGCTGTGGGACGAGTGACCACCCAGCATCGTCAGGTCATGTGCTCTGGGGAACTCCGACCTCACCCGTTCGATCACCCGGTCATACAGCACAGGAATGGTGGCCCAGTCCGCCGACACCTCGGTCGTGAACCCGGAGTGGGAATCGCCGTCGACCATCTCCTGGAACTCATCGTCGATGTCCTGCTGGGACCAGTTCAGATGCTCGAACCAGGATGCGATGTGGCGGGGGTCGACCGGCTCGAGGATGCCGTCGCTGAACTTCTCCACAGCTTCCTCGATACCGGCCGAGGTGGCTTGCACGATGCCCTTGGTGCCCTCAGCCATGAACAACAGGACGCAGTGGCCCTTGTAGAAGTGTTCGAAGTGCTGGCGGGCGTCCTCCTCGGAGTACACGCGAGCGACGGAGGGCCGGTAGCCGTTGGCCATGACCTCGCGAAGCACCTTGATCCCGCTGGCCACGTCTGCCACGAGGTACCCGAAGAAGGCGTTGTTCTCGGGGAAGTGCCGGAAGAGCTTGACCGTGACCTCTGTGATGTAGCAGAGCGCGCCCTCGTTGCCGATCGCGATGTGGCGGATGTCCGGGCCGCCCGCGCGGCGGGGCACGTTCTTGATCCGCGAGACGTGGCCGTCGGGGAACACGCACTCCAGCCCGACGACCATGTCCTCGATCCCCCCGTAGAGCGTCGAGAACTGACCGATGCTGCGGGTCGCGACAAGGCCGCCGTACTTGGCGACGGGCTTGGACTGGGGCGAGTGCCCGGTCGTCAGGCCGAGCTTGTTCACCTCGTCCTCGAGCCTCTGCAGGGTGACCCCCGCCTCGACCGTCGCCTGCATGTTGTACTCGTCGATCTCGAGGATCCGGTCCAGATCCCGAGCGTCCACGACGAGGGTGTTCTCCTTCCAGTTCTCCAGCCCACCCTCGGTGGCGGTCTTGCCGGCTCGTGGGATCACGTTGATCCCGTGCTCGTTGCACATCGTGAGGATCTGAGCAACCTCGGTGGTCGTCCTCGGGTAGACGATCGCCGCCGGCGTCGGGACGTCGAGGACCTTCCTTGCCTTCGCGTACTTCTTGTAACGATCGGCCGAGGCGTCGTACAGGTCATCGGCGGCCGTGTTGATCTGGCTCGCCGGGAGAACCTGCGCCACCAGCTCGATAACCGCGTTCTTGTCCAAAGCGCACTCCCATCGACTTCGGGGCCAGGCACAGTGCCCATCACCCGGCTGCGGGGTACCGTCCAACGTCGACCTAGGGCGGAAATTTGCTCGTTCGGTACCTCTGAGGAGGCTAACAGAGAGAATTTCCCACCGCTAGCCCCCTCGTGCACCGAGTTGGCTCGGAGTGCGTCCGTCGGCAGGTGACGCGCGCCTGCGTCAGCGCCCGGGCGACCTCCCGTGCCGACGGCTTCCTCTCCGCCGAGCTCGCGGCACGTTCCTCTCCGCCGAGCTCGCCACATCGCGGTCTTGGGGACCCAGGCGTAACGTCGGCACGTCGGCCCCGGAGAGTGCGACGGCGCATCTCGGCGGCACGCTGTCCGAGGCGGGCGCCACCATCGTGGCAGCTGTGCACGGCTCGGTCGCGGCCCCACGGGACGGCCCGTCGCCTCCAACGACGCGCGCCGATGTGCCCTCGTCGCCATCCCTGCCGCCTCGCGGACATGACGCCCGGGCGTCGCGTTCGAGATCCCCTCGCGGGTTCTGGTGCTCGGCACGACACCCGGCTCACGCCACGCGCAAGGAGTACCTGCGTCAACGGAGTCTGGTCATGAGCGACATCACACCACTACGGACTGCCCTGCGTCATGGGAGCCCGATCAAGCGCCTGGGAGGGACCTGGGGCGAGGTGCTCGCCGAGTTCCTGGGAACCTTCGTCCTCCTGGCGTTCGGCGACGGGGTCGTGGCGATGGCCGTCGCGGGACTGCCCGGGTCCGGGCGAACGTCCGGTCCGACCGTCATCTTCCAGGGCGTCGGCGACTGGCTGCTCATCACGTGGGGGTGGGCCCTGGCCGTGGCGTTCGGCATCTACGTCGCCGGTGGCGTCAGCGGAGCCCACATCAACCCCGCCGTCACGTTGGCCTTCGCCGTCCGGCGCAAGTTCCCGTGGTACAAGGTGCTGCCCTACTGGGCGGCGCAGGTCGTGGGGGCCTTCGCGGGAGCAGCGCTCGTCTACCTCGTCTACCACAACGCGATCGACGCCTTCAATCAGGCCTCCGGGGCCACGCGGGACTCGGCGGGCGGCCTCGCGTCGTTCTCGATCTTCGCGACCTTCCCGGCACCTTACTTCCACGGCGGGATGATCGGACCACTGGTCGACCAGATCGTCGGGACGGCGTTCCTGGTGATGTTCGTCGTCGCGCTCGTCGATCTGCGCAACACGGCGGTGAAGGCGAACCTCGGGCCGCTGATGGTGGGCCTGGCCGTGGCGGCGATCGGGATGTCCTTCGGTGCGAACGCCGGGTACGCCATCAACCCCGCGCGTGACTTCGGCCCGCGGCTCTTCGCGTGGATGGCCGGCTGGGGTGACGTGGCGCTGCCCGGGACGGTCCCGGGCTCCTTCAGCGCCTTCTTCTGGGTACCGATCGTGGGCCCGCTGATCGGCGGGATCGTCGGGGTCTTCCTGTACGACCTGTTCGTGGGCGACGTCCTGCACTCGCGCGGCGCCGGCGAGGAACCCCCCGGCCGGGTCGTCGAGGACGAGTGACCTGGTGCGGCCGGCCCCGCCGCGGGGCCGGCCGCGACGTGCGCCTCGTGCCGCGACTCGAGGGCGCTCAGCCCACGACTGGGCAGAGCACCCGCAACGCGTCCTCCTCCAGGACGTCGGCACAGACGGCCGCGGCTGCGCGTGCGTGCGCGGCGGGCAGGGCCGCCCGTAGCAGGACCTTGTCCGAGCCACACGCCCCGACCAAGGGGACCGTGACGACCACCGTCGCGAGCAGCTGCTCGACCAGCCGTCCGGACAGCCACGCGCTCACCGCGGCCCGGTGCATGGCCATGGACCAGTCGCCGAGGCGCCACCGGAGTGCCGAGAGGGGCGCGGCCCCGCGCTCGGCCACCCAGTCCCGCGCTCGCGAGACCGGCTCCCACAGCTCGCCCAGCGCCCGCTCCACCGCGCCCGGTGCCGGGTCGACCGCGGTCGTCCAGGGCTCCTCGAGCGCGCGGACATGCGCAGGGTCGAGCTCGTCGCCCCAGGTGGCGACCACCGCGCCGGCCGCGCCCGCGGCAGCACCCGGGATGCGCCCGAGGCCCGGTGCCTCCACACCTGCCGACCCCGACCACGTCGCGGCCTCCGCCACGACGAGCCGTGCGACGTCCAGGGCGGAACCCCGCTGGCTCGCGGCCACCACGTCCAGGTCCCGCCGACTCATCGACGCCAGCAGCCGTTCGAGCGACCCCTGCGTGTCCGGGGTCGCGCCACCCAGGAGGGCAGCCATGCCCCACGCGACGACCAGGGCCTGCGGCGCGACCGACGCCGTGGCCTTGCCGAGCGCCTCGATCTCCTCCGGTGCAAGGCAGAACGCGCGCTGCAACCGGTCGAGCACCTCGGGAGCCCGGGGCCGACACGCGGCGTCGGTCACCACGGTCGTCGGCGTCGACAACGTGTAGGGCGCGAGCGCGTCGCCGACGTTCACCGCGCCGCCCGGATCATCCCCATCCGTCCAGGTTGACGGCTCGAGGACCCCGCTGCCCAGCCGTCCCGCCGGAACTCACCGGAAGGAGGGACCCGGGCAGGCTCACAGCCAGAGCGCGAGCAGCGCCATGACCGAGAACCCCGCCGCGACCGCCAGCCACTTCTGCCCGTGGAACCGCGGACCGTCGAACTCCGTCTTGATGATGTCCAGCGCAGCGATGTACAGGAACGTGCCCGCACCCAAGGAGTCGAACACGGCCTCGAACACCGTCGCGGTGCGCCCCGTGAGCGCCGCGCCGACCACGGAGCCCACCACGATGCCCAGCGGTGTCATCCCCGAGAAGAACGCCAACCACGGCATCGCCGCACGGCGGGTCAGTCCCGCCCGCCGGTAACCCACGCCGAGCGCAACCCCCGCCGCGGCCTTGTGGGCGATGATCGCCACGAACACGACGAGGGCGCCGGCCAACGCACTCTGCGCGCCCAGGGCCAGGCCCAGCACCACCGAGTGCACGGAGAGCACCACGAGCAGGATCACCGGCCCGAAGCGAGAACCGGCAGTCGGTGGGTGCAGGTCGACCTCGTGCTGCAGACCTGCCGGACCGCCTGTCCCCGGTGCGGTGTCGTGGCCCGGGTGCCCCGGCACGACGACGGCCTCGATGAGCAGGATCAGGAGGAAGCCCACCCCGGCCACCAGCAGCGCGAGGGGGTACGTCACGCCCGGCAGCGCCGCATGGAACGTGTCGATGCCCGCCCCGAGCAGGTGGATCATGCCCGCCCCGCCCAGCACCCCACCCGCGAACGAGTCGCTGAGTGCGAGCGTGCGATCGTCCGCTGACCACCGCCGTAGCACCCACGGCAGCAGCGCGCCGACCAACCCGACCGCGGCGACGACGACGGCGAAGCCGAGCTTGACCGCGAGCAGGGAGTCGGGCGACAGGGCGTCCGACATGCCCGCCTCCCGATCCCGCCCGGCCGGGCGTCCACCTGCGCACCCGCCCGCCGGGTGCGTCGCCGCAGACAGTCCTACTACGGCCCGGCGCCCGGCGCTCCCCCTGACCAGCCCTCGATGCGAATCCCCGGCGGTAGGTGCCCGACGTGTGCACCGTCCGGGTCCACGCCGATCGTCACCCGGGTGCCGGCGAGAGGCATGTCCGCGACCTCGAGCGGCAGGTAGCGCCACGGCACCACCGGGTCGATCCGGACCAGACCCTGCGGCACCGCCGGCTCCAGTCGCATGAGAGTGCGCACCAACGACAAGGGAGCGGCCGACGCCCACGCCTGCGGCGAGCAGGATGTCGGGTACGGCACGGGGGTGGCGAACTCCTCACGGTCGAAGCCGCAGAACAGCTCCGGGAGCCGCCCGTCGAACGCGTCGGCGGCCTCGAGCACGCCGATGGCCACCCGCTGGGCTGCGTCGACGTGCCCGTAGCGCATCAGACCCGCGGCGAGCAGCGCGTTGTCGTGCGGCCACACGGAACCGTTGTGGTAGCTCACCGGGTTGTAGGCCGCCATGTCCGAGGCCAGGGTCCGCACTCCCCACCCGGTGAACATGCGCGCGCCCACGAGCTGCTCGGCGAGCGCCCCGGACCGTTCCGGCAGCACGATCCCCGACCAGAGGCAGTGTCCGGCGTTCGACGTCAGCGCGTCGATCGGACGTTTGGCGCCGTCCAGCCCCAGAGCGAGGTAGCCCCGAGCCGGGAGCCAGAAGCGAGCGTCGAAGGCCTCTCGCAGCCGTGCCGCCCGCTCGTCCCAACGACGCGCTCCGGCCGCGTCGCCCAGGACCGCGGCCATCTCGGACCGCGCCCGGAACGCGGCGTACACGTAGCCCTGCACCTCGCACAGCGCGATCGGCGGCTCCGCGGGCCGGCCGTCCGCGAAGGTGATCGCGTCGAACGAGTCCTTCCAGCCCTGGTGCAGCAGCCCGGCCGGTGTCGCACGGCAGTACTCCACGAACCCGTCGCCGTCCCGGTCCCCTCGGTTCACCATCCAGTCCAGTGCCCGGTCCACGTGGGGAAGCAGCTCGGCCAGCAGCGCCTCGTCCAGCCCGAACCGCACGAGCTCACCCACCGCCACGACGAACAGGGGCGTGGCATCCACGGAGCCGTAGTAGGCGCCCACGTCGCGCGCCCGGGCCCGCGGGCCGTGGCGCGTCTCGTGCGGGATCTTCCCCGGCTCCTCCTCGCTGCGCGGCTCGGTGCGGGTTCCCTGCAGTGCAGCGAGCGCCCGGACGGTGGACACCGCAAGACCCTGGTCGAGCACGAGCGCCATGAGGGACGTCAGGAGACTGTCGCGACCGAACAGGGCCATGTACCACGGCGCTCCGGCCGCCACGACGCCAACGTCCGGGTCGTCCGGGTCGGCGATCTGGAGGGCGCCGAGGTCCTCGACGCTGCGTTCCAGCGTGTGCGCAAGCCCCGGGTCCGCAGTCCCGATGGACGCGGTGGACGTCCGCCAGGAGCGCATCCGTGCCGCCGGCCAGGACTCGTGCACCGCGCTGCCGCACCGGTGGCTCGGGGACAGCGGCTGCCCGTCGATCACCGCGTCCGCCTCCAGGCCCACGCACACCTGCTCGCGCGGCCCCAGGGTGAGGGACCACGACAGGCCGTCCGGGCCGACGTACGCTCCCTGCCCGCTGACTCGCAGGGCGCGTCGTGGACGGTCGGGTGCCTGCAACCAGAGGCCGTCGGCGCGCACCGCACGCACCGCCACGGCCGCGGCGCGGGTCACGCCTTCCTTCACCTCGAACAGGTCGGCGAAGTCCGCGTCCACCCGCACCCTCACGGTGCAGGTGGTCGGGCGCGC
Organism: Actinotalea lenta; assembly: GCF_030586465.1. Classification (GTDB taxonomy): domain Bacteria; phylum Actinomycetota; class Actinomycetes; order Actinomycetales; family Cellulomonadaceae; genus Actinotalea; species Actinotalea lenta. The sequence goes on from NZ_JAUQYP010000001.1 coordinate 2,438,153, forward strand.
CGCCAGGTTCCGCACCGTCACCTGGACGCACATACCTTCTCCGACCCTGCGGTCCACGAGGACCAGCAGGGGGCTGTCCGCCCGTCCTGGCGGCGGCGGGGTGCGCGCGACGTGCACAGCGCTGAAGCCGTCCTGGCCGGGCAGCACCGCCAGGGGCTGGATGCGGTGCCCGTCCACCTCGAGGGCCCAGCTCGACAGGATCCGCGTGTCCCGCACGTACAGGCCGGCCGCAGTGCCCGGCGCGATGTCCCCGGCGGCGTCGCTCAGGCAGAAGGTGGTGCCGTCGACCAAGGTCACGGCGTCGGCCACCAGCGGCGGGCCACCCTCGTACTCCCAACCGGCGGTCATGGCGCGCTCACGTCACCGCTCGAGCGCGGTGCCGCGCGGGGACCCCGAGCCTGACCTGCTCGTACACCCGCACGTAGTCCGCCACCATGCGCTGCATGGTGAACCGGGCCTCGACGTCCGCACGGCAGGCCGCGCGGTCGAGCGTGCCGATGTGCCGTAGGGCGACCACGAGCTCGTCCTCGTCGTGGCACAGGAAGCCCGTCTCGCCGTGCCGGACGACCTCCGGCGCCGAACCGTAGGCCAGGGCGACGACCGGCGTGCCGGTCGCCAAGGCCTCGATCATCGCGAGCCCGAAAGGCTCGGGCCATCGGATCGGGTTGACCAGTGCGACCGCTCCCGCCAGCAGCGCCGCTCGCTGCGCCGCATCGACCTCCCCGAGGAACTCCACTCCGTCTCCGAGCAGCGGCAACACCTCGGTCTCGAAGTAGCCGACCTCGTCCGGTGCCCGCATCTTCGCGGCGATCCTCAGTGGCAGCCCCGCCGCGCGGGCCACCCGGGCCGCCCGGGCCGCCCCCTTGTCCGGCCCCATCCGGCCGAGGAACGCGAGGTACCCGCCCGAGCCGGACCCGATCGGCACGCCCCGGAGGTCGAGGCCGTGGTGGATCACCCGCAGGACGGGCAGCTCCGGCGCGCTGCGACGCTGCGCGTAGGACACGGCAACCAAGGCCGCGTGGGCTGCGACCTGCCGGTACACGAGGCGGAGGTCCGCCGTGAAGGGGTTGTGGCACGTGGTCACGACGGGCATCGGCGCGCGGCCGGCGAAGACCAGCGGCCCGAGCAGCGAGTGGTCGTGCACCACGTCGACGCCGTCGAGCTCTGCATAGGCGGCCACCACGTGCGCGGCTTCCGCGCTCGCTGCGCCCATCGGCTCCGCGGGTCGCTCGTACCAGAACGAGGTCGGGACCGGACACCTCGAGCACCGCAGACTGAACAGCCGGACCTCGTGCCCGGCCTCCTGCAGGCCGCGGGCGAGGGTGTCCACGACGGCCTCGGTGCCCCCGTAGCGCTCGGGGGGGACCTCGACGAACGGGGGTGCGACAAGGCCGATGCGCACGGGTCCCGCCTCAGGTGGATCCGGCCGCGGCACCGTGGGCCTCCCAGGCCAGGAGGTCCGTCGCGACCGAGGACGCGGGCACCAGCAGGACCGGGACGGGCGAGCCGGCGAGCAGATGGCGGACGGTCGCCGCGCGACGCCCGGAGAGATCCTGCGCCCAGCCGACCACGACCAGCTCCGCGTCCTCGGCCAGGCACGCGTCCAGGATCACCGTGGCCGGGTCGCCATGGGTCACGTGCAGCCGGCGTGGGACCTCCGCTTCCTGGCGTCGCCCGGGGTGCGCGGTGCGCCCCAGACGCGCGGCGTGCGCCCGCACGAGGGGCAGCAGGTCCACGTCCTCGACCACGTGCACGAGGACGACGTCCACACCGGCATCGACGAGAGTCGTGACGATCGGTTCCACCGCCGCAGCGGCCCGCGCCCTCCCGTCGAGCGGCACGACCGCCCGGCACACGTGCCGACGATCCTGCGGGAACGACCCGGGAGGTACGGCAACCACAGGACCCGGGGCGCCGGCCAGGACGGCCCGAGCGACCCGCCCCGGACGCTGCCGGGCACCGCCGGCGCCGGACGTGCCGAGCACACCGAGCACCACGCCCGGTTCCGACATGGCCTGGTGGATCACCGCGTGCGGCGCACCCGGGCGATGCACCAGCCGCAAGCCGGTCGCGGCCGCCTGAGCCCCCAGCCCGGGGTCGGGCTCGGCTGCCACGTGCAGGCCCTCCGGGCTCGCGCCGAGCACGTCGGCGAACACCACGGCCGCACGCATCACCTCGGCCGCGACGGGGCTGGCGTCAACCGCCGCGAGAACCCGTCTCACGTCCCGACGGTACGTAGCACCGCAACGCACCGGACAGTGACCTAGGTCACCACCCGGGCGTCCACGTCACTGCGCCCCGGCCAGCTCGTCCGCGCGACGGATCGCCGCTCCGAGGTCGCGCACCGGCGTCGCCCGCCGGTCCCACGGGTCCGCCCGCTGGCCGAGCCGGCGGAACACCGAACCGATCGTCACCCGCTGCGGGGCGAACCGTGACGACAGTGCCTCGTCCCAGTCCAGCGGCACCGCCACGGGAGCGCCGGGCAGGGCGCGCAACGAGTACGGTGCCACGGCGTGGTTGACCGGCGCGTTCCGCAGCACGTCGAGGAAGAGGTCTCCGCGGCGCGCGCTCTTGCGCTGCTCGAGCGTCACGCCGCCTTCGCGCGCCACCACCCGGGCGACCGACCGCGCGAACTGCTTGGTGGCGTCGAAGTCCACGTCCCGGTCCGCGACCGCGACCACCACGTGCAGGCCGCGCGAACCGGAGGACTTGACCCGCGCTTCCACGCCGACGTCCTGGAGCACGTCACGGAGTCGCGCCGCCGTGCGCCTGACCGGGCCGAGGTCCTCGTCGGCGGGGTCGAGGTCGAAGACGACCTCCACGGGACGCGCGGGTTCCTGCGCCGCCGCGAGCAGCGTGTGCAGCTCGATGGCCCCCTGGACGGCGACGTGCACCAGCCCGGCCGCGTCGGTGATCACCGGGTAGGTGGTGGTGCCGCCGTCCTGCGTGGCGATCTCCACCCGGTCGATCCACTCCGGCGTCGACGCCGGGACGTTCTTCTGGAAGAAGCCCTGGCCACCGATCCCGTCCGGGAACCGTCGCAGCACCAGCGGCCGGCCTGCGACGTGCGGGAGCAGGCGGTCGGCGATCCGCTCGTAGTAGTCCACGACGTCGGACTTGGTGACACCCTCGAAGAACGGCTTGTCCGGGTGGCTCACCTCGATCCGGTGCCCGGCGACCGTCCGGGCGCTCACGGGTGCCCCTCCGGCACCTCGCGGACGACGTCCTGCGCCCGCTTGTCCTCGCGCAGCCCGAGATAGCGGGGATGTCGCAGGCGTCCGCCCGAGGTCCACTCGGTGAAGGCGACCTGACAGACGAGGTCGGGGCGGACCCAGTGCGTTCCGGGACCGTCGGGCGCGTCAGTGAACGGTGAGGTCGGGCGCTCGCGGCCACCGAGCTCGTCGGACAGCTCCGTCAACGTCGCCTCGTCGAACCCCGTGCCCACCCTGCCCGCGTAGCGCAGCCCGTCCTGGCCCTGGTAGCCCAGCAGCAAGGCACCGATGCCCGTGCGGCTCCCCTGCGGCTCGGTGAACCCGCCGATCACGAGCTCCTGCTCGGCGACGCACTTGAGCTTGAGCCAGTCACGGCTGCGACCGGACCGGTAGGGGCGGTCCGCACGCTTGGCGATCAGCCCTTCCCACCCCCGGCGGCACGCGTCGGCCAGCAGCTGTGGCCCGGCACCGTTGCGGTGGGCGCACAGGCGCAGCGGGTCGTCGAAGCGCAACGCGTCACGCGCGAGCTGCTTGCGTTCGCGCAAGGGACGCCCGCGACAGTCCTCACCGTCCAGGTGCAGGATGTCGAACACGTAGAAGGTCACGGCGACGCCGCTGGCGCGCGCCTCGTCCGGGTCGCGCAACCCGCTGCGCTGCTGCAGGCGCGAGAAGCTCGTCACCGACCCTTCGAACGCGACGACCTCGCCGTCCAGCACGAACCGGTCGCTGCGCTGCGCGGCCAGGGCGTCGACCACCTCGGGGTAGGTGCTCGACCGGTCGTGCCCGGACCGGGTGTACAGGCGCACGTCGCCGCCATCCCTGACGGCCTGCAACCGGACGCCGTCGAGCTTGCGCTCGAAGACCCACTCGTCACCCTCGACCGGGTCCTGCACGAGCGTGGCGAGCTGCGGCTGGACGAACTGCGGGCCGCTCACTCGTCGCCCTCCTGCCGATCCATCCGATCGGCCATGTCCTGCACGGTGAGGCCGGACTGCACCGACTCCGGTTCGGTGGACGTGGGGTTGCGACGGGCGTCAGAACCGTCGTCCCCCTTCTTGATCAGCAACCAGTCGTCGCCCCGCAGGTGCTGCAACGTGTAGCCCCCGGTGAGCTTGCGGCCGCTGACCTCGAAGCTCAGGTGGCCGCGGCCCAGGGCCTCGTCGACCGACACCGCACCGTCGTCGTCCTGGGTGGTGCTGCGCCACGTCCCCGCGTCCCACACGATCACCTCCCCCGCGCCGTACTCGCCCTCGGGGATCCGGCCCTCGAAGTCCGCGTAGTCCACGGGGTGGTCCTCGGTCCGGGTGGCCAGACGCTTCTCGCGTGGATCGGTCGACGGCCCCTTGGGCACCGCCCAGGACAGCAGCACGCCGTCGTGCTCGAGCCGCAGGTCGTAGTGGTCGGACGACGCCGCGTGGTGCTGGATGGCGTAGCGGGATCCGGACGAGCCCCGGGACGAGCCGCGTGGCTCGCCGCTGCGATCGGGGTCCCGCTTCGCCCGGTAGGGCTCGAGGCGGTCGGACATCGCTCCTCCTCCGGTGGTCGGCACCCATCGTGAGCAGGCTCGAGGGACCCGCGCATCTCCAGCGGCCGCCGCGCGCATCACGTCGGCGGCCCGCAGACTGGACGAGGCCGACTCGAGGAGGGACATGCCCACCGAACGACCGCCCGCGATCCTTGTCCTGCACGGGGCACGCGGAGACCTCTCCCGCAGATTCGTCCTCCCGGCGCTCGCCGCCCTGGCCGAGGCGGATCTCCTGCCACCGGACTGGGCCCTGCTCGGAACAGGACGTTCCGACATGCCCGATGAGGACTTCGTCGAGATCGTCCGCGACACGCTCGCCGACCATCCCGCCCGTGAAGCAGTCGTCCGGCGGGCGCGGTTCACGGCCGATGTCACCCGCGACGAGCCCGGGGCGATGCCCGAGCTGCTCGACGATCTCGCTGAGGAGCTCGGCGGCGCGCCGCACGTCGTGCACTACCTCGCTGTGCCACCGTCCGCCTTCGCCAGGACGACACGCGCCCTGGCGGCACACGGGTTGCACCGGGGGCCCGGCACGGTCCGCGTGGTGTACGAGAAGCCGTACGGGACGTCACCGGACTCGTTCGCGCAGCTCGACGCCGCGGTGCACGAGGTCCTGGACGAGGATCAGGTGTTCCGCATCGACCACTTCCTCGGCAAGGAGGCCACCCAGAACCTGCACGTGCTGCGCCTGGCCAACGAGCTGTTCGCCACCGTCTGGGACCGGGAGCACGTCGAGCAGGTCCAGATCGACGTGCCCGAGACCTTGGACGTCGCCGATCGTGCCGAGTTCTACGACGCCACCGGCGCCGCGCTGGACATGCTCGTCACCCACCTGTTCCAGGTGCTCGCCGAGGTGGCGATGGAACCGCCGGACGTGCTGGACGCACAGCACCTCGCCGCCGCGCGGGAGGAGGTGCTGGCAGCCCTGCGTCCGATCGATCCCGCCGAGGTCGTCCTGGGACAGTTCGACGGGTACCGGGACCTCGACGCGGTCGCGGACGAGTCCGACACGGACACCTACGTCGCGGCCAGGGTCTGGGTGGACGACGACCGCTGGCGCGGCGTGCCCTTCCTGCTCCGCACGGGCAAGCGGATGGCTGCCGACGCGCAGCAGGTCACGCTCGTGCTCCGGCGCGGCCGCGACACGCTGCTGGGCGGCGAGGTCGCCCCGGGTAGGCTGACCGTGTCCCTTGCCGGCGACGGCGCCATCCAGCTCACCACCACCGTCAAGCGGCCCGGCCCGGTGCCTGCTCTGGCGCTCGGCACGGCGCGGCTGGACCTCGACGACGTGTCCGGCGGCGACCCCCTGCCCCCGTACGCGTCGTTGCTGGACGACGTGCTGCGCGGCGACCGCAGCCTGTTCCCCACCCCCGTAGCGCTCGAGCAGGCCTGGCGCGCGTTCGCCCCGGTCCTCGGCGACGACCGGCCCGCTCCGATCGTCTACCACCCCGACACCTGGGGCCCCGAAGAGGCCGACCGGCTCGCCGCACCGTCCGGCTGGGCCCTGCCCTGACCAGCCGACGTCCACCGAACCCCACCCAGAACGGAAGATGCCATGACCATCGCGCACGACCGCCCCCTCGCCGTCCGACTGATCCGCCGTCTGGAGGAGGATGAGCGGCTCGAACGGCTCGCGAGTGCTTTAGGTCCGCTTGCCGACCTGGTCTCCAGCCCACCGTCGAGACGCTCCATGCTGCTCGGGGCCCCCACCGGGCACGCGGCGCACCCCTTCCTGACGGACCTGCCCCTGGGGGCGTGGACCTCGGCGTCGATCCTGGACCTGGTCGGTGGACGCCAGGCCCGACCCGCCGCACGGACGCTCATCGGGGTCGGTGTCCTCGCCGCCGTGCCCGCCTCGGTCACAGGACTCGCGGAGTGGACCCACACCGACCCCGCATCGGGACGGGTCGGGGCCCTGCACGCCGCCGGCAACACCGTGGCACTGGCCCTGTTCGGGGCGTCCTGGCTGGCCCGTGGACACGGCCACCACCGCCGAGGAGTCGTGCTCGCGCTGGCCGGCGGTGGCCTCGCTGCCGCCGCCGGGTTCCTGGGCGGCCACCTGGCCGCTGCCCGCAACGTCACGAGCCGGGACGAGGAGTTCGCGTCGTCCCTGCCCGCCGACGCGGACCAGGAGCTCCGCGGCTCGATGCTCACCTGACCTGCCCCTTCGCGTCCCGACAGGTGGATCTGCGGATCTGTGCCTACCGTGGAAGAACGCAGCTGTACGAGGCGTCTGAGCTCGGCGCCCGCAGGCACCGCGTATCCCGGCCGGGATCCGCGCGGTGCGTCCGATCGACCCAGAGGAGGACGGCGTGCCCACTGTCGCTGACTTCATGCTCGAACGCCTCACCGAGTGGGGTGTGCACCGCGTGTACGGATACCCCGGAGATGGGATCAACGGTTTCCTCGGCGCGTACGACCGCGCCGACGACGACCCGTTCTTCGTGCAGGCCCGCCACGAGGAGATGGCCGCGTTCATGGCGTGCGCGCACGCCAAGTTCACCGGCGAGCTGGGCGTGTGCACCGCCACGTCCGGACCGGGAGCCGCTCACCTGATCAACGGTCTGTACGACGCCAAGCTCGATCACCAGCCGGTCCTGGCCATCGTCGGGCAGCAGAAGCGCATGACCGTCGGCGCGCACTACCAGCAGGAGGTGGACCTGCAGACCCTGTTCCGCGACCCGGCGGGCTTCGTGAGTACCGTCATGGAGCCGGAGAACGCGCGGGTCGTCCTGGACCGGGCCATCAAGTCCGCGCTCACCGAGCGTCGACCGGCGGTCGTGATCGTCCCGGACGACGTGCAGGAGGCCGAGTACTCCGACCCGCCCCGCAAGCACGGCGGCGTGTTCAGCTCGATCGGGTGGAACAAGCCGCACATCGTCCCCGACGAGTCGCTCATCAAGCAGGCCGCCGACGTCCTCAACGCGGGCGAGCGGGTCGCGATCCTCATCGGCCAGGGTGCTGCCAAGGCCTCACGACAGGTGGAACGTGCCGCCGACCTGCTGGGCGCCGGAGTCGCCAAGGCGCTGCTCGGCAAGGACGCGCTGCCCGACACCCTCCCGTTCGTCACCGGCGGCATCGGTCTGCTCGGCACCGAGCCCAGTCACAAGATGGTGATGGGTTGCGACACCCTGTTCATGATCGGGACGAGCTTCCCGTACGCGGAGTGGCTGCCCCCCGAGGGCCAGGCGAAGTGCGTGGAGATCGACATCGACGGGAAGATGATCGGTGTCCGATACCCGAACGACGTCTCCCTGGTCGGGGACGCAGCCGACACGCTCGATGCGCTGCTCCCCCTCCTCGAGCACAAGGAGGACCGCTCCTGGCGCCGCAGCATCGAGGAGGAGGTCGCGACCTGGTGGCGGGTCCTGGACGACCGTGCCCACCAGTCCGCCGACCCGGTCAACCCGCAGCTCGTGTTCCACGAGTTCGACAGCCGCGCGCCCGGGAACATGATCACCACGTCCGACTCCGGCTCGGCCACCAACTGGTGGGCCAGGCACGTGCACGCCCGCGAGGGACAGCAGTTCTCGCTCTCCGGGACCTTGGCGACCATGCTCCCCGGAGTGCCGTACGCGATCGGTGCCAAGTTCGCCTACCCGGACCGCCCGGTCATCGCCTTCGCCGGCGACGGCGCGTTCAGCATGCTCGGCATGAATGAGCTCCTCACCGTCAAGCGGTACCAGGAGCAGCTCACGGCGCAGAACCCGACGCTGGTCTTCGCCGTGCTGGTCAACGAGGACCTCAACCAGGTCTCGTTCGAGCAGCGCGCCCTGGGCGGTGACCCGATTAACGAGGCGACCCAGAAGGTGCCCTACGTACCGGCTGCGGAGTTCGCGAAGCTGCTGGGCTTCGAGGGCATCAAGGTCGAGCGGCCCGAGGATGTCGGACCCGCCTGGGACCGCGCCCTGGCGGCCGACGGACCTGTGGTGCTCGAGTTCGTGACCGACCCGACGGTCCCGCCGCTGCCCCCGCACGTGAAGCCGGAGCAGCTGAAGAAGACCACCAAGGCGGTGCTGTCGGGCGACCCGGAGGGCGTCCAGCTCGCCACCAAGGGCGTCAAGGGCAAGCTCGCCGAGGTCAAGGAGCACGTGCCCGGCCTGCGCGGCAGCTGACCGGGGCGCGGTGGGCGGTGGCGGGTCCCCCCGCCACCGCCCACCCTCAGCCGGGCCGTCCGGCCCGTCTGCGCCACGCGGCGCGACGTACCGGGGCCGCGACGAGCTCGCCGAGGGTGACCCCCGCCGCGAGCCCCAGGCCGATCATGGCTGCGCCGAGGAGCGCCTGAGCCCCTGCCCCGAGGCTGCTCGAGTCGTCCACGACCAGGAAGAGCCCCCGGTAGATCGCCAGGCCCGGCAGCAACGGCACGATGCCGCACGCCGAGGCCACGAGCGAGGGAACCCTGAGCCGCGGCCCCCAGGACTCCGCGGCGAAGCCGACCAGGAGCGCGGCACCGGCACTCGCGACGGCGGGGCCCACGTGCAGGAAGCGCAGCACGGCGAAGGCGGCCCATGCGCCACCCCCGGCGGCCGCCGCCACCAGCGCGGCGCGCGGCGGCGCGAACGAGGCCACGGCCCAGGCCCCGGCGACCACGGCCGCGCTCGCGATCTGCAGCACGAACGGTGCAGTACCACCCAGGTCGTGCACCACGTCCAGCGCCACCCCCAACCGCCGCGAGACGTCCAGCACGGCGCCGATGCCGACCACGACGCCCAGCGTCAGGAGCATGACCTCGAACACCCGCCCGCTCGCCGTCACGTGGAACCCGCTGAGCGCGTCCTCGGCGGCTCCGACCAGGGACAAGCCGGCGAGGAGAACCACGATGCCGGACGCCACGACCAGCGAGGGCGGCAGCACGGACAGCTCGACGGGCAGACGTGGTACGAGGACCAGCAGCAGGACCGCGACCGCTGTCGCGATCGCGGCGCCCACGGCCTGGAGGAAGAACGCCGGCAGACCCCACCGTGCCAGGCGGCGACCGACCCGGTCGATGACCGCCGTCGTGGCCCCGGCGACGAGTGCCACCCAGGGGCCACCGCCGAGGAGCAGCGCGACCGCGGCCGCCATCGCCGAGAGCACGAGGGTGACGAGCGCCGGGCGGTACGGGTGGGGTGCGCGCAGGATCACGTCCAGGTCGTCGTGCGCACGCTCGAGGATGGCAGCCGCCTCGGAGATCGGAACCCGCCGAGTCGTGACGTCCGCCGCGAGGTCGAGCACCTTGGCCAGCCGGTCGTAGTCGACCGTGCGCATGCGCGCGACGCGCATCACCGTGATCGGCACCCCGAGGGAGCCGGGGTCGTAGGACGCGGTGATGGACGTGAACGTGAGGTCGACCTGGGCGCCCTCGAGCCCGAACGCCGAGGTGACGCGCTGGATCATGGTCGTGACGTCGGCCGCGGCGGCGCCCAGGGAGAGCATCGCCTCGCCCACCCGGAGGCCGAGCTCGAGGACGCCGTGCACCGTCGGCAGGTCGAGCTCGCCGGCGCGGACCCGCACCGCCACGGGGATGGTCGGCGGCCCGCCGACCGCTCGTTGCGCGAGTCGCCGCACGTCCCACCGCATGGTCCGAGCCTACGTGCCTCGTCGAGCCGGGTTCACCGAGCGATGGTGACCGGGATGCGGCGCGGACCGAAGTCCCCCGCCCTCCGGCCGAACCGGCCGGGCAGGGCCGTCCCACACGTCGGGCAGCGACCGTCCGGCGTGAGCCGGTACCGCGTGATCCGGTACCGGTCCCGCGCGATGAGGGGCGTCCCGCAGCCGGTGCAGGCCGTGACCTCGCCGGACGGGTTGACGACGTTGCCGGTGTAGACGAAGTGCAGACCCTCCTCCAGGGCGATCTGCCGCGCCCGCACCAGCGTCGCGGCGGGAGTGGGGGGCACGTCCAGCATGCGCCAGTCCGGATGGAACGCCGTGACGTGGTGCGGGACGTCGGGCCCGAGCTCCTCGCGCACCCAGGCGAACATCGCGTGCAGCTCGGCGTCCGAGTCGTTGTGCCCGCCGATGAGCAGAGTCGTGATCTCGAGCCACGCGTCGGTCTCGAGATGGACGTACCTCAACGTGTCCAGCACGGGTCCCAGCCGGCCGCCGGTGATCCGCCGGTAGAAGTCGTCCGTGAAACCCTTGAGATCGACGTTCGCGGCATCCACCGCACCGAACAGGTCGCTCCGCCCCTCCGGGTTGACGTACCCGGCGGTGACCGCGACGGACGCGAGCCCCCGCGCGCGGCACGCGTGCGCGACATCCACGGCGTACTCGGTGAAGATCACCGGATCGTTGTACGTGAAGGCCACACTGCGGGCCCCGGTGGCGCTGGCGACCTCGGCGATCTGCTCCGGGGTCGCCTGGTCCACCAGCCTGTCGGTCTCCTTCGCCTTGGAGATGTCCCAGTTCTGACAGAACCGGCAACCGAGGTTGCAGCCGGCCGTCCCGAAGGACAGCACGCTGGTGCCCGGGTAGAAGTGCGCCAGCGGCTTCTTCTCGATCGGGTCGAGGCAGAACCCCGAGGACCGCCCGTAGGTGGTCAGCACCATCTGATCGCCTAGTCGCCTGCGCACGAAGCAGAACCCGCGCTGCCCCTCGCGCAGCCGGCACTCACGCGGGCACAGGTCGCACTGGACGCGCCCGTCGGCGAGCGCGTGCCAGTACCGGGCGGGGTGCTCGGACTCGACTGTCATGTCTCCCCCTCCCTCACCTCGACGACGCCGTACGTGGCGAGCTCGACCTGCTCGCTCCAGAATCCGGGCGGCAGTCCGGCCTTGGCGAGCAGGACGTCGAGGAACTCCTCGGCTCCGGCCACACGCGACCAGACCTGGGGCAGCAAGGTCCCGCGTCGCCCGCCGTACCGCAGCACCGCACCCATCCCGGGGTGCAGGCGATCCAGCGCGTCGGCGCGGCCGGTGACCGGCAGGGGCACGACGGGGCCCAGGACGGAGACCTCGATCTCGAGGTCGTCCAGCTCCTCGGGTGCGACCGGGGGGAACCGGGGATCCCGCGTGGCCGCGGCACGAGCGTTCTGCGCGACGTCCTCGACGAGGGCGCGGCGCGGCTCGAGCGAACCGATGCAGCCTCGCAGCCGCCCTGCCTGCGTGAGGGTCACGAACGAGGCCCAGGTCTGCGAGCAGACCGGGGGCAGTGTGGTCGGGTCAGGTTCGGGTCCCGGCCGGAGCCCCGCCGCCGCTGCCACCGCGCGGCGCGCCGTGCCCAGCAGCACACGCAGGTCCTGCGGGGACGGCAGGGGACGCGGCTCGCGAGGGTCGTCCTCAGGCGTCCCTGGCGGCGTCGAACGCCACAGCGGCATAGCCCACCACCCTCCGACGGTCACCCGCGGTGTCTCCGGAGCTGCACGCTCCCAGGAGCCGCGCACGCAGGCCGTGCCGCGCCGCGGCAAGCAGCAGCCCGTTCAGCGGCGCGGCTCCGCAGGCACGGGCGGGGTCGACCCGCCAGTCCAGGGCGAGGATCTGGTCCAGCGTCACCGCGTCCACCGCCGCGGCACGCTCGTAGTCCAGGTAGTGCGACAGGTCCGAGCTGACCACCACGAGCGTCTCCGCGCCGCCCCAGACCAGGTCGAGCACCTCCGCGACCTCCTGCGGCGAGGCGCGGCCGACGGCCAGAGGGAGCACCTCCACGTCACCGAGCACCGTCTGCAGGAACGGCAGGTGCACCTCCAGGGAGTGCTCGGCCGCATGGGTGCCGGCGTTCACCCGCAGCTGGGGCACCTGCGCCAGGAGCTCAGGGTCGAGGGCGCGCACCCGCACCTGCCCGAGCGGGGTGGCGAACGCTGCGGCCGCGGGCAGCGCCAGTCCGTCGACCGCCACCCGATGCGTCGGCCCGAGCAGGACCACACGGTTCACCACGCCGTGGGCCGCCGCGATCTCGGCGTACCCGAGCGCTGCCGTGGAGCCCGAGTACTGGTAGCCGGCGTGCGGGAGGACATAGGCCTTGGCGGTCGACCGAGAAGCGTCCCGCACCCGTTCCGCCGCCGCGAGCATCGCACCCAGCTCCCGTCGGAGCGCGCTCGGCTCGGCCGGGTAGAAGAGCCCGGCCACCGCCGCCGGCCGAACCTGTGTCACCTCTCCAGTCTGCGCCTGCAGACGCCGGGACGACAGGGCCGCGGTGACCGGACCGCGCCGTCCCGACGGCTGGGCTCAGTCGGTGATCAGCGTCGTGGTGACCGGCGTCGGGTTCGCGAACAGGTCGAGGACCGGGCAGTGGGCGTCGACGGCCGCCTGGAGCTCGGCGTAGCGCTCGGCCGTCTCGGGACCGACCAGGCGAACCCGCACCCGCAGGGCGCCGAAGCCCGGCCGCGTGGACTCGTCGAGGCCGAAGAAGCCCCGGACGTCGAGGTCTGCTTCGGCCTCGAGCCGGACGTCGTCGAGCCTGATACCCAGCCGTGCGGCCCAGAACCGGTAGGTGACGGTCTGGCACGCCAGGAAGGCGCCGAGGGCCGCCTCCACGGGGTTCGCCGCGGCGTCCTGGCCCCCGAGGGCGGCGGGCTCGTCGACCCGCCAGGTGTGCGCCCGGGCGCTGAGATCCGTCGCGACGCCGGCGGTGCTTCGGCCGGTCACGAGGACTGTGAGGCGGGCTGCGGCGACGTCGCGGTCGATCGCCTGACCGGTCGACTCGACGATGCGGGTCAGCTCGTGCTCCGGGGTGGTCGTGCTCATGGGGTGCTCCTTGCTCGGGTCGTCGGTGGCGGGGCGGGCACGCGCCCGTCGACCGGCCGACCGCTCGGCTCAGGCGAGGCGCGCACCCCGCAGCATTCGCATACCCGTGCAGCAGCGGGGGCCCACCGCGGGCATGGCGGCACACGTCGCGGGAGCGACGACGGCGCGGGCCCGGGAGGTCATGGCGCCGAAGACCATCACGTCTCGCGGCCGCGCGTCACCCCGTGTCCGGCATCCGGTCACGCTCGCCCCATCACCGTCAGCGTCACGAGCGCCACATTGAGGGCGACGACGGCCCCGACCACGGCCCACGCCGCCCCGGCGAGGACCGGCCCGTTGGCGAAGCGCCCCATCACGGCGCGGCTGCCGGTGAGGCGGACCAAGGGGACCAGCGCGAACGGGATGCCGATCGACAGGAAGACCTGGCTCAGCACGAGCGCCCACGTCGGGTCGACGCCGAGGGCGAGCACGACGAGGGCCGGCACCAGGGTGACTGCACGCCGGGCGAGCAGCGGCACGCGGGCATGCAGCAGACCGGCCATGATCGTCGATCCGGCGTAGCACCCGACCGACGTCGAGGCGAGGCCTGAGGCCAGCAACCCGATCCCGAACAGCACACCGATCACCGGGCCGAGGCTGTCGGTGATCACCGCGTGGGCGCCCTCGATCGTGTCGGTGCCGGCCCGCCCCGCCAGGCCGGACGCGGCGAGGACGAGCATGGCGACGTTCACCGAGCCGGCCAGCAGCAGCGACAGCAGCACGTCCCACCGGGTGGCGCGCAGCACGACGCGCCGGTCGGCGCCGACCGGCCGGCCGTGGCGGTCCCGGGAGAGGCTCGAGTGCAGGTAGACCGCGTGCGGCATCACGGTGGCGCCGAGCATCGAGGCCGCGAGGAGCACCGTCTGCGTGCCCGCGAACCGCGGCACCAGCCCGCGGGCGACATCCGCCGACACCGGGCTCACGACGAGCCCGGCCACGAAGCCGAGGGTGATCACGGCCAGCAGGCCCACGACGACCGCCTCGAACGGGCGCTGCCCGCGGCGGCTCTGCACCTCCAGCACGGCCATCGAGACGAGCCCGACGACGAGTCCCCCGACCACGAGGGGCACCCCGAACAGCAGCTGGAGGGCGATCGCCCCGCCGATGACCTCGGCCAGGTCCGTCGCAGCTGCCACGGACTCGGCCTGCAACCAGAACGCGACACGTCCGGCACGCGGCAGGCGCCGTCCCAGGATCTCCGGAAGGCTCGCACCGGTCACCAGGCCGAGCTTCGCGGAGAGGTACTGCACGAGCACCGCCATGAGGTTGGCGCACACGAGCACCCACACGAGCAGGTACCCGTACCTGGCACCGGCGGTCAGGTTGGCGGCCACGTTCCCCGGGTCGACGTACGCGACGGCCGCGACGAAGGCAGGACCGAGCAGCGTCAGACCGCCACGACGGCGTCGCGCCGGCGCGGCCACCACGGACGCGGTCGGTGCTGGCACGGCGTCCAACCTATGAGCCCCGCCCATCGGGCGCGCTGCGAGGACGGCGCTGCCGCAGCAGCCATGGCGCCCGAGGCGCGGACCGCGATTGACACGGCGCGAGCCGGGTGTCTAGCGTCCCGGCGACGGTCGACGTGCGTCCGGGGAGGAGGGGTCATGACTGATCGAATGCCGTGTGCTGCGCCCCTCTCCTGCTGTCGGTGCTGCTGAGGGCGCAGCGCCCTGCACCGCCCCGGCTCCACCACCTCCACCACCCTGGGACCGTCATGATCTCTGTGCTCATCACCCTTGCCGTCGCCACCGGTGTCGGCCTGCTGCTGCGCCGACGGAACGGCCGCTTCCGCCGTGCCGTCTCGTCCTGGCCCGACGCCCACCAGGCCGTGCCGGGCGCGGCCGTCACCCTCCTGCAGATCTCCGCCGAGCGCTGCGCCGTCTGCCCCCAGGTCGCCGCCACCCTGGGCGACCTCGCCGCGCGCACCCCCGGGCTCGCCCATCGGGAGATCCGCGCCGAGGACAACCTCGACCTCGTCCGTCGGCACGACGTCCTGCGCTCACCCACGGTGCTGGTCCTCGACGGCACCGGGGCGGTGGTCGCCCGGGCGTCGGGCGCAGTCACCGCCGACCAGGCATGGCAGGCGGTCGCACCGCTGCTCGCCACCTCCGGCACGCGCGATCTCGGGGAGGCTGCCCGTGCCCAGCGCTGACAACTCCCCGCGACAGACGCACGCCGGGATCGACCCGCGCGGACCGCGTGTCGGCGCCGTTGTCACGAGCCTCCTGCTCGCATCGGTCCTGGTGCTCGGCGACCGCGCCGCGGGCCGCGCCCTGCTCGCGTTCGTGGTGGCCCTCTTCGTGGCCGGCGCGGCGCTCGGTCCGGCCCGGTCACCCCTGGGGCTGGTCTTCCGGCACCTGGTCGCTCCGCACCTCACCCCCGCCTCCGAGCGGGAGGACCCGCGCCCCCCGCGATTCGCCCAGGTCGTCGGGCTGCTGGTCACGGCGTCAGGCCTCGGCCTGGCCCTCCTGGGTGTGCCGATGGCACTGACCGTCGGCGCCGCGCTGGCGCTCGCCGCGGCGTTCCTCAACGCCGCCTTCGGCGTGTGCCTCGGCTGCGAGCTCTACCTGCTCGGGACCCGACTGCGGCGGGCGTAGCCGGGCCTCAGCCGGAGTCGCGCACGGCACGGCTCTCCACGTCGTCGAGCACCTCATCGGCCGCCTCCGGGCTGACTTCACCGTGGCGGCGGGCCCGGATCACGACTTCGCGCTCGACCTCCGCTGCACGGCGCAGCAGGTCGTCCACCGCTTGCTCGTCCCCCGGGTCCTCCTCGTCGTCGTCGGCCCCGTGCCGCGCGGTCACGAGCGCGTCCTGGGCAGCCAGGTAGCCCCGGTACTGCATGATGACGGCCTCGCGCACCCGCTCCGGCACGTCCGGTGTGCTGGACCGCAGCATCTCCAGAGCCTCCGCGGTGGCGCGCCGCCGCAACCGTCGCGACTCGCGCACCACGTCGACGTCGCTGCCCACCTTGAGCAGCCGAACGAGCGGAGCCAGGGTCAGGCCCTGGGCCACGAGCGTCACGAGCACCGTACCCAGCCCCACGAACACGATGAGACGGCGGTCGGGGAAGGTGTCGCCCGCCGTGACGGTCGCCGGGAGAGCCAACGCCGTCGCCACGGTCACGACGCCGCGCATGCCGGCCCAGGCGGTGACCGTGGTCTCCCTGGCCCCCACCGGGGTCGCCTCCCCCGGCCTGCGCCGATGCCGCCACCGGGACGCGGCGACCACCGGGAAGAGCCAGCCGAACCGGACGGCGATCAACGTGCCCACCACCGCGGCCGCCAGCCACACGGCGCGCGCGTCGAGCGGTTCGGTCTCGAGCACGGCCGTCAGCTCGAAGCCGATGAAGACGAACACCAGGCTGGTGATGATGTAGTCGGCGTACCGCCACACCGACCGGCCCAGCAGCCACCCCCCGGACGTCAACGCGGTGTGGCTGAACGTTCGCAGGTACAGACCCATCACCAGCACGGCCAGCACGCCCGAACCCTGGAGATGGTCGGCCAGCAGGTACACCCCGAACGGCATCGCGAGCGTGATGGTGGTCTCCGGCGCCGGCAGGTGCAGCCGGGCCAGCGCGGCCTGGGCCAGCGCCCCACCCGCCAGGCCCACCCCTACGCCGACGACGACCGCAAGGACCAGCGACAGCGCGAGCGAACCTCCGGAGAGACCACCCGCGATCACCGCACCGACGGCGACCTTGTACAGCACGAGGGCTGTGGCGTCGTTGAACATGCCCTCGCCCTCGAGCACCGTCACCAGGCGGCCGGGCAACCGCAACCGGCGCGCGACAGCCGTCGCGGCCACCGGATCCGGCGGGGACACCACCGCCCCGAGCACGAACGCAGGCCCCCAACCGAGTCCCATGGCGTGCGCCACGACGGCGACGACCCCGGCCGTCACGGTGGTCAGGCCCACGGCCAGGACCAGGATCGGCCGGGCGTTCTCGCGGAAGTCCCGCGCCGTGGCCTTCTGCGTGGCCGCGAAGAGCAGCGGGGGCAGCACGAGCGGGAGGATCAGGTCCGGCTCCACGCGGAGCGACGGAACTCCGGGAACCAGGGGCACCAGGAGGCCGAAGACGGTCAGCAGCACCGGGAACGGCACGCGCCAGCGATCGGCCAACGGGGTGAGCACGATGATGCCCGCGAGCAGGGCTGCGACGAGCAGGACGGTGGTCACGGCACTCCTCCGGATGGGTCCGGCGCCATCGAACCATGCCGGGCTCGGCCCGGCACAGCGGTATCGGGACCTGTCCGCTCCGTCAGTGCGACTCGCCCGAGGTGCGGCACGCGGACCTTCGCGCGAGAGTCGACGAGGACCTACTCGCGAGCAGAGAGGAACGGTCATGGTGCGACCCGACACACCCCCGATGAACCCCGACACCTCCGAGGCCGACGCCCGCCAGCTCCGCCTGGCGCGCCTCCAGGGTGATGCCTACCGCGCGGCTCTGGACCACATGGCCCTCGAGGTCGCCGAGGCAGGTGGCCACACGACGGCCGGGGACTACCTGGTCGCCTATGCCATCGAGGAGGCCGAGGGCATGTACCACCTCGAGGGCGCGGACCTGGTCTGGCACAACCCCGATGCGGGCAACGCCCACGTCGAGGTGGTGGTGTGTGACGCCGCCGACGGGCGCTTCGTCCCCGGACTCGACGTCACCGCCACCCTGGTGGGCCCGGACGGCCACGAGCACGGGCCGCACCGCCAGGAGCTCGTGTGGCACCCGATGCTCTACCACTACGCCCGCAACTGGGACCTGCCCGCGGACGGGACCTACACGCTTCGCGTGCACGTGGAGCCGCCGGCCTTCATGCGCCATGACGAGGTCAACGGGCGACGGTTCGCGCAGCCGGTCGACGTCGAGTTCCCGGGGATCGAGATCGAGCGGGGTCAGGAGCCCGTCGAGCCGCCGTCCTGAGGCCGCGGGACCGGCTGCGCGCGGCAGCCTCAGGCCCGGCCCGGCTCCCGTGCCGCCGGCCCCGTACGGGTGACCGCGAGGCTCGTGACCGTGACCACAGCGAGGATCCCGAGAACGGCCACCAGAGAGGTGACCGTGGGGATGGTCGGGACGGCGGGCCAGAGGCCGTGTGCCCAGTGCAGCACGAGCTTGACCCCGATCAGGGCCAGGATCGCGGCCAACCCGTAGCCGAGGTGCACCAGCCGGGCCAGGAGGCCGGCGAGCAGGAAGTACAGAGCCCGCAGCCCCAGGAGGGCGAACGCGTTGGTGGCGAACACCAGGTAGGGGTCGCCCGTGATCCCGTACACGGCGGGCACCGAGTCCACGGCGAACACGACGTCGGTGGCCAGCACCGCGACGACGACCACCGCAAGCGGCGTCAGGACGCGCCGACCGTCCTCGAGGACGGTCATCCGCGTGCCGCGGTAGCCGTCCGCCACCGGCATCAGGCGACGCAGCAGGCGCACCGACCGCAGCGTCGACACGTCGACCTCGTGCGTGCCGCCCCGCCGCTGGTCCCGCAGCAGGCGCAGCCCGGTCAGCAGCAGCACCACGCCGAACCCGAGGAACGCCCAGCTCAGGCGTGCCAGCGCGGCAGCGCCCAGGGCGATGAACACGCCGCGCAGCATCAGCGCACCCACGATCCCGAACAGCAGCACCCGTTGTTGCAGCACCGCCGGCACGGCGAACGCCGACAGCAGCAGCATGAAGACGAAGAGGTTGTCCACCGACAACGACTTCTCGACGAGGTAGCCCGTGAGGTACTCGACCCCCGTGGCCGAGCCGAACCTCGCCCAGAGGAAGCCGCCGAACGCCAACGGGAGCGCCAGGTAGAAGGCGCTCCATCCCGCTGCCTCGCGCATCGAGACCGCGTGCGGACGGCGGGTGAGCAGGAAGTCGGCGGCCACCAGCACGACGACGGCCACCAGCGACGCGGCCCACAGGCCTGGGTCGGCGACGCTGGACAGGAGCGCGGTCGACACGTGGTGCATGATCAGGGTCCTCCCTCGGAACGGGTCCGAGGTCTCCTCCACCCGCCGGGCGGGCCGCCGACCGGGGCGCGGGTGCGCCGTACTGACCGGAGCGGTGCGTGGGAGTACTCCCCTCGCGGCACAGGGTAGGCGACGGTCCCGAGGCTTGACCAGACGGCCGGGCCTCGTCGACCGGCCGTGCAGCGGTTGACCGCGTCGTCGGCGCACGCGACCGACCGGGCCAGGAGAACGGTGCACAGGTCTCCCGCCGCGCCGCCAGGCGTGGCACGGTAATGCGATGGAGCACGTGCACGGCAGCATCACGGACGTCCCCGGCGTGCGCGTCGGGCAGGTGCAGCGCGACACGGACGGCTGGCTCACGGGGGTCACGGTCGTCCTGCCGCCTCCGGGGACCGTCGGCGGCGTCGACGTGCGCGGGGGCGGCCCCGGCACGCACGAGACGGACGCGCTGGACCCTCGCACCCTGGTCGCCACCGTGGACGCCGTGGTCCTGACCGGTGGCAGTGCCTACGGCCTCGTGACGGCACACGGTGCCCAACGGTGGTGCGCCGAGCACGGCCGTGGCTTCCCCGTCTCTGACCGCCCAGGGGAGGTCGTCCCGATCGTCCCCGCGGCCGCGATCTTCGACCTCGGCCGCGGCGGCGTGTTCGCCCACCACCCGACCGAGCAGATGGGCTACGACGCGGCGGCGGCGGCCGGTGCCGCACCCGAGCACGGTGCGGTGGCCCGCGGCTCGGTGGGCGCCGGGACGGGCGCGGCGATAGCGGGGCAGCAGTTCAAGGGCGGCGTCGGCACGGCCTCGATCCGGATCGCCGGGGGGTGCGTGGTGGGTGCCCTGGTCGTCGTCAACGCGGCGGGGGCTCCGCTGCCCCGGACCGGGGAACCCCCGCAGGCGGCCCCCTGGGCGGTGGCCGGTTCGGAGACCAACACGACGCTCGCCGTCGTGGTCACCGACGCCGCTCTCGACCCCGCCGAGACGTCCCGGACCGCGACGGCGGCGCACGACGGCCTGGCCCGTGCGCTCGACCCTGTGCACACGCTCGCGGATGGCGACACCGTCTTCGCGTTGGCGACCGGCCGGT
This sequence comes from Actinotalea lenta, assembly GCF_030586465.1. GTDB lineage: Bacteria > Actinomycetota > Actinomycetes > Actinomycetales > Cellulomonadaceae > Actinotalea > Actinotalea lenta. The sequence continues at coordinate 2,458,620 of NZ_JAUQYP010000001.1, forward strand.
TCGAGCTGCCGTCCGACCGGCCGGCGCGGGTCGCGTCCCTCGTGGCGCTCCAGGCGGCTGCCGCGACTGCGGTCCGGCTGGCGGTCCTGGACGGCGTCGCCCACGCAACACCGGCCCGCACGGACCGCGTCGACCTGCCGGTCTGGCCTCATCCTCTGAGCTGACCGGACGCGCGTCGGGACCTCCGGACCACGGGGAATACTCCGCACTGGGTAGCGTTATACCCCCCAGGGTATTTCCGACCGACTGAGGAGCACCATGCCCACCGTCACCCTGACCGCCGAGACCTTCGAATCCACCATCGAGGGCGAGGGCCTCGTCCTCGTCGACTTCTGGGCCGCGTGGTGCGCGCCCTGCCGGCGCTTCGCGCCGGTCTTCGAGCAGTCCTCCCAGGACCACCCGGACGCCGTGTTCGCCAAGGTCGACACCGAGGCCGAGCAGGAGCTCGCCGCCCGTCTCGGGATCACCTCGATCCCGACCCTGATGGTGTTCCGCGACGGCATCCTGCTGTACGCGGACGCCGGCGCGCTGCCCGCCGCCGCGCTCGAGGACCTCATCGGCCAGGCCGAGCGGCTCGACATGGACGACGTGCGCCGCCAGGTGGCCGAGCACGAGGCCCAGCACGACCACAGCCACGCCTGAGGTGGGCGGTCCCGCCGCCGGGCCGGCCGGGCACACCCCCGACCCGGCCCGGCTGGCCACGGTCGTCGCCGAGCGGGAGGCGGAGGTGCGCACCCGGCTCGCCGACGCCGTGGGTGACGGTCCCATGTGCCGCGTCGACGGGGCACGGGCACGCCCTGCGAAGCACTGGGAGGGTCGCGCTGCGGCGCTGGCCCAGCTCAGACGTGCCCTGCGCCGCGGCGGCGACCCCGGGCAGGAGCTCGCCGACCTCCGCGCGCAGTGGACCTCCCAACGCGCCATCGACCGTGGTGAGGCGTGGCGGGTGTACACGGATGCGGGACTGGACGCCCTGACCGAGCTGGAGGACCTGTGACCGCCGACCGCGCCGACCTCACACGCGCCCCGGCGCACCGCTCGTTCCTCCGCGTTGGCCGACCCGGTCGGCGCGCCATCGCCTGGGTGCTCCTGGCACCCGTGTTGGCGACCGCGGGCTACGCAGCACTGCACCCAGCGGCGGCCACCGACCGGGTCGCGCTCGTCGTGGTCGCCGCCCTGGGGGCGGCGACCCTCGCGCGGTACGTCCCCACGGTCGGTCTGCGACCGGTGCTCGGGTGCACGCCGTGCGCCGTAGCGGCCGGGCTCAGCGTCCCGGTGGCGGCCGCACTGCTCGCGTCAGGCGCCGCCGGCCTGGGCGTCGCGGTGGCCGCCATGGGGCTGGTCCAGCGGCTGCGGCAGCCGGACACCTGCCCGACCTGAACATCTCGCACGCCGCCCCGGGCGGCGTGCGAGCCTCAACCTCGTGGCCCCGGGACGACGGGGTGCCCCGCCCCCACCCACGCGGACGTGCCCCCCATGACGCTGCGGGCGTCGAAGCCGTGCCGCTCGAGGAGCTCGCACACCGAGGCGCTGCGGTTGCCGCTCTGGCAGATGACGTAGACAGGCTCGGCGCGCGGAAGCTCGTGGACGCGCCGAGGGACCTGGTCAACAGGGAGCATCCGCGCCCCTGGCACGTGTCCGGTGACGTACTCGTGCGGCTCGCGCACGTCGAGCACGATCGCCCCATCCCTGCGCGCCGCCGCCGCGACGTCCACGGCTACCGTCCTGGCCACTGCCATCCTCCTCCGGTCTACGAGTACCGTGAGCATACCCCGGGGGGTATGGTCTTCGCCCGTGCAGCCCATGGCGACGAGGTGGGGCCTCGGCCTTCCTACCGCGGTCCGCTCCGGTAGCGTGACGGGCGTGCGGACGGTCGAGCGCGGTGTGCTCCTCGCCCGCGCCCTCGCCACGTCGGCCATGACGCTCGCGGTCGCCACCGCCGCGCACGTGGCGGGCGGCGGGCAGCCTCCGCCGCTGCTGCTCCTGGGGCTCCTCGGTGCGCTGCTGCTCGCTGCGGCCGCGCCCTTGGCACGTCGCAGCCTCCGTGCTGCCCCGCTGCTCGCCTGGGCCGCCGCCGGACAGCTCGTGGTGCACCTGACCCTGAGCCGGGCACACCTGGCGGCCGGGACCGCCGTCACCCTCGCGCTGCACCACGGGCCCGGGACGGCGCCCGCGCACGGCGGCGCGCACCCGACGACGGTCGTCCCGATGCTGGCCGCCCACGTGATCGGGACCGTGGTCGGCGTCGCACTCGTCGTCGCCACCGACCGGTCCGCGTGCGCAGCCCGCCGTCACTGGCTGCGGGTCTGGACCGTGCTCGTCGGCGCTCCTGCGCTGCCAGAAGGCCGCATCCTCGTGGCTCCTCGTCGGACGCCGCGCCCGGCGCTGAGCGCGGTCGTGCTCGGCGTGCTGCGCCGCGGGCCCCCGGTGCTGCTGAACGCCTGATCCGGCGCCCCAGGCGCCGCCCGTCCACGCCGGCTCGCGGCGTGCCGTCTGCTACCCCGGAGGACGTCCGTGCCTGTCCGCCCCGCCCGCCCGATGACCGCGATGCTCCTCGCCGGCCTTGCTCTCATCGGGCTCGCCGGCCCCGCCCGAGCGCACGACCAGCTGGTCGGCACCGACCCCGTCGACGGTGCGGTGGTCGACGCGGTCCCGTCGCAGGTCGCTCTGACCTTCAGCGAGGACGTGCTGGACATCTCGACCACAGTCGTCGTCGCCGGTCCGGACGGCCGGGTGCCGACCACACCGACGGTTGACGGCAGCACGGTCACCGCGCCCCTGCCCGACGGCCTGCCGGACGGGCCCTACACGGTCACCTGGCGCGTCGTCTCCGCCGACGGCCACCCCGTCCAGGGCAGCTTCGCGTTCACCGTGGGCGCCTTCGCTGCCACACCGTCACCATCGGCCGCTCCCGCGCCGGGCACGACAGCCCCGGCGACCCCCACCGGCCTGTTCGTCGGGATCGGGATCGCTGTGGCACTGGCGGTGGCGCTCGTCGTCGCCCGCCGCGCCGCCACCACCCGCTGAGGGGCGCCGGTCCTTCCCGACCTCATCGACAGACCGATCCTCAAGGAGCACCCCATGACCCCGTGGCGCCGCACGCGACTCGCCGCGCCCGTCCTCGTCCTCGCCGTCACGCTCGCCGCGTGCGGCACGTCCGCCCCCGAGAGCTCCGCCGCCCTCACCGTGACCGACGGGTGGGTGAAGGCCGCCGACTCCGGCATGACCGGCGCGTTCGGCACGCTCGTCAACGCGACCGGCTCGGACATCACGATCACGGAGGCGTCCTCGGACGCCTCCCGCATGGAGCTGCACGAGATGGCCAAGGCCGCCGACGGCACGATGCTCATGCGTCCCAAGGAGGGCGGCTTCGTCGTCCCGGCGCGCGGGGAGCACACGCTCGCACCAGGCGCCGACCACGTCATGTTCATGGACCTGACGCAGCCGCTGAAGCCCGGCGACGAGGTGGCGGTCACCCTCACTGCCGACGACGGCTCGAGCTGGACGGTCACCCTTCCGGTACGCACGTTCACCGGAGCACAGGAGAGCTACCAGGGCAGCGACGGGGGCATGACCACGAATCCGACCGGCACGCCGGCAGGGACTCCGTGAGCCCGCTCGACCGTCGCTCGTTCCTCCAGGGCGGGGCCGCCGCCGTCGGGGGCGCTGCGCTCGGACTCGGAGGTGCCACCGTGTGGGACCACGCGGTGGCACCTGCGCCGGCCGACGCCGTCGGGCGCTCCCGCGTCGCCTTCCGCGGCCCACGGCAGGCGGGCGTCGGGACACCACCGCAGGCATTCGCGACGCTCGTCGCCTTCGACCTCGCACCCGGCATGGACCGGGACGGGATGACTCGCCTCATGCGGGTGTGGACCGACGACATCGAACGCCTCACCCAGGGGCGGCCGGGGCTGACGGACACCGAGCCCGAGCTCGCCACGGCCCCTGCCCGGCTCACGGTGACGGTCGGCTGGGGTCCCGGGGCCTTCGCCGCGGCAGGGCTGGAGGATCGACGGCCGGGCTGGCTGGCCCCGCTCCCCCGGTTCGGGATCGACCGCCTCCAGGACGCCTGGTCGGATGGCGACCTGCTGCTCCAGCTCGGCGCCGACGACCCGCTCACGGTGGCGCACGCGACGAGGCTGCTCCTCAAGCAGGCAGCGACCTTCGCCACACCGCGGTGGACGCAGCAGGGCTTCCGCGAGGCTGTCGGGACGCACCCGGTCGGGACGACCACGCGCAACCTCATGGGCCAGGTCGACGGCACCGTCAACCCGGACCCGGCGAACGAACCGGACCTGATCTGGCACGGCGCCGACGCAGCACCGTGGCTGGCCGGGTCGACCTCGATGGTCGTCCGCCGGATCGCCATGCAGCTCGACTCGTGGGACCGGGTGGATCGCGCCGGCCGGGAGTTCACCATCGGGCGTCGGCTGGCCGACGGGGCGCCACTGACGGGCACGCGGGAGCACGACACGCCCGACCTGGACGCCGTCGACGAGCTCGGCCTGCCGGTGATCGACACCGCGGCCCACATCCGTCGAGCGCACGCCATGGCGCCGGATCAGCGGTTCCTCCGGCGCCCCTACAGCTATCACGACCCCGCACAACCGCCGGACGAGCAGTCCGGGCTCGTCTTCATCGCGTTCCAGCGGGACGTC
>NZ_JAUQYP010000001.1:2463374-2475323 GCF_030586465.1 Actinotalea lenta
GCGAGCAGTTCCTCCCGGTCCAGCGCCGACTGGCAGAGCTGGATCTGCTCAACCGGTGGACCACCCCGATCGGCTCGGCAGTCTTCTGGGTTCCCCCCGGCGCCCGCGCCGGCGAGGTCCTCGGCCAGGCCGCACTCGCCTGATCTAGGTCACATCGATGTGACTGACTCCAGGCCCTTCTGGTCCAAGGTCCTGCTACTGACAGTACGAAACCGTGCATAATAGGCGCGATCGGCCGTGCTGAGCGGTCGATCTGTCACGACGACGCTGACTGCGAGGGTAGACGTGCGCGATCTGGCCCCAGAGATCCATCGGCAACGCATGGTTGTCGAAGGGCTGGTGACGCAGCCGATCGATGAGGTCTCGATCAAGGGCTACCTTTCCCAGCTCTCCAAGACGATCGACATGGTCGAGCTCATCGAGCCTGTGACCCACCAGTCGCCGATGTACGGCTGGGCCGGGTGGATCCACTGGGAGACGTCCGGCGCACACTTCTACGCCTGGGACACACCCCGCCTGTTCTTCTCGGTCGACGTCTATGCCTGCAAGCCGTTCTCCGCCCAGGCCGTGGTCGAGCTCACCACCGAGTGGTTCGGAGCCACCACGGTCGAGTACAAGGAGTTCTGATGTCGGTCGACGCCAGGCTGCACGTCAACCCCACGGGGGCCCTCCTCGACGCAGCGCGTGACTGCGAGGCCGAGGTGTTCGAGCGCTGGTACGGAAACTCCCGCGAGGAGCTCGAGGTCGAGTACGGCCCGTACGAGGAAGTCTCCGTATTCGTCGCGGTGACCGACTCGGCTGGGGACGTGGGTGCAGCGATGCGGCTGCTGCAGCCTGGAGGCGCGGCCGGGCTCAAGACCCTCACCGATATCGCCGGCCAGCCCTGGCACGTCGACGGTCTCAGGTCCGCGGCCGCGGCCGGCCTCGACCTGGCGCACACCTGGGAGGTCGCGACCGTGAGCAGTCGCCGCCGCCTCGGGGCAACGGGCCTGCGCCACTCGTTCGCGTTGTACTACGCCCTCGGTGCGATCGCCCGAGTCAACGCCATGACGGACTTCGTCGCCATCCTGGACCAGCGCGTGCGCCGCCTGCTGGACTCCGTGGGGCTCGTCACCCGGGCGCTGCCCGGTACCAAGGCCGGGCCGTATCTCGGTTCCCCGGCCTCAACTCCGATCTTCGCCAACGTCCACACGATGCTCCGCGCGCAACGTCAGGAGCACCCGGACTCTTTCGCCCTTGTGACCCTTGGCAACGGCCTCGATGGAGTCGCGGTCCCCCCTGACGACGCGTTCCGGCTCACAGCGGTTCCCGACACCGTCCCGACATCGTGGTCCGCTCCCGGAGCACTCGTCTGACAGTGTTCCTTGCCTGACACTCGCTGCTCAAGCGAGTCGGCTGCCCAGATGGCTCTCGGTCCAGTGACGCACCCAAGGACCCACCGCGTCTGCTGGCATCGGACGGGCGATGTGATAGCCCTGCACCACATCGACGCCCAGCGGGACCAACGCTCCAAGCGCGACGGAGTCCTCGACGCCTTCGGCCACGAACCGCAGACCCAGGGCACGAGCCATCTGCGTCGTGGTCTGCACGATCATCCTCGACCGCTCATCGCTGGCCACAGGTGCAACGAATGACCTGTCCATCTTCAATTCCTGGACCGGCAGGTCGCGCAGGTATGCCAGCGAGGAGAACCCGCTGCCATAGTCGTCGATGGACACCTGGACACCGTGCGCCCGGATCTCGTGGAGGACCATCCGCGCCCGGTCCGGATCAACCAGGAACGAGTCTTCGGTGACCTCGACCAGGAGGCTCTCCGGCGGCAGGTGAGCCTCCTCGATCGCGCTGAACAGTCGAGGAAGTAGTTGGCCTCCAACAAGTTCAGGTGGCGCCCAGTTCATCGCGACCCGGAAGGTGAACCCGGCGTCGCGCCAGCGGCTGGCGTCCGCAACGACCTGGAGCATCAGCGACTCGGTCAGAGCTGGCATCAGACCGGCACGCCGCGCGTCCGGCAGGAATGCAATCGGCGGTAGTAGCCCCTCCGTGGGATGCCACCATCTGACGAGCGCCTCCATCGCCACCACCTGGCGAGTGCGCGCGTCGATCTGGGGCTGGTACCACGCGACGAGCTCACCTTCGGCGATCGCACTGCGCAACGCCTCACCACGCAGCAGACGCAGGTGCGACATCCCGTCCTGCGCACGATCGAACACCACGACACCCGCGCCAGCCTGCTTCGCCTCGTACATCGCCACGTCCGCACGCCGGAGCAGCTCGATCGCCGACGAGTCGCTCTCCTCCCGGACGGCGATGCCCACCGAGGCGTCCAGGGAGATGTCGATTCCCTCCACGCGGAGCGGCCGGCGCAACACAGACCGAATCTGCTGAGCGACCTCGAACAGAACCAGCTCGTCCTCCTGCGGGAGGACGATCGCGAACTCATCGCCACCCAGGCGCGCCACCTCCGCGCCCTGGCCAAGGACCTCGCGGATACGTCCGGCCAGACTGATCAACACCTCGTCGCCAACTCCGTGCCCAAGCGAGTCGTTGATGTCCTTGAACGAGTCCAGGTCGAGCAGGAGAACCGAGACCGGTCCGCGATGCTGGAGCGCGTGGTCCGTCGCCGCCAAAGCCGACCGTCGGTTGGCAAGCCCGGTGAGCTCGTCCGTCAACGACAGACGCATCGCCTCGGCAGCACCCCGGGCTTCGTTGAGCGCGAGGAGCAGTCTCCATCCGGTGGCAGCCAGGACCACAACAGCCGGCGCCCGCACGAGCCATCCACCCACCCCGTCCGATGCAACGGCGACAGCTGCCACGGCCACCCCGGCTGCGCCGAGGAGGAGCCCGGATGGCGTCTCCCGTCGCGCCCCGGCTACGTCGACCCCGGGCCGGACGGCACCTTCAGCGATCAAGGCGAAACCGGAACCCCAAACCGCCGCCAGCAGGAGGCTCGTGGTGTAGTACTCGCGGACGCCCAGGTTGGCGAGGAAGTTGGAGTCTGCGACGGCAACGAGAACGAATCCAGCCACGAGGAGTGTGGTGCGTCCCTCGCGGCGGCGCAGCCGGAGCACGACTTGGCCGAGCAGAAGCCCCGCCAGCGCCAGGTTGATCATCGGGAAGAGCACTGCGACGAAGAGCTTGGTCGCCTGACCCTCGAACTGGCGCGCAACCGGCATCACCAAGACGAACGCCGACAGGCACATCGTCGCCCCCCACACGACGACCGCCTCAAGGGCAACGGCGAGTGGGATTCGGCGACGGCCAGCGTCCATGATCACGTAAGCGGCGAGCCCGCAGTAGGCGACGATGCATGCCCACTCGCCCGGCGCCGGAAAGGAGACCGCGTCGACCGTCTGTCCTGCGTTGACCGTCGCGGACCCGCCGGCCCACAAGGCAATCGAGCCGGCGAGGGTGGCCATCGCGAGTCGCCGCCGCCGATCTGCCAGTCCCACAGCCACGACACGGAAGATGATGACAGCGAAGAAGATGGCCAACGTCACAAGCAGCGTGATACGCGCGGGGGGATCAGCCGGCCCGCCGGGCAAGAGCTCGGCGATCAGCCAGCCACCCGGCATCAGAATCCACGGGACCGGCGCCACGGCTCGCACGGCGCGGGACAGGGTGCCCGGCTGATCCGCCATCGTCTCCCCTATCGCCGCAGAAGTCACAGGATGTGCAAGGTCACCATCGACCCACATCCACAACCTCTTGAGCGAAACGTCCAAAGGCATGGCAAATTCACCCTGACAGACTGTCATGACAACCCATGACTCCACCACCGTACCGGGCTCCCGGGGCGGCCATGCAGGCACGCCCGCAACCTGGACGATCCGCCGCGGTCAGCCCGTCAGAGCGAGGTACGCGTCGTCCGTCAGGCACCCGGTGAGCCCGGACACGGCACCCGCCAGCGCACCGAGAGTGACGAGCAGCGACTCCGGGCCGATCCGGACGGGGAGGCTGACCCCGTCGGCGCGGAGCTCGGCCCAGTAGCACTCGAACACCTCGTCGTACCCCCACTCAGAGGCCGACGACCAACCCGGCAGCGCCAGTCGACGCCGAAAGGTGGTGCGCGGGAGTGCCATGACCCGATCCTCCGCCCCGGCACCGACACGGCCCGACGTCGGCGCATCACCCGACCGACCACCCGGCGGCCGTACGATGCCCGGATGGACAACGGCGCCCCGCAGGGACACCCATCCGCAGGCGACCCGTGGTCGCCCGCCGCCGCCCCTGTTCCGCGTCCAGCAGCGGCGCCCGGTAGAGCGGGCGACGACGTGGCGCCGGCTCCGGTCCCTCGTCGGCGAGTCCTGTCCTGGGCGCTGTGGGACTGGGGCTCGGCGGCGTTCAACGCCGTCATCACCACGTTCGTCTTCACCGTCTGGCTCACGAGCTCCGCGTTCGTCGACCCCGCGGTCGTGGCCGCAGCCGACGGCGCGCCCGACGGCTCGGCGGCCGCTCAGGCTCTCGACGACGCGATCGCCCTGCACTCGGAGTGGCTCGGCTGGGGCATCGGGCTCGCGGGAGTTGTCATCGCGCTCCTCGCGCCCGTCGCGGGCTCCCGCTCCGACGACTCCGGCCACCGCAAGCGCTGGCTCGGTGTGCACACCGGCGTCGTCGTGCTCGTCTCCGCCGCGATGTTCCTCGTGCGTCCGGCCGCGGACGCCTTGACGGCGAACCTGCTCGCAGGCATCGCACTGCTCGCCGTGGGGAACGTGTTCTTCGAGCTCGCCGCCGTGAACTACAACGCCACCCTGACCCAGGTCTCCACGCCGCGGAACGTGGGGCGCGTCAGCGGCTTCGGCTGGGGCATGGGGTACATCGGCGGGATCGTGCTGCTCGCGCTCCTCTTCGTCGGCTTCATCGCACCGGAGGTGGGCTGGTTCGGTGTGACCTCTGCGGACGGGCTCAACATCCGCGCGGCCGTCCTGACCGCAGCCGTGTGGTTCGGCGTGTTCGCCGTGCCGGTCCTTGTCGCCGTTCCCGAGGCACCGCCGTCGGCCGCCCGGGCGCGCGACTCCTTCTGGCAGGCCTACCGACGACTGTTCTCCGACATCGCGGGCCTCTGGCGAACCGCGCGGCACACGTTGCGCTTCCTGATCGCCAGCGCAGTGTTCCGGGACGGCCTCGCCGGGGTCTTCACGTTCGGGGCGGTCATCGCGTCCGGAACCTTCGGGTTCTCCACGGACCAGGTGCTGATCTTCGCGATCGCCGCGAACCTCGTCGCGGGCCTGTCGACCATCACGTCGGGCTGGTTCGACGACCGGTTCGGTCCCAAGGCCGTCATCGTGGCGGCGCTGGTCGGGCTGCTGATCTCGGGAACCGCCATCTTCGGCCTGCACGCGGGCGGCAAGACGGTGTTCTGGGTCCTCGGCCTGATGCTCAGCGCGTTCGTCGGTCCCGCGCAGACGGCGAGCCGCACCATGCTGGCGCGGGTCATCCCGCCGGGTCGCGAGAGCGAGATCTTCGGGCTCTACGCGACCACCGGTCGCGCCGCGAGCTTCATCGCCCCGGTCGCGTTCTCGGCCTTCATCGCGTTCGGCGGGGCACAGTACTGGGGCATCGTCGGGATCATGCTCGTGCTGGCACTCGGCCTCGCTCTCCTCCTCCCGGTGCGCCTGGCCCGGACGTCGTGAGCACGCTCGTCTGGCGGGACGACGCCGTGGCCGGCTGGCAGCAGGCCACGCTGGAGCTCGGTTCCGACGAGGAGGGGCCGCTCGTCGCGACCCTGGTGCGCGGCCCGGCTCCCGCCGACCACCCCGTCGCCGCGGCACCGGCCGTGCTCTACGTGCACGGTTTCAACGACTACGTCTTCCAGACCCACCTCGCCGAGGACCTGGGCGCGGGCGGGTACCGCTTCTACGGACTCGACCTGCGGCGTTGCGGGCGCTCCTGGCGCGAGGGCCAGACGCCGCACTGGTGCACCGACCTCACCGAGTACTCCGAGGAGCTCACCTTGGCGGCACGGGCGATCCGCGGCGAGCTCGGGCACGACAGGCTCGTCGTCATGGGCCACTCGACCGGAGGGCTCGTCGCCAGCCTCTGGGCGCACAGCCTGCGGCACGCGGGCGTCGTGGACGCCCTGGTGCTCAACAGCCCCTGGTTCGACCTCAACGCAGGGTGGTTCCACCGGGTCGTGTCCACCCGGCTGCTCGAGGTCGCGCCGGTCGATCCCCGCCAGGTCGTCGCCGACGGACCCTCGGCGTACTCCTGGCACCTGCACGTCGACCACGGTGGACGGTGGGACTACGACCTCTCGCTCAAACCGCCCGGCGGCTTCCCGGTCCGCGCGGGATGGCTCCGCGCGGTGCGTCGCGGGCAGGCCCGACTGGCCCGCGGACTGCGCATCACCGCGCCCGTCCTGGTGTGCACGGCGGCCGCGAGTGGCCCGAACTCCCCCGACAACCCGCTGCTGGACAGCCAGGACACCGTCCTGGACGTCGAGCAGATCGTCGAGCGCGCCCCGGCGCTGGGCGACGAGGTCACCGTCGTCCGCGTGCCTGGGGGCGTGCACGACCTCACACTCTCCGCCGCGCGGCCGCGCGCCATCTATCACGAGACGGTCCGGGCTTGGCTCACCGCCGTCCTCGACGTGGCGGACGACGCCACGGTCGCCGCCGATGCCGCCGCCCACCCCGTCCTCACAGCAGCCGACGCAGCCCAGCCGGGTCGTTCGTCGTGACCTCGCCCACCCCGGCACGTCGGCACACGTCCAGGTCGTCGGCCGTGTCGACCGTCCAGGCCCGGACCACCCGGCCGGCCTCGGACCACCGGCGAACGCGATCCGGGTGCGCACGCACGTAGGCGACCGAGGGGCCCACACCTCCGGCGGCACCGCTGTCCACCATCGCCACGGACTCCGCGAGCAGGTCGACGGCCACGTCGGGAGGCACGTCGCCCACCGTGGCCGGGTCGAGCAGGTCCAGCAGCGGCATCAACACCCTGCCGTCGACGCGGGAGGCGAGGTGGGCGAGCGAGCCCGGGTGGAAGCTCATCAGACTCACGTCGACGTCGCCGATCCGGCCGTCGACCCACCCGGCCCGGTCCAGCACGTCGAGCACCACGTCCTCGGCACGCCACCCGTACGGCGCGGGGTGCTTGAGCTCGATCGCCAGGGTCAGCGGCCGGCCGGCATCGGTGGCCATCTCCACGAGCTCGGCCAGGGTGAGCACCTGCTGCCCAGCCCTGCCGAGGTGAGCGGGGACCCTGGCCCCCCCGAGCACGTCGAGCCCGCGAAGCTCGTCGATCGTGTGGTCCAGGACGGGACCGCTGCCGTCGCTGGTCCGGTCGACCGTCGCGTCGTGCCAGCACACCGCGACTCCCTCTGCGGTGAGCCGGACATCGCACTCGAGCCCGTCCGCGCCGTCGGCGATCGCCTGCCGGAACGCGGCCCGGGTGTGCTCGGGCCAGCTCGAGCTCGAGCCTCGGTGCGCGACGATTCGGGTCATGAGGGGCACGCTATCGGCTGACCGTCCAGCGCCGCGGAACAATACCCCCTGGGGTATGCTCTCGGCCATGTTGCTCCGTACTCGCACCACCCGCGTCGCCGCCGCAGCAGCCCTCGGGGTCGCCCTGGCCGCCGGCATCTCCGGCTGTGCCGGCGACACCCCAGCCAACGGCGCCCACGCCGAGCTCAAGGACCTCCCGCCGCAGGCCTTCGCCGAGCGCGCGGCGACGCCCGGCGTCGTCGTCCTCGACGTGCGGACCCCGCAGGAGTTCGCCGCCGGCCACCTGCCCGGCGCCATCAACGTCGACGTCGAGGCGCCCGACTTCGCGACCCGCATCGCGCAGCTCGACACGTCCGTCCCGTACGCCGTCTACTGCCACTCCGGCAACCGGTCCGCCGCTGCCATGCAGCAGATGGCCGCGGCCGGGTTCACCGACCTCGCCGACCTCGCTGGTGGCATCACGGCATGGGCACAGGCGGGCGGCACCATCGTCACCGGCTGACCTCAGCCCGCCGGTTCGCGTCCGATGGGACGGCGCGGGCCGCGCATGCCTGGCACTCTTGGGCGCATGCAGATCTGGCCAGGCCGTCCGTACCCGCTCGGCGCGACCTATGACGGCAGCGGGACGAACTTCGCCGTGTTCTCCGAGATCGCCGAGCGCGTCGAGCTCTGCCTCATCGCGGACGACGGCACCGAGGAGCGCGTCGACCTTCCCGAGGTGGACGCGTTCGTGTGGCACGCCTACCTGCCGGACGTCCAGCCCGGGCAGCGCTACGGGCTCCGCGTGCACGGACCGTACGACCCCGCAGCCGGCCACCGGTGCAACCCGGCCAAGCTCCTCCTGGACCCGTACGCCAAGGCCATCGACGGGCAGGTCGACGGCCACCCGTCGCTCTACTCCTACGACTGGGGCGACCCCGAGAGCCTCAACACCGACGACTCGGCGTCCCATGCGATGACGTCGGTCGTCATCAACCCGTTCTTCGACTGGGGACACGACCGGCCGCCGAACCACGAGTACCACGACAGCGTCATCTACGAGGCGCACGTGCGTGGCCTCAGCGCCCAGCACCCCGACGTCCCGGAGCAGCAGCGCGGGACCTACGCGGGCATGTCCCACCCGGCGATCGTGGACCACCTCACCCGGCTCGGCGTCACTGCCGTCGAGCTCATGCCCGTCCACCAGTTCGTCAACGACCCCACCCTCCAGGAGCGGGACCTGTCGAACTACTGGGGCTACAACACCATCGGCTTCTTCGCACCGCACAACGGGTACGCGTCCTCGACCACGCCCGGGCAGCAGGTCCAGGAGTTCAAGCAGATGGTCAAGACGCTCCACGAGGCGGACATCGAGGTGATCCTCGACGTCGTCTACAACCACACCGCCGAGGGCAACCACCTCGGTCCGACGCTGTGCTTCCGCGGCCTGGACAACGCTGCCTACTACCGGCTCGTCGACGAGGACCAGCGCTACTACTACGACACCACGGGCACCGGAAACTCGCTCCTCATGCGCAACCCGCACGTCCTGCAGCTCCTCATGGACTCGCTGCGGTACTGGGTCAACGAGATGCACGTCGACGGCTTCCGCTTCGACCTGGCCGCCACGCTCGCGCGACAGTTCCACGAGGTGGACCGGCTGAGCGCGTTCTTCGACCTCGTTCAGCAGGACCCCGTGATCAGCCAGGTCAAGCTCATCGCCGAGCCCTGGGACCTGGGCGAGGGCGGTTACCAGGTGGGCGGCTTCCCCCCGCTGTGGAGCGAGTGGAACGGGCGCTACCGGGACACCGTGCGTGACTTCTGGCGAGGCGAGCCGGCCACGCTCGGAGAGTTCGCGAGCAGGCTCTCCGGCTCCGCGGACCTGTACGAGCACAACGGGCGGCGCCCCATCGCGTCCATCAACTTCGTCACCGCGCACGACGGCTTCACCCTGGCCGACCTGGTCTCCTACAACGACAAGCACAACGAGGCGAACGGCGAGGGCAACGCGGACGGCGAGAGCTACAACCGCTCCTGGAACTGCGGGGCCGAGGGGCCCACCCGCAACCGACAGGTCCTCGCGCTGCGCCGGCGCCAGCGGCGCAACTTCCTGGCGACCCTCCTGCTCTCCCAGGGGGTCCCGATGATCTCCCACGGCGACGAGCTCGGCCGCACGCAGCAGGGCAACAACAACGCCTACTGCCAGGACAACCCGCTGGCCTGGATCGACTGGGACCTCGACGAGGGCGAGCAGTCGCACCTCGACTTCACCAGCCGAGTCATCCAGCTGCGGCGTGACCATCCCGTGCTGCGACGGCGGCGGTTCTTCGCCGGCCGGCCGGATCACGGCGGCGAGTCGGAGCTCGGCGACATCGCGTGGCTGACTCCCGGCGCCGAGCACATGACCGACGAGGACTGGACCGAGCAGTACGCCCGCGCCTTCCAGGTATTCCTCAACGGCGACGCGATCGTCGAGCCTGACATGCGCGGCGAGCCGATCCTGGACGACTCCTTCCTGCTGCTCTTCAACGCAGCACCGCACGGGGTGCCCTTCACTCTGCCCACTGCCGACTACGGCGAGCACTGGAGCTGCGTGCTGGACACCGGCCGGGCACTGACCGAGGGGCGAGTGGTCGCGGCCGGCTCCGCGCTCACCCTCACCGAGCGCAGCACCGTGGTGCTGACCCGGAAGGTGGACGGCCGGTGAGCGACCGCGGGCCCAGCCGCCGACGCCCTCCGCACGACCGGGTCGTCCCCACCTCGACCTATCGCCTCCAGCTGGGCGGCGAGCTCACCCTCGACGCCGCGGCGGAGCAGATCCCCTACCTCGCGCGCCTGGGCGTCAGCCACGTCTACCTCTCCCCCGTGCTCACCCCGGCTCCCGGGTCGACGCACGGCTACGACGTCGTGGACCACTCCACGGTCTCAGCGGCCCTGGGCGGACGCGCCGCGATGGACCGACTCGGCGCAGCCGCCCGTGACGCCGGGCTGGGCCTCGTGCTCGACGTCGTCCCGAACCACATGGCCGTCCCCACCCCCGCCTACCACAACCGGGCCCTCTGGTCGGTCCTGGCCGAGGGCCCGGAGTCTCCCTACGCGCGCTGGTTCGACGTCGACTGGTCGGCCGGCGAAGGGGCGCTGCTCATGCCGATCCTCGGACGGCGGATCGGCGCCGTGCTCGCCGACGGCGAGCTGACCCTCGACGAGGTCGCCCTGCCCGGCGAGGTGGGCCCGCAGCCCGTCCTGCGCTACTACGACCACGTGTTCCCCGTCCGGCCCGGCACGGAGCAGCTCCCCCTGGTCGACCTTGTCGCCTCCCAGCACTACCGCCTGGCGTACTGGCGGGTGGCAGACGAGGAGCTCAACTACCGCCGGTTCTTCGACGTCGGGTCGCTCGCCGCCATCCGCGTGGAGGACCCCGAGGTGTTCGAGGCGACCCACGGCACGGTGGTGGACCTGATCCGCTCCGGGACGGTCGACGGACTGCGCATCGACCACCCCGACGGGCTCGCCGACCCGCAGGACTACCTGGCCAGGCTCGCCGAGGCCGTCGACGACGCGTGGGTCGTGGTCGAGAAGATCCTGTCGCCCGCAGAAGACCTCCCGGACGACTGGGCCACGGCGGGCACGACGGGCTACGACGCGCTGTGGCGCATCCAGCAGGTGTTCATCGACCCGGGCGGGTCGGGCGAGCTCGCCGCCCTCATGCACCAGCTCACCGGCGACACCGGCGACGCGCTACCCGGCGTCGTCGAGACTGCCAAGCGGGAGATCGTGGCCGGCCCCCTGTACGCCGAGGTGCACCGGTTGGCCGAGCTCGCCGCGGCGATCTGCGCCGACGACGTCCGGCTGCGCGACCACACCCGTCGGGCCCTGCAGGACTGCCTGGTGGAGCTGCTGGTCGCCGCGGACCGCTACCGCTACTACGTCGTGCCAGGCACCCCGCCGCGCAGCGAGGTCAACGCCGCATTCGCAGAGGCCGTCGAGATGGCCCGCGGCCGGCTCGCACCCAACCGGCACGAGACGCTGGACCTGCTCGCCGAGATGCTGCTCGGCAAGGAGTCCGGTTCGGCGGGGCGGACCCGCGAGGCTCGACGGGACGAGCTGGTCATCCGGTTCCAGCAGACCTGCGGCGCAGTCATGGCCAAGGGCGTCGAGGACACCGCGTTCTACCGGTGGACGCACCTGGTGGCGCTGTGCGAGGTCGGCGGGGCACCGGAGCGGTTCGGCATCGCCCCCGAGGAGCTGCACGCCTGGGCGGCGCACGCCCAGGTGCACGCGCCCGTGGCGATGACGACGCTGTCCACGCACGACACGAAGCGCTCCGAGGACACCAGGGCGCACCTCGGCGTGCTCTCCGAGCTACCCGGCGAGTGGGCCGAGCTCGTGGCCCGGGTCCGGTCCGCGACGTCCGAGGTCCGGCCGTCCTTGCTCGACGGGCGCACCGCGTCGCTCCTGTGGCAGACGATCGCGGGCACCTGGCAGGACGGACCGCTGGAGGCCGCTCGACTGACCGAGTACCTGACCA
>NZ_JAUQYP010000001.1:2475423-2507845 GCF_030586465.1 Actinotalea lenta
TGCTCGACGGGCGCACCGCGTCGCTCCTGTGGCAGACGATCGCGGGCACCTGGCAGGACGGACCGCTGGAGGCCGCTCGACTGACCGAGTACCTGACCAAGGCGATCCGAGAGTCCAAGCAGCACACCAGCTGGGTCACGCCCGACGAACGCTACGAGCGCGCCGTCCTGAGCTTCGCCACCACGGCTCTGAGCGACCCGGAGGTGCTGGACACCTTCGCAGCGTGGGAGCGCCGGGTCGCTCCCGGCGTACGGGCGGCCACGCTCGGCCAGAAGCTCGTCCAGCTCACGCTCCCGGGCGTCCCCGACGTCTACCAGGGCACCGAGGCGCTCGCCGTCGCTCTCGTCGACCCGGACAACCGCAGGCCCGTGGACGTGGCCGCGCTCGCGCGCACGTTGGCCCGGCTCGATGCCGGGGAGACACCACGCGGCCTCGCCGAGGAGAAGCTCCAGGTGACGTCGCGCGCCCTGCGGCTGCGCCGCGCGCACCCGGAGGCCTTCATCGGGCCGGAGGCGGGCTACCAACCGCTACCCAGCTCGTCCGGGCACGCCCTCGCCTTCGCCCGCACCGTGGGCGACCGACCGGTGTCCCTGACCGTCGCGACTCGGCTGGCCCTCTCGCTGGACCGGATGGGCGGGTGGGGCACGCACACGGTCGCCCTCCCCGACGGCGACTGGCTCGACGTGCTCACCGACCAGGTCGTGCCGGGCGGGCTGGTCCGCCTCGCCGACCTGCTGCAGACCTATCCCGTGGCCCTGCTGACCCCCGTGGAGGTGGACACATGACCGGCCGGACCGGACGCGGCTGGGAGGACGACGGCTGGCGCCCTCAGGTCTGGGCACCCTCGGCGCACGCCGTCGGACTGCGCACCGGGAGCGACGAGGTCGCGATGGTGCGTCGGGACGACGGCTGGTGGGCGGCCCCGCACACCCTCCCGCACGGGACCGACTACGCGTTCACGGTGGACGGATCGGGACCGCTGCCGGACCCGCGCAGTGCGTGGCAGCCGCACGGCGTGCATGACCCCAGCCGCGTCTTCGATCCCACCCGGCACCGCTGGGCCGACCAGGGCTGGGCGGGCCGGGACGTGCGCGGCTCGGTGATGTACGAGCTGCACGTGGGCACGTTCACGCCTGCCGGCACGCTGGACTCCGCGATCGAGCGACTGCCGTACCTCGCGGATCTCGGCGTCGAGACGATCGAGCTCATGCCCCTCGCCGCGTTCCCCGGCGTGCACGGGTGGGGCTACGACGGCGTCGCGCTGTACGCGGTGCACGAGCCCTACGGGGGGCCCGCCGCGTTCCAGCGTTTCGTGGACGCAGCGCACGCAGAAGGACTCGCGGTGTGCCTGGACGTGGTCTACAACCACCTGGGTCCGTCCGGGAACTACCTCATGCGGTTCGGACCGTACTTCACCGACACCCACGAGACGCCGTGGGGCTGGGCGGTCAACCTGGATGCTCCGGGCGCCGAGGGGACGCGGGCGTTCCTCGTCGACAACGCGGTGCGATGGATGCGCGACTTCCACGTCGACGCGCTCCGGCTGGACGCCGTGCACGCCCTCGCGGACGACTCGGATCGGCACCTGCTCGCTGAGCTCGCTGACACGGTGAGCGCGCTCGCCGCCGAGGTGGGGCGCCCGCTCGCGCTCGTCGCGGAGTCGGACCTGAACGACCCGCGCACGGTGCTGCCGACGGCCGACGGCGGCCTGGGGATGACCGCCCAGTGGGCAGACGACGTGCACCACGCGCTGCACGCCTGGGTCACGGGCGAACGCCACGGCTATTACGCGGACTTCGGCAGCGCAGCCACGCTCGCGCACGCGTTGACGCGCGTGTTCGTGCACGACGGAGGGTGGTCGACGTTCCGTGGCCGCACCTGGGGCGCGCCGGTGCCGCCGGGCACCGACGGGCACCGGTTCGTGGTCTTCGCCGCCAACCACGACCAGGTCGGAAACCGGGCGATGGGCGACCGCCCCGCGTCCCGGCTGCCCGCGGGCCGACTCGCCGCCTCGGCGGCGGCTGTACTCACCTCGCCGTTCACCCCGATGCTGTTCATGGGCGAGGAGTGGGGCGCCCGGACGCCGTTCCAGTACTTCACCGACCACGCCGAGCCGGAGCTCGTCGAGGGCATCCGTCGGGGGCGGACGGAGGAGTTCGCGGGGCACGGGTGGGCGGAGCTCTACGGCGGGCCGCCCGACGTCCCTGACCCGCAGTCCCTGGAGACCGTGCACGCCAGCCGGCTGGACTGGACCGAACCCGACCGTGCCGAGCACGCACGCCTGCTGCGCTGGTACCGCACGCTGACCGGCCTCAGACGTCACGAGCCGGAGCTCGCGTCCGGTGACCTCGACGCGACCCGGGCGGTGCCGGCACCCGATGACGCGTGGGTCGTGCTGCACCGGGGCGACCTGCGCGTCGTGCTGCACGTCGGCGAGGGAGCCGCCGAGATACCGGTGGGTGGCGAGCCCGCCCAGCTCCTCGCCGCCTGGGAACCGGTGGAGATGCGCCCAGGCGCCGTCTCCCTGCCGGGACCCGGTGCCGCCGTGGTGCGGGTCACCTCCGTGGAGGCACGATGAGCAAGAACCCGTGGGACCGCTCGCCGGTGGAGGTGCTGCGCGCGGGTCCGGGATTCCGGCTGGAGTCCTTCGACCCGTCCGCCACGCCGGGCTGGAGCGACGACAAGGACGACGGCACCGAGCGGATGCGCGACCAGGGTGAACGCCTCGCCGACCTGCAGGAGATGCTGTTCGCGGAGGGTCGCAGCGGCGGCACACGCAGCGTCCTGCTGGTGCTCCAGGGCATGGACACAGCCGGCAAGGGCGGGATCCTCCGGCACGTGGTCGGCATGGTCGACCCGCAGGGCGTGGACCACGCGTCGTTCGGCAAGCCGACCGACGAGGAGCTCGCGCACCACTACCTGTGGCGGATCCGCAGAGCGCTGCCCCAGCCGGGCAGGCTCGGTGTGTTCGACCGTTCGCACTACGAGGACGTGCTCGTCGTCCGGGTCGAGGACCTGGTGCCGCCGGACGTCTGGGGTGCCCGGTACGACGAGATCAACGCGTTCGAGGCCGAGCTCGTCGGGGCCGGCACGGCGATCGTCAAGGTCGCGCTCATGGTCTCCCTCGAGGAGCAGAAGGCCCGGCTGATGGAGCGCCTGGAGCGACCCGACAAGCACTGGAAGTACAACCCCGCCGACCTGGCGGCGCGCGCCAAGTGGCCGGCCTACCGCTCGGCCTACCAGGCCATGCTCGACCACACCTCGACCGAGATCGCGCCGTGGTTCGTCGTCCCCGCGGACCACAAGTGGTACGCCCGGCTCGCGGTCACCGAGCTCCTCCTGGACGCCTTCGAGCGCCTGGGCCTGCGCTGGCCGGCCCCCACCTACGACGTCGAGGCGGAGAAGCACCGCCTCCAGGCCACCTGACGCACCCACCCAAGGATGGCGATCAAGGAATTCGCGCCCGCCAGGGGTGGTGATCAAGGAATTCGCGCCCACCCGTCGAGCAGGAATTCCTTGATCACCCGGGTGGGGTCAGGGGTGGGGTCAGGGGGTGGCGTCAGGGGGTGAGGGCCGAGAGGCGGGAGAGGGCGCGGTAGTACTTCTTGCGGTAGCCGCCGCGGAGCATCGCGGGCCCGAACAGCCCTTCGGTGCCCGACCCGCCCAGCAGGACGGGGACGTCGCGGTCGTACAGCCGGTCCACGAGCACGACCAGCCGCAGCGCGTCTGCCTGGTCGGTCAGCGGCGCGACGCCGGTCAGGCCGACCCGCCGTACACCGTCCAGCAGTGCCCCGTACCGGCTCGGGTGCACCGTGCGCAGATGCGCCACCAGGTCCGAGAAGTCGTCGCACGTCACACCCTCGCCGACAGCGCGCGCCCGCACCTCGTCGTCCGGCAGCCCCGCCGCGGGGCCCACCGCCGCGCGGTGCCGGTAGTCGGGCCCGTCGATCCGCACCACGTCGAACCGCTCGGCCAGGGACTGGATCTCCCGCATGAAGTCCTCGGCTGCGAACCGCCCCTCCCCCAGCGACTCGGGCAGGGTGTTCGACGTAGCCGCGAGCGCGACACCATGGTCCGCGAGCTCGCGCAGGAGCCGCGCCATCAGGACCGTGTCCCCAGGGTCGTCGAGCTCGAACTCGTCGATGCACACCAGGCGGTGCGCGGACAGCGCGCGCACGGTCGCTGCGAACCCCAGGGCTCCCACCAGGTGCGTGTACTCCACGAACGTGCCGTACACCACGTGCTCGCCGACCTCACGGGCCAGCGCCGCGAGCAGGTGGGTCTTGCCCACCCCGAACCCTCCGTCGAGGTAGACCGCCGCCGGTTCCGGTGCCCGGCGCACCAACCGGGCCAGCCCACGTGGCGCGGGAGCCGCGATCGCGCCCGCCAGCGCCGCGAGGCGCTCCCGGGCCGCACGCTGACTCGGGTGCGCCGGATCCGGACGGTAGGACTCGAAGGTGGCGTCCGCGAAGTGGCGCGGGACGGCGAACGCGGCCAGCAGGTCGTGCGCGCGGACCTCGGGCCTGCGCAGCAGCGTGCCGGTCACCGGCCCGGCACCTCGACCACGGCCGGGCTGCCCGGATGGGTCAGCACCGCGCCGACGACGCGTGCGACCTCCCCCGCCTCGACCGTTCGCTCCGGGGTCAGGTTCCGCTCGTCCCCGGCCACGGCCGAGCCGACCGCGACCTCGTGGAAGCGCACTCTCAGGCCGATCGGCTCCACGCGCAGCACCCGCAGGAGCATGCGCTGCGCCGCACCTGTGACGCTGACGGGGCCGGACCCGGCCATCGGCTCGGTCGCGGCCGCCCCGCCCAAGGTGACGTACGCCGGGTCCGGCCCCCCGAGACGGGGTGCGATGGCGCGCGCCACGAGCCAGTGCGACGTCAGGTGGCTCTCCAGGACCGCCCGCCAGTCGGCCGCCGCGAGGTCGACCAGCTGCGGCCCGAGCCACCACCCGCCGAGCGCGGCGACCGCGGCCGTCGGGTGCCAGCCCGGCTCGTCGAGCACGGACCACAGCGGGTCCGGGTGGTCCCAGTCCACCCCGGGCACCAGCCGCACGCCGGCGGAGCCGCCTGAGGCCGTGACGCGCGACCGGGTCGGCACGACCACGCGGTACCCCCACGACGCCAGATGGTCGACGATCGCCCGACCGACCACTCCGGTCCCCCCGGCCACCACGGCCACCGGGGTCGGCGCCCCGTCCTCGTCCACCACGCCCCGCATGCTAGAGGCGCGCAACGACCCATGCGCGCGGCGCGGGCATGCCCGCGTGCCGGTCGGTCACCACTAGGCTCGTCGCATGACGCGCATCGCCGTGCTCACCGAGGAGGCGCTCGCCGCGGCCGACGTCGAGCACATCATGAGCCTGCACCCGGACGCCGAGTTCCGTGTCCTGGTGCCTGCGGACACCGAGCGCAACCTGCTCGCCTCGATCGTGGACCACCTCAGCATGGGCGAGCTGCGCGAGGTGCTGGACGACGTGCTGGACCGCGAGCCTCCCGCGACCGCGGAGCTCACGGCGACCGAGCAGCTCGAGCGCAGTCTCGCGGCGTTCGCCGCAGCCGGAGCGCCCGCGTCCGGTGAGGTCGTCGCCGACGACCCGCTGCCTGAGCTGGCCGGTCTGGTGGCCGACCTCCCGGCCGACGAGGTGGTCATCGTCACCACCCCGCACGCCCTCGAGGACACCTTCCACACCGACTGGGCCTCGCGCGCCCGCGACGAGCTCCGGGTGCCCGTGCTGCACCTGTACGCAGGCACGTCAGAGCTGGGGTGAGCTCGGGAGCGGCACCCGGGGCGACCCTGGCGTGACTGGCAGACTGCGCACCATGACGAGCGCCCGGGCACCTCGCGATCGCGCGCGTCACGGCGCCGGGCGGGCTCCTGGCCCACCCCGTCACGCCCGGCAGCCGGGCCGGACCTGGCGGACCGGGCTCGCCCGTCGAGCGGCCGACCCGCGGACGGGCACCGTCACGTCGGTGGGTCCCGAAGGGCTCGAGGCGGGCACCTCGCCGACTGAAGGCTTCGGACGCAACTCGCTCATCCTCACGATCGGCACGTTCGCGTCCCGCGCCACCGGTCAGGTGCGCACGATCCTGCTGGTCGCAGCCATCGGCATCACCGGCACGGTGGCCGACGCCTTCGACATCGCGAACACGCTGCCCAACATGCTGTTCGCGCTGCTCGCGGCCGGCGTGCTCCAGGCCGTGCTGATGCCGCAGATCATGCGCGCCATCGCCTCCGACCGCAGCCAGGAGCGACTCGACACGCTCGTCACGCTCGCAGCCGCCTCGCTCGTCGTCGGGACGGTCGCACTGACCCTGGCGGCACCAGCCCTGATCCGCGTGTTCACGCTCTCGGACCAGTGGTCACCGCAGGCGCGGGCCCTCGCCGTCGTCTTCGGGTTCTGGTGCATCCCCCAGGTGCTGTTCTACGGGCTGTTCGCGGTCCTGGGTGAGCTCCTCAACGCGCGCGGCCAGTTCGCCGCCACCGGGCTGGCCCCGATGGCCAACAACGTCGTCTCCGTGCTGGGCTTCGGAGCCTTCGTCCTGGTCTGGGGCCGGGCGGACGGGCCGCTCAACGACGTGGCAGCGTGGACCACGGCGCAGACGGTCGTGCTGGCCGGCACGGCCACGCTTGGTGTGGCCAGCCAGACCGCCATCCTCATGGGCGCCCTGCGGCGGGGCGGGTTCCACTGGCGGCCCCGCCTGGCGGTGCGGGGACTGGGTCTGCGCTCGGCCGGCAAGGTCGTCGGCTGGACGGTCGCGGCGGTCGCGCTCGAGCAGCTGGGCCTCGTGCTGCTCAAGAACATCACCTCCAGCGCAGGCCAGTCGGCGACGGGCGCGCAGGTCGTCGCCGGGAACGCGACCTTCACCAACGCGCTGACGATCTACCTGCTGCCGCACTCCCTGGTCGTCGTGTCGATCATCACCGCGCTCTTCCCCGGCATGAGCCGCGCGGCGGTCGAGCGCGACCTCGACGGGGTCCGGTCCGCCATGTCGACCGGGCTGCGGACGGCGGGCATCTTCTCGGTCTTCTCGGCCGCGTTCCTCGTCACGATCCCGGGCCCGGTGATCAAGGCCCTGCTGGTCACGCTGTCCCCCGACGAGGTCGCCGTGGCAGCGCCGGTGCTGCGCGCCCTGGCCCTCGGGCTGGTCGCCCTAGGCGCGACTGTCATGGTCAAACGGATGTACTTCGCGTTCGAGGACGGCCGCAGCATCTTCGTGATCCAGGTCTTCGCCACGGCATCGATGAGCATCACCCTGCTCGTCGCCGCGCGGACCTTGCCGCCGAGCCGATGGGTCGTCGCAGCCGCGGTCGCCTACGCGCTGTCCGCATGGATCTCGGTCCTGCTGCGCGTGAGGGGCATGCGGAGGTTGCTGCACGGCATCGACGGCGCGCGCGTGCTGCGCCTGTACGTGCGGGCGGGCCTCGCCGCGGGCGTCGCAGCCCTGCTCGGCTGGTTCGTCGCTCGACTGCTGGGCTCCCAGGAGGCCCTCACCTGGGTGCACGCCCTGGTCGTGAGCGGGGTGGTGGGCGTGCTGATGCTCACCGTGTACGTGGCGCTCCTCACGCTCCTGCGGGTGCGGGAGCTGCAGGCTGCGTTGCGGCCGCTGCGCCGTCGTCTGGGGCACTGACCCCGTCGCCGGACCGGCGCTCAGCGGCGGCGCAGCCTCCGCACCACCCGCTTGGCCAGCGGCAGGCCCCGGTCCCAGGCGGCGTACAGCAGCCCGTTGAACGGCACGTCGATCGTGCCCACCATGAGGTCCTCGTGCTTGGCGAAGCTCCGCTTGAACTCGCTGATCCCGTCGTTGAGCAGGCCGTTGAGGTCGTATCGCTCGAGCCCGGCCTCGCGGGCGAGCCGCACGGCGTGCCACTTGACCGGAGCGTTGGCGCGCGCCTTGCGCCCCACGTCGTTCACGCCGCCGTACAGCTCGAACGCCGTCCTGTCGGACGCGGCGCACCACACGAACGAGCACGGGACACCGTCGGCGAAGGCCGCCACCACGAGCGAGGAGTCGCCCAGCTCCCGGTGCACCGCCCGGTAGTAGTCGTCGTCGTGCAGCGCGAACCCGGCGTGGGCCGCCGACTGCCGGTACAGAGCGATCACGGAGTCGATCTCGTCGTCGGCCACGACCCGCCGGATCTCGACGCCGCGACCACCCTTGCGCACGTCGGCGCGCGTCGTGCGGCCCAGGTCCGCCATGAGCTCCTCGTCGCTACGCGTCAGGTCGAGGACGAGGGTCGAGCGGCACAGGATCGTGCTCGTCGCCTGGCGGGCCCCGTCGACGCCCAGGTCGGTCCCGGCCGGCCAGTCGGGCTCGAACGTGACACCGACGCCGCGCACGTTCGCCGCGCACCAGTCGCCGACCGCCTGGGCGACCTCGCGCCGCGACTGGGGCGATCCCGCGCCGTCCGGCACCACGACAGGTCCACGAGGCACGTAGCTCAGGGCGCGGAACGGCAGCGGAAGCCGGCGCACCAGCACCTGCGCGAGCCCGAGCAGCGTCCCGTCGGCGGACGTGACCCGCAGGCGGCGCGCGGTCCATGGCCCGAGGCGCTTCACCTCACCCCAGCCCCACAGCTGGAGCGGGTGGCCTCCGGACGCCTGCACCTCGGCGTCCCAGGCCGACCGGTCGTGCACCTCGGTCACGGTGGTCACGCCGCCGCCCCTTTCGTGGTCTGCTCGATCGGGCCCGGTGACACTATCAACGCCGGGGGCCCGCGGCACCGCAGCTCGTGTCCGTGCCGCCGCTAGACTGCGACGGCCGCCGCCCCGGACGGGGCCCCCCGAGTGAAGGCGACCCGATGCCGACGGACCGTGACTTCGTCCCCGTGATCCTCGGGACCGGGCTGGGCGCGTACAACCTGGCCCGCTCGCTGCACGAAGCGTTCGGGGTCCACAGTGTCGCGCTCGGCAGGCACGCGTTGCGTGAGACCGCGCACTCTCGCATCGTCAGTGTGCGTGCCCGACCCGACTTCAACGACGAGCAGGTCATCGTGTCGGAGCTGCGCGACCTGGCGGCCGAGCTCGCGCAGACGCACCCGGGCGCCGCGCTGCTGCTCCTGCCCACCATCGAGCACTACACGAACGTCGTCCTCGAGCACCGCACCGAGCTCGACGAGCACTACCTCGTCCCGCTGCCGGACGCGGCCACAGCCGCACGCGTCATGACCAAGACGGACTTCTACGCGACGTGTGCCGCGCTCGGGGTCCCCCACCCGCAGACGCGCGTCGTCGACGGCTCCCTGCTCGACGACGCGCACCTCGGCGAGGACCTGCCGTTCGGGTACCCGGCGATCCTCAAGCCGTCGGACACGGACCTGTACCCCCGGCTGCGGTTCGAGGGGCATCAGAAGGTCTACCTGGTCGAGGACGCTGCGAGGCTCCGGGAGATCGCCCGGCGGATCTACCGCGCGGGCTACGTCGGCGACCTCGTGATCCAGGAGTACCTCGCGGGCGACGAGTCGGTCATGCGGGTCGCCAACACGTACTCCGACCGCAGTGGGCGCGTGCGCTTCGTGTCGGTCGGCCAGGTCGCCCTCAGCGAGTACCACCCGGACCTGGTGGGGAACAACAACGCGATCGTCACCGTCCCCGACCCCGTCATCGAGGCCTCCGTGCGCACCCTCCTGGACGGCATCGGCTACCACGGCTTCGCGAACGTGGACGTCATGCTCGACCGGCGGACCGGGCTGTGGAAGGTCCTCGAGGTCAACCTGCGCCCCGGAGCGACGGCGTTCTACACGATGGCGGCAGGCGGCGTGCTCGCCCGCGCAGCCGCCGACGAGCTCGTCCTGGGGCGCCTCGTGGCGCCGTTCTCGACGACCGCCGAGCGCCTCTGGCTGAACGTGCCCTACGCCGTCGCTCGCTGGTTCGTGCCGCCGTCGACGCGCGGCGTGCTGCGCCGCGCGGCCCGGAGCGGCCGGGTGCACACCCTGCGCTACGGCCCTGACCTCTCCCTGCGGCGCCGCCTGGACATCGCGCGCATCGACCTGCGCCACACGCTCGACTACGTCAGGTACTCCCGGCACCGTCTCAACCACTGACCCCAGCGCCGGACGACGGCGACACGCCCTCAGACACCCAGCTCGGCACGCACGAGGGCCGAGATCCTGGCCGCCTCGCTCTCACCGACCCGCGTGGGCAGGTTGACCACCCGCTCCACGAGCAGGTGCGTCGTCGTGAGCGCCGGGTCGCTGGGGTCGTAGCCGTAGCGATCGGGGTCGGCCACGCCCGGGAAGAGAGCCGGCCGGTACCAACGCCCCGCGTACACACCCTGCCGGCTGAGCGCCGCCACGAGCTGCTCCGCCGTCGCCCCGTCGGACGCGAAGAACGGAAAGCGCACCAGCGGCGCCGCTCCGCGGACGCCACCGGGCACGTCCACGAGCTCCGCGAGCTCGTGCAGGTACGCCGCGACGGCCGCGCCGCGCGTCCTCTCGACGCCGTCGAGCGTGCGCAGGGCGCCGGCGACCTGCGCACTGACCCAGACGGACGGGGCCATGGGCCGGTAGGGCAGCCCCCCGCGCACCTCGACCGGCGCGATCGCGGGCTCGAAGATGCCAGCCGTCGTCAGGGCGCCGCGCAGACCGCGACCGAACGCACCGGGCACCCGGTTCAGGACACGCACCTGGGCCCGGTACGTCCGCGCGGCCAGGTCGAGCCTCGCACCCATGGGTGGGAGCCCGGCAAGGTCCCCGGCGAGGCGGGCACGCAGCCCGGCGTCCGCCAGGTCCGGACTGACCCACACCGCGCCGCCGAAGCGGGTGGGCAGCAGCTTCTCCACGCCGAACGAGTGGATCGAGACGTCGGCGAGCGGGGTCCCGTCGGCGGAGGTCGCCATCCGGCCTGCGGCGTGCGCGGCGTCCTCGACCAGGAGCGCACCCGCGGCGTGCGCGGCTGCCCGCAACCGCTCGGCGTTGTCCACGTCGACGATGCCGAAGGTGTGCTGGAGCACGACGGCGCGGGCCGTCGTCGGCACCTCGACCCGTCCGGCATCGATCGCGAGGCTGTCGCGGGCGACGTCGGCGTACACCGGGTGCAGCCCGCCGACCAGGATCGGGTCGACCGCCGTCGCGCAGGTGAAGGCCTGCGTCACGACGTCGCCGGGTCCCCGGACGGAACGCAGGGCCTCGAAGACGACCTGCATGCCGTACCGGGCCTTGAAGAGCAGGAACCAGTCGGCGGGGTTGGTCCCGGTCCGGCGCGCGAGGGCGGACGTGACCTCGTGGTGCGCGTTCACGTGAGGCGCCCCGGTGAGCGCTCCGCCCGCCCGGGGGCGCGGCGGACGTGGCACGTCCCCCCCGCCGGAGCCGTCCGAACCTCGAGAGCCATCCCCACTCCCCTCCGAGATCGACGGTCAGCCTAGTGCCGGCGCGTGGCGCCCTGCCCGCGTGCCGTTGCCGGGCAGGCCGAGCGCTCGGCCGTACGCTGCCGAGGTGATGACCGCCGAGGGCACCCCCAGTCCTTTCGTGCAGGCGCTGCACGGGCTGCACGACCGACGGCTGCGCGCCGAGGTCCGGCTCAGCGAGGTCCCCGCCCCCTCGAGGATCGCCCCGTACGCCGTTGCGCTGAGCGCCGAGGTCGACCCGAACGGTGACGGCGAGGACGTCGGCTCAGGTCGCTTCGTGCTGCTGCACGACCCCGCCGGGCAGGAGACCTGGGACGGCACGTTCCGGGTGGTCACCCTCAGCCGCGCCACACTGGACCCCGAGCTCAGCGGAGACCCCCTCCTGTGCGACGTCGCGTGGAGCTGGGTCGTCGACGCCCTGACGGGAGTGCCCCACCGGGAGCTGGGCGGCACCGTCACGCAGATCGTGTCCCAGTCGTTCGGCACGCTGTCCGAGCGGCCCGACGCCGTCGAGGTCGAGATCCGCGCGTCCTGGTCACCCGAGGGGGATGCAGGCGAGCACCTGCAGGCGTGGGCCGACCTCCTGTGCACCGCCGCCGGCCTGCCCCCGCTCCCCAGCGGAGTCACAGCGCTCGGCCGTCCGCGCTGACTCTCACCCGCTCCGCTCCCTCAAGGGCCCCTGAGCCGCTGCCGATACTCCTGGCAACGATCGATCCCCAGGAGCCCCCCGTGAGCGTCGAGCAGGTTCGCACCACCCCGAGCGTCCGCGGGACGGCGCACCAGGTCCACCGCCAGCGGGCGCCCTTCCCGCCGTCGCAGCGCACTGCGCCCCGCGAGACGGGCGCGGTATGCCTGGTCCTGCCCGAGATCGGAGACGGCGAGGCGCCCGTGATCGTCCGCAACCTGCGCCGCCGTGACTCCTCGCACGCCGTGCTGCTGGCCCGCCACGCGGGCCGGCGCGAGATCGTGACCCTGCTGGGCGGCGGGGTGCGCGGCGCCATGACCACGCACCCCGGTGCCGCCCCCGTGGGCGCCGCCCAGGTGGCCGCTCGTCGAGGCGGCCCGGAGCTCACCGCGCGTGAGCTCGCGGTCCTCGAGCTCGTCGCGGACGGCAACTCCAACCGCGAGATCGGCGAGGCCCTGGAGCTCAGCGCCCTGACCGTGAAGAGC
Source organism: Actinotalea lenta (assembly GCF_030586465.1). Lineage (GTDB taxonomy): Bacteria > Actinomycetota > Actinomycetes > Actinomycetales > Cellulomonadaceae > Actinotalea > Actinotalea lenta. The sequence continues at coordinate 2,487,942 of NZ_JAUQYP010000001.1, forward strand.
CACCTGGCACGCATCTCGCGCAAGATCGGCACGGGCGACCGGGCCGAGATGGTCGCGCACGCGATCCGCCACCAGCTCATCGCCTGACCCGACGAGGGTGGTCGAGCCGCCCCCGCCCGGTGTGCCCTGGTGCGGACCGGGGCACGACAGGGCCTAGGTTGGGGCCATGCAGAACGACGCCGGCCCCACGGAGCCGGCCGTCGTGCCACTTGAGGAGCCGGCGGGCGGAGTCCCGGACGTCGTGACGTCCGACGCGGCGCTCGCCTCCGCCGCTGCCGCCCTGTCCGCAGGCACCGGTCCGGTGGCGGTGGATGCGGAGCGCGCCTCGGGATACCGGTACGGGCAGCGGACCTATCTCGTACAGCTGCGCCGATCCGGCTCGGGCACCTGGCTGGTCGATCCCGTGGCGCAGCCCGACCTCTCCGCGGTCGACGAGGCGCTGCGCGGAGTGGAGTGGGTCCTGCACGCGGCCTCGCAGGACCTGCCCGGTCTCACCGAGCAGCGCATGACACCGGACGCCGTGTTCGACACCGAGCTTGCGGCTCGGCTCCTGGGCATGCCCCGCGTGGGCCTCGCAGCCGTCGTCGCCGACACGCTCGGCCTGGGCCTGGCCAAGGAGCACTCGGCCGTCGACTGGTCCACCCGCCCGCTGCGGCCCGAGTGGTTGCGCTACGCCGCGCTCGACGTCGAGGTGCTCGTGGAGGTCCGCGACGTGCTGGCCGACCGGCTCGACAGGGCGGGGAAGGCCGAGTGGGCGCGCCAGGAGTTCGAGGCCGTCCGCACCGCACCTCCGCCGCCGCCACGCGTCGACCCGTGGCGGCGCACGTCGGGGGTGCACGCGGTGCGCACCGCACGGGGGCTGGCGGTCGTCCGATCCCTGTGGCAGGCACGCGACGCCGACGCCGAACGGCGCGACATCTCCCCCGGCCGGGTGCTTCCCGACGCTGCGATCGTCGCCGCCGCCCAGGCGCTGCCCACCTCCGTGTCTCAGCTCGTCGCCCTCAAGCCGTTCGCCGGCAAGGGAACGCGGCGCCGGGCGGAGCAGTGGTACGCCGCGATCGGCGAGGCCCTGGCCCTGCCGGACGAGGACCTCCCGCCGCTGCGCGGCCCGGGGAACCCGGGCCCGCCCCCGCCTCGGGTCTGGAAGGATCGTGATCCCGCCGCCGCAGCGCGGCTCGCGGCCGCGAAGGACGTCGTCGCCCGCACCCGTGAGGCCTGGAACGTCCCAGCGGAGAACCTCGTGCAGCCGGACCTGCTGCGGCGCACGTGCTGGGCGCCGCCGGAGCCGATCACCGCCGCGACGCTCGGCGACGCGCTCACCGCGGGTGGCGCCCGGCCCTGGCAGGTCGAGCTCCTCAGTGGGCCGCTCGCAGACGCGCTTGTTACCCTCGAGTAGCTTTCCGGACACCGTGGTCAGGCGGTGGTCCGTCGCGCCTCGATGACCAGGAGGACCGGGTGCCGCACGCCGAGGAGAGGGTCGCGCACAGCCACGTGACGGACGTGGACACCGGCGCGGGCCGCATCGCGCTGCTCCGTCTGGACAACGACCAGGACAAGCCCACGACGCTCGGCCCCCAGGGGCTGGCGGAGCTGCGGGACGCCCTTCTCGTCCAGCAGGGTCGCGCCCGGGACGGTGAGATCGTCGCCCTGGCCGTCACCGGACGTCCTGGTCACCTGTGCGCCGGTGCCGACCTCACCATCGTCGGGCGCATCGAGGACCCGGTGCGGGCCGGCGAGATCGCCCGGCTCGGGCACGACGCGCTGCGGCTGCTGGGTGAGCTCGGCGTGCCGACGTTCGCCTTCGTCAGCGGGCTCGCCCTGGGTGGCGGCCTGGAGATCGCCCTGCACTGCACGTACCGCAGCGTGGCCGCCGGGACCCGGGCGCTCGGGCTGCCCGAGACGCTCCTCGGGCTCGTGCCGGGGTGGGGAGGTTGCACGCTGCTCCCGCGCCTCGTGGGCGTCTCGGAGGCCTGCCGGATCATCCTCGACAACCCGTGGAGCGGGAACCGACTCATGGACGCGTCCACCGCAGCCCGCATCGGGCTGGTCGACGCCGTCCTCCCCGACGACGGCTTCGTGGACGCCTCGCTGGCGTGGGCCACCGAGGTCCTGCAGGGCGCTGACGTGCCGCGCCGACCGCTCGACGAGCCGGACACCTGGGCGCAGGAGTCACAGGCCGCCCGCGCACGCGTGGACCGCCGGTTGCACGGTGCCGCTCCCGCGCCGTACCGGGCCCTCGAGCTCGTCACCGCCGCCCGGGACCGGGACCGGGACAGTGCGTTCGCCGCCGAGGACGAGGCGCTCGCGGCGCTGCTCGGCACGCCCGAGCTCCGGGCAGGCCTGTACGCCCTCGACCTGACCACCCGGCGGGCGCGCACCACGGCGGGGGCGCCCGACCTCGCCGCCGCGGTCCCGGTGGGCGCGGTCGGGATTGTCGGTGCCGGGCTGATGGCGGCCCAGCTTGCGGTGCTCCTGGCCGGCCGGCTCGACGTGCCGGTCCGGATGCGCGAGATCGACGACGAGCGCGCCGCCACCGGTCGGGCTCGTGTCGCCGGGCTCGTCGAGCGGCAGGTCCGCCGCGGTCGGCTGGCCCCGGACGCCGGGCGGGCGCTGGTCGACCGCATCACGGTCGGCACCGACCTCGCCGAGCTCGCCGGATCGGATCTGGTGATCGAGGCGGTCACCGAGGTGCTGGACGTCAAGCAGCGTGTGTTCGCCGAGCTGGAGGACGTGGTCGGCCCGCACGCCGTGCTCGCCACCAACACGTCCGCCCTCTCGGTGGGCGCGATGGCGAAGGGCCTGGCCCACCCGGAGCGGGTCGTCGGCCTGCACGTGTTCAACCCCGTGGCTCAGATGCCCCTGGTGGAGGTCGCGCGTGCCGAGCGCACCAGTGACGCGGCCGTCGCCACGGCCCTCACGGTCGCCCGAGACGCGGGCAAGACCGCCGTGCTCTGCGCGGACCGGCCTGGCTTCGTGGTCAACCGGCTCCTGCTGCGAGAGCTGGCCGAGGTGCTGCACGCCGCGGACACGGGGACACCAGTCGAGGTCGTCGATGCCGCCCTTCGCCCCCTGGGCCTGCCGATGGGCCCGTTCGCCCTGCTCCAGCTCGTGGGCCTGCCGGTCGCCCAGCACGTGCTGGAGGCCCTGCACCACGATCTCGGCGACCGGTACCCGGTCTCGCCCGGCCTCGCGACCCTGGCCGACGCGGGGCGCCGGGTCGTTCCCGAACCCGACGGGTCGGGACGCGAGGCCGACGTCGACCCCACGATCCAGGACGCCTTCGGCACGCCCGGCGGCCCGGCTGCGATGTCCGCGAGCGCGGTGCTCGACACGGTGCTCGCCGGGCTGACCGAGGAGGTCGGCCTGATGCTCGACGAGGGGGTGGTCGTCTCGCCGGAGCAGATCGACCTGGCGATGATCCTCGGTGCCCGCTTCGGGTTCCACCTCGGCGGGCTGCTGCCCTACCTCGACCGCAGCGGCTGGTCCGAGCGCGTCCTGGGCAGGCGCCTGCTGCCGTTCTGAGCGGTCAGGCGACGGCGAGGCCGCTGGCCCGCAGCTGGCTGCGGACCCGCGCGAGCAGCTCTTCGTCGGGCTCCATGGTGAGCTCGAGGCGGTAGTCGGCACCGATCGAGTGCCAGACCTCTCGTCCGGACTGCTCGAAGGCAACCACCTCGACCCGCTCGACGTTGCCGAGCGCCGCGAGGTGCTCGCCCACGGCTGCGACGTTGTCCCAGGCGTCGGTCAGACCGGGCACCACGACGAACCGGGCCCAGAGCCGCGTGCGGCGGTCTGCCAACCGTCGGGCGAACTCCAGGGTGGGGGCCAGGTCGCGCCCCGTGACCGCCCGGTAGACGTCGGGCAGGCCCGACTTGACATCGAGGATCACCAGGTCGGTGTCGTCCAGGAGCCCGTCCCCGGCGCGGCGCCCCAGGTAGCCGGAGGTGTCCAGCACGGTGTGCACACCGATCTCCTTCGCCCCCCGCAGGACACGGGCGACGAAGGACGGCTGGAGCAGTGGCTCGCCGCCCGAGACGGTCAGCCCTCCCCCGCCGGCGACCAGGACCGGGGCGTCGCGTTCGATGCGGGCGAGGGCGGAGTCGACCGTGTGCAGCGCACCGTCCCGCATCAGCCACGCGTCGGGCCCGTGGCAGTACTGGCAGCGCAGCGGGCAGCCGGAGAGCCGCAGCACCAGCCGCGTCCCGGGTCCATCGGCATCCGTCGAGCGGTCCCACGAGTGCACCGAGCCGATCTCGCCGGCGCGGAGTGCGGCCATCTGGGTCGCCTGACCGTCCTCGCAGCAGGTCGACCTCTCGCTCAGGATGCTCATCCGCTCCTCCTGCCGGTCCGCTCACGCACGCTGATCATTGTCGCGCCCGCCGGCCGCTCCGAAGAGGGACCTGCGACCGGGCGGCGGGACCACGCAGCGGGCCCGCCCCGGAGGGCGGGCCCGCGATGGCCTCAGAGGCTGCCGTGGAAGGTCCGGGACAGCACGTCGAGCTGCTGCTCCCGGGTCAGGCGGACGAAGTTGACCGCGTAGCCCGAGACCCGGATGGTCAGCTGCGGGTACTTCTCCGGGTGCTCCATCGCGTCCTCGAGGGTCTCGCGGTTGAGCACGTTGATGTTGACGTGGAAGCCGGTCGCCACGTTGTACCCGTCGAGCAGGCCGACGAGGTTGGTGACCTGCTCCTGACGCGTGCGGCCCAGCCCGGACGGCACCACCGTGGTGGTCAGCGAGATGCCGTCCTGCGCCTGGTCGTACGGCAGCTTGGCCACCGACAGAGCCGAGGCGAGCATGCCGTGCGTGTCCCGGCCGTTCATGGGGTTGGCACCCGGGGCGAACGGCTCACCGGCCCGGCGGCCGTCCGGCGTGTTGCCCGTGTGCTTGCCGTAGACCACGTTCGACGTGATGGTCAGGACCGACTGGGTGTGCACGGAGTCGCGGTAGGTCGGGTGCTTGCGGATCTTGTCCATGAAGCTGGCGACCAGCTCGACTGCGATCTCGTCGGCACGGTCGTCGTCGTTGCCGTACGTGGGGAACTCGCCGGTCACGTCGTAGTCGACGACCAGGCCGGTCTCGTCCCGCACCGGACGCACGGTCGCGTACTTGATGGCGGACAGCGAGTCCGCGGCGACCGAGAGGCCGGCGATGCCGCACGCCATGGTGCGCAGGATGACCCGGTCGTGCAGGGCCATCTCGAGGCGCTCGTAGGCGTACTTGTCGTGCGACCAGTGGATGCAGTTCAGGGCCTCGACGTACGTGCCGGCGAGCCACTCCAGCAACGCGTCGTACTTGGCCCGCACGTCGTCGTAGTCCAGGACGTCGCCGTCCACCGGCGCGCTGGCGGGGGCGACCTGCTTGCCGGACATCTCGTCGCGTCCGCCGTTGACCGCGTACAGCAGCGCCTTGGCCAGGTTGACCCGGGCGCCGAAGAACTGCATCTGCTTGCCCACGGTCATGCCGGACACGCAGCACGCGATGGCCGCGTCGTCACCGCACTGACCGCGCAGCAGCTCGTCGGACTCGTACTGGATGGCCGAGGTGTCGATCGAGACCTGGGCGCAGAACTCCTTGAAGCCCTCCGGCAGGTCCGGGCTCCACAGCACGGTCAGGTTGGGCTCGGGGGCCGGGCCCAGGTTGTACAGCGTGTTGAGGTAGCGGAACGAGGACTTGGTGACCAGCGGACGGCCGTCGTCGCCGATGCCGCCGATCGACTCGGTGACCCACGTCGGGTCGCCGGAGAACAGTGCGTCGTACTCCGGGGTGCGCAGGAACCGCACGATCCGCAGCTTGATGACGAAGTCGTCGATGATCTCCTGGGCCTCGGACTCGGTCAGGGTGCCCTCAGCCAGGTCGCGCTCCATGTAGACGTCCACGAAGGTCGACGTACGCCCGAGGGACATCGCGGCGCCGTTCTGCTCCTTGACCGCGCCGAGGTAGGCGAAGTAGAGCCACTGCACGGCCTCGCGGGCGTTCGTCGCGGGGCCCGAGATGTCGTAGCCGTACGAGGCGGCCATCGCCTTGAGCTCGTTGAGGGCGCGGATCTGCTCGGCGTTCTCCTCACGCTCGCGCAGCGTCTCCTCGTTCGGGGGCTCCATCATGAGCTCGTCGCGCTCGACCCTCTTCTGCGCGACCAGGGCGTCGATGCCGTACAGCGCGACCCGACGGTAGTCGCCGATGATCCGGCCACGGCCGTACGCGTCCGGCAGCCCCGTGATGATGTGCGAGTGCCGAGCCGCCTTGACGCTGGGCGGGTACACGTCGAAGACGCCCTGGTTGTGGGTCTTGCGGTACTCGGTGAAGATCTTCGCGATCTCGGGATCGGTCTCGTAGCCGTAGGTCTTCAGTGCACCCTCGACCATCCGCCATCCGCCGTTCGGGATCATCGCCCGCTTCAGCGGCGCGTCCGTCTGCAGACCGACGATGACGTGGTCGTCGTCGCTGATGTAGCCCGGTGCGTGGGAGGTGATGGTGCCCGGGGTGTGCGTGTCGATGTCGTACACGCCGTTGGCGCGCTCGGCCGGGAACATCTCGCTCAGCCGGTCCCACACGCGCGTGGTGCGCTCGGTGGCCGGGGCCAGGAAGGCTCCGTCGCCGGCGTAGGGCCGGTAGTTGCGCTGGATGAAGTCGCGCACGTCCACGGCGTCGGCCCACGGGCCGGTGACGAAGCCGCGCCAGGCGGCGTTCGGCGCGTCGGGGCTGGTGGCCGGGGTGTGGTCGGCGGTGATGGCCATGGCGCCTGCTCTCCCTCGTGGTTCTGCTCGGTGAGTTCGAGGCTACGGAGAGAATCATGGGATGACTCGGGACCTTTGGGCCGGTCGTCCCACGGACGGCAAGGAAGTTTGGCCGCCACGAGGCCCGCGCAGACCAAGGTCCCGGCCCGGGAGCGGAGAGCGGCAGCCGAACCCGGCCGCGCCGGACGTGCCCGGGGCGCGTCAGTGCGCCGGCGTGTCCAGGCGGCGCAGGGCGTCGTGGGCGATGTCCTCGGCGCGCAGCCGGAGCGACTCGACCAGCTGCGCCCTGGACGCGTGCTCGAGGAACCGCAGGGGGATGCCCACCGGGTGCACGGGCGTGCGCACACCCGCCGCGGCGCAGTGCTGGGCGACCATCGACCCGACGCCGCCCTCGACGACGCCGTCCTCGATGACGACTGCGCAGGTGTGGTCGCCCACCGCCTTGACGAGGGACTCGGGCACCGGCAGAACCCAGCGTGGGTCGACCGCGGTCGCCGTGCACCCCTCGGCAGCGAGCAGCTCGGCGACCCGCGTGGCCGTGTGCGCCATCGCGCCCACCCCGACCACGAGCACCGAGCGCTCGTCGCCGTCGTGCCGCCCGAGGACGTCGAGCTCCGCGAGCTGGTCCACCGCCGGCAACCGCGGCGGGAGCGGTCCCTTGGGGTACCTCAGCACCGTGGGGGCGTCGTCCACCTCGACGGCCGCCTGGAGCGCCGCGCGCAGGGTGTCCTCGTCACGCGGCGCCGCGAGGCGCAGGCCGGGGACGAGGCGCAGGAGCGACATGTCCCACTGGCCGTTGTGGCTCGCGCCGTCGTCTCCGGTGATCCCGGCCCGGTCCAGGACGAAGGTCACGCCCGCCTTGTGCAGCGCGACATCCATGAGCACCTGGTCGAACGCGCGGTTGAGGAAGGTGGCGTAGACCGCCACGACAGGGTGCATGCCGCCGAAAGCGAGGCCTGCGGCCGATGCCACGGCGTGCTGCTCCGCGATCCCGACGTCGAACACCCGGGAAGGGAACTCCGAGGTGAACGGGGCCAGGCCCACCGGTTCCAGCATCGCCGCGGTGATCGCCACCAGGTCGGGCCGTCGGTGCCCCAGCCGGACCATCTCGTCGGCGAACACCGACGTCCACCCGAACCGGGACGGCGCGATCGGCAGCCCCGTCTCGGGGTGGATCACCCCCACCGCGTGGAACCGGTCGGACACGTCCTGCTCGGCAGGCGTGTACCCCCGGCCCTTCTCGGTGATGACGTGCACGATGACAGGGCCTCCGAACGCCTTCGCGCGCGCCAGCGCCCCCTCGACGGCGCGCACGTCGTGCCCGTCGACCGGCCCGACGTACTTCAGTCCCAGGTCCTCGAACATGCCCTGCGGCGCGACGACGTCCTTGATGCCCTTCTTCAGGCCGTGCAGCGCCTCGTACGCCAACCGCCCGGGCGGACCGGAGCGCCGCAGCGTGCGCTTGCCCCAGGCCAGGACGTTCTCGTAGCTGCGCGTCGTGCGCAGGGTGGTCAGGTGGGCGGCCAGGCCGCCGATGGTCGGGGCGTACGAGCGCTGGTTGTCGTTCACCACGATCACCAGCCGCCGATCCTGGCCGGCCGCGATGTTGTTCAGCGCCTCCCACGCCATCCCGCCCGTCAGGGCGCCGTCACCGACCACCACGGCCACGTGCCGGTCCGCGGCACCGCGCAGCTCGTTGGCCTTGGCGATGCCGTCCGCCCAGGACAGCCCGGTCGAGGCGTGCGAGTTCTCCACCACGTCGTGCTCGGACTCGGCCCGGCTCGGGTAGCCGGACAGCCCGCCGCGCTGGCGCAGGGCGCTGAAGTCGGAGCGCCCGGTGAGCAGCTTGTGCACGTACGCCTGGTGACCCGTGTCGAAGACGATCGTGTCGCGGGGGGACTCGAAGACCCGGTGCAGGGCGATCGTCAGCTCGACCACGCCCAGGTTCGGACCGAGGTGGCCTCCGGTGCGCGAGACCGAGTCGACGAGGAAGGCGCGGATCTCCGTGGCCAACGATTCCAGCTGCGCCGGGCGCAGGGCCCGGACGTCGGCCGGCGAGGAGATCCCGGGCAGCAGAGCCATCCGGACATCGTACGGGGTGGCCCCGGTGCATGCTCGCCACCCCTGCACGAGCGCGCGGGGCGGGCGCCGTGCCCAGGCACCCGCCGCGGCACCCGCGGTGCCTAGGCTGAGCCCATGCGCTTCCTGCCCGGGCACACCCCCACCACCGACCTCACCTACGGGGACGTCTTCCTGGTGCCGTCCCGCTCCGACGTCGCCTCCCGGTTCGACGTGGACCTGGCGACCTCCGACGGCACCGGCACCACGGTCCCTCTGGTGGTCGCCAACATGACCGCCGTCGCGGGACGACGGATGGCGGAGACGGTCGCACGGCGTGGTGGGTTGGCCGTGATCCCCCAGGACATCCCGGCCGACGTGGTCGCCGACGTCGTGGCCGCCGTCAAGGCGGCGCACCCGGTGGTGGAGACGCCCGTGGTGGTCTCCCCGCACGACACCGTGCACACCGCGATGACGCTGATCGGCAAGCGTGCGCACGGCGCGGCCGTGGTGGTCGACGACGGCCGGCCCGTCGGGGTGGTCACGGACACCGACGGGACCGGCGTGGACCGGTTCACCCAGGTCGGCCAGGTGATGAGCGCACAGCCCACGGTGATCGGCATCGACGTGGTCGACGGTCCCGGGGGTCTCGAGGAGGCGTTCGAGCGCCTGCACCGCTCACGCCGCCGGTTCACCCCGGTGGTCGACGCCGACGGGGTCCTGGTGGGCGTGCTCACCCGGCTGGGAGCCTTGCGCAGCTCGATCTACCGCCCCGCGACGGACGCGTCGGGGCGACTGCGGATCGCCGCGGCGGTCGGGATCAACGGTGACGTGCGCGCCAAGGCGCAAGCGCTGCTCGAGGCGGGTGTCGACTGCCTCGTCGTGGACACCGCCCACGGTCACCAGACCAGGATGATCGAGGCGCTCGCCGCCGTCCGCAGCCTGTCGCCCGACGTCCCGGTGGTGGCCGGCAACGTGGTCACCGCCGAGGGCACGCGCGACCTGGTCGAGGCCGGGGCGGACATCGTCAAGGTCGGTGTCGGCCCGGGCGCCATGTGCACCACCCGGATGATGACCGCCGTGGGCCGCCCGCAGTTCTCCGCCGTGCTCGAGTGCGCCGCCGAGGCGCGCCGGCTCGGTGCGCACGTCTGGGCCGACGGCGGGGTGCGCCACCCGCGCGACGTCGCCCTCGCCCTGGCCGCCGGGGCCGCCCAGGTGATGGTCGGCTCCTGGTTCGCCGGAACGTACGAGAGCCCGGGCGACCTGCACACCGATGGCACCGGCAGGCTGTACAAGGAGAGCTTCGGGATGGCTTCGGCGCGGGCCGTGGCAGCCCGGACCCGCGGGGGGACGGCCTTCGAGCGGGCGCGCAAGGCGCTGTACGAGGAGGGCATCTCGTCCTCCCGGATGTACCTGGACCCGGTACGCCCCGGGGTGGAGGACCTCATCGACCAGATCACCTCGGGACTGCGCAGTGCGTGCACCTACGCGGGGGCGGCGAGCCTCGAGGAGTTCGCCGAACATGCCCTCGTCGGCCTGCAGTCCGCCGCCGGGTACGACGAGGGCCGGCCCCTACCGGACGGCTGGTGAGCGGTACCCCGGCCGGCGCGCACGACCAGCTCGCGGCCCTGGCCGCCCGCGGCGTGTCCTGGCCGACCATCCCCGGCCAGGACCAGACCGCCCTGCGACCCGCGGCTGTGCTCGTCCTGCTCGGCGTCCTGGACGACGCCCCGGCACGGCACCCGAGCGCGGCCGTGCCCGCCGACCTCGACGTACTCCTGGTGGCCCGGTCCGACGAGCTCACGCACCATCCGGGCCAGGTCGCGTTCCCGGGCGGCCGCCTGGACCCGGACGACGGCGGCCCGGTGGCGGCCGCGCTGCGCGAGGCGCGCGAGGAGACCGGGCTGGACCCGGCGGGGGTGGAGGTGCTCGGCACGCTCGCGCCCCTGCCGCTGCCGGTCAGCCGGCACCTGGTCACGCCCGTGCTCGCCTGGTGGGCCACGCCGTCGACAGTCGGCGTCGTGGACCAGCGGGAGTCGGCCGACGTCTTCCGCGCGCCCGTGGCGGACCTCATCGACCCCGCACGGCGTGGGGTGGTCACCTCGCGTCGGCCGCCGACGTTCCGGACACCCGCCTTCGAGGTGTCGGGGCGGGTCGTGTGGGGGTTCACCGCGATCGTGCTCGACACGCTGCTCGACGCGCTCGGGTGGGCGGAAGGCTGGGACCGCGGCCGCACCCTGAGCCGCCCGTAGGTTCCGGCCTAGGCTGGCCCGGTGAACCCCCGCCGCGCTCTCGTCCTGCAGCACGTCCCGTGGGAGGGGCCCGGGCTGATCGGCGAGGCGCTGGCCAGTCACGGCGTCGCCATGGAGCACCGCATCGTGGTCGACCGGCCGCACCCGCGGCTGCCCCGGCCCGCCGAGCTGGCGGCGCTCGTCGTGATGGGCGGCCCGATGGGGGCGCTGGACGACGTGGCACACCCCGGTCTCGCGGCCGAGCGCAAGCTGCTGGCCGACTGCGTCGCGGCCGGCACCCCCGTGCTCGGGGTGTGCCTGGGCATGCAGCTGCTCGCAGTCGCGCTGGGAGGCGAGCTCGTGCCGGGGCACGCCACGGAGATCGGGTTCGGCCCGGTGGACGTCATCGCGCCCGACCCCGTGCTCGCACCGCTGGGCCCGGAGCCCTCCGTCCTGCACTGGCACGACGACGCGGTCGGCCTTCCCCCAGGTGCCGAGCCGCTGGCCCGCACCGCGATGACCCCCGTGCAGGCGTTCCGCGCCGGGAGCGCACTCGGCCTCCAGTTCCATCTCGAGGTCGACAGCGCCCTCCTGGCCGCCTGGCTGGCGAGCGGGGAGATGCCGGCCGAGCTCGCCGAGCACGGCATCACCGACCTGCCCGAGCAGGCCGAGATCGCCCTCCCGGTGCTCGAACCCGGGGCGCGCCGGGGCCTGGCCTCCTTCGCGGCCCAGGCACGCGACCGGGTCTGACACACCGCCCGGGCTACGTGGTGGCGCTCGGGTCCTGGACCGCGGCCAGGAAGAGCGGCCAGCCGCTCGCCCCGTCGGTGATGACGATCAGGAACGGTCGGTCCACCGTCATGGTGACGGGGTTCGCGGGCGGCGCCGCGCCGGCCGCGATGCCCATCTCGGTGACCGCGGCTGCCCTCGTGCCGTCCTCGTCGACCTGGAGGACGCCCTGCTGGACGGCCTGGGCGACGTAGGGCGGTGCGGGCGGGTCGACGAGCAGCCCGTCCAGGTGGGCGGTCTGCGCGGACGTCAGCGCCCCCAGCCCGAGCGCGTCCAGCACCGGGAGCAGGTCCAGAGAGCTGGTCAGGTCGACCTTGGGCATCGCGAGCAGCACATCGGTGGTCGCCTGCGCGCCGAGCGCGACGCTCAGCGCCTCGACCGCCGCGGGGTCCGCGAGCGTGGGGTCGCCGGCGGCCTGCGAGCCCTCGGGCGGCAGCATCACATCGGCGTACAGCTGCGGGTTGCCCTCGTCCACCTGCAGGTAGGGCAGCCGGACCGCGCGCCAGCCCTCGCGCTCGACGTACGCGAAGGGCGAGCCCAGCTGCATCATGTCCACGGTCGCGCTGGTGCCGTCCGCGCGGGTGAACTCGTCGGGTTGGGTGAGGTTCGGGTCGAACGACGTGGCCCACCGGGCGGCGAGCGCCACGGCGTTCTGAAGCACCAGCACGAGCTCCGGGGCCGGCGTGATCGCCGACTTCTTGACCAGTCCGCCGGTGTGCTCGCGCACCCACGCGTCCAGGTCCCGCTTGCCCTCGTCGCTGGCGAGGTCGGTGACGAGCACCCCGGCGCCGTACCCGGCGGTCAGCCGGTCGAGGTAGGACTGCTGCGCGTCCTGCTCGTCGTCGACGACGACCTGGTTCGCCAGGTGCACGACGGGGATCTCGGGGAGCTCGGCCGCCCCGACCGCGGCCGGGTCGCCCTCGTAACGCGCGAGCGTGGTGCTCAGCGCGTTGATCGCGTCGGTGCGGGCGTCACCGCTCGCGCCCAGCGCCGTGTCGAGCGCGGCGGCAGACTCCCCCCTGGCCGCCTCGGCGAGCATCGACAGTGCCACGACGAGACTCGCGGGCGAGACCACCGTGCCCGCAGGCTCGGACCCAGCACCAAGGGCGGCGAACCCGGCCCGCCAGCTCGCCGCGACCACGGCTTCGGCCGCGGCGGCGTCGACGAGCGTGACCTGGGCGCGCTCGCCCTGTCCTTCAAGCATCGTCAGGGTCGGCGTCGATCCGCAGGCGGCAAGCCCCAGGGTGCCCGCGAGCATCGCCGCCGCGCGCGCTGCGCACCTCATACCAGAATCGTGTCACCGGACCGGTCCGTCTTGCAGCGGACTTCGGACCCGTCTCCGGTCCCCCGTCCACGGCCCTGCCCAGTGGAGCCCCGGTGATCAGGCGGCGAGCGAGCGCAGCACGTACTGCAGGATGCCGCCGTGCCGGTAGTAGTCGGCCTCGCCCGGGGTGTCGATGCGCACCACCGCGTCGAACTCCACCACTGAGCCGTCCGCCTTGGTCGCCCGCACCGCGACGGTGTCCGCCGGGCCGCTGTTCAGGGCGTCCACACCGGTCAGGTCGAAGGTCTCGGTGCCGTCCAGACCGAGCGAGTCGGCCGACTCCCCGGCCGGGAACTGCAGGGGAAGCACCCCCATCCCGATGAGGTTGGAGCGGTGGATCCGCTCGAAGCTCTCCGCGATGACGGCCCGCACCCCCAGGAGCGAGGTGCCCTTCGCGGCCCAGTCCCGCGACGAGCCGGACCCGTACTCCTTGCCGCCCAGGACCACGAGCGGCACGCCTGCGTCGGCGTAGGCCATCGCGGCGTCGTAGATCGACATCTGCTCGCCGGTCAGGAGGTTGACCGTCATGCCGCCCTCCACGCCCGGCACGAGCTGGTTGCGCAGCCGGATGTTGGCGAACGTGCCGCGGATCATGACCTCGTGGTTGCCGCGCCGCGAGCCGTAGGAGTTGAAGTCCTTGCGCTCCACACCGTGCTCCGCCAGGTAGCGGCCGGCCGGGCTGTCGGTCTTGATCGCGCCCGCGGGGCTGATGTGGTCGGTGGTCACCGAGTCGCCCAGCTTGGCCAGCACGCGCGCACCTGCGATGTCGCTGACGGGCTCCGGCTCGCGGGCCATGCCCTCGAAGTACGGGGGCTTGCGGACATAGGTGGAGTCCTCGTCCCACGCGAAGGTGTCGCCCTCCGGAGTGGGCAGCGACCGCCAGCGGTCGTCTCCGTGGAAGACGTCCGAGTAGTCGCTCGTGAACATGTCCCGGTCGATCGCGGCGTCGATCGTGGCCTGCACCTCGTCGGCGCTGGGCCAGATGTCGCGCAGGAACACGGGCGAGCCGTCCGCGTCGGTGCCCAGCGGGTCGGACTCGAAGTCGTGGTCCATCGTCCCGGCGAGAGCGTAGGCGATCACCAGGGGCGGGGACGCCAGGTAGTTCATCTTCACGTCCGGGTTGATCCGGCCCTCGAAGTTTCGGTTCCCGGACAGCACGGACACGACGGCGAGGTCGTTGTCGTTGACCACCTGGGACACCTCGGGCGGCAGCGGCCCGGAGTTGCCGATGCAGGTGGTGCAGCCGTAGCCGACGAGGTGGAACCCGAGCTTCTCGAGGTAGGGCCACAGGCCGGCCTTCTCGTAGTAGTCGGAGACGACCTTCGAGCCGGGCGCGGTCGAGGTCTTGACCCAGGGCTTGGCGACGAGGCCGCGCTCCACGGCGTTCTTGGCGAGGAGACCGGCGGCGAGCATCACCGAGGGGTTGGACGTGTTCGTGCACGACGTGATCGAGGCGATCACCACGTGCCCGTGGTCGAGCTCGGTGGTGGTGCCGTCCGCGAGCGTCACCGGGACGACCTTGTGCGGTCGGCGCGCCGGCGCGCCGGCGGCGTGCGTCGGCAGATCCGAGGCGTCGCCGTGCTCGCCGGTGGCGATCGGGTCCGACGCCGGGAAGGTCTCCTCGACCGAGTGGTCGAGGCCGTCCAGGGATGGGGTCTCGTGCTCGTCGACGTAGTTGCGCACCGAGCCCGCGAAGGACCGCTTGGCCTCGGTGAGCGCGATCCGGTCCTGCGGCCGCTTGGGCCCCGCGATCGACGGCACCACGCTGGACAGGTCGAGCTCGAGGTACTCCGAGTACGCGGGCTCGACGTAGTCGGGCGACGACGGGTCGTGCCACATGCCCTGGGCCTTGGCGTAGGCCTCGACGAGGGCGATCTGGTCCTCGCTGCGGCCGGTGAGCCGCAGGTAGTCCAGCGTCACGCCGTCGATCGGGAAGATCGCGCAGGTCGAGCCGAACTCCGGGCTCATGTTGCCGATGGTCGCGCGGTTGGCCAGCGGCACCGCGCCGACGCCCTCGCCGTAGAACTCCACGAACTTGCCGACCACGCCGTGCTCGCGCAGCTGCTCGGTGATGGTCAGGACCACGTCGGTCGCCGTGACGCCGGCCGGGATCTGCCCGGTGAGCTTGAAGCCGACCACCCGCGGGATGAGCATCGACACCGGCTGGCCGAGCATCGCGGCCTCGGCCTCGATGCCGCCGACGCCCCAGCCGAGGACGCCCAGGCCGTTGACCATCGTGGTGTGCGAGTCCGTGCCGACACAGGTGTCGGGGTACGCCGCGACGGTGCCGTCCTCGCCCTCGCGCGTCATGACGACGCGGGCCAGGTACTCGATGTTCACCTGGTGCACGATGCCGGTGCCGGGCGGCACGACCTTGAAGTCGTCGAACGCGGTCTGACCCCACCGCAGGAACTGGTAGCGCTCCTGGTTGCGCCCGTACTCGAACTCCACGTTGCGCTCGAAGGCGTCGCGCTGGCCGAACACATCGATCTGCACCGAGTGGTCGATGACGAGCTCGGCGGGGGCGAGCGGGTTGATCGTCGCGGGGTCTCCTCCGAGCTCGGCGACGGCCTCGCGCATCGTGGCGAGGTCCACGACGCACGGCACCCCCGTGAAGTCCTGCATGATCACCCGGGCCGGCGTGTACTGGATCTCGGTGCTCGGCTCTGCGTCCGGCTGCCATTGCGCGAGGGCTCGGACGTGGTCGGCCGTGGTGCTCACGCCGTCCTCGGTGCGCAGCAAGTTCTCGGCGAGCACCTTGAGGCTGTACGGCAGCCTCTCCATCCCCGGCACCGCGGTCAGGCGGTAGACCTCGTACGACGTGCCTGCCACCTCGAGGGTGGACCGGGCCGAGAACGTGTCGACGCTGCTCACGAGTGCTCCTTCGACGATCGGGATCCGCGCTCGGCCCAGGCTAGTCGCGCGGCCGGAGGGGCACGCGGCGAGGGCGGCGAACTATCTTGATGTCAAGATATCGCATGCCGCCGGGGCACGCACCTCACCGCTCGAGGACGGCGACCACCTCGACGTGGTGCGTCATCGGGAACAGGTCCAGGCCTCGCGCAGCACTGAGCCGGTAGCCGTGCTCCGCGAACAGCGCCACGTCACGCGCCAGGGCGGCCGGGTCGCACGCCACGTGCACCACCCGCGCCGGACCCCGGGCCGCGACGCCGGCGACCACGTCGCGGCCCGCCCCGACCCGCGGCGGGTCCAGGACGACCACGTCGGCCCGTTCCGGCAGGGCCGGGCCCTCCTGCGCGCCGCCCCCCGCCAGCACCGCTGCGACGTCTCCCCCGTGCACGCTCACCCACGGTCGGTCGTGCAGGTTGCGCCGCGCGTCGCGCAGCGCACGAGCATCGCCCTCGACGGCGTGCACCCGGCCGGAGGGTCCCACGGCGTCCGCCAACGGCAGGCTGAACAACCCGGCGCCGGAGTACAGGTCGAGGACCCGCGCGCCGTCGACGTCGCCGACCCCGTCCAGGACCGCGCTGACCAGCGCCGTGGGCGCGCCGCGGTGGACCTGCCAGAAGCCGGAGCCCGCCACCCGCCACGTGTAGGCGTGGCCGGCGACCTCGGCGCGCTCGCGGACCGACGAGCGGGCCGTCCGGCGCCGGTCCGGGCCGGTCGCGGTCCACGGCTCGCCGTCCACCAGGACGAGCGGCCGGTCGCCGCCGACCGGTGCGACCGCGGTGATCCGTGCCCCGGCCGGCCACCGGCGCCCGAGCAGCTCCGCCACCCCCAGCTCGGGGACGGCGAGCGGCATCTGCGACAGGGCGACGACGTCGTGCGACCGGTACCGGTGCATGCCCGCGCGGCCCTGGCCGTCGGCCACGAGCTCGATCCGGGTCCGCCATCCCAGGCCGTCGGTCTCGCCGGGCGCAGCCTCCACGGCCACCGGCGTGTCGAGCCCGGCGATGCGCCGCAGCTGCTCGGCCACCACCGCGGCCTTCCACGCGCGCTGGGCCGGCAGGGCGACGTGACCGAGCTCGCCGCCGCCGACCCCGCCGGGCCCCGCCTCGGGCCACGGGGTGGGCACCCGGTCGACGGACGGCTCGAGCACCTCGACCGCGTCGGCGCGCCAATACCGAGCCGTGGGCCGGGAGTCGGTCAGGTGCACCCGGACGAGCTCACCCGGCAGCGCGTGCCGGACGAACACCACCCGGCCCTCGTCCCTCGCGACGCAGTGCCCGCCGTGCGCGACCGGGCCCACCCGCAACGTAGGCGCGCTCACGTGCCTCGCGGCCCCTGGTCGCGCATCCGCTCGGACTCCCGCGCCGCCTCCTGCTTGACCTGAGCCGCCTTCGCTGCCTGCGGGTGCGTAGCCTGCCACGCGCGCACCTCGTGGTCGCGGGAGGACTGCAGCTGCCACGGGACGGAGGCCACGACGACGCCCGGGGTGAACAGCAGCCGGGTCTTGAGCCGCAGCGCACTCTGGTTGTGCAGGACCTGCTCCCACCAGTGGCCCACCACGTACTCCGGGATGTACACGACGACCAGGTCCCGCGGGCTCTCCCGGCGGATGGACTTCACGTACCCGAGCACCGGCCGGGTGATCTCCCGGAAGGGGGAGTCGAGCACCGTCAAGGGCACCGGGATGTCCAGCTGCGCCCACTGCTCGCGCAGCTCGGTGACGTCCTGCGGGTCGACGGCCACCGTCACGGCCTCCAGCACGGATGGCCGGGCCGCGCGCGCGTACGCCAGCGCCCGCATCGTCGGCTTGTGCAACCGGGACAGCAGCACGATGGCGTGCACCCGGCTCGGTAGCGCACGCAGCGCGCGGTCCTCGTCGTCGATGGACGTCTCGTCGCGCACCATGTCGTAGTGCCGGCGGATCCCCAGCATCGCGACGTAGACGATGACCATCGCGAGGATCGCGATCCAGGCGCCGTGCGAGAACTTCGTGATGAGCACGACGACGAGCACCATGCCGGTCATGGCCAGGCCGACGCTGTTGATGACCCGGGAGCGCTTCATGCGCGAACGCACGCTCGGGTCGGGCTCAGTGGCCAGGTGGCGGTTCCAGTGCCGGACCATGCCGAGCTGGGACAGCGTGAAGGACACGAACACGCCCACGATGTACAGCTGGATCAGCCGGGTGACCTGGGCGTCGAACGCCCAGATCAGCACCACCGCACCGGCGGCGAGCGCGACGATCCCGTTGGAGTAGGCCAACCGGTCGCCACGCGTGTGCAGCTGGCGGGGCAGGAACCCGTCCCGCGCCAGGATCGAACCGAGCACCGGGAAGCCGTTGAACGCCGTGTTCGCGGCCAGCACCAGGATGAGCCCCGTCACCACCGACAGCAGCACCACGGCCGGCGGGAACCCGGCGAACACGGAGTGCGCGAGCTGTCCCAGGACGGGGTGCTGCTCGTAGCTGTCACCCACCGGGACGCCGTTGCGCAGCAGGTTGGTCGCGGGCAGCTCCACGTAGTGGATGCCCGCCGACCGGGCCAGCAGCAGGATCGACATCATGAAGGTGATCGACAGCCCGCCGAGCAGTGCCAGCGTGGTGGCGGCGTTCCGGCTCTTGGGCGGCCGGAACGCCGGGACGCCGTTGCTGATCGCCTCGACGCCGGTCAGTGCGGCACAGCCGGAGGCGAAGGACCGCAGCACCAGGAACGCCCCGGCCAGCCCCATGAGCCCCTTGTCCATCCCGAGCGAGTCGAGGAAGCCCGACTCGGCCTGGATCTGCAGCCCGGCGCTCTCGGCCGGCGGCAGGGTCCCGGTCAGGACCCGGATGAGCCCGACGACAGCGGTCAGGCCCACGGCGAACATGAACAGGTAGGTCGGGATCGCGAACAGCGTCCCGGACTCCTTGACGCCGCGCAGGTTCATCAGCATCAGGACACCGACGATGACGATGGCGAAGAGGGCCTCGTGGCCGCGCAGGGCCGGGATGGCCACGGAGGCGTACTGCGCGCCGGAGGACACCGAGACGGCGACGGTGAGCACGTAGTCGACCAGCAAGGCGCTCGCCACGGTGAGCCCGGCCTTGGGGCCCAGGTTCGTGGTGGCGACCTCGTAGTCCCCTCCGCCCGAGGGGTAGGCGTGCACGTTCTGCCGGTAGGACGTCACCACGATCACGAGGACCGCGACCACGGCGATGCCGACCCATGGGGAGATCGCGGTCGCACCCATCCCGGCGATCGCCAGGGTGAGCAGGATCTCGTCCGGCGCGTAGGCGACGGACGACAGCGCGTCCGAGGCGAAGACCGGCAACGCGATGCGCTTGGGCAGCAACGTGTGGCCGAGTCGGTCGCTCCGGACCGGACGTCCGACGATCAGCCGCTTGGCGGCATCAACGAGGTCCGACACACGGGCCATGCTAGGACCAGCCGAGGGGCTCCACGCGCCACGGTCCGTCCCGGGGCGCCGCGCACGTGCGGCGCGGCCGGCGGTCGAGGCCGACGACGAGCCCCGGAACGGTATAGCGTCAGGGTCCGTGCACTTCGTCATCATGGGATGCGGACGGGTGGGCGCGACCCTCGCCTCGTCGCTCGAGCACCGCGGCCACACCGTCGCGGTCATCGACCAGAACCCCGACGCGTTCCGCCGCCTCGACCCCGAGTTCTCGGGCAAGCGGGTGACCGGCGTCGGGTTCGACCGCCAGACCCAGGAGCAGGCGGGCATCGAGGAGGCCTATGCCTTCGCCGCGGTGTCCGACGGCGACAACTCGAACATCCTGTCCGCGCGTGTCGCACGCGAGACGTACGGGGTGGACAACGTGGTCGCCCGGATCTACGACCCCCACCGGGCCGAGATCTACCAAC
>NZ_JAUQYP010000001.1:2507945-2912720 GCF_030586465.1 Actinotalea lenta
ACTCGAACATCCTGTCCGCGCGTGTCGCACGCGAGACGTACGGGGTGGACAACGTGGTCGCCCGGATCTACGACCCCCACCGGGCCGAGATCTACCAACGACTCGGCATCCCGACCGTGGCGACCGTCCGCTGGACCGCGGACCAGGTGCTGCGCCGGATGCTGCCGATGGGCGCGACCGACGAGTACCGCGACGCGTCCGGCCAGATCGTCATGGCCCAGGTGGACCTGCACCCCGGGTGGACGGGGCGACCGGTCAGCCACCTGGAGGAGGCCACCGGGGCGCGGGTCGCCTACCTGACGCGGTACGGGGACGGCATCCTGCCCACCCCGAGCAGCGTCATCCAGGAGAACGACGTGGTGCACGTGCTCGCGCCCGCGACCGAGCTGACCAAGGTCGAGCGCATCTGCACGCGAGTCCCGGAGGTCAACTGATGCGGGTCGTCATCGCCGGCGCGGGCTCGGTCGGACGCTCGATCGCCAGCGAGCTGCTGGCCGCCGAGCACGAGGTCACGCTGATCGACAAGAACCCCGCAGCGATGCGGGTGGCCTCGGTCGCCGACGCCGACTGGCTGCTCGCGGACGCGTGCGAGCTGTCCGCCCTCGAGCAGGCGCGGGTCGACGAGTGCGAGGTGGTGGTCGCGGCGACGGGTGACGACAAGGTCAACCTCGTGGTGTCGTTGCTGTGCAAGACCGAGTTCGGCGTGCCGCGCACGGTGGCCCGGGTCAACAACCCGCGCAACGAGTGGATGTTCGACGAGGCATGGGGCGTGGACGTGGCCGTCTCGACGCCGCGGATCATGACAGCCATGGTCGAGGAGGCGGTGGCCGTCGGCGACCTGGTGAAGATCTTCACCTTCCACCAGTCCGGGGCCGACATCCTCGAGCTCACGCTCGCGTCCGACTCCCCGATGGTCGGGACCCTCATCGCCGACGTCGAGTGGCCGCCGGACACCGTGCTGGCGGCGCTCGTGCGCGACACGTCTCCGATCGCCCCCTCCCCGGAGGACACCCTCGAGGCCGGGGACGAGCTGATCATGGTTGCGGGTGCGGAGGCGGACCTGGACGCGCTGCACGCGCTCCTGGCGTCGCCACGAGCCGCCACGTGAGCCACAGGGCCACGGCGAACAACGGCAGCCCCATCGCGAGCTTGGCGGTGCCGAGCGCCGCAACGGCGCCTTCGCCCGCGAGGTAGAGCGGCACCTGCACGGCGAGCCGGAGGGCGAACACGGCCGCCATCACCCAGGTCGCCCACCTGAACCGGCGGCGCTCCGCGGCGCGCCCGGGGTCGGTGCGCCACGCCATGTCCTCACCGCGCAGCAGGGCGACGACGACACCGACGGCGGGCCACCGCGCCGCGATCGACCCCACCATCGCCACCAGGTACCCGAGGTTCGCCAGCAGGCCGCCGGCGAAGTAGTCCTGCGCCCGCCCCGTCCACCAGGCCCACGCGACACCGATGCCGACGCCCAGGACGCCGGACAAGGCCTGGGTGACGGGCGTGCGCTGCACCAGGCGGACGAGCACCGCGCCGACCGCCACCACGAGTGCGGTGGCCAGCGCCGGGGTCAGCGCACGGGTCACGACGTAAACGACGACGAACACCAACCCGGGGGCGGTGGACTCCACCACGCCCCGCACTCCGCCCACGGCCTCGGCGAACGAGAACTCCTCGCCGACCACGGCCCGCAACCCACGGGCCGGCACGCCGACGCCGGGACGCTCGGCGGACTGGTCCTCACTCACCGGGCCTCGGCACGAGCTCGTACCGCGGGTTGTACACCGTGGCGTGACCGCTCTGGTAGCAGACCAGGCCCTCCAGTCGGAGCCGGCGCCCCGGCTCGATCCCGGCGACCTCACGCCGCCCGAGGAACACCACGCGGAGCGACCCGCTGCCGTCGTAGAGCTCGGCCTCCAGGGCAGGCACCTCTGTCGTGGGGCGCAGCCGGACGCTGCGCAGCACGCCCGAGACCTGCGCCCGCTTCCGGGGAGCCAGCTCGGCCACGGCCGTGCAGCCGCTCTTGCGGGTCTCCAGGCGTTCCTCGGCCGCCTCGATCTCGTTGCGGGACGCGATCATGCCCCGCAACGCGGAGCGCACGCCGTTGCGATGGGCGGTGGGGGTCCGCCTGCTCATCAGTGCACCTCGGTGATCTCGGGACCGCGCTTGAACGGGTCGATCAGGCCTCTGGCGTCGGGCATCGACGGTGCAGGGGCAGCGTCGGGCAGGGTCATCGTCAGCAGCTCCCGGGGTGCGCGCGCCTCCGGCCCGCGTACCACGACGATGTCCGCGAACAGCTCCTCCAGGACGCGGGCGGCCTCAGGATCCACCGCGGCGCGACCGGTGATGACGCCGCGCAGGAACCAGCGGGGACCGTCCGCGCCGATGAAGCGGGCTGGACGGTGCCCGGTCCGCCCCTCGGAGGTGCGCACCGGGAGGCGGGCGAGGAGCTCGCGGCCGAACGGCCCGGGCAGGTCGTCCACCGACCCACCCTGCTTCGTGACGGACTCGCCGATCTCGGTGCGGATCTCCTCCCAGATCCCCGCGGTGCGCGGGGCAGCGAACGCCTGGACCTGGAGGCTCGAGCCCTCGATCGTCACAGCGGCTGCGGTGACCACCGAGCCGTTCCCACCGGTCTCCATGCGGAGCTGCATCCCGTCGACGCCTGGTAGCCAGATCGTCCCCAGGTCGATGCGCGAGCCGCGCTCGGGTCGGTCGGCGACGTCCCACGGGCCACCGGAGGCCACGACCTCCTCCGTCTGCTCGGCGTCCGTGGCGGCCTGGTCGACCGACGCCTCGTCGACTCCCTGATCGTGCGGCGGCTGTCCCTCGGACGGCGCGCCACGCCGGAAGATGCCCACGTCAGCCTCTCCTCCTCAGACTCCTGCGGGAACCGACCCTAGCCATCGGCTCTGGGGGGCGACGGGGGCGCCTCGGCCCACCCGCCGCTCGATCCGAACCCGCCTTCGCCACGCGCCGAGGCGGGGAGGGCCTCGACCGCCACGAAACGCGCCCGGCTCACGGGCTGGACGACGAGCTGTGCGATCCGGTCCCCCGCGTGCAGCACCAGGGTCTCGCGCGGATCCGTGTTCAGGAGTGTGACCTCTATCTCTCCACGGTAACCGGCATCCACCGTGCCGGGCGCGTTGACGACCGTCAGTCCGTGACGTCTGGCCAGTCCGGAGCGAGGATGGACGAAGCCTGCGAACCCTGCCGGCAGCGCGAGCCGCACACCTGTCGGTACGGTCGTGCGCTCGCCGGGCGCGAGGACCACGTCGACACGCGTCGACAGGTCCGCGCCGGCGTCGTCGGGATGCGCGTACGCCGGGAGTGGCACGTCGCCCGACGTGCGGTGCACCAGCACGGGCACGGCGTCGTCCTCGGCGGTCGTCACGAGCGTCGACTGTAGCGGGCGTACGTCGCTGCGTGGACCACCGCCCGGCTGAGAGGATGGCCCCGTGAGCAGCCACCCCTCAGTCCGACACCGCGAACGCCTGTGGCCGGGTCCGTTCGGCTGGGCCATGGTCGTGGTCGCGACAGCCGTAGCCGCCGTCACGCTGTCGCCGCTGAGCCGCACCGCCATGGTGGTGGCCGCGGTGATCACGCTCGCCGTGCTGATCCTCGGGATCCTGCTGACCACCCCGACCGTGGCCGTCCGGGGCGGCGAGCTCGTGGCCGGAGCGGCGCACATCCCCGTGCACCTCCTCGGACGCGCACGGGTCATCGACCGCGCGGCACTGCACGTGGCCCTCGGGCCAGGGTCGGACGCGCGTGACTTCGCGCTCGTGCGCTCGTGGCTCCCTGGCGCCGTCGTCGTGCCGGTCCTGGACCCGGCAGACCCCACGCCGCAGTGGCTGGTCTCCTCACGCCACGCGGCGGCACTCGCCGCGGCGATCACGGAGGCTCAGGCGGCGCACTCCGAGCAGATCGGCTGACCGTTCCGCTCGCCGGCGAGCTGGCTTCGGTGGTGCACCAGGAAGCAGCTTGCACACGTGAACTCGTCGGCCTGGCGCGGGAGCACGCGGACCGAGAGCTCCTCGCCGGACAGGTCGGCACCGGGCAGCTCGAAACCCTCAGCAGCCTCCGCCTCGTCCTCGTCGACGACACCCGAGTTCTTGTCGGCGCGCCGCGCCTGGAGCTCCTGGAGCGAGTCCTCGGAGAGGTCTTCCTCGGTCTTGCGAGGGGCGTCGTAGTCGGTTGCCATCAGGCGTGTTCACACTCCGTGTCGTCGGTGCCATCCCCGGCATCGCGCGGGGTGGTACGTCGTCAATGCACGACGGCCCTCGTTTGTTCCCAGGGCGGGCGGCGAGGGGATTGTGCACCATCCCGCTGCGGAATGCACGCGGCTGCGGTCACGGTTCGGTGTCGGCGTCCGCTCCGAGCTCCTCGAGGGCCTCGCAGAGCTCGGCCACCAGCGTCGGCGGCCCCGCCACGGTCATCGCCTCCCCGGCCGGGTTCCCGCGCAGCCCCGTGACCACGCCCCCGACCTCGGTCACCAGCAGGGCGCCCGCCGCCATGTCCCACGGGTTCAGGCCGCGCTCGAAGTGCCCGTCCAACGCGCCCGCCGCCAGCAGGCACAGGTCGACGGACGCCGCGCCGATCCGGCGGATGTCCCGCACGCGCGGCAGGAGCGCGGACACCACCCTGCCCTGGGTGCGGCGACGGTCGGCGCGGTACCCGAACCCGGTCCCCAGCAGCGCCCCGTCGAGGCCACGGTCGGCCATCGCCGGCAACCGCCGCCCGTCCTGCCACGCCCCGGCGCCGGACCCGGCCGTCCACGTGGTCGCATCGGGCACGTTGTGCACGCAGCCGGCCAGCTGGGTCCACGAGCCCGGGTCGGGCCGGCCCTGCACGACCGCGATGCTCACGCCGTAGACCGGGAGCCCGTACAGGAAGTTCACGGTGCCGTCGATCGGATCGACCACCCAGGTCAGTCCGCTCGGACCCGCCTGCAGACCGTCCTCCTCCCCGAGCACCCCGTCGTCCGGTCGCAGCTCGCGCAGGCGGTCCCGGATCAGCGTCTCCACGGCGAGGTCCATGGCGGTCACCACGTCGGTGGCGCTCGACTTGGTCCCCGCCACGTCCACTCGTTCCGGACCCCGCCGGATCAGGTCGCCCGCCTCGCGGGCGAGAGCTTCGGCAGTACGCATCAGGTCAGGCACACGGGAGTCCATCCGACCATCCTGCCCGACGCGTCGGCGTCGCGCGGCGGCGGCGCACCGGGGCGCCTGCGTGGCAGCGCGCGCATCAGGTGGCAGTCTCGTACCTGGCCGCGAGGAGGTGCCGATGAGCGAGCTGCGACTGGTGGGCCTGGACGAGGACGGCGGGAGTGTCGTGCTGGAGGGTCCGAACGGGCAGCGCTTCACCCTGCCCATCGACGACGCACTGCGGGCCGCCGTCCGCCGGGACCGACCCCAGCTCGAGCAGCTGCGCGCCCAGGCGGCCAGCAGCATGCCTCCCCGGGAGATCCAGGCCCGGATCCGCGCGGGCGTCAGTGCGGACGACGTCGCCGAGGCCGCCGGGGTGCCGGTGGAGATCGTGCGGCGCTACGAGGGGCCGGTGCTGGCCGAGCGCGACTGGGTGACGCGCCAGGCACGCGAGAGCCGCATCGGCCACGAGTCGGACGCGCCGGCCCTGGGTGACCTCGCCGAGGACCGGCTCGCGACCCGCGGGGTGGATCCGGCAACTGTGGGCTGGGACGCCTTCCGAGACGCCTCCGGCCCCTGGTCGGTCCTGCTGCGCTTCGTGGTCGGGGGCGAGGCGCGGACCGCACGGTGGTCCTTCGACCTGGGCGCCCGCACGCTGCGCGCGGTCGACGACGAGGCCCGCTGGCTCTCCGAGACCGAGCTTCCGGACGGCGTCGTGCCGCGCAGGCACCTGTCCGCGGTGCGGCACCGCGAGCCACCGGCCGGTCCGGACACCGACGTGAGCATGGCGCTGCGACCGGTGCTGGCCGCTGTGGATCGCGAACCGGAGGAGCCGGAGGACCCCGAGGAGGAGAACGCGCTGGACAGCACCGAGGCTCTCCTGGCGGACCTGCGGGGCAGGCGGGGCGTGCGGCAACCCTTCGACCCGGACGCGGAGGACGATGGCGACGACTTCGAAGGCTTCGGTCCGCAGCACGCCTTCGACTTCGAGCACCCGGGGCTGACGATGCCCCCGGCCGCCCACCCCGCGGACTCGCGTCCGCAGGAGGCCGTCGACGCGACCGTCCTGGAGATCCCGCGGCGCGGCGACCACGTGCCCGAGCCGGCCGACCGGGCGGAGCCCGACGAGCCGACGGCCGCGTCCGACGGTCCGACCGCCTCCGCGCCGTCACCGTCCCGTTCGCCGGAGGACACCGGCCGGCAGTCGGAGCCGACGCCCCGACGCCCTCGCGGGCGTAAGGGCCGCGCCTCAGTGCCGAGCTGGGACGAGATCGTGTTCGGCGCCAAACCGGAGTAGGCCGGCCCCGGTCAGGACACCTCGAACGGGAGCGTGTCCGGTTGCTGCGTCGTCGCGCGCGCCGCGGCGTGGGTCATGCGCCGCATGTGGTGACGGCGGCACAGCACCTCGTAGCCCACCTCCGCCGCGGCGCCCGTGTCGCCCACCACCACCTGGTCCCCCTCGACGACCATCGTCCCGCCGACGGTCCTGGCGTTGTGCGTCGCCCGTGCCCCGCACCAGCACAGCGCGGGCACCTGGAGCACCTCGACGCGGTCCGCGAGCTCGACCAGCCGAGCCGAGCCGGGGAAGAGCCGGGTGCGGAAGTCCGCGGTGATCCCGAACGCGTAGACGTCGATCCCCATCTCGTCGACCAGCTGGGCGAGCTGCTCGACCTGCTCGGGGCGGTAGAACTGCGCCTCGTCACACACCAGGTAGTCGATCCGTTCGCCGCGGAGCCGGCGACGCACCACGTCGTCCCAGAAGTCGGTGCCGTCGTCGACCTCCTCGGCGTGTCGCTGCAGGCCGAGCCGCGAGGACAGCACCTCGGCACCGGCACGGTCCTGCCGGGTGTACAGGACGCCGCCCCGCCCCGCCGCGGCGTGGTTGTGGTCCAGCTGCAGGGCGAGCGTGGACTTGCCGCAGTCCATCGTGCCGCTGAAGAACACCAGCTCCGCCACGGTGACCTCCTGGGGTGGTTCTCTCGGTGTCAGGCGACGAGCAGCGGCACGCGCATCTCGTCCGGCGTGAGCGACCCGTGCATCCCCCGCAGCGTCAGGGAGTGGGGGGTCTGGGTCCGTGAGTCGGCGACCCCGGCGCGGCCGAGCGCGGCGACCACGAGGTCGCCCAGCATCGGCTCCACGTGCGCGGCGACGTCGCCGTACCAGCCGAGGTCGATCGCCTCGGCGCGGGTCACCACCAGCGCCCTGTCCCCCAGGACCTCGCGCCAGCGGGTCGCCACACCGGCGGGGTCGGCGCCGCTGGCGACGTGCACCGCGGCCGCACGCGGCTCACCCGCCACGAGCTCGACGTCACGGGCCAGCTCCGGGACGGAGCCCACGTCCACGAGGTCTGCGGGATCGATCTCCACCTGGCCGTGGTCGGCGGTCACCAGGAGCACCGTGCCCGCGGGCATCCCACGGGCGAGCCGCCCCAGCCCGCGGTCCAGCTCGCTCAGCGCATCGCCCCACTGCGCCGAACGCCAGCCGTGCTGGTGCCCTGCCTTGTCCACGTCGCCGCAGTAGAGGTACACGAGCCCCGGTTCGCGCAGCGCGCGCAGTGCGCCGTCCACCCGGTCCTCCCAGGCCACGGCCGAGATGTAGCGGCCGCCCCCCAACGCCGCCCGCGTGAGCCCCGAGCCGCGGAACTCCGGCGGTCCGACCGACGTCACCGCAACGTCCTGCTCGGCGACCAGCCGGGTGAGGTTGGGCTCGCGCTGCCAGGCCTCCGGTTCGTCGGCCCCGTCCCACGACACCAGGTTCGCCAGCCGCCCGGTGCGCGGGTTGCGGACCGTGTAGCCGACCAGACCGGTGCGACCAGCCGCGCGGCCCGTCCCGAGCAGGCCCATCGAGGCGGCGGTCGTCGACGGGTAGCCGCAGACGAGCTCCCGGGCTTCCGGCAGCCGCCCGCGCAGGAAGGCTGCGTGGCCGGCACGCTCGCGCAGCTGGAGCAGGCCGAGGCCGTCCACCAGGACCACGCACACCCGGTCCGCCTGCGGGAGGTCGAACCGGCTCCGGGCCCGCGCCGCCGACCCTGCCCATCCGCCGGGCAGGTCGAGGCCGAGCACGCCCGCCGCCGCCGGGAGCACCTCCCCCAGGCTGCAGCCACCGGGGTCCGGGCCGACCAGCCCCCGTTCCGCCAGGTCCAGCGTCACCGGGTGGCCGTCGTCGCCTGCGAGAGCGCCCGTGCGAAATCGACGGCCGCGGTGACGGCCGCGGTGCCCTCGGCCTCGGCCGAGACGCGCACCACGACGTCGTCCGGTGCGACCGTGCCGGTGTACCCGTGGTCGGCCTCGCAGCTCGGGTCCCCGCAGGTGGCGGGCTCGAGGTCGACACGCCGGACCGCACCCCACCCGAGCGCGAGGGTGATCTCGGTGGGCGCGGTGCCCGGCACGTGCCGCTCGGGAACCGGCACGACATGCGTCAGGGCCACCGTGTGCATGTGACGCAGCGGCACCGACTCGGTGGTGGCCGACGCGCTCGACGACGGGTGCTCGGAGTCCGCCGGGTGGTCGTCGACGTGGGCGAGGACCAGGCGTGTCGGGGTGAGCACCAGCACGGTGACGTGCCGGCGCACCTCGGTGCGGTCGAACGTGGTCTCGGGGTGGACCAGGTGTGCCACGACCTCCTCCCCGCCGAGGGCGACGTCCAGGACGTCGCCGACGAGGTCCGGGTAGTAGCCGGCCAGGGTCAGGCTCTCACGCAGGTCGGTCATGGGACGCACCCGGCCATCCTCGCATCCCCGTACGGGCCCCCGCGCCCCCTGACGTCCCCCGATCAGGTGGGCAGGGCTCGGCGCCCGGCGTCCACGCGGCCGGCCGGCGCCACCGCGACGTAGGCCGCGAGCACCGCGACGCCCGAGGGGCCCACCACGACCGGGTGCAGCTCCACCTGCCTCAGGTCCGGCAGGTCGTCGGCCATCACCGACAGGCGCCCGAGGACGTCCTCCAGGCCCCGGACGTCCAACGGCGGCACGCCGCGGTAGCCGAAGAGCCGCGCCGACGTCCGCACCGAGCGGACCATCTCCGCGACGTCGGTGTCGGACAGCGGCGCCACGCCGTACCCCACGTCGCCCAACAGGTCCACGGCGTCGCCCGCGAGCCCGAAGGACAGCACCGGGCCGAACCGCGGGTCCTCGGTCGACCGCAGCACGCACGAAGCGCCGGGCTCAGCCATCTGCTGCACCCGCCACGGGCCGGCGTCCGGGTGGGCCGCGAGCACACCTGCCATCGCCTCCCGCAACGCGCCCGGGCCCGGTAGGTCCAGGCGCACGCCGCCCAGGTCCACCCTGTGCCGCAGTCGCGCATTCATGGCGGTCAGCGCGACCGGCCAGCCCAGGCGTTCGGCGGCCCTGACCGCCGCGTCCGCATCGGCGACCATGGCGCAGGGCCACACCCGGATCCCGTAGCAGGCAAGCAGCCGGGTGGACTCCTCAGCGGTGAGCTCGACCGGCTGCGGGTCACCGCCCGCACCGGGCACGAGTCGCTCGAACACGTCGGCGACCAGCGCCCGCGCGCCCGGCCGGTCGACACCCGAGGGTGCGAGCGCGGACCCGTGGTCCGCGGCACGCCAGGCTGCGTACCGGGTGGTCGCCGCGAGCGCGGCGACCGCGTCCTCCGGGGTGGCGTACGCGGGCACCGTCCGGGGGGTTCCGTCGGGCCCCGGTGCCGTCAGCTCCGGCGTCAGGCCGGACAGGCCCAGGATGACCGCCACCGTGGGCCGCCCCGCGGCCGCGCTGCGTGCCACGGCCTCCGCGATGCGCGGGTCCGGGGCCCCGAGGGTGGGCACGTGCACGACGACCACCGCGTCGCAGTCGCCGGCGTGCGTCGCCCGCAGCTCCTCCTCGAGGCGCGCAAGGTCCTTGGGGCCGTGGCCACCGCCGGGCAGGATCGCGCGCTGCTCAGCCACCGTGAGCCCCGCCGCGGACGCGGCCTCCGCGGTCAGGGCGGCCAGCGCTCCCGAACCGGCGAGCACCGCGACGCGCCGTCCGGTCGGCAGCGGCTGGCTGGCGAACAGCTGGGCCACGTCCAACAGCTGGTGCTGGCTGTCCACCCGGACGACGCCCGACTGGCGCAGCATCTCGTCCAGCGCCCGACGCGGCACCCGGGTGCGCCGGACGGCGTGGCCGGCCGGCACGACGTGCCCGGAGCGGCCCGCGGTCACCACGACGACAGGCATCGTCGCCGCGAGCCTGCGCGCGACGCGGGCGAACTTCCGGGGGTTGCCGATCGACTCCAGGTAGAGGCCCGCGACGGTGGTCGAGGGATCTTGCCGCAGGAACTGCATCAGGTCGTTGCCGGACACGTCCGCGCGGTGTCCCGCGGACAGGAAGGTCGACAGCCCGAGTCCACGGCGCCGCGCGGATGCCAGGAGCCCGACGGCGAGCGGCGCGGACTGGCAGAACAGCGCCACGCCCCCGGGACGTGGCGCGTCCACCGCGAGCGAGGCGTTGACGGCGGGGCCGTCCGCCGCGCCTCGCCAGAAGCCGTAGCTCGACGGCCCCAGCACGCGCATGCCCGCTCCGTGCGCCACCCGGAGCAGCTCGCGCTGCCGCTCCAGCCCCTCTGGCCCGGTCTCTGCGAAGCCACCGGAGATCACGACGACACCGTGTGCCCGCAGGTGCGCGCAGGCCCGCAGTGCGGCTGCCGCCCGGACGGCCGGGACGGAGAGCACCACCAGGTCGACCGAGTCGAGTCCCGCCGGGCCCGCCACTGCGTGCGCGCCGGGCACCGGGTCGGCCAGGCCGACGGTGTGCACCTCCGGACCGTCGCCCGGGCTCGCCAGGTGTCGCGCGACCGCGGTCGCCAGACCCAGGTCGGCCCCCGGGCCGGGTTCGGCGAGCACGAGCACCGAGCGCGGCGACAGCAGCCCCGCCATGCTGCGCGCCTCCGCCCGTTGTTCGCGATCCGCCATCACCGCCAGCGACGTCTCCGTCGGGTCGATGCCGAACTCGACCCGCAGCACTCCGTCCTCGAGGCGCTGGGTGACCGCGTACCCGGCCTCGCGGAACACCGTGAGCATGCGGTGGTTGTGCGGCAGCACGTCCGCGGTGAAGTGCCGCACGCCGCGCTCGCGCGCGGCGGCGGCGAGATGCTCGAGGAGGACCGAGCCGAGCCCGCGACCGTGGTGGGCGTCGGCGACGTTGAACGCCACCTCGGCGTCCTCCGTGCCGTCCCGGTCGTACCGCGCGACCGCGAGGATCTGCTCGCCGCCCGGCGCGTCTGCCACGGCCACGAACGCGACGCGGTCCCGGTGGTCGACATGGGTGAACCGGTGCAGGTCCGCCTCCGGCAACCGCTCCAGGGGGGCGAAGAACCGGAACACCGTGGACTGCTGCGACTGCGCCTCGTGGAAGGCCTGCAGCGCGTCGGCGTCCTCGGGACGGATCGGGCGGACGTGCGCCGTCCCGCCGTCCCTCAGGACGACGTCGGCCTCCCAGTGCGTGGGGTAGCCCGTCTCCACGTCGCCAGGCTAGCCACTCCGAGCGCGCGAGGCGGCCGAGCCCGCGCGCCTGTCGGGGCCGGTCCGCGACGGGGGCCAGAATGGGGTGCCCGCCCGGCACCGGCGGGTCATGTCCCGCCGCCCACCCGAGGGAGCCTGATGGCCCGCCGTCCCGGTCCGACCGACGCCGAGGTCAACGAGACCATCGTCGACATCGACGTCGCCGCCGAGATGGAGGACTCCTTCCTCCAGTACGCGTACTCGGTGATCTACTCGCGGGCGCTTCCCGACGCCCGCGACGGGCTCAAGCCCGTGCAGCGCCGGATCCTCTACCAGATGGCGGAGATGGGGCTGCGGCCGGACCGCGGGTACGTCAAGAGCGCCCGGGTCACCGGCGAGGTGATGGGCAAGCTGCACCCGCACGGCGACCAGGCGATCTACGACGCCCTGGTCCGCATGGCGCAGCCGTTCGCGCTCCGGCTGCCGCTGGTGGACGGGCATGGGAACTTCGGCTCGCTCGACGACGGCCCCGCCGCGGCCCGGTACACCGAGGCGCGCCTGGCGCCGTCGGCGATGGCGATGGTCGACGGCCTGTCCGAGGACGTCGTCGACCTGGTGCCCAACTACGACAACAAGCTCACCCAGCCAGGCGTGCTGCCGGCGGCCATCCCGAACCTGCTCGTCAACGGTGCGTCCGGGATCGCGGTGGGCATGGCCACCAACATGGCTCCGCACAACCTGGTCGAGGTCGTCGCCGCCGCCCGGCACCTGGTGGCCCACCCGGACGCGACGCTCGAGGACCTCATGCGGTTCGTGCCCGGACCTGATCTACCCGCCGGGGGCAAGATCATCGGCCTCGAGGGCATCCGGGACGCCTACCGCACGGGCCGTGGCTCGTTCCGCACGCGCGCCACGAGCCGGGTGGAGAACGTCACACCGCGCCGCAAGGGCATCGTCGTGACCGAGCTCCCCTACATGATCGGTCCCGAGCGGGTGATCGAGAAGATCAAGGAGGGCGTGCAGCACAAGCGCCTGCAGGGCATCGCTGCGGTCACCGACCTCACCGACCGGGAGCACGGTCTGCGCCTCGTGATCGAGATCAAGTCAGGCTTCAACCCGGACGCCGTGCTCGAGCAGCTGTACAAGCACACCCCGATGGAAGACTCGTTCGGGATCAACAACGTGGCGCTGGTCGACGGCCAGCCGCGCACCATGGGGCTGCGCGAGCTCCTCGCGGTCTGGGTCGAGCACCGCCTGTCCGTGGTCCGGCGGCGCTCGCAGTACCGGCTGGACCGTCGCCGGGAACGGCTGCACCTGGTCGAGGGACTGCTCATCGCGATCGTCGACATCGACGAGGTGATCCAGGTGATCCGCTCCTCGGACACCGCAGACGCCGCCCGCGACCGTCTCATGTCGGTGTTCGACCTGACCCAGCCCCAGGCCGACTACATCCTCGAGCTGCGGCTGCGGCGGCTGACCAGGTTCTCCACGCTCGAGCTCGAGCGCGAGGCCGACGAGCTGCGTGAGGAGATCACCGAGCTCGAGGCGATCCTGGCCGACGACGAGCGGCTTCGCACCGTGGTGAGCGACGAGATGGCCGAGGTGACGCAGACCTTCGGGACCCCGCGCCGCACGATCCTGCTCGAGCACGCCGGTGGCACGGGGGTCGCCGGAGAGGCGGCCGCGCCCCGCTCGGGAGCCACACCGCTCGAGATCGCCGACACGCCGTGCGTCGCGTTGCTGTCCGCGACCGGCCTCATCGCCCGGACGGCGGACGACACGCCGCCGCCCCGCGAGGGGCGCCGCGCGGCCCACGACGTCATCGGCGCGACTGTCGCGACCACGACGCGCAGCGACATCGGCGTGGTGACGTCGCGGGGCCGGGTGCTGCGACTGGGCGTCGTGGACCTGCCCGCACTGCCGCCCACCGACGGTCCGCCGTCGCTGTCCGGCGGTGTGCCCGTCGGCGAGCTGGTCGCCCTCGAGCGCGCAGAACGCGTCGTCGGCCTGACCGCTCTCGACCAGGACGCGCCCACCCTTGCGCTCGGCACAGCCACCGGCGTGGTCAAGCGGGTCGCTCGCGACGCGGCGCCTAACCGGGACGCGTGGGAGGTGATCTCCCTCAAGGACGGCGACGAGGTGATCAGGGCGTTCCCGGTGGCCGACGACGACGAGATCGTGCTCGTGTCCTCTGACGCCCAGCTCCTGCACTTCGCCGCCTCGGCGGTGCGACCGCAGGGCCGCTCGGCGGGCGGGATGGCCGGGATCAAGCTCGCCGCAGGCTCGACGGTGGTGTTCGCCGGTGTGGTCCCGGCCGGGTCCGAGGCGCACGTGGTGACCATCGCGGGCGCCGGTGACGCCCTGCCGGGGACTCAGGCCGGCTCGGCCAAGGTGAGCCCGTTCGAGGTCTTCCCCGGCAAGGGCCGGGCGACCGGCGGCGTGCGCGCCCAGCGGTTCCTGCGGGGCGAGGACGCCCTGATCCTCGCGTGGGTCGGACCCGCACCTGCCCGGGCGTGCGGATCAGCAGGTCAAGCGGTCGAGCTCCCCGCCCCCGACGGTCGCCGGGACGGATCGGGCACGGCGCTCGCCGCCCCCGTGCACGCGGTCGGCTGACGGGTCCGGGCGGGGGCCCGCGACCTCAGATCTCGACGCTGTACAGCACCCAGCCGTGCGTCGGGCGGTAGCCGAGGCGCTCGTACAGGTCGTGCGCACGGCTCGGGTTCTCCGAGTCGACGTCGAGCGTCGCGTACGCCATGCCTGCGTCGCGGTACAGCGCGAGCGCGCGCACGAGCAGCGCGGACCCCAGTCCGTGCCTGCGCCACCGAGGCACCACGCCGAGCACCGCGGTGAACCCGCTCGCGAAGCCCTGGAGGTCCGCGCCGTGCCGCTGCGACATCAGGTAACCGGCGACCTCGCCGGCCGTGTCCAGCGCGACGAGGCTCCACTGCGGGGCGTCGTGCGGTCCGTGCACCCAGGCCTGCCAGGACTCCGCGGTGTGCGGCTGGGACCCCCAGTGGTCCACGAACGCCGCGTTGTGCGCCTGCCGGACGACCTCGTCGAGCTCCGGTGACCAACCCACCACGTCGATCCCTGGGACGGCGGCGACCTCCGGGAGCGGCTCCGACAGGTCGCGGCGCATGTCGGTGTACCACCGGATCGGGCTGAAGCCGGCCGCGGCGTACAGCTGGCGGTAGTCCCGTGCGGACTCGCTGACGTACGCGGCCAGCCGGGCGGGTCCGGACCGGTCGGTCGCCGCGAGCATCTGACGGCCCCGGCCTTCTGTCCAGGCCACCAGGGCGCGGCCCAACCCCCCGCCGCGCCACTCGGGGTGCACCCCGCCGAACAGGAACGCCCGCACGCACGACCGGTCGCCAGGGCGGATCTCGACGACCCCGTAGCTGCGCAGCACGCCCGTGTGGTCGTAGCCCCCGAGCGAGTCGGTGCTCAGCGCGATCCACGGGGAGGTCAGCCACTGCTCGAGCTCCGCCGGTGCGGTGCGACGTGGCGCCGCGTCGGCGACCTCGATCGCGGCGACCAGGTCGGCGAGCTGCTCCATGTCCCCGACCCGCAGCGGTCGCCAGGTCAACCCGAGGTGCGAGGAGGGCACCTCGAGGACCGCCGGCGCATCGGCCCGCGACGCGATCGGCGAGTCGGGCCGGACGGGCGGAGGTGTCACAGGGACCAACCTAGAGCCTGTGGCGCCTGCGACGAACTCACGCGTCGATGACCGCCCGGTCCAGCTGGTCCGCGCCGGCCACGATGAAGTCCCTGCGCGGGGCGACCTCGGAGCCCATCAGCAGCTCGAACACCCGCTCAGCGGCCGCGGCGTCGCGCGCGGTGACCCGCCGCAGCGTGCGGTGGCGCGGATCCATCGTCGTCTCGGCGAGCTGGTCGGCGTCCATCTCGCCCAGGCCCTTGTACCGCTGGATGTCGTCCTTGTAGCGCTTCCCGGCGCGGTCCAACCGCTTGAGGGTCTGCGCGAGCTCGGCCTCCGAGTACGTGTAGAGGTACTCGTTCTTCTTCGACCCGGCCCCGATCACCTCGACCCGGTGCAGCGGCGGGACCGCGGCGAAGACGCGCCCCGCGTCGACCATCGGCCGCATGTACCGGAAGAACAGCGTCAGCAGGAGGGTGCGGATGTGGGCCCCGTCCACATCCGCGTCGGTCATCAGCACGACCTTGCCGTAGCGCGCCTGGTCGAGCTCGAACGTGCGTCCGGACCCTGCGCCGATCACCTGGATGATCGCCGCGCACTCGGCGTTGCGCAGCATGTCGGAGATCGAGGCCTTCTGGACGTTGAGGATCTTGCCGCGGATGGGCAGCAGCGCCTGGAAGTCCGAGGACCGGGCGAGCTTCGCCGTGCCCAGCGCGGAGTCCCCCTCCACGATGAACAGCTCGGAACGGTCGACGTCGTCGCTGCGGCAGTCCGCGAGCTTGGCCGGCAACGCCGACGTCTCGAGCGCGTTCTTGCGCCGGGAGATCTCCTTCTGCTTGCGGGCCGACAGGCGCGCGCGCATCTCCGCGACCACCTTGTCCAGCACGGTCGCCGACTGGTTCTTCAGGTCCCGCTTGCCCGACGTGAGCAGCGCCGTCAGCTCGCCCTCCACGACCTTGGCGACCACCTGCCGCACCGGGCCCGTGCCGAGCACCTCCTTGGTCTGACCCTCGAACTGCGGCTCAGCGAGGCGGACGGTGAGCACAGCGGTCAGCCCCGCCATGATGTCGTCCTTCTCGATGCGCTCGCTGGAGTCCTTGGTGGACACCTTCAGCCGGCGCGCGTTGTTCTCCACCTGCTTGCGCACCGTCTTGACCAGGGCCTGCTCGAAGCCGGTCAGGTGCGTGCCGCCCTTGGGGGTGGCGATGATGTTGACGAAGCTGCGCACCTCGGTCTCGTAGCCCGTCCCCCAGCGCAGCGCGACCTCGACCTCGCAGTCGCGCTCGACCTCGGTGGAGACCAGGTGCCCCCGGTCGTCGAGCATCGGCACCGTCTCGGTGAACGACCCGCTGCCGGTGAGCCGCCAGGTGTCCGTCAAGGCCGGGTCGGTGGCCAGGAAGTCCACGAAGTCGACGGCCCCGCCGTCGTGCACGAACTCCTCCACCCATGGCCCGTCCGCACCCGGCGTGCCGGGCAGGCGACGCTCGTCCCGTACGGTCAGTCGCAGGCCCGGGACCAGGAACGACGTCTGCCGGAGTCGGCCGTGCAGCTCCTCGTCGGAGAACACCGCGGTCGCGGGGAACACCTGCCGGTCCGGCCAGAACCGGATCCGGGACCCCGTCACCTTGCGAGGCACCTTCCCGACCGTCGCCAGCTCGGAGTGGTCCACGAACGGCGTGAAGGCCGACCCGGTCGAGGGACCGGTCGGGCCGTCGGCGAAGGTTCCCGGCTCGCCGCGGTGGAACGTCATCCGGTGCGTCCGGCCACTCCTGTCCACCTCGACGTCCAGCCGTTCGGACAGCGCGTTGACGACGCTGGCCCCCACACCGTGCAGCCCACCCGAGGCGGCATAGGAGCCCCCGCCGAACTTCCCGCCGGCGTGCAGCTTGGTGAAGACCACCTCGACACCCGTCAGGCCGGTCTTCGGCTCGATGTCCACCGGGATGCCACGGCCGTCGTCGCGCACCTCGACCGAACCGTCGGTGTGCAGGATCACCTCGATGTGGGTGCAGTAGCCGCCCAGGGCCTCGTCGACCGCGTTGTCCACGATCTCCCACACGCAGTGCATGAGGCCGCGGGAGTCCGTGGTGCCGATGTACATGCCCGGGCGCTTGCGCACCGCCTCGAGCCCCTCGAGCACCGAGAGGTGGCGGGCGGTGTAGCTCTGCTCGGACAGCGTGCTGGTCACGGCGGTCGAGCCTAGACGAGAGCACCGTCACCCTCACGCAGGCGCCCCGCGCTGCCGTGTGCGGCGCCTGCTACGCGGACAGCGAACCTGACCCCGCCATCGCTCGCCGGACGCCGATCCCGTGGTTCCATGGGTGCATGACCACGACGACTCTCGCACCGCTCACCGCGGCGGACCGCTGTGACCGCTGCGGCGCGCAGGCCTACGTCCGCGTCGTCCTCCCGGTCGGGGAGCTGCTGTTCTGCGGGCACCACGCCCGCAAGCACGCGGCCGCCTACGCCGACGTCGCCCTCCAGGTCCAGGACGAGACCGATCGCCTGGCCGAGGAGCACGGAGCGGCCCTGCGCTGACCTGCGACCCGACGACCCGGGCCGACCCCACGACCACCACCGCCGCCGGCTTGAGCCGGCGGCGGTGTCGTACCCCGTCCAGACCTCGCGGAGCCCCCTATCGACGTCGTCACCCTCCTGGTCGGCCTGGCGATCCTGGTCGGGCTGGTGGGCATCGTCCTGCCGGTCCTGCCCGGCTCACCAGTCATCGCAGGGGCCCTGGTCGTGTGGGCCGTGGCGACCCGGAGCACCTCGGCCTGGGTCGTGACGGGGGTCGGCCTGGTGCTGCTGGCGTGCGGCTGGTCGGCCACCTACCTGCTCACCGGTCGGCGCGTCGCATCCTCCGGTGTGCCACGGTCATCGATCGTCGTCGCCGCTATGGCGGGCGTCGTCGGGTTCTTCGTGCTGCCCGTCCTGGGGCTGCTGGTCTTCTTCCCCGCCGGGTTGTTCGCCATGGAGTACCGACGGCTGCGCGACCCCGCGAGAGCCTGGGCGTCGGCCTGGCACGCCGTCAAGGCCACTGCGCTGGGCATGCTGATCGAGCTCGGCCTGGCGCTGCTCGCCGCCGGGGCCTGGCTCATCGCCGTGCTGAGCGGTGTCGGAGCCTGATCCGACGATCCGCAGACCGTCCGGTCCGGAGATCAGCATGGCGCGCGGCCCGGTGAGACCGGCCACGGCGGCCGTCACGGCCTCGGGCTCCCACGCCGGCCCGTCGGCCGGCCACACATCCACCCTCGCGCCGGTGGCGCGGTGCACGTACGCGGTCAGGGCGTCGTCGCGCGGGCCGACCAGGAGCACCAGGCGCGGGCCGGTGCGAGCCGCGGGGGGCGGCGCCGCCGCCCGATCCTCGCGCTGCACCATCCAGTGGTAGCCACTCATCGCACCTGCGGCGACCAGGACCCCCAGTGGCACCCGCAGGTCCCGCACCGTGCCCGAGCCGACGGTCGAACGCACGACGTCGTCGATCACGATGAAGGCCGCCACCAGCACGACCACCACGGCCACCAGCCCGGCGACCCCGAAGAGCAGCACCAGGTAGACCCGCCGGGTGGGCGAGGCGACCTCCCCAGCGGGGTCGGCGCGCCGGGCGCGCTCGACCCGGCGCCAGAACCACCACCACAGCGGTCCGCCGACGACGAGCAGGGTCACCGCTGCGAGCACGCCGTTGACGACCGAGCCCACCAGCGGAGCGGGGTTGAGCACGTCGACGAGCGCCACGACGACCAGCGCCACGCCGGTCGCCGCCGCCGCGAGGGCGATCCCGGACAGCAGGTACTCGTGCACGCGGGTCACCTCGGTGCGCCCTACGGCCGCTCGGGAAGCCAGAGCTGCGCGGTGGTACCACCAGCTCAGCCCCCCGACCACGCCCATCGCGAGCGGTAGCGCGGTCGCGGCCAGGTACGCGCTCGCCTCCACCTGCCCGGGGTCGCCCACCCACCACTCCAGCGCGCGGTACAGCGCAAGGCTCGCCCCCGTGAGGGTCACGACGAGCGAGGCCCCGACCCCCACGACGAGGACGTACGCGTGCCACACCGGCCCGGTGGAGAAGCGCGACAGCCGCCGCACCCAGTGCGGCACCCACAGGAGCACACCGGCGGTCAGCACGCCGGCCGCCTCCGCCACACCCGCCGTCTCGCGGCCACCGTCGACCAGCGACGACGTCGGGACGACGAGCGCCAATCCCTGGCCCAGCACTCCGATCAGGCCGGTGAGCGACACGGCCCAGCCGGCGACGGAACCGAGCACCATGAGCGCCAACGCACGGGGCTCGTCGAGGGTGCGCCGGGTCAGGCGCCAGTGGACGGCCCACGCCACACCCCAGACGATGACGCCGACGATCGCGCCGGCGTCGGCCCTCACGTCGCGCAGCGCTGCGGCGACCGCGGTGCCGAGGTACCCCGCTGTGGTGAACGCGAGCACCAACCCTGCGAGCGTCAGGTACACCGTCCACGCCACCGAGGCCAGCTCCGTCGGGTCCTCGCGGACCGTCCGACGCGTCCAGACGACCACGAGGGCCAGCAACCCGCCGCCGAACACCGTGAACGTCAGACCTCTGGCCAGCGCTCCCCCGGTGTCGGCGAGCACACCTGTGCCGAGCGCCAACCCCACGAGCCCGACGACGCCCATGAGGGTCACCACCAGGAGCCCGAGCAGCAGCAGGTACTGGAAGAACCGCCGGACGCCGTGGCCACCACCGACGCTGCCGCCCCGCCGTGACGACACCGCTCGCGCCACCAGGACGACGACAAGCACCGGGATGCCGATCGTGGTCAGGACCGAGACGATGCCGATGCCCCTCACGGTGCCACCCGCCCGCCGCACACGCCGAGGGGCCACGGCGAGCCCGTCAGACGCCAGGAGCCTGCGTGCCGGATGAGCAGGAAGCGTTCGTCGTGGCTCCACCCTCCGCCGAAGGGGTCATCGGCTCCCTCGGTGATCTCCACCTGCACCGTCGCGCCGTCACCGTCGACGGATCGGGAGCGCAGCACGGCCCGGAACCGGTCCGGGACGTATGCCCGGGCGACGTCGGTGACCGTGCACCCGCTCGCAGGGTCGAACGTCGCCGCGGCGGCCGTCACGTCTCCGCGGGCGAGAGCGGTGAGGTAGTCCTGCACCACGGCGACGGGCGAGCCTGCCTCGACCTTCTCCGGTCCTCGGGTGAGCGCGACCGCGGTCGCGACACCCACGATCGCGAGCAGCACGACGAGCGCCCCAGCCAGGAGCCGGTTCGGCCTCGTCACCATGCCTCCATGGTCCCGCGTCCGGGAGCCCGGGGTGAGCCGGTTCGTGAGCCGGTCCACGCGGACGCGCGGCGGCGCCCCGAGGTCCCTTGACATCTGGCCGTACTTATCGATACTCGAGATATCGAATCACGATAAGGAGAGGTCATGAACACCTCCGCCGGCCGCGGATGGCTCAACGCCGCGGCCACCGTCCTCGGCATCGGTCTCGCCCTGCTCCTCGCCGCGACGGCCGTCATGGCCGTGCAGGCCGCGCGCGGTGCTCCCGTCTCGTTCCCGCTGTCACCCGAGGCAGCCTTCGGCACGGAGGCGGGGCCGACGCTCCTGCCCGGCGTCGAGCTCGCACGCGACGCGACCGTGACCGTCCGCCTGCCCGACCCGGCGGCCGCCCAGTCGGCGTGGAGCGTGCTGCTGTGGCTGCCGAGCACGCTCCTCGCCGGAGCAGCCGTCACCCTCGTCCTCCTCGCCGTCGTGCGGGCACGTCGCGGCGACCCGTTCGGTGGCGGGGTGGTGACGATCATGCGCACGCTCGGCGTCGTCCTGCTCGTCGGCGGCCCGCTGGTCCAGCTCCTCACGGGCGTCGGCAGCTACCGGCTCGCCGGCACCGTCCTCGGGCGGGGCGCCGACTTCGCGCCGGCCTTCACGCTCGACGGTCCGATCGTGGGGGTGTGCGTCCTCGCGCTGGCCGAGGTGATCCGGCACGGGCAGCGGCTCCGCGAGGAGCTGGACGAGGTGATCTAGGTGCCGCCGCCCGACAAGCACAACGTCGTCGTCACGCTCGACCGCCTGCTGGAGGCCCGGGACATGACGCTCACCGAGCTCGCCGACCGGGTGGGCCTGACGCTGGCCAACCTCTCGGTGCTCAAGAACGGTCGAGCCAGGGCCATCCGGTTCTCGACGCTCTCGGCCATCTGCGAGGCGCTCGCGTGCCAGCCGGGCGACGTGCTCCAGGTGCGCAACGACGCCTGACGACGACCGGGAGGGTGGCCCCACGGCCACCCTCCCCGGGCTGTCGGCGACAGCGTCAGTCGAGGTAGTCCCGGAGCACCTGCGACCGCGACGGGTGCCGCAGCTTGGACATGGTCTTGGACTCGATCTGCCGGATCCGTTCGCGCGTGACGCCGTAGACCTTGCCGATCTCGTCCAGCGTCTTGGGCTGACCGTCGGTGAGGCCGAACCGCATGGAGACCACGCCGGCCTCACGCTCGGAGAGCGTGTCCAGCACCTGGTGCAGCTGCTCCTGCAGGAGGGTGAAGCTGACCGCATCGGCGGGCACCACGGCCTCGGAGTCCTCGATCAGGTCACCGAACTCGCTGTCGCCGTCCTCGCCGAGCGGGGTGTGCAGAGAGATCGGCTCGCGGCCGTACTTCTGGACCTCGACGACCTTCTCGGGTGTCATGTCCAGCTCCTTGGCGAGCTCCTCCGGGGTGGGCTCGCGACCCAGGTCCTGGAGCATCTGGCGCTGCACGCGCGCCAGCTTGTTGATGACCTCGACCATGTGCACCGGGATGCGGATGGTGCGGGCCTGGTCGGCCATCGCGCGGGTGATGGCCTGGCGGATCCACCACGTGGCGTACGTGGAGAACTTGTAGCCCTTGGTGTAGTCGAACTTCTCCACCGCACGGATCAGGCCGAGGTTGCCCTCCTGGATCAGGTCGAGGAAGAGCATGCCGCGACCGGTGTACCGCTTGGCCAGGGAGACGACGAGGCGCAGGTTGGCCTCGAGCAAGTGGTTCTTGGCACGCCGGCCGTCGTTGGCGATCCACTCGAGCTCACGACGCACCTTGGGCTCGATCGGATCCGAACCAGCGAGCTTCTCCTCGGCGAACAGGCCGGCCTCGATGCGCTTGGCGAGCTCGACCTCCTGCTCCGCGTTCAGCAGCGCGACCTTGCCGATCTGCTTGAGGTAGTCCTTGACCGGGTCCGCGGTGGCGCCCGCCGTCACGACCTGCTGGGCGGGGGCGTCGTCGTCGTCGGCATCCGAGACGGTGAAGCCGGCGTCCTCCTCGTCCGAGTCCTTGGAGGCCGTCGCACTGCCCCGCCGGGGACGGCGCGAGGCCGCTCCCTCCGTCGCACCCTTCGCCTCGCCGGCGTCGTCGGACTCGTCGTCCGCGTCATCGGAGTCCTCGGTCGCGTCGTCGTCATCCGCGTCATCGGACTCGTCGGTCGCGTCGTCGTCATCCGCGTCGTCGGTCGCGTCGAGGTCCACGTCCTCGTCGGTGGGGCCGTCCTCGGACTCGGCCTCCTCGTCCTCGAGCTCCTCGGCGTCCTGCGACGCGTCAGCCACCTTGCCGCGTGCGCCGGCGGAACGCTTGGACGTGGCACCGCTCTTCGAGCCACTGCCCTTCGAACCACCGGACTTCGAGCCGCCGCTCTTCGAGCCACCGGACTTGGCACGCGCGGGCCCACCGGCGCTCGGCGTGCCGCCCGTACGCGTGTCCGTGCTCCGCGCCTCCTCGTCGACCACCGCGGTGACCGAGGAGGCACGGCGAGCTGCGGCCGGCACGGCCGAGGTCGGCTGCTCGGCGTCAGGCATGGCAGAGCGCGGGGAAACAGACGTCACAGGGAAACCTTTCGGCTGGACTCGCTGGCACGGCCCGGGAGACAGACCCCTATTGTAACGTCCGGGGGCTCTGGAACATGCCCGACGCCGGCGGTTCACCCGGTTCGACGACGAGCACCGCGCCCCATCAGGTCGGTTTCACCGCGAGCACCGGGCACGCAGCGTCCAGGAGAATCCGTTGCGCGTTCGTACCGAGCAGCAGCTTGCCCATCTGGGACCGGTGTCGCAGGCCGATGACGATGAGGACCGCTCCGGCCTCCTCCGCGGCGCCGACGATGTCCTCGGCGACGTTCCTGCCCCGCGCCGTCGTGCGCACCTCGACAGGCACCGGCTGGTCGGCCAACCTCGCACGCAGTGCCTCGGCCTCCTCGCCGGAGCCGGCCACAGCCCCGCCGAACCGACCCCGGTCGGAGAGTACGACCACCAGGTCGCCACCCAGGCGCTGCGCCTCGGCCAGGCCCGTCGCCAGCGCAGCCTCCCCCTCGGGGGTCGGGACGTAGCCGACGACGACGCTCATCAGACCTCCATCGAGGCTCGCCTCAGCGCCGACGGTACCCGAACCTCACCCCGGGGGCTCGCGCAGCCAGCCGGGTGGCATGCCGGCCGCCAGGGTCTGCTCGAGGAGGACTGCCAGCCGGTACCCCGGGTCTGACGCCAGGGCACGTTCCACGAGCACGCCAGCCCGTGCGCCGTCGCCCTGCCACCACGCAGTCATCGCGAGCAGGGTGACCGCCGGGACCGCAGCGCGGGGACGGTGGCCCGCGACCGCGGCCAGCACGGTGGCGGCAGCTGCGACCCGGTCCGGTGGCGCCACGCCCTCGTTCGGATCCACGAGCTCACGCAGCGCCGCGGAGATCTCGGAGCCGTCCGATCCCGCGACCACGCGATCGGCGAGGCCCGCCCTCCCGGGGATCAGGTCGAGGAGCACCGCATCGCGCACCAGCAGGTCGTCGAGCGCGGCCTGGCACCTGCCGAGGGTCGGCGGTACCGGGTCCGCCCCCTCGACGAGGCCTCGCCAGACCTCCAGACCCTCCCGCCGCCAGCGGGCCAGCGCATCGGCACCGCCAGTCCTGCGCGCTCGGTCC
The DNA here is from genome assembly GCF_030586465.1 of Actinotalea lenta. GTDB lineage: Bacteria > Actinomycetota > Actinomycetes > Actinomycetales > Cellulomonadaceae > Actinotalea > Actinotalea lenta. The sequence continues at coordinate 2,532,086 of NZ_JAUQYP010000001.1, forward strand.
GTCCACCGCTTCGCCGCACGGCGAGCGGACCGGCGCGCTGCTTCGTCCGGCCGCGGCAGGCGCGCCAGATCCGCCCGGTCATCGACCACGGGCGCGCCGAGCAGCACCATCTCCGCACCGATCCGGGTGGCCTCGAGGTCGGCGAGCGGCCGCCCGCCGGGCGGACAACACTGCGGGTCCCTGCAGGCCGGCGCGTAGTAGCCGTCCCTGCCGACCACCCAGCACTCGGGCTCGGGCAGGTACGGCTCGCCCGCGTCCGCGAGGCGCGCGATCGCCTGGTTCCCGGCGGCGTCGAGGTCCGCATTCGTGTAGAGCACGACGACCATGGCCGTCGCACCGTCGTCGAGCAGGTGCCCGACGAGGGAGCGCGCCACTCGCGGCCCGTGCCCTGGGTGAGCGAGATCCGCGAGATCGACGCGGGCCACGAGGCCCACCCGAGTCCCACCCCGCAGGGACACGGCCACCACCGACTCTCGTGGTCGGAAGCCCAGCTGGTACGGGATCAGGGCGAGGAGCTCGCGCGGTTCGTTCGTGCGGATCGTGGTCGTCATGCGGGCATCCCAGCGGCACGCGAGGGCCGGGCGGGCGAATCGACCCTCGGGCCTGTGGAATCCCGCGCGTGCGATCGCTGTGGACAGCCACGACGGCGTACCGTTAGGGGCGTGCCCCCGTCCGCCCGGCGACTGCCCCGGCGCACCCCCGCCCTACGTCGCCGTCGACGCCGTGCGCGGTGGGCGGTCGCCGCAGGGGTCCTCGTCGGAGCCTTCACGCCGGCACTGGCTGCGTGCTCGCCGCTGCCCGAAGGTCCCAACCCCACGCTCCTTGAACAGGCGGGAGCCTCCGCCGGCCTGCACGCCCCGGCTCGCTCGTCGGCGCCGTCTGCCGAGGCGCTCGTGACAGCCACGCCCGACGCCCACTCGAAGGTCGGCAGCCTCGCCCCGGGATTTCCCTCGGACCTCATCCCGGTCCCGGACGACGCCGTGATCCTGGTCACGTCGGCGGAGCCGATCGGCAACGCCGACGTTCAGGAGATCTCCCTGAACGTGCACACCCAGATGTCGATCCCGGCAGTCCTCGACCTGTACCGCACGTCGCTCACCGCGGCAGGCTTCACCGAGGTGAGCACCGCCGACGCCGGGCCCACCACCGAGGCGTCCTTCACGCGGTCGGGGGGCGACGAGCTGGTCTCCATCGGGGTGGTGGACGACGGCGGGTCGCGCACCATCACGATCGGCGGCCGCGTGCGGGACGCCGGTTCCCCCTAGGGTTGAAGCGTGAACGACGACGCGCGCGACCTCCTCGCCGGGGTGCGCCGCGCCATCGACAACCTGCTCGCCGCGCACCTGGCCTCGCTGGCCGCGGAGCTGGACCCGCTCGGGCCAGCATGCACCCCGCTCGTCGACACGCTGTCGGGGACGCTGTCCGGTGGCAAGCGGCTGCGCGCAGCGTTCTGCTTCTGGTCCTGGCGCGCCCACGCCGCGGCCGGTGGCGCCTCCCCGGCGGACCAGGACCGCGCCCTGAGGGTCGGAGGCGCACTGGAGCTCTTCCACGCGGCAGCGCTCATTCACGACGACGTGATGGATGCCTCCGACACCCGACGCGGTCGACCCGCAGCCCACCGTGCCTTCGAGACGCGGCACCGCGCAGCACAGTGGTCCGGCGACGCCGCCCGGTTCGGTGAGTCCGCAGCGATCCTGCTGGGCGATCTCGCGCTGATCACCAGCGAGCGCGAGCTCACCGCAGCGGTCGTCGACCTGGACGCCGGCCGGCGGGCCGAGGTCCGGGCGATCTTCGACGAGATGCGGGTCGAGGTCACGGCGGGTCAGTACCTGGATGTGCTCGGCGAGGTCACCCCGTGGGGCGAGGATCCACGCGCGGACGAGGCGCACGCGCGGGCGGTGGTACGCGCCAAGAGCGCCCGCTACAGCGTCGAGCACCCGTTGACCCTGGGCGCCGCCCTCGCGGGTGCCGGCCCGGACGACCTCGGACGGCTGCGGCGCGTGGGGTCGGCGCTCGGCGAGGCGTTCCAGCTGCGCGACGACCTCCTTGGCGTGTTCGGCGACCCCGCGACGACCGGCAAACCTGCCGGTGACGACCTACGGGAGGGCAAGCGCACGCTGCTCGTGGTGCGCGCCGCAGCGCTGGCCGACGAGGCCGACGCCCGGCTGCTGCGCGACCGCCTCGGCCGCGCCGACCTCACCGAGGCCCAGCTCGACGAGCTCCGCGAGCTCCTGCACGCCAGCGGCGCGGTCGCCGAGATCGAGCAGCGGATCTCGGACCTGGCCGAGCCCGCGCTCGCGGAGCTCGGCTCCGCACCCTTGGCCCCAGAGCCGCGCCGGGTCCTGGTCGAGCTCGGTCGCGCGGCCGTGCACCGCACGATGTAGCGGCGTCAGAGGGCGAGGGCCTGGGCGCGACGCCGGATCTCGGTCTTGAACCCCGCGCGCAGCGCCTCGACCGGGGTCGCCGGACCGCCTGGCAGGCCGGCGAGCGACGCGTCCGGGGTGAACAACCAGGCCACGGCCTCCTCGTCGGAGAAGCCGGAGTCGCGCAGGACTGTGATGGTGCCGGTGAGGTAGGGCAGCACGCCGTCGTCGCCGTGCAGCAGCGCCACCGGGACGCCGAGCACCTGGCGTTCCCCGAGCCGCACGGCGATCAGCGAGCCGTCCGCCAGCATGCGCCGCACCTTGCCGACGTCGGTGCCGAGCCGCTCGGCCACGTCGGGCAGCGGCAGCCAGTCCCCGACCAGGTCCTCCAGTCGCACGTCATCCACGCTGCCAGCCTAGAGGTCACCCGGACGGGCGTGTGACCGGACCTTTCGCCTCCGAGGCGCGTCGGGTACGTTGCTCAGCAGTAACTTCAGTCACATTGGCAACTTTCGTCACAGGTAAGGACGGACCATGGCCACCGACACGTCGCGCGTTCTCTCCCCGCGGCTGCGGGTCACCGGAGGCGTCGGCGTCGCACTCGTCGCCGCGAGCGTCGCCACGGCGGCACCGGCGCAGGCGCGCGATCACGTGGTGCAGCCCGGCGACACCGTCTCAGGGCTGGCGGTGCGCTACGGCACCACGACGTCCGCCATCGTGAGCGCCAACCGCCTGGACCGCCGCGCGCTCATCCGCGTCGGGGAGATGCTGAGCATCCCCGACGCGGCCGCCCCGTCGCCCGCCCCGGCGCCGCCGACGACGACGACGCACACGGTCCGCACCGGCGAGACGGTCTCGGGCATCGCAGCGCAGTACGGGACAACCGTCGCGGCCATCGTCGCCGCCAACGGCCTCGACTCGCGCGCCCTCATCCTCGCCGGCCAGGACCTGGTGATCCCGTCGAGCGCGGCACCGCAGGCCACCCCATCTGCCGGGAGTCCGGCGGTCACCGCCACGACGACCACCTACACGGTCAGAGCCGGTGACACGGTCTCCCACCTCGCGGCCCGCTACGGCACGAGCGTGTCCGCGATCGTCGCCGCCAACGGCCTCGACGCGCGCGCCTTCATCCGCATCGGCCAGACCCTGCAGGTCCCCACCCGGAGCTCGTCGGTCACCTCGGGCCTCGTCGGGGACACGTTCGCGGGGCGCACGTACCCCGCCGCAACCGTCGCGTCGGCGAATCGGAACAAGGCGGCACTGCTCGAGATCGGCGTTCCGTCCAAGGCGCAGATGCAGGCCATGATCGTCGCGACCGCCAAGAAGTACGGGGTCGACCCAGCCCTCGCCCAGGCCGTGGCCTTCCAGGAGTCCGGCTTCGACCACACCTCGGTCTCCCCGGCCAACGCCATCGGCACGATGCAGGTCATCCCGTCCACCGGCGAGTGGGCCTCCGAGCTGGTCGGAAGACACCTGAACCTCCTCGACCCGGCCGACAACGTGGTCGCCGGCGTGGTCGTCCTGCGCCAGCTGACCCGGTCCACCGGGGACGTGTCCACCGCGATCGCCGGCTACTACCAGGGCCTGTCGAGCGTCCGCAGCCACGGCATGTACGCCGACACGCGCCGCTACGTCGCGAACGTCAGAACACTCATGTCGCGGTTCGCCTGAGTGGTTCGCCGAGCATGCGACCGTAGACTGCCGCCGTGGCGACGACCCTGACGGACCCCCTGATCGGCCATCTGGTCGACGGCCGGTACGAGGTCGTGCGCCGGATCGCCCGGGGCGGGATGGCCACGGTGTACCTGGCCAGGGACCGCCGCCTGGACCGCGACGTCGCCCTCAAGGTCATGCACCCCCACCTGGCCGAGGGCACGTCCGGCTCGGAGTTCGTCGCAAGGTTCCGCCGCGAGGCGAAGACCGCGGCACGCCTCGCCCACCACGGTCTCGTCGGTGTGCTCGACCAGGGTGTCGACGGCGACATGTCCTACCTCACGATGGAGTACGTCGAGGGCACGAACCTGCGCCGGCGGCTAGGCGAGCTGGGGGCGCTGAGCGTCGGCGAGTCGCTCCGGGTCGCGGCCGACGTGCTCGACGCGCTCACCGTCGCCCACCAGGCCGGGCTCGTGCACCGGGACATCAAGCCGGAGAACGTCCTGATCGGCACGCGCGAGCAGATCAAGGTCGCCGACTTCGGCCTCGCCCGCGCCATCACCGAGGTCACGTCGACCACCACCGGGACCATCCTGGGGACCGTCGCGTACCTCGCTCCCGAGCTCGTGTCCACGGGTTTCACCGACACGCGCACCGACGTGTACGCGGTGGGCATCCTGCTGTACGAGATGCTCACCGGCGCGCAGCCGTTCACCGGAGCGACCCCGATCCAGGTCGCCTACCAGCACGTGCATGCTGAGATGCCGGCTCCGTCGGACCGGGTCACGTGGCTCCCGATCGAGGTCGACGAGCTCGTCGCGTCGCTCGCGGCGCGCGACCCGGACGACCGCCCCCACGATGCCGCCGCAGCCTTGGAGCTCGTGCACCGGGTGCGGGCCTCGCTCGACGAGACGACCCTGGGACGGCGGGCCGACGTCCCGGTCGTCGACGGCGCCGAGGTCGGCCGCAGCGGGCAGCACCAGGAGCCGGTCGAGGACGAGCACGCGGGAGCCGCGGGCGACGTGGTGGCCACCGTGGACGGTCCGGTCGCCGGGGACGACCCGGACGCGACCACGCGGCTCGAGGTCGAGCCCGCCCGCGAGCCGACCACGGACCTCGGCATGAGCCGCACCATCGCCCTGACGATCGGCCAGGGTCTCGAGGCGCGGACCGAGGCGCCTGCGTCCCGGCGGCGCCGGGTGTGGCCGTTCCTGCTGCTCGCCCTCGTGCTTGCGCTGGCGGGCGGGGGCTGGTGGTACGCGGCCGCGGGCCCCGGAGCGTGGACGACCGTCCCCGCAGGTCTGGTGAACGCCGAGCTCGCCACCGCGAAGCAGGCGCTCGCCGCGCACGGCCTCCAGGCCGGTGCGACGACCCCGGTGTTCAGCCCGACCATCCCGAAGGGCTCGGTGGTCTCCACCGACCCGGCTCCCGGGGAGCGCATCCGCAAGAACGGCTCGGTCGCGCTCGCGGTGTCCAAGGGCCCCGACCTGCGCACGGTGCCGTCCGGCCTCGCGGGCTCGCCGGTGGCCGACGCGGTGGCGGCGCTCAAGGCGGCGGGGTTCGACGTGCCCGAGCCGCAGCACCAGTACGACGACAGCGTCCCTGCCGGCAGGGTGCTCGGGATCTCCGCCGAGGACGGCGCGCAGCTCCCGGTGGGGAGCACGGTCACGGTCACCGTCTCGGACGGCCCGAAGCCGGTCACGGTGCCGTCGGTGCTGGGGCAGGATGCGACCGCCGCCAAGAAGGCGCTCGAAGCCGTCGGCCTCAAGGTCGAGCAGAAGCAGGACTACTCCACCGACTACCCCGAGGGCCAGGTCATGGCCCAGTCCCTTGCGCCCGACACCGCGGCACACCGCACGGACCACATCATCATCACGATCTCCCAGGGCCCGCCGCTGGTGACGGTCCCCAACGTGTTCGGCGAGAGCGAGAAGCGAGCGACCAAGACCCTGGAGGACGCCGGATTCCAGGTCAAGGTGACCTATGGGGTGTTCGGGAAGCTCTTCGGTGCGCGCGTCGTGGCGCAGGACCCCGCCGCTGACCAGCAGGCGCCGCAAGGCAGTACCGTCACGATCAAGATCGGCTGATCCGAACGCCGGGTCGAGCCGGCGAGTCGGCCGCTCGCGACACCCCGGCGACTGTGTGGTGGGCGGGCCCACCACCGGCCAGGAGCCCCGCCGTCAGGCTGCCGACGGCTGCCGACGGCGGCGAGCGGCGATGCGCCACCACGCCAGCACTCCCGCACCGATCGGGATCTCCAGGACCACCATGTACAGCCCGTAGAGCAGCACCGCCGCGACGGCAGCGGCTGCCGGGGCGCCGAGGGCCACCAGCAGCGCGCCCACACCGGTCTCCGTCACCCCCAGGCCACCGGGCGTCACCGGCAGGACCGACAGCAGGCGGCCGGCCGCGAACGCGACCAGGGCCACCGTGAGCCCGACCCCGGCACCGGTGATCGCCAGGCAGCCCACGAGCAGCGCGTACTGGAGCACCAGCTGCACGGCGGCAGCAGCGGACAGCGTGAGCCAACGGTCGACGAGGACGGCCCTGGACTCCTCGAGTGCCGCGTCGACGCCCCGGGCGACCCGTCCCAGGAGCCCGGGGTGTGCACTTGCGGCGAGCCGACGCCGCACTGCAGGTGCACCCAGCACGCCCATGGCTCCCCCGAGGACCACCAGGGCGACGGCGGAGACGGCGACGATCGGGCCCGCAACCGAGGGCAGGCCTCCGGCGCCGATCAGCACCACAGCCGTGACGAGGGGTACCGCGAGCCGTGCCGCGGTCATGACGATCGTGGTGACCAGGGTGTACGTGGAGAAGTCGGAGCGCCCGAACCCCCAGGAACGCAGCATCGCCCAGTTCACGGCGACGCTGACCGGACCGCCGACCGGGACGGAGCTCGCCACCGCGCTGCTGCCCGCGTTCAATGCGACGGCCCTGCGGTAGCCGAGCCCGGGCAGGGCGCCGGTCTGCACGACGCTGTGCGCGAGCACCGTCGTGAACCAGAGGCCGCCGAGTCCCAGGAGCGCGGCGGGGGCGATCCCACGGACGAGGTCACCCACCGCGGGCCACGTCGTCCCGGCGATTCGCGGGAGGAAGGCAACCATGGCCACCAGGACCGCGACGCCGAGCACACCGGTGACGAGGCGTCGCAGCAGAGCGGGCCGGGTGGCCGACCGCACCTCTGCCGGGATCTCGTCCCCGCTCATCGCGGCTCGGGGAGTCGCAGGCCGGCGCCGTCGAGGGCGGCCAGCGGACTGGACACCGCCTCCAGCAACCCGTCGAGGATCTCCTGGCCCTCGTGGCCCCGGTGGATGAACCACTCCCGGCCGAGCACCGCGGCGAAGACCGGGCTCGGCAGGGCCAGCAGCGCCCGCAGGGTCCGCAGCCCGGGCCGCAGCTGACTGCGGTGCGCGGCGATGGCCGCACGCTTGGCGGGCACGAACGCACGCACGTCCACGCGCAGCGTGGTGCGGTCGGGCTCCGGCCCCGGCCGGCGGCGGACGCCGCCGGGCAACAGCGGGAACCACGGCGTGCCGGCGAGCAGGACCCTGGGGTCGACAGTCGCCTCAAGGACCAAGGGCGTTCCGGCCAGGCGCGCCGCTCGGATGCCCACGCGGTGGACCTGGAGGTGGTCCGGGTGCCCGTAGCCCCCCGCAGGGTCGTACACGGTCAGCACGTCCGCCTCTTCCCGCCGCAGGACCGCGGCCAGACGCTCGGCCGCAGGCTCGACGTCGACGTGCGCGAAACCGTCCCGGCCCGAGGCCGCGCCGTCGATCCCGGAGTCCAGGTAGCCCAAGATCTCGTGCCGGGCGCAGCCCATCGCCCGCGCGGCGTCGGCGAGCTCACGCGCACGCCGCTCCGCCAGCTCGGCTCCGGTCCCCAGCCGCGGGTCAGCCAGTCCCTGCTCCCCCGCCGTCGCGGTGACCAGCACCGTCCGGTGGCCGGCGGCCGCCAGCGCCGCGAGAGTGCCAGCCGTCAGGAGCGCCTCGTCGTCCGGGTGCGCGTGGAACGACACGATGGTGCGGCGCGGACGCTCACCCATCGCGCTTCGCTCGCCCCCGGGCCGGCTCGTCGGCCCTCCGTCGCAGGGGTCGCTGCGTCCCGCGCTGCGTCCGGTTGGGCATGCTGTCCCCGCTTCTCATCATCGGATGGCAGGGGTATAGCACCGCACTTGGCTGGGAGTTCGCTGGGAGCCGGCCCCGACGGCCCGCCGTGCGGAGGTCGGCGACGTGCGCGAGGCTCGTGCGGTGACCGGCCTCATCGACCAGCTGCTCAACGCCCCCGGCTGGCTCGTGCTCGTGGTCACAGGGCTGGCCGTGTTCGCCGAGGACGCCCTGTTCGTGGGCTTCGTCGTCCCCGGCGAGACCGTTGCAGTGCTCGCGGGTGTGGCGGCCGAGCGCGGCCAGACGAGCCTCGCGGCCGCGATGGCCGTGGTCGTGGCGGCCGCGGTCGCCGGCGACTCGGTCGGCTACGAGGTGGGCAAGCACCTCGGGCAGCGGCTGATGCGCATCCGACCCCTGGTGCACCGGCAACGGCGTATCCGGCAGGCCCAGGACTACCTCGCGCGCCGCGGCGCACCCGCGGTGTTCCTCGGCCGCTGGACGGCGTTCTTCCGTGCCGTGATGCCGGCGCTGGCCGGAACGGCCCGCATGCCGTACGGGCGGTTCCTGGCGTTCAACGCCCTCGGCGGTCTCACCTGGGGCGTCGCAGTGGTCACCGTGGGGTATCTGGCCGGCGCCTCCTACGCCCGCGTCGAGCACACCTTCGGGCGGTACGCCGCGCTGGCGGTCGCCGGGATCGTGCTGGTCGCCGTCGCCGTGATCGCCATCCGGCGGCACCGCAGCGACACCCGGGACCCCGCCGATCACGGGTGTGCCGAGCCACCGTCGGCCTGAGACCCCGGCGGCCGTCCTCCGCGCGGTCAGGACCACCCGCGCGCGCTCGTGCCCTCGGGTCACCTCTCCCGGAGCATCTCTGCGACCTGGAACGCCATCTCCAACGACTGCTGGTGGTTGAGTCGGGGGTCCACGAGGGTCTCGTAGCGCCTGGCCAGCCCCTCGTCGTCGATCTGCTCCGAACCACCCAGCACCTCGGTCACGTCGTCGCCCGTGAGCTCGACGTGCACACCGCCGGGCACGGAGCCCGCCGCGCGGTGCACCGCGAAGAAGCCGCGGACCTCGTCCAGGACGTCTTCGAGCCGACGCGTCTTGTACCCGCTTGCCGAGGTGATCGTGTTGCCGTGCATCGGGTCGCTGACCCACGTGACCGGCCGCCCGGACGAGGTCACCTTCTCCACCAGCGGCGGCAGGGCGTCGCGGATGCGCGAGGCGCCCATCCGGGTGATGAAGGTCAGGCGACCCGGCTCGTCGTCGGGGTTCAGCTTGTCCATGAGGGCCAGCGCGTCGTCCGGGGTCGTCCCCGGCCCCAGCTTGACCCCGATCGGGTTGCGCACCCGCGACAGGAAGTCGACGTGTGCGCCGTCGAGCTGCCGGGTCCGCTCGCCGATCCAGATGAAGTGTGCCGAGCAGTCGTAGGCCGTCCCGGTGCGTGAGTCGATGCGCGTGAGCGGCCGCTCGTAGTCGAGCAGCAACGCCTCGTGGCTCGAGAAGAACTCGACCGTCCGCAAGGCGTCGAAGTCCGCCCCCGCGGCCGCCATGAACCGGATCGCCCGGTCGATCTCGCCGGCCAGGTGCTCGTAGCGGGCGTAGGCCGGGTTCGCGGTGAAGCCCCGGTTCCACTCGTGCACGCGCCGCAGGTCGGCGAACCCGCCCTGGGTGAAGGCCCGGATGAGGTTCAAGGTGGCCGACGACCGGTGGTACGCCGCAAGCATCCGGAACGGGTCCGGCCTGCGTGCGTCCGGCGTGAAGTCGTGCGCGTTGACCGCGTCACCGCGGTACGCCGGCAGCGTCACGCCGTCACGGGTCTCGACGTCCGACGAGCGCGGCTTGGCGTACTGTCCGGCCATCCGGCCCATCTTCACGATGGGCAGGCTCGCGCCGTACGTGAGCACCACAGCCATCTGCAGGATCGTCTTGATCTTGTTGCGGATGTTGTCTGCCGTGACGTCCGCGAACGTCTCCGCGCAGTCGCCGCCCTGGAGCAGGAACGCCTCGCCGCGGCCCGCCGCAGCCAGTCGCTGCGTCAGGACGTCCGCCTCGCCGGCGAACACGAGCGGCGGCTCGCACGCCAGCTGGGCGGTGGCATCCGCGACGGCGGCAGGATCCGGCCAGGCCGGCTGCTGCTCCGCCGGCAGGTGACGCCACAGGTCGAGACTCTCGACCAGGCCAGGCTCCGGCTCGACGCTCATGCCGAGGCGGGCTTGAACGGCTGGCCGATGTCGGCGAGCAGATCGGTGAACCACTGCTGGTGCACGTCGAAGGCCTTGCCCCCCGCGATCCTGGGGAACTCGATCGCCCGCAGCACGTTGCCGCGCTCCTCGTCGTGCCCGATCACTCCGGCCTCGCCGCGCAGTGCGCACTCGACCGCGAGGTCCGTCATCGACTTGATGAGCCGCAGGTCCTCGGGGTTCGCGGCAGCGGCCCGGGAGTAGTAGCCGGACTTCTGCACCATGACCTTCTCCGCGCCGAGCTTCGAGGCGAACTGCTTGGCGAACCACCGGCCGGGGTTGATCGTGTCCAGCTTGACGTGCCCGAACGCATCCCGCTGCACCTCCTCGCCCGCGGCCTCGAGCTGCTCGACGATCTCGTGCATGCCGGCGCCCTCGGACAGGAAGATGTTGACGTTGCCGATCTCGTCCATGACGCCCTTGAGACGCGCCGCCTCGGCGTCGATGTCCAGGGCCAGCTCGGGCAGGAAGACGGCGTGCACGTCCCACCGCTCGCGGCTCAGGCCCAGGCTCGGGACCCACTCCTGGGTGTCCAGCCAGCGACGGTAGTCCGCCGCGGTGGCGGCCGTCAGCCACCCGCAGTGCCGGCCCATCACCTCGTGCACGATGAGCATCCGGTTGCCCGACCGGTGCTCGCCGATGATGTTCCGGGCGAAGCCCGCCCCCTGCTCGGCGGCGGTCCAGGCGCCCAGCGACTGCTTGATCGGCACCACGTCGTTGTCGATCGTCTTGGGCAGGCCGACGACCGTCAGGTCGTAGTCGTGCTCCTTGAGGTACGCGGCCAGGTCCGCGGCGGTGGTGTTGGTGTCGTCGCCGCCGATCGTGTGCAGGACGTCCACGCCGTCGGCCTGGAGCTGCTCGGCGGCGACCTGCAGGGGGTTCTGGCCCTCGGCGACCAGGCCACGCTCGACGCAGTCGGCGACGTTGGTGAGCTTGACCCGGGAGTTGCCGATGGGGCTGCCACCGAACCGGTGCAGCAGGCCCGCCTTGGCGCGCGCCTCGTCGCCGACGACGATCTTCGTACCCGTGAGCAGGCCGTGGTAGCCGTGCTGGTACGCGATGATCTCGATCTCGGGTGCGATCTCCGTGTAGCGCTCGATCAGGCCGCCCACCGCAGAGGACAGGCAGGGCGCGAACCCGCCGGCGGTGAGCAGGGCGACGCGGCGAACCGGCATGACAGGCACCTTCCGTAGAACGGCTCTCGAACCCCGGCAGGATGCCCGACGGCGGCGCCCGTGGGCGGGCCGGACGTCCCGGGGTGATCGCCGATCAGTCTACTGACGCCTCGTCGGGCTCCTCCGGAGGTCCCGGCACCTGGACGTCCGGCGCGCTGCGACCCCCGGGCGCCCCCGCCTGGGACGGCCGGTCCTGGTCGACGGGCTTGCCGGCAGCGATCCGGGCCTTGGCGGTCGCGGCGTACATGTCGACGTACTCCTGACCGGACAGACTCATGAGGGCGTACATGATCTCGTCCGTCACCGACCGCAGGATGAACCTGTCGTTCTCCATCCCCTGGTACCTGGAGAAGTCCAGCGGTTCGCCGATCACGACGCCGATCCGCATGAACTTCGGGATCACGCGACCGATCGGCTGTGCGACGTCGGTGCCGATCATCGCGACCGGGATCACCGGGACCCCGGCCTCGAGTGCGAGCCGGGCGACTCCCGTCTTGCCGCGGTACAACCGGCCGTCGGGGCTCCGCGTGCCCTCCGGGTAGATCCCGAACAGGTTGCCCGACTCCAGGACCCCCAGACCGGTGCGAAGCGCCGCCTCGCTGGCCTTGCCGCCGCCTCGGTCCACGGGAATCGTCCCCACGCCGCGGAAGAAGCCCGCCTTGAGGCGTCCCTTGATCCCGGTCCCGGTGAAGTACTCGGCCTTGCCGATGAACCGGATCTTGCGTGACAGCACCAGCGGTAGCACGAAGGAGTCGATCACCGCGAGATGGTTGCTCGCCAGGATGGCGCCCCCGGTGTTCGGCACATGGTCCAGACCCCGCACCCACGGGCGGAACATGGCACGCAGCAGCGGGCCGATGACCATCTTCATCAGCCAGTAGAACACTCACTCACCTCCACTGCGCGCCCCGACGTCGGCACGGGCAATGGGACGACTCTAGAGTGCTCGGCATGAGTCCACGTGGTGTCCCGTCGGGCGAGCCGCCCGACGAGCCCGACCTCGACGCCCAATGGCGCGACATCGTCGCCCGGTTGGGTGACCTCGAGGACGGTGCGGCGCCCGACCGCGCTCCCGCCGACGAGGGCCGGACCGACGACGTCGCGGACGAGCCGCCACCCGAGGACGGCCCCGAACGCCGCGCGACCGCGTCCCCTGACCCCCGTTCCTGGGCGCCCGACCCGGCCGTGGAGGAGGCGGAGGAGCACTTCGTCCCACCGGATCCGGGGCCGGTACTCGGCGGTGACCCGCTCCTGACCATGGCGTGGGTCGCCGTGCTCGCGGTCCCGGTACTGGCGATCGTCGCGCTGGTCGCGTGGCGGGACATCCCGGGCTGGCTGCTCGAGGTGTCCGGTGTGGCGTTCCTGCTGGGCCTGGGCGTGCTGCTGTGGCGGATGCCGCACCATCGGCCACCCGGCGGCGAGGACGACACCGGGGCCGTGGTCTGAGGAGACGGGCGACTCAGCGGGCCCGGGTCACTGCTCGACCTTCTCCGGTCCGATCCGGGCCAGGTCCGCAGCGCCGACGATCCCCGCGTCGTTGCCCATCGACGCCAGCTCGATCCGCGCCTCGGGCCGGAACCCTCGCGCGGACAGCGCGCCCAGGAAGGCCTCCTTGGCCGGCTCGAGGAGCAGCTCCCCGGCCTCCCCCACGCCACCGCCGATCACGATCAGCGCCGGGTCCAGCAACGCGGCCACCGACGCGGAGCCCTCGCCGATCCACCGGCCGAGCTCGGCCAGCAGCGAGACCGCGAGCGGGTCGCCCTCCTGCGCAGCGACGGTGATCGCCGGGCCCTTGATCTTGCCGCCGCCGGACAGCTCGACCATCCGGGTGGCGCTCTCCGGGAGGTTGGCCGCCGCGGTCCGCGCGGACCGGACCAGCGCGCGCCCGGAGGCGTACTGCTCCCAGCAGCCGTGCAGCCCGCAGCCGCACAGGTGCCCGTCCGGCACGACCCGCATGTGCCCGACCTCGGCAGCGACTCCGAAGGCACCGCGGACCAGCCGACCGGCCACGACCAGCGCGCCACCGAGACCCGTGCCGATGGTCAGGAGCACCATGTCCTGCACGTCGCGACCGACCCCGAACCTGAACTCCGCCCAGCCCGCGGCGTTCGCGTCGTTCTCCACGACGATCGGCACCTGGGTGCCGAGCCCCTCGGCGACCCTCCGGCGCAGCGGGTGGTCCCGCCACGGCAAGTTCGGGCACAGCAGGACGGTGGCCTGGTCGGAGCTGATGAATCCGGGGGCGGCGAGCCCGATCGCACCCACCTCATAGGACGACGCCAGCTCCCGGACGACCTCGATCACCCCGGCGTCCACGCTCTGCGCGTCCGTCGCGTCCGTGGTCACCCTGACCTGGGCCAGGATCGCACCCTCGTCGTCGACGACCCCGGCGGCGATCTTGGTGCCGCCGATGTCCACCCCGATCGCGTGCATGGGCCGCCTCTCGTCTCGCTCCACGACCCGCACCTGCAGGTCGCCGCCAGGCAGGGTACCGACACCGAGGCCTCGCGCGCCGGGACCGTCCGCCTCGGCTATCGTCGTCGCACTGTCCGTCCCGTTGTCGATGGAGTCAGCATGGATGGGGCCATCCCGGCCGAGCACGTCACACCGGCCCTGGCGGCCACCGCACCCGGGGAGAACCTCGCCGGCCTGCTGGACGCTCGCGTGGCGCGCGCGGGTGAGGCACCGCTCATCGAGGTCAAGCAGGACGACGGCACCTGGCAGGTGCTCAGCGCCCGCGAGGTGCAGCTGCGGGTCCGCGCCGTGGCCAAGGGGCTCGTCGCGCACGGCGTGGCGCCCGGGGACCGGGTCGGGATCATGAGCCGGACCCGGTGGGAGTGGACGCTGCTCGACTTCGCCGCGTGGACCGCCGGCGCCGTCCCCGTGCCGCTGTACGAGACCAGCTCGCCGGACCAGGTGGCCTGGATCGCGTCCGACGCCGACGTGCACCTGGTGGTGGTGGAGACCGCGACCCATGCCGCGGTGGTCACCGAAGCGCGACCTCAGGCCCCGTCCGTGAGCGATGTCCTGGTGCTGGAGGACGGGGCGATCGACACGCTCGTCGCTGCAGGGGTGGACGTGCCGGACGCCGAGATCGAGCGTCGCTCGGCCCTCGCCGGCGCCGACGACCTCGCCACGATCATCTACACCTCCGGGACGACCGGGCGCCCCAAGGGCGCAGAGCTCACGCACCGCAACTTCATCGGGCTGACCCGCAACGCCCTCGCCAGGCTGGGTGAACAGGTGTGCCCGCCGGGGTCACGGACGCTGCTGTTCATGCCCCTCGCCCACGTGTTCGCGCGCTTCATCGAGGTCCTCGTGGTGCCGGCCGACGCCGTGCTCGGCCACACCCCCGACACCTCGAGCCTCCTGGACGACCTCCAGGCGTTCCGGCCCACGTTCATCCTTTCGGTGCCGCGGGTGTTCGAGAAGGTCTACAACGCCTCGGAGCAGAAGGCCGCGGCCGGCGGCAAGCGCGGGATCTTCCAGCGCGCCGCCAAGACGTCGATCGTCTACTCCCGCGCCCTGGACACCGAACGCGGACCGGGCCCGTGGCTCCGGCTGCAGCACAAGGTCGCGGACGTTCTCGTGCTCCACAAGCTCCGTGCCGCCCTCGGCGGGCAGGCCGCCTGGGCGATCTCCGGCGGAGCGCCCCTCGGTGAGCGCCTCGCGCACTTCTACCGGGGTGTCGGCCTGCGGGTCCTCGAGGGCTACGGCCTCACAGAGACGACCGCCCCGACCAACGTCAACATCCCCGACCTCACCAAGATCGGCACGGTGGGACCTCCGCTGCCGGGCACCGGTATCCGGATCGCCGAGGACGGCGAGATCCTCGCGAAGGGCGAGGGGGTCTTCCTCGGGTACCACAACAACCCGGAGGCGACCGCCGAGGCCCTGGTGGACGGCTGGTTCCGCACGGGGGACCTCGGTTCGATCGATGCCGACGGCTACGTGCGCATCACCGGGCGCAAGAAGGAGATCATCGTCACTGCCGGTGGCAAGAACGTCGCCCCCGCGACCCTCGAGGACCGGCTGCGCGGGCACCCGTTGGTCAGCCAGGTCGTGGTCGTGGGCGACCAACGGCCGTTCATCGGCGCACTGGTCACGCTCGACGCCGACGCCCTGCCCGGCTGGCTGGCGACGCACGACCTGCCGGACATGGACGTCACGGCAGCCAGCGAGCACCCGGGCGTGCGCGCGGCGCTGGATCGAGCCGTCGAACGGGCCAACGACGCCGTGTCGCGGGCCGAGTCCATTCGCAAGTACACGATCCTGACGACCGACTTCACGATCGAGAACGACCTGCTGACCCCGTCGCTCAAGGTGAAGCGAGCCAAGGTGCTCGAGGAGTTCACCGACGTGATCGACGAGCTCTACGTGGACACCCGGCAGGCCGCGGGCAGCTGAGCTCACCCAGCACGCCGGCGCGGTTCCAGACGCAACGGCGGCACGAGCCCGGAACGAGCCAGCACGTCGATCGCCCCCCGCTCCGCGGCGTCGAGGTCCGGTGGCGCGGCGTACGCCGAGGCTGCGCCGTCCGGCAGCGCCGGGGCGTCCAGGGGCATACCGGCGGTCAGGAACGTCACCACGCAGTCCGCACAGGCATCGCCGCGCACCGCGCACTGTCCACAGTCGATGAGCATGACCGGGACGCTAGCGCCGGGGTCCGACACGCCAGGGCGGAGGGCACGGGCGTCGACACGCCCACGGGCACCGAGGGCGTGTCCGCGCCTGGACCTAGCGTGTCGGACATGCCCGATCCCCGGTCGTCGCCCGTGCAGCCGACGCTCGACGACCTCGGCACCCCGCTGTCCGACGTCACGTTCGTCGTCGTCGACCTGGAGACCACGGGCGGCAGCCCGTCGGCCGCCGCCATCACGGAGGTCGGAGCGGTCAAGGTGCGCGGTGGGCAGGTGCTCGGGGAGTTCCAGACCCTGGTCAACCCGGGCGGCCCCGTCCCGGCCCAGATCACGGCGCTGACCGGGATCAGCACCGCGATGGTCGCGACCGCCCCCGGCATCGGGTCCGTGCTGCCGGCGTTCCTCGAGTTCGCCCGGGGCGCCGTCCTGGTCGCCCACAACGCCCGGTTCGACGTCGGGTTCCTCAAGGCGGCTGCTCGCGACCTCGGGCACCCGTGGCCCGGCTTCGCGGTGCTCGACACCGTGGCGCTCGCGCGCCGAGCCGTCACCCGCGACGAGGTCCCGAACCACAAGCTCGGCACCCTGGCCGCCTTCTTCCACGCCACCGTGACGCCCGACCACCGGGCGCTGAGCGACGCGCGCGCCACCGTGGACGTGCTGCACGCGCTGCTGGGCAGGCTCGGACCCCTGGGTGTGACGCACCTGGAGGATCTGGCCACAGCCACCGATCCGGTGCCCGCCGCGCGGCGTCGCAAGCGCCACCTCGCCGACGGCCTTCCCGACGGGCCGGGGGTCTACCAGTTCGTCGACGCCCGCGGCGAGGTCCTCTATGTCGGCACGGCGACGTCGATCAGGCGCCGGGTGCGTTCCTACTTCACCGCCGCGGAGCACCGCCGACGGATGACCGAGATGGTCGGCCTCGCGGAGCGCGTCGTGCCCGTGGTCTGCGGCACCGTCCTGGAGGCGCGGGTGCGCGAGCTGCGCCTGATCGCCGAGCACGCACCGCGGTACAACCGCCGCTCCCGCTTCCCCGAGCGCATGCCATGGGTACGGCTCACGGCCGAACCCTTCCCTCGGCTGTCGGTGGTCCGCGAGGTGCGGGCTGACGGGGACCGCGTCGAGGCGCACGTCGGGCCGTTCGCCGGGCGGGCTGCCGCGCAGCGAGCCGTGGAGGCCCTGCAGGCGACGTTCGACCTGCGGCGGTGCACCACGCGCCTACCGCGGATACCGGCCGCGGCCGCCAGCGCCTGCGCCCTCGCCGGGATGGGGCGGTGCGCGGCTCCGTGTGTCGGAGGTGTGGACGCCGCCGGCTACGGCGAGCTGGTCGACCGCGTCCGGGCGGCGATGGTGAGCGACCCGGGGCCGGTGGTCGCCCACCACGCCGAGCGGATCGCGGCCCTGGCCGGCCAGGAACGCTTCGAGGAGGCGGCCGCCGTGAGAGACCGCCTCGACGCCTTCCTGCGGGGCGCGGCCCGGGCGCAGCGGGCCACGCGTGCGGCGCAGCAGGCGCAGCTGCTCGCGGCTCGCCCGCACGACGGTGGCTGGGAGCTCGTCGTCGTCCGGCACGGGCGACTGGCCGCAACGGCGACGAGTCCGCGCGGCGTGCACCCACGAGCCGTGCTGGACACCCTCGTGGCCACGGCCGAGCACGTGGCGCCGCCGCGCGCCCCGGCGACCGCGGCACACCCCGAGGAGACCGAGCTCGTGCTGTCCTGGCTCGAGGAGCCGGGCGTCCGGTTGGTCGAGGTCGACGACGGCTGGGAGTGCCCCGTGCGCGGCGCGGAGGCGTTCCGCGAACCGGGTGCGGTCGCCGCTGCCGTGCACCACGGCCCATCGGTCCCGGTGGCAGGTCGGGACCGCCCCGCCAACCGGGGCACGCCCGCTCTTCGCGACGCGCGCGACGCCGCACCGCAGTGCGCGCTCGCCGCACCGGGCACGGCATGATGGCCCCAGCCGAGCAGAAGGGCACGAGCATGATCACCGCCATCGTCCACATCGACACCGACCCCGGTCGCATCCCCGAGGTCGCGCAGGCCGTGGCGGAGCTCGCCGGCGTCACGGAGGTGTACTCCGTGACCGGCGAGACCGACCTCATCGCGATGGTCCGGGTCCAGGAGCACGAGCAGCTCGCCGACGTCATCGCCGACCGGGTGAGCAAGGTGAAGGGCGTGCTGCGCACGCAGACCTACATCGCGTTCCGCGCCTACTCGCGCGGCGACCTGGAGGCCGCCTTCTCCCTGGGGCTCGACGGCTGAGGAGACGCCTCAGGCGCGCGAGGCGGCGATCCAGCGCTCGAGCACCCCGGCCGCGGCGCCGCTGTCCACGGACGCGGCGGCGTGGCCCAGGCCGGCCCGCAGCCGGGCGACGAGATCCCCCTGACCGGTCCCCGGCAGCGAACCGTCGGCCGTCAGGGCGGCCGCGGCATTGAGCAGCACCGTCTGGCGCACCGGCCCCGGCTCCCCCGCGAGCACGCGCCGGACCACGCCGGCGTTGAACGCCGGATCGGCGCCCCGCAGGTCTGCGAGGTCCAGTCGGTCCAGTCCGAGCTCCGCGACGGGGTCCACGACCTGCTCCTCGATCCGGCCCTCTCGGACCCACCACAGGTCCGCGGGACCGTTCGCGGCGAGCTCGTCGAGGCCCTCGTGACCGCGGAACACCAGGGCGGAGACGCCGCGCCTGGCCAGCACCCCGGCCATCAGCGGCGCCAGACGGCGGTCGGGACAGCCGATCGCGTAGGCCCGCGGCTGGGCGGGGTTGGTCAGGGGACCCAGGACGTTGAACGCGGTGGGGACGCCCAGCTCCTTGCGGGCCTGGCCGGCGAACCGCATCGCCGGGTGGAACACCGCCGCGAAGCAGAAGGTGATCCCCACCTCGGACGCCAGCTCGGCCACTCGCGCAGGGTCGTGGTCGAGCCTCAGCCCGAGCTCCTCGAGCACGTCGGCCGTCCCGCTCGACGACGTTGCGGCCCGGTTGCCGTGCTTGACCACCCGCACCCCGGCCCCGGCGGTGACCAACGCCGCCATCGTCGAGATGTTCACGGTGTGCTTGAGGTCGCCACCCGTCCCGACCACGTCGACGGCGGGCCCCGGTACCTCGATGCGGACCGCGTGAGCGAGCATCTCGTCAGCGAGCCCGGCGAGCTCCTCGACGGTCTCGCCCTTCGCCCGCAGCGCCACCAGGAAGCCCGCGAGCTGCACGGGCGTCGACTCTCCCGACATCACCTGGCCCATGGCCCAGCGCACCCGCTCGGCGTCCAGGTCCTCACCGGCGAGCAGGCTGCGCAGCAGTGCCGGCCAGGTGAGCCGGGTGCTCACGCCGAGACCCGCAACATCCCGGCGACGGTCTCGGCGAGCTCGAACGGGTCGATCGGCTGCGCGACGACCTTCTCCGCCTCGGACCACGAGGCGAGCCAGGCGTCGGCAGGCCTCGCGATGAGCAGCAGGACCGGCGGGGCGTCGTAGATCTCGTCCTTGACCTGCCGCGCGAGGCCCATGCCGCCCGCCTTGCCGGCCTCCCCGTCCAGGACGAGCAGGTCCAGGCCGCCCGCGCGGACCGCGTCGAGCGCGGCGCTGAGGGTGGCGGCCTCGTGCCACTCGACGGTCGGCAGGTCCGGGCCGAGGCTGTGACCGATGGCGCCGCGGACGGCCGACCGCGTCTGCACGTGGTCGCTGTACACCAGGATCCGCGCGACCGACGCGCGCGCCTCCACCTCGCTCGACCGGTCCTGATCCTCGCTGCTCACCATGCCGCCTCGCTCGTTCGTCCGGGACGCGCACCGCCCGTGGTCCGGCGATGCCGCACCGGCATCTTTCCACGACGGGCGGGCAGGAGACGACGCGATCCGCGACTCGCCCCGACCGATTCCAGGACTTAGGACCCACGAATGGCTGATGTCCGCCATAATGGCCACCGTGTCCACCGCCACCGCCGCCCCGACTGTCCGCCCAGAGCTGAGCGTCCACCGGCCGAACCCCGTCGCGGTCGGCACGATCGTGTGGCTCTCCAGCGAGCTGATGTTCTTCGCCGGGCTGTTCGCGATGTACTTCACGATCCGCTCGGCGGTCCCGCAGCTCTGGCCGCAGGAGAGCAGCCTGCTCGACCTGCCCTACTCGACGATCAACACCACGGTGCTGGTGCTCTCGTCGGTCACCTGCCAGATGGGCGTGTGGGCGGCCGAGCGCTTCCAGCCGGCCCGGACCGGGGCGCTGTGGAAGGTCAACCGCTGGGGCATGCAGGAGTGGATGACCCTCACCTTCCTCATGGGCGCTGTCTTCGTCGCGGGTCAGGTGCACGAGTACGCGACCCTGTCCCACGAGGGCCTGACGATCTCGTCCAACCCCTACGGCTCGGTGTTCTACCTGGCCACCGGCTTCCACGGGTTGCACGTCATCGGTGGACTGATCGCCTTCCTGTTCCTCCTGGGGCGGTCCTTCTCGGCGCGACGCTTCGGCCACTACGAGGCGACGAGCACGATCGTGGTGTCCTACTACTGGCACTTCGTCGACGTCGTCTGGGTCGCGCTGTTCACCTCGATCTACCTGATCAAGTGACCGCACCCGACCACCACCCCGCCGACCCCGAGACGAGGTTCTGTTCGTGAAGGCGATCGCCGCCCGCCGGCACCACCGGTTCGCACCTGTGGTGCTCCTCGCCCTTGCCCTGCTCACGACCGGCGTCCTGTACGCCGCCTTCACCCCGGGACCGGCCCAGGCCGCGTCGGCTCCCACCCAGGACGACCTCACCGCGGGCAACAACCTGTTCCGGGCCAACTGCGCCACCTGCCACGGCATGAACGCCCAGGGGCGGCCGGGCGTCGCGCCGTCCCTGATCGGCGTGGGCGCGGCCGCGGTCGACTTCCAGGTCTCCACCGGGCGCATGCCGCTGATGAACCAGGGCGCCCAGGCACCCGCCAAGCCGGTCATCTTCACGGAGGAGCAGATCCGCCAGATGGCGGCCTGGGTCGCCTCCCTCGGCCCCGGCCCTGCGGTCCCCGCCCCGGAGGAGGTCGATCCGGCCAAGGGCGACGCGGCGCAGGGCATGGAGCTGTTCCGCACCAACTGCGCGATGTGCCACGGCGCCGTCGGGCAGGGTGGTGCGCTGACCAACGGGAAGTACGCGCCGAACCTGGGTAAGGCGTCGCCCACCACGATCTACGAGGCGATGGTGACAGGCCCCCAGTCCATGCCGGTGTTCAACAACGCCACGATCACTCCCCAGGAGAAGCGCGACATCATCGCCTACCTGCAGGCCCAGAAGGCCGGCTCGCCGGGCGGCGTGACGCTCGGCTCGATCGGCCCGGTGTCGGAGGGCCTGTGGGCGTGGTTGCTGGGAATCGGCGCCCTGATCGGCGCCGCAGTCTGGATCGGAGCGAAGTCCTCATGAGCGACGAGTCGACCGAGGTCGGCCTGCCCGTCGAGCAGCACGCGCTGCCGCAGCGGTTCGAGAATCCCGGCCTCCCGGAGCACCATCCGCGACTGACGGACGTGGACGACGGTGCCGCGAAGCGATCCGAGCGCATCGTCGTCGTGCTGTTCATGCTCTCCGCGCTGGGCACGATCGGCGCGATCGTCGCCTACTTCACCGTGCCGCCGGGCGCGACCATCGCCAGCATCCGGCTATCCACCATGCTCATCGGGTTCGGGCTCGCCGCGACCTTCATCTTTGCCGGAGCCGCGTCCGTGCACTGGTCGAAGTCGCTGATGAACGACCACGAGAAGATCGAGTACCGGCACCCGATGGTGTCGGACACCGAGACGCGAGAGCAGGCGTCCGAGATGTTGGCCGACGGCATGTCGGACACGGGCCTGAGCCGACGGGGCGCGATCAAGGGAGCCATGATCACCGCGGTCGCGCTGGCACCCCTCGGCTTCGCGGTCCCACTGATCGGGAGCGTCGGCGGGGACTGGGACATCTCGAAGTTCCGGCACACCATGTGGAAGAAGGGGCTTCGCCTCACGCACGACCCGACCGGCAGGCCGATCAAGGCCTCCGACGTCACGATCGGCTCGGCGGTGCACGTCATCCCGGAGGGTCTGAACAAGCTCGAGCATCCCCTGGACGAGAAGTCCAAGGCGATGGTGCTCGTGATCCGCCTCGACCCCCGCGACCTGCACGAGGCCCCGGACCGCGAGGGCTGGTCCTACGAAGGCATCGTGGCCTACTCCAAGGTCTGCACCCACGTCGGGTGCCCGGTGGCCCTGTACGAGCAGCGCACGCACCACCTGCTGTGCCCGTGCCACCAGTCGACGTTCGACATCTCCAACGGCGCCAAGGTGATCTTCGGGCCCGCGGACCGCCCGCTGCCCCAGCTCCCGATCACCGTGGACACCGAGGGGTATCTCGTGGCGCAGTCGGACTTCCACGAGCCTGTCGGACCGAGCTTCTGGGAGCGTCTGAAGTGAGCACCAACGCCCGCGACGCCGGCGCTCTCGCCCCCCCGCTGGACTACCTCGACCAACGCACCGGGCTGGCGAAGGTCCTCAAGGAGTTCTCCCGCAAGATCTTCCCCGACCACTGGTCCTTCCTGCTGGGCGAGATCGCGCTGTTCTCCTTCATCGTCCTGCTGCTGACCGGGACGTTCATCTCCCTCTTCTTCGTGCCCAGCATGGACGAGGTCACGTACTCGGGGCCCCTGGCCACGATGCAGGGCGTGGAGATGTCCAAGGCCTTCGACTCGACGCTGCACCTGTCCTTCGAGGTGACCGGTGGGCTCCTGATGCGTCAGATGCACCACTGGGCGGCGCTGATCTTCATCGGCGCCATCGTGGTGCACATGTTCCGGATCTTCTTCACGGGCGCATTCCGCAAGCCGCGGGAGATCAACTGGATCATCGGCTTCACCCTCCTCATCCTCGGGCTCGCCGAAGGGTTCTCCGGATACTCCCTGCCGGACGACGTGCTCTCGGGGAACGGCCTGCGCATCACGGACGGCGTGGTCAAGTCCATCCCGATCATCGGGAGCTATCTGTCGTACTTCATCTTCGGCGGCGAGTTCCCCGGTCAGCACATCATCCCGAGGCTGTTCACCGTGCACATCCTGCTGGTGCCGGCCCTGATCCTCGGCCTGATCGGGCTGCACCTGTTCCTCGTCGTCCTGCAGAAGCACACCCAGTTCCCGGGGGCCGGACGGACGAACAAGAACGTGGTCGGCTACCCCATCTTCCCGGTGTACGCGGCCAAGCAGGCCGGGATGTTCTTCATCATCTTCGGCGTGCTCGCCCTCATGGGCGCGACGATGACGATCAACCCGGTGTGGAACTACGGGCCGTACGACCCCTCCCCCATCTCTGCCGGTGCACAACCCGACTGGTACATGCTCTTCCTCGAGGGAGCGCTCCGTCTGACGCCCGGCTTCCTCGAGGTCGTCATAGGCGGGTACACGCTGTCGCTGAACATCCTCATCCCGGCGGTCGTCGTTCCGGGCCTGCTGTTCACGAGCATGGCGCTGTACCCCTTCATCGAGTCGTGGGCCTCGGGCGACAAGCGTGAGCACCACGTCCTGGACCGCCCCCGCAACGCACCCGTGCGCACCGCCCTGGGGTACTCGCTCCTGTCGGTCTTCCTCGTGCTCGTGCTGGCCGGTACCAACGACATCATCGCCACCCACTTCAGTCTCTCGATCGAGGCGATCACCTGGACCTTCCGGGTGTTGATCTTCGTGCTTCCGGTCGTCACGTTCACGGTCGCCAAGCGGGTCGCGCTCGGCCTGCAGCGCAAGGACCGCGAGATGGTCCTGCACGGGCACGAGACCGGCAAGATCGTCCGGTTCGACACCGGCGAGTACATCGAGGTCCACCAACCCTTGGACGAGGAGGAGCGGTGGTTGCGCGTCCAGCACGAGCCGCGCCGTCCGATCCCGCTGCTGCCGGCCCAGAACGAGCGGGGAGTGCGTCGCCCCGGGTACCGGCGCGACGCGATCCGTTCGCGCGTCTCGCGCTTCTTCTACGCCGATCGCGTGGAGCCCGTCACACCCGCCGAGCTGGCTGCCGCACAGGCGCACGGTGGCCACGACGAGATCTCGGCCTCCCAGCACGACGCGCCCGAGCTGACGGCCACGCGCGAGGGCTCCTCCGCCGGCTGAGGCATCTCACACGGACGAAGGGCGCCGCGGGGACTCCCCGGGCGCCCTTCGTCCGTCGCGGAGGCCCGACCGAGGAGTCCATGATCACCCCGCGAGACGGGAGCCCGCTCGCCTCGCGGACCTCGCCGCACGGAGGCAGAGTGGGGACCAAGGCGCCCGTCACGGGCGCACGCGCGAACGACCTGGAGGAGCCTGGAGTGGCTGACTACGTCCTTCCCGACCTGCCCTACGACTACGCGGCGCTCGAACCGCACATCTCCGGGCGGATCATGCAGCTGCACCACGACAAGCACCACCAGGCCTACGTCTCGGCGGCCAACACCACGCTGGACAAGCTCGCCTCTGCGCGCGAGTCCGGCGACTTCGGTGCCGTGATGGGCCTGGAGAAGACCCTCGCGTTCAACCTCGGCGGTCACGTGAACCACTCCGCCTTCTGGCAGAACCTGTCGCCCCACGGTGGCGACAAGCCGGTGGGCGAGCTTGCGCAGGCCATCGACGACCAGTTCGGCTCGTTCGACAAGTTCATGGCGCACTTCACGGCTGTGGCGACGAGCATCCAGGGCTCGGGCTGGTCCATCCTCGCGTGGGACTCGATCGGGCAGAAGCTCGTGATCTTCCAGCTCTACGACCAGCAGGGCAACATCCCGCTCGGGATCGTGCCGATCGTGCTGCTCGACATGTGGGAGCACGCCTTCTACCTCGACTACACCAACGTCAAGGGCGACTACGTCAAGGCGTGGTGGAACATCGTCAACTGGGCTGACGCGCAGGAGCGCTTCGCCCGCGCCACGGCGCAGACCAAGGGCCTCATCGTCCCGAGCTGACGCGCAGCGCACGCAGGTGCCCGGTCCCCGAGGGGGCCGGGCACTGTGCTGTCCTCACCCGCTCCGGACCTGGAGCACCTCCCGGGGGCCATCGCATGACGTCGAGATGGTGCCGACGCCCTGCGCTGTCCTGGTGCGGACGGCTCAGTGCGCGTGCTGGCCGCGGGAGAACTCGAAGATCCAGCCCACGAGGCCGAGGAACGCCACGATCACGCCCGGGACGAGCAGCCACCAGCCCACGGCCAGGGCGAGGAACCCGATCGCGGCACCCGCGCCCACGACCAGAGGCCACCAGCTCCAGGGGCTGAACGTGCCCAGGTCCCCGGCGCCGTCGGAGATCTCGGCCTGAGGGTCGTCCTCGGGCATGCCGCCGCTGCGGCGGTCC
This sequence comes from Actinotalea lenta, assembly GCF_030586465.1. Taxonomy (GTDB): domain Bacteria; phylum Actinomycetota; class Actinomycetes; order Actinomycetales; family Cellulomonadaceae; genus Actinotalea; species Actinotalea lenta. The sequence continues at coordinate 2,557,555 of NZ_JAUQYP010000001.1, forward strand.
ACGACGAGCATGTAGAAGGTGAGCATGCCGGTCAGGCCCGCGCTGAGCAGCAGCGCTCCCATACCGACGGCCTCACCGTGGCTCCACACCCCGTAGACCACGCCCACCACGAGCAGGAAGCCCGTGAGGATGGCCAGGACGCGCGAAGACGCCTTCATCGCTGCTCATCCTCCTCGTCGCGCTCGATCACAACTTCCTCGTCGCCGCCCGAGTCGTCGATCACCACCGCCGTGGCCTGCTCCTTGGCTGACGCGCCCTCGTCCAGCGTCCGCTGGGCTCCCTCCGGGCTGCCGTCGAGGTCGGGACCGCCGAAGAAGGGGAACGACGACGGTGGCACATGGTCCATCGCCGCGACCTCGGGGTGGTGCAGGTCGAAGGCCGGCCGCTCGGACCGGATCCTGGGCAGCGAGGTGAAGTTGTGCCGCGGAGGCGGGCAGGAGGTCGCCCACTCCAGGGAGGCGCCGTAGCCCCAGGGGTCGTCGACGGCGACCTTCGGGGCGTTGCGGGCCGTGATGTAGACGTTCCAGAAGAACGGGAGCATCGACAGCGCCAGGATGAAGGCGCCGATCGTGGAGATCTGGTTCATCGTCGTGAACCCGTCCTCCGGGATGTAGTCCACGATGCGCCGCTGCATGCCCTTCACGCCGAGCCAGTGCTGGATCAGGAACGTGGTGTGGAATCCGATGAACAGCAGCCAGAAGTGCAGCTTCCCGAGCCGCTCGTTGAGCATCTTCCCGGTGAACTTGGGCCACCAGAAGTAGAAACCCGCGAACATCGCGAAGACCACGGTGCCGAACACGACGTAGTGGAAGTGCGCGACCACGAAGTAGGTGTCGGACAGCTGGAAGTCCAGTGCGGGGCTGGCCAGGATCACCCCGGTCAGCCCGCCGAAGAGGAAGGACACCAGGAAGCCCACCGACCACAGCATCGGCGTCTCGAACGTGAGCTTGCCGCGCCACATGGTGCCGATCCAGTTGAAGTACTTCACGCCGGTCGGCACCGCGATGAGCATCGTCATCAGGGCGAAGAAGGGCAGCAGAACGGCGCCGGTGACGTACATGTGGTGCGCCCACACGGTCACCGAGAGCGCGGCGATCGCGATCGTCGCGTAGACCAGCCCCTTGTAGCCGAACACCGGCTTGCGGCTGAACACGGGGAAGATCTCGGTCACGATGCCGAAGAACGGCAGCGCGATGATGTAGACCTCCGGGTGGCCGAAGAACCAGAACAGGTGCTGCCACAGGATCGCCCCGCCGTTCGCCGCGTTGAACACCTGGGCGCCAAGGCGCCGGTCGGCCCCCAGGGCGAACAGCGCGGAGGCCAGCGGAGGGAACGCCATGAGGATCAGGAGCCCGGTCACCAGGGTGTTCCAGGTGAAGATCGGCATGCGGAACATCGTCATGCCCGGTGCGCGCATGGTCAGGATCGTCGTGATGAAGTTGACGGCACCGAGGATCGTGCCGAATCCCGCCAGGGCGAGGCCGAAGACCCACAGGTCGCCGCCCAGGCCCGGTGAGTTCACGGCGTTGGACAACGGCGCGTAGGCGAACCAGCCGAACGACGCCGCGCCCTGCGGGGTGAAGAAGCCCGACACGGTGATGAGCCCGCCGAACAGGAACAGCCAGTACGCGAAGGCGTTCAGGCGCGGGAAGGCGACGTCGGGCGCCCCGATCTGCAGGGGCATGATCACGTTGGCGAAGCCCGCGAACAGCGGCGTCGCGAACAGCAGCAGCATGATCGTGCCGTGCATCGTGAACAGCTGGTTGTACTGGCTGTGGCTGACGATCTGGATGCCGGGCTCGAAGAGCTCGGCGCGGATGAGCAGTGCCATCACGCCGGCGAGCAGGAAGAAGAAGAACGACGTCCCGAGGTAGAGGTAGCCGATCGTCTTGTGATCCGTGGTGGTGACCCACGAGACGATCACCTTGCCCACAGGCTTGCGCTGCGGGACGCTCGCCGCGAGTGCCTGGGTCTGGGTGGCCATCAGCCCTCCTGCTTCGGGGTCGTCGGGTTGGCACCCGGATGGTCTGCCGGGTTGAGGTCCAGCCCCAGCTTTCCGACCTGCCCGGCCGACCGCAGCCGCTCCATCTGGGCCTGGTACTCCTCCGGGCTGACCACGTCCACCTGGAAGAGCATCCCGGAGTGGTACTCGCCGCACAGCTCGGCGCACTTGCCCAGGTACATCCCCTTGCGCTCGGGCACGATCTGGAACGTGTTCGTCCGGCCGGGGATCAGATCCTCCTTGTAGAGGAATGCCGGCACCCAGAACGAGTGGATCACGTCGCGCGACTCGAGCTTGAACTCCACGCGCTTGCCGAGCGGCAGGTACAGCGTCGGCAGCCGTGGGTCACCGAGCTTGACCGTGCCCGGGTCGTCGATCTGCGTGCCGGACTCCCACACGCCGGAGTCCAGGTAGTTGAAGTCCCAGCTCCAGCGCTTGCCGATCACCTCGATCGTGACGTCGGGCGTCTTGGACGTGTCCTTGATCGCCGACATGTCACGCTCGGTGTAGAAGTACAGGACGCCGATCATGAACAGCGGCAGCACCACGTACATGATCTCCAAGGGGACGTGGTACCGCGTCTGGATGGGCAAGGTGTCGTCGTCCCGGCGCTTGCGATAGACCACGACGGACCAGATGATCAGCCCCCACGTGATCACGCCGACCGCCAGCGCGGCGGTCCACGTGCCCGTCCAGAGATGCGTGATCCGGCCGGTCATGTTGGTGACCTGCCCGTTGTCGTAGCCCGGCAGGAAACCGCGTCGTGTGTCGGCGGAGCATCCGCTCAGCAGCACGGCGGCGGCGACTGCCAGCACCACGAGCCGGGAGGTCCGACGACCCCGAGGCTGTTGCACGTCCACCCTTGCCTTTCCGAGAGCCCGAGTCGCAGCACCGCCGCAGACCCGGGACCTTCGTCCCTGGGTGCCCACCCTAGCGTGCCTCGTCCCACAACGAGACCCGATCCGGATCGCGTGGCGCGCGGCCGGCGATCTAGGTTGGCCCCGTGACCTCCCGGGTATACCTCGACGCACGAGCGCCGCTGCACCCGGCGGCACGAGCCGCGATCCTCGAGGCGCTGGACGACGGCTGGGCAGACCCCGGGCGGCTGCACTCGGAGGGTCGCCGTGCTGCTGCGCTCGCCGACCGGGCCAAGGAGACGATCGCCGGGCACCTGGGGGCGCGGCCGGCCGAGCTCCGGCTCACCCCCACGCACACCGCGTCGCTGCACCGGGCCGTGGTCGACGTGGTGGCGGCCCGCCGACGGCTCGGCGGGCGCGTGGTGCACTCCGCCGTGGAACGTGCTGCGCTGCTCGCCGCCGCGGATCAGGCCGAGCCGGTGTCCGTCCCGGTGCGGAGCGACGGACGTGTCGACCTCGACGCATGGCGCGCGGCCCTCGCGGAACCGGCCGCGCTGGCCGCGCTGCAGCACGCCAACCCTGAGGTCGGAACCATCCAGCCGCTGCCCGAGGCCCACGAGGCCGCTGCCGCGGCCGGGGTGCCGCTGCTCGTCGACGCGGGCGCGACCATCGGTCATGTCCCCGCTCCCCCAGCGTGGGACCTGCTCGCGGCCGACCCGGCGTCGTGGGGTGGCCCAGCGGGCCTCGGCGTCCTCGCGGTGCGCCCCAGGGTCCGGACGCGCGCCACCGGGCCTGCCGACGAGGAGCCGTGGGTCGGCGTCAGTCTGCCGCTCCTGGCCGGTGCGGCCGCAGCGCTGGATGCCGTCGCATCCCGCCGTGCCGAGGCCGCGCCGAGACGCCGTGTCCTGCTCGAGCGGATCCGCGCCTGCCTGGGGACGATCCCCGACGTCGAGGTGCCGGGCGACCCGGCGACGGGCCTGCCGCACGTCATGACGTTCTCGTGCCTGTACGTCGACGGCGAGGCCCTGCTGACCGAGCTGGACCGTCGAGGCGTGGCGGTGGGTTCCGGCTCGGCCTGCACCGCCAGCACGCTGGAACCCAGTCACGTGCTGGTCGCGATGGGTGTCCTGACGCACGGCAACGTCCGTCTCACGCTCCCGGTCGACGTCACCGACGAGCAGGTCGACACGCTGTGCGCGGCCCTGCCGGACGCGGTGGCCGCCGTCCGCGCGATGCTCGGGACCTCGGGGCTGTGATCGTCGACGCCCGGGGCGACCGCTGCCCGATGCCGATCATCCGGCTCGCCCGCGCCGCGGCCGGCGCCAATCCGGGAACGGCCGTGACGGTGCTGTGGACCGACGCGGCGGCGCGCCACGACATCGCGGCGTGGGCCCGGATGCGCGGGCACCGGGTCGTCGGCGAGGAGGTCGCAGAGCCCGCTGACGGGCACCAGGCCTGGGCGACGACGGTCCTGCTGGGCGGTGCGGGCACGACGACGGCGGCCACCCTCAGGTGACCGCCGTCGTGGGCCCGGTGGTCAGCTCAGCTGAACGAGCCGCCGCAGGCGCAGGAGCTCGCGGCGTTCGGGTTGTCGATCGTGAAGCCCTGCTTCTCGATGGTGTCTGCGAAGTCGATCGTGGCGCCCTCCAGGTAGGGCACGCTCATCCGGTCGACGACGACCTCGACCCCGTCGAAGTCCCGCAGCGCGTCGCCGTCGAGCGACCGCTCGTCGAAGTACAGCTCGTAGATCAGCCCGGAGCAGCCACCCGGCTGCACCGCCACGCGGAGCCGAAGGTCGTCCCGCCCCTCCTGCTCCAGGAGGCTGCGGACCTTGGCCGCAGCGACGTCGGTGAGGATGACGCCGTGCGTGGCGGTCTGCGTGGTCTCGGTCATGGCCCCTCCGCGGGTCGCGTGGTTCGTACTCCCGAAGAACAACCGGCGGGCGCCGGGTCTTCCCTCCCCAGGGTACGACCTCCCGGCACGTGCGCCTAAAGGACCGGACCCGGGACCGTCGCCGCGCCGCCGGCGTCCCGCGTCAGCGGGACCAGGTCCGGGCCACGCGTGCGGCTCGGTCCACCAGCGCGCCGGCGACGTCGTCGAGCTCCTGCCACGGCGTCGAGCCGTCCGTCAGCGGGTACACCCCGGACAGCCCTTGTGCGGCCCACTCCCGACGCCCCAGGACGGCCTCACCGCTGACGACCACGACGGGCAGCGCATGCGCCGCGGCCGCGGCCGACGCCGCCGCGAGGGCGGAGTCGTGCAGGACGTGCGGGTCCAGGACGGCCGTGGCGGTCAGGACCAGATCGGCGTCCGCCACGCGGCTGTCCAACCCGACCAGCGACGCCACGACCTGCGGGCCGGGGACCAGCCGAGCACCCAGCAGTGCCAGGCCGAAGGCCAGACCCCCGCCGGCGCCCGCACCCCGTGCCGACGCCGCCGCGCGCACGCGCCCTGGCCCGAGGCCGGAGCCCAGGGCGTGCACCCATCGGCCGACGGCCTGCTCGAGCCCCTGTGCGGCCGCGGGCGCGAGCGTGAGCGCAGTCGCGTCCGGCACCGCCAGCAGCGCGCTCGCCCCGTGCAGGCCGAGCAGCGCGACCTCGGTGTCCACAGCGACGATCAGATCCCGGCCGGCCAGGCGCGCCGAGGTGGCTTCGAGGAGCGCCGGGAGGTCGGCCGAGCCTGCCGCCATGGCTGCCTCGAGCTGCGCGCCGCCGTCAGCTACCTGGGCGTGCCCACCGAGCGCCGCCAGCAGGCCGGCTCCGGCGTCGTGCGCGACCAGGCCCCCCACGCCCATGACGACCCGTCGCGGGTCGAGCTCCAGCGCGGCGTCCAGCAGTCCCGCGGCGGGCGCCGAGCTCACGGGCGCGCGAGCGCCGGACGTCGCCCGGGCACCCAGCACCTCGGCGACCTCGACCACGACCGTGCCGTCCGGCAGCCGGAGCAGGCCGGCCGGTGTCGGCTCGCCGGCCGTCCCCGCCACCGTCACGGGCACCAGGTCACCGCCCACACCGCGATGGACGGCCGCGACAAGGCCGCTCCCCCCGTCGCCGAGCGGCACCTGCTCGAGCCGGTCCGCAGGCGCCCCCCGAGCCCACCCGTCGGCGAGCAGCCTCGAGACCTCGACGGCCGGCAGGTCCCGCCCGAGCCGGTCGGTGGAGACGAGCACGTGCATCCCGCCATCCTGCCCGCTCCCGGGACCGCATCGGTCACCGGACGACCGATCCGCCGCCACGAGCCGGTGTGGGACAATCCCGGGGTGTCCGCTACGTTCACCGAACCGCGTCCGTCGGGTGCTCTCCTGCTGCTCGGAGAGGGGTCGGACCTGCGCTCCGAGCGGGGCGTGGAGTGCACGGGCGCACTGCCGCCCGCCTCCGACCCGGACCTCGTGGAGCGAGCCCGGGTGGCCAGGGCCGCGCTCGGCGACCGCGCCTTCGTGCTCGGCCACCACTATCAGCGGGACGAGGTCATCGCGCTGGCCGACGTCACGGGCGACTCCTTCAAGCTCGCGCGCGAGGCCGCGGCCCGGCCGGACGCCGAGTACGTGATCTTCTGCGGCGTGCACTTCATGGCGGAGTCGGCCGACATCCTCACCCACGACGGCCAGGCCGTGGTGCTGCCCGACCTGCAGGCCGGCTGCTCGATGGCGGACATGGCCGACATCGCCCAGGTCGAGGAGGCCTGGGAGGTGCTCGCCGACGCGGGCGTGGCCGACCGCACCGTCCCGGTCACCTACATGAACTCCACGGCGGCGATCAAGGCCTTCACCGGCCGGCACGGTGGCACGGTGTGCACGTCGTCGAACGCGCGGGTCGCGCTGCAGTGGGCCTTCGACCGCACGGGCGGCGTCGACGGCGACGGCAAGGTGCTGTTCATGCCGGACCAGCACCTGGGCCGCAACACCGCCGTGCTCCAGCTCGGGATGGGTCTGGAGGACTGCGTCGTGTACGACCCGCGGCGGCCGGCTGGCGGCCTCACGGAGCGCGAGCTCCGCGACGCACGGATGATCCTGTGGCGCGGGCACTGCTCGGTGCACGGCCGCTTCTCCGCGGAGAACGTGGCCCAGGTCCGCGAACGGGTGCCCGGGATCCACGTCCTCGTGCACCCCGAGTGCAAGCACGAGGTGGTCGCTGCCGCCGACCAGGTCGGCTCGACCGAGCACATCATCCGCGCGCTGGACGCCGCGGAACCGGGCAGCGCCTGGGCGATCGGCACCGAGCTCAACCTGGTGCGGCGGCTCGCCGCGAGCCACCCGGAGCTCGCGGTGCACTACCTGGACTCCACGGTCTGCTTCTGCTCCACCATGAACCGCATCGATCTGCCGCACCTCGTCTGGGCGATGGAGGAGCTCGCTGCAGGTCGCGTGGTCAACCGCATCACGGTGGACGCGGACGACGCGCACTGGGCCCGCGTGGCCCTCGACCAGATGCTCGCGCTCCCCGCACCCGCACCCACCACGGCCGGCTGAGCGCGCCGGAGCTGAGCAGCGTGCCGAAGGAGGCACCGCGATGACCACCGTCCCGCCGATGCGCGTGGGGATCTTCGTCTTCGAGGACGCCGAGGAGCTGGACGTCGTCGGACCCTACGACGTGCTCGCGGCATGGGCGCAGATCAGCGAGCTGCGCCCGGAGGTCGTGCTGTTCTCGACCGACGGCGCAGGCGTCCGGCTCGCCAAGGGGCTGAAGATCGTGCCCGACTGCGCGACGGCCGAGGTGGGCCCCCTGCACGTCCTGATCCACCCGGGTGGCCAGGGAACGCGCCGCCTCGCGCTGGACAGCGACCACCTGGCATGGCTGCGTCAGATGCGCCGATCCACGCCGCTGATCGCATCGGTGTGCACCGGCGCCCTTCCGCTTGCCGCGGCGGGCCTGCTCGCGGGCCGCCCGGCCACCACGTACTGGGACGCCTTCGACGAGCTCGCCCGCCTCGACCCGAGCGTCCTGGTCGACACCGACGCGCGGTTCGTCGACGACGGTGACGTGGTGACGTCGGCGGGGGTGTCCGCCGGGATCGACATGGCTCTGCACCTGGTGGCGCGTCTCGAGACGGTCACGGTCGCGCGGGCGGTCAAGCGCGCCATCCAGTACGAGCCCGAACCGCCGGTCTGAGTACCCTGCCCGGGTGGCCCGCACCCTGCACCTCGCCCGGACGTTCTACCGACCGCGTCGGCCGGTCCCGGGCATGGGAGTCCTGGACACCTCGGTGACCAGGATGCGCGTGACACTGACCGACCTGGACATCTACCTGCACGTCAACAACGGCGCGTACCTGCAGATGATGGACGTCGCGCGCACCAACTACCTGGCCGACCTGGGCGCGTTCGGCACGCTGCGCGCGCGTGGTTGGTACCCCGTCGTCGCGGCGTCGACCATGACGTACAAGCGGTCGCTGCGACTCGGTGAGCGCTTCGAGATCGCCACCCGGGTGCTGAGCTGGGACCACCGGGTGATCTATCTCGAGCAGGTCTTCCGGCGGAGCGACGCACACGTCGCGCGCGGCCTGGTGGCCGGCCGGTTCCTGCACCGCGGCGGTGCCCGGATCGCCGCCCCCGACGTCGTGGCGGCACTGCGGCCGGGGTTGTCGGCACCCGAGCTGCCCGCGGACGTGCGCGCGTGGGCGAGCGCCGTGGACGTGGCGCACCGCGGCGACTGATCTGCCGGCGCGCCCTACAGCGACGCGGCCCGCACCAGGAGCAGCGCCTCGGCCAGCACGACCTTCTCCAGCTCGCCCAGGTGCACCGACTCGTTGGCCGCGTGCGCTCGTGAGTCGGGGTCCTCCACGCCGGTGACCAGGATCGCGGCGTCCGGGAACACCTCGGTGAGCTCGGCGATGAAGGGGATGGAACCCCCCACACCGATGTCCACCGGCTCCACGCCCCAGGCCTCGGTGAACGCCTGCCGCGCCGCCTGCATCGCCGGGGTGTCGCCGGCGGCCGCGAACGACTTGCCCTGCTCGCCGTCGGTCACCGTCACCCGGGCGCCGAACGGAGCATGCCGCTCCAGGTGGCTCCGCAGCGCAGCGGCGGCCTCGGCCGGATCCTGACCAGGGGCGATCCGCACGGAGAGCCGGGCGCGAGCACTGGCCGCAATCGTGTTCGAGGCCTCCGCGACCGACGTCACGTCCATGCCGATCACGGAGATCGCCGGTCGGGTCCACAGCCGGGCGGTCAGCGGCCCCGTACCGGCCAGACGAACCCCGGGCAGCACCCCCGCGTCGGCCCGCATCGCCGTCTCGTCGTAGTCGACGGACGGGTCGGGCGACCGGGTCAAGCCGTCCACGGCGACCGAGCCGTCCTCGTCGTGCAGCGTGGCGATCAGCCGGGCGAGCAGTGTCGGCGCGTCGAGCACCGGCCCCCCGTACATGCCCGAGTGCACCGCGTGCTCGAGCACCGCGACCTCGACCTCGCAGTCCACCAGACCGCGCAGGCCGACGGTGAGCGCGGGCACGCCGACCTTCCAGTTCACCGAGTCGGCGACCACGATGAGGTCGGCCGCGAGCCGCTCGCGGTACGTGTGCAGGAACTCCACGAAGGTCGGACTGCCGACCTCCTCCTCGCCCTCCACGAAGACGGTCACGCCCACGGGCAAGTCGTCGCCGAGCGCGCGCAGCGCCCCCAGGTGGGCGACGATGCCCGCCTTGTCGTCGGCCGCTCCCCTTCCGTACAGCCGTCCGCCGCGCTCGGTCGGCTCGAACGGCTCGGTGTCCCAGTCCTCGCGTGGCCCCGGGGGCTGCACGTCGTGGTGGGCGTAGAGCAGCACCGTGGGCGCTCCGGCCGGTCCCGGACGGTGACCGACCACGGCGGGGCGTCCGACCCGCCCGTCCGCGGTCGTCACGGTCAGCACCTCGGCCGGCACCCCGACCTCACCGAGCAGGTCGGCGACCATCCGGGCGCTGCGCGCCACCTCGGCCTGGTCGAAGGCCGGGCTCGACACGCTCGGGATCCGGGCGAGCTGCTCGAGGTCGGCCCGGACGCGGGGGAAACCGGCGGCGACGCGGTCACGCAGCCCGGACGGTACGGGGGTCTGGCTCATGGCCGCCACGCTACCGGCCCCGCCGCGGGGACCCGGGCCGGTGACGTCCCGTCGAGGTCGCCCGTCACGCTCGTCTACCCTGGAGGGGTGCCTCCCACGTCAGCCGACAACGACCACGCCAGCACGACCGGCAAGGGCCGACCGACCCCGAGCCGGAAGGAACGCGAGGCCGCGCGCAAGCAGCCACTGGTCCCCAAGGATCGCAAGCTCGCGGCGCGGCAGGCACGCGAGGCGTCCAAGCGGCAGCGGGACCGCGAGTACGAGGCGCTCAAGACCGGCGACGAGCGCTTCCTGCCCGCGCGCGACAAGGGCCCGCAACGCCGCTGGGTGCGCGACTACGTGGACGCGCGGCACAACATCGGCGAGTGGTTCCTGCCGTTCGCACTCTTCGGGTTCATCGGCATGACGCTGACCACGACCTATCCGGTCGTGGGTCTCGTGATGGTCGTCGTGCTCTATGCCGGCCTGCTGGTGGCGGTGGTGGACGCGTTCGTGCTGGCCCGAAAGCTGCGCGCGGGACTGAGCGCCAAGTTCGGCGAGCAGCGGGTGCAGCGCGGCCTGCGCCGCTACGGCCTGATGCGCGCGTACCAGCTGCGCCGGCTGCGGCTGCCCAAGCCACAGGTGGGGCGCGGCCAGTTCCCCTCCTGACCCGTCGACGCGGGCCCGACCTCCCGGCGTCCGGCGGGGCGCGTGAACACCGGTAACCACCCGTGCACGAGCGGCCCGACGGCCGCCGCGTAGAGGACGGTGCCAGGACCCACCGTCCCGCCGAGCAGCCAGCCGACGGCCACGACGGTCACCTCGATCCCGGTCCGCACCAGGCGCAGGGACCAGCCGGTCCGGGCGACCAGCCCGGTCATCAGACCGTCACGCGGGCCAGGGCCGAGCTGCACGCCGACGTACAGGGCCGTCGCGAGCCCGTTGAGCGCCACTCCGCCCAGGAGCATGGTGACGCGAAGTCCGAGCGGCGCGGGGTCACCGAGGCGCCCGAGCAGGGCGAGGGCGGGGTTGACGGCGGCACTGATCACCAGGACGTTCGCCACCGTTCCCACGCCGGGCCGCTGACGCAGCGGCGCCCAGCACACCAGGACCGCCGCCCCGGTCACGGCGGTCACGAGGCCGAAGCTTGCCCGCGTGTGCGCGGCCAGGCCCTGGTGCAGCACATCCCAGGGCATGCTGCCCAGCCCGGAGCGCACCACGAGCGCGATGGACACCGCGTAGGCCACGAGCCCGGTGAGGAGCTGCACCACCCGGGCCGTCACCGGGCAGACCCCGCCGTCGTCCGGCCCTGCCGGAAGAGCCGGCGCGGCGGCGGCGACCGGTGGCCGCGACGGTCCCCGCGGGCCCATGCCGGCACCACCGACGTGGCCACCCGCTTCTCCGATGCGTCCAGACGCGCCACTCCGCTCACCATCGCCCCATGATCTGCGGCCAGTCTGTTGCTCTTCCATAGCCACTTCCGAAAGAGTGGCCTGATGTCAACCTCGGACCGCCGGATCGCCGGACCCGCGCTGGCGCGCCTCGTCGGCCGGGTACCCACGGGGGTGCCTGCCTACCTGGGCCTCTCCGACGCCGTGACGCGTGCCGTGACGGACGGTGCACTGCCGGTCGGTACCAGGGTGCCCAGTGAGCGGGAGCTGGCGGGCGCCCTCGGCCTGTCGCGCACCACGATCTCCGCCGCCTACCAGCAGCTGCGAGAGCGTGGCCTGCTCCGCACCCGGCAAGGCTCGGGGAGCGTCACCACACTGCCCGACGCCGGGCCCGGCGCGACACTGCTGCCCTCCGACGACGCCGGGCCCGTGGACCTGGCCACGGCGGCACCCGCCGCGCCACCGGCCCTCGTCGGCGCGGCGCGGCGCGCCATGGACCGCCTCCCGCACCACATCGGGGGCGGCGGGTACGCCCAGCTCGGCCTACCGGAGCTCCGGGCGCACCTCGCCGACCGCTACACGGCACGCGGCATCCCGACCACGGCAGACCAGATCCTCGTCACGTCCGGGGCACAGGGAGCCACGAGCCTCCTGGCCGCCGCCCTGGTGGGCCCCGGCGACCGGGTAGCTGTGGAGAACCCGGCCTACCCGCACACCCTCGCCGCGATCCGCGCGGCAGGTGCCAGACCGGTCCCGGTCCCGGTGCACCACGCCGGGCTGGACCTCGAGCTGCTCGAGGCGACCGTCCGCCGCGCGGCACCCGGGCTCGTGCACATCACCCCGGACCACCACAACCCGACCGGGACCTCGCTCGATCCCGAGGCCCGCGAGCGGCTGCGCCGGATCGCCACGCGGCACCGCACGCCGGTGATCGGCGACGAGACGCTGAGCGACCTCACCCTGGAGGGTCCGCCGCCCGAACCGTTCCTCGGACGGGACCCGGACGAGCACCTGGTGGCCGTCGGCTCGGCGTCCAAGAGCTTCTGGGGTGGCCTGCGCCTGGGGTGGATCCGGGCGCACCGGGACCTCATCCTGCGACTGGGCCAGGCGCGCGTGCACCGCGACCTGGGAGCACCCGTGCTGGACCAGCTCGTGCTGGTCGAGCTCCTCGCGGATGCGGACGCGCTGCTCGCCGAGCGGAGAGCCGAGCTGCGCACCCGACGCGACGCCCTGGTGGAGGCGATCGAGCGGGCGCTGCCCTGGCAGGTCGCGGTCCCGGCGGGCGGGCTGTCCGTCTGGGTGGACCTCGGCGCGCCGCTGTCCTCGGCACTGGCAGCCGTGGCGCCTCGCCACGGCGTGCGCGTCACACCGGGCTCGGCGTTCGGGGTGGACGGTGGCTTCGAGACCCGGATGCGACTGCCGTTCGCGGCTCCCGCGGAGCACCTGGTCCGCGGCGTGACCGCACTCGCCTCCGCCTGGGCGACGCTGGGCCCCCGCGCAGCCGCCCAGACCGAGACGATCCCCGTCTGACCACGGGTCATGCCTCCCGGAGGGGAACCTCCTGCCCGACCCGGTCCTCGCCCGACAGCAGCTGCGCGGCGAGGACGTCGTGCGCGAGCGAGCGCCAGTGCTCGCCCAGCCACTGCTCGGCGTCGAAGCGGTTGGTGAACACCGGGCTGACGGGCCGGTCCAGCGCTCGACCCCGTGCCCCGACGAACTCCCAGCGCCACTGGGCCCTGCTCATCGCTCTCCCTCGGCCAGCTCACGGTGGATCCGCGCCGCCCAGAACGGCCCCCGGTAGATCAGACCGGTGTACCCCTGCACGAGGTCGGCCCCGGCCGCCAGGTAGGCGCGCACGTCGTCCGCGTCACTGATCCCGCCCACCCCGATGATCGTCCGGCCGGCGCCCAGCCGACCACGAAGCAGCCGGACGACCTCCAGCCCCCGGGGTAGCAGCGGCGGCCCGGACAGCCCGCCCTGACCCAGGTCGTGGGCGATCGTGGTGTTGACGGCGACGACGCCGGCGAGATCGAGCTCGGTCACGAGATCCGCGACCGCGATGACGTCCTCGTCGACCAGGTCCGGGGCGATCTTGACGAGCAGCGGAACCGCACCGGGCCCGGTGGCCTCGTCCGCCGCGGATCGCGTGGCGGCCAGCAGGGGGCGCAGCGAGTCGACGGACTGCAGGTCCCGCAGCCCGGGGGTGTTCGGCGAGGAGACGTTGACGACCAGGTAGTCCGCCCATGGAGCCAGCAGGCGGGCAGATGCCGCGTAGTCCTGCGCGGCGCGGTCGGCCGGAGTCGTCCTGTTCTTCCCGATGTTCACACCGACGACGTACCGGCGTCCGGCCGACGTGCTGCGCAGCCTGTGGAGCCGCTCCGCCATGGCGGCGGCGCCGGCGTTGTTGAACCCCATCCGGTTGCGCAGCGCCTGCTGGTCCACCACCCGCCACAGCCGTGGCGCTTCATTGCCGGGCTGCCCGGCGGGGGTCACGGTACCGACCTCGACGAAACCGAACCCGAGCATCGTCATGCCCGGCACCCCGACCGCGTCCTTGTCGAACCCCGCGGCGAGCCCCAGCCGCCCCGGCACACGTCGGCCGAGCACCAGGACCGAGGGGCCGGGCGGCGCGCACCGGCGGCGCAGCAGGCCGGAGAGCACGGGTACCGCGGCCACCGCCCTGATCAGACCGAAGGCCAGCCGATGGGCGAGCTCGGGATCCATCCGCCGGAACACCAGACGGAACAGCAGCGCGTACACGCGGGCAACCTACCCGGCGGCGGCGTCCAGGGCCGGGGACGTCCGGGATCCCGTGCGACGCAACCACCACATGCCGAGCATCGGCAGCACGAGCGGCACGTAGCCGTACCCCTGCCCGTAGTCGGACCAGACCGTCGCGTCCGCGAACAGGTCGGAGCGCACGATCGAGAGGGTCCCCACCGTGAGCACCCCGGCCAGCTCGACGCTCACGGCGGCCCACGCCACCGCCCGCCACGCTCCGCGACCCCGTGCGAGTGCCACCGTGGCAACCACGTACACCACGGCGGCCACGGCCGACAGCAGGTAGGCCAAGGGCGCGGCAGCCAGGTCGGTGGCGATCTGCACGGCCGAGCGAGCGCTCGCAGCGACGGCGAGCAGGCCGTAGACGGCGACGAGGACGCGGCCCGGGCCGGTCGCGGTCGGTGAGCTCATGGCGCCACCCTACGGGCGTCCGCTCGGTTCGAAGCCGTGGACCGTCGTCGCCCGGACGGCGGTCGGTCACGCGTGGCCCACGGCCCGCGGCTGACGCGCGAGGTCGGTGACCAGACGGACCAGGTTGACCAGCACCCCGATCCCGCTGCCCACGATCCCGACCCACAGCACGACGCGTACCGCCGTCGCCCAAGGGAAACCGCCCTCGTCGAACGCGAACGGGAACACGTCCAGGACGCGCAGCGCGGCCACCAGCCCGAGCGCGGACGTCGCCAGGTCGCCGAGCGCGCGCAGCCACCGCGGATCCGCAGCCACCCACACGAGGTTCACCGCGACACCGGTCCAGATCTGGGCGGCAACCCAGGGCAGCACCACGGTGGTGTCCTGGGTCAAGAACGCCAGCGACTCCCAGCCGGGCCACCGGAAGATCAGGCCCAGCAGGACCAGGTCCAGGGCGACCGCGACGAGGTAGCCGGCCCGGCGCGCACCGCGCGAAGGCCGTGCAGCGGGGCGGCGCCGACGGCGCGACGCGGGAGCGCCGGCGGGGCGATCCGAGGGCTGCGGTGTGGCCATCGGCGTGCCTTTCGACTCGACGCCACCGACGCTAGCGCGCCGCGGACCGCGCGGGAGGCGGTTTCGCGGGCCTGCGCCCGCACCTACGCCTGCCAGACCTGCCAGAGCCGGAGCTGGAGGAACGCCACGGTCAGGGCGGCGACCAGCAGCACCACCGAGCTCCACCGGGTGCGCTCGGCGAATGACCACGCCGCGGCGACCGGGAGGATCAGCAGCGTCGTGACGAGGTAGCCCCAGAACGTCGGGGCGTCGTGCGGGCGAGACGTCCCGAGGGCCATCACCACCGCGACCGCCGCCTCGAGGACAAGGACGCCCTCGACGACCGCCCCGGCCTTGAGCTGACGCCAGATCACGGGCTGGTCCCGGGCGGCGCGCACCGCCGCCCACGCTCCGAGGGCCCCGGAGAGCAGGGCGCTGAGCACGAGGAGCGGAATCCACACGCTGCCGACCCTAGGGGCGCCGGGCCCGGATCACCGCGCGACACCCCCGGGGCCGACACGCGCGCGGCCACTCCCCTAGCATCGGGGGGTGATCACCCTCACCTCGTCCTCAGCTGCCCACCTGTCCGTCGACGTCCTCGTGGTGGGGGTGACGTCCGACGACGGCACTCCCCGGCTGCTGGGCGACGCGCTGCCCGCGAGCCTGGCCGGCGTCCTCACGTCGCCGGCTCTCGGGCTGACCGGGGAGGTCGACCAGGTGGTTCGGGTTCCCGCCGGGGACGCGGTCGCCGCCGATGTCGTCGCCGCCGTGGGGGTGGGCGACCCGAGCGACCGGGAGGCCTTGCGGCGGGCAGCCGGTGCTGCCACCCGCCAGCTCACCGGGGTGCGTAGCGTCGCGCTCGCGCTGCCGGTCCGCGACGCCGACGACGCCGCGGCCGTGGCGGAAGGCGCCCTGCTGGGCGCCTACGCCTACACGCGGTACCACGACCTGCCCGCAGCGAAGCGGCCGGCAGAGGAGATCACCGTGGTCGCCCCGCAGGCGCGGGCGGCCGCCGCCAAGGCCGCGGTCGCCCGCGCCGAGGTGCTCGCCGCGGCGGTGCACGGGGTGCGCGACCTGGTCAACGCGCCGCCCCGGGACCTCTACCCGGCGGCGTTCGCCGACATCGCCAAGGCTGCGGCCAAGGGCACCAAGATCAAGGTCACGGTGCTCGACGAGAAGGAGCTCGCCGCCGGGGGCTACGGCGGCCTGGTCGCGGTGGGCCAGGGGTCCTCGCGACCGCCCAGGCTCGTCAAGGTCGCGTGGACCCCGGCCCGCGCGAAGCGGTCCGTGGCTCTGGTCGGCAAGGGCATCACGTTCGACTCGGGTGGCCTGTCACTCAAGCCTCCGAAGGGGATGGAGACCATGAAGTCCGACATGGCCGGGGCGGCGGCCGTGCTGCACACCGTGCTCGCCGCGGCAGCTCTCAAGCTCCCGATCGCGGTGACCGGCTGGCTGTGCTTGGCGGAGAACATGCCCTCGGGCACCGCGCAGCGGCCGTCCGACGTCATCACCCAGCGCGGCGGGACCACGGTGGAGGTCCTCAACACCGACGCCGAGGGGCGCCTGGTGCTCGCTGACGGGCTCGTGGCGGCGTGCGAGGAGGCTCCTGACGCCGTCATCGACGTCGCGACGCTCACCGGCGCCCAGGTCATCGCCCTCGGCACCCGGGTGTCCGCCGTGATGGGCACCGATGACATGCGGACAGCAGTCGTGTCCGCGGCGGCCGAGGCCGGTGAGGCGTTCTGGCCCATGCCTCTGCCGGACGAGCTGCGCGCGGGCCTGAACTCCCAAGTGGCCGACATCGCGAACGTGGGCGACCGCGCCGGCGGGATGCTGACCGCGGGCGTGTTCCTGCGCGAGTTCGTCGGCTCGACCCCCTGGGCGCACCTGGACATCGCCGGGCCGGCCTTCAACGAGCACGCCGCCTGGGGCTACACGCCCGCGGGGGGCACCGGGGTGGCTGTGCGCACGATGCTCAGGCTGCTGGAGAACCGCTGACCGGCCGTCGTCAGCGACCGGAACGCTGCCTGGCGTTCCAGTCCCGCATGCGCTGCGGGTACCCGACCAGCTGCACGTCGTAGACGGGGATGCCCAGGTCCTGGGCGATCTTCCGCGCCGCGCCGGGGCTGGGGACCCGTCGGCGCGTCCACTCCCCGCTCGTTGCGATCAGCACGACGGTGGTCTGCGTGACGTTCGTCTGCGGCTCGATGTATGCCTCGACGCCGACGCGCGTGCGCGCGAACTCGGCGAGGTGTTCCAGGGTCGCATGGCGGGCGTCGCGTTCTGGGGCCTGGCGGGAACGCCTGCGGAACAGCGGCATGTGCTCAGCCTACGGGCGAACAGGACCGAGGGCCCAGCAAGACGTAGGATGAATCGCGCTGCCCATCCGTCACCGCTCGGATGCCACCGAGCCACGGGTGATGACAAGATGGCCGCAGCGCCCGACCCACTGCCGTGCCCGAGGGGAGCCTGACCGTGCCTGACACCGCCGACATCGTGGTCCTGGGCGGAGGGAGCGGGGGCTACGCCACCGCCCTGCGCGCCACCGAGCTCGGACTGAAGGTGGTCCTCGTGGAAGAGGCCAAGGTCGGCGGCACCTGCCTGCACGTCGGCTGCATCCCCACCAAGGCTCTGCTGCATGCGGCGGAGGTCGCCGACTCGACGCGCGAGTCGGAGAAGTTCGGCGTCCGGGCCGCACTCGAGGGCATCGACATGGCCGGCGTGAACGGCTACAAGGACGCGGTGGTCGGCCGCCTCTACAAGGGTCTCCAGGGCCTGGTGAAGGCGCACGGGATCACCTACGTCGAGGGGCACGGCCGGCTCGTCGCACCCGACACCGTCGAGGTTGACGGCGAGCGGTACACCGGCAAGCACGTCGTGCTGGCGACCGGCTCGTACTCGCGGACCCTGCCCGGCCTGGAGATCGGCGGCCGGGTCATCACCTCCGAGCACGCGCTGAACCTGGATCACGTGCCCGAGTCGGTGGTGGTGCTCGGCGGCGGCGTGATCGGGTGCGAGTTCGCCAGCGTGTGGACGTCCTTCGGCGCGAAGGTCACCATCGTCGAGGCGCTGCCCCACCTGGTCCCCAACGAGGACGAGGCGATCAGCAAGGCGTTCGAGCGCGCGATGCGCAAGCGCGGTATCGCGTTCCACACCGGTGTGCGGTTCTCCGGCGTGACCCAGGACGACTCCGCAGTGCACGTCGCCCTCGAGGACGGCACGGCGATCGACGCCGACCTCATGCTCGTGGCGGTCGGCCGCGGGCCCCGCACGGCCGACCTCGGCTACGAGGAGCAGGGCGTCCCGATGGACCGCGGCTTCGTGCTCACCGACGAGCGGCTGCACACCGGCGTCGCGAACATCCACGCGGTCGGCGACATCGTCCCCGGCCTGCAGCTCGCGCACCGCGGCTTCGCACAGGGCGTCTTCCTCGCCGAGGAGATCGCAGGCCTCAACCCCGCACCACTGGTCGAGTCCGGCATCCCGCGGGTCACCTACTCCGACCCGGAGATCGCGTCCGTCGGCGTCACCGAGGCCAAGGCCAAGGAGCTCTACGGCGACGACCAGATCCAGACCTACGAGTACAACCTCGCTGGCAACGGCAAGAGCCAGATCCTGGGCACCACCGGCTTCGTCAAGCTGGTGCGCAGGAAGGACGGCCCCGTGGTCGGCGTCCACATGCTCGGCGCCCGGGTCGGTGAGCTCATCGGCGAGGGTCAGCTGATCGTCAACTGGGAGGCATACCCCGAGGACGTCGCGTCCCTGGTGCACGCCCACCCCACCCAGAACGAGGCGGTCGGCGAGGCGTTCCTCGCGCTGGCCGGCAAGCCGCTGCACGCGCACAACTGACAGGAGACGCCAGAACATGTCTGAGTCCGTCCAGATGCCGGCTCTCGGCGAGAGCGTCACCGAGGGCACCGTCACCCGCTGGCTCAAGCAGGTCGGCGAGGAGGTCGCCGTCGACGAGCCCCTGCTCGAGGTCTCCACCGACAAGGTCGACACCGAGATCCCCTCCCCGGTCGCCGGAGTGCTGCTGGAGATCGTCGTGCCGGAGGACGAGACCGCGGACGTCGGCGCGGTCCTCGCCCGGATCGGCAGCGCGGACGAGGCCGGTGCCGCGCCGCAGGAGGCGCAGGCCGAGCCCGAGCAGGCCGAGCCCGAGCAGGCCGAGCCCGAGCAGTCGGCCCCCGCCCCACAGGGAGAGCCCGAGCAGCCCGCTGCGGCCCCGCAGGCGTCACCGAGCGACCAGCCGTCCGGCGCGTCCTCCGGCGGCGAGGAGGTCCAGATGCCGGCTCTCGGCGAGAGCGTCACCGAGGGCACCGTCACCCGCTGGCTCAAGCAGGTCGGCGAGGAGGTCGCCGTCGACGAGCCCCTCCTCGAGGTCTCCACCGACAAGGTCGACACGGAGATCCCCTCCCCGGTCGCCGGGACCCTCAGCGAGATCCTCGTGGGCGAGGACGAGACCGCCGAGGTCGGCGCCGTCCTGGCACGGATCGGGGGAACCCCCGCCGCGCCCACCGAGCAGTCGGCCCCAGCAGCAGAGCCGGCGACCGAGCAGCCCACGCCTGCGCAGGAGGAGGCGCCTGCCCCAGCCCAGGAGGAGCAGGCCGCCCCGGCCCCGCAGGCCGCGGCCCCGTCCCGCCAGCAGGCACAGCCGGCACCCCCGGAGCCCGCGACGGCACCGGAGCCGACCCCGGCCGAGGAGACGGGCCAGCAGGCCGCCCCGGGCGCCTCGGCCCCGTCGGCGCCCACCAGCGGCGGCTATCTCACGCCCTTGGTGCGCAAGCTGGCGGCCGAGAAGGGCGTGGACCTGTCCACCGTGACCGGCACCGGGGTCGGTGGCCGGATCCGCAAGGAGGACGTCCTCGAGGCCG
This sequence comes from Actinotalea lenta, assembly GCF_030586465.1. GTDB lineage: Bacteria > Actinomycetota > Actinomycetes > Actinomycetales > Cellulomonadaceae > Actinotalea > Actinotalea lenta. The sequence continues at coordinate 2,577,430 of NZ_JAUQYP010000001.1, forward strand.
CCGAGGCCGCCGAGAAGGCCAAGGCCGCCGAGAGGGCCAAGGCGGAGGCTACGGCTACGCCGTCCGAGCCGGCGGCGTCCAAGACGGCGCAGGCCGTCGAGTCGATCTCACCGCTGCGGGGCACCACCGAGAAGGCGTCCCGGCTGCGCCAGATCATCGCCTCGCGCATGCACGAGTCGATGCAGTCGATGGCGCAGCTCACCACCGTGGTCGAGGTCGACGTCACGAAGGTCGCGCGGCTGCGCAGCCGCGCGAAGGAGGACTTCAAGGCTCGTGAGGGCACCAATCTCACGTTCCTGCCCTTCTTCGTCCTGGCGGCGACCGAGGCGCTCAAGGCCCACCCCAAGATCAACGGCGTGCTGGAGGGCAACCAGATCACGTACCACGGGGAGGAGAACGTCGGCATCGCCGTGGACACCGAGCGCGGCCTGGTCGTGCCCGTGATCCGGGGGGCGGGCGACCTCAACCTCGCCGGCATCGCACGCAAGATCGCCGACCTGGCTGCGCGCACCCGGGCGAACAAGGTCACGCCCGACGAGCTGAGCGGTGCCACGTTCACGGTCACCAACACCGGGTCTGGTGGAGCTCTGTTCGACACGCCCATCGTGCCTGTCGGGACCTCGGCGATCCTCGGCACGGGCGCGATCGTGCGCAAGCCGGTGGTGGCCACCGACGAGCTCGGCGCCGAGTATGTCGCCATCCGCTCGATCTGCTACCTCGCCCTGTCCTACGACCACCGGCTGGTCGACGGCGCCGACGCGGCTCGCTACCTGCAGGCCGTCAAGGCGCGCATCGAAGAGGGAGACTTCGGTTCGGAGGTCGGGCTCTGACCACCTCTCGGGGGCCCGCCGCGCGGGCCCCCGAGCCGACCACCGCCCACCGGCACGGGAGCACGCGGAGGTGAGCGCATGAGAGTCGTCCTCGCAGGGTCGCACGGGCTGCTCGGCACCGCCCTGACCCATGAGCTCGCCCAGCGGGGCATCTCGGCGCAGCGCCTGGTGCGCAGGCCAGCGCGGTCGCCGCGGGAGATCCCCTGGGACCCGGTGCTCGGTCGCCTGAACCCTGCGGATCTCGCCGGCGTCGACGCGGTCATCAACCTGGGCGGCGCGAGCCTGGCCCGCCTGCCGTGGACCGCGTCGTACCGCCGCACGATCGTGGCGTCCCGGGTGCGGCCCACCGCGCTGCTGGCCCGCACCCTGGCCACCATGCCCGATCCCCCACCCGTCTGGCTCCAGGCCTCAGCCGTGGGCTTCTACGGCAACCGAGGGGACGAGATCCTCACCGAGACCTCGGAACCCGGGTCGGGCTTCCTCGCGGACCTCGTACGCCGCTGGGAGGCCGCGACCGCACCGGCCGAGGAGGCTGGTGTCCGCGTGGTCCAGCTGCGCACCGGTTCGGTGGCACTGGCGGCCGCGGGGGGCAGCTCCTCGGGCCTCATCCTCCGGGCGATCCGGATGGGTGTGGGTGGCCCGCTGGGGCCGGGCACGAACTACTGGAGCTGGATCACCACCGCCGACCATGCGGCCGCCGTCGCCCACCTGCTCACCGCCGACGTCGCCGGCCCTGTGAACCTCACGGCTCCGCACCCTGCGACGCAGCGCGAGGTGATCGCGACCCTTGCGCGCGCGCTGCACCGTCCAGCCGTGATGCGGGTGCCCGCGACGCTGCTGCGGCTGGTGCTGCGCGACGTGGCCGACGAGCTCCTGCTCAGCTCCCAGCGCGCCGTGCCAGGCGCCTTGGAGGACTCCGGGTTCCGGTGGCAGCACCCGACCATCGCCGACGCCGCCCGATGGATCAGCGCGCAGGACTGACCTGCACGACCCGCCACGTCCCCGGGCGGAGCGCGAGGGTCACCCGCGCGGTTCGGATCGAGTCACCGGCGATGCGGGTCCGGGTGGTCACAGGGACGCAGACGAGGCCCGCGGGGCAGCCGTCCTCGACCCGGCGTCCCGCCTCGACCGCCAGCCACTCGACCTCCACGGGCTCGGGCCGTAGCCGGGCGTCCGCCAGCGCCGCGGGCGAGCCCGGTTCGGTCAGTGCCGCCAGTCCCGCGATGTCGCCCGCTGCGAGAGCGGTGATGCGCTGCTCGGTGAGCTGAACGGCATGCGCGCGAGCGTCGTCCCGCCCGCCACGGACGATCACGGCCCACGCCACGGCCACCGCCACGATCGCCACGGACGCCACCACCACGCGGTGCCACGGGAGGCGCGCCCGGGGCCCGCCGGTCCGCCCGCGCCGACCGTGCCCGCCGCGTCGGAGGCGCCCTCGCCGGGTTCCGCGCCCCCCGTTCGCGGTTCGTCGGCTCGGCCGCACGGGCTCACCCGGCTGCTGTCCGGCGAAACGCTGCAGAGCCAGCCTGGCGAGGACCGCCGAGTCGGGCAGGTCCACGGGCCGCGGCTCCGACGCCGTCCTCAGCGCAGCCTCGAGGGTCCGGGCTGTCGGGTCGGCCCCGCCCAGGGCGTCAGCCACCGGACCGGGACCCGGGCCGACGAGCCTTCGCCCGAGCTGGACGAGCGCCGCGACGTCAGCAGCCTGCTGCACCGCGACCGGCCCGGTGCCGCCGCCCACGTCCACCAGGACGGGCCCCGCCGCGGTCAGCACCACGTCGGCGGGAGTCAGGGCGCCGTGCGCCAGGCCCGCCGCGTGCAGCGCCGCGAGCGCGCCGGCGACGGGGACGAGTACACCGGTCGCCTCGGCGTCGTCGAGGGGGCCGCGAGCCGCCATGAGCACCGCGAGGTCCACCCCGGGCTCGGCCGCGACCAGCAGCAGGACACCCCCGCCGGGTCGGTCCAGCACCGGCCCGGCGGCCGCCACGTTCGGGTGGTCGACGGTCGCGAGCGCGTGCGCGCGACGCCGGGCGCCGTCCGCCTCGCCGGCCGTGGCCTCGAGGATCGCCCACCGCCGTCCGTCCGGGCCGAGCGCCGTCCAGCGGGCACGGTCCTCGCGTGCGTCGAGCGGCCCCGCGACGCGCAGCCCCGCGGATCGCAGCGCGGCGTCGAGGTCCTCGGGCACGACGGTCTGCATGCCGCCATCCCAGCAGCCGAAGGACCCCGCCGGGAGCCGTCCACAGGCTGGCTCCGCGGCCCTGTCAGCGGTCGGCGGGGATGCGCCCACGCCACGGCCACCAGACACGCCGGCCGAGATCGTGCACGAGCCCGGGCACCAGCAGGGTGCGGACCACCAGGGTGTCCAGGAGGACGCCGAACGCCACGAGGAACGCGATCTGGGCGAGGAAGAGCAGCGGGATGACCGCGAGCGTTCCGAACGTTGACGCGAGCACGAGGCCGGCGCTCGTGATGACCCCGCCCGTGACGGCCAACCCGCGCCGCACGCCGGACCGGGTGCCGTGCTCCAGGGACTCCTCGCGCACGCGCGTCATGAGGAAGATCGAGTAGTCGATGCCCAGGGCGACCAGGAAGACGAAGCCGTACAACGGCACCGTCGCGTCCGACCCGGGGAACCCGAAGGCGTGGTTGAACACCAGTGCGCTGATGCCCAGCGTGGCACCGAAGGACAGCAGGTTCGCCAGCACGATGAGCACGGGTGCCAGCACGGACCGCAGCAGGCCGATGAGCACCAGCAGGATCACCACGAGCACGGCCGGGACGATCACGCGCAGGTCCCTGGCGCTGGTCTGCTGGGTGTCCAGACGCTGCGCGGCGGCTCCTCCGACCAATGCGTCGGGCGCGGCGGCGTGCACGGCGCCGCGCAGCGCCGCGACGGTGTCCTGCGCCTGCTGGGTCTCCGCGGCCGCCTGCGTGGCGACCTCGACCAGGACCCTCCCGTCGACCACCATCGGCGGTGCGTTGGGGTCCGGCGGCCCACCCTGGCCGCCCTGCGTGACCGGCGTCGCCGACTGCACGCCGGGCACGGACCTCGCGGCGGAGACCACGGCGTCGAGCTCGCCCTCCGGGGCGACCACCGTGGCGGGCTGCACGTTGCCGGCCTCGAAGTGCCGGGCCAGGGCCTTCTCGCCGGCCACCGAGTCGACCTTGGTGAGGAAGACGTCGGACTCGCTGGTGCCCTGCGCTCGGAACGTCGGCACCCACGCCGAGGCCGCCACGAGGAAGACCGCGGTGACCACCCACACCCGGCGCGGGTGGCGCCCGATCACGCCTGCGACGCGACCCCACAGGCCGGTGCGGGCCTCGAGGTGCTCGAGCTCCTCGCCGCCCTCGACGTCGTGGGGGTCGCCGGAGTCGGCAGGCTTGGGCATCCGCGGCCAGAAGATCCACCGCGCGCGCCGGCCACCCACCAGGAGCAGCGCCGGCAGCAGGGTCAACGCCGCGACGAACGCTGCCGCGATCCCGATCGCCGCGACCGGGCCGAGCGACCGGTTGGACGCCAGGTCGGACAGCAGCAGGCACAGCAGGCCGGCGATGACGGTCCCTGCGCTCGCCGCGATCGGCTCGAGGGCGGCGCGCAGCGCCCGGTACATCGCCCGTGGTGGCTCCTGGATCCAGCGCAGCTCCTCCCGGTACCGCGCGACGATGAGCAGCGAGTAGTCGGTGGCCGCACCCACCACGAGGATGAACAAGATCCCCTGACTCTGGCCGTTGAGGACCAGGACGCCGTTCGCGGCGAGCTGGTAGACCGCGAGCGCGGCACCCGAGAGCGCGAAGAGCGAGGTGAACAGCACGGTGAACGGCAGGCTGGGCGAGCGGTACACCAGCACGAGGATCACGAACACCACCCCGAGCGCGACGAGCAGCAGCAGGCTGTCGATGCCACCGAACGCGTCGACGAGGTCGGCGATGGACCCGGCCGGCCCGGTGACGTGCACCGAGAGACCTTGGTCGCTGAGCGGGGTCACGGCATCACGCAGGGCTGCCACGGCGGCGTTGACCACCCGCTGGTCGCCGAGCTGCTCCGTGGCCTTGGTGGCGTCGAGGGCGACCGTGACGAGGGCCGCCTGGCCGTCGGAGGACGGGATCGCCTGAGCGGGTGCGACCAGGATGTCGCCGAGCGTGCGACCGTCCCCGAGCGGGAGCGAGCCGACCCGCCCGGCGAACTGCTGCACGGCTGAGAGCTGGTCGGGCGTCATCGCGCCGTTCGCCTCAGCGACGACGAGCGCCGGGAGCGTGTCGGTCTGGCGGAAGCCCGCGGCGAGGTCGGCGGCACGGGTCGACTCGGCACCGGTCGGCAGGAACGACGTCGCATCGTTCTGCTGCACCTCGGAGAGCTTGCCGATGGACATGCCACCGGCACCCCCGATCGCGAACCAGACCACGATGACCCCGAGGATCACCAGACCGCGCAGCACTCCCGCTCGCCTCGAATTGCTCAGCATGCTGAGTATCATGGAGGTCTAGCCTGGGACGCACAATCCGAACCGCGAGGAAGGTGGCCGTGCTCTCCCCTGCGCAGCGCACCTCCTCCGGTGCCGCCCGGCCGATGATGCCGGGGACCGGACGCCCGGTCGGCGAGAAGCCCGGCGCCCCACCACCCGAGCAGTGGCCCACCGGCCGGCTGTTCTCCGCGGTCGCACGCCGCATCGAACGGGACTGGAACTCGCACCTGGCGCACTGGGGGCTGAACCACGCCTCGCTCCCCGTGCTCTACCTGCTCGCGGGGGGGCCGCTCTCCCAGCGCGAGCTCGCCCTGTCCTCCAACGTCACCGAGCAGACCATGAGCCGGATCCTCGCGCGCCTGGAACGCCAGGAGTTCGTGGCTCGGCACCCGCACCCGAGCGACCGGAGGCGCCACCAGGTACACCTCACCGACGCCGGTCGCGCAACCCTCCTGGAGGCGGGCGACCCGGCCTACGCCGAGGACCTGACCCTGCGGGGGCTGGACGACGAGCAGGTCGGGCACCTGCGCGAGCTCCTGCTGGTCATGGTCGACCAGGGCCACGAGCACGAGCACGGGCCGTCGGACGACGGCCCGTGCTCCGACACCCCCGAGGAGTCCGATGCCTGAGCCCGAGCTCACCGTCCTCGAGCTCCCCGACCGACCCGTCGACTACCACGCGGCCTGGGACCAGCAGCGGTCCGTGCACGCGCGGGTCGCCGCTGGTGAGCTCCCGGACACCGTGCTGCTCGTCGAGCACACGAGCGTCTACACGGCCGGGAAGCGCACCGCACGGTCGGACCGCCCCATCGACGGCACCCCGGTGGTCGACGTCGACCGGGGCGGTCGGATCACCTGGCACGGACCGGGTCAGCTCGTCGCCTACCCCATCGTGAGACTGATCGAGCCCGTGGACGTCGTGGGCTACGTCCGGGCGCTCGAGCAGGCCGTGATGGACGTCTGCGGCGCTCTGGCCGTGCCCACGATCCGCGTGCCGGGTCGCTCGGGCGTGTGGTGCGCGGCCGATGGCGACCGGCCGGAGCGCAAGGTCGCCGCCATCGGCGTGCGGGTGGCGCGCGGGGTCACCATGCACGGGCTCGCCCTGAACTGCGACCCGGACCTGTCCGCGTTCGGACGCATCGTCCCGTGCGGGATCGAGGACGCGGGCGTCACGTCCTTGTCTGCCGAGCTCGGGCGTGGCGTCACGATCGCCGAGGTCCAACCGCTGCTGGTCGACGCGTTACGGCATGCCCTGGGGCCCGTCCGGGCCGCGGCGGGCCGGACGGCGGGCGAGCCGCGCGCGCTCACGTAGGGTGGAACCGTGACTGTCGCCCCGGAGGGCCGCCGCCTGCTGCGCGTCGAGGCCCGCAACGCCACCACCCCCATCGAGAAGAAGCCCGAGTGGATCAAGACCCGGGCGACGATGGGACCGGAGTACGCCGAGCTCAAGGGCCTCGTCCGCCGCGAGGGCCTGCACACCGTGTGCGAGGAGGCCGGGTGCCCCAACATCTTCGAGTGCTGGGAGGACCGCGAGGCCACGTTCCTCATCGGCGGTGACCAGTGCACCCGGCGCTGCGACTTCTGCCAGATCGACACCGGCAAGCCCGCTGCCTTCGACCGCGACGAGCCGCGGCGCGTGGCGGAGTCCGTCCAGGCGATGGGGCTGCGCTACTCGACCGTGACCGGCGTCGCGCGGGACGACCTCGCCGACGGCGGCGCGTGGCTGTACGCCGAGACCGTCCGCCAGATCCACGCGCTGAACCCGGGCACCGGCGTCGAGCTGCTCATCCCCGACTTCAACGCGGACCCCGCGAACCTGTCGGAGGTGTTCAGCTCCAGGCCCGAGGTGCTCGGCCACAACCTCGAGACGGTCCCGCGGATCTTCAAGCAGATCCGGCCCGGCTTCCGCTACGAGCGGTCCCTCTCGGTGCTCACCGCGGCCCGCGACGCCGGACTGGTCACCAAGTCCAACCTGATCCTCGGGATGGGCGAGACCGACGAGGAGGTCGTCGAGGCGCTCGGCGCGCTGCGCGCGGCGGGCTGCGACCTGGTGACGATCACCCAGTACCTGCGCCCGTCCGTGCGCCACCATCCGGTGGACCGCTGGGTGCGTCCGGAGACGTTCGTCGCGCTGGCCGACGAGGCCGAGCGCCTCGGGTTCGCGGGCGTGATGTCGGGGCCGCTGGTGCGCTCGTCCTACCGGGCGGGTCGGCTGTGGGCCCAGGCGATGCGCCGGGCCGGCCGCGAGATCCCACCCGCACTGGCCCACCTGGCCGCCGAGTCCACCACTCGGCAGGAAGCGGCCAGCCTGCTCGCCCAGCAGTCCTGAGGTCGGACCAAGGCACTCCGGCAGACCACTAGACTGGCTCGCCATGGCGCGATCCACCGACCAGCCCGAGAAGGTCAAGAAGACTCGCTGGTACCAGCAGATCTGGCAGGTGTACCAGGTCACCCGCAGGGTCGACCCCGCCGTCACCTGGTGGCTGCTCGCGGTGTTCGTCGGCACCATGGCGGTGGCACTGGCCATCGGGTTCATCGTGAACCAGGTCATCTACCTGCTCGTGGTCGGGTTCCCGTTCGCGCTGCTCGCCGCGATGCTCGTGCTGTCCAGGCGAGCCGAGGCGGGCATGTACCGCTCGATCGAGGGCCAGCCCGGCGCCGCCCTCGCGGCCCTGCGCTACATCCGCAAGGGGTGGGAGTTCCCCGAGGAGCCGGTCGCGATGGACCCCCGGACCCAGGACATGGTCTTCCGCGGCGTCGGTCGCGCGGGTGTGGTGCTCGTGGGTGAGGGGCCGCCCCGGGTCGGTCGGCTCCTCGAGGGCGAGCGCAAGAAGGTCGCACGCGTGCTGCCGAACGTCCCGATCCACGTCCTCCAGGCGGGCAACGCGGAGGGCCAGGTGCCGCTGCGCAAGCTGCCTCGCACCGTTCAACGCCTCAAGGCGACATTGACCAAGGCCGAGACCGCCGAGGTCACCAAGCGCCTCAGAGCGCTGGGCGGCATGCGGATGCCCATCCCCAAGGGCGTCGACCCCACTCGGGCCCGGCCGGACCGCAAGGGGCTGCGCGGCCGCTGACGCCAGCGACCCGCGCCGAGCCAGGCACCCTTCGCCGGCTGCGTGCGTCGATGAGCGACGGCGGCTGGTCTGCTGCCGGGCTCAGCGCCGGACGAGGACGGTCGAGGCCACCACGTCGTGCATGCCGCGGCCCGCTGCGTCCCAGATCACGGCAGGCACCACGAGGCACAGCAGGCCCGTGCGCACGGCACCGGCCAGCAGACCTGGTGGTCCCGGGACCGGCTCCAGCCGCTCGTCCCGGCGCACCACCCGCGCCACCCGCAGCCCGAGCAGGCGGTGGCCGACCGTGTAGCCGAACAGCGAGACGAACACAGCCGTGCTCGCGGCGAACACGGCGAGCGTCGCCCACGGCTGCGCGCCGAACAGCCCCACGCCCCCTGGGACCCGCCAGAACAGCGACGCGACCGCCATGCTGAGCAGCCAGTCGATCAGCAGCGCCAGAAGGCGCCGCCCGAGGCGGGCCTTGGCCCCCGGACCCACCTCGGGGAGTCCGAGTGCTGAACCGCGCCGAGGCTCACCGGCGCCGGGAGTACCCTCCAGCCAGGAGCCGAAGTCCCCACGTCGTGGCGCCATCGGGCCAGCCTACTGACCCGTGGCGGCTGGCTCTCACCGGCGGAAACCTGGCCGAAACACGGGCCACACGGCTGGGTAACGCTCGACCCCTAGCGTCGTCGCCGACGCGGTCCCCAACGTCTCGCCAAGGGAGAGAACCGGATGTTCAGTTCCGCCGACGAAGTCATGGCATTCATCAAGGAGGAGGGCGTCAAGTTCGTCGACGTCCGGTTCTGCGACCTGCCGGGCGTGATGCAGCACTTCAACGTCCCCGCCGAGTCGGTGGACGCGACGTTCTTCACCGAGGGCCAGATGTTCGACGGTTCGTCGATCCGCGGCTTCCAGGCGATCCACGAGTCCGACATGAAGCTTCTCCCGGACCTGTCGACGGCGTACGTCGACCCGTTCCGGACGGAGAAGACGCTCGCGATCAACATGTCGATCGTGGACCCGTACACGGACGAGCCCTACAGCCGCGACCCGCGACAGATCGCAGCGAAGGCCGAGGCGTACCTGAAGTCGACCGGGATCGCCGACACCGTGTTCATGGCTCCCGAGGCCGAGTTCTACATCTTCGACGACATCCGGTTCTTCACGAGCCAGTCCCAGAGCTTCTACTACATCGACTCCATCGAGGCTGCGTGGAACACGGGCCGCAAGGAGGAGGGCGGCAACCTCGGGCACAAGACGCCCTACAAGGGCGGCTACTTCCCGGTCCCGCCGGTGGACCACTTCGCCGACCTGCGCGACGAGATCGTCCTCGAGCTGAACAAGGTCGGCCTGGACGTCGAGCGTTCGCACCACGAGGTCGGCACGGCCGGTCAGGCGGAGATCAACTACCGCTTCGACACGCTGGCCAAGTCCGCCGACAAGATCATGCTGTTCAAGTACATCGTCAAGAACGTCGCCGACCGCAACGGCCGCACCGCGACGTTCATGCCGAAGCCCCTGTTCGGCGACAACGGCTCGGGGATGCACACCCACCAGTCGCTGTGGAAGGACGGCGAGCCGCTCTTCTACGACGAGAAGGGCTACGGCGGCCTGTCCGACATGGCGCGCTGGTACATCGGTGGCCTGCTCAAGCACGCCCCGGCGCTGCTGGCGTTCACCAACCCGACGGTGAACTCCTACCACCGCCTCGTCCCGGGCTTCGAGGCCCCGGTCAACCTGGTCTACTCGGCACGCAACCGTTCGGCGTGCATCCGGGTTCCCGTCACGGGGTCCAACCCGAAGGCCAAGCGGATCGAGTTCCGCGTGCCGGATCCCTCGAGCAACCCGTACCTGGCCTTCGCGGCCATGCTCATGGCGGGCCTCGACGGCATCAAGAACAAGATCGAGCCGCCAGAGCCGGTCGACAAGGACCTGTACGAGCTGCCGCCCGAGGAGCACGCCTCCATCTCCCAGGTCCCGGGATCGCTCAACGAGGTCCTCGACAACCTGGAGGCCGACCACGACTGGCTGACCGAGGGTGACGTGTTCACGCCTGACCTCATCGAGGCCTGGATCGACTACAAGCGCACCCACGAGATCGACCCGCTGCGGCTGCGTCCGCACCCGCACGAGTTCGAGCTGTACTACGACGTGTGACACCTGCTCACCGGCCCACCGGTGAGCAGCGGCGACCCGGTCACCCTTCGGTGGCCGGGTCGCCGCACGTCGTGGCGCGGTCCGGAACGGCAAGAACGGCCTGGCAAGCGGTGGCAACCGCTCGACACAGCAGCTGGGCCGACGCCAGTGTCGAGCTCGTGGCCGAGAGCCGGCCGCGCGGAGGAGGCGACGATGCTGCGACCCCAGGACACCCCGACCCGCGAGCGTCGATCGCTCGCCGGCTTGTGGGACTTCCGGCTGGACGCGGCCGGTGAGGGCCTGTCGAGCGGCTGGTACGAGGGTCCCCTCCCCGAGGCACAGGCGATGCCGGTGCCGGCGAGCTACAACGACGTCCTGGTCGGTACGCACAGCCGGGACCACGTGGGCGATGCCTGGTACCGGACGACGGCGTTCGTGCCCCGCGGCTGGGCCGGGCAGCGCGTCGTGCTGCGAGTGGACTCGGCCACGCACGCCGCAACCGTGTGGGTCGATGGCACGGAGGTGATGAGCCACTCCGGCGGCTACACGCCGTTCGAGGCCGACATCACCGACCTGGTCACCCCTGGCGAGCAGATCGCTGTGACGGTCGTGGTGAACAACGAGCTCTCGTTCCAGACGATCCCGCCGGGGTACGTCGAGGACACCCCGCAGGGGCGCCGTCAGCGGTACTTCCACGACTTCTACAACTTCGCGGGCCTGCACCGGCAGGTGTGGCTGTACGCCACCCCGCACACCCACGTCGACGACATCACCGTGGTGACGGATCTGGATGGCACGACGGGTGTCGTCCACTACCGGGTCACGGCCGCGGGCGACGACTCGCACGACGTGAGGGTGAGGCTCCGGGATGCCGAGGGCACCGAGGTGGCACGCACGACGGGCCCCGAGGGCGAGCTCCGCGTGGTCGACGCGCACCTGTGGGCCCCGGGCGACGGCTACCTGTACGACGCTGCGGTCGAGCTCGTCGCCCCCGACGGCGCGGTCATCGACGTCTACCACCAGAGCGTCGGCATCCGGACCGTCGAGGTACGCGGCACCGAGTTCCTCATCAACGGCAGCCCGTTCTACTTCCGCGGGTTCGGGCGCCACGAGGACACCCCGGTGCGCGGCAAGGGCCACGACGACGTGTTCCTCGTGCACGACATGGAGCTCATGTCGTGGATCGGCGCCAACTCCTTCCGGACCTCGCACTACCCGTACGCGGAGGAGGTCTACGAGTACGCCGACCGCCACGGCATCGTCATCATCGACGAGACCCCCGCCGTCGGGCTGAACATGGGGATCGCGGGGGGGATCTTCGGCGGACCGTCGTTCGAGACCTTCTCCCCCGAGACGCTGAACGCGACCACCCGCGAGGCGCACGCCCAGGTCATCCGGGAGCTCGTGGCACGGGACAAGAACCACCCGAGTGTGGTGATCTGGTCGATCGCGAACGAGCCCGAGTCCCACACCGAGGCCGCCCGGGAGTACTTCGAGCCGCTCTTCGCCCTGGCCCGCGAGCTGGATCCGACCCGGCCCGTCGGCTTCGTGAACGTGATGCTCTCCCCGCACGGAACCTGCCGCCTGTCGGACCTCGCCGACGTGCTCATGCTCAACCGGTACTACGGCTGGTACGTCCAGACCGGCGACCTGGCGAACGCCGAGACCGCCTGGCGCACCGAGCTCGAGGCCTGGGCGGGCGACGGCAAGCCGATCATCATCACCGAGTACGGGGCCGACACGATCGCGGGTCTGCACTCCCTGACGCCTGAGCCGTGGTCCGAGGAGTACCAGGTCGCCTACCTGGAGATGAACCACCGGGTCTTCGACTCCGTCGATGCGGTGGTCGGTGAGCACGTGTGGAACTTCGCCGACTTCCGCACCTCGAGCGGCGGCGTGTTCCGGGTCGACGGCAACAAGAAGGGCGTGTTCACCTACGACCGCCGGCCCAAGGCGGCAGCCCACGCGCTGCGCACCCGCTGGACCGCCGAGCGGGACTGAGGCCCGGTCGACGGCGGGTGGGAGCACACCGTGTGGACCCTGGCGGCGGTTGCCGACGAGATCGACCCTGACCCCTGGACCCAGCTCGCCGTGCTGCGCGACCTCGGCATCGGGCATCTCGACCTGCGCACGGCGTGGCGCCGCCGCGCGACCGACCTCACGCACGGCGACCTCGACCGGCTGGCCGAGGTCCTGGAGGCCCACGAGGCGCGGGTGGCGACCGTCCACGCCCAGACCACCCCGGTGGACCTTGAGGACGCCAGGACGGCGGTCGGCCAGGTGGAACGAGCCATCGCCGCCGCGCAGGGCCTCGGGGCCCGATGGATCCGGATCTTCCCGTTCGCGACCGGAGGCGGGCACGAGGCTGTTCGCGCAGACGTCGTGGCACGCACGTCGGAGCTGGCCAAGCTTGCGGAGCACGCCGGCATGACCTTGCTGGTGACGAACCACCCCGGAAGCTGGGGGGCGACCGCGAGCGCGATGGCCGAGCTCGAGGCCGACGTGGGCTCCGCCGCGTTGCGGGTGGCGCTCGATCCGGGCGGCTACCTGCGAGCCGGGGTGCGGCCCTTCCCGGACGCCTACGGCGACCTCCGCGCCCGCACCGCCTGCCTGCAGGTGACCGACTTCTCCCTGGAGCTCCGCGAGTCCGTCCCCGCGGGCACGGGCGACGCTCGGATCCGCGAGACCGTGGCTGCGCTGAGCGCCGACGGCTACGACGGCTTGGTCGTCATCGAGCCGCACCTGACCGCGCACGACCAGCTGGGCGGTCGGGTCGGCGCCGACAACGTGGTCCGCGCCGTGCAGGCGCTGACCGAGATCCTCGAGGACCAGGGCATCCCGTTCGTCTGAACGGTCGGCGGCGGTCCGCGGTGCCGAGCCCGGCGGGTCAGCGCTGGACGCGGGCGTTGCCCTGCCAGATGTTCCAGACCTGAGCCTCGTCCGCGGGTGCGGCGTGGTCGGTGAGGACGGTCGCGGCGAGCGCGCCGGTGGCCCAGCCGAACTCCAGGCAGCGACGGGCGTCCCAACCGCGGAGCAACCCGTAGAGCAGCCCGCCGACGAACCCGTCGCCGCCTCCGATCCGGTCGAGCACGCCGATCTCGCGAGGTGCTGCGACATGGACCTGTCCGCGGTCGGAGACCAGGGCACCCCACAGGTGGCGGTTGGCGCCGAGCACCTCGCGCAGCGTCGTCGCCACCAGGGTCGCCGAAGGGAAGCGGTCGTGGATCCTGCCGATCATCTCGGTGAAGCCCTCGAGCTCGGCCTCCAGGCCCTCTCCCCCGACCTGGGGCCCGGGGATCCCGAGCGCGAGCTGGAAGTCCTCCTCGTTGCCGACCAGGACGTCGGCATGCTCGGCGATCTCCGTGAAGGCCGCTCGGAGCTCGGCTTCGCGGCCGGCCCAGAAGGACGCCCGGTGGTTGAGGTCGAACGCCACGACGGTGCCGTGCGTGCGGGCGGCACGCGCCAGTGCCACGCAGAACGCCGAGGTGTCCGGGGACAGCGCTGCGACGAGGCCCGACAGGTGCAAGACCTGGACACCCTCACCGCGGAAGATCCTGTCGAGGTCGAAGGCGTCCGCGGCGAGGGTCCGGCCGACCTCACCGGCGCGGTCGTTGTGCACCCGGGGGGCCCGGGCGCCGTACCCGCTGTCGGCGATGTTGAACTGGTGGCGCAGACCCCAGGCGCCACCCTGTGGCACCTCAGGCCCCTCGACGACCATGTGTCGCGCAGCGAGGTCGGACTTGATGAAGGCCGCGATCGGGCTGCCGGCGACGAAGGTGGTCAGTACCTTCACCGGCAGGCCGAGATGGGAGACGACGCTTGCGACGTTCGTCTCGGCCGAGGTGGCCTGCATGACGAACCGGCTGCTCGCGTGGACCGGCTGGCCGTTCTCCGGTGTCAGGCGCACCCCCATGCTGGTCGGCACGACCAACGCCCACCTGGCAGCCTCGCGCAGCTGGATCACGCCGACGCCTCCAGCTCGGTGAGATGGGCCAGGACCGCTGCCACGACGTCGGGGTTCCCGGCGAGGTCGTGCCCGAGGTGGCCGAGCACGGCGTCCACGCCCTCCTGTGCGGAGCGGCCCTCGACCAGTGCGAGGACCTCGTCGGCGCGCGCGTCCTTGACCGGAGCGCCATGACCGCGCAGGTGGGCGACCCACGCCGCGACAGCACGCGTGGCGCCCGGGGGCACACGTCCGGCAGCGAGCTCGGCTCGCAGCGTGGGAAGGATCCGCACCGGGAGCTTCTGTGACCCGTCGGCAGCGATCTGTGCGAGGAGGTGCCGGATCGAACGGTTCTCGTAGCGGGCCACGAGCGCGTCGCGGTAGGCGTGCACGTGGTCGCTCGGCAGGACGAGATGGGTCATCGCCTCGCTCCACCACTCATCGACCCAGGCGCGGCACACCGGGTCGGCGATCGCCTGGTCGACGGTCTGGTGACCGCGGATCGTGGCGGCGTAGGCGAGCAGGGAGTGGGATCCGTTCAGCATCCACAGCTTGCGCTGCTCGTACGGTTCGACGTCGTCGACCACGAGCGCACCGGCCTGTTCCCAGGCCGGCCGGCCTGCGGGGAACTCGGACTGGATGACCCACTCGCTGAACGGCTCGGTGGGAACCGGCGCGACGTCGGTCCACCCGGTCTGTTCGCGCACCGCGTCGCGGTGCTCGTCCGTGGTGGCGGGCGTGATCCGGTCCACCATCGTGGTCCCGAACGCGACCGTGGACTCGACCCAGCCGGTCAGGTCGGGGTCGACGAGGTCGATCAGGTCGGTGAGCACGGTGCGCAGCGCCTGCCCGTTCCCCGGGAGGTTGTCGCACGGCAGCACGGTGAGCGGCCCCGCCCCGGAGTCCCGGCGCGCCCGCAGGCCGGCGACGATCCGGGCGGGCGAGGTGCGCAGCCCTGTGGTGGTTCCGACCCTCAGGTCCGCCACGTCGGCGGAGACGTCAGGGTTGTCCGTGTCGAGGTGACCGTCGGGGCGGCGCACGTAGCCCGCCTCGGTGATGGTCAGGGTGACCACGGCCAGCTCCGGGCTGCGCCAGTAGCCCAGCCATGCCTGGTGGTCCCCAGCCGGGTGCACGGCCGAGATGCTCGACACGACGTCGAACGCGTCGCCGTCGTCGGAACGGGTGATCAGGGTGTAGAGCCCCTCCTGCGGGCCCAACGCGTCGGCCATCGAGGCCGAGCGGCCCGTGAAGGCGGCGATCCCCCACCGGTCGGCGTCGGGGGCACGGTCGGTGTACCAGGCCTGGTGGGCGCGGAAGAAGTTGCCGAGTCCGACGTGCACCAGGCGGACGGGAGCGGCCGGGCGGCCGGCGCCTGCCGCCCGGCTCAGGCGGGTCGAGGTCGCGGCATGGGACGTGCTCACAGTCGGAAGGCCTTTCTGGGGTACGTGACGACCAGGTGGTACGCCTCGTCGAGCGCTTCGTCGAGGGTGAGGCGGTGGTCGGCGACCAGGCCGGCGAGGAACGCGGAGTCCATCCGGCGGGCGGTGTCGTGGCGCGCCGGGATGGACAGGTAGGCGCGGGTGTCGTCGATGAAGCCCGAGGTCTTGGAGAAGCCGGCCGTCTCCGTGACGGCGGCGCGGTAGCGGGCCATGGCGTCCGGGGCGTCGATGAACCACCACGGGGCACCGATGTGCACCGACGGGTAGAACCCGGCCAGCGGTGCGAGCTCGCGGGAGTACACGGTCTCGTCGATGGTGAACAGGACCACCTGGAAGGTCGGGTCGGTGCCGAAGGCGTCGAGCATCGGCTGGACCGCCCGGGTGTACTCGACCGAGATGGGGATGTCCGCGCCGACGTCGGCCCCGTACCGCTCGAAGGTCGGGGTGTGGTGGTTGCGGTGGACGGCCGGGTGCATGGTCATGACCAGACCGTCCTCGGAGGCCATGCGCGCCATCTGGAACATCAGGTCGCGGCGCAGCGTGTCGGCGTCGTCGGGGCTGATCCGGCCGGCCAGTGCGAGGCCGTAGAGCCGCTCGGCCTCCGTGGCGGGCAGGGGCTCGACGCGGGCGTCGCGGTGGGAGTGGTCGGTCGACGTGGCGCCGTTGGCCTTGAAGTAGGCGCGTCGGCGCTCCATGGCCTGGACCCATCCGGCGTAGTCGCCGGTGTCGACGTCGGCCGCCTCGCCCAGCGCCGCGGTGAGGTCGGGCCAGTCGGGACGGGCAGGCTCGAGGTAGCGGTCGGGGCGGAAGCTCGGTGCGACCCGGCCGTCCCAGGTCGGGTCCGCGGCGAGGGCGCGGTGGTGGCGCAGGTCGTCGACCGGGTCGTCGGTGGTGGCGAGGAACTCGATGCCGAATCGCCGGTAGAGCGCCCGCGGCCGGAAGTCCGGGGTGTCCAGCAGCTCGGCGATCGCCTCGTAGAGCGTGTCCGCGGTCTCGGCGGACGGGACGAGGTCGAGCCCGAAGACGTCTGCGAGCCCGGACTCGAACCAGAACTTCACCGGCGTACCGCGATACGCGGGCCAGTGCTCGCACAGCAGGCGGAAAGCCTTGCGGCGCTGGTCGACGCTGACGTCCTGCTGCCCCACTCCGAGGTCGGCCAGCGAGACACCGCGGGCGTGCAGCACGCGGGTGACGTAGTGGTCGGGGGTGATGAGCAGTGACGTGGGGTCCTCGAACGGCGTGTCCTGCGCCAGCCACTCGGCCGGGACGTGGCCGTGCGGGGAGATGATCGGCAGCCCGCGCACCTCGTCGTAGAGACGCCGCGCGATCGACCGGGTGGTCGGATCAGGTGGGAACAGCCGGTCCGGAGAGAGCGCCAAGCGAGCCATGGCCCCATGCTTCGCAGCCGATCAGGCGCCCGGCAATCGGTTGCCAACTGTTGCCCCCGCTGCTTGCCCCGCGCCCGTGGGCCGCGCATCGTTGAGCCCATGACCACTGCCGACGCGCGCCTGCGGACCGTCCCTCTGTCGTCGATCGGGGGGCCCGAACAGGTCCTGGAACCCACGGCCGTCGTCGAGTTCGTCGTCGAGTCCCTCGACCGTCTACCGCTCGAGGGCCGCAGCGTCTGCCTGGTCATCCCCGACGGCACCCGGTCAGCGCCCCTGCCGCTGCTGCTGTCCGCGGTGCACCGCGCGCTGGTCGGCCGGGTGTCCCGGCTCACCGCCGTCATCGCGCTGGGGACCCACCAGGCGATGAGCGAGGAGCACATCGCCAAGCACCTCGGCTATGTGGAGGGTGGCCTGGAGGCGACGTACCCCGGCATGACGGTGCTCAACCACGAGTGGTGGGACCCGGACACCCTCGTCTCGGTGGGCCGGATCTCCGCGGAGCGGGTCGCCGAGCTGTCCGAGGGGCGCCTTGCCGTGGACGCGGACGTGCGACTGAACCGCGCTGTCGTCGAGCACGACGTGGCCCTGGTGGTCGGCCCGGTGTTCCCGCACGAGGTCGTGGGGTTCTCGGGTGGCAACAAGTACTTCTTCCCCGGGATCGCCGGCCAGGAGATCATCGACCTCACGCACTGGGTGGGCGCGCTGATCACCAGCGCCGAGATCATCGGGACGCGCGGCATCACCCCGGTGCGCGCCCTGATCGACGAGGCGGCGAGCCTCATCCCGTCCCAGCGGTTGGCGCTGTGCGTCGTGGCCCAGTCGGGCTCGCACGCCCTGCACGCCGCGGCGCTGGGCACCCCCGAGGAGGCGTGGGCCGCAGCCGCAGCGGTGTCCGCCGAGACCCACGTGCGCTACCTCGACGCCCCGGTACGCCGCGTCGTGTCGATCATCCCGGAGAAGTACGAGGACATCTGGACGGCTGCCAAGGGCTTCTACAAGCTCGAGCCAGTGGTGGCCGACGGCGGCGAGGTGATCCTGTACGCCCCCCACGTGACCGAGATCTCGGTCACGCATCAGGAGATCTACGAGATCGGGTACCACTGCCGGGACTACTTCACCAAGCAGTGGGACCTCTTCAAGGACACCCACTGGGGCGTGCTGGCACACAGCACCCACCTGCGCGGCGCCGGCACCTACGACCCGGTGGACGGCGAGCGATGCCGGCTCACGGTGACCCTGGCCACGCGGATCCCCGAGGACAAGGTCCGGCGCGCGAACCTGGAGTACCTCGACCCCACGTCGGTGGACCTGGCCGCGTACGAGGCCGACCCGGACACGATGGTGGTCCCGAACGCTGGTGAGGTGCTGTTCCGGCTGCGCTGATCAGCGCCGGGCGCGTGCGGTCGACTCGCGTTGCACGAGCCGGGTCGGCAGCACGAACGCCGCCTCGGACCGGTGCAGGGCACCGTTGATGATGGCCTGCAGGTTCTTCACAGCAGTCACTCCCATGGTGCGCAGCGGCGCGGCCACGGTGGTCAGGCCCGGGGTGACGAGCTCGGCGGCCATGATGTTGTCGAACCCGATCACGCTCACGTCCCGCGGGACGTCGATGCCTGCCGCGGCCAGGCCCCGCATCAGACCGATCGCGACGAGGTCGTTGTAGGCGAGCACCGCCGTCGGGAGGTTGTCCAGGAGCTTCTCCACGACGCCGCGGCCGCCGACGACCGTCGGCGGGACGGGGCCGACTCGCCGGGTGTGCAGCTCGAGCTCGTGGCCGGCTTCGCGCAGGGCTCGCCACCGGGCGCCGTCGGCCCAGGACGCCTCGGGGCCGGCGACGTAGGTGATCTGCTGGTGCCCGAGCTCTCCGAGGTGCTCGACAGCCCGACGCACGCCCCGAGGGTTGTCGGTGACGACGCTGGGCAGCCCTGCGACGTCTCGGTTGAGGACGATCGTCGGCTTCTGCTTGGCGATCACGCGCAGGCTCGAGTCCGACATCCGCGAGCTCCCGATCACGATGCCCTCGACCGCCGGCAGCACACGCTCGAGCGAGAGCCGCTCGACCACGTCCGACTCGCGCGCGTCGGCGAGCAGGACCGTGTACTCGGCCTCGGAGGCCGCGAGCTGCGCACCACGGATGAGCTCGGAGTAGAACGGGTTGGTCACGTCCGAGATCATCAGGGCGATCATCTTCGTCCGGGACGTCGACAGCGCTTGCGCCATCGGGTTCGCGCGATAGCCGAGCTCGGCGGCGACCTGCCGGATCCGCGCCGCGGTGTCGGCGTTGACGCGACCAGGGCGGGCGAAGGCGCGGGAGACCGTGGACGGCGCGACTCCCGCCGCGCGCGCGACGTCGTAGATCGTCACGGGCCGCTTCGCGGCTTCGTCGCCGTCGTCTGCCACGCCGCTCAACCTAGGTGCGTCCGCGACGGAATGGCAACCGGTTGTCAGGCAGGGCCTGGCCGGTGGGGAACGATCCCGCGTTGCCGCGCAGCAACTCGTGGCAACGGGTTGCCACTCCCCCGGGCCACCTGGCTGACTCAGGGGACGACACCCCAGGTCGCCCCGGACGAAGGAACGATGATGACCACCTCCCCGACCCCCACCGCCACCGCCCAGGTCGGCGTGGTGGGCCTTGCCGTGATGGGTTCGAACCTCGCGCGCAACTTCGCGCGGCACGGCTACCGCGTCGCCGTCTACAACCGCACCGGCGCCAAGACGGACGAGCTCGTGCGCGCGCATGGCGACGAGGGCACCTTCGTGCCCTCCGCCGGGCTGGCGGGCTTCGTGGCGAGCCTGGAGCGGCCGCGCCGGGTCGTCATCATGGTCAAGGCCGGTGGGCCGACCGACGCGGTCATCGACGAGCTCGTGCCGTTGCTCGAGCCGGGCGACATCGTCGTCGACGGCGGGAACGCACACTTCCCCGACACCGTCCGCCGCGAGGCGGCGCTGGCCGAGAAGGGCCTGCACTTCGTCGGCGCGGGCATCTCCGGCGGCGAGGAGGGTGCGCTCAACGGCCCGTCGATCATGCCCGGCGGCCCGGCCGCCTCCTACGCCGCACTCGGTCCGATGCTGGAGGAGATCTCCGCACACGTGGACGGGGTGCCGTGCTGCACGCACGTGGGGCCGGACGGCGCGGGGCACTTCGTGAAGATGGTGCACAACGGCATCGAGTACGCCGACATGCAGCTCATCGCCGAGGCGTACGACCTGATGCGCCATGCCCTGGGTGCCACGCCGAGCGAGCTGGCCCAGGTCTTCGCGGACTGGAACGCCGGTGACCTGGACTCGTTCCTCATCGAGATCACCGCCGAGGTCCTCGCCCACACCGACGCCGAGACGGGCAAGGCGCTGGTCGACGTGATCGTGGACGAGGCCGGGCAGAAGGGCACCGGGCGGTGGACCGTGCAGGCCGCGCTGGACCTGGGCGTGCCGGTGACCGGGATCGCCGAGGCCACCTTCGCCCGTGCCGTGTCCTCCTCCGTCCCCCAGCGCCGGGCGGCGCGCGACCTGCCGGCGCACGTCGGCACCTGGGACGTCGCCGATCGCGACGGGTTCGTCGAGGACGTCCGCAAGGCGCTGTACGCCTCGAAGG
The DNA here is from genome assembly GCF_030586465.1 of Actinotalea lenta. Lineage (GTDB taxonomy): Bacteria > Actinomycetota > Actinomycetes > Actinomycetales > Cellulomonadaceae > Actinotalea > Actinotalea lenta. The sequence continues at coordinate 2,598,273 of NZ_JAUQYP010000001.1, forward strand.
TCGTGGCGTACTCCCAGGGCTTCGACCAGATCGCCGCGGCCTCGGCGGAGTACGGCTGGGACATCGACCGCGGCGCGATGGCCCGGATCTGGCGCGGCGGATGCATCATCCGCGCGACCTTCCTGGACCGGATCACCGAGGCCTACCAGCGCGACCCCGGCCTGCCGCTGCTGATCGCCGACCCCTACTTCGCCGACGCCGTCGGTGAGGGCGTGGCCGCGTGGCGGCGCATCGTGTCCCTGGCTGCGCTCAACGGGGTCCCCGCGCCGGCGTTCAGCTCGTCGCTGGCGTACTACGACGCGCTGCGCGCCGAGCGCCTGCCCGCGGCGCTCGTCCAGGCCCAGCGCGACTTCTTCGGAGCGCACACCTACCGGCGCGTCGACAAGGACGGCACGTACCACACGCTGTGGTCGGAGGACCGCCGCGAGGTCGTGGCCTGAGCCTGAGCCGCCCTGCACTCATCCGGCCCGGGCGCCGCCGCTGGCGCAGGGCGAGTGCGGTGGCGCACAGTGGACCGCGAGATCGAAGGGAGTCCGACATGGCCGTCGAGGTCCAGGTACCGGCACCGAGCACGGCACGAGAGCTGAGGCACCTCGAGGCGCGCATCGCGACGGAGCTCGGCGAGCCCGTGCGCCTCGGCGTCGCGTTCTCAGGTGGCGTCGACTCCGCGGTGCTCCTCGCGGTGGCTGCGCGGGCCCTGGGCCCGCAGCGCGTGCTCGCCGTCCTCGGCGTGTCCCCGAGTCTGGCCGCCGACGAGCGCGAGCTCGCCCACCGCGTCGCCGAACAGATCGGCGTCCCCCTCGTGGAGGTCCCCACGGCCGAGGGCGAGGTGGCCGCCTACCGCACCAACGGGCCGGACCGCTGCTTCCACTGCAAGAACGAGCTCTTCACCAAGATCTCCGACGAGGTCGCGCGGCGGCACGGGCTCGACGTGGTCGCGTACGGCGAGAACGCCGACGACGCGCGCCGCCCGGACCGCCCGGGTTCGGCAGCGGCCACCCGACACGGCGTGCTGCGGCCGCTGGCCGCGGCCGGCGCCACGAAGGCCCAGGTCAGGGCCCTGGCGCGGGCGTTCGGCTTGGAGGTCGCGGACAAGCCGGCAGCGCCGTGCCTGGCCTCGCGCATCCCGCACTTCGCCGAGGTCACGCCGGCCAAGCTCGGGCAGGTCGAGCGGGCCGAGGCGGCCATGAGACGGCTCGGGTTCGCCGACTGCAGGGTGCGCCACCACGGGGAGGTCGCGCGCGTCGAGCTGGCCGAGGTCGACCTGGTCGCGGCGGTGCAGCAGCCGCTGCGGGATGACGTCGTCCGCGCGGTGCGCGAGGCCGGGTTCAGGTTCGTCGCGCTCGACCTGGCCGGCATCCAGTCCGGCGCGTTCACCCTGCCGTTGGTGGCGGACCGTGGCTGACTGGCAGATGCCGCCCGAGCTGGCCCAGGTCGCTCAGCTGGACCACGACCGGACGGACCGCCGCGGGTACCCCGAGGCCGTCTACTGCCAGCACAAGTCGCCCGCACAGGTCGCCGCCATCGCGCGGGAGCTGGTCGAGCGGGGCAGCCCCACGCTGTTCACGCGTGCCGACGCCGCGCGTGCTGACGCCGTGCTGTCCGTCGCGCCGGAGGCGTTCCACGACGCGGAGGCCGGGCTGCTCGCGTGGCCACCGTCACCGCCCGACCCGTCCGGGGGCCTGGTCGTGGTCGCCGCCGCGGGAACCTCCGACCTGCCGGTGGCCCGCGAGGCACAGCTCACGGCGACCTACCTCGGCCGGCGAGCCGAGCTCGTGATGGACGTCGGCGTCGCGGGCCTGCACCGAGTGCTGGGGCGCCTGGACCTGCTGCGCGAGGCGAGCGTCGTCGTGGTCGTCGCCGGGATGGACGGCGCGCTGCCGAGCGTGGTCGCAGGTCTGGTCAGGGCGCCCGTGGTGGCCGTGCCGACGTCGGTCGGCTACGGCGCGGCCTTCGAAGGTCTCACGGCTCTGCTCACGATGCTCAACTCGTGCGCACCCGGGGTCTCGGTGGTCAACATCGACAACGGGTACGGCGCCGGGCATCTGGCCGCGCAGATCTCCGAGGGACGCTGAGCCGGGCGCGTCGGCCGGCGGCGTCACTCGAGCGCTCGGCCCACCCGGTAGCCGGCGGCATCTGCTGAGGCGATCGTCCGCGCGAGCACGCTGCGCTCGGGCTCCCCGAGGTCCCGCGCGGCGCGGGCGACGTCGTCGAACTCCGGGGTGACGCTCGCGATCGCGCCCGCCCGGGTGCCGATCTTGACCCGCACCGGGACGCCATCCACCTCCACCGTTCGCCAGGTGCGCTCGAGCGCCGCCCGGTCGAGCGTCGAGCGTCGCACGCCCAGGGTCGGGACGAGGGCGAAGGCCCGGGCCATGAGGTGATCGGCACGGTCCGGCGCCGCCAGGACGGCGAGGGTGTGGGCCGGGCGGCCCTTCTTCATCACGATCGGGGTCAGCCAGGCGTCGAGGGCGCCGTCGCTCATCAGGCCGGCGAGCACTCCGGGCCACAGCCTGGGGTCGAGGTCGTCGACGTTGGCCTCCAGGAGCACGACCCGCTCGGTCGGGGACGTCTGGGTGCCGACGACGACCCGCACGACATTGGGCCGCTCGGGCACGTCACGCGTGCCGGCGCCCACCCCCACCGCCGCGGGGACCAGGTCGGGCAGCGGCTCGCAGGCCTCGGCGAGCGCGACGACCAGGGCCATGCCGGTGGGCGTCGCGAGCTCTCCCTGGCCGCCTGCGCGGACCTGCCAGCCGCGCGCGAGCTCGAGCACCGCAGGGACCGGCACGGGCATCTCGCCGTGAGCGGCGCGGACGGTGCCCGAACCCAGGGCGACGGGCCCGGCCGTGATCGTGTGCACGCCGAGCGCCTCCAGGGCCACACAGACGCCGACCACGTCGGCGATCGAGTCCCAGGCGCCGACCTCGTGGAAGTGCACCTGCTCGACGTCGACGCCGTGCGCACGCGCTTCCGCCTCGGCGATCCTGGCGAACACGGCGGTCGCACGACGGGTGGCCGCGCCGGGGAGCCGGGCCTGCGAGAGCAGCCGCCGGATCTCGGTCCAGTGGCGGTGCGGCGGGTCGGGCACCAGCGAGGTCACGTCGACCTTCGTCGCTCGCATGCCGGCCCGCTCGACCTCGGTCTGCGTGAGTCGGACGGCGCCGGGGATCACCGCGTCCACGCCGGCTTGGATGGTCTCGAGGGATGCCCCGGCGTCGACGAGCGCGCCGAGCAGCATGTCCCCCGCCACTCCGGCGGCGGCGTCGATCCACAGCCGCCGGCCTGGCTGCTCGTCCCCGCGGCGTGCCGGCCGGGTCGCGTCGTCGTGCACGTCGGGAACGCTAGCCCAGGACTCAGGCCGCCTGCGCGGCCGCGTGCGCCCGTCGGGCCTCGCGCTTGGCCGCCTGCCGGTCCGGGTCGGGCACTGGCGAGGCGAGCAGGAGCCGCTGGGTGTAGGGGTGGTCGGGCTTCTCGGTGACGTGTCGCGCCTCACCCTGCTCGACGATCTCGCCCTGGTACATCACGGCCACGCGGTGGCTGACGTGGCGCACGACGTCCAGGTCGTGGGAGACGAACAGGTAGGACACCCCGGTGGTCTGCTGGATCTCGAGGAGCAGGTCGAGCACCCGTGCCTGAGTCGACAGGTCCAGGGCGCTGACGGGCTCGTCGCACACGATCAGCTTCGGCCGCAGGGCCAGTGCGCGCGCGATCGCGACGCGTTGGCGCTGCCCGCCGGAGAACTCGCGCGGCACACGGCTCATCGCGTCCTGGGGCAGGTGCACCCGGTCGAGCAGCTCTTTGACACGCGCGCGGGCCTCAGTTCCGGTGATGCCCTGGATGCCCAGCGGCTCGGCGAGGATGTCGCCCACGGTGAGCGAGGGGTTGAGCGAGGTGTAGGGGTCCTGGAAGACCACCTGCAGGTGCCGGCTGAGCGCCCTGCGGTCCTTGCGGGACGCGTGGCTGATGTCCTGACCGTCGAAGGTGATCGTGCCCTGCGTCACCGGCGCCAGGCCGAGGACGGCTCGACCGAGGGTGGTCTTGCCGGATCCGGACTCGCCGACGAGGCCGAGGGTCTGGCCGGCACCGATCTCGATCGAGACGCCGTGCAGGACACGGAAGGGCTTGGCGAACATTGCCTTGCCGGGGTACTCGACCACGAGGTCGTCGACGGTCAACAACGTATCGGTGGTCATCGGTCGCTCCCTGCGGTGGAGTCGGCGAGCAGGTGGGTCATCGGAGTCTTGCCCTCGAGCATCGAGGACAGCAGCATCCGCGTGTAGGGGTGCTGTGGCGCGTGCAGGATCTGCCGGACCGCGCCGGTCTCGACGAGGCTGCCGTCCTGCATCACGAGGACCCGGTCGCACATGTCGGCCACGACGCCGAAGTTGTGCGTGACGATGATGATGCCGATCTTCAGGCGCTGCTGGAGCTCACGCATCACGTCGAGCACCTCGGCTTGGACCGTGACGTCGAGCGCGGTGGTCGGCTCGTCCGCGATGATCAGGTCCGGCTCGCAGGAGATCGCGCCGGCGATCAGCACGCGCTGGGCCATGCCGCCGGAGACCTCGTGCGGGTAGGCGTGGTAGGTGCGGTTCGGGTCGGGGATGCCGACGCTGGCCAGGAGCTGGAGTGCGCGCTGCTTGGCCGCCTTCTTCGACAGGCCCATGACGGTGACCATCGGCCGGCTCAGCTGGGCACCGATCGTGAACGCCGGGTCCAGGTTGGACATGGGTTCCTGCGGGATGTACCCGATCCGCTTGCCGCGCAGCGGGGCCAGTCGCGACTGCGTGACGTGGTCCTCGCCCGGCGCCACGGTGTAGGCGCCGTCGAACTGGATCGCGCCGCGCGTGAGGATCGCGTTGTCGGGCAGGAGCCCGAGGATCGAGAACGCCGTCTGGGACTTGCCGGACCCCGACTCACCGACGATGCCGACGACCTCGTCCCGGTCGACGTGGAAGCTGACGCCGTCGACCACGACCTTGCGACCGCCCCTGGGCTGGGGGTAGGCGACCTGGAGGTCGGTGACCTTGAGCAGGTGGTGCTCGGTGCCGACCTCGACTGCGACCGGGCGCGCGCGGCGTCCTCCAGCGGGCTTGGCCCGCTTCTCCTTGGTCTTCTCGAGGTCCTCGAGCGAGTCGCGCAGAGCGTTGCCCAGCAGCACGAACCCGCCGATGACCAGGGTGATGGCGAGGGAGGACCAGAGCAGCGAGATCGGCTGGCGGTAGATGTTCTTGAAGCCGTCGCTGACCATCACGCCCCAGGTCGGCACCGTCGGGTCGCCCAGTCCGAGGAAGTCCAGCGAGGACGCCACGGTGATGGAGAGCCCGGCGACGATGGCGGTCTGGATGATGATCGGCGCACGCACGACGGACAGGACGTGGCGGGAGATGATCCGCCCGTCCGAGAGCCCGGAGACACGTGCGGCGTCGACGTACAGCTCGTTGCGCACGGACTGCACGGCTGTGCGCGTGAGCCGGTAGTACCCGGGACTGAGCAGCACGCCGAAGATCACCATCGAGATCCACACCGACGGGCCGACTGCCGCACGGACGGCGAGCAGGACGATGATCGCCGGCAGGGACATCAGCACGTTCGTCGACCAGTTGGCGACGCCGTCGAAGATCCCGCCGTAGTAGCCGGCGACCAGGCCGGAGGGCAGGCCGATCGCGATGGCGACGACTGCGGCGACGGCTGCGGCGGCGAGGGTCAGGCGGGAGCCGAAGACCAGGCGGGCCCAGATGTCGCGGCCGGCGCTGTCGGTGCCGAGCAGGTGGTCGCCGCCCGGGGGCAGGAGGACCGCGGTGAGGTCGGCGTGGTTCGGGTCCTGGGAGGTCAGCAGGGGTGCGAGCAGCGCCATGAGGACCACACCGGCGAGGATGACGAGCGCGATGAGTCCCGTCGGGCTCTTCAGGAGCCGGCGCAGCGGCGAGGACCGCAGGACGTGACCGGACTGGCCGGATGGCGCTGCTGCTGCGGGCGCGGTTCCGCCGTCGACTCGGGGCGAGCTGGTGGAGTCGGTCATGACACACGCACCTTCGGGTTGAGCCAGCCGTTGATGATGTCCACGATCAGGTTGACCACGATCACGACGACGACGGTGTAGATCACGACGCCCATCACGATGGGCAGGTCGCCCTTTGTTGTCGCGTCGACGGCGAGCCGGCCCATGCCGGGTATGGCGAAGATCGACTCGATGATCACCACGCCGCCGAGCAGACCGATGAACTGCAGGCTGAGGACCGTCAGACCGGCGGGCGCGGCCGAGCGGAGCACGTGCTTGAACAGGATCTCGCGTTCGGAGATGCCTCGGCTGCGCAGTGTGCGCACGTAGTCCTGATCGAGCTGGCGGATGAACGCACTGCGGATCTGTTGTGCGGCGCTGGCGAGCCCGTTGATCACGAGGGCGATGACCGGGAGGGTCAGTGACCCGACCCAGGTCTGGACGCCTGAGCCTGGCGAGATGTTGGAGACCGCGTTGAAGACCTGCCACGTGATCGCCAACAACCACACCAGCAGCACCCCGATGACGAAGCCGGGGATCGAGTTCCCGACGATCGCGAGCACCTGGACAGCGCTGTCGACCCACCCCCGCCGGACGGCGGCGAGCATACCGAGCAGTGTGGCGAAGACTGCGATGAGCAGGATCGACGCGATGACCATGGCCAGCGTGACCGGCAGACGGCTTCCGATCGCCGTGAACACCGGCTCGTTGGTGAAGAAGGACTTGCCGAAGTCGAGGTGCACAGCCCCCGAGAGCCAGTCACCGAGCCGGGTGAGGACCGGCTGGTCGAGGCCGAGCTCGGCGTTCTTGGCCGCCACCGCATCGGGTGTGGCCTGGTCGCCCAGGATGTTGCGCGCCACGTTGCCCGCGGACAGGTTCAGCAGGACGAACGTGAGGACGGCAACGACGATCAGGACAGCGACCCCGGAGGCGAGGCGCCTGAGGATCATGGTGAGCATGGTCGGCTCCGTTGCTGACGAGTGAAGGGATGGCCGGGGGCGGGGAGCCCCGCCCCCGGCCAGGCCGATCAGGAGACCGGGCTGTAGTTGTAGATCGACGGCACCGCCATCTGGACCTGCGCGACCACGGCGACCTTGGACGCGTCGTAGTAGTACAGCTGGCTGGGCCGGAACCACGGGGCGAACCAGGCGTTCTCGGTGACGTAACGGTTCAGCGCCTGGGCAGCCTCGGCGTCGTCCCCGTTGGTCCGTAGCGCTTGCGCGGCGGCCTGGATCTCGGGGCTCGTCGACTTGAACGGGTTGTACAGCGTGGTGTCGGACAGGAGCTGCTGGTAGGCGACCCAGGTGGGCCCCTGGAACAGGGAGAACCACGCCGCCGCGAAGTTGCCCTTGCCGAGCTCGCCCTGGTAGTCCGCAATCGGTACCTGGGTCTGCTTGACGGTGATGCCGACGTCGGCGAGCTGCTGGGCGACGAAGGTGAGGATCGTCTCGCCGCCGGGCGTGAACAGGGGCATCTCGATGGTCAAGCCATTGGCGTAGCCGGCGTCGGCGAGCAGCTGCTTGGCCTTCGCCGGGTCGTAGGTGTAGTACGTGTCGAGCTCAGGCACGTACGCCGAGGAGTCGGGCCCGAACACCTGGCTCGTGACCTCACCCTTGCCTCCGCCCAGCTGCGCGAGCAGGTTCTTGCGGTCGAAGGCGTAGTTGATCGCCTGGCGCACCCGCACGTCCTTGAGAGCGGGGTTGAGCGTGCCGTCGCGGTCGAACAGGAGCAGGCCCTGCCAGTCGGTGGCGTACTCCAGCAAGGTCTTGCCCGCCCCCTCGGCCTGCTGGAACGTGGTTCCGTCGAGGAGCGTTGCGTCGACCTCGCCTGTCACGAGGGCGTTGACGCGCGCCGTGACGTCGGGCAGGAGCTTGAGGTCGATCTCGTCCCACTTCTGCAGGTCCGGGTTCCAGTACCCGTCGCGCGCGACGAACACGTACTGCGAGCCGACCACGGACTTGTCGGCGACCATCGTGTACGGGCCGGTGCCGACCGGGAGGCGGTCCATCGCGTCGGTACCGAGGGAGTCGGGGCTGCCCATCAGCCCCAGGGCCTGGGACAGGTAGTACTCCATCGCCGGGTCGGGCTCGGAGAGGGTGATGTCGACGGTGTCGGCGTCCACCGCGGTGACCGAGTCGATGGCGGTCGCCATGCCGGCCTGGGGCCCGTTGTCAGTCTTGAAGTGCTCGATGTTGGCGACCACCGCGTCGGCGTTGAACGGGGCGCCGTCGGAGAACGTCACGTCGGTGCGCAGGTTGAGCTCGAGGACGGTCTTCGCGTCGTCGGTGTACGACCAGTCGGTGGCGAGCATCGGTGCGAGCGTCCCGTCGGGCTCGCGCAGGATGAGGCTGTCGTAGGCGAGCTGGAAGGGCTGCAGGCGGTGTCCGACGTGAGCCTGGGCGGGGTCCCAGCTCTGCGGCTCCTGAAGGATGCCCAGGGTGAGGGTCCCGCCGCGGTCGGAGCCGCCGCCGGCGGGCGCCGAGCTGGAGTCGCTCGGGGTCGTCCCGCCACCGGAGGCGCAGGCCGCCAGGGTCAGTGCGACGACCGACGCGAGGCCGGCCGCTGCGAAAGGCGTTCGTGACTTCATCGTCGTTCCTTTGCATCTCAGTCCCGAGGGACGCTGGTGGGCCTCCGAATGCCGCCGGTGAGCCCTCGTGATGGACGCCGAGTACCTCTGGCCCGGTGCCCGTCGTGGGTCCAGTACGACAGTCGGGCCGTCCCGACAGCAACCGGTTGCCACGTGTTGCACCGGTGGTCCCGGAGCGCTCGTGCACCGCCCGAGCGCGTCGCCCGCCTCTGACATCTGCGCAGGTCAGAGGGCGCCTGCGTGTGCGAGCACGCCGAAGCCCGGTGGGGCCCTCGTGAGAGCTCCCCACCGGTGCTCGGCGGATGGTTGGTGGCCTGCGGGCCGGACCTGTCGGGTCAGAGCCTCGCCTGCCACTTCTCGGTCCAGACGAGGTCGTTCGCCGTGCCCGTGAACTCCGACTCCCCCGTGAGCTTGTCGACGACCTGCCGGATCGTCTCGGGGTTGTCGTGGTAAGCGTTGATGTAGGTCTTGACCATGGTCGCGTCGTGCAGATGGGTGGTGTAGTTCAGCGAGACCATGACCGTCGGCACCTCGTGGACGTACCACGGGGCGTCGGTGCTCATCGGGGTCTTCCACCGGATCCGGTAGTTGTTCTCCGCGGCGTAGCCGACGATGTCGGCGACGACGAGCGCGGCATCTACCGAGTCGCGGTAGTCCAGGGTCTTGCCCTTGACTCGGCTCGTCCCGTCGTTGACGGTGACCTCGAACCCGCGGCCCTCCAGCTCGGCGACCAGGTTCCCCAGCACGCCCTCCCCTGCCGCGTAGATGGCCTCGGCGGCCTGGTCGAGGAAGTACAGCCGGATCCGCCGATGAGTCTCCGGGCGGATCGGCAGCTGGTGGAGGGTGTCCTTGACCAGGGTGATGGCGGCGTCGGCGGCCTCGGCGCGCCAGCGCAGGTGCTCCTCGCACCCGATCACGGCGAGGTCCTCGGCGGACTTCAGCAGCTCGCCGCGCTCGCGCTTTCCGACCAGGTCGAGCCGAGCCTTGAGGCCCAGGATCCGGCGTACCGCATCGTCGAGCCGCTCTGGGGTGATCACGCCGTGACGCACGCCGTCGAGCATGAACCCGAAGTCCTCGGCCATGTCGTTGAAGAACAGGAACATGTCACAACCGGCGGCGATCGCCTGGGGTACGTAGTCCTGCCGGCGCATCGCCGAGGACATGCCGAGCATGTGGGTGGCGTCGGTGACGACCACTCCGTTGAAGCCGAGGCGGTCCTTGAGCAGGTCCTGCAGCAGCTCGGGTGCCAGCGTGGCCGGCATGATGTCCTCGTCTCGCAGACTCGGGTCGAGCTGCTTGGAGTAGGCCGGTAGCGCGATGTGACCGGCCATGATCATGTCGATACCGGCGTCGATGTGGTGCTGGTAGACCCGGCCGAAGGACGTGTCCCACTCCTGGGGCGAGAGCTCGTTGACTCCCAGCACCAGGTGCTGGTCGCGCTCCTCGGTGCCGTCGCCGGGGAAGTGCTTGATGCACACGACCATGTCGGACTCCGCGCGCAGGCCGCGGACTTTGGCGGACGTGGAGCGGATCACGTCCTCGGCGGTCGTGCCGTGCGCACGGGTGTTGACGATCGTGTTGCGCCAGTTCTGCAGGATGTCGACGATCGGGGCGAAGTTGACGTTGACCCCGAGCGCGCCGGCTTCGCGGGCTGAGACCAGCCCGGTGTGGAACGGGACGCTGTCGTCCTTGGCGGCGTCGCACTGCGCGCCGGTCGCGATGTAGGTGCCGTCGGAGCAGGCTCCGTTGCCGCCGGACTCGCAGTTCGCCGCGATGAGCAACGGGATCTGGGAGTGCTGCTGGAGGTCGTTGAGCAGCCCTTGCACCTGGGTCGAGTCACCGCCGTGGTACCGGGCTCCGCCGATGTGGTAGCGGGAGAGGATCTCGGCGTTCGACAGGTCGTTGCCGCTGAAGGTGTCGCCTCCGAAGTGGAACAGGTTGAAGAACAGCTGGCCGACCTTCTCCTCGACGGAGAGTCCCGCGAGGGTGTCCTCCACCCAGGCGACCTGCGTCTGGGTGAGGCGGTAGGGGGTGGCGGTGAGATCGACGAGTCTGGGCATGACGGCTCCTTGGTGTCGGGGGCTGGGCGGGATGGACGGTTCAGAGCCAGGGCGGGCTCGACGGCAGCAGCGCTTCGAACTCGTGCACCAGGACCTCCTGGTAGCCGCCCGCGTAGGTGCCGGCCAGAAAGTGTCCGAGCGCTTCGCTGTGGAACCGCCGCCACGAGTCCTCCTCGTGGCCGGGGTTGATCGGGTAGAACAGCGCACCCGCGGCGACCGCGGCGTCGCGGTCGCCGGGCGCGTCGCCGATGAGCAGCACGTGGTCGGGGTCGTACCGGCCCGCGGTGGCGAGGCGGAGGTGGTCGACCTTGGTTCCCATCTCCTGTCCGGCGATCAGGTCCATGTAGTCGGCGAGTCCGTGCTCGCCCCACTCCCTCTGCAGTGCTTCCAGCGGCGTGGCGGACACGACGAGGAGGTCGGCGTCGCCGCTCATGGCCTGGAGGCTCTCGCGAACGCCGACGAACGGGGGCACGCCGGTGACCATGGCTGCGATCGCCGCGTCGACGGCGGTGGTCCACTCCAGTGCGGTGGTGAGCTCGGGGTCGGGGTGCGCGGCGGCATACGCACGCAGGCCAGCGGCGCTGAGCGGCGCGCCTGAGGCGATGAACTCGCGCAGCCGGTTCGATGCCGGCACCCGCACCCCCCGGGCCCGGATCTCGGGACGCGCGGCGAGCAGGTCGAACACGCGGACCAGCGCGATCCAGCGGTTCTGGCCGCGGGTCGTGGAGTAGAGGTTGACGAACTCCGCGGTCTCGCGGACCAGGGTGGACGCGGCCTGCAGCCCCCAGACCCGGATCGTCGCGGGGATGAAGCACTCCTTGTGCTTGATCTCCATCGCGTCGAAGGCGCAGCCGTCGGAGTCGATCCCTACGAAGAACCTGTGCCCGGGGCGGAAGGAGCTGAGGGCTGCGGCCGGCTCGAGCTGGGTGATCACGTGCGTCTCCATCGACTGGGCGGGCGCCGGGTGCGACCGCGCCGATGGCTGCAGTGATAGTGACGAGCGCCCGGCCCGCCCGAGGTGTTGCCTCCAGTTGCCTAGGACGCAGCCCCCGCTCAGCAACTCATGGCAACCGATTGCACCCCCGGGTGCGTGGGGGCCTGACTTGGCTCAGTGGCGCACCAGATGCGCACCAAGGCCCGACGAGGAGGTCACCATGGCTGTCATGACCGTTCCGTCCGCACCCGCGACGGCATCGACCGCTGTTCCCAGGCTCACGCTCCGCAACTACCTGGCGTACGCCGCCGGGGACGCCGCGAACAACCTGTCGTTCACCATGGCGGGGATGTTCCTGATCCTCTACTACACGAACGTGGTGGGGCTCGAGGGCGCGGTCATCGGCACGATGTTCCTCGCCGTGCGCTTCATCGACGCGATCACCGACGTCGTCACGGGCCGGATCGTGGACGCCAAGAGGCCGGGCCGCCTGGGCAAGTTCCGGCCGTTCGTGCTGTGGTTCTCGTTCCCGCTGCTGGTGGCGAGCATGGCGATCTACTCGGCCAAGGTCTTCTTCCCCGGTATCGCCGGCACCGCGGCGGTCGTGTACATGTACGCGACCTACATCCTCATGGGGTCGGTGTTCTACACCCTCGTCAACATCCCCTACGGCTCGATGGCCCCGACGGTCACCCAGGTCCCGACCGAGCGCGGCAAGCTGGCAGCGTTCCGCGGCTACGGCGCCGCGATCGCGGTCTTGGCCCTGGCGTTCATCATCTCCCCGCAGATCCGTGCCAACACGGGCAACCCTGCGGGCCTGCAGCAGTCGCTGTTCGTGACCACCGCGGCGTTCGTCGTGGTCGGCATGGGCCTGTACCTGTTCTTCGTCTTCAACCTCAAGGAGCGGGTCGCCCGCCCCGAGAACCCGGTCACGCTGCGCGACTCGGTGCGCACGCTCACCAAGAACAAGCCGCTCGGCTGGTTGTCCCTCGGCGCCGTGCTGTTCCTGACCGGCCTGACCGCACTGAGCACACTGGGCTCCTACGTGGCGATCTACGTCCAGCGTGACGCGCAGTTCATCGCCTGGAACATCCTTGCCCAGACCCTCGCCCTGTTCGTCGTCGGCCCGCTGGTCCCGACCATCGTGCGGACCATCGGCAAGCGGACCGGGTACGTCGGGCTCGGCGCGGTGATGGTCGTCGGCGCGGCGGTGCTGGCGTTCGCCCCGCTGTCCACGACCCCGCTGTACGGTCCCGTCGCCTTCTTCCTGATCGGCATCGGCGTGCAGGGCGTCAACACCCTGATGTGGGCCCTCGAGGCCGACACCGTCGAGTACGGCGAGTGGAAGACCGGGCAGCGCACCGAGGGCACCACGTACGCGGTCTTCTCCTTCACCCGCAAGATGGGCCAGGCGATCGGCGGCTTGGTCGGTGGCCTCGCACTCACGTGGGCAGGGTTCAGCGCCGCGTCCGCCTCGCAGGGCGAGGCCCAGGCGGATGGCGTCGCGCAGAACATCCAGCACCTGGCCGGCCTGCTCGTGGGTGGGTTCGCGCTCGCATCGATCGCCGTGATGCTGCTCTACCCGCTGACCGAGGCGAAGTTCTCGGAGATCACCGCCGAGATCGCAGAGCGCCGGGGGACGAAGGCTTCGTGAGCTGCCCCGCAACGCCCGGCTGCGCACCGCTGCGGGTGCCCAGCCGGGCGTCGCGCCGTCGGCGGGACGGGCCACGCCGACCACGCTGGGGGCTGTCGAGGATCGTGACTGGCCGTTCAGGCCTGACGGGACGTGGGCGGCTCTGGTGCCCGGGGCGGATGGCTGGGGGCCTGCAGTCGGTACCGCACGCCGGCCATGCGGATGCCGAAGCAGAGGATCGCGCCGAGGGCCGCTGCTGGGAACGGGGCCAGCCCCGCCGCCCCGCCCAGGACGGCGGTCGCTGCGCCGATGAGCGCGGGGATCGCGTACAGGTCACTGGTCAGGACCGATGGGACCTCACGGATCAGGACGTCGCGGATGGTTCCACCGCCGACCGCGGTGATCGCGCCCAGGAGGATGGCGGGCGCGGGATTCAGCCCGAGGCCGACCGCCTTCTGGGCGCCGGCGACGGCGAAGACCGACAGGCCGATGGCGTCGAACACGACGATGGTGCGTGCGAGCGCGCGTGGTGGCCGGGCGATGAACCAGGCGATCGCCGCCCCGCCAAGGGCAGTGGCCAGGTAGTACCAGTGCTTGAGGGCATCCGGTGGCGTGTCGCCGAGCAGGACGTCTCGGGTCATGCCACCGCCGACAGCGGTCACCACGCCGAGGGTGAGGACGCCGACGATGTCGAGGCGCACGCGCCGACTGGCGGTCAGCGCACCGTTGAGGGCGAAGGTCAGGGTGCCGAGGATGTCGAGCGTGAACAGGATCTGGTGCTCGCTCATGACCCTCCCGGTGTCGGCGTCGGCACGGCGGCGGCTGGGAGCGCGGTCACGCGGCCTCAGGCGCCAGATACGCCATCGCGGCAACGACGATGGCCTCGGTACCCGCGTCGAGCGTCGGCTGGATCAGTGGGGCGAACAGGGGCGAGTGGTTGGGCACGCCTGCCCCGGGAGGGAACCCGCCCACTCCCCAGTAGGTGTAGGGCGTCCCGAAGGCATCGGGGATGACGCTGAAGTCCTCGCTGGCCGGCACCCGTCCCAGATCGACCACCCTGCCCGCGCCGAGGTGCGCGCGGAACGCCGCAGTGACCGTGTCCGTGACGTCGGGGTCGTTGGAGGTCAGCGGGTACTGCTCGTAGTACTCGAAGGTCGGTGGTCGCGGGGAACCGCTCGCCTCGCACTCTGCACGGACGATGCGCTCGATCGCAGCCACGACCTGGTCGCGTACGCCGGTGTCGTAGGTGCGCAGGTTGACCAGAAGCGTGGCGTGGTCGGCGATGACGTTGCTCGTCGAGCCGGCACGGCTCGAGCCGACCGTCACGACCGCGAAGTCCGAGGGTGAGATCTCCCGGGCCACGATCGTCTGCAGGCGCAGCACGATCGAGGCCGCCAGCACCACGGGATCCACGCCGAGATGGGGCATCGAGCCGTGCGAGCCCTTGCCGAAGACGGTGATCCGGATGCTGTCCCCGGCCGACATCACCGGCCCGACCCTGGTGCCGAGCACCCCGGCCTCGTGACTGAGGACGTGCTGCCCGAACGCGACGTCGGGGCGGGGCACCCGGGTGGTGATCCCCGCATCGACCATCGCGCGGCCACCCGCGGCGATCTCCTCGCCCGGCTGGAACACGGCGATGAACGTCCCGGACCAGGCGTCCGGTCGCGAGGCCAGGAGCTCGACCGCGCCGAGCAGGCACGCGACGTGGAGGTCATGACCGCAAGCGTGCATGAGTCCCACCTCGGCTCCCGTGGCATCGACAGTCGTCTGGGTGGAGGCGTAGGGCAGCCCAGTCTCTTCCGTCACCGGCAGGCCATCCATGTCCGCGCGGTGGAGCACGACCGGACCATCACCGTTGGCGAGGACCGTGACAAGCCCCCCGCCCAGCTCCACCACCTCGCAGCCGAGCGCCAGCAACCGTTCCGTGACGACCGCGCGCGTGCGTTCCTCACGCATGCTCGGCTCCGGGTGGGAGTGCAGGTCGCGGTAGCAGGCCTCCCGCTCGGATCGAGTCCGAGCCATCGCCTCGAGCACCTGATCCAGCGGATTCATCGCGATCTCCGGTCTTCTCGTCCGGCACGGCCGCGTCGGTGGGCACGGCGGCCTCAGCGAGTGGTCTCCTGTCATGGTCACTGTAGGGGCCCACTGCCGGTGCGCTCCCGTCCGGTGCGCCGGTCATGACCTGGTGAGGGCCTCGACGAGCTGGGTGACGGTGGGCGAACCGGCGAGGCCCTGGGGCGTCGGGTAGAGCCGGCACGACAGTCCGGCGGCCCCGGCGGCGTGAGGGAACGGATCGAGGCCGTCGACGAGGATCGTCGGGGACCCGTGGAAGTCGGACGCCTCTGCCTGCTCCACGGTCTGGACCAGGACGTGCTCGACCTCGACCTCGGCCCCGACGCTCCGCAGCGCCACGTGGAGGAGCTCGTCGGCCTGCCGCCAGCTCGGGCAGGCGTCGATGTAGAGGAGCTGAACGCGCACGCGTCCATCATCCGACGCCACCCGACGCTCGTCGGTCGGCTCAGGAGCGCGGCGTGTCGCGACAGCGCAACCCGGCGGTCAGCTGTCCCGCAGCCCCGCGGCGAACACCGCGGCCTGCGTCCGGCGCTCGAACCCGAGCTTGCCCATGATCGTCGTGACGTAGTTCTTGACCGTGCTCTCCCGGAGCCCGATCTGCTCGCCGATCTGGCGGTTGGTCAGGCCGTCCGCCACCAGGGCGAGCACCCGCTGCTCCTGGGCGGTCAGGGACAGGAGCCGCGCCGCCATCGGCGAGGCGGACGGGCCGGCGCGGCCTGCGTGCGGCACAGGGCGGCCGGCGACCACTGCCCGCAGGGCGGCGATCAGCTCCCGGCTGGCGATCTGCTTGAGCAGGAACCCGGATGCCCCGGCCATCGAAGCCGCGACCTCGGCGTGCTCGTCGTCGAACGTGGTCAGCATCAGGACCCGGATCGACGGATCGGAAGCCCGCACCTCGCGGCACACCTGCACGCCCGAGCCGTCCGGCAGCCGCACGTCCAGCAGGGCGACGTCGGGGCGCACCGCGAGGATCCGGGCTGCCGCGCCCTGCGCGCGGGCGTGCTCGCCCACGACACGCACACCCGTGGCGTCGCCGAGCACATCGCGCAGGCCGCGCCGGAGGAGTTCGTGGTCGTCCACGAGGAAGACCGTGATGCCCGCGCCACGCGGGAACTGCGTTGAACTGATCATGGCCCGCTCCTGGCACCGGCCCCCATGCC
This sequence comes from Actinotalea lenta, assembly GCF_030586465.1. Classification (GTDB taxonomy): domain Bacteria; phylum Actinomycetota; class Actinomycetes; order Actinomycetales; family Cellulomonadaceae; genus Actinotalea; species Actinotalea lenta. Next base: position 2,614,727 of record NZ_JAUQYP010000001.1, read on the forward strand.
GGCGCATCAGGCGGGGTCGGGCGTGCAGCCTCGGCCCCGCCCTTCCCGGCCAGGCTAGCCCGACATTCGCCTCACCGGGTAGGTCCGACGGCCCTGCCATGAGCGGGCTCGACGGGCAACGATCGAGGAGGAGCGACAGGTGACCCGCCGCTCAGGTCGTGGCTCGACGAGGAGCTCCGATGACCGATCCGGCCGATCCCGCCGCCCGGCGCACGCCGGCACCCGGGCGCACAGACGTGCCGTACCGCTCGGCGTTCGAGCGTGCGCCGATCGGGATCGCCGTGGTCACCGTGGACCGTGCCGGCGCCGACCGCGTCGTGCATGCCAACGCCGCGCTGTCCGAGCTGCTCGGCCTGCCGGGCACCGAGCTGAGGGGCACACAGCTGAGCCGCTCCCTGGCCGACCTCGCACCGGCGCCTGGTGCGCCCCGTCCGCTGGGCCCACCCACCGACCGGCCATTGCCCCCGGGGCCAGTCGTCACCCGCCTGATCTCGGGTTCCGGGGCCGCGCAGTGGGTCCAGCTCCGGACGGTGGTGCTCGAGGACGCACCGTCGCCCCTCATGCTCGTGTACCTGGACCTGGCCACCGAGCACCGCGAGCTCGTGCTCCAGGCCCGCCGCGACGCGGTACTGCGCCTGCTCGCCGCAGTCACCACGGAGGCCCTCGAGGGGCGACCCGTGGCCGACATCCTGCAGCACTTCGTCGAACAGGTCGCACGTGCCTTCCACTCGCAGGACGTCATCCTGGGCTTCCCGGACGAGGACGGGCTCTACCACCCGCGCGCGGCCACCGGACCGGTGGGCCGTGCGGTGCTGACCGGCCAGGTCCCGATCGACCAAGAGGCGGCGCGCAGGCTCGCGTCGATGACCGCCGGCGGCCTCGCCTCGCCGGGCGGGGAGCGCCACAGCGACGAGGGCCTGACAGGGCCCCGTGCCACGACCGTGCTTCCGCTCCGCGGGCTCGGCACCGGCCTGCTGACGGCCGCCCGGCTGCCGGGTGAACCCGACTACGACGAGGACGAGGTCTCCCTGCTGAGCACGGCTGGGCGGCAGGTCGCCCTGACGATCGAGCTTGCCGCCGCCCGCACGGACCGGGATCAGCTGGCCGTCCTTCGCGACCGCGAGCGCATCGCACGCGACCTGCACGACACCGTGGTCCAGGACCTCCTCGCGCTCGGTATGCAGCTCTCGCGGCTCCTGGCGGACACGGGGCTCGGCTCGGACACCGCCGACGTGCTCGGCAGCCTCGATCGCGCCGTGCAGCAGCTGCGCACCCTCGTCCCGGTGAGCGCCCCGGCCGCAGCGGCGAACCTGCGCGACGCACTGCTGGACGTCGTCGCCTCGGCGGCGACGTCACTGGGCCACCCCCCCGACGTCTCGGTGCGCGGCTCCTTCGACCTGGTCCCCCCGAGCCTCGACCATCACGTGCTCGCCGTGCTGCGCGAGGCGCTGTCCAACGTCGCCCGGCACGCGCACGCCACACGGACACGGGTCAGCGTGACCGTCGACGCCGAACGAATCCGGCTCACGGTCGAGGACGACGGCTGTGGTCTTCGCCCGTCGACCGGCTACGGACAGGGCCTGGCGAACATCCGTGCACGCGCGGTCGAGGTCGGTGGCCACGTCCGGTGGTCGCGAGGACCGCTCGGCGGCACCCTCGTCACCTGGTCCTGCCCGCTGAACCGCACATGACCGTGCAGCGCGACCGAGGGTGACGTTCCGCCCTGGGCGCCTGATGGCCACGGGCCGAGTCTGGGGCCATCCCACGCGGTGAGGGGACCGGCGATGGCGATCATGAACGATGAGACCCGGTGGCGGACGGCAGTCCCCGTGATGGTGTCGCTCCTGATGCTCGCAGGGCTCGGACTGGTCGTGGTGCGGCTGGTGCGCGCGGCCGTCGACCTCATGCCGGTGCTGCTCGCGTCGTGACGTCCGGCACGCCGCAGGCCACGTGACCTTCGTCGGTGGGCCCGAGCCGGAAGTCGGCCGAGGCTGCGAGTGTCCGGCCGTCGAGAGGAGCTCGCGATGACGTCCGTGCCGGCCGCAGTCCGCACCGAAGGCCCCACCCGGATCCACCTCATCGCACGGCTCGACGGGACCGACGCGCACGTCACGCTGGCCGGCACGCTGGACCGCCGTGCGACCGAGCAGTGTCGTCGCCTGGTGGAGGACCTGCTGCGCCGCCGGGTGACCCGGATCTTCCTCGACCTGCGGATGGCCGGCATCACCCGCGAGTCCACGGCGTTGCTCACCCTGATGCGCCGGCAGTCCCGGCGCCGGGGCGCCGAGGTCTACGTGTCCGCTACACCGGCGAGGCTGCGCGCCCCCGGAGCGTGATCCAGGAATTCGTGCTCGACGAGCGAGCACGAATTTCTTGATCACCCTGGTGGGGGGCGTGCCGGCAGCCCGTGGGATCAGCTCGGGTGGCGGGCGCGGCGCCACTCGACCGCCACGGGGATCAGGGAGAGCACCACGACGAGCGCGATGATCGGCAGCAGGTATGTGTCGATGGACGGGATCTGACCGCCCAGGACGTAGCCGGCCACGGTGACGCCGGCCGTCCAGGCCAGCCCTCCGACCATCTGCCAGGCCGTGAAGACCGAGGTCCGGACCCCCACCACCCCGGCGAGCGGGTTCAGCACGGTCCTGACCAGCGGGATGAAGCGAGCCAGGACGATGGCGCGAGCCTTCCCGTACCGGTCCAAGGCCCGGTGCGCGCGGCGCACGGCGTCCTGGAGCCGGGGCCGGTCGGGCCGGTCCAGCATCCTCGGTCCCCCGACGCGCCCGAGGAGGTACCCCGTCTGCGCACCCGCCAGCGCTCCGAGCGCGGCTGCCACGAGGACCCCGGCCAGGGGCAGGTGCGCGGCGGCGCTCGCGGGTGTCGCCGCGAGGATCCCCGCCGTGAAGAGCAGAGAGTCACCCGGCAGGAAGAACCCCACGAGCAGGCCCGTCTCGGCGAAGAGCACGACCGCGATGCCGATCAGGCCGAAGGCGGTCAGCAGGCTCGACGGGTCCAGCACGTTCAGCGCGGTGTGCACCGGGGCATCTCCTCCAGGCTCGGTCGTCCGCGTGGACCGCGGCGTACGACCAGTCTGGACACGTGAACCTGGGAAGAACCTGGACGCGATGCTCCCCGCGTCGCCGATCGGGCGCGACACTCATACCGGCTGGCCGACCGCGAGCTGGGCCCGGTGCCGGGGCACCCGGCCGTCGTCCCGCACGACCCGGAGGTCGGCCAGCCACCGGTCGAACGTCGTGGGACAGATCCGCGCGTCGTCGCTGGGCAGCATCGCGTCCCCGGCCAGCTCCGCGCCGAAGACCCCGCGCCATGTCGGCGCCAGCTCGAGCGGACGGCCGAGGACCCCCAGGGTCCGGCGGGCCATGTCGACCAGGTCCTCCGTGCGCGGCCCGGCGACCTCTCGCACGGCTCGCAGCGGGCGCCCGACCGCGACCTCGACCAGCACGTCGACGAGATCCGCCGGCGCGATCGGCTGCAGCAGCAGCGGCGGGACCTCAGCGATCCCCCCACGTGCCAGCCGGGTGGCGAGCATCGCAGGGAAGTCGTGCAGCTGTGCCGACCGCAGCACGGTCGACGGAACGTCCTTGGCGCTCACCAGGCGCTCCTGGATGCGCTTGCCCGCGTAATGGGGCACGTGCCGCCCGTGGTCCAGTCCCAGTGCGGAGAGCACGACGTGGTGGCGCACCCCGACTCGGCGCTCGGCCGCGAGCAGGGTCCGGGTCGCCGCCGCGAAGAACTCGACAGCCTCGTCCTCCTGCCGGGACGGCGCGTTGATCACGTCGATCACGGCGTCGACCCCATTCAGCGCCGCGTCGAGGCCCTCGCCGGTGAGCACGTCGGCCCCGAGGGCCCTGCTGATCCGCACAGGCTCGTGGCCGGCCCGCTCCACCGCCGGGCACAGCTGGCGCCCGATCCTGCCCGTCGCCCCGACGACCGCTATACGCATGGCGTGCTCCGGTCCACAGACGCTTCGCCCGGAAGCGGACGCCCCCGGCCGACCTCACCACCAGACTACGAGCCTGCCACTGCCGTTGCCCGGGGGTCGGAGCACCGGAAAGACACCGGGGCACGGACCGGGAGACGCCGTGCAGGTGCCGTCCAGGACCTGTCCAGGTTCGTGGCGCACGCTGGACCTCGGCCGCATGTCCCCTCGGGGCAAGGGAGGACGGACATGGCTGGACTTGCCGCGCGGGTCGCGGCAGTGCTCTCCGCGCTGCACGGCTGGCCCGTGTACCTGGTGATCGGGGTGCTCGCGTTCGGCGAGTCGGCCGTCTTCGTGGGCCTCGTACTGCCCGGGGAGACGAGCCTGGTGCTGGGCGGTGTGCTCGCGGCCCGCGGCAACCTGCACCTCGCCGTCCTGATGGCGGTCGGGGTCGTCGCGGCCGTTGCGGGCGACCAGGTCGGCTACGCCGTCGGGCGCTCGATGGGCCCCGGGCTGCGCCGCAGCCGGTGGGGTCGATGGATCGGGGACCGCCGGTGGGACCGTGCCGAGGCGGCACTGGACCGGCATGGACCGGCCACCGTGCTGCTGGGGCGGTTCGCAGCGGTGCTCCGCGCCCTCGTCCCGGCCCTCGCCGGGGCGGGGCGGATGCCCTACCGCCGCTTCCTGCCCGCCAACGCGGCGGGCGGGACCGCCTGGGTCCTCGCGGCCACCGGCGTGGGCTACGTCGCCGGGGCCTCCTGGCGGAGCGCGGAGACCCTGCTGGGCACGTGGGGCGCGGTGGTCGCCGCGGTGGCGCTGGGCGCCGCTGCGATCGCCGCCGTCCGGCGCCGGCACCGACGCAAGAACTGAGCGCACGCACCGCGCTCACCTCTGTCAGCGCTTGCACAGGTGGACGAACCGTGATGCCGTCGAAAAGGACGGACCCCGGGGTCGACCGGGCCTGTGGGGGCACATCCTCTCGAAAGAGGAGGTCGCACATGAATTGGGTCGTGACATCAAGCACCTTCCTGGCGGCCGCGATCGAGGTCATCGAGATGGTCGCGATCGTGGTCGCCGTCGGGGTGTCCCGATCGTGGAAGTGGTCGCTGTTCGGCGCTGCAGGCGGCGTGGTGGTGCTCGCGGCCCTGGTCGCCATCCTGGGCACCGCGCTGCAGCACGTGGCGTTGGACCCGCTGCGGCTGATCGTCGGCGCACTGCTGCTGGTCTTCGGGCTGCAGTGGTTGCGCAAGGGCGCCAGTCAGGTCGCACGGATGGGGTGGTCGTCCGGCATCGGCGACCAATCGGTCGACGACTCGCCGGCCGGCGAAGGCGTCGACTGGACGTCCGTGGTGCTGTCCTTCAAGGGCGTCTCTCTCGAGGGCCTGGAGGTTTCGGTCATCGTCGTGGCGTTCGGGAGCGCGGGGGGCAACCTCGGCTCGGCCATCATCGGTGCCGCCGCGGCCCTCGTCGTGGTCGGCGCGCTGGGCGGCGCGACGTACAAGGCCGTGGCCCGCATCCCGCGCCGCGCACTTCAGCTCTTCGTCGGCGCGCTGCTGTCCACGTTCGGGACGTTCTGGGCCAACGAGGGACTGGGCGTGTCCTGGCCCGGTGAGGACTGGTCCCTGCTCGGGGTGCTGGCCGTCTACGTCCTGTTCGCCCTGTCGCTGACGAAGATCGTCCGCGGGTGGCAGGCCCATCCTGAGCAGTCCGACGACCGCGAGCTGGCCACGGAGGGGGCACGATGAACGCGATCTGGCGCGGAATCAAGGCGTTCGGCTCGTTCTGGGCCGACTTCATCTTCGGCGACGACTGGACCGTGGCGCTGGCCGTCGGCCTGGCGCTGCTGGCCACGTGGGGCCTGCTGGTCCTCGGCGTGCCGGCGTGGTGGTTGCTTCCGGTCGTGGTGATCGGCATCACCTTGCTGAGCCTCTACCGGAGCCAGCACGACGCACCTCCCCCGGGCTGACCCATCCGCCCCGCCCCGGGCTGCGAACCGGGGTGGGTGGTGCGGTCGACAGCACCGAGCCGCCCCGGCAGGCTCAGCGGTGACGGAGGGCGCACATGACGGACCGACAGCCGGATCGGACGCGGCGGCGGGTGACCGCGGCCGCGTCCGGCGTGCTCGCGGCGGGGGCGATGTTCGGGGTCGCGCACCTCGGGGCAGCGCTGCTCGACCCGCCGGCCAGCCCGTTCTCGTCGCTGGGCGACGCCTTCATCGACCTCACGCCGGAGTGGCTCAAGGAGCTCGCGATCTCCTGGTTCGGGACCAACGACAAGCGCGCCCTGCTCGTCGGGATGGTCATGGTGATCGTGATCGCCGCTGCAGGTCTGGGCATCCTGGCGCTGCGTCGGCTGCGCGTCGCCCAGGGACTCGTGCTGGCACTCGGCCTGGTCACCGGTGCCGCGGCGACGTCTCGGCCCCAGACCGGGTCGCTCGCGCTGCTGCCCAGCCTGATCGGCGCAGCGCTCGGCGCCCTGGCGCTCGGGTGGCTCGTGGTGCGGATCCCGGCCGGAGCCGGCTCCGACCCGCAGCCCGGCCCCGCTCCCCAGGCGCCGCCGAGGGAGCAGAGCCGCCGGTCCTTCCTGGGCGCTGCCGCGGCGACCGGCGTCGTGGCCGTGCTCGGGGCGGTGGTCGGCACGCTGGCGGCCGGCGCGCGCAGCACGGCTGCTGCTGTGCGCACACTCGTTCTCCCGAAGGCCGGTACGCCCGCCCCTCCGGTCCCCGCCGACGCCCAGTCACCCGTTCCGGGTGTGGTCGACGTCGTCACACCCAACCGGACCTTCTACCGGATCGACACCGCCTTCGCGGTGCCCCAGGTCTCCCCGGACGCGTGGCAGCTGCGCGTGCACGGGATGGTCGACCGCGAGGTCACCCTGACCTTCGACGACCTGCTGTCCGCCGACCTCGTCGAGGCCTACGTGACGTTGACCTGCGTGTCGAACCCGATCGGCGGCGACCTGGCCGGCAACGCGAGATGGCTGGGTCTGCCGGTGCGTCAGGTACTCGCCCAGGCGGGACCGCGCGGGGACGCCGACATGGTGCTGTCGCGCAGCGCGGACGGTTTCACCGCCTCGACACCGCTCGAGGCGCTCACCGACGACCGCGCCGCTCTGCTCGCGATCGGCATGAACGGGTCCCCCCTCCCCGCCGAGCACGGGTTCCCGGTGCGCATGGTCGTGCCCGGCCTGTACGGCTACGTCTCGGCCACCAAATGGCTCGTCGACCTCGAGGTCACGCGGTTCGCGGACGCCCAGGCGTACTGGACCGTGCGCGGGTGGGCACCACGCGGACCGGTCAAGACGGCATCCCGGATCGAGGTGCCGCGCCAGGGGGCGTCCGTGCCCGCGGGCACGGTCGCCGTCGGCGGTACTGCGTGGGCCCAGCACACCGGGATCGCGAAGGTCGAGGTGCAGGTGGACGACGGCCCCTGGCACGAAGCCGTGCTGGCCGGCGAGATCTCGATCGACACGTGGCGACAGTGGTCCTGGCGGTGGGAGGGTGCGACGTCCGGTCAGCACACCCTCCGGGTCCGGGCCACGGACGCCGACGGCGTCACCCAGCCCGGCACGCCCAGTGCACCGTTCCCGTCCGGCGCGACCGGCTGGGACGAGGTGACCGTGCGCGTCGGGTGACAGCTCCCCGAGATGCCCGGGCGGCGCCATCTCCTTACCATCCCGCCATGACTGCGTACGCCCGGAGGGTCGTGCCCGGAGCATGACGCTGGCGTGGGACCCGACGACTCCTCCCCCCGTCGGGCCGATGTCCATGACCGGCCCGATGTGGATGCCCACCCGATCCCCGACGTTCGGGCGGATGATCGCGTGGCACCCGCAGCCGATCCCGCTCTTGCCGGCCCTCGCGGTCGGGCTGCTGGCGGCGTACCTGGTAGGGACCGCCGTCCTGCACCGGCGCGGCGTGCGCTGGCCGGTGCACCGCACCGTGTGGTGGGTGGCCGGGGTCGCGACCCTCCTCGCGGTCACCGGGACCGGGGTGGACGGCTACGGCATGGAGCTGTTCAGCGTGCACATGGTGCAGCACATGGTGCTCAACATGCTCACGCCGGTGCTCCTGGTGCTCGGAGCACCGATCACCCTGTTGCTGCGTGCCCTGCCCTCGGCGGGCGCGGCAGGCCGGGTGCGCCGGGGCCTGCTCAGACTCATGCACTCGCGGTTCCTCACCGCCCTGACCCACCCGATGGTCACGTTCGTGCTGTTCATCACGAGCCTGTACGGCTTGTACTTCACGCCGGTGTTCGACTGGCTGATGAGCACGTGGTGGGGCCACAACCTGATGCTCGTGCACTTCCTCGTCGTCGGGTTCCTGTACTTCTGGAGCCTGCTGGGGGTGGACCCGAACCCGCGACTGTCGCGACGCGGACCTCGGTCACTGCCGAGCCCGATGGTCTCGGTCATGGAGATCGGGGCGACCGCCCCGTTCCACGCCTTCTTCGGCGTCGCCGTGATGATGTCCACCACCCTGCTGGTGCGCTTCTACGCGCACCCGATGCCCGGCTGGGGTGTGAGCGCCCTCGCCGACCAGGCGTCCGGCGGCGGCATCGCGTGGGCGTTCACCGAGATCCCGACCCTGCTCGTCCTCGGTGCCCTGCTCGCGACGTGGCAACGCTCGGACGAGCGCCGCAACCGCGCAGCCGAACGCCGGTGGAAGCGCGGCGAGGACACCGACCTCGAGCGCTACAACGCCTACCTGCAGGCCCTGGCGCGCGCCGACCAGGAGCGCGCATGACCGGCCCGGGCACGAGCCTCGTGGTGTACGCCTTCTCCCTGGGGCTGGTCGCGGCGGTCAACCCCTGCGGCCTGCCCATGCTGCCGGCCTACCTCGCGCTGTTCACCGGGGGAGCGAACGGCGGGTACGGGGCGCGTGTCGCGCGGAGCCTGCTGGCCGGGGGCGGAGTGACCGCGGGGTTCGTGGTCGTCTTCGGGGCGGTCGGCGTGCTGGTCAGCAGCGGTGTGCGGCTGGTCGGCCCGTGGCTGCCGTGGGTGATGGTGCTACTGGCGGCCGGCATGCTGGTCGGCGGGGTCCTGACCCTCGCCGGTCGGGCGCCGAGCCTGCGGCTGCCGCTGCCGGGCTTCCGCCCGAGCCGTTCCGCCGCGGCGATGCTGGCCTACGGGGTGGCGTATGCGCTGGGCTCCCTGAGCTGCTCGCTACCGCTGTTCCTGGCCGCCGTGGGGTCCTCGTTCACCGGCGGGGGGGCGTGGGCCGGTTCGGCGACCTTCCTGGCCTACGCGCTGGGCATGGGCCTGTTCATCACGGCCGCCTCGGTGGCCACGGCGACCATCGGTGCCACGGCGGTGCGGCGCGTGCGGCCCGTGTCGCGCTGGGTGCCCCGCGTCTCCGGCCTCGTGCTCGCCGGCTCCGGTGCCTACCTCCTGTACTACTGGGTGCACGACCTTCGCGACCCCACGGGTGCCACCCCCGCCCTCGTGAGCCGCGTCCAGGTCTGGCTCACGAGCACGGTCGGAGCCGACCCCGCCCGCTCGGCGCTCGTCCTCGGCGTGGTGGTGCTGGCCGGGTTCGCCGTGGTGGTGCGCCGCACCCTGCGAGCACCCGCGGGCGACGACGAGAGAGGTGACCCGACCCCGTGACCACGCAGACCTCCCCGGACGCCGCCCGGGCGCGCCGCGGCATGGCACTGATCTGGGCGGCGGTCGGCCTGACAGTCGCGTTGGCCGTGGGCCTGGTCGTCGCGATGTCGATGTCGCAGCCACGCGCCGCGGCCCTCGCCCAGCCGCCTGCCGCGCCTCACCCACCGGGCATCGACACGGCGACCGCGGACCTGCTCCAGCTGGACGTCCTGCCACCGCCTGCGCTCACCGCCCCCGACCTCGCGCTGAGGGACCAGCACGGGCACCGGGTGAGCCTGTCCTCGCTGCACGGCAAGGCCGTCGTGCTGTCCTTCAACGATGACGAGTGCCCGGACCTGTGCACCCTGCTGGCCCAGGACGTCGTCGCGGCCGACGCCGACCTGGGTGACGCAGCCGGGAAGGTGGTCTTCCTGTCCGTGAACGCCAATCCCGGGCACACCGCCGTCGCCGACGTCGCATCGTGGTCGCGGGCCCACGGCCTCGGCGACATCCCCAACTGGCGGTTCGTGACCGGCACCCCGGCCCAGCTCAAGCGGGTGGCGGACAGCTACCACGTCAACGTCAGCGTCGACCCCGGTACCGGCGAGGTCGTGCACGGCACCGAGCTGTTCTTCATCGACCCGCAGGGACGCGAGGTGGCCATCGGCGAGTTCGGGACTGCAGCGGCCAACACCGCGTCGTTCGCGCACGGCATGGCCCAGATGGCGGTGGACCTGCTGCCCAAGGGCGAACGCAGCCCCGTGGGCGGCCCGACCCCGAGCGGCGGCACCGCTGCCGCCGCGGTGGGCGACCCCGCGCCGGCCCTCCGGCTACCCGGACTCACCGCGGGGACCACGACCTCGATCGGAGGGACGCCCGGGAAGTACACCGTGGTCAACTTCTGGTCCAGCACCTGCACGGCCTGCGTGCAGGAGATGCCCGCGCTGGAGAAGGCCCACCGGGACCTCGGCGACGCGGTGAGCGTGCTCGGGGTCGACGTGGCCGACCCGGGCGACGCACGCGGCTTCGCGCGCACCGCCGGGGTGACCTATCCGCTGCTGTCCGACGCGGCCGGGACGGCTGCGGGGGCCTACCGACTGCCGGGCCTGCCGTTCACGGCCATCATCGGCCCGGACGGCACACTGCTGGTCCGGCACGCGGGCACGTTCACCAGCGAGCAGCTCGAGTACGTCATGTCCACGCTGCGGGGCAGCTGAGGACCCCCGCGCCGGGCATCAGTAGCGCGGCACGGACGGGTCGACGGTGAGGCTCCAGGCGTCGATCCCGCCGACGAGGTGCCGCACCCCGGTGCGTCCGTGGGCCACCAGGTGCAGCGCCGCCTGGACGGAGCGCACCCCGTGGTGGCACATCAGCACCACCGGCCGGTCGGCCGGGACGGCTGCCGGATCCCGGACCAGCTCGCCCATCGGCAGGGGCAACGCACCGGGAAGCGACGCGATCTCCCGTTCCATCGGCTCACGGACGTCGACCACGGTCACCGAACCGTCGGCAAGCAGCCCGGCGAGCTCGGGCGCAGTGATCTCCCCGACGGAGGGGGCGGCCGCGTCGGTCGCGTGCGCGGCACCCGCACCGGCCCGCGCGGCCCCGGACACATCCGTCTCGCCGTGGGCGCCGCCGCGCAGCGGGACCTCGGTCCAGCGGGCCCGGAGCGCGTCGATGAGCAGAACGCGGCCCAGCAGCGGGTCCCCCACGCCCGTGATGAGCTTGACCGCCTCCGTCGCCATGAGCGAGCCCACCTGGCCGCACAGCGCGCCCAGGACCCCCGCCGCGTCACAGGACGGCACCTCGCCGGGCGCGGGCGGCTGCGGGAACAGGTCACGCAGCTGGACCGCCGGGACACCGGCCGGAGGCGCACCCCAGAAGGTCGCGACCTGGGCGTCGAACCGGTACACCGACCCCCATACCTCGGGCAGACCCCACCGCACGCACGCGTCGTTGACCAGGTATCGGGTCTCGAAGTTGTCCGTGCCGTCCACCACGAGGTCGTACTGGGCCAGCAGGTCGACGTTGTCCGCCGTGAGCCTGAGGTGGTGCGTCACGACGTCCACTGCCGGGTCGATCTCGGCGACCCGTGACCGCGCGCTGGCGACCTTCGGCGCCCCCACGTCCGCGACGCCGTGCAGGATCTGGCGCTGGAGGTTGGACAGCTCGACGTCGTCGGCGTCCACGACGCCGAGGCGCCCCACTCCCGCAGCCGCCAGGTACAGCAGCACCGGCGCGCCCAGCCCCCCCGCTCCGACCACGCACACGCGCGAGGCACGCAGCCGCCGCTGCGCGATCTCACCGAGCTGAGGCAGCAGGAGGTGGCGTGACCACCGTCGGACCTGGTCGGCGCTCAGCGCAGGACCGGGGTCGACCAGCGGCGGGATCCGGGATGCTCCATGGGGCGCCTGCACACCGCAAGGCTAGCCAGCCCGCGGCACGGGGCTGCGCACGAGGCCCGACGCCGAGCAACCGTGGCATTTCTCGCGTTTGCGATGTGAGTTCCGATTTCCGGCACGCATGCGCGATGCTCTACCGTTGCGACATGGTGCAGTTGCGTATGAGCCAGGTCGCCGACGTGCTCGGGGTCAGCGCGGACACGGTGCGCCGTCTCGTCGACTCGGGCCGCCTGCCCTCGTCGCGCGACGGCGGCCGGCCCAGACTCGTCGACGGAGCCGATCTCGCCGCGTACCTGCGGGCGGGCCGCGACGGACCGGCTCCCGCGGGCACGTCGGCCCGCAACAGGTTCCGCGGCCTGGTCACCGACGTGCGGACCGACACCGTGATGGCCCAGGTCGAGCTCCAGGCAGGACCGCACCGGGTGGTCTCCCTGATGTCCCGCGAGGCCGTCGAGGAGCTCGGGCTCGAACCAGGGGTCCTGGCGACCGCGGTCGTCAAGGCCACGATGGTTGTCGTCGAGCGGGATCGGGAGCACGAGTGAGGCGCGTGCGGACCCGTGCCGCAGCGCTCGTCGCGGTCCTCGTGGTCGGCGCACTCGCCGGCTGCGGTGCGAGCACGACGCCGCACACCGAGGTCACCGTGCTCGCGGCGGCGTCGTTGACAGACGTCTTCGGGAGTCTCGCGCACACGTTCGAGGCGGACCACCCGGGCACCACGGTGCGGCTCAGCTTCGCCGGCAGCTCTTCCCTGGTCGCCCAGGCCCTGGCCGGCGCTCCGGCCGACGTGCTGGCCACCGCCGACACCGCCACGATGCAGCGCGCCGTCGACGCGGACGCGGTGCGGAACCCGGCCATCTTCGCCGACAACTCCGTCGAGATCGCGGTCCCGCCGGGGAACCCGGCCCACGTGACGGGGCTCGCGGACCTCGCCGACCCGACCCGCACGGTCGCGCTGTGCGCGCCACAGGTGCCTTGCGGGGCGGCCGCACGCGCCACGTTCGCCGCTGCGGGCCTGACCGCGGCGCCGGACACCCTCGAGCAGGACGTACGCGCCGTCCTGACCAAGGTGGAGCTGGGCGAGGTCGACGCGGGGATCGTGTACCGCACCGATGTGGCGGCCGCAGGCGACCGGGTGCAGGGCATCCGCGTCCCGGCGGACGTCGCTGCAACCAACGACTACCCGATCGCGGTCCTCACGCACGCCGCGCACCCTGACCTGGCCGCTGCCTTCCTCGCCCTGGTCCGCTCCTCGACCGGCGCCGCGGTCCTGCGATCGGCCGGATTCGGGACACCGTGAGCGCACGCGCACGAACCCGCATGCCCCGTGGGCTGGGAGCCCTGGCCGTCCTCGGCGCAGCGTTCCTGGTCCTCCCGCCCGCGGCGCTCGTGTGGCGCGCGCCGTGGGGCTCGACGCTCCACCGGCTCGCGGACCCCGCCACGCTCGAGGCGTTGCGCCTGTCCCTCGTCTCGGCGAGCAGCGCGACCGCGCTCAGCCTCGTGCTCGGCGTCCCGCTGGCCTGGTTCCTGGCGCGCTCCGCCGCCCGCCGGGTCCGGCTGCTGCGGGCCCTCGTCACGGTCCCGTTGGTGCTGCCCCCGGTGGTCGGTGGTGTGGCCCTCCTGCTCCTGCTGGGCAGGAGGGGCCTCCTGGGCCAGTACCTGGACGCGTGGTTCGGGGTGCAGATCCCCTTCACGACGCTCGCGGTGGTGCTCGCCGAGGCGTTCGTCGCCATGCCGTTCCTGGTGGTCTCCGTCGAAGGTGCGCTGCGCGGCCTGGACCGCCGGTTCGAGGACGCCGCCGCGACGCTGGGCGCGGGTGCGTGGTACACGGCGCGCCGGGTCGTTCTCCCCGCCGTCGCGCCCGGACTCGCCGCCGGGACGGCGCTGTGCTTCGCCCGGGCGTTGGGCGAGTTCGGCGCGACCATCACGTTCGCAGGGAGCCTGCCGGGCACGACGCGCACGATGCCGCTGGCGATCTACCTCGCGCTGCAGTCGGACCCCGCCGCCGCGATCACCCTGTCCCTGGTGCTGCTGGTGGCCTCCGTGGTCGTCCTCGTCGCGCTGCGGGAACGCTGGGTCCCGGAACTCCGGCCGTGATCGCCGCCAGGCTGCTCGTGCGACGCGCGGGCTTCACGCTGGACGTCGACCTGACGGTCGGTCCGGGCGAGGTCGTGGCCGTGCTCGGGCCCAACGGAGCCGGCAAGACCACGGTGCTGCGAGCTCTCGCCGGGCTGGAGGCCGTGGACGAGGGACGGATCGCGAACGACGACACGGTGTGGGACGACCCTGCGACCGGCGCGTGGGTTCCCCCGCAGGGCCGCGGTGTCGGTCTGGTGTTCTCCGAGCACCTGCTGTTCGCGCGCATGTCGGCGCTGGAGAACGTGTCGTTCGGCCTGCGGGCTCGCCGCGTGGACCGCCGCGCGGCACGCGCCCGCTCGCTCGAGTGGCTGGCCCGGCTCGGCCTCACCGAGCTCGCCGACCGCCGCCCCGACGAGCTGTCCCGGGGCCAGGCCCAGCGCGTGGCGCTGGCCCGGACGCTCGCGACCAGACCTCGGCTGCTGCTCCTCGACGAGCCTCTCGCCGCGCTCGACGCCACCGTGCGCGGCGAGGTGCGACGGCACCTGGCCGACTACCTGCGCGGTGAGCACGGCGGCTGCCTGCTGGTCACTCATGACCCGGTCGACGCGACCCTGCTCGCCAACCGCGCCGTCGTCCTGGAGGACGGGCATGTGACGCAGGACGGCACGCCCGGCGAGCTCGCCACGGCACCCCGCACCGCGTGGACGGCGAAGCTGCTGGGTGTCAACGTCTATCGCGGCACGAGCGACGGTGCGCGGGTGTCGTTGGACGGCGGGGGCACGCTCACCGCGGCGTCGGCACCCACCGGTGCGGTGGTGCTCACCGTCTCCCCCGCGTCGGTCGCCGTGCACCGGGACCGCCCGGCCGGTTCACCGCGCAACGTCTGGCCCGTGACGGTCACCGCCGTCCAGCAGACCGGGCACACGGTGCGGCTCACGCTCGAGGGGACACCCCCGATCTCGGCCGATCTCACCCCGGGTGCGGTCGCCGAGCTCGGCCTCGCCGCGGGAGCGCACGCGTGGGCGTCGGTCAAGGCCAACGAGGTGCGCGCGGAAGCGCGGTGACCCGCATGTCAGCCGTGGCCGGTGGTCTCGTGCCCGGCGTGCGTCTCCGGTTCGAGCTGGAAGGTGGAGTGCTCCACCGAGACGTCGAAGTGCGTCGCGAGGCACTCCTGGAGCCGGTCCAGCAGGTCCGGGGCGTGGCCGGACGTGAAGCAGTCCATCTCGACCACGACGTGGGCGGTGATGACCGGGAGCCCCGTCGCGATCAGTGAGGCGTGCATGTCATGCACGTCGCGCACGTGCTCCAGGCGCACCAGGTGGCTGCGCACCTCGTCCAGGTCCAGGCCGGGCGGCACCGTCTCCAGGAGCACGGCGACGGTCTCCCGGAGGATCTTGAGGGCCCGGGGCACGATGAGGGCGCCGATGAGGAGCGCGGCGACGGCGTCCGCCCGCTGCCAACCCGTGGTCGCGATGACGACGGCGGCGATGATCACACCGAGCGAGCCGAGCGCGTCGTTGAGGACCTCGAGGAACGCGGCTCGAAGGTTGAAGCTGCCGGAGCGGTGGCTCGCCAGCACGGCGATCGAGACCAGGTTGCCCACCAGGCCCACGACGCCGAACACGATGAGCTCGGTCGACGGGATGTCGGGCGGCTCGATCAGCCGCCGCACGCCCTCGACCAGCACCAGGATTCCGACGGCCACCAGCACGGCCGCCTGGCCGAGCGCGGCGAGGACCTCGGCACGCCGGAAGCCCCACGTCCGCCGTGACGTCGGTGCCCGCAGCGCGAGGCTCGCGGCCAGCACCGCGACCGCCAGGCCGCCGGCATCCGTGAGCATGTGCGCAGAGTCCACGAGCAGCGCGAGGCTGCCGGTGACCACGGCACCGACGACCTCGGCGACCAGGATCACCACCGTCACGGCGAGCGCGATCGCGAGCCGTCCCCGCTGCTCCCGCCCGCCGGGCGGGCCGTGGTCGTGCCCCATCAGGTCTCCTCGTCACGTCCGGTCGCCACCCCGACGACCTCCCGTCCCGCCGTCCCGGGCTCAGGGGTGCGGCGTCGGCGTCACATGGCGACGGTAACGCGTCACGCTCGGGCCGCCACCACCGCGAGCGCGACCGTCCCGGCGTAGAGCACGGGGACCGAGACACCCTCGAAACCGATCCCCCGCCGGTCCCGCATCACCAGGCCGGCCGCCAGCACCACCGTGATCAGTGCCGTGCCGCCGAGCAGGACCAACGCCTCCGGTCCCGCCGCCTGGTAGACGCTCCCGCTCCGGTAGGACACGTCGGACACCGCGATGAGCAGGGTGTCGAACACGTTGCCGCCGATGATGTTCCCGACGGCGAGCGTCACCGCACCCATCCGCACCGCCGCGATCACCGTGACCAGCTCGGGCAGGGACGTGATCGCCGTGGTGATCGTGAATCCCGCGACTCCGCTGGGGATGCCCGTCGCGGCGATCAGGGCCAGGCCCGACTGGCCGATCACGAAACCCACGACCCCCACCACCAGCGCGAGGCTCGCCAGGCGCCCCCACAGCACGCGCGTCGGCGTGGTCGACGGCGGCTCGGGCTCGTCCACCGAGGTCTCGCGGGTTCGCACGGGCCGCCACATCGGCTCGGCCCGCATCCGGCGCAGCAGCACCAGTCCGTAGCCGTAGAACAGCGGGATCAGGAGCGTCACGGGGTGCACCCACCCGACCACCAGGTCCGGTGTGGCATACGCGATCACCGGCAGCGACAGGAGCGCGACCAGCACCAGGGCCTGCATCAGGTTCTCGAGGGACGCTGCGGCGTGCTCGAGGTTCACCCTCCGGTGCACGAGGTCGGCCACGGCGAGCCACACGGTCTGGACAGCGACCCCGCCCACCGGGTTCGCCAGGGCGAACGCGGCGTCACCGGCCAGGCCGCCCGTCACCGTGGTCACGACGCCCGGCAGGGACGTGACCGCCCCGAGCAGCAGAGCACCGCCGATCGCCTCGCCCAGACCGGTGCGGTCGGCGAGCTCGTCGGCGACCCGCGCCAACCGGGAACCGGCCAGCCAGATCGCGACGGCGCAGCCCACCAGCACCAGGGCGTCCGCCCACCAGGGCCATGCGGTCACGGCACGGTCCCCGAGTCGCTGATCATCGGTCGAGTCTGCTGGTAGTTCCCGAGACCGGCCAGCGCTGGCGGCTTCACGGATCCTTCATCGCCGCACCGTCGGCCCCCTCACACCGGGAGCCGAGACTGGGGCACGGTCACCCGCGCACGCAGCGACGCGGACCGCACCGACCCGCGCCGCTACCCTGCACACGAGTACCCGGGAGGTCCGATGCCCACCGTCCTGGTCGTCGACGACGAGCCGCACATCCGCGACGTGCTGCGCGGCTACCTGACCGCGGACGGGCACCGCGTGCTCGAGGCCGGCACCGGCGAGGAGGCCCTGGCGACCCTGGCGCGCGACACGGTCGACCTCGTGCTGCTCGACATCATGCTGCCGGGCATCGACGGGCTCGAGACGCTACGCAGGGTGCGCACCACGAGCGACGTCTTCGTCATCCTGGTGACGGCGCGCGCCGAGGAGGTCGACACCCTAGTCGGGCTCGCCGTGGGCGCCGACGACTACGTCACCAAGCCGTTCAGCCCGCGCGAGGTCGCCGCGCGCGTGTCGGCGGTGCTGCGGCGAGATCGCGGACCGGCTCCCGAGGCGGACGTGATCGCGCACGAAGGGTTCGTCCTGGACCGCGCGCGGCACGAGGTCAGCGTGGACGGCACCCCCGTCGAGCTCTCCCCGCTCGAGTTCGACCTGCTCGCCGCGCTGGCCGCCGCGCCGGGCCGGGTCTACTCGCGGGCGCAGCTGCTGCGCCAGGTGTGGGGCCAGGACTGGTTCGGCGACGAGCGGGTGGTCGACGTGCACGTCCGCTCGATCCGCTCGCGGCTGGGCGACGACGCGAACGACCCGCGCTTCGTGGCCACCGTGCGCGGGGTGGGCTACAAGTTCGTCGGCAGGCCCCGGTGAACGCGCGCCTGCCGGTCCGGCTCGCCGCAGCGTTCGCGACCGTGCTGGCGATCGGCACGTTCACCTCGCTCGTCACGGTCCGGCTGCTCGCACCGCAGCTGTTCAGCACCCGCATGGGCATGACCATGGGCCGGATGATGGGCGGCCGCGGCGAGGCCGCCGGTACGCGCGAGGCCTTCATCGCCGCGCTGAACCAGGCGCTGCTGGTGGGCACCCTCATCGCAGCCGTCATCGCGGGGGTGGCCGCGGTGCTGCTGGCGCGTGGCGTGCTGCGGCCGCTGGACCAGGTGCGTGCCGCGGCCCGCCAGATCGCCGCCGGACGCTACGACGTGCGGGTGCCGGCGCCGGGCGAGCCGGAGATGGCCGCCCTCGCCGACGACGTCAACACGCTCGCCGGAGCGCTGGCGGACACCGAGACCCGGCGCGTGCAGCTCCTCGGCGAGGTCGCGCACGAGATGCGGACGCCGCTGACCGGGCTGAGCGGCTACGTCGAGGGGATGGTCGACGGCGTCTTCACCGCCGACGACGCGACGCTCACGGCGATGAGCGAGGACCTGCGTCGGCTGCGGCGGCTCGCCGACGACCTGTCCGCGCTGTCCCGCAACGACGAGGGCCGCCTCGCCCTGGCCCCCGAGCCGTGCGACCTCGCCGACGTGGTCCGCCGCACCTGCGCGCGGTACGCCCCGCAGCTCGCCGAGCAGGGCGTCGAGCTGCGGGTGCACGCCGTGGCGCCGCTACCCACGGTCGCCGACGAGGAACGCATCGGCCAGGTGCTCACCAACCTGCTGACCAACGCCGCGCGCGCCACCGGCCAAGGCACCGTGAGCGTCGAGGCAGCCGCCGAGGGCGCGTCGGTCCGGGTGAGCGTGACGGACCAGGGCGTCGGGCTCGCCCCGGAGGACCTCGAGCGGGTCTTCGAGCGCTTCTACCGGGTGCCGGGCGCAGCGCGCGGTGAGGGGTCCGGGATCGGCCTGACGATCGCCCGCGGGATCGCGCGGGCGCACCGCGGCGACCTGGTGGCTCGGTCCGCAGGGCCGGGGCGAGGGGCGACGTTCGTCCTGACCCTGCCGGCGCGCTGACCGGCCCGCGCTGACCGGCCCGCGCCCGACGACCGGCCGGGCGGGCGCTCAGTGCCGGTGGGTCCACTCCAGCAACCGGCCGACGGGCCAGGTGGTGACCACCCGGTCCGGGTCCACGCCGTGCACGGCCAGCCGGTCGCAGCCGTCCACCAACCAGTCGAGCTGACCCGGGGCGTGCGCGTCGGAGTCGATGCTGAACAGGCAGCCGGCCCGCGCGGCGACCGCGATGAGCTCGTCGGGCGGGTCCTGGCGGTCGGGGCGGGCGTTGACCTCGACCGCCACGTGGTGCTCCGCGCACGCGGCGAACACGGCCTCGGCGTCGAACTCGCTCGGTGGGCGCGGACGCCCGCGCACCCGGCGGCCCGTGCAGTGCCCGAGCACGTCGGTGGCGGGGTTCGAGACGGCCGCGACCATCCGTCGCGTCATCGCCGCCCGGTCCATCCGCAGCTGCGAGTGCACCGAGGCGACCACGACGTCGAGCTCGCGCAGCAGCCCCGGTGCCTGGTCCAGGCCACCGTCGGCGAGCACGTCCACCTCGATCCCCGTCAGCAGCCGCAGCGGCCGGTCGCCGCAGTCCAGCACCGTGTTCATGGCGGCGACCTGGGCGATCTGTGCCCGGAGCCGGTCGGCGGACAGGCCGTGCGCGACGGTCAACCGCGGCGAGTGGTCGGTGATCGCCTGGTACTCGTGGCCGATGCGGACCGCCGCCAGCGCCATGTCCGCGATGGGGGTCGCGCCGTCGCTGGCGTCGCTGTGTGCGTGCAGGTCGCCGCGCAGACGGCCGCGCAGCTCGCGGCCGGCGTCGGTGGCGCCTGCCAGGCGCCGCGCCAGGTCCGACTCGAGCGCGGCGAGCGCCTCCGGCGTCCGACCGGCGAGCACGTCGACGATCACCGCCGCCGTGCTCGACCCGACGTCCGGCAGGCCCGTCCAGGCACCCGTCCCCCGGAGCTCGGCCCAGGCACCCGCGTCGAGGTCACGGACGCGGTCCCCTGCCCGCCGGTACGCCGCGGCGCGGTACTCGGCGGCCTGGGCGCGCTCCAGGAGGAACGAGATCCGGTGCAGGGTCGAGACGACCTCGTCGCGGCCCGGCTCGTCGGCCGGGCCGGGCGCGGGGCCGCCCGGGTGCACCCCCACTCAGGACGCCCGGCGGCGGCCGGGCTTCTTCTTCGTGCCGCCCTCGTCCTTGGGGGTCTCGCCGCGGTCCGCCCGGGCCTTCTCGACGCTGCGCTGGAGGGCGGAGAGCAGGTCGACGACCTCTCCACCGGACTCGCCGCCCTCGGCGGCCGGCGCGGAGACGACCTCGCCCGTGGAGACCTTCTCCGCGATGACCGCCTCGAGCGCGTCGGCGTAGGAGTCGGAGAACTGCGACGGGTCCAGGTCCATCGCCATCGAGTCGACCAGCGACGACGCCATGGTCCGCTCGGCGTCCTTGATCTCGACCTCGGTGCCCAGCACGCCGAAGTCCGCGTCGCGCACCTCGTCCGGCCACAGCAGCGTCTGCAGGCAGATCACGTCGCCGCGCACCCGCAGCACCGCCATCGACTCGCGCTGCCGCAGCGCAACGGTGACCAGCGCGACGCGCTCGGTGGACTGCAGGGCCTCGCGCAGCAGGATGTACGGCTTCACCGCCGCCGCATCGGGCTCGAGGTAGTAGGTGCGCCCGAGCGTGATGGGCTCGACCTGGGTCTCGGGCACGAACCCCTGCACCCCGATCTCCCGCCCGGCGCTCAGCGGGAGGGCCTCGAGGTCCTCGTCGGTGAGCACGACCATCTGGCCGTCGTCGGTCTCGTAGCCCTTGACGATCTGGTCCGCCGGGACCTCCTCGCCGTCGATCGAGCAGACCTTGCGGTACCGGATCCGGCCGCCGTCGGTCTCGTGCACCTGGTGCAGCGCCACGCTGTGCTCACCCGTCGCGGCGTACAGCCGGACCGGGACGTTGACCAGCCCGAAGGCCACCGCGCCCTTCCAGATCGCGCGCATGAGGTCCCTCCTTGGCGCCCGCGGGGTGCCCGTCGTGTCCTCTTCTGGGCAGGATGGTCCACATGCGCCGCGCTCGCCACCCCGGCAGGCCACATGACCTGCATGAAGACCCCCGGCGATGGGGCGCGCCGGCCGGGGGCGGTCGAGCGTGACGGAGCAGTGGGTGCAGGTGGAGGGCCGACGGGTCCGGTTGAGCAACCTCGACAAGGTGCTGTGGCCCGCGACGGGGACGACCAAGGGCGAGATGCTGCAGTACTACACGCAGGTCGCGCCGGTGCTCCTGCGGCAGCTCGCCGACCGTCCGGTGACCCGGGTGCGCTACCCGGACGGCGTGGCGGCCGACCGGTTCTTCGAGAAGAACGTGCCCGCAGGCACACCACGCTGGGTGCGCCACCACTGGCTCCCGGCCAGCCCCGGGGACGACGACGGCACCGTGCTGGACCTGCCGGTCCTGGACTCGCTGCCCGCGCTGGTCTGGGCCACGAACCTCGGGGCGATCGAGCTGCACACCCCGCAGTGGCGGGTCGGGCCCCGCGGGGGCGTGCGCGCGCCGGACAGGCTCGTCGTGGACCTCGACCCCGGTCCGGGCGCAGGACTGGTCGGCTGCGCGAAGGCGGCGCACCTGATCGCCGAGCGGCTCGCCGACGACGGCCTGACCGAGGTGGTCCCCGTCACGAGCGGCGGCAAGGGCATGCAGCTGTACGCGACCCTCGACGGTTCACGCGCCGCGACTGCGGTGCACGCCTACGCCCGGGACCTGGCGCGCGAGCTGGCCTCCGCCCACCCGGACCTGCTGGTGGCGACGCAGAAGAAGACCTCCCGCCCCGGCAAGGTGCTGCTGGACTGGTCGCAGAACCATCCCGCCAAGACCACGATCACCCCGTACGCGATGCGCGGGCGCGAGCACCCCACCGTCGCCGCGCCGCGGACCTGGGACGAGGTCGGCCCGGACCTGGACCAGCTCACCTGGGAGCAGGTCCTCGCGCGCCTGGACCACGTCGGCGACCTCATGCCCTGACCGCCCGCCTCCGCCCGGCCCCACCCACGCGGCGAAGGGCGGCCCACGCGGCGAAGGGCGGCCCAGACGTCACGGCCCGCACGGGCGTCCGGCATCCGGACGGCAACGGGTCCGGGGCCGGCGCCGGCCGCGTGGGCCGCCGTGCTCCCTTCGACCGGCGCGCACCTGCGTGGTCCGGCCCGCCGTCGCGTGATTGGCTGTGCGGATGCAGAACGACCCGCAGGTCATCGCCTCGCTGCTGACCAGGCCGCGCCGCTGGGCCGTGGTCGGCCTGTCCACGAACACCTCGCGCGCCGCCTACGGGGTGTCCGCGTACCTCCAGGACCTCGGGCACACTGTCGTGCCGGTGCACCCCAAGGCCGAGACGGTGCACGGTCAGCGCGGCTACGCCACCCTCGCGGAGGTCCCCGGGCAGGTCGACGTCGTCGACGTGTTCGTGAACTCCTCGCTCGCCGGCCAGGTGATCGACGACGCGATCGCGGTGGGGGCGGGGGCCGTCTGGCTCCAGCTGGGCGTCGGCGACCCCGACGCCGAGCAGCGCGCACGGGAGGCCGGGCTCGCCGTCGTGGTCGACGCCTGCCCCCGGATCGAGGGTCCGCGGGTGGGCGCGCGACCCGCCCCGCCGCGCGAGCCCTGACGGCCCTCAGCCGTAGAACACCCGCTCCACGACGGCGCGCGCACGCCGTCCGAGCCGCAGGTACGTCTCCTCCAGCTCCGAGCCGGACCCTGGCGGGTAGCCGAGCAGCCGCGCCAGCCCCATGAGCGCGAGCCGCTCGTGCGGCAGGACGTCGAGCTGGCGCCCGGTCGTGCGCCCGGTCCACAGCACGATCGCGTCGCGCAGCCGGGAAGCCAGCAACCAGGCTTCGCGCAGCTGCTCCTCGTCGTCGGCAGACAGGAGCCCCGCCTGCGCCGCTGCCGCCAGGGCCGGGAGGGTCTCGGTCGTGCGCAGCTCCGGGACGTGGTGGCCGTGCTGGAGCTGGAGCAGCTGGACGGTCCACTCGACGTCGCTCAGCCCACCCCGCCCGAGCTTGAGGTGCCGGGAGGGGTCCAGCCCACGCGGGAGGCGCTCGGCTTCCATCCGCGCCTTGAGGCGGCGGACCTCCCTGACGACGGCCGCGTCGGCACCCCCGGCCGGGTAGCGCAGCGGGTCGACGAGCGCCTCGAAGCGTTCCCGCAGCCCCGGGTCCCCCGCCACCGCGCGACCGCGCAGCAGCGCCTGGCTCTCCCACGGGGAGGACCAGCGCTGGTAGTACTCCGCGTAGGAGCCCAGCGAGCGCACGAGCGGTCCGTTGCGGCCCTCCGGACGCAGGTCCGCGTCGACCTCCAGCGAGGGTTCCTCCCCCACCTGACCCAGCAACGCGCGGATCCTGGTCGCCAGCGCCGTGGCCTGTGCCTGCGCGCGAGGCTCGTCGGCACCCGGCAGCGGGTCGTGCACGAAGAGCACGTCGGCGTCCGACCCGTACGCCATCTCGCGGCCGCCGAACCGCCCCATCGCGATGATCGCCATCCGGGTGAGCAGGCCGTCGTCGGAGTGCTCTGCCTCGTACTCCACGATCCGCAGCGCGCCCGCGAGCGCGACCTCCGCGGCGGCCGTCATGGCCCCCGCCGCCGCGACCACGTCCGTGCGGCCCAGCACCTGCGCCACCGACGTGCGAGCCAGCTCACGTCGACGCACCGCGCGCAGCAGCGTCGCAGCCTCGTCGGCGTCGTGCTGACGGGTCAGCACCTTGTCGACCTCGGCCCACAGCCGCCCGGCGTCCCGCGGGGCGAGCTCGGCGTCCTCGTCCAGCCAGCGCACCGACTCCGGCGACCGGGCGATCGCATCGGCGACGTACCGCGACGTGGACAGCACGTGAGCGAGGCGCTGCGCAGCGACCCCCGAGTCACGCAGCAGCTTGAGGTACCAATGGGTCGACCCGAGCTCGTCGGACAACCGCCGGAAGGCCAGCAGGCCGGCGTCGGAGTCCGCACCGTCGGCGAACCAGCCGAGCAGCACGGGCAACAGCTGGCGCTGGATGGCGGCTCGACGACTGACTCCCTCGGTCAGGGCCTGGATGTGGCGCAGCGCACCGGCGGGGTCGCGGTAGCCGATCGCCTGGAGCCGCACCTTGGCGGCCTCGGGAGACAGCGAGGCCTCCTCGCTGCTCAGGCTCGCGGTCGCGGGCAGCAGCGGTCGGTAGAACAGCTCCTCGTGCAGGTGCCGCACCTCGCGGCGCACGGATCGCCAGCGCTCGCTCACCTCGGCAGCGCTCGACATCCCCGCGGACCGCGCAAGTCGCCGCAGGTCCGCCTCTGTTGACGGCATCAGGTGCGTGCGCCGTAGCCGCGAGAGCTGGATGCGGTGCTCCAGGACCCGGAGCAGCCGGTAGCAGACCGCCAGGCGCGCTGCATGGTCCCGGCCGACGTACCCGCCCGCAGACAGGGCCTGCAGCGCGGACAGCGTGTGCGGGGAGCGGATCGACTCGTCCGAGCGCCCGTGCACCAGCTGAAGGAGCTGGACGGTGAACTCCACGTCGCGCAGGCCACCCTGCCCGAGCTTGAGCTGTCGGTCGGCCTCCGACGGCGGGACGTGCTCCTCCACACGCCGCCGCATCGCCTGGGAGTCCTCGACGAAGTGCTCGCGCTCCACCGCACGCCACACCAGCGGGGAGATCGCCTCGGTGTACGCCCGGCCCGCCTCGCGGTCCCCCGCCACCACGCGCGCCTTGAGCAGCGCCTGGAACTCCCAGGTCTTGGCCCATCGCTCGTAGTAGGCCAGATGGCTGGCGACGGTGCGGACCAGCGGCCCCTGCTTGCCCTCCGGTCGGAGCGCCGCGTCGACC
Organism: Actinotalea lenta; assembly: GCF_030586465.1. Lineage (GTDB taxonomy): Bacteria > Actinomycetota > Actinomycetes > Actinomycetales > Cellulomonadaceae > Actinotalea > Actinotalea lenta. Next base: position 2,639,632 of record NZ_JAUQYP010000001.1, read on the forward strand.
GGCCACAAGGCCGGCTCGCCGGACGGCGCCGAGCACGCCCGGGCCATGCCCGTCGCCAGCTTCGCGGCCACCGCGAGCGCCTCGTCCTCGGCCACCCCGCCGGCGGGCTCGGCGACGTAGATCACGTCCACGTCGGAGACGTAGTTCAGCTCACGTCCGCCGGTCTTGCCCATGCCCAGCACGGCCAGGCGTGCCCCGGCGCCGTGATCCGGCAGGTCCGCTCGCGCCACGGCGAGACCGGCCTCGAGCGCCGCCGCTGCCAGGTCGGCCAGCGCGGATCCCACCGCGGGCAGCAGCGACAGCGGCTCGTCGCTGACCAGGTCCGCGGCCGCGATCGCCAGCAGCCGGCGCCGGTACGCCCGGCGCATCGCATCGGTCCCCTCGGCTCCTGGCAGCTCCGCGACGGGTGCGGCGGCGCCCGGGTCGGCGCCCACGGCCGTGAGCATCTCGGCCCGGACCACGGCCGGGTCCGCACCGATCGGGCTGGGCGCCTCGAGGACGTCGAGGTCCACCGGGTGCCGCACGAGGTGGTCGGCGAGCGCGCCCGACGCACCGAGCACCGCCACGAGGCGCCGCTGGGCGTCGCCCGCGGTCGTGAGCAGCTCGCGGACCCGCGCACGGTAGGGCTCGGCGACGGCTGCCAGGCGCGTCGCGGCCAGCAGGGCCTCGTCGGGTGACGCCGCACGTCCCAGCAGGTCGATCAGCCCGTCGCCCACCTCGCCGAGCAGCCCCACGAGGTCGCGGTCGGCCAGCAGCCGCTGGGCGCGCTCGGTGTCGACGAAGCCGGCGCGGGTCAGGCGGGCGCGCAGGCTCGCCGGGGGTCGGGTGTCGGGGCCGTCGGGGCTCATCCGGCCGCCCCCTCCGCGCAGGCGCGCCTCACAGCACCGGCAGGTACCGCTTCAGCTCGAACGGGGTGACCTGCGCCCGGTAGGCCTCCCACTCCTCGCGCTTGTTGCGCAGCACGTAGTCGAACACGTGCTCACCGAGCGTCTCGGCGACCAGCTCGGAGCGCTCCATCACCTGCACGGCCTGCTCGAGCGAGCCCGGCAGCGGCTCGATGCCCAGCGAGCGGCGTTCGGCGTCGGTGAGCTCCCACACGTCGTCCTCGGCGCCGTCGGGCAGCTCGTAGCCCTCCTCGATGCCCTTCATGCCGGCGGCGAGCAGCACCGCGAACGCGAGGTACGGGTTGGCCGCGGAGTCCACGGCCCGGTACTCCACGCGGCTCGAGTTGCCCTTGCCCGGCTTGTACAGCGGCACGCGCACCAGGGCCGACCGGTTGTTGTGCCCCCAGCAGATGTAGCTGGGGGCCTCCGACCCGCCCCACAGCCGCTTGTAGGAGTTCACGTACTGGTTGGTGATCGCCGTGATCTCCGCGGCGTGGTGCAGCAGCCCGGCGATGAACTTGCGGCCGGTGGCCGACAGCTCCATCGCGGCGCCGGGCTCGTGGAACGCGTTACGGTCCCCCTCGAAGAGCGAGAGGTGGGAGTGCATCCCCGACCCGGGTTGGCTGGCCATCGGCTTGGGCATGAACGACGCGTACAGGCCCTGCTCGAGCGCAACCTCCTTGACGACGGTCCGGAACGTCATCACGTTGTCCGCCGTGGTCAACGCGTCGGCGTAGCGCAGGTCGATCTCGTTCTGGCCGGGACCGGCCTCGTGGTGGGAGAACTCCACCGAGATGCCCATCGACTCCAGCATGGAGATCGCGGCGCGGCGGAAGTCGTGCCCGGTGCCGCGCGGGACATGGTCGAAGTAGCCGCCGGAGTCCACCGGCACCAACGGCAGGTCCGGTTCGGCCGGGTTCTCGAACAGGTAGAACTCGATCTCCGGGTGGACGTAGAACATCAGGCCCTGGTCGCTCGCCCTGGCCAGGGTGCGCTTGAGCACCCACCTCGGGTCCGCCGCCGACGGCTCGCCGTCGGGCGTCTGGATGTCGCAGAACATCCGCGCGGTACCGTGCCGCTCACCACGCCACGGGAGCACCTGGAACGTGGACGGGTCGGGCTTGGCCAGCATGTCCGACTCGACCACCCGGGTCAGGCCCTCGATGGCGCTCCCGTCGAAGCCGATGCCTTCGGTGAACGCCGACTCGAGCTCGGCCGGGGCGATCGCCACCGACTTGAGGATGCCCGCCACATCGGTGAACCACAGCCGGATGAAGCGGATGTCCCGCTCCTCGACGGTCCGGAGCACGAAGTCCTGCTGCCTGTCCATGGGCCCATCCTGCCGCACCAGACCGGTCGTGCGGCACCGCCCGCGCCGGGCCCCGAGGCTAGGGTGACGTCCATGACCAGCCAGACCCCCGAGGCCGTGCACCCGGTGCGCACTCACCATCTGCGCCAGGCCAAGGAACGCGGCGAGCGGATCACGATGCTCACCGCGTACGACGCGATGGTGGCGCAGATCTTCGACCAGGTCGGGACCGACGTCCTGCTGGTCGGCGACTCGCTGTCGAACGTGGTGCTCGGACGGCCCGACACCCTGGCGGTGACGCTGGACGAGATGATCCACCACGCCCGCGCCGTGGTCGCCGCGACGCGACGTGCGCTCGTGGTCACCGACCTCCCGTTCGGCAGCTACGAGGCGTCCCCGGAGCAGGCCATGGCCAGCGCGGTGCGGCTGATCAAGGAGTCCGGCACGCGCGCCGTCAAGCTCGAGGGAGGGCGGCGGGTTGCCGCTCAGGTCGAGCTGCTCACGTCCTCGGGCATCCCGGTGATGGGTCACCTCGGCTTCACTCCGCAGTCCGAGCACGCCTTCGGGGGCAAGCGGGTCCAGGGCCGTGGACCCGAGGCCGCCGACGCCTTGTGCGACGACGCGATGGCGCTGCAGGAAGCCGGCGTCTTCGCCGTGGTGATCGAGATGGTGCCGGCCTCCCTCGCACAACGGGTCACGGAGATCCTCGACGTGCCGACGATCGGTATCGGCGCCGGCCCGTACTGCGACGGGCAGGTCCTGGTCTGGCAGGACATGGCCGGGCTCGGTGACTGGTCCCCGCGGTTCGCCAAGCGGTACGCGGACCTGCGCGGCGCGCTCGACGGTGCGGTGCGTCGCTACACCGACGAGGTCCGCCGGGGCACGTTCCCCGGCCCGGAGCACTCGTTCGCCGAGTGAACGGCCCGCTGCTGCGCCGAGTGCTCGCGGCGGTTGGCGCTCTCGCGGTCGCGGCCCTGGCCGTGTGGCCACAGGTGTTCGGGCTGTCGGGGGTCCCGGTGATCGCCAACGCGATCGCGGTGCGTGGGCTGATGGCCACCGGTGCACTCCTGCTCGCCCTGGCCGCCGGCGTGGTTCTGCTGGTCCGGCGCCGACGAGCGCCGGCAGCCGGCCGCAAGGCCACCCGCACCTGGGCCTGGGTGGTGGTGTGGTGCGTGCTGGTCGCCGTCGGCCACGTGGCCGTCCTGACCGCGCGGGGGCTCTCCGGGGTCACCGGCGCAGAGCCGGCACCCGCCGGACCGGGCAGGACGGTCGTCCTCGAGCTGAACACGCAGGGCAAGGTCCCGGCGGCCGCGCTCGCCGGCCTCGTCGCCGAGCGCCGGGCCGACGTCGTGGCGCTACCGGAGACGAGCCGGGCCACGGCGGAGCGCGCGCAGGCGATGCTCGCCGCGCAGGGCCTGCACTACCGGGTCCTGGCGGAGGTGCTGTCCGGCGGCACGAACCCGTCCACCGCCGCCCTGGTGGCCCAGCACCTGGGCCGCTACCGCGTGGTGCAGCGCGGGCCGGCCGCGACGTTCGCCGTGGCCGGCTCCGGGCCGCCGTTGACCTTCGTGCACACCACGGCACCGGTCGACCCGACGCTGACGCGGTGGCGGACGTCCACCCGGGCGGCGGTCGCGGCATGCTCGAGCCGACCCGAGGGGATCGTCGTGGGGGACTTCAACGCGACGCTCGACCACCCGGCGTTCGACCTGCTGGACGGGTGCGTGGACGCGGCGTCCGTGGCGGGTGACGCCGGTGTGGCGACCTGGCCCACCGCTCTGCCCCGCTGGCTGGGGACGCCGATCGACCACGTCCTCGTCGACCCGTCGGTGTGGACCGTGGAGCGCGCCGCAGTGCTCCGCCCCCCGCACGGAGCCGATCACCGAGCGCTCGAGGTGGTGCTCACCCCGGCGGGGTGAGGATCACTTCTCGCGCCACTCCCGCTCCTGCTCGTCCCACGCCTCCGAGCGCTCGTGCGCGGTCTCGAGCGCGTGCTGCGCAGCCTCGTAGGTGGGGTACGGGCCGATGAGCTTGGTCCACGGGCTCTGCCGACCCACCTCGACCTGCTTCGTCTCGGTGTTGTACCAGTACTCCTCCACCTGGACCTCCGGACTTCGCCTGGTGCTTGCCCTCCGTAGACTGCCAGCCATGCCAGCCACGCACGCGCCGAGGGGCACGCTCGTTCCCGGCACGGTGTCCCCGACCCGCACCGTGCCGCTGCACATCCCGCGCCCGGAGTACGTCGGTCGCGACCGCGAACGCACCGGCGGCCCGGACGTCAAGGATCCCGACACGATCGAACGGATCCGGGCAGCGGGCCGGATCGCCGCCCAGGCGCTGGCCGAGGTGGGCCGCCACGTCGAGCCCGGGATCACCACGGACGAGCTGGACCGGATCGGGCACGAGTTCATGATCGACCACGGCGCCTACCCCTCCACGCTGCGCTACCAGCCGCACCCCAACCAGGTGCCGTTCCTGAAGTCGCTGTGCACCTCGGTCAACGAGGTGATCTGCCACGGCGTCCCGGACTCCACGGTGCTGACCGAGGGCGACCTGGTGAAGGTGGACATCACCGCGTACCTGGACGGCGTGCACGGCGACAACTGTGCGACGTTCTTCGCGGGCGAGGTCGACGACGAGTCCCGCCGGCTCGCCGAGGTGACGCACGAGGCGATGATGCGCGGCATCAAGGCCGTGGCCCCCGGGCGGCAGATCAACGTCATCGGCCGGGTCATCGAGAAGTACGCGAAGCGGTTCGGGTACGGCGTGGTGCGCGACTTCACCGGGCACGGCGTCGGGGAGTCGTTCCACTCCGGGCTGGTGGTCCCGCACTACGACTCCGCGCCGTACCACGACGAGGTGATGGAGCCCGGCATGGTGTTCACCATCGAGCCGATGCTCAACCTCGGCAGTCACACGTGGGAGATGTGGGACGACGGCTGGACGGTGGTCACCGCGGACCGCAGCCGCTCGGCCCAGTTCGAGCACACCATCGTCGTCACCGAGACCGGAGCGGAGATCCTGACGCTGCCATGAGCACCCAGACCCTCGACAGCGCCGTGCGCTCGGCGCCCGGCGCGTTCGGAATCGACATCGGCGGCAGCGGCATCAAGGGTGCCCCGGTCGACCTCGTCGTCGGCGAGTTCGCCGCCGACCGGGTGCGCATCGCCACACCTCGGCCGGCCACCCCGGAGGCGGTGGCACAGACGGTCGCCGACGTGGTGGCGTCGTTCGAGCTGCCCACCGAGGTACCGATCGGAGTCACCTTCCCGGCCGTGATCCAGCACGGTGTGGCGCGCAGTGCCGCGAACGTCGACGACTCCTGGATCGGCACGAACGTCGAAGACGTCGTCGCGAGGGCCACCGGCCGCCTGGTGCACGCGGTCAACGATGCCGATGCCGCCGGGTATGCCGAGGCGCACTACGGCGCCGCGCGCAACCAGCGCGGCACGGTGCTCGTGGTCACTTTGGGCACGGGGATCGGGACGTGCATGGTGGTCGACGGCACTCTGGTGCCCAACCTCGAGCTCGGCCACCTGGAGATCGACGGCAAGGACGCCGAGCGCCGTGCCGCCGACAGCGCCCGCGAGCGCCACGACCTGACCTGGGAGCAGTGGGCCAAGCGGCTGCAGAAGTACTTCAGCACCCTCGAGGACCTCCTCTGGCCGGACCTCTTCGTGGTCGGCGGCGGGGTGAGCAAGAAGCACCACAAGTTCCTGCCGCTGCTGGACCTGCGCACGCCCATCGTCCCGGCGACGCTGCGCAACGACGCCGGCATCATCGGCGCCGCCGCGCTGGCCTACCGCGAGCAGGGCTGACCCCAGGCCCACGGCGCGGATCCCCTCTATCAGTGCGTCGTATACCCCAGGGGGTATATTGACTGACGCCATGCCACTCCTGTCGACCGCTCCCCGGGCCGCCACCGTCGTGACCGTGGCGGAGGTGCACCCCACGTGACACCCGTCGACCTCACGTTGCTCGGCGCGTTCCTCGGCGGTCTGGTCTCCTTCCTCTCACCGTGCGTGCTGCCCGTCATCCCCGCCTACGTCTCGGTCGTGACCGGGCTCAGCGTGACCTCGGTCCAGGAGGGCGGCCGCTCGCAGCTGCGTCGCACGCTCACGACGTCCCTGGGGTTCGTCGCCGGGTTCGGCGCCGTGTTCGTCCTGCTCGGGCTGTCCGTGACCGCGGTCGGCTCGACGCTCCTGGGACACCGGGAGACCCTCACGCGCGTCTCGGGCCTCGTCGTGCTCGCCATGGCGCTGTTCCTGCTCGCCTCGCTCGTGCTCAAGGCGCCTTGGCTCTACCAGGAGAAGCGCTGGCACCCCTCGCTCGACCGCTTCGGGCCGTTCGCGGCACCCGTGGCCGGAGTCGCGTTCGGGTTCGGCTGGACGCCGTGCATCGGCCCGGTGCTCACGAGCGTCCTCGCGTTCGCGGCCGGCAGCGGCGACGTCGCCCGCGGCACCGCGATGCTCGTGGCCTACTCGGTGGGTCTGGCGACGCCGTTCCTCGCGGCCGCGCTGGCTCTCGACCGACTCGCCGGGACGTTCGCGTTCGTCAAGCGACACTTCCTCGGGATCACCGTGACGTCCGCCGTGGTGCTCGCCGCCTTCGGCGTGCTCCTCGCCTTCAACCGGATGTCCCTCGTCACCACCCTCACCCAGTCCGTCCTGTCCCGAGTCGGCCTCGGCGGCCTGCTCGGGCTCGGCTGATCGGAAAGGCAGCTCCCATGGCAAGCACCAAGCGCATGACCCGCGCCGAGCAGCGCGAGGCGTGGCACGCCGAGCGCGCGGCCGCCAAGGCCCGGGCCGAACGCCAGCGCAGGCTCAGGATCGGCGCCGTGAGCGCGATCGGGGTCGCCATCCTCGGCGTCGTCGCCGCCCTGGCCCTGGGCGCCGGCGGCAGCGCCCCGACCGCGGACGCCAACGGGACGCAGTACAGCGCCGCCCGGGACGACTTCCGGCTACCCGGGCTGCTCGACGACAGCACCGTCAGCCTCGCCGACTTCGCCGGCACGCCGGTCGTGGTCAACTTCTTCGCCTCCTGGTGCGTGTACTGCAACGAGGAGCTGCCCGGCTTCGTCCAGGTCGCCAAGGCCACCGACGGCAAGGTCGCCTTCGTCGGTGTCAACACCTCCGACCCGGGCGACGGCGCCGCGATGGCTCGCCGGTTCGACCTCGCCGGAGCAGGCTTCGCCCTCGCCGCGGACATCGGGGGCAACCCGCCCTCGCAGCTGTGGTCCTCGTTCGGATCCCAGGGCTTGCCGGTCACGGCGTTCTACGACGCCACCGGCACGCTGGTGGACTTCTCCGGCGGGATGCTCACTCAGGCCGAGCTCGAGAAGCGGCTCCAGGCGGACTTCGGTGTCAGCGTCAGCGCACCGGACGCCGAGAAGCTCGGGTCACCGGTGATCCCCCTCATCCCTCAGGGCGCCTACGAGCTCTTGCGCACCCACGCGAACGACCCGTCGTTCGTCCCTCTCGACCTGCGGCCCGCGGCCGACTTCGCGCAAGGCCACGTTCCGGGGGCCGTCAACGTCGAGGCGACCGCCGCAGATGCCGCATCCGCGGTCGCCTCCCTGGATCCCTCGGCGAGCTACTTCGTGTACGACGCGTCCGGATCGGGGTCCCCGGGCGTCGCCGACGCGATGCACGCCGCCGGTTTCACGCACGTCTACGAGATCCAGGGCGGCTACGCCGCGTGGGTCCAGCAGGGCCTGCCCACGACCCCCTGAGGACCCCGGCGCGCGGTGCCCCGGATCAGGTGAGGTCGCGGCCCGCGACCGACGCCTCGGCTGCGACAGCCTGAGGTGCCGGGCGCGCGGCCGGGGCGCGGGGAGCGGGCACCGCCTCCGCGAGCGCTGCGGGCTGCGCCAGCGTGTCGAGCGAACCGGCGTGCCAGGAGTCGCGCCACCGCTCGAGCTCGCCGGCCGGCATCGGACGGGCCAGGAGGTATCCCTGGACGAGGTCGCACCCGGCATCCCGGACCGCTGCGAGGTCTTCCCCGGTCTCGACGCCCTCGGCGACCACGCGGTGCCCGAGCCGGTGCGCGAGGCGGACCGTGGACTCGACCACCTCGGTGCCGCGCAGGTCCCCGGACATCGCCGCCACGAACGTCCGGTCGAGCTTGATCTCGTCGACCGGGAGATCACGCAGATAGGCCAGCGAGGAGTACCCGGTGCCGTAGTCGTCGATAGACACCTGGGAGCCCAGCGCGCGAACCTCGTCCAGCGCGGCGCGCCCGCTGGCGTGGTCGATCAGCAGATCGTGCTCGGTCACCTCGACCACGAGCGACGACCCGCGCAGCCCCTCCCGGTCGAGGGCAGTCCGGATCACGCGCGGCAGGCGACCCGTGGTCACCCCTGCGGCGCACACGTTCACCGCCACGGACAGCGGGAAGCCGGCATCTTCCCACCGGCGCGCGTCACGCAGCGCCGTGGCCAGCACCTGATCGGTCAGGGCCGGCAGCAGTCCCGCCTTGGTGACGATCTCCAGGAAGCGCCCCGGCATCCACAGCTCCCGGTCGATGCGGAGCCGGGCCAGGGCCTCGACGCCGACCACCTCGCCCGTGGCGAGCTCCACCTTGGGCTGGTAGTGCACCTCCACGCACCCGCCCGACAGCGCGGCACGCACCTGCTCGACCCGACGGAGCCAGTCACGGCTGCGCGTGTCCAGCTCCTCGGTGTACGCCAACGTCGAGAGGCGACGCTCCTTGGCCGCGACCATCGCCACGTCCGCTCGCCGCAGCAGCTCGTCGAGGTCGCTGCCGTCCTGCGGCGCATGCACCACGCCTGCGGCCGCGGACACCTGGACGGCGATGCTGTCGATCGTGTACTCACCGCCCACGGCAGCGACCAGCGCCTCGGCGTCCTCGTCGCCCGCGTGACCCGGACGAGCGCCGACCATGGCCGCGAACTCGTCGCCTCCGAACCGCGCCACCACATCCGCCCCGTCGGGCCGCACCACGTCCCGCAGACGTCCGGCGACCTGCAGGAGCAGCTCGTCGCCCGCCCCGTGGCCCAGCGCCTCGTTGACGTCCTGGAAACCGTCCAGGTCGAACAGGACGATGGTGGTCGGGCGCGCCTCGGAGAGCCGTTCGCGCGCGGCCCGCGCGAAGCCGCGCCTGTTGGGAAGGTCCGTGAGGTCGTCCGTGTGCGCGAGACGTCGCGTGTCGGCGAGCGCCGCCACGGCCCGGAAGCTCCAGGCCATCCGCACCGTCGCGATCGCGATCGCGACGGCGGCCAGGCCGCGCGCGGTCGTGTCCCCCCACCGGCTGACCAGAACGGCGAGCGAGAGCACCACCCCCATGATCGGCATCACGAGGGTGGAGCCCCGGCGGATCGGTCGACTGGCCACCGGCAGGCGCCAACCTACCGACGTCTCCAGGAGCATGAACCCGAGCAGGAGCCCCACGGAGCGCAGGGAGAGCCCGTCCATGACGCCCTGCTCGCCGCCGCTCACGAGCGTGAGCGCGTCGACGAGCGCGAACAGCGCAAGACCGCCGAGCCTGGACCACAGGTGGGGCGCATGGCGCCCACCGAAGGTCGAGATCGCGGTCACGACCAGCAGGACGAGGACGACGTCACCAGCGACGTAGATCGCGGCCGCCTGGACCGCGGGTCGCGCCGCACCGAGCTCCGGCACGCCCAGGAGCGGGGCGACGAACGCAAGCACGGCCGCCGCCGCGCCCGCCGAGCCGATGAGGGCGTCGATCGCGAAGTCGCGCTGCGGGAGCCGACCCCGGGCCATCTCCATCGTGAGCGACAGGACCACGGCGGGGAACACCGCCGTCCACAGCGGATCCGCCCAGGACAGCGACGGGACGGGGTCCAGCCCGAGCAGGACCACGGCCCAGTACACCGAGCCGGCCCCCGAGCTCAGGATCCCCACGAGCATCGCGACGTCCTCGCGCCGCCACCCCGACCTGCGGCACCTCGCCACAGCGCTCACCATCGACGCCACGTAGGCGGCGGCGAGCAGCGCCCGCCACCCGACGGCCGGCCCTGCGGCGGGCCACGCCAGCACCCACAGCGCGAAGCCGACGGCCAGTGCGCCCCCGAGGGAGTGCAGGCCGACCGCGACCCGCGTCCGCGCCGGCCGGGCCTGCCCCATCCTGCCCCCGTCCTGCCGACGGTCGCGCACCGTCTGCTGCTGTCGTCTCCGTATCGGCAGGCAGACCGCCACCTTGAGGCCCGAGTCGGCGGCGGTCGGGCGGATGAGTCGGCCGGTACGCCGGGTTCTGTCCCTGTGCACGGTTGCCCCTGCACAGGTGGCGGCCATCCATCTACGACGTACGTTGCCGCACGCCTCCAGCGACCTACCCGGGAGCTCGGACGAGCAGCCCTCGAACGCTCCCTGTCTGGTCTTGCTCCAGGTGGGGTTTACCGAGCCGCACCGGTCGCCCGGTGCGCTGGTGGTCTCTTACACCGCCGTTTCACCCTTACCCCGTCCGAGGACGGGGCGGTCTGCTCTCTGTGGCACTGTCCCGCGGGTCACCCCGGGTGGGTGTTACCCACCACCTTGCTCTGCGGAGCCCGGACGTTCCTCGGCGCCGGGCCGGAGCCCGACGACGCGACCGCCTGGCCGACTCATCCGCATCGACAAGGGTAGCCGAGCGCGGCGCCGTCCTCACAGGTCCGACGGCGTCCCCGCGCAGACCAGCTCGACCGTCCCGTCGGCCCACCGCCGCACGATGGTCAGCGACGCGGGCGGGATCCGGATGCCTCGCCAGGCGCTCGGCGGGGCTTGCAGGAGCCGGCCCAGCGCGGTGCGGATCGCCATCACGTGCGAGACGACCACGATGGAGTGACCGAGGTTGTCGGGCGTGAGCTCGGCGAGCAGGGCGGTCATGCGCTCCCCGACGTCCTCGAGGGACTCCCCGCCCGGCGCGCGCACGGCGGGGTCCAGGTGCCAGGCGCGGAACGTGCCGGGCGACGCCGCGTCGACCTCGTCCGGGGTCAGGCCCTCCCACGCGCCGAAGTCGCACTCCTGTGCGCGCCGGTCGGCGCGCACCTGCGCCCCCAGCCGCCGGCCGATGATCGTCGCGGTCTCGCGGGTGCGCACCATGGGTGAGGAGACCACGGCATCCGGGTGCGGCAGGTCCGTCCAGTGCGCGCGACCGATCCGGAACACCAGATCGGCGGCCCGGGCGGCCTGCACCCGGCCCGCCGCGCTCAGCCCGGGCCCGGGCACCCCAGACCCGGAGAGGCTGCGTGCGACGGTCGCCGCGGTCTCGCCGTGCCGGACCAGCACGAACGTCACGGGCTCGGCGTCGTCGAACCGCATCGCCGAGCCCGACGGGCGCCGCTCGCGCAGTGTGGGGCGGCGCGCCGGCGTCCCGTCGCCGGCCCCTTCGGCCGATCCGTCGGTCACCGGGCGGATCCACGGATCAGGATCCGGCCGCACTCCTCGCAGCGCACGACCTGCTCCGGCGGGGCTGCGGTCAGGTGGGCGACGTCGCTCGGGTTCAGCTCGAGCCGGCAGCCCTCGCAGGTCCGCCCCCGCAGCGCCGCGACCGCGAGACCCCCGAGCTGGCCGCGCAACCGGTCGTAGAGCGCCATGAGCCCGGCGTCCAGCCCGGCAGCCTTCTGCTGACGCTCGGCGGCCACCTGCGTCGCCTCGGTGTCCAGCACGTCCACGGCGGACGCGAGCTCACGCTCGGCGGACGCCAGCTCCGCGGTGAGACGGTCCTGGGACTCGGTCGCCGCGGCCAGGGTCGCCTCGGCGGCCTCCAGGCGTTCCATCACCTCGAGCTCGATCTCCTCGAGCGCCTCGGCACGCCGGGCGAGCGACTCCACCTCGCCGGCCAGCGCCTGGACGTCCTTGGCGCTGCCACCGGACTGCATCCGGGCCTGGTCCCGCTCCGCGCGGGAGCGGACCTGCTCGACGTCCGCCTCGGCCTTGGTCAGCTCGCGACGCGTGTCACCGACCACCGTGCGGGCCGCGGCGGCTGCTCGCTCCGCCTCGTCGAGGCGCTCGGAGATCTCGGCGACCTTCGCCCGCAGCGGATGGGTGCGACGCGCGTGGTCGAGCTGCTGGGCGCGGGTGTCCAGGGCCTGCACCTCCAGCAGACGGTGCTGGTCGGCCACGGGTGCGGTGGTCACGGATGTCCTCCGGTCGCTCGGTCGGTGGGGTCGAGGCGGAACGTCCACGGGTCGGTGGGCAGCATGCTGACCCGGGTGTCCACCGTAGTGCCGGGCCACCGGGCCGCGGCCTGCGCCTCCAGGCGCCGGGCGGCGCCCACGAGCCACGGCCACTCGCTCGCGGCGTGCGACACCTCGATCAGGTACGGCGTGCCACGGTCCGGGTCGCTGGTCCCGGCTTCCAGGGCGGCGCGTTCACGCAGCTCCGAGGCCGGGTGGTGGCGCAGGTCGGCGGTCACGTACACGTCGGCACCGCTCGCACGGACGGCATCGAACAGCGAGTCGCCTGCTCCCCCGACGACCGCGACGGTCCTCACCCGCGTGCCCGGGTCACCGGCCACGCGCACGCCCGTCGCAGTCCTCGGCAGCGCGTCGGCCACCTTCTGCGCGAGCGCTCGGAGGGTGGTCGGCTCGGCGAGCGCCCCGACCCGGCCGATGCCCACGGAGGACGGCAGCACGGCGGGCTCGAGCACGTCGAAAGCCACCTCCTCGTACGGGTGGGCGGCGAGCATGGCCCGCAGCACGGCGGAGCGGCGGGCGCGCGGGGCGACCATCTCCAGCCGGTGCTCGGCGACCCGTTCGACCCGCCCGGGTGCTCCGATGGCGGGACTGGCGTCCGCCCCGGGCAGGAAGGTCCCGGTTCCCTCCCCCAGGAACGCCGCCCGGCTGTAGCGGCCCACCTCTCCGGCGCCGGCCTCGGCCATGGCGTCCAGCACGGCCTGGGTGTGCTCCCGAGGGACGAACACCACGATCTTGTCCATCGCCGTGCCGGGCCGCGGGACGAGCGGGCGGGTCTGGTGCAGGCCGATCAGGTCGGCCAGCGCGTCAGCCACCCCCTCCTCCGCGGCATCGGCGTTGGTGTGGGCCGCGTGCAGCGCGCAGCCGCCCTGGATCAGGCGGTGCACGAGGGCCCCCTTGTAGCTGGTCGCTGCCACGAAGTGGACGGGCCGCAAGAACAGAGGGTGGTGGGTGACCAGCAGGTCGGCGCCCCACTCGACGGCCTCGTCGACGACGGCGGCGGTCGGGTCGACGGCGAACATCACGCGCCGCACCTCGGCTGCCGGGTCGCCGCAGACCGTGCCGGGCGCGTCCCACGGCTCCGCCGTGTCCGGTGGGAACCAGGAGTCCAGCAGACCGACGACGTCGGCGAGGGTCGGGCTCACGCGGCCCACGCTACCGAGGTCAGCGACGTTCCCGCGCGGCCCGGACCATGGGCGCAACCGCGTGCCGGCCCGTGACGGGCCGGAAGTCCCGCGCCGCCCGGGCCAACGCCGCGACCTCGTCGTCCGCCAGCTCGATCTCGCCCGCGACGGCGTTGGACTCGACCTGCTCGAGGCTGGACGCCCCAGGGATCGCCACCACGCCCGGGTGGTGCACGAGATACGCCAGGGCGGCCTGCGACATCGTCACGTCGTGGGCGTCGGCGACCTCACGCAGGGTCGCCAGGAGCGGCGCAGCCCGTTCGAGGTTCTCCGGCAGGAACAGCGGGTTGATCCGCCGCACCCGCCCCGCCGGCGGGTTGTCGGCCGAGTAGCGCCCGGACAGCAGGCCCTGCGCCAGCGGGCTGTAGGCGATGACGAGCCGATCCTTCGCGGCCGCGTAGGGCAGCAGGTCGTCCTCGGGCCCGCGGTGGGCAAGGCTGTACTGCACCTGGTTGGACAGCACGGGCCGGCCCAGCGCCTCCTCGGCGCGCACCCACCGCTCCAGGGAGTAGTTGCTCACGCCGACCTGGTCCACCAGCCCGACGTCCTGGAGCGCACGCATGCCTGCCATCGTTCGGGCATCGGACACCACGGGGTTCGGCTGGTGAACCTGGTACAGGTCCAGCCTCTGGACGCCCAGCCGGTTCGCGCTGGCCACGGCGCGCTGCTCGACGACCGGCGCGATGGGGAAGACCGGGAAGATCTTCGTGGCGACCACGGCCTCCTCGCGGCGCTCGCGCAACGCCGCCCCCAGCAGGCGCTCGCTGCGGCCGGTGCCGTAGATCTCGGCCGTGTCCAGCACGGTGATGCCGCTGTCCAGGGCGCGCTCGACGAGGCCGGCCGTGCGCTCCTCGTACGCCGAGCCGTAGCCCCACTCCTTGGACCCGAACTGCCAGGTGCCGAGCCCGATGACGGAGACCTTGGTGCCCAGAGGGCTGTCGACGTAGCGCATGGGCACAGTCAACCCGCGCGACGGCACGGACGCGAGCCGATCGCACCCGGCTCGCGCCGACGGCCCGGGGGGGCGGCAGTGGGCCCGGCCGGTCTCGAACCGACGACCTCCGCGGTGTAAGCGCGGCGCTCTGACCACCTGAGCTACAGGCCCATGCGGAGCCTACCTGCCCAGGTCAGCGCCCCGGGACCCCCGGCACACCGCGGGCGGGCCGGCCTCAGCGGCCCTTGCGTGTCCCGAGCCGGGTCCCCGACCAGGCCGGACCGATCGCGACCGTGCTCGTCGCGTGCAGCCCCGCAGTCGTGGCGGCCTCCTCGATCTCGGTGTGCACGACGGTCCCGGGCCGGCCGGTCTTCGGCGTGAAGAGCCACACGAAGCCGCCGTCGTCCAGGGTGGTGCACACGTCCAGCAGGGCGTCCGTCAGGTCGCCGTCGCCGTCGCGCCACCAGAGCACCACGGCGTCGATCACGTCGTCGAAGTCTTCGTCGGCCATGTCCTGGCCGGTGGCGGCCGCGATGTCCGCCCGGATCTGCTCGTCAACGTCGTCGCCGTAGCCGAATTCCTGGACCACCTGGCCATGCTCGAAGCCGAGGCGGAGGCCGCCGTTCGTCGCGGTCGATCCCACCGGTGCCGGTTCCTCTCGGTCATGCCGTGCCTGTCGCACGAACTCACTGGCTCAAGACCACAGCATCCCGCAGCAGTCCGGCAAGTGCCAGACTCGTACCTCAGGTGTCCGGTTCGTGCACCCCGGTGTGACACAGGCCTTTGGACCCACGAGAATGCATGGGACGACCGCGCTCGCGCCGACGACGCGCACGCGGCGCCGAGACCCGCCGGCCGACCGGCTGCGCGCGGGACGGACGAGAGGTGAGGTGCCCCTGGTGGCGAGGAAAGAGACGACCGGGCCGCTGATCAACGGACTGCTCAGCCAGGTCCCGGACTTCGACCCCGAGGAGACCGGCGAGTGGCTCGAGGCCCTCGACGAGCTCGTCGACGAGCGCGGCGGCCCGCGTGCCCGCTACGTCCTGCTGTCCCTGCTGCGACGCGCGCGGGAGCGCAACGTCGCGATCCCCACCTCGTTGACCACCCCGTACGTCAACACGATCGGCGTGCACGAGGAGCCCTACTTCCCCGGCGACGAGCAGACCGAGCGGCTGTACCGCCGGCTGGTGCGCTGGAACGCCGCGGTGATGGTCACCCGTGCCCAGCGGCCGGACGTCGCGGTCGGCGGCCACATCTCGTCCTACGCGTCGGTGTCCACGCTCTACGAGGTGGGCCTCAACCACTTCTTCAAGGGTAAGGACCACCCCGGCGGCGGCGACCAGGTCTACTTCCAGGGCCACGCCGCGCCGGGCGTGTATGCCCGCGCCTACCTCGAGGGCCGCCTCACCGAGGAGCAGCTCGACGCGTTCCGGCAGGAGAAGTCCGGCCCGCACGGCGGCCTGTCCTCCTACCCGCACCCGCGCCTGATGCCGGACCTGTGGGAGTTCCCCACGGTGTCCATGGGCCTTGGCCCGGCCTCGGCGATCTACCAGGCCTGGTTCAACAGGTACCTGCACATGCGCGGCATCAAGGACACCTCCCAGCAGCGCGTGTGGGCGTTCCTCGGCGACGGCGAGATGGACGAGCCGGAGAGCCGCGGCATGCTCCAGCTCGCCGCGCAGCAGGGCCTGGACAACCTGACGTTCGTCATCAACGCCAACCTGCAGCGCCTGGACGGACCGGTGCGCGGCAACGGCAAGATCATCCAGGAGCTCGAGGCGCAGTTCCGCGGCGCGGGCTGGAACGTCATCAAGGTGATCTGGGGCCGCGGCTGGGACGTGCTGCTCAACGCAGACAAGGACCGCGCGCTCGTCAACATCATGAACGAGACCCTGGACGGCGACTACCAGACGTTCCGGGCCAACGACGGCGCCTACATCCGCGAGCACTTCTTCGGGCGCGACCCGCGCACCAAGGCACTCGTGGAGAAGATGACCGACGACGAGATCTGGGCGCTCAAGCGCGGCGGTCACGACTACCGCAAGATGTACGCGGCCTACGCAGCCGCGGTGGAGCACACCGGGCAGCCCACCGTCGTCATCGCGCACACCGTCAAGGGCTACGGCCTGGGCACGTCGTTCGCGGGCCGCAACGCGACCCACCAGATGAAGAAGCTCAAGCAGGACGACCTCAAGCAGCTGCGGGACTTCCTGCACCTGCCGATCAGCGACGAGCAGCTCGAGGACCCGTACAACGCGCCGTACTACCACCCCGGGATGGACGCGCCGGAGATCCAGTACATGCTGGCCCGCCGCAAGGTCCTGGGCGGTTTCGTCCCCGAGCGCCGCACCCAGCACGTCCCGGTGAAGCTCCCGCCGGAGTCGGCGTACAGCCTGCTCGCCAAGGGTTCGGGCAACCAGCACGTGGCCACGACGATGGCCTTCGTCCGGCTCCTGAAGGACCTGATGAAGGACAAGGACTTCGGCCACCGGATCGTGCCGATCATCCCCGACGAGGCCCGCACGTTCGGGCTGGACTCGGTGTTCCCGACGGCCAAGATCTTCAACACGCTCGGCCAGAACTACGTCTCGGTGGACGCGGATCTGATGCTCTCCTACAAGGAGGCCCAGAACGGGCAGGTCATGCACACCGGCATCAACGAGGCCGGCTCAGCGGCGGTCTTCCAGTCGGTGGGCACCTCCTACGCCACGCAGGGCGAGCCGATGGTGCCGGTCTACATCTTCTACTCGATGTTCGGGTTCCAGCGCACCGGCGACCAGTTCTGGGCCGCCGGTGACCAGATGACCCGCGGGTTCATCGTCGGCGCCACCGCCGGTCGCACCACGCTGACCGGAGAGGGGCTCCAGCACGCCGACGGGCACTCGCCGCTGCTGGCCCAGACCAACCCGGCGGTGGTGCACTACGACCCCGCCTACGGGTACGAGATCCGGCACATCGTCCGGGACGGGCTCAACCGGATGTACGGCGAGGACGACCCGCGCGACCCGAACGTCATGTACTACCTCACGGTCTACAACGAGCCGATGCAGCAGCCGGCGGAGCCGGAGGACGTGGACGTCGAGGGCATCCTGCGGGGCCTGCACCGCATCCACCGCAGCGACGCGGCCGGGCCCACGGTGCAGCTGATGGCTTCCGGTGTCGGTGTGCCGTGGGCCCTGGAGGCCGCCGAGCTCCTCGCGGCCGACTGGGGCGTGTCGGCCGACGTGTGGTCGGTGACCTCGTGGAACGAGCTGCGCCGCGACGGCGTGGCCACCGACGAGCACAACTACCTGCACCCCGAGGCCGAGCGGCGCACGGCGTACCTGTCCGAGAAGCTCCGCGACGCGAACGGACCGTTCGTGGCCACCTCCGACTACAACCACCTGGTCGCGGACCAGGTGCGCAAGTGGGTGCCCGGCGACTACGAGGTGCTGGGCGCCGACGGGTTCGGGTTCTCCGACACCCGCGCCGCGGCTCGTCGGTTCTTCAAGATCGACGGCCCGTCGATGGTGGTCAAGGCCCTGCAGATGCTCGCGCAGCGCGGCGAGGTCGCCAAGGAGGCCCCCGCGCAGGCGATCGAGAAGTACTCGCTGCACGACGTGCGCGCGGGCTCGTCCGGCATGGCCGGCGGCGACGCGTAGCGGGTGTCGGCGCGGGCCGGCCGCCACGGGTGAACCCGTGGCGGCCGGCCCTCGGTTCACGGCGTGATCGTCAGCGGGTCACCCATATAGGTGAGCCGCCAGTCGGGGTTCGTCGAGCTGAACAGGGCCGGGTCGATCGTCCCCTGCGCAGTCACCCAGTCGATCAGCAGCTGCCTGATCTCGACCAGTCGGTTGTCGACGACCGGAGCGGTCGTCACGCCGGGGAAGCCGCCGCCACCGGACTGGCGGTAGTTGTTGATCGCGACGACGAACTCGGCGTCGTCGGCGACCGGCACGCCGCCGTAGGCGAGGTCCACGATCCTCGACCCCACCGGCTGGGACAGGTCGATGTCGTAGGTCAGGGGTGCGTCCAGCCCGAACATGACGTCGTAGTTGTAGTCCGGCGTCCCGCTCGGGGCAGTGGGCGTCACGGCGTTGGTGACCTGGTCGGCCGGGTAGGTCCCGGGGCCGGGCACGGCCTGGAAGTACTGCGCGGACTTCTCCAGGTAGGCCTTGACCTCTGCACCCGTGAGCCGGATGCCCAGCAGCGTGTTGTCGTAGATGTACAGCCCGGCGATGTCGCGCAGCGACACGTCACCGGCCGGGATCGAGGCCGCCCGGTTGAACGGCGCTGCGATGGACAGCACGGGAAGCTCAGCGTCCGCCCCGGTGAGGTTGGCCTTGACCGACGACGCCTGGACGTAGTTGATGAAGTCCAGAGCGGCTGCGTCCTCGTACCGCGCTGTCGCCGCCGAGAGCTCCTCGGTGGACGTCCCGATGACCGAGTTCACGTAGTCGACGACGGTCTGCTGGTCGTCGGCGAGGAGCGACACGATCGCAGGATCCTCCGGAACCGTGTTGGCGTTGAGCACCTGAGAGCTCACGTCGTCGACGGTCCAGTGACCGTGGTGCAGCGTGAGGTCGATGTCGAACACGCTGAGCCGCTCGCCCCACTTCAGCGGCTCGGACAGCACGACGTCCTTGCCGGTCTGCTGGTTGACCACCACGCGTTCGGCGATCTCCTTGTGCGCGTGGCCCACCAGGATCGCGTCGATGCCCGGCACCTGCTCGGCG
The DNA here is from genome assembly GCF_030586465.1 of Actinotalea lenta. Lineage (GTDB taxonomy): Bacteria > Actinomycetota > Actinomycetes > Actinomycetales > Cellulomonadaceae > Actinotalea > Actinotalea lenta. Next base: position 2,658,814 of record NZ_JAUQYP010000001.1, read on the forward strand.
ACGAGCGTCGCAGCGTTCTCCGGGAACGGCAGCGCGTCACCGTAGGACGAGGAGGTGTCCGCACCGGAGTGCGCGGCGACGATCACCACGTCGGCGCCGGCCTTGCGCAGCTTGGGCACCCAGACCTTCGCCTCCTCCACCAGGCCGGAGAAGTTCAGCCGTCCCTCGACGTTGGCCTTGTCCCAGATCGCGATGCCGGGGTTCGTCAGGCCGAGGATGCCGACCTTGATGGGTACTCCGGGTCCGGCACGGACCATCTTGATGACGTAGGGCTGGAACGCCGGCCGGCCGGTACGGTCGTCGATCGCATTCGCACCGAGCAGCGGGAAGTCGAGCTGGCTCTTGAACGCCTGCAGGACGTCCAGCCCGTAGTTGAACTCGTGGTTGCCCAGAGCGGCAGCGTCGTAGCCGATGGCGTTCATCGCGGCGGCCATGGGATGGGTGGTGCCGTTGGTGATCGGGTCGACCTTGGCGTAGTAGTAGTCCAGCGGGGTGCCTTGGATGGTGTCACCGGCGTCGATGAGCAGGGTGTTCGCCCGCCCCTTGTCCGCTCTCACCTGGTTCACCAGGGTCGAGATCTTCGCCAGCCCGACGTCGTCGTGGGCGGAGTCGTCGAACTCGGCATTCTTGAAGTAGTCCCAGTTGACCGCGTTCCCGTGCAGATCGGTGGTTCCCATCACGGTGAGCTCGTAGCTGCGGTCCCCCCCGCCCCAGCCCACGCCGTGCTCGCCGGCGGCGGCCGGCGCGGCGGCTGCCAGGACGAGCGTTGCGGCGGTGAGCAGGCCGAGCGATCTGGTTCGTCGAGTGGTTGTCGACATGGATCGATCTCCTTTGATCGGTGCCCGGATCAGGCGCAGCCATCCTTCACCCACCTGGCCTAGCGGGACAACGGTCCGGCGACCTCGGGCACACGTCAGCGCCGCGCCGCACACCGGTCACCGGCCACCGCACGGTGACGAGCGCAGCGCCCGCGCGAGCAGCTACTCCGCGGTGCGCCGCTCCGCGCGCTCGATCGCGGGCTCGAGCTCCTCGCGCAGCGCCTCGACCGTGGCGTCGTCCGGGTGCAGCCGCAGCGAGTCGAGGTGGTGCCGCGCCTCGGCGGGGCGCTCGGCCTCCAACGCCGCCAGCACGAGCTGCCGACCCACGGCGGGGTCCTGCTCGCGCACGCGCCAGTGCCCCACACCGAGGCCCAGCGCCTCGACCGGCAGCCCGGCCTCACGCAGCACCGACATGCCTTCCGCCAGGGCCTTGCCGGACGGGTCACGCTCGGCCGCGGTGGCCAGCCGCCGCAGCGCGCCTTCGCGGTCGTCGTCGACCGAGAGCCGGGCGAGCTCGATCAGCGGGAACCACGCCTTGGGGTTGCCGGCCAGCTCCTCGGCCAGCGACCACACGGCGAGATCGCCCGCGCGTCGCCGCTCCTCGGGCTCGGTGGGCGCGCTGAGGGGGTCCTCCTCCGGCGTCTCGGTGGCCCGCCGACGCACCACCTCGACCAGCGCAGCGAAGGACCGCGCGTCGTTCGGGTCGTCCACCAGCTTGGCGCGCAGGCGGTCCTCCGCGCTGGCTTCGGGCCGCGGCGCAGAGCTCGGTCGCCGGGTGCCGACGGTGGACGCCGACGGTGGCCCCAGCACGAGCCTGCGGAGGCGTTGAAGCAGAGCCATGCCCCCGACCTTAGCCGCCGGACCGCCTCAGCACGCGGTGCGAACGTCGGCTCCGTGCTCTGCGACCCTCCGCGTCCCACCCGCCGCACCGCCCCTCCGCGTTGTGGACAGCCCACAACCGACGCTGCGCCGGCCGCAGCACGGAGCCGTATGCTGCGCGCATGGCGACAACGGCGCACCGCGACTCCCACACGCTGCGCCGGCTGCACGACGGCACGGGCCTGCTGTCCGCGGCGGCCATGCGCAAGCTCGACGAGAGCCTCCCTTGGTACCGCGCGCTGCCCGCCGAGGACCGCTCCTGGGTGGGCCTGGTGGTCCAGGCCGGGATCACCAGCTTCACCTCGTGGTTCTCCGACCCGAGCACGCCCCCGCACGGCGCAGGCGAGATCTTCGCGGCCGCGCCACCGGAGCTGACGCGCTCGATCTCTCTGCAGCACACCCTGCAGCTGGTGCGCGTCATCGTCGAGGTCGTCGAGGACCACAGCGACCGTCTCGCAGCGCCCGGCTCGGAGCGCGACCTGCGCGAGGCGGTGCTCCGATACTCGCGGGAGGTCGCCTTCTCCGCCGCGGAGGTCTACGCCCGGGCCGCCGAGGTCCGCGGTGCCTGGGACGCCCGCCTGGAAGCGCTCGTCGTCGACGCCCTGGTCCGCGGCGACGACGACGACGCCCTGCGCTCGCGGGTGTCCGCCCTGGGCTGGTCCGGACACGGGTCCGTCCTCGTCATGGCCGGTACCTCGGACCGGCACCTGGACGAACCGCAGGTCGGCGAGCTGCGGCGCGCGGCGCGACGCGCGGCGGGCGACGCCCTCGTGGGCATCCAGGGCGACCGGCTGGTGGTGGTCCTCGGGGGCGAGGCCGACCTCAAGGTCGCGGCGACCGACATCGCGCCCCGGTTCGGTCCGGGTCCCGTGGTGCTGGGCCCGGCGGTGCCCAGCATCGGGGAGGCCGGCCGTTCCGCGACCGCGGCACTGGCCGCGCTCAGCGCCGCACCCGCGTGGCCGTCCGCCCCACGCCCCGTGATGGCCGACGACCTGCTGCCCGAACGGGTGCTCGTGGGGGACGCCATGGCGCGGGAGCGGCTCGTCACGCAGGCCTATCGACCGCTCCGGGAGTCCGGCGGCTCCCTGCTCGAGACGCTCGCGGCGCACGTCGAGCACGGACGGTCCCTCGAGGCCGCGGCACGCGTGCTGTACGTGCACCCCAACACCGTGCGGTACCGGCTGCGCAAGGTTGCCGAGGTCACCGGCTGGGACCCGCTCGACGCACGCGAGAGCTACGTCCTGGCGACGGCGCTGGCCGTGGGCAGGCTGGAAGACGCCCGACGATGCTGAGCACGGGTTGTAGGTTCCGCACAACGAGCCGCAGGTTCTTTGTGGCCGTCGTCGGCCGGAGAACCGGACTCGGGCGGGCAGAGTGGGCAGGTGCTCGCCATCGTCTGCCCTGGACAGGGCTCTCAGACCCCCGGGTTCCTCGCGCCGTGGCTCGAGCTGCCGTCGCTCGCTGAGCGGCTCGGCGAGCTGTCCCGGGCCGCAGGGGTCGACCTGCTCGCGCACGGCACCACCTCCGATGCCGACACCATCCGGGACACCGCGGTCGCGCAGCCACTCATCGTCTCCGCGTCGCTGCTCACCCTCGAGGCCGTGCTCGACGGCCGCCCGGCCACCGAGCTGGTGGGCGTGACGGCGGGGCACTCGGTGGGTGAGCTCGCCGCAGCGGTCGTCGCCGGCGTCCTGGACGGACCGCGGGCCGTGACCCTGGTGGGTGCGCGCGCCCGAGCCATGGCCGACGCCGCAGCGCGCGTCCCCACCGGCATGAGCGCCGTCGTCGGCGGTGACATGTCCGACGTGCTGGCCGCGATCGAGTCCGCCGGCGCCCACCCCGCCAACGTCAACGGAGGGGGCCAGGTCGTCGCCGCAGGCACCCTGGAGGCGCTGGCCTCGCTGGCCGACACGCCACCGGCCCGCGCCCGGGTCATCCCGCTGCAGGTCGCGGGTGCGTTCCACACGCCGTTCATGGAGCCGGCGCTTGAGCCCTTCGGTGCGGCGGCCGCCGCCACGGACGCCGCCGAACCGGCGCTCCCCTGGCTCTCCGACCTCGACGGGCGCGCGATGCCGGCGGACGGGCGCGCCGCGCTGGACCGGCTCGTCCAGCAGGTGGTCGCCCCGGTGCGGTGGGACCTGGTGTGCGAGGGTCTGGTCGAGCTGGGCGTGACGGGGCTGGTCGAGCTCGCACCAGCGGGCGTGCTCACCGGCCTGGCCCGGCGTACCCTGCCCGGGGTCGAGACGGTCGCGGTGAAGACGCCCGACGACCTTCTCGCCGCGCACGACCTCATCACCCGGCACGCCCACAAGGAGATCGCGTGACCACGCTCCAGCAGGCAAGCGGGCCCCAGTACTCGCGCATCCTCGGCCTGGGCGGGGTGCGCGGCGAGAACGTCGTGACCAACGACGACGTCGCCGGGCCCATCAACAGCTCCGACGAGTGGATCCGGCAGCGGACCGGCATCGCCACCCGACGTCGCGCAGGCGCCGAGACCGACGTCCTGGACCTCTCGGAGCAGGCCGCCCGTGCCGCGCTCGAGGCCGCCGGGCTCACCGGTGCGGACCTCGACGTCGTGCTGGTGTCCACGGTGACGTACTTCCACCAGACCCCGTCCGCGGCTGCGATCCTCGCCGACCGCTTGGGTGCCACGCCCGCGGCCGCCTACGACATCTCCGCGGCCTGCGCGGGCTACAGCTACGGCATCGGGCAGGCCGACGCGATGGTCCGCTCGGGCCTGGCCCGGCACGTGCTGGTGATCGGCGCGGAGAAGATGAGTGACTTCATCGACCCGACCGACCGGTCCATCAGCTTCCTGCTCGGCGACGGCGCCGGCGCTGCCGTGGTCGGGCCGTCGGACTCCCCCGGCATCGGCCCGACCGTCTGGGGCTCCGACGGCAGCAAGGCGCCACTGATCACCCAGACCTTGTCGCTGCCCGAGGCCGTCGCGGCCGGAGAGATGCCGACCCTGCGCCAGGAGGGCGCGAGCGTGTTCAAGTGGGCGGTGTGGCAGATGGCGCCGGTCGCCCTGGAGGCGATCAAGGCCGCGGGGCTGACGCCGCAGGACATCCAGGTCTTCGTCCCGCATCAGGCCAACATGCGGATCATCGACCAGATGATCAAGCAGCTCGGGCTCCCCGAGGGCGTCGTGGTGGGCCGGGACATCGCCGAGACCGGCAACACGTCCGCCGCGTCCATCCCGCTGGCCGTCGAGCGTCTGCTGCGCGAGGGCCAGGCCCACAGCGGCGACCTCTGCCTGCAGATCGGCTTCGGCGCGGGGCTTGTCTACGCCGCCCAGGTCGTCGTCCTCCCGTAGTTCCGCGGCGACCGTCCGGTCGTCGTCCTCCCCACCATCAAGGAGCGCTCCATGGCGTACAGCGAGCAGGAGATCCTGGCCGGGCTGGCCGAGATCGTCAGCGAGGAGACCGGGCTCCCGGCCGACTCCGTCTCGACCGAGAAGTCGTTCACCGACGACCTGGACATCGACTCGCTGTCGATGATGACCATCGTCACGCTCGCCGAGGAGAAGTTCTCGGTGCGCATCCCGGACGACGAGGTCAAGAACCTCGCAACCGTGGGCGACGCCGTCTCCTACATCAACGGCGCCCAGTCCTGACCATCGGCTGAGCCCCGCCCCGTCGATCGACGGGGCGGGCCACCCGTGGGCGGCCGCGCCCACCACCCCTGGAGGTCATCCCCCATGCGAGACGTCGTCGTCACCGGACTCGGCGCCACCACCCCGCTCGGCGGGGATGTCGCCTCGACCTGGCAAGCCGTGCTGGCCGGGACCTCCGGCGCCAGGCCGCTCGACCCGGCGTGGGTGGAGACCTACCAGCTGCCGGTGACGTTCGCGGCGACGCTCGCGGTCCCTGCCGCGGACGTCCTCCCGAGGCCCGAGATCAAGCGGATGGACCCCTCGGCGCAGTACGCGATCGTGGCCACCCGCGAGGCGTGGGCCCATGCCGGAGCCCCGGACGTCGAGCCCGAGCGGCTGGGCGCCGTGGTGTCCTCCGGCATCGGCGGGATCTGGACGACGCTCGAGGGGTGGGACACGCTGCGCGAGAAGGGCGCCCGCCGCGTCCTTCCGATGACGGTGCCGATGCTGATGCCGAACTCCCCGGCCGCCTACGTGGAGCTCGAGCTGGGCGCCCGGGCCGGCGCGCACGCGCTGGTGTCGGCGTGCGCCTCGGGTGCCGAGGCCATCGGCTACGCCGCTGAGATGATCCGCTCGGGCCGCGCCGACGTCGTGGTCGCCGGCGGTACCGAGGCGGCCATCCACCCGATGCCGATCGCCTCGTTCGCCGCGTCGCGAACGCTGTCGACCCGCAACGACGACCCGCAGGGCGCCTCGCGTCCCTACGACACCGAACGTGACGGCTTCGTGCTCGGCGAGGGCGCGGGCATCGTGGTCCTGGAGAGCGCCGAGCACGCCGCAGCCCGCGGGGCCACGGTCCACGGTCGCATCGCCGGTATCGGTCTGTCCTCGGACGGCTACCACATGACCTCCCCCGAGCCGAGCGGCCGCGGCCAGATCGCGGCCATGCGGTCCGCGCTCGCCGACGCCGAGGTCGCGGCGTCCGAGGTGGTGCACGTGAACGCGCACGCCACCTCCACGGTCGTCGGGGACCTCATCGAGGCCCGCAGCATCCGCGAGGTCCTCGGGGCCGACGCGGACCACGTGCGGCTCTCGGCGACCAAGTCGATGACCGGCCACCTGCTGGGCGGCGCCGGTGCGCTGGAGACCATCTTCACGATCCTGGCACTGCGCGAGCGCACCGCCCCGCCCACGATCAACGTGACCTCGCCCGACCCCGAGCTGGTCCTGGACCTGGTGCGCGACAACCCGCGGGAGCTCCCGCACGGTCCGATCGCGGCGATCAACAACTCGTTCGGCTTCGGCGGCCACAACGTGGCCCTGGTGGTCACCAGCGCCTGAGGCGTCCCCCGCGGGTACGCTCGACGGTAGAACTCTGGAGGACCACCGTGCTGCGCTTCCTGGCGATCATCGAGCTCGTGCTGATGATCTACGCCCTCGTGCACTGCGTGCAGGCCGGCGACGCCGTGCGCAACCTGCCGCGGTGGGCCTGGGTCGTGCTCATCGTGCTGGTCCCGATGGTCGGCGCGATCGTCTACCTGATCGCTGGTCGCCCGACGTCCGGCGCGCCGCGGCCCGTGCCGTGGCCGGCAACCCGGACCGCGGGGTCCCCCGAGTACGAGCGCTCGCCGCGCGGACCCGACGACGATCCGGAGTTCCTCGCGGGCCTGCGCGCGTCGGACGCCAAGCACGAGCAGATGCTCAAGGACTGGGAGGCGCAGCTGCGGGAACGCGAGGAGCGGCTGCGCAAGTCGGAGAACGGCGACGACGAAGGCTGACTCTCACCCGACCCGGTGCAGCCAACGAACCGGCGCCCCGGCCCCGGCGTACCGGAACGGCTCCAGCTCGTCGTCCCACGCCCGGCCGAGGGCCAGGTCGAGCTCGTGCAGCATGTCAGGGCTCTCCATGGCGGCCCGGATGCGGTCCTCGGGAAGCATGGTGTTGCCGTGCACGTCGATGGGCGCGTGGAAGATGCCGAGCTCGGGCGTGTGGCACCACCGGCCGCCGTCCACCCCATGGCTGGGCTCCTCGGTGACCTCGTAGCGCAGGTGGGCCCACCCGCGCAGTGCGGAGGTCAGACGCGCCCCGGTGCCGGCCCCACCCTGCCAGCTCGCCTCGGCACGGTACGTGCCGGGGTCGGCCGGCTGCGGGGTCCAGTCCAGCGACAGGCGCACGCCCAAGACCCCGCCGGCCGCCCACTCAATGTGGGGGCACAGGGCGCGGGGCGCTGAGTGCACGAAGAACACACCGCGCGTCAGGCTCGCCATCTTGTCCTCCTGGATCGGGGGTCGTCTTCCCCTACGCCCTCGATCGTGGAGGTCACCGGCGCGCACTCGCGGTGCTCGCGCCCAGCATGCCCGATGGCTCGCCGGGACGCCAGCAGCCGCGCCGAATCGGCGGTCCTCAGCCGAGCTGCTCGCGCATGGCGCGCATCGCCTTCTTGCGCACCGAGCGCTCGAGGCGGTCGAGGTACAGCGTGCCGTCCAGGTGGTCGCACTCGTGCTGCAGGGCGCGTGCCATCAGCTCGGTGCCCTCGACGACGACCTTCGATCCGTCCAGGTCCATGCCCTCGACGCGCGCGTACCAGGCTCGGCGCGTCGGATACCACAGGCCCGGCACGGACAGGCAGCCTTCCTCACCCTCCTGGTACTCGTCCTCGGAGACCTCGACCAGGACCGGGTTGAGGACGTAGCCGACCTCGTCCTCGATGTTCCAGGAGAACGCGCGCAGGCTCACGCCGATCTGGTTGGCGGCCAGGCCCGCCCGCCCCTCGTGGTCGACCGTCTCGAGAAGGTCGTCGACCAGACCGCGTACCCGGTCGTCGATCTCGGTGACCGGCTCGCACGGGGTGCGAAGCACGGGGTCGCCCACCACGCGGATCTCTCGCATCGCCATGGCCCCATGTTCCCATGCCGCCCGCGTCCGCACGGCCGTCCGGCGCGGCACGCCCTAGGCTGGGTCGCCGAGCGAAGGAGGATCGCGATGCGCAGCAAGGCAGCCTTCCTGGCGGGAGGCCTGATCGGCTACGTCCTGGGCACCCGGGCCGGCCGGGAGCAGTTCGACCGGATCACCGCCTCGGCCAAGCGGGTCTGGGACGACCCGCGCGTGCAGGAGAAGGTCGCCGACGTGGGCCAGCGGGCCAGCTCGTTCGTCCAGGACGTGGCACCCGAGGTCACCGAGAAGATCGGCGACGCAGTCCGCCAGTCGGGCAGCGCCGCGCGGGGCAACGGGTCGGTGTGATCCTCACGGCCCTCGGTGCCGTCGGCACGCTCGGCGGCGCCGTCGCATTCGTGCTCGCCTTCCGGCGTGGTCAGGCGGACGACCACGTCGGCGAGCGCCGGCTGTTCCGGTGGGCCGTGGCCGGCATGGCCCTCGGCATGCTGCTCTTCGCCGCCGCCCTGCTCACGGCTCCGCACGGCGGCTGAGGGGCCGCACCTCTCGATCGGCGGCCGCCCCCACCGGCTCGATCTCCCGAAACACCTCAGGTTCGCCGCGTCCCGGACGATCGCCGAGGCGATGCGTCATCCTCGACTGCGGTTCGCCGCTCTCCTTGCCCTTCCGGTCGCCCTCGCCGGTCTCGTCTCCGTGGCGACCGGCCCGATCGAGGCGACGGCGGCCGCCGCGACCCCCGCCGCGGTGCCAGCGGCCGTCCAACGGCAGGCTGCTGCTGTCCCCACCCCCGCGCAGCGGGCCGACCCGGCGCCCCCGCCGACGGACCGCCAGACGCCAGGGCCCACCGCTCCTGCACCACCGGTGCCAACGAGCGCGGCCGGCCCCACGGGCGGCGGGGAGGGCACGACGGTGACCGTCCCCGACCGTCCCGGCGAGCAGCAGGGTGCCCTGGGAGAGCTCACCGAGGCTGCTGCAGTGCCCACCGTGGTCGATGAGCAGGGCTACGCGCCCGGCGAGAGCACGCTGACTCCCGTTGCGGACGGCGCCACCCCGGTGACGGTGAGCACGAGCGGCGAGCTGGATGACGCGCTGGCGCAGGCGCGGCCCGGGACCACCATCGTGCTGGCGGACGGCGTCTACACCAGCACTCACCCGTTCACCATCACCACGGCCTGCACAGCGGCGGAACCGTGCACGCTGCGCGGCGGGGCCGCGGCCGTCGTGGAGGGCGGCGGACCCGACGGGCACTACGCCCTGCACCTGGACGGCGCGGACCACTGGGCGCTCACCGGGTTCTCCGTCCGCGCGGCGAGCAAGGGGGTGATGCTGGACGACACCGCCCACACGGTGCTCGACGGGCTGGACGTGTCCCAGATCGGGGCGGAGGCCATCCACCTGCGCTCCTCCTCCAGCGACAACGTGGTACGCGGGTGCTCGGTGCACGACACGGGGCTGGTGGCCCCGCAGTACGGCGAGGGGATCTACGTCGGCTCGGCGGTGTCGAACTGGGACCGGTACTCGGGCGGCGCGCCCGACGCCAGCGACCGCAACGAGCTGATCGGCAACCACGTGTGGGCCACGGGTGCCGAGAACATCGACATCAAGGAGGGCACGACCGGGGGCGTGCTGCGGGACAACGTGTTCGACGGGACGGGCATGTCCGGTCTCAACGGCGCGGACTCCTGGGTCGACGTCAAGGGCAACGCCTGGACCATCGCCGGTAACGACGGCACGCACGCGCTGCGCGACGGCTTCCAGACCCACGTCGCCGCCCCCGGCTGGGGCGAGCGCAACGTGTTCACGGGAAACCGGGCGCAGGTCGACGCCACCGGGTACGGCTTCCGCATCCAGGACGCCTCGAGCACCGGCAACGTGGTGCGCTGCGACAACGTCGTGACGGGGGCGGAGGCGGGGACGTCCAACCAGGCGTGCTCGTGAAGGCTGCCGCCGCCGGCAGCGCACCCGGGTCACCGGCGCGCCGTTGCCGGCCGGCGACCCAGAGCGCCGGCCCCGGGCTCACACCAGGTGCGGGGCGAAGAACCGATCGCCGGCGTCGCGCTTCCGGTATTCGCGCCGAAGTCTCCACGTTGACGCGTGCAGGCTCTGCGCGTCGAACCAGTGGTAGTTGCGCCCGGTGTTCAACGTCTCCGACCCCATGAACGAGAGCTCGGCGCCGAGCAGGATCGACCTCGCTGCAGGGATCGCGAGGAGGAGACCCGCACTCACCGGACCTTCATCCGGGCACGTCCGCGTGATGCGACGGCTGGTGGACGTGGACCGGTGGGCCAGGCGGGGCTCGAACCCGCGACCGACGGATTATGAGTCCGCTGCTCTGACCGGCTGAGCTACTGGCCCGTGATCGGTCAGGTTACCGGGCCGGGCGCCCTTGACCGTGACACCCGACCCGCCAAGGATGGACATACCCCCGGGGGTGTCACCGACGAGGAGGTTGGGATGGCACGGACATCTGTGGTCACCGGTGCAGCATCGGGCATCGGCAAGGCCACCAAGGAGCTGCTCGAGTCCCGCGGAGAACGCGTCATCGGTGTCGACCTGCACGACGCGGACGTGCTGGTCGACCTGACGACGGCCGACGGCCGACGCGCCCTGGTCGGCACTGTCGCGGACCTCACCGACTCGCTCGACGCCGTGTACGCGATCGCGGGGCTGGCGACGCCGGTCCCCGCGACGGTCGGCGTCAACTTCTTCGGCATGGTCGCCACCCTCGAAGGGCTGCGCCCGATGCTCACGACGTCGGCGTCGCCGCGCGCGGTGGGCGTGTCCTCGATGGCGAGCCTCATGCCCGTGGACGACGAGCTCGTGGCGGCCATGGCGGCGGGCGACGAACCGGCAGCCCTGGCACGCGCCGCGGTCCTCGCCCGCGAGCCCGAGACCACCGGAGCCCTGATCTACGGTTCGACCAAGAAGGCATTCGCGCAGTGGGTCCGGCGGTCTGCCGCGACCGAGGCGTGGGCCGGGGCCTCGATCCCGCTCAACGCGGTGGCACCGGGGATCATCGCGACGCCGATGACGGCCGACATGATCGCCACCGAGGAAGCCCGCACCCAGCTCCTGCAGATGGTGCCGATGCCGCTCAACGGCGTCGCGGAACCCATCGTCGTCGCGCGACTGCTCACCTGGCTCGGAGGCGAGGAGAACACGCACCTGTGCGGCCAGGTCGTCTTCGTGGACGGCGGCAGCGACGCGGTGATCCGCGGCGACTCGACCTGGTGACGCCCCCCTGCGGGCCCGGGTTAGGTTGGGGCCATGGCCCGCATGCCCCTGCACGTGCCCGACGAGGTGCGCACCGCGCTCGACCTCGACGAGCCGGCCCTGACCTTCGCGCCGTTCGAGGGTGGTTGGGCAGTCGCGACACGGTCGGGCCTGCACCTCCTGCGTGACGGTACGGCCCTGCACCGCCGCTGGACGGACGTCGACGGGGCGAGTCTGGACGGCGACTCCGGCGAGCTCGAGATCCGCTGGGTCGACGGCACGCCGCCCGCCCGGTTCGTCGTCGACGCCGGCAGCAGGCTCCCCCGCGTGGTGCACGACCGTGTCCAGAACTCCGTCGTCCTCGCCGAGACCGTGAGCGTCCCGGGCGACCGCAAGCTCCGCGTCGCGCTGCGCAGGTCCGCGGATGGCGCCCTGTTCAGCCAGGTCATCGGCAACGGCCGCGTCGACCTGTCAGACCCCGCTGTGGCCCAGGTGGTCGACGCCGCCGAGGCGCGGGTACGAGAAGCCGCGGGGCTCTAGTCCGGACGGCCGGTCACTGCGCTGGGTCGGCACGACTGCACGCTCGGCGCAGACCGTCCTGTCCCGCCCGGTCCGCTTCGCCTCGTGCAGCGCGGCGTCAGCGGCGTCGAGCAGCGCGTCGCCGTCGTCGGCCCGCGCGCACCACGTCGCCACGCCGGCACTCACGGTGATCTCCACCATGCCTTCCCTGGCCGGGACCGCGAGCCGCGCGCAGCCGTGTCGCAGCTCCTCCGCCACGGCACGCGCACCCTCCGGCTCGACCCCGCTCAGCAGCACCAGGAACTCCGCACCGCCGTACCGGACGACCTCGCCACCGGCCGCCCGTGCGCGGGATGCGAGCACCTGGGCCACCGCGACCAGGACACGGTCACCGGCGGCATGGCCGTACGTGGCGTTGACCCGCTTGAGGTGGTCGATGTCGACCATGATCGCTGCGACGCGTTCGCCCCGCGCGAGCAGTGCCGGCAGCCGCTGGGACAGGTAACGGCGGTTGCGCAGGCCCGTGGCCGAGTCGTGCAGCACCCGCTCCGCCAGCTCCGCCCGGAGCCGGTCACCGGCCGCGACCGCGTGCGCCAGCTCCTCGTGAGCGCGTGCCAGTCTGGCCCGGCTCTCCGCAGCGGCACTCACGTCACGCAGCACCACCAGGTGGCAGAGTAGGCGCCCCAGGTGGTCCGTCATCGGTGCGCTGCTCACCTCCAGCACCCGTCGCCCTGCGCCGACCTCGACCACATACTCTCCGGGGCCCGCCCCCACCGCATCAGCGAGGGCCGCGGACGACGACCGCAGCGAACGTCCCACGGGCCGGCCGTTCCCGAGCAGCTCCCGCGCAACCCGGTTCGCGTCCACGAGCACACCGTCGGGGTCCAGCACCAGGATCGCGTCCGCCAGCACCTCGAAGACCTGCGCACGGGCCACGGGCACGACCCGGTCCAGGCCCCGCCGCAGGAGCACCCCCGCGAGCAGCCCGCTCGCCGCGAGCAGGGGGGCCACGGGGTCAGGGCCACCGGGGCCGAGCACCAGACCTACGCCGGCACCCAGCGCAGGCACTGCCCAGGCGGCCAGCGCGGCCGATACGAGCGGGGTTCGCAGGACCGGGGCCGTCCGGCGTCGTCGTGCGATCGCAAACCCGCTCACACCGAGCAAGCCGAACGAGACGACGGCGTGAGCCCAGAACCCCGGGCCGAACGACCGACCGTCCGCACTGAGCAGGAGGTGGGTCCGGCCATCGGTGACGGCGAGTGCCAGCATCGCGGCGGGGTGCACCGACAGCGCGACACGCGCGCGCCACCCGGGCCGCCAGGTCGCGTCGGACATGCCTGCCGCCAGGCCCACCGCCGCAGCCACGACGGTGGCACCCGAGACCGCCACGCCACCGAGCGCACGACCCGGCGCTGGGCCCCCGGCGAGCACCGCGACGACGTCGGAGGCCGCCCATGCCGCGACGCCGACCAGGACGATGACGAACGCCGACCGCCTCGTCGATCGGCGAACCCGGCGCAGCACGGTACCCACCAATGCGGCCACGACCACGATGGTGAGCACGTACACGACAGCCTCGACCTGCGCGTTCACGTGCACCTCCCCGGCAGACATCACCCCTCTATCGGCCGGAGGAACGCGGCATCAACCGGTCTGGCCCTCATGTCCTGGGAACCCCTGCCGATCCGGTAGCATGGCGCTCCGCGATCCCGCGTAGCTCAATCGGCAGAGCATCTGACTGTTAATCAGAGGGTTACTGGTTCGAGTCCAGTCGCGGGAGCACCGAACGAGGGTCTGACCAGGCTGAGGCCATGGTCAGACCCTCGTGACTCACCCGGTCGTTCTCTGACATCCCCATGCCCCTCGCCCGCTCCATGGGGGCGGTGGGCCGACCGTCGGTCGCGGGGCCATCACTCAGGCGCCAGCGTGAGCAAGTTTCGTCGAGAATTTCCGGCACGACTAGCATGGGAACGACGGCGTCCGCGCCACGGACCAGCGGGAGGGGCCCCATGGCTAGCACCAACGTCACGATCGCGGACATCGCAGCGGCCGCGGGCGTGTCCGTGCCGACGGTCTCGCGCGTGCTCAACGGTCGCAAGGGCGTCTCCGCCGCGAGGCGCCAGACCATCGAGAGGCTGCTCGAGGAACGCGGGTACGAGAGGCGCGGGCGTCCGGCGCAAGGAAGTGGGCTCGTCGACTTCGTGATCTCGAGCCTCGAGTCCCAGTGGGCCAGCGCACTGCTGCGCGGCGCCCAGGCCGAGGCGGCACGGCACGGGGCGGACATGGTCGTCACCACGACCGACGGCCGGCCCATCGGCACGCCGGACTGGGTCGAGCACCTGGCGCGACGCGGGTCGGACGGCATCGTCCTCGTCGTCTCCGAGCTGCTCCCCGCCGGACGTGAGGAGCTCGAACGCCTACGGGTACCGGTGGTGCTCGTCGACCCGGTGGGCGGTGGAGCACAACCGTTCCCCACGGTGGCTGCGACCGACTGGGCCGGTGGACGCGATGCGGCGGACCACCTGCTGAGTCTCGGCCACCGCCGCATCGGCTTCATCACGGGGCCCATCCAGCAGATCTGCCACCGCGACCGCTTGGACGGCTACCAGGCTGCCCTGCGGCGCGACGGGGTCCCGGTCGACCCCGAGCTGGTGCGGCACGGCGACTCGCTGGTCGGCGGTGGGCGCCGCCTCGGCGCCGAGCTCCTGAGCCTGCCCGACCCGCCGACCGCGATCATCTCGGGTTCGGACGAGCAGGCCTACGGCGTGTACCTCGCCGCACGCGACCGTGGCCTGCGGATCCCGGAGGACCTGTCCGTGGTCGGCAACGACGACGTCGAGCTGTGCCAGTGGATCTCCCCGCAGCTCACCACGGTGCGCCAGCCGCTGGCGGCCATGGCCAGGGAGGCCACCCGGATGGTCATCGAGCTCTCCCGTGGCGGGATCCGGCCGAACCCACGCGTCGAGCTGGCCACCTCGTTGGTGCTGCGTGCGTCGACCGCGGCGCGAGACCAGTCCCTGACCGCCGGCGACCGGTAGGGCGCGGGCGCCGAGGACGGCGAAGCGCGGCCACACCGTCGGCCCCCGCCGACTGTGCCAGCCGCTCGGCCGACCGCGTCACGTGCTCGGCAGTCGATGAGACCACATCGTTATCCGCGGCTCTTGTCCGCCCGAAGACGGAACACTAGCGTGAGGTCTTGCTGAAAGTCCGCACGCAACTTTCTTTGTCGTGAGCCGCTCCAGAGGCGAGTCCCGGCCTGGGGAATCGCCCTCCGCGCGACCGCAGATCAGCTGCGTGACCTATCTCGATGATGAGAACAGAGAGGGCTAGCCAGATGTCGCTACGAACCGGAGCAGGAAGGCCGAGGACTGCCACCATCGCAACTGGGGCGGCGCTCGCCATGGTCGCCCTGGCGGCCTGCGCGGACACCTCGGGGAGCGCCCCGTCGGCATCGTCGGACGGCGGCAGCGCCGAGATGGCGACGTCCGGCGAGATCGTCTGGTGGGGCTACACCCCGGGGTCGCCCGTCAACGAGCAGTACATCGCCGCGTTCAACGAGGACTACCCGGACATCAAGGTCACCTGGAAGCAGACCTCGATCGCCGACTACGACGCCGCGATCCGCCCGGCACTGGGCAACAACACCGGCCTGGACGTGTACCAGATGTCCGCCGGCTCGGCGAACGGCGGCGTCGCGGTGTTCGGAGGCAACGCGATCGACCTCACCCCGGCGGTCGAGGAGGCGCTCGGCCCGGACTGGAAGGACAAGCTCTCCCCCACCGGCGTCAACGCGCTGACCGTGGACGGCGAGCTGAAGGCGTTGGCCGCCGGCGCGGTGTTCTCCGGCACGATCTGGATCGACCAGGACCTGTTCGACGAGTACGGGCTGTCCGCCCCGACCGACTGGGAGTCCTGGAAGAACGTCTGCCAGACCTTCGAGGCCAACGGCGTGACCTGCTTCGTGCAGGGCGCCGGTCAGGGTGCGTTCAACATCGACACGATCCACGCGATCGCCGACAACGTGTCCCCCGGCACGTTCGTCAAGGCCACCCGCGGTGAGGTGCCGTGGACCGACGCGAGCCTCGTCGAGGCCTTCGGCCTGTGGAAGAAGCTGTTCGACGAGGGGATCATGCAGCCTGGCGCCCTCGGGATGATGCAGTACCCCGAGGCCAACAACGCGTTCATGTCCCAGAAGGCCGCCATGGTGATGATGGGCACCTGGTACTCGCAGTACCTGATCCCGGACGTGATGCGCTCCGCGATGGAGGCCGCCGGCTCGACCAAGGACCCGTTCACGATGCTCCCGATCGACTTCCCTGACATCGCGGGCACCGGCAACACCGGCAGTCTCTTCGGTGACGTCGACTACGGCCAGGGCGTGAGCAAGAACTCCGCCAACAAGGGCGCCGCGACCACGTTCGCGGTCTGGCTCGGCACGTCGGAGAAGGGCCAGCAGGCCATCGCCGACAGCCTGAACCTCATCCCGGCGCTGAAGTCGGTGACCCCGAACTGGGACAACGTCACGTTGGTCAACCCCGACGCGCAGGAAGCCCCGATGAAGGACCTGGTCCAGCGGGCCTCCGCGGTCACCGACGCCCCGCGGTTCGCGACCATCAACGCCGACATGAACCAGGCGCTCATGGATGCGCTGGCCAAGGTCGCGGCCGGTGACGCCACGCCGGAGCAGGCGACGGCCGAGCTGCAGCAGGCGCAGGACAGCGTCGGCTGAGCGAGGCAGGTGGGGCGCAGCCACGGCTGCGCCCCACCCCGCGCCGGGACGAAGGGCATGTGATGACGACGAAGTCGACGACGGCCGCCGAGCCGGTACGTACCCGGCCGGGCCGCCATCCTTCCCCCACCACTCGGGGCAGGAACCGGCTCAACGGGCTGCCGTGGATCCTGCCGGCCTTCGTCTTCGTGGCCGGACTCATCTACTACTCGGTGGGCTACACGGTCTACATCTCGACCCTCGACTGGGACGGACTGTCCCCCACGGCTGTCGCGGTCGGTCTGGGCAACTACACCGACATGCTCGCCGACCCCGTGTTCTGGGCCTCGCTGCGCCACACCGCGGTGTTCTGGGCCGTCACCTTCGTGGTCCAGACGTTCCTGGGCTTCACCCTCGCGGCGATCATGCACTCGCGGGTCAGGCTCGCGACGCTGCACAAGGTGATCATCTTCATCCCGACGGTGCTCGCGCCAGCCACCATGGCGCCGGTCTTCCGGCTGTTCTTCGCCGACGACGGGATGGTCAACAACATCCTGCGGGCCGTCGGGCTGGACGCGCTGGCTCACCCATGGCTCGCCGACGCCGGCACGGCGCTCACGGTGATCATGATGATCACGATCTGGCAGTGGACCGGGCTCTGGTTCATCCTCTACTACGCCGCGATGAGCCAGATCGAGCCGGAGATCATCGAGGCGGCCCGGCTGGACCGGGCCGGCAACATCCGGACCCTGTGGTACGTCGTCTGGCCTGCCTGCCGCGGTACCACCGTCTCGCTGGCGATGCTCAGCTTCATCGGCGCCCTCAAGACGTTCGACGTGCCCTACCTGGTCACCACCGGCGGGCCTTACCACTCCACGGAGTTCCTGGGCACGTACATCTACCGACAAGGCATCCGGCAGGCCCACATCGGCTATGCGGCCTCGATCTCGATCGTCCTGCTGGTCCTGGCGATCGCGGGCGCGATCATCATCGGCCGGGCCAATCGCAGGAGGGCGGGCGAGTAGATGTTCGAGGTCCGACACCGCGGCTCGCGGATGTTGCTCCAGCTGGTGCTGGCCCTGATGACCCTGCCGTTCCTGCTGCCTCTGGTCGAGATGGTCAAGGGTGCGTTCGCGGGGGTCGGCTTCCAGAACTTCGTGGTGGTCTGGCAGACAGGCGTGGTCCCGACGTTCTTCAAGAACTCGATCTTGCTGTCGATGTCGGTCATCGCGTTGGTGTACGTGGGCTCGATGACCGCCGCGTTCGGCTTCTCCAAGCTGCGGATCCGCGGCAAGGAGATCTACTTCTGGATGATGATCGTGGCGCTCACGCTGCCCGAGGTGATCCTGCTCTCGCCGTTGTTCGTGACGTTCACCAAGCTGCAGATGTACGACACCCTCTTTGCGGTGATCCTGCCGTTGGCGGCGCTGCAGCTGCCGTTCGCGATCCTGCTGGCCCGCAACTTCTATGACGGCATCCCCTCGGAGCTGATGGACGCGAGCCGGATCGACGGGGCCAACGTCCCCCAGCTGTTCTGGCACGTGATCCTCCCGCTGACCAGGCCGATCGCCTCGGCAATCGTGGTGCTGACGCTGATCAACGCCTGGAACAGCTACCTGCTCCCTCTGGTGTTCCTCCAGGACCGCTCCAACCAGGTGGTGACGCTGCTGCCCCAGTTCTTCATCGGCCAGTACTCCAACGACCAGACGAAGATCCTCGCCGCCGCGGTGATGACCGCGATCCCGACGACCCTCGCCTACGTCCTCATGCAGAAGAACTTCGAGCGCGGCCTGTCCGCCGGCGCTCTCAAGTAAGGAGTCGTCCATGCCCACCGTCCACGTCGACCTGCGCCGCGAGCTCTTCGCCGAGAAGGGCCCCGCCATCTCGCAGGCGATCCACGCGGGGCTCGTCGAGGGTCTCGACATGCAGCCCGATGACCTGTTCCAGGCGTTCCGGCCGCACGACGAGGGCGAGCTCGTGTTCTCGCCCGACTTCGGCGGGGTGGACCGTCGAGACCTCGTCTGGCTGCGGATCACGATGGTGCACATGTACCCGCCGGACGCCAAGCAGCGACTGTACGCGGCGCTGGTCAGACACCTGGAGGCGGCCGGCCTGCGGCGCGACGACCTCCTGGTCTCGGTGGTCGAGGTCGGGTTCGAGGACTGGTATGCCGGCGGACCGGTCGGTGAGTGAGGTGCACACGATGAGCGACTACTTCAGCGTCCTGTTCGTCGGTGGCACCGGCGCGATCTCGCACTCTTGCGTCAAGGAGGCCGTCGCTCAGGGCATGCGGGTCACGGTCCTCAACCGCGGCCGGTCCTCGCGGCTGCGCAGCCTCCCCGACTCCGTCGAGGTGCTGCACGGCGACATCACCGACCCCGCCGGCGTCGAGGCGGCGCTCGGCGACCGGTGGTTCGACGCTGTCGTGAACTTCCTGTGCTACGGCGCACAGGACGCCGCGCAGAACGTCAGGCTGTTCGCCGGGCGCACGGGGCACTACGTGCACATCTCCTCGGCGTCGGTGTACCACCGACCACTGCCCAAGGGGCCGGTGAGCGAGTCGACCTACGCCCACAACCCCGAGCACGCCTACATGCGCGACAAGGTGGAGGCGGAGCGGACCTTCCTCACCGCGTTCGCCGACCAGGGCTTCCCGGTCACCATCGTGCGACCGGCGCACACCTACGACGAGGCGATCCCCCCACTCCCCGGCGGGTGGGCCGTGATCGACCGGATCGAGCGCGGCGACCCGGTGGTGGTGCACGGCGACGGCACCTCGCTGTGGACCTACACGCACGCCGCCGACCTGGCGGTCGGCCTCGTGGGCCTGCTCGGCCGGCCCAGCGCGTTCGGCGAGGCGTTCCACATCACCAGTGACGACGTGCTGAGCTGGAACCAGATCTACCTGGCGATCGGCCACGCCCTGGGCGTCGAGCCGACGCTCGTGCACCTCCCGACGGACCTCATCATGCTGGCCGAGCCGAACTGGTTCTGGTCCGGCCTGCTGGACGGAGACCTGTCGCACAGCGAGGTCTACGACACGACCAAGATCCGCAGCTATGTGCCGGGTTTCCGGCCCACGCGATCCTTCGAGCGCGAGATCTACGCGATCCTCGCGTGGCGCAGGGCTCACCCGGACCTCGCCATGGGCGACCCTGCCGAGGACGCCGTCTACACCCGGCTCGCCGAGCGCTACGAGCAGGCCAGAGCCGTCTTCGCGGCCCACTGATGCCGGCCGTCACCCGACTGCGCGCCGAGCATGTCACCGACGGCGTGGTGGGAGTCCGGACGCCCCGGCTGTCGTGGCAGGTGGTCACGACGCACCCCGGTTGGGTGCAGACCGCGTGCCAGCTGCGGGTGCGGCCCGTGGGTCCCGGTGACGGGTCGGCCGCGCGGTGCTGGCGCGAGGCGGCGCGCGTCGAGAGCGCCGACCAGGTGCTCGTCGCATGGCCGTTCGACCCCCTTGCCCCGCGTGACCGCGTCGAGGTCGCCGTCCGGGTCTGGGGCCCCGACGGAGCGAGCGAGTGGTCGGACCCGCTGGGGGTCGAGGCCGGGCTGCTCGAGCGCGACGAGTGGTCGGCCCGCCTCGTCCAGCCGCCGCGCACCGGAGACGACCGCTGCGCCTACCTTCGGCGCGAGTTCGACGCCGAAGAGGTGGTGAGCGCCCGGCTCTATGCAACAGCGCAAGGCGTGTACGAGTGCCGGCTCAACGGCGTGCCCGTGGGCCCGGACCGCCTCGCCCCGGGATGGACCAGCTACCGGCACCGGCTCCGGTACCAGGTGCACGACGTGACGACCCTGGTGCGCGCCGGCGCGAACGCCCTGGCGGTCCGGCTGGCCGACGGCTGGTGCGCCGGCCGGCTCGGCTGGTGGCGCGGCGGCCTGCGCCACCTGTACGCGGACCGCACCGGCGTGGTCGTCCAGCTCGAGCTCACGTATGCCGACGGCACCGTACGGACGGTGACCACGGACGGCGCCTGGCGCGCCGGCCGCGGTGGCATCGCGGCCACGTCCTTCTACGACGGCGAGACCTACGTCGCCGACGACGAGCCGGAAGGTTGGGAGCTGCCTGGTTTCGACGACGCCGCGTGGGCGCCCGTGGACGTCGCCGACCTGCCGGACACCGAGCTCGTCGGCCCCCAGCTCCCCTCGATCCGGGTGACCGGGTCGATGGCCGTGCGCGCGTGGCTCACCAGTCCGTCGGGCGCGACCATCGCGGACTTCGGCCAGGTGCTCACCGGGCACGTGCGGCTGCGGCTGCGCGGGAGCCCGGGCAGCGTCGTGACGCTGCGCTTCGCCGAGGTCCTCGACGCCGGTGAGCTCGCACGCCGACCTCAGCGCACCGCCGCGAACACCGACCGGGTGGCGCTCGGCGCCTCCGGGGAGCTGGACTGGGAGCCGACCTTCACGGTCCGCTCGTTCCGCTACGCGGAGGTGGACGACCCGGGCGGCGTCGTGGTGCGCGACGAGGTGGTCGGACGGACGGTCCGCAACGACCTGGCGCGCACCGGGTGGTTCGAGTGCTCCGACCCGGAGCTGGACCGGCTGCACGAGAACGCCGTGTGGGGCATCGCGGACAACATGCTCGACGTCCCCACGGACTGCATGCTGCGCGACGAGCGGCTCGGGTGGATCGGCGACGCCGCTCACGTCGCGCGCGCCGCCGGGTACCTGTACGACATGGCGGGGTTCCACGACTCGTGGCTCGCCGACCTCGCCCTGGACCAGCGGCCCAACGGCAGCCCGACCATGGTGGTTCCGGCGATCGACCTCGAGCCCTTCCCCGGCGACTACCCGGTCGCGGTGTTCGGGGACGCCGCCTGCATGGCGCCCGCCGCTGCGTACGAGCGGTACGGCGACCTGGCTCTGCTGCGCCGGCAGCTGCCGTCGATGGCGGCCTGGGCGCGCTGCGTCGGAGCCGAGACGCTCGCGGGCTTCCCCACCCCGGGCTTCCAGTTCGGGGACTGGCTGGACCCGACCGCACCCCCCGACAACCCGGAGAACGGGTTGACCGAGTACGACGTCGTGATGGCGTTGGGGGCGGTACGGTCGGCCGCGCTCGCACTCGACGCGGCACGTGCCGTGGGCGACGAGGCCGTCGAGCGCGAGATGGACGCTCTGCACGCCGACCTGCTGGCCTACGTGGACCGCGTGTACGTGACGGCCGACGGCCTGGTCGCGGGTGACTCGCAGACCGCATACGCCCTCGCCCTGCACGTGGGGGCGCTGCCGCCGGCCAAGCGCCAGGCAGCCTTCGCCCGCCTCGTCCTGCTGCTCCGGCGCCGCGGGAGGCTCCAGGCAGGCTACCCGGGGACGTACGCGCTCATGGACGTCCTGGTCGACGGGGGTCGGGCCGACCTCGCGTACCGGCTGCTCGACCACGCCGGCGTCCCCTCCTGGAGATACGCGGTGCGCCTCGGGGCGACCACGTTCTGGGAGCGCTGGGACTCGCTGCTCGCCGACGGGTCGCTCAACCCCGGCGACATGCTCTCCTTCAACCACCCGGTGTTCGCCAGCATCACCGACTGGCTGCACCGAGTGGTCGGTGGCCTCGCGCCCGCTGCCCCGGGGTACCGTCGGCTCCGGGTGGCGCCGCTCCCGGGCGGCGGACTGACGTGGGTGCGCACCGCACACGAGACGCCGTACGGCCGGGCCGAGGTCGCCTGGCGGCTGACCGACGAGTTCCGGCTCGACGTCCTCGTACCACCGGGCACGTCCGCCGACGTCGTCCTACCAGGCGACGACGCGGTACGCACGGTCGGCTCAGGCGCGCACACCTTCACCTGCCCGGCGGCCCAGGTACCCGTCGACACCGACACGGGCCCGTGGGGGGCGCACGCCCACGTGTGAACCTCGGACCACGAGATCCGACCACCGCGACGTCGCCCTCGACGGCCTCAGCGCCCGACGGTCTCCGCCAGGCGCCACCCCTCGCCGACGGGCGTCTCTCCCTCGGCCAGGTCGGCGGTCGCGACCACCACGTTCGTCCCGGTCCCGGAGACCTTCTCCCACCTGCTGCCGAAGCAGAGGTCGACCTTGAGCTCGGGTGGCTCGGGCGCCAGCGTGGCGTCCTCCACGAGCTCGGTCGTGCCGTCCTCGCCACCGGCGGTCCAGAACACCCTGGCGTGGGGGTGGTAGCTGGCCCACTCCCACTTCCACTGGCGCTGGACCTGCTCCCAGTGGCAGATGGTCTCCGTCGTCTCTGACATGTATGCCACCTCCTGGGGTGCGCGCTGCGTCGCGCACTGCTCCGATCCTGGCACTCTTCCCCCCCGGAGGCGCAGGGGACCTACGGCCTTGACTGCACCTGGCCGCCCCGGGCCGACGGCGAGACGGGCAGCCATCGGCTCCCTGAGCCGGTCTCCCGGATCCGCTCAAGGCCGCCCCAGGCCGGTCGACTGTTCTGACGGGACCCGAGCCGAAGGAGCCGATGGTGCACCGTCCGACCGTCCTCGTGCTGTCGCCGAGCACCGGGCGGGGCTACTTCGGGGAGGTGCTGAGCGGAGTTGCCCAGTCGCTCGCCGAGCAGGACGGGCGCATGGTCATCGTGCAGACCCTCGCCCTCGGGCTGCACGGCGAGAACCAGGGAGCGCTGCCCGACTTCCACCTGCCCGTGGGGTGGGAGCTCGCCGACGCTGCCATCGCGGTCGTCGGCGCCGTGCCGGACCTCTACCTCACCTCGCTCCAGGCGGCGGGTGTGCCGGTCGTCACGGTGAGCACCCGCCAGGGAGGCGACCCGACGCCGTGCGTCATGCCCGACAACGAGGCCGGCGCGGCTGCCGCCGTCGAGCACCTGGTCGCCCACGGGCATCGCAGGATCGGCTTCGCCGGGAACTTCGCGCAGGCCGACATCGTCGCCCGTCACCGCTCCTACGCCGCGGCCCTCGCCGCGCACGGCCTGGTCCCCGGGGAGCCGTACCGGATCCCGGACAACGAAGAGCTCGGCGGGACGCGTGCCGCCGAGGCGTTCCTCGCGGACCCCGCGCGTCCCAGCGCGATCCTGCTGGCCACGGACCGCAACGCGCTCACCTTCCTGCACGAGGTCCGGGCGGCAGGAGTGCGGGTACCGCAGGACGTCGCCGTCGTCGGCTTCGACGACGCCGAGGCCGCGGCGTTCAGCCGTCCACCGCTCACCAGCGTCCGCCAGTCGTTCCACGACGTCGGGCGGCGCGCCGGGGACCTCGCCCTGTCCGCAGCACGAGGTCGACCCGTCGACGGCGGGGATCACCTGGTTCCCGCACAGCTCGTGCCCCGCGAGTCCTGCGGGTGCGACGCGGACCGCCCGGGCCAGGCCCCGGTCCCCCGGTCCGCCGGGCAGGTGCCCGCAGTCACCCTCGCCGGCGCCCTCGCGATGACCCCGCGCCTGTCGCGACGCGCCGCGCAGGAGCACGCGCAGACCCTGACGACGGCGTTCACGGAGGCGTTGGGCGGCTCCGCGCAGGAGCGGCGCAAGGCCCTGGCCACCCTCACCTGCGTGCTGCGTGACCTCGAGCTCTCCCCGCCGGCGCTGCGCGGCGTGGTCCGCCTCCTGCACGAGCAGATGCCTGCGCAGACCTCCGACGCGGCTGCCGCGGCCGTCGCCCGTACCCTGAGCACCCTGGAGGCCGGGAGCTTCGTGGCCGAGCACGTGGCGTCCGAACGCGACTTCGCCGACCAGTTCGCGGTCGACACCGGACTGCACGGCACGGACGCCCCGGACCCGCGCAGCCTGGCCTGGCTCGCACCCACCCGGGTGCGTGCGGCCGTGCTCGGGCTCTGGGAGGACGGCGTCGAAGGTGGGCCCGTGACGGTTGCGGGCGTGCACGACGCAGACGGACGGATGCCCGACCTCCTCGGCACGTCCGTGAGCACGCATCGGTTCCCGCCGGTCGAGCTGCGGCAGCTTGCGGAGCCCGCACAGGCCGAGGTCTGCGTGGTGGTGCCGGTCCGCACGCCGACCCGGCCATGGGGCCTGCTCGCCCTCGTGGCACGCATCGAGACCGCGTCCGCGCGTGAGACGTTCCACCACTGGGCGACCCTCCTCGGCGCCGCTCTGGACCAACGAGAGCTCCAGGAGGGCCTGCACGCCTTCGAGCAGCGCTACGCCGCGGTGGCGCGCGCGATGCACGAGGGGCTGTGGGAGTGGAACCTCGAGTCGGACTCCCTGTACCTCAGCGAACGTTGCCAGGAGCTGCTGGGCACCGACTCGGCGGCGACCAGTGCCGACGCGTTCGACAACGTCGAGGCGGCCGACCGGGTACGGCTGCGCTCGGCCCTGTCCGAGGCGATGTCCGCCCGGGACAACGCCGTCGAGGTGGCGGTCCGTGTCCGCACCGGCGACGGCGATCGGTGGCTGCAGCTGCGCGCCGTGGGCCTGGGCCACCAGGACGGCCCGGTCCAGCGGCTCGTGGGTTCCGTGGGCGACGTCGACAAGCGGATGCGGCTCGAGGAACAGCTGCGCACCGCCGCGTTGTACGACCCGGTCACCGGGCTGCCCAACCGGCGGCTCTTCCTCGAACGCCTCGAGGTGGCAGTCCGCCAGCACCGCCGCCGGCCGAACCGGACCTTCGCGGTGCTGTTCGCCGACCTCGACGGCTTCAAGCTGGTCAACGACTCGCTCGGCCACCTCGCCGGCGACGAGCTGCTCCAGGTGGTCGGTCACCGCATCAGCCGCGAGCTGCGCGAGGGCGACACGGCGGCGCGGTTCGGTGGTGACGAGTTCGCCGTCCTGCTGCACGACGCCGACCCCGACCACCTCCTGGCCGTCGCGGACCGCCTGCAGCGCTGCATCGCCGCGCCGCAGACGCTGGGGGGCGAGGAGGTGGCGGTGGGCGCGAGCATCGGCATCACCACCTCGCAGACCTCGCACGCCGACGCCGAGGACGTCCTGCGTCAGGCCGACATCGCGATGTACCACGCCAAGGCCTCCGACCGGCGCAGCGCTGCACTGTTCGACGAGTCCATGACCACCACCGTCACCGATCACCTCCGGCTGCGAGGACAGCTGCGGTCCGCCCTGGCCCGCCGCGAGTTCCTGGTCCACTACCAGCCGATCGTCCCGCTGCACGGGGGGCCGACGGTCCAGCTCGAGGCCCTGGTCCGGTGGGACCACCCGGACCGCGGCCTGCTACCGCCGGGGGCGTTCCTCGGCGCGCTCGAGGAGGGCCCGGGCGTCGTCGAGCTCGGCGCCCAGGTGCTCGACACCGTCTGTGCGCAGATCGCCCGGTGGCGCGAGCGTGGGCACGAGGTGACCGTCGCCGTCAACGTCTCCCACCGGGAGTTCTGGGGCGACGGGTTCGTGGAGCGCGTCAAGGACACCCTGCACCGGCACGGGGTGCCCGCCCGGTACCTCGTCCTGGAGATCACGGAGACCATCGTGATGACCGAGGTCCAGTCGGCGCGCGCGATCATGACCCGGATCCGCGACCTGGGCGTGCGCCTGCACGTCGACGACTTCGGCACGGGTCAGTCCTCGCTGCATGCCCTGCGCAGCTTCCCGGTGGACGCCCTGAAGATCGACGGCTCGTTCTGTGCGCGGCTCCTCGACGATCCGCAGACGGCCGAGCTCGTCGCGGTCATCGTGCAGATGGGGCGCGCGCTGGGCCTCGAGGTGATAGCGGAGTGGGTCGAGACCCGCGAGCAGGCGGACCTCCTGCAGGCGATGGGCTGCGCCCTCGCCCAGGGTTGGCTGTACTCCGCCGCCGTGCCGGCCGAGCAGGCCGAGGCGCTGCTGGGGGTGCGGGCGTCGCTCACCTGACGCCTACGCTGCACCGGTGGATCTCGTGGCACGACTGCGCAGCGCCGGCTGCGTGTTCGCCGAGGAGGAGGCCGCGCTGCTGCGCGCCGAGGCCTCGGACGCCGAGACGCTGGAGCGGTGGGTGGCGAGGCGGGTGGCGGGTGAACCACTCGAGGTCGTGCTCGGTTGGGCCGCGTTCGCGGGCCTGCGCCTGAACGTCGCACCGGGCGTCTTCGTCCCCCGGACCCGCACCCGGCTGCTGGCCGACCTCGCGGTGCGGCATCTCGCGGACCGGCCCCGCCCCGTGGTGGTGGATCTGTGCTGCGGGACGGGCGCGGTCGGGCTGCTCGTCGCGAGCCGCGTGCCCGACGTCCTGCTGCACGCCGTGGACCTGGACCCCGCCGCGGTGGCGTGCGCCCGGCAGAACCTGTCCTCCGTGGCGGGCACCGTGCACCTCGGCGACCTCGACGCGCCGCTGCCCGACGCGCTGCGCGGCCGCGTCGACGTGCTGCTCGCCAACGCGCCCTACGTGCCGACCGACGCGATCGCAGCCATGCCGCCCGAGGCGCGTGACCACGAGGCCCGGACCGCCCTGGACGGCGGCACGGACGGGCTGGACGTGCTGCGCCGCGTGGTCGCGCGGGCGCCCCGCTGGCTGGCTCCCGACGGCGTCCTGGTGGTGGAGTGCGGCGAGGACCAGGTGGGCGAGCTCGCCCAGGCCGTGTCGGCCGCCGGCCTGCAGCCCCGTGCGGTGCGAGCTCCCGACCTGGGAGCCACCGCACTCGTGGCGGCGCCACGGCCGTCCCCGGTCCCGGGACCGCCAGGGACGTAAGGCCCAGGGACCGCGACCGCCCCCGGCTACGGTGCGCCAGGGACGGGTCCCCGCACGCCTGAGGTGCGGAGCGTCACCGGCATCATGGATGCGGGGCAGCCCCAGCCTCGCCTCCCCGTCGCCCTGCCGAGGAGGTGCCGTGCCCGGCGAGCACCCCTGGGTCGACCCCGAGTCGGTCCTCGCGTCGATGAGCGATGCGGTCTACGTGGTGGACGGCGACCGGCACATCACCTACTGGAACGACGCAGCGACCCGACTCACCGGCTACCGCGCCGAGGAGATCGTGGGTACCGCCTGCCCGGACGGCCTGCTGTCGCACGTGGACGGGGACGGACGGCACCTGTGCGGCGACCGGTGCCCGCTGCAGGAGACCATGCTCGACGGGCAGCGGCGCGAGGTACGGGTCTTCCTGCACCACCGCGACGGGCACCTCGCGCCCGTCCACGTCACGGCCGCGCCGCTGCGCGACGAGGACGGGCGCATCGTCGGCGCCGTGGAGACCTTCCGCGACGACGCCGACTTCCGCAGCGCACGCCGTCGCGCCGCCCGCCTCGAGCGCCTCATCCGGCTGGACCCGCTGACCGGGCTGTCGAACCGTCGCGACCTCGACGAGTGCCTCGCGGAGCGCGTAGCACGCCAGGCCGCCGACGGCACGGCCTTCAGCGTCCTGATGATCGACCTCGACCGGTTCAAGGGCGTCAACGACCGCTACGGCCACGAGACCGGGGACCGCGCCCTGGTGGCCATCGCCGAGACGCTCCTCGGCGCGGTCCGCTCCGACGACCTGGTCGCCCGGTACGGCGGTGAGGAGTTCACCGTCGTGACCGAGGTGGCGGACGCCGACGAGCTCGAGGCACTGGCCGACCGGCTGCGGGCCCTCGTGCACGAGGCTCGGATCGACACCGCTGCGGGCACCATCTCGGTCACCGCGTCGATCGGCGTCGCGATCGCGCAGCCGGGCCAGACTCCCGCCGAGGTGCTGGCGCGCGCGGACCGGGCCCTGCTCGCGGCGAAGGCCGCCGGTCGCGACCGCACCACGGTGGCGGGCGGCCGGGTCACTCCTCGCTGCGCAGGGCGCGACGCAGGCCCTCGAGCGCGATGAGCCGCGCGAAGGCCTCGGCATAGCCCTCGTCATCCGGCGCCATGCGCTGCAGCCGGCCTCGGGCATCGGCGATCCGACGGGTCAGGCCGAGCTCGACGAGCCGCCGCACCACCCCGCCGACGTAGCCGCCGATCGCGTCCGCGCGGTCCTCCGGGAGCGGGGTCACGGCCAGCTCGGCCACCAGGGGCGCCACCGTCGAGGCAGCCTCCTCCCGCACGGCGTCGAGCCACGCGACCGGGTCCGAGGCGGCCGCCACGCCGCCTGCCGCGCGGATCGCCTCGTGCACCGCTCGCAGGGCGGGCACGGTGAATGCGTCCGCCTCGAGCTGGTCGAACGCCGCCGCACCGGGCGCGCTCGGGTACTGCAGCACCGCCTCGAGCACCTGGCGCTCGAGCGTCGCGACCGGATCGCGCCGGTCGGGACCGGCCGGACGCCCGCTCTCCGCGCGAGGCTCCGGCCCGGGGACCCGGTCGTCGTCGCGCCGCCCACCCTGCCGCCCGGCCGCCGCCACGGCACGCTCGACCGCCGAGCCCTCCATGCCGAGCCAGCCCGCGAGCAGCCGGCTGTACTCCGGGCGCAGGGCGGTGTCCCGGATCCCGGCCACCACCGGAGCGGCGGCGCGCAGGGCGGCCACCCGCCCCTCCGCGGTGTCCAGGTCGTGGCGGCTCAACGTGGAGCGCACGACGAACTCGAACAGCGGCTGGCGCCCGGACACCAGGGCGACCACCGCATCCGGTCCTCGAGACTGGCGAAGCTCGCACGGGTCCATGCCGCCCGGGGAGATCGCGACGAACGTCTGGGCGTAGAACCGCTGGTCCTCGCCGAACGCCCGCAACGCAGCCTTCTGGCCGGCCTCGTCCCCGTCGAACGTGAAGATCACCTCGCCGCCCAGGGAGAGCCCCGAGGACAGCTGCACGCCCGCGCCGGCCGACGTGTCACCCAGCAGACGTCGCACGATCCGCGCATGGTCGGAGCCGAACGCCGTCCCGCACGTCGCCACAGCCGTGCGTACGCCCGACAGGTGGGCGGCCATCACGTCCGTGTAGCCCTCCACCACGACGACCTGCTTCGCCTTGGCGATCTCCCGCTTGGCGAGGTCGATGCCGTACAGCACCTGCGTCTTGCGGTACAGCGGCGTCTCCGGGCTGTTGAGGTACTTGGGGCCCTGGTCGTCGTCGAAGATCTTCCGTGCCCCGAACCCGACGGTGTCGCCGGTGACGTCCCGGATGGGCCACACGAGCCGCCCGCGGAACCGGTCGTAGGGCCCCCGGTTGCCCTGGGACATCAGGCCGCTCGCGGTCAGCTCCCCCTCGGTGAACCCGCGGCCCCGCAGGTGCCGGAGCAGGTGGTCCCACCCCCGGGGGGCGAAACCCACCCCGAAGTGCTCAGCGGCCTCCCGGTCGAAACCGCGTTCGGCCAAGAAGCCCCGGGCCGGAGCGGCGTCGGGGGTGATCAGCTGCTCGGCGTAGTACGTCGCCGCCGCGCGGTGCGCCTCCAGGAGTCGCTGACGTCGTCCGGGCTCCTCCCCCGGACGCGGGGCTCCGCCTTCCTCGTACCGCAGCTGGACGCCCACCCGGCCGGCGAGGTGCTCGACCGCCTCGGTGAACCCGAGCCCGTCGATCTTCTGCAGGAACGAGATGACGTCACCGCCCTCGCCGCAGCCGAAGCAGTGCCACAGCCCCACCTGAGGTCGGACGTGGAAGGAGGGGGTGCGCTCGTCGTGGAACGGGCACAGGCCCTTCATCGAGCCGACTCCCGCGGGGCGGAGCGTCACGTGCTCGCCGACGATCTCCTCGATCCGGGCCCGTTCGCGGACCGCGGCCACGTCCTCGCGACGGATCCGGCCTGGCACGCCGCGAGTCTAGGCGCTCAGGTGGGACCGCCGAGCCCGTCCACCGCGTCGCGGGCCAGCTGCTCCGGCCCGCGCGTCGCGTCCAGCACCAGGACGTGCTCACCCGGCCCGGGGGGCTCCAGGGTCGCCAGCTGCGAGTCGAGCAGGTCGGCCGGCATGAAGTGCCCGGGCCGATGGGTGACCCGCGCCTCGAGCACGTCCCGGGGCGCGTCCAGCAGGACGAACAGGACCTCACCGTCCGCCTGGTCGAGCACGTCGCGATAGACCCGGCGCAGCGCCGAGCAGGCCAGCGCGGTCGGCACGCCCTCGGCCGCCCGCGCCGTCATCCAGTCCCGCAGCCGTTCCAGCCACGGCCAGCGGTCGTCGTCCGTCAGCGGGACGCCGGCCGCCATCTTCGCCTTGGCCGCCGAGGAGTGGAACGAGTCCGCATCGGCGAACCGACGCCCGGTCGCGTCGGCCAGGCTGCGAGCCACCGTGGTCTTGCCCGCACCGGAGACGCCGATGACGACGACGTGCGCAGGGGCACCGGCGCGCGTCACGGCATCGTCCTGGCGCGCGGGTTGAGCAGCCGTGCGTGCCACTCCGCGGCGGAGACGTCGGTGAGCGAGGCGACCTGGTCCACCACGACGCGCAGGCGGGTGCCGTCGTCGTCCGCGGCCCGCCAGTCCGCGGCGAACGGAGGCTCGAGCGCGACCGGTGCACGCGCGACCAGCACGGCGACCAGCTCCGTGACCAGCTCGCGCTGACGTCGGTACAGCGGCTCCGACTCCCGGGGCGCCATCACGTACGTCGCGGCCAGCCCCTTGAGAGCCAGGATCTCCGCCGTCGTCGCCGGGGGCACCACGAGCCGGGCCGCGTACCGGGTCAGCGCACCGCCGCCGTGCGCGGCACGGGTTGCCGCGATCGCGGCGTCGACGAACCGTCCGATCAGCTGGCTCGTCATGTCCTTGAGCGCCGCCAGCGACCGCCGCGAGCCGTCGAACCGTGCCACCCACACCGGGGTCTGCGGGAGCCGGAGCATCGCCGCGTCGAGCTCGCCCGCCGTGGTCGTGGTGCCGTACCAGGTGTGCACCTGCTCGACCACGGCGGCGCGGGCCCCGGCATCGGCGAGCACGCCCAGGTCCAGGCGACCCGAGACCACGGCATCCTCGACGTCGTGCACCGAGTAGGAGACGTCGTCCGCGAGGTCCATCACCTCGGCCTCGAGGCACCGCACCCCGTCCGGCGCGCCGTCCCTCAGCCAGGCGAACACCGCGGCGTCATCGGCGTACACCCCGAACTTGCGCGCGGACGCGCGATCCGGTGCACCCCCGGCCGGCCAGGGGTACTTGACCGACGCGTCCAGGCTCGCCCGGGTCAGGTTGAGCCCGACCGACCGGCCGTCCGGGCCGGTCACCTTCGGTTCGAGCCTGGTCAGCAGACGCAAGGTCTGGGCGTTGCCCTCGAAGCCGCCGATCTGCGCGGCCACCTCCGCGAGCGCACGTTCGCCGTTGTGCCCGAACGGCGGATGGCCCAGGTCGTGCGCAAGGCAGGCGGTGTCGACCACGTCCGGGTCACAACCCAGGGCCTTGCCCAGCTCCCGCCCGACCTGAGCGACCTCGAGAGTGTGGGTCAGCCGGGTCCGGACGAAGTCGTCGCTCGCAGGACCCAGGACCTGGGTCTTGGCGCCGAGCCGGCGCAGGGCGGAGCTGTGCACCACGCGCGCGCGGTCGCGCTCGAAGTCTGTGCGCTGCTCGGACTTCGGGGGCTCGGCGACCGGGCGGGCGCGATCGTGGTCGCTGTAGCCCATGACGCCACCCTAGCGAGGCGTGGCCGGGTGGCAGCCGCGACCAGGCGCACTAGCCTGCCCCCATGCCTGACGTGGTGGTGGTGGGCGCCGGCCTGGCCGGGCTCACGGCGGCGATCCGGCTCGCCGACGCGGGCCTCGAGGTCGAGGTGCTGGAGGCCGCGGACCGGGTGGGTGGGCGGGTCGCCACCGACATCGTGGACGGGTACCACCTGGACCGCGGCTTCCAGGTGCTCAACACCGCGTACCCCCGACTGCGGCCCTACCTCGGGGACCTTGACCTTCGCGCGTTCGCTCGCGGCGCCGAGATCGTCACCGACGACGGGCGCCACCGGGTCGGTGACCCCCGCCAGGGCCTGACGCTGGGCCTCGACCTGCTCCGCGGCCCGATCGGTTCCCTCGACGGCGCACTGCGGCTGGCGCGGCTCAGTGCGCGAGCCCTCGGCCCGGTGCACCCACTGGTCACCGGGCCGGACCTGTCCACCGCCGCCGAGCTCGAGCGTCGCGGGATCGACGGCCCGCTCGTGGACAGCTTCCTGCGGCCGTTCCTGTCCGGCGTCTTCGGCGAGCGCGAGCTGGCGACCTCCGCGCGGTTCTTCCTCCTGGTGTGGCGCACGTTCCTGCGCGGCACGGTGGCGGTGCCGTCCGAAGGGATGGGGAGCCTGCCGGCGGTGCTCGCGGCCCGGCTCCCGGCGGGCGCAGTCCGCCTCGGCGTCCGCGTGCGGGAGGTCACGGCCGACGGTGTGCGCACCGACGACGGCGGCGTCGCGGCCCGCAGCGTCGTCGTCGCCACCGACCCGCACGCGGCCGCGGACCTGCTGCCCGGCCTGCGCCGCCCCCAGATGCGTCGGCTCGTCACCTGGTACCACACGGCGCCGACGGCTGATCCCGCACCGGACCCGATGATCGTGCTGGACGGACGCAGGGCCCGCGGACCCGTGGTCACGAGCGTGGTGATCTCCGACGTCGCCCCTCGGTACGCCCCGCCCGGACGCAGGCTCGCTGCGACCACGGTGCTCGAGGACGTGCCGGCGCAGGTCGTGCGTCGACAGGTGGCGGAGCTGCACGGCGACTCGGGCTGGGAGCACCTGGCCACCGTCGACGTGCCGCACGCGCTGCCCGCTGCGACGCCGCCACTCGTGGTCCGCCGGCCCGTCCACCTCGGCCCGGGCCTGTTCGTCGCAGGTGACCACCGGGACACGCCGAGCCTCCAGGGTGCGATGGCGTCCGGAGCGCGAACGGCGTCGGCCGTCCTGGCGGAGGTTGCAGGGATGTCAGACTTTCCGGCATGACGGCCACCTCCCCCGCGACCACCCTCGTCCATCCCGCGTCCCCCGCCGGCCCGTGGTGGCGCGATGCGGTGGTCTACCAGGTCTACCCGCGGTCCTTCGCGGACGGCGACGGCGACGGCATCGGTGACCTGCCCGGCGCGACCACCCGCCTGGGCCACCTGGCCGAGCTCGGCGTGGACGCCGTGTGGGTGTCGCCGTTCTACCCGTCCCCGCAGCACGACGCGGGTTACGACGTCGCGGACTACCGCGACGTGGACCCGATGTTCGGGGTGCTCGCCGACGCCGACGCCTTCGTCGCCGAGGCGCACCGGTATGGCCTGCGGGTCTTCGTGGACCTCGTACCCAACCACACGTCGAGCGAGCACGCCTGGTTCCGGGCGGCGCTGACCGCCGGGCCGCGTAGCGCGGAACGCGACCGGTACCTGTTCCGGGACGGGCGCGGACCGGCTGGTGCGCAGCCGCCGAACAACTGGCGCTCCACGTTCGGCGGACCCGCATGGACCCGGGTCACCGAGCCCGACGGGACGCCGGGCCAGTGGTACCTGCACCTGTTCGACGAGACCCAGCCGGACCTGGACTGGACCAACCCGCAGGTCCGGGCGGAGTTCGAAGCGGTGCTGCGGTTCTGGCTGGACCGGGGCGTCGACGGGTTCCGGATCGACGTCGCGCACGGCATGGTCAAGGCTCCGGGGCTGCCGGACCTGCCCGAGGCGTCCGACGACACCGACCCCCGGCACCACCAGGGCCCGATGTGGGACCAGGACGGGGTGCACGAGATCTACCGGTCCTGGCGCGCCGTGCTCGACTCCTACGACGGCGACCGGGCCATGGTCGCCGAGGCCTGGGTCACCCCCTTGTCCCGGCTGGCCCGCTACGTCCGGCCGGACGAGGTGCACCAGTCGTTCAACTTCGCCTTCCTCACCAGCCGGTGGGACGCGGCCGAGCTGCGGACCGTGGTGACCGAGTCGCTCACCGCGATGGACACCGTCGGCGCGACCACCACGTGGGTACTGTCCAACCACGACGTGGTGCGCCACGCGACCCGCCTGGGGATGGCGGACCCGGGGTCATTCGGATCCGGGATCGGTGCCGACGACCCGCAGCCCGACCTCGAGCTGGGCCTGCGTCGGGCGCGGGCGGCAGCTCTGATCATGCTCGGCCTGCCCGGTTCCGCCTACCTGTACCAGGGCGAGGAGCTCGGGCTCCCGGAGCACACCACGCTGGACGACACCGAGCGGCAGGACCCGGTCTGGGAGCGCACCGGCCACACGCAGAAGGGACGCGACGGGTGCCGGGTGCCGCTTCCGTGGGAGGCGGACGCCCCGGCCTACGGGTTCTCGCCCACCGGGGCGTCCTGGCTGACCCAGCCCGCCGTGTTCGCCGAGCGCGCCCTGGACCGCCAGCGCGGCGTCGCGGGCTCGACGTACGAGCTGTACCGCGCGGCCCTCGCGCGACGCCGCGAGCTGGCGGTCGGGTCGGGCTCGCTCGCGTGGGTCGAGGACCTGTGCGGAGCCACCTCGATGGCCTACCTCAACCGCGACCTGCTCGTCGTGGCGAACCTGGGCGGCGAGCCGGTCCAGGTGCCCGACGGCTACCGGGTGATCCTGCGCTCGGACACGGCAGGCGCGTCAGGCGGGAGCGAGGTGCCGGCGGACACCACCGTGTGGGCCGTCCCGCTGACCTGAGCACCCCGCTCAGCGGGCCTCCTCGCCGAGCACCACGAGGGTGCCATCGGCCACCTGCGCGACGCGGTTCGCGGGCAGGGGGACGAGCCGGGACGGGTCGTCGAGGGCGGACGGCCAGGTGGTGACGACCGTGCCGTCGTGCAGGTCGTGCACCGCGATGCGGGTCCCCCCACCGTCGTGCTCCGCGACGGCCAGCCGTGCGCCGTCGCTCACCGCGGCTCCGGCGCGGGGCTGGTCGACCCCGGTGTCCTGCCGCCAGAGCACGACACCCGTCGCGGCGTCCACGGCGATGACCGCCCCGGGTGACGCCCCCTCCCCGGTGGCCACTGAGGTCAGGGCGATCACCCCGGCCATCTGCAGCAGCGGGAAGCTTGCCCCCGACATCCGCCACCGCACGTCCCCGGTGGCCGCATCGACCCCCAGGAGCGCCCCCGCCGAGGAGTACACCGGGACCACGTCGCGCGACCACGGGTCGTCCACCGACGGCGGCAGGTAGTAGCCGCCGACGCTCCAGCGCTCGGTCCCGTCGGCCCCCGTCGCGACGGCCGACGCCGCGAACCCGTCGGCCGCCCACACGGTCGCCACGTCGCCGCCGTCCCGCATCGGGCGTCGCTCGAAGGTGAGATCGGTCGCGGTGGCGTCGATCCGCTCACCCGTGGCGGGGTCGAAGGAGTAGCGCCCGGACAGCGTGGTCGCCACCAGTCGGTCACCGATGGCGAACATCGAGCCGATCCCGCCGTCGGCCGCGCTCACCGTGACAGACCACTCGGCCGACCCCGTGAGCAGCGACCACGACGAGACCGTCCGCCCGCCGCGTGCGGAGTCGGCGACCCCGACCAGGTGCGCGCCCAACGCGACGACGCCGACGTCCGCGTCGCTCACGTCGGGCTCGCCGACCACCCGACCGGTGACGGGGTCGAGGATCACGGCGCTGGGCTCCTGGCCCTCGCTCACGAGCCCGAGACACACCACGCGGGACCGGTCCGCGGGCAGCACCTCGGTCCCCCGCCAGGAGACCGGGTCGACGTCGTCGACGTCGTTCAGGGTGCACCGCCCCCCGTCGTGGCGCCAGGCCGTCGAACCGTCCTGCCAGGCCAGACCGCGCGCCCCCGTCCCGTCCGCGCCCCCCGTCACCAGCACACCCGGCACCGTGCCCAGCACCTCACCGGCGTCCGCACGCCACAGCTCGTGGCGGGGTATCCGCAGGTCACCGGTCAACCCGGTGACCGGCAGTCGCCCGGCCAGATCCGCGCGAACCGCACCGCCGGTACCCACGGCGACCGCGCCGACGGTCGCGAGCGCCGCCGTGACGGCGGCCCAGCGCCGCAGCGACCACGGGGGGCGGGGCGGACGGCCGTCACCGTCCGAGAGGGGATCCAGCTCGTCGTCGAGCTCGACCTCGATCAGGTCGCCGGGCACGGATCCAGCGTACGGGCCCGTGGCGCGCGGCACCGTCCCGGGCCGATCGCTGCGTCGACCTAGGGGCCGAGCACGACGGTCCGGATGCCGTCCGAGAGCAGGATCGTGCCGTCCGGACCGGGCACGGGTGCGCCGTCCCATCCCCACCCGCCGAGCATCCGCGTGTCCGACGGCGGGGTCAGGTTCAGCCCGCCGACGCGGTACCTGACCACGGCGTGACCGTCCCGCAGGTCCCTGACCACGAGCTCGTCGTCGGTCACCGAGCGCACCAGCACGAGCTCACGGTCGCTCACCGCGACGAGGTGCTCTCCCGCGGACGGCACCCAGAGGGTCTGCCCCGTGCGGTCGTCCAGCACCCGCCCCGGCGTGCCGTCGACGGCCACGACCCCCGGGACGTGCACCAGCATCCTCCCGGTCGACGACCGCCACAGCTCGCGCCCGGTCGCCGCGTCGAGCGCGACGAGCTCTCCGTTGTCCATCGCCTCGACCACGAGCACCGAGCGCGCCGCCGGATCCTCAGCACCCGAGGCGACGTAGAAGGCGTCCTCCTTGGCCCACAGCGTGGCGCCCGTCGGGTCCAGCGCGCTGAGCCGCATCGAGCCGTCGACCCAGGTGGCGGTGATCGTGATCCCGCCCGGTGCCTCGACCGTCGCGACCGTCTGCCCCGCGGACGCCCCCGGGTGCACCGCACCCGTGGTGAGGTCGATGGCCACGGCCGTCGAGCCCTCACCCACGATCAGCGCGGACTCGGAGAGCCCGTAGCCGCCCGACAGGTCGACGTCGTAGTGGCGCGACCAGCGGGGCTTCCCGTCCCTCAGGGACCAAACGCTGACGGTCACCCCTGCGCCGCCCGGCGAGTCCGGCTCGACGTCGACCCAGAGGTCCCCGAGGGCGGCACCTCCCCCGGCGGGCAGCGTCACCAGCGTGGCGCCGGTGGCCGCGTCGACCACCTGGGTGTGCATCGGGCCGCCGAACGGGTCGGTGACGTCCTGGCACACGACCCGCTGCGGAGTCGCCGGGTCGCGCGTGCCGGTCGACCCGATGGGCTGGCAGAAGCCGGCGTCGACACGCCACGCCGTGGAACCGTCCTGGAGCCGCGCGGCACGCACCCCCGTCCCGGTGCGGCTCAGCAGCAGCACGTTGCCCCCGGCCAAGCCGAGCACGTCCTCGTCCGAGATCTCCCACAGGATGTGCCTGGGCACGGACAGGTCCGTCGTGAAGCCCAGCAGGCCGCCGCGTCCGGCCCGGCTCGCGGAGTCCGTCGCGGTGGCGGCCGAAGCCGCGGTGGCCAGCACGGCCAGCACCGCGGCCAGGCCGCCCCAGCGGCGCAGAGACCACGGCCGTCGCGGGCGCCCACGTGGCGTCGACCCGGGCGGCTCGTCGTCGAGCTCGACCTCGATCAGCTCCCCTGCCACCCCTCCAGGCTAGGCCGCCCGCCCACCTCACGGGGTCCGGCCACCGGGGTCACCCCCCGGAGACGCTGAGCTCCGCCTCGTCCAGGGCCCGGCGGAAGTCCGCGTCCAACGTGCGCGAGGCCAGCCAGCCCTCGGGCAGCACGGGGCGCTTGGGTCCGCCACCGCGGCCCCGGTGACCTTCGGCAGGCTCCCCGGGATAGGGCTGGTCCAGATCGAGCCCGGCCAGCAGCGCGTCGAGCTCGTCCAGCGTGGACACCATCGCCAGGGCCCGTCGGTGCTCACCGCCCACGACGTAGCCCTTGAGGTACCAGGCCATGTGCTTGCGCAGCTCTCGCATCCCCCGCTCCGGCCCGAGGTCGGCGATCATCAGCTCGGCGTGCCGCCGGATGGTCGCGGCCACCTCGCGCAGCCCCGGCCGCACACGCTGCGGGGAGCCGTGGAAGGCCGCCGCCAGGTCGGCGAACAGCCACGGGCGGCCCTGGCAGCCGCGACCCACGACCACGCCGTCGCAGCCGGTCTGCGCGACCATCGCCAGGGCGTCCTCGGCGGACCACAGGTCCCCGTTGCCCAGCACAGGCACGTCCAGGTGCTCCTTGAGCCGCGCGATCGCGGTCCAGTCCGCCGTGCCCGAGTAGTGCTGGGCCGCAGTGCGCGCATGCAAGGCCACCGCCGCCACGCCGGCGTCCTGGGCGATCCGGCCGGCCTCGAGGTAGGTCAGGTGCTCGTCGTCGATGCCCATCCGCATCTTCACGGTCACCGGCACCCCGTGCGGTGCGGCAGCCGCCACCGCGGCGCTGACGATCGAGGTGAACAGGTCGCGCTTCCACGGTAGTGCCGCTCCTCCGCCGCGTCGGGTCACCTTGGGCACCGGGCACCCGAAGTTCAGGTCGACGTGGTCCGCGCGGTCCTCCGCGGCGATGATCCGGACCGCGGCGCCCACCGTGGCCGGGTCCACGCCGTAGACCTGGACCGAGCGCGGTGTCTCGTCGGGGTCGTGCGCGATGATCCGCAGCGACTCCGGGGTGCGCTCGACGAGCGCCCGGGAGGTCACCATCTCCGCCACGTAGAGCCCCGCGCCGTGCTCGCGGCACAACTTGCGGAAGGCGCGGTTGGTCACGCCCGCCATCGGGGCCAGCACGACCGGGGTGTCGATGGTCAGCGGCCCGAGGCGCAGCGGCGGCAGCAGGTCGGTGGTCGTCGTCACCCCACGATTCTCCCATCCTCCACCAGCGGCACCCACCCCCGGGGTCCGGACCTGGGCCGGCGGCGGGTGCGGGATGATCAGGAGGTGCCACGCCGACCCGACCGCACCTCGCTCCTGCTCGCTGCGATCCTGGTGCCGTTCGCGCTGGCGACCGCCCTGGGCCTGGTCCTCCTGCGCCCCACGGGCGCGCAGCACACCACCGGGGTGGTGGACACCGGCGCCGACTACCCGCTGGGCACCGTGGTCGCCGCGACGGACCAGAGGTGTCAGGGCACCAACGAGGACCGCCTGCCCGACGGCACGATCCCGGCCACGGTGCCGTGCACCCAGGTGACCGTCGCGCTGCGCTCGGGCAGACAGGTCGACGTGTGGGGGCCGAGCGGCTACGACGCCGCGAGCCTGCCCGCCGGGACGCGGGTGGTGATCATGCACTTCCCCGCGTCGGACGGGCAGCGCGAGACCTTCGTGTGGCACGACTTCGACCGCACCGTGCCGTTGGGGGCTCTTGCCGCGGCGTTCGCGCTGGTCGTCGTGGTGGTCGCGGGAGTGCGCGGGCTGCGGGCGCTGGTCGGGCTGGCCCTCGCGTTCGGCGTGATCGGCTGGTACATGCTGCCCGCGCTGCTCGACGGGCGGAACCCGGTCGCGGTGGGCCTGGTCGGTGCGGCGACGATCATGGTCGTGGTGCTGTACCTCGCGCACGGCTTCTCCCGCCGGACCACGACGGCACTGCTGGGGACGTTGGCGGGACTGCTGGTCTCCGCGGGGCTGGGCACGGCCGCCGCCGTGACGACGCACCTGACCGGCATCGCTACCGAGGACGGCTACCGCCTTGCGCAGCTCACCGGGCAGCTCGACGGCACCGCGCTGCGCGGGATCGTGGTGTGCGGCATGGTGCTGGCCGGGCTCGGCGTGCTCAACGACGTCACCATCACGCAGGCGTCGGCCGTCTGGGAGCTGCACGCCGCCGCACCGCACGCGGACCGCCGCACCCTCTTCGGCCGCGCGATGCGCATCGGGCGGGACCACATCGCCTCGACGGTCTACACCATCGCGTTCGCGTACGCCGGTGCGGCGCTACCGGTCCTCATGCTGCTCGAGATCTACCGCCTGCCGCTGGCCCAGACGATGTCCAGCGGGGCGTTCGCCGAGGAGATCACCCGCACGCTGGTCGGCTCGATAGGCCTCGTGCTGGCCATCCCGCTGACCACGGCGCTCGCCGTCGCGGTGGTCAGCGCCGCACCGCCGCACGGTCGGCACTCGCGCCCCGAGCCGACGGCGCACCACGCCGCCGAGCTCACCTGAGGCTCACGACTCGAGCGGTCAGGCCCCGATGAGCCGCTCAGCCAGGTACCGCGCGACCTTGTCCAGCGCCACGCGCTCCTGCGACATCGTGTCGCGCTCGCGGATCGTCACCGCGTGGTCCTCGAGCGAGTCGAAGTCCACGGTCACGCAGAACGGCGTGCCGATCTCGTCCTGCCGGCGGTAGCGGCGCCCGATCGCGCCGGCGTCGTCGAAGTCCACGTTCCAGGCCTTGCGGAGCTCGGCCGCGAGGTCCCGCGCCACGGGCGACAGGCTCTCGTGCCGGGAGAGCGGCAGGACGGCGGCCTTGACGGGAGCCAGCCGCGGGTCGAGGCGCAGGACGGTGCGCACGTCCACACCGCCCTTGGTGTTGGGCGCCTCGTCCTCGGCGTAGGCCTCCGTGAGGAATGCCATGAGCGACCGGGTCAGGCCCGCCGCAGGCTCGATGACGTACGGGATCCAGCGCTCGTTCTTGGTCTGGTCGAAGTAGGACAGGTCCTGCCCCG
Source organism: Actinotalea lenta (assembly GCF_030586465.1). GTDB lineage: Bacteria > Actinomycetota > Actinomycetes > Actinomycetales > Cellulomonadaceae > Actinotalea > Actinotalea lenta. The sequence goes on from NZ_JAUQYP010000001.1 coordinate 2,699,545, forward strand.
AGTGCTCCTTGTGGGTGCTCAGGTCGAAGTCGGTGCGGTTCGCGATGCCCTCGAGCTCACCCCACTCGCTGCCCGTGAACCCGAACCGGTACTCGATGTCCACGGTGCGCTTGGAGTAGTGCGAGAGCTTCTCGGCCGGGTGCTCGTACAGCCGGAGGTTCTCCCGGGAGATGCCCAGGTCGACGTACCAGTCGCTGCGCGTGTCGATCCAGTACTGGTGCCACCGCTCGTCGGTGCCGGGCTCGACGAAGAACTCCATCTCCATCTGCTCGAACTCGCGGGTGCGGAAGATGAAGTTGCCGGGCGTGATCTCGTTGCGGAACGACTTGCCGGTCTGCGCGATGCCGAACGGTGGCTTCTTGCGCGCCGCGCTCATCACGTTGGCGAAGTTCACGAAGATGCCCTGCGCGGTCTCCGGCCGCAGGTAGTGCAGCCCGGACTCGTCCTCGACCGGGCCGAGGTAGGTCTTGAGCATCATGTTGAAGTCGCGCGGCTCGGTCCACTGGCCGCGGGTGCCGCAGCTCGGGCAGGCGATGTCGCCCAGGCCGTTGGCCGCGGGGTGCCCCTTCTTCTCCTCGAACTCCTCGAGCATCTGGTCCTCGCGGAACCGCTTGTGGCAGGACAGGCACTCGGTCAGCGGGTCGTGGAACGCCTTGAGGTGACCCGACGCGACCCAGACCTGACGCGGCAGGATCACCGAGGAGTCCAGGCCGACGATGTCCTCGCGGCTGGTGACCATGGCCTTCCACCACTGCCGCTTGATGTTCTCCTTGAGCTCGACCCCGAGCGGTCCGTAGTCCCACGCCGAGCGCGTCCCGCCGTAGATCTCGCCGGACGGGAAGACGAAGCCCCGGCGCTTGGCGAGGTTGATGACGGAGTCCAGACGAGAGGCCACAGCAGCTCCAGAGGTTCGGCCCGCACGTGGCTCGCGCGGGCGGTCAGCGCTCCAGGCTACCGGGCACGGCGGGGTGAGCAGGACCGCTAGAGTTGACAACGGTTCTCATTACTGTTGAGAATCGCGCTCATGAAGACTCGCCCGTCGGCCCGCGCGGCCGCAGTAGCCTCGGTCGCCGCCTTGGCGGTGCCGCTCGCCGGGTGCTCGACGTCGTCGCCCGGCCAGGGCGCCGGGATCTCCGTGGTGGCCGAGGTCTACCCGCTGGCATGGATCGCCGAGCAGGTGGGCGGTGGCCGCGTCTCGGTGGCCACCCTCGTGCCCGCCGGCACCGAGGTGCACGCCTTCGAGGTCTCCCCTCAGCAGGTCGACGAGCTGGGCCGGGCGGACCTGGCCGTGGTGTCCCGCGAGGTCTCCGCCGCGGTGGACGACGCCGTCGCCACGAACCCACCGGACCACGTGGTCGACGCGGCGGACCTGGTGACCCTGCGCCCCGCGGCGCAGGACGGGCACCCCACGGGCACCGAGACGACGTTCGACCCGCACACCTGGCTGGACGTTCCCGGCTTGCCGGCCGTCGTGGACGCCGTGGCCCGGACGCTCACGCAGATCGACCCCGAGGGCGCCTCGACCTACGGCGAGAACGCGGCAGCCCTCGACGAGCGCCTCGCAACGCTGGACGGCGACTACCGCACCGGGCTGTCCTCGTGCGAGCAGACCACGTTCGTCGTGACCCACCCGGCCTTCGGTTACCTCGCCGACGCCTACGGGCTGACCCAGGTGGGGGTGTCCGGCTTCGACGAGGACACCGAACCGTCACCGGCCCGGGTGGCCCAGGTCGCCGACACCGCGCGGCGAGCCGGCGTCACCACGGTGTTCGTCCCGGACACCTCGAACCCGAAGGTCGCGGACGTGATCGCCTCGGACCTCGGGATCACCGTGTCGACCCTGTCCACCATCACGGGGGCCGACGCCGGCCAGGACTACATCTCGCTCGCCGAGGCCAACCTGGCCGCCCTGCGCGCCGGACTGGGCTGCTCGTGACCGCCCGGCCCGCAGCACCCCGTGGGGACGCGTCACCCCATGAGACAGTGACCCCCATGGTTGCCGGCACCGTGCTGCGCGCGCGCGGCGTCGACGTGTCCCTGGGCGGCCGCCGGATCCTGGCGGCCGTCGACCTGACCGTCCGACCGGGCGAGGTGGTCGCGCTGCTGGGCGCGAACGGCTCCGGCAAGTCGACGCTGGTGCGCGCCGCCCTGGGCGTCGTGCCGACCTCCGCGGGCGAGATCCGACTCTTCGACCAGCCGCTGGCGTCGGCCCCGTGGAGGCGGATCGGGTACGTCCCACAGCGCATCCCCGCCGTCACCGGCGTGCCGACCACGGCGTGCGAGGTGGTGCGCGCCGGGCTGCTGTCCGGGCACAGGCTGCGGCGGGGAACCCGCGCCCAGGCCGTCGCGGCACTGGACGCGATGGGCATGGCAGCCCTCGCCCACCGACCGGTGCAGGAGATGTCGGGCGGCCAGCAGCAGCGGGTGCTGATCGCCCGCGCCCTCGTCCGCGAGCCGGACCTGCTGGTGCTCGACGAGCCGACCACCGGGATCGACCTGGGCACCATCGAGACCTTCGTGGCCACGATCGACCGGATGCGTCGGGCCGGGACCGCTGTCGTGGTGGTCCTGCACGAGACCGAGTCGTTCGCGGCGATGCTCGATCGCGCCGTCGTGCTGCGGCACGGACGCGTGGTGCACGACGGCCCTCCTCCGCCCGCGCGGGCGGAGCACGCGCGACCCGAGCACGAGCACGCGCACCCGCACCCGGTCGAGCCCGACGGCGTGCTGGGCGACCTGGTCGGAGGTGGTGACGCGTGATCGAGATGCTGACCTCCCCGCTCATGCAGCGTGCGCTCGTCGCAGCCGTGCTGGTCGGGGCCACCGCCCCGGTGGTCGGCACCTTCCTCGTGCAGCGACGACTCGCTCTCCTGGGGGACGGCATCGGCCACATCGCACTCACCGGCGTGGCCACCGGCTGGCTCGTGGGGGCGCTGGTCGGGCTCACACCCGCCGACGCGCTCGCGCTCCCCGGCGCGATGCTGGTCGCGGTGCTCGGCGCGGTGGGGATCGAGTGGGTGCGGGCCAGGGGCCGGATCACCGGGGACGTGGCCATGGCCATCCTGTTCTACGGCGGTATCGCCGGCGGCGTGCTGCTCATCAAGGTCGCCGGTGGCACCAGTGCCAACCTGATGAGCTACCTGTTCGGTTCCATCGCGACCGTGTCGACGACGGACGTCGGGTGGACCGTCGCCCTGGCCGGCCTCGTCCTGGCCGTGGGTCTCGGACTGCGGGGCGCGCTCTTCGCGGTGAGCCACGACGAGGAGTTCGCCCGTGCCAGCGGGCTTCCGGTGGGACTGCTCACGTCCGTCCTTGCGGCGCTGGCGGCTCTGACCGTGACGGTCGCGATGCGGGTCGTCGGGCTCCTGCTGGTCTCCGCGCTGATGATCGTCCCCGTGGCCACCGCTCAGGTCGTCGCGCGGTCCTTCGCCCGTACCATGGCTCTCGCCAGTGCCATCGGCGCCGCGGTGAGCGTCGTGGGGCTGGTCGTGACCTACTGGCAGGACCTGCCCCCAGGTGCGGTGATCGTCGTGCTGGCGATCGTCGTGTACGCCGTGACCACCGCGGTGCAGCACCGGCGACACCGACCTGACCCGACCGTCGACCCGCACCCCGACCTGGACGACGACGTCCGGGTGGAGCAGGAGGCCTGATGCAGCGAATGACGCGCCAGCGCTCGGCCGTGACGGAGGCCCTGGACGAGCTCGACGACTTCCGCTCGGCGCAGCAGCTGCACGAGCTGCTGCGCGCGCGGGGAACCGAGATCGGCCTGGCCACGGTGTACCGCACGTTGGCAGCCCTCGCGGACGAGGGCGTCGTGGACGTGCTGCGGACCTCCGACGGTGAGCAGGTGTTCCGCCGCTGCGCCCGCAGCGAGCACCACCACCACCTGGTGTGCCGGCAGTGCGGCCGGGCCGAGGAGATCGACGGTCCCGGGGTCGAGGCCTGGGCGGACCGCACAGGCGCCGCACACGGCTTCAGCGCCATCGAGCACACCGTCGAGCTCACCGGCGTGTGCGCGGACTGCCGGGCTGCGCAGGGTGGACTGAGCTCCGGTCCCGGCCCCCACGACGACTGAGCGCCCCGCGGCTCGCGCGAAAAATACCTAGTACTGCGGTTACCTGATACCAGCAGACTCGGATACAGTGGCGTCGAGCCCGGCACGTCGAGCGGCGACCCGCACCGCGCGTGGCAGGCGACGGAGAGTGGTCGATGAAGATCGCAGTGCTCGTCAAGCACGTTCCCGACACCTACGGCGAACGGCGCCTGGACCCCGCCACGGGGTGGGCGGATCGCACCGCAGGCGACCAGGTGATCGACGAGATCAGCGAACGCGCCGTCGAGGTCGCCCTCGCGCACAAGGACCAGGACCGCTCCACCGAGGTGGTGGTCGTCACCATGGGTCCGCCTCAGGCGACGGACGCGCTGCGCAAGGCCCTCGCCATGGGCGCCGACCGCGCCGTGCACGTGCTCGATGACGCCCTGGCGGGAGCGGACCTCATGGTCACCGCCACCGTGCTGGCCACCGCGCTCCGCCCCGAACGGTTCGATCTCGTCATCGCGGGCAACGAGTCGACGGACGGCCGCGGCGGGATGCTCCCGGCGCTGCTGGCCGAGATGCTCGGCCTGCCGCTGCTGTCCGCCCTGCGCACGGTCGGCCTCACCGAACGCGAGGTGAGCGGGACGCGGATCACCGACGCGGCGTCGACCCAGGTCCGCGCCCAGCTCCCGGCGGTCATCTCGATCACCGAGCAGCTGCCCGACGCCCGGTTCGCCGGCCTGCGCGGGATCATGGCCGCCAAGCGCAAGCCGCAGGCCAAGCTCACGCTGGCCGCCCTGGGGCTCGAGGAGCCGCGCCCCCGCACGGTCGTCACCTCGACCACCGCCGTGCCAGGTCGGACAGGCGGACCCCGGATCGAGGACGACGGGTCCGCGGCCCGGCAGCTCGCGGACTTCCTGGCCGACCGGCACCTGATCTGAGGAGACCACCGTGACACCGATCCTCGTGCACGTCGAGCTCGGCGCCGACGGGCGGGTCGCCTCGTCGGCCGCCGAGCTGCTCGCCGCCGCGGCCCGCCTAGGGGACCCGGTGGCCGTCGTCGTCTCGGCCGACGACCCCGCGCCGCTCGTCGCCCAGCTCGCCGAGCAGGGCGCGACCCGCGTCGTGACCGCGACCACCCCGGCAGCGGCGACCCTGCTGTCCACGCCCGCGGCCGCTGCCCTGGTGGCCGCCTCCGCGTCCGAGCCGCCGGGCGCCGTGCTGGTGGCCAACACGGTCGACGGGCGCGACGTCGCTGCACGGGTGGCCGTCCGACTGGCCGGCGGCCTGCTGGCAGACGCGGTGGACGTGTCCGCCGGCCCCGACGGCCCGGTGACCGCACACACCGCCTTCGGCGGTGCGTGGACCACGACCGCCACGGTGGCCTCGGGACCGGCGGTGATCACGCTGCGACCCGGCTCGGTCCCCGACCGGCTCGATCCCGCGGACCCCGTGGTGAGCACCGTCGAGATCGACCTCGACCCGGCCCGCGACGGCGAGGTCACCGCGAGCGAGCCGGTGCAGGTCAGCACGTCCCGCCCAGCGCTGCGGGGCGCATCCGTCGTGGTCTCCGGCGGGCGGGGCATGGGCTCCGCGGACGCGTTCGGGCTCGTCGAGCAGCTCGCCGACACCCTGGGCGCAGCCGTCGGTGCCTCGCGCGCCGCCGTCGACGCCGGCTACGTGCCGCAGTCCTACCAGGTCGGCCAGACCGGGGTGACGGTCTCCCCCGAGCTGTACGTCGCCCTGGGCATCTCCGGCGCGATCCAGCACCAGGCGGGGATGTCCACCTCACGCACCGTTGTCGCGATCAACACCGATCCCGACGCGCCGATCTTCGACATCGCCGACCTCGGCGTGGTCGGTGACCTGTTCACCGTGGTCCCCGAGCTGATCCGGCAGATCGAGGCGCGTCGAGCGGGGGGCGCGTGAGCACGGCGCCCACGACCCGGCGGTTCAGCGGGCTCTCCGCCCGAGCCCGCTGGGTGGTCGGCGCGATCGCAGCCGTCACGGTGCTCGTCGCGCTCGTGGTGCTGGCCCGGTGGGCGTGGGGCCTGGCCGGCGTGCAGGACTTCGTGGCGCGCTACCCGGGTGTGGCCACCGGCGCGACGCGGACGGGGACCCCGGCCTGGGTCGACATCCTGCACTTCTTCAACCTCTTCCTCATGGCCCTGATGATCAAGTCGGGCCTCATGATCCATCGGACCCGCAGGCCCGCCGCGCACTGGACGCGGCGCGGCCGAGCCCTGCTCGCGCGCTCGCGGACTCGGCCGGCCACGATCACTCTCGAGCAGTGGTTCCACGTCTCGCTTGACCTGACCTGGCTCGTGGTGGGCGCGACGTTCGTCGTCCTGCTGTTCACGTCCGGACGCTGGGTCCGGCTCGTGCCGACGAGCTGGGACGTCGTGCCCAACGCCCTGTCGGTGGTCCTGCAGTACCTGTCGCTGCACTGGCCCCAGGAGAGCACCTGGGTCGCGTACAACGCGCTGCAGATGCTCACGTACTTCGTGACCGTGTTCGTCCTCGCACCGATCTCGGCCGCCACCGGGCTGCGGCTGTCCGAGCTGTGGCCCAAGCAGGCCGCGATCAACCGGTACTACCCGATCGAGCGAGCCCGGGCCGTCCACTTCCCGACGATGTGGCTCTTCGCCGCCTTCATCGTCGTGCACGTGGCGATGGTCATGGCGACCGGAGCGGTCGCCAACCTCAACCACATGTTCGGCGCCCGCCCCGGGGACTCCCTCGTCGGCGTGCTCGTGTTCACGGCGAGCGCCGTCGTCGTGGCCGGCGCGTGGCTCGCCGCGCGGCCGGTCCTGCTGCGCCCGCTCGCCGCCCTGACCGGGAAGGTCACCCGCTGACCCCACCGCACCCACCGTCTCACCGAGGAGGAACAGTGCCGTTCTTCGAGCAGGACCACGACGACTACCGCGAGACCGTGCGCGACTACATCGCGACCTGGGTCGAGGGCGCCTACGACCAGTGGGAGGCCGACGGGCTCATCGACCGGACGGTGTGGCCACCCGCCGCGGAGGCCGGGCTGGTCGCCCTGGACATCCCCGAGCAGTACGGCGGCATGGACCTGCACGACTGGCGGTTCCGGATGGTGGTGGCCGAGGAGCTCAACATGGCTGCCGCGCCCTCGTTGACGATCGCGTTCGCGGTGCACGACGACCTGGTGCTGCCCTACCTCCTCGACCTGGCCACCGACGAGCAGAAGGCGCGCTGGCTGCCGAAGATGGCGTCCGGCGAGTGGATCGGTGCGATCGGCATGACCGAGCCGGGTGCCGGCTCCGACCTCCAGGCCATCCGGACGACCGCCGTCCGCGACGGCGACGACTGGGTGCTCAACGGGCAGAAGACCTTCATCTCCAACGGCATGCAGGCCGACCTGGTGATAGTCGTGGCCAAGACCGACCCGGCCGCCGGCGCCCAGGGCTTCAGCCTGTTCGTCGTCGAGACCGGGATGCCCGGCTTCGAGCGCGGTCGCAAGCTCGACAAGCTGGGCCTGCACGCACAGGACACCGCAGAGCTGTTCTTCACCGACTGCCGCGTGCCCGGCGCGAATCTCCTCGGTGAGGCCGGCATGGGCTTCGCGTACCTCATGCAGCGCCTGCCCCGCGAGCGGCTGTCGATCGCCGTCGGCGCCTACGCGGGCTCGCGCGCGGCACTGCGCTGGGCCCAGGACTACGTCTTCGAGCGCAAGGCCTTCGGGCACCGGATCGGCGACTTCCAGAACACGCGGTTCGTGCTGGCCGAGGCCGAGACCGAGATCGACATCACCCAGGCCTACATCGAGCGGTGCGTGACCAGGCTCAACGAAGGCACGTTGACGACCATCGAGGCCTCGAAGGCCAAGTGGTGGGCCACCGAGCTCGAGGGCACGATCACCACGAAGATGCTGCAGCTGTTCGGCGGCTACGGGTACATGGAGGAGTACCCGATCGCCCGGGCCTACCGGGACTGCCGCGTCCAGACGATCTACGGGGGCACGACCGAGATCATGAAGGAGATCATCGGCCGCGACATCGCGGGCCGGTACCGCTGACTGCCCGGCCTCGTCAGGCGCCGTCGCCCGCCGCGCGGTCGACGGCGCCGCCGTAGCGCCGGTCCCTGCGCGCGTACGTCTCCACGGCGCGCCACAGGTGCCGGCGGTCCACGTCGGGCCAGTACTCCTCGAGGAACACCAGCTCGGCGTACGCGGCCTGCCAGATCATGAAGTTGCTCGTGCGCTGCTCGCCCGAGGTCCGCATGAACAGGTCGACGTCCGGCAGGTCCGGCTCGTCGAGGTACCGGGCCACTGTGCGCTCGTCGACCCGGTCGGGGTTGAGCCGGCCTGCGGCGACCTCGCGCGCGATCGCCCGGGCAGCATCGGCGATCTCCGCCCGGCCGCCGTAGTTGACGCACATCGTCAGCGTGCACACGTCGTTGTGCCGGGTGAGCTCCTCCGCGGTCTCGAGCTCGGCGATCACCGAGCGCCACAGCCGGGGTCGGCGCCCCGCCCACCGGACGCGGACTCCCCAGTCGTGCATCGTGTCCCGGCGGCGGCGCAGCACGTCCCGGTTGAACCCCATGAGGAACCGCACCTCGTCGGGCGAGCGCTTCCAGTTCTCGGTGCTGAACGCGTACGCCGAGATGTGCGTCACCCCGATCTCGATCGCACCGGCGACGACGTCCAGCAGCGCGGCCTCCCCCGCCGCGTGACCTGCTGTGCGGGGCAGACCGCGCTCGTTGGCCCACCGGCCGTTGCCGTCCATCACGATGGCGACATGGCGGGGCACGAACTCCGCAGGGATCCGGGGGGGCCGCGCACCGGACGGGTGCGGCGGCGGGGCGATCACCGGGTGGTCGCGGTGCGCTGGACGGCGGCTCATACCCGCTCGACCATCCGCAGCGAGCGCAGCCCGCGCTCGAGATGGAACTGGCTGTACGCGGCCACCAGACCGGCGGCCTCGCGGCGGTGGCGCTCGTCGCTCGCCTCCGCCACGGCCCAGTCGCCCGTCTGCAGTGCTGCCAGCAGCGCGAACGTCTGCGGCGCAGGCGAGGCCGACCCGGGTGGGCGGCACGTGGGGCACACCGCACCCCCGGAGCCCGCCGCGAAGGCGCCGTGCGGGCCTGGCCTGCCACACCGTGCGCAGTCGGTGAACGACGCCGCCCACCCCGCGACCGCCAGGGACCGCAGCAGGTAGGAGTCCAGCACCAGACCTGCCGGGTGAGCGCCCTCAGCGAGGGCCCGCACCGCTCCCACCAGCAGCAGGAACTGCTGGACCGCGGGCTCGTGCTCGGCGTCGACGAGCCGTTCAGCGGTCTCCAGCATCGCGGCGCCGGCGGTGTACAGGCCGTAGTCCGCACCGACCTTGCTGCCGTAGGAGGCGATGGACTCGGCCTGGGTGACGGTGTCCAGGCTCCGGCCGGTGTACAGCTGCACGTCGACCACCATGAACGGCTCGAGCCGCGCGCCGAACCGGGACGACGTGCGCCGCACGCCCTTCGCCACCGCCCGCACCTTGCCGTGCTGACGGGTGAGCAGCGTGACGATGCGGTCGGCCTCACCCAGCTGGTGGGTGCGCAGGACGATGCCCTCGTCGCGGTACAGGCTCACCGCACCATTGTCCCCCGGGCGCCGACACGCCCGCACGAGGCAGGGCCGTGGAGCGCCGGTTCACACGCACGGAACGCCGCCGACCCGCGGGGAAAAGCCCGTGACCCCGCGCGACGCACGCGGCTAGCGTGCGAACCGCACGGCCCGCCATCCGCGGGCCCGGCAGGGAAGGAGCACGTCATGTCGGTCATCCCGGGAGTCCACGCGCCCACGCACCCCTGCCCGCCGCAGCACTGAGACCACCGCCGGACACCCCGGCGCGGCGGGCCGACGAAAGGCCCACCGTTGTCCCACCAGCCCATGCCGCGTCCGGCGTCCTCGACGCGCAACCCTCCGGCGCGCCCGCCCCGGCGCACCCCGCGCCACCCGCTCCCGGGCCAGGCAGGACGCCTGGGCTGGGACGGACGCTGGCAGCACGTCTTGGACGGCCTGTCGACCGATCCCGACACGAATCTCGTCGCGCGCGTCACACGTGTGGACAAGCGCGCGTGCGGCGTCCTGCTGGCCGACGAGGCGCTGTCCCCCGCCACGGCGCGCTGGTCCCCCCGCCTCAGCCGCGCAGCCGACGAGGACCCCGCCGCGACGCCCGCCGCCGGCGACTGGGTGCTCCTCGCCCCGGGCGACCAGGACGGCGCTGCCTGGGTGCTCACCGAGGTGCTCCCCCGCCGGACAGCCGTCGAACGGCTGGGCGTGTCCGGCACGTCGCACACCCAGGTGCTGGCGGCCAACGCCGACGTCGTCGCCGTGGTCGCGGGCATGGTGCCCGACCTCGACCTGGGCCGCGTCGAACGGATGCTCGCACTCGCGTGGTCGTCAGGTGCGCGCCCGGTGGTCGTGCTCACCAAGGCCGACCTGCACCCCGACCCGGGCGCCGCGATCTCCCTCGTCGCCGCGAGCGCCGCGGGCTGCGACCTGCTCGCGGTGTCCGCACCGCTCGACGAGGGCCTCGACCCGCTGCGCGCCTGGCTCGCCGAGGGTGCGACGATCGCCCTGGTCGGGGCGTCCGGCGTCGGGAAGTCCACCCTGCTCAACGCGCTGCTCGGCGACGACGTCATGGCCACCCGCACCCTGGGCAACGAGGGCAAGGGGCGCCACACCACCGTCACGCGCGAGCTGCACCTTGCGCCCGGCGGCGGTGCCGTGCTCGACACCCCCGGCCTGCGCTCCGTGGGCCTGAGCGCTGACACGGGCCTGGACGACGTCTTCGCGGACGTCATCGACCTCGCGGACCGCTGCCGCTTCAACGACTGCGCCCACACGGTGGAACCTGGGTGCGCGGTGCTCGAGGCTGTCGAGACCGGTGCGCTGCCCCGACGGCGGCTCGACTCGTGGCGCGCCCTGCAACGCGAGGCCGCGTTCCAGGCCAGGCGCGCCGACGCCCGCCTCCAGGCTGCCTGGACCTCCGAGCGCAAGGCCCGCACCCGCGCCTACCGCGCCCGCCCCACCCACCCCCAAGGGTGGTGATCAAGGAACTCCTGCCCCCCACCCAGGCGTGATCAAGGAACTCCTGCTCGCCTCGCAGCGCGTCGGCCCGCCGTCAGCCCGGGGTCCGGATCCAGCCCGCCAGCGCGAGGTCGGTGTCCGTGCCGGCGATGAACTCCTGGTACTCCAGCCCTTCGTAGGCACCCTCGCCGACGTAGCGCACGCTGCCGTAGTTGTAGGGCGCGAGGCCCGGGGAGGTGGGCAACACCCCGACCAGGTCGAAGACGCCTGCTCCCGTGCCGGTCCAGGTACCTCCGCTGGTCGTGAGGCTCGCCGACTCGGTCACCCAGACCTGCCCCTGCTCCTCACCCAGGGCGAGCCACACCAAGGTGAGCTCCTCGGTCCCGCTGACGCGGGCGTCGGACAGGTCGTTCTGACAGACGAACCGCACCCTCGTGACGAGCGGGTCGCCCTCGGTGGCCGGCGAGTCCCAGGTGCAGTGCTGGGTTCCCGCCACCATCGTGGTCGTCTGCAGAAGTGCCACACCGTCGGCACTCGACGCCGATCCCTCGGCCTCTCCTGAGGCACAGGCCGTCAGCGCCAGCGCCAGTAGTGCCGGAACGACCAGGACGATCCGCATCAACCCACCCGCTTCCGGTCGGCACGATCCGTCTCGGGAACGGAGCCCGACACGGCGTCGCGAACGGCTCGGTGACACTTCCAGGCTAGGAAGACGGGCACGCGGGCTCCAGGGCCCTTTGGCCACCTCGTCGAGACACGCTCGACACTCGCCGGCCGACGGGCACCCCTGGACACCCCCGCGCGGGCAGGATTTCCTTGATCACCGCCACCTTGTGGACAGGACTTCCTTGATCACGCCTGAGTGGGGGGCAGGAATTCCTTGATCACCGTGTGTGTGGGAGGCGGGGGCTAGCGGTGGGCGCGGTTGACCGCGGAGATGATGGCCTTGAAGGACGCGGTCGTGATCGACGGGTCGATGCCCACCCCCCACAGCACCTGGTCACCCACGGCGCACTCGACGTACGCCGCGGCCGTGGCGTCGCCGCCGGTGGACAGGGCATGCTCGGCGTAGTCGAGCACCTCGACCGGCTGACCGAGCGCCGAGAGCGCCTGGACGAAGGCGTCGATCGGACCGGTGCCGTAGCCCTCGACCGTGACGTTCTCGCCACGGTCCACGAGGTCCACCTCGAGCCGCTCCGGCCCGTCCTCCTCGGCCGCAGAGCGCGAGCCGCGCAGCTGGAACCTGCCCCAGGGCTCCAGGCCGGAGCCCGGCTCCGCGGGAAGGTACTCGTCGGTGAACACCCGCCACAGGTCGTCCGCGGTGACCTCGGTGCCGGCCGTGTCGGTGTAGACCTGCACGGCGCGCGAGAACTCGATCTGCAGGCGGCGCGGCAGGTCCAGGTGCCGCTCGGCCTTCATCAGGTAGGCCATGCCACCCTTGCCCGACTGCGAGTTGACCCGGATCACCGCCTCGTACGAGCGCCCGACGTCCCGCGGGTCGATCGGCAGGTAGGGCACCGCCCAGGGAAGGTCCTCGACCTCCACGCCGGCAGCGACGGCCTTGGCGGCCATCGACTCGAAGCCCTTCTTGATGGCGTCCTGGTGGGATCCGGAGAAGGCGGTGTAGACCAGGTCGCCACCGTAGGGGTGGCGCTCGTTGACGGGCAGCTGGTTGCACCACTCGACGGTCCGCCGGACCTTGTCGATGTCGGAGAAGTCGATCTGCGGGTCGACGCCCTGGCTGGCCAGGTTCATGCCGAGGGTGACCAGGCAGACGTTGCCCGTGCGCTCCCCGTTGCCGAACAGGCACCCCTCGATCCGGTCGGCCCCGGCCAGGTAACCCAGCTCCGCGGCAGCGACCGCCGTGCCGCGGTCGTTGTGCGGGTGCAGGGACAGCACCACGTTCTCGCGGTGGTGCAGGTGCCGGCTCATCCACTCGATGGAGTCGGCGTAGACGTTGGGCGTGATCATCTCGACCGTCGCCGGCAGGTTGATGATCACGGGCTTGTCCGCGGTCGGCTCGAAGACGTCCAGCACCGCGTTGCACACCCGCACGGCGACCTCGAGCTCGGTGCCGGTGTAGGACTCCGGGGAGTACTCGTAGTACACGTCGGTGTCCGGGATCAGCTCCTCGTACTTCTTGCACAGGTGCGCGCCCGACACGGCGATGTCCAGGATCCCGTCCACGTCCGTGCGGAACACGACCTCGCGCTGCAGCACGCTGGTGGAGTTGTACAGGTGCACGATCGCCTGCTTGGCTCCCGCGATCGCCTCGTAGGTCCGCTCGATGAGGTGCTCGCGCGCCTGCGTGAGCACCTGGATGACGACGTCGTCGGGGATGTGCCCGTCCTCGATCAGGGTGCGGACGAAGTCGAAGTCCGTCTGCGAGGCGGACGGGAAGCCGACCTCGATCTCCTTGTAGCCCATCTCGACGAGCAGCTGGAACATCCGCAGCTTGCGCTCGGCGTTCATGGGCTCGATCAGGGCCTGGTTCCCGTCCCGCAGGTCCACCGCGCACCACCGGGGGGCCCGGGTGGCGCGCTTGGTGGGCCACGTGCGGTCGGGAAGGTCGACGGTGATCTGCTCGTGGAACGGGCGGTAGCGGTGCACCGGCATGCCGGACGGCTGCTGCGCGTTGCGCACGTTCGGAGCGTCAGGGGTGATGGTCATGAGGTCCTCGTCTGCGGTCTTCGGGTGACGGCCAGGGACGGCGAACCACCGCGACGAGGATCCGGCCTTAGAGGGCCTCGCCGCGGCGACCAAGGAGGAGGCTGCTCAGACGCACGGCGACACCATACCCCGATCCCTCGGCGACGTGCAGGGCTCAGAGCAGCGCCGGGAACACGTTCCAGTAGGCCAGCAGCGTCAGCAGCATCGCCGACCCCGTCAGCGATCCGATGAGGCACCACCGGCCCCCCACGGTGCGCGATGCGCGCACGTGCCTGCGTCGACGTCCGTCCAGCACGCGATAGGCGAGCACCACTCCGGCGACGACGCTGATCAGCCCGAGCAGCCGCACCAGCAGCCAGCCGCCCTGCACCACGAGCGCATTGGTGCGGTAGTTCTGCGCGAGGTTGGCCACGACCAGCAGATAGACCACGAACAGCGCGAACGACGACGCAGCGGAGACCGACATCACCGCGAGCGGCACCGGGACGCCCTCCGACAGGGCAGGGGTCCGGTGTCCCCGCAGCCGCCGGACGAGCCACGTCACGGGAGCCACGAGCAGGCTGATCCCGATGGTGACCAGGAGGGCGACCAGCATGTCGCCCTCGGCGTACCACCGCGGCCGCGCGACGGGGCTCGCGAGGAAGCGCTGGTGCGGCTCCGCACCGGCCACGCGTGGGTCGGCGTGCCCCGTGGCGGGCAGCCCCTGGATCCATGCGGCCATGTCCCGCAGGAAGTCCCGGTCGACCTTGCCGTCCACCTTGATCCCGTGATCGGCGCCCTTGTAGTAGCGGACCGTCCAGTCCGGGTTCCCTGCGGTCGAGACGTCGTCGATGATCTGCAGCGCGCCCTGCACGGTGGGCATCGCCGCGTCCCCGGTGCCGTAGACGATCAGCACGGGTTGCCGCATGCGCTGCTGGAAGGGCTCGACGTCGAAGTCGATGTACCCGAACCCGCCCCCCGGCAGCTCCATCCCGACGGTGCGCGGGATCGCCCGCAGCACCTCCACCGGCACGCCCGTGTTGCGCAGGTAGGAGTCGACGGCGAAGGCGGCCTGCTGACGAGGCGGCACCACGGGCGCGGCCGTGAGGATGGTGAACGCGACCCGGGGGTTGTCGGCCGCCATCACGGGGACGATCCAGCAGCCCTCGCTCTCACCGAACACGCCCACCCGGTCCGGGTCGACACCCGGGAGTCCGCGCAGCAGCTCCACGCTGCGCAGGTAGTCGTTGGCCATGGCCACGTAGTCGCGGTGCCGGGTGGTGTAGGTGTCCAGTCGCTTGTTCGGAACCATCGTGACGACACCGGCCGACGCGAGCGCGTGCGCCTGGGTCCGGAACGCCCGGGTGAACTTCCCGGTCCCGGCCCCGTGCACGAACACGACCCCGGGCCGCAGCCCTCGTGCCCCGACGGGCTCGCTGATCTGCGCCTCGACGCTCGCACCGTTGAGCCGGACCGTCACCACCGAGGTCACCACGTCGTAGGTACCGATCGGCTCGGTGCCCTGCGACTGGCCGATCGTGGTGTCCGGCGTCTCGACGTCGATGGTGGCCGTCATCGGCACCGGATCCCAGCCCGGTCCTGCCAACGCCCCGAGCGCCCCGAGCAGCACCACGGCGAGCGCACTGGTCAGGGCGATCCGGTAGCGCACCCCGGGAGTCTACTGAGCCGATGGGCGTGACCCGGACGCTCAGAAACCCAGCCGGCCGAGCTGCTTGGGGTCCCGCTGCCAGTCCCGGGCGACCTTCACGTGCAGGTCCAGGTTGACCTTGGAACCCAGCAACGCCTCGATGCCCCGCCGTGCGGTGGTCCCGACCTCGCGCAACCGCGAGCCACCGCGCCCGATCACGATCCCCTTCTGGCTGTCACGTTCGACGAACAGGTTCACCCGCACGTCGAGCAGCGGCGCGCGACCGTCCGAGCCGTCGCGGCCCTCCCGCGGGACGATCTCCTCGACGACCACGGCGAGCGAGTGCGGCAGCTCGTCGCGGACTCCCTCCAGGGCGGCCTCGCGCACGAGCTCGGCGACCATGACGGCCTCGGGCTCGTCGGTCAGCTCGCCGGCCGGGTACAGCGCGGGGCCCGGTGGGACGTGCCGCACCAGAACGTCGACCAGCGTGTCCACCTGGAACCCGTCCACGGCGCTGACGGGGACGATCTCGTCCCACTCGCCCAGCTGGTCGATCGCCACCAGGTGCTCGGCGAGCCGCTCACGACCCACGAGGTCGGCCTTGGTCGCCACCGCGACCACGGGTGTACCCGCGCCGCCGCGGCGCAGCTGCGCCAGGGACTCGGCGATGAACCGGTCCCCCGGTCCGACGCGCTGGTCGGCCGGCAGGCAGAAGACCACCGCGTCGACCTCGCCCAGCGTGGCCATCACCAGGTCGTTGAGGCGTTCGCCGAGCAGGGTGCGGGGCCGGTGCAGTCCGGGGGTGTCCACGAGCACGAGCTGCGCGTCCGGTCGGTGCACCACACCGCGGATCACGTGCCGGGTGGTCTGCGGGCGACCGGACGTGATCGCCACCTTCTCCCCGACCAGCGCGTTCGTCAGGGTCGACTTGCCGGCGTTGGGCCGGCCGACGATGCACACGAACCCGGAACGGTGCTCGGCGGGCTGCTCGGCGGTGCGGTCGGCGGGCTGCGGTGTCATCGGTGTCCCCTCGGTGTGGGTTCGCCGGGCGTCGGCGCGTGCGAGACCAGCAGGGTGGACAGCTGCTTGCGCCGCCCCTCCACCCGGTCCGCGACCAGCAGGAGCGGCCCGACCTGGGCCTTGGAGCCGGACAGCGGGACCTTGCCGAGGGCCTTGGCGAGCAGACCGCCCGCGGTGTCGACGTCCTCGTCCTCGAGCTCGAGGTCGAACAGCTCGCCCAGCTCGTCCACCGGCAACCGGGCGGGTACCCGGTACGTGCCGTCGCCCAGGTCCTCCACCTCCGGTGGTGTCCGGTCGTGCTCGTCGGTGAGCTCGCCGACGATCTCCTCCAGGGCGTCCTCGATCGTCACGAGCCCAGCGATGCCACCGAACTCGTCGACCACGAGCGCGAGATGGCTCGAGCCGTGCTGCATCTCGCGCAACAGCTCGTCCACCGGCTTGGACTCCGGCACGAACACGGCCGGCCGGGCAAGCGTGTCCACCGGCGCGTTGTCGCTGTCCGGCACGAGGTGGCGGTGCCGGACGAGGTCCTTGAGGTAGAGGACGCCCAGCACGTCGTCCACCGACTCACCGACCAGCGGCACGCGCGAGTACCCCGAGCGCAGGAACAGCGAGAGCGCCTTGCGGACGGGAGTACCGCGCGGCAGCGTGATCATCTCGGTCCGCGGCACCATGACCGCCCTGGTCAGCGTGTCGCCGAGCTCGAGGACGGACCGGAACAGCTCGCGGTCCTGGTCCTCGATCGAGTCGGACTCGCTGACCCGGTCGACCATGTCGCGCAGCTCCTCGTCGGACAGGTCGTGCTCCTGCTCCGCGGCACGCGAGACCCTCGCGAGGCCCACCACCCCGGCCGCCGCGACCAGCAGCGCCGACGAGGCCACCACCGCGCCACCGGGGTGGTGGCGTCCCACCCGCCGGGGCGCGAGCCGCACACCGAGCAGGGCGGCGACGAGCGCGACCGGCGCGGCGAGGAGCAGCACCTGCCACCACCGCCACCCGAACGTCGCGATCCCGAGCGTGAGGAGGACCGCGGCGAAGGCCTCCAGCGCGACCCGCACCGCGGCGGCGGCGTCAGCGGCCACCGGCGGGTCGGCCGCCAACCGCGCCACCCGCCGACCCGACGCGGTCGGCGTGGCGAGCTCGGCGAGCGCGTGCCGGCCGATGCGCCGCAGGCCAGCCTCTCCGGCGGACAGCCCGGCGGCGAGCAGGACGGCGACGAGCGCGGCCGCGAGGAGCCAGCCTCCTGGACCGCTCATCGCCCGGCGAGGAAGGTGAGCAGCAGGCGGCGCTGCAGCGCGAACATCTCCTTCTCCTCGTCCGGCTCGGCGTGGTCGTAGCCGAGCAGGTGCAGGATCCCGTGCGTGGTGAGCAGCAGCAGCTCCTCGGTCGTGGAGTGGCCGGCCTCGCGCGCCTGACGCGCGGCCACCTCCGGGCACAGCACCACGTCCCCCAGCAGACCAGGGGTGGGCACCTCGCCTTCGAGCGCCGGGCGCAGCTCGTCCATCGGGAACGACAGCACGTCGGTGGGACCCGGTTCGTCCATCCACCGCATGTGCAGGTCCGACATCACGTCCGAACCGACGAGCATGATGGACAGCTCGGCCTGCGGGTGCACCCGCATGGCGTCCAGCACGTGCCGCGCCAGGGCCGCGAACTCGGCCTCGTCGACGCTGACGCCGCTCTCGTTGTTGACCTCGATGCTCACCCTCGGCTCCGTGCGTCGAAGTGCGCGTACGCGTCGATGATCTCGCTGACCAGCCGGTGCCGGACGACGTCGGAGGACGTCAGCCGGCAGAACTGCACGTCGTCCACCCCCCCGAGGATCCCCTCGACCACGCGAAGGCCGGACGTCGTCGCCCCGGGCAGGTCCACCTGCGTGACGTCGCCGGTCACCACCATCTTCGAGCCGAATCCCAGCCGCGTGAGGAACATCTTCATCTGCTCGGTCGAGGTGTTCTGCGCCTCGTCGAGGATGATGAACGCGTCGTTGAGGGTGCGGCCGCGCATGTAGGCCAGCGGGGCGACCTCGACCGTGCCGGACTCCATGAGCCGCGGGATGGAGTCCGGGTCGACCATGTCGTGCAGGGCGTCGTACAGAGGCCGTAGGTACGGGTCGATCTTGTCCGCGAGCGTGCCGGGCAGGAAGCCCAGGCGCTCTCCTGCCTCCACGGCGGGACGGGTCAGGACGATGCGGTTCACCTGCTTGGACTGCAGTGCCTGCACCGCCTTGGCCATGGCGAGGTACGTCTTGCCCGTCCCGGCCGGCCCGATGCCGAAGGTGACCGTGTTCGCGTCGATGGCGTCGACGTAGGTCTTCTGCCCGACCGTCTTGGGCCGGATCGTGCGGCCGCGGCTGGACAGGATGTTCTGGGTGAGCACCTCGGCCGGGCGCGCGGTGGCTCCGCGCAGCATCTGCACCGACCGGGTCACCACGTCACGGTCCAGGGTCGCGCCCGACGTCGCGACCTCCAGCAGCTCGTCGAGCAGACGGCCCACGAGCGCGACGTCGCCCGGCGAGCCGTGCACCGTGACCACGTCGCCCCTGGCATGGATGCGGACGTCCGGGAAGCCGGCCTCGATGGCCCGCAGGACCTCGTCCCCCGGCCCCAGCAGTGCCAGGCTGAGATGCGAGGGGACCACGATGCGGTGCTCGACGCCAGAGGCGGAGCTGCGCGCTGGTGTGCTCATGGGTGGGGCCGGACGGCCCAGGTCCTCCTCGGTCCGCGGACCTCCCATAGTAGTCGTCCGCGCCGCACTGACCCGCGGGGCCTCAGGCGGGCGTCCAGCCCAACGACGCACCGGCGATCACGTGCCCGTGCACATGGAAGACCGACTGGCCGGCGTGCGTGCCGGTGTTGAAGATCAGCCGGAACTGACCGTCCGCCATCGACTCGGCCACCTCGTTCGCGGTCCGCACCACGTCGGCGAGCAGAGCGGGGTCGGCCGCCGCGAGCTGGGCGACGTCGGCGTGGTGGTCGCGAGGCGCCACCAGGACGTGGACGGGCGCCTGCGGCGCGATGTCCCGGAAAGCCACGACCGTGTCGGTGCTCGTCACCACCTCCGCGGGCACCTCGCCGGCGACGATCTTGCAGAACAGGCAGTCGGGTGACGTGAGCGGCGCTGTCGACGACATGCGGCCAGGCTAGACCTGACGTCGGGGTCCGCACCTGGGAGGATGGGAGGCACCGACCAGGAGGTGGTCCATGTACGTCCGCACCGCTCGTGCTCTCGGCGCTGCCGTCGCGCTCGCCGCAGGCCTGTCCCTGGCCGGCTGCGCCACGGGCAGCCAGGCGAGCTCGGAGACGCCCGCGTCCACCGCGTCGCCGAGCACGAGCGCGACCCCGACGGCCACCGCGACGGAGGGCCAGCCCGTGACCAACGGCTCCAACTCGCTGCTGACCCCGGGCGACGGTGCCACGGTCGTCGGACCGACGGTGACGGTGACCGGCGACGCGACGGCGTACGAGGGCAACCTCGCCTACGAGGTGGTGGACTCCTCGGGCGCGACGGTGGACCGCGGCTTCACGAACGGCGGGGCGAACGGAGAGGTCGGACCCTACGAGTTCGAGCTCACGCTCGACCCGGGCACCTACACCGTGCGCGTGTGGGAGCCCGGACAGGGTGAGAACGACTCCTCCGCGCCACCGCGCAACGAGGTGAGCGCCACCTTCACCGTGCGCTGACGTCCGACCGGCCGGGCGTCGCCCAGCGGCCCAGCCGCTCGCACACCAGGGCGGCGGCCACCGGTCCCGCCGTCGAGGTCCGCAGCACGTGCGGCCCCAGCCGCACCGGGCGCGCCCCGGCCCGCACGAGGTCGGCGAGCTCGACATCGTCGATGCCCCCTTCGGGGCCGACCACGAGCAGGACGTCACCGGAGGTGGGCAGGCCGACCGCCGACAGCGGTTCAACGGCCTCCTCGTGCAGCACGAGGGCGGCGCCTGCGGCGTCAACGGTGGCCGCGACCCGCTCGGCCAGCCCGGTGGTGGTCACCGCCTCAGCGACCTCCGGCAGACGCGCCCTCCGGGACTGCTTGGTCGCTGCCCGCACGGTGGCGATCCACTTGGCCCGGCTGCGCGCCGCCCGGTCCCCGCGCCACACCACGATGGACCGCTGCGCCTGCCACG
This sequence comes from Actinotalea lenta, assembly GCF_030586465.1. Lineage (GTDB taxonomy): Bacteria > Actinomycetota > Actinomycetes > Actinomycetales > Cellulomonadaceae > Actinotalea > Actinotalea lenta. Next base: position 2,720,064 of record NZ_JAUQYP010000001.1, read on the forward strand.
GGATCACGCCGTCGACGCCGACCTCCGTCGCGGCCTCGATCGCGCGCTCGTCCCGATCGCCCTTGGCCAGGGCCTGCGCGAGGAGCACGCGCACCGCGGGCTCCGGCTCCACGAGCCTGGCACGCACCTCGAGATCCAGCACGCCCGGTTCCACGTGCGTGATCGCGCAGCGCAGCCGAACCCCGGCGCCGTCGACGACGTCGACCAGGTCGCCGACCCGGCGGCGCTGGACCACGCCGGCGTGCCGCGCCTCGGCGCCCTCGAGCCGGTAGGCCTGGCCGGGCTCGTGGCCCAGCGTGCCGGCGGCGGCCAGGAAGACCGGTGCGCTCAGCTCAGCTCACCGGCCCGCGAGCTTCTCGCGCAGCCGGGCGAAGACACCCGAGTGCGCCGGGGCGAGCCTGGACGCCGGGCGCTCCTCGCCACGCGCCGCTGCCAGCTCCCGGAGCAGACGTTCCTGCTCCTCGTCCAGTGCCGTGGGGACCTGGACCGCGACGTGCACGTGCAGGTCACCACGGCCGTCGACGTGCAGCCGGCCGACGCCCAGCCCACGCTGCACCAGGACCTCGCCCGGCTGGGTCCCGGGACGCACGTCGACCTCCCGCGGACCGTCCAGGGTCTCCAGCTGGACGACCGTGCCCAGCGCGGCCGCCGTCATGGGCAGCTCGAGCGTGCAGTGCAGGTCGTCCCCGTCCCGGATGAACACGTCGTGAGGGCGCTCACGGACCTCGAGGTAGACGTCCCCGGGCGGGCCACCGGCCGGGCCCACCTCGCCCTGCCCCGTGAGCCGGATCCGGGTGCCGGTCTCCACGCCCGCGGGCACGTCCACGGTGAGCGTGCGACGGCTGCGCACCCGTCCCTCGCCCGAGCACTCGGGGCACGGGTCCGGGATCACGGTGCCGAAGCCGTGGCACGCCGCGCACGGGCTGCTGGTCATGACCTGGCCGAGGAACGAGCGTGCGACCCGCTGGACCACTCCGCGGCCGCCGCACACCTCGCACGTTCGGGGGCTGGTGCCCGGGCGGCAGCACGAGCCGGAGCACGTGGGGCAGACCACCGCGGTCTCGACCGTGATCTCCCGGTGCGCGCCGAACACGGCCTCCGCGAGGTCCAGCTCGAGCCGGACCAGGGCGTCCTGGCCGCGCCGCGAGCGTGGCACCGGACCGCGCTGGGACGCTCCGCCCTGCGCGGCGCCGAAGAACGTCTCGAAGATGTCCTGGAAGCCGAACCCGGCACCGAAGCCGGCGCCGCCGCCTCCCGGCGCGGTCGGGTCGACGCCGCGGTCGTACATCTCGCGCTTCTCCGGGTTGGAGAGCACCTCGTACGCGCGCGAGACGTCCTTGAACTTCTCGGCGGCGCCGTCCCCGTGCGCCACGTCGGGGTGCAGCTCGCGTGCGAGCTTGCGGTAGGCCTTCTTGATCTGCTCCGGGGTGGCGTCACGCGGCACCCCGAGGATCGCGTAGTAGTCGCTGCTCACTCGTCCCTCTCAGGCGTTGCCCACGGTGGGCGTCAACACGGCGGCCGTCATCCGGCGAGGATCCTGGACAGGTACCTGGCGACCGCGCGCACCGACGCGATCGTGCCGGCGTAGTCCATCCGGGTCGGGCCCAGGGCACCGATCCGGGCGACGGTCTCGCCGTCGGCACCGTACCCCGCCGCGACGATCGAGGCCTCTGCGAGGCCGACATGGGTGTTCTCGTGACCGATGCGCACCGCCACGTCGACGGTGTCCTCGGCCATCTCGGTGAGCAGGCGCAGCAGGACGACCTGCTCCTCGAGCGCCTCGATCACCGGGCGTACCGTGCCTGGGAAGTCCCGGTCGGCCCGCAGCAGGTTGGAGGTGCCGGCCATCACGACCCGCTCCTCGGTGGTCTCGGCGAGCGTGTCGCGCACCACGTCGGCCACCGCCCGGACGGCGCCACGCTCCCCGACCGCGAAGGCCTCGACGACCTGGGACAGGGGGACGTCGAGCTCGCTGAGCCGACGGCCCGCGGCGCTGACGTTCAAGCGGGCCCGCAGCTCCGGCACGAGGTCTTCGGCCACGGGTTCGTCGAGCTCGACGATCCGCTGCTCCACCCGGCCGGTCTCCGTGATGATCACCACCAGGATGCGGCGGTCCTCGAGCGGCACGAGCTCGACGTGCCTCAGGGCGGACCGCGCCAGCGAGGGGTACTGCACCACGGCGACCTGGTGGGTGAGCTGGGAGAGCAGCCGCACGGACCGGTCGACGACGTCGTCCAGGTCCACGGCGTCGGCGAGGAACGTGGCGATCGCCCGGCGCTCGGCGGCGGACAGCGGCTTGACGGAGGACAGCCGGTCGACGAAGAGCCGGTAGCCCTTGTCCGTGGGGACGCGACCGGCCGAGGTGTGCGGCTGGGCGATGTAGCCCGCCTCCTCCAGCACGGCCATGTCGTTGCGGATGGTCGCGGGCGAGACGTCCAGGGCGTGCCGCTCGACGAGGGCGCGCGAGCCGACCGGCTCGTTGGTCGTCACATAGTCCTCGACGATCGCGCGCAGGACGTCGAGCCGACGGTCGTCGCTCATCCGGCCTCCTCTCGCACGTCCGACGGCGGTGGCACTCGCCACCACCGAGTGCTAATCCCTCATCGTACGACGGCCCACCACGGTGCAGCACCAGGGGCCCGGTCCGCGTGCTCGACGCCTCGCTCTTTCGCTGACTAGAGTCAGCGACCGTGCACCAGGATGACGGCATCACTGCGACCCTGCGGCGCTTCAACCGCACCTACACCCAGCGGATCGGCGCCCTCGAGGAGTCGTTCCTGGGGACCGGCCGCCCGCTGGGCGTGTCCCGGGTGCTGTACGAGATCGGCCTGCACGGCGCCGGGGTTGGCGTGCTGCGGGACCGCCTGGACCTCGACTCCGGCTACCTCAGCCGGGTGCTCTCGCGACTCGAGCAGGACGGGCTCGTGCGGCTACGGCCGGACCCCGGCGACGGCCGTCGGCGCCTGGCGGAGCTCACCCGGAGCGGCCGGCAGGCGTGGCACGAGCTCGAGTCCCGCTCCGAGGACCTCGCGACGCGCCTGGTCGATCCCCTCAGCCCGCGGCAACGCGAGCGCCTGGCCGACGCCCTGGCCACCGCGGACCTGCTGGTCAGGGCAGCGACGGTGGCGCTGCGCGAGGTGCCCGACTCCGACCCCGCGGTGCGCGACGCAGCCGGGCGCTACGTCGCGGAGCTCGCCCGGAGGTTCCCGCGGGGCTTCGCGCTCGACGCGCTCGACACCGGCCGGTATGTGCTGGCCACGTCCGACGGCGAACCCGTGGCCCTGGGGGGGCTCCGCGAGCTCGCCGACCCGGGCACCGCCGAGATCAAGCGCATGTGGGTGCACCCCGCCTGGCGCGGTGCCGGGCTGGGGTCCCGCATGCTGCGGCACCTGGAGACCATGGCGGCCGCGGCGGGTCACGACCGCGTCGTGCTCGACACCAACGGCACGCTGGTCGAGGCGATCGCGATGTATGAGCGGGCCGGCTACCACCGGGTCGAGCGCTACAACGACAACCCGTACGCCGAGCTCTTCTTCGCCAAGACCCTGCACTCCTGACCTCACCCCCGCCGAGCGGTGTGCTCCCGGCCGAGTGGCGCACCTGCAGGCACCGCTCTCGACGGGATGTGCGCCGGTCGCGGGCGCGCGCCCGGCGCGCCACAGCGAAGGGGGGTCCGGGTCGGGGGATCATGCCGGGGAGCTGCGGGAGGAGACGGCGATGGACAGGTACGGACGCGACGTGCTCGCGGGCCCGCGGACGCCCGCGAGGCCGACGTCGCGACCGGTGCCCGCGGAACGCGACCTGGTGGTCGAGGAGGTCACCACCGGCTGGGTCGGCGCGGTGGTTCGCGTGGAGCGGTCCGGCGGCATGCGTGTGGTCGTGCTCGAGGACCGCAAGGGCCGGACGCGGACCTTTCCGCTGGGGCCGGGCTTCTGGGTCGACGGGGAACCGGTCGAGCTCGTCCCGCCCGTGGCAGCGCCCGCGCCGGCCGTCCCGACCCGGACCGCGTCCGGGTCCCGCGCCGTGCCGCACGCCACCGCGCGGGTGGCACGCGACAGCCGGATCTGGGTCGAGGGCCGGCACGACGCCGAGCTCGTCGAGCAGGTGTGGGGCGAGGACCTCCGCCTCGAGGGCGTCGTGGTCGAGATGCTGAACGGCGTGGACGACCTGGCCGCCGAGGTCGCACGCTTCGCGCCGAGTGCGGGACGCCGCCTTGGCGTGCTCGTGGACCACCTGGTACCCGGCAGCAAGGAGTCCCGGATCGCCGAGGCCGCGGTCCGTGGCGCGCCGGCCGGGACGGTGCTGGTGCTGGGTCACCCATACGTCGACGTCTGGCAGGCCGTGAAGCCGGAGCGCCTCGGGCTCGGCCGGTGGCCCGACATCCCCCGTGGCACACCGTGGAAGGAGGGCATCCTCGCGGCGCTCGGCTGGCCGCACGCCGACCAGGCCGACGTGGCGACGGGCTGGCGCCGCATCCGCGGCGCCGTACGCGACTACCGTGACCTGGAGCCGAGCCTGCTCGGCCGGATGGAGGAGCTCATCGACTTCGTCACGAGCTGAGCCGACGCAGCCAGCGTCGAGCACGTACCGGACGACGAGGGGCCCGGGAGCGGACGCTCCCGGGCCCCCAGCAGAGGACTGTCAGGCCGCGACGGGCCCGTTCACCAACCTGCGGTACAGGAAGGTGGTCGCCAGGACGGCGAGCGGGACGGCCACGAAGTCACCGAGGCCGAGCAGCAGGCCACCGACGAAGACCGCGACGGCCGACACCAGGTACACCAGGACGACCGGGCCGACGTTCTTGCTCACCAGCGAGAAGCTCGCCTTGATCGCATCCACGGCACCCATCCCCTGGTCCACGGCGAAGAAGATCGCGAACACCGCGAAGAACCCGACCACGACGCCGCCGAGGCCGCCCAGGAAGAACGTCACCAGGCTGGCGAGCCAGGTCGCCAGTCCGACGAGCAGCGCGGTCACGATCACGCGGCCGAGGTTGGGGTAGGTGTAGAAGGTACCCACGGAGATCCGCTCCCCGTTGGCCACCCGCAGCGAGGCGTTGACCATGCCAGCGGCGGCCAGCATGGCCACGACCATCCCGAGGATCCCGACCAGGGCGAGCGAGCCGAAGCCGACGCCCAGGAGCCCGCCACCACGCAGGTTGCCGTTCGCGTCGATCGTCATGGTGCTGGCGCCCGCAGCCATGATCAGGTACGGGATGCCGGCGAGGACGAAGCCGAGCACGGCGTAGCCCAGCATCCCGAGGATGTACGGGCCGACGTTCTGGGTGAACTTGTTCCAGCCCCAGCCGAACGCGTCACCCACACCCACCTGCGAGCCGGGCGCACCGTACCCGGGCGGTGGCGCCTGGTACCCGGGCGGAGGTGCCTGGTACCCGGGCGGAGGTGCCTGGTACCCGGGCGGTGGCGCCTGGTACCCGGGCGGAGGTGCCTGGTAGCCACCGGGAGGCGGGGGTGCCTGGTAGCCGCCGGGAGGCGGGGGGTTCTGTCCGGGTGGCGGCGGCGGCGCTGCGGGTGGATTCTGGTCGGACGCCGGCGTGGGCTGGGAGCCCGGGTTCTCAGTCACTCGTCCTCCTCGCACGTACGTCGACGGAGTCGCCGACGACTGTGCGCCAGCGAATCGATAATGCGGCTCTCGTGTCAAGGGTCCACGCGGTCCGATCACGGCCCGAGAGGTCCACCTTCACCCGCGTGATCCATGGCCGTCACGGTCTTCGACGCCCCGGCCGAGGACCTCGAGCACCGCTGCCGGAGCGCTGCTCGCCCATTGACCCGGCTCAGGCCGTGAGCGCCCGCACCACGGCGTCAGCGAGCAGCCTGCCTCGACGGGTCAGCACCACCCGCCCCCGCACCGCTGCCGCACCATCCACCAGTCCGTCCGCGACCAGCCCCGCCACTGCGGTCCGGCCACCGGGGGCCAGGCTCTGCACCGCGAGCCCCTCGGCCACCCGCACGCCGAGCAGGGTCCGTTCCAACGCCACCGACGCCGCGTCCAGGAGCTCGCGGCCGGCCGCCGGGGTGCGGTGCCTCGCTAGCCGCTCCGCGTAGGGGCGCGGATGCTTGACGTTCCACCACCGCACCGAGGCTTGCGGGGTACCGACGTGCGAGTGCGCACCGGGCCCCACACCCCACCAGTCGGAACCGCGCCAGTAGGCCTCGTTGTGGCGGCACGCGGCGCCGGGCCGAGCCCAGTTGCTCACCTCGTACCACGCGAGGCCGGCGGCCGACGCGAGCTCGTCGACGAGCTCGTACTTGGTCGCCTGGTCGTCGGGATCCGGCGCGGGCAGCAGCCCCCGGCGCACCTGGCCCGCCATCCTGGTGCCGTCCTCGACCACCAGGGCATACGCCGACAGGTGGTCCACACCCGTCTCCAGGGCCGCCTCGACCGAGCGCCGCCAGTCCTCGACGGTCTCGCCCGGAGTGCCGTAGATGAGGTCCAGCGACACCGCGAGCCCTGCCCGACGCGCCCACGCCACGACCTGCGGCACGCGGTCCGGGTCGTGCGTGCGGTCCAGCGTCGCCAGCACGTGGCGGACAGCGGACTGCATGCCGAAGGACACCCGCGTGAAGCCCGCCTCGGCCAGCCGCTCGAGCGCCGCCTCGTCCACGGAGTCCGGGTTGGCCTCGGTCGTGACCTCGGCGTCAGGATCCAGGCCGAGCTCGTCGCGCGCCGTGGCGAGCATCCGTGCGAGGTCGGACGTCGGCAGCATCGTCGGGGTCCCGCCGCCGACGAAGACCGTGCTGAGCGACCGTGCCCGGCCGACCGAGCTCAGCGTCCGGGCCGCGAGTGCGATCTCCAGGGAGGCGGTGGTCGCATAGCCGGCCTGGTCGGCTCCCCCGCCCAGCTCCGCGGCGGTGTACGTCGTGAAGTCGCAGTACCCGCACCGCACGCGGCAGAAGGGCACGTGCAGGTACAGCCCCAGGCCCGGTGCGGCCGGCGGCACGTCGGCGAGCCAGCCGGGCAGCGAGCCGTCGTCCGGCACGGCCTCACCCACGGGAAGAGCCGGCACTACCGGTCGCTCCCGGAGGGCTCGGGCGCCCTGCCCGCCGCGGTCTCGAGCCCGGCGCGCAGGTAGTCGGCCGGCTCCCACTCGCCGGAGCGTGCATGGACGAGGACCGCGCGGGCGTCCTCGGGATGCTCGGCCCCGAACCACCGCGCCACGCTCACGCCGTGCGTCGGACGGTCCAGCACGGTCACCTGGTCCCCCGCCCGGACCTCTCCCCCGCGCACGACGCGCAGGTACACCCCGGGCCTGCCACGCTCGGTGTACCGCCGGACCCAGCCGTCCTGGCCGAGCCACCGCCCGAACGTGGCGCACGGGCTTCTGGGGCCGGTCACCTCCACCTCGATATCGCCGATCCGCCATCGTTCGCCGAGGAGCGCGTCGTCGACGGGCAGGCCGGCCACCCGCAGGTTCTCGCCGAACGCACCCGGCGCAAGCTCGGCACCCAGCTGCGCGCTCCACCACGCGATCTCCGCCGCGTCCACGGCGTACAGCGCCTTGTCCTCGCCTCCGTGGTGCTTGCGGTCCGCCTGCACGTCACCGCGCAGCCCGAACCGGCCGACACGCACAGGCCCGTCCACGGGTCGCTTGTCGATCGCGGTGACGCCGGCGGTCCCGGCGTCGGGGTGGAGCGCACCGACGACGCACACCGCGGCGACGACGGCGCTCACTTCTTCGCCTTGTCGTCCTTGCCGGAGTCGGTGGACAGCGCCGCGATGAAGGCCTCCTGCGGCACGTCGACCCGGCCGATCGTCTTCATCCGCTTCTTGCCCTCCTTCTGCTTCTCCAGCAGCTTGCGCTTGCGGGTGATGTCGCCGCCGTAGCACTTGGCGAGCACGTCCTTGCGCATCGCGCGGACCGTCTCACGTGCGATCACGCGGCTGCCGACGGCCGCCTGGATGGGCACCTCGAACTGCTGGCGCGGGATGAGCTCCTTGAGCTTGCCGGCCATCGCGACGCCATAGGAGTACGCCTTGTCCTTGTGCACGATGGCGCTGAACGCGTCCACCTGCTCGCCCTGGAGCAGCACGTCCACCTTGACCAGGTCCGACGCCTGGTCACCGGCCGGTTCGTAGTCCAGCGACGCGTACCCCTTGGTCCGGGACTTGAGCTGGTCGAAGAAGTCGAACACGATCTCCGCGAGCGGCAGGGTGTAGCGCATCTCGACCCGCTCGGGCGACAGGTAGTCCATGCCGAGGAGCTCGCCGCGGCGACTCTGGCACAGCTCCATGATCGCGCCGATGTACTCCGAGGGTGCCAGCACGGTCGCCCGCACCACGGGCTCGCGGACCTCGGAGATCTTGCCGCCGGGGAACTCGCTGGGGTTGGTGACCTGGTGCACGGTGCGGTCCTCCATGGTCACGGTGTAGACCACGTTGGGCGCGGTGGAGATCAGGTCCAGGTCGAACTCGCGCTCGAGCCGCTCGCGGACGATCTCCAGGTGCAGGAGCCCCAGGAACCCGACGCGGAAGCCGAACCCGAGTGCGACCGACGTCTCCGGCTCGTAGGCGAGCGCCGCGTCGTTGAGCTTGAGCTTGTCGAGCGCGTCGCGCAGCACCGGGTAGTCGGAGCCGTCGATCGGGTACAGCCCGGAGTACACCATCGGCTTGGGGTCGTGGTACTCCGCGAGGGCCTGCGGAGCGGGCTTGGACTGGTTGGTGACCGTGTCACCGACCTTGGAGTGCCGCACGTCCTTCACGCCCGTGATGAGGTACCCGACCTCGCCCACGCCGAGCCCCTGGGTGGGGATGGCCTCGGGCGAGATCACGCCGATCTCGAGGAGCTCGTGCGTCGCCCGGGTCGACATCATCAGGATCCGCTCACGCGGCGACAGGTGCCCGTCCACCACGCGCACGTAGGTCACCACGCCCCGGTAGGTGTCGTAGACCGAGTCGAAGATCATCGCGCGTGCTGCGGCGTCCGCGTCACCGACCGGAGCGGGGACCTCGGCCACGATGCGGTCGAGCAGCTCCGCCACGCCTGCCCCGGTCTTGCCGGAGACCCGGAGGACGTCCTCCGGGTCGCCCCCGACCAGGCCCGCGATCTCCTCGGCGTACCGGTCGGGCTGCGCGGCGGGCAGGTCGATCTTGTTGAGCACCGGGATGATCGCCAGGTCCTGCTCCATCGCCAGGTACAGGTTCGCCAGCGTCTGCGCCTCGATGCCCTGGGCAGCGTCCACCAGCAGCACGGCGCCCTCGCACGCCGCGAGGGACCGCGAGACCTCATAGGTGAAGTCCACGTGGCCCGGGGTGTCGATCATGTTCAGCGCATACGCCTGGCTGCCCCCGCCGGGCTCGGCGACGGCCCAGGGCATCCGCACGGCCTGGGACTTGATGGTGATGCCCCGCTCACGCTCGATCTCCATCCGGTCGAGGTACTGCGCGCGCATGGTGCGTTCGTCGACCACACCGGTGAGCTGCAGCATCCGGTCCGCCAACGTCGACTTGCCGTGGTCGATGTGGGCGATGATGCAGAAGTTGCGCAGCAGGTGCGGCGGGGTGGCGGCCGGGGCGATCGTCGCGACCTGCGCGGCGTTCGGGATCGGGGACAACGCACTCCTGGTCAGGGTCGAGGTGGTGGGCCTGCGATGCAGGTCTGGCGACACTCATCGTCCCACGACGACTGCCGAACAGCCGCACGGGCACCCGTGCGCGATCATGGCGCCGTGACCCTGGACCACCTCGCGGCGCTCGCCGACACCCAGCGCCGGTTCGCCGCGACGCTGGCGACCACCGACCCGGAGGCACCGGTGACCTCGTGCGGGGCGTGGCGGGTCGCCGACCTCGCGCTGCACCTCGGCGGCGTGCACTGGTGGGCGGCGGCCATGGCGCTGGGCGTGGACCTGGATCCGCACGAGCCCGCACGGCCGCGGGACGCGGCGAGCCTGACCGCCTTCTACACGTGGGCGGCCGGGCACCTCGTCGACACCCTGGCCGAGGTCGGCGACACGCCCGCGTTGACCCTGGTCGGTCGCGGGCCGGCGACGTTCTGGCGCCGGCGCCAGCTGCACGAGACGCTCATCCACCTCTGGGACCTGCAGGAGGCGGCCGGCGCCGGTCACGACGCGCTCCCCGACGAGGTGTGGGCGGACGCCGTGGCGGAGGTGGCGGACACCCTGGCACCGCGCCAGGTCCGGATCGGCCGCGCCCCGACGTTCCCGCACGCGATCGATCTCGCGTGTGCGCAGGGCGCGTGGCGGCTCGGTCCCGGCGGACCTGCGGCCGCCACGGTGCGGGCCACCGCCCGGGACCTGGCGCTGGTCCTGTGGCACCGCGTCGACGCCGTCACCCTGACGGTGACCGGCGACCGCACCGCGGCCCACCGCACACTCGCCCTACCCCTGACGCCGTGATCGCGGCGCTCCGGCCAGATCGCGGCACCCCGGCCAGATCGCGGCGCCCCGCACGCCGCGGTCTGTGATCGCCGCCGCGTTCCGTCGTGGCGCCGGGGCCGCCACGCCGAGTGGGGGCACCGGGGTGGCAGGATCGGGACGACCCACGAATCGATCCGACCGAGGAGCACCATGCGCGTCGCGCGCCTGCACGCCGCCCGAGACCTCCGGCTGTCCGTCGAGCCCGATGCCGTCGCGGGCGACGGCGAGAGCCTGATCCGCGTCGGCGCCGTCGGCATCTGCGGTTCCGACCTGCACTGGTGGACCGAGGGCAGCGTCGGTGAGACCGCCCTGGCCGACCCGGTGGTCCCGGGGCATGAGATGGCCGGCCACGTCGTCGGCGGCCCGTGGGACGGCCAGCTCGTCGCGATCGATCCGGCGATCCCGTGCGGACGGTGCCCACGGTGCCTGGAGGGCGACCCGAACCTGTGCCCCGAGGTGCGGTTCGCGGGCCACGGCGGCACCGACGGCCCGCTGCGCGAGCTGATGGCCTGGCCGACGTCCCGGCTGCACCCGCTGCCGTCGTCGATGGATCCCGTGGACGGCGCCGTCCTCGAACCGCTCGGGGTGGCGCTGCACGCCGTGGACCTGGCACACGTGCGTCTCGGCATGACCGCAGCCGTCGTCGGCCTCGGACCGATCGGGCTGCTCGCGGTCCAGCTGCTGCGCGCTGCGGGCGCCGTGCGCGTGGTGGGCGTCGAGCCGCTACCCCACCGCCGCGAGGCGGCGCTCGCCGCCGGCGCCGACGACGCCGTGCCACCGCAGGACGCCGAGGCGCTCGGCGCGTCCCTGGGCGACGGCGCGGACGTCGTGCTGGAGATCGCCGGCAACGACGACGCGATCGCGACCGCCGTGGCGCTGGCCAGGCCTGGAGCACGTGTACTGCTCGCCGGCATCCCGAGCACCCCGGACAGCGCCTACCCGGCTGCCGTGGCGCGCCGCAAGGGCCTGAGCCTGCTCCTCGTGCGCCGCATGAAGGACGTCTACCCGCGCACGATCGCGCTGGTGCAGTCCGGGCTCGTGGACCTGGGCGACGTGGTGACCCACCGGTTCGGGCTCTCGGAGGCGGCCACGGGGTTCGACCGGGCCGCCGAGCGCGCCGGGCTCAAGACCGTGATCCTGCCCCAGTCCTGAGCGCCGACCGGCCCGCGGCGCCCCGCTGTGGGCTCGCTGACGGCGCCGAGCGGCTGATACCCTAGGCGACCGCGTGTCCGCCCAGGTCGGCGGGCACAGGTCCGGATCCTCTCCGCGGGTGTCCCCACGCCCCAGTCCCGGGTTCGGGCACGTCCTCTACGACCTGTCAGATCGCTCCGGCGAACACACAAGAGAGTCAAACGTGGCCAACATCAAGTCCCAGATCAAGCGGATCCGCACCAACGAGGCAGCCCGGCTGCGCAACAAGGCGGTGCGCTCCGAGCTCAAGACGCACGTCCGTCGGGTGCGCGACGCCGTCGCGGCCGGCGACAAGGACGCCGCCGCCACGGCGCTGCGCACCGCCTCCACGAAGCTCGACAAGGCGGTCAGCAAGGGCGTGATCCACGCCAACCAGGCTGCCAACCGCAAGTCGTCGCTCGCGAAGCAGGTCGCCGGGCTCTGAGCCGGTCGGCACACAGCAGACCACACGACGAGGGTGCCTCCCGATGGGAGGCACCCTCGTTGCATCGCGTCGCCCCGACTCCCCCTGCCGGCCGGGAGGGACGTATCTCGACCTCAGGACTCGCCGAGCTCCCCGAAGCCGACGGCGAGCGGGAGGCGAGTGGTCATCGAGAAGGTCGTCGGGCGGATGCCCGCTTCGTCGAGGGCGGTGGCGTAGGCCCCCGACGCGCCGGCCGGGTCGCCGAGGGCCACCAGCCGGTCACCCAACGACCGCCACACCGAAGCGGACTGGCGGCCGGCGGACAGCATCGCGAGGCGATCGGCCGACCAGCGGTACTCCACGAGCGCCTCGTCGAGTCGGCCCGTCGCCGCCAGCGCGTCGCCCAGCACGATGTGCGCGTCGCACGCGTCGAAGTCGCCGCTGTCCCCGATGCGCTCGAGGCTCGCCCGGGTCAGCTCCTCGGCGCGGGCGGCATCACCGAGCAGGAGGTGGGCACGGCCGGTCTCGAACATGCACCGTGCAAGCTCCAGCTCGGTACCGACGTTGACCAACCCCTCGGCGGCCGCCTGGAGCTGCTCGAGAGCCGCAACGGGCTCGGGCGGGTTGCTCCGCAGCAGCAGCCAGCCGTAGTGCAGCCGCAGACGCGGCACGTCCCGCGTCGGCTCCGCCTCGCTGAGGTATGCCAGGGCGCGCTCGGTGAGCCGGCGCGCTTCGGCGTACTCACCCCGGCCCTCGGCGACGAGGGACGCATTCCAGTAGACGCTCCCGCGGCCCCGCCGGGTGCCGTCCCGCTCGGCGAGCTCGATCAAGCCGGAGGCACGGTGCGCGGCGAACAGCAGGTCGCCGCGCTGGTAGTAGGACCACAGGATGGACGACGCCAGGCGAAGGTGTTCGTCCGTGGCGGACAGGCCCGCGGCCTCGAGCTCCGCGAGGACCTCCTCGCCCAGCTCGATGCTGTGACTGAGGTCACCGGCCTCGACGTAGATCGCCACGAGGTAGGCGGCCTGGTTCGCGGCCTGCAGCCACCGCCCCTGCGAGCGCGCCTCGTTCAGGAGGGGCTCGAGCACGGAGACGGCCGCGTCCAGGTCCCCGAGCGCCTCGTGAGCCTGGGCGAGCGCGAACCTCGCCTCGACGCGGTGCCGGGGTGCGATCGTCGAGAGGTCGAGCGCGAGCAGCCGCTCGCGCGCGTCCGCGGCCTCGCCGTTGGCCAGCGCGAGCCTCGCGTAGCCCAGCTCGAGCCGGGCGCGCTCCTCGCTCGGAGCCTTGTCGCCGTAGCGCAGGTAGTCGGGCGTCGTGCCCAGCCGCTCGGCCAGGACCGTCAGCGCCCGGTCGGTGGGCGTCCGGCGGCCCGCCTCGATCAAGGAGACGTAGGAAGGCGAGAAGTCGTCCCCGGCGAGCGCCGTCTGGGACAGGCCCGCGCGCACTCGTTCGGCGCGGACGCGATCGGAGAGCTCAGTCACAACACATCACCTTATCCGTGACTTGCCGGGGATGACAGAGCCGGGAGGTCGGGAGCCTCCCGAACCGGGCGTTCCGGGTGCACAACCACCCGGATGGCTCAGCGCGTGCCCGCCCGTTGGGACGCAGCCTTGCTGGCCCCTGGGCCGCCGACGCACGCCGTCGGCGGCCCCGGGCCCGCGGAGAGGGATCCGCGAGGGTCGTCAGAACGACGCCTTGCAGCAGCCGGTGCTCTGCGTGCTCACGGTCGAGCCCCCACCCAGAGGCAGACCGACGATCGCGAGCGTGGCGGACAGCAGGGTGACGGTGGCGGCCTTGACGATGGTGGTCATCGTGAACTCCTCGTTCGGGGACTGTCATCATCACTATGACAGACTTCCGCGCGTTGTCCAGCCCTGAACGGCGTGGCCAAATGCCTCTTTCCTGCACAAACGCGACCGAAATCGATGTGATGTTCGTCACGCCTAGCTAAGAGTTCATTCGCAGGACATGCCTGAGTCACATGTGTTATGACTCAGTTCCCCGCCGCGGCCGCGATCCGCAGCACGGCCCGCTCGACGGCGAAGACCGGGTCACGCCCGGCTCCCTTCACCTCGGCGTCCGCCTGCGCGACCGCCGTGATCGCCGCCGCCAAGGTCTCCGGTCGCCATGCGGTCAGCTCGCGGCGCGCCCGGTCCATCTGCCACGGTGCCATCCCGAGGTCACCCGCCGTCAGCCCGCGTCCTCGTGCCGCCGCCACCTTGGCCAGCACCCGGAGCCGGACAGCCAGGGCGGCCACCAAGGGCACCGGGTCGGTGCCGGTCGCCACGGCGTGACGCAGGAGCGCAACCGCCTCGCCGGCGCGACCGGCCACGGCGGCGTCGGCGACCCGGAAGCCGGTGGCCTCCACGCGGCCGCCGTAGTAGCGCGTCACGACGTCGGCCCCGATCACGCCCGTCGTGTCCGCGAGGAGCTGCTGGCACGCAGCCGCGAGCTCGCGCAGGTCCGCACCGCACGCCTCGACCAGCGCGCGCACCGCCGCCGGCTCGGCGCGGCGCCCGCCGCGGCGAAGCTCCGCTACCGCGAAGTCCGTCTTGTCGCTGTCGCGCTTGACCGGGTCGCACGCGACCTCGGTGGCCCCGGCGGCGCGCACCGCATCCAGGGTCGGCCGCCCACGGTTGCCACCGCCGTGCACCGCGACGAGCACGACGTCCGGCTCCGGCGCTCCGGCATACGCCTTGAGGTCTGCGAAGGCGGCGTCCGTGCCCGCCTCGAGCCCACCCAGCACGACGACTCGTGGCTCGCCGAACAACGAGGCGCTCGTCGCGACCCCCAGCCGACCCGGCTCGTACCCGGCCGCCTCCAGCCGGGTCACCTCGACCTCCGGGTCCTCGGCTCGGGCCTGCTGCACGACCCGATCGACCGCACGCTCGGCGAGCAGGCCCTCCGGACCCGTGACGAGCACCAAGGGCGCCGGGGTCACCTTGTCCCAGGGGATCGTCGTCGCGCGCGCCACGGAGCACAGCCTGCCACGTGCCGCCGTCATCGTCGGCGCCGCCCGCGCTCGGCGAGCAGCGCCCGTCCCGCGCACCAGGCCGCCCCGGTGAGTGCCGCGAGCGCGACCGCCCCGCCGGGACCCCCGTGCCATGGTGTCCGCGCGCCCGGGAGCGTGGCGACCACGCGCGCGACGGTGGCGATCCACGTGGCAGGGATCGCGGCGACGGCCGCCACGGCCCCGGCCGGCGCCGGAGCCACGGGCCCCAGGAGGAGCGTCACGAGCCCCAGCACGGTGACGGGTACCACGGCCGGTGCCGCGACGAGGTTGGCCGGCACCGCCCACGGGGTGACGACGGGGTCCACCAGCGCCAGGACGGGACCGACGGCGCTCTGCGCCGCCAGCGGGACCGTGACTGCCAGCCACCACCGTCGCGTCCGGTCGGTGCGGCCCAGCGCCCGGGCAGCCGGCCCCGCCAGCAGCACGATCGCCGCCGTGGCAGCCACCGACAGCCGGAAGCCGAGCGTGCCGGTCGCCCACGGGTCCACCACGACCAACACCACGACCACCGCGGCGAGCGCGGGAAGCGGCACCGCACGGCGTCCGACGCCGAGCCCGATCGCCCCGACCGCACCGGTGGCCACGGCGCGGAGCACCGCCGCTCCCCCACCGACGACCACCGCGAACGCCACGGCGGCCAGGGCCGCGGCACCGGCGCGGACCCACCGCGGCGCGCGCACCGCTCCCGTCGCCGCGAGCGCCAGCATCACCACGACGGCGACGTGCTGACCGGAGACCGCCACCAGGTGGGCGAGACCGGCGGCGCGCAGCGCGTCGGCGAGCTCTGGGGCGACCTGCGAGGTGTCGCCGACGGTGCTGCCAGGCACGAGCCCCCGGGCGTCGGCCGGAAGCCCGGCAGTGGCGGTGCGCAGGCCGTCCCTCAGCCGGGCGACCGCCGCCTGCGCGGGCGGCGGCCCACGCAGCGCGGTGGCGGACGTCGCGGTCAGCACCGCGGACTGCGCCCCTCGCGCGGCTGCGAGGCGCCCGACGACCCGCAGCCGCGTGCCGGGCGGGTGGTCGAGCCCCGCGCCATCCCCCACGATGAGGACGTCGGCTCGGGTGCGTGTCGTCGTTCCTCCCACGGTCACGGCTGTCAGACGCATCCTCGTGCGCACCCGGTACACCTCCGGCGCCCACGGGGCCCGGTCGGCGACCGGGTGTGCCGTGAGCGTGCCGACCGCGATGACCACGGCACCTCGCGCGGCCGCGGCGGCCACCGGTCCCCGCTCGCGCGCGGCCAGCTGCACGGCACAGGACAGCAGGACGGCTGCCGCCGCCGCGAGCGCGACCACGACCGGCCCGGCCGACGGCGGCCGGGCGGACCGGTGCCGACCACGTCCGGGTAGCACCGTGGCGGCGACGACGGCGCCGCACCCGAGGGCGAGGACGAGCCCGGCCACGGCTCCGCGGGCGGTGAGCCGGGTCCCGACCGTCGCAGCCAGCCAAGCGGCGACCGCGGCGGGCACGAGCCGCAGGTCGAGCGGCCCGACGCTCACACGCGCACCTGGCCGCGCAGGTCGGCGAGCAGGTTCGGACCGATACCGGTCACCTCCGCGAGCTCGTCGACCGAGGAGAACCGACCGTGCTCGGTGCGCCAGGCCACGATCCGCCTGGCGAGCACCGGGCCGATGCCCGGCAGCGCCTCCAGGTCGGCTGCGTCGGCACTGTTGAGGTCGAGGCCCGGCTGTTGCGCGGTGGCCGTCCCGGGCCCAGGGACCACCACCTGCTCGCCGTCGTCCAGCACGCGGGCCAGGTTCACCGCCGCCACCTGAGCGTCGGCGGTCGGGCCGCCGGCGGCATCCAGCGCGTCGACCACCCGCGAGCCGGCCGGCAGGTGGACGACGCCGGGCGCGCGCACCTCGCCGACGACGTCGACCACCACCTCGCCGGTCGTACCGGACGTGGGCGTGGCATCGGCAGGCAACGTGACGAGCACCGCGGGCTCGGCTGGCCATGAGCGCCACGCGACCACGCCCGCGAGCAGGAGCAGCAGGCCACCGGCCGCAAGCGCCACCGCGGGCCGGATCCGCCAGCGCGCTACCGGCCGGGTCGGGGTGGGCCCGGAACGCGCCGCAGCCTCGAGGGCTCGTCGCGTCCGCTCCCGCGCCCCCTGGAGCAGGTCCTCCCGGTCGGGCGGCCGGGTCAGGCCGGCCAGGCGGTCACGGGCGTCGGTCGTCACGCCCCGACGCTAGGCAGGCGGCCGTGCCCCCCGGACGCAGGTCCGGGACGGCTGTGGAGGCCCATGCCCCGCACGAGCTGTGGACGGTGCAGGACCGGTCCGCGTCAGACCACGATGTTGACGAGCGCGGGCGGCCTGGCGATCACCCGGCGCGCAGCCTTGCCGGCCATCGCGCGTTGCGCACCGGCACTGGCCAGCGCGAGCTCGACGAGACGCTCCTCCGTGATGCTCGGCGGCACCTCGATCCGGTCGCGGACCTTGCCCTGGACCTGCACCACGCACGTCACGGTCTCCTCGACGAGGTAGGCCGGGTCGGCGACGGGGAACGGCCGGTACGCCACGCTCGGCTCGTGACCCAGTCGAGCCCAGAGCTCCTCGGCGATGTGCGGGGCGAACGGCGCGACCAGCAGCACGGCAGTCTCCGCGACGGACCGGGGAACCCGGTCCAGGCCGGTCAGGTGGTTGTTGAGGACGATCATCCGGGCGATGGCCGTGTTGAACCGCATCCCGTCCATCTCGGTGCGGACCTCGTCGACCGTGCGGTGCAGCACGCGCAGCGTCTCGTCGTCGGGCTCGACGTCGACCACCGTGACCTCGCCCGTGGCCTCGTCGACGATGTTGCGCCAGAGCCGCTGCAGGAAGCGCTGCGACCCGACCACCGCGCGGGTGTCCCAGGCCCGCGACAGGTCCAGGGGGCCCATGGACATCTCGTACAGCCTGAACGTGTCGGCCCCGTAGGTGGCGTACATCTCGTCCGGGGACACCACGTTCTTCAGCGACTTGCCGATCTTGCCGTACTCGCGGCTGACCTCCTGGCCGTTCCACCGGAAGCCGGTCGAGGCCGTCTCGTCCTCGTCGACCTCGGCTGCGGGGACGTACTGGCCACGGGCGTCGGTGTAGGCGTACGCCTGGATGTACCCCTGGTTGAACAGGGTCCGGAACGGTTCCACGGCACTGACGAAACCCAGGTCGTAGAGGACCTTGTGCCAGAACCTCGCGTACAGCAGGTGCAGCACCGCGTGCTCCACCCCGCCCACGTACAGGTCGACGCCGCCGGACGGGCCCGCCAGCTCGTCGTGCCCAGCCCCCATCCAGTAGCGCTCGAGCTCGGGGTCGACGACCACGTCGCGCCGGCCCGGGTCCAGGTAGTTGAGGTAGTACCAGCACGAACCCGCCCAGTTGGGCATGGTGTTCGTGTCACGCCGGTAGACCTTCGGCCCGTCTCCCAGGTCCAGTGTCACGTTCACCCAGTCCGTGTTGCGGCCCAGGGGCGGCTCCGGCTCGGAGCCCGCGTCGTCGGCGTCGTACGTACGCGGGGAGTAGTCCGGGACGTCCGGCAGCTCCACCGGCAGCTGGTCGTCAGGCAGGGCGATCGGCAGGTCGTTCTCGTCGTAGACGACGGGGAACGGCTCGCCCCAGTAGCGCTGCCGGCTGAACAGCCAGTCGCGCAGCCGGTACGTGACCGTCCCGCGACCGATGCCGTGCCTCTCGAGCCACGCGATGATCGTGCGCTTCGCGTCCGTGACGCTCAGTCCGTCCAGGGACAGGTCGTCGTGGGTGGAGTTCACGGCCAGCCCGTCGCCGACGTACGCCCCGTCGGAGAGGTCCCCGGGACCGTCGACCACCCGGACGACGGGCAGCTCGAAGTCCCGCGCGAAGTCCCAGTCGCGCTGGTCGTGCGCGGGGACGGCCATGATCGCGCCTGTGCCGTACCCCATCAGCACGTAGTCCGCGGTGAACACCGGGATGTACTCGCCGTTCACCGGGTTCACCGCCAGGTGCCCGGTGAACACGCCGGTCTTGCGCCCGGCGTCGGCCTGGCGCTCCACGGCGGTCTTCGCAGCCGTCGTGGCGCGGTACGCGGCGACGGCCCGCACCGGGTTCTTGTAGCCCTGGGTCCACGCGCCGTGCGTGCCGTCCGGCCACTGGGGCGGCACCTCGTCCAGCAGCGGGTGCTCAGGGGCGACCACCATGAACGTCGCGCCGAACAGCGTGTCGGGCCGCGTCGTGAAGACCTCGATCTCCTCGCCGCCGATGACCTCGAAGCGGACCTGCGCACCCTCGGACCGACCGATCCAGTTGCGCTGCATGAGGCGGACCTTCTCGGGCCAGTCGATGAGGTCCAGGTCCTCGGCCAGCCGGTCCGCGTAGGCGGTGATCCGCATGTTCCACTGCCGCAGGTCGCGCTTGAACACGGGGAAGTTCCCGCGTTCGGAGCGGCCGTCGACGGTGACCTCCTCGTTCGCCAGGACGGTGCCCAGGCCCGGGCACCAGTTGACGGGGGTCTCGGACACATAGGCCAGGCGCTGGGCGTCGATCACCCGCCGACGCTGCACGTCCTCGAGCTCCGCCCAGCTGCCGGCCCCGGCGTCGGCGGGCAGCGCGCGGGCACCGGACTCGTACTGCGCCACCAGCTCGGCGATCGGACGCGCGCGTCCCGTCCCGCCGTCCGGGCGTACCGCGTCGGCGTCGTACCAGGACTCGAAGATCTGCAGGAAGATCCATTGGGTCCAGCGCACGTACTCCGGATCGATGGTCGCGAAGGTGCGCCGCGGGTCGTGCGCCAGGCCAAGGCGCCGCAGCTGGCGGCGCATGATGCCGATGTTCTCCTCGGTGGTGGCGCGCGGGTGCTGTCCCGTCTGCACCGCGTACTGCTCGGCGGGCAGCCCGAAGGCGTCGTAGCCCAGGGCGTGCAGCACGTTGTCGCCGCACATCCGGCGGTAGCGGCCCACCACGTCTGTCGCGATGTACCCGAGCGGATGGCCGACGTGCAGTCCGGCACCCGACGGGTACGGGAACATGTCCATGAGGAAGAACGAGCGCGAACCGGGGTCGGCGTGCTCACCCGCGGCGTCGGTGAGCGCACCGTGCGGGTTCGGCGTGTGGAAGGTGCCGAGCTGGTCCCACCGGTCCTGCCACGCGAGCTCGATCTGCTGGGCCAGCGCGGCCGTGTAGCGGAACGGGACCTCGGCTGCCGTGCTGTCGGTCAGGGGCTCGGGGGACGTGGGCGTAGACACGGGCCACAGGCTACCGGGCCAGGCCGCTCCCCCCGCGCCCGGACCGCCCGGTCGCGGGGGCCGGGACGGGGGCGACCCGCGGCCCAGGTCAGTGACTCATCAGGAGGAGGAACTCCACGGTGCCTTGCGGCTCCACGGTGACGAAGCCGAGGTCGGGCGCCGTCAGGTCCAGGTCGCTGAGCGTCACCGGGACCTTCCCGGCGACCTCGAGGCCGTCGTCCGCACGCCGGACGTCGAGCTCGGCCGTCACGTCCACCGTCGCCGCTCCGATGGTCAGGGTCCCGGGCGCGGACACGGTCACCGGGCCGCTCCCACCCGCCAGCCCCGACAGGTCGACGGGTTCGGTGAGCTCGAAGGTCGCCGTCGGGTACGTCGACGTGTCCAGGGCGCGCCGGAAATACACGTCGCGCGCCGACTGGTCGGTGGTGATCGAGCCCACCTCCACCTCGATCGAGGCGGACGCGAGGTCGTTGCCACTCACCGTGGCCGTCCCGCTGACCTTGTCGGTGCGCCCCACGACCTCGACCGAGGAGCCGTTGAGCACCTCACCGATCCGGTACCCCGCCTGAGAGCCCTGGGCCACGAGCCACCGGCCGTTCAGCTCGAACCGGCCGCTCGCGGCGAGCGCGGAGTCGACCGTCTGCGAGGGCAGCGTCAGCGGACCGGGGGCCCGCTGGTCCATCACCCGGGCGTACACCCAGGGGCCGCCCGTGACCGCTCCGACCGCCAGCACGAGGGCGACGATCGTGACGACGACCCACCGGCGGCGGTGCTCGGGCCCGATCCCCGCCGGACGCGGGCCGCGCCGGGAGTCGCGGGGTCGTCCGTGCCGGTGACGCTCCACGATCCTCCTCGCCGTGCGGTGTCGTTCCAAGGCCGCCGCCCAGGGTAGCCCGCCCCACTGGGCCCGCGGCCCGCTGCGCACCGGCCCGGTGACCCACGCGGTCGCTCAGAACGGGACCGTGATCCCGGACGGCGCCTGCGGCAGGGGCTCGGGAGGTGCTCCGCTCGGCCAGGCGAGCCGGGGACCCACCAAGGCCTCCCCACTCGGCCGGACCTGGACCAGACGGTGGTACAGGATGCGGTGGGTGTCCGCGTCGAACGTGAGCACGGTCAGCTCCGCCGTGCCGTTCAGAGGGCCGATCGTCGGCTCGTTGAGCTTCGCTCCGGCCGTGGACGAAGAGATGTAGCGCACACCGGCGCCCACCCGCGTCGGGCCGTACCTGGTGTGCAGGTGGCCGGAGATCTGGGCCGGCACGCATCCGCGCTGGAGAGCCTCGTCGCCGACCCACGGCGTGTGGATCAGCAGGAGGTCGACGTCGCCGTCCTCGCAGGCGACGTCCGCGAGCCGGTGACCCTCCTGGCTGGCAGTCTCGTCACTCGCCAGGCTGGTGCCCTCCCCGATCCGGGTCTTGTTGGGGTCGGAGTCCCCCAGGATGCGGATGCCGTCGACGGTCACGACGCGGCCGGACAGCACCGTGGCGCCCACCGCGCGCTCCTCCTGCGCGGTCTTGGCGCTGTCGTGGTTGCCGTCCGAGATCACGTAGGGGACCCCGGACGGAACGGCGTGGGCGAAGGTCTGCACGCAGTACGCCTCGACCGCCGTGCCGTCCACGGTCGAGTCACCTGCATTGAGCACCATGTCGACGTCGGCCAGCCTGGCGACCCTGGTGATCACCCCGGCCATCCCCACGTTGCAGTGCAGGTCGCTCACCACGAGCGCGGTGATCGTGTTCGCGGGGCCCGGTGGCGACGGCATCAGCACCGCGGCGGCCCGCTCGCGCTGCATCTTGGCGTCCCAGGCCTTCTCGACGTTGTCCGCAGCGGTGGCGTAGAAGGCCTCGTTCTGCCGATAAGCCTGGATGGCCTGGGCGCCGTAGGTGTCGACCAGCCCCGCCAGGCGCCCGGTGATCCTGGCGCCCTGGAGCGGCGTGCCGTTGAACACCGCGGACGGGATCCCGTCGCTCTCGGGAGAGGGCGGCCGCTGCCCGCTCGCGGTGACCGTCCCGATCACGAGCACTGCGAGCGCGGTGCCACCGGCGAGCAGTCCCCTGTGCCGTCGTACGGACGCCCACAGCTCCGCACGCCGACGTGCACCCAGCAGCCATCTCACGAGTTCCCCGGCCGCGGCAGCCGCCAGGAGCGCGATGGCCGCCCGGCGTGCGGCGTCAAGGGCCAACGCACGGGCCGCCGCCTCGATCGTGGCCTGCGGGGCCGTGAAGAACTGCACATAGCGCTGCAGGTCACCGGACAGCGAGTCCAGGGTCGCGGGGCCGTCCAACGTCGTGAGCTCGGCGGGAATCTCCTCCACCACGACACGAGCGCCCAGCGTGGCCGGCAGGGGCGAGTCGATGACGACGGTACCGAGCGGGCCCAGGTCGACGGTGATCTCGTGGTCGACGGTCATCTCGTACCGCGCGAGGTGGGGTCCCAGCGTGCCGTCGGCCTGCGCCGTCGTCACGCCGAAGACCAGAGCACCCAGCACCGCGATCAGGACCACCCCGGCCCAGGACAGGGCACGGCGGAGGCGCCGCGGGGGTCGCGACACTTCCGGTACCTGGTCGGGCAGCTCGTCGTCCTTCATCGCATCTCAAGCGTCACCCATCGGCCGGTGTGCTACCAGCGCGCAGACCCGTTCGCCCTCAGCGAACAAGGCCCTGGGATCGGGTTGACCCTCAGGCCGAACGTCGCGGTGCGGTGGCCGACGCCAGACCTTCCAGTACGCGCTCGAGCAGGGGCTCGACATCGCCGGCGAGCGCGTCCTCGTCGCGCGGTGCCGGAACGGAGATGACGACGAGGCGGTCGTCCTGCGAGCTCCCCTCCCGGACGGCCACCAGGCCGCATTCACACCTCCACTCGGCGCCCGCGTCGGGACCGTCGGCGTCGGCGAAGAACACGTGCCGGTGCGTCTGCGTCCTCATGACCCCCGACGGTAGGCGGGGGCACCGACACGACGGAGCCGACACGCCGCCGACCACCCGGGTGAGCGCGTGGCCGGCGGGGTGGAGACTGGTCGGATGGCGACGATGCACGCAGTGGTGACCACCGGGGTGGGCGGATACGACCGGCTCGAGTACCGCGAGGTGCCCGTGCCGACGCCCGGAGCCGACGAGCTGCTGGTGCGGGTTCTCGCTGCCGGCGTCAACAACACCGACCTCAACACTCGGGTGGGCTGGTACTCGTCCTCGGTCTCCGGATCCACCGAGGACGCGGGTGAGGCGGACGGTCCCCGAACCGACGGGGGGTGGGGAGGCGCGACCCCGTTCCCGCTCATCCAGGGCACCGACTGCTGCGGGGTCGTGGAGACCCCCGGCGAGCTGGCCGGTCGACGAGTCCTGGTACGGCCCTGCATGCGAACGCGCGGCTTCGGCTCCCTGGACACGCAGTGGCTCGGGTCCGACCGGGACGGCGCGTTCGCGCAGTACGTGGCGGTGCCGGCCAGCGAGGTGTTCCCGGTGGACTGCGACTGGACCGATGTCGAGCTCGCCTCGTTGCCGTGCGCCTACGGCACTGCGGAGAACCTGCTGCACCGTGCCGCGGTGGGGCCCGGCGACCGGGTGCTGATCACCGGGGCTTCGGGCGGGGTGGGCTCCGCAGCGGTGCAGCTGGCGGTGCGCCGCGGCGCGACGGTCGTGGCGGTGTGCTCGGCGGCCAAGGCCGACGCGGTGCGCGCGATCGGTGCGGACCGTGTCCTGGCACGCGACGAGGACCTGGGCGAGGCGCTTGGGGCGCGCGCGGTGGACGTCGCCGTGGACACCGTCGGCGGCCCGGGCTTCGGGGACGTGCTCAGAGTCCTCCGTCGGGGCGGGCGGTACGCCACGTCGGGCGCGATCGCCGGGGCCGTCGTGCAGCTCGACCTGCGCACGGCCTACCTCAACGACCTCACACTGATCGGCGCCACGGCCTGGGACGAGCCGGTCTTCGGCGAGCTGATCCGCGCGGTCGAGGCGCACGAGCTCCGGCCGCTGGTCGCCGGCACGTTCCCGCTGGCGGACATCGTGGCCGCCCAGCAGGCGTTCGCCGCCAAGAAGCACGTCGGCAAGCTCGTCCTGGTGCCGCCCACGCCGTGACGCGTCGGCGGACCGTGCGGACGGGGCCGTCGCCGTCTCGGAGCGCGCTCGCGCGGCCGTCGAGCTAGGTTGGTGATCCAACGCCCTCCGCCCGGTTCGCGTGTCGGCAGTTCCGGCGCCTGCGGTGCGGCCTCGGAGGGATCGCATGCATAGGCTCGAGCGGGGCTTCACCCTCGCCGCCAGGTACCTCCTCGCCGATCGCATCGCCGCCGGTGGAATGGGAGAGGTCTGGGAGGCCTTCGACACCCGCCTGCAGCGCGACGTCGCCATCAAGGTCATGCACCCGTCCACCGCGGACGAGGTGACGTTCGCCCGACGCTTCAGGGACGAGGCCCTCCACGCCGGCAAGCTCTCGCACGTCAACATCGCCGCCGTCTTCGACTACGGCGAGCACGATGGCCTCGCGTTCCTGGTGATGGAACTCGTGCGCGGCGTCACGCTGGCCGAGCTGCTACGCCTCGACGGGGCGCTGCCGCCCGACGAGGCGCGCTCGGTTCTCGGGCAGACCGCGCTGGCCCTCGCCGTGGCCCACGAAGCCGGCATCGTGCACCGCGACGTCAAGCCGGCCAACATCCTGGTCGACCACGACGGTGTGGTGAAGCTCACGGACTTCGGCATCGCCAGAGCCGTCCACGGGCTCTCCCTGACCCGCACCGGGGAGATCCTGGGCACGCCTTACTACCTCAGCCCCGAACAAGCGCTGGGCGCCGAGGCGACCCCTGCCAGCGACGTGTACGCCCTCGGCGTGGTCGCGCACGAGTCCCTGACGGGTGCCAAGCCGTTCGACGGCGGCACGCCGATCGCCACCGCGCTGGCGCACGTCAAGGACCCCGCACCCCCTCTCCCGTCCACGGTGCCCGGCGACCTGTCGGAGCTCGTCACCGAGTGCCTGTCCAAGGAACCGACGATGCGACCCGCGTCCGCACGGCGGATCGCCCTGCGCCTCGGGCTCGAGCCTCCCCAGGCGCCGCACGGACTCGCGGAGATCACCAACCACCGGACGTCCGAGGCGAACCGGACCGAGCCCGAGACCGTTGCCGACCAGCGGACGCACGACACGAAGCGCGTCGC
This sequence comes from Actinotalea lenta, assembly GCF_030586465.1. Classification (GTDB taxonomy): domain Bacteria; phylum Actinomycetota; class Actinomycetes; order Actinomycetales; family Cellulomonadaceae; genus Actinotalea; species Actinotalea lenta. Next base: position 2,745,402 of record NZ_JAUQYP010000001.1, read on the forward strand.
CTGGTACTGGGTCCCGATCAGCGCGGTCGCCGCACTGCTGGCGGTGTCCCTCGCCGCCCTCGCGCTCCGCTGACGGTCCCCGAGAGGTCCGCGCAGCGCCGGCGGTCGCGCCGCGGTCGCCCCGTGGGCGTCACAGCGCGACCTGCGCAGGGTCTGTGTCCATCCACAAGACGCCCCAAGGCCACGTGCGGCTCCTGGGCTCAGGATCCCGACGTGGCCTTAGACCGGTACGTTCGGTTCGGTCGGTGGAGCTGAGGGGACTCGAACCCCTGACCCCCTGCATGCCATGCAGGTGCGCTACCAGCTGCGCCACAGCCCCGTCGCCCCGGAGGGCGACCTGAAGTCTAGGACACGCCGGCCCGCCAGGGCCAATCCGCGCCGGCGGGCCGGCCCGATAGCGCGGTCAGGCCCGCAGCGCGTCGGCAGTCGAGGACGGCAGCACCTCGCCTGGCACGCCGGAGTTCCAGTCATCGATCGCGACGGCCGGCCCCAGGTTGTGCGACTCGAGATACCAGGCTCCCGGCCTCCGACCGCTCGGGCGCAGCAGCGACCAGTGCGCGTTGTGCAGCCCGGCGATCCCTCGCCAGCCGGCGTCCAGGCCGAGCAGCCGTGCGATGCCCAGCGTGATCGCGGCCCCGTGCGACGTGACCACCAGCGTGGTGTCCGGGTCCATCGACGTCGCCAGCTCCTCGACGGCGGCGGCGACACGCGACGCCACCTCGGCACGGGTCTCCGCGCCGGTGCGGCGCGGGTCCCCGCCCGAGCGCCAGACCGCGAACTCCTCGGGCCAGCGCTCGCGGATCTCGTTCGCCGTGCGCCCTTCCCAGTCGCCGAACGATCGTTCGCGCAGCCGGACGTCCGTCTCGCAAGGCACCCCGACCAGGTCGGCGAGCGCCTGAGCCGTGGCCATCGCCCTGCCGAGGTCCGAAGCCACGATCCGGGCAGGCCGGTGCCGCTGTGCGAGATGCTGAGCGCCCTGCACCGCCTGCCAGGTGCCCACCTCGTCGAGGGGGATGTCGATCCCACCCTGCATGCGTCCCTCGGCGTTGTAGGCCGTCCGGCCGTGCCGCCACAGCACCACCGCGCGCGCCGTCACGGGCGCTCTCCGTCGCCGCCGCGGGCGTCGGCCGGGAGCTCGAGCACGGGGCAGTCCGCCCAGAGCCGCTCGAGCGCGTAGTAGACGCGGTCCTCGGCGTGCTGGACGTGCACCACGACCTCGCCGAAGTCGAGGAGCGCCCAGCGCCCCTCCCGCACCCCCTCGCGCCGCACCTCCGTGACCCCGAGCCCGTGCAGCGACTCCTCGACCGCCTCGACGATCGCTCCGACCTGGCGCTCATTGGTGCCGGACGCGATGAGGAAGACGTCGCTGAGCACCAGCCGCTCACTGACGTCGAGGGCGATGATCTCTGCCGCCTTGCGCGCGGAGGCCGCACGCGCGGCCGCGAACGCCACCTCGACGGCACGCTCCGAGGCCGTCACGGGACTCCCGGCGGGAGAACGGCTCCCACCCATGACGCGGCCGCCGCTCCGTTGGGTGCGGCGCTACCGTCCCGCGTGATCACCATGATGATGAGCATCCCGAGCACGAACGCCACGGCGATCAGCGCCACCCAGTGCACCCATGAGTACGGGCGGGCGTGCCACTCCTCGTCCTCGGGCTCCGGCGGGTCCTCGGCGTCCAGCTCGGCCTCGTCACCGAACCCCCTGCGCATGCGCACCACCGGCACGGCCGGCTGACCGTCGGTCGTGTCGGGGATCGCCGGCCAGAGCGGCACGACGGGCTGCCCCTCCGAGCGCCCGTCCGCGTCCCCAACGATGCCGACGGCACCGGGCGCGCGCTCGTCGGACGACGACAGGGCCACGCGCGTGTGCTCCCGTTCCGCGGCGAGGATCCGGTCGCGCGCCTCCTTCTCGTGGGCCACCCGATCGGCGCGCAGGTGCGCCAGCTGCTCGACCGCCTCGCGGAGCCGTTCGGCGTCGGGAAGGGCTTCGGCCGGCGGCTCATGGGACACGGTGCCGACGGTGACCGCGGCAGCAACGTCCGTGCCGTGCGGCCGGCTGATCATCCGGGCTGCGGCGGCTCCGCGCTCGCGGGCACGCCGCTCGGCCGCCTCCGCCTCGCGGGGCCGTGCACCGTGCTCAGCCTCCGTACGCGCGCGACGGTCGGCCTCCTCGCGTTCGCGAAGCTCAGCCTCCTCGCGCTCCCGCCGCTCAGCCTCCGCACGCGCGGCGCGCTCAGCCTCCGCACGTTCGCGAAGCTCAGCCTCCTCGCGCTCCCGCCGCTCAGCCTCCGCACGCGCGGCGCGCTCAGCCTCCTCGCGCGCCCGCCGCTCAACCTCCTGTGCAGCGCGCCCGCGCGCCTCCTCGGAACGCTCCCGCTCCACACGCTCGCGGGCCGCGCGCTGCTGGGCCGCGCGCACGCGCTCCTGCGCCACCTGTTCCCGCTCGCCCCGGGCGCGGTCCGCCTGCGCCCTCAGCGCCGCGGACCGCTCCTGGGCAGAAGGAAGCTCAGACGTGGGCGGCTCGACCTCGGAGAGCTGTCCGTCCGGACCGATCCTGCGTACGCCGCCGGTACCCGGCGGTGGAGTGAACCCCACCTGCGGGCCGGTGTCCGTCGACGCGCGGAGCTGACGCCTGCTGATCGGCCGGTGCTCCACCTGCGTGGTCGCACGGGGGGCCGGGGCCACGTTGACCCGCGGCGTGCGCGTGGTCGGCCCGTCCTGACGCGTGCTGGCCGACCAGCTGACGTCGGGCTCCGCCTCGCGACGCCCCCCCTGCTCCGGCTCGCGACCCTGATCGCGCTCCGCGGGTTCGCGGGGTGCCTCGTCCCGGTCCCCGTCAACGGAGCCGTGCGTGGGTCCGACGGACGAGGCCTCCCGCTCGGCCGCGCGTTGCCGCAGCTCGCGCCGCGAGAGCCTCGGCGGCTCGACCGGTGTGGCACGGTCGGCCGGCCGCTCTGCCTCAGGGCGCGTCTGGCCGTCGCCGGACGCGGCTGCCGCCTCAGCGGCACGCCGCAGGCGCTCCTCCTCGCGCCGCCGTCGGCGCTCACCCCACTCCGCGGGGAACTGCTCAGTCATCCTGACCTCGATACAGGCCGTGCTTGGCGATGTACTGGACCACGCCGTCCGGGACGAGGTACCAGACGGGCTCGCCCGCCGCGGCACGACGGCGGCAGTCCGTCGACGAGATCGACAGCGCGGGGACCTCGACCTCGGTGACTGCGCCGGGGGGCACATCGTCCAAGGACAGCCGGTGGCCGGGCCGTGTGACCGCGACGAACTGCGCCATGTCCCACAGCCTGTCGACATCCTTCCACGCCGCGATCTTCGCGATCGCGTCCGCGCCCGTGATGAAGTACAGATCGGCTTCCGGGCGCTCGGCCCGCAGGTCCGCCAAGGTGTCGACGGTGTATGTCGTCCCGGGGCGGTCGATGTCCACCCGGCTCACCGTGAACCGTGGGTTGGCTGCGGTGGCGATCACCGTCATCAGGTAGCGGTGCTCCGGCTCGGTGACCACGGCGTGCTCCTTGAGGGAGGGCCGCCCCGTCGGCACGAACACGACCTCGTCCAGCCCCAGCCGGGCGGCCACCTCGCTCGCGGCGACCAGGTGGCCATGGTGCACAGGGTCGAACGTGCCCCCCATCACGCCCAGCCTGGGCCGTCCCGTCGTCATCCGATCGTGTCTCCGCAGCTCCGTCGCGGTCGGTCGTCGTTCAGTGCCGGTGACCCGTGTGCCGGAAGGCGAAGGTCAGCAGCAGGAGGAGCACCAGGATCCCGAACGCGCTCAAGCCGTACTGCAACGGCGTGAGCGTCGGGCTTCCCGACGCCACCTCGGACGAGACGGCGGTGAACAGAACCGGGTGCACGTCGACCTCCTGAACAAGCGGGGACCTTGGGAGCGGGCACGACAACTCCTCAGTCTCTCATGCCCGCCGAGGGTGCCGGCCACACCGGCACCCGACTGCGGCATTGTCCCCCGGACGAGCGATCAGTGCCGCACGTGCCCGTCGCCGCGCACGTGCCAGGTCGTCGTGGTGAGCTCGGTCAGCCCCATCGGCCCGCGGGCGTGCATCTTCTGCGTGGAGATCCCGATCTCGGCACCGAGGCCGAACTGCCCGCCGTCGGTGAACCGGGTGGAGGCATTCACCGCGATGACGGCGCTGTCCAGCTCCGTGGTGAACCGGTGCTCGGCCGCCAGGTCGGACGTCACGATCGCCTCGGTGTGCCCCGACGACCACCGAAGGATGTGCTCGATCGCCGTGTCCAGGTCGTCGACCACCCGCACCGCGAGGTCCAAGGACAGGTACTCCGTCGCCCAGTCCTCGTCGGTGGCCGGCAGGGTGGGCACGTCGCCGGCCAGCGCAGCAGTGCGGTCATCCACGTGCAGCACCACCTCGGCCTCGTGCAGCGCGGCGAGCGCGGCCGGCAGGAAGCCCGGCGCCGCGTCCGCATGCACCAACAGGGTCTCGGCGGCGTTGCAGACCCCGACGCGCTGCGTCTTGGAGTTCATCACGATCGACAGCGCCATCGCCGGGTCCGCGCTCGCGTCGACGTACACGTGGCAGTTGCCGACCCCCGTCTCGACCACCGGTACCGATGCCTCACGCACCACGGTCTGGATGAGGTCGGCCCCCCCGCGCGGGACGAGCAGGTCGACCAGGCCCCGGGCGTGCATCAGGGCCACAGCACCCGCCCGGCCGTGCTCGTCGATCGACTGCACCGCGTTCGCGGGCAGGCCTGCGCCGGTCAGCGCCTCGCGCAGCACCTCGACGATCACCGTGTTCGAGTGCAGTGCCGCCGAGCCACCGCGCAGGATCGCGGCGTTGCCGCTCTTGAGCGCCAGTCCGGCGGCGTCGACGGTGACGTTGGGACGCGCCTCGTAGATCATCCCGACCACACCCATCGGCACGCGCACCTGCCGCAGCCGGATCCCGTTGGGCAGCGTCGACCCGCGGACCACCTCGCCCACCGGGTCGGGCAGCGCGGCGAGCTCACGCAGGGCGCCGGCGATCGAGCCGATGCGTTCCTCGGTCAGCGCGAGCCTGTCCAGCAGCCCCGGCGACATCCCTGCGGTGCGACCGGCCGCGAGGTCGCGGGCGTTGGCCGCCACGACCCTGGGGGCCGCGACCACGAGCGCGTCGGCCATCGCGTGCAGCGCCGCGTCCTTGGTGGCCCTGGTCGCGGTGGCGAGCGCTCGGCCCGCGAGCCTGGCCCGGCGCGCGGTCTCGCGCACCGCCTCCTCGACATCGATGGGCTGGGGAGCCGTCGCTGCGCTCATGGGCCCAGGGTAGACAGCGCCCGCGGGCGTGCGGCGGCGGCGCCCAGCAGCCGGTCGGCGCTCAGCGTCGGTGGCGGACCACGGCCAGGTGGTCGCGGTGCACGACCTCCCGGTCGTGGCCGATCTCGTCACGCAGCGCGGCGGAGGACTTGCCCAGCAGCGGCGGAAGCTCCGCCGAGGAGTACGCGACCAACCCACGGGCCACCACGAGGCCGTCGGTCGAGACCAGCTCGACGACGTCACCGACGTCGAACTCGCCCTCGACCCCGGTGATGCCGGCCGCGAGGAGCGACTTCTTGCCGACGGTGATCGCGCGCACCGCGCCGTCGTCGAGCACCACGCGCCCGTTGGGCCGTGCCGCGTGGGCGAGCCACAGCCGGCGGGCGTTCTTGCGGCTGCCGGTTGCCGCGAACCACGTGCCGACCGGCGCACCATCGAGCGCTTCGGCGACGTTGGCGGCCGACGTGAGCATCACGGGGATGCCCGAACCGGTCGCGATCGCCGCGGCGTCCAGCTTCGTCGCCATGCCGCCTGTGCCGACCCGGCTACCCGCGCCACCGATGCGCACCTCGGCCAGGTCCTGCGGGCCGGTCACCCGGTCGATCCGGCGTGCCCCGGCCACGCCCGGCGGCGCGGTGTAGAGCGCGTCGACGTCCGAGAGCAGCACGAGCGCGTCGGCCCTCGTGAGGTGGGACACGATCGCGGCCAGGCGGTCGTTGTCACCGAACCGGATCTCGTGGGTGGCCGTGGTGTCGTTCTCGTTGACGATCGGCATGATGTCCAGGTCCAGCAGCCGGTCCAGCGTGCGCAGCGCGTTGCGGTACTGCGCCCGGCGCATGACGTCCTCGACCGTGAGCAGCACCTGGCCCACCCGCTGACCGCGCCTGGCGAACGCCTCCGTGTAGCGAGCCATGAGCAGGCCCTGACCCACGCTCGCGGCGGCCTGCGCCGTGGCGAGGTCCCGCGGACGGCCGGTCATGCCGAGCGGCCCGAGCCCCGCGGCGATCGCACCCGAGCTCACCAGCACCACCTGGCGGCCGGCGGCCCGCCGCGCCGCGAGGACGTCCGACAACGCGCGCAGCGCATCCACGTCGAGCCGTCCGTCGTCACCGGTGAGCGAGGACGAGCCGACCTTGACCACCACGCGGTGGGCGTCGGCCAAGGTCTCTCGCGTCACGCCTGGCATTGTGCCGCGCCGCGCACGGACGACGCCGGGATGTCCGCGGCGTGGGAGTGGGCCGAGGCCCGGCGCCGGCATGCCAGGCTGGGTGTCGTGAAGATCGTCCTCGCGCCCGACTCCTTCAAGGAGTCGATGAGTGCACGCGAGGCGGTGCGTGCCATGGCCACGGGCGTGCGACGCGCAGCCCCCGACGCCCACGTCACGCTCGTCCCGATGGCAGACGGCGGCGAGGGCACGGCCCGCACGGTGAGCGACGCGCTCGGCGGGGTGCTGCGCGAGGTCGAGACGGTCGACGCGCTGGGACGCGCGCGTCGCGGGCGGATCGGCTGGGTCGCCCGCGAGCGGCTCGCCGTGGTGGAGGTGGCCCAGGCCGTGGGCCTGGACCTGATCGCTCCGACCGAGCGCGACGCACTGGCGGCGTCCAGCACGGGCGTCGCCGACCTGCTGCGCGGGGCATGGGAGGCCGGGGCGCAGCGCGTCCTCGTGGGTCTGGGCGGCTCGGCCACGACCGACGGCGGCCTCGGGATGCTCCTCGGGCTGGGCGCGCGGGCCCTGCCCGTGCGTCCCGTGCGGTGCGACTGGGCAGACCTGGCCGGGCTCGACCTCACCGGTCTCGACCCGCGCCTGGGCCGGGTCGAGGTCGCCGTGGACGTCGACAACCCGCTGACCGGCCCGCGCGGAGCGGCTGCCGTATTCGCGCCGCAGAAGGGCGCCGACCCGGCTGCGGTCGCCGTGCTGATCCGCCGTCTGGAGCACCTGGCGCGCGCGCTCCGGGCGGGTGGGCGCGACGTCGCCGGTCTGCCGGGAGCCGGTGCGGCCGGTGGCCTCGGCGCCGCCTTCCTCGCGGCCGGGGCTCGCCTGGCACCCGGCGCCACGCTGGTCGCCGAGGCTGTCGGACTCGCCGAGGCGGTGCGCGGGGCCGACCTGGTGCTCACCGGCGAAGGACGGGTGGACGGGCAGACGCCCTCGGGCAAGGTGCCCGCCGGCGTCGCCGCGGTGGCGCGCGCGGCCGGTGTCCCGGTGGTGGTCCTGACGGGCAGTCTCGGGCCGGGCTGGCAGGAGGCGCGGGACGCCCTCGGGCCCGTCGTCGTCATCGGCCCCGCCGAGCGGCCCCTGGCTGAGGCCCTCGCGCACGGTCCGGCCGACCTGGCCGACGCCACGGAGCGCGTCGTGGCCGACCGCATCGCGGGCGCGCGACGCTAGCCGGCGCCCGCCGGCCGCCCCGGCTCCCGACCGGGTTCGCCCCAACCGCCGCCGCCGGGTGTCACGAGCGTGACCACGTCGCCGGCGGACACCCGGCGAGCGACCTTGGGCTCCAGCTCGTGTGTCGCGTCGGCGGTCTCGAGGAGGTTGCGCCCGACGGCCCCCGGAGCCCCGCCGGCCAGACCGGGCGGCGCGTGCCGGCGCCGGTCGGTGAGCAGGTTCACGCTGGCGTCCTGGAGCACCCGGATCGCGCGGACCACGCCGTCGCCGCCGCGGTGCGCACCCGGTCCGCCAGAGCCGTCCGCAAGCTCGTACCGCTCGACGCGCATCGGGTACTCCAGCTCGAGGGCCTCGATGGGCGTGTTCAGCGTGTTCGTCATCCCGACGTGCACCCCGGAGGGTCCCGGGCCCACGCGTGAGGCGCCCTGGCCGCCCGCGACGGTCTCGTAGTAGGTCCAGCCCTCACCCCCGATCACGGTGTTGTTCATCGTCCCGGTACCCGACGCGGGCACGTCGGCCACCTGCGCGAACGCCGCGAGCACAGCATCGGCGACCCGCTGGCTGGTCTCCACGTTCCCGGCGACCACGGCGTGCGGCGGACGGGCGTTGACCAGGGACCCCTCCGGGGCCCGGATGTCCAGCGGCGCGTACGTCCCCGCGCACGCGGGCACGTCCTCGGGCAGCAGCACGCGCAGGGCGAAGAAGCACGCCGAACGCGTCACCGCGACAGGACAGTTCACGTTGCCCGCGACCGCGTCGGAGGTGCCGGTCAGGTCGATCGTCGCGCTGTCACCGTGGATGGTCACGGCCACCTGGATCGGGATGTCCTCATCGGTGACGCCGTCACCCTCGAGCTCGGTCCGCGCGCGGTAGGTGCCGTCCGGCAGAGCGCGCAGCGCCTCGCGCGTTCGACGCTCGGCGTAGGCGATCACCTCGTCGAACCCCGCGAGCAGCGTGGCCAGGCCGACCCGCTCCGCGAGCTCCACGACGCGCAGGCCGCCGACCCGGTTCGCGGCAGCCTGCGCGCGGAAGTCCCCGCGCCGCAGGCGGGGCGTGCGCGAGTTCGCGCACACCAGCTCCAGCACCTCGTCCGTCATCCGCAGCGGCGGGATGACCAGGCCCTCCTGCCACAGGTCCCGTGACCCGGCGGGCATCGACCCCGGTGCCATGCCGCCGACGTCCGAGTGATGCGCCCGGGTGACCGCGTAGCCGACCACCGCGCCGTCCACACCGACGGGCGTCACGAGCGTGACGTCGGGCAGGTGCGTCCCGCCCGTGTAGGGATCGTTGAGGATCCACGTCTCCCCCGGCCGTGCCCCGCGCGCACGCACCGCCGCCACCGACTCGGGCATGGCCCCCAGGTGCACCGGGATGTGCTCGGCCTGGGCGACCATCCGGGCGTCGGCGTCGAACAGGGCGGCCGAGCAGTCCCGGCGCTCCTTGATGTTCGAGGAGTAGGCGCTGCGCACCAGCACCGTGCCCATCTCCTCCGCGATCCCGGCGAGCGCGCTGCGCAGCACCGACAGGGTGATCGGGTCCAGGCTCATCGCGCCTCCTCGCGCCGCAGCACCAGCGTGCCGACCTCGTCCACGCGCCCGGACCATCCCGGCCGCACCACGCAGGTGGACTCCGGCATCTGGACCACGGCCGGTCCGGCGACCGTGCTGCCTGGGGCCATCCGGGTCCGGTCGTGCACGGATGCGGTCGTCTCGCCGGTGTCCAGCAGCAGGCGTCGGTGCCCCACCCGCGAGCCGTGCGCGGCCGCGGGACGCTCGCTGCCGCGCAGGTCGGGCACGGCGCCCGCACGCGTGGCCACCACGCGGACGTTGACCACCTCGACGGGCTCGTCGTCGATGCGGTGCCCGTAGCGACGCTCGTGCGCGTCCCCGAACGCCTCGACGAGCGCGGCGCGCGTGGCGCCGGGAACGGTCAGCTCGAAGGACTGCCCTGCGTAGCGCAGGTCCGCCTGCCGGGCGAGCGTCGCACCGGGCAGCGCAGCGCCAGCGCGGTCTTCCAGCTCACCGAACATCGCCTCGAGGTCGGCGTCGTGGCGTCCGGCGACCGTGGCGACGTGGTCGTGGCGGACCTCGGAGATCGCGAGGCCGAGTGCGGACAGCACGCCGGCGGCGCGCGGTACCAGCACGGTCGAGGAGCCCAGCTGCTCGGCGAGCGCGCAGGCGTGCAGGCCGCCCGCGCCGCCGAACGCCACGAGGGCGAAGTCGCGGGGGTCGAGCCCCCGCTCGACGCTGATCACGCGCAGAGCCCGCACCATCTCCGTGTCCGCGACCCGGACCACACCGAGGGCCGTCTGCCGGGCATCCAGTCCGAGTCGGGCGCCCAGGGCGGCCAGGGCCCGCTCCGCCGCGCCCCGACGGAGCACGATGTCGCCGCCGAGCCGGGCGCCGTCCGGCAGAGCACCGAGCACGAGGTTCGCGTCGGTCACCGTCGGCTCCGTGCCGCCCAGCCCGTAGGCCACCGGGCCGGGGTCCGCACCGGCCGAGTGCGGACCGACCCGCAGCGCACCGCCCTCGTCGACCCAGGCGACGGACCCGCCGCCGGCACTGACGGTGTGCACGTCAACCATCGGCAACCGCAGCGGCACGCCCGCGACCACCGCCTCGGTGGTCAGCTGGACCTGCCCGCCGACCACCGGCGCGACGTCCGTGCTGGTGCCGCCCATGTCGAAGGTCAGCACGTCCGGGTATCCGGACAGACCGGCCACGTGGGACGCGCCGACGACGCCGCCGGCCGGCCCGGAGAGCACGAAACGGGCGGGATGGCGCGCCGCGACCGCGACGTCGAGCACGCCCCCTGATGACTGCATGACGGTCGGCGCCGGGAGGCCCGCGTCTGCCGCCCGGGCGGCGAGACGCTCCAGGTAGGCGGCCATCCGCGGACGCAGGTAGGCGTCGGCGACGGTGGTCGACATCCGCTCGTACTCGCGGAACTCGGGCAGCACCTCGTGGGACAGCGAGACGGCCACGTGCGGCAGCCGGCGACGCACCGCCTCGCCTACCGCGCGCTCGTGCTCGGGGTGCAGGAACCCGAACAGCAGGCACACCGCGACGGCATCGACGCCCGCGCCGGCGACCGCGTCCACCGCGCGGGCCAGGCTCGCCGGATCGAGCGGCACGACGACGCCGTCCGGGGACATCCGCTCCCGCACCACGAACCGCAGGTCCCGTGGCACGAGCGGCGCCGGGCGGTGCCGGGTGAGGTCGTACAGCGACGCACGGTCCTGGCGGCCGATCTCCAGGAGGTCGCGGAAGCCTTCCGTGGTCACCAAAGCGGTGCGCCCGCCGCGCCGCTCGAGCAGCGCATTGGTCGCCACGGTGGTGCCGTGCGCGAAGGCGGCGAGCGCGGCCGGGTCGAGCCCGAGGGCGCGCCAACCGGCCAGCACGCCGTCGGACTGGTCGCGCGGGGTGGAGGGGACCTTGTCGATCCGGACCCGACCGTCCGGCGCCACCACGACGACGTCGGTGAACGTCCCGCCCACGTCGACGCCCAAGCGGCTCCCCGAGCCGTCGTGCCTCCCGGTCATGCCCGGGCCTGCTGGCTGATCACCGGGCCATGCTAGGGGCCAGGGGTGGTCCACCGGCCCTGGCTCCGCTCGGTCTGGAGCTCGGCGCGGGCCTCGGCCTTCGCGTCCATCCGGTCGTGGTGCTCACGGCGCTTCTCCGCCCGGGTCGGGCGGTGCTGGTCCTCGAGCCGGGCGTCCGTGCCCCGCGCGCCGAGCAGCTCGGCGCCCGTCATCAAGGTGGGCTCCCAGTCGAACACGACCGCGTCGTCACCGTCACCGATGACGACCTCGGCACCCGGCGTGGCTCCGGCCGCGAACAGCTCCTCCTCGACGCCGAGCCGGGCCAGCCGGTCGGCCAGGAAGCCGACCGCCTCGTCGTTGGTGAAGTCCGTCTGGCGCACCCAGCGCTCGGGCTTGCGACCACGGACCACGAACCACTCGTGCACCCCGTCGTGCTCACGGCGCACCGTGAACGGCGTCTCGTCCACGGCCGCTGGGTGCAGCACCACGCGCTCGGCCGGCACCGGCGCGGCGGCGCGCGCCTCGTCCACCATGGCGGCGAGGGCGAACGTCAGCGCTCGCAGGCCCTCGTGCGACGCGGTCGACACCTCGAACACCCGCAGTCCCCTGGCCTCCAGCTCCGGGCGCACCAGCTCGGCGAGCTCGCGGGCCTCGGGGATGTCGACCTTGTTGAGCACCACGACGGCGGGACGCTCGGTCAGCGGCACGTCGGAGGGGTCCACCAGCTCGGCGGAGTAGGCGGTGAGCTCGCCGAGGAGCACGTCGAGGTCGCTGATCGGATCCCGGTTCGGTTCGAGGGTGGCGCAGTCCAGGACGTGCGCGATCACGGCACAGCGCTCGATGTGCCGCAGGAACTCCAGGCCCAGACCCTTGCCCTGGCTCGCACCGGGGATCAGGCCCGGCACGTCGGCCACCGTGAAGCGAGAGCCCCCGGCCTGCACGACCCCGAGGTGCGGCACGAGGGTCGTGAACGGGTAGTCCGCGATCTTCGGCTTCGCCGCGGAGACCGCGGACACGAGGCTGGACTTGCCGGCGCTCGGGTAGCCGACCAGCGCCACGTCGGCGATCGACTTCAGCTCCAGGACGACGTCCACCCCGTCGCCGGGTTCGCCGAGCAGCGCGAACCCGGGCGCCTTGCGCCGCGGCGACGCCAGGGCTGCGTTACCCAGGCCGCCCCGGCCGCCCGCGGCCACCACGTAGCGGGCGCCGGCGCCGAGCAGGTCGGCGAGGACCTCGCCGTCCGGGGTGGAGACCACGGTTCCGTCCGGTACCGGGACGACGAGGTCGGCCCCGTTCGCCCCGTGCCGGTCGTCGCCCATGCCCGCGGTCCCCGAGGCCGCCCGGCGGTGCGGTGCGTGGTGCAGGTCCAGGAGCGTGGTGACCTGCGGGTCCACCACGAGCACGACGTCGCCGCCGTGGCCGCCGGAGCCGCCGTCCGGCCCGGCGAGGGGCTTGAACTTCTCCCGGCGGATCGACGCGCAGCCGTGACCGCCGTCACCACCGCGGGCGTGCAGTACCACGCGGTCGACGAAGCTGGCCATGGGACGTCCTTCCGAGGAGAACGGGCACGCACCGTGCGGCCCGGAGAATGACGAAGGGGCGCACCGCAGCGGTGCGCCCCTGGGTCACGTGTGCGTCAGTCGGCCGCCACGACGTCGACCACCTTGCGCCCGCGCCGCACGCCGAACTGCACGGCGCCGGCCGCGAGGGCGAAGAGCGTGTCGTCGCCGCCTCGACCCACGTTGTCACCGGCGTGGAAGTGGGTGCCGCGCTGGCGGACCAGGATCTCGCCGGCGTTGACCTGCTGGCCGCCGAAGCGCTTGACGCCCAGGCGCTGGGCGTTCGAGTCGCGCCCGTTGCGCGAGGAGCTCGCGCCCTTCTTGTGAGCCATGACCTCTCCTGTGTCCGTGTGACGGGGTGGTGGACCCGCGGCAAGCGCCGCGACGGGTCACTGGATCCCGGTGACCTTGAGCCGGGTGAGCGCCTGACGGTGCCCCTGACGGCGGCGGTAGCCGGTCTTGTTCTTGTAGCGCAGGATGTCGATCTTCGGGCCCCTCTCGTCCCGCACGACCTCCGCGGTGACCGAGACCTTGGCCAGGGCCTGGGCGTCGGAGGTCACCTTCTCGCCGTCCACGAGGAGCAGGGCGGGGAGCTGAACGGTCTCACCGGCGGCCGCGGACAGCCTGTCGACGACGACGACGTCGCCCACGGACACCTTCTCCTGCCGGCCACCGGCCTTGACGATCGCGTACACCACGTTGCTGCTCTCTCTCGTTCGGGACGTGTCCCAGCACGCCCCCGGGGGGCGGCGGACACGTGAGAACGGCGCGCTCGCTGGGGCGCACCGACGTTCCAGCGTACGGAGCGCGCGCCGACCGGTCAAATGCCGTCCGACTCGGCCTTGTCCTCCTCGTGCTCGGGCCCGCCGTCCTGCTCGTGCTCGGGCCCGCCGTCCTGCTCGTCCACCGGCTCTCCTGACCCGGTCTCGTCCGCGTCGGCCGCCTGCTCGGCCTGCTCGGGGCCAGACTCGACCTGCTCGGCCTGTGCACCGACCTCGGCCTGCTCAGGAGGCGCGGCGAGGCCGCCCGCGAGTGCCTCGACCATGTCGGCATCCAGGGTGAGCTGCTGCTCGCCGCCGTGCTCGTGGGCGTGGGCCGCGGCGGCCGCGATGGTCGCGAGCGTGGCCTTGACCGCCTCGCGTGCCTCGGGAAGCACCGGCACCGCAGGCGCCGGCGCCGCCGGCGCGCGCTTGCCACGACGGGAGCGCTTGGACTCCTGCTGCCCCCCGGTCTCCTGGTTCGGTGCCACGGCCGGCTCCGTGCTGATGACGTAACCGCGGCCGGAGCAGTGCTGGCACGGCTCGCTGAACGCCTCCACCAGGCCCTGGCCGACCCGCTTGCGGGTCATCTGGACCAGCCCCAGCGAGGTCACCTCGGCGACCTGGTGCTTGGTCCGGTCCCGGCCCAGGCACTCGACGAGTCGGCGCAGCACGAGGTCCCGGTTCGACTCCAGCACCATGTCGATGAAGTCGATGACGATGATCCCGCCGATGTCGCGCAGCCGGAGCTGGCGCACGATCTCCTCGGCCGCCTCGAGGTTGTTGCGCGTCACCGTCTCCTCGAGCGTCCCACCCGAGCCGGTGAACTTCCCGGTGTTGACGTCGATGACGGTCATCGCCTCGGTGCGGTCGATGACGAGCGAGCCGCCGGACGGCAGCCAGACCTTGCGGTCCATGCCCTTGGCGAGCTGCTCGTCGATGCGGTGGGCCGCGAACAGGTCGCCGGACTCCGTCCACCGGCTCACCCGCTCCATCAGGTCCGGGGCCATCGACTCGACGTACTCGTGGATCAGCCGCCAGACCGTGTCCCCTTGGACCACGAGCGAGGAGAAGTCGTCGTTGAAGATGTCCCGCACCACGCGGATCGCAAGGTCCGGCTCGCCCTGCAGCAGGGCGGGGGCCGACGCGGACCTCTGCTTCTTCTCGATCGCAGCCCACTGGTCCTGGAGCCGCTTCACGTCACGGCGCAGCTCCTCCTCTGAGGCCCCCTCCGCCGCGGTGCGCACGATGACGCCCGCACCCTCGGGAACGATCTCCTTGAGCAGCTTCTTGAGCCGGGACCGCTCGTTGTCGGGGAGCTTGCGCGAGATGCCCGTCATGCCGCCCGACGGCACGTAGACCAGGTAGCGGCCAGCGAGCGTGATCTGGGAGGTCAGTCGAGCACCCTTGTGGCCCACCGGGTCCTTGGTCACCTGGACCAGCACGCTGTCTCCGGACTTCAAGGCCTGCTCGATCCGCCGCGGCTGCCCCTCGAGGCCCGCGGCGTCCCAGTTCACCTCACCGGCGTACAGGACGGCGTTACGGCCCTTGCCGACGTCGACGAAGGCGGCCTCCATGCTCGGCAGCACGTTCTGCACACGGCCGAGGTAGACGTTCCCGATCATCGACGCCGAGGCCTGGCCACCTCCGGCGCGCGAGACGAAGTGCTCGACGAGCACCCCGTCCTCGAGCACCGCGATCTGCACCCTGCCGCCGGCCTCCCGCACGACCATCGCGCGCTCCACGGACTCGCGGCGTGCGAGGAACTCCGCCTCGCTCAGCACGGCACGGCGTCGGCCGGCGTCGCGACCCTCACGGCGTCGCTGGCGCTTCGCCTCCAGCCGCGTCGAGCCCTTGAGCGCGGTCACCTCGTCGCGGCGCGGCTCCCCGCCGTCCCCGCCCCGACCGGAGCGCCGACGGCGCCGCCGGCGGCGGCTGGAGCCCTCGCGCTGCTCGCCCTCCTCGCCCTCGCCGGAGTCCTCGTCCGACTCCTGCGAGTCCCCGGGGGTCTCCTCGTCCTCGTCGGTGTCACTGCTCGATCGACGCCGGCCACGGCCGCCTCGACGCCGCCGACGACGGCGGCTGCCGCCCTCGCGCTGCTCGCCGTCCTCGCCCTGCTCGCCGTCCTCGCCCGAGCCCTCTTCGGAGGACTCCGCGTCGGCCTCTCGCTGTCCCTGCCGCTCGCCGGGCACGCTCTCGTCCTCGTCGGGACGCTCCTCGGGGGTCTGCGGCACCTCGTCCCGCTGCTCACCACCCTGGCTCCGTCCACCCGACCGGGATCGACGCGAGCGGCGCTTCCCGGCCGCCCCGGCCTCCGCCGTCTCGGTCGGGGATGCGTCGCTGGACTCCTCGGCCGCGTCGGCCTGCGCCGACGTGTCCTCCTCGACGTCGCGGGGCGGACCCGCGGGAGCCTGGGCCCGTCGACGTCTGCGGGGCTCAGGGGCCTGGAAGAGCGGCGTGGAGCCGCCCAGCTCGGCCAGGACGTCCAGACGCGCCTTGGTTCCGGCACCCTCCGGTGCAGCCCCGTCGGCCTCCGGCTCTTCGGACTCGGCGTCACGCTCCTCGGACTCGGCCTCCGGCTCGTCGACCTGCGCCGGCTCCTGAGGCGGTTCGGCCATCGTCGGAACCGGCTCGACTGCCTCCGCGTCGCCCTGCCCGTCCTCGGTCGCACCGGGCCCGTCCGCCGCGGGCTTCGCGGCACCCTTCGACCCGGACTTCTTGGCGCGCGAGGACGCCCGCGGCTTGGACGCGGCCTTGGGCGCGTCGCCGGTTGCCGAGTCCGACGTGAGCTGCTCGCCGGACGCGTCCTCGGCAGGCCTCGCACTGCCGCGAGAGCGCCCGCGGCCGGTCCGTGCACGCCCCGTCTGCTCGCTCGGGCTCGCGCCGTCGTCCGGCTGGGGCGTCGCGTCCTCGCCCGGCCCCGCGGCCCGGGTCTCGGGGCTGCCCGCCGGAGCGGTCGCGCGGCGGCGTCGGCGGGGCGCCGGGGTCGACTGCTCAGCGGGTGACGTGCTCTCGGGCTGCGGTGCGGTTTCGTCGGTCACGGGGTGTGCTCCAGGCCCGTGGTCGTCCACACTCGCCGACCGCGGGCGATCCGGTCGTCGCTCACGCCGGGGGCGTCGCGACGGAAGTCGTCGATGTCTACCGGGCGGTCCGTGTCGATACCGGCCGGCGCCTGCACCCCCGGTCAAGAGAGGCGGCGCGCGGCGGTCGCGGGTCCCGTCCGCCAGCAAGTTCTCGGTCGCGCGCCCTGTGTGGCGGGCCCGACGACCGCCGCAAGTATCGCACAGCGCCGCCCGGATGCCGCGTCGACGCGCAGCATCCCCGGCGCCTGGCACGCGACCCCTCGCCGGGGCTCGGCCCGGCACGCCTGCCCCTCGCCCGGGGCCCGGTAGCGTCGGCGTAGCGTCCGCGACGCACCCGCGCTGGATGTGACACCCCGTCAGCAAAGAGGGACCAAGGTCCCAGTCGGCCGCTCGCCCCCTGTCCCTACGGTCATCCTTGACGCCCGACGTCACCCCACAACCGCGCCCCACCGAGGAGACACCGTGGACGCACTGGCCCTGGCCCGATGGCAGTTCGGGATCACCACGGTCTACCACTTCATCTTCGTGCCGCTCACGATCGGCTTGTCGCCGCTCGTCGCACTGATGCAGACGTTCTGGGTCCGCACGGGCAACGAACGGTGGCTGCGGCTCACGAAGTTCTTCGGCAAGCTCATGCTGATCAACTTCGCGATCGGGGTGGCGACCGGCATCGTGCAGGAGTTCCAGTTCGGCATGAACTGGAGCGAGTACTCGCGGTTCGTCGGGGACATCTTCGGGGCGCCGTTGGCCATGGAGGCCCTCGCGGCGTTCTTCATCGAGTCGACCTTCCTCGGCCTGTGGATCTTCGGGTGGGACAAGCTGCCCAAGAAGCTCCACCTGACGGTCATCTGGTTGGTCGCCTTCGGCACCAACCTGTCCGCCTACTTCATCCTGGCCGCGAACTCCTGGATGCAGCACCCCGTCGGCGCGCACCTGTCGGCGGACGGCCGACGGGCGGAGATGAACTCGATCGGCGACGTCCTGTTCAACCCGACGGCGCTGGCCACGTTCCCGCACGTGTTCTTCACGTCGTTCATCGTGGCCGGCACCCTGATCGCCGGGATCGCCGGCTGGTGGATGGTCAAGGACGCCCGCGGGGGCCGGCTGGAACGCGCCAAGGACGTGTGGCGCCCGGCGCTCGTGCTCGGCTCCGTCGTCCTGGTCATCGCCGGCCTGGGCATCGGCATCACCGGTGACTGGCAGGCGAAGATGATGTTCGACCAGCAGCCCATGAAGATGGCCGCGGCCGAGGCCCTCATGGACTCCTCCAGCGGCGGTGCCGAGTTCTCGCTGCTGGCGATCGGCGACCTCACCAACGACCCCGACTCGGTCAAGCACGTCCTGGCCATCCCCGGCCTGACGTCCTTCCTGGCCAAGGGTGACCTCAACGCCCCGCTCACGGGCGTCAAGGACCTCCAGAAGCAGTACACGGAGAAGTACGGCCCGAGCGTGGGCGACATCGACTTCACACCGAACCTCGCCGTGACCTACTGGGCCTTCCGGCTCATGATCGGCTTCGCGGTGTTCTCCGCCCTGCTGGCCCTCGCCGCACTCTGGTACACCCGGCGAGGGCGCGTCACCGACAAGCCATGGTTCGGCAGGCTCGCGCTGCTCGCCCTGCCCATGCCGTTCCTGGCGACCGAGTTCGGCTGGATCTTCACCGAGATGGGCCGCCAGCCCTGGATCGTGGTACCCAACCCGAACCCGCAGGGCGTCGACGGAGTGTGGCTGACCACCGTCAAGGGCGTGTCCGGCGCGGTGAGCGGGGGCTCGGTGCTGACGTCGCTGATCACCTTCACGCTCCTGTACCTGGTGCTGGCCGTCGTGTGGTTCCGGCTGCTGCGCCGCTACACGGCCCAGGGTGTCGCCGACACCGAGCCGGACGTGTCCCCCGAGACGATCAACGGCGGCGACGGCGACCGCCCGATGTCGTTCGCATACTGAGAGGCAGGAGACAGCCGTGGAGATCACCACCCTGCAGGTCGTCTGGTTCCTGCTCATCGCCGTTCTGTGGACCGGCTACCTCGTCCTCGAGGGCTTCGACTTCGGCGTCGGCATGCTCATCCCGGTCCTGGCGCGGGACGACAAGGAACGTCGCGTCATGATCAACACGATCGCGCCGGTGTGGGACGGCAACGAGGTCTGGGTCCTGACCGCCGGCGGCGCCACGTTCGCGGCGTTCCCCGAGTGGTACGCGACCCTGTTCTCGGGGTTCTACCTCGCCCTGCTGCTCATCCTGCTCGCCCTCATCGCTCGCGTGGTGTCCTTCGAGTGGCGCGGGAAGTTCGACGACGACCGATGGCGCGCCTGGTTCGACCGCGGGATCATCATCGGCTCCTGGCTGCCGTCCATCCTGTGGGGCGTGGCGTTCGGCAACATCGTGCGCGGCGTGCCGCTGGACGCCCAGCACCAGTTCGTCGGTTCGTTCCTCGACCTGCTGAACCCGTTCGCACTCCTGGGTGGGGCCACCACCACGCTGATCTTCCTGACCCACGGCGCCATCTACACCACCCTGAAGACCGACGGCGAGATCCGTCGACGGGCCGGCGCCCTCGCCGAGCGGCTCGCGGTCGTGACCCTCGTCGTCGCGGGCGCCTGGGCGGTGTGGCTCCAGCTGGCCTACTCCGAGCAGGCCTGGACCTGGGCTGCCACGCTCGTCGCCGCAGTGGCGCTCATCTCCGTCGTGGTGTCCACGCGGCAGCGCCGGGAGGGTTACGCGTTCATCGGCTCTGCCGTGGCGATCGTGTTCGCCGTGGTGCTCATCTTCGGGTCCCTGTACCCCGACGTGATGCCCAGCACGATCGACCCGGCGACCAACTCCCTCACGCTCGCCAACGCCTCGTCGTCCCAGTACACCCTCGGGGTGATGACCTGGGTGGCTGTGATCCTCACGCCGTTCGTGCTTGCCTACCAGGCATGGACGTACTGGGTGTTCCGCAAGCGGATCACCGTCGAGGGCATCCCGGAGAACGCCGGCCTGCCCGTCGCGAAGGGGTGAGGCCGCTCGACCCCCGGCTGCTGCGCAGGGCCCGTTCGGCCCGCCGGTACGTCCTGCTCACCGCAGGGCTCGGCGGGCTGACGGCCGCCGCCGTGGTCGCCCAGGCGCTGCTGCTCGCGCGCGCGCTTTCACCCGTGGTGCTGCGCACGGCCGACTGGCCCGACGTCGCGCCGCTGGTGGGCTGGCTGGCCGCGGCGGTCGCCACCCGCGTGCTGCTCACCTGGCTCCAGGAGCGCTTCGCACACCGGTCCGCGGTGCGCGCCATCGCGGAGCTGCGTGAGCAGGTGCTCGCACGGGCCGTGACGCTCGGCCCGCGCTGGGTCGCCGCCCACCCCGGTGTGACGACGCTGGCGACCCGGGGCCTGGACGCCCTCGAGCCGTACTTCGTCCGGTACCTGCCTCAGCTCCTGCTGGCCGCGACCGTCACCCCCGCCACGCTCGCCGTGGTGCTCGCGCACGACCTCATCGCCGCCGTCACCATCACCGTGACCCTGCCGCTGATCCCGGTCTTCATGGTGCTGATCGGCCGGATGACCCAGGGCTACGCGGACCGGCGCCTCGCCGCCATGACGCGGCTCGGCAACCAGGTGCTCGACCTGCTCGCCGGCCTGCCCACGCTGCGCGCCCTGGGCCGGGAACGCGGGCCGGAGCGCCAGGTCGCCGAGCTCGGGGACGCGCACCGCCGCGCCACGATGGGCACCCTGCGCGTCGCGTTCCTGTCCGGGATGACCCTCGAGCTGCTCACGACGATCTCGGTCGCCCTGGTCGCCGTGGGCGTCGGGTTCCGCCTCGTGTTCGGCGACCTCAGCCTCACGACGGGCCTGGCCGTCCTCGTCCTGGCACCCGAGGTCTACCTGCCGCTACGCCAGGTCGGCGCGCACTTCCACGCCTCGGCGGACGGTGTCGCCGCCGCCGAGCAGGCGTTCGAGGTGATCGAGCAGCCGACGCCGGCGCGCGGCACCGCGCCCGCTCCCGACCTGGCTCGCACCACCGTGCGGCTGCGGGGCGTCACCGTCGCCGCACCGGACCGCGCCACGTTCGCCCCGACGGACCTCGACCTGACCGTCGCGCCCGGTGAGGTGGTCGCGCTGGCGGGCCCGAACGGCGCCGGCAAGTCCACCACGGTCGCGGTGCTCCTCGGTCTGCTCGACCCGGACACGGGCGAGGTCCTGCTCGACGGCCCCGACGGGCCGGTCCCCCTCGGCGAGATCGACCCCGAGACCTTCTGGCCACAGGTCGCCTGGGTGCCCCAGCGTCCGGTCATCGAGCCCGGCAGCGTCCGGGAGGCCGTGCAGCGGGGCCGGCCGGTCCCGGAGGCAGCATTGGCCTCCGCCGCGGCCCTGACCGGGTTCGACCGGGTGGTCGCAGGTCTCCCCCACGGCTGGGACCAACAGCTGGGCCAGGGTGGGGTCGGGTTGAGTCTCGGCCAGCGCCAGCGCCTCGCGCTGACCCGCGCCCTGCTCGCCCCCGCAGCGCTGGTGGTCCTGGACGAGCCGACCGCACACCTGGACGCCGACGGCGAGCGCGTCGTGCTCGAGGCCGTGGGCCGGCTGCGCGCCGAGGGCCGCACCGTGCTCCTCGTGGCTCACCGCACAAGCCTGCTCGACCTCGCCGACCGCACCGTGACGGTGGCCAGCAGCGCCCTGGCGGCACCGTGAGGCGCGACCCGCTGTGGCGCGCCGTGCGCCTGCTCGAGGTCGACCTGCGACGGGTCGGCGCAGCCGTGGCCGCCGGGGTGGGCGGCCTGGGCAGCGCGATCGCCCTGGCGGCGGTGTCCGCCTGGCTCATCGCGCGAGCCGCCCAGATGCCGCCGGTCTCGGTCCTGTCGGTCGCGGCGGTCAGCGTCCGCCTGTTCGGGATCTCCCGAGGGGTGCTGCGGTACGTGGAGCGTCTGGCCTCGCACGACGTGGCGCTGCGGGGCATGGCCACGCTGCGGGTCCGCCTCTACGAGCGGCTCGCGACGACGTCTCCCGCCGGCCTGGTCGGTCTGCGCCGCGGCGACCTGCTGGCCCGGGTCGGGGCGGACGTGGACGCCGTCGGCGACGTCGTGGTGCGCGGCCTGCTCCCGATGGCCGTCGCCGGCGTCCTCGGCGTGGCGAGCGCCGTCGCGATGGGGATCTTCCTGCCCGCGGCAGGGCTGACGCTGGCGGGCTGCCTGCTGCTCGCGGGCGTCGTGGCGCCCTGGATCGCGCGGCGGGGTGTGCGCGCCGTGGAGCGGGACGCGGCTGCTGCCCGCGCGGACCTGGCCGCCGTGGGCCAGAGCCTGCTGGACGGGGCCGCCGAGCTCACCGTGACCGGCCGGGTCGAGCCGATGCTCGCCGAGCTGCGCGCCGCGGACTCCCGCCTCGCGCGCGCCACGGATCGCGGCGCGGTGCCCGCCGCCCTGGCCGCCGCCCTCGGGCCCGCCGCCACCGGCCTCGCGGTGCTCGCGGCCCTCGCGGTGGGCATCCCCGCCACCACGTCAGGGGGGCTGCACCCGGTCGAGCTCGCGGTCGTCGTGCTGACGCCCCTGGCCGTGTTCGAGTCCACCGCGGTGCTGCCCGGCGCGGCTGTCGCCCTGCTCCGCTCGCGGGAGGCGGCGCGCCGGATCGTGGAGCTGCTCGACACGGCGCCCGGAGCCTCGCAGCAGCCCGCGGCAGTCGCACGGCCACGCACCCCGGACACCGCACCCTGCCGGTCCGGCGCCGCCCTCGAGGCCCACGGTCTGGTGGTGGGGTGGCCCGACGGTCACGCGCTGGTCCACGACCTGGACCTCACGCTGGAACCCGGGCGGTCGGTCGCCGTGGTCGGGCCCAGCGGACTGGGCAAGACCACGCTCCTGCTGACGCTCGCGGGTCTGCTACCCGCGAAGGCGGGAACGGTCCTCGCGGGCGGCGCCCCGGTCGACGGGCGGGCCACCGCGGCCGCCCGGGTGGCGCTGACCGCCGAGGACTCCCACGTGTTCGACACGTCGGTACTGGAGAACCTGCGTGTGGCCCGCGGCGACGTCAGCCCGGACGAGGCCACCCGGATGTGCTCCGCCGTCGGCCTGGACCGCTGGCTGGAGGCCCTTCCCCATGGCCTGGAGACCAGGCTCGGTTCGGACGCGGCTCGGATCTCAGGTGGCGAGCGCCGACGCCTGCTGGTGGCCCGCGCGCTGCTCGCACCGGCTCCCGTGCTGCTGCTCGACGAGCCCACCGAGCACCTGGACACCAGCGGGCGCACCCTGCTCGCAGGACTGCTGGACGGCAGCCTCGCCCACGGTCGCGCCGTGCTCGTGGTCACCCATCGGCTCGCCGGCCTGGAACGCGCCGGGGAGGTGATCCTGCTCGACGCGACCGGTACGGTCAGGGCACGCGGAACCCACACCGAGCTGCTCACGGGGCCGCGCGCCGCGCCGGCCTATCGCGCGGCCTGGCAAGCCGAGCAGCAGGAGATCGCATGACCAGCACCCCGACCCGGGACGAGGGCCACCACGCCCGCGACGAGTCCCTCGCGGCCGCGGACCTGCTCCAGGCCGCCCTGGGCCTGGCCTCGGACCTGGACCTGCCCACCGTGCTGCACCGCTTCGTGACCGCCAGTGCGGACCTCACGGGCGCGCGGTTCGGCGCCATCAACGTGCTCGACGCCCGCGGCCGCTCGACCACGTTCGTGCACACCGGCGTGGACGAGCGACTCGCGTCGCTGCTCGGCCGCGCCCCGCACGCCACCGGTGTGCTCGGCGCGATCCCGCCGCACGGCACCCTGCGCCTGGACGACCTGCTCGAGCACCCGCAGTTCAAGGGCTTCCCGCCGCACCACCCGAAGATGGGCTCGTTCCTGGGCACCGCGGTGCGCGTGCGCAACCGGGTCTACGGCTACCTGTACCTCGCGGACAAACCGGGGGGCTTCAGCGACGACGACGACGAGGTCGTGCTGACGCTCGCCGCCGCGGCAGCCGTCGCCATCCAGAACGCCCAGATGTACGCCGAGGCCGAGCGACGTGAGCACTGGCTGCGCGCAGGCCAGCAGATCACCACGATGCTGTTGTCCGGGGCCGAGCAGGAGGAGGTGCTCCAGGAGATCGCGGCGTCCTCACGCGCGGTCGCCGGTGCCGACACCGCGGCCCTCGTGCTGCCGGGCGTGGGCGACGACTGGGTGATGGAGATCGTGGACGGCGTCGGCTCGGACGAGCTCGTCGGCACCGTCATGCCGCCGGACGGCCGGGCCCGCACCGTGCTGCGCGACGGCAACGGCCTCGTGGTGGACTCGCTGTCCCGCGCGCGGGCGATGCGGGTCGAGGCGATGCGTCAGTTCGGCCCCGCGCTGTACGCCCCGATGAACGCGCGCGGCCAGGGCGTCGGCGTGCTGATCCTCCTGCGACGGGTGGGTTCCGCGCCGTTCGGGCCCAGCGACCTCGCGACCGCGGAGACCTACGCCGCGCAGGCGGCGCTCGCGCTGGTGCTCGCCGAGGCCCGGCACGCCCAGGACGTCGCGGCGCTGCTCGACGAGCGCGAGCGGATCGCCCGCGACCTGCACGACCTCGCGATCCAGCAGCTCTTCGCCACGGGTATGCAGCTCGAGACGGTGCGGCGACGAGCCGCGCGCGGCGTCGACCCGTCCGAGCTGACCGGGATCGTCGAGGACGCGCTGGACAACGTGGACTCCACGGTCCGGCAGATCCGCTCGATCGTGCACGCGCTGCGCGACCCCGACGCCTCGGCACCGCTCGCCGAACGGCTGCGGCGCGAGTCCTCGCTCGCGCGCACCGGCCTGGGCTTCGCACCCTCCCTCATCATCACCGTCGACGGGCGCGTGCTGGACTCGGCCGACTCGCTGGAGGGCGACGCGGGCGCGCTCGACGACCGCGTCGGTGAGGACATGTCCGACGACGTGGTGGCCGTCGTGCGCGAGGGCCTGGCCAACGCCGCCAGGCACGCGCGCGCCACGGCGGTCCAGGTGCGCGTCGACCTCGCCGGCCAGAAGCCGTCGGGGACCATCACGGTCGAGGTCGAGGACGACGGCGCGGGCCTGCCCCCTGACCGCGACCGGCGTTCGGGCACCGACAACCTCGCCGCGCGGGCTCGGCGCCACGGCGGGACGTTCTCGCTGGGCACCACGAGCGAGGGGCGCGGAACGCTGCTCAGCTGGACGGCACCGCTGCGTCGCGGCTGAGTTCGGCGGCAAGGTGGGTCGGCCTCACCGTCGTCGCTCGGTTGGCGGTGGCGCCGGCCAAGGCTGAAGCGTTTCCGTCGCTATTCGACGCCGACGCTTCAGCCCTCAGGCGGGCCCACGCTATCGGGCGGCCGAAGGCTGCGAGGAGTCAGCGACCCCGAGAGTGCGACAGCGGAGCTCGTGACCGCTCTTCGGCCAGGTCCGGACGGATCGCGGCGCGGGGTCAGTCCCCCGGCTCGCTGCGCCAGGAGCTGTGCTTGTGGCCCGCGACCCACGCAGCCACCTGGGTGCGCCGCTGCAGGCCCATCTTCGACAGCAGCGACGTGATGTGGTTCTTCACGGTCTTCTCGGCCACCCCGAGACGTTCGGCGATCTCCCGGTTGGACATCCCCTCGCCGATGAGGTCGAGCACCTTGCGCTCCGAGGGCGTGAGGTCGGCCGTCGGGTCGTCATGGTCGGCGCGGCGGCGCGTGACGGTCCGCTCGTCCAGGAGGGTCCGGCCGGCAGCGACCTGGCGGATGATCTCGGCGATCTCGGTGCCCCGGACCGACTTGAGCAGGAACGCGGCGGCACCGGCCTGCAGCGCGGCGGCCAGGGCGTCGTCGTCGTCGAACGACGTGAGCACGATCATGTGGGTGTCCGGCAGGGACTCGCGCAGCGACATCATGAGGTCGATGCCCGTACCGTCCGGCAGCTGCAGGTCGACCAGCATGACCTGCGGCCGCACGAGCGCGGCGCGACGCACCCCCTCGGCGACCGTCCCGGCCTCGGCGACCACACCCATGCCCTCGGTGCGATCGATCACCTCGGCGATACCCCGTCGGACCACCTCGTGGTCGTCGACGATCATCACGGCGATCTCACTGGCGCGGCTGTGGGCCGGGGGCACGTTCGTCACGACGGGCATCCTAGGGAACGCAGGGCTTCGAATGCACTCGCCGCACGGGACGTGGACGAGGCTGACAGGCGGAACAGCTGAACGACGACCGGTTCATGAAGGGCTCGCGCCGCACCGGGGCGCCGCACCGGGGGCACGGCAGCCCCGCCCGGCCGTACACGGCGAGCTCGCGGTCGAAGTAGCCGGACGAGCCGTTGACGTCCACGTACAGCGCGTCGAAGCTCGTGCCGCCCGAGCGCAGCGCGGCGCGCATCACGTCCTCGCACGCGGCCAGCACGGCGCGGACCTGCGCGGTCCGGAGCCGGTCCGTGGGACGGGCGCCGTGCAGCCGAGCGCGCCAGAGCGCCTCGTCGGCGTAGATGTTGCCGATCCCTGACACCAGCGTCTGGTCCAGCAGCGCGCGCTTGATCTCCGAGTGGCGGCGCCGGACGGCCGCGACCGCGGCATCCCGGTCCAGGTCCGGGTCCAGCACGTCACGCGCGATGTGCGCCACAGCGGGCGGCAGCGCAGGCAGGTCACTGCCGCGCCCGCCCGGGCCGCCGTCAGGGGTCGGCACGAGCTCAGCGACGGCCAGGTGGCCGAAGGTGCGCTGGTCCACGAAGTCCAGGACCCGGTCGGGCTCCCCCGGCGTGGTGAGCTCCAGACGCACCCGCAGGTGCCGGTGGTCCGGCGCGTCGCTCGCGTGGTGCACGAGGAGCTGCCCGCTCATCCCGAGGTGCGCGGTCAGTGCCTCGTCGTCGTCCAGGAGGACCCACAGGTACTTGCCGCGGCGCACGACGGCGCCGAGGGTGCGACCCTCCAGCCGCGCCGCGAGGTCCACGGAGCCGCCTACGTGCCGCCGCACGCTGTAGTCGCGCAGCACACGCACCGAGCGCACGGTGCGGCCGGCCACATGCCGGTCCAGGCCGGCACGTACCGTCTCGACCTCGGGCAGCTCGGGCACTCAGGAGTCCGAGGGCTGCTCGCGCTCGGCGAGTGCGCGGTACGCCGCGGCGGCGGCCTCCTGCTCGGCGACCTTCTTCGCAGGTCCTGTGCCCTCGCCGCACACCTCGTCGCCGAAGACGATGCGCGCAGTGAACGTACGCTCGTGGTCCGGGCCGGTGCCCACCACGTCGTACACCGGTGCTCCCAACCCCAGCCGGGCGGCCAGCTCCTGCAGCGAGGTCTTCCAGTCCAGTCCGGCGCCCAGGTCCGCGGCGGCGTCCAACGTGGGGGCCACGAGCCGCTCGACGAGGCCTCGCGCCACCTCCAGGCCGTGCGTGAGGTACACCGCGCCGAAGACGGCCTCGAGCGTGTCGGACAGGATCGAGTCCTTGTCGCGGCCGCCCGTGGCGAGCTCGCCCTTGCCGAGCAGGACGTAGTCACCCAGGTCGATCGTGCGGGCGATCGCGGCCAGCGCACGCTGCGACACGGTCGCGGCCCGCATCTTCGCGAGCTCACCCTCCGACTGGTCGGGGTGTCCGCGGTACAGGGCCTCCGTGACCACCAGGCCCAGCACGGTGTCCCCCAGGAACTCCAGGCGCTCGTTGGTGGGCAGCCCACCCGCCTCGTGCGCGAACGACCGGTGGGTCAGGGCAAGCACCAGAAGCTCGGGGTCCAGGTGGACCCCGAGCGTGGTGAGCAGTCGGGTAGCGGTGGTCGCGGGCGCGTCACCACTGGCGACCACTGGTCAGCGGGCCTCGTGCTCGGTCCGCAGCGCCTCGGCGTACTGGCGGCCGTTGTAGGCGCCGCAGGCCGGGCAGGCCGTGTGCGGGAGCTTCTCGGCCTTGCACCGCGGGCAGGTCGTGAGGGTCGCTGCGGTCGTCTTCCACTGCGACCGACGCGCGCGGGTGTTGCTGCGCGACATCTTGCGCTTCGGTACAGCCACGGTCAGCTCTCTTTCGGGTCGTCGTACAGGTCGGCCAACGCCGCCCACCGCGGGTCGACCACCTCGTGGGTGTGCCCGGCGTTGGCCGGATCCGCCAGCCGCGCGCCGCACTGCGGGCACAGGCCCGGGCAGTCCGGTGAGCACAGCGGACGGAACGGCAGTGCAGGCACCACCGTGTCACGCACCGCGGGCTCGAGGTCGATCAGGTCGTCGGCTCCGAGCTCGCGCAGGTCCTCCTCGTCGTCGCCGTCCTCGACGGCGACCTCGGCCCGCTCGGGGTACACGTACAGCTCCTGGATGGGGACGTCGACCGAGCCGACGACCTCGTCCAGGCAGCGCACGCACTCCCCGACGGTTCCGCCCCGGACGGTGCCCGAGACGAGGATCCCCTCCATCACCGCCTCGAGCCGCAGGTCGAGCTCGAGGTCGGATCCGGCCGGGACACCGATCACGGCGGTACCGAGATCCTCCGGCGCCGGGACGTTCCGGGTCACCGTGCGCATCGTCCCCGGGCGGCGGCCGAGCTCGTGGGTGTCGAGCACGAATGGCGCGCGGGGGTCGAGGGCGTGGTGCTCCATCTGCTGTCCAGGGTCGAGGGATCTCGGTCCACGCCACGAGCGGTGGACCGACGGGTCATCCTACGGCATGGGGCACGGCGCCCCAACTTCGCCAGCGGCCCGCCCTCACGGGCCGGCGGGGTCGTCGTCGGTGGCGGAGTGCTCCAGCCGGTCGGCCAGCTTGGCGCGGCCGGCCTGCACCTGCGCCATCACCCGACCCAGGTCGATCTCGAAGTCGGCGAGCCGGCGGTCGCAGTAGTCGTCCGCGTCGCGGCGCAGCCCGGCGGCGGTGCGCCGCGCCTGCGCGACGATCTCCTCGGCACGGGCCTGGGCCTCGAGCACGATGCGCTCGTGCGCCACGAGGTCCTCGGCGCGCTCCTGCGCCGAGCTGACGATGCGGTCGGCGTGCTGGTGCGCCTCGGCGAGCACCCGATCGGCGCCGGCCAGCACCTCGTCGGCGTGCGCGAGCTGCTCGGGCAGCAGGGCACGCGCCCGCTCGACCAGCTCGATCACCTCCTCCCGCGCGACCAGGACGGAGGAGGACATCGGCATGGCGCGCGCGGCGTGCACGACGGCCTCGAGCTCGTCGAGCACGGCCGTCAAGCCCCGGCCGCTCATCGGACGCCTCCCGCCGCCAGGGCGGCGTGCACGGCCTCGGCAACTCCGGGCGGCACCAGGTCCTCGATCGGGCCGCCGTGCCGGGCGACGTCCTTGACCAGGGACGACGCGATGTGCGCGACCGACGGATCGGCGGGCAGGAAGACCGTCTCGATCCCGGTCAGGTGGCGGTTCATCAGGGCCATCGGCAGCTCGGCGTCGTGGTCCGCGCCCGATCGCAGCCCCTTGACGAGCACCGTCGCCCCGATCCGGGCGCAGAAGTCCACCAGCAGACCGTCCACCGGCTCCACCCGCACACCGGGTAGGTGCGCGACCGCGTCGCGGGCCAGTGCCACCCGCTGCTCGCGGTCGAGCAGCGGGCGCTTTCCGGCGTTGGTCGCGACGGCGAGCACCACCTCGTCGGCGAGCGCGCGGGCCCGCCGGACGACGTCGAGATGACCCAGGGTCACCGGGTCGAAGGAACCGGGGCACACGGCGATCGGCACGGCATCAGCCTACGGCGCGAGGTGACCCGGAGGCGCGGGGGCGCCCTCGCGCGGGACCGGCTCCGCGAACCACAGCGCGGTCTCGCCGTACCGGCGGTCGTCGAAGCGCGCGAGCCCCGTCGGCCAGGGCGGCTCGGGCGACCGTGCCGAACGCTCGACGACGACGACACCCTGCGGGTCCAGCCACCCGGCCAGGTCGGCGAGGACGCCTGCCAGCTCCTCCTCGGGAAGGTCGTACGGCGGGTCGACCAGCGCCAGGTCGATCACCGGAGCGCCGCCGGCTCCGGTCGGGCCGCGCTGGAGCCAGGTCCGGACCCGCTCCGCGGCCACCCGCACGCCCGGCAGACCCAGCTCGGACACGTTGCGCCGGCACACCGCGACCGCTCGCCCGGCGGACTCCACGAGCACCACGTCCGCCGCCCCGCGGCTGGCGGCCTCCAGGCCGAGCGCCCCGGAGCCGGCGAACAGGTCCACGACCCGTGCGCCGTCCAGCACGTCCAGGTGCTCGAGCCGGGAGAACAGCGCCTCGCGCACCCGGTCGCTGGTGGGGCGCGTGCCGCGTGGGGGGACGGCCAGGGACCGCCCGCCCGCACGGCCCGCCACGATCCTGGTCATCGCCGTGGGGTGGAGGTCGCGTCCTGGGCCTCGGCGAGCCGGTCCATGAGGGACCGCGTCTCGGTGCTGGAGCCCCACAGCAACGCGACCACGGTGGTCGCGACCTGCACGCCGAGCACGCTCGGCGGCACCGAGCCCACCAGCACCGCCACCAGCGCCGGCAGCTGACCGACGATCACCACGTCCGGGCCGCGGGCCAGGACCGCGGCCGCACCCATCGGCACCGCGCCCATCGGGGTCGAGACCAACGCCTTGTCCCAGCTCGGCGCGGGCCGGTAGGCGGAGCGCAGCGCGCCCCCCGCCCAGGCCGGGCCGGCCACCAGGGCCAGGACGAGCCACGGCCAGAACTCCCCGTGCCAGATCCCCACGGCCGCGAGCGCCACCACCGCCCACAGGGTCATCACGGTGGCCGGGACCACCAGGTGCGCGCGCCGGACGTCTCGGGCCGACAGCGGCAGCAGCCGGTCGACGGCGGGCGTCATCTCGGCTCGCCGCGCCGCCTCGCCGGTGGCCTGCGTCGCGAGGTATCCACCGATGAGGACCGCCAGGGCGAGCTGCGCGGGGCCGGCCAGCTCGGGCGTGCTGACCACCAGGTACGGCAGCAGCGCGCCCGCGACGATCTGCACCAGGTGGCGTGGCGAGCGCAGCAGCACCAGGAGGTCCGCCGTGAGCAGCGCCCGGACAGCTCCGCCCGACAGCCGCATGCGCAGCGAGCGGCGCCGAGACTGGCGTGCCGTGCGGTCGGTCAGTGCGCGACCGAGCTCGCGCGAGTCCATCGACGTGAGCGCACCGGCCGCGTGCGCCGCCACCGAACCGCTCTCCCGCAGGCTGCGCGCCGGGATCGCTCCCAGGCGGGTGTCGAGCCACCAGACGAGGCCGGTGAGTGCCAGGACGGCGGGCGCGAGCGTCCACCACGGCACGGCGGGCACGGTGGCGGGGTGCCACCCCGCCAGCACGGCCCCGGCGCCCAGCACAGGCACGGTGGCCAGGAGCACGTCGCCGGCGACCACGGCGACCCGCGAGCCGCGCCAGGCCTGCACGAGCGCGGCCGTGATGACCAGCGTGGCCGCTGCGAGCGCGCCCATCAGGCCGACCTGCGCAGGATTGCCCACCGCAGGGACGACGGCCGCGAGGACGCCGGCGACGAGCCCGGTCACGAGGGCCGCGAGCGCCGGCAGCCGCCAGACCGAGCCGCGCAGCAGGCCCCGCCGGTCCACCGGCAGCGTCAGCCACCAGGTCGCCTCGGCACCGCCGACCCCGATGGGCCCGAGCCGGCCGGCGGTGCCCAGCACCGCGCCGACGACCGCCACCATCAGCACCGCGGCGAGGCCGGCGAGCGACGTGCTGCCCTCGACGGCGACGGGGGCGTCGCGGACGGGGAGCTGCTGCAGCGCACCCAGCGCGAGCAGGACACCGACGCCGATCATCACGCCCGCGTAGTAGACGTCGCCGAGCAGCGACCCGATACCGGCTCCGGCCCGGCTGCGCGCCACCGCCGCCGTGTAGCCGCGGATGGATCGCGCCGCGGGAACGGGGGTCGGCTCGCCGCCCACTCGGACTGCGAGCTCGCTCACAGCACGCCCGGCCGCAGCGCGTCGACAGCCTCGTCCACCGTGACCTTGCGGGTCTGGTCCGCCACGATCAACGCGGCGTCGGCCACGGTGGCGAGCATCTCCGGGTCGTGCGTGGCGATCAGCACCGCTCCCCCGGCGTCCTTCTCGGCGACGAGTCGTTCCGCGAGCCGGTGGCGCATGTCGGAGTCGAGCCGCTGCTCCGGCTCGTCGAGGACCAGCAACGAACGCGGCCGCACCAGGCCGGCGGCGAGCAGCAGCCGGCGGCGCTGCCCGGAGGAGAGCGTGTTGGGCAGGGCGTTGGCGTGCCCGGTGAGGCCGAACTCGTCCAGCAGGGCCTCGACCTCGTCGTCGGCGTCCCCCACACCGTGCCCGCGCGCCACGAGGTACAGGTGCTCGGCGACCGTGAGAGCGGGGAACCAGGCGTCGTCGTCGAGCACGGCGGCGACCTGTGCGCGGAAGGACGCCTCGCGCTCGTCCACCGGACGGCCCAGCAGGCTCACGGTCCCCGACAGGGGCTCGAGCAGGCCGAGAGCGGCCCGCAGGATGGTCGACTTGCCCGAGCCGTTCGGTCCGACCAGTGCCACCGCCCGTCCGGCGGGTACGGAGAAGGTCGCGGCGCCGCACACGGGGCGCCCATCCCACCCCACGGTCAGGCGCTCGGCGCGCAGCACGGCAGGACGGGAGCTCTTCTTGGCCACGGCCCCACCCTACGAGGGCGGCGGGTCAGGCTCGGTCCAGGTACTCCTGGGCGGACGGCTCGAGCCACTCGTCGATCGCGGCGAGCAGGGCAGGCCAGGCCTCCAGCGCGGGATCCCGGTCGACCAGCGCGCGGGCCTCGTCGCGGGCCCGGGCGATCAGCGCGGCGTCCCGGACCACCCGCAGCAGACGCAGCGAGCTGGCGCTTCCGGACTGGGACGCACCCAGCACGTCGCCCTCGCGTCGGAGCTCGAGGTCCACGGTCGCGAGCTCGAAACCGTCCGTCGTCCCGGCGAGCGTGGCGAGCCGGGTTGCGGCGTCGCTGCCCTCGGGCGCGCGGGCCACCAGAAGGCAGAGGCCCGGGTCGGTGCCGCGGCCCACCCGGCCGCGCAGCTGGTGCAGCTGGGACAGACCGAACCGCTCGGCGTCCAGCACCACCATCACGCTGGCCTCGGGGACGTCGACGCCCACCTCGATGACGGTGGTGGACACCAGGACCGGGGTACGCCCGGCCGCGAAGGCTGCCATCGCATCGTCCTTGGCGGCGGCCGTCATCCGGCCGTGCAGCGTCCCGATGCGCACGCCGTCCAGCGCCGGCAGCGTCGCGAGCTCTTCGGCGACCTCCTCGACGGCGCGCAGCGGTGGCCGGGTCGCGCCCTGGTCGTCGGGCTCGCCGGACAGCAGGTCCGCGTCGTCCGCGCCGGAGGCGTCGTCCGCGGTGATCCGCGGGCACACGACGTACGCCCGCCGACCCGCGTCGACCTCCTCGCGCACCCGCGCCCAGGTCCGCGCCGTCCAGGCCGCGTTGTCCGCCGGGACGACGTGCGTGGCGACCGGGGCGCGGCCGGCCGGGACCTCGGTGAGCGTGGAGACCTCGAGGTCCCCGAACACGGTCATCGCGACCGTGCGCGGGATCGGGGTGGCGGTCATCACGAGCAGGTGCGGGACGGTGTCGCCCTCGTCCCCCCGGCTGCGCAGGGCGTCGCGCTGCTCGACGCCGAACCGGTGCTGCTCGTCGACCACGACCAGGCCGAGGTCGGCGAACTGCACGTGCTCGCCGAGCAGAGCATGGGTACCGACGACGATGCCCGCCGCGCCGGAGGCGGCGTCGAGCAGGGCCTCGCGGCGCGCTGCGGCCGCCTGCGACCCGGTGAGCAGCACCACGCGGGTGGCGCGGTCCGCGGCACCGAGCATGCCCTCCTGCGCGAGCGGACCGAGCAGCTCGCGCAGCGTGCGCAGGTGCTGGGTGGCGAGGACCTCGGTGGGCGCGAGCAGGGCCGCCTGGCCGCCGGCGTCGACCACCTGGAGCATGGCGCGCAGCGCGACCACGGTCTTGCCGGAGCCGACCTCGCCCTGAAGCAACCGCTGCATGGGCGCGTCGGCCGCCAGGTCCTCGGCGATCTGCGCGCCCACGTCCTGCTGCCCCGCGGTCAGCACGAACGGCAGCCGGGCGTCGAAGGCGGCCAGCAGCCCACCTGGCGTGGTGGGACGCGCGACCACCGGCCGCGCTGCGGCCTGGGCGCGGCGGCGTGCCATCGCGGCCTGGAGCACGAAAGCCTCCTCGTAGCGCAACCGGTCCCGGCCGCGCCGCCAGTCCTGCTCGGTGTACGGCTCGTGCACCAGGCGCAGCGACTCGACCAGGCCCGGTAGGCCCACGCGTTCGCGCACCTCGGTGGGCAGCGGGTCGTTCACGTCCTCCTCGGTGAGGGGGTCCAGGACCGTGCGCACGGCGCGCTGGATGCGCCAGGTGGGCAGCGCCGCGGACGCGGGGTACACCGGGATCGGCCGGGTCGCCTCCACGAGCGCCGCGGCCTCGTCGTCGACGTCGGTGCCGACCAGCTGGTAGTCGGGGTGGGTGAGCTGAGCGGCCCCCCGGTAGAAGCGCACGACTCCGGTGAACATCCCGAGCGTGCCCGGGCGCAGCCGCGACTCGTGACGGCGAAGCGCACCCGGCTTCTTGGCGAAGAACGCCAGCGACAGCTCGCGCGTGCCGTCGGTGACGACCGCCTCCAGGATCGCCCCCCCTCGCGAACGCATCGTGCGCACCGTGGCGCGGCGCACCTCGGCCATCACTGTGACGTGCTCCCCGGGGCTCAGCGAGGACAGGTCCGTCAGGCGGCCGGGGGATGCGTACCGCCGCGGGTAGTGCCGCAGCAGGTCGCCCGCGGTGTGCAGGCCGAGTCCCGCGAAGGGCCCGGCGGCCCGGGTGCCGAGCAGCCGTCCGAGCGGCTCGTCCCAGCGCGTCCCGACCACGCCTCCTCCGTCCCCGGCTGCGCCGACGCGCTCGTTTTGGGCCACCCACGGCGATCGGCTACCCTAGCGAGGTTGTCCGGCCAGTTCCGGGCACCTCGGGGCCGCGTGCCGTCACCACCGCATCCTGCCCCGTCCGACCGACATGACCCGCGCTGCGTGCGCGCGACGATCAGGAGACCGACCCGTGGCTGCTCACTGCGACATCTGCGGCAAGAGCCCGAGCTTCGGGCACAGCATCTCGCACTCCCACCGGCGCACCAAGCGGCGCTGGAACCCGAACATCCAGCGGGTTCGCACGGTGGTCGCCGGGACCCCGAAGCGGGTCAACGTGTGCGCCTCGTGCCTCAAGGCCGGCAAGGTGCAACGCACCGCCTGACCTCACACCTGCTGGGGTCCTGGACCCTGCACGACGCCCGCGGCCGGCTCCCGGCCCGCGGGCGTCGTGCCGCTCGGTGCCCGTCCGCGCCGCGCCCGGACGCGCCCGGCGGAGCGACCCGCCTGGCCTGGGCATCCCCCGGGATGGCAGGCTGGGGGCCATGCAGGACGAGCTTCCCGAGGCGGTCATCCGCCCAGCCACCGTCGACGACGCCGACGCGATCGCGCGGGTGCACCTGACCTCGTGGCGCGAGGCGTACGCCGACGTCGTGGACCCCGCGACCCTCGACGCGCTCGACGAGGCGGCCCGCACGCAGACGTGGCGCGAGACGATCGAGACCCGCCGCGGGTCGGTGCTGGTGGCCGACCTCGAGGGCGAGATCGTCGGCTTCGCGCACGTCGGGGCGAGCCGCGACGAGGATGCCGAACGCGGCACCCACGAGATCTACGCGATCTTCCTCGAGCCCTCGGCGTGGGGGCACGGCGTGGCCCGTGAGCTGATGCGCAGCCTGCTCGCCGACCTGCCCGAGGCGGACCCGGTCACCCTGTGGGCGCTGGCGGACAACGAACGCGCCCGGCACTTCTACCGCCGGCACGGGTTCAGCCCGGACGGCGTCGAGCGCATGGAGACCGCGGGCGAGAGCTCCTACCTCGAGGTCCGGTACCGCCGAGGCTGACGGGCCCGGGCTCAGTCGCGCCCGGCGAAGTGGTCCCACCCCAGCGGACCGCGAGGGGCGGCACCGGCGACCCTCACCCCCGGCTCGCCAGCGACGACGCGCCCGACGGCGCGGAACGGCGCAGGCAGCTCGGTGTGCGGGGGGAACGTGGCGAGCAGACCGTGGTCCTCTCCGCCGGCCAGCACCCAGGTCTCCGCGTCGGCCGCGAGCGCCTCGGCCGCCGGTGCGAGGACGGCGAGGTCGTCCGCGAACGCCGCGGTCGGAGGGTCGAGGTCGAGCACGACCCCGCTGGCCCGGGCGATCCGCAGGGCGTCGCGCAGCAGCCCGTCGGACACGTCCAGCATCGCCGTGGCGCCCGCGCGCGAGGCGGCGATCCCCGCGCCGAGAGGGGCCACGGGGCGCCGGTAGGCGGCGACCAGCTCGTCGAAGCCGTCGAGTCCCGCGTCCAGCAGGGCATGACCCGCCGCCGAGCGCCCCCGGACCCCGGCGTGCGCGACGACGTCCCCGACCTGCGCGCCGGAGCGGAGCACGGGCGGCCGACCGGCCAGGTCGCCGAGCACCGTGACGGCCACGGACAGCTCGGTTCCGGTCGACAGGTCTCCTCCCACGACGCCCACCTCGCCGCACGCCTGCGCCATGCCGTCGGCGAGGTCCGCGAGCCACTCCGGGGCGACGTCGGCCGGGCAGGTCAGCGCGACGACGAGGGCGGTCGGCCTGGCACCCATCGCCGCGACGTCCGCGAGGTTCTGCATCGCCGCGCGGTAGCCCACGTCGGCGCCGCTCGACCACCGGCGTCGGAAGTGCCGGCCCTCGACCAGCACGTCGGTCGACACGACCACCCGGCCGTCGGGCGCCGCGACGATCGCCGCGTCGTCGCCCGGTCCCAGCACGGTGTCCCGCCCACGGGGCAACCGGGGCACGATCAGGGCCAGCAGGCCGTCCTCGTCCACGGGGCGCCACGCTACCGGCGCTAGCGTGGTGCCGTGCCCCGCCGCCCCCTCGCGCTGCTGCTGACCTCGGTCGCGCTGACCTCCGGCCTGGCCGCCTGCTCGACCCGCGTGCCGGTGGAACCCGCACCTGACGCGGGAGACCCGGCGTGCGCCACGCTCGTGCTGTCGCTGCCCGACACCCTGGCGGGCCTGCCGCGGCTGCTGACCACCAGCCAGGCCAGTGCCGCGTGGGGTTCCGCGGACCACGCGATCGTGCTGCGCTGCGGAGTGACGCCTCCAGGACCCACGACGGACCAGTGCGTCACGGCGGACGACGGCACGTACTCCGTCGACTGGGTGGCCGTCCCCGGGGCGACCGACGTCGGGGGTTATGCGGACTGGACCTTCACGACGTACGGCCGGTCCCCCGCCGTGGAGGTGTTCGTCCCGGCCGCGGTGACCGACACCCACTCGACCGCGTTCCTCATGGAGCTGGGCCGGGCGATCTCCACCGTGCCCCCGACCCGGCACTGCGTCTAGGGCGGCACCGGGTCCGGGGCGGCACCGGGTCTGACGTGGCCGGACGGCCCTGGGTCGGCACGGCCGACTGGCCTAGGATCGCGGCAACCGATCGAGGAGGGTGCTGTGAGCAGCGACCTGGCCAGGGTGGCCGTCATCGCCGGGGGTCTGTCCAACGAGCGAGAGGTCTCCTGGCGCTCCGGGCGCCGCGCGCAGTTCGCGTTGGGGCAGGCCGGCATCGACGCGACGCTGTACGACGCGGACGAGTCGCTGCTCGACCGGCTCACCGCGGACCACGTGGAGGCCGCGTACCTGGCGGTGCACGGGGCGAGCGGCGAGGACGGCTCGCTGCAGACCGCACTGGACCTGATCGGCATCCCGTACGTCGGCTCGCCGCCGGCCTCCTGCCACCTCGCCTGGGACAAGGTCGTCGCGAAGGTGCTCGTCGAGCGCGCCGGGCTACGCACTCCGGCGTGGGCGGCGATCTCGGCACGTAGCTTCCGCGAGCTGTCCCCGACGCAGATCGTCCGCTCGGTGCTCGCCGACCTGGGGCTGCCGGTGGTGGTCAAGCCGGCGACCAGCGGGTCCACGCTGGGCATGAGCCTGGTGTCCGACGCAGCGGACCTTCCGGCGGCCCTGGTGCGGTGCTTCACGTTCGGGGACGTCGCCCTGATCGAGCGGTACGTCGCGGGCCGCACGGTGGAGACCGTGGTGGTGGAGAACGCCGAGGGAGAACCCGAGGCGCTGCCGCCCGCGGAGTTCGCGAACCCGGGCGTGTCCCCGTTCAGCTTCGAGGCGCGCTACAGCGCCGACCTGATCTCGATCGCGCTGCCCGCACCGCTGACCGAGGACTCCGCGGCGCGGGTACGCCACAAGGCGGAGTCCGTGCACCGGGTGCTCGGCCTGCGAGACCTGTCCCGCACCGACGTCGTGGTCGACGCGGACGGTGTCCCGTGGTTCCTCGAGGCCGCCATCTCCCCCGGGCTCACCGAGACCTCGGTCCTGCCGCTCGCGGCGGCCGAGGTCGGCCGCCCGCTCGGGAACCTGCTCGGCGACCTTCTCGCCAAGGCCAAGCGGCGGGGAGCCGGCCGGGCCTGAGTCCGGGACCCTACCGCCGAGGGCCGTCCAGGCCGACGAGCTTTCCGGCGATCCCGCCCGCGGCGCGCAGCGCCGCGCCCGAGCCGAACCCGCTGGGCGCCGCGACCACGGGCGCGTCGCGGGCCTCACGCAGCGCGTCGAGCAGGACCTGGGACGCCGCCACCGTGGGCGCCCACAGGTACAGCGCCAGCGCGCCGGGCACGGCGTTGACCTCGTTGACCACCAGGTCGCCCGAGGCCTCGTCGTACAGGAAGTCCACCCGGGCCACGCCCGTGATCCCGGTGACCGCCGCGACCCGCCGCGCCAGACGCTCGGCCAGCTCGGAGACCTGGGCGGGGACCTGCGCGGGCAGCTCGCGTGGCGCGGCGGTCAGGCCCGCCTGCCCCGGGCCGCCGGCCAGGTACTTCTCGTCGTAGGAGTAGACCGCACCGTCCGGGGAACGCAGCGGCTTCTCCAGGTCGGAGACCTCGAGCTGGGCAGCGCCCGTGCGGAACGAGATGTTGAGGTCCACCAGGTCCCCGCGGAACGGCTCCACGACCGCGCCGGCGCGCAGGTGCGCCGAGGTTCGGCCCACGACCCGCGCGGCCGCCACGTCGTCGACGATCTCGATGCCGATCGAGGACCCGCCGAACCGCGGCTTGACGATGTACGGCCCGTCGAACGGCGGGTCGATGTCGGGCTCCAGCGCGACGCGCGGCAGCGTCGGGATACCCGCGGCGGCCAGCACGCCGCCGAACGCGAGCTTGTCCATGCCCAGGGCGGAGGCGTAGACGCTGCCACCGGTCGTCGGGATGCCGAGGAGCGCCATCAGCCCTGCGTAGCCGCCCCCCTCACCGAGGCCGCCGTGCAGGCAGGACAGCGCGGCGGAGATCTCGAGGCGCTCGCTGCGCAGCCGGCCCTTGACGAACAGCCCACCGTCGGCGCCCACGCGCACGTCGACGGGACGGGCGCCGGACGGGGCACCCTCGAGATAGTCCTTCGCCTCGGTGCCCGCGGGGACCAGGAACCAGGCACCGGTCGGCGACCAGTACAGCGGTACCACCTGCTGACCGGCGCCCGTGAGAACTCGCTCGGCCTGCAGGCCGGTGAGGATCGAGATCTCGTGCTCGGGAGACGGTCCACCGAAGACGACGGCCCAGCGGGCGTCGGACGTGCTCGGGCTCTCGGGCATCGGGTGGCTACCTCGCGGGTCGGGGGCCCGGCTCACGGATAGTGGTCGGGCAGGTCGTTCTCGTACAGTATGACGCCCTCCGGGCCCGCGACCCGTGTCGCGACATCGATCGCCTGGTCGCGTCGGTCGACCGTGTCGTGGCTCCCACCGGCCTGCTCGACGCCCGCCACCAGTGCCGTCCGGTTGGTCCGGCCGACCACCACGACGTGCGCCCCGAGCTCGGCCGCCTGGCGTCCGAGCGTCGTGTTCCGCACCGCCTGTACCGAGCCCAGCTCGACCATGCCCGGGGTGACCAGCACGAGCCGGCTGCCCTCGCCGACCAGCGCCGCCGCCTCCTCGAGCGCCGCGCGGGCGCCGACGGGGTTGGCGTTGTAGGTGTCGTCCACCACCACGAGGCCGGCGGCGGTGCGCTGCACCTCCGCCCGGTGCGCGGCGCGGGGCAGCCCGGTCAGGCGCCCGCGCAGTCCCGCCGGGTCGACGTCCAGCACGACGGCGATGCCCAGCGCGACCGCGAGGTT
Organism: Actinotalea lenta; assembly: GCF_030586465.1. GTDB lineage: Bacteria > Actinomycetota > Actinomycetes > Actinomycetales > Cellulomonadaceae > Actinotalea > Actinotalea lenta. Next base: position 2,784,984 of record NZ_JAUQYP010000001.1, read on the forward strand.
GACACCGTGCGCCACGCCGTCGCCCAGGTCCAGCGTGACCCGCCCGTCCGGTCCTGGCAGCGTCGCCGTGCCGGCGGCCAGGTCCACCACGACGTCCGCCTCGAGCCCCGTGACGCTGCACGTCACCACGCGCTTGCCCTCGGCCCGGCAGCGCTCGGCGAGCGCCGCGAGCCCCGGCTCGTCCACGGGGAGCACCACGGACCGGGCACGCTCGGTGATCTCCGACTTGGCCTGCAGGATCACCTCGCGCGAGCCCATCCGCTCCAGGTGTGCCTCGCCGATCGTGGTGATCGCCGCGACGTCGGGTGGGAACAGCCCGCACAGCTCGCGGATCTCACCGGGGCCGTAGGTGCCCATCTCCGCGACGAAGACCTCGGTGCCGTCCACCAGGCCGTCGTTGACCGCGCGGGACAGCCCGAGGCGGTTGTTGAAGCTCGCGGGCGAGGCGACCACGGCCCGGCTGGTGGCCAGCAGGTGCGCGACGTAGCCCTTGGTCGACGTCTTGCCGTAGGAGCCGGTGATCGCGACAACCGCCGGCCGCACGCGGGCCAGCCGCTGCTGCGCCCGGGAGACGAACGACGCGGACATCCGCTTCTCCACCATCCCGGCCAGCCACGCGGCGAGGTCGACGGTCAGCGGGACCGTGACGGCGACCAGGGCGGCGCCTGCCGGACGCACGAGCCACGCGAGCAGCCCGCCGAGGACCACCACGACGAGGAACCAGCCGATCGCCAGCCGGCGCATCCGCCCCGTCCAGGCCAGCCGGGAGGTCCGCCCGCGCACCGACAGGCGCAGCGGCACGAGCGCACCCAGCACGGCCCCGGCCAGGCCGGCCGCCCAGGCGCCGCCGAGTGGCGCGAGCGCGACCAGGGCCAGCAGCGCGGCGAGCCCCGCCCCGGCGGCGTCCACGCCTGAACGGGTGAACCAGATCTGGGCGATCCGCGTGGCGCGGCCCGGGAGGTAGTGCTCGCGCTGGCTCACTCGCAGCCAGCGCAGGCCGCCGAGCGCCGTCAGGGCGGCGACCAGCACCAGTCCCACGACGTCGATCATCGGTCACGCTCCAGGTGCTCGCTCAGGGCCGCTGCGACGCGGTCCTCCAGGTCCCCGGTCAGCAGGTGCCCGCCGCCGGCCACCACCTCGAGCCGTGCGCCGGGGACCAGGTCGGCCGCCAGCCGCGCTCCGGCGAGCGGCGCCGAGTCGTCGAGCTCCCCCCAGACCATGGTGACCGGCACGGCGATCCGCGCGAGGTCCTCGCGGTAGTCCTCGTTGACCACGCGCACGAAGACGTCGCGCATCACGCCCTGGGCGGCCCGGTAGTCCTCCGAGCCGGCGTTCCTGCGCGCCCGCTCCAGGACCGCCGTGGGCAGGAGGTGCGCGGCGTGCAGCCGCTTCGCCACGCGGACCCGCAGCGCGGGGGCCGGCGGAGGCGTCGCACGGACGAGCGGCGCCCCGGTGAGCACCAGGGACCGGACCAGCCGGGGATGCCGCACCGCCAGCCGGACGGCGACCCGGCCGCCGAACGAGTGCCCGACGACGACGTACGGTCCCGTCCCGCTCAGCGCGCCCGCGAGGTGGTCGGCGTACTCCTCGCTCCCCCACGCCTCAGGGGGTGGCGGCGTGGTCCCGAACCCGGGCAGGTGGACCGCGAGACCGTCGTGGCCCTCCAGCACCCGGGCGAAGTCGGCGCCGGTGCGCATCCACCCGTGCAGCGCGAGGACGTCCGAGTCCTGCCGACCGGTCCGGTCGGCCAGGAGGTCCCCCGCAACGACCGTCAGCACGGCGAGCAAGGCTAGCAGCGCGGCCGAGCCTAGGCTTGGCCGGCGTGAGCCACTCCACAGGTCTGTCCCGCGCCACGATCGCCGTCACCGCCGGCCGGCCCGAACGACGCCGCGGCGCACCGCTGACCGCACCGCCGGTGCTGTCCTCGACCTACGTCTCCAGCGGACCTCCACGACCCGATGAGCCGCTGTACGGCCGGAACGCGAACCCCACCTGGGACGAGCTGGAGGCGGCGCTCGCCGCCCTCGAGGCAGCCGCGACCCCAGCCGTGGTGACGTCCTCGGGGATGGCGGCGATCGACGCCGCGCTCTCGGTGGTCCCGGCGGGCGGCCGGGTCGTGGTGCCGCAGCACGCCTACCAGCTGACCGGGGCGCTGCTGGAGGACCTCGGCCGCCGCTGCGGCCTGCACGTCCAGCGCGTCGACGTCGCGGACACCGACGCCGTGCTGGCAGCGGTCCGCGGCGACGGGGACGCTGCGGACCTGCTGTGGGTGGAGTCGCCGACCAATCCGATGCTCGAGGTCGCCGACCTCCCTGCGCTCGTCGCCGGGGCGCATGCCGTGGGAACAGCCGTCGCGGTCGACAACACGTTCGCGACCCCCATGGTGCAGCGGCCGCTCGAGCACGGTGCGGACCTCGTGGTGCACTCGGTGACGAAGTACCTGGCGGGGCACTCCGACGTCGTGCTGGGTGCGGTCCTGACGGACCAGGCGGACCTGCGCGACCGGGTGGTCGCGCACCGCACGCTGCACGGCGCGATCGCCGGGCCGTGGGAGGCATGGCTGGCGTTGCGGGGGCTGCGGACGCTCGCGCTGCGCGTGGAGCACTCGCAGGCGTCGGCGGCCGTGCTGGCCGAGCGGCTCGCCGAGCACCCCGCCGTGCTCGAGGTGCGCCACCCGAGCCTGCCGGGAGACCCGGGTCACGAGCGGGCCACCCGGCTGATGGCGGGGTACGGCTCCGTGATCGGGCTCCGGCCGCGTGGCGGGATCGCCGCGGCGGACGCGCTGGTCGATGCCGTGCGCCTGTGGGTGCCCGCGACGAGCCTGGGGGGTGTCGAGTCCCTCCTCGAGCGCCGGCGTCGGTTCGCCACCGAGAGCCCCACCGTCCCCCAGGACCTCGTTCGCCTGAGCGTCGGCATCGAGGACGTCGAGGACCTGTGGGCGGATCTCGAGCAGGCGTTGGAGACGCCGCCTGAGGAGGGCTGACCCGGACCGGCTGAGCGCCGCGTCGCACCCGCGAGCCGCCCCCTGACCACGGCGTCCGCGCGTAGCATCGACGGGTCGAGGAAGGACTGAGATGTCGAGCGTGCGCCGCGCTGCGGCCGTGGCGGTGGCCCTGATGCTGCCCCTGAGCACGGCTGCCTGCACGCTGGACCCGTACGGCACCTCGAGCAGCGGCCCCACGGCCACGACTCGGGTGCCGGCACCTCCCTCCTCGCCCACCCCGTCCGTAACCCCGTCGACGGTCTCGGAGACGATGTCGCCCGCACCGGACGAGAGCCGCACCCCGGACGACGCGGCCGGGGACACGCTGCCTTTCCCGGCCGACACCGCGCGGGCGACCGGCCAGGGCACCGGCGAGGAGGTCGGCACGCTCGTGGACCTGCGGGTGGGCGCCCACGACGCGTTCGACCGTGTGGTCCTCCAGCTCGACGGCCCCGACATCCCCGGCTGGGACGTCAGCTACGTGGACACCCCCGTGGGAGACCCGAGCGGCGCGCAGGTGGACGTCGCCGGGGACGCCGTCCTCCAGGTGCTGCTGCACCCCGTCGCCTACCCCGAGGACGGCAGCGCCCCGTACGACGGGCCGCAGTCGATCCGCAGCCCTGGCACGCACGCGGTGGACGAGGTGGTGATGTCCTCGATCTTCGAGGGGCAGCTCCAGGTCTTCATCGGGGTGCAGGCCGGGCGTCGGCCGTTCCGGGTGTACGGCATGAGCGACCCGTCACGCGTGGTCATCGAGGTGGCCGCCGCGTCGCCCCCCGCATCGCCGACGCCCGCCGCATCGCCCACGCCCCCCGAGGCGTCGAGCAGCCCCGTCCCCGCCGGCTGAGCGGGATCGGGCCCGTCGTGCTCAGACCCCGTCGGCCTTGTGCGGACGGGCCAGCAGGAGCTCACCCATGAGGTCAACGGGCTGCCCCTCGTGCAGCACGGCGGACACCGCCGAGCTGATCGGCATGTCGACACCGATCCGCTGGGCGAGCTCGACGACGGAGCGCGCCGTCTTGACACCCTCGGCAGTGCCAGGGGTGGCGGCGAGCGCGTGCTCGAGGTCCATGCCCTCACCGATCCGCCGCCCGAGCTGGTGGTTGCGGGACAGCGGCGAGTCGCACGTGGCGAACAGGTCACCCATCCCGGCCAGGCCCGCGAAGGTCTCCACGTCCGCGCCCAGCGCTAGCCCCAGTCGCGCGATCTCCGCGAGGCCGCGGGTGATGAGCGTCGCGGTGGTGTTGTCCCCGTAGCCACGGCCCTGGGCGATGCCGATGCCGATGGCGACGACGTTCTTGACCGCGCCGCACAGCTCCACCCCGATGACGTCGGTGTTGGTGTAGGGCCGGAACCAGCCCGTGGCGCACACGGCGGTCAACCGCCGGGCGAGCTCCTCGTCCTGGGCGGCGATCACCGTGGCGGTGGGCTGGTGCTGGGCGATCTCCCGCGCGAGGTTGGGCCCGGACAGCACCGCGACGCGGGACGCCGGCACCCCGAGCGCCTCGACGATCACCTGGGACATCCGTAGCCCGGTGGACAGCTCGATGCCCTTCATGAGGGAGAGCACGACCGCGCCGGGCTCCAGGAGGCCGGCCAGCGGCGTGAGGATCTCGCGCGCGGACTGCGCGGGCACGGCGACGGCCACCAGCTCCGCTCCCCGCATGGCCAGGGCCGGGTCGGTGGTGGCCCGGACCGTGTCCGGCACGACGAGCTCCGCGACCGCCGGACTCCTGTGCTGGTCGGCGATCCGGGCGACCACGGCGGGGTCTCTGCCCCAGACCATGACGTCGTTGCCCGCGTCGGCGAGCACGGAGGCGAACGTCGAGCCCCAGGCGCCCGCCCCGAGGACGGCGACCCTCACGACCGCGGCTCCGGCATGCCCTTGCGCCACACGAAGCGTTCAGCCGGCGCCTGCTGCCCCCGGATGTCCTCGAGCTGTCGGGTGATGGCCGACATGATCCGTTCGGTCGCCTCGCGCAGCACACCCTGCTCGGAAGCGCGGTCGTACAGGTCGGTCAGGTCGACCGGCGGGCCGGCGACGACGCAGATCGTCTTGCGCGGGATCGGCTTGAGCAGCTTCTTGTAGCGGCCCAGCAGGCGGTGCGCGCCCCACTGCGCGATGGGGATCACGGGTGCCCGGGACGCCAGCGCCAGGCGGGCGACCCCGGTCTTGCCCTGCATCGGCCACAGGTCGGGCTCGCGCGTGAGGGTGCCCTCGGGGAACACCACCACGCACTCCCCGTCGGCGATCGCCCGACGCGCGGCCTCGAGCGACTGGGCTGCGGTGCTGGTGCCGCGAGAGACGGGGATCTGCCCGGTGGCCGTCAGCAGGCGGCCGAGGAGCGGGATCTTCCACAGCGAGTCCTTGGCCAGGATTCGCGGCGCCACGCCGTTGTCCCACAGGTAGTGGGCGAAGGTCAGCGGGTCGATGTTGGTCGCGTGGTTGCCCGCGGCGATGAAGCCGCCCGGCTGGCGCAGATGCTCCGCGCCGTGCCAGTCCGGGCGTGTCATGGACAGCAGCGTCGGACGGATCACGCGCGCAAGGTTGCGGTACGTCCGCGAGGATCGCTCAGGAGCCGGCACGGCGCCGATGGTACCCGCCGGGTCGCGACGGCTGGTTGTTGCACGGCCGGGCCGGGACGGAGCGGACCCGGGCACCGGGGCGTCAGGACAGCGAGAACTCCGCCCCCAGCGCGTCGAGCTTGTCCAGGAAGTGCTCGTAGCCGCGGTCGATGATCCCGATGCCCGCGACGTTCGAGGTTCCCTTCGCGGTGAGCGCCGCGATGAGGTGGGAGAAGCCGCCGCGCAGGTCCGGCACCTCGATGTCCGCCGCCTCGAGCGGCGTCGGGCCACTGACCACGGCCGAGTGGTAGAAGTTGCGCTGCCCGAACCGGCAGGGGTGCCCACCGAGGCACTCCCGGTAGACCTGGATGGTCGCTCCCATGCCGCGCAGCGCGTCGACGAACCCGAAGCGGTTCTCGTAGACCGTCTCGTGCACGATCGACAGTCCGGTGGCCTGGGTCAGCGCCACCACGAGCGGCTGCTGCCAGTCCGTCATGAAACCGGGGTGCACGTCGGTCTCGAGCACGATCGAGCGCAGCTCGCCGCCGGGGTGCCAGAACCGGATGCCGTCGTCGTGCACGTCGAACTCGCCACCGACCTTGCGGAACACGTTGAGGAACGTGGTCATCTCGGGCTGCTTGGCGCCCTTGACGGTGATGTCCCCGCCCGTGGCCAGCGCGGCCGCCGCCCAGGACGCCGCCTCGATCCGGTCCGGGAGGGCGGTGTGCTGGAAGCCGCGCAGCCGGGGGACGCCCTCGATCCGGATGACCCGGTCGGTGTCCACGGAGATGATGGCGCCCATCTTCTGCAGGACGTTGATGAGGTCCATGATCTCGGGCTCGATGGCCGCGTTGCTCAGCTCCGTGAGCCCCCTCGCGCGCACGGCGGTGAGCAGCAGCTGCTCGGTCGCGCCGACGCTCGGGTAAGGCAGGTGGATCTTGGTGCCGACCAGGCCGTTCGGGGCCCGCAGCGCGATGCCCTGCTCGAGCTTGTCCACCTCCGCACCGAACTGGCGCAGGATGTCCAGGTGGTAGTTGATCGGGCGGTCGCCGATCCGGCAGCCACCGAGGTCCGGGATGAACGCCTCACCGAGGCGGTGCAGGAGCGGACCGCAGAACAGGATCGGGATCCGGCTGGACCCGGCGTGCGCGTCGATGTCGGCCACGTGCGCCTGCTCGACGTTGCGTGGGTCCAGGCTGAGGGTGCCGGCGACGTCGTCCGCGTCGACGCGGACCCCGTGCAGCTCCAGCAGGCCGCGCACCACCGCGACGTCCCGGATCTGGGGCACGTTGCGCAGCACGCTCGGGGTGTCCCCCAGGAGTGAGGCGACCATCGCCTTGGAGACGAAGTTCTTCGCCCCCCGCACGGTGATCTCACCGTGCAGCGGGAGACCGCCGTTGACGTGAAGGACATCGTGCATGGCGTACATCGTCGCGCACGGACGGGTGAATCTCACCTTTCCAGCGCAGTTGCGGCGGTGGAGGTCCTGTGCACGGTTGGCGCTGAGAGCGGACGGCGCCGGTGTCGGGTCGCTGTCGGTGGCCGGTCCTACCGTGCCGATCGGCGCGTGGGACGCGCGCGCCGGGAGGGGTGGTGTGGTGCGGTTCGGGTTCGTGGGCACGCAAGGTCCGCCGTCGGCGATGGTCGGCCTCGCGGAGCTCGTCGAGGAGGCGGGTTGGGACGGGTTCTTCACGTGGGACGCGTTGGCCGTGCCCGGGAGCGACGGATGGGATCCGTGGGCACTGCTGGCCTCGGCCGCGGTTCGCACGTCCCGGGTCCGGTTGGGCGCCATGGTCTTCGCACCGGCCCGGCACGCGGCGGCGACGCTGGCACGGCAGGTGCAGACGGTCGACCACCTCTCCGGTGGCCGGCTCGTGCTCCCGGTCGGGCTCGGCGTGGACGACGACGCCGCGTACTCCAGCCTGGGCCGCGAGATCTCCGTGCGCGACCGGGCCGCCGCGCTCGACGACGCGCTGGCCGTGCTGGAGGCGGCCGCGGAGGGTGGCTCCGTGACGGTGCACGGAAGGTGCACCACGGTCGAGGACGTCACCTTCGCACCGGGCACGGTGCAGCGCCCTCGGGTGCCGGTCTGGGTCGTGGGGGCCTGGCCGAGCCGGCGGTCGCTGGAGCGGGCTGCCCACTGGGACGGCCTGGTGGTCCAGCGCCTGCGGTCCCACGACCCGGTGGACGACGAGGTCGTGCGGGGCTCGCTCGAGCTGATCGGTGAACGGCGGGAGGCAGAGGGCCGGATCGGGCCGTACGAGGTGGTGGTCAGCGAGCCGGTCCCCGAGGACCCGGCGGAGGCCGCGGACCGGGCCGCGGCGCTGGCGGACTGGGGCGTGACATGGTGGGTGCACGCGGACTGGGCTCCGGGCACCCCGCTGTCGGCGCACCTCGCACGCGCCGGGCTCGGACCACCGACCATCTAGTCGGGACGGCAGAGCCGGCGTGCACGTGGACGTGCGCGTGGACCTGGGCATCCTGCACCCCGAACCACCCGGACCCGGCACCCTGGAATGGACCACCGCCACCGGCCTACGCGCGCGCGTCGTGACCGGCAACAACGGCCACGCCACGGGAACGACCCACCCCCCGCCGAGCGACCCACCGTGCTCAACACCGCACCGGACGGTCTGGCGGTCATGTGCTGCCGACGGCGTGCTGCGGAGGGTGGGCAGCCGAGCGTCGGCAGCCGACCGGACGTGCCCGGCGAGTCAGCTCAGCGCGTCGTCGGCGTGCACCGCGCGCGCCGGCACGATCTCCGCGGGCGGCAGGTGCCTGGCCGGCAGCGTCGTGGGGCGCCAGCTCGCCCGGGTCTTCTCGAACTCCGCGATCTCGGCGTCGTGCTGCATGGTCAGGCCGATGTCGTCCAGGCCCTCGATCAGCCGCCACCGCGTGTAGTCGTCCACCTGGAACGGCACGGTCACGTCCTCGCAGTGCACCGTGCGCGCTTCGAGGTCTACGGTGACCTGCGCTCCAGGGTGCGTCTCCAGGATCTTCCAGAGCAGCTCGATGTCGTCCTGGGCGACCTGGGCGGCGAGCAGGCCCTGCTTGCCGGAGTTGCCGCGGAAGATGTCCGCGAACCGGCTGGAGAGCACGGCCCGGAAGCCGTAGTCCTTGAGCGCCCACACGGCGTGCTCACGCGAGGAGCCCGTGCCGAAGTCCGGGCCGGCGACCAGCACCGAGCCGGACCGGTAGGCGTCCTGGTTGAGCACGAAGTCCGGGTCGCCGCGCCACGCGGCGAACAGGGCGTCCTCGAACCCGGTCCGGGTGACCCGCTTGAGGTAGACCGCCGGGATGATCTGGTCGGTGTCGACGTTGCTGCGCCGCAGCGGGACCCCGACGCCGGTGTGCTGGGTGAACTTCTCCATCGCGCTACCTCTCAGGCGATCGGGCTGGTCGGGTGGGTGGTCGGCTCGACCGGGGTGGGGCGCACCGCCGGTCAGACCGTCGCCGGCTCGAGCGGGCTGCCGTCCGGTGCCTCGACGCCGTCGAGGTCGGCCACGGACGAGAGCGTGCCGCGGATGGCGGTGGCCGCGGCGACCAGGGGCGAGACGAGGTGGGTCCGCCCGCCCTTGCCCTGCCGGCCCTCGAAGTTCCGGTTCGACGTCGACGCCGCGCGCTCCCCCGGCTTGAGCTGGTCCGGGTTCATGCCCAGGCACATCGAGCACCCGGCGTTCCGCCACTCGGCGCCGAAGTCCAGGAAGATCCGGTCCAGGCCCTCGGCCTCGGCCTGCAGCCGGACCCGCGCGGAGGACGGCACCACGAGCACCCGGACGCCGGGCGCCTTCGTGTGGTTCCGGAACAGCTTGGCGACCGAGCGCAGGTCCTCGATCCGGCCGTTGGTGCACGAGCCGATGAAGACCGTGTCCACCGGGATGTCACGCAGCGCCATCCCGGGGGTCAGACCCATGTACTCGATCGCGCGCTCGGCGGCGATCCGCGCGTTCTCGTCGGGGATCTGCGCGGGCACCGGCACGTTCCCGCTCAGCGGCAGGCCCTGCCCCGGGTTGGTGCCCCAGGTCACGAACGGCTCGAGGTCGGCGGCTTCGAGGACGACCTCGGCGTCGAACACGGCGTCGTCGTCGGTGCGCAGCGAGCGCCAGTACTCCACGGCGGCGTCCCACTCGGCGCCCTCGGGCGCGTGCGGCCGGCCCTTGAGGTACTCGAACGTGGTCTCGTCGGGCGCGATCATGCCGGCGCGCGCGCCGGCCTCGATCGACATGTTGCAGATGGTCATCCGCGCCTCCATCGAGAGGGTGCGGATCGCCTCGCCCCGGTACTCCAGGACGTAGCCCTGGCCGCCACCGGTCCCGATCTTGGCGATGATCGCCAGGATGATGTCCTTGCTCGTCGTACCAGCCGGGAGCTGGCCGTTGACCGTGATCGCCATCGTCTTGAAGGGCGCGAGCGGCAGCGTCTGGGTCGCCAGCACGTGCTCGACCTCGGACGTCCCGATCCCGAACGCGAGCGCGCCGAAAGCGCCGTGCGTCGAGGTGTGCGAGTCGCCGCAGACCACGGTCAGGCCGGGCTGGGTCAGGCCCAGCTGGGGGCCCACCTGGTGCACGATGCCCTGGTCCGCGTCCCCGAGGGAGTGGATGCGGACCCCGAACTCGGCCGCGTTGCGGCGCAACGTCTCGATCTGCGTGCGGCTGGTCGGGTCCGCGATCGGCAGGTCGATGTCCAGCGTCGGGGTGTTGTGGTCCTCGGTGGCGATCGTCAGGTCCGGACGCCGCACCGGGCGCCCGGCGAGGCGCAGGCCTTCGAAGGCCTGCGGGCTGGTCACCTCGTGCACGAGGTGGAGGTCGATGTAGAGCAGGTCCGGCGCGCCGTCCGTACCGCGACGCACGACGTGCGCGTTCCAGACCTTCTCCGCCAGGGTTCCTGCCATGATGTTCCTCTCGTGCTCGCCGCATCGGTGCCGGCGGCTCCGGTTGCGTCCGGGTTGATCGGCGTAGGTACTTGCATCTCAGCCTGCGAGACGCCAATATCGACCTATGGACAACTCTAGCGGAGTCGGCGTCCTGGACAAGGCCGCGGCCGTTCTCAGCGCGCTCGAAGCGGGCCCGATGACCCTCGCGCAGCTCGTCGCCGCCACCCATCTTGCCCGACCTACGGCGCACCGCCTTGCAGTGGCCCTCGAACACCACCGCCTCGTGGCGCGGGACATGCAGGGTCGGTTCATCCTCGGACCCCGCCTCGGCGAGCTGTCCACCGCGGCCGGCGAGGACCGCCTGCTGGCCGCCGCCAACCCCGTGCTCGCGGCCCTGCGCGACCACTGCCAGGAGTCCGCGCAGCTCTACCGCCGGCAAGGCGACCAGCGGATCTGCGTCGCCGCCGCCGAGCGCCCCACCATGGGCCTGCGCGACTCGATCCCCGTGGGCGCCACGCTGACCATGCAGGCCGGGTCCGCGGCGCAGATCCTGCTGGCCTGGGAGGAGCCGGACCGGCTGCACCGCGGCCTGCAGGGTGCTCGGTTCACCGCGACGATCCTGTCCGGCGTGCGTCGGCGGGGCTGGGCGCAGTCGGTCGCCGAGCGCGAGCCCGGCGTCGCCTCGGTGTCCGCACCGGTGCGGGGGTCGTCGGGCCGCGTGGTGGCCGCGGTGTCGATCTCGGGCCCGGTGGAGCGCATGACCCGCCAGCCCGGTCGGCTGCACGCGGGAGCCGTGGTGGCCGCCGCCAACCGCCTCACCGAGGTACTGCGCCGCACCGGGGAGTGAGGGCGGAGATCGCCGACCGGCCGTGATTCTCAGGCGTTCGCGTCGTCCCCGGTCTCGACCTCGACTGCGCCGTCGGCGCTTGTCCGCAGCGTCCACGGCCCCGCGTCCAAGCGGTCCGGGTGCGGCTCGATGAGCGCCGACGTCGGTGGCTCGTCGGACCCGTAGGTCACCACGAGGCCGGTGGGGCGCCCGAGCTGGATCGCCTGGACCTCGTCCAGACCCTGGAACCCGGGCCGCACCACGCGCCGCACGCCCGGCTCGACACCCGAGCGCATCGCCTCTCGGACCACGCGGGCCACGGCCAGCAGGGCGAAAGTTCCCCACGGGGCCATCACGAACCACAGGGACGTCTGGCGACCGGCGATCTGGTCGCGGACGAGCACGGCGCCGTACGCCACGAACACCGCCAGGACGGCCCATCGCACAGCCCGCATCGTTCCCCCTTGTCCCCACGACGATCCCACCACGCCGCTCGCCCGTCCAGGAACGAAGGCCCCGGTCCGCGCCGCGGCCGGCGCGGTCTGGCGGGGCATGCCGATGTGCGCTCGGTGAGGCGCGCTCGCCGACGCAGTACCGGCGCCCCACGCGGCGAAGCAGTACTCAGACTGCGATCCGTGCGGGGCCGTCCACGCTGTGGGCGGCGATCCGCGTCCTCCACCCTGTTCGCCGCGCCAGCCGCTCTCGTCCGGCCCGGATGGCATGACAGGGGCCCGAGCCGCCCGTGCATGCCCCGCACCGCCAGGCCGGCCAGGACCGTCTCGGCGGGTGGTGCGACAGGAGCCAGGTGGTACATGTCTGTTCGGCGCCTCTGTTCGGCGCCTCTGTTCGGCGCCGTCAGACAGTGACGCCCGGCCGGACTCGGTCCGACCGGGCGTCACCCCACACCTCAACGCGTTCGTTGCACGAACACGCCGTCGTACCCCCAAGGGGATTTGAACCCCTGCTACCGCCGTGAGAGGGCGGCGTCCTAGGCCGCTAGACGATGGGGGCCAGGACACTCCCGTTGCCGGGAGCGACAGCGGACAACCATACCGCATGGGCGGTGGTCCGCCGACCAGTGTGACCGCCCGGCCGGGCCGGGACGATCATCGCTGGGGTACCAGGACTCGAACCTAGACTAAGTGAACCAGAATCACTCGTGCTGCCAATTACACCATACCCCACCGGGGTATCCGCATCGGCGCCCCAGGAGTCATTCTCCCTCGACGGCCGCGCGGCGTACCGGCGCACGATCGTACCGGAGCCGGACGGCGGCTCCAAACGAGGACGTCCCGGCCACAGCGAGGCTCCCCCGGTCGCACCGCCAGGTCGAGACCACGTCGTCCGCTGTGCAACGATGCCGGGCGTGACCACCCGTCCCGAGATCGCCGGCACGCTCGGGGTGGTCGCCTCCTCGCACTGGTTGGCCTCGACCACCGGCATGGGCGTGCTCGAGCGTGGCGGCAACGCGTTCGACGCGGCCGTGGCCGCCGGGCTCGTGCTGCACGTCGTGGAACCGCACCTCAACGGCCTGGGCGGGGACGTCCCGCTGGTGGGCTGCCGTGCGGGCGGGGAACCGTTCGTGCTGTGCGGGCAGGGCACCTCGCCCGCGGCCGCGACCCCAGAAGCCTTCACGGAGCTGGGCCTCGACGTCGTCCCGGGCACCGGCTACCTGGCGGCCGTGGTCCCCGGGGCGTTCGGCACCTGGATGGACCTGCTCGCGCGGTACGGCACCTGGCACGTGCGCGACGTGCTCGAGCCCGCGATCGGGTACGCCGCCGACGGCCACCCCCTGCTGCCCGCAGCCTCGGCCGCGATCGGCAGGCTCGCGCCCACCTTCACCGAGCACTGGACCTCCTCGGCGCGCACCTGGCTGCCCCAGGGCGAGGTGCCGCCGCCCGGCTCCCGGTTCCGCAACCCGGTCCTGGCCCGCACGCTGCAGGCGCTGGTCCGCGAGGCAGAGGCCGCCGGCGTCGACCGCGAAGCCCAGATCGAGGCGGCTCGTACGGCCTTCTACTCCGGCTTCGTCGCCGAGCGCATCGCCGACGCCGTCCGGGAGCCCGCGATGGACTCCTCCGGCACCGCGCACGCCGGTCTGCTCACCGCCGACGACCTCGCCACCTGGCGGGTGCGCGAAGAACCACCGGTCACCGCCGAGGTGTTCGGGCGCACGATCGCCAAGACGGGACCCTGGGGCCAGGGACCGGTACTGCTCCAGCAGCTCCTCGTGCTCGAGGGCATGGACCTCGCGGACACGCTGCCCACGAGTGCCGAGCTCATCCACACGGTCGTGGAGTCGACCAAGCTCGCGCTGGCGGACCGGGACGCGTGGTACGGCGACCCCGACCACACCGATGTCCCCCTCGACACGCTGCTGTCCCGGGAGTACGCCGACCAGCGCCGCCGTCTCATCGGCTCCGAGGCGTCCGCCGAGCTGCGCCCGGGCTCCCCCGACGGCCGCACACCCCGCCTGCCGCGCCTGGTGCTCGACGCGCTCGATGCGGACGGAGCCGGGACGGGCACGGGTCGTGCGGCGGCCGGCGGCACCGGCGAGCCCACGTTCGGCGCCGGCGACCCGCCGCGCGGGGACACCTGCCACCTCGACGTCGTGGATCGTTGGGGGAACACCGTCGCGGTCACCCCGAGCGGCGGCTGGTTGCAGTCGTCCCCGGTCATCCCCGGGCTCGGCTTCGCCCTGCCGACCCGCGCCCAGATGTTCTGGCTCGAGCCCGGTCTGGCCACGACGCTCGGACCGCGCCGACGCCCACGCACCACCCTGAGTCCGACCCTGGTGCTGCGCGACGGCACCCCGGAGCTGGCCTGCGGCACGCCTGGCGGTGACATGCAGGACCAGTGGCAGGTGCCCTTCCTGCTGCGCCACCTGCTGGGCGGCCGGGACCTGCAGGCCGCGATCGACGGTCCCATGTGGCACACCACGCACCACGTCGCGTCCTTCGAGCCGCGCACCGTCGAGGTGCTGGGCCTGCACGTCGAGGAGCGCGTGGGCGCCGACGTGATCGCCGACCTGCGGCGCCGCGGGCACCGCGTGACCGTGACCGGACCCTGGTCGCTCGGCCGGCTGTCCGCGGCCGGGACCAGACCCGACGGACTGCTGCACGGCGGCGCGACCTCGAGGGGCGCCCAGGCGTACGCGGTGGGCCGGTGACCGACCTGTCCTGGCTCGACCTCATCGGCGTGCTGCTCGCCGGCCTCGCGGCCGGCACCGTGAACACCATCGTCGGCGCCGGCACCCTGGTGACCTTCCCGGTGCTGGTGGCCTTCGGGGTCCCCCCGCTGGTCGCCAACGCCTCCAACACCGTCGGGCTCGTCCCGGGCGCGGTGACGGGCGCGTGGGGCTACCGCCGCGAGCTCGCCGGGCACTGGCCGCAGGTGATCCGGATGGCCCTGCTGTCCGCCGTCGGCGGGATCGCCGGGTCGCTGCTCGTGGTGACGGCACCGCCGGGCACCTTCACGGCCGTCGTGCCGTGGCTCCTGGTGGTCGCGGCCGTGCTCGCCGCCGTCCAGCCGCGGGTTGCGCGGGCTCTGCGGCGGCACTCCGAGCACGAGCACGGCGCCGCCGAGACGGCCCCGCTCTCGCTTGGCCTCGCCCTCGGCATCACCGCGACGGGGGTCTACGGCGGATACTTCGGCGCGGCGCAGGGCGTCGTCCTGATCTCCCTGCTGGGCATCGCGTGGAGCACGGACCTGCAGCGCGCCAACGGCGCGAAGAACGTCCTGGCCGGGACCGCGAACGTCGTAGGCGCCGTCGTCTTCATCCTCGGCGGGATCGTGAACTGGAAGATCGCCGGGCTGGTCGCGGTCGGCTCGGCGCTCGGCGGCGTGCTCGGCGCCCGGGTCGGGCGACGCATCCCCGCGCCCGTGCTGCGCGGGATCATCGTGGTCGCGGCACTGGTCGCCGCCTTCGCCCTCTGGTTCGGCTGACAGGCGCTGCAACGGTCAGGACCACCCGCCCGGTGTGTGACCATCGAGCCGTGCTCCTGCCCACCTCCGCGCCCGTCGACGTGGTGCGCACGCTGGCCGCGTTTCGGCACGGTCCGTACGACCCCGCGTTCCGGGTGATCGACGGTGTGGTGTGGCGCGCCACGCGACGGCCCACCGGCCCCGCCACGCTGCGCCTGCGGCAGGTCGCCCCGGACCGGGTGGACGCCGCCGCGTGGGGCCCTGGGGCCGACGACGCCCTCGCGGCCTTGCCGGACCTGCTCGGCGAGCACGACGACCCCGCAGGCTTCGAGCCACCTCCCGGACCCGTCCGTACCGCCTGGCAGCGCTCGGTCCGGGTCCGGATCGGCCGGTCCAGGCTGGTGCTCGAGTCACTCGTGCCGGTGGTCCTCGAGCAGCGCGTCGTGGTGAGCACGGCACACCACGCGTGGGGGTGGCTGCTGCACACGCACGGCACGGCGGCCCCGGGCCCCGCCCCGGACGGGATGCGCGTCGCCCCGACACGCGAGGGGTGGGCGGGCGTCCCGGTGTGGGACTTCCACCGGGCCGGGGTCGACCCCCGGCGAGCGCGCGTCGTGGTCGCGGCCGCCCGGCTGGGGCCGCGCCTGGAGGAGGCCACCGGCCTCGACGCCGTCGGCGCGCTCGCCCGCCTCCAGCACGTGCCGGGCGTCGGCCCCTGGACGGCCGCGAAGGTCGCACAGCGCGCGTTCGGCGACCCGGATGCCGTGCACGTCGGGGACTTCCACCTGCCCGGCCAGGTCGGATGGGCGCTGACCGGACGGCGCACCGACGACGCGGGCATGCTCGCGCTGCTCGAGCCTTTCCGCGGGCATCGCTGGCGGGTGGTCCACCACCTGCTCGCCGCCGGACTCGCTCGGGCGCCGCGCCGTGGCCCCCGTCTGCCCGTCGAGGACCACCGCCACCGCTGACTCACGCCGGCTGCGGCGCGTCCGGGAGCACGGCTCGGCGCCGACGTGGCACGCCCTGGGCCAGCACGATCCCGCCGATCACCACGAGCACCCCGACCGGCTCGTTCCAGGTCACCCGCTCGCCGAACGCGAGCACCCCGATCACCGCGGCGACCACCGGCGTGAGGTAGGTGACGGTACTGGCCGTGGCGGACCCCACCAGTCCGATCACGCGCAGGTTGAGCACGAAGGCCACCCCGGTGCTCAGGGCACCGAGCGCGACCATCGCCCCCACGACGCCGACCGTGACCGTCCCGTGCGGGCGCAGCCCGGTCGCCGCGGCCACCGGGAGCATCAGCACCGCTGCCGCCGCGATCTGACCCGTCGAGATCGCGATCGGCCCCTCCGGCGCGCCGACCAGGTGCCGCCGGGCGTACGGGAACGCCAGGCCGTAGCACGCGATCGCCGCGAGACAGGCGAGCGCGCCCTGCCACTGAGCAGCCGGGAAGGACCGCCAGACCCCGAGCACCACGAGGATCCCGACGAACCCCACGAGCAGCCCCACCATCCGGCGCCGGGTGGGGTGCTCCTCGGGGAACACCGCGATGAGGAAGGCGAGCGTGCTCAGGGGCGTCGCCGCGTTGATGATCGCCGCCAGGACGGTGGGCACGTGCTGCAGGCCCACGGCGAACAGGGTGAACGGCACCGCGTTCTGCAGCGCCGCGTAGACCACCAGGTGCCGCCAGGTCGACGCGCTGCGGGGCAGCCGCGCTCGCGTGACGGCAGCGAGCGCCCCGAGCGCCAGCGCGCCGAGCGTCAACCGCCAGAACGCGACCTGCACCGGGGTCAGCGCCGTCAGACCCACGTGGATGAACGCGAACGACGAGCCCCACATCACCGCGTTGGCGAGGTAGCCGGGCAGCCAGGCGCGCAGCGGGGCCGGTGTGGCGGCCGAGGCAGTCACCCGACCACCCGGGCTCGATCCGGCAGGGCGTGCTCCGCTTCGAGCAGCTCGCGCTTGACAGCCAGACCCCAGCGGTAGCCGCCCAGGCCGCCGTCCGTGCGCACCACGCGATGGCACGGCACCACGAGAGCCAACCGGTTCCGGGCGCACGCCCCAGCAACCGCGCGGACCGCGGTGGGCTCCCCGATATCCTGCGCGACCTCGGAGTACGTCCGCGTCTCCCCGGCCGGGATCCGGGTCAGGGCCTGCCACACGCGGGCCTGGAAGGCCGTGCCGCGCACGTCGAGGGGCAGCTCGGGGGCCGGGTGACCCGCCGCCAGCGCTGCCAGGGCGCGCGCCACGTCCGCGAGGCGGTCGTGGTCGGCCACGAGCTCCGCGCGCGGGAACTCGGCCCGCACCTGGTCCAGCAGGGGTCCCAGCGCCGCACCGATCCGTACCGCGCACAACCCTCGCTCGCTGGCGGCGCCGAGCACGGTGCCCACCGGGGTCTCCACGGCGGTCCAACCCAGGCGCTCCCCCGGCGCGCCCGCAGCGTAGGCGCTGGGGGGCATGCCCATCGTCCCGGCCGCGGTCTCGTAGAACGCCCGCACGGACCCGAAGCCGGCGGCGACGAGCGCATCGGTGACCAAGCTGCCGGACCGCAGCAGGTCCCGCGCCGTACCGGTGCGCACCGCCTGCCCGAATGCCCGGGGGCCCACCCCGATCAGCTCGGTGAACGCGCGTCGCAGGGTGCGTTCGGAGACGGCCGCCAGCCGCGCCAGCTCCGCGTTCGGCACCGGGCCGCCGGCACGCACCATGGCCTGGGCGGCCACGACGACGGCGTCGGCGCGCGGATCGACCGCGGCGGTGTGCGCCTGTCGCGTCGTGGTGCTCGTCATGGGTCAGACGCTACGGCCCAGCCGGGCGCCTCAGCACTCCGCTTCCGGCCAACGTTCATGCGGTGTCTCAGCAGACCACCAGCCAGTGGCTCGCCAGCGGCGCGAGCCACAGGTTCCCGTCCTCGCCCGGGGCGACATCACGGCCGCCGAGCACGTCGTGCGCCGACGCGAGCCCCAGCTCGGCCAACCGATGGCCGGGGAACGGCCGCCAGTCGTCCGTGACGTTGTACAGCGCCAGGAACGGGCCCAGCGGGTGGCGGCGCAGCACCGCCAGGACGCCAGGGTCCGACGCGTCCAGGACCTGCGCCGCGACCGACGCATGCAGGTGCGGCGTCCGGCCCCGGATCTGCACCAGGTGCCGGACGCCGGCGAACACCCGCTCCGGCAGCGTCCCCGCCACGTGCCGCGCCCCGGCGACAGCCCAGGGCATGCGCGGCCGGTGCACCCAGCGGTTGTCGTCGGCGTGGCCGGGCTCCTCCGCCCAGTGCTCGTCGTTGCCCAGCGCCAGCTCATCCCCCATCCACAGCACCGGGATCCCGCCGAACCCGACCACGATCGCGTGCGCGAGCAGCAGCCGGTCGACCCCGCGCTGCACCGCGGCCTCGTCGCCGCCGCGCACGGCGCGGTCGATGCCCACCAACGCAGCGGCGCTCCCGGAGATGCGGCGGTCGCCGGTGGCCGGGTTGTGCTGGAACACCATCCCCTCCGCGGGCGAGCCCGGGAACTCCCCCGAGTACCAGTCGGACAGGAACGCCCGGTGCAGGTATCCGTCGAGGCCGACCGCTGCCGCGTCGCCGTCGTCGATCGCCCACCCGATGTCGTCGTGGCAGCGCAGGTAGGTGATCCACGCGGTCGAGGCCGGCACCGGCGGCATCGCCTGGAGGGCTCGCACCGCGAGCCGGACGTCCTTGGCGGCCAGCATGGACCAGACCTGCACCATGAGGCTGTTGTGGTAGGCGAGGTCGGAGACCTTCCCGTGGTGGGCGCCCTGGCCGAGGTAGTGCACCAGGTCCCGCGGCGCCACGATGGCCTCGGCCTTGAAGATCACCGCGGGCGCCGCGATGCGGACCAGGGCACGCAGGGCCTGCGTGATCGCGTGCACCTGCGGCCGGTTCTGGCACGTGGTGCCCAGCTCCTTCCAGGTGAATGCGATGGCGTCGAGCCGCAGCACCTCCACGCCGTTGCCCGCCAGGAACATCACGATGTCCGCGTACTCGACGAACACGTCCGGGTTGGACCAGTTCACGTCCCACTGCCAGGCGTTGAACGTGGTCCACACCCACCCGGCAAGCTCGTCATCCCACGTGAAGTTGCCCGGGGCGAAGTCCGGGAAGACCTCGGGCAGCGACCGCTCGAAAGCGTCGGGCATGCTGCGGTCGTCGTAGACGTAGAAGTAGTCGCGGTACCGCGCGTCGCCGGCCCGCGCCGCCCGTGCCCACGCGTGCTCCCGCGCGACGTGGTTGAGCACCAGGTCGGCGACCAGGCTGATCCCGTTGGCACGCAGCTCGCCGGCGAGCGCACGCAGGTCCTCGATGCCGCCCAGGTCGGGCCGCACGGATCGGTAGTCCGCCACGGCGTAACCGCCGTCGTTGTCACCCTCGCGGGGCCGCAGGATCGGCATGAGGTGCAGGTAGGTCACGCCCAGCTCGCGCAGGTAGTCGATGTGCTCGCGCACCCCGTCCAACGTCCCGGCGAACCGGTCCGCATAGCACGCGTAGCCCACCATCCGCTCGGACTGGAACCACCCCGGGTCGAGCGTCCGGGCCAGGTCCACGCGCGAGAGCTCCGGGTCGCGGTCGCGGAACGCCTCGGTGACGAGGCGCTTCAGCCGCATCTCGAGCTCGTCGAGCCGGTCCGCCGGATACACCGCCGCGAGCCCCTCGTGCACGTCCGGCCACCACCGCTCGAGCCGCACCTCGAGGGTCTGACGACGATCCGGGCCGAGGCCCGCCACGACGTCGGCGAGGTCGTCGCCGCCCTCCGCCTCACTGCGGCGCGCTCGACGTATGGCCTTCTCGGGCAGGGGCATCGCCGGCTCCTCTCGGTCGGCGAGGCGGGACGCAGCGCCGGGTCCACGGATGCAAACGCTTGCATCGTAGCGGCTCCGAGACGCCTGGTGCACCTGTCAGACGGTGCGCACAAGCCCGACGAGCTGCCCGAGCGAACCGATGACCCGGACGCCGGCCTGCACCGCGCCCTCGATCTCCTCGTCGCCGATCACATGCCGGCGTCCACCCGGCCGGTCCAGCCAGACGCCGACCAGCCCGGCCTGGACGGCGGCCAGCGCGTCGATGTCCAGTTCGTCGCCGACGTACACCGTGCGCCCAGGATCCGTCCCCAGCCGACGGCAGCCCTCGAGGAAGACCTGCGGAGCGGGCTTGCCCACGCCGAGCGTGTCCATCCCGACCAGCACGGGCACGTGGCCCAGGCCCGTCGCGGTCATCTTCTGGGTCTGGTAGCCCACCGCGGCGTTCGTCAGCGCCCCGACCGCCAGGCCGGCGCCCGTCAGTGCGTCGATCGCGCCGGAGGCGTCCGGGTGCGCGGTCCAGCCGGCGGCGAAGCCCTGCTCGAAGACCTCGTCCCACGCCCGGAACGCCGCCTCGTCCAGTACCGGACCGCCGAAGGCCTCGTGCAGCTCGTTGGCGCGCTCCCGGCGCTGCTCGACGTAGCCGATCTCTCCGCGCGTGTAGCGGCGGTAGTGCCCGGACACATCGGCGCGCCAGGCCGCGAGCACCTCCCCGAGCCGGGTGTCCGGCAGGTCGGGCAGGTACGCCCGCGCGACCTGCGCCAGGGCGTGCTCGAAGGCGCCGCGCGTGTCCACCAGGGTGTCGTCGACGTCCAGCAGGACGCCGTCCACCGCACGCAGCCCCATGCTGTCGGCCTGCGCGCTCACAGGGAGGCGCGGAACGAGCGGAGCCGGGCGAGCGTCGCGTCGCGACCCAGGATCTCCATGGACTCGAACAGCGGCGGCGAGACCCGGCGCCCGGTGACCGCGACCCGCAACGGGGTGTACGCCACCCGAGGCTTCAGGCCGAGGTCCTCGACCAGCGCCGCGCCCAGCGCGTCCTGGATCGTCGCCGCCTCGAACGGCTCGACCGCTTCCAGCGCCGTGATCGACGCGTCGAGCGCGGCCGCCGGCTCGCCCTTGAGCGCGGCGGCACGCGCGTCCTGGTCGACCACGAGCTCGTCGTCGTCGACGAGCAGGAAGCCGAGCATCCCGACGGCCTCGCCCAGCAGGCCGATCCGCTCCTGGACCAGCGGTGCGGCGGCGGTCAGCACCGCCTGCTCATGCGGGGTGAGCACGGCGAAGCCCTCCCCGGTCACCAGTCCGGCGGC
Source organism: Actinotalea lenta (assembly GCF_030586465.1). Taxonomy (GTDB): domain Bacteria; phylum Actinomycetota; class Actinomycetes; order Actinomycetales; family Cellulomonadaceae; genus Actinotalea; species Actinotalea lenta. The sequence continues at coordinate 2,806,277 of NZ_JAUQYP010000001.1, forward strand.
GTGCAGGTAGGGCACCACGCGGTCGCGGAAGGCCTCGGGCCCGAGCATCCGCACGTGGTCCCCGTTGATCGCCTCGGCCTTCTTCAGGTCGAACCGGGCGGGGTTGGGGTTCACGTCCGCGACGTCGAACGCGGCCACCATCTCCGCGGCGCTGAACACGTCCCGGTCCGGCGCGATCGACCAGCCCAGCAACGCCAGGTAGTTGAGCAGCCCCTCGGGGACGAAGCCGCGCTCGCGGTGCAGGAAGAGGCTCGACTCGGGGTCGCGCTTGGACAGCTTCTTGTTGCCCTCGCCCATGACGTAGGGCAGGTGACCGAACAGCGGCACGCCGTCGGCGATGCCCAGCGCGGTCAGCGCCCGGTAGAGCACCACCTGGCGCGGCGTGGAGCTGAGCAGGTCCTCGCCGCGCAGCACGTGCGTGATGTGCATCATCGCGTCGTCGACCGGGTTGGTCAGGGTGTAGAGCGGCTGGCCGTTGGCCCGGACGATGACATAGTCCGGGACCGAGCCGGCCGCGAAGGTCAGCTCGCCGCGCACCAGGTCGGTGAACGTGACCGCCTCGTCGGGCATCCGGATGCGCAGCACCGGCTCGCGCCCCTCGGCGCGGAAGGCGGCCTTCTGCTCCTCGGTCAGCCCACGATCGAACCCGTCGTAGCCGAGCTTGGGGTCGCGCCCGGCGGCCCGGTGACGGGCCTCGACCTCGTCAGGCGTGGAGAACGACTCGTACGCGAAGCCGGCCTCGAGCAGCCGACGGGCGACGTCGGCGTACACGTCCATGCGTTCGGACTGCCGGTACGGCCCGTAGGGGCCGCCCACCTCGACGCCCTCGTCCCAGTCCAGACCGAGCCAGCGCAGCGCGTCCAGCAGCTGCTCGTAGCTCTCCTGCGAGTCGCGGGCCGCATCGGTGTCCTCCACGCGGAAGACGAACGTCCCGCCGACGTGCCGCGCGTAGGCCCAGTTGAACAGGGCCGTGCGGATCAGCCCGACGTGCGGTGTGCCGGTGGGCGACGGGCAGAAGCGGACGCGGATGTCGGAGCCGGTGGGAACGGTGGAGGCGGCGTCGGCCGCGGCAGCGCTGGTCATGATGCCGCCAGCGTAGTGGCGCCGGGACGGGCGCCCGCTCAGGGGCCGGGGCCCCCGGGTCCGTCAGCGACGCAGCACCGGGTTGCGCAGCACGCCGATCTCCTCGACCTCGCACTCGACCACGTCGCCGTGCTCGATCGGGCCGACGCCCGCGGGCGTCCCGGTGAGGATCACGTCCCCGGGCAGCAGCGTGCACACCTCCGAGATGTAGGAGATCAGGTGCGCGACCGAGAACATCAGCTGCGAGGTCCGCGCGTCCTGGCGTGGCTCACCGTTCACGCGTGCCGTGATCGCAAGATCGTCCACGTCCAGACCGGGCACGACGACCGGCCCCAGCGGGCACGCCGAGTCGAAGCCCTTGGCGCGCAGCCACTGGGAGTCGCTGCGCTGCGCGTCGCGCGCGGTCACGTCGTTGCCCACCGTGTACCCGAACACCTGGTCCAGGGCCCGCTCGACCGACACGTCCTTGGTGACCTTGCCCATCACCACGGCGAGCTCGGCCTCGTGGTGCACCTCGGAGCTCCAGTGCGGCAGCACGATGGGGTCGTCCGGTCCGATCACCGAGGTGTTGGGCTTGAAGAACAGCAGCGGGGCCGCTGGCACCTCGTTGCCCATCTCGGCCGCGTGGTCGGCGTAGTTGCGGCCCACGCCCACGATCTTCGAGCGCGGGATCACCGGCGCCAGCAGCCGGACCTCGTCGCTCATCGGGACGACCTGGCCGGTCAGCTCCACGGGTGTGTACATCGGGTCGCCACGCAGCACGTGCAGCTCCGCAGCGTCCCCCTCCCCCTGGAGCATCGCGAAACGGGGCTCTGCGCCGGTGGTGAAACGTGCGATCCGCATTCTTCGAGCCTAGTGCGCGGTGCGGACCCGTTCCGCACGCGGGCGAGACCGGCCCCGCCCGCTGCCCGCACTGCCACCGTCAGGCCGGGAGCCGGGCCAAGAGCTCGCCGTGCAGCATCGCGAACCAGCCGTCGGGCTCCTGGCCCCAGTCGCGCCAGGCGTCGGAGATCTCCTCGAGCAGCACCTGGTCGGCCAGGCCGTGCTGCAGGGCGTGCTGCGCGAAGGTGGACTCCAGGGCCCGCTGGGCCCACCGGTCAGCCCACCACCGTCGCCGGTCCAGCGCGTAGGTCCACGCGGAGGCGGAGACCGTCAGGTCCTGTGCGGCGAAACCGGCCCGCAGCGCCCAGCCGAGCAGGTGGCGCCCTGCGTCCGGCTCGCCACCGTCGGCCCTGGCCACCTCCCGGTACAGCGCCAGCCACTCGTCCAGGCCCGCCGAGGGTGGCGCCCACGTCATCGTGCGGTAGTCGACGTCGCGCACGGCGACCAGCCCACCCGGCCGGGTCACTCGCCGCATCTCCCGCAGCGCGCCCACCGGGTCGGGCAGGTGCTGCAGCACCTGGTGGGCGTGCACGACGTCGAACGAGCCGCTCTCGAAGGGCAGCGCCATGACGTCCGCTCGGCGGAAGGTCACGTTCCCCGCAGCACCGAGCTCGTCGGCCAGCTCGCCGGCCTCGTCGAGGGCCTCCTGGGCGGGGTCGATGGCCACCACCTCGCCCGGGGCGACAAGCCGGGCGAGGTCCACGGTGATGCTTCCCGGCCCGCACCCGACGTCCAGCAACCGCAGGCCAGGGCGCAGCTCGGGAAGCAGGTACGCGGCGCTGTCCGCCGCCCGCCGAACCCGGTGCGAGGTCAGCACGCTCTCGGCGTGCCCGTGGGTGTAGGTCACCGTGCCAGGGAATCCCATCCCCGCGTGCGTATCAATGGACGGAACGGGTCGTCCTGCTAAGTGAGACGCGCGGGAACGCCGCGGTTGGCCAGCGCATCGGCGCGCTCGTTGCCGGCATCGCCCGAGTGCCCCTTGACCCAGACCCAGCGGACCCGGTGCCGAGCGACCTCGGCGTCGAGCTCCTGCCAGAGGTCGACGTTCTTGACCGGCTTCTTGTCCGCCGTACGCCAGCCGTTGCGCTTCCACGTGGGCATCCAGCGCTGCACGCCGTTCATGACGTACGACGAGTCGACGTGCAGCGTCACCTCGCACGGCCTGGTCAGGGCGGCGAGCCCGCGGATCACCGCCGTGAGCTCCATCTTGTTGTTGGTGGTCGAGGGGTCGCCGCCGAACAGCTCGCGCTCGTGGTCGCCGGACCGCATCCACACCCCCCACCCACCGGGACCGGGATTGCCCTTGCAGGCCCCGTCGGTCCACATCTCCACGAACGTCAGGGCAGGCTCGGCAGCGGTCGGCACGGCGCCACCCTAGACGGACGTCACAGCCGGGACGTGCTGCGCGCGCCCGCGCCGGGGGCGCAGGATAGGCACCATGACCTTCGCGAACCGCACCGATGCGGGGCGCAGGCTGGCGACGCGGCTGGCGGGACTTCGGGGGGCTCCTGTGGTGGTGCTCGCCCTACCCCGCGGCGGCGTCCCGGTCGCGGCCCCGGTGGCCGTGGCGCTCGAGGCGCCACTCGACGTGATCGCTGTGCGCAAGCTCGGCGTGCCCTGGCAGCCCGAGCTCGCGATCGGGGCGATCGCCGAGGGCGGGATCCAGGTGGTCGCCGAGGACGTCATGGCCCGCGTCGGGCTCACCGACCGCGGGCTCGAGGGCCTCGCCGAACGCGAGCGGCCGGCGCTGGCCCGGATGGCCTCCTTCCGGGACGGCCGCGAGCCGGTCGACGTCGACGGCCGCACCGCCGTGGTGATCGACGACGGGCTGGCCACGGGTGCGACCGCGCGAGCGGCCTGCCTGGCGGCTCGCGAGCGCGGCGCACGCCGTGTCGTGCTCGCCGTCCCGGTCGCCCCGCCGCACTGGGCCCTGCCCATGCACGACGTCGCCGACGAGTGCATCGCACTGCACGTCCCGGCCGACTTCCGCGCGGTCGGCCAGGCGTACGACGACTTCTCGCCCACCACCGACGAGGAGGTGCGCGCCGCCCTCGACGAGGTCGCCGCCGACCGGTTGGCGGCCTCGGACTAGCGCACGCTCCGGTCCTCCGGCGCGATACGAGCCCGGGGGCGGGGCCACGGGCCCAGCACCGGGAGCGGTTCCGTCTCGCCACCGGCGTCGGCCACCACCGGACCGAGCGGCTCCCGACCCGCGAGCCAGGCGACCAGGTCGTTGGCCGTGCCCCGCACCCGGACCACCCGGCCCTGGCCCACCCGCCGCGGCTCGTCGACGTCGGTGGGCTCGAGGTCCAGCTGGACCCCGTCGGGCACCCGGGGCGACAGGAAGCCCACCAGGTGCTCTCGCAGCTCCGGACTCCACAAGGTGTGCTCGGCGCCCAGGTCGAGGTCGGTGAGGTGGATGGAGAACTCACGCCACCAGGCCAGCACGAGAGCGCCGGCCGGCAGCCCCTGATAGCCCGTGGGCTGCCGCAGCGCCTCGTCGTCCAGCAGGTCGAGCAGACCCTCGACGCGGTCCATCACGGCGACGACCCGCTCGACGTGCTGTGCCGCCGATGCGCCCGCGCCCGCCTCGATAGCCGCGTCCCGGGCCTCCCGCCCACCGTCGTAGAACTCGACGGCCGGTGCGCCCTGCACGGCCAGCAGCAGCTGGCGCTCGGCCGCAGCGCCGAAGCCGGCCAAGTGCGCCAGGACGTGACCGCGAGTCCAGCCCGGCAGCCGGGACGGCCCCGCGACCGCCTCGTCGGTCAGCCCCTCGAGAGTCGCGCGCAACCGGTCGTGCGTGCGCTCGATCGACGCGATCGCGGCCGCTGCCTCGGTGGGAACCATGAGGCCATCCCACCCCCGTGGCCCCAGGACGGCAAGCAGACGGCGGGCGCCCCCGTCCCCACCGGCACCCGGCGCGCTCTGCGAGGATGGACCGGTGCCGGCTCCCCTCCTCGACCGTCTGCCGCAGGACCCGGACCCCGATGCGCTGTTCGAGGCGTTCGTCGACTGGGCGACCGACGAGGGCCTCGAGCTCTACCCGCACCAGGAGGAGGCCCTGCTGGCGCTGGTGACCGGCTCGCACGTCGTGGTCTCCACCCCGACGGGCTCCGGCAAGTCCTTGATCGCGATGGCCGCACACTTCGTAGCACTCGCCCAGGGGCGCCGGACCTTCTACACCGCGCCGCTCAAGGCCCTGGTCAGCGAGAAGTTCTTCGACCTGGTGCGGGTGTTCGGCCCGGACAACGTCGGCATGCTGACCGGCGACTCCGCGGTGAATCCCGGCGCACCCATCGTGTGCGCGACCGCGGAGATCCTCGCCAACATCGCACTGCGCACGGGCGACGGGACGGCGCTCGAGTCCGGTCACGTCGACGACCCCGTGGTGCCCGGCGCGGATGCCGTGGGCCAGGTGGTGATGGACGAGTTCCACTTCTACGCCGACCCCCAGCGCGGCTGGGCGTGGCAGGTGCCGCTGCTCGAGCTGCCGCGCACCCAGTTCGTGCTGATGTCCGCCACGCTGGGCGACACGTCGTTCTTCGCGCAGGACCTGACGCGGCGCACAGGCGTCGAGGTGGCAACCGTCACGAGCGTCGAACGCCCGGTCCCCCTGACCTACGAGTACGTGGTCGAACCGGTGCACGAGCTGGTCACGCGCCTGGTCGAGACCGGCCGCTCCCCGGTGTACCTCGTGCACTTCACGCAGAAGGACGCCGTCGAGCGCGCGCAGGCGCTGATGTCCACCACCGTCGCCGGGCGCGAGCAGCGCGACGCGATCTCGGCCGAGCTGGCCGACTTCCGGTTCGGCACCGGGTTCGGGACCACGCTGTCCCGGTTCCTGCGGCACGGCGTCGGCGTGCACCACGCGGGCATGCTGCCGCGCTACCGGCGCGTGGTCGAACGGCTCACCCAGCGCGGCCTGCTCACCGTGGTGTGCGGGACGGACACCCTGGGCGTGGGGATCAACGTGCCCATCCGCACCGTCGTGCTCACCTCGCTGGTCAAGTACGACGGCCAGCGGATGCGCCACCTCTCGGCACGCGAGTTCCACCAGGTCGCCGGGCGGGCCGGACGTGCCGGCTACGACACCTCCGGGGAGGTGCTCGTGCTCGCGCCCGAGCACGTCATCGAGAACCGGGTAGCGCTCGCCAAGGCCGGGGACGACCCGAAGAAGGTCAAGAAGATCGTCCGCAAGAAGGCGCCGGCCGGTCAGGTGAACTGGACCGAGCAGACCTTCGAGCGACTGCGGGACTCGGACCCCGAGCCCCTGACCTCGAGCCTGACCGTGACGCACGCGATGGTCCTCAACGTGCTGGCCCGCCGCACCGGCGACCCGGTGCAGGCGATGCGCCGGCTGCTGACCGACAACCACGAGCCGGAGGCCGGCCGCGGGCGCCTGGTGCGCCAGGCCGTGCGGATCTACCGGTCGCTGCGCCAGAGCGGGGTCGTGGACCGGGTGCGCACGCCGGACGGCCGGTGGACCGTGCGGCTCGCGGTGTCGCTGCCCGAGGAGTTCGCCCTCAACCAGCCGTTGTCCCCGTTCGCGCTGGCAGCGCTCGAGGTGCTCGACCCGACGGCGCCGAGCTACGCCCTGGACGTCGTCTCCGTCGTCGAGGCCACACTCGACGACCCGCGCCAGGTGCTCGTCGCCCAGGAGAAGAAGGCCCGCGGCGAGGCCGTCGCGGCGATGAAGGCCGAAGGCCTGGAGTACGACGAGCGCATGGCGCTCCTCGAGGACGTGACCTACCCGCGGCCGCTGGCCGAGCTCATCGGGCACACCTTCGCGGTCTACCGGCGGACCAACCCGTGGGTGGCCGACCACGTCCCGTCCCCCAAGTCCGTCGTGCGCGACATGGCCGAGCACGGCGCCACGTTCACCGAGTACGTCAGTGCCTACGGCCTGCAGCGCACCGAGGGTGTGCTGCTGCGCTACCTCGCCGATGCGTTCCGGGCGCTGCGCCAGACCGTCCCGCCCGAGGCGCGCGACGAGGCGTTCGCCGAGCTGCTCGAGTGGCTGGGCGTCGTGGTGCGCGGGACCGACTCGAGCCTGCTCGACGAGTGGGAACGCCTGGCGGCGGGTGGCGACGTCGCCGGCGAGGAACCACCGCCACCCGCCACGCTGTCCGGCGCCCCGCGGGCGCTGCGCGCCATGGTGCGCGGGGCACTGTTCCGGCGCGTCGAGCTGGTGGCCCGCGAGCGGTGGGACGAGCTCGGGGCACTCGGCGACACCGACGCCGACGGCGCGGCCTGGCAGGCGCACCGCTGGCGCGACGCCCTCGACCCGTACTTCGACGAGCACGACGAGCTGCTGGTGGGAGCCGACGCACGGGGCCCGCACCTGCTCATCGTCACCGAGCACCCGGACCGCTGGGAGGTCCGCCAGCTGCTCGACGACCCGGCGGGCCACCACGACTGGCACCTGGACGCCGTGGTCGACCTTGCCGCGTCCGACGAGGCCGGAGAGCCCGTCTGGCACCTGGTGGACGCCGGGCGGCTGTAGCCCGGGCGCGCGCGGCCGCAGCTACCCTCGGTCCGTGGCCAAGCCGAAGCACCCGGCCGGGACGCCGGCGATCGTCGCCCTCGAACGTGCGGGGGTCGCGCACACCGTGCACCCGTACGAGCACGACGCGTCGACCACGGTCGGCTACGGCCTGGAGGCCGCCGAGGTCCTGGGCATCCCACCCGAGCAGGTCTACAAGACCCTCATGGCTGACGTGGACGGCACCCTGACGGTCGCCGTGGTCCCGGTCACCGGGAAGCTGGACCTCAAGGCGCTGGCCGCCGCGGTGGGCGGCAAGAAGGCCGCCATGGCCGACCCCGCGGTGGCCGAGCGCGTCACCGGCTACGTGGTCGGCGGCATCTCCCCGCTCGGGCAGAAGACCGCACACCCCATGGTCGTCGACGAGACGGTGGTGCTGTTCGACACGGTCTACGTCTCAGGCGGCCGCCGCGGCCTGGACATCGGCCTCGCGCCGGACGACCTGGTCACGCTCACCGGCGCCGTGGTTGCCGCCATCGCCAGGGACTGACAACCGCCCCCACGCGCGCCGGAGGACGATCCTCGCGGCCTACCCGTCGGTGTCGCGCCCACCCGAGGCGGCGCGACCGGCGACCGAGCGCCGTCGCGGGCGCGCCAGCAGGTACCCGGCGAGGACGAGGCAGACGCCTCGCCGCCCAAGGCCGTGACCGTGGTGCGGTCTGCCGAGACCCGGAACGCCTCTCCGAAGCGCCCGTCCGTGAGGACCAGGGCGTCGGCGGGCAGCGCGTCGAGGACCCGCGGGTCGCCGAAGGGCCAGTCCCCGAGCGACCCGCTCCGGCCGGCGTCGTCGACCTCCAGGACCTGCGTGGCGACGCCGTCGACGAGCTCCACCGACAGCCACGTCCGCCCGCGACCCTGATCGACGTCCGTGTCGGTGACCGTCGGCGAGTCCGAGGGGGTGGCCCAGTAGGAGAAGTACGCGTGGGGCGTCCCGAACCTGACCGACGCGTCGGCCGGCCGAGCGGACCCGTCCACGGTGCCCACCGAGTCGGACGCGCCGAGCAGCGCCACCGCGACGCCGGACAGACCCCCTGCTATCACGTCTCCCTCCGAACCGTGAGTGTCGCACCAGTGCGCCCGGGCGCGGGGCCGGTTAGCGTGCCGGTGTCAGCGCACGACGAGGTGCAGGAGGCACACCATGTCCGAGCACGTCTACAAGGTCGTCGAGGTCGTCGGGTCCTCGGCCGCGGGGATCGACGCGGCCATCAACAACGCCGTCGAGCGGGCGGCGCAGACCACCCGCAACCTGGACTGGTTCGAGGTGACCGACATCCGCGGGCACCTGGCCGACCAGTCCGTGGCGCACGTGCAGGTCACGCTGAAGATCGGCTTCCGGCTCGAGGGGTGAGAGCTCAGCGGGGCGGGTAGGCGTACCCGGCCGGCGGGTACGCGGCGGCCTGGTAGGGGCCACGCACCGGGACTATCTGCTTGCCCAGCGGCAGCAGCGAGATCGGGATCATCCTGAGGTTCGCGATCCCGAGCGGGATCCCGATGATCGACACGAACAGCGGGATCGCCGTGATCACGTGCCCGATCGCAAGCCAGATACCGGCCACCAGCAGCCAGATCACGTTGCCGATGGTCGACCATGCGCCCGCGGTGGGCTTGTCCACCACGGTGCGACCGAACGGCCACAGCGCGTACCCGGCGATCCGGAACGACGCGATGCCGAACGGGATGGTGATGATCAGCACCATGCAGATCACCCCTGCTATCACGTAGCCCAGCGCGAGCCAGATCCCGGCCAGCAGCAGCCAGATCACGTTCAGGACGGCGTTCACGCCACCACTGTGCCGCACCCGGCCCCCCAGCGGATCAGGGATCCCCCTGAGATTCGCGGCCGGCGGCGCAGACCGCGGCCGCCGGCGCAAGATGCGGCGCACGGGACGCCGCGAACCGCGCCGCACGCCGCGGGCCGCGCCCGACGCCGCGATCTGCGGGCGCGTGGAGTCAGTCCTCGCCGCCCGGGAGGACGTGCGGGGCGTGGAGGTCGGCCAGGTCGACCACCACCGTCGCCAGGTGCGCCGGGCGGCACTCCTCCAGGTAGAGCCGCTGCCCCTGGACGTACCTGCGCTGGACCCGCGGGTCCGGCGACGTGCCGTCCCGCGCGGCCATCCGCGCCAGCGCCACCTCGGTCGGGGCGTCCAGGAACACCGAGACGTCCCAGACGGCGGCAAGCTCGCGGCGGTGCAGGAACAGGCCGTCGACCACCACCACACCGCCGTCGGGCACTGGCGTGGGCGGCACGTCGATGGGTGCGTCCGCGCGGTGGTCGAACACCGCGGTCCGGATCGGCTCACCCACGCGCACCGGCCGGACCACGGCCACGAGGAACGCGTCCACGTCCACCGAGTCCCGGTAGAACCCCTCCGGCGAGTCCGGGCCGCGTGCGTGCCGGACCGCGGCGGGGTGCAGGAAGTCGTCCAGGCAGACCCGCACGACGTGGCGACCCCGCGCGATGAGCTCGCGCGCGAGGGCGTCGGCGAACGTGGTCTTGCCGACGCCGTCGACACCGTCGACGCCGACCAGCAAGCGCCCCTCCCCGGCCTGCTCGACCGCGAGCACGACCTCCGCCAGGACCTCCCGGTTCGCGTCCATGCGCCCAGCGTGCCACTAGCCTCCTGGGGGTGAGCAGCACCGACTCCCCCACAGCCGAGATCGCCCGGCGGTGGCAGGCACTGACGGAGCGTGTCGCATCGGCCGCGGACGCCGCCGGCCGGTCGCCCGACGACGTGGCGGTGCTGCTGGCGAGCAAGACGACCCCGGTACCGGTGGTCCGCGCTGCGGTCGAGGCCGGGGCGACGCTGCTGGGCGAGAACCGGGTCCAGGAGCTGGTGGCCAAGGCGCCCGAGCTCGCGGACCTGGACCCGACGTGGCACGTGATCGGCCACCTGCAGTCCAACAAGGTCAACGCCGCGCTGCGCTGGGCACGATGCGTGCAGAGCGTCGACGACCTCGACCTGGCGCGGCGGCTGTCCCGCCGCTGCGAGGTGACCGACCGCGACCTCGAGGTCATGGTCCAGGTCAACGTCTCCGGGGAGGAGACTAAGTCCGGCGTGTCACCGGAGGCCGCGCTGGATCTGGCCGCCTCGGTCGCCGCGCTTCCGGGGCTGCGGCTCACCGGTCTGATGACCATCGGTGCCCACTCTCCGGATACGGGCCTGGTACGCGCCGGCTACGCCCGGCTGCGCGAGCTGCGCGACGCCTTGGTGGGCCAGGCCGCGACCGCGGGCGCCACGGTGCTGTCGATGGGGATGAGCGGGGACCTGGAGCTCGCCGTCGCGGAAGGCGCGACGCTGGTGAGGGTGGGCACCGCCGTGTTCGGACCGCGACAGGTCTGAGCCCGCGGGCCGCGACGAGTTGTCGAACCTCGCGTCATCCCGGTCGGTCCCGGCGCTCTCCTCCGGTGCACGCACCTGCGGAGTGTCGAGGCGGCCGGGATGTCGATCCTCACTACTGTCTTGATGGTCTGCACGGCCTGCCGATGAGCGTGGCGACCCCGAGTGGACCGGAGCACGAGATGAACGTCCCCAGCAGCATCCTGCGAGACCACGGCGACCAGCCGTTCCTGCCGGTCGACGTCGCGCGGGCCGTCCTGATCGCGGACGACGGGCTGTACGAGGCGCTGGTGGCCCGGCACGACCCCGACGCGGTGCACCGCAGCGGTGCCTGGCGGCTGTTGCGGCATGACGCCTGGACGCCCCAGGCCGTCGAGCCGGCCGCCGCGCTGCGCGGTCTCCTGGCCGACGTCCAGCACCCGCTGGCCGAGGCCGCGGTCGCCGCGCTCGGCGAGGGCATCGACAGCATCGAGATCACGCCGCTCGAGCGGTCCGACCACGTCGGTCGGCACGCGGCCTGACCGAGGTGGGCCCGGACCCGTCAGGCAGCCCGGACCTCGGCGACGATCGAGTCGTCGCGCGCCGCGCGCACCAGCGCCGCCGCGAGCCGCGGGAAGTCGTCGGCGTACGGCGCGAGGCCGCGCCCGGTGTGCGGGAGTCCCAGCGACCTCGCCCCGTCGCCCACGGCGCGGTCGGCGAACGGCGCGATCTCCGGCCACACGCCCTGTACCTCGCGGCAGAAGATCGCCGAGCCCGCCGGCCCGATGCCCGGCAGCACCTCGAGGGCCGCCCGGAAGCGGTCCACACGGTCCGGTGACCCGGGGCGCACGGTGCGCAGGTCACCGCGCCACTCCTCGAGCACGTACCGGGCTCCGCGGCCGAGCATGGTCGCGGTGCGCTCGTCGTACCGCCGGTAGTGCCCCCGGCCGAGCGCGTCCACGCGGTCCTGCCAGGTCGCGTCGAGCATGCCCTGCGGGGTCCCCATCCCCGCCGCGAAGAGCTCGCGAGCCGCGGCCGCGGCGATCGACGCGTCGATCCGGGCCGACAGCAGCGTGGACAGCACTGCGAGCTGGTAGAGGGGGGCGGGCTCGTCGGCGAGCCGGATGCCGGCCTCCTGCGCCCAGGTGGTGCCCGCGCGGTCGACGAGCGCCTCGATCACTTTCCGGTTGCGCTGTGTCGTCATCGCCTCAGGATCGGACGACAGGGCGCGGGGCGCATCCGCGCGACGTCTCAGGGGACCCGCGCGGTCCACTCCGGGGTGTCGAACCGGGTGCGCACGAGATCCTCGGCCCTGGCCCGCTCGGCAGCGGTCACCTCGCCGTCGACGGTGCGGTACCGGGCCCGGAACGAGGCCTTGAAGGACGTGATGACGTCCGCACGCGCCATGCCGGTCTGCGAGCGCAGCGGGTCGACCCGCTTGTTCGCACTCGTCGTGCCCTTGTCCGAGATCTTCTCCCGGCCGATGCGCAGCACCTCGAGCATCTTCATGGCGTCGATGTCGTATGCCATCGTCACGTGGTGCAGGACGGCGCCGCTGGCCAGCCGCTTCTGCGCGGCGCCGGCGATCTTGCCGGCGGGCGAGGCGATGTCGTTGAGCGGCACGTGGCGCGCCTCGATCCCGAGGTCGCCGAGCGCGCCGATCACCCAGTCGTCCAGGAAGGCGTAGGAGCGCTCGAAGCTCAGGCCCTCCACCAACGAGGCGGGCACGGTCAGCGAGTACGTGATCGTGTTGCCGGGCTCGATGAACATCGCGCCCCCGCCGGAGATACGGCGCACCACCGTGATGCCGTGCCGCTGCGCACCCTCGGGGTCGACCTCGTTGGACAGCGACTGGAAGCTGCCGATCACCACGGCCGGTGCGCCCCACTCCCAGATCCGCAGCGTCGGGCGCCGGGTGCCGGCCCCGACGGCCTCGGCCATCGACTGGTCCAGCGCCATGTGCATCGCCGGGGACTGCGGTCCCTCGTGCACGATCTCGAAGGTGTGGTCCTCCCACCGGGTCGCATGCCCGAGCGCACGGCGCACCGCGATCGCGACCGCCTCCGCACTGAAGCCCACCATTGCGACGTCGTCGGCCAGTGAGGCCGACACCACCCGGGTCAGGTCCGCGACCCCGGCGTCGGCGGGCTGGCCGACGAGCGCCGCGTCGATGTCCTCGAGCGCGGTGTCCGGCTCGAGGAAGAAGTCGCCCGAGACCGCGGCGCCGGTCAGTCGCCCGTCGGCGACCTCCACGTCGACCGCGACCAGCTTGCCGCCAGGAACCTTGTACTCACCACGCACCAAGTCATCCTACGACTCGCCGGACGCCGCGTCTCCCCGCCGCGGGCCGCGCCCCCGCAGACCGCGGCCCACAGTGGATGTCGCGGCGCAAGCCGCAGATCGCGGCGTCCGGGGCGCCGCGACGTGGGCGCACCGCCGCGACGTGGGCGCAACGCCGCGACGTGGGCGCACCGCCGCGACGTGGGCGCAACGCCGCGAGTTGGCAGGGCGGGGGTCAGGCTCCGGTGAGGCGGACGCCGGCATAGGCGACCGCGGCCACCAGGAGCCAGGAGAGCAGGCCGAGCGTCAGGGCGCGGCCACCGGTGCGGCGCAGCACCTTCAGATGGATACCGGTGCCCAGCCCCACGAGTGCCGCAGTGAGCAGCACCTGCTGTCCCGTGTGGGCGACACCGAGCGCCGCCGCGGGCAGCCACCCGGTGCTGGCCAGGCCGATAGCGGCGAGGAAGCCGGCGACGAACAACGGCAGCGGAGCGGGACGTCGGCCTGGTGCCGCGGCGAGCGCACGGCGCCGCACCAGCCCGACACCGGCCACCAGCGGAGCCAGCAGCACCACGCGGCTGAGCTTGACCACGACGGCGGCGGTCAGGGCGCCCGGCACACGGTTCGCGGTGGCAACGGTCTGCCCGACGTCGTGCACGCTCGCACCGACCCACGAGCCGAACGAGGTGACGTCCAGGCCCAGCAGACCGCGCAGCGGCGGCAGCGCGAGGATCGCGAGCGACCCGCACAGGGTGACCAGCGCGATCGCGATGCCCGCATCCTCCTCGTCGCCACCCGCGACCTCCTTCATCGCGCCGACGGCGGACGCCCCGCAGATCGAGAACCCGGTCGCCACCAGGAGCGAGCGAGCGCGTCCCAGCCCGAGCAGCCGCCCGAGCCCCTGGGTCCCGAAGAACGTGATCGTCACCGTGGTGGCCACCACGGCAAGACCGCCCAGGCCAAGCCCCGCAACCTGCGCCAGCGACAGCTGGAAGCCCAGCAGCACCACCCCGGCGCGCAGCAGGCGCTTGGCAGCGAACGCCGTGCCCGGGTGCAGCGCGGTCCGGTGCAGGCCCAGGTTCGCGGCGAGGGCACCGAGCACCACGGCCACCGTCGTCGACCCGAGGCCGGGCACGACGTGCTGGACCGCGAACGCCACGGCCGTCGCCCCGGCCACGGCCAGCAGTCCCGGCACCAGCCGCCGCACGCCGTCGGCCCGGCCGGGGGGGACTGGAGGCGGGTCGACGGTGAGCGCCACCCCCGAGGTGACGACCTCGGGGGCGAGCGGATGATCGCCTGGCATGGGGGCTCCTCCCTCAGGGCTGGACGCTCTCCACCCTGGTGGGGCGGCGACCCCGCTCGGAAGCCCCGTCTCGCCGAACAGCCCATCAGTCCCGCTGATGGCTCCAGGTAGAGTGAGCCGGTGCCCTCGCCGCTGCGGCTGGACCCGCACGCCCTACGGTCCGTTCCCGACCTCGTCTCGCTCGCCGTGCTGCGCGCGGTGGGCGACGGCCACAGCCTGTCCACGGCGGCCGCGCTGCTGGGGCTCAGCCAACCGGCCGTGACGGCACGCGTGCGGGCGATGGAGCGGGCGGCCGGCACGACCCTCGTCGCGCGCGGACCTCGCGGGTCGCACCTGACGCCGGCGGGAACCCTGGTCGCCGAGTGGGCCGACGGGGTGCTGGACTCGGCCTCGGCACTGGCCGCAGGACTGGGCTCGCTGCGCGGCGATGCGGCCACCCGGCTCCGGGTCGCCGCCTCGCTCACGGTCGCCGAGCACCTGCTGCCGCAGTGGCTCGCGCGCTTCGCCGCCGCGCACCCGAGCACCACGGTCACGCTGGACGCGATGAACTCGTGGCGCGTCGAGCAGGCGGTGTCCGAGGGCAGCGTCGACCTCGGCTTCGTCGAGGGCCCCACGTCGCCGCGTTCGCTGCACTCCCGCGTGGTCGGCCGCGACCGGCTCGCGGTGGTGGTCGCCCCGGGCCACCCGTGGGCCACGCGCACGACCCCGGTCCCCGCCGGCGAGCTCGCCGGGACGCGGCTCGTGCAGCGCGAGCCGGCGTCCGGCACGCGCGCGCACCTCGAGGCCGCGCTGTCCGCGGCCGGCGCGCCGGCGCCTGTGCCGCCCGTGCTCGAGCTGTCCTCCACGAGCGCCGTGCGCGCGGCCGCCACGGCCGGCGCGGGGCCGGCCGTGCTCAGCGTCCTCGCCGTCGCTGCCGACCTCGCCGAGGGCAGGCTCGTCGAGGTCCCGGTCGACGTGGACCTACGGCGGTCGCTGCGCGCCGTCTGGCGAACCCAGCGCCCCGGCCCGGCCGCCACCGAGCTCCTGAGCATCGTCCGCTGACCCGGCCCCCGGCGGTCCGGGTCAGCGCGGGCCGGGGAGACCACTGCTCATCGGGGCCTCGTCTCCCTGCCCGGGGCCCGGCCGGGCTCAGCCGTGGCCGCGGGCGATCACGCGCATCATCTTGAGGTTGATCGCGGCGAACCGGATCAGCTGGTAGGCGACGTTGCGCCGGCGGGCGAGGGTGCGGGGCGTCGGCAGCGGCGACGAGGCGATGGCCTCGGCAGCGGTCTGGTCGGGCATGTCAGCTCCGTTCGTGGGCGTCGGTCGTCACTCGGGGATGAGGAACCACAGCGGCCGAGCCTTGGCCTTCCAGAGGAACAGGTAGTGCAGCATGGCCTTGATCCAGTGCCCGGCCAGGCCGATCTCGCCGGACGTCCCCTTCACGTCGCGCCCGGTCGTCGGGTACTTCGTCCAGTCCGGGACCACCGGGAACATCGTCATCGCGGCGGCCGAGCCGTGCCGCAGACCGGTGCCGGCGGATGCGACGCAGGCCGCGCCCATCCGCGCCATCGACGCCGTGTGGGCGTGGGCCTGCTCACCCTTCTCGATGAGCTCCTTGATGGTCAGGGCCACGGTCTTGGCCATGATCCCCGACGGCATACCGGTGCGCGGCGGCGCCGGGGTGATGACGGTGCCGCTCGGGCTCGTGCGGGGCACCGAGATCGGGTGCGGTGGGGCGAACGCGATCCCGGGCGCGAAGATGTTCGGGTACGTCGGGTTCCGGTACGTGGTGGGCCAGTCCTCCGCCGACCACTCCTCGTACGGCTTCGGCGTGTAGTCCGCGTCGACCTTGGTCAGGCCGTTCGGTGCGAACAGCGTGCTCGTGATGTCGGCGCCGTCCTTGTCGAACGCCGTCAGGTCCGCCCCACGGAACGGTGGCAGGAGCATCGCGAAGTCGAACTGCAGGGTGTGCACGCTGCCGTCCAGCTGCTCGTAGTGCACGACACCGGGCTCGACCTTCTGCACGTGCGCGCGCAGGATCGCCTTGACGCCCCGCTCACGGAACAGCGACTCCGTCCACGTCTTCGACGACGTCGTGAACCCCATCTGTGTGAAGCTCATGCCGCCGACGCCGAAGTCGCCGAGCTCGTACTCGTTGGACAGGTAGATGATCTCGGCGTTGTCGCGCACACCGCGCCGACGGAGCTCGTGCTCGACGTTGAACGTGTACTCGAACGCCGCGCCCTCGCACGTGCAGGTGCCGTGGCCCGTGCCGATGACGATGGTCTTCTTCGCACCCTTGGCGAGCTCCGCGACGATCTGCTCGAGCGCACCGGCGGTCTCGGTCGCGTGCGACGCCGTGCACACCGACAGCGAGTTGCCGTCGGGGCCCAGGCCCGGCGTGGCCGCGAAGTTGAGCGTCGGGCCGGTCGCGTTGATGAGGTAGTCGTAGGCCAGCCGCTCGGTGCGACCCTCGCTGCCCGGCTCGGTCGAACGGACCTCGACCTGCGGCCGGGGCTCGTCCGCGGTGCCCTCGGGGAAGATCGTGGTCGCGAGGGCCTGGTGGAACTCGATCCCCGTGCGCCGGTAGACCGGCGCGAGCGGGAAGACCACCTGGTCGGCTGTCATCTTGCCGACGCCGACCCAGATGTTCGACGGGATCCAGTTCCACCTCGAGCTCGGCGAGACCACGACCACGTCGTGCTCCTTGCCGAGCATCCGACGCAGGTGCAGGGCCGCGGTGTGCCCCGCGATCCCGGCCCCCAGGATCACTACTCGTGCCATCGACATCCTCCTCGAAGTCGTGCGGCCGCGAGCCCGGCAGCGGGTGCGCGAGCACACCCCACGCGGTAGGTGACCGCTCACGAGCCCGCGTCTCTCCATCACACCCTTCGACGCCGCCGACGTCTGCGGACCTGGGTCCCGGTACCCGACTCCTCGACCCCGGGCACGGCTAGGGTGCGCACGTGCCGCACGACGTCAGCTGGGACGAGTACAACGCCCACCAGTGGGGCCGCACCCCGCGGGCCTCGCTCGGCCTGGCGCTCCGCGCTGCACAGCCACCCGACGGACGCCGACCCGTTGCCGTCGACCTCGGCTGTGGCGAAGGCATCGAGGTGGCCGAGCTGCTCGCTGAGGGCTGGACGGTGCACGCGCTGGACGGCGAGAGGGCCGCGCTGGAAAGGCTGACGACGAGGTCCTCCGGACTGCCGGCCGGCCGCCTGCACACCGTGCACGCCGACTTCGCCGCGCTCCCCCCGCTGCCACCGGCCGACCTGGTGCACTCCTCGTACGCGCTGCCCTACTGCCCCCCGCACGCGTTCGACGCGCTGTGGGCCGCGGCCGTCGGAGCGCTACGCCCTGGCGGGGTGCTGGCCTGCCAGCTGTTCGGCCCGCGTGACGACGCGTTCGGCGACCCGGAGATGACCTTCCACACCGCCGAGCAGGTGCGCACCCTGCTGGACGGCCTGGAGGTGGTGCACTGGCGCGAAGAGGACGCCGACGGGACCTCCTACGTCGGGCCCAGGCACTGGCACGTCTTCCACGTCGTCGCCCGCCGATGACCCGGCGACCTCAGGACCGCGACGCGACGCCAGCCCGCAGCAGACCGAACACGAGCGAGTCGACGAGTGCCTCCCAGGACGCCTCGACCACGTTCGGACCCACCCCGACGGTCATCCAGGTGGTCTCCGCGTGCGTGTCCATGGTCTCCACCAGGACCCGCGTCGTGGCGTCGGTGCCGTGGTCGGTGTCCAAGATCCGCACCTTGAAGTCGATCAGCTCGAACCGGTCGACCTCCGGGTAGGTGGGCGACACCGCCTTGCGGAGCGCATGGTCCAGCGCGTTGACCGGCCCGTTACCCTCGCCGGTGGCGATGACCCGCTCGCCGCCGACGTGCATCTTGACGGTCGCCTCGCTGCCGGCGACCGTCGGGTCGCCCGGCACCGTCTCGACGAACACCCGCCACGACTCCGTGGTCCAGAAGCTCGGCCGCGCTCCGTCGAGCTCCTCACGCAGCAGGAGCTCGAAGGACGCGTCGGCCGCGTCGTACGTGTAGCCCTGCGCCTCGGCGTCCTTGACGCGCGTGGTCATCCGGGACAACAGCTCGCCGCGGCCGGTGAGGTCGTACCCCAGCTCCCGGCCCTTGAGCTCGATCGACGCGCGCCCCGCCATGTCCGAGACCAGCATGCGCATGTCGTTGCCGACCGCCAGTGGGTCGGCGTGCTGGTACATGTCCGGGTCGACCTTGATCGCGCTCGCGTGCAGGCCGGCCTTGTGCGCGAACGCGCTCGCGCCCACGTACGGCTGGCGCGCGAACGGGGTGATGTTCGTCAGCTCGCTGATCGCGTGCGAGATGCGGGTCATCTCCTTGAGCCCACCGCCGGCGAGCAGCGAACGCCCGTGCTTGAGCTCCAGGTTGGCCACCACGGTGAGCAGATCGGCGTTCCCGGTGCGTTCGCCGTAGCCGTTCACCGTGCCCTGCACGTGCACCGCGCCCGCGCTGACCGCAGCCAGCGTGTTGGCGACGGCGCACCCGGAGTCGTTGTGCGCGTGCATGCCGAGCCTGCCGTCGGTGCGCTCCCGCACCGACGTGACGATCTCGTGCACCCAGTCCGGGATCATCCCGCCGTTGGTGTCGCACAGCACGACCGTCTCGGCACCTGCCTCGAACGCGGCCACGGCGCAGGCCACCGCATAGTCGGGGTCGTAGCGGAAGCCGTCGAAGAAGTGCTCGGCGTCGAGCACCACGCGCCTGCCCTGGCCACGCAGGTACGAGACCGTGTCGGCGATCATCGCGAGGTTCTCCTCGCCGGTCGTGCGCAGGGCACGCTCGACGTGCCGGATGTCACTCTTGGCGACCAGCGTCACGACGGGCGCCTCGCTGTCCAGCAGAGCGCGCACCTGGGTGTCCTCGGCCGCCCTCACTCCGGCCTTGCGCGTGGAACCGAAGGCGACGAGCTCGGCGTTGACAAGGTCCAGCTCCTTGTCCGCGCGCTTGAAGAACTCGGTGTCCTTGGGGATCGCCCCGGGCCAGCCCCCCTCGATGAACCCCACGCCGAGCTCGTCGAGCAGGGGGGCGATGATCAGCTTGTCGGCGACCGACAGGTTCATGCCCTCCTGCTGAGCCCCGTCGCGCAGGGTCGTGTCGTAGACGTCGAAGGTGTTGTCCACCGGGTCTCCTCGAGATGTCCGTCGGCACCGGCACCGGCGGGGTCGTCAGTCAAGCGTCGTCCACGGTACGCGGGTGCCGGCGGCGGGTGGTGCCGGGTCCTGGACGACGGGGCCGGGGCGAGGGGTGGTGCCTCGGCCAACAAAAAGACCCCCCGAGGTCACGGGAGGTCTGCGCGTCCGGCTGGTGCCGAACGCGCTACTCGATAATGAGGTGGAACCGAGTCACGCGGGCATGATGCCACAGCAGCGTCGCACGGCAAAGAGGGCGTCCACGACGACGAGGTCGGTCGTCGGGCAGCGTCGGTACGTCGCGACCTGACCGTGCGCGGCGCTGAGCGGCCGCGACCACGGTGGCATGTGGGCCGCGAGTGAGCCGGAGACGACGTGATCAGCGTCCCTGCGGGTCGAGCCGTGTGCGCCTCGCCAACGACCGGGGCACGGCCCACCAGGTCACACCGATCACCACCAGCAGTCCCGCGGCCACCCACCGTCCCGCCTCGCGCGACACCACGAGATCCATGATGAGCATGAGCGCTCCCACGAGCACGAGCGCCAGGCAGACGAGCCCGCCCCGCGCGAACCGTGCGGCGACCCGGACCAGCTCCGGCTTGCGGTGCCGGGCGAACAGGGCCCGGTGCATGCTCACCGGCGCGACGATCAGCACGGTGGACAGCGCCGCGAGGATCACCAGCACGAGGTACGACGTGCGCTGGTACGTGTCGAGGTCGCTGAACCGGCTCTGGAACGGGATCGTGAGCAGGAACCCGACCAGGATCTGCGCACCGGTCTGCAGCACCCGCAGCTCGGCGAGCAGCTCGGTCCAGTTCCGGTCGGCCCGCTCGGCGGGGGTCTCGTGCCGGTCCGGCTGCTCGGGTGCCGACTCAGGCGCCACCACTCAGGCCAGCCGGTGCATCCAGCCGTGCGGGTCCGCCGCACGCCCGTACTGGATCGCGGTGAGCTGGTGGCGCACCGCCGTCGTGACCGTGCCGGTCTTTCCGCCGTTGACCTGGAGGTCGAAGCCCTCGCCCGCGAGCCGACCGATCGGGGTGACCACGGCCGCGGTGCCGCACGCGAACACCTCTGTCACCTCGCCCGTCCGCAGGCCCTCGAGCACCTCACCCAGCGGCAGGTCGCGCTCGACGACCTCGTGACCGCCCTCGCGCAGCAGCGTGAGGACCGAGTCCCGCGTGACGCCCTCCAGGATCGTGCCGCTCAGGGCCGGGGTGACGACGCTGCCGTCCCGGCGGACGACCATGACGTTCATGCCGCCCAGCTCCTCCAGGAGCGTGCCCGTGGCGGCGTCCAGGAAGCACACCTGCTCGCAGCCCCGCTGGTACGCCTCCTGCTGCGGCAGCAGGGACGCCGCATAGTTGCCGCCGCACTTGGCCGCCCCCGTGCCGCCCGGTCCGGCGCGGTGGTAGTCCTCGGCGACCCAGATGGACACCGGCTGCACGCCACCGGAGAAGTACGGGCCGACGGGAGAGGCGATGAGCAGGTACTCCACGGTGCGCGCCGGCCGGACGCCGAGGAAGGCCTCGGAGGCGAACATGAACGGACGCAGGTAGAGGCTGGTCTCCTCCGCTCCCGGCACCCACGCGGCATCGACGTCCACCAGAGCCTCGATCGAGCCCAGGAAGTCCTCGACGGACAGCTCCGGGAGCGCCAGGCGCCGCGCCGAGGCCGCGAACCGCGCCGCGTTGGCCCACGGCCGAAACGTCCACACCGAACCGTCGGCGTGCCGGTATGCCTTGAGCCCTTCGAAGATCTCCTGGCCGTAGTGCAGGACGGCCGACGCGGGGTCGAGCTGGAGCGGGCCGTACGGCTCGAGGCGTCGCGCACCCCAACCGTCGGTGACGGTCCAGGTCATCCTGGCCATGTGGTCCGTGAAGACGACACCGAAGGTCGGCTCGGCGACCAGCGCCGCGCGTTCGGCCTCGGTGCGCGGCGACGGCGTGAGCCGACGCTCGAACGCGTCGGCGGTGGTGGCACCCTGCGTGCTCATCTCGATCCCTTCGACCGGGGGCGTCCGTGCCCGCGGAACTCGCTCAGACGTTACCGGGGTGGGCGGCGATCACACCCACCGGACCATCCAGCCGCGCTCGTCGGGCGCGCGGCCGTGCTGGATGTCCATGAGCTGCGCGCGCACCCGGGCCGTCACCGGCCCGACGCCGCCGTCCGCGACCCGGGCGTCGAACCCGTGGCCGACGAGACGGCCGATGGGACTGACCCCCGCGCCGGTCCCGCACGCGAACAGCTCGGTCACCTCCCCCGACGCCAGCCCGGCCAGGACCTCCTCGAGCGGCAGCGCGCGTTCGACCACCTCGTGACCGTCCGCGGCGAGCAGCCTCAGCACCGCGTCGCGCGTGATGCCCGGGAGGATGGCCCCGTCCAGGGCGGGCGTCAGCACCGTGCCGTCGGCACGCACCGCCACCAGGTTCATCCCGCCGAGCTCCTCGAGGTTGCGGCCGCTCACGGCGTCCAGGAAGCACACCTGCTCGCAGCCGTGCCGGTACGCCTCGGCCTGCGAGGCGAGTGAGGCACCGTAGTTCCCCATCGTCTTGACCGCGCCAGTGCCGCCCGGGCTCGCGCGGTGCAGGTCCTGGGCCACCCAGATCGACACGGGCGCCGCGCCACCCGCGAAGTACGCGCCGGCCGGCGACGCGATCACCACGTACTCCACCCGCCGCGCGGCTCTGACCAGCAGGTTCGGCTCGGACGCGAACATCACGGGACGCAGGTACAGGCTCGCGTCGTCGGCCGGCGGCACCCACGCCTGGTCGACGGTCACCAGGGCTCGGACGGAGGCGAGGAAGTCCTCGACCGGGAGCTCGGGCAGCGCCATCCGGCGGGCCGAGGCCGCGAAGCGCGCCGCGTTGGCCTCCGGGCGGAAACCCCACACCGACCCGTCCGGGTGCCGGTACGCCTTGAGTCCCTCGAAGATCTCCTGGCCGTAGTGCAGCACGAGCGCCGCGGGCTCGAGCGCGAGCGGCGCGTACGGTTCGACCCGCCGGTCGAGCCAGCCATCCTCGGACGTCCAGGTCATGCGCGCCATGTGGTCGGTGACCACGGCACCGAACCGCGGTGCCTCCAGTGCCGCGGCACGAGCGTCCGGCGGCACGGGATGCGGGTTGGGGTGCAGCGCGAACTCCGGCACGGGGGGCAGGGCCCCGGAGCTGCTCGTCATCTCGCCTCCCTCAGCACCCGTGCGGGCGCGCCGTGCGACCCGGCTAGCCGCGGATCCGTTCGGCGATCTCCGCGCCGACCTGCGCCGTCGAGCGCGCCCGATCGCCGCGCGCGGCGAGGTCGGCCGCGACCGCCTGCTCCACGCGGGCGGCGGCCTCGGGCCGGCCGAGGTGCTCGAGCATGAGGGCGACCGACAGGATCGTCGCCGTGGGGTCGGCCTTGCCCTGACCGGCGATGTCCGGTGCCGAGCCGTGCACCGGCTCGAACATCGACGGGGCGGTGCGGTCCGGGTTGATGTTGCCCGAGGCCGCCAGGCCGATCCCGCCGACCACCGCACCGGCCAGGTCCGTGAGGATGTCGCCGAACAGGTTGTCGGTGACGATCACGTCGAACCGCGAGGGCTTGGTGACCATGAAGATGGTCGCCGCGTCGACGTGCAGGTAGTCGGTCGTGACGTCGGGGAACTCGGCGTTGACGGCCTCGACCGTGCGCCGCCACAGGTCGCCGGCGTGCACCAGCACGTTGTGCTTGTGCACGAGCGTCAGGTGCCGGCGTGGACGTGCCGCGGCGCGGGCGAAGGCGTCGCGCACCACGCGCTCGACCCCGAAGGCGGTGTTGACGCTGACCTCGTTGGCGACCTCGTGCGCAGTGCCGCGCCGGATCGAGCCGCCGTTGCCGACGTACGGACCTTCGGTGCCCTCGCGGACGACGACGAAGTCGACGTCGCCCGGCTCCGCGAGCGGGGAGCGCACCCCGGGGTACAGCCGGCCGGGCCGCAGGTTGACGTAGTGGTCCAGCTCGAATCGCAGGCGCAGCAGCAGCCCGCGCTCCAGCACACCGGACGGAACGCTCGGGTCACCGATGGCCCCGAGCAGGATCGCGTCGTGCTCACGGATGGTGGCCAGGTCCGCGTCGGTCAGGGTGTCACCGGTGGCGTGCCAGCGGCGCGCCCCCAGGTCCAGCTGGGTGGTCTCGACCACGGTGCCGCTACCCGCGAGAGCGGCCTCCAAGGCCGCCAGCCCCTGATCGACGACCTCCGTACCGATCCCGTCGCCGGGGATGACCGCGAGCCGCATGTGATCCATTCCTCCAACGTATCGTCCGTCCCACTCCTCGGGACGGACATCTTGCATCTCGGACGCCCGAGGCTCAGCCGTCCCGCGCCGTCGGGTACCGCAGCTCGAACCGCTCGAGCACGAGCTCCAGGTCTGGCCCGACCTGCGTCCCGAGCGCCGGCAGCACCCGACGCCAGTACCGCTCGTGATCGGTGCGCCAGGACTCCAGCGACCCGTCGGCCTCGCCCTCGGCCGCGGCGTGCGCCGCGTCCACGTCGGCGAACCGCACGCGCCGCACGGCCGTGGTGCGCAGCAGCGCCCGCGGCCGCCCGAGACCGTCGAGCACGATCGACAGGTCGCCGACCACCGGCAGCGGCTCCCCGGCCGCCTCGAACTCGACCACGGCCGTGGCCGTCGCCGTCTTCCGGCCGTCCAGGACCAGCGCCAGCAGCGCGTCGGCGAGCTCCGGCGTGTCGCCGAAGGACCAGGCCGGCGGCACCAGGGTTCCCGCGACGCCCAGGCCGGTCACCTCCGGGGTGCGGACGACCTTGCCGCGGAAGCGTGCGGTCTCCCAGAACGCGAGCAGCTCGTCCGGGTCGGTGCGCGCCTCGCCCACCGACCCGTCCGGCATGTCGTCCATCGCGCGATCGAGCGGCTCAGCGGGCCGCGTGGCCCTCGGTGTAGTCCGCGTCGGTCGGCTTGATCCAGGCGAACATCTTGCGCAGCTCGCGGCCGGTCGCCTCGATCGGGTGCGCCTCGCCCTTGGCCCGCAGCGCCGTGAACTCCGGCGCGCCGGCGTCCTGGTCGGCGATGAAGCGGGCCGCGAACGCCCCCGACTGGATGTCGGACAGCACGTCCTTCATGTTCTGCTTGACGTGCGGGTCGATGACCCGGGGGCCGGACACGTAGTCGCCGTACTCGGCGGTGTCCGACACGCTCCACCGCTGCTTGGCGATGCCGCCCTCGATCATCAGGTCGACGATCAGCTTGAGCTCGTGCAGGACCTCGAAGTACGCGACCTCGGGCTGGTAGCCGGCCTCCGTCAGGACCTCGAAGCCGTACTGGACCAGCTGCGACGTCCCGCCGCACAGCACCGCCTGCTCGCCGAACAGGTCGGTCTCCGTCTCCTCGGTGAACGTGGTCTTGATGCCCGCGGCACGCAGGCCACCGATCGCCTTGGCGTAGGACAGCGCGAGGTCCCACGCGCCGCCCGACGCGTCCTGCTCGACCGCGACGATCACCGGGACGCCACGACCGGCCTCGTACTCGCGGCGCACCAGGTGGCCCGGGCCCTTGGGCGCGATCATCACGACGTCGATGCCCGCGGCGGGCTGGATGTAGCCGAACCGGATGTTGAACCCGTGTCCGAAGACCAGCGCGGCCCCGTCCCGCAGGTTCGGCGCGATCTCGTCGCGGTACAGGTGGCGCTGCACCTGGTCGGGCGCCAGGACCACGACCACGTCGGCCTCCGCAACCGCGTCGGCGACGGGCTTGACCGGCAGGCCCTGGTCGGTCGCCTTGGCGGCCGAGGGCGAGCCGTCCCGCAGGCCGACGCGCACGTCGACACCGGAGTCGCGCAGGTTGAGGGCGTGGGCGTGCCCCTGGCTGCCGTAGCCGATGACGGCGACCTTCTTGGACTGGATGATCGACAGGTCGGCGTCGTCGTCGTAGAACAGCTCTGCCACGGGAGGGTCTCCTTGGTCGGTTCGAGGGCTGGGGTTCGAGGGTGGGTCCGGCACGCGGCACCCGTGCCGAGGGTAGGCCCGGTCAGGCCGAGCGCATCACGCGTTCCAGGGCCCGGTCCGTGATCGAGCGGGACCCGCGACCGATGGCCACGATCCCGGACTGCACGATCTCGCGGACCCCGAACGGCTCGAGCGCCGCGAGCAGGGCCTCGAGCTTGGCGGGGCTGCCGGTCGCCTCGACGGTCACGGCGTCCGGCACGACGTCGACGACGTGCGCACGGAACAGCTGCACCACCTCGAGCACGTGTGCCCGGGTGGACACGTCGGCACGGACCTTGACGAGCAGCAGCTCGCGCTGCACCGCAGCGTCCGGCTCGAGCTCGACGATCTTGATGATGTTCACCAGCTTGTTGAGCTGCTTGGTGACCTGCTCGAGCGGGAGCTCGTCGACGTCGACCACGACCGTGATCCGGGAGATGTCCGGGTGCTCCGTCGGGCCCACGGCCAGGGAGTGGATGTTGAACGCGCGCCGCGCGAACAACCCGGCGACCCGGGTGAGCACGCCTGGCTTGTTCTCCACCAGGACGGACAGGGTGTGCCGACTCATGCTGCACCTGCTTCCTCGAGGCGGGTCATTCCGCTCACTCCTCCCGGTCCCATGCCGGGCTGATGCCGCGGGCGTACTGGATCTCGTCGTTGCTCACGCCGGCGGCCACCATCGGCCACACCATGGCGTCGCGGGACACCGTGAAGTCCACGACCACCGGACGGTCGTCGATCTCCATCGCGCGCTTGATCGCATCGTCCACCTCGGCCTTGGACTCCACTCGGATCCCGGCCGCACCGTAGGCCTCGGCGAGCGTGACGAAGTCCGGGATCCGCACGGTGCCGTGGCCGGTGTGCAGGTCGGTGTTGGAGTAGCGCGACTCGTAGAACAGCGTCTGCCACTGCCGGACCATGCCCAGCGAGGAGTTGTTGATCACCGCGACCTTGATCGGGATCTCGTTGATCGTGGCCGTGGCCAGCTCCTGGTTGGTCATCTGGAAGCAGCCGTCGCCGTCGATCGCCCAGACCATCCGGTCCGGGTCTCCGACCTTGGCCCCCAGCGCGGCGGGCACCGCGAAGCCCATGGTCCCCAGACCGCCGGAGTTGATCCAGCCGCCGGGGCGCTGGTGGGAGATGAACTGCGACGCCCACATCTGGTGCTGGCCCACGCCGGCGACGTACACCGCCTCGGGGCCGGCCAGCTCACCGATGCGGCTGATCACGTGCTGCGGGGCGAGCAGACCGTCCTCGGTCTCGGAGTAGCCGAGCGGGAAGGTCTCGCGCCAGTCCTCGATCTGCTTCCACCAGTGCTCGAGGTCCGGCTTGCCGTGCTGGGCGTGCTCACGTGCGAGCTCGGGCAGCAGGTCTGCGATGACCTCGCGCAGGTCGCCGACGATCGGCACGTCGACGCGGCGGTTCTTGCCGATCTCTGCAGGGTCGATGTCGGCGTGCACGACCGTGGCGTGCGGGGCGAACGACGAGAGCTTCCCCGTCACGCGATCGTCGAACCGAGTGCCCAGCGCCACGATCAGGTCCGCCTTCTGCAGCGCAGCCACCGCGGGGACCGTGCCGTGCATCCCGGGCATGCCGAGGTTCTGCGGGTGGGTGTCCGGCAGCACGCCGCGCGCCATGAGCGTGGTCACCGCGGGCGCGCCGGACTCGTCCACCAGCCGGCGCAGCTCGGCCGCTGCACCCGAGCGCACCGCACCGCCGCCGACGTACAGCACGGGTCGGCGCGCGGTGGCCAGCAGCCGGGCGGCCTCACGCACCTGCTTCGCGTGCGGCTTGGTGACCGGGTGGTAGCCGGGAAGGTCGAGGTCGGTGGGCCAGGCGAACGTGGTCCGCGCCTGCATCGCCGACTTGGCGATGTCCACGAGCACCGGTCCCGGCCGCCCCGTCGCGGCGATGTGGAACGCCTGGGCGATCGTGCGCGGGATCTCGTCGGGGTCCGTCACCAGGAAGTTGTGCTTCGTGACCGGCATCGTGATGCCCACGATGTCGGCCTCCTGGAACCCGTCCGTGCCGATCAGCGAGGCAGCCACCTGGCCGGTGATCGCCACCATCGGGACCGAGTCCATGTTCGCGTCGGCGATCGCGGTGACCAGGTTGGTGGCCCCGGGGCCCGACGTCGCCATGCACACGCCGACCTTGCCGGAGGTGTAGGCGTAACCCTCGGCGGCGTGACCCGCGCCCTGCTCGTGACGCACCAGGACGTGCCGGAGCTTGGTGGAGTCCATCAGCGGGTCGTAGGTCGGCAGGATCGCGCCGCCGGGGATCCCGAAGACGGTGTCGACGCCGGCGTGCTCGAGCGACCGGACGATCGCCTCGGCGCCGGTCATCTCCTGCGGCGGTGCCGGGCGGAGATCCGCGGGGGTGACCGTCGCCGCCTGCGAGGTGCGACGCTCCCCCGTCGGGGGCGCCGGGTGGGAGCCCTGGGCCATCGTTGCTCTCCTGTGTCTCGTGCGTGCGGGTGGACCTTCCGGCCCCTGGCATGAAAAAACCCCTCGGCCCTGATGGGCACGGCGAGGGGTCGGCGTAGGTGGGCTGGTCCCGGCCTACGCCTGGCTGAGTACGACGAGCGTCCGCACGGTCGGGACCTTACGGCACCGTCCGCGGCTTGTCACGCACGTGGAACCCCGTCTCGCATCGTGGATCACCGTCTCGCGGTCCGAACTGCCGGTCGCGTGGTCGCGCTGCGCTCAGCCCAGGACGGCTCCGACCGACGCCGAGCCGACCATGCGTGCGTACCGCCCGAGCACCCCGCGGGTGTAGCGCGCCGGCAGCGGCTGCCACCCTTCGCGGCGGGAGGCGAGCTCTTCCGGGTCGACGAGCAGGTCGAGCGTCGCCGACGACATGTCCAGCCTGACCCGGTCCCCGTCGCGCACGAACGCGATCGGCCCCGCGTCGACCGCCTCGGGCGCGACGTGCCCGACGCACAGGCCCGTCGTCCCGCCCGAGAACCGGCCGTCGGTGAGCAGCAGGACGTCCTTGCCGAGCCCGGCACCCTTGATGGCACCCGTGATCGCGAGCATCTCCCGCATGCCCGGGCCGCCCTTGGGTCCCTCGTAGCGGATCACCACCACGTCGCCGGCCGTGATCGTGCCGTCCTCGAGAGCGTCGAGCGCGGCCCGTTCCCGCTCGAAGACGCGCGCCGTCCCCTCGAACACGTCCGAGTCGAACCCTGCGCTCTTGACCACCGCGCCGTCCGGGGCGAGCGACCCGCGCAGGATCGTGATGCCGCCCGTGCGGTGGATCGGGTCGTCCAACGCCCGCAGGATCTTCCCGTCCGGGTCGGGCGGCGCCACCTCGGCGAGGTTCTCCGCCACGGTGCGCCCCGTGACCGTCAGCGCGTCGCCGTGCAGCAGCCCGGCGTCCAGCAGCGCTTTCATCACCACCGGCACGCCCCCGATCCGGTCCACGTCGTTCATCACGTAGCGACCGAAGGGCTTGAGGTCACCCAGGTGCGGCACGCGCGCGGCCACCCGCGCGAAGTCGTCGAGCGTCAGCTCGACCTCCGCCTCGTTGGCGATCGCGAGCAGGTGCAGCACGGCGTTCGTCGAGCCGCCGAACGCCATCACGACCGCGATCGCGTTCTCGAACGCCTCCTTGGTCATGATCTGGCGCGCGGTGATGCCGCGGCGCAGCAGCTCGACGACGGCCTCCCCGGAGCGGTGCGCGAACGCGTCCCTGCGCCGGTCCGCCGACGGCGGTGCCGCCGACCCCGGCAGCGACATGCCCATCGCCTCGGCGACGGACGCCATCGTGTTCGCGGTGTACATCCCGCCGCAGGCGCCCTCGCCCGGGCAGATGGCGCGCTCGATCCGCCCGACGTCCTCCTCGCTCATCAGCCCGCGGGCGCACGCACCCACCGCCTCGAAGGCGTCGATGATGGTGACCTGCTTCTCGGTGCCGTCGGTGAGCCGGACGAACCCGGGCGCGATGCTGCCGGCGTAGAGGAAGACCGCGGCAAGGTCCAGGCGCGCCGCGGCCATGAGCATGCCCGGGAGGGACTTGTCGCACCCCGCCAGGAGGACCGAGCCGTCCAGGCGCTCGGCCTGCATGACGGTCTCCACGCTGTCGGCGATGAGGTCGCGGCTGACCAGCGAGAAGTGCATCCCCTCGTGGCCCATCGAGATCCCGTCGGAGACCGAGATGGTGCCGAACTCCAAGGGGTACCCCCCCGCGGCGTGCACACCGTTCTTCACGGCCTTGGCCAGTCGGTCCAGCGAGAGGTTGCACGGCGTGATCTCGTTCCACGAGCTCGCCACGCCGATCTGCGGCTTGTCGAAGTCTTCGTCGCCCATGCCGACGGCCCGGAGCATGCCGCGCGCCGCGGTGGCCTCCAGCCCGTCGGTGACCTGGCGACTACGGGGCTTGAGATCGCGCTGGTCGCTCATGGCCGGAGTCTAGGTCGCAGGGCGCAGACGGGCCCTTCGAGGGGTGCCCGTCGAGGGGTGCCCGTCGAGGGGTGCCCGTCGAGGGGTGCCCGTCGAGGGGTGCCCGGCGACCGCGCACCCTCCCCGAGGGGCCGCTCTCGCGACCAAGGGTGCAGCGTTACCGTCGCTATTCGACGGTAACGCTGCACCCTTGGGCGCTGCGCCGGTGGGCTCAGGGGGTTCGGATCGCGGTGTCGAGGTCCAGGGCCGGTCGATCTCGTTCCTGCCCGCTGGTGCGCGTGGGTAGCGCATCCAGCAGCACCGGTGATGCATGACGTCGTGCGCGTTCGAGTGCTCGCCTCGCAACGTCCTGGTCGTCGCCGACGGCGATCTGCACCATCGTGGCGGCGAACACGGCTGCGCGCAGGATGTGGCCAGGGCCTCCAGCGCGCCCGCGGCCGCGTACCGAGCGTCGACCCGCGGCCCATCGAGCCTGAGCGCGACGCCGTCCTGATGCCACGCACCCCATCCCCCCGCCGACGTCCGTTCGAGAGTCAGCCCGCGGCTGCGGTGCGGTGCGCGCCGCCGGACCGAGGCCTGGCGTCCCGTCAGTCCCGCGCCTGCCAGGTGCACACGCACGCCTCGTTGCCCTCCGGGTCCGCCAGCACCCAGAACGCCGGCGCACGCGCGTCGCTGACTACCCGTCCCCCGGCGCCGAGCGCCGCGGCCACCCGGGCCTCGGCGCGATCGTGCGGCACGGAGACGTCCAGGTGGATCCGGTTGCGCTGCGGCCGGGGTGCGTCCATCTGCTGGAACCAGACCGCAGGGCCGAGACCGGCCGGATCCACGAGGGCCGGACCACCGCCCGACGGGTCGTCCGCGTACCCGAGCACCGCGCGCCAGAACGGCAGCACCTCGGAGATGTCCAGGGCGTCGATCGCCACCTCGAGCGCCTGCGGGGCGCCTGGATCGGCGCTCAGCGCGAGCTCGTCGAGCACCGCCGACACGCGCCGCGCCAGCTCGACGTCCCGCTCCGTCAGACCACCGACGTCGTGCGAGACGACGGACAGGTGGACCCGGGGGTAGGTCAGATCCACGTCGGGGTGGTGACCGAGCTCCTCGGCGACCTCGGTCACCCGCGCGACGAGCTCCGCGCCACGGGCGAACGAACCGGTCTGCACCACGGTGTGCAGGCGGCCCAGCACCACGCGCCAGTGGCGGGGGTCGACAGACTCGGTCACTCCGGCGTCGGTGAGCGTCATGGCCCCAGGCTCGCATCCGGCGGCGGTGGCCGCGCGGCCACCGGGCGCACCCGGCCGCTCGCGATCAGGCGTCCGGCCCGCGCACGACGTTGATCGGGGGGCGACCTGCGGCCAGCTCGGTGAGCTGCCGGCGCATCAGGGCCGCGAACCGCGGGTGGGTCGCATCCGTGTAGCCCCCCACGTGCGGCGTCACGACCAGGTTCGGCGCGTCCCACAACGGGTGGTCGGACGGCAGCGGCTCGGGGTCGGTCACGTCCAGTGCGGCTCGCAGCCGACCCGAGGTCAGCTCGGCGAGCAGGGCTTCCGTGTCCACCACCTTGCCCCGCGCCATGTTGACCAGCAGGGCGCCGTCCGGCAGAGCAGCCAGGAACGCCGCGTCCACCAGGTGCTCGGTGTCGGTGGTCAGCGGCACCATCACCACCACGGCGTCGACCGTCGGCAGCAGCGCGGGGAGCTCGCTGAGGGCGTGCACCGGCCGGCCGTCCTCGGTTCGGGCGCGGGTGGCCACCGGGACCACCTCGACCTCGAGCGCGTCCAGCCGGCGCGCGATCGCCGAACCGATCGACCCGTAGCCGAGCACCATGACCCGGCGGTCGGCCAACGAGGGGCGGTGCACAGGCGCCCACCGGTGCGCCGCCATGTCCCGCACAGCGTCCGCGATGCCGCGCTGCTGCGCCAGCAGCAGGCCGATCGCGAGCTCGGCAGTACCGGCGTCGTGGACACCCTTGCCGTTGCACAGCGTCACGTGCGGAGGCACGAGGTCCAGGGCGTACTCGAAGCCAGCACTGGGCAGCTGGACCACGCTGAGCCGCGGCAGGTCCGCGAGCAGCCGGAAGCCCTCGGGCCGGACGAAGTAGTGCGGCACCACCACGACGTCGACCTCCGTGGCCACCTCGGGCGGCAGCGGCGCGCGCATGTCCCAGGACACCAGCCGCACACCGTCGACCGGGTCGTCGGTCAGCGGGTCGAGGAGCTCGGGGTGCGCGACGGTGGCGGTGATCATGCGGCCATCCTGGCACCCGTCACTGCTCGCGCGAACGCCAGTCGTCCTCCAGCACGGCCATCACGATGACGTCGCACCAGTGCTCGCCGTCCAGGTGCGCCTCGCGCAGCCGGCCCTCGACCACGAACCCGAGGCTCTCGTAGAGCGCGTAGGCGCGCGGGTTGATGCTCAGCACCTCGAGCGAGACACGGTGCAGCGCGAGCCCACCCTCGTCGAAGGCGTGGTCCAGCACCAGCTGGATCGCCTCACCGCCGAAGCCCCGCCCCCGCTGCCCGGGTCGCAGCGCGAGGCGCAGGTTCGCGTTGCGCGAGTGCCGGTCGATGTCGTTCAGGACGATCTCACCGAGGTACTCGTCGGATCCGTGCGTGATCGCCCAGTCCGCACGACCGTCCCGCCCGGCGACCGTGGCCGCCCACTCCTCGACCTGCTCACGCGTGAAGACCTGCGTCGTGCCGGTCTGGCGGGTGCCCTCCGGGTCGTCGGAGACCATCTCCCACATCCCGGCGGCGTCGTCAGCACGGATCGGACGCAGCGTCACCATCTCGCCGCGCAGCGTCGGCATCCCCTCCATGACGGATCCGCCTCGCTCAGCCCTGCTCGACGCGCTGCAGGACGATCTCGCGTACACGCCCCGCGTCGGCCTGTCCCCGGGTCGCCTTCATCACCGCGCCGATGATCGCGCCCACCGGCCCCAGGTTGCCCGACCGGATCTTGGCGACCACGTCCGGCTGTGCGGCCAGGGCGGCGTCCACCGCGGTCTCGAGCGCCCCGTCGTCCGAGACGACCTCCAGCCCACGCGCGGTGACGACCTCCTCCGGCGACCCCTCCCCCGCGAGCACGCCCGCCAGCACCTGCCGTGCGAGCTTGTCGTTGAGACGGCCCGCGTCGACCAGCCCTTGGAGCTCGGCGATCTGGGCGGGGGTGATGGCCAACGACTCCAGGTCGACCTCGTCCGCCTTGGCCGTACGGGCCAGCTCGCCCATCCACCACTTGCGCGCGGCAGCCGGCGACGCGCCGGCCTCGACGGTCGCCTCGATGAGCTCGACCGCGCCCGCGTTGACCACGTCGCGCATCTCCGGGTCCGTGAAGCCCCACCCCTGCTGGAGGCGGCGCCGACGGACGGCCGGCACCTCCGGGAGCGTGGTGCGCAGCTCCTCGACCCACTCCCGGCTCGGAGCGACCGGCACGAGATCGGGCTCGGGAAAGTACCGGTAGTCCTCGGCGTCGGACTTGATCCGGCCCGAGGACGTGGTGCCCGAGTCCTCGTGGAAGTGCCGGGTCTCCTGGACCACGGTCGCACCGGAGTCCAGCACCGCAGCCTGGCGGGCGATCTCGAACCGCACGGCGCGCTCCACCGAACGGAACGAGTTGACGTTCTTGGTCTCCGTCCGGGTGCCCAGCGGGGCGTCCGGGGACGGACGCAGCGAGACGTTGACGTCCGCCCGCACGTTGCCACGCTCCATGCGCGCCTCGGAGACGCCGAGCGCGCGGAACAGGTCCCGCAGGTGACGCACGTAGGTGGCGGCGACCTCCGGGGCGCGCGCCCCGACACCCGTGATCGGCTTGGTGACGATCTCCACCAGGGGAACGCCGGCGCGGTTGTAGTCGACCAGGGAGTACTCGGCTCCGTGGATGCGGCCACCCGCCCCGCCGACGTGCGTGTTCTTACCCGCGTCCTCCTCCATGTGCGCGCGCTCGATCTCGACCCGCACCGGCGTGCCGTCCTCGAGCTCGAGCTCGACGTAGCCGTCGAACGCGATGGGTTCGTCGTACTGCGACGTCTGGAAGTTCTTCGGGACGTCCGGGTAGAAGTAGTTCTTGCGCGCGAAGCGGCACAGCTCGGCGATCTCGCAGTTCAGCGCGAGCCCGATGCGGATCGCCGACTCCACCGCCTTGCCGTTCAGCGCCGGGAGCACCCCGGGCAGGCCCAGCGAGACCGGCGTGACCTGGGAGTTGGGCTCCGCGCCGAACTCAGTGGGCGCGCCGTCGAACATCTTCGACGCGGTGCCGAGCTCGACGTGCACCTCGATCCCGATCACCGGGTCGTAGCGGCGTACCGCCTCGTCGAACGGGACCAGGTCGGTCGTCACGGTCATCGGGCGCTCCCCTCCGTGGTCAGCTCGGGCGCTCGAGCCAGCAGCGGACCACCCCAGGAGGCCTCCAGCAGAGCCTCCAGCGCGGCGCCCACCCGGTAGACGCGGTCGTCGGCGCGGGCCGGGGCGAGGACCTGGAAGCCCACGGGCAGCCCGTCGTCGGACAGGCCGGACGGCACCGACAGGCCGGGAACGCCGGCCAGGTTCGCCGGGATGGTGGCCACGTCGTTGAGGTACATCGCCAACGGGTCGTCGAGCTTCTCCCCGAGCTTGAAAGCCGTGGTCGGTGTGGTCGGCGACACCAGGACGTCCACCTGGTCGAACGCGGCTGCGAAGTCGCGCTGGATGAGCGTCCGGACCTTCTGCGCACTGCCGTAGTAGGCGTCGTAGTAGCCGGCCGACAGGGCGTAGGTGCCCAGGATGATCCGGCGCTTGACCTCGTCACCGAACCCGGCCCCGCGGGTGGCGGCCATCACGCGCTCGGCCGTGGGGGGGCCGTCCTGCGGGACCACGCGCAGACCGAACCGCATGCCGTCGAACTTGGCCAGGTTGGACGACGCCTCGCTGGGCAGGATCAGGTAGTAGGCGGCGAGGGCGTAGCCGAAGTGCGGGCAGGAGACCTCGGTGACCTGGGCGCCCGCGCCACGCAGCACGTCGAGCGCCTCGTCGAACCTCGCGCGCACCCCGGGCTGGTAGCCCTCGCCGTTCAGCTCGGTCACCACGCCGATGCGCACGCCGCTCAGGTCCCCGGTCAGGCCCTGCCGCGCCGCGGCGACGAGCGGCGGGACGGGCTCGGGCAGCGACGTCGCGTCGCGCGGGTCGTGACCACCGATCAGCTCGTGCAGCAGGGCGGCGTCCAGCACGCTCCGGGTCACCGGGCCCGCCTGGTCCAGCGACGACGCGAGGGCGATCAGGCCGTACCGCGACACCGACCCGTAGGTGGGCTTCACGCCGACCGTGCCGGTCACGGCAGCGGGCTGGCGGATCGATCCTCCGGTGTCCGTCCCGATCGCCAGGGGGGCTTCGTAGGCTCCGACGGCGGCGGCGCTGCCACCGCCGGAGCCGCCCGGGATGCGTGTCAGGTCCCAGGGGTTGTGGGTGTCGCCGTAGGCGGAGTGCTCCGTGGAGGAACCCATGGCGAACTCGTCCATGTTGGTCTTGCCGAGGATCGGCAGCCGCGCTGCCTTGAGCCGGCTCACCAGGGTCGCGTCGTACGGCGGCACCCAGCCCTGCAGGATCCTCGACCCCGCGGTGGTGGGAGTCCCCTCGGTGACCACCACGTCCTTGACCGCGACGGGCACGCCGGCCAGCGGGTGCAGGTCCTCCCCCGCGGCACGGCGCCGGTCGACGTCGCGCGCCGTGGCGAGCGCCTCCTCGTCGGAGACGTGCAGGAAGGCGTGCACCGGGCCGTCGACCGCGGCGATCCGGTCCAGGTGCGCCTGGGTCACCTCGACGCTGCTCACCTCGCCGGCCGCGAGGGCGCGCGCCAGCTCGGCCGCCGTCCGGCGGGTCAGGTCCTCGCTCACGCGTCCTCCCCCAGGATCTGCGGGACGGCGAACCTGCCGTCCTGCGCCTCGGGGGCACCCGACAGGGCCTGCGCCACGCTCAGGGGCGCCTCCACGACGTCCGCGCGGAACACGTTGGTCATCGGGATCGGATGACTCGTGGCCGGGACGTCGGCGGTGGCGACCTCCTGGACGCGGGCCACGGACTCGACGATCACGTCGAGCTCGCCGGCCAGCCGGGTCAGCTCGGTCTCGGTGAGGTCGATGCGGGCCAGGCCGGCCAGGCGCGCGACCTCCTCGCGGGAGATGGTGGACATGCCCGCGAGTCTACGCAGCGACGCCGGGGGCGCCGACCGCCGCGTGCCGCCGGCCGCCCCCGTGCCGCCCGCACGGGACCAAGGGCCGCGGCGGGACGGGCACGTCGCGGTGCAGCGTGGACCGCGTGGCACAGGGCGCTCTCCCCTACGGTCCGGTGATGACCCGAATGCTCGAGCCGATGCGCCGAGGTTTCCTCGTCGTCAACAAGCGGGTGACCGTGCCCCTGCTGCGTCGCGGCCTCGGTCCGCTGCTGGTCACGCCGGCGACCGGCTCGATGCTCGTGCTGCGGACCACCGGGCGGCGCTCCGGGCTGCCCCGCGACGCGCCGCTGGGCTATGCGGTGCACCGTGGACGCGTGGTCGTCGTGGCCGGGTACGGGCGCAGGGCGCACTGGTTCGCGAACGCGCTCGCGGACCCGCACGTCGAGGTCTTGCTGCCGGGCGCACGGTTCGCGGGCCTCGCCGAGGAGCTGACCGACCCGGCGCAACGGCGCGAGGCGTTCGTCGCGGCCGTGCGCGCCATGGGCGTGGTCGGTGCGGCGACGCTGGGCGACGTGCGTCGCGCCTCGCCCGAGCGGCTCGACGATCTCGCTGCCGCGTTCCCGGTGCTGGCCATCACGCCGATGGAGCTCCTGGACGGCCCGTACGACCCGGGCGGCGTCGGGGCGTGGTGGAGCACGGCCGCCTGGGCGGGCGCTGGCCTTACGGTCGCACTCCTTCTGCGGGCCCTCCTCGGGACGGCCGGCCGAGGGCCCAGGTCCGCCGGTGCCGGTTCGGGCAAGGACCGGCCGACAGGAGCGGGTGCTTCGGCGCCGACCGCCTGACGCGGCCGCGGTGATGGGCGCGCTGGACGGTGCCGCGTCGATGCCAGGGGGTGACGAACGCACCGCCGACCAGCGACGCGCCGACGCGCTGACCGCCATGGCGCGCGGCGTGCTGGACTCGGGCGTGGGCCCGGACGGCACGCCGCTGCCCGTGGTCCAGCACCGCCGCCCCCACCTGCAGGTCACGGTCGAGGCGCGCGGCCCGGGGTCCACCCGCGGGCCGGACGGTCTCGAGACGAGCCCCGGCCCGAGCGTCGGTGACGTCCCAGACACGGGTCTCGGCCCGCTGGGAGGCGTCGCACAGCTCGCGGGGTACGGGCCGGTTCCGATCAGCGCTGTCGCCGACCTGGTCGAGGACGCAGGCTCGACCGCGGTGCCCGTACCCGTGGACCGGGCCGGCGTGCCCGTGATCGACGTCCCGGGCACCGACGCCTATCGGCCTAGCGCCGAGCTGGCTCGCGCCGTGGTGGCACGGGACCGGACCTGCCGGTTCCCGGGCTGCCGGGTGCCCGCGTGGCGCTGCGACATCGACCACATCAGACCCTTCGACCCGGACCGGCCCGCACGGTGGCAGACCATCGAGGAGAACCTCCAGGCGCTGTGCCGCCACCACCACCGGCTCAAGACGCACGGCGGCTGGTACGCCTCCCGCGACCCGGTCAGCGGCGCCACACTGTGGCGCTCCCCCCTCGGACAGGTCCGCACCGTCAGCCCGGAACCCGCGATCCCAGGGAGCCGGCCACCCTTCGGGGCGTCCGTCTGCTCCCGCCGGGAGTAGCCGCAGAAGCGCTGCCCCCACCTCAGCCGCGACACCGTGTGACCGCGCTCGGCGTGCCGCAGTCGACGAGTGCAGTCGGCGTGTGCAGTCGGTGTGCCCGCAAGCGGCCGGAGACGTTCCGGGGGCCAGTGCACCTGGACCGACGCGGCGCGACACCTAGACCGGCGCGGTCGCGCGCTGCACCAGCTCCAGCAGGGCCGAGCCGTAGGCGTCGGCGGCGGTGACCGCACGGTGCTCCCGCAGCGAGCCGTCCGGTTCCCTGGTCGCGACCACCCAGTCGCCGCCGGGTTCTCGCTGCAGAGCGACGAACGTCGCGCCGAGCAGCTCGCGCAGCTGGTCCTCGCGCGGCAGCCACAACACGTCCTCCTGGGCCACCGAGTCCAGCGCCCACTCCGTGGTGCCGTTGAAGCCCAGGATCGTGCCCGTCGGGTAGTGGTGCGCCTCGATCGTCATCTCGGACAGGGTGAACACCTGCCCGGACAGGGCAGGCTGCGGGATGACGAACCGGTCGCCGGCGGCCGGGGCCCAGCGCAGCCCCGCGTCGCGCAGTGCGGCGGCGAGGCCCTCGGAGATCAACGTGCCCATGCTCCAGTGTCACCCGTGAACGCCCCACCGTCAGGTCGGGACGCGCCACCGTCAGCCGGTGCCTTCCCCGGGGCGCTCCAGGCGCGTGGGCCAGAGCACCGCGACCCAGAGGGCACCGCGATCAATAGAGCCCTGCCAGCCAGAGAGCCCTGCCAGCCAGAGAGCCCTGCGACCCAGAGAACGGGGCGCCCCGCACTGCCCGGGGCGCCCCGACCGGCTCAGTGGCTCGCGAAGGCCGCGTCGAAAGCTGCGCTCGGCGGGTCGAACGCGAGTCGGCGGACGAACTCCAGCGCCTCCGGGGCACCGATCAGCCGGTCCATGCCGGCGTCCTCCCACTCCACGGAGATCGGGCCGTCGTAGCCGATCGTGTTGAGCATCCGGAACGAGTCCTCCCACGGGACGTCACCGTGCCCGGTGGAGACGAAGTCCCAGCCGCGCCGCGGGTCCGCCCACGGCAGGTGGGAGGCGAGCCGGCCGTTGCGCCCGTTGCCGACCCGGCGCTTCGCGTCCTTGCAGTCGACGTGGTAGATCCGGTCCCGGAAGTCCCACATGAAGCCCACCGGGTCGAGGTCCTGCCACACGAAGTGACTCGGGTCCCAGTTCAGCCCGAAGGACTCACGGTGCCCGATCGCCTCCAGCGTGCGCACGGTCGTCCAGTAGTCGTAGGCGATCTCGCTGGGGTGGACCTCGTGCGCGAAGCGCACACCCACCTCGTCGAAGACGTCGAGGATCGGGTTCCACCGAGCCGCGAAGTCCGCATAACCCGCCTCGACGAGCTCGGCCGAGACCGGTGGGAACATCGCCACGTACTTCCAGATGGCCGACCCGGTGAACCCGACCACGGTCTGGACCCCGAGCCGGGCGGCGGTGCGAGCGGTCCGCTTCATCTCCTCGGCGGCCCGCTGCCGGACACCTTCGGGGTCGCCGTCGCCCCAGACGACGTCGGGCAGCATGTCGCGGTGACGTTGGTCGATCGGGTCGTCGCAGACGGCTTGGCCCTTGAGATGGTTGGAGATCGCCCACACCTTGAGCCCGTACCGGTCGAGCACGTCGAGCTTCGCCTGGATGTAGTCGTCGTCCTCCGAGCCCTGCCAGGGATCGAGGTGGTCACCCCAGCAGGCGATCTCGAGGCCGTCGTAACCCCATTCCGACGCGAGGCGCGCGACCTCCTCGAACGGCAGGTCGGCCCACTGGCCGGTGAACAGCGTGACGGGGCGGGTCATGACTCCTCCTGTGGCGTATCGGCCGGCGTACCGGCCACGGTGGTCCAACGGCTCTCGTCCGCGGCACTGCGCTCGACGGCGTCGAGCACGCGCTGGACCGCGAGCCCGTCGTCGAAGGACGGCGCGGGCTGGGCACCGACCGCGAGGGCGTGCACCAGGTCGACGGCCTGGTGCGTGAAGGCGTGCTCGTAGCCCAGCATGTGACCGGCCGGCCACCACGCAGCGACGTACGGGTGCTCGGGCTCGGTCACGACGATGCGCCGGTACCCGGCCTCCCGTGCCGGTTCCGTCGCGTCGAACAGGTGCAGGACGTTGAGGTCCTCGAAGTCGAAGGCGAGCGAACCGTCCGTGCCGTTGACCTCCAGCCGGATGGCGTTCTTGCGGCCCCACGCGAACCGGGTCGCCTCGAAGGTCCCGATGCCGCCTCCCGAGAGCCGGGCCAGGAACACGGCCGCGTCGTCGACCGTGACCGGGCCGCGAGCGGAACCCGCGGTCCCGCTGAGCCCCGAGAAGCCCTCGGCCACCGGACGCTCGGTCACGAAGGTCTCCAGCAGGCCGCTGACGCCCGTGATCGACTCACCGGTGATGAACTGCACCAGGTCGACGATGTGCGCCCCGATGTCGCCCAGGGCGCCGGAGCCGGCTCGCTGCTTGTCCAGGCGCCAGGAGAGCGGCGCCTCGGGATCGGCGATCCAGTCCTGCAGGTACTGCGCCCGGACCTGGCGCACACGCCCGATCCGCCCTTCTGCGACGAGCTGCGCCGCGAGCGAGATCGCAGGAACCCGGCGGTAGGTGAACCCGACCATGGCCAGCACGCCGTGCTCAGCCGCGCGCCGTGCGGCCGCCGCCATCGCCTCGGCCTCGGTCACGCTGTTGGCCAGTGGCTTCTCGCACAGGACGTGCTTGCCCGCCTCCAGCGCTGCCACGGCGATCTCCGCGTGGGTGTCGCCGGGCGTGACGACGTCGACGAGGTCCACGTCGTCGCGTGCGATCAGCCTGCGCCAGTCGGTCTCGACGGCCCCCCAGCCCAGCGTGCGTGCCGCAGTGGCGACGCCCTGCGGCGAACGCCCGCACAGGACCGCCATGTCCGGGCGCAGGGGCAGCTCGAAGAACCGCGGTGCGACGCGCCACGCCTGCGAGTGCGCGCGCCCCATGAAGGCGTAGCCGACCATGCCGAGCCCGAGGCGCGGCCTCTCGTCCGTGCTCATGTGAACCTCCCGATCGACGTGCGGGATGCGCCGGGCCGGTGATGGCGCCGGCCCGGCGCATCAGGTCAGGACTCGAACGCGGTCGGCAGGTACTGCTCGACGTTGTCCTTGGTCACGACCGGTGCGTAGAGCTGAACCGTGCGCGGGACCTCGACCTCGACCAGGTCGCCGAGCGCCTTGTCCTGCACGATCAGGCGCGCCAGCCGGATGCCGTCCGCGGCCTGCGTGGAGGGATAGATGACCGTTGCCTTGAGCACGGTGTCGTCGGCCTGGATGTCTCGCATGACGTTCGCGGAGCCGGCGCCGCCGACCATGATGAACTCGTCACGGCCGGCCTCCTCGATCGCCGC
Organism: Actinotalea lenta; assembly: GCF_030586465.1. Lineage (GTDB taxonomy): Bacteria > Actinomycetota > Actinomycetes > Actinomycetales > Cellulomonadaceae > Actinotalea > Actinotalea lenta. The sequence goes on from NZ_JAUQYP010000001.1 coordinate 2,847,330, forward strand.
CATGACGCCGACGCCCTGATCGTCGTCGTGGTTCCAGAGGGCGTCGATCTTCGGCGCCGCCTGGAGCAGGTTCGCGGCCGCCTGCTGGCCGCCCTGGACGGTGAAGTCCGCGGCGACACGGTTCGACACCGACAGCCCGCAGTCGGAGAGGGCGTCGGCGAAGCCGCGGCTGCGGTCCTGGGTCAACGGCAGCGAGTCGATCCCGGCGATCTCCGCCACGACAGCGTCCGGGTTGTCCCCGACCTGCTCGCAGATGTACGTGCCCGCGCTGACGCCCATGCCGTAGTTGTCACCGAGCACGGTGGTCCGGGCCGCGAACGGGCTGGAGAACTCCCGGTCGACGTTGATCACGACGATTCCGGCCTCCATCGCCTTCGTGGCGACGTCGGTCAGGGCGGCACCGTCGAACGGCAGCAGCACGATCGCGTCGACACCGTCGTTGATGAACTGCTCGATCTGGCTGATCTGAAGGTTGACGTCGTTGGTCGCCTCGGCGACGACGAGGTCGACGTCGTCGTACTTCTCGGCCTCGGCGAGCGCCGACTTGGTGATCGCACCCATCCACCCGTGGTCGGCCGCCGGGGCCGAGAACCCGATCGTGACGGTGTCGCCGGTCTCGTCGTTGGCCCCACCGAACCCGCCACCGGCGGAGTCGCTCGAGCTGGAGGAGGCCTCCTCCTGCGGCGCGTTCGATGTGCATCCGCCGAGCGCGACGGCGCTGACGGCGAGCGCGCCGGCGACGGTCATCCAGCGGCGGCGCATGAGTGCGGACATGGTTCCTCCTCGGTACCTGCGGGGTTGGGACGACCGGCGAGGCCGGTCAGGTACTCCTGGTGCGAGCCGCGAGTCGCTGCTGGAGCAGCACAGCGGCCACGATGATCACGCCCTTGGCCACCGCCTGGGCGGAGATGGACAGGTTGTTCTGCGTGAACACGTTGGTCAGCGTCGAGAAGATCAGGACGCCGAAGACGGTGCCGACGATCGTGCCGCGGCCACCGGCGAGCAGAGTCCCGCCGACGACCACGGCGGCGATCGCGTCGAGCTCGTACAGCTGACCGTGGGTCGAGGAGCCGGCGGTGGTCCGCGCGAGCATCATCACGGCCGCGATCCCCGCTGCGACGCCGGCCAGCACGTAGAGGTACACCGTGTGCCGTTCGACGTTGATCCCGGCGAGCCGGGCGGCCTCGGGGTTGCCGCCGACCGCGAGCGTGCGCCTGCCGAAGGTCGTGCGGTTCAGCAGCACCCACCCGACGACGGCCACGGCGGCGAAGATCCAGACCAGGACCGAGACGCCGAGCAGCTCAGCACGGAAGACGTCGAGGAAGGTGTCGACGTGGACGATCTGGGTCTGGCGGTTGGCGATCATCTCCGCGAGCCCGCGGGCTGCGACCATCATCGCCAGGGTCGCGATGAAGGCGACGACCTTGCCGTAGGCGATCAGCACCCCGTTGACGAGCCCCGCTCCCGCCCCTACTGCGAGCGCGGTGAACACCATGACGCTCCAGTGCAGGTTCTCCGCCATCGTCTGGGTCGCGAGCGTGGTCGCCCAGACCGAGGCGAGGCCGAGCACCGAGCCGACCGAGAGGTCGATGCCACCGCCGGTGATCACGAAGGTCATGCCGACCGAGAGCACGCCGATCACCGCGGCCAGGCGCAGGATCGTCATGAGGTTGTCGATGCTCGCGAAGCGCTCGCCGGCCGTCACGACCCCGAACACGCACAGCAGGCCCAGGGCGATGACCAGTCCGATGTTGCGGCCGGCTGCGCCGGACATCATCCGGCGCAGCACGCCGGGAGCCGTGACCGCGTCGGCAGACGTGACGGGCGAGAGGTCGGTGGCGCTCACGCGGCACTCCCTTCCATGACGAGATCAAGAACGGCGTGCTCGTCGATCAGCTCCGCGGGTCCGGTGTGGACCACCCGGCCCTCCGAGATCACCAGGACGGTGTCGGCCAGCCCGAGCACCTCGTCGATCTCGCTGGAGACGATCACGACGGCCGCGCCCCGCTCGGCGAGCCGGCGCACGAGCCCGTAGATCTCAGCGCGCGCGCCCACGTCGACGCCCCTGGTCGGCTCGTCGAGGAGCAGGACGCGGCAGCCGTGCTCCAGCCAGCGCGCGAGCATGGCCTTCTGCTGGTTCCCGCCGGAGAACGTCCGGGCCGTGCGGTCGGGGTCCGCCGGGCGCAGGTCGGTCGCGAGGAGCTGTTGGCGGGCCGCGCCCCGCTCGGCGCGCTCGTCCAGGAATCCCGCCCTGGCGAACCGCGCGAACGACGACAGCGTGATGTTCCGGTACAGCGGCTCGTCGAGCAGGAGCCCCTGGCGCTTGCGTTCCTCCGGAGCGAGTCCCGCCCCGGCCGCGACGGCAGCGGACACGGAGCCCGGCCGGAGCCGGCGACCCGCCACCTCGACGGTGCCCGCTGTCGCGCGACGGGCCCCGACGATGGTCTCGAGGATCTCCGAGCGCCCGGAGCCGACCAGGCCGGCAAGGCCGACGACCTCGCCGGCGCGGACGGAGAAGGACACGCCCTCGAACCGCCCGGCGAGGCCGAGCCCGTCGACCCTCAGGAGGACCTCGGCGTCGGCCGGCACGCCGGCCCGCCGGGGGAAGGCGTGCTCGACCGTGCGACCGGTCATCAGCCGGATCAGGTCACGTGTGGGCGTGCTCGCGGGGAGACCCGCCGCGACCGTCCTGCCGTCCTTGAGCACCGTGATCCGGTCGCCGACCTGGCGGATCTCCTCCAGGCGGTGGGAGATGTAAACGACGGCCACGCCCTGGCCGGTGAGCTCCCGGACCACCCGGAAGAGGTTGGCCACCTCCTCGGAGTCGAGGACCGCGGAGGGCTCGTCCATGATGATCACCCGAGCCCGGTGCGACAGCGCGCGTGCCATGCTCACGATCTGCTGCTCTGCGGCCGAGAGACGACCAACCTCCGTCGTCGGCGAGATCCCAGGGTGCCCGAGCCGCGCGAGCAGCTCGGCCGTCCTGCCCAGCAGCTCGCGGCGCCGGGTGAAGCCTCCTCGTGTGATCTCGTGCCCGAGGAAGACGTTCTCGGCGACGCTCAGGCCGTCGACCACGTCGAGCTCCTGGTACATCGTCGCGACGCCGGCTCGCAGGGCCGCGACCGGGTTGGGCACGCTCAGCGCGCGCCCCTCGAACTCGATCGAGCCGGAGTCGGGCTGGTGCGCGCCCGAGAGGACCTTGATCAGGGTGGACTTGCCGGCGCCGTTCTGGCCGAGGAGGCAGTGGACCTCACCAGCCACGACCTCCAGGTCGACACCGTCGAGCGCCTTGGCACCCGGGAAGTGCTTGACGATCCCGTGCATGTGCAGCAGCACATCGGACGGGACGGTGGGGCCCGCTCCGGGGCAGCCCTCCGACTGGACGCCGTCGACCATGAGCTGCACACTACGCAGGTTCTGCTTGCCGTCAAGCAAAAGATGCGCACCGCTTGGCTCGTTATGAGATCGTGATCCACAAAAGAAGCACGATGCTTGGCACAAGGGGGTGTGCTTGACTTCCGCCATGGACTCGCTCACCAAGGCCTCGGGCCGCCCGGCCGGCGTGGGCGAGCTGTTCCAGCTCCTGCGGGACGGCCACGCCCGAACCCGGGCCGAGCTGGCCCAGACCACCGGGCAGAGCCGCTCGACGATCGCCGCCCGCGTGGACCTCCTGCTGGCGTCCGGCCTGGTGGCCCCCGCAGGCGAGGCGACGTCGACGGGCGGCCGGCCGCCGGCCACGTTCGCGTTCCGGCCGGACGCACGCATCGTGCTCGCGATCGACCTCGGCGCGACCCACGCGCGGCTCGCGGTCACCGATCTCGCGTCCTCGGTCCTCACCGAGCACCAGGAGCACGTCACGATCGCAGACGGGCCCCAGGCGGTGCTCGACCGGCTGGGAGCGCTCGGCACCCAGCTCGTCGCCGGGTCCGGACGGTCGCTCGCCGATCTCGCCGGCGTGGGCGTCGGCTTGCCCGCCCCCGTCGACCACGAGACCGGGCGCCCGACGAGCCCACCCATCATGCCCGGCTGGGACCGCGCCGACGTGCCCGCCCAGCTCGGCCGGTGGTTCCCTGCCCCGGTTCTCGTCGACAACGACGTCAACATCATGGCCCTCGGCGAGCGACGGACCCACTACCCGGACGTCGATCACCTGCTGTTCGTCAAGGTCGCCACCGGCATCGGCGCCGGCGTGATCTCGGACGGCGAGCTGCGCCGCGGGGCCCAGGGCGCAGCCGGCGACCTCGGACACATCGCGGTTCCCGGCGGACCGGACGTGCTGTGCCACTGCGGCAACCACGGGTGCCTGGAGGCGATCGCCAGCGGAGGAGCGATCGCAGCAGGGCTGCGCCGCGAGGGCGTCCAGGCGTCGAACGGGGCCGACGTGATCGCCCTGGTCAAGGCGGGCAACCCGCAGGCGACCGCCGCGGTCCGCGAGGCCGGCAGGACGATCGGCAGCGTCCTGGCGGGCGTCGTCAGCATGCTCAACCCCTCCGTGATCGTGATCGGCGGGAACCTGGCCAGCGCGGGTGAGTTCCTGCTGGCCGGGATCCGCGAGGTCGTCTACCGGCGCTCACCTCCGCTCGCCACGCAGCACCTGCGCATCGTTGCGAGCCACACGAAGGGCCGGGCGGGTGTCCTGGGGGCCAGCGCGATGGCGGCCGAGCACGCGCTCTCCCCCGCTGCGATCGAGGCCCTCGTCCCCTGAGCGCAGGCGGGCCCGGGATGCCCGCCGCGCACCCGCGGAACCGGTCAGCGCTCGTAGTAGCAGTACTCGTCGACCTCGACGAACCCGAGCCCCCGGTACAGCGCGAGGGCACCAGTGTGGTGAACCTCGACCTGAAGGAAGGCGTGGCTCGCCTCGGGGTCGGCGGCGAGGGCCGCCCGCGTGAGCCAGGTCCCCAGGCCGCGGCGTCGCTCCGAGGCGGCGACCGTCAGGCAGGACAGCCCGACCCAGTGGCCGGCGCGGGCGGCTCGTATGGTGCCCAGCACGCGGTTGCCCTCGAGGGCGGTGACGTAGACCGCCTGCGAGCCGGTCAGCAGGCGTCGCGCCACGCCGCGGTCCGTGTGCACCGCCTTCGTGCCGAGCCACCCGGCCAGCCAGGCGTCGCCCGGCGTCTCGGCGAGGTCGAGCCGCGCCCCGTCGACCCGCGGCACGACCGTGTCCACCGTCCGCGCGAGCACGGCCGTCGTGGACACGGTGCGGTAGCCGCGCGCGGCCAGGCTGGCGACGAGGCCCGGGGGCGCCGGCTCCGGCGACCGCGGCGTGGCGAGGCGCACGATCGCGCGCTGACCCGCGGCCTCGTACCTCTCCTCGACCCCGTCGAGCGCCGCGACGGCGCCGTCCGCGTCGGGATCGGTCAGGTGCGCGGAGTTGCCTCGTCGGGTGAACCCTTCCGACAGGCCGACGCGCCACGGGCCGACCTGGGCAGTGCGCAACGGCACCCACGTGGCGACCTCGATGCAAGGCCCGGGACGCGGCGGCGCGGTCACGCGTGACCGCCCGCCCCCGCGCCTTGCCCGGTGCCGGCATCCGTCGCCCCCTCGACCAGACCGGCGACCGCGTCCGGACCGGAGGCGAGGAGCACCTCGAAGCCGGCCTCGTCCAGGATGGGGCGCCCGAGCTCACGCGCCTTGGTCTCCTTGGACCCGGCATTGGCCCCGACCACGACGAAGTCGGTGCTCTTCGAGACGCTGCCGGCGGCCTTGCCCCCGCGGGCCAGGATGGCCTCCTTCGCGCCGTCGCGCGTGTACCGCTCGAGCGACCCCGTGACGACAACGGTGACCCCCTCGAGCGTGCGCGGGGTCGACTCGTCGCGCTCGTCGCGCATCACCACGCCTGCGGCGAGCCAGCGGTCGAGGATCTCGCGATGCCAGTCCTCGCCGTACCAGTCCAGGATGGACTCCGCGATCACCGGGCCGACGCCGTCGACCTCGGACAGCACCGCGACCGCAGCGGTCCGCTCACCGTCCAGCACCTCGCGCAGGTCGCGCATCGAGCCGAACCGCTGGGCCAGCGCCCGCGCCGCCGTGGGCCCCACGTTGCGGATGCTGAGGGCCACCAGCACGCGCCAGAACTGCTTGGTCTTGGCGGACTCGAGCTCGTCGAGCAGCGTCAAGGCAGCGGAGGAGGGCTCCCACTCGGGCAGCTCGCGCCCTTCAGCCTGGGCTGCCGCCACCTCCGCCCGGCCGTACCGCGCCACCTTCCGGAACGGCGCTCGTCGGCGGACCACGCCGTCGTCGTCGGCACGCGGCTCGCCGGTCTCCGGGTCCCGGACCACGACCTCGACCTGCATGAGCCGCGCCAGGCTCGCGGCGCGAACCCGGTCGCGCTGCTCGGGCCGCGCGTCCGGCGCGTAGCCGACGAGCTCGAACAGCTCGGCCTCGTTGACCACCGGGGGCGCATCCGGGATCTCCGGCTGGGTGAGGGCGGCCGCGGTGACCTCGCCGAGCGCCTCGACGTCCAGCGCACCGCGCGACCCGATGTGCTCGACCCGGCCGCGCACCTGCGCAGGGCAGGTGCGTGCGTTCGGGCACCGGAGATCCACGTCCCCCTCGCGCATCGGCCGCAGCGGGGTGCCGCACTCGGGGCACGTCGAGGGCATGACGAACTCGCGGCGCTCGACGTCGTCGTCCGCCGCGCGCGGCGCCGGGCCGAGGATCTCCGGGATCACGTCGCCGGCCTTGCGCAGCACGACCACATCGCCGATCCGCACACCCTTGGCCTTGACGACGTCCTGGTTGTGCAGCGTGGCCATGCGGACGGTCGACCCGGCGACCTTGACCGGCTCCATCACGCCGAACGGTGTGACCCGACCGGTGCGCCCGACGTTGACCCGGATGTCCAGCAGCCGGGTGTTGACCTCCTCCGGCGGATACTTGTACGCGATGGCCCACCGCGGCGCGCGGCTCGTCGCCCCCAGGGCCCGCTGCGTCGCGGTCTCGTCGACCTTGACCACGATGCCGTCGATCTCGTGCTCGACGTCGTGACGGTGCTCGGCGTAGTACTCGACCATCGCGTGCACGCCGTCCAGGTCGTCGACCACGCGCGAGTACGGCGAGACCGGCAGGCCCCACGAGGCCAGGAGCTCGTATGTCTGCGACTGACGCCCGGTCGCCGCCTCGTGCCCGGCCCACACGAGGCCCCCGATGCCGTGGCAGTACAGCCGCAACGGCCGCGACGCGGTCACCGCGGGATCCTTCTGCCGCAGCGAACCCGCCGCGGAGTTGCGCGGGTTGGCGAACGGTGCCTCCCCGGCAGCGACCCGCTCCGCGTTGAGCGCCTCGAACGCCTCCACCGGGAAGAACACCTCCCCCCGCACCTCGATGCGCTCGGGCACGTCGTCCCCGCGCAGCCAACGCGGCACGTCCGCGATGGTCAGGACGTTGGCGGTGACGTCCTCGCCGGTGCGCCCGTCCCCCCGGGTCGCGGCCCGCACGAGGCGGCCGTTCTCGTACAGGAGCGCGATCGCGAGGCCGTCGATCTTCAGCTCGCACAGCCAGTGCGGGGCCGCGCCGGCGTCACGCAGCACACGGGCCGCCCACCCGTCGAGCTCCGCGGCCGAGAAGACGTTGTCCAGGCTCAGCATCTGCTCGGCGTGCTGGACCTCGGCGAACTGCTGGGCGACGCCGCCGCCCACCACCTGGGTGGGCGAGTCCGGCGTGCGGAGCTCGGGATAGGCCGCCTCGAGGACGTCGAGCTCGCGCATCAGTGCGTCGAACTCGGCGTCGGAGATGGTCGGGGCGTCCCGCTCGTAGTAGGCCGCACGGTGCTCGCGGACCTGTCCGGCCAGCTCAGCCCACCGACGGCGGGCCGCGGGGTCGGCGGGCTGCGGGCCGGCGCTGCTCTCGGTCTCGCTCACCGCTCCATCATGGCGGCACGGGCCGACACCCGTCGCCCGGTGCGTGTTCGCGGGGCTCCCCGGGGCCTAGGCTGGCCGTCCATGGATCACGCGGCCCCCGACGCGGCGTCGGACCCGTACGCCTGGCTCGAGGCGGTGGACGGCGACCGGGCGATGGCGTGGGTCCGCGAGCGCAACGCCGAGACCCTGTCCGGGCTCGCCTCGACACCGGGGTTCGCGGCCACCCGGGACGCCATCCGCGAGGTGCTGGACTCACCCGACAAGATCCCCGACGTCAGCCTGGTGGGTGACCGGCTCTACAACCTGTGGCGCGACGCCGAGCACCCCCGGGGCCTCTGGCGCCGCACCACGTGGGAGTCCTACCGGACCGCGAGCCCCGACTGGGAGGTCGTCCTGGACCTCGACGCGCTCAACGCGGCCGAGGGAGAGGACTGGGTGTGGCACGGCGCGACGGTCCTTCGCCCGGACCACCGCCGCGCCCTCGTCGCGCTGTCGCACGGCGGCTCCGACGCGGACGTGACCCGCGAGCTCGACCTGGTGGAGCGCACGTGGGTGACCCCCCCGGGGGGGTTCTACCGGCCGGAGGCCAAGGGCGGCCTGGCGTGGGTCGACCAGGACACCGTGCTGGTGACCACGGACCTGGGTCCGGGCACCACGACCACGTCGGGCTACCCGCGCACCGTCCGGCTGTGGCGGCGCGGCACCCCCCTGGCAGAGGCCGAGGAGATCTTCGCCGCCCACGAGGACGACCTCGCGGTCGACGCCTGGCACGACCCCACGCCGGGCTTCTCCCGCGAGCTGGTCCGTCGCGCGATCGACTTCTACTCCTCCGAGCTGCACCTGCGGCGACCCGACGGCACCCTGGTCCGCGTCGACGTGCCGCTGAGTGCCGAGACCTCGGTGCACCGCGAGTGGCTCCTCATCCAGCTCCGCGAGCCGTGGACCGTGGCCGGTGCGGCGCACGCGACCGGCAGCCTCCTGGCGACGCCGCTGGAGGACTGGCTCGCGGGCCGGCGCGAGCTCACCGTCGTGTTCGTCCCCACCGCGACCACCTCGCTGGCCGGCCTGACGTGGACCCGGCACCACCTGGTGATGACCGTGCTCGAAGACGTCCGCAGCCAGGTCCACGTCCTCACGCCTCCGGAGCCGGCCCGAGCATCGGTGCCGTGGCCGGCCGAAGCGCTGCCCGGCCAGGAGGACCTGGTCACCACCACCGCACGCTCGGTGGACCGGATCGAGTCCGACGCCGTCTGGCTGGTCAGCACCGGCTTCACGACCCCGACGACGCTGTCCGTCCAGGAGGTGGGTGCACCGACGGGGCCCGAGGCGCTCAAGAGCGCGCCCGCCTTCTTCGACGCCCGAGGCGTCACGGTCGCCCAGCACTTCGCGGAGTCGGCCGACGGCACGCAGATCCCGTACTTCCTGGTCCGGGGGCGCGATGCGCCCACCGACGGGACGGCGCCCACCCTGCTGTACGGGTACGGGGGCTTCGAGATCTCGTTGCTGCCCTCCTACTCGGGCACGCTCGGACGCGCCTGGCTGGCGGACGGCGGCGTCTACGCGCTCGCGAACATCCGCGGCGGCGGCGAGTACGGGCCGGCGTGGCACCAGGCAGCACTGCGCGAGCACCGACACCGCGCCTACCAGGACTTCGCGGCGGTCGCCCAGGACCTGGTCCGGCGCGGCGTGACCTCGCCCGAGCACCTCGGGGTCCAGGGCGGATCGAACGGCGGCCTCCTCACCGGCAACGTGCTCACCCAGTACCCGGATCTCGTGGGCGCCGTGGTGATCCAGGTGCCGCTGGCGGACATGCGGCGCTACTCCCACCTGCTCGCGGGCGCGTCCTGGATGGCCGAGTACGGCGACCCCGACGACCCCGAGGACTGGGAGTTCATCCGGACCTTCTCGCCGTACCACCTGCTCGACGCCACCCAGGACTACCCGCCGGTCCTGGTGACCACGTCGACCAGGGACGACCGCGTGCACCCGGGCCACGCGCGCAAGCTCGCGGCCTGGCTGCGCGACCACGGCAAGGACGTCACGTACTACGAGAACGTCGAAGGGGGGCACGGCGGCGCGGCCGACAACGGCCAGGCGGCTTTCATGGCCGCGCTCGCCTACCGCTTCCTGGCCCGGCGCCTGGCGTAGTGCCCGCCGATGTCCCCGTCTCAGGAGGCCGGCACGAGGTCGAGGTAGAGCACCATCGGGTCCCAGCTCTGCACGAGGGTCTGCCCCGGGAGGAGCCTGAACACCGTCGCGGTGTCCCACGTGGCGGCGCCGTCGGCGAATCCCGGCAGCCAGCCGTCGCGCGTCGCACCGACCTTCACCTCACCGGGCGCCAGACCGTCCACCCGGTATCGACCGTCGCCGTCCGAGACCGTCCGTGCCAGGACCGCGCCCGACCCGGCGTCGTAGACCGTGACGGTCGCCTCGGCCAACGGGTCCATCCAGCCCAGCACCTGACCCGAGACGGCGGGCCGGGCGTAGATGGTCAGGGAGGTCCCCACCACGTCACCGCCGACGAGGGTGAAGGTCGCGGCTCCGGCGAGATCGTCGGCCTGACCGGCGTAGACCGGTAGCCACCCGTCCTTCTCTGCCCGCAGGGTGTAGGTCCCCGGCGCGAGGCCGTCGAACCGGAAGTCGCCCAGGGCGTCGGTCACGGTCGTGTCCCGGACCGTCCCGTCCGCCGGGTCGAGCAGGAAGACCGTCACGTCCCGGAGCGGGTCGTCCCAGCCGAGCTCGGGGTCGTCCCGGATCCCGAGCACCTGGCCGAGCAGTGTCGACGTCGGGGTCAGATCGATGTACAGGACGACCGGGTCCCACGACTGCGTCAAGGTCTCACCGGGCTCGAGCGTGTACACCGTCGCGTCCGAGAGCGCGCGCACGCCGTCGGCGAAGCCCGGCAGCCAGCCTTCCTTGGACGCGCCGACCTTCACGTCGCCCGGGGGCAGCCCCGAGATCCGGTACGTGGTCTCGAACTCACCCAGCTGCACCGACGTGATCGGTTGGTCGTCCGCCGCGTCGTACACGGTGACCGTGGCTCCGCCGAGGGGATCGAAGTTGCCGAGCACCTCGCCCGCGATCGTCGCCGTGACGGGCAGAGCGAACCGGACCACGAGGGGGCGCCCGTGCCGGACCGACAGGACCGTCGCGCCCGCCCGCTCGGCTGCGAGCGGGTACCAGGTCACCCGGTCCTGCGCGGTGGCCCTCAGCACGACCTCCCCGACGGGCACCCGGCTCACCCGGAAGATCCCGCTGCGGCCCGAGGTCGCAGTCGCCAGGACGTCACCGCCCTGAGGATCGATGACATCGACGACGACTCCCGGCACGGGGCCCACCGCATCGGTCACGACACCGCGCACCGTTCCCGTGCGGGGCGGTGCCGCAGCGGCGGTGCCGACATCGAGGGCGAGGACCAGGGCGGCGAGCGCAAGGACGGCGGCACCGCGGAGTCGCAGGGACGGAACCCCGAACCGCTCGACCGCACGCATGGCTCTGCCTCTCGTCCAGGTCGTCGGCGACCGCCGGACGCGGCGCCGGTGCACCCCTGTCGACGCTACGCAGACCGCGGGCCTCGGGAAGAGCCGAACCGCCTGTCCACTCAGCGTGGGCGCCACTCCGGTGCGCGTCGGGCAGCACAGGGGGCCCTCTCCTCGACGGGCCCTGCTACCGGCCTAGTGGGCGCGCTCGGCCAGGACCTGGGCGACCCGGACCGCTGTGCGGGTCTCGTACGCCGCGGCCTGGAGGTTGCCGAGCACCTGGTCCCCGGCTCCGCTGGTGTCCGTGTGCACCACCACGTCGGCCAGCCCGGCCCGGGGCAGGCCGACGTCTCGCCAGGGTCGGTGGATGACCCGAGCGATCTTGGGCACGTCCGGACCACCTTTGCGGGGATGCTCGCGGGGCAGGCCGAACCACATCTGGGTGCCGCGCTCGACCAGCGGGGCGAGCTTCTCCCACTGGCTCCCGCGCACCCCGGCCGCCGCCACCCCGAGGCCGTCCGCGGACGTCGCCGCCAGCACGTCCAGGCTCCTGGTGGCCAGCCGCGCGCCGCCGTGCACCACGACCCGCGCCGCCCCGGCCGACCGGAGCGTGCCCACCATCCGTTCGAGCACCGCGGCCGCGGCAGCCCGGTCCACGGCGGGAAGCCTGTCGTGCCCCGAGGCCGCCGACACGGCCCCGCCCAGCACGTCCGGGAGGCTGGGCTCGCGCAGCACGGCGACCAGCTCGGCGTGCGGCGCAGCCTCGCGCACCCGGCGCGCCAGCAGGTCGAGACCGTCGGCGAGCGCGTCCACCAGCGCACGCACCGCGCCGGCGTCGGACAGCACGCGCTCCTCCCGGGCGAGCCACAGGGCAGCCGCGAGCGACCACGGTCCGCGCGAGGTCACCACGAGGGGGCCCGCCCACACGTTCCCGAGCACCGCGAGCGCGTCGAGGTCCTCCCGCAGCAGGGCCGCGGACCGCTCCAGGTCGGGCCCCGGACGCTCGGTGAGCGTCCAGCCACGTGGTCCCAGCTCGACAGCCATGCCCTCGAGCAGCGCGGCGGTACGTGCCGTCGACGCGGCGTACGGACCCCGCTTGGGCATGTGGACCACCGGCGGCATGCCGACCACGCCGGCGGGCGTGCCGGCGAGCTCGGTGAACGCGACGTCCTGCGCCTTGAGGACCTTGTGACCGGGCCACGGACCGAGGGCGGTGACCCCGGTCATCCGTCCCGTCCGTGGTCAGCGCCGCGCCGCACGCGGTCGACCGTGGCCTGGACGGCCACCCTGTCCCCGACGTAGCAGACCACCGACTGACCGGGAGCGAGGCCCCGCACGGGTGCGTCCAGGGCCACCTCGAGCCGGTCCTCCGTCCCGTGCCACCGGGCCGGCACCGGCTCGCCGTGGGCGCGCAGCTGCGCTCTCCCCTGCCCGGCCAGGCCGGCCGGTGAGTCGAACCAGACCGCGTCGACACCCTGCAGCCCGCGCACCGACAACAGCTCGGCGGCGCCCACCACGACGGTGTTCGTCGCCGGACGCACGTCCAGGACGTAGCGCGGGCGGCCGTCGGGCGCCGGGTGGCGCAGTCCGAGCCCCTTGCGCTGGCCGACGGTGAACCCCCACGCCCCCTCGTGCCGTCCCAGCACCGCACCGTCCTCGTCCACCACGTCCCCGGGACGCGAGCCGAGGCGCTCACGCAGGAACCCCTGGGTGTCGCCGTCCGCGACGAAGCACAGGTCGTAGGAGTCCGGCTTGGCGCTCACGGGGAGCCCCCGCGCGGCGGCCTCCGTCCGGACGTCGTCCTTGGAGGACACCTCGCCCAGCGGGAACATCGCACGGGCCAGCCGGTCCGGGCCCATCACGGCGAGCACGTAGGACTGGTCCTTGGCCGCATCACGCGCGCGGTGCAGGCTCCGCGCTCCGTCACCGCCGACCGCCACCCGCGCGTAGTGGCCGGTGCACACCGCGTCGAAGCCGAGTGCCGTGGCCCTGTCCAGCAGCGCCGTGAACTTGATGTGCTCGTTGCAGCGCACGCACGGGTTCGGGGTCCGCCCCGCCGCGTACTCCGCCAGGAAGTCCGCGACCACCGTCTGCTCGAACCGCTCGGACAGGTCCCACACGTAGTACGGGATGCCGAGCACGTCGGCACACCGCCGCGCGTCCGACGCGTCCTCGATCGTGCAGCAGCCGCGCGAGCCGGTCCGGTGCTCGTCCCGCGTCCGCGACAAGGCCATGTGCACGCCGACGACGTCGTGGCCCGCGTCCACCGCCCGGGCCGCGGCCACCGCGGAGTCCACCCCGCCGGACAGGGCCGCCAGCACGCGCATGCGCACCAGGGTACCGGCCGGCTCGTCAGGCCATCCCGGCGGCCCGGGCACGCGTCACGACGTCGGGCAGCGCCGCCAGCACGGCCTCGACGTCGCCGGGCGTGGACGTGCGCCCGAACGAGAATCGCAGTGCACCTCGGGCATCGACCTCCTCGACCCCGCAGGCCAGCAGCACGTGGCTCGGCTGGGCGACGCCCGCCGTGCACGCCGAGCCGGTCGAGCACGCGACACCGTGGGAGTCCATGAGGTAGATCAGCGAGTCGCCCTCGCACCCGGGGAAGGTCAGGTGCAGGTTGTGCGGCACTCGCAGGCCCGACGCCGGGTCGGGCCCGCGGAGCACGGCGTCCGGGACCAGGTCCCGCACCCCTGCGAGCAGCGCGTCCCGCAGGCCCGCGAGCCGGGCCGTCTGCGCGGGCAGGTCCGAGACCGCGAGCTCCGCGGCGAGCGCGAAACCGGCCACGCCCACGACGTCCAGCGTGCCCGAGCGCACCGAACGCTCCTGCCCTCCGCCGTGCAGGACCGGGACGAGGTCCAGCCCCCGCCGCACCACCAGGGCCCCGACGCCGACCGGGCCGCCCAGCTTGTGCGCGGTGAGGCTGACCGCGTCGGCGCGGACGGCGGCCAGGTCGACCGGCAGGTGGCCGACGGCCTGCACGGCGTCGGTGTGCACCGGCACGCCCCACGCGTGCGCCCGGGCCACCACGTCGGCGACCGGCTGGATGGTCCCGATCTCGTTGTTCGCCCACATCACCGAGACCACGGCCACCCGGTCCCCGTGCGCCGCGAGCTCGGCGTCCAGCGCGGCGAGGTCGAGCCGCCCGTCGTCGTGCACGGGGAGCTCGACGACCTCGGCACCCTGGCTCGCGAGCCACCGGGCCGGGTCGAGCACCGCGTGGTGCTCCACCGCGGAGACCAGCACCCGGGTTCGACGCGGGTCCGCGGCGTGGCGGGCCCACCACAGGCCCTTGATCGCGAGGTTGTCGGCCTCCGTCCCGCCCGAGGTCCACACGACCTCCGTGGGGTGAGCGCCGACCGCGGCCGCGAGCCGCTCGCGGCTCTCCTCCACGACCCGGCGCGCCTCCCGTCCCGCGGCGTGCACCGATGACGGGTTCCCCACGACGCCCAGCCGGGCCGCCATCGCCTCGGCGACCTGTGGATGGATCGGCGTCGTGGCCGCGTGGTCGAGGTAGCGGGTCACGGCGCGAGTGTACGAACCGGACCGCCGGCCGGACCCGCACGGCCGATCGGTCCCGCGCCTGGCACAATCACCCGGTGACCAATGACGGCCCGCCGCTGGCGTTCAGCGGATCACGACTCGCGTGGGCGGACATGCCCCGCGACCTCCGCTCCCGGATCGCCGAGCTGGCCGGGGCCGCGGTCGTGGCCGAGGCCCCTGCGACCGTCGGGTTCAGCCCGGGCTACGCATCGCTGCTCGAGCTCGGTGACGGCACACAGGTGTTCGTCAAGGCGGTGTCGCCCGAGCAGAACCCCGACTCACCCAACCTGGCGCGCGCCGAGATCCGCGCGCTCGAGGCGCTGCCGCCGGGTGTCCCGGCCCCGCGGCTGCAGTGGTCGCACGACGACGGCACCTGGGTGGTGATGGGCATCACCGCCGTAGCGGGCCGCTCCCCGGAGCACCCGTGGACCCCGGAGCAGCGGCGGCGGGTGCTCGACCTCGCCGCAGAGCTCGCGCGGGCCGGTACCCCCGCACCTGCCTGCCTGCCACCGCTGTCGGTCGCGCTGACGGGGCTGGCCGCCAGCACGCGGGCGCTCGCGCAGTCCCCGGCGGACCTCGACGCGGCCGTGGCCGCCATGGCCGAGGACGGGCCCTGGCTCGTGGAGCACCGCGAGGACCTCGTGCGCTGGGCCGAGGAGGCCCCGACCGCGGCGGTGGGCCACTCCCTGGCCCACAACGACCTGCGCACGGACAACGTGCTGCTCGGGCAGGACGGCACGTGGGTGGTCGACTGGCCGCACGCGAGCAAGGACGCACCCGCCTGGTACGACCTCGTCGGGCTCCTCGTGAGCATCGCGATGCAGGGCGGCGGCGACCCGGACGCGCTGTTCTGGGAACACCCCGCCGCCGCCGGCGCCGACCGGGAGTCCGTCCGGGCGGTGCTCGCCGCGCTCACCGGGTACTTCCTGCAGGGTGCGGTGCAACCCCCGCCACCCGGGATCGCCAACCTGCGTGCCTTCCAGCGTGCGCACGCCCGGGCGGCGCTGGCCTGGCTGCGGCGCTTCTGAGACTCACCCGCGCCGGCGGCGAAGCTCCTGCGTCGCCTGCGGCAGGACCGTGCGCAGGTCGCCGACGATCCCCAGGTCGGCGATCTCGAAGATCGGCGCGTCCGCGTCCGTGTTGACCGCCACGATCACTCCCGAGGCCTGCATCCCGCCCCGGTGGTGCACCGCACCGGACACCCCCGCGCCGATGTAGAGGCGCGGGGACACCGTCACCCCGGTCTGACCGATCTGCGCGTCCTTGTCGATCCAGCCCTCGTCGGTCGCGACCCGGGTGGCGCCGACGGCGCCGCCGAGCACGTCGGCCAGCTCGACGAGCGGGCCGAAGTCGCCCTCGGTCCCCCGGCCGCCGACGACGACGACCTGCGCCGCACCCAGGTCCGGGCGATCGGACGGTGCCCGCTCGGTGCGTTCGACGACCTCGACACCGGCCGCTGCGGCCGAGAGGTCGAGCTCGTGTCGGACCACGTCGGGCGTGCCGCTCCCGACGGGCTCCGTCTCCACCGCGTGCGGCTTGACCGCCAGCACCGTGACGGGGGTCACGGCGGTGCACCGCGACGTCCAGGTCGCCGCGAAGACCTGCTTGTGGGCCACCAGGGCGTCCCCGTCGAGCTCCACGGAGGCGACGTCGACCATCACGCCGGCCCCGGTGAGCACGCCGAGCCGGGCGGCCACCTCCTTGTTCTCGAACGAGGAGCCCAGCAGCACCGCACGCGTGCTCGGCGTGACCAACCCGGCCAGCGCCTCGGCCACGACGGGGGTGAGCCGCGGGTGGGCGTCACCCGTGCCCACGGCGTGCAGGACGGCAGCCCCGTGCTCGCCCACCTGCGTGAGCACGTCGGCCGGTGGCGCGACGGGCTCCCCACCCACCACCCACACGGCGTGCACGGTCCCGATCCCGCGCCCGAGCGCGAGGAGCTCGAGCGACTGGGGTCGCAGGGTCTGGTCGTCGGCGTGGTCCAGCAGGACGAGGACGTCGGCCTGGGTCGTCATCGGTGTCTCCGGTCGGTCAGACGAGCTTGTGCTCGGCGAGGAAGTCCGCCAGCCGCACGCCGGCATCGCCCTCGTCGGTGATGAGCACGCGGTCGGTGCGCGGGGGCCGGGGCTCGGCCGTCAGCACCCGGGTCCTGGCCCCGGCGGCGCCGACGGCGGCCGGGTCGATCCCGAGGTCGCCCAGGTCGAGCGTCCGCACCGGCTTCTTGCGGGCGGCCATGATCCCGGCGAACGCCGGGTAGCGCGGCTCGTTGGCCTGGTCCGTGACCGAGACGAGCGCCGGGAGCGGCGCGCGCAGGACCTCGGTGGCGTGGTCCAGGTCGCGCCGCACCTGCACCGCGCCGCCGGCCACCTGCACGTCGACGGCCAGGGTCAGCTGCGGCAGGCCCAGCTCGGCGGCGAGCGCGGCCGGGAGCATCGACGTCAGCGCGTCCAGCGAGGCCATCCCGGTGATCACCAGGTCGACCGGGCCGTCGGCGGCGATCGAGCGCACCGCGGCGGCCAGGACGCGAGCCGTGCCGAACACGTCGGTGCCGGCCAGCGCGTCGTCCAGGACGTGCACGCCCTGGTCCGCGCCCATCTGCAGCGCACGGCGCACGGCGTCCTCGGCGTCGTCGGGCCCCATGGTCAGCGCGACCACCTCGGCGTCGTGCTCCTCGGCGATCACCAGCGCGGCCTCGACGGCGTTCTCGTCGAGCTCGTTGAGCGTGCCGTCCCCGCCGTCACGCTCGACCCGGCCGTCGGGGCCCAGGCGACGGTCCGCCATCAGGTCCGGGACGTGCTTGACGCACACGACGATCCTCACCTGGCCCAGAGCTCCTCTCCGTCCGCGAGCGACGCCACAGGCTACCCGTCGGCGCACCCCGGCGCCGGTCGGGGGGCGGCGACGGCCCGCGGCGCGCCGAGCCGTGCCGTCGCGGACCCGTCAGGTGCGTCACACTGGTGCACCATGCGGCACGACGACACGGGCTACGGCAACCTGCGGCGCCTGGGCGTGCACCCCGTCGGCGACGGCATCGACGTGGCGGTGCTCGCCTCGCACGCGGACGCCGTCGAGCTGTGCCTGCTCGACCCCGATCCGCACGCCGCGGACGGCTGGGCCGAGCGGCGCGTGCCGCTGTCCGGGCCTACCTACGGCGTGTGGCACGCACACGTGCCCGGGGTCGGTCCCGGGCAGCGCTACGGGTTCCGCGCGCACGGCCGCTGGGACCCCGCGGCAGGGCTGCGGTACAACCCCGCGAAGCTGCTGGTGGACCCCTATGGGCGGGGCCTGGACGGGCTCGAGCGGCTCAGCGCGCCACGGTCCGAACGCTACGGGCACCTGGTGGACGACGGTCACCAGCCGGCCGACGGTCTGCGCACCAGGGACGACACCGACTCGCGTGCGGTGGTGCCGCACTCGGTCGTGGTGGCGGACCCGGGCGTGGCGCCGGACACCCGGCCACGGGTCCCCATGAGCCACACCGTGGTGTACGAGGCTCACGTCCGCGGCCTGACCCGCCGCATGACGACGCTGCCCGCCGAGCTGCGGGGTACCTATGCGGGTCTCGGCCACCCCGCGACCGTCGCGCACCTGACCGGGCTCGGGGTCACCACGCTCGAACTCCTGCCGATCCAGGCCATCGCGACCGAGCCGTGGCTCGTGCGCGAGGGCCGCGGCAACTACTGGGGCTACAACACGCTGGGGTACTTCGCCCCGCACCCGTCCTACGCGACGCAGGCCGCGCAGGACGCCGGACCCGACGCGGTGCTGTCCGAGGTCCGCGACGCGGTCCAGGCGCTGCACGCCGCGGGCATCGAGGTGGTCCTCGACGTGGTCTACAACCACACGTGCGAGGGAGGCACGGACGGGCCGCACCTGTCCTGGCGCGGCCTGGATCCGACCGTGTACTACCTGCACGACGGGTCGACCCCGGCCCGGTTCGCCGACATCACGGGGTGCGGCAACAGCCTGGACTTCCGCAGGCCCAGGGTCGTCCAGCTCACCCTGGACTCGCTGCGCTGGTGGGCGGAGCGCGTAGGCGTGGACGGGTTCCGATTCGACCTGATGGTCACGCTGGGGCGGGACGCGGACGGCTTCACCCCGAACCACCCCTTCCTCACCGCGCTGCAGACCGACCCGGTGCTGTGCGACCGCAAGATGATCGCCGAGCCGTGGGACCTGGGCCCGGGCGGCTGGCGCACCGGTGGGTTCCCCGCACCCCACTCGGAGTGGAACGACCGGTTCCGCAACGCCGTGCGGTCCTTCTGGCTGGCCGACCCCGCCGCGGCCGCGCACGGCAGGCCCGGGCACGGGGTGCGCGACCTCGCGACCCGACTGGCCGGCTCCGCCGACCTGTTCGGCCACTCCGACCCACCCCTGCTGCGCGGGGTGGTCGCTTCGGTCAACTACGTCACGGCCCACGACGGGTTCACCATGGCCGACCTGGTCGCCTACGAGCACAAGCACAACCTGGCCAACGGTGAGCAGAACCGCGACGGCACGGACGACAACCGGTCCTGGAACCACGGCATCGAAGGACCGGTCGCGGAGCAGGGACCGGGCCTGGAGATCCTGCCGTTGCGCCGGCGATCCATCCGCAACCTGCTGGGCACGCTCCTGCTGTCGGCCGGGGTCCCCATGCTGACCGCCGGGGACGAGCTGGGCCGGACCCAGCACGGCAACAACAACGCCTACAACCAGGACACCGAGATCTCCTGGCTGGACTGGGAGCTCAGCCCGTGGCGGCAGAACCTGCTGGCCACCACGCGCCACCTCATCAGGCTCCGGCGCGAGCTGCCGGCCCTGACCACGGCTGCCTTCTACCGCGGCCGCCCGTTCGACGGGTGCCCGGACGACCGGCCCGACCTGCTGTGGCGCACCGCCGAGGGTGCCGCGGTGCTGACCGAGCACTGGCAGGACCCGGCCACCCGCACCCTGCAGATGATCCGCACCGCGTGCGACGGCTCGGCGGTCCTGCTGGTGGTCAACGGCGCGCTCGACCCGGTGCCCGTCACGCTGGCCGACGGGGCGGCCGGGGACTGGACCCTGGAGTGGGAGTCGGGCGCCGAGCACCCCGACGAGCTGGACGGCGACCCGCAGGTCGTGCCGCCGGGCACGGTGGTGGAGACCGACGCGCTGTCCCTGCGGCTCTACTCGGCCCGCGCCGGTGGTGCCCCGGACGCCCAGGTGTCCGAACCTGGCGACCCTCGGTAGGTTCGAGGCGTGAGTCCGTCGCCTGATCGCAGCGCTCCCACGCCAGACGCGCCCCGTGGCGCCCGTGCCGCGCGGGGCCCGAACCCGCGCGCCGGCCGGCGCAGGACCGAGCCGGCCACTGCGGCCGACCGCGCGCCACGACGCGTCGTCGAGGACGCGGCCGCCGCGCCGGAACCCACCACCGCGTCGCTGCCCGGCACCGCGGGCCCTGCCCGAAGCGCCCCGGTGCCCGCCGGCGGCCGATCGTCGGTGGGCCGCATCCCGGTCGTCGACGTGCAACCCGTGCTCGAAGGGGGCCGGTGGCCGGCCAAGGCGGTGGTCGGCGAGGCCGTGGAGGTGACGGCCACCGTCTTCCGGGAGGGTCACGACGCGGTCGCCGCGAGCGCGGTCCTGCTCACGCCGGACGGCTCGGTGCACACCTCGGTCCGGATGGACGTGGTCAACCGTGGTCTGGACACCTTCCGGGCGGACCTCGTGCCGGATGCCACCGGACGATGGAGCTTCCGGGTCGAGGGCTGGTCCGACCCGTACGGCACGTGGGCGCACGACGCCGCGATCAAGGTCGAGGCTGGTATCGACGTCGAGCTGATGCTGGCCGAAGGAGCCGCACTGCTGGACCGGGCGGCGGGCCGCGACGGCCTGCCCGCCGACGTCGCCGCGGCGCTCGCCGCGGGCGCCGCCGGCCTGCGCGACACCGAGAGGTCGCCCGGCGAGCGTCTCGCCGCCGGCCTGGCGGACACGGTCGTGGCCGCCCTGGACGCGCAACCGCTGCGCGAGATGGTGACCGCATCGCCGGACCACCCGCTCGAGGTCCAGCGTCCCCTTGCCCTCGCCGGTTCGTGGTACGAGATGTTCCCGCGCTCGGAGGGCGCCTCCTACGACGCCGCCACCCGCACGTGGCGGTCCGGCACGCTGCGCACCGCGGCGGCGCGACTCCCGGCGATCGCCCAGATGGGCTTCGACGTGGTCTACCTCACCCCCGTGCACCCGATCGGCACGACGTACCGCAAGGGTCGCAACAACTCCCTCACCCCCGCCCCGGGGGACCCGGGGTCGCCGTACGCGATCGGTTCGCACGAGGGCGGCCACGACGCCATCCACCCGGACCTGGGCACGTTCGACGACTTCGACGCCTTCGTCGCCCGAGCGCGCGAGCTGGGCATGGAGGTCGCCCTCGACCTGGCCCTGCAGTGCTCGCCGGACCACCCCTGGGTGACCGAGCACCCGGAGTGGTTCACCACGCGCCTGGACGGGACCATCGCCTACGCCGAGAACCCGCCCAAGAAGTACCAGGACATCTACCCGCTGAACTTCGACAACGACCCGGCCGGCATCTACGCCGAGGTGCGCCGGGTGCTCCAGGTCTGGATCGACCACGGCGTCACCGCGTTCCGGGTAGACAACCCGCACACCAAGCCGCTGGAGTTCTGGGAGTGGCTGATCGCCGACGTCAACGCGGCGCACCCCGACGTCATCTTCCTGGCCGAGGCGTTCACCCGCCCCGCGATGATGCACACGCTGGCCAAGGTCGGCTTCCACCAGTCGTACACGTACTTCACGTGGCGCACCACGGCCGAGGAGATCGGGGAGTACCTCGAGGAGGTCTCCGGCTCCCCGGCCGCATACATGCGGCCGAGCTTCTGGCCCACCACGCACGACATCCTGACGCCCTACATGCAGCAGGGCGGCCCACCCGCCTTCGCGATCCGGGCGATCCTCGCGGCCACGGGGTCGCCCACCTGGGGCATCTACTCGGGGTACGAGCTCGTCGAGAACGTCCCCCGGCCGGGCGTCGAGGAGCAGATCGACAACGAGAAGTACGAGTACAAGCCGCGCAACTGGTTCGCTGCGCGGCAGACCGGCATCGGCGACCTGCTGACCCGCCTCAACGCGATCCGGCGCGAGCACCCCGCTCTGCAGCGCCTGCGGGGTCTGACCGTCCACCCGGTCACGGACGACGCCACGCTGTGCTTCTCGCGCCGGGTGACCGCCGCGCAGTCCCCCACGGGCAGGGCCGACACGGTGATCGTCGTGCTCAACACCGACCCGCACCACACCCGCGAAGGCGTCGTGGACCTCGACCTCACGGCCCTCGGCGCGCCGCAGGACGGCACCGTGACGGTGCGCGATCTGCTGTCCGGGGACAGCTACACCTGGGACGCGCACCCGTTCGTCCGGCTCGACCCGTGGACCCGCTGCGCTCACGTGCTGGCCGTGGAGCCGTCATGAGCGAGACACCACCTCCGGCCCCGGTCGACACCGGGACCCCCCGTCCCACCGAGCAGGAGAGCCCACGCGCCATGCCGACCCCGGCCCGGGTTGACCCGACCGGTGCGCTGCCGCCCCGGGCGCACCCGACCAGCGCCCTGCCCGCCCAGACGACCCCGGGGCTGCCCGACGACCCCGACTGGTACCGCACGGCCGTGTTCTACGAGGTCATGCTGCGGTCCTTCGCGGACTCCACCGGCGAGGGGTCGGGCGACCTGCGCGGGCTGATCGGCCGGCTGGACTACCTGCAGTGGCTCGGCGTGGACTGCCTGTGGCTGCCGCCCTTCTACCCGTCGCCGTTGCGCGACGGCGGGTACGACATCTCCGACTACACCGCGATCGCCTCGCAGTACGGCTCCCTGGGCGACTTCGCCGAGCTCATCGAGGCCGCACACGCGCGCGGCATGCGCATCGTCATCGACATGGTGATGAACCACACGTCGGACGCCCACCCGTGGTTCCAGGCCTCCCGCGCGGACCCCGACGGTCCGTACGGCGACTTCTACGTGTGGAGCGACGACAACGAGAAGTACTCCGGCGCGCGGATCATCTTCGTGGACACCGAGGCGTCGAACTGGACGTTCGACCCGGTGCGTCGGCAGTACTACTGGCACCGGTTCTTCTCCCACCAGCCGGACCTGAACTTCGAGAACCCGTACGTGCGCGAGGCGATGAAGGACGTCGCGCGGTTCTGGCTGCGGATGGGCATCGACGGTTTCCGGCTCGACGCCGTCCCCTACCTGTTCGAGGAGGAGGGGACCAACTGCGAGAACCTCCCCCGCACGCACGCCTACCTGGCGGAGATGCGTGCGATGGTCGACGAGGAGTTCCCCGGGCGCATCCTGCTGGCCGAGGCCAACCAGTGGCCGGGTGACGTCGTGGAGTACTACGGGACCGACGACGCCCCGGAGTGCCACATGTGCTTCCACTTCCCGGTGATGCCGCGGATCTTCTACGCGATCAAGGACCAGAAGGCGACGGCGATCGTCGACATCCTCGCCGACACGCCGCTCGTGCCGGCCGGTGGACAGTGGGGCACCTTCCTGCGCAACCACGACGAGCTCACCCTCGAGATGGTGTCCACCGAGGAGCGCGCGGCGATGTACGGGTGGTACGCGCCCGACCCCCGGATGCGCGCCAACATCGGGATCCGGCGCCGGCTCGCCCCGCTGCTGGACAACTCGCGCGCCGAGATCGAGCTCGCGCACGCGCTGCTGCTGTCCCTGCCCGGCAGCCCCTGCCTGTACTACGGGGACGAGATCGGGATGGGCGACAACATCTGGCTGCCCGACCGGGACGCCGTGCGCACGCCCATGCAGTGGACCCCGGACCGCAACGCGGGGTTCTCGGTCACGTCGGACCCAGGACGGCTGTACCTGCCCGTGGTCCAGTCGCTCGTGCACACCTACGCGGCGATCAACGTGGAGTCCCAGCTCGCCCAGAACACGTCGTTGCTGCACTGGGTGCACGGCATGCTGGCGATCCGCCGCCAGCACCCGGTGTTCGGCACCGGCGACTACCTGCCGGTGACCGTCGACACCGACGCCGTCCTGGCGTTCTGCCGCACGGACGCCACCGAGACGGTGCTGTGCGTGGCGAACCTGGCCGCGACCCCCCGGGCGGCCGCGCTCACCCTTCCCGACCACGCGGGCGCGGAGCTCGTCGACGTGTTCGGCGGCGCGTCGTTCGGTCACCTCGACGCGGAGGGGACAGTCCGCGTCACGCTCGGCTCGCGCGACTTCTTCTGGCTCCAGGTGACGTCATGACGGCTCCGCTCGACCAGCTGCTCACAGCCTGGATGCCCCAGCAACGGTGGTACCCGGCCAAGGGCCGGGGCGTCGGGGTGCGCCTGCTCGCCACGCGGGACCTGCCCTCCGACGAGGCCGGCGTGCGGGTCACCGTGCACGTGGTCGGGCTGGACTCGGGTGACCGCTTCGACGTGGTCCAGGTGCCCCTGACCTATCGCACCGACTCGCCGGCCGACGATGCCGCGGTGCTGGGCGAGGTCCTCGACCCCGACGGGGAGCACGCCTGGGCCTCCGACGGGCCGCACGACCCGGCATTCGTGGCGGCCCTGCTGCGTGACATGGAACGGCCCGCCTCCCGGCCGGCTCCCCGACCCGTGCGCTCCCGCGTGCTGCGCGGCGAGCAGTCCAACACCAGCGTGATCGTCGAGACCGACCACGACCCGGTGATCGTCAAGGTGTTCCGCAGCCTGCACCCCGGCCAGAACCCGGACGTGGAGGTGCTGCGCGCCCTCGACGGCTCCGAGCAGGTCCCGGGACTCGTGGGCTGGTCGTCGGGCCGGTGGCCGGACCGGCACGGCGCCGAGACGTCGGGACACCTGGCGGTGGCCACGGAGTTCGTCGCCGACGGGCGCGACGCCTGGCGGGAGGCGGCCGAAGCGGTGGCCGCCGGGGACGACTTCACCGAGCGGGCGCACAGCCTCGGGCTGGCCACCGCGACCCTGCACGGAGCGCTCGCGACGGCGTTCGGGACCACTCCCGCGGACGACGCGACGCGGGCCCGACTCCGCGACGCGCTACGAGACCGCGTCGCTTGGGCCCTGTCCTCGACCGACGCGTTGACCCGGTTCCGCGACGCCCTGACGCGGCGGGCCGACGACCTCCGCGTCGAGCGGATCCCCGCGCTGCAGCGGGTGCACGGTGACTACCACCTGGGTCAGGTGCTGCACTCGCCGACGCGCGGCTGGGTGATCCTGGACT
Source organism: Actinotalea lenta (assembly GCF_030586465.1). Taxonomy (GTDB): domain Bacteria; phylum Actinomycetota; class Actinomycetes; order Actinomycetales; family Cellulomonadaceae; genus Actinotalea; species Actinotalea lenta. The sequence continues at coordinate 2,872,416 of NZ_JAUQYP010000001.1, forward strand.
TCGAGGGCGAGCCGTTGCGACCGCTGGCCGAACGGACCCGACCCGACCTCGCGTTGCGGGACGTGGCCGGCATGCTGCGCTCCTTCGACTACGCGGCAGGGCAGGTGCGGGTCGAGTCACCCGACCGGGGTGCCGCAGCGGACGCCTGGGCGGGCCGGGCGCGCGACGCCTTCTGCCGGGGCTACGCGGCAGGGTCCGGCCACGACCCCCGCGAGGACGCCGAGCTGCTCGCGGCCCTCGAGCTGGACAAGGCGCTGTACGAGGTCGTCTACGAGGCCGGCAACCGTCCTGCCTGGATCGACGTCCCGTTGTCCGCGGTCGAGCGGTTGGTCGGCGCGGCCTCGGGCTGACTCGCTGCGTACCCGCCCGCACCGTGGCAGGGTGAGGTCATGACGACACCGACTCCTCCGTCCGGACCGGCGCCCCGCGGCGTGTTCACCGAGGAGCTGGCGGCGATCGCCGCCGGCGTCCACCAGGACCCTCACCGGGTCCTGGGTCCTCACCTCGACGAGCAGGTCGTGACCGTCCGCACGCTGCGTCCGATGGCGGACGCCGTCGCCGTGCTCACCCCCGAGGGCACCGTGCCGGCGCGCCACGAGCACGAAGGCGTGTGGGTCGCCGCCTTCGAGGCCGACGAGGTACCCGACTACCGGCTGGCGATCACCTACGGCGACGTCACGTATACCGTGGACGACCCCTACCGCTTCTTCCCGACGCTCGGCGAGATGGACCTGCACCTGGTCAAGGAGGGCCGCCACGAGGAGCTCTGGACGGTGCTCGGCGCGAACGTGCGCCGCTACTCCGGCCCGATGGGCGACGTCGAGGGCACCGCCTTCGCCGTGTGGGCACCCAACGCACGCGCCGTGCGGGTGGTCGGCGACTTCAACCACTGGCAGGGCGCCACGCACGCGATGCGCGAGCTGGGTGACACCGGGGTGTGGGACCTGTTCGTCCCGGGGGTGACGAGCGGCGCCACCTACAAGTACGAGATCCTCGCCCAGGACGGATCCTGGCGGCAGAAGGCCGACCCGCTGGCGAAGGCCGCGGAGGTGCCGCCCGCCACCGCGTCCGTCGTCGTCGAGTCCCGGTACACGTGGGGCGACGAGGCGTGGCTCGAGCGCCGCGCCACGACGGACCCGCACAGCGGACCGATGAGCGTCTACGAGGTGCACCTGGGCTCGTGGCGGCCCGGGCTCGGCTACCGCGAGCTCGCCGACCAGCTCGTCGAGCACGTCGTCGAGATGGGCTTCACGCACGTGGAGTTCCTGCCCGTCGCCGAGCACCCGTTCGGCGGCTCCTGGGGCTACCAGGTCAGCTCCTACTACGCGCCCACGTCACGGTTCGGCTCACCGGACGACTTCCGGCTGCTGGTCGACCGCCTCCACCAGGCCGGCGTCGGCGTGATCGTGGACTGGGTCCCGGCGCACTTCCCCAAGGACGAGTGGGCGCTGGGCCGGTTCGACGGCACGCCGCTGTACGAGCACCCCGACCCACTGCTCGGTGAGCACCCGGACTGGGGCACCTTCGTCTTCGACTTCGGACGCAACGAGGTGCGCAACTTCCTGGTCGCCAACGCCACCTACTGGCTCGAGGAGTTCCACGTCGACGGCCTCCGGGTCGACGCGGTCGCCTCGATGCTCTACCTCGACTACTCGCGCAGCCACGGCCAGTGGCGGCCCAACGTGCACGGGGGCCGGGAGAACCTGGACGCGATCGCGTTCATCCAGGAGGCCAACGCGACCGCCTACCGCCGGACGCCCGGGATCCTCATGATCGCCGAGGAGTCCACCGCGTGGCCGGGGGTCACCACGCCGACCAGCGGTGGCGGCCTGGGCTACGGGCTGAAGTGGAACATGGGCTGGATGAACGACACCTTGCGCTACCTGGCCGAGGAGCCGATCAACCGCAGGTACCACCACAACGAGATCACGTTCTCGCTGGTGTACGCGTTCTCCGAGCAGTTCGTCCTCCCGCTGTCGCACGACGAGGTCGTGCACGGCAAGGGCTCGCTCATGCACAAGATGCCCGGCGAGCACCTCCAGCAGGCGGCCGGGCTGCGCAGCCTGCTCGCCTACCAGTGGACCCATCCGGGCAAGCAGCTGCTGTTCATGGGCTCCGAGTTCGGGCAGACGGCGGAGTGGAGCGAGGCCCGCGGGCTGGACTGGCACCTGCTCGAGCACGCCACCCACCAGGGCATCGCGCGGCTGGTGGTCGACCTCAACCGGCTCTACCGGTCCGAACCGGCGCTGTGGGCACAGGACTTCGACCCGGCCGGCTTCGAGTGGATCGACTCCCAGGACGCCGGGCACAACGTGCTCAGCTACATCCGCCGGGACGGCACCGGGCGCAGCGTCGTCGTCGCGGTGAACTTCGCGGGTTCGAGCCATGAGACCTACCGCCTCGGCCTGCCGTCGGGCGGCGTGTGGCGCGAGGCGATCAACACCGACGCCGACGTGTACGGCGGGTGGGGCGTGGGCAACCTGGGCCGCGTGGAGGCGCAGTCCCAGCCGCTGCACGCCCAGGGCTTCTCCGCGAGCGTGCGGCTGCCGGCACTGGGCGCGATCATCCTGGTGCCCGAGGACCAGTAGCGCGGGCGGCCTCGCGCCGCCCGCGCGGGCCGGGCTCGGCGCCGTCCGTCGGTTCCGTCAGTAGAGCGCGCTGGCGAGCTCCCGCCGGGTCCGGGCGACCCGGGGGTCGGCGTCGCCCACCACGGCGAACAGCCCGACGAGCCGCTCCCTGACCCGTTCGCGGTCAGCTCCGACGGTCCGGCGCACGGCCGCGAGCAGCCGGGCGAACGCGTCGTCCACCCGGTCCGACGCCAGCTCGAGGTCCGCCATGTCGAGCTGGGCGTCCAGGTCCGTGGGGTCGGCGGCCCGGGTGGCGACGGTCGACGGGTCCAGCGCCTCGACCCGCCGCAGCAGCTCGACCTGCCCCAAGCCCGCCGTCGCCTGGTCGTCACGCGGGTTGGCCGCCAGGGCCCTGCGGTAGGCGTCCGCCGCGCGGGCGAGGTCACCGGCCTCGATGGCGTCGTACGCCTCTTGGTGCAGGGGTGGCAGAGGCGGCTCCTCGGGCTCGGGCTCGGCGTCCTCAGCGCCGGGGACCCGGCCCGTGATCTGGTTCGCCTCCGCAACCTCGAGCAGCCGGTCGAGCAGCGCCTTGATGTCCTCGCGGGCCGCCGGTCCCTGGAACAGCGGGACTGGCTGCCCGCGCAGCACGCCGAGCACGGTGGGGACGGCCTCGGCACCGACGGCCTGGGCGAGCTGCGGGTTGGCGTCGGCGTCGAGCCGTGCCACCAGCAGACGCCCGTCCAGCTCGCCGGCCAGCGCCACCAGGTCGGCGGCGACCTGCGTGCTGGCCTCGCTCCAGGCGGCCCACAGCACGAGCACGACGGGGACCTGAGCGGACTGCTGGACGACGGCGCCGAACGTGGCTTCGTCGGTGACGTCCACGACGGGACCACCCGCGGGGGGCGGCGGCCCACCCGCGGGGGCTGTGCGGCCGAGCCCGGACAGGTCGACGGCGCCGTGCAGGTCGATCCGGGGCTGGCGGTCAGGGGGCTGGGTCATGGATGGGTCCTCCAGGACGACGTTGGACGGTCAGGAGCCGGTGACTTCGACCGGCACGTGCTCGGCACCGAGCACCGTGATCGGCTTCTCGGACCCGGCCGGCGGGACCGAGAAGGCCACGGTGCTGAGCCAGTGGATGGTGAGCTCCTTGGAGACGGTGTTCGCGCCCAGGAGGGCGGCCGTCGCATCGGCGATGGTCAGGGTGGAGTCCACGAGGGTCAGCGTGGTGACCGTCGACACGGAGCCGACCACGATCGCGCCGCCGTCCGCCGTCGCCAGGGCCCAGGGGCCGCCGTCGCCCGCGGTGTAGGTCTCGGTCACCGACCCCTGGCCGATCGCCTGCTTCCAGGCGTCGCGCTGCTGGGTGATCCGGGTGCGCAACGGGCCGGTCGTGAACTGCGACGCGTACTTGGAGCCGTCGCCGTTCGTCAGGACGTCGACGTACCGCGCCAGGACGTCCTTCGGGGCGACCGCTGCGGCCGCGTCGTCGGCGGCGATCGGGCGGCTGCCGACGTCGGGGGTCGCCGTCGGGGGCATCTTCACACCCCCGTACAGCCGCGCCCAGGACCACAGGTGGTACTGGTCGCGGGGGGTCGTCTGCACGAGCGTGAGGAGCAGAGGGGCCTGCAGGTCCTTCGGTGGGTCGGTGACGACCATGAGAACGCGCGGCCAGGCGTCGGTCGCCGGCTCGATCACGGTCTGTGACCCGGCGGGGATGGACGTGATCGCACCGGCACCGCCCTGGGTGGCCAGCACGTACTGCGCGCGCCGCATCGCCGCCGCCGGGCCCGAGAGCCGGTTCTGCAGGTCGGCGTCGATGCTGTCCAGGCTGTCGGGCACCTCACCGTCGGCGGCCGAGATCGCCGCGAGCGCCGCGGCGTCGGCGGCGGAGACCACCGTGGTGACGTCCGACAGCACACGGTCGACCTGGTCCGGACCGAGCGCGGGCAGCGGGTCGGCCGGCGAGGCCTGCGGCGACGGCTGCGGGAGTGGTTGGCCGCACCCTGCCAGCAGCAGAGCGCCGAGCAGGAGCGCGGCGGCGCGCGCGCGACGCGTCATCGTCCCTCCTCCTCGCTGGAGTCGTCCCACTCGGGTTCGGCCTCGGCTCCCCGGTCGACCACGGGCGGCAGGCCCCAGGCCCGGCGCCAGGCGTCTGCTGACGGCCCGGAGGCCTCCGGAGGCGTCGGCAGGACCATGGGGCTCTCCGCCTCCGGCTCGGGCGCCCACGCAGGGGCCTCCTCGGGTCGATCGCCGCGACGCCGCCTGCGCAGGAGGCGTCGGCCCCACCCTGGGCGCTCGGCGGCCTCGGGCGCAGAGTCGCCGGGTGCGGTCGTCCCGTCCGGTGCGGTCGTCCCTTCGGGTGCGGTCGTCCCGTCCGGTGCGGTCGTCCCGTCCGGTGCGGTCGTCCCCGCTCGAGAGGCGTCGACGACCCGGCCGAGCCGCATGTCCGTCGGCGGCTCAGACCAGGCGGGCATCACGGGGTGGTCCTGCGCGGTCGGCGGGGGCTGCGTGCGCAGGTCCCGGCGCCGAACCTGGCCCACCGGCACCGCCCCCGGCGCTGCGGGCTCGCCACGTTCCGGCGCGGAGACCGGTGGGGCCTGGTCGGCGGACGGGCCCGTCGCGTCCGGCTGGGCGGCACGCTCGCGTTCCTCGCGTTCCCGCATCTCGCGCAGCGCACGGCGGGTGAGGGGGGCCTGCGGCGGACCGGCCACCCTCGGCGGGGTCGTCGTGGGCCCGGCGACGGACGCCACGACCCGTGGTTGCGTGCTGCCCGCCTGCTCGCCCGCCCGGACGCCCTCGGCCGGTGCCGCCACGCTCCATCGCGCCGGCGTCGCGGCGCGCCCCGTCGGGGCGCCGTCCCCAGCGTCCGGCGCCGGGACCACCGGGATGCCCTGCGAGTGGCGACCGCCGCGCCTGGCACGCGGCTGTTCCGGGCGGCGGGTGACCCGCGCCACCAGCGCGACCGCAGCCGTGTCGCGGGTGCGGACCAGCAGGACGATCCACCACGCCAGGCCGGCCACGAACAGTGCGCCGCCCACGATCAGCCCGGGGCGCAGCCACGGCGTCGTGACGGCCTGCGGCCAGGACAGGGTCAGTCGCACCGGACCGCCGTCCGGCGCCGCAGCGAGCAGGCTCCAGCGTCCGTCCTGCCGCTGCCACGAGAAGGTCGCGGTGTCCGTCCCGGTGACCTGCTGCACCCACAGGTCGGATCCGGCGGGGTCGGCGACGCCCCCCGCGTCGGAGGGCGATGCGGATGCCGATGCCGTCGGGGACCCCGACGAGCTCGTGGACGGTGCGGCGGACCCGCTCGCGGAGGGTGCGGCGGACGCGCTCGCGGACCCGGAAGGCTCGGGCGTCGCACGTCCCGGCACGCCCGGGCCGACCGTGGTGGCGAGTGTCGACCGGTTGCGCAGCCCGGTGACGTGCGTGGCGGTGTCGGAGCCCACCCAGGCAGCCACGTCGTCGGCGCGACCGAGCGCGATCACCACCTTGCCGTCGGCACGTGCGGTGACCTGCACCTCGTCGGCCGCCATACCCAGCACGCCCGGGTCTGTGACGATGTAGGGCTCACCGGACGCGGAGGCCACGAGCTGGTCGTCGGCACGCCAGACGGTGGCCGACGCGACCCCGAGACCTGCCGCGGCCGCACCCAGCAGGCACAGCAGCGACGCCATAACGCGAGGCAGCACGGACGGGACCCTTTCGACGTGACATCCCAGGATAGGCGAGCCGCGCTCACCGCGCGTGCTCGTCGACGGGCTGGGGCCGCACCGCCGAGCCGGATAGGCTGACCCGGGACCGCGCCGCGGCCCGCCATCACGCGTGTCTGCGCGACGTCACCGCTCCCTGGAGGTACTGGTGTCCGACGAGCGAGGGATCTTCCCGGTCGTCCTGCGAGGCTACGACCGCACGCAGGTGGATCAGCGCCTGGGCGACCTCGAGCAGCAGCTGCACGAGGCTCGCGCCCAGGTCGAGCAGCTCGACACGCGAGCGATGCAGATCGCCGGCGAGCTGTCCGAGGCGCACCGACAGTTGCGCGAGGCCGAACGCCCCACCTACTCCGGCCTCGGCTCCCGGATCGAGCAGCTGCTGCGATCGGCGGAGGAGCAGTCGTCCGATGTCCTCGCCCAGGCCAACGCCCAGGCGGCCGACGCCATGGCGCGGGCAAAGCTCGCCTCGGGCCAGCTGCGGGCGCGGGCCGAGAACGAGGTCGCGGAGATGATCGCGACCGCCCGGCGCGAAGCCGAGGAGCTGCGGAGCACGGCGCAGGCCGAGTCGGAGTCCACCCTCACCTCCGCCCAGCGCCGCGCCGAGGAGCTCGTCGGCTCCGCCGAGCGCGAGGCGGCACGCATCTCCAGCGCCATCACGACCGAGGAGGCCGAGCGGCGCAGCACCCTGGAGCGGGAGCTGGGCACGCAGCGCGCGACCGTCGAGCGCGAGACCACCGAGCTGCGGGTCAGCACCGAGCAGTACGCCGCCGAGCTCCGCGCCACCGCGGAGCGCGAGACCACCGCGCTGCGCGAGGAGACCGAGCAGTACGCCGCCGAGCTGCGCGCCACCGCGGACGCCGAGACCACGACGCTGCGCCAGCGCACCGAGGCGGAGGCAGCGGCGCTGCGCACCGAGGCCGAGCAGTACGCGGCCCAGCTGCGGGCCACGGCGGACCGCGAGGTCGCGACGCTGCGCGAGACGGCGGAGTCCGACGCCGCGACGCTCAAGGCCAGGGCGACGGAGGAGGTCGACGCCATGCGCGCCACCGCCGAGCGGGACGCCCGGGCCGTGCGCCAGGCCGCCGAGCAGGAGGCCACCGCCCTGCGCGCCGAGGCGGACCAGTACGCGGGCTATGTGCGCGCCACGGCGGACCGGGAGGTCGCCGAGCTGCGGTCCACGGTCGCCGAGGAGGCGACCAGTGCTCGCGCCGAGCTCGCCGAGGAGCTCGCCACCCTGCGCGCCGAGGCCGAGGACTACGCGAGCGTCCTTCGGGCGACCGCGGACCGGGAGACCACCGAGCTGCGCGAGACCACCGAACGCGAGACGAGCCGGCTGCGCACCACGACGGGCCGGGAGACCACCGAGCTGCGCGAGACGGCCGCGCGGGAGACCACCGAGCTGCGCGAGACGGCCGCGCGGGAGACCACCGAGCTGCGCGAGACGACCCGGCTGGAGGTCGAGCGGCAGCTCGCCGAGGCCAAGCGCACCGCGAGCGAGATCCTGGCAGCCGCCACCACCGAGGCTGAGACCCAGCGCTCGAGCGCGGCCAGGGCCTTGGCCGAGGCCGAGGTGGAGATCGCCAACCGGCGCGAGCAGGCCGAGCGTGCCGATGCGGAGCGCCACGATGCCGCGCGAGCGGCGACCGAGAAGATGGTCGCGGACGCCGAGGCCCACGCAGCGGACGCCGAGCAGCGGGTGGCGCACGCTCTCGAGCAGGCCGAGAAGATCCGCAAGGACGCCGACGCCCATGCCAAGGAGCTGCTGTCCAACGCGCGGCGCAACGCGGACCGGGTCGTCAGCGAGGCCCGTGAGCACGCCGAGACGACGCTGTCGGACGCGATGACCGAGGCGGAGCGGGAGCGGACCACCGCGCAGCGCCAGGTCGAGGACCTCAACCGGCAGCGCGAGGCGATCACGTCGTACCTGGATGAGCTGCGCACCCTGCTCGGTCACGAGCCGGTGCCCCAGGTGATCCTGGCCAAGGCCGAGGAGGCGCAGGCTCGCTTCGCGGCTGAGGGGACCCCCGGCGCGTCGGACCAGGGCGCAGGTGACGCCGCCGACGAAGCCGCGGCCGGCGACGAGGCGAGCGACACCGCCGAGCCGGGCGCCGCCGAGGAGCCGGAGGCCGAGGCTCCCGGAGACGACGAGCCCACCCGCGACGAGGACGCCGGAGACGACACCACCCGCGAGGAGACCACCGAGGACGAGGACGCCGACCAGCCGCCCACGGACGGGGCCGACGCCGACGAGTCCGACGAGCGGGCGCAGGACCAGCGTGCCGGTGCCGGGCACTGACCCCGACCGCGAGTCGTGGCGGGCCGAACGGGCCGAGGCCGCGGCCGCGCATGCGCAGGCTCTGGAGCGGCGGCGTGCGAAGGAGACCGAGCAGGCGCGCGGCCTGATCGCACAGTTCCTGGCCGAGGCCCGTCGACGGGATCTGGCGCCCGTCCCGCTCCGAGCCCGCTCACCCGACGGCAAGCGGCACTACCGCACGGGCCTGGAGGGCTGGTACCTGCGTCGCAACCAGACCGTGGGCCTGGCCACGGACGGTGGCTTCTACCTGCTCACCACGCCGGCCGGTCCGTTGGCGCTGCTGCGCGGCGTCCGGCTCGAACCGTCGGACCCGCCGATGGTGCTCGGCGCAGGCGCTCGGGACGGCGAGTCCATCGACCTGGCCGAGGCGCTCGCGCGCGTGCTGGAGGAGCACTGACCGGCGCGCACCGACCGGCGGCACCACCGTCCGCCCCTCAGCGTTGCCAGGTGCCGTCCCAGTCGCCCAGTGGACCCGTCGTGGCGTAGTCGCGCAGATACGTGATGCGGTCCTCACGCACGTGCGCCACCGATCGGCCCTCAACCGTGGCCTCCACCCCCTGCCAGGTGACCTGGAGCACCCACTGGGCAGTCACCACCCCGTCACCCTCGGTCTCCTCGGTGACCGCCAGGTCGTGCACGACGCCCCCGGCCGAGACCCAGGCACTCATCCACTCGGCGACCGCGGCGGGACCGCGCAGCACGGTGCCGTGCGAGTCCACCACCACGCAGCCGTCGTCCAGCACCTCGCAGGCCCCGTCGATGTCCTGGCGGTGCCAGGACTCCAGGTACGCGCGCAGCGGGTTCACCGGTCCCTCAACCACCCGAGCGTCGCAGCAGCGTGCCGAGCGCGACGGCGACCGGCTCGGGGTTCTCGATCGGCGTCATGTGCCCGGCAGCCGGGACCACGACGAGGTCGGCGTCCGGTAACACCTCGGCCATCGCGCGAGCGGCGTCGGGCGGGGTGAGCTCGTCCTCGGCGCCCACCACCACGAGCGCAGGGCGGTGCACCCTGCCGAGCACGGCGGTCCGGTCCGCCCGAACCGCCATGGCGCGCTGCGCCCAGGCCACCCCGCGCGGCCCCTGGTCGGTGATCCAGGCCTCCAGGTGCTCGACCAGGTCCGGGCGGGTCACGCGGGACGTCGCCCCGAGCAGCGTCGTCCGCATCCCGAGCACGGCGTCGACGGAGTCGTCGGCCAGCACGGCGTCGGCGACCCGCAGGCGGTTCTCCCGTGCGGCGTCCGGGTCCGCAGTGGACTTGGTGTCGAGCAGCCCCAGCCCGGCGACGAGGGCGGGGTGCCGCTCGACCACGGCCATCGCGACGTAGCCGCCCATCGACAGCCCGGCGATGACGGCGCGCTGCACGCCCGCGGCATGCAGCGTCGCCGCGACGGCGTCGGCCATCACCTCGATCGAGGGCCCCTGCTCCCCGAGCGCCTCGGCCACGTCCTCGCCCACGGGCGAGCGACCGAAGCCCGGCAGGTCGGGTGCGAGCACGGTCGGGTCCCCGGCCATCAGGTCGGTGGTGTCCGACCACATGCGGTGGTCCAGCGGGAAGCCGTGCAGGAGCACGAGCGGCAGGGCTCCCGGGCGTCCGCGGCGGACGGTGTGCAGGGCGAGCATGCCGTCGGTGGTCATCGGTCCTCCTGGCTCGTCGGCGCAGCGACCGGCACCTCGTCGGTCGGATCCGGCGTCTGCGCGGTCTGCACCGGGCCGCGCCACGTGGTCGGCAGCGGGCCGTGGCCCGGCAGCACGTGCGAGACGATCTCGTCCAGCACCCGACGCACGGCCGGCTCCCCGACCCACAGGTGCTTCGCGCCGTCCACCCCGATCACCTCGGCCTGGTGGACGCGGGCGAACCTGCGACGCGCCTGCTCCGGTTGCAGGTAGTCGTCGTGCTCCGGGACAAGGGCCACCAGGGGACGCCCGAAGGCATCCCAGCGGTCCAGGTCGGCGTCGGTGGCCCGGGCCAGCGGCGGCGACAGCAGGATCGCCCCCTGGACCGACGGGTCGGCCCCGTGCATGAGCGCGAGCTCCGTCCCGAACGACCAGCCCACGAGCCAGGGCGCGGGCAGGTCGTGGAAGTCGGCGTACTCGATCGCGGCAGCGACGTCGTACTGCTCGGCACGCCCGCCGTCGAACTCCCCCTCGCTCCTGCCCCGGGGGCTCGACGTGCCGCGGGTGTTGAACCGCAGGACGGCGAGCCCGGCCAGCGCCGGCAACCGCCACGCCGCCTTGCGCAGCACGTGCGAGTCCATGAACCCGCCGTGCGTGGGCAGGGGGTGCAGCATGACGAGCGTGGCCACCGGCGAGCGGTCCACGGGGACCGCCAGCTCGCCCACGAGCGTGAGCCCGTCGGCGGTGTGCAGCTCGATGTCGGTGCGGCGCGCCGGGAGCACGCTCAGTGCGCGGATCGGGTGGGCGGTGGTGGTCATCAGTTCGAGCCTAGTCGCGCAGGGCTCGTGACGATCACCCGTGCCCGCCCGGCCGTGCCAGGAGGGTCTCCAGCTCCTGCGCCACACCGTCCTCGTCCGGCGCAGCACACACCGCGTCCGCTGCGGCGACCACCCGGGGATGGGCGCCGGCGACGGCCACGCCCCGCCCTGCCCAGCCGAGCATCTCCAGGTCGTTGGGCATGTCCCCGAACGCCCAGACGTCCTCGGGGGGCACCCCCAGCGAGGCCGCCCACCGCGCGAGGCCGGCCGCCTTGGTCACACCCGCTGCCGCGATCTCGACGAGCCCCACGGCACCCGAGTCGTGCACCTGGGCCCGGTCGCCCACGATCGCGCGCACCTGCGCCGCGAACGCGGCGGGCTCCAGCCCGTCGCACCGTCCCAACAACTTCCCGGCACTGCCGTCCAGCAGGTCCTCGACGCGTGCACCGCGGCGCAGGTGATCGGTCTGCCACCCTTCGAAGCCGTGCTCGGCCAGCATGCCGCGAGGCGTCTCCACCGCGAACGACGGGGCCGGCAGAGCGGCTCGCAGGCCGGCCACCACGTCGCGGACCACCCGGTCCGGCAGCGCGTGCAGCTCCAGCGGGCCACCGCTGGCCACGTCCACCACCAGGGCCCCGTTCAGGCAGATCGCCGTGGCGTGGCCCAGCGGCCGCACGGGCCCGAGCCAGCGCGGGGGGCGGGCCGTGACGGCGATCACCTGGACCCCGGCCTCGGGCAGGGCTCGCAGGACGCGCACGGTGCGCTCGGACAGCGTGCCGTCGCTGCGCAGCAGGGTGCCGTCCAGGTCGGTCGCGACCAGCCGGGGACGCCGGGTCATCGCGGGCCCGTCATCGCCGGTCCGCGCGGTGCGCCCAGCACGAGCGGTGCCAGTGCCGACGCAGCTCGAGGGCGGCGTCGGCACCCAGGAGCGCGTCGGACTGCCATGCCACCACGTGCGGCGTCCCGGTCCGGATCTCCTGCCGGCAGCCCGGGCACAGGTAGCTCTTGGTGGTCGAGGTGACCGATCGCACCGTCCACGTGCCATCGGGACCCTGCTCGGACCGCGTGCCGCCACGGGCGCGCTCGACGTCCAGCTCCGGGTGCGGGGCGCCCCAGGGGCGCTTGCCGGACCTACGAGCCATGCTCCCCATTGTGGCGCACGGTCCCCTCAGGCAGTCCCCCCGCCGCGCGAGCTGGGTGGGTCAGCGGCGGCCGGCGGCCGGCGGCAGCTGGCCGGTCGTGACCAGCTGTCGGTACCACGCGGCGGAGTCCTTCCAGATCCGCGCCTGGGTGTCGTAGTCGATCCGCACGATGCCGAACCGCTTGTGGTACCCGTGGGCCCACTCGAAGTTGTCCATGAGCGACCAGAGCAGGTAGCCGCGCACGTCGGCGCCCGCGTCCATCGCCAGCCCCACGGCCTCGATGTGGTCGTGCAGGTATGCCACTCGGCGCGGGTCGTGCACCGCACCGTCTGCGCTGACGACGTCGTCGAAGGCGGCACCGTTCTCGGTGATCATCAGCGGCACGTCCGGGTAGGTCCGAGCCAGCCCGACGAGCAGCTCGGTCATCCCGGACGGGTCGATGTTCCACCCCATCGCGGTGTGCGGGCCGGGCAGGGGCAAGAACTCGACGTCGTCGGCGCCGACCCACGGCGAGTACGCGGACGCGCCGTGCCCGTCCGCCCTGGACCGCGGGGCACCGGGCTGCGCGTGCCGCACGCGCTGCGTCGAGTAGTAGTTGACCCCGAGCACGTCGAGGCCGGTGTGCGTGATCTCCAGGTCGCCGTCCCGCACGAAGCCCCAGTCGGTGACCGCGGCGGTGTCCTCGAGCAGGTCGGCGGGGTACCGGCCCTCCAGGACCGGGCCGAGGAAGGACCGGTTCGCGACGGCATCGATCTGTCGCACCGCGTCGCGGTCCTCGGCGCTGTCGCTGTCCGGCCGCACGACGTGCAGGTTCAGCGTCAGCGAGAGGGCGCCCCGCTCCCCCAGCGTCTCCCGCACCACGCGGCCGGCCAGGCCGTGCCCCAGGTTGAGGTGGTGCACCGCTGCCAGCGCGGCCGCCGGCTCGGTGCGCCCCGGAGCGTGCACCCCGGAGCCGTAGCCGAGGAACGCCGAGCACCACGGCTCGTTGAGGGTCGTCCACCGCCGCACCCGGTCACCCAGGGCGTCGACGACGATCTCCGCGTAGTCCCCGAACCGCTGCGCGGTGTCTCGCGCGGGCCAGCCGCCCGCATCCTCGAGGGGTTGTGGCAGGTCCCAGTGGTACATCGTGACGATCGGTTCGATGCCGGCGGCGAGCAGCTCGTCGACCAGGCGCGAGTAGAAGTCGAGCCCGCGGCGCTCCACGGCCCCCGCACCCGTCGGCTGGATGCGTGGCCACGCCAGCGAGAAGCGGTATGCCCCCAGCCCGAGCTCCCGCATCATCGCCACGTCGGCCGGCATCCGGTGGTAGTGGTCGGCAGCGACCGCACCGGTGTGCCCGTCGACAACCTTGCCCGGCGTGGCCGAGAAGGTGTCCCAGATCGACGGTCCCCGGCCGTCCTCCCTCGTGGCACCCTCGATCTGGTAGGAGGCCGTTGCGGCTCCCCACAGGAAATCGGCGCCGAACTGCCTGCTCATCCACGTACCTCCGCCGTCGTGACCGTCGGCCGCAACCCTACGGCCCGCACACCGGCGCCGCCGACTCAGGGTGAGAGGCGCTCGACCACCCAGCCGCCCTGCTCCTTGCGGTACCGCACCCGGTCGTGCAGGCGGTCCCGTCTGCCCTGCCACAGCTCGACCACGAGCGGTTGGATCCGGTAACCGGCCCAGTGATCCGGCACGGGCACCTCGGCGCCGAACCTGGCGTCGGCCTCGGCGTACGCCCGCTCCAGCGTCGCCCGGTCCGGGACCGGGCTCGACTGCACGCTGGCCCACGCCGCAACCTGGTTCCCGCGCGGCCTCGCGGCGAAGTACTCCACGACCTCTGCACGGTCGACCTCGGTGACCGGTCCACGGACGATCACCTGACGGTCCATGCCGTGCCACGGGAAGACCGCCGCGGCGCTCGGGCGCGCCGCGAGCTGGCGTGCCTTGGCCGAGCGGCGCTGCGTGTAGAACGTCAGACCCCGCTCGTCCAGGCCCTTGAGCAGCACGGTCCGCGCCGCGGGCTCACCCGCCTCGTCCACGGTGGCCAGCACCATCGCGTTCGGCTCCACCAGGCCGGCGCGCTCCGCGTCCTCCAGCCACCGGCGCAGCTGCTCGACCGGGTCCGGGTCGACCTCGTGCTCATCGAGCGTGCCGAGGGCGTACGACCGCCGCATCGCGGCGAGCCGGTCGACGGGTCGCGGGCCGGGCAGCGCAGAGAGGTCGTCCACGCCCCGAGCCTGCCACCGGCCCCGTGACCTGTCCTGCGCGGTCAGAACAACCGGGAGTCCGGGTCGTCGGCTCCGCGCATCGCGTCGTAGTCGAGCACCAGGCACCCGATGCCGCGGTCGTTCGCCAGCACCCGGGCCTGCGGCTTGATCTCCTGCGCGGCGAATACCCCACGCACCGGTGCCAGGAGCGGGTCGCGCCCGAGCAGCTCGAGGTACCGCGTGAGCTGCTCGACCCCGTCGATGTCGCCGCGCCGCTTGACCTCGACGGCCACCGTCCCGCCGTCCGGGTGGCGTGCCAGGAGGTCGACCGGGCCGATCGCCGTGGGGTACTCGCGGCGTACCAGCACATGGCCCGGCCCCAGCAGGTGCACCTGCTCGGCGAGCAGCCGCTGCAGGTGTGCCTCGACGCCGTCCTTGACCAGACCTGGATCGACGCCGAGCTCATGGCTCGAGTCGTGCAGCACTTCGTGCAGCTCGACGACCAGCCGGTCGTCGGACTTCGCGTGCTGGACCACCCAGACCTGGTCGACCCCACGTCCGGCCGCGTCGTCGTCCGGCGCGGTGACCACGAGCGAGCACGGTGGGCTCATCCAGTTCAGGGGCTTGTACGACCCACCGTCGGAGTGCAGCAGGACGCTCCCGTCGGCCTTGACCACCAGGAGGCGGGTGGCCAGGGGCAGGTGCGCGGACAGCCGCCCGGTGTAGTGCGCGGAGCAGCGCGCGACGACCAGCCGCACTCAGAAGGCCCGGGAACGTCGGGGCCGCGCCTCGAGCCATGAGACGAGGCCGGCGTAGGCGGGAGAGGTCATGGTCAGCAAGAACTCCTCGGACTCGTGCCGACAGTGCACCTGCACCATCGGACGACCACGGTCGTCGGTCTCGGGCACCTCGTGCCGCTCGATGATCTCGAGGCGGTCGCGGGACCAGCTGCGCGACGGACGGCGAGCCAGGGACACGAGGCGCCACCAGTCGAGCCGACCGGTGCCGTACGCCGCCATCCCCGAGGTGCGGACCAGGGGCAGGGCGGGATCCGGCGCCCAGCGGCAGCCGAACGAGCCGACCCGGTGGGTCAGGGCGCGTTGGCGGACGATCAGAGCCGCAAGCAGGAGGAGGGCGACGAGCAGGACGCCCAGTCCGACGAGCAGCTCCACTTCCACCCGCTACCTCCGCGAGCCCCCGAGGACCTCGGCGGAGTCCACCACCACGGTCACCTGGTCGTCGTCGACGGAGATGAAGCCTGCGTCGACCTTCGCCTCCAGCACGGAGCGGTCCAGCCCGAAGATCCGCACCGTCCCGGGCTTCAGCACGGCGAGCAGCGGCTGATGTCCGACGAGGATGCCCACCTCGCCCTCCGCTGCGGGCGCACTGACCTGCGTCGCGTCGCCGGACCACACGGTCCGGTCCCTCGCGACGAGCTCGACCTCGAGGTTGGCCACTAGTCGAGCTCCTTGCGGATGCGGTCCCAGTTCTTCTCGAGGTCCTCCAGGCCGCCGATGTTGAAGAAGGCCTGCTCGGCGATGTGGTCGAACTCGCCGTCGGCGATCTTGCTGAACGCCTCGATCGTCTCCGACAGCGGGACGGTCGAGCCGGGCACGCCCGTGAACTGGGTGGCCATGTAGGTGTTCTGCGACAGGAACTGCTGGATGCGTCGCGCGCGCGAGACGACGATCTTGTCCTCCTCGGACAGCTCGTCGACGCCGAGGATCGCGATGATGTCCTGCAGCTCCTTGTTGCGCTGCAGGATCTGCTTGACGCGGACCGCGGTCTCGTAGTGGTCGTGACCGACGTAGCGGGGGTCCAGGATCCGCGACGTCGAGGTCAGGGGGTCCACCGCCGGGTACAGGCCGCGCGAGGCGATGTCGCGCGACAGCTCGGTGGTGGCGTCCAGGTGTGCGAACGTCGTGGCCGGCGCCGGGTCGGTGTAGTCGTCGGCGGGGACGTAGATCGCCTGCATGGAGGTGATCGAGTGGCCGCGGGTCGACGTGATCCGCTCCTGCAGCTGACCCATCTCGTCCGCGAGGTTGGGCTGGTAGCCCACCGCTGAGGGCATCCGGCCGAGCAGCGTGGAGACCTCCTGGCCCGCCTGCGTGAACCGGAAGATGTTGTCGATGAACAGCAGCACGTCCTGACGCTGCACGTCGCGGAAGTACTCCGCCATCGTCAGGCCGGACAGCGCGACGCGCAGACGGGTGCCCGGCGGCTCGTCCATCTGGCCGAAGACCAACGCCGTCTGCTTGATGACGCCCGACTCGGTCATCTCCTGGATGAGGTCGTTGCCCTCACGGGTCCGTTCGCCGACCCCGGCGAACACCGACACACCGTTGTGGTTGTTGGCGACGCGGTAGATCATCTCCTGGATCAGCACGGTCTTGCCCACACCGGCGCCACCGAACAGGCCGATCTTCCCGCCCTGCACGTACGGGGTCAGCAGGTCGATCACCTTGATGCCCGTCTCGAACATCTCGGTCTTGGACTCGAGCTGGTCGAAGGCAGGCGGGTTGCGGTGGATCGGCCACCGCTCGGTGACCTCGAGCTTCTCGCCCTCCGTGAGGTTGAGCGCCTCGCCGGTGACGTCGAACACGTGGCCCTTGGTGACGTCGCCCACCGGCACGCTGATCGGGGCGCCCGTGTCGGTCACGACGGCACCGCGCACCAACCCGTCGGTCGGCTTGAGGGCGATCGCCCGGACCATCGAGTCGCCCAGGTGCTGGGCCACCTCGAGGGTCAGGCTGAACGAGTTCTCGTCCTCGCCCTGGTTGGACAGGTCGATGTCGACGGTCAGCGCGTTGTAGATCTCGGGGATGGCGTCCGCCGGGAACTCGACGTCGACGACCGGGCCCGTCACCCGCGCGACGCGGCCGGTGACCGGGGCCGAGGCCTCGTCGGCACGCTCGGCGGTGGTGGTCGCTGTCATGGGTCCTGCCTTCCGGTGGTGGTGCGGTCTGGTCTCAGGATGCGGCAAGGGCGTCGGCGCCGGACACGATCTCGCTGATCTCCTGCGTGATCTCGGCCTGGCGCGCCTGGTTCGCCAACCGCGTGTAGCTGCGGATGAGGTCTTCGGCGTTGTCGGTCGCGGTGTGCATCGCGCGCTGGCGCGCTGCGAGCTCGGACGCCGCGGCCTGGAGCAGGCAGGACAGGATCCTGCTCTGCACGTACCGCGGCAGGAGCGCGTCGAGCACCTGGTCGGGCGAGGGCTCGTACTCGTACAGCGGCAGGGCCTCGTGGGTGTCGGCGACCTCGCCCTCGACGACCTCGAGCGGCAGCATGCGCAGCACCTGCGGTGTCTGCGTCACCATGTTGACGAACTGCGTGTACACGATGTGCAGCTCGCCGACCCCGCCCTCGTCCTCGGGCCGGAGGAAGGCGTCCAGGAGGTTCTGGGACACGTCCGCGGCGAGGTCGGCCGAGGGCGCGTCCGACTCACCCGTCCAGCTCCCGGCGAGCTCCCGGCCGCGGAACGTGAAGTAGGACACCGCGCGGCGTCCCACGACGTACAGCACGGCCTCGCGCCCCTCCTCCGCGAGGCGCTCGGTGAGACGCTCGGCCTCGCGCAGGACCGACGCCGTGTAGGCGCCCGCCATGCCCCGGTCGGCGCCGAGCACCAGCACCGCGGCGCGCTTGGCGTCCGGGCGCTCGGTGGTCAACGCGTGGTCCACGCCCGAGTGCGTCGCCACCGCGGAGACGGCACGGGTGATGGCGCGGGCGTAGGGCCCGGCGGCGGACACCCGCTCCCGCGCCTTGCCGATCCGCGACGCAGCGATGAGCTCCATCGCGCGGAAGATCTTCTTCAGCGACTGTGTCGACCGGATGCGCTGCCGGTAGACGCGCTGCTGACCGGCCACGCTCAGCCCTTCTTCTGCTTGACGATCTGCTCCTGGGCGACGTCCGCCTCCGACTCGCCCTCCTGGGCCGGGGCCGTCTCCGCCTCGTCGCCGGAGACCACGAAGCCCGCGGCGAACTCGTCGATCGCCGCCTCCAGCGCCGCCTCGGTGTCCTCGTCGAGCTTGCCCGTCTCGGCGATCGTGGACAGCACGTCGGAGTGGTGCTTGAGGTGGTCGAGCATCTCCTGCTCGAACCGCCGGACCTCGCCCACCGGCACCTCGTCCAGCTTGCCGTGCGTGCCGGCCCAGATGGAGGCGACCTGGTCCTCGACCGGGTAGGGCGTGTACTGCGGCTGCTTGAGGAGCTCCATCAGCCGCGCGCCCCGGGTGAGCTGGCGCCGCGATGCCGCGTCCAGGTCGGAGGCGAACATCGCGAAGGCCTCGAGCGACCGGTACTGGGCCAGGTCGATCTTCAGCGTGCCGGAGACCGACTTCATCGCCTTGACCTGGGCGGAACCACCCACGCGGGACACCGAGATGCCCACGTCCACGGCGGGCCGCTGGTCGGCGTTGAACAGGTCGGACTGCAGGAAGATCTGACCGTCGGTGATGGAGATGACGTTCGTCGGGATGTAGGCGGACACGTCGTTCGCCTTGGTCTCGATGACCGGAAGACCCGTCATCGACCCGGCCCCCATCTCGTCGCTGAGCTTGGCGCAGCGCTCCAGGAGCCGGGAGTGCAGGTAGAACACGTCGCCCGGGTAGGCCTCGCGGCCCGGCGGGCGCCGCAGCAGCAACGACACGGCGCGGTACGCCTCGGCCTGCTTGGACAGGTCGTCGAACACGATCAGCACGTGCTTGCCGTCGTACATCCAGTGCTGGCCGATGGCCGAACCAGTGTAGGGCGCGAGGTACTTGTACCCCGCGGGGTCCGACGCGGGCGCGGCGACGATGGTGGTGTACTCGAGCGCGCCTGCGTCCTCGAGCGCACCGCGCACCGAAGCGATCGTCGACCCCTTCTGCCCGATCGCGACGTAGATGCAGCGGACCTGCTTGCTGGGGTCCCCGGTCTCCCAGTTGCTCTTCTGGTTGATGATCGTGTCGATCGCGATCGCGGTCTTGCCGGTCTGCCGGTCGCCGATGATCAGCTGGCGCTGGCCGCGGCCGATCGGGATCATCGCGTCGATCGCCTTCAGAC
Organism: Actinotalea lenta; assembly: GCF_030586465.1. Lineage (GTDB taxonomy): Bacteria > Actinomycetota > Actinomycetes > Actinomycetales > Cellulomonadaceae > Actinotalea > Actinotalea lenta. The sequence goes on from NZ_JAUQYP010000001.1 coordinate 2,891,813, forward strand.
CGGTCTGCAGGGGCTCGTGCACGCTCTTGCGGGCCATCACGCCGGGCGCCTGGAGCTCGAGCGCACGGCGCCCCTCGGTCGCGATGTCGCCGAGGCCGTCGATCGCCCGCCCGAGAGGGTCGACGACGCGGCCCAGGTATCCGTCGCCCACCGGTACGGAGAGCACCTCGCCGGTGCGCCGCACCGTCTGGCCCTCCTCGATGCCGGTGAACTCACCGAGCACCACGACGCCGATCTCCCGGACGTCGAGGTTGAGCGCCAGGCCCAGGGTGCCGTCCTCGAACTCGAGCAGCTCGTTGGCCATCGCGCCCGGCAGACCCTCGACCTGGGCGATGCCGTCGCCGGCCAGCGTGACGCGGCCGATCTCCTCGCTCACGGCCCCGCTAGGGGTGTACGACGAGACGAAGCTGTCCAGCGCAGCCCTGATCTCCTCGGGCTTGATCGTCAGCTCAGCCATGGTCTGCCTCCTCATCGGACCGCCTCGGCGGTCTGCGTGCTGCGTGGGCCTGGCGGCCCTGAGTCCTTGCGGCCGTCAGCCGGCCAGTCTGCGTCGAACATCGTCCAGGCGGCTCAGCACGGTGGAGTCGACCACCTGCGAACCCACCTGGATCCGAAGCCCCCCGATCACCTGCGGGTCGACCGCGACCGTCAGGTGCACCTTGCTGCCGTAGGAACGCTGCAAGAGCTCCGCGAGCCGCGACCGCTGGGCGTCGCTCAGCGCCGTGGCGGCGGTGACCGAGGCCACCAGCATCTGCCGGCGACGGGCCGCCAGTCGGATGAGCCTGCGAAGCATGCGCACCATGGTGCGGCCGCGCGGACAGAACGCGGCCCGCGCCACGAGCTGCACGGTGGTCGGCTCCACCTTGCCGTCGAGCAACGACCGGGCCAGCTGTGCTCGGCTCTCGGCGGGCGCGCCCTGGTCCACGAGGGCACGGCGCACCTCACGTTCCGAGACCAGGAGGCGCTCGAACCGGAACAGCTCGTCCTCGACCACCTCGAGCCGGCCGGCGTCCTGCGCCGACGCGAGGACGGCGTCGGCCGCCAGCTCCTCCACCGCGTCGACGAGGTCCTCGTCATCCGACCACCGACGACGCGCGAGCTCGGCGACCACGTCCGCGGTGCGCTCGTCCGCCGCACCGAGCAGCGAGCGCACGAGCCCGGCCTTGTCCTCGCCGCTTCGGGCCGGGTCGCTCATCGCCCGGCGCAGCGACGCGGACGCGATCAGGGCGTCCACCACCGCGAAGAGCTGGGCGCCGAGCACGGCTGCCTGCTGCTCGGCCGATCGCAGGACGGGCTCGAAGCCTTCCTGGACCGCCTCGAGCGACGCCGCACTGGTGCCCCGCATCAGCTCTCCTTGCCCGCAGCGCTCGCCTCGAGGTCGTCGAGGAAGCGGTCGATCACCCGGGACTGCCGGGCCTGGTCGGCCAGCGCCTCACCGACGATCCGCGACGCGAGCTCGGTGGCCAGGGCCCCGACCTCGGCGCGCAGCGCGACGGCAGCCTGCGTGCGCTCAGCCTCGATCTGGCGCTGGGCGTTCTCAAGGATCCGCGCGGCGTCGTCCGTCGCACGCCCACGCGCGTCCGCGACGATCGTGGCACCCTCCGCGCGCGCCTCGTCACGGATCCGCGCTGCCTCGGCACGGGCGTCGGAGAGCTGCCGGTGGTACTCGGCGAGCGCCGCCGAGGCCTCGGCCTGAGCGTGCTCGGCCTTGGCCAGGCCGCCCTCGATCTTCTCGGTGCGCTCGTCGAGGATCTTGGTGATGTTCGGCAGGACCCACCGGTACATCGCCACGGCGACCAGGACGACGACGACCGCCGACCAGAAGATGTCGTAGCCCTCGGGCAGCAGCAGGTCGATGCCGGTGTGGCCGCCGTCGGATGCCGCCGCGAGCAGCACGGGTACCTGGGGCATCATGCGAACAGGAAGCCGGCCACGATCCCGAGGAGGGCGAGCAGCTCGACGAACGCGATGCCGAGGAACATCGTCGCGCGCAGCTGGCCGGACGCTTCGGGCTGACGGGCCATGCCCTCGATCGTCTTGCCGATCAGGATGCCGAGGCCGATGCCGGGGCCGACGGCGGCCAGGCCGTAACCGATCGACGCGACGTTGCCGGTGACGGCGGCGAGTGTGGTGCTGTCCACGATGTGCTCATTCCTTCCGTGGTGCGCCGCCGGTGAGGCGGACGACTGGGGTGTGTGGGACGGGGGCGCCGGACGGCACCGGTTCGGGCCTAGTGCTCCGCCTCCAGAGCCAGGTTCAGGTAGACGGCTGCGAGGAGGGCGAAGATGTACGCCTGGAGCGCCGCGACCAGCGCCTCGAAGAGCATGAACATCACGCCGCCCGCGAACGAGGCGACGCTGAAGACCTTGAGCGCGCCGCCCGCCTCGAAGAGGAAGAACTGCGTCGCGGCGAAGGCGAGCGCGAGCATGATGTGCCCGGCGATCATGTTCGCCGTGAGTCGCAGTGCCAGGGTCCCGGGCCTCAGGAGGAACACCTGGAGGAACTCGATGGGCGTGAGCAGGAAGTACATGTACCAGGGCGCGCCAGGCGGGAAGAGGCTGTTCTTGAGGAAGCCGCCCAGGCCCTGGTGCTTGATGCCGGCACCCAGGTACATGACCATCACCCACGCCGCCAGCAGGAGCGGGAGACCGATGAGCGACGTCGAGGCGATGTTCAGCACCGGGATCACACCGGTGACGTTGAAGAAGAAGATGCTGACGAGGATCGTCGTGATCATCGGCGCGTAGCGTCGACCGCGCTCCTTGCCCAGGATCTCCTCGGCGATCTGCACGCGCGCGAAGTCGAGGATGATCTCCACGACGTTCTGCGCCCGGCCCGGCACGAGCGTGGCGCGGCGCGCCACGGTGACGAAGATCGCGATCATCGCGAGCGCCGCGATGACCCGCACCATCATGATCCGGTTGAAGGCGAAGATCGTGCCGTCGAACAGGAACGCCTGCGGGAAGAAGTCGTTGATCGACGGGGCGTGGAACCCACCACCCTCTCCTGAGGCGGCGAGCAGGACAGTCGTCGCGAGGGTGGACAGAGCAGGCTCCCGGGGTTGGTTCGCATCATCGCCGGAGTGACGGGGACACCCGTCGAACCCGGACCGAGGTTCCCGGCGATCCTAACGCAGGTCGGACATGCCCTGCTTCGCCGAACCGCGGCACTCAGGTGCCCGGCGCGGAGTACGGTACCCGACCCTTGGCGACGGCGCGATAGTCCAGCAGGGCGGAGCCGAGCGCGCCCACCACCAGCACCCCGACCAGGACGCGACGGTCGTAGAAGTCGCGGTCGGCCAGCACCGCGAGCACCACCATGAGCAGCAGCATCTTGCCCAGCCAGGCCCCGAGCACGACCCCGGCGGTGGTCGTGGCGCTGGACCGGGTCGTCCGCAGCACGCTGACGACGGTGGTGCCGCTGAACACCAGCGTGACCGCGACCCCGATCAGGGCGCCCCACAGCCCGCTGCTGCCGGCGATGACGAGACCCACGACCGTCCCGACCACGCCCACGGCGACGACCAGGACGAGCATGTCCCGCAGCGCCCGCCGCAGGACCGGGCGCAACGGGTCGTCCGGGGTCGGCGCGGCCTCGGGACGGTCGGCGTCGGGAGCTGACATGGTCCTCGCACCCTAGTCGATCGCCGGGGCGCGATCCGTGTCACGCGCGCGCCCGCGCAGGGGCCCGAGCGTGAGCAGGAGCGCCACCACGCTGCCTATCCCGAGCACGACGAGCGCCTGGGTGGTCGTCAGCTCCACCAGCAGGGCAGCGTCGAACGCGAACAGCGCCGTCCACAGGTACAGGACGCCGACGGCCCGACGGTGCGAGTGACCGAGCTGGAGCATCCGGTGGTGCAGGTGCAACCGGTCCGGGTGGAACGGCGACTTCCCGTGACTCATCCGGCGGACCACGGCCAGTCCCATGTCCAGCAGCGGTAGCAGCAGCACGGCCACCGGCAGCAGGATCGGCAGGAACGCCGGGACCTGCTGGCGGGCCGTGAGGGTCGCCGCGTCGATCTGCCCGGTGACGACGATCCCGGCGGCGGCGAACGTCAGCCCGATCAGCATCGACCCCGAGTCGCCCATGAAGATCCGGGCGGGGTTCACGTTGTGCGGGAGGAAACCGAGGCACGCGCCCACCAGCACGGCGAGGATCACGCTCGCGACGTTCGCGTAGTCCGCGGAGATGTTCCGCGTGATCAGGTAGGTGTAGAGGAGGAAGGCAGACCCCCCGATGGCGGCCACGCCCGCCGCCAGGCCGTCCAGGCCGTCGACGAAGTTCACCGCGTTGATCGCGACCACGACGACCAGCACGGTCGCGAACAGCGACATCCGGCTGGACGGGATGGTCAGGCCGGCGATCGGCAGCGCGTACAGCTGCACCCCGCCCCACCAGGCCATCAGGCCACCGGCCAGCACCTGGCCGATCAGCTTGGTGAGCCAGTCCAGCTCCCAGATGTCGTCCGCCACCCCCAGCAGGGCCACGACGGCCCCGGCACCGAGCACGGCCCACGGGATCGGGCCGGCGAACACGTCGGCGAGGAAGGGGATCCGCGACCCGACCAGCAGCGCCACCGCCATGCCCGCGAGCAGGGCCAGGCCGCCCATCCGAGGGATCGGCGCGGTGTGCACGTCACGCTCCCGCGGCGCCGTGATCGCCCCCGACGCGGTGGCCAGGCGGCGCGCCAAGGGCGTGACCAGCCAGGAGACCGCCGCGGCGATCAGCAGCAGCAGCAGGTAGGTCCTCATGCGATGTCGGCGACCTCGGCGACCTCGCGGAGCCGATCGATGCCGATCGCACCGGCACGCACCAGCCGGAGCCCGTCGGTGGCGTCCACGATGGACGACGCCACGCCGCCGGGGGCCGGCCCCCCGTCCAGGTACACCGTCACGGAGTCCCCGAGCTGCTCGCGCGCCTCGTCGGCCGTCCGGGCTGCCGGGTTCCCCGTGCGGTTCGCCGAGGAGACGGCGAGCGGACCGGTCCGTGCGAGCAGCGCCAGCGCCGCGGGGTGGTCGGGCATCCGCACCGCGACGGTCCCGCGAGTCTCCCCCAGGTCCCAGGCGAGCGACGGGTGGGAGCGCAGGATGACGGTCAGGCCGCCCGGCCAGAACGCCTCGACGAGCGCGCGGGCCGCGGCGGGCACGTCGGTGCACAGGCCGTCGAGGGTCGCGACCGCGGGGACCAGGACGGGCGGGGGCATCTGGCGTCCCCTGCCCTTGGCCGCGAGCAGCCGCGCCACGGCTGCGGCGTCGAAGGCGTCGGCGCCGATCCCGTAGACGGTGTCGGTGGGCAGCACCACGAGGCCACCGCGCCCCAGCGCGTGCACCGCCTCGTCCAGCGCGGGGCCCCAGGTGGCCGGGTCGGTGACGTCGTTCACGGCCGCGAGTCTAGGCCGGGCCGCCCGCGCCGGGGTGCCGGGCCCGCCGCGCGACGACCATCCGGTCACGGCCCGCCAGGTCGGGCCGGGTGCGCACCTCGTCGAACGCGCCGGTTCCGGCGACCAGGTCACGCACCGCGGCGGCCTGCACCTCGGCGTGCTCCATCACGAGCAACCCCCCGGGCACCAGCAGCACGACGGCACGCTCGACGACGGCGCGAGGGACGTCCAGCCCGTCGTGGCCCCCGCCGTAGAGGGCGAGGTCCGGGTCGTGCTCCCGCACCTCCGGCTCCCTCGGCACGGCGTCGGGCGGGATGTACGGGGGGTTGGAGACGAGCACGTCGACCCGCCCGGCGAGGTCGGTCAGCAGCGCAGGGTCGCGCACATCGCCGGCCACGACCCGGACGTCCTGCGCGCCGACGGCCGCGGCGTTCGCCTCCGCCAGGCGCACCGCCTCGGGCGCGAGGTCGACGGCCACGACGCGCGCACCGGGGACCTCGGTGGCCACCGACAAGGCGATGCCACCCGCCCCGCAGCACAGGTCGACCACGACGGGGCGAGGTGCGCGAGCGGCCGCTCCGTCGATGGCCGCCTGGGCGACCATCTCCGTCTCGGGCCGCGGCACGAACACCCCGGGCGCCACCTGCAGCGTGAGGTGCCGGAAGCCGGTGCTGCCCACGATGTGCTGCAACGGCTCGCGGCGCGCACGCCGGTCGACAGCCGACGCGAACCGGGTGAGCTCGCGCGCCGAGAGCCGCTCCGGCAGCGGCACCGGCAGCCGGTCGGTGCCCAACGCGTGGGCCAGCAGCGCGCGGGCGTCCGCCGCCGGGGAGGCGACGCCCGCCTCGACCAGGAGACGGCGAGCCGCCTCCAGGTGCTGGCGGACGCTCGCGTCCTGCCTCGGGGGCTCGGCCCCGTCGGCCGGTGGCCCGACTCCCGACGCGCTCACCGACCACCCGCAGCGAGCCGCGCGGCCTCGTCGGCCTCGATCGCCGAGCGCACCACGGCTTCGAGATCACCGGCGAGCACCTGGTCCAGGTTGTAGGCCTTGTACCCCGTGCGATGGTCGGCGATCCGGTTCTCCGGGAAGTTGTAGGTCCGGATGCGCTCCGACCGGTCCACCGTGCGCACCTGGGAACGGCGCGCAGCGGACGCCTCCGCGTCGGCCACCTCCTGCTGGGCGGCGAGCAGGCGCGCGCGCAGGATGCGCAGTGCCTGCTCCTTGTTCTGCAGCTGGGACTTCTCGTTCTGGCAGGAGACCACCGTCCCGGTGGGCAGGTGCGTGATGCGGACCGCGGAGTCGGTGGTGTTCACGCTCTGGCCGCCCGGGCCGGACGAGCGGTACACGTCGATGCGCAGGTCGGCGGGATCGATCTCGACCTCTGCGGGGTCGTCGACCTCGGGCAGCACCACGACGCCGGCCGCCGAGGTGTGGATCCGGCCCTGCGACTCGGTGACCGGCACGCGCTGGACGCGGTGCACGCCCCCCTCGTACTTCAGGTGGGCCCACACGCCGTCGGCGGGCTCGCCGACGCTGCGGGCCTTGACCGCGACGGTCGCGTCCTTCACTCCGCCGAGGTCGGACTCCGTCAGGTCGACGACCTGGGTCTGCCACCCCTTGCGCTCGGCGTAGCGCTGGTACATGCGGAGCAGGTCGCCCGCGAACAGCGCGGACTCCTCGCCGCCCTCCCCCGCCTTGATCTCCAGGAGCACGTCGCGCGCGTCGTCCGGGTCGGTGGGCAGCAGCACCCGGCGCAGCGCCTCGGCGGCGTCGTCGCGGGCCCGGGAGAGCGCAGCCGCCTCGTCGGCGAACGACGGGTCCTCGGCTGCCAGCTCGGCCCCCGCGGAGGCGTCCTCCGCCGCTGCGGCCCACGCCTGGTGAGCCGCGACCACGCGCCGGAGCTCGGCGTACCGGCGCCCCACGCGTCGGGCCCTGCCGGGATCGGCGTGCAGCTCAGGGTCGGCGAGCGCACGCTCGAGCTCGGCGTGCTCCGCGAGCAGCGGCGCGACGGCGCCGAACGGGTCCTCGCTCACGACCCACCTCCCGTGACATGCCAGACGCCGGCGGGACGCCACCGTCGAGGTGGTCCCGCCGGCGTCGGACGAGCTACTTGGCGGCCGAGCGCTTGCCGTACCGCGCCTCGAACCGGGCCACCCGGCCACCGGTGTCGAGGATCTTCTGCTTGCCCGTGTAGAACGGGTGGCAGGCGGAGCACACCTCGGCGTGGATCTGGCCGGAGGTCTGCGTGCTGCGGGTGGTGAACGTGTTTCCGCAGGTGCACGTCACCTCGGTGGTGACGTAGGCGGGGTGGATGTCCTTCTTCACGGGCTTCTCCTCATCGCGGTGTCCCCGGGTCGCAGGCGGACGCCCACGTGAACCGGAGACCGAGCAGACAGTCTGCCATGGCGTGGGTCCAACGCTGCAACGCGCGGGAACCTTCCCTGGTCCGGTCCTGGGTCTCAGTCGTCCTTCCCGGGCACCCCCGGGGTGGTCTTCTGGACCTGGAGCAGGAACTCCACGTTCGACTTGGTCTCGCGGAGCTTGGACAGCAGGAGCTCGATCGCCTGCTGCTGGTCCAGCGCCGAGAGCACGCGGCGCAGCTTCCAGTTGATCTTGAGCTCGTCGGCTGCGATGAGGACCTCCTCGCGGCGGGTGCCGGACGCGTCGACGTCCACCGCCGGGAAGATCCGCTTGTCCGCGAGCTGCCGGGAGAGCTTGAGCTCCATGTTCCCGGTGCCCTTGAACTCCTCGAAGATCACCTCGTCCGCCTTGGAGCCGGTCTCCACCAGTGCGGTCGCGAGGATGGTCAGCGAACCGCCCTCCTCGATGTTGCGGGCCGCGCCGAAGAACCGCTTGGGCGGGTACAGGGCCGAGGAGTCCACACCACCGGACAGGATGCGGCCGCTGGCCGGCGCCGCGATGTTGTACGCCCGGCCCAGGCGGGTGATCGAGTCGAGCAGCACCACGACGTCCTGGCCGAGCTCGACGAGCCGCTTGGCCCGTTCGATCGCGAGCTCTGCGACGGTGGTGTGGTCGTCCGCGGGCCGGTCGAAGGTCGAGGCGATGACCTCGCCCTTGACCGTGCGCTGCATGTCCGTGACCTCCTCGGGCCGCTCGTCGACGAGCACGACCATGAGGTGGACCTCGGGGTTGTTCGTGGTGATCGCGTTCGCGATCGCCTGCAGCACGAGCGTCTTGCCGGCCTTGGGTGGGGAGACGATCAGGCCGCGCTGACCCTTGCCGATCGGCGCGACGAGGTCGATGACGCGCGTCGTGAGCAGGCCCGGGTCGGTCTCGAGCCGCAGGCGCTCCTGGGGGTACAAGGGGGTGAGCTTGCCGAAGTCGGGGCGCCTGCGGGCCTCGTCCGGCTTCAGGCCGTTGACGGAGTCGAGCCGCACCAGGGGGTTGACCTTGGCGTTACGACCCTGGGCCTGCTGCTCGCCCTCCCGCGGCTGGCGCACCGCACCGGTGACCGCGTCACCCTTGCGCAGCCCCTGCTTGCGGACCTGGTTCATCGAGACGTACACGTCGTTCTCGCCGGGCAGGTAGCCCGAGGTGCGCACGAACGCGTAGTTGTCCTTGATGTCGAGGATGCCGGCGACCGGGACGAGGACGTCGTCCTCGGCCACCTCGATCTCGTCGTAGGCCGTCAGGTCGGCCTGACCGCCCCGGCCACCGCGGCGCTTGTTGCGGTCCCGGTAGCGACCGCGACGTCGGCGACCACCGCCGTCCTCGTCACGGCCGCCCTGGCTGCCCTGGTCACGGCTGCCCTGGTCACGGCTGCCCTGGTCACGGCCGCTCTGGTCACGGCCGCCCTGGCTACGGCTGCCCTGGTCCTGGGAGCCCTGGCCCCGGCCGCCCTCGTCCCGGCCGTCCTGGCCGTGCTCGCGCTGCCGGCCGCCGGGCTGCTGCCTGTCGTCCTGGTCCTGCCGCTCGTCACCGGCCGGTGCCCCTTCCTCACGACCCGCGCGGCGCGGTCGGCGCCCCTCGGACACCGCACGCGCCGCGTCCGCAGCGCGTGCAGCCCGCTCCGAGCGCGGCTGGTCCTGCGTACGGGTCGGGAGCTCGATGCCCAGGGTGTCGTCCACGGGCGCGGACGAACGCTGCCCCCGCGCGCGCCGCGGCGTGCTCGGCGCGCCTGCGTCGGCCGTACCGCCCTCGGAGGGCTGCACGCCGTTCGAACCGCTCGCGGCGGAACCGCCGCCGGACTGCTCGGGAGCGGGCTCAGCACTCGCCTGGGCGGCCGCCTTGCGGGAGCGGCCGGACGGCTTGTCGCCCCGGTGCTCCCGGATCGCCGCGACGAGCTCGGGCTTGCGCATCCCGGCGGCGCCGGGAAGGCCGATCTCGGCGGCGAGGGCCTGGAGCTCGGGCAGGCGCATGCTCGACAGCGCGCCGGAGCGCCCGCGCTCGGCCTGGATGGTCTCTGACACGAAGGATCCTTCCCCCTCGTCGGTGGTCGGCACGCAGGCCTGGTCCACCGCAGGGTCACGTCCGATGAGTGATGCGGAACGTCGGAGCCACGCGACCGCGCTCCGCGTCGAGCGGACCGGTGGTGGCGAGGTCCCACCGGCAGACGAACCGAGATCGCCGAGGAGCCGGGGGATGCCACGAGGATAGCACCGCGGGGCAGGTCGGTGAGGACGGCCGTACGCCCCACCGGGAAATCACCCGGTGCGGCCAACCACGCGCGCGAAGCGGGAGGTCAGAGCCGCTCGGCGAGTGCCCCGTCCGCCAGACCCGGGGCGAGCACGTGCCAGGCGTCGCGGACCCCGAGCTCCTCGAGCACCTCGTCGCGCGCGGCCGTCCCGTCTCCGCTCTCGAGCACCAGCACGGAGGGCCCGGCCCCGGAGACCACCGCCGCCTGCCCGGCCGCGCGCAACGCCTGGACCAGCTCCCAGGTGCGTGGCATGACCTCGGCGCGATAGTGCTGGTGCAGCCGGTCCTCGGTCGCGGCGAGGAGGAGCTCCGGGCGATGGCACAGCGCCTGAACGAGCAGCGCGGCACGGCCGGCCGTGAAGGCGGCGTCGGCGTGCGGGACCACGTCGGGGAGCACCCTGCGCGCCGTGGCGGTCGCGAGTCGCTCGCGCGGGACGAGCACGACGGGGACGACGTCGGGGTGCACCGGAAGCTGTGTCGCATGTGGGCCGTCCTCGCCGACCCAGCACACGGTCGCGCCGCCCAGGATGGCCGGAGCCGCGTTGTCGGGGTGTCCCTCGAAGGCCGAGGCGATCGAGAAGGCACGCGTGTTGTACAGGGCCTCCGGCTCGGCGATCAGCATCCGCGCGGCGAGGATCCCGGCGACCACCGCAGCCGCCGAGGACCCCATCCCGCGCCCGTGCGGGATGGTGTTGCGGCACCGCAGGTGCAGACCGGTCTGCGGGGCACCGACCTCGTCCAGCGCGGCCCGGATCGCCCGCACGACGAGGTGGTCCTCCCCCGTCGGCAGCTCCCCGGCGCCCTCGCCGGTGATCTCGACCCGTACGTCGGGCGACCCCAGTGCCCAGACCTCGACCTCGTCGTGATGGTCGAGGGCCAGCCCGAGCGCGTCGAACCCGGGCCCCAGGTTCGCGCTCGTCGCCGGGACGCGCACCCGGACATGGTCGGCCCCGAGCCTCATGCCTCCTCCAGCCCGAGCGCGCGCACGATGGACACCACGTCCGGGTCGACCCGCTCGGGACGGACCTCCGAGCCGTCCGGCGTACGCAACGCCCACTGCGGATCCTTCAGCCCGTGCCCCGTCACCGTCACGGTGATCCGTGCACCGTGCGGGACCCTGCCCTGCTCGGCCATCATCAGAAGGCCGGCGACGCCCGCGGCCGACGCCGGCTCGACGAACACCCCCACCTCGCGGGACAGCACGCGGTGCGCTGCGAGGATCTGCTCGTCGGTCACGGCCTCGATGAGACCACCGGACTCGTCGCGTGCGGCCAGCGCCCGGTCCCACGACGCCGGGTTCCCGATCCGGATGGCCGTCGCGACCGTCTCCGGCTCGGTCACCGGGTGCCCGAGCACGATCGGCGCGGCGCCGGCCGCCTGGAAGCCCCACATGGCGGGGGTCCTGGTGGCCGGCCCGTCGACCGCGTACTCCACGAAGCCCTTCCAGTACGCGGTGATGTTCCCGGCGTTGCCCACCGGCAGCACGTGCACGTCCGGGGCGTCCCCCAGCCGGTCCACGATCTCGAACGCCGCGGTCTTCTGGCCTTCGATGCGGTCCGGGTTGACGGAGTTGACGAGCTCGACGGGGTACGCCTCGGCGAGCTTGCGCGCGGCGACGAGGCAGTCGTCGAAGTTGCCGTCCACCTGCAGCAGTCGGGCACCGTGCGCCACGGCCTGGCTGAGCTTGCCCATCGCGATCTTGCCGTCCGGCACGAGCACGGCGCAGGTCACCCCCGCCGCCGCGGAGTACGCGGCTGCCGAGGCGCTCGTGTTGCCGGTGGAGGCACAGATCACGGCCCGCGCCCCGTGGTGCAGCGCGGCGGACATCGCGGTGGTCATGCCGCGGTCCTTGAACGAGCCGGTGGGGTTCTGACCTTCGACCTTGAGCAACACGTGTGCACCCGTGCGACGGTCCAGCGCGGGAGCCGGCACCAAGGGCGTGCCACCCTCCCCGAGCGTGACCACGTGGGTCTGGACGTGGTCGGGCAGACGGTCGGCGTACTCGGCGATGACACCTCGCCACTGGATGGCCACCTAGGCTCCTTCGACTCGCAGGACGGACAGCACGCCGTGCACGGCATCCAGGTGCCCGAGCGCCTCGACCGTGCCGGCCAGCGCGCTCTCAGGAGCCAGGTGCGTGACGACCAGGAGGTCGGCCGTGTCGTCACCGTCCGCCTGCCGGACGGCCTCGATCGAGACCCCGTGCTCGGCGAACACCGCGGCGACGGTCGCCAGGACCCCGGGACGATCGGCCACCCGCATCCTGACCTGGTAGCGCGTCGGGGCCGCGCCGACGTCGAGCACCGGGAGGTCGGCGTACCGGGACTCGATCGGCCCGCGTCCGCCCCGCACCCGGTGCCGCGCCACCGTGACCACGTCGCCGAGCACGGCACTGGCCGTGGGTCTGCCGCCGGCACCGCGCCCGTAGAACATCAGCTCACCGGCCGCGTCGGCCTCGACGAACACCGCGTTGAAGGCCTGGCGCACCCCGGCGAGCGGGTGCCCGGAGGGCACGAGGGCCGGGTGCACCCGCACCACCACGCCCTGCGGGTGGTCCGCGGTCGCCGCGACGCGCTCGGCCACGGCGAGCAGCTTGATGACGTACCCGGTCTCGGCGGCCCACGCGACGTCCTCGGCCGTCACGGCGCCGATCCCCTCCCGGTGCACCTGGTCGACCGAGACCCGGGTGTGGAAGGCCAACGAGGCCAGGATCGCGGCCTTCGCCGCGGCGTCGAAACCCGCCACGTCCGCCGTGGGGTCGGCCTCCGCGTAGCCGAGCTCCTGGGCCTGCTTCACCGCTACGTCCAGGTCGGCCCCGGTCGTGGCCATCTGGTCCAGCACGTAGTTCGTGGTGCCGTTGACGATCCCGAGCACGCGCGTCACGGCATCGCCGGCGAGCGACTCGCGCACGGGGCGCACCAGCGGGATGGCGCCGGCGACGGCGGCCTCGAAGTACAGGTCGACGCCCGCGGCGTCCGCTGCCGCGTACAGGGTCGGGCCGTCGGCGCCCAGCAGGGCCTTGTTGGCGGTGACCACCGCCGCGCCCCGCTCGATGGCGCGCAGCAGCAGCGAGCGTGCGGGCTCCAGCCCCCCCATGAGCTCGACCACCACGTCGGCCCGGTCCACCAGTGCCTCGGCGTCGGTCGTGAGCAGCGCACGGTCCACGACCGGGTCCCGGGGGGTCTCCAGGCTCCGCACGGCGACACCCACGAGCTCCAGTCGCGCCCCGGCCCGCGCCTCGAGGTCGGCGGCCTGGGTGGTCAGGAGGCGGATGACCTCGGTCCCCACGACCCCGCACCCGAGCACGCCCACACGGACCGTCACCGCGTCACCTCTCCTTCGCCGCCGCCCCGGGGCCGGGGCGCGCCCAGGATACGGGCGCGCCCGCTGCGGGGTGTCGAGGCGTCCCGCTCCTCGACCCACGCCCTGCGCCGGGCCGACTCACGGGGCAGAGAGCGCCGCCGCCGCGCGATCCGCGTCCGCCTCGTCGTTCCACAGGTGGAAGGCGAGCCGGACCATCCCCGCCCGGCCGGCGACCCGGCACCCGACCGACTCCAGCGCGCGCCGCCGGGTCCCGTCGGGATCGGGCAGCGCCACCACGGGCCGACCCTGCGGCTCGAGCGAGAGCGAGGCTCGCACCCGGTCGGCCAGCCTGGCGCCGTGGTGGCGGACCACGTCGGCGGTGCGGGGATCGTCCATCCAGCCCGCGAACAGCTCGACTGCGGGTGCTGTGCCCACCCACACGGGCCACGCCGGGGAGGTGTCGAACCGCCGTGCATCGCCGGCGAGCGCCATCGCCGGCCCGTACACCGACGCCCAGACGCTCTCGCCCGCGTACCACCCGGCGCACATCGGCCTGAGCCGGTCTGCCAGGTGGGGTGCCACGGTGAGGAACGCGGAGCCCCGTGGGGCGCACAGCCACTTGTAGGCGCCCGTCACCGTGACGTCGAAGCGTCCGGCATCAACCGGGAGCCAGCCCGCCGCCTGGGTGAGGTCGGCGACGACGATGGTGCCCGACTCCTCGGCCGCTGTCAGCACCGCGTCGGCGTCCACGAGGGTGCCGTCGGCGGACTGCGCCAGCGAGAAGGCGACGAGGTCCACGCCGGGCCGCACCGCGTCGGCCAGCCCGGCCAGCGGGACGTGGTCGACCTGGACGTCACGGTCGTCGTGCACCAGGAACGGGTAGGTGACGGACGTGAACTCCCCGGAGGGCACGACCACGCGCGCGCCGGCGGGCAGGTTCGCGGCGACCAGGCCGACGAGCACCGAGACCTGGGGTCCGACGGCCACCCGCTCGACGCCCACCTGCACGAGCCGGGCGAACGCGGCACGGGCGCGGCGGACGACCTCGTCGTAGGCGGCAGGTCGCGCCCCACCGGCTCGCCAGGTGTCCAGGTCGGCGGCCATCGCCTCGAGGACGGCGCGCGGCGGCAGGCCCATGCTCGCCGCGTCGAGGTAGCCGGGTACAGGGTCCCAGTAGGAGCGCAGGTCCACGCCACAAGCGTGCCGCATCGGGGTGCGTCACGGGGCGCACTCCGCGCCGAACCGCCGTCCGGGCGAGCACAGGTGATCGGGCTCGGGCAGCCGGGGACGGGAGACCGGCGGCGGGCACCGACGCCTCGGCCAGGGGCGGGCCTCGCGCTCGGCGGGTCGGACCGCCTGACTCAGCCGAGGTCGAGACGGAGCAGGTCCTCGACCGTCTCGCGCCGCACCAGGACCCGCGAGCGCCCGTCCGCCACGGCCACCACCGGGGGGCGCGGGACCAGGTTGTAGTTCGAGGCCATCGAGCGCCCGTAGGCACCGGTGACGGGGACCGCGAGCAGGTCGCCGGCGGCCACGTCGCCGGGCAGGTCGACGTCGTGCACGACGATGTCGCCGCTCTCGCAGTGCTTCCCGACCACTCGAGCCCGCACGGTGGCCGCCGTGGACCGGCGCGACACGACGGCAGCGTGGTACCGCGCTCCGTACAGCGCCGGACGCAGGTTGTCGCTCATGCCCCCGTCGACGGAGACGTAGGTGCGCACCGACCCGTCGTCCAGCGTGACGGGCTTGACGGTGCCGACGCGGTACAGGGTCAGCGTCGTCGGGCCGATCACGGCCCGTCCGGGCTCGATGGAGATGCGCGGCTGCGCGGTGCCCAGCTCCGCGCACGCGTCGGCGACGGTCGCGGCGACGTCCTTGGCGATGCGCCCCGGGTCGAGCGGGACCTCGCCCGGCAGGTACGCCACGCCGAAGCCCCCGCCGAGGTCGACCTCGGGCACCAGGACGCCGGTGCGCTCGGCGAGCTCGGCACGCAGCGCGAGCACGGTGCGCGCTGCGACCGTGAAGCCGGCGGGGTCGAGGATCTGCGAGCCGATGTGCGAGTGGACGCCCAGCAGCTCGAGCTCGGGGCGGGCGAGCACGGCCTCGAGCGCTGCGAGCGCGCGACCCCCGGCGACCGACAGCCCGAACTTCTGGTCCTCGTGCGCGGTGGAGATGTACTCGTGGCCACCGGCGTGCACACCCGTCGTCACGCGCACCATCACCGGGGCACGCCGCGCGGGGTCTCCGCCCCAGCCCGAGGCCGCGACCGCGGCGACCCGGTCGACCTCGGCCATCGAGTCGATCACGACGCGACCCACGCCGGCGTCGCGCGCCGCCTCGAGCTCCGCGTCGGACTTGTTGTTGCCGTGCAGCCCGATCGCGTCGCCCGGCACCCCCGCACGCAGCGCGACCGCGAGCTCACCCCCCGTGGCGGTGTCGATCCGCAGCCCCTCCTCGTGCACCCAGCGCGCCACCGCGGTGCTCAGGAAGGCCTTGCCGGCGTAGTACACGTCCGCCACGCCGAAGGCCTGCGTCCACGCGTCGCGCCAGGCCCGGGCCCGGGCCCGCAGGTCGGCCTCGTCGAGCACGTAAGCGGGCGTCCCGTGCTCGGCCGCGAGCGTTCGCAGGTCGACCCCACCGACGGTCATCGCACCGTCGGTGCCGACCGCGGCCGAGGCGGGCCACACGTGGGCGTCGGTCACATCCGCTCCGGGGCGCTCACGCCGAGCAGGTCGAGGCCGTTGGCCAGCACCTGCCGGGTGGCGTCGTTGAGCCAGAGGCGGGTGCGGTGGGTGTCCGTGACGGGCTCCTCGCCGACGGGCGTGACGCGGCAGCGGTCGTACCACTTGTGGTAAGCCGACGCGAGCTCCTCGAGGTAGCGCGCGACCCGGTGCGGCTCACGCAGCTCGGCGGCCTGGGCCACGACGCGGGGGAACTCACCGAGCATGCCGAGCAGCACGGCCTCGCTCGCGTCGTCCAGCAGGCCCGGGTCGAAGGCGTCCGCCCGGCGCACGCCGAGGCTCTCGGCGTTGCGCGACACGTTCGCCGTCCTGGCGTGCGCGTACTGCACGTAGAACACCGGGTTGTCGTTGGTCTTGCGGGTGATGACGTCGATGTCCAGCGTGAGCGGGGAGTCCGTCGAGGCCCTGGTCAGCGAGTACCGGGCGGCGTCCACGCCCACCCACTCGATGAGGTCTGCGAGCGTGATGATCGTCCCGGCGCGCTTGGACATCCGTACCGGCTCGCCGCCCTGCAGGAGGTTCACGAGCTGGCCGATGAGCACCTCGATGTTGTGCTCGGGGTCGTCGCCCGCGCACGCCGCGACCGCCTTGAGCCGGCCGACGTACCCGTGGTGGTCGGCACCGAGCAGGTAGATGCACACGTCGTGCCCGCGGCTGCGCTTGTCGACGTAGTACGCGGTGTCGGACGCGAAGTAGGTCAGGCTGCCGTCGGACTTGACCAGGACGCGGTCCTTGTCATCGCCGAAGTCGGTCGTGCGCAGCCACACCGCACCGTCCGCCTCGAACACGTGACCCTGCTCGCGCAGCCGCTCGAAGCCGCGGTCCACCGCGCCCGAGGTGTGCAGCGTGCGCTCGGAGTACCAGACGTCGAAGTGGGTGCCGAACCGGCCGAGGACGTCCTTCTGCGCGGCGAGCTGGTGGGCGTAGCCCGCCTCCCGGAACGCGGCCACCTGCTCCTCGCGCGGCAGGTCGAGCAGGTCGGGCTGCTCGGCGACGATCGACGTGGCGAGGTCCGCGACGTAGTCCCCGTGGTACCCGTCCTCAGGGATGGGTTCCCCGTGCGCGGCGGCCATGATCGACGCCCCGAACCGATCCATCTGGACGCCGAGGTCGTTGACGTAGAACTCGCGGGTGACGCGGGCCCCGGCCGCGGCCAGCACGCGCCCGAGGGCGTCCCCGACGGCCGCCCACCGGGTGTGGCCCAGGTGCAGCGGACCGGTCGGGTTGGCGGAGATGAACTCCAGGTCGACCGACTGCCCGGCGAGCGCGTCGCTGCGGCCGTAGTCCGCACCCGCCTCCAGGATCGTGCGCGCCAGCTCGCCCGCGGCCGCGGTGTCGAGGGTGATGTTGAGGAAGCCCGGTCCGGCGACGTCGACGCTCGCCACACCCGGCACCTGCGTCAGGCGCGCGGCCAGCAGGTCGGCGAGCGCGCGCGGCGCCATCCCGGCCTTCTTCGCCAGCTGGAGGGCCACGTTGGACGCCCAGTCGCCGTGCTCGCGCTGACGGGGGCGCTCGACGGTGACGGAGGCGGGCACCTGGTCGGCGTCGATGGGCAGGGCGCCGTCGGCCCGAGCGGTCAGCAGGACGTCGCGCAGCGCGGCGGAGAGCTCAGCAGGGGTCACCGAGCGATCCTAGCGGCGGCCGATGTGGCGCCCGGAATAGGGGGACCATCGTCCCGAGATCGCGGCACCTGGCTGCCGACAACCCGCCAACGAGGTGACGAAACGTGCGCCGAGGCACCTCGGAGGTGTTCACTCATCCCACGACCTCAGTGGGGAGACGGGGATGCGACGCACCAACCTCATCGACGCGGCCGTCGGCCGCCTGCGCCAGCAGATCACCTCGGGCACCTGGGAGATCGGCACACGCATCCCTGCGGAGCCCGAGCTGGCCGAGCTCATCGGCGTGGGCCGCAACACCGTGCGCGAAGCGGTCCAGTCGCTGGTGCACGCGGGCATGCTGGAGCGCCGCCAGGGCTCGGGGACCTATGTCATCTCGGACTCCGAGCTGGGCAACGCGATGGGCCGCCAGATCGCCGGCGCGCACCAGCGGGACGTGCTCGAGGTGCGCCGCGCCCTGGAGATGGAGGTGGCGCGGCTCGCAGCGGTGCGCCGCACTCCTTCCCAGGTGGACGGGCTGCGCGAGCTGCGGGACACCCGCGCCACGGCATACGACTCGGGCGACCTCGACGCGATGGTCGCGGCCGACTTCTCGCTGCACCGGCTGATCGCCGAGTCCTCGCACAACCCCGTGCTCGTCGCGCTGTACGAGAACCTCCAGGACGCGATCGGCGCGAACATCAGGTTCAACTTCGAGCACCCGGCCCATGACGACGACTCGCACCACGCGCTCGTCGAGGCCATCGCCGAGGGGGACGCGCCGGCCGCGGTCCGCGAGATCGACCACTACCTCTCCGCGCTGATCGGCACCGAGCCGGCCTGAGCACGCGCGGCACCGCGGATGCCGGACGGCCGCACGCTGCTGGTAGTGTGCTGCCTCGCGCCCGAGTAGCTCAGTGGATAGAGCGTCTGCCTCCGGAGCAGAAGGTCGAAGGTTCGAATCCTTTCTCGGGCACCCCTGCTGGTTCCGGAAAGTGAGCCCGATGACTTCCGGAAAGTCAGCCAGAAGCGCGACGAGTGAGCCCCGGACCATCAGGTCCGGGGCTCACTGGCTTCGTCGGCTGCCGAGCGGTGGTCGTCAGACGCTCATCGAGTTCAGCCGGCACCGTCGGCTCCGTTCCGGGGCACGCCGAGTAGCCCCGCCGGGGCGGGGCGACTCCAGATGTCGTTGAGAACGGGAGGGGGCTTGCGGCCGGCCGTCAGGGGCGGTTGGCCCTCCTCGCCTTGCGCGGCGTTGACCCTCGTGGTGGCGGGTCGCTGGGCGGGGCCGTCGGCGCTGACGCGGAGCGGCTGGGCTTCTGGTGCGTCCTCGGGGCGCCCGCGGTGGCGATGATGTCGCTGAGGGTCTGGGTGCGGCGGCGCTTGCGGGTGCTCCTGGTGGCGAGGCGCTCCCGCTCGGCCGCAGCGCGCTTCTCCTTGAAGGACTTGCCGATCTGGCGGTTCAGGCCCGCGATGAGGAATGCGAGGGTGAAGGTGCGCTTGGCCAGGCCCTGGAGCTTCGTGTACTTGCGGTCGAGGTTGACGTACTGGCCCTTGAGCAGGCTGTTGGTGGTCTCGGTCAGGTTCCGACGCCCGTACGCGATTTGGTGTGCGGTGGTGCCGAAGGGAACCTGAAGTGCCTGCATCATGCGCAGGTGCGCCGGTGGGAAGCGCACGATGCCGGTGCAGCAGTCGGTCACACCTTCGGGCAACGCGACGAGCGGCGCGCTCTTGGATGGGCGGCGAGCCTTCCGCAGCTGTCGAGACGCGAGCTGGCCCGCGCAGAAGGGGCAGCGCATGCGCAGGTAGCCGTCGGCGTCGAGTCCGCCGTGGACGGAGTACCGCCAGCGTGCCCGCTCGTTGTAGAGCGCCTCGATCTTGGCGCGCTCCTCGCGCGAGTCGTTGCGCTCGGGGCGCGGGAGCGAGCGCAGGTGCTCCGGTGTATGCGTCGAGAACAGGTGAACGTCGAGCCAGACGCCGTCCTTCGAGATCGGCTGGAAGGTGCGCTGCTGGGTGCCAAGTCGGTGACCGGCTCGATCCCGTGCAGGCGCAGCGGGGCGTGGGTGCGCGCGTCGGCGTTGATGGAGTAGCCGCGATCCCACGTCACGTCGCGCAGACCACACTCGACGCCGTCGATCGTGGTGCGTTCGGCGATCAGGGCGGGCACGACCGCGTCCGTGCGGTGGGCGCCGGCGGGGGTGAGGCTCGCGTTGGTCACGTAGGCCGGGACGTCAGGGCCGATCTGGAGCTCGCCGGGCTTGCCCTGCCAGACGATGTCGCGGACCTGGGTGAAGGGGTGCAGCTCGTACCCGATGTACGTACCCGCCTTGTGCTCGCTGGTCGCGCTGCGGTGGCCGGCACGGGCGTCGACGTCGCGGGTGTGGATCGGCCGCCCATCTGCGCCGGTCTCGAATGAGGCGCGCCGCGCCCGTCGGCGCGCGCGTTCGACGGCCTTGCGGTGCTCCTCGGGGTCGGCGTCAGTGTCGGGCGGCGTCTCGCCGTCGTACTCGACACCCTTGGTGCCGAGCCAGCGCCCACAGGTCTCCCAGTCGGTGCCGTCGACCGCCCGGGCACGGCTGCGCGGCAGGGTGGGGTCTTGGTTCGCCTCGGCGAGGGTCTCCACGAGCCAGGGCAGATCTGCCAAGAGGGTCTCGCCCGTGCTGGTGGTGAATGGCCTTCAGTGACGTCGAGGACGTCCTCGGCCTGCCACTGCCACCCTCGGCGCGCAACCACCTGCCCCACTGGTACGGGTACGAGGGCACCGCCCTCGGCCGCGCCATCCGCGACGCAGGCTGGCGTGCCAGCGGTGTGAACCTCACCGCCGAACGCGTCACCTTCGTCCGCGCGGTCGACTGGCCACAGGCCGCGGCGGCGAAGCCCGCCAGGGGGAACTGCAGCTCCGACACATGGATCGAACGCGGTCAGCAACTGGCTAGAGCGATGAGATGAGCGATCCGTACGACGTCGAAGGACCCCACAAGGGCGTCGTGGCGTCAGGCTCGGAGGCCGTCGGCTCCGCGGCCGGCGCCGCTGTCGGGCTCCGTCCCTTCAGTTGGCCCGTCGGCGCCATCGGCGCGCCGCGACCACAGCCGGCCGCGAGGGAGTCCGGGGGCTCCGCGGCCGGCTGTGGTGGGCCGTCAGGCCCGGTACGTCGCGCGACCCGCAGCAGCGAGCCCCGCGAGAACCTCACCCTTCTTCGTGGCGGGTGCGGTGAGGAACTCCTCGGCGG
>NZ_JAUQYP010000002.1:0-128178 GCF_030586465.1 Actinotalea lenta
CCGCCGAGGAGTTCCTCACCGCACCCGCCACGAAGAAGGGTGAGGTTCTCGCGGGGCTCGCTGCTGCGGGTCGCGCGACGTACCGGGCCTGACGGCCCATCCGCGACGCCCGCTGCCGGCCTGTGCCCCCGAAGCCGTTCCGGCCGGCAGACGGGGCTCGGGCCGGCCGCGGTCCGGCGCGAGTGCGGGGCCGGGGCATCCACGCCCCGGCCCCGCGTCATCTGCCGTTCGGTTGAGCGGGCTCACCCGCGCTCGTACCGCCGGCAGGGTGAGACGAACTCCTGGCCGTCGACCTGCACGTGGTACGGCAGCGGGCCGACGTCGTGCCAACCGTTGCGCTCGTAGAACCGGCGCGCGCGGGCGTTGCCCTCCACGACGGCGAGCCATGGCACCGCGCGTCCAGCGGCCATGATCTGCCGCTCGCCCTCGGCCAGCAGCGTGTCGGCCACCCCGGTACCGCGGTGCTCGCGCGCGACGAAGAGCTGTTCGACCTCGTCGCCGACCACCATGACGAACCCGGCCACCTCCCCGTGGGCCACGGCCACCGTCGTCTGCCCGAGCCGGGCGGCTGCCCGCGCGTCGAACGCCGGCCGGGTGCGCACGGCGGTCAGGCCGTCCGGGACGTGCCCGGCGTGCCCGTCGTGCCAGCCGACGTGCCAGATCTCCGCGATCCGGCCGACGTCCTGCTCGGTCGCCGGCCGCAGCACGCTGGCCACGCGGTCAGGAGTCGGTCGACGTGGCGCCGGTCGCGCCGCCGGCACCGCCCGAGCCGCCCTCCGTGGTGCTGCCGGAGCGGCGACGACGGCGACGGCGCTTGCGGGCGGGGGACGCCTCGGACCGGGTCGCGTCGCCGCCGTGCGCGTCGGACCCGGAGTGCTCGCCCTTGCCGTGCTCGCCCTTGCCGTGCCGGTCCTCGCCGTGGCCGTCCTTGCCGTGACCGCCCTTGCCGTGCCGGTCCTTGGAGTGCCGGTCCTTGGAGTGGCCGTCCTTGCCGTGCCGGTCGCGGCCGTCACCGTGGTGCTTGCCGGTCTCGCCGAGGTCCTCGAGCTTCTCGGCAGCCAGGCCCTCACGGGTCCGGGCCGACCGGGGCAGGCGCCCCGTGGTGCCCTCGGGGATGTCCAGGTCGGTGTACAGGTGCGGCGAGGAGGAGTACGTCTCCTGCGGGTCCGGGAAGCCCAGGTCCAGTGCCCGGTCGATCAGTGCCCAGCGCGGCACGTCGTCCCAGTCGACGAACGTGACGGCGGTCCCCGTCTTGCCCGCTCGCCCGGTCCGGCCGGTGCGGTGCAGGTAGGTCTTGTCGTCCTCGGGGCACTGGTAGTTGATGACGTGCGTCACGTCATCAACGTCGATGCCGCGTGCGGCGACGTCGGTGGCCACCAGGACGTCGATCTTGCCGTGGCGGAACGCGCGCAGCGCCTGCTCGCGCGCGCCCTGGCCCAGGTCACCGTGGATGGCGCCGGCCGCGAAGCCGCGCTCGGTGAGCTCGTCGGCGACCTTGGCCGCGGTGCGCTTGGTCCGGGCGAACACCAGGGTCAGGCCCCGGCTCCGGGACTGCAGGATGCGCGCGAGCACCTCGACCTTGTCCAGCGCGTGCGCCCGGTAGACCACCTGGGTGATCGCCTTGAGCGTGAGGCCCTGGTCGTCCGGGTCCGCGGCCCGGATGTGCGTGGGCTGGGTCATGTAGCGGCGGGCCATGGACACCACGGCGCCGGGCATCGTCGCCGAGAACAGCATCGTGTGCCGCGAGGCCGGTGTGCGGGCCAGGAGCTTCTCCACGTCCGGCAGGAAGCCGAGGTCGAGCATCTCGTCGGCCTCGTCGAGCACCACGGTGGTGGCCCGGGACAGGTCCAGGTGGCGCTGGTTGAGCAGGTCGACCATCCGGCCCGGTGTGCCGACGACGACCTCCACCCCCTGGGTCAGGGCCTCGATCTGCGGCTCGTACGCGCGGCCGCCGTACAGCAGGGTCACGCGCACGCCCCGGTTGCGGGACGCGGTCTGCAGGTCCCCGGCGACCTGGATCGCCAGTTCACGCGTGGGCGCGACGACCAGGGCCTGCGGCTTGCCCGGTGCCGGCAGCCGGTCGAAGCCCTCCTCGCCGGGGGCGATGACGTGCTCGAGCAGGGGGAGGCCGAAACCGAGGGTCTTGCCGGTACCGGTCTTCGCCTGGCCGATGATGTCGTGCCGAGCGAGCGCGACGGGCAGGGTCATCGCCTGGATCGGGAACGGGTGGGTGATCCCTGCGTCGGCCAGCGCCGACGTGATCTCGGTCCGGATCCCGAAGTCGGCGAACGTCTTGTCGATGGCGGGGGCCTTGTCGGTGGCGGGGGCCTTGTCGGTGGCGGGCGCAGCGGCGCCCGGCGCACCCGTGGGGGTGGCGGTCATGTCGTCCTCTCGAAGCCGTGCGGCCACCGCGGGGCGGGGCCCGGCACGGGCGGGGTGGTAGCCGATCGCACAAGAGACGGCGTGCTGATCACGCGAGGCAGACGAGACGACCGGTCAACCGATGTACGACCCAAGCCTATAGCCTGGACGGATGAGCGACTCCGCGCCCGACACCGCTGCACCGGCCGCACCGGGGGACCTGGCGCTCCCGTTGCTGGGGATGATCGCGTACTTCCAGCTCGCCGCGTTCACACGGCTCGCGGCGGACTCCGGGCTGGCCCCGACGCTCACGCAGCGGCTCAGCCTGGCCGGGTACGCCCGCAACGCGCTGAACCGGGTCGACCGCGTGGCCGGGCGGATCGTCGAGCTGGGCGGTGACCCGCAGTCGGCGATGCGGCCGTTCGCCGGGGTTCTCGTGGAGTTCGACGAGCGCACCGAGCCGTCCACCTGGTCCGAGCGACTGCTCAAGAGCTACGTCGGCTACGGCGTGGCCGACGACTTCGCGCGCGTGCTCGCCGAAGGCCTGGACCCGGCCTCGCGCGAGGTGGTCGACGAGGTGATGAGCGACGACGGGCACGGGGCGACAGTGGTCGCGGCGCTGGAGGCCGCCGGCGCCGACGACGCGACGCTGTCCCCGCGGCTGGCCCTGTGGGGCCGCCGACTGGTGGGGGAGTCCTTGGGCGTGGTGCAGCGCGTGCTCGGCGCCCACCCGGAGGTCGTGCGGCTGCTCGCCGGGGCGTTGCCGGGCGACGAGCCCCAGTCCCGGCTGTTCGCGCGGCTCACCGCCGAGCACACCCGCCGGATGGATCGCCTCGGCCTCGCTGCGTGACACGGCCGTCGAACGGCCGCCGGGTCAGAGGTTGAAGCCGACCCGCCTGGCGTCGTCCGTGCCGAGCTCGACGTAGCCGACCATGCCGGCGGGGACCAGGACCCGCCTGCCCTTGGCGTCCACGAGGTCGATCGGCGCGCCGACCTCGAGCGCCTTGAGCACGTCCTTGGCGATCTTGTCCGCGGTTCCGTCGAGCTCGACCACCAGCTCACGCGCCACGTTCTGCACACCGATCGTGATCTGCACGCCCATCCCTTCGTCGTCGCTGACGCCATCCTAGGAGGAGGACGTCGGCTCGGCGTCCCGGCGTCCGGGGATCAGCCCCTGCACCCCGCTCCACGCGAGCCTGCCGACCAGGTCCACGGCGGTGTCCGAGTCGACCGTCGAGGGCCGGTGCCGGGACGTCGCGGTGACCTGCGCCATGCCCACGAGCACCTCGGCCAGGAGGTCGGCCTCCGGCTGCGCCAACCCGGTGAGGTCCCGCAGCCCGCGGCAGACCGCGTCGGCGGCCTCCCGGGACGCCGCCTCGACGCGCTCACGGACCTCGTGGTCGCGTGTCACGTCGGACTCGAACAGCAGCGACGACGTCTCGCCGGCCTGCTCGACGAAGCCGACGAACGCGGCGACGATCGCCCGGGCGATGTCGTGGCCGGGCGGTCCGTCCGCGGTCGAGGCCCGCGCCAGCTCGGCGTCCACGGCGGCGGCCAGGGCCTGGCCACGGCGGTCGACCACGGCCAGGTAGAGGTCCAGCTTGGACGGGAAGTGCCGGTAGAGCACCGGCTTGGAGACCTCGGCACGATCGGCGATGTCGTCCATGGACACGTGGTGGTACCCGTCGCGGGCGAACATCTGCTCCGCGATCGCGAGCACCTGGGCGCGTCGGTCGTCGGCGGACATCCGCGGCGGACGTGGGGCCATTGGCGCATGCTAACCACGGCTCCTGCCGCGCGGGCCCCGTCCACCAGGATCGCTACGAACGTGTGACGTGCGGCGGCGCCGGTGCCACGATGGCCTGGTGCCCGAGCTCCTCCAGCACGCCAGGCCCCTGCGGCTCGCGCGGCACGCGCGACGCTCGGGCCCGGTGCTGACGCGCGGGAGGTTCGGAACGCTCGGTCTGGTCCCGGCGGTGCTGATCGGGCTCGGCGCGGGGTCCGCGACCGGCCTGGCGATGGCGTACTCACCGGCGACCGAGACCGCGGCGTCGGACGTCCGTGCCGCGAGCGACCGTCTGACGGGCGACCGTGCGGGGAGCGACCGTGCGGGGAGCGACCGGGTGGCCAGCGGGCGTGCGGCGCCGGCCCCCACGCCGGTCTCCTCCCCTGCCCCGTCGGGATCGGTCGACTTCCTCACCCCACCCGGTTCCCCGGCCGCGCCGCCGTCCGGCATGTCCGCCGCCGACCGGATGGCCGGTCTGCTCAGCACCGACGTCCCGCAGCGCGCCGGTTGGGACCTCGTGGTGGTGGCCGGCTCGAGCCCGGCGCCCGACCCGGACGCCCCGGTCCGCACGGTGCGGGTGGAGGTCGAGGCCGGCCTGCCGGTGGACGGTGAGCGGTTCGCGACGCTGGTGCTGGGCATCCTGAACAACCCGCAGGGCTGGGGGCACGGCGGTGCACTGAGCTTCGCGCGGACCGACGGCGACGCGGACCTGCGGGTGGTGCTCGTCTCGCCCGACAAGGTCGACGCGATGTGCGCGCCGCTGGCCACGCGCGGCACGTACTCGTGCGGCCGTTCCGGGCACGCGGCGATCAACTACGCGCGGTGGGCCACCGGAACGGACGCGTTCGCCGACCTCACGGTGTACCGGCAGTACCTCATCAACCACGAGGTCGGTCACCTCCTGGGGCACCCGCATGAGCAGTGCCCCGCGGCCGGCGCGGTCGCCCCGGTGATGCAGCAGCAGACGGTCGCCGTGGCGCCCTGCCTGCCCAACGGCTGGCCCCACCCCGACTCCGGTGTCGGCGGCCTGTGATGGGATCGGGGCGTGGTCGAGCTCCTGGCGCCGGTGGCGCGCCCGCCGTGGCCGGAGCCTGACCCGTCCCAGCGCCGGGTGATCGAGCACCGGGGGCCCCTGCTGGTCACGGGCGCCCCGGGATCGGGGCGCACGACGACGGCGTTGGCGGTGGTCGCGGACCGGGTCGCGTCCGGCGAGCTGGACGTCTCCGAGACGCTGCTGATCGCCCCCACCCGGCTCGCGGCCGCGCGGCTGCGCGATGCGCTATCGGGGCGTCTGCGGGCCACGACGGGCGAACCCACCGTGCGCACCGCCTCCTCGTTGGCGTTCTCGGTGCTCCGGGCACGTGCGGCGCTGCTCGGTGAGCCGCCGCCGACGCTGATCAGCGGCCCCGAGCAGGACCTCGTGCTGGGCGAGCTGCTCGCGGGGCACCTGGCGGGGGAGGGCGCCGCCGTGCCGTGGCCGGACCGGGTCCCGTCCGAGGCGCTCGGCCTGCGCGCGTTCCGCGACGAGCTGCGTGACCTGCTGATGCGGGCGGCCGAGCGGGGGCTGCGCCCCGAGGACCTCGACGTGCTGGGTCGCACGCACGCGCGGCCCGAGTGGCGGGCCGCGGCAGCGGTCTACGCGGAGTACCTGGATGTCACGCGGCTGCGCTCCGGAACCCCCGACGCGGGTGCCCGGTTCGACCCGGCCGCCGTCGTCGACGAGGCCACCGAGGCGTTGGGGGCCTGGTCGCACGAGGTGCCGCACGCAGCGCGGCCGTCGTGGCGGCTGGTCGTGGTGGACGACTACCAGGAGGCCACGGCCGCGACCGTCCGGCTGCTGCACGCGCTCGCCGACGACGGCGCCGAGCTGGTGCTGCTGGCGGATCCGGACCTGGCGGTGCAGACGTTCCGGGGCGCGAGCCCGGGGCTGGCCGACCGTGCCTCGCTGCCGGCCGGGAGCGAGCTCGGGGCGTTCGGCGCGGACACGGCCGTGCTCGAGCACGTGTGGCGGCACGGACCCGGGCTGCGCGAGGTGGTCCGGGCGGTCACCGCGGAGATCCGGGGCCCGCAGTTCCGGCACCGCCAGGTCCCCGGCGACGCCGCCCGGGCCGAGGACCGCGCGGAGGTCCACCTGCTGCGGTCCGTGGCGCAGGAGTCCGCCGACGTCGCGCACGTGCTGCGCGGCGCGCACCTGCACGACTCCGTCCCGTGGCGCCGGATGGCGGTGGTCGTGCGGTCCGGTGCGCAGGTCGCCGAGCTGCGCCGCGCTCTGCTGTCCGCGCGTGTCCCGGTGGCCGTGGACGCCTCCGACGTGCCGCTGCGGGTCGAGCCCGCGGTGCGGCCGCTGCTCACCGCGCTGACGTGCGTGCTCGACCCTGATGCGCTGGCCGAGCACGCCGCGACGCTGCTGACCTCGCCGCTGGGCGGGCTGGACCCGGTCGGGCTGCGGCGCGTGCGGCGTGCGCTGCGCGCCGAGGAGCTTGCGGGTGGCGGCGGGCGGACCAGCGATCCGCTCCTGGTCGAGGTCCTCGCGGACCCGGCGCGTGCCGCCACCCTCCCGGCGGAGCTCCGACGTCCGGTGCAGCGGCTCGGGCAGGTGCTGGCGGCGGGCCGCGCCGCGCACGGCTCGGGCGTGCTCGAGGTGCTGTGGGCGATGTGGTCGGCCGCCGGACTCGCAGAGCCGTGGCGGCGGGCGGCTCTGGCGGGCGGCGCCGCGGGGGCGCGGGCGGACCGCGACCTCGACGCGGTGCTGGCCCTGTTCGCCGCCGCGGAGCAGTTCGTCGACCGGCTGCCGCAGGCGCCGCCCCAGGCGTTCCTCGACCACCTCGAGGCGCAGTCCCTGCGTGCGGACAGCCTGGCGGCCCACGGCGGCGTCACCGACGCCGTCTCGGTGCTGACCGCCGCAGCCGCCGCGGGGCAGGAATGGGACGTCGTCGTGGTCGCCGGCGTGCAGGAGGGTACGTGGCCCGACCTGCGGTTGCGCGACTCGATGCTGGGCGCCGGGCACCTGGTCGAGGTCCTCGCGGGCCGCGCCTCGGCCCCCGAGTCGTCCGCGGAGGCGCGCCGTGCGGTGCTCGCCGACGAGCTGCGGGCGTTCGCCGTCGCGGTGTCGCGAAGCACGACGCGGCTCGTGGTCACGGCGGTGCGCGACGCCGACCACCAGCCGTCCCCGCTGGTGGACCTCGTGGTGCCGGGGAACGGTGAGGGTCCGGACCCGCGCGTGCGCGCGGTGCCCGCCGCTCTCGACCTGCGGGCCCTCGTGGCCCGGTGCCGTGCCGCGGTGGAGCGCGACCCCGGGTCGCCGGCCGCGGGGCTGCTCGCCCACCTGGTCGAGCACGGTGTCGAGGGTGCGGACCCCGACACCTGGTTCGGCACCCGGGCGCTGTCCTCGTCGCGGCCGCTGTGGCCGGAGGAGGGGCCGGTGCCGTTGTCGCCGTCCCGGCTGGAGCTCGCGGCCACGTGCGCGCTGCGCTGGGCCCTCGAGCAGGCGGGCGGGACGGCTGCCGACTCCCGCGAGCAGACCCTGGGCACGCTGGTGCACGCCGTCGCGGCCGCGCTGCCGGAGGGGAGCCAGGAGCAGCTCGCAACCCTGCTCGAGGAGCGCTGGTCGGAGCTCGGGCTGTCCGACGGGTGGCTGGCGACCCAGGCCCGCCGGCGCGCCGACGACATGGTGCGCAAGCTCGCCGCCTACCTGCGCACCGCCGACGAGGCCGTCGCGTGCGAGGAGAGCTTCTCGGTGCGGGTCGGTCGGGTCGAGCTGCGCGGCCAGGTGGACCGGCTGGAGCGCGCCGGCATGGACGCGGACGGGCATCCGCTGCTGCGCGTCGTGGACCTCAAGACCGGCAAGACGGCCGTGCGCAAGGACGACGCCACGCGGCACCCCCAGCTCGGGGCGTACCAGGTCGCGGTCGACGCCGGCGGGTTCGACCACCTGGTCCCGGGCGCGCGGGCCGGCGGCGCGACGCTCCTCTACGTCGGGACAGCCGCCCAGCGAGTCACGCTGCGCGACCAGATCGCCCCCGCCCAGGACCGCGAACCGGGCTGGGCGGCCCAGCTCACCGAGGCCGTCGCCGAGGTCGTCACGAGCGGCGCGATGGCCGCAACCCGCAACGACGGCTGCCAGACGTGCCCCGTGCGGCGATCCTGCCCGGCCCAGCCCGAAGGCCGGGTGGTGGGCGCATGAGGTCCGCGGTCCAGATCGCCGAGCTGCTCGGCCGCCCGGCACCGACGCCCGAGCAGGTGGCCGTCATCGAGGCCCCGCTGGAACCTGTCCTGGTGGTCGCCGGGGCCGGGTCCGGCAAGACGGAGACGATGGCCGCGCGCGTCGTCTGGCTGATCGCCAACCACCGCGTGGAGCCGGCCGAGGTCCTGGGCCTGACCTTCACGCGCAAGGCCGCGGGGGAGCTCTCGCAGCGC
This sequence comes from Actinotalea lenta, assembly GCF_030586465.1. GTDB lineage: Bacteria > Actinomycetota > Actinomycetes > Actinomycetales > Cellulomonadaceae > Actinotalea > Actinotalea lenta. The sequence continues at coordinate 8,564 of NZ_JAUQYP010000002.1, forward strand.
GTGGCGTCCCGCCTCGCACTGCTGCAGCGACGGTTGGGCGGCGAGCTGAAGACCTCGCGGTTCCTCGCGCCGACGGTGTCCACGTACCACGCCTACGCGGCGTCGCTGGTGGGCGACCACGCGCTGCGGCTGGGCGTCGAGCCCGCGTCCCGCCTGCTGGGGGAGGCCGGGCGGTGGCAGCTCGCGCACGACGTCGTCGAGCACTGGGCCGGGGACCTGGACACCGCGTACACGCCCCGGACCGTCACCGCCGCGGTCCTGGACCTGGCCGACCAGCTCGCCGAGCACCTGGTCGAGCCGGACCGGCTGCGCGAGGAGTGCGAGCGCATCGTGGCGGCCATGGCTGCGGCGCCCGAGCGGGAGCGGGCCACCGGAGCCGCCCGCACCCTGCTCCAGGCCGCGGCCACGTCGGTCGCGCTGCGGGCCCGGCTCGTCCCGCTCGTGGAGGAGTTCACCGCCCGCAAGCGCGAGCGCGACCTCATGGACTTCGCGGACCAGGTCGCCCTCGCGGCGCGCGTCGCGCGCGAGGTGCCCGAGGTGGGCGCGGGCGAACGGGCCACGTACCCGGTCGTCCTGCTCGACGAGTACCAGGACACCTCGGTGGCGCAGCTCGTGCTCCTGCGGCACCTGTTCGGCGACCGGTCCGGGGTGAGCCACCCGGTCACCGCCGTCGGCGACCCGCACCAGTCCATCTACGGCTGGCGAGGCGCGAGCGCCGGTGGTCTGGAGCGGTTCTGCGAGCAGTTCCCGCGGGCCGGGGACGCTGGTCCGCAGCCCGCGCACCGCCGGGAGCTGTCGGTGTCGTGGCGCAACGACGTGGCGATCCTGGCGGCGGCCAACACCGTCGCGGCACCGCTGCGGGCCGAGGCGCGGCTCGACCTGCCCGAGCTGTCCGCCCGTCCCGGGGTGGGGCACGGCGAGGTCAGCGTGCAGTACTACGAGGACGCCGAGTCCGAGGCCCGCGAGGTCGCCGCGTTCGTGGCACGCCGCCGCCGTGAGCTCGGCGTGGACGGGCGGCCGGCCACCGCGGCGGTCCTGTGCCGCAAGCGCTCACAGTTCCCGGCGCTCGAGGCGGCGCTGCTCGCCGCCGGGCTCCCGGTGGAGGTGGTGGGCCTGGGCGGGCTGCTGTCCACGCCGGAGGTCGTCGACCTGGTCGCCGCGCTCCAGGCCGCCTATGACCCCTCCCGAGGGGACGCCCTCATGCGGTTGCTCACCGGCCCACGGGCCCGGCTCGGCCTGTCGGACCTGGCGGCGCTCGCGGACTGGTCGGCGCACGCGGCGGCGCGTCCCGCCGAGCACGGGGTCGAGCACCGGGTCGAGCACGGCGCGGCGCACGGAGGCGAGCGCGGGGTGGGCCACGGCGCGGAGCCCGACGTGGTCGACGAGCGGTCGATCGTCGACGCTCTCGACTCGTTGCCCCCCGCGGACTGGACCAGCCGCCACGGGCGGTCCCTGACCCCCGTGGGCCGGGCCCGGCTCGCCGAGCTCGCCGCAGTGCTGCGCACCCTGCGCAGCCAGACGTTCCTCCCGGTGGCGGACCTGGTCGCGGAGGCCGAGCAGCTCCTCGCCCTGGACATCGAGGTCGCCGTGCGGCCCGTCAGCCCGGCCACCGCGCGCGCACACCTGGACGCGTTCCGGACCGTGGCCGCGCGGTTCGACGCGGAGGAGGGCGGGACGCTGGGGGCCTTCCTCGACTGGCTGGCAACCGCCGAGGCCGAGGAGCGGGGGCTCGAGGCGCCGGTCGCCGAGCTCGACCCCGAGGCGGTCCAGCTCCTGACCGTGCACGCCGCCAAGGGCCTGGAGTGGGATGTCGTCGCCGTCCCGGGCCTGGTCGAGCGCACCTTCCCGGTCGGTCCGCCGTCCTCCGGCTGGCTCACGGCGCACGGCTCGCTCCCCACGGCGCTGCGCGGGGACCGCGAGTCGCTCCCGGACGTGTCGGTCACCACCGGTGGCACGCAGGCGGAGCTGGGTCACCGGCTGCTGGAGTACAAGGACGCGGTCGCCGAGCACGAGCTGGCCGAGGAGCGCCGGCTCGCGTACGTCGCGGTGACCCGGGCGCGGCAGGCCCTGCTGCTGTGCGGCTCGTGGTGGCGCGGCGGCGTCAGGCCCACCCCGCCGTCCCGGTTCCTGGCCGAGCTGACCGACGCGCACGCGTGGACCCCGCCGGAGCAGCCACCCGCGCCCAGCGACCAGGCGCCGCTGGTGTGGCCCGTCGAGGCGGCCATGGGGGGCCGCCAGGAGGCGGTGGACCGCGCCGCAGTCGCGGTGCGTGCGGCGGCGCCGAGCGCCGAGTGGCCCGACCACGACCCGGAGGGACAGGACCTGGCTCGCACCGCCGCGCTGCTGCTCGCCGAACGCGCTCGCGGACGGGAGCAGGCGGGCGTCCCGCTGCCCGAGCACCTGTCCGCGTCCGCGCTGGTCGCGCTCGAGACCGACCCGGCGGCCTTCGCGCTCGCGCTGCGCAGACCGGTGCCGACGCCACCGTCGACCGTCGCCCGGCGGGGCACTGCATTCCACGCCTGGGTCGAGCAGTACTTCGGTCGCGCCGCGCTCGTCGACGTCGACGAGCTCCCCGGCGCCGACGAGGCCGTCGACCCGGAGCTCGACGCGCTGCGGGCGGCGTTCCTGGAGTCGGAGTGGGCGGGCAGACGACCGCTCGAGGTCGAGGTCGACGTGGAGACCACGATCGGCACCACGGTGGTGCGGTCCCGCATCGACGCGGTGTTCGGCGAGCCCGACGGCGGCGTGGTCGTCGTCGACTGGAAGACCGGCGCGGTCCCCGCCGAGGACCAGCTGCGCCACCGTGCGCTCCAGCTCGCGGTGTACCGCCTCGCGTGGTCGCGGCGCACCGGGCTGCCGCTGGAGAAGGTCCGGGCGGCCTTCGTCTACGTCGCCCACGGGGTCACGGTCCGCCCCGAGGCGCTCGCGGGCGAGGAGGAGCTCGCCCGCGTCCTCGGGGTCGGCGAGCTCGAGGACGCGCTCAGGGCCTGACCGGGGCCGACAGCGCGCCTGCCCAGGCGGGAGGTCCGAACGGTGCAGCCTTCCCGTCGCTATCCGACGGGAACGCTGCACCGTTGTGGGCCATCACTCCTGGTCGGACTGCCGCGGCCGGTCCCACGCGGCGTCGTCCGTGGGCTCCGTCGGCTCGCCGGACTGGTCGACGTCGGGCCCGGACGCGGTGACGATCGGTTCGCCGGACCACTCGACGCCCGAGCTGCGCGGGGACGCGTCGTCCGGGCCCGAGCTGCGCGGGGACTCCTCGTCGGGGATCGCTTCCGCCGGCCGGCCCTCGTCCACCGCCCTGGCGTGCCCACCGTCGTCCTGCCGCTCGGCGTCGTCGGCCGCCCACGCCTGGTCCGGTGCGGCGCCGCCGTCCTCGGTGAAGGCGAGCTGGTCCTGGGCTGCGGCGGTGGCGGACCGGCGCACCGGCGGGTTCGGTGCCGGTGCGGCGGAGGTGTCGGTCTCGCGCGCGGCAGCCTCCTGGCGGGCGGTCTCCTGCTCGGCTGCCGCCTCGCGGGCGGCCGCCTCGTACCGGGTCAGGTGCTCCTCGAGCTCGTCGAGCATCGAGCGGGCGTCGTCGATCACCGCCTGGTCGCCGATGTTGACGCCGTGCATCAGCCACCGGACGACCGCGAGCTCACCGGCCAGCAGCGCCCGGGTTGCCAGGTGCGGATCGCGCAGCTCGGTGCGTCGCAGGTGGTAGGCCTCGATGATCGGGTCGACCGCGGGCTGCGGTGCGGCCACGAGCAGCCAGGCGAGGTCGTCGGCCGGGTCGGCGACCTTGGTCTCCGACCACCCGAGCACGCCGACCGGCACGTCGTCGCGCACCAGGACGTGCTCGGCGGACAGGTCCCCGTGCACGACGGTGGGCTGGAAGTGCCACAGCGCGACGTCCTCCAGGGCGCGCTCCCACCGGCGCAGCAGGAAGGCCGGCACGTACCCGGTGCGTGCGGCCTCGTCGAGCTCGCTCAGCCGCCTGCGCCGGTAGGAGTCGGCGTCGTAGACCGGCAGCCCGGCGTGCTCCACCACCGAGACCGGCAGCTCGTGGATCGCCGCGATCGCGCGGCCGAGCGCCGCGGCGAGACCCGGGCCGGGGCCCAGCTCCTCGAGACGGATCGGGCGGCCCGGGAGCTGACGGTGGACCACGGCGCGCCCGCCCTCCGGCAGCGAGACCGAACCGGCCAGGCGCGGGACCTCGAAGGGCAGCGCGCCCGAGTCCACGTGGGTGACGAGTCCCGCCAGCAGTGCGACCTCGGCCTCGAGGGCCGCGCCCGCCGCAGCGTCCTGCGGCGCACGCGTCGTCCACCGTCCGCCGGTGGCGTCGATGACGACGGCGGCGTCGATGCCCGGCCCGGGGTGCGAGGCGCGGCGCACGTCGACGGCGTCGAGGTTGGGGACCGCGACCGTGGACAGGGCCGCGAGCACCAGGGGAGAACGTGCCACGGGCCCACCGTACGGCTCGGGCGCCGCGCTCGGGCGCCTCCCACGGGCGTGTCCGGCCAACCGCCGCCTACCGTGTGCCCGTGGACTGGACCCGACTGCCCCTCTCCCGCGACACCACGGACCGCGCCGCACACCGGCGCACGGACCCGGACCTGGTCCGGGACTCGTGGGCGGCGCCGGGGACGCGCGTCGTGCTGGTGCACGGCGCAGCCGTGGCGACCACGGCCGACCGGGCCGCCCTGGACCTCGCCAACCCGGCCGAGGTCGCCGACCCGGGGCTCGTGCTCTTCCTCGGCGCGGACGAGTCCGGTGACCTGATGGCCGTCGTGCGCGAGGACCCGGACCCCGACCGCACGTGGAGCGGGCTGCGCGACTGCGGGCACGTCATGGGTGACCGCGACTCGGGGCTGGCCACCACGGCGCTGGCGCTGGCGGCGTGGCACGCTCGGCACCCGTGCTGCTCCCGCTGCGGCGCGGCCACGGAACCGGCCCTGGGCGGGTGGACCCGGCGCTGCCCGCAGGACGGTTCGGAGCACTACCCGCGCACCGACCCGGCCGTGATCATGGCGATCACCGACGCCGACGACCGTCTGCTGCTCGCGCACGGCGCCGCGTGGCCCGAGCGCCGGTTCTCCACCCTGGCCGGCTACCTCGAGCCGGGTGAGACCCCCGAGCACGCCGTGGTGCGCGAGGTCGCCGAGGAGACCGCGGTCCGCGTCGTGGACCCGCAGTACCGCGGCAGCCAGCCGTGGCCGTTCCCGGCGTCGCTCATGCTCGCGTACACGGCCCGTGCGGTGACCACGCAGATCACCGTGGACGCGACGGAGGTCACGCAGGCGCACTGGTTCAGCCGGGCTGCGCTGGCCGCCGCCGTGGCCACGGGCGACGTGGTGCTGCCCACCCGCACCTCGGTGGCGCGTGCGCTGATCGAAGACTGGTACGGCGGCCCGCTGGACGCGGGCGACGCCCCGCGCTGACCCGTCCGTGGATCGTCCGCGGGTGTCCCCGGCACCTGCGACACTCGCCACGATGTCCACCACCGCCGACGCCCTGCTCGAGCCGCTCGACCCCGAGCAGCGTGAGGTCGCCCTCGCGCTGCGCGGACCGGTGTGCGTGCTCGCGGGAGCCGGCACGGGCAAGACCAGGGCGATCACCCACCGCATCGCGTACGGGGTGCGGACCGGGACGTACCCGCCGGCCTCGGTGCTGGCCGTGACCTTCACCGCTCGGGCCGCGGGCGAGATGCGCACCCGGCTGCGGGACCTGGGCGTGGTGGGCGTGCAGGCCCGGACCTTCCACGCGGCGGCGCTGCGTCAGCTGTCCTACTTCTGGCCCCGGGTGGTGGGCGGTGCCCCGCCGCGCATCCTCGAGCACAAGGCGCAGGCGGTCGCCGAGGCGGGGCAGCGGTTGGGGCTGCGCCTGGACCGGCTCGCGGTGCGCGACCTGGCCTCCGAGGTGGAGTGGTCGAAGGCGTCCCTTGTGCCGGCCGACGACTACGTGGCGGCGGCGGACGCGACGGACCGCCCGCTGCCGGCGGGGCTGGACCGGACCGCGGTGGCCAAGCTCATCAGCGCGTACGAGGAGGTCAAGGACGCGCGCGCGGTGATCGACTTCGAGGACGTGCTGACGCTGCTCGGGCACATGATCGAGAGCCGGCAGGACGTCGCCGAGCAGGTGCGCGGCCAGTACCGGCACTTCGTGGTCGACGAGTACCAGGACGTGTCGCCGGCGCAGCAGTACCTGCTCGACCAGTGGTTGGGGTCGCGGCACGAGCTGTGCGTGGTCGGTGACCCCAACCAGACCATCTACTCCTTCGCGGGGGCGACCCCGCACCACCTGCTGACGTTCACCGAGCGGCACCCGGGGGCGGCCGTGGTGCGACTGGTGCGCGACTACCGCTCGACGCCGCAGGTCGTGGACCTCGCCAACCGGGTGCTCGGGCGCCGCGCCCGTCAGGTCTCCGGCCTCGAGCTGATCGCGCAGCGTCCGCCCGGGCCCGCGGTGACGATCGAGGACTACCGGGACGACGAGGAGGAGGCCGCCGGTGTCGTCGCGCGCATCGGCCGCCTGGTGGCCTCCGGCGTGCCGGCGCGCGAGATCGCGGTGCTGTACCGGACCAACGGGCAGTCGGAGGTGTTCGAGCAGGCGCTCGCCGACGTGGGCATCGGATACCTGGTCCGCGGCGGGGAGCGGTTCTTCGCCCGGCGCGAGGTGCGCGACGCCCTGGTCCTGCTGCGCGGCGCCGCGCGATCGATGTCGGACGTCCCCCTGGGTGAAGCCGTGCGCGACGTGCTGGCCGGCGCCGGGTGGAGCCCGGAGCCGCCCGCCGCGCGGGGTGCGGTCCGCGAGCGGTGGGACTCGCTGCAGGCGCTGGTCGGCCTCGCCGACGAGCTCGAGGCGAACGGGCCGACCCGGCGACTCGCGGACGCACCGGACGGCCCGGGTGCGGAGGGTGCGCAGCGCGCGACGCTCGTGGACCTCGTCGCAGAGCTGGATGACCGTGCCGCGGCGCAGCACGCCCCAGCGGTGGACGGGGTGACGCTCGCGTCGCTGCACGCCGCGAAGGGCCTGGAGTGGGACGCGGTGTTCCTCACGGGGCTCAGCGACGGGCTGGTCCCCATCTCGCTGGCCGAGTCCCGCGCGGCCGTCGCGGAGGAGCGTCGGCTGCTGTACGTCGGCATCACGCGGGCGCGGGAGCACCTGCACCTGAGCTGGGCGCGGTCGCGCACGGGTGGGCGGTCCTCACGCGAGCGCACGCCGTTCCTGGCCGGTGTCCTGGGGGACGGCCACGCGTCGTCGGAGCCGGAGCAGGCCGACCCGGAGCTGGTCGAGGCGCTGCGCACCTGGCGGGACCGGATCGCGCTGGAGTCGGAGCGGGCCCCGCACAACGTGCTGCCGGACGCCACCCTGACCCGGGTTGCGCTCGCCCGGCCCGGCACGCGCGCGGAGCTCGCGCGGGTGCCGGGCGTCGGGCCCGTGACCATCGACGGCTTCGGGGACGCGATCCTGGCCGTCGTCGCTGGTCAGCGCCCATGGGGGTGACCCGCGCGGGGCGCGCGGGACAGCGCTGCGGGTGCTCGCGAGAAGTTCTGCGGTAATTCCGTTGTGCGGCCCGGCGCGCGGGGTCTAGCGTGTTCGCTGTCCTGACCGGTGCCAGGGGCTGGAAGACGCCCTGGGCGGAGCGAGAGAGGGGGTGGGTGACCGAATGATGATCGACACGGCGATCTGCGGGATCGATGCCGTGCGCCCCGCGCTGCCCACCCCGACCTTCCTCCAGGGGACAGCTGCGCCCGCTCGCGGTCGTGAGATCGGCGCATCGCCCGCCTCCGCCCCCGACTCCTCGGTCTGACCGGAACGCCTGCTCAGGCCGCGGAGTCCACCGGGACCCGCGGCCTTCGTCTTGAGGGCCTGGTCCCAGCATCAGCCCCAGACTTCGCAGGACCCGAGGAGGAGCCGTGCGGCTCACCACGCTGCTCGACACGCTCAACAACGGTGGCAACGGACCGTGGCCGCCCGAGGCGTCGACACTCACCGACCCCGAGTTCGACCTCGTCATCTCCAGCCTGATCCCGTGCCGTCAGAACGACGCCGAGCTCTGGTTCGCCGAGCGCGAGTCCGAGGTCGAGCAGGCGAAGGCGCTGTGCCGTGCCTGCCCGGTGCGCGAAGGGTGCTTGGCCGGCGCCGTGGACCGTCGCGAACCGTGGGGGGTCTGGGGCGGTGAGGTCTTCGTCGACGGTGTCGTCGTCCCGCGCAAGCGCGGTCGCGGCCGCCCCCGCAAGGTGGCCGCGGCCTGACGTCGCCGGCGACCCGCACGCACCGGCCGCCACCGGCCACCGCACCGCACCGGCCGCCACCGGGCACCGCACCGGACCGGCGCCACCGGTCAGCGCACCTGGCTCCCGCACCCGCACTCGGGGTGCGGGAGCCAGTGCTGTGCCCGGGGGACGGTCAGCGGCAGGCTCAGCTCGAGCGCGGCGTCGTGCGTCGCGCACGGGCGGCCGTCCAGGTGCGCGAGCACCTGCACGGTGGCCAGGGCACCTGCCGCGACGGCCAGGGTCGACTCCGCGACCAGGCTCGCGCTCGCCCGCGCCGCGACGAGCTGGGCTGCGACCAGCGGCCAGGCCGGGTCGGCATCGGCGCGGTGCAGCTCGGCGCACGTCAGGCAGGCGGTGCTGCCGGGCACCACCAGGGGTCCGACCAGGACCGACGCCTCGCGGACCAGGACGGACAGGTGGGGTACGCCCGCGTCGCGCAGCGGGGTGTGGCGCACCGGGTCGGCCACGGCACGGTCCACGAGCACGACGAGGTCCGGGCTCCGGCCGACCGCCGCCAGGGTCTGGGCGCGGGGCCGCGCTGCACGGACCGCACGCGCGACGGCCAGCTCCCGGGGTTCGCCGAGGTCGCGGTCGGTCAGGCCGCCGAAGCCGACGTCCGCCGGGAGGACCGGCGAGGGGTCGTCGAGCTCGAGCCGTCCCACCCCGGCCAGTGCGAGCGTCTGGGCGACGGCGATGCCCACCCTGTCCAGCCCCCAGATCCGCACCCGGGCGGCCGCTCGCGCGGCCAGCAGGGGTGCGACGTCCCCGTCGGCGGACAGCAGCGACCACGCCCGGAGATCGGCCTGCTCGGCGGGGGGGACAGCCGCGGGCGTACGGACCATCAGGTGGCCCCGTGCGAGGTGGTCGAGGATCGCGTCGGCCTCCTCGGCGTCGACCCCGGCGGCCTGCAGCGCGGTGCGCACGGTCCGCTCCGGTGCGCCAGGGGGGAGGGCGGCCAGCACGCCGGCGGCTGGTGGGCTCAGGTCGCCCAGCGCCACGGCCCACCGCGGGTCGGTGCCGACCTGGACGGTCGTGGTGTCCCGCCGCACCACGGGCAGGGTTCGCAGCTGCACACGGCCTCCTCTCCGGCAGCAAGCGTGCTCGGGTCCGGGAGGCGGCAGGGGTTGTCCACACATGACAAGAGGCGGCCCCCGATGGGGACCGCCTCTCGCGGGTGCCTGGCTCAGGCCTTGCCGAGGATCCGGTTCAGCTTGGTGCCGCAGACGGGGCAGGTGCCCTTGGCCATCTTGCGGCCGTTGGTCACGACGACCTCGCCGGAGGTCTGCCGCTTCTCCTTGCACTTCACGCAGTAGAACTCGCCCTCGTAGGTCTCGGCCATGGTGTCTCCGTTCATCAGCCTGGTGCGTCGGTCGTGGTCGAGCCGACGGGCCGGAGCGCGGTGATTGGTCGGCTCCGTGCTCGGATCAGCGTAACGGTGCCGCATGGCCGTGCGTGGCTCGCTCCGGGATCGGCGCGTCGTGCACGGTCGGGCCGCGGTGGGGGCCGTCCACCGGTCGTCTGGTCGCCCGAGGCCGGTGTCCGCCGCGCGGGCTACCGTTCCCGGTGTGGACGACGAAGCACTCGCGACGGCCCTGGAGCGGGTCGAGGTCCGGCGCAGCCGGCGACGCACCCGCACGGTGAGCGCGTTCCGGGAGGGCGGCCGCACCGTGGTGGCCATCCCGGACCGGTTCACCGCGACCCAGGAGCGCGAGTGGGTGCGCAGGATGGTGACCAAGATGCTCGCGTCGGAGCGGCGCAGGACCCCGTCGGACGCCCAGCTCGAACGCCGGGCGGCTGAGCTCTCCGATCGGTACCTGGACGGCCGTGCCCGCCCGGTCAGCGTCGCGTGGTCCGCCCGCCAGGGCAGGCGTTGGGGGTCGTGCACGCCGTCGGAGGGCACGATCCGGATCTCCACGAGGTTGCGCGGTGTGCCGCGGTGGGTCCTGGACTACGTGCTGCTGCACGAGCTCACGCACCTGCTGCATGCGGGCCACGGCCCGGGGTTCTGGGCCGAGCTCGAGGCGTACCCGCGCACGGACCGCGCCCGAGGCTTCCTCGAGGGTTTCGCCCACGCGACCGACCTGCCGCCCGAGGACACCGACGCCGACGAGCCCGGCGGCGAGGCCGACGGGTACCGCGGTGACCTCGAGGAGCCCGGCGCGGGCGTCGACGCGGGTTAGGTCAGCTCTCGCCCCTCTTGCCCTCGTCGTCCTGCCCGAAGATCTCGGCGAGCGCGCGGTCCAGGTCCGCGTTGTCGGCCTCGGCGGCCTCCCGCCGTGCCCGGTAGCCCGTCGGGTCGTCCAGGTCCTCCGCCGTGGGCAGCAGGTCCGGGTGGTCCCACACCGCCTCCCGCGCGGCCGCGCCGCCCTCTTCGGCCAGCGTCGCCCACAGCGTCGCGGCGTCGCGGGACCGCCGGGGCCGCAGCTCCAGGCCGACCAGGGTCGCGAAGATGTCCTCGGCCGGCCCGCCGGCCGCGCGCCGACGACGCATCGTCTCGCGCAGGGCTGCGGTGTGCGGCAGGTGCGCCTCCGCGGCGACGGACGTGACGTGGTCCACCCACCCCTCGATCAGGGCCAGCAGCGTCTCCAGCCGCAGCAGCGCAGCCTGCTGAGCCGGGGAGGTCGCCATGGCGAACACGCCGCCGGACAGCGCATCGGCGATGCCCTGCGGGTCGGTCGGGTCGATCGAGCGGACGGCGTCCTCCAGGGCGTCGACGTCGATCGCGACCCCCCGCGCGTACGCGTCGACGACGCCCAGCAGGTGCCCCTGGAGCCACCCGACGTGCGTGAACAGCCGGGCGTGGGCGGCCTCGCGCAGCGCCAGGAACAGCCGCACCTCGTCGGGCGGGACGTCCAGGCCCTCGGCGAACTCGGTGACGTTGCGCGGCAGCAGTGCGGTGCCGGGCCCTGGCAGCAGCGGCACGCCGATGTCGGTGGTGCCCAGCACCTCGCGGGACAGCGTCCCCACGGCCTGACCCAGCTGGAGCCCGAACACGGCGCTGCCCAGCTGGCGCATCATCGGCGCCATCGCGCCGGCCAGGTCGCCCATCTCCTCGGGCATGTGCTGCTCGCCGATCACCCGCGCGAGCTCCGCCGAGACGCTGCCGGCGACCGGCTCGGCCAGGGTGCGCCAGCGCGGCAGGGTCTGCTCGACCCACTCCGACCGGCTCCAGGCGCGCACCGGCCCTCCGCAGGCGGGCAGGTCGGTGGCCTGGTCGAGCCACAGCTCGGCGACCCCGAGCGCGTCGACCACCGCGCGGCGCTCGGTGTCCGTGACGCTCGGGTCGCCCTCGGCGGCGGCGGTCTGACGGGCCAGGTCGTGCGTGAGGTCGGTGTTGATCGGTCCGGTGCCCGAGGCGAGCACCTGCTGCATCTGCGACACCATCGCCTGCACGGCCGCGGGGTCCTCCGGCAGGCCCATGCGGCTGGCCAGCTCGGCCAGGTCGATCGGTTCGCCGTCAGGGCCCTGCAGGCCGTGCTCGGCGATCTCCGCGATCACCTCGTCGGCCTGCGGTCCGAGCATCTGTCGCAGCATGGCCGCCCAGGCCGGGGGGATGCCGGGGGTGGGGTCCGGAGTGGACATCGGGCCTCCAGGGGAGAGGTGGTTCGTCCACGGTAGCCGGGGGGCGGCCCGGGGCCATGCCCCGTGGGCCCGGTTCGCGACCGGGTTCGCTCAGGGCGCAGCGACGCCGGCCCGCGGGCGCCGAGGTGAGAGCGGTGCGCCGCGCGGCTCGACGCGAGCCACCCGGCGGCTCAGGGGATGATGACCCGGTGAGCGACGACCCCCGCACCCCTGCGCCGGACGCGACCCCCCACGGCGAGCCCGACGTCGCCGAGGGCGGCGACCCGTTCGTGCCCTCGGACGACGAGGGCCAGGACGAGCCGCGGCCCGCGACGCCGCGGTCGATCACCCTCAGCGTGTCGGTGGTCGCGCTCGCCCTGCTGCTGGCGGTCGCGTCCGCCCTGCCGCTGCCGTACGCCGTGGAGGCGCCCGGGCCGACGCTGAACACGCTGGGCGCGCACGACGGCAAGCCCCTGATCGAGATCCCGCACGCGAAGACCTACCCCGTCACCGGTCAGCTCCGGCTGGTGACGGTGTCCACCGCGGGCGGCCCCGGCTACCCGGTGACGCTCGGCCGGATGCTGTCCGGCTGGGCGTCGCGCCAGGACTCGGTGATCCCGGTCGAGGCGATCTTCCCGCCGGACCAGACCCAGAAGCAGATCTCCCAGGCCGGGCAGCAGGAGATGATCTCCTCCCAGGAGGACGCCACCGTCTCCGCGCTCGAGGAGCTCGGCTACCAGGTGCCGACCACGCTCACCGTCGGCGACGTGATGACCGGCAGCGGCGCCGACGGCCACGTCCGCAAGGGCGACGTCATCACCGCGGTGAACGGGGTGCAGGTCGACTCGTTCTCCGCCCTGTCGACGCAGATGGACGCGGTGCGCCCCGGGGACACCGTGACGCTGACCGTGACGCGCGACGGGTCCCCGACGCAGGTGCCGGTGACCACCACCGACGACGGTCACGGGCGTGCGCTGCTGGGCGTGCTCATCGACCCGAGCTTCGACTTCCCGGTCGACGTGTCGATCCAGATCGAGAACATCGGCGGCCCGAGCGCGGGCACGATGTTCGCGCTGGGGATCATCGACCTCCTCACGCCCGAGGACATGGCCGACGGTCAGGTGATCGCCGGCACGGGAACCATGGACCTGACCGGGACCGTGGGGCCCATCGGCGGCATCCGGCAGAAGATGTACGGCGCGCGGCACGACGGCGCCACGTGGTTCCTGGCCCCGGCCCAGAACTGCGCCGAGGTGGTGGGCCACGTCCCGGACGGCCTGCACGTGGTCTCGGTCACGACGCTGCACGGCGCGCGCCAGGCCGTCGAGGCGATCGGCGCCGGCAAGGGCGACCAGCTCCCCACCTGCTCCTGACCGCGGCCCGCGGATCGCGCCACCGTGGTCAGAGCGCGGCGCTGCGGTCAGAGTGCGGCGCTGCGGTCAGAGTGCGGCGCCCGGGACGCCGCGATCTGCGACGAACGCCGCGATCTGCGACGAACGCCGCGATCTGCGACCGGCGCCGCGATCTGCGACCGGGGGCGCGGACGCGGCTTGGCCCTACAGGAGGGTGGCGGCTACTGCGTCGGTGAGGCCGGGGACCAGGTCGGGGCCGGCGGCGACCGCGGCGTCGTCGTCGTTCGCCCGGGTGCGCAGCACGCACCAGCGGGGGCCGTCGCGCAGCGCCCCCGCGGCAAGGCGCACGTCCTGACGCTCCGGGTGGGACATCAGGTACTGCACGGCCTGTTGCGGGTCGGCGGGCATGTCCCGCTCGGCGCTGCTGGGTAGCACGACCCGTTCGACGACCACAGCGGCGCCGTGCACGGTGTCCGGCCATGCGAGGCCCCCGAGCAGCTGCTCCAGGTCCTCGGCGGCCGGCAGCCCCTCCTGCTCGACCGCGGTGAGGTGCTCGGGGTCCAGCCGCGCGGCGACCATCGTCTCCGGCGGGAGCTGGCCGGCGAGCTCGGGCTCGGCCTCGAGCGCGGCGGCGGTGCGCACCAGCGCGAACACCCGCACCGGGCCGTCCCAGCCGGCGCTCGCCACGTGCCGTTCGATCTCCCGCATGACGCGGTCCAGCGCCTGGACCGCGGCGTCGTCGCTGCTCGAGGTGCTCACCGCGCCATGGTGTCACGCCCTCGGCGGGAGGTTCCGCGCCCGCGCGCCGGGCACGTGTGGGAACCTGGGCCCGTGCTCGTCCGTTGACCCGACCGACGCGTGCGCGCCGAATGCCCGTCCCCAGCCGAGCCCCGACCATGAGGACCACCTGACGTGACCTTCGCACGACCCAGCCGACCTTCCTCCGGCTCCGGTGGACCGCGCCGCAAGCGTGGGCCTCTCGGGCCGACGATCGCGATCATCATCGGGCTCGTCGTGCTCGTGATGATCATGGCCCAGGTGTGGACCGAGGTGCTCTGGTTCCGCCAGGTGGGCTACCTCGGCGTGCTCACGACGCAGTGGATCACGCGGGCCATCCTCTTCGTGGCCGGCTTCGTGGTGATGGGCGTGGCGGTGTGGGCGTCGCTCGCGGTCGCGTACCGCAGCCGGCCCGTGTACGCACCGTCCACGCCCGAGCAGGCGTCGCTGGACCAGTACCGGGAGATGATCGAGCCGCTGCGCCGGCTCGTGATGATCGCCGGGCCCGCGGTGGTCGGCTTCTTCGCGGGGTCGGCCGCCTCGGCGCAGTGGCAGGACGTGCTGCTGTTCCTCAACCGGACGTCGTTCGGCACGACGGACCCGCAGTTCGGGCTGGACGTGTCGTTCTACCTGTTCGTGCTCCCGATGCTGCGGTTCGTGGTGTCCTTCCTGCTCGCGGTGGCCGTGGTCGCCGGGATCGCGGGGCTGGCCACCCACTACCTGTACGGCGGCCTGCGCGTCGGCGGGGGCAGCGGCCCGCGCACGATCCCCGCGGCGCGCGTGCAGCTGGGGGTGACGGCCGCGGTGATCATCGCCCTGATCGGGGTGAACTACTGGCTGGACCGGTACTCGCTGCTGACCAAGACCTCGGCGGACGCGACGGTGCCCGGTGGGGCGTCGTACACGGACGTCAACGCCGTGATGCCGGCGAAGGCGATCCTGACCGGCGTGGCGGCGCTGATCGCGATCGTGTTCCTGTACGCCGCGTTCCGGGGGACGTGGCGGGTGCCGGTGATCGGCGTCGGCCTCATGGTCATCTCGGCGATCCTCGTCGGGGGGATCTACCCAGCGGTCGTGCAGCGCTTCCAGGTGCAGCCCAACCAGCAGTCGGCGGAGTCGGAGTACATCCAGCGGAACATCGATGCGACCAAGGCGGCCTTCGGGTTGTCGGACGCGGAGATCACGCCGTACGACGCGAAGCTGACGGCCACGGCCGGGGCGCTGCGCTCGGACGCCGAGACCACGGCGAGCATCCGGTTGCTGGACCCGGCGATCGTCAGCCCGTCGTTCCGCCAGCTCCAGCAGAACAAGCAGTACTACGACTTCCCCAAGACGCTGTCGGTGGACCGCTACAACATCGACGGGGAGAGCCGGGACACCGTCATCGCGGTGCGTGAGCTCAACCTGGGCGGCCTGGACTCCGCGCAGCGGACCTGGGTCAACGACCACACCGTGTTCACGCACGGGTTCGGCGTCGTGGCCGCCTACGGCAACACGACCGCCGCGGACGGCCGGCCGTCGTTCTACGAGGGCGGCATCCCGCCGGTCGGTGCGCTGGGCAAGTACGAGCCGCGGATCTACTTCGGCGAGAACCTGCCCGACTACTCGATCGTGGGCGCGCCGGCCGGCACCTCTCCGTGGGAGCTGGACTACCCGGACGACTCCGCGGGCGGCCAGGTCAACACCACCTTCCCGACCGCCGAGGTCAAGGCGGGCCCGAGCATCGGGAACCTGTGGAACAAGCTGCTGTACTCGCTGAAGTTCGGCTCGGAGCAGATCCTGTTCTCCAACCGGGTGACGCCGGACTCGCAGATCCTGTACGACCGCTCCCCGCAGGACCGCGTCAAGAAGGTCGCGCCGTACCTCACGCTCGACTCGAGCGTGTACCCGGCCGTGGTCGACGGGCGCGTGGTGTGGATCGTCGACGGGTACACGACGTCCGACCAGTACCCGTACTCGACGTCCAAGCAGCTCGAGCAGGTGACCCAGGACTCGCTCACCGCGCGGGGTGGTGCGCTGTCGGCGCTCGCGCCGGACGAGGTGAACTACCTGCGCAACTCGATCAAGGCCACGGTCGACGCGTACTCCGGCAAGGTCACGCTGTACTCCTGGGAGCCCACCGACCCGGTGCTGGAGACCTGGCAGAAGATCTTCCCCAACACGGTCAAGCCGATGAGCGACATCAGCGGTGCGCTGATGAGCCACCTGCGCTACCCGCAGGACCTGTTCAAGGTGCAGCGCGACCTGATGGCGCACTACCACGTGGGCACCGCGTCGGAGTTCTACTCCGGCCAGGACTTCTGGCGGAACCCGGAGGACCCGGTCAACTCCAGCGAGCTCCAGCCGCCGTACTACCTGACGTTGAAGATGCCGAGCCAGGACAACCCGACGTTCTCCCTGACCTCGGTGTTCATCCCCGGCGGTAACACCGACCGGCAGGTGCTCACGGGCTTCATGGCGGTCGACGCGGAGCCGGGCGACACCGCAGGCCAGCGCCGGGCGGACTACGGCAAGATCCGCATCCTGGAGCTGCCGCGCAACTCGACGGTGCCCGGACCCGGCCAGGTGCAGAACGCGTTCAACTCGGACCCGAACGTGTCGGAGAGCCTGAACGTGCTCCGGCTGGGCAGCTCCACGGTGGTCAGCGGGAACCTGCTGACCCTGCCGGTGGGCGGTGGTCTGCTGTACGTGCAACCCGTGTACGTGCAGTCCTCGGCGGGCACCAAGTTCCCGTTGCTGCAACGCGTGCTGGTGGCGTTCGGCGAGAACATCGGGTTCTCGGACACGTTGGGCGGCGCGCTGGACCAGGTGTTCGGCGGTGACGCGGGGGTCGACACCCCGGGCCCGACGGACAGCGGTGTCCCGAACGCCCCCACGAACGGAGGCAGTACCGGCGGCTCGACGTCGTCGCCCACCACCTCGCCCACGACGAGTCCGTCGAGCAGTCCGACGACGAGCCCCACGACGCCTCCCGCCGGGGACGCGCAGGCTGCGCTGAACGACGCGCTGCAGCGGGCCAAGCAGGCGCTGGACGACGGTCAGGCGGCCCTGACACGCGGTGACTTCGCCGCGTACGGCGAGGCGCAGAAGCGGCTCCAGGCGGCGCTGACCGACGCGATCACGGCCGAGGCCCAGCTCAACAACGGCGGCTGAGACCCGAGGGTCCCGTCGCGCAGCACGCGCGACGGGACCCTCGGTGCTTCCCGGCGATCTGCGACGGGCCCCCGTGTGGAGGGGGCGTCGTCAGGCGACCTCGATCGAGCGGCGCGCGAGGCCCCACCAGAAGCCGTCCAGGGCGGTGGTCACCGTGCCCGGCACGGTGGCCGCGCCCAGGGTCAGGAACAGCGGCGTGAAGTGCTCGACGGTGGGGTGCGCGTACGGCATGCCCGGTGCGCGGTCGCGGTAGCCGGCGAGCTCGTCGACGTCGCCGCGGGCCAGGGCGTCGGCGGCCCACGCGTCGAACTCGGCCGACCAGCCGGGCACGCGCGACAGGTCGCCCCAGGGCAGGAACGGCAGCCCGTGGGTCATGAACCCCGAGCCCACCACGAGCACGCCGTGCTCGCGCAGGGTCCGCAACCGCCGCCCGAGCTCGAGCAGCCGGCCGGGCTCGTGCGTCGGCATGCTGAGCTGGAGCACGGGGACGGAGCCGTCGGGGTACATCGCCAGCAGCGGCACCCAGGCGCCGTGGTCGAGCCCGCGCGCGGTGTGCTCGTGCAGCGCCTCGGAGGCGGGCAGCACGGAGCGGACCAGGGCGGCCAGGTCGCCGGCGTCGGGCGTGTCGTACCGCAGCCGGTAGTACAGCGGGTCGAACCCGCCGAAGTCGTAGACCAGGTCGGCCCGGCCGTCGGTGGTGGACAGCGCGAGGGGAGCGGACTCCCAGTGCGCGGAGACGATGAGGATCGCGCGCGGGGTGGGCAGCCGCCGGGCCCAGGCGTGCAGGTCGTCCATCCACGCGGCGTCCTCGAGCAGCGGCGGGGCGCCGTGCGACAGGTACAGCGCGGGCAGCGGGCCGTCGGACGGGGTCCACGGGCGGCGCGGCACGGCGGTGTCCAGCCGCGCCGCGCGCTCGCGGAACTGCGCGTAGGGGTGGGTCATGGTCAGTCGGCCAGCGCGAAGCCGCCGGTCCACGAGGTCCGCTCGGCGGCGGCCAGGGTGATCTGCAGGAAGCCGAGCGCCTCGAGCTCGCGGGCCCGCTTGAGCGCGCCTGCGTCCACGGCCCGCAGGCCCCCGGCCTCGACGACTGAGGACAGTGTGGCCTTCGCGTCCGCGTCGTCCCCGGCGATGAGCACGGTGGTGGGCCGGGCGAGCACGGAGCCCGCGGCCAGCGCGCCGGCGAACGTGGTGTTGAAGGCCTTGAGCACGCGTGCGGTGGGCAGCGCGGCGGCGATCTCGGCGGCGGCCGAGGAGTCCGCGGGCACCACCAGGGAGTCGAACGTGGCGAAGTCGACGGGATTGGTCAGGTCCACGACCACGGTGCCCGCCATCGCCGAGCCGTAGGTCTCCAGGACGTCGGCGAGGGAGGGGTAGGGGATCGCGAGGATGACGACGTCGGTCCCGGACGGCAGGTCCTCGCCGCGGTGCACGAGGGTGTGCGGGGTGTCGCCCCGGCTGAGCACGGCGTCCAGGGCCTGTCCCATGGTCCCGGTGCCGATGATGCTGACGTGCGTCATGACGTCCTCCCGTGTCGATCAGGACCTCGTCGGCCCATTTGGTTGAAGTGACAACTAACACGCTAGGGCGCAATGGTTGAAGCGTCAAGTGTTCCGGTAGGATGCGGGGCATGACGCGTTGGCTGACCGAGGACGAGCTGCAGGCCTGGGTGCGCCTGGTCGCGGTGGTCGAGCTGCTGCCGGGCTCGCTCGAGCAGCAGCTGCGCCGGGACTCCGGGCTGTCGCACTTCGAGTACTACGTCATGGCGATGCTCTCCGAGGCGCCAGAACGCCGGCTGCGGATGACCGCGCTCGCCGCGCGGTCCAACGCGACCCTGTCCCGGCTGTCGCACGTGGTCAGCCGGCTCGAGGACCGGGGGCTGGTCGAGCGGGCGCCGTGCCCGGCGGATGGCCGGGCCACCAACGCGGTGCTGACCGAGGCCGGGTGGCGGGCCGTCGAGGCGGCGGCTCCGGGTCACGTGGAGCAGGTGCGCCGCACGGTGCTGGATGCGCTCGAGCCGCAGCAGGTCGACCAGCTGCGGGCGATCGCGGGCGCGATCCTCGACCGGCTCGACCCCGACGGCGTGATGACCGCCCCATACTCGCGGCCGCAGGGGCAGCGCGCCTAAGCGCGGGCCAGGGTGCGCAGGGCCGCCATCGTGTTGTCGATGGTGTCCGCGTGGCCGAAGTGCCAGCCCTGTGCGTAGCCGCAGTGCATCGACAGCAGCCGGACGGCCTGCTGAGGCACCTCCACGCCCTCGGCGATCACGTGCAGGCCCAGGTCCCGGGCCATCGCGACGGTCGACCCGACCACGGTCTCCAGGCGGGGGTCGTCGAGCATCCGGCTCGTCAGCGCACGGTCCAGCTTGAGCACGCTCAGCGGCAGGCTGAGCAGTCGCGTCAGCGAGGAGTGCCCGGCGCCGTAGTCGTCCAGGGCGATCTGCACGCCGGCGTCGTCGAGCGCCCGGAGCTGGGTGACCGCGGCCTCCCGGTCCACGAACGCGGCCGTCTCGGTGACCTCCACCACGAGCGCGTCGGGTCCCAGTGCCCGCTCCTGCAGGTCGGCCATGAGCTCGGCCGCGAGCTGCGGGCGGGCCAGCTCGATGGGCGAGATGTTGATGCTGAGCTGGATCGAGGCCGCGGACGAGCCCAGCCGTCGGATGCGCGTCAGCGCATCCATCCCGCGCTGGCGCACCTGCCGGCCCACCGGGATCATCAACCCGCTGGCCTCGACCACCGGCAGGAAGTCCCCGGGAGGCAGCAGGCCGTGCTCCGGGTGCTGCCAGCGGATCAGCGCCTCCAGGGCAACGGTCGAGCCGGTGCGCAGGTCCACGATGGGCTGCAGGTAGGGCACCAGCTCGCCGGCGTCGAGCGCGCGGCGGATCCGGGTGGGCTCCACCGGGCGCGCGTGACCCAGCGTGCGCCCGCCCCAGGCGTCCAGGCGGTGCAGCTCGAGGCGGTTCATGATGTGGTCCGCGAGCACGCGCAGAGCGTGCAGGTGCCGATCGGTGAGCTCGAGCGGTGCGGTGTGGTGCACCGCGAGGACGCCCAGCGGCAGGCCGTCCCGGCCGGTGAGCGGCACCGCGGCGAACGCCCGCACCGGTCCGTCCTGGGCGAACGGGTGGTCGGGGCGCAGCGCCCCCGGGATGTTCGGCAGCACCACGGGCTCCCCGCGCTCGACCGCGGCCGCAGAGACCGACATCGAGCGGGGGATGTTGCGCATCGGTGCGCCGAACGTGGCGTAGACCTCGACCTCGTCCTCGCCCAGGAAGCCGACCGCGGCGCTGCGAGTGCCGCAGAGCTGGGCGGCGAGCTCGGCGATGTCCGTCAGGTCCGGGCCCTGGCCGCCCAGGATCCCGTAGGTGAGCAGGGACTCGAGGCGGTCCAGCTCGCGCGGCAGGTCCATCACCGGACTCCTCCTCCCTGTCGTGGTCTGTATCGGCCGGTTCTGGGCCGGCTGAAGCGGTGGTTCGGCCGTGCCGTGGGGCGGCCACCCGGATGGGTGATCATCACCGGCGGCGGACCCCGCCGGTGTCGGGCCGGTGACCGTGCGTCACCCGGGTTCGGAGACGCTCAGGACGAAGGTCCTCTGATGAGCAGTGTCCTCGCCACGATAGATGGTGCGCCAGTCACCGAGCGTGCCTGGTGCCCGGGCAGCGATGCGTGCCGGGGGTCGGCAGGGGGCACAAGCAGGGGGACATCTCCATGAGCACGTCGCGCGGCAGGTCGCCGCGGTCCGCGGTGGCCGACGTCCGGCTGGGCGTGGTCGTGTTGTGACGCGCTGCGCCGACGGGGCGCGCCGGGACGGCGCGCTGAGGGTGCGCCAGGGAGGCGCGCCGAGGGTGCGCCGGTAGGCGCGCCGACGGGAGAGCCCTGGCCGGGCTCGCTGGGGGGCAGTCCGGCCAGGGCTGCCGTGCGGGGTGGGGTGCACGGGGTTTGGGGTGGACGGGCAGGGGCCGCGGCAGAGGGCGGAGGTTGGGGGCGATTTGCCGCTCCACCTACGGTCCCGTATCGTTGAGGTTCGCGACGCGGGGTGGAGCAGTTCGGTAGCTCGCTGGGCTCATAACCCAGAGGTCGCAGGTTCAAATCCTGCCCCCGCTACTTGTGAAGGTGCAGGTCAGAGGCCCTCTCGATCTTCGGATCGAGAGGGCCTCTGGCGTTGATGCACGCAGAATGCACGCATCGGTCAGGCGCGGACGCGTGCGGACGGCCTCGGTGGAGCGCGGAACGCTCGGGGTACTTGTTCTCGGTGAGCCTCTCGGCGCCAAGATGACCAGTGGCGGGTGAATCGACCCACGACTTCGCTACCCACGCTGCGGGACATTGCGAGGATGCCTGTCTCGGCCGCTACGTTGTCCGAGACCGCAGTGACAACGACGCGCGCCGCGGCGCGGAGGAGACAGCCCCAGCCATGAGCAAGTCGCTACTTGAACAGCTGCCTGGCATCGTGGCTGCGGGCAAGCGCCAGGCCCAGCAGGTGCTTGAGCAGCTTGAGGGCCGAAACCGCGTCACCCTTCAGACCCGCGAGTTGGTGATTCCGTCGAAGGACCGGACCGGTCTGAGCCTTTGGGCCGCACGCGACCCCGAGACCGACGCCGGGGACATTACTTCGCTGAACCGGCTGATCTATGGCGACAACCTCCTGGCGATGGCCGCGTTCCTGAGCGGCAACGATGAGACGCCGAGTCTGCGCGGCAAGATCGATCTGATCTACATCGACCCGCCGTTCGACTCCAAGGCCGACTATCGAACCAAGATCACGCTACCTGGCACGACCATCGAGCAGCGCCCGACCGTTATTGAGCAGTTCGCCTACTCGGACACTTGGGCGGACGGCACTGCGTCCTACCTCGCGATGATCACTCCGCGGCTGGTTCTGATGCGGGAACTACTCTCAAGCGAGGGATCGATCTTCGTTCATATCGACTACCACGTCGGTCACTACGTCAAGCTCGTCCTCGACGAAGTATTCGGGCGCGACAACATGCTTAACGAGATCATCTGGGCGTATACGGGCCCGTCGAACACAAAGAACTGGTTCCCTCGAAAGCATGACAACATTTTCTGGTACCGGAAGTCTAGCGGCCACATCTTCGATGGCGATGCCGTCCGTGTGCCTTACAAGAAGCTGGCCACCGGCAAGACGAGCGGGATCTTCAAGGAAGAGCACTTCTTGTCAGAGAATGGCAAGATCCCTGAGGACTGGTGGTCCGACATCACGACGGTAGGGCGCATCAAGGGAGAGGGTGTCGACTACGGCACCCAGAAGCCAATCCAGTTGCTGGAGCGGATCATAAAGGCATGCTCTCGTCCCGACTCGATCGTGGCCGACTTCTTTGTTGGATCGGGAACTACCGCAGCTGCTGCGGAGCGGCTCGGGCGCCGCTGGGTTGCGACCGATCTCGGCAAGCCCGCCGCGATGATTACCCGCAAGCGGCTTATCGACCAGGATGCCCGGCCTTTCCTGTATCAGGCGATAGGCGACTACCAGGTCGAGCAGGCCCGTTCGACGCTCGGCCGAAGCTTCCGCATCGGCGACCTCTCGCGGGTCGTGCTGGATCTTTATGGCGCGCTGCCTCTGCCGTCAGAAGAAAACGTCAACGGCAGCCTCGGCTGGATGCCGAACGGTCGCACACTCGTCTTTGCCGACAGCCCCTCGCGCCTGACGACGCCCTCGACGCTCAAGCGCGCCCAGGGTTACCGCGACACCAAGATGGGCGGCTTCGATAAGGTAGTTGTGCTGGGCTGGAACTTCTCGGCCGGTATTGGGCAGGACATTGCCGATCTGAACGACCCAAAGCTTGAGGTCCTGGTCATTCCCCCAGATCTCCTCGACAGCCTCAAGAAGAAGGGCTCTGACAAACTCGCCGGGACGGTCCGGTTCTCGAGCCTCCAGTACCTGCAGGCCGCGGTGACGGAGCGTGTCGTCGGGTCCGGTGCCCGCGAGTCGCTGACCGTCCGGCTGCAGAACTACGTCCTGCTGTCGCCGGAAGCCATCAACCTCGACGCGTCCAGCAGGGCAGCCCTTCAGGGCGTCATGAACACCGAGCCGTTGGCACTCATTGAGTACTGGGCGGTCGATCCCGACTACGACGGCGAGGTCTTCCGCTCGGTCTGGCAGGATTACCGGGGAAATATCGAGAACGACGCTGACGAACTGCGCGTCGTCACAACCGCCGAGCTCGACCTCCCTCCACATGACGGTCCTCGCACAGTCTGCATCCGTGCCGTCGACGTATTCGGGTTTGAGTCGGATGTGGTCCTGCCCAACGTCGAGGTGACGGCATGAGCGGCTTCGCAGACTTCCCCCTGGCCAAGGGGCTCGCCAAGATCGTCGACCCCCAGATCGCGGATCTCGTCGCCGGCGCCGGGGCGCCGATCCTGGAGCAGGTCACGCCTGTCACGGCCGAGCTGTTGCGCTACTGGTTCCAGCAGGACTATTGCGACCTGCGCGGGCTCAACTTCCATGCCGGTCAGCGGGCGGCCATTCTCAACACGATCTACGCGCATGAGGTTCTCAATGCGGCGAGGCTGAGCGATCTGTACAGTGCGGTAGCCGCTGATGCCTTGGCGACCGCCGGGGTGCTAAGCGAGGTGACGCGCGCGCGCCACAACCATCCCAAGTACGCCGCCAAGATGGCTACGGGCACCGGCAAGACGTGGGTCCTCAATGCGCTTCTCGTGTGGCAGCACCTGAATAACATCGCCAACCCGTCTGACCCTCGCTTCTCCAGCAACTTCTTGCTGGTGGCGCCCGGTCTGATCGTCTACGAGCGCTTGCTGGACTCCTTCCTGGGAAAGGAGCACGAGGGGGAGCGGGGCTTCGAGTCCAGCGACCTCTACTCGCAGCGCGACCTGTTCGTGCCCGAGACACACCGCAGCCAGGTCTTCGGGTTTCTGCAGTCGTCCGTGGTTGTCAAGAGCGACATCGGTCGCAAGGTGACCGGCTCCGGGATGGTCGCCATCACCAATTGGCATCTGCTAGCCGGCCAGGAGGACCCGGACTTCCTCGCCGACCAAACGGGGGAGGACGAGGTCGAAGCACCCGGCGCCGACATCGACCCCAAGGGGGCCGTAGAGAGCGTCTTTCCGCTGACACCGGGCACGGCGGCCGGCAACTCCCTGGACGTGCTAGACCGGCGCTTCCTGCGTGGCGGCCCGCTTGAGGCCCTCAAGGACCTCACTGACCTTGTCGTGTTCAACGACGAGGCGCACCACATTCACGAGATCCGGCGCACCGAAGAGGTCACCGATGTCGAGTGGCAGAGGAGTCTGAACGAGATCGCCGCGACCAAGGGGCGGCGCTTCATGCAGTTCGACTTCTCGGCCACGCCTTACAACGAAGTCGGCGGTCGCGGCGGCAACGGCAAGGAATACTTCCCGCACATCGTTGTCGACTTCGACCTCAACGCAGCTATGCGCGCCGGCCTGGTGAAGGCGCTGGCGCTCGACAAGCGTCGGGACATCGCCGCACTGCCTCTTGACTTCAAGGCCGAGCGCGACGAGCAGCGGCGGGTCACAGGGTTGTCCAATGGGCAGCGCGTGATGCTGCGAGCAGGGCTCAAGAAGCTGGAGATCCTGGAACGCCAGTTCGCCGGGGCCGACCGGGACAAGCACCCGAAGATGATGGTGGTCTGTGAGGACACTTCGGTCACGCCGCACGTCATCGAGTTTCTGAACAGCACCGGGTTGTCCGAGGACGACATCCTCCGTGTCGATTCCGGTCGCAAGGCCGAGCTCGGCATCAAGGATTGGGAGCCGATCCGCGAACGGCTCTTCGACATCGACAGGCACAAGCAGCCGCGGGTCATCGTCTCGGTTCTGATGTTGCGTGAGGGCTTCGACGTCGCCAACATCTGCGTCGTGGTTCCTCTGCGCTCGTCCGCGGCATCGATCCTGCTGGAGCAGACCATCGGGCGCGGGCTTCGCCTGATGTGGCGCGGAGACAGCGCTATCGATGAACTGAAGGCACAGACTCGAGAGCGCATCTCCAAGCGGCTTGAGCCGGACAACTACTTCGACGTGCTGTTCATCGTGGAGCACCCAGCGTTCTCGAAGTTCTACGACGACTTGCTGGCTGGCGGGCTGGCGGTCGAGGTCGGCGATGACTCAGACGGCACCACCGCCACCGGTGACCTGGAGCACGTCGATCTGCGGACCGGCTACGAGTCCTACGACTTCGAGGTGCCCATCATCCTGCGCGACGCTGACGAGGAGCTGCGAAAGCCCAGCGTCAACCCCCTCGAACTCACGCCAAGCAAGTACCAGCTCGACTGGCTCAGGAAGGCGGTCGGCAAGGGAGACCAGTTCGTGTCGCAGGATGCCCAGACCGGCACCCAGTACGGCGACTACCGCGTGGACGGCGGTGTGCTTACCGCTACGGGCTACAATGACTACCTCTCGCGCATGACGATTCGCATCTCCGAGGCCCTCAGCCGAGGAATGACGAGGAGCCAGTCGCACTACAACCAGCACGCCAAGTTCCCGATCCTGCAGGCATACCGGCCGCTGCTGACTGGCTGGCTCGACATCTACATCCGTAATCGGCTGTTCCAGCAGGAGTTCGACCCGCTGGTGGATGAGAATTGGCGTGTTTTGCTGCTAGATGACGTCGCGCAGGACCTCGCTGGCGTCTTCGCTACAAAGCTGGTCGAGCTCCAAGCGAGCCAGGTTGTAGCTTCGGCGGAGATCCAGCACCGCAGGCTCTCCGAGGTGAAGTCGATCCCCGTGCGCACCAGCACCGCTGTTGAGGTCACGAAGTGCATCTACCCAAAGCTTCCCGTGCCCTCTCAGGGCGGTGGCCTGGAGCGGGCTTTCATCCAGTGGGCCGATAGCGACTCCACGATCGAGGCGCTGGCCAAAGTGCACGAGTATCGCCATGAGTTCCTCCGCCGGCCATACCTCAAAGCTGACGGCATGCCAGCGCAGTACTCGCCCGACTTTCTTGTCCGCACCGCCGAAGCGGTCTACGTTGTCGAGACAAAGGCACAGACCGCTCTCAGTGACGACAATGTCAGACGCAAGCAAGTGTCAGCCACGACCTGGTGTGAGCAGATTAATGAACTGGAACCCGAGGAACGCGACGGCCACGAGTGGTACTACGTCCTGCTAGGCGAGACCCTCGTCCGTCAGTGGCGCGACAAGGGCGCGAAGGCATCTGACTTGCTGGAGTACGCTCGACTGCGGCGGCGTTCGGGGCCCGAGCAGGGCCGGATATTCTAGGGTCCGCCGTTTCTAGCCGGTTCCGAGCCACTGCAGTCCGGACAACTCGGCGCGTGCGGGGCTGTCGACATCGCTATCGATCCGGGCGCGGAGACGGCGGACCGCTGCATTGTCGTCGGCGGCCGCGGCTGCCTCAAGTGCGTCGCCAAGGAGTAGTTCCGAGGCCCCGTCGACGTTGAGCCCCTTGGTCGCTGCGTCAAGGCTCGTCGCCAGGTTCGAGCAAGAGGCGCCTCAGGACGGGAGCCACATCGGCGATGGTGCTGATCATGTGCTGGACGTCGTGCTCCGCCCATGAGTAATCCGCGTCCGGTACCCCGAGCAGGGGTCGGTCGCGCACGAGGTTCATCGCGGATCGCAGGTCGTCGGTCTCGTCGAGTCCGGCCGCGAGTCCCCGGCGAGCGAGTCTCTGGAAGTCGGACCAGTCGGTCGTGACCGCGTTCCCGAGTCGGTAGAAGCCGTCAGCGCCGACGACGGGGAGGACGTCCGCGCCGACGCGTTGCCGCGTCCGGTAGACGAGGCTGTTGCGGGTCTGGCTGTCGATGCGCTTGCCGTACCAGAGGGCCTTGTCGAGCTCGGGTCCCGTCGCACGTCCCCGGAGGGCGAGGTACACCAGGAGTTCGGTCGATCGCCGACTCAGGTGACCGGCGCGCTCTGGGAGACCCGTGATCACCACTGGTCCGAGTAGTTCGACCCGGACAGTCGAGGGCGGAGCGTCGGCGGCGTCGCCGTCCACGTCCTCGGCTGGGGGTAGCGCCGCCAGTGCGTCGATGATCTCGACCGTCAGCGGCGCGGGCCGCAGCGGCGGGCGTCGTCGACCGCTGGCGCAAGTGCCATTAGCTCGACCAGTCGGCCCAGACCCTCCGCGTTCAGGCGCTGAGGCTGGACCTGGATCCCGAGTGGCTCGACGCGGGCGCCGGCCTCGTCGGCGGTAACCGTCCACACTGGGTCCGACGCGGTGTGCAGTGTCACGACAACGGTGCCTGTCCACGGTCCCGGAGCCGGTTCCGCTGTGTCGGAGGAGTCGAACACGACAGGCAGCCAGACATCACCGACGAGCCGGTCCGATCGGGCCTGCAGCGTGTCGTCGAGACCGACTTCCGTCAGAGCGTGGCGCACATCGCTGAGTCGACGATCGGCCGTGCGCGTGATTGCCGCCGCGGGCGCGGTCTGCAGGCGGGCCGGGTCGCAGGCTCGGGCGAGTGGCTCGAAGTCCTGGCCGGCCGCGAGGCCGACGCGGCCCGTTGAGGTCGGAGGTGACGAGCTCGGCGACGAGCGCCCGGCGGAGGTCGGCTGCAACCGCCGGGTCGCCGCCGATGGTCAGCGTCCCCGCCGCTTCGAGGTTCAGGAGGACGGTTCCGTCGGCGGAGTGGCCGAGTGTCACGAGTGTCGGGAACGGCTCCGGGCGGCCCGGGTCGTCCGCACTCGGCATCGAGGTCAGTGCCCCGTGCGGCGTGTCGGTGCCCGGCGGCCTGTTCCACGACCCGGCCGCCGACCGCGCCCTGTTCGACGCCGTCCGGCGGGCGCCGTCGCGCCGCACGTAGACGTGATGAGCTCGACCTGCCCATCAACGACCCCGAGCCGCATCGCCCGTTCCGAGATCCTGCGACGCCTGGACGCCAAGCGAGCCGCCGGCCGGCCGATCGTCGGCGGAGGTGCTGGCACAGGCCTCTCGGCGAAGGCCGAGGAAGCCGGCGGGATCGACCTCATCGTGATCTACAACTCGGGCCGCTACCGGATGGCCGGCCGCGGCTCGCTGGCGGGCCTGCTGGCCTACGGGAACGCGAACGACGTCGTCGTCGAGATGGCCCGCGAGGTCCTGCCAGTGGTGCAGGACGCGCCCGTGCTGGCCGGTGTGAACGCAACCGACCCCTTCATGACGCTCGACGTCTTCCTCCCCGAGCTAGCCCGGCTCGGCTTCTCCGGCGTGCAGAGCTTCCCGACGGTCGGCCTCATCGACGGCCAGTTCCGCGCCAACCTGGAGGAGACCGGGATGGGCTTCGCCCACGAGGTCGAGCTGGTCCGCGCCGCCCACGAGCTCGACCTGCTCACCACCCCGTACGTGTTCTCCGCCGAGGACGCGGGTCGCCATGACCGAGGCCGGCGCCGACGTGGTGGTGGCCCACCTCGGCCTGACCACCGGCGGTGCGATCGGGGCGGACACCGCCCGAACCCTGGACCAGTCGATCGACGTCGTCCGGGAGTGGGCGGCGGCGGCCCGGTCGGTGCGCCAGGACGTGGTGGTGCTCTGCCACGGCGGCCCGGTGTCCGCGCCGAAGGACGTCGCCGTGGTGCTCGCCGCGGTGCCGGAGATCGACGGCTTCTACGGGGCGTCGTCGATGGAGCGGCTCCCGACGGAGGTCGCGATCGCGGACACGGTGCGGGAGTTCGGCGCGATCGAGAGATGACAGGAGTGTCGAGCGTTCGAGCGCCGCATGATGTGGCCGATGAGGCGAGGACAGGAGCATCGCCTCACCGGCCCTGAGCGCCGCGGTCCTGCTACCTCAGGTGTCGTGGAGTTCAGCGGCGTGTGCGGATGGCCTCGAAGGCGGCGAGTGCGCGCTGGTCGGCGTCGGGAAGGGTGTGCAGGTACTTCTGGGTGGTCATGATCTGGGCGTGGCCCATGCGTTCCATGACGGCTTTGAGGTCGGCGCCGCCGGCGAGGAGCCAGGAGGCGTGGGCATGGCGTAGGTCGTGCATGCGGGCGGGGAAGTCGATGCCGGCGCGTTGGACTGCGGGTCGCCAGTATCGGGTGTTGAAGGTGGCTCGGGACAGGGGTTCGCCGTGGGCCATTTCGCGCGAGGGGAAGAGCAGGTCGTCGCGGGCCAGGCCGAGCGTGGCAATGCGCGCGGCGAGTGCGTCGAGGAGGCCTTGGGACACGGTCAGGGTGCGTGGCTCGTCGTCCTTCGGGTAGGGCTTGACGATCATGCGCTGACCGGTGGGGGAGTCCTTGCGGGAGACCTCGACGATCGTCTCCTCGACGGTGATGGCGCGTCGGAGGAAGTCGATGTGGCGGGGTCGGAGTGCGATGAGTTCGCCCCAGCGCAGGCCGGTCTCGATGCCGGTGAGCACCAGGGGCCGGAAGCGTTCGGGGATCTCGGAGAGGATCGCGTCGAACTCGGCCGGGGTGAGGGTTCGGGCGCGCCGGGTGACGACTTTGGGGAGCTCGGTGTCGGCGCAGGGGTTGAAGGCGATGAGCCGGTCGCGCACGGCTCGGGCGAAGATCGAGTGGAGCATGGTGTGGTACTTGGCGATCGACCGCGGGGACAGGCCCTGATCGAGTGCGTGGGAGACCCAGCCCTGGATGGCCGACGGTGAGATCTTGCCGAGCTGCAGCCGGCCGAAGTAGGGCACGAAGTGGTTGCGGAGGTAGGAGGCGTAGCCGGCGCGGGTGGTGACCTCGAGGTGGCGGGAGGGCAGCCAGATGTGTTCGGCGTACTCGGCGAAGGTGATCTTGCCGGCGCCGGGGTCGATCCACTCCTGTCGGCGCACTCGTTCCTCGGCGCCGCGCGCGGCTGAGCGGGCGGCCCTCTCGCTTGCGAATACGCCGGCGGATCGGGTGCGGCCCTCGGGGTCGCGGTACATCCCGGCGTGACGGATGGCGCCGCTGCGGTCGGGCTTGCTGATGATCCAGACCATCGTGACTCAACCCCCGGTGCACGCAGAATGCACGCAGACGCGTCTGGATCCCGACGGACGGCCGCGGGCTAGCCCGGACGTCGAAATGGCACTTGACCTGCGGAAACGCATGCATCGATGCTAGTCAAGAGCGTGGAGAAGCGGTAGTCGGCCCGGCTCATAACCCAGAGGTCGCAGGTTCAAATCCTGCCCCCGCTACTTGTGAACGAAGGCCCGGACCAACTGGTCCGGGCCTTCGTCGTACACGTCCGGCGTGGCGCTTGAGGACGTTGCCGGTCCCGCTCTCGGCGCCGCGCGTCGAGTCACCAGGTGAGGAACATCGCTCAGTTCGGCAACCAACCTCACGTCGGGGTGATCGCTTTCACGAAGGAGCCTGCGCAGGTCGACGAGCGCATCTCGATTTGCCGGGTCCACGAGGTCGGCGCGCACTGCTTACCAGTACCTGTAGCGCTGCCCGACTCCGCGTTCAGGGCGAGCGGGGTCTTGCGGATGGTCGACTCGAGCCGCAGTCGCGAGGTGCGGTAGTGGGGGCTGCCGTCCGCGACGACGGTGGCCTCGCACGGGTCGAGCGGCTCGATGGTGTCGAGGCTTGCGTAGAAGCTCGCGGGGAGGTCGCGGACGAGTTCGCTGAGGCCCTGGACGTGGACGAGGAGGCCGTCGGCGGTCTCCTCCGCGGAGCGGACCAGCCACTCCTCGTCGCGGACGACGACAACTGAGCCGGGAGCGACGGTGATCCCGGAGCCTGCCGTCGTGGTCACTGCTGTCGTGCCCCCTGTCGTTGGTGCTTCGTCACACTACAACCCGGCCTCGCCCGTCGATGGTGACGCGGGCTTCTCCGGCCCTCGTGTGCCGCTCCGGGGCCCGAGGTCCATCCGCATCCACTCGAGATCCGCACCATCTCCGACGTACCGGATCAGGTCGTCCTGGCGTGGCTGCCCGATGACCAGGCGGTACGCGCCGACCGTCCTCTGCAGCCGGTGGTATCGCGCGACTTCGCTGCTCAACGGCATCGCCGGCACGTACCGCTCGATCGCCGCCGGCCCGGCGTACACCCATGAGGGAACGATGTCGCTCGCGCCCTCCTCGCGGCCTTCGGCCGCTGCGAGGAACATTGCGAACCAGGGGTCGTCGACGGTGGCGTGGAACGCCGCATCGGCGTGCCTCGCGGCGACGTTCTTGCGAACCGCGTGCCCCTTGTAGCGGTGCACGCGTCCTTCGCGCTGCTCGAGGTCGACGGGGTTGCCGGGCAGATTCCAGTGCACCACTGCGTGGCTGTAGGTGTGGAAGTCCAGCCCCTCCTGGCCGACCGATGTCGACGCGAGCACGAACGGCCAGAACGGTGAGTTGAAGGCGGTCTGCACGTGGGTCTCGCGCACGGCTGCCTGGTCCTCGGCCCTCGCCCGTCCGAAGCGTGCGGCGAAGTGCGAGCGCATCGTGTGGCGCTCGACCGTGAAGCCCGCGTCGTGCGGCTGGAACTCGTCGACGGCGTTGCTCGTGGTCTTCAGCCTCAGCGCTTCGCGCATCCGGCCCGCGATTCGCTCGGCCCGGAGCGGGCTGGGGGCGTCCTGGAGGCCCTCGGACTCCAGGAGCACGTGGGCGTACTCGTCGAGGGTGGCTTGGAGGCCGCCGTCGAGTGCCTGGTCCAGCACCAGCCGCCAGTAGTGCTCCTCGGCGGCTTCCTCCGCGCGGAGGATGGCCATCAACTCTGGGCGGTTGAACAGGGACCGCAGGCCACCGGCTACCACGCTTGCGTGGAGCCGGGTGCTTGGGTCGGCGAGGGCGTCATGTCCTCCGGCCACCCGGGACAGCGCGCGCAGCGCGCACACGCCCGGGCCCGCCAACGCGAGGCGTGCCAGGACATCGACGAGGTCATCGGGGCGCGGACCGAGCTCCTCAGCGCGGATGGCGCGCAACGCGGCCACGTGCTCGGCGAGCCCACGGCCCACGTCGTCTGGGTCATCGTCGTCGCCGAGGCCGAAGCCCGCTTCGAATCGCTGCTGGTCCGGGACGGCGGCGACCCGATCCAGGAGCACGGGCGCAGCCCAGTACCAGCGCCGGTCGGGGGGCCCTGCCGCGCTGGTGCTGGTCGGAAGACGATCGAGTGCTCGCGTTACCCGGTCGCGCACGGCGTCGAGAACCGCATCGCGTGGTGCGGGCAGACGCTCCGCCACGGCGCGCGCGATGGCCAGGGGGTCGCCGAGCTGAGCGAGCGTGGAGCTGGGGTAAGCGAGTGCCAGGACCGGCATCGCGCCCGGTGCACCGTCCTTCAGCCTGTACTGGAGCAACGGCGTGGTGCGTCGCGCTGAGTAGGACTCGCGTCGCGAGGCGGCCTGGTCCGTGGCGCGACGCTCAGCCTCGTAGCTGACCATCACCGAGATCGCCTTGGGGACCACCGTCCACGCGGAGAACACCAGTCGCTTGGTGTACTGCCGCAGGGCCGGATCCGTGTAGGTGCCGCTGAGCTCGACGTAGGGGAGTGAGGGTGGCAGCCACGGGAGCCGCCAGGCTCCCGGGTCGAGGGCGTCTGCGATGAGGCTGCGGAGCTTAGCGTTGCCTGGGTCCAGTGCGCGGTACCGCTCGACGTCCTCCCAGGGGAGCATGCCCTCGGCGGTCTCGAGCGCTCGCGCCACAGCAGGGTCGGACCTGTGGTCGAGCAGGTCTTCCTTCACCTTGTAGCCCTGCTGGTCCATGAGGTTGAGCAGGTACGGGGCCGACCGCCACAGCTCGAAGATGTCCGGCCTCCCCACGGCTCGGGCAACGCTGTTGAGGCCGCGCAGGGCCCGCAGCTCAGTGAGCTCGACGCCGTTGGCAGCTGCGCGGGTCTCCCGGAGCATGCCGTCACGATCGGTGCTCACCGCGAGCCGCTCGGTGCGGCACATCACTCGGCGTAGCGCCGTCTCGACTCGATCCTTAGCGGCTCGGGCCGCGTCGACCGAGCTGCCATCGACCAGGGCCGCACGCATGGTCCGCAGGTCAGCCTCGATGCCCGCGGCCGCGTCGTCGCCGGCGAGGAAGCGGACGGTTGAGACGAAGTCGCGGTAGTGGTCATCGCCTTCCGGTTCATCGGGCAGCGTGTACATCTTGAAGGGCGTCGCGGACAGCAGGAGGACCTTGGCGTCGGGGTGGTTGAAGATCGCGTGCGCGAGCTCGGCGGCGTCCGATCCTGGCGCCATGAGGTCCTTGAACCTCTGGAACTCGTCCATGATCACGAGGTCGGGTTCGAGGGCTTCGACCGAGGCGCGAGCGACCACGGACCGCAACGCACCAATGAGGGCGTAGCGCCTGCTGGAGAGCCTCCAGTGCGGGTCGCCGCGCAGGTAGTTGAACTCCTGCACGCACTTTTCGAGCTCGGTTCGCAGCGGGCCGGCGTTCGGACCCTGCGTCTTCTCAAGCTCGTCGCGGAATGCCACGACGATGTCCGCGTCGAGGCTCGAGCGGTCGAACGAGTCGAGCTGCCGGGCGAAGCTCTCGCGGCCCGAGCCACCTCGGAAGAACTTCAGCCAGCGGGTGGGGCGCACGTAGTCCCGACCGTAGGCCGCAGCGAGGAGCCAGTACAGCACCACCCTCTCGGGTGCCTTGCCGCCGCCACCCTTGACGTGGAACGAGGTTCCCGGGGTGAACGAGACGATGTTGATCCGCCGGTCGTTGAGCCGCTTGATGACCGTGGGCAGCATGGTGAGGCGGTCTGCGTGGTCGAGTTTCTGCCCGTCGACCACGTTCAGCCTGCTGAGGTTCTGGCGCGCGATCTGCTGGTTGGAGCAGATGTAGACGATGTCGATCCGCTTGGGGGTGTCCCACAGGTGGTCGACCGTGGTTGCGATGAGACCCTTGGCGACGAGTGTCTTGCCGAGGCCGACCTCGTCGGCGACGAGGAAGCGTTTGACCGCGTCGTCGTCGGTCCACAGTCGGCGGTGCACGTACTCGACTGTGGCGCGCTGGAAGTCCTTGAGCCCGCTCATCACGGCGTCGACGTCGGGCCGGTGGTCGGTCGTCATGCGCCTGCCTCCTCGGCGACGAACTCGCGGACCACGGTCCACAGCTGGTCGAACCCGTCGGGCAGCAGACCGCCCACCTCGCGCAGCTCGTCGACGATCTGGGCGATGCGGCCGATGGCGGCGCTGTCGCGGACCGCAGCGCGGATCAAGGGCTCGAAGAGGACGATGTCGTGGCTGGTCCACGGGTGGGAGTCGGTGCCGCCGAGCAGGTCCCTCGCCGCAGCGTCGGCGAACGCGATGCTGCCGCCGAGCTCGGGTTCGGCGAGCAGGAGGGCGAGGTAGCGGACGACCGCCTCGACATCGCGTAGCAGGTCCCGCAACGCACCCTGCTGCCGCTCGGGTGGGTCGCCGACCAGCTCTGCCTTGAGCACGCAGCGGCGCGTCACCCGGGCGTCGCCGGTCCCCGCCGTCGTCTCGACCGCGACGAACGGCGTCACCGCGGAGATCGCGATCTCGGGCCACGAGACCGACGCAGCGAGAGGTTGGGCATGAGCGTCGGGGCGGAGGGTGATCGGCCAGATGCGGGTCTCGCCCGGCAGATGCTCGGGCAGCGGCAGTCGTACCTCGATCGACGTGACGTCGCCGTCCACGTCGCCAACCTCGACAGTGGGATAGGCCGCGGCGAGTCTCCGGTGCAGCGTCTCGAGTGCGCGCTCGGTTTCTTCGCGTGGGTCGGCCTTCGCAGCCTCCGGCTCGGGTGTGATTTCCTCCAGGAGCGGGGCGAGGCCGTCGGTGCCTGATCCGAGCATTGCCTTCACGCCGCACAGGCCCACCGGGCCTTCGAGTCGGACAGAGAACTCCACGTTGCCGCCCCAACCCGCAGAGGTCATGTTGGCGCTGCCGGTCGCGACCTGAGCGCGGGAGCCGATGTCTGCGACCGCGACCTTGGCGTGCAGGCCTTCGGCGACCCAGGGCCCGCGGCCCGTCCCAGGGCCTACCTGCACGGTGTCGCGCTGCCCGCCGTCTGGGTCAGACGCTGCTTCGCTGTCCCCGGACTCCGTGTAGCTGCTCAGGACAGATGTGCGCCAGCCTGCCAG
This sequence comes from Actinotalea lenta, assembly GCF_030586465.1. Classification (GTDB taxonomy): domain Bacteria; phylum Actinomycetota; class Actinomycetes; order Actinomycetales; family Cellulomonadaceae; genus Actinotalea; species Actinotalea lenta. The sequence goes on from NZ_JAUQYP010000002.1 coordinate 43,551, forward strand.
CGCGTCCCCACCGAGTCGGGCGAAGGTGTCCGCGCGGGAGACGAGGTGACACTCAGCCGATGCACGGCCCATCGTCGCCACCGCTGTTGCGTCGAGGAACGGGCTGATGACCAGGAGTCGATCCGCTGAGGGCGGGGTGGGGGAGTGCCCCGGTTCGCCCAGTCCGAGTGGCAGGAGCTCTGCTGAGTCGAAGGGGTGCGGCACGCCAAGTCGCGCCTGCCGCAACGAGTCGACGATCGACTCCACCTGTTCATGTCGGGCCGCCGGGAGGGTGCGCACGCAGAGGTCGGGGAGAGCGGCGATGAAGTCCGCTGCGCGCGCACCTTCGACGGTGGGCCCGTCGTCTGCTTCGTCGAGCACCAGCGCCGTGTCCCACGACCGGTCGAAGGTGAGGTTCCTGCTCAGGACCACGAGCCGGTGCCGCACGCCTTCGTCGGAGGCGAACCGGAGTGCCCACACCTTCGGGTGGAAGAGCCTGTCGTGGTCGGGTGCGACGACCTCGTGCACGCAGTCCTCGGCGAACGTGAGCACGCGCCGGTACTCGCCGGGGACGGCGATGCCCCCGGCCTGGCAGAAGACGGTGGTGCGCTCGCTGTACTGGCGCAGGGCGGCGAGGAGTGCGGCGGGGTCCGCCTTGGCGAGGCTGTCGCCGTGCTCGATGAGGGCGAACGAGATCGGCGCGAGGAGGAGCGCCATGAGGTCGAGGGAGAACGTGGTTCCGACTGCGATCTCGACGCGGTACCCGTCGGGCGGGCGTAGGGCGTCGGTGAGCAGCACGCGGGCGTCAGGAGCGAGCATCGAGCACCTCCGGGTGGAGGTCGAAGATCATCTGTTGCACCGTCGGCCAGCGGTAGTTGAGCCTTCCGAGACCTGACGCGCCGCCCCAGGCGTCGATCGCGGCCCTGTTGCCGATGCGTGCACGCGCACCCTTGAGCTGTCGTTCGCGGAACCTGATGAGCTCACGGGCCGCCCGGTCGTCGGCGACGTCGGGCGCGCGCTCGACCACCGCGCGCCACTGGTCGACGAAGGCGCGTGTCCGCTCGCTGACGCGCGGGTTGTGCCGCCGGATCACGTCCCAGAACGCGCGCTGATCCCAACCGTCGAGGACGCGCTCGGCGGCGAGCGCAGCGGACCAGGTTGCGAGCCGGTCCCGGTAGTCGTCGGCGAGGCCGGGGCGTGCCGACTGCTCGGCCAGCAGCAGGTTGTACAGCAGGGTCGCGCCGTCGACCAGGGCGCTGAACCGGCGGCCGTGTTCCACAAGTTCCGCCGCCGGCGCAGGGGCGGAGTCGATGCCTGGCACGTCCCAGACGTAGTCGACGCCCTTGGTGGGCGGGTGATCGACCAACCACGCGAACATCGTGCCGGCGGTCGAGAGCCGGATGCGGTGCGCCAGGTACTCGGTCTCGTCGGAGGTCAGCAGGAAGTCGGTCCTGATGAGGAGGTCGTCGGGTCGGGTGGGGAGCCCGGCGTCGAACCCAGAGACGTTGAAGGTGTCCCGCGCCTCGGGGTCATCGGCGGCCGGGCGCGACCTGGCTGCGGATCGCAGACCGATCGAGCGGCGCATGAAACCGTCGATGCTCTCGTCCCAGCTGCGGATCCCCCAGGTCATGAGGGTTCCCCAGTAGATCGCGCTGGGCATGCGCTGGAGGTGTTCACGTGAGCGGCTTCCGATGACGCCGGAGGACTCGGCATCGGCGAGTCCGTCGGTGCCGGCGAGAAGACTCTCGATGAGCTTGATCTCCAGGCGCCGCAGACGCGCTGCGGCGTCTGCGCTCGATCTGGCGTTCCTCACCGCTTCCTCGACGAGCCACGGGACGAACAGCGCGTACCGGAGTCTGGTGTGGACCACGGACAGGCCCGGGAAGAGCGTGTTGGCGATGGTGTCCCGGACCGTGCCGATGCCGATCTCGTCGAGCGTGCCCTCGTCCCGGAACAGCGCGATGACCTCCATCATCGTGCGGCGCTGCTGCTCGTCGGCGTCGAGCCAGCCGAAGTGGGACGTCATCGGGCGCGTCGCCCCCACGGGTATCGGCCGGATGCCCGGACCCGGAGCCCTAACGTGACGGCAGCCGTCGTCACTGGTCGACCAGCTCCTCGAGCTCAGCAGAGGTCAGCCGTTGGCGGGGGTCGGCTTGGCGGCCGTCGAAGTGGAGGCCTTCGGCCCGGAGGAGGTCGCGGGGTTCCCGGTGGTCATCTGGGTCGGTCCAGGCGAACGTCTCGCTGACTCGACCGTCGGCACCCAGCACCCGCTGCGCATTGGGGCACTCTGGGCAGCGGGCGATGTGCGTGCCGACCGGTTGTGGTGCGGTGCCGACGAGGGTTGCGAGGTCGCCGTAGGTGGTCCAACGGCCGGGCGGGATTGCCGCCATCGCAGCGTGCAGAACGCTCCAGTCGAAGCCACCACGCGACGTGACCGAGCCGGCGACCTCGGTCAGGGCGCGGCCATCGGGAAGGACCCACCAGGCAGGCCCGCGTACGGAGCGCTCGACTCCCGTCGCCTCCTGGAGCACGGTCTGGACGATCGGGGTCGGCCGTCCACGCCGGCCGTCGTATGCCCACTCCAGAGGGTCTGATCGCCGGTTGCTCCAGGTCGCGGTGCCACGGCGAGGGTCGGCGCTGATCCACTCCTCGATCTGCCGCGCGAGGTCCGGGTCGATGTCCGCGGGCCGAAGCTGGAGGACGGTGCCGTCCGGGATAACGGCTGCGTCCACGAGCCGCACGACGGTGCTCTTCTCCCTGACGCGGCGGCGGCCTGCTTCGTCCGCCCTTGCCTTCGCGCGTTGCGGGGAGACCATGAACTCCTCGACGTCGGGCACAGGGAACAGCTGGGAGACGGTCACCACCGTTTCCCCGCCCTGCGTCCGGTATGCCTGGGCTCGCTGGAGCGTGACGTCGAGGCCCATGTCGGTCAGCCAGACCACGGATGCGGTGACGACCGGCGGGAAGGCGCCGGCGACCAGCACGATGCGGGGCTTGGTGAGCAGCTCGGAGTCGAGCTCGCCGCCGACGTGGGTGGCCAGGATCTCGCGAGTCGTGTCCTCGTCGGCGGGTAGACCACGCCGCGCTCGGAATCTGGACAACTGGTCGACGAGGGTGTCCTCGGTGAAGCGGCTTGCCATCGCCGCGTACTTGATCGCCTGCATCTCGACGGTGTCTGGTGCGCGATCGCGCTTGAGCTCGGCGACCACGAGTCGGCCGTCGTCACCCAGACCGAGGACGTCGAGGCGGTCCCGTTCTCGTGTGCCCGCCCCGGACCACCAGTGGTCGAACTCGAACGTGATGATCATGACACCGGGGCCGAGGATCGACGGGTGGGCCAACACCCACTCCTGGAGGTCATCTCGCTCGCGCAGTCCGGTGTCGGCCAATGTGACGGCCTGCGCGGGCGTCGCCTCAGATCCCTGCACGGTGAATACCAGCTCGCTCGCCACGTTGCGCACCCCCGTCTGCCGATCGCTCCAGACAACCTAGCCGGGTGCTGCGACACGACCGCCGTTCGGGGGATCGAGCCTTCCGGGGCAGCTGAGGCGGTCGCGTTCATCCGCGGAGGGCAGAGTCCTCGTCGGGCCTGTAGCCGGAGGTGATGGCTTGCCTAGAGGGGTGGGCTGCCCCATGTCCACAGGTCCGCCATCACGTGGTGATCCACCAGCCACCGCCGCTCACCGTGTCGCACGATCCGCTCGCCGTGTTGCTCGAGGAGGGCTAGGACGTCCTGCCCCGGCTTCCCGCCGAGGGCAACCACGAGCGAGGGAATCTGGTCGCCGGACACCGTGAGGAAGTACTCGTACTCGCCGTCTCCCGACAGGTCCTGGCCCTCGATGACGATGGCGCCATCGCTTCGTTCGACCGCGTCCACATGCAGGTTCCCGTGGTCGTACAGGACGACTCTCTTCTCCACGTGTGCTCCTCGCTCCGACCTCACGGCCATGCCCATCGTCCCGTATGGCTCTGACAGGCCCCGGGCTGATTGCCGTTCACCCCCGTCGAGATCGGCACACCGGACGACCCGGCCCGTGTTCGAGGCTGCGGCGACAATGGGTCGGTGACAGAGCGGCTGCTGACCCCGTCGAAGATCACAGCCTGGCTGGACTGCGCCCACTACCTCACGCTGCGGGACGAGGTTGATCGTGGTGTCCGCCCGCAGCCGCCGGTCATGGTCGGCGAGATGGCTCGGATGCTGATCGACAAGGGACTCTGGCACGAGCAGGCGGTCCGGGACCGCTACCGGGCGGAGGGCCGGACCGTGCTCGAGGTGCCCGAGCGCGCGCAGGGTGAGTCGTTCACCCGGGGGACCGCGCGGGTCGCGCGCCCTTGCTCGACGGCGAGCATGACGTGATCTACCAGATGCCGTTCGTCCACCATGGGATCCGCGGTGTCGCCGACTTCCTCGAGCGGGTCACAGACCGGGACGGTAGAGCCAGCTACGAGCGGGTGTCACCAACCTCATGAGCCACGACACCTAGGGCCAGGACGGGCCGGCGCCTGTGCTGTGCCGCACCGGCCCGCCTCTGGTGCTACTCGGTGCGGAACTGTCCGACGAGGGTCTTGAGCTCGGTGGACATCTGGGCCAGTGATGCGACGGCGTCGCGACTGTCGTTGACGCCCTGGGTGGTGAGGTCGGCGGCTCCGGCCACCCCGGCGATGTTGGCCGCGATCTCGCCGGAGCCGGTGGCAGCCTCGGCGACGTTGCGCCCGATCTCCGCGGTAGTCGACGTCTGCTCCTCGACCGCAGACGCAATAGTCAGCTGGAAGGTGTTGATCGAGCCGATGATGGTGGAGATCTCGTCGATTGCGGTCACGGCCTCGGAGGTGTCGGCCTGGATGGCCTCGACCCGGCGCGCAATGTCCTCGGTGGCCCTGGCGGTCTCCTGAGCGAGGTCCTTGACCTCGCCTGCCACCACGGCGAACCCCTTGCCGGCCTCCCCGGCGCGGGCCGCCTCGATGGTGGCGTTGAGGGCGAGCAGGTTGGTCTGCTCGGCGATCGTGGTGATCATCTTCACGACGTTGCCGATCTCGCGGGAGGAGTCCCCGAGGCGGTTGACGGTGGTGGAGGTCCGCGAGGCAGCGGCGACGGCCTGGCTGGCGACGTCGGTGGCACGTGTCGCGTTCTGCGCGATCTCCTTGATCGAGGCGCCCATCTGTTCGGCGCCTGCGGCCACGGTCTGCACGTTGGTGGAGACCTGTTCGGCGGCGGCCGACACGACCCCGGCCTGGGCAGCTGTCTCCTCGGCAGTGGCGGCGATCTGGGTGGTCGTGGCGGACATCTCCTCCGCGGCGCTGGCCAGTGAGGCCGACGACTCGTCGATGGTGCCGATGGTCTGGCGCAGCCGACCCACCGCGGTGTCCAGGGCGGCGCCCATCTTCCCGACCTCGTCGCGCGTGACGAGACCCGAGGTATGGGTCAGGTCTCCCTGCTCGAGGGCCTCGCACACGACCCGCACCCGGTTCAGGCCGCCGACGATGGACCGGGCCACCAGCAGGCCGATGCCACCGGCGAGCAGCAGCCCGACCACCAGGATCAGGATCGACTCCAGCCTGCGGGACTCGTAGACCTGCTGGACCCCGTCGGCTGCTGCGCCGGCGCTGTCGAACTCGTAGCTGGTCAGGTTGTTCAGGGCGTCGTCCATGACGGTGATCGCCGATGCGGCCTGGTCGCGCGCGGCCTGCCAGGCAGCGACGTCGCCGGCGGCTCCGGCCGGGAACATGGTGGAGTCGCGGAGGCCGACGTAGTCGTTCAGACCCGACTCGAAGGCGTCGAGCAGCTGCGCCTGCTTGTCCGAGGGCTGCTCAGCCCGGTAGGTGGACAGCGCCGTGCGGGCTTCTGCCTCGGCGGCCTTGGCCTTGGTCTCGTACTGGGAGACCTGGCCCTGGCCCGTGGACAGGGCCTGGTTGGTGGTCATCAGGCGCATCTCGACGGTGGCGCGGTGCATGGTGGCGGCCAGGTCGGAGTTTCGGACGTTCTTGTCGTAGAGCGCGTGGGCGGCCGCGTTGGTCTCGCCCAGGGCGCTGATGCCGATCACGCCGATCACTGCGGCGACCACGGCCGCTATGAAGACCGCGAACAGAATGCGGGTGTTGACGCTGCGGTTGTTGAACCACCTCATTGGGGGTTGATCGTGCGTGCGCATGGCTTCGAGCCTGTCTCCTGGGGGATGGGCGAGACTCCGTCGTCTCGCGATGATGATCATGTCGGGCGGCCTTTCCCGCTATTGAGGCGTTTGGTCTCTGGAGCCGCGGGTGATCTTCGACAAGCGGGGGTGGGAGGGTCGGACCGGTGCCAGGTCGGATTGCATTTCGGCTCAGTGAAGTCGTGCGCCCTGAACGTGCGAGTGAGCTCAGGCCAGCGCGCTACGTGCGCGTCAGTCTTGGCCGCCGGCGCGGGGCGCCGGGTGGAAGGTCTCGACGGCTCCGATGACGTGCCCGGTGTGGTCGTGCAGCGGTGAGGCGGTGACCTGGACCCGGACGCGGTGACCGTCGCGGTGCTTCAGTGACACGGCAACGGTGCGGGTCTGGCCGTCGCTCATCGAGGCCAGCAGGGGGCACCGGCTCCCGCACAGCGCGACGTCGTCATCATCGACGTGGTCCAAGAAGCCGTCGCCGCACCATCGGCCGATGGCCTTGTCGGATGGGTAGCCGGTGATCTGGTGTGCGGCCGCGTTCCAGAAGGTGACGACCCTGTTTCGGTCGGTGACGTATAGGCCGTCACGCAGGGAGGCCAGGACCCGGCGGTGCGCATCGTTGCTGTCCATTGGCACCTCTCTTCAGCCCTGCACGTGCCAGCAGCATCGACGAATCCAAGGGGAACTTAAGTCAGGGGACGGGCCCTTTCACACGGCCTCGCGGTGGCAATCGCGGCCACGCCTGGCACTAAGGACCAATGTCCCTCAGTTCGCGACGTCGCGTGTCGATTCCTAGATCAACCCGGACCATTCCGCGCCGGGAAGGGAGGGGCGCCCGGGAGGTGCGTTGTGGTGGCGAGGATTCGGACCGAGGTCCTCTGGCTCGCCATGTTCGCGATCGCGACGGGCGCCGGCACGGTCCTGGCCGTCGACCCCTCCCGGCTGACGCTGTCGCACTCGGCCGTGGGCGTGGGCGCGCTGTGGCTGTCACGTCCCGGGCGCCGCGCGGCTCCGAGAGCAGCGGTGATCATGCTCGTGACCGCGGGTGTGGCACGAGCAGCTGGAGTCGGCTGGCCAATCGCGGGCGCGATAGTGGTCTCCACCATGGCTGGCGCCGGGTTCGCCGCCGCCGCGCGCCACCGCTGGGCCGCAGGATGCCGGCTCGACGGGCTCGCGGACGTCGTGTCGCTGGCGTTGGTCGCCGCCGGCGCCGGCGTGGTCGCCGGGCTCGCCGCAGCCCCGGCCATGGCTTGGCCCGCGGCGGATGGATGGCCGTTCGTGATCCTGGTCGGGGTGCGTGCGGCTCTTGGGACCTTGCTGGCTCTCGGCGTCGCGGCTGCGTGGGTGGCCCTACCGCCACCGCCCGGTGCCCGGCTGATCGTCCGCCTTGCTGCTGAAGCGATCGCGACCGGCGCAGTCCTGGCGGCACTCCTCATCGAGGAGCACTCCCTGCCGATGCTGTTCGTCGCGGTGCCGCTGACCCTGTGGATCACCGCCCGTGGGCCACTGCTGCGGATACTGAGCCACGCGGCCGTCGCAGGTGCCACGATCGTGGTCTTCACCGCCTGGGGTTTTGGACACCTGGCACGTCAGGGCTTCTACATCGGTGCGATCGGCGCCGAGTTCTACGTGCTGGTCCTCACGACGACCGGCACCGCGTTGGCCGTCCTTCGCCTGCAAGCCGAGTCCGCAGCCTTCCGCGCCGCCTCGGCTGATGACGGTTTGCGGGCCGCGCTCAGTGCCAACCCCGCTGCCCTGGTCGGCGTGCGAGTCGACGACGGGACCGCGACGATCACGGGCTCGAACAACGCGGCCCAAGCACTCCTTGGCATCAGCGGCGAGGGCCTCAAGGGCGCAAGTCTCCTCCGGCTCCTGCAGAGCCACGATCACCGCCTGCTGGTGGCCGGCCTCACCGAGGTCGCAGCCGGTACCGCGGAGGCATGGGCTGGCCACGTCTCCCTGCGCTCCGAGGCCGGTCCGGTCAAGCGCCTGGAGGTGACCGCGCGCCGCTGGCAAGACGCCTACCCGGGTCGGCTCCTGCTGAACCTGTCCGACATCACCCGGGCATGGGAGTCGCGCGAACGGCTGTCCTGGGCGGCCCTGCACGACTCGGACACCGGCCTGCCCAACCGCGCGATGCTCACCCAGCACATCGTCACGGCGATCTACGCGAGTCTGGCCACCGGCAGGCACACAGCCGCGGTCGTGATCGACGTCGACGGTTGGCGCCGGGCACAGCATCAGATCGGATGGGACGACGGCGGTCGGTTCCTCAGCGCCCTTGGCGCTCGCCTTCAAGACGCCGCACGTCCCCAGGACCTCGTGGGCCTGACCGCAGATGCGCGGTTCGTCGTGTGCTGCCCCGACGTCGCCGACCTGGACCACGCCACCGAACTGGCGAGCCACCTGCGCCGTGCGATTGCCGAGCCCATCGTGATCGCCGATCAGGTCGTGCACCTCCAGGCGCGGGCAGGCGTCGCAGTCTGCGAAGACCTGAGCGCACCCGACGAACTCCTCAGCCGCGCTCAACTCGCATCGCAGCGACTCAGCCCCGACGCCCACCCCGGCGTCTCGGCATGGACCTCCGACCTCGCCGAGGCGGCCGCCCGGGACCGTGACCTGCGTCACGACCTGAACCAGGCCGCTGAACGTGGCCAGCTGCGGCTTCACTACCAGCCGGTGATCGACATCGCGTCCGGTGCCACCGCCGCGGTCGAGGCCTTGGTCCGCTGGGATCACCCCCAGCACGGTCTGTTGGCCCCAGGGAACTGGATCGGCATTGCCGAGACGCACGGAGCCATCGTCGAGATTGGCCGCTGGGTCCTGCGTGAGGCATGCGCCCAGGTCGCCGCGTTGCGCGCCGAGGGCCACGCGCTGACCATCCAAGTCAACGTCTCGGCGCGCCAGCTGCGCGATGCCGACATCGGCGCCCAGGTCATCGAGGCGCTGACCGCGGCCGGAGCACACCCCACCTGGCTGGTGCTCGAGGTCACCGAGACCCACCTGCTCCACGTCGACGATGCGCTGATCGAAACCCTCGAGCGCCTCCGCCGGACCGGGGTTCGGATCGCCGTTGACGACTTCGGTACCGGGTTCAGCACCCTGCAGGCGGTGGCGCAGATGCCCGTCGACGAGTTGAAGATCGACCGGTCCTTCATCCAGGGCCTCGCCACGGCCCCACGATCAGCGGCCGTGGTCAGTGGTGTCATCGGAATCGCCCAAGGCATGGGCGCCACCGTCGTCGCCGAGGGCGTCGAGCACCCGGCACAAGCTCAGACCCTCCTCGAAAAGGGCTGCGCCCTCGCCCAAGGATTCCTCTGGTCCCCACCCCTACCCCAAGACGCCTTGCGCCGGTTCCTCGCCGACCGAGCCCCCACGAGTCCGGCACCACTGTCGGCCCGCCCGGTGGCAGCCGCCGCGGTTGCACGCTGAAGCTTGTCCGCTCGCCCCGATCCCCGGCCCCTACGACTCGTGAATCGGCCTCTTCGGCAGCCTGCGCACCCGACGCGACCGCCCCCGCCTGCTCGGGACCAGGTCGCGCATCTGCTCCAGGTCCCCGAAGCACAGCAGCCGGTCCCCGTCCTCCAGCACCCGCCGTCCACCCGGGTTGGGGATCACCCCCGTACCCCGGTGCAACGTCAGCACCGAGATGTCCCGCTCCGCCAGCCCCGACTCGGAGATGGGCTTGCCGACCATGGCCGAGGCGGAGTGCACGACGATCTCGGCGACGCCGTACTTGGTGGAGATGGTCAGCCGCTGGCGCACGTCGATCTCCGGGAACGCCACCTGGTTGTCGATGAAGTCGATGATGGCGCCGGCGACGTCGAGCTTGGTGGCGGTCTCCACGCCCTCCAGGCCGGGGGAGGAGTTGACCTCCATGACCAGCGGCCCGTCCTCGCCCTCCAGGATGTCGACCCCCGCGACCCGCAGGCCCATGATCTGCGCGGCGCGCACCGCGGTCTCCTCGTAGGCGCTGTCCAGGGTCACCGCCTCGACCGAGCCGCCGCGGTGCACGTTGGAGCGGAACTCGTCGCCCTGCGCGGTGCGCCGCATCGCGGCGACCACCCGGTCCCCGACGACCAGGGCGCGGATGTCGCGACCCTTGCTCTCCTTGACGAAGCTCTGGATCAGCACGTTCTGCTGGGTGCTCTGCAGGGTCTCGATGATCGCCTCGGCGACCCCTCGGTCGGGGGCGAGGATCACCCCGATGCCCTGGGTGCCCTCCAGGAGCTTGATCACCACCGGGGCGCCGCCGACCCGCTGGATGGCCGGGCGCACGTCGGCGCGCTCGCGCACGAACGTCGTGGGCGGCATGCCGATGTGGTGCCGCGCCAGGATCTGGGTGGCGCGCAGCTTGTCGCGGGAGTTGGTGATGCCGTTGGCGGTGTTCGGGGTGTAGACGTCCATCTGCTCGAACTGGCGCACGACGGCGGTGCCGAAGTAGGTGATCGAGTTGCCGATCCGCGGCAGCACCGCGTCGTACTGCGAGATCTGCCTGCCGCGGAAGAGCAGGTCCGGCTCGTCGCCCGACAGGTCGATGGCGAACCGCATCGTGTTGAGCACCTTGACGGCGTGCCCGCGGTCCAGCGCCGCGGTGCGCAGCCGCTGGGTGGAGTAGCTGCGGGGCGCGCGGGACAGGATGGCGAGCTTCACTGGGGTTCCCGGAATAATGTCGGCGTGGCAGAGCCCGCCAATTCAAACACCGCCGACGGCCCGCACGAGCCAGGCGCGGTCGCGGGGTGGCGCGAGTGGGTGCGGCTGCCGCGGGTGCCCGTGCGGTGGATCAAGGCCAAGCTCGACACCGGCGCCCGGTCCAGTGCCATCCACGCCTTCGACGTCGAGGAGCACACCGTGGACGGCGAGCCGCGCGTGAGCTTCTCCATCCACCCCTGGCAGCGCTCCGATGAGGACGCGGCGCGGCTGGACGCCCCGGTCATCGACCAGCGCCTGGTGCGCTCGTCCAACGGTGGCAGCGAGGAACGGCTGGTGGTGCCCATGGTGATCCGGCTGCTGGGGCGCGACGTCACCACCGAGATGACCCTGTCCAACCGGGACGAGATGGGGTTCCGGCTGCTCATCGGCCGCGACGCCCTGAGCCAAGGCTTCCTGGTCGACTCCGCCCGGTCCTACGTGGGCGGGCGGCCCCGTCGCGTCGTCCGCCGCAAGAACTGGGGGCGGTGAGTGGCCCGCGACTCCCTGCCGATGGGCAGCGTCCGGGTGCGGGCCGGCACGGCCGCCGAGGTCGGCCTGCTCATCACCCGGCTGGTCACCGGCGGGGACGTCACGCTGCCCGTCCGGGTGGTGCACGGCAAGCTGGACGGGCCCGTCGTGTGGCTCGACGCAGCGGTGCACGGCGACGAGGTGGTCGGCGTCGAGGTGATCCGCCAGGTGCTGCGCACCCTGCAGCCCAAGCAGCTGCGCGGCACCGTGATCGCCGTCCCGATCGTCAACGTCCTCGGCTTCATGACCGGGGACCGGTACCTGCCGGACCGGCGCGACCTGAACCGGTCCTTCCCGGGGTCGGCCCGCGGGTCGCTGGCCGCCAGGGTCGCCCACCTGTTCATGACCGAGGTGGTCAGCAAGTGCAGCGTCGGGATCGACCTGCACACCGGGGCCGACCGCCGGGCGAACCTGCCACAGATCCGCGCCGACCTCGACGACCCGGGCACCCTCGAGCTCGCCCGGGCGTTCGGCGCCCCGGTCGTCCTGCACGCCCGGCTGCGCGACGGCTCGATCCGTTCCGCGGCCGCGGAGTCCGGGGCCCGGGTCCTGCTGTATGAGGGCGGGGAGAACCTGCGGCTCGACGAGTACGCCGTCGACGCGGGTGTGCGCGGGGTGCGGCGGGTGCTCGCCGCGCTGGGCATGACCGACCCGGTGGCCGAGGACCCGCCGCCGACGCTCGAGTGCCGGGGCAGCGGCTGGGTGCGGTCCCGGCGCACCGGCATCGCCCACCTCGACGTTCAGCTCGGCCAGGAGGTCGCCGTGGGGGAGCGCCTGGGGTCGGTGTTCGACTCCTACGGCAAGACCCTGCGCACGGTGCGCGCCGACCGCGACGGCGTGGTGATCGGCCGGGCCAACGCCCCGATCGTCAACCGCGGGGACGCCCTGGTGCACATCGCGTCGCCGTCCGCGCCGGTCATCGCCGTCGACGAGTAGAACTCACACGTCCACGAGGCCGCCTCCGCCGCAGACTCGGACTCGTGGCCCGCATGTCAGGCAACCGTCGCCCCCAAGCGCAGGGCGAGGTCGTCGCGGGTCTCATCCATCGTTTCCATGAATACGGTCAGCATCGCGGTCAGGACCGCTGGTGCGAACGGTGCGCCCGGGAGCGTGAGCTGTTGCCAGACGGCACGGTCGCGCAGTACCCAGCGGACCCAGGTCCGGTCGCGGTTGAGCAGGCCGATCTCCACCGCGGCCTGGCGGCGGGAGTACACGTCGTGGGCGATGCGGGCGAAGATCTCGACGGCCGGCTGGTCATGGCGCGCACGGACCCAGACGGGCTGGCTCAAGTGGGTCAGGGCGATGTCCCCGTCGTCGTCAATGGTCGGGTCGGTGCCCGTCTGCTCGCGGACGACGTCGTGCACGAGCCTCGCGAGCGCGTCCCGGTCGGCAGGCATGATCGCCAGCGGTGGCTCCGGTTCGGGCGACGGAGGGTTGGCGACGTCGGCGGGCACCTCGTCGCACAGGCGGTCGCCCGGCCGGCCCGTCTGAACCGGGAACCCGGCCAGGTCGGACTCGAGCTCCTGCCATGTCGCGGTGCGGCGCGGGCGGGGGACCGCAGCCTGCGACCTCTCGTCGTGGGTCTGGCCCATGGTCGTCTCCCTCGGGTCGTCGTTCATGCCTGGTCCCACAGGTGCCCGAAGGCCCGCACGGTCGGGCCGATGGCCGCGGCGACCCCAGCGCGGGCCTGGTCGCGGTCGATGCCGAGCAGCCGGGCGTAGCGGATGGCCACGGTGGGGGTGCGCTGCTCGGCGTGGGCGCAGTGCACGAAGACGGTGTGCCCGTCGGCGCGCAGGGCGGCGATCGCGTGGGCGGTGTCGTCCAGGACGAAGTCGAGGTTCGGGTTGGCCTCGGGGTCCTCGGAGTCCATCAGCCACACGTCCACCTGCCGCGACGGGTCGACCGTGCCCTGCGCGCGACCGCGCCGGCACAGGCTGACCACGGCGTCCCAGCCGTCGTCGAGGGCGGCCTGGTTGCCGAGGATCACGCCGTCGTCGAACGGGTGGGGCACCCGAATCGGGCGGGCGGGGTAGTCGACCCGGCCGGTCGAGGGCCAGCCACGCTCGTCGTCCCGCCCACCCCGGGCGGTGAGGATGCCGAGCCGGGTCAGGTCGGTTGCGCGCAGCCCGGGCCAGCCGTGGATGGTGCGGCGCCAGGCGGCCGGGACTGCGCTGCCGCCCCACCGTGCGCCGAGCAGGGCGCCGGCGATCGCGGCGACGGTGTCGGTGTCGTGGCCGGCGTGGACCGCGGCCTGCAGCGCGTCGGTCAGGTGCTCGCACGGGTGGGTGCGGGTCGGGTCGTCCAGGGTCGAGGTGATCGCGGCCCAGGCGGCCTGCAGTGCGCGGGGCGAGTGCCCGTTGTGGGGGATCGAGGCGGGGTCGGCCCCCGCCGCGTCCTCGATCCACGCCGCCCAGCGCGTGCGCCGCACGGCGGGGATCAGGTCCAGGCCGCCCGCGAGCTCGAAGCGACCCTCGCGGCCGGCCACCCGCACGGCTTCGGACCACAGCACCGCCGAGTCGGCGGCTTCTGGGTCGCCGTGGGTCAGGGACGCGATGGCGCGGGCAGCCTCCGCCGTCGCAACGCGGTCGGTGAGGTTGGCCAGGCCGACTATCCCGGTGCGCATGAGCGCACCGTTGCCGCCGCCACGGCCCTGCGCGCGGTAGAGGTCGCGGGCGAGAGCGGTGAGGCGCCCTGCGCAACCCGGACCGGGTTCCACCTGCGAGAGGACCTGCCGGGTGTGGATCCCGACGTCCGTGGCGCCCTGCCGGTACCAGGCGAGGAACCCGTCGGCGATGGCGTCCAGTGCGGCGGGCGAACGAAGGTCGGCGCCGGTCGCGGCGATCTGGGCGATGACGACGGCCATCTGTGTGTCGTCGGAGTATTCGCCGGGTTCGTACGGCCCGTAGCCGCCGCCGAGCATCCGGGCGGGGCCGGCGACCGTCGACTGCCCCTCGTAGGGGACGCCTAGCGCGTCGCCCGCCGCCTGCGCCATCAGCACACCGGCCGCCCGGTCGAGCGTCACCGAGGTCCTCGTCATCTCGACTCCCGTCTTTAGATCGGTTATGCGCTAATCGAGACGGTAGCAGGGAGGTCTGAGTTAGCGCAAGAGTGCGCTATTCTCTCGGCGTGGTGTACCGCGACAGCTCGGGCCGAACGCTCGCCGACTACCCCCGCCCCTCGGTGGCCGTCGACACCGCCGTGCTGACCGTCACTCCCGACGGCGTGCTCGCCGTGGTGCTGGTCCGCAGTGGAGATCCGGCTGGGTGGCGCGTGCCGGGTACGTTCCTGCACCCGGGGGAGCGCCTGGCCGACGCCGTTCGGCGGTCCCTGGCGCAGAAGGCCGGGATCACGGGTCTGGAGCCGGCGCAGCTGCACGTCTTCGATGCCCCGGAGCGCGACGACCGCGGCTGGGTGCTCTCGGTCGCCCACCTGGCCACCGTCCGGTATGAGGAGCTGCGCCTCGATGCCGGGATCGCCCGCCTCGAGGACATCTCAGCGGTAGGAGAGCTGCGCTACGACCACAGCGCGATCATCGAGTTCGCCGTCGCCGAGCTCCGCGCTCGGTACGCCTCGGCGCCCGACCCGGCAGGGCTGCTGCCGGAACCCTTCACGATCCTCGAGCTGCGCCGACTGCACGAGGCCGTCGCCGGAGAGTGGCTCCAGCGCGACACCTTCCGCCGCGCGATGCTGCCCGGCCTCGTCGCCACGGGCGAGCTGCAGCGCGGGCAGCGCGGGAAGCCGGCGGAGCTGTTCCGGAGGACGTGAGGTGTCGGCGTACGACGGTACGGTGCCTGGGTGTCCAAGGCGGGGGCCCTCGACCCGAGTGCGCTGCCGGTCCGGTGCGAGGACTGGGAGGTGGTGGACCTGTACGCCTTCGACCGTGTGCGTGACCCGCGTTCCTTGGCGGATGTCGCCGACTCGCCGCTGGATGCCCTGATCCCAACGCTCGCACCGCCTGCCGCGTCGGACGTCAGGACGTCCCCGTGACAGAGCGGCTGCTGACCCCGTCGAAGATCACGGCCTGGCTGGACTGCGCCCACTACCTCACGCTGCGGGACGAGGTCGATCGTGGTGTCCGCCCACAGCCGCCGGTCATGGTCGGCGAGATGGCTCGGATGCTGATGGACAAGGGACTCTGGCACGAGCAGGCGGTCGTGGACCGCTACCGGGCGGAGGGCCGGACCGTGCTGGAGGTGCCTGAGCGGGCGCAGGGTGAGTCGTTCACCCGGTGGACCGCGCGGGTCGCGCCCCTGCTCGATGGCGAGCATGACGTGATCTATCAGATGCCGTTCGTCCACAACGGGATCCGCGGTGTCGCCGACTTCCTCGAACGGGTCATCGACCGAGACGGCAGAACCAGCTACGAGCCGGTCGACGCGAAGCTGGCTCGCGGTGCCGCCAAGCCGGGTCACGTGCTCCAGCTGTGCTTCTACGCCGAGGCAGTGGCAGCGAGTCTGGGTCGGGCACCGGAGCGCGTGCACATCGAGCTCGGTTCGGGTGCGCGGGAGACGATCCGGATCGACGACGTGGCGCCGTACTGGCGCCGGCTCCGATCCCAGCTCGCCGCCATCGTCGCCGGGCCGCCGACTGAGGCGACCGCGCCGGAGCCGTGCGACCACTGCGCGTTCTGCGAGTTCGAGCAGGTCTGCGATGCCGAGTGGCGCGCCGCGGACTCCCTGATCCACGTCGCCGGAATCCGGCGGTCAGACCGCGCTCTGCTGGACGACGACGGCGTGGCCGCGATCGCGGCCCTTGCCACACTGGCCCACGAGGTGGAAGGCCTGGATCCGCAGCGCAGGGATCGCCTGGCACGGCAGGCGCGCCTGCAGGTGCTGGCGCGCGAGGCTCCGGATTCGGATCCACCCCCGTTCGAGCTCATCTCGGCCTCGCCCGAGGAAGACGAGCCGGTGTCGGAGGGCGCGTCGACACCGAGCCTGACCGGCTTCGCCGCGCTGCCCGAACCCGATGACGGCGACGTCTTCCTGGACTTCGAGGGCCACCCGTTCTGGCGGGCCGACGTCGGGCTGTTCTTCCTGTTCGGGCTGATCGAGCGCGACGGCGACGAGTGGGCCTACAAGACGTTCTGGGCGCACACCCAAGCCGAGGAGGCCCAGGCCACCAAGGACCTCGTGGACCATCTCGTGGAGCGCCGGCGGCGCTACCCGGGGATGCACGTCTACCACTACAACCACACCGAACGCTCAGCGCTGTCCGCGCTCGCCGCACAGTATGCGGTGGCCGAGCTCGACCTGGAGGAGCTCGTCGCCACCGGAGCGTTCGTCGACCTGTACCCGGTGGTCACCGGGGCAGTCCAGGTCGGCACGGAGTCCTACGGGCTCAAGCACGTCGAGCGGCTCGCCGACTACCAGCGCAGCCACGACATCGACCGCGGTTCGGGTGCTGTGATCGAGTACGAGCACTGGATGCACGACCACGACGAGGCGCGTCTGCAGCGGATCGCTCGCTACAACGACGACGACGTGCGTGCCACCCGCGCGGTGCGCGACTGGCTGGTCGCGCACCGGCCCGAGGACCTGCCGTGGCGCGACACCGTCCTGGAGCCTCCGGTCGACGAGTCGGGCCTGGACGAGCGCATCGAACGACTGCACGCCTTCGGGCCGGGCACCCACGAGCACCTCATGGGCGATCTGCTCGGCTACTGGCGGCGCGAACGGCGCGTGGTCGCGGCCGATTGCTTGCGTCTGTCGATGGCCGACCAGCACGACCAGCTCGCTTCGCCCAGCGTGATCGCCCGGCTGCAGTTCCACGGTCTGCGCGATCGCGTGAGCGCGAGGACCGGACGGAAGCTCAAGGGCCAGGCGGCCCAATTCTCCTTCCCCGACCAGCCGATCGACCCGGACATCACGCCGGGCTCGACGATGATCGTCGCGCTCCAGGAGCAGGAGTGGTCCTTCCTCAGGGTGGAGGCCCTGGACCGGGAGGACCGCACCATCACGGTCACCGCGGACGACCATGTGGCGATCGACGGACTGATCCCGGATCACCTGGTCCACTGGGTCGCCTTCGACGAGAGTGCCAAGCTCGCGGCGCTCAGCGAGCTGGCCGACCGCATGCTCGACAACGACGCGAGCGCGGTCGGCCACAAGATCCTGCGGCGTGATCCCAGCGTGTTCGTCCCCGGCGAAGGACCCGCCGACGGGCTGTTCTCGGGCGGCTACCAGCAGGCGTGCGCGTGGGCGCCGCACCTGGATCACAGCTACGTCCCGATCCAGGGCCCGCCCGGCACCGGCAAGACCTTCACCGGCGCCCACATCGTCCACACCCTGGTCCAGCAGGGCCGCCGCGTCGGGCTGACGGCGATGAGCCACCACGCCATCGACAACCTCACCCAGGCCGTCGTCGACCGGTTCGCCGAGGAAGGCACCCCGTTGAGCGCGGCTCGCAAGGCCGCGGGCGGGCCGGTCACGGGCGTCGACTACATCAACGACAACACCAAGTGTGCGACCGGCGGCTACGACGTGGTGGCCGGCACATCCTGGCTGTTCGCCTCCCGAGCGATGCGCGACAACCCCGTCGACGTCCTCATCGTCGACGAAGCCGGCCAGCTCGCTCTCGCCGACACGATCGCGGCCTCGATCTCGGCGACCGACGTGATCCTGCTCGGAGACCCGCAGCAGCTGCCCCAGGTCGCCCAGGCCGCCCACCCCGACCGGTCCGGCGTCAGCGCCCTGGACCACCTCATCGGTGAAGGCGCCCGAACGTTCCCACCCGACCGGGGCCTGCTCCTGGACACCACGTGGCGCATGCACCCCGACGTGTGCGGCTTCATCTCCGACGTCATGTACGAAGGACGGCTCACGAGCGAAGCCGGCTGCGCCCGCCAGGGCACCGACGCCGGGACCGGGTTGCGGTGGATCCGCGCCGAGCACATGGGACGCTCGACGGAGTCCCCTGAGGAGGCGGCCACCGTCGCCGCCACGATTCGAGACCTGGTGGGGACCAGGTGGACCGACCGCGAGGGCGCCACTCGGCCGATCACCGTCGACGACATCATCGTGGTCGCCCCCTACAACGACCAGCGTCGACTGCTCACGAGGGTCCTCGCGGCGGATCCGGTGACCGCGGGCGTCGAGGTCGGCACGGTCGACAAGTTCCAGGGTCGGGAAGCCACCGTTGTGATCTTCTCCATGGCCACGTCCTCGGCCGAGTTCATGCCTCGCGACGCCAGCTTCCTGTTCTCCAAGAACCGGCTCAACGTCGCCATCAGCCGGGCCCGCTGCCTGGCCTACCTGGTCTGCACCGACGAGCTGCTCGACACCCGGCCTCGGGACGTGGAACAGATGAGATTGGTGTCTGCGCTGTGCGCGTTCGTCGAACGGGCTGAGATCGCCTCGACCGCGGCGGCCGTCGTGCCAGCCTCCATCGACCGGGACTCGGCGAGGGGAAGCGGTGAGCAGCTGGGGCGGATCCGCCGATAGGACGAGATGTTCGTCCATCGCGGGGAGCCTCCTGCCGTTTGCGTGCGGTGGCGCGGTAGACAGTTCGGGTGCCCGATCTGTACCCGCCCGAACCTCCGGCTGCCGACCGAGACGGCGGCGCGGAGCGGACGGTGTGGGAGCACCTTCGCGACCAGCTCCCGGACGATGCGGTGCTGATGCATGGTCTGTCGATGGTGGAGCGCGGCGTCGAGCGGGAGATCGACTGTCTGGTCCTGTGGCCAGGGGTGGGGATCGCGGCGGTGGAGGTGAAGGGCGGGCGCGTGACGCGCGAGCGCGGCCGGTGGCTTCAGGGTTCGGGCGAGCGCAGGCACGTGATCGACCCGTTCGGGCAGGTGCAGGATGCCCGGCACATGCTGACCCGGTTGTTGGCGCAGCGTGGTTTGGGTGCGGCGTCTGCGAGGACCGCGCATCTGGTGGTGGTGCCGCACACGGACGTGTCTGCGGAGTGGGAGTGTCCGGAGGCGCCGTCGGGGATGCTGCTCGGACGCTCGGACCTGCCTCGTGTTGCCGAGGCTGTGCGCGGCGCGATCGAGGTCCACGGTGCTGGCCATGCGCCGCTGGACGTCGGGGCGCTGGCGCAGTTGGTGGACTACCTGGCTGGGTCGTTCCCGTCGCAGGTGGAGGCGTTGGCGTTGGCCGCGCAGCACGAGGACGCGATCGAGCAGATGACCCGCGATCAGGCGAAGCTGCTGGATGCGCTGCGGAATCTGAACCGGATGCGGGTCGTGGGTGGTGCGGGCAGTGGGAAGACGTGGATGGCGTTGGAGGTCGCTCGTCGTCGGGCCCGAGCGGGGGAGCGGGTCGCCCTGGTCTGCTACTCGCGTGGGCTGGGCCGGTACCTGGAGCGGATGACCGGCGAGTGGAAGCCGGTGGAGAGGCCCGCGTACGTGGGGCTGTTCCATGATCTGCCGTTGTCGTGGGGTGCGGAGGCGGGCTCTGATGACGACTCGGACTACTACGAGCGGCGCCTGCCGTTGCAGCTGGGCGAGCTCGCTGTCGCCCGCCCATCGGAAGAGCTCTTCGACACCGTGGTGGTGGACGAGGCGCAGGACTTCTCCGACCTGTGGTGGCCCTCGCTGCTGCGGTGCCTGCGCGACCCGGACGCCGGCGGGTTGATCGCGTTCTCGGACGAGGACCAGCACGTGTTCGACCGGGACGGGTCCGCGCCGATCACGTTGGCGGCGATCGCGCTGGAGGAGAACCTGCGCTCGACCCGGCAGATCGCGCAGACCTTCGGCTCGTTCGGCGACGGGATGGTCAAGCCGAGGGGGATGGCCGGGCCGCCCGTCCGGCTGGTCGACGTGTCGTTCGACGAGGCGATCAGTGCCGGGGATGACGCGGTCGAGGCGTTGTTGGCGGACGGATGGGCGCCGGGGCAGGTCGCGCTGCTCGCGACGGGGCGGCGCCACCCGTTGCAGGTGGAGGCGGTCGGCTACCACGGCTACGCGGAGTACTGGGACGAGTTCTTCGCCGGCCAGGACGTGTTCTACGGGCACGTGCTGGGGTTCAAGGGCTTGGAACGAACCGCGGTGGTGCTCGCGGTCAACGGTTTCCACGACCTGGAGCGCGCCCGGAAGATCGTGTACACGGGCATGTCGCGCGCGAGGGCGT
Organism: Actinotalea lenta; assembly: GCF_030586465.1. GTDB lineage: Bacteria > Actinomycetota > Actinomycetes > Actinomycetales > Cellulomonadaceae > Actinotalea > Actinotalea lenta. The sequence goes on from NZ_JAUQYP010000002.1 coordinate 63,961, forward strand.
TGCTGGTGGTCGTCGGGCCTCGGGTCGAACTGGAGGCGATCGGTGGCGAGGGCGTGAAGCGCCGGTTGGCCGACGCGGACGCGTGGCGGCCGGCGTGAGCGTCGCGGTGCGGTCCAGGTCCCGGTGTGTCTAGCGGTGCGGCGTGTCCAGGGGCGCGTCCAGCGCCTCTGCGATTCGGGTGAACAGGGTGCGGTCGACAGGGTCCAGGCCATGGATCGCGGACGCGAGCTCTCGTGCCTGTGCCGCGACGGGACGGGCGCGGTCGCTGAGCAGGTTCGAGTAGCGCTCATCCAGCAGGTGCAGCGGTGGTGAGGCGTACATGGCCAGGGCATCCAGGAAGATCGCCAGGCGACGGGCCTGGGCGGAGCCCGTGGTTCCGGCGCCCCCGACGCCGAGGTAGCGGAAGCGGCCCTTCCACAGGCGTTTCGTTCCATCGTCGACCTGGAAGGTGATGATCGTGCCGAGCTCGCGCGCGGATCCGTTGAACGCGATGACCTCGTGTGCGAGTCGCAGGAAGTTGTCGTCGGTCATGGAGGACCCCACGACGAGTAGGTGCTCGGTCATCAGGAGCGCCTGGACGACGGAGCCCATGGGGCCCGAGCGTGCCTGGTAGCCGACGAAGTCTGCACGGGTCAGGACGATCGATTCGGGTCGGGTCACGTCGCCATGCATCTTCAGAAGCCACGGTTCGTGGGGCTCGGTCGTCGCGTCCGGCAGGACGGCGAGCGCGCTGTGGCCTTGGTCGGCCATGGCCCTCTCGTAGAGCTGGTCGTAGTTGGTGGTGACGGCGTGGCGGACCCCCAGTCCGGCCAGGAGGGCGTGGGCGACCCCATATCTGTCGTGGCCGGAGATCCGGTCTGTGACGGCCTGGCCGAGGGAGGCGCGTGCGGTGCCTTCTTCTGCATAGAGCCGTGCGAGGAGTTCCGCGCGGTCGAGGGGGGACGCCTTGTCGCTCAGTCGCGGGGTGTCTGGAAGGGCCCTGCCGAGCTCGTCGAGGAGACCGTCCCAGGAGGGTAGGCCGGCGCTCATGCTCACGCCTGCCCCGAGGAACAGCGCGAGACGGCCTTCGCGTGCGCACTCGGCGAGGTCCCGTGCGGCGGTGAGGTCGTCGCCGAGTTCGCCGTGCGACCTGTCGTTCGCGCGGCGTTCTGCCTGGAAGGCCGCGAGGTCCGAGCCGCGGAAGGCAGCGATCGCGATGTCGAGCTCGTTCTGGGCGACGAACTCCTGGCAGGTGCGGAGCAGCTGGCGGATGACCTCGCCGCGGATCTGTCCGAAGCCGCCACCGGCGACGCCGAGCGTCGGTACGGCAATCAGGGGCACGGATCGACCTGAGTCGCCGTCTCTCTGGCCTGTGAGTTCCGCGGCCATCTCCTCCAGGGCGAGGCGGAGTCTGGTGAGGAGCGCGTCGAGATCGGTCCTCGCCGCAGCGAGCTCGTCCGCACGTCCGGTGCCCGACGTGTAGCGCGCGACGTCAACGAACCAGGTCGGCTTCGGCGTCTTCGGGTGGACGTGGGTGCTCGCCTTGCCGAAGCGGTCCTGGTTCCAGCGGCCGGGGCGGAAGTGGTTGACGAGGTCGTACCAGGTGTCGCTTCCCGCGGCGTGATCGCCAATGCCCAGGGCGGGCGCCCAGTGCGGCTCCACGGTGAAGTACGCGTCGGTCGGGATGACGACGGCGTCGCAGTCGAGGTGCTCGAGTCGTGCGCCGAGGACGAAGACGTGACCTGCCACCTGCAGCTCCCTTGGTGGTGCGCCGGGTCATCACGCCTCGGCGCCGTACGTGTGTGAGTAGTCAACCGGTGCAGGCGGGCGGCGTGAAGGAGCCCGCGCCATTCTCGGCTCATACATCCGCGTCCGAACTCCTACGCGGTGGAGACGCCGGGCCATCGTCGCGCCGCTGTGGGTCGCCTGGTCCTGCCTCGTCCTATCCCACGGCAAGGAGACGAGAGATGCGGGTCTCCCCGTTCGATGACGGCGCCCTGCACGTGGATGTGGTGATCCGAAGCGACGGCGCCATCATCCTCGAAGGGCAGGACCTGTCAGGTGCGGGCGACTGCGAGTACTTCGTGACGGTGACCGCGGACCAGGTCCCTGGGCTGGTGGCGGGCCTCGGCGGCAGTCCCGACCAGCGCATCGTCGACCTCCTCACCGACCGTGCCGAGGAGATCGGTCGCCCTCTGCGGGGGATCCCGGCTGACGGGGCACCTGGGCGCCTGCCCCCGCGCGCCTCCCCGCCGCCCCTTGACTCCCCGCGCGCCCCCGTGGCTGAATCGCCCTACCGACCGACCACTTAGTAGGTAACGCGACGAAGGAGTCCCGTGATGAGCACCCAGGCCAGCCCGTTCGACGCCGCCGTCGAGGCCGTCCGCTCCGGCGACGACCCGACCGAGCACGCCCGCCGGCTCTACGCGCAGCTGACGGACGAGGAGCGCCTCGGGCTCCTGGACGGGGACACCCCGTTCTGGGAGGGCATGGCGGAGATGTTCCTCGAGGGCTACAACCTGCGGCCCATCGTCCAGGGCCAGGTTGAGCGGCTCGGGGTCCCCGGGGTCCGGTTCGTCGACGGGCCGCGCGGCTGCGTCGCCGGCCAGGGAACCGCGTTCCCCGTCTCGATGGCCCGCGGCGCGACGTGGGACGTCGCGCTCGAGGAGCGCGTCGGCGACGCCATCGGCCAGGAGATACGCGCGATGGGCGGCAACTTCTTCGGCGGCGTGTGCATCAACCTGCCCCGCCACCCCGCCTGGGGCCGCGCGCAGGAGACCTACGGCGACGACTCGTACCACCTCGGTGAGCTCGGCGCGGCGCTGACCCGCGGGACGCAGCGGTGGGTCATGGCGTGCGCCAAGCACTACGCGCTCAACTCGATGGAGAACGCCCGGTTCACCGTCGACGTCACGGCCGACGAGGCAACGCTGCACGAGGTCTACCTGCCGCACTTCAAGCGCGTGGTCGACGAGGGTGTCGCCGCGATCATGTCCGCGTACAACTCCGTCAACGGCCAGTGGTGCGGCCAGAACGAGTACCTCCTCACCGAGGTGCTCCGCGACCTGTGGGGCTGGGACGGCATCACCGTCTCCGACTTCATCTGGGGTCTGCGCGACGCCGTGGCCTCGCTCCACGCGGGCCTGGACCTCGAGGAGCCGTTCGCGCAGCAGCGGGCCCGGGACCTGCCGGCCGCCCTGGCCGACGGCCGCACCTCGTGGGACCTCGTCGAACGCGCCGGGGTCCGGCTGCTCGCCGCGCAGCTGCGCTCCTACGCCGCGCGCACGCCTCAGGCGCCGGGCGTCTCGGTCATGGCCGACGACGAGCACCGCGCCCTCGCGCGGGAGGTCGCGGCCCGCGCGATGGTGCTGCTCAAGAACGACCCGGTCGGGGAGGCGCCCGTCCTGCCCCTCGACCCCTCGACGACGCGGATCGCCGTCATCGGGCGGCTCGCGACCGCGCCGAACATGGGTGACAAGGGCTCGTCGGACGTGCGCGCCCCCAGCCACGTCACGCCGGTCGACGGCATCCGCGCCGCCTACCCCGACGCCGACGTCGTGCTGGTCACCGACGACGACCCGGCGGCCGCGGCCGAGGCGGCCCACGCCGCCGACGTCGCGATCGTCGTCACCGGGTTCGACCACGTCGACGAGGGCGAGTACGTGGGCTCGGACACCATGACCAACCCGGACCTGCTGGCGCTGTTCCCGCCTGCCCCCGAGGGGAACCCCCTCGCGTCGGAGCGGAACGTCGTCATGACCGGCGGTGAGGTGATGGGCGGGGACCGCGCCTCGCTCACGCTCCGGCCGGTCGACGAGGAGATCATCCGGGCGGTCGCGGCGGCCAACCCTCGCACCGTCGTCGCCGTGGTCGCCGCCGGGACCGTCCTCATGGAGCGCTGGCGGCACGACGTCCCGGCCGTGGTGATGATGTGGTACGCCGGGATGGAGGGCGGCCACGCCCTCGCCGACGTGCTGCGGGGCGCGGCGAACCCGTCGGGGCGTCTGCCCTTCGCGATCCCGACGTCGTCCGAGCACCTGCCCTCCTTCGACCGGGACGCGACCGCGATCACCTACGACCGCTACCACGGTCAGCGGCTGCTGGACCGGCTCGGCGTCGAGCCGGCGTACCCGCACGGGTTCGGCCTCGCGTACACCACCTACGCCGTCGAGGACGCCGCCGCGGGCCCCGTCCTCGACGGCCGCACCACGGTCACTGCCCACGTGGCCAACACGGGTGCACGCGACGGGCACCACGTGGTGCAGGTCTATGGGCGCCGCGCCGAGAGTGCGGGCGAGACCGCCCTTGTCGGCTTCGCGGCCGTCGCGGTGGCAGCGGGGGAGCGGGCCGAGGTGGAGGTCCCCGTCTCGCTCACGCCGCTGGGCAGGTGGAACGGCGACACGCGGCAGATCGACCTGCCCGACGTGCCCGTCGTCCTCGAGGTCGGTGCCCATGCGCACGACGCCGGCGCTGTCCTCGTGCACCTCCCGGCCACGACGTGACCGGACCGGGAGCGGGCCGCGTGCGGATGTCCGCGGCCGCACGGCGCCAGCAGATCCTCGACGAGGCCACCCGGATCATCGGGCAACGCGGCTACTTCGGGTTCTCCGTGCAGGAGGTCGCCGACAGCTGCGGGCTCACCCAGGCGGGCCTGCTGCACCACGTGGGGAGCAAGGACCAGCTCCTCACCGCGGTGCTCGAGGAGCGGGACGCCCGGGACGTCGCGGCGCTCGGTGGCCTCATGGAGCAGTACGCCGTCGACGCCCTCGCCGACGCCTTCGAGATCGGCCTCGAGGACGCGGTCGACTGCCTGCACCGCCTCGTGGAGCGCAACGCGTCGCAGCCGGAGATCGTGCGGCTGTACTCCGTGCTGCGCAACGAGTCGCTCGAGCCCGGGCACCCCAGTCACCAGTTCTTCCGGGACCGGGACGCCCGGGCGCTGCGGTTCTTCCGGCAGCTGTTCGTCGCCACGGTCGCCGAACCGGGGTCGTTCGCGCGGCAGGTGCTCGCGCTCATGGGGGGCCTCGAGGAGCAGTGGCTGCGCGCGCCCGACGAGGTCGACCTCGTCGCCGAGTGGGACCGGGCGATGGCCGTCCTCGTCGCGGGACGGCCGGTCTGACGATCCGGCCGGCAACTTGACGGCGCCGCGCGCGAGGGAGGGCCGCCCCGAGATCGTACGAACCGGCACCCGAAACGGTTCGAGTGCGGCTGCCGCCACCCCTATAGTCCTAGGCGTGGCAACGATGCACGCAAACCAGCTCCTGACCCCTGCCCCCATCTCCGAGCACCCGCTGACCTGGCGTGAGACGGACCGTCCCGAACCCGGTGAGGGCCAGCTCCTCATCAAGGTCGCGGGATGCGGCGTCTGTCGCTCCAACCTCCACATGATCGAAGGCGACTGGGTCGACGGCGGGGTCCCCGCCATCAGCCCGATCGTCCCCGGCCACGAGGCGACGGGGCGGGTCGAGGCCGTCGGCGCCGGCGTGGAGGGCTTCGCCGTCGGAGATCCCGTCGGCGTCCAGCCGTTGTGGTGGACGTGCGGGGAGTGCGAGTTCTGCACGAGCGGGCGCGAACAGCTGTGCCATCGGCGGATCATCACCGGTGAGCACGTCGACGGCGGCTATGCCGAGTACCTGGTGTCGTGGGCGGACCACACGTACCACGTGCCGGAGAACCTGGACCTCGTCGAGGCGGCACCGCTGTTCTGCCCGGGCATCACCGCCTACGGCGTGGTCGACAAGATCGACGTGGGCCCGGGCGACGTCGTGGCGGTGTTCGGCCTGGGCGGGGTCGGGCACATGGCCGTGCAGATGGCCGCGCTGACCGGTGCGGAGGTGGTCGCCGTCGGGCGGACGCCGGCCCACCTGGAGGTGGCGCGTGAGCTCGGGGCGGCACGGACCGTCGACTCGAGGGACCCGGCCGCGATGGAGGCGATCGCCGACTCCGCTGACGCCGTCCTCACCTTCGCCGGTTCCGACGCGGTCACGGCCCAGGCGATGCAGACCCTGAAGTGGGGCGGCACCCTGGTCAACGCCGTGCCGATCACCGTGCAGGACTTCCACTTCAACAAGGGTCAGACGATCAAGGGCTCCATCCTGGGCAACCGGGAGCAGATGCGGGCCGTGCTCAGGCTCGCCTCCGAGGGCAAGATCCGGACGGTCGTCGAGCGGTTCCCCATGGCCGACGCCGCCCACGCGCTCGAGGAGCTCGCCGCAGGGCGGCTGCGCTCGCGCGCGGTCCTGCACACCTGAGCGGCGCCGCACGGGGGTGCGGTGAGAGCCGCGCCCCCGTGCGCGCTCGACCTCACATGCTCGCTCGGATGAGGGGCACCGGGAACTGGGCTGCCCGGATCGCCGGCATGAGCTCGTCCGTGATCCCCGCGGTGAAGGCGTCGAAGTCGAACACCTTGAACAGGGCCTCCCGCCCGAACTTCGAGCTGTCCGCGACGAAGAAGGCCTGCGAGGCGATCGAGAGCATCGCGCGCTTGAGCTCGAGCTCGTAGCTGGACGTGTTGTAGATGCCGTCCTCGGTGACGGTGTCGGCGCCGAAGACCGCGACGTTGACGCGCAGGTTCTGCAGCTGCTGGACCGACGTGGGTCCCCACATGGTGTAGACGTTCGGCAGGAGCTCGCCGCCGATGAAGACGAGGTGCGCGTTCTGCTTCCGGGCGATCGCCGTGCCGATCAGCAGGTCGTTGGTGACCACCGTCAGCTGGCGGGCCTCCAGGTGCCGGGCCACCTCGAGCGTGGTCGTCCCGCTGTCCAGCAGGACGGTCTGGCCCGGGAGGATGCGCTGCGCCATCGCGCGCCCGATCGCGCGCTTCTCGGCCTGGTGCAGCGACTGCTTGAGGTCCATCGGCGCGTCGGTCTGGCGGATGGGGAGCGCGCCGCCGTGCGTCCGCTGCACGAGGTCGCGCGCCTCGAGCTCGGCGAGGGTCCGCCGCACCGTCGACTCGGTCACCTGGAAGTGCCGGGCCAGCTCCGCCACGGAGACGAAACCACGCTCCAGCAGCAGGTCCACCATCTCCGCCTGTCGCGACACGGCACGGCCTCCCTTGACTGTCCGCGCACCACTCTAGCGCGCGTTGTGCGCGAAAACGCGCAGATGCGTGCGCAGGCTCAAGAAAATGGTGCAGGAAACCGTTGACACGACGCGCGATGTCGCTCTAGCGTCTGCTCACGTGCCGCCGCAGGCAACGGCGCAAGTGCTCAATCACAAGGGAGTGACCACATGAGGCACAGGAGACTTGCCGGTGGAGCCATGGTCAGCGCGCTCGCGATGGCGCTCGTGGCCTGCAGCTCGGTCAACGGGGGGGACCCCGGCACCGGAAGCACGGACGGCGGATCGAGCTCGTCGGGCGGGGCCGCGGACGGCGCGTACGTCGTGGTCGTGAAGGCCACGGGCATCGGCTGGTTCGACCGCATGGAGGTCGGCGTCAACGAGTGGGCCGACGAGACCGGCATGGACGCTCGCGAGGAGGGCCCGTCCGAGGCCACCAACGAGGGCCAGGTCGCGATCATCCAGGACCTCATCGCGCAGCAGCCGACCGCCATCTCGGTGGTCCCGAACGACCTCGCCGGCCTCGAGAGCGTGCTCAAGCAGGCCCAGGACGCGGGCATCGTCGTGGTGAGCCACGAGGCCGTGGGCATCAAGAACGTCGACATCGACATCGAGGGCTTCGAGAACAAGGCCTACGGCGCGCAGATCATGGAGAACCTCGGCGAGTGCACCGGTGGGGAGGGCCAGTACGTCCAGTTCGTCGGGCGCCTCACCAACGGCTCGCACTCCGAGTGGGTGCAGGGCGCGTACGAGAAGCAGCAGGCCGACTTCCCTGACATGACCCGTGTCGAGGACCCGATCGAGTCCGAGGAGAACGAGGAGGTCGCCTACAACAAGGCGAAGGAGCTCCTCGCCAAGTACCCCGACATCAAGGCGTTCCAGGGCTCCGCCGGCACCGACGTCGTCGGCATCGGCCGGGCCGTCGAGGAGGCCGGCAAGACGGACAGCATCTGCGTCATGGGCACGAGCATCCCGTCGGTCGCCAAGGGCTACCTGGACAGCGGCGCCATCGACAAGATCTTCTTCTGGGACCCGGCGATGGCCGGCAAGGCGCAGCTCGCGGTCGCGAAGATCCTCGCCGAGGGCGGCACCATCGAGGAGGGTACGGACCTGGGCGTCCCCGGGTACGAGTCGCTCGTCAAGCTCGACGGGGCGGACAACGCCTACGCCGGTGACGCCGGAGTGGCGGTCGACCTGTCGAACGTCGACCAGTACAACTTCTAGCAGCCGCCTGCACAGGACCCGGGTGGGCGACGACCTCGCCCACCCGGGTCGTGTCGGATACCCGAGGGATTCCCATGGCCCCGTCCGCAGCACCGGTTCTCGAGGTCCACGACGTCGTGAAGACCTACGGGGGCATCCATGCCCTCAACGGCGTCTCGTTGGAGCTCCTGCCAGGAGAGGTCCACTGCCTGGCGGGGGAGAACGGCAGCGGCAAGTCCACCCTCATCAAGATCATCAGCGGTGTCGAGAAGCCCGACTCCGGCACGGTCGTCATCAACGGCCGCACCCACCGCCACCTCACCACCGGTGACGCGATCCGCAGCGGGATCCAGGTCATCTACCAGGACTTCTCGCTCTTCCCGAACCTGTCCGCCGCCGAGAACATCGCGATGCTGAGCGAGCTCGCGGACCGGCGCCGGATCTCGTCGCGGTCGCGCATCCGGGCGGCGGCCCGGCGGGTGGTCGAGGACCTCGGCCTCCGGCTCGACCTCGACGCCGATGTGGCCGACCTCACCGTCGCCGACCGCCAGCTGATCGCCATCTGCCGCGCGCTGGTGAACGATGCGAAGGTCCTGATCATGGACGAACCCACGACGGCGCTCACGCACACCGAGGTCGAGCGCCTGTTCACCATCGTGCGCCGGCTCCAGGAGCGCGGGGTGGCCGTGATGTTCGTGAGCCACAAGCTCGACGAGGTGCTCGAGATCTCCCAGCGCGTCACGGTCCTGCGCAACGGTGCGCAGGTGGCCTCGGGCGCGGCCGCGGACCACACGCCGCGCACCATCGCCAAGGCGATGACCGGTCGCGAGGTCAGCGACGAGCGCCTGGTGGGCGAGGTGCCGCCGGACGCACCGGTGCTGCTCGAGCTCGACCGGCTCGGTCGCGCGGGCGGGTTCAGCGACGTGAGCTTCGCCCTGCGGGCCGGCGAGATCCTCGGGATCACCGGCCTGCTCGGCTCAGGCCGGTCGGAGATCGCCGAGGCGATCTTCGGGATCCACCCCGCCGACTCCGGCACCATCCGGGTGGCCGGGACCGAGCGGCGGATCCGGTCGATCCGGGACGCCGTCCACGCCGGCATCGGCTACGTGCCGGAAGACCGGCTCACCCAGGGGCTCTTCCTCGACGTGTCCATCGCGGACAACATGATCGCCGCGTCGCTCGACTCCTACCGCGCCCGTGGCGGCCTGCTGGACCGGCGCCGGGTGCGCGACTCGATCGCGGACCTCTTCCGGCGGCTGCGGATCCAGGCGCCGAACGTCGGTGCCATGGTGCGCAGCCTCTCCGGGGGCAACGCGCAACGCGTCGTGCTCGCCAAGTGGCTGGACCGCAAGCCCGCCGTCCTCGTGCTCAACGGGCCCACGGTCGGCGTCGACATCGGCTCCAAGGAGGAGATCATCGCCATCCTGCGCGAGCAGGCGGCCGCGGGCATGGGCGTGATCATCATCTCCGACGACATCCCCGAGCTGGTCACGGCCTGTCACCGGATCCTCATCGTGCACGAGGGCCGGGTCGTCTCCGAGCTCACCGGCGACGAGGTCGACGCCCACGAGATCCAGCGGAGGATGGCGGCATGAGCGGCAGGCTCTCCCGGCTACGGGGCCCCAACAACGAGGGTCTGCTCGTCGCGGTGATCCTCGTGGTCGTCGTGGCGATGGCGCTGTCCAGCCCGGCCTTCTTCACCGCCGGGACGTTCTTCGCCCTGGTCCGCAGCTCGATGGTGCCCCTGATCTTCGCCCTCGGGGTCCTCATGGTCCTGATCTCCGGCGGCATCGACGTGTCCTTCCCCGCGATCGCGATCTTCGCCGCGTACTCCACGGTCAAGTGGGTCATCGGTGCCGGCGCGGACCCGGGACCCTGGGTGATCATCGCCATCGCGATGCTCGTGGGGGCCGTGCTCGGCCTCGTCAACGGGGTGGTCATCGCGAGGTTCCGCCTGCCGACCCTGATCGTGACGCTCGGTACCCAGAGCATCTTCAAGGGCGTGCTGATCTCCTACATCGGTTCCGTGTACATCTCGGCCGCCGACCTGCCCGACTCGGTCAACGCCCTCGCCGGGTCGCACCTGCTGGACGTGTCGGGCGGCGGCTACCTGCACTTCATGATTGTCCCGGTGGTCGTCGTGGCCGTCCTCGTCGCGCTCCTGCTGAGCCGGACCATCTTCGGGCGGAGCATCTACGCGATCGGCGGCGACACGGAGGCGGCTCGACGCGTCGGGATCGACGTCGTGCGGACCCAGGTCTGGCTGTACGTGCTGGTGGGTGCCCTGGCGGCGTTCGGCGGGATGCTCTACGTGATCCTGGGCCGCAACGCGAACCCGCAGAGCATCGTCGGCACCGAGCTCGACATCATCGCCGCGGTCGTGCTCGGGGGCGCGTCAATCTTCGGTGGCCGTGGGTCGGTCCTCGGCACGGTCCTCGGCGTGGTCCTCGTCCAGCTCATCAACAACAACCTCGTCCTGCTCGGGATCCCCAGCACGTGGCAGCGCGCCGCCGTCGGGATCCTGCTGCTGCTCGGCGTGGGTGCCCAGGCGCTCGGCGCCCGGCGCCCGAACGGGCACTCGGTGGACGTGGAACCCCCGCTCGAGCGCGAGGAGGTGGCGGCGTGAGCGAGCAGCGCAACGCCCTGCGCGACGTCAACTCCCGGGTCGAGGCGGGCTGGTCCGCCGTGCTGGAACGTGTGCACGTGGCGCACGGGGTCGGGCGGATGGCCCTGCTCCTCGTGCTGACCTTCACGTTCTTCGCGGTCCAGCGACCCGGTGTGTTCCTGAACCCCGTGAACCTCACCAACATGGGCATCGCCGCGCCCGAGATCGGCCTGCTCTCCCTCGCGGTGATGATCGCGATGCTCACCGGCGGCATCGACCTGTCGGTGGTCGCGATGGCCAACGGCACCGCGATCACGGTCTCCAGCCTCTACACGGCCGTCGGCGACGCGCAGGGGCAGGCGGCCGCGGAGGGCTGGGCGCCGCTCATCGTGCTCGTCGGGGTGCTCGTCGGCGTGCTGCTCGGGGCCTTCAACGGCTTCCTCGTCAGCGTCGTCGGCATCACCCCGATCCTGGCGACCCTCGGCACGATGCAGCTGTACAACGGCCTGGCGCTGGTGTGGACCGGCGGCGTGACCATCTCCGGTGCGCCGAGCGCGCTGCGGTCGATGGGCGGCACCGCCGTGGCCGGGATCCCGGTCCTCACGATCATCCTCGTGCTGTGCGCGGTCCTCCTCGCGGTGGTCATCAACCGCACGCCGATCGGCCGCAAGGTCCAGCTCCAGGGCGCCAACCCCGTGGCCGCGCGCTACTCCGGGATCAGCCCCCGGAGCACGCTGATGATGACCTACGTCATCAGCGGCCTGCTGTCCGCCGTGGCCGGGCTGCTGTTCCTGAGCCGCAACCCGTCAGCCAGCGCCGACTACGGCAGCAGCTACGTCCTGCTCGTGATCGTGATCGTGGTCCTGGGGGGCACGAACCCCGCAGGTGGCTTCGCGACCGTGCTCGGCGTCCTGCTGGCGACGCTCACGCTGCAGGTCGTGGCCAGCGGGTTCTCGGCGTTGCGGCTCTCCGCGTACGAGTACGCCATCGCGCAGGGCGTCATCCTCATCGGCGTGATGGTGCTCGACCAGGTTCGGTTCCGACGACGGCCGCTGCGCCGACGACCCGGGATGCAGGACCGCCCGGTACCCACTCCCGCCGAGAAGTAACGAAGGACGGAGCGTCATGAAGAAGATCATCAACAAGCCCGAGGACTTCGTCGACGAGTTCGTCGAGGGCATCCTGCTCGCGCACCCGGACCTCGTGAAGACGCCGGGCGACGACCTCCGCGTGCTCGTGCGCGCCGACGCGCCGCTGACCGGCAAGGTCGGCATCGTCACGGGTGGCGGCTCCGGACACCTGCCGCTCTTCAAGGGGTACGTCGGCAAGGGCCTGTGCTCGGGTGTCGCGATCGGCAACGTCTTCAGCTCGCCCAGCTCGGACCAGATCTTCGAAGCCACCAAGGCGGTCGACGGCGGCGCCGGCGTCCTCTACCTCTACGGCAACTACGGCGGGGACGTGTTCAACTTCGACCTCGCCGGCGACCTCGCGGAGCTCGAGGGCATCGAGACCCGCACGGTGCTGGGCCGCGACGACGTCGCGAGCCAGCCGAAGGACCGCCGGCTCGACCGGCGCGGCGTGGCAGGCATCTTCTTCGCCTACAAGGCCGCCGGCGCCGCCGCAGAGCGTGGCGACTCGCTCGACCAGGTCGCCGCCGTCGCCGAGGACGTCGTGGATCACACGGCCACCATGGGCGTGGGCCTCGCGCCGACCATCCTCCCGACGACCGGCAGGCCGAGCTTCGAGCTCCCGGACGGCGAGATGGAGATCGGCATCGGCATCCACGGGGAGCCGGGCTCCCGCCGCGGCCCGCTCGAGACCGCCGACGAGATCGCCGACCACGTGGTCGGGGCGCTCCTGGAGGACCTCGGCCTGGGCGAGGGCGCCCGGGTGGCGGTGCTCGTCAACGGGCTGGGCGCCACACCCCTCGAGGAGCTGTACCTGCTCTACCGACGGACCCACCAGATCCTCGCCGAGCGGGGCATCGAGATCGTGCGCCCGTACGTGGGCGAGTACGCGACGAGCCTCGAGATGGCCGGCGCCTCGATCTCGCTGCTCGAGCTCGACGACGCGCGGCTCCAGCTGCTCGACGCACCCGCACTGTCCCCCTTCTTCCAGGAGCGCTGATCCCCGTGCAGGGCACGAACCTCAACGAACACATCCGAGGCAGCCTCGAGATCCTCGTCGAGTCGGCGGACGAGCTGCGCGACCTCGACCAGGCGCTGGGTGACGGCGACCTCGGCATCACGATCACCGCCGGGTCCCACGCCGTCGTCGCGGAGCTCGAGAAGCTGTCGCCCACGGCGACGCCGACGGAGATCGCTCGCACGTGCGCCAAGGCGTTCGCGAGCGCCAACCCGTCGACCATGGCCGCGCTGGTGGCGGGCGCCCTGCTCAACGGGTCGCGCACGTGGGAGGGCAAGGACGAGATCGGGCTGGCCGAGGCCACCGAGTTCGTCACCGCGGCCGCGAGCAGCATCTCGCAGCGGGGCAAGAGCGAGGTGGGCGACAAGACGATCCTCGACGGCATCGCGGCGGTGGCCGAGGCCCTGCGGACGTCGTCGGACTCCACGGAAGCGACGGACGCAGCGGTGCGCGCCGCCGGACGCGCCGTCGAGGAGACCGCCGGGCTCCAGTCGCGGCGCGGTCGCGCCTCGTGGCTCCAGGAGCGCAGCATCGGCCTGCCCGACCCGGGGGCGACGGCGTTCCAGCGGCTCGTCGAGGCCTGGTCGCGCGTGTCCGCGGCCACTCACTGAACCAGCAGCACCCCAGGGGGCAGGGACCGCACGTGCAGGTCCCTGCCCGGGCCCTCGGGCCGCCACGACCACACGAGAGGAAGTCCGCAACGATGACAACCTGGCTGAGCGAGGTCTTCGACGTCCCGAAGCCCGTGATCGGCATGTGCCACCTGCCTGCCCTGCCGGGTGACCCGGGGTACGACGCGGCCGGCGGCATGGACAAGGTGCTGGCGCACGCCCGGCAGGAGGTCGCGGCCCTCCAGGACGGCGGCATCGACGGCATCCTCATCTCCAACGAGTTCAGCCTGCCGTACCTGACGACCACCGAGCCCATCACCGCCGTGGCGATGGCGAGGGTGATCGGCGAGATCCGGTCGGAGCTGCGGGTCCCCTTCGGGGTCAACGTCCTGTGGGACGGCGTGGCGTCGATCGACCTCGCGGTGTCGACCGGGGCGTCGTTCGTCCGGGAGGTGTTCACGGGGGTCTACGCCTCCGACTTCGGCCTGTGGAACACCGACGTCGGCAAGGCCGCCCGGCACCGGGCCAGGATGGGCGCCACGGGCGTGCGCCTGCTGTACAACATCGTCCCGGAGGCGGCCGCCTACCTGGCCGAGCGGAGCCTGGCCCAGCTCACCCGGTCGACGGTCTTCAACGGCACCCCGGACGGCCTGTGCGTCTCCGGCCTCACCGCGGGGGCCGCGACGGACACCTCCACGCTCGCCGTCGTGAAGGAGAACGCGGGCGCCGTGCCCGTGTTCGTCAACACCGGGGTGCGCCCGGACACCGTGGCCGAGAGCCTGGAGTACGCCGACGCCGCCATCGTGGGGACGTCGCTCAAGCGTGACGGCGTGTTCGAGAACGAGGTCGACCGCGCCCGGGTCGCCGAGCTCATGGCGGTGGTGAGGGGGCTCCGGGCATGACGTTCCTCGGCATCGACGTCGGCACCTTCGAGACGAAGGGTGTCCTCGTCGGTGCCGACGGGGACGTCCTGGCCATCGCCCGCCGCCGGCACGGCATCTCGACCCCGCACCCCGGGCACGTGGAGCACGACCCGGAGTCGGACTGGTGGGCAGGCCTGACCGGGGTCGCCAGGGAGCTCATGCAGCATCCCGGAGCCGGTGAGATCCAGGCCGTCGGTGTGAGCGCCATCGGCCCGTGCGTCGTCGCGGTGACCGAGGACCTCGCCCCGCTGCGTCCCGCGATCCTCTACGGGGTGGACACGCGCGCGACCCGGCAGATCGCCGCCTGGACGGAGCGGCTGGGCGAGGACGAGGTGTTCCGCCGGTGCGGGAACCCCCTGACGAGCCAGTCGGCCGGGCCCAAGATCGGCTGGCTGCGCGAGGAGGAGCCGGACGTGTGGGAACGGGCGCGCTGGTTCATGACCAGCCAGTCCTGGCTCGTGGCGAGGCTCACCGGCGCGGTGGTCATGGACCACGCCACCGCCGGCTACTTCCACCCCCTGTACGACCTCCGGTCCCGTGGCTGGGACGTCAGCGGGTTCGAGGACGTGGTCGCACAGGAGCGGCTGCCGCGGCTGGGGTGGACGACCGACGTGGCCGGGCGGGTGCACGAGGCGGCCGCGGCCGCGACCGGCCTGCCGGTCGGGACCCCGGTGATCGTGGGCACCACGGACGCGCCGGCGGAGGCCGTCGGTGCGGGTGTCGTCTCCGACGGCTCGCTCATGGCGATGTACGGCTCCAGCGGGTACTTCATCCGGGTGGGCTCGAGCCCTCTGACCCACCGCGACCTGTGGGCAGCGCCGTTCGTGCTCGAGGACACCTACGTGCTCGCCGCCGGCACGGCGACGCTCGGGACCGCGACCCGGTGGCTCGCGGACCTGCTGGCCCTGACCGAGGCCGAGGACACGGTGACCTTCGGACGGCTGCTCGAGCTCGCGGGCGACTCGCCGCCGGGAGCCGGGGGGGTCCTGGCCCTGCCGCACCTGGCGGGTGAACGGACGCCGTTCCAGGACCCGACGAGCCGCGCCGCCGTGGCCGGCATGGGATTGGAGCACACGCGCGCCGACGTCGCGCGGGCGGTGCTCGAGGGCACGGGGCACGCGGTCGCCGAGGCCCTCCTGACCTACGAGCGCGCCGGCGTCCCCGTCGAGCGCGTCGTCGCGATCGGGGGGGCCACGAAGAACGACATCATCACGCACACGGTGGCGACGGTGACGGGTCTGTCGCAGGAGGTGGCGGACTCCCCGGGAGCGGCCTACGGCGACGCGCTGCTCGCGGCGGTCGGCACCGGCGCGGTGACCGACCTGGGACCGGACTGCTCCTGGTGGCCGCAGCGGCACGCCGTGCGACCCGACGCCGAGCACGCGGCACGGCTCCGGGCCGACCATCTGGCCTGGGTGGAGCTCTACAGGGCGCTGGCGCCATGGGCGCGGGCGCGGTCCGCAGCGGCGGGGGAGGAGCGATGAGCGGGGAGATCGACTGGGCCAGGATCGGAGCGCTCGTCGCGGACGGCGTCCAGCTCGCGGCCGGCGACCGGGTGTCCGTCTTCACGACGGACAGCTCGGTCATGGCCGCCGTCTCGGCCTTCGTGGAGGAGGGCTGGCGCCGCGGGGCTGTGGTCCAGGTGCTGGCGACCGACGAGCGGTTCGACGCCAGCGCGCTGCGGCACGCCCCGACCGAGGTGCTCGAGCAGGCCATGCCGCTGGAGGCGGCGGCCATGCAGTGGTCGGACGTCCACGTGTCGTTCCGCGCCATGACGAGCCCGGTGGTGCAGGCACCGCCCGAGCGCATCGCGGCACTGCGTCACGGGCGCGGCCTCGTCTCGACGATGCGCTGGGAGAGCACGCGGTGGGCGCTCGTGCGGGTACCGACTCCGCAGTGGGCCGAGGCGATGGGGCTGGACGGCGAGACCCTCGTGCGGGAGTGGGGTGCCTCGTTCGACGCGGACTGGGCCGATGCGGGTCGGCGGATGCAGGCGCTCTGTGACCGGCTCGACCAGGCCCGGCGCGTCGTGGTGGAGGACGCGCACGGCAGGCTCGAGCTCACGACGGCGGGGCGGACCTGGGTGCCCTTCTCGGGCAGCGCCAACTGGCCGGACGGCGAGGTGGCCACCGCGCCGGTCGAGACCCAGGTGGAGGGCTCCATCCGCTTCCCGGGGGCGCTCTCCTTCGGCGGCGTGATGGTGCGTGACCTCGAGCTCGACTTCGAGAAGGGCCACGTCGTGGCCGAGCGGGCGGCGGAGGGAGTCGCCTTCGTGCGGGACCTGCTGGATGGCGACGAGGGTGCGCGCCGGGTCGGCGAGCTGGGGATCGGTACCAACGCTGCGCTGACGACGATGACGGGCGACCTGCTCATCGACGAGAAGATCCTCGGCACGATGCACATCGCCCTGGGTCGCGCCTACCCGCAGTGCGGCGGGGTGAACTCCTCCGCCCTGCACTGGGACATCGTGAAGGATCTGCGGGGCGTGCGCGGGTCCCTGCGGTTCGACGACACGTGGCTGGTCAAGGACGGCGTGGTCCAGGACCTCCTCCGCGAGGCCTCGGTGGGGACGGCGGGCTGACGCCGCTCCTCGGATGGGTCTCAGGGGTTGGCGACCAGGTGGGCGTGGAGCTCGACGACGTGGATCGGGACCGGCGCGGAGGTGGTCGTCGCGGTACCGGCGATGGGGTGGTCCGGGCCTGCGCCGTCGACGCGGTAGCGGCCGCTCCACGTGGTGGTCAGGGTGACCGCGTAGTCACCGTGGTGGGTGAAGGGTCGGGCGACGGTCTGGTGGGGGTACGGCGTGCCGGGATCGCTCGTCACCAGGGGTGGTCGGCCGTCGCCCTGGTCCCAGGCGTACGTGGCCGGTGTGGCGGTGATGGTGACCGGGACGCCGAGGATCGTCGTGTCCAGGACCTGGGGCGTGGGATCGGTGTACATGATCAGGTCCATGCCGACGACGGCCTCCCCGCGGTCGGGTTGCAGGTGGACGGGTGACGGCCGGAGGGGGAGTGCGGCGAAGTCGGCGGCGGTGACGATCACGTCCGCGGGGGCGTCCTCGGGGCACCCGCCGTTGTCCACCTGGACCCACGGGCCCAGTGCCTTCTGCGCGGCGTCGATCTCGCGGCGGAACATCGGCGCCAGGGCCGGCGTGCCGTCAGCGCACAGCCGGGTGGCGACGCCGCCGGTGGTCTCCGCGACGCACCGTTGACCGGGCGCGACCACGCCGTCGTCCCCGCCGCAGAACCGCGACGGGATCCTCCTGCGTTCGTAGCGTGGCCGTGGGGTGCCTTCTCCCGTCGTGCGCGTGGCCTCGCGGTGGGCCTCGATGACGAGCTCATGGGGAGCGGTCCGGCCCCCGAACGTTGTGGTCCCCGACTCGCTGTCACCGGGCTGAGTCGCATGACCGGGGCTGAACGCGAGGACGCCACTGAGCGCGAGCGCGGCGATTCGCCGGATCATCACCGTGCCTCGGTCTCAGGGGCGACCGGTTCGTCGCGCGCAGCGGTCTCGACCAGAATCCAGCGGTCTCCGATGAAGCCCACGTCGACGATGGCGTATCCGGACTCCGATCCGCTCGAGGAGGTTGTCGAGCCGTCCGCTGCGACCAGGGCAGCAGGTTCCGTGACGTATGAGAACTGGACCGCGTGGATGTGCAGCGTGGTGCTGTAGCCCACGAGCGTCGGCTCCGCAGCCCTGAGCCGGCCTCCCTCGAGGCGGCCGCCGGTGCTGAACGCGCTCGTGACGTCGTCGTGGGTGTGGGTGCAGAACTGGCACTCCGGATCGGCGAGGGCGTCCCACTCCGTCAGGTCGCCCGTCGCGATGACGTAGTTGTACAGGTCCAGGAAGTACGCGGCGGCGTCGACCGCGGCCTCGTCGTCGCCGGTGGTCCAGCTCGCGGGCTTGGCGGGTTCCGTGGGCGCGGACGGCGTCGGTGACGCGCTCGCCGTCGACGGTGCCGTGGGCGGTGCCCAGATCGGTGACGCGAGCGTCGACGCCGGTCCCGGCTCCGGTCCGCCGCCCGTGCACGCGGTGACCGACACCGCCGTCCCGACCGCGACCATCACCCACCGCGTCGCGCGCGACGCCCACCGCCCGGCCCCCTGCACCATGATCTGGGAACCTAGCAACGCACGTCAGGGCCCGTGGCGGGTTCGGTGAGTCTGTGGACAGCGCGCAACCGCGTTCGGCGCCTGCGCGGCCCGCTGATCGATGAATCCCGGCGAGGATGGGCATACTGGCGTGCGTGGCACGCATGTTGCCCGTCGACGTCGACGGGACGGTCGGGTGGCGCCAGGGCCGGCGCGGAACCCACGTGGGCAAGCGCATGGTCTACGGCATGGTCGCCGCGGCACTCGCGTGCCTCGACGTGGGGCTGGCGGACCGTGCGTTCGGTGACCACCGCGGGGTGTCCCTGGCGCTGCTGGCGATCGGGCTCGTGGGCGGCCTGGCCCTGCAGGCGGGCTTCAGCGTGGGGGTGTCGTGGTCGCCGGATGCGGCCACCTTCCGCGGGGTCCTGGTCACCCGGGTCATCCCGTGGAGCGCGGTCGCGGGGTTCCGGGTCTCTCCGGGTGCGGCCAGGCTGGTCGCGCGGCCGCTGCGCAGCGACCGGCCGCCCCTCGTCGGGCCTGACCTGCACGGCCTGGTCAACGGTGTCCCGCCCGGGTCGCCGGAGCACGCGGTGCACGCCGCGGAAGCGCTCAACGCCGTGTGGAAGCGGCGGCACCTGAGCGAGGGTGCGGTCCCGCGCCCGATCCGCACCACCGTGAGCCTGCCGGGCGCCCTCCCGCTCGCCTGGCTGCTCGTGCACGCCGCCGCCTCGGTGGTGCTGCTCGGGCTGACCTGAGCCTCGAGGGGATCATCGATAGTCTGGCGGCATGACGATGCATGCCGTCTCCGCCGTGAGCGGGGAGCTCCACGACACCGAGGTCCCGGCACCGGAACCGCAGGCGCACGACCTGCTGGTACGCGTCGAGGCGGTCTCGGTGAACCCGGTGGACGTCAAGACGCTGCGCGCCGCCCACCCCGACCCGCGCATCCTGGGGTTCGACGCCGCGGGCACGGTGGTGGCGGTCGGCCCCGAGGTGTCGCGCTTCACCGTGGGCGACGCGGTCTACTACTGCGGCGACTACACCCGCCCCGGGGCGAACGCGGACCTGCACGCCGTCGACGAGCGCCTCGTCGGGCACAAGCCCGCGAGCCTGTCGTTCGCCGAGGCGGCCGCGATGCCGCTGACCACGCTCACCGCCGCCGAGGCACTGTTCGACCACCTGGGCGCCGGCCCGAGCACCACCGGGACGCTGCTGGTGGTCGGGGCGTCGGGCGGGGTGGGGTCGATCCTGGTCCAGCTCGCCCGGCGGCTCACGGGTCTGCGGGTGATCGGGACGGCCTCCCGCCCGGAGAGCCGCGAGTGGGTCGCCGGCCTGGGCGCGCACGAGGTGGTCGACCACCGGGACCTCGGAGCCACGGTCCGAGCCGTCGCCCCCGACGGGGTGGACGCGATCATCTCCGCCTACACCGACGTGCCGGTGCTCGCCGACCTCCTGCGCCCGTGGGGGCACCTGGTCGCGATCGACGGGTCGCACCACGACGTCGGCCCGCTCAAGCCCGGCTCGCAGACGTTCCACTGGGAGTACGTGTTCGCCCGCCCCGCACACCGCATGCCGGACATGGCCCGGCAGGGCGACCTGCTCGAGCAGGTCAGCGGCGAGCTGGACGCCGGCAGGCTGCGGGGCACGGCCACACGGTTCATCCCGGGCCTGACGGCGAGCGGGTTGCGCGAGGCGTACGAGGCCGTCGGCTCCGGCCGGATGCTCGGCAAGCTCGTCGTGCACCGGTAGGCACGATCGCGGAGGGCGGCCGAGGACGCTGAGGGCGGGCATCGCCGGAAGCTCCGGCGATGCCCGCCCTCGTGCCTACTTGCTCGCGTCGCCGGAGAAGTGGAACGACACCGGCCCGTTGTCCGCACGGTGCGGCCAGCGCTGCGTGACGACCTTGGCGCGGGTGTAGAACTTCACGCCCTCGGGCCCGTAGATGTGGCTCTCGCCGACCAGCGACTCCTTCCAGCCGCCGAACGAGTGCCACGCGACCGGCACCGGGATCGGCACGTTGACGCCGATCATCCCGGCGGTGCCCTGCGCGCGCACGAAGGTGCGGGCCGCCTCGCCGGACGACGTGAAGATCGCGGCGCCGTTGCCGTAGGGGTTGGCCTGGATCGTCGCGATCCCGGTGGCGAGGTCGGGGATCCGGATGATCTCCAGGGTCGGTCCGAAGACCTCCTCCTTGTTGATCGTCATCTCCGGGGTCACGCCGTCGATCAGGGTCGGGCCCACCCAGTAGCCCTTCTCGTAGCCCTCGGGAGCGAACCCGCGACCGTCGACCAGGATGCGGGCGCCCTCCCGCTCCGCGGACGTGATGAGCGAGACGATCCGGTCGCGCGCCTGCGCGCTGATGATCGCGCCCATGTCGGCGTCCGGCGTCATGCCCTCGGCGACCTTGACCCTCGCGGCCTTCTCGGTCAGCCGCGCGACCAGCTCGTCGGCGATCGAGTCCTGCACCAGGGCGACCGGGAGGGCCATGCAGCGCTCCCCGGCGGCGCCGTAGGCCGCGGCGACGAGGTTGTCGGCGGCGTGCTCGAGGTCCGCGTCCGCGAGCACGACGGCGTGGTTCTTGGCCGCGCCGAGGGCCTGGACCCGCTTGCCGTGCTCGGAGGCGACGGCGTGGATGTGCTTGGCCGTGGTCGTGGAGCCGACGAACGACACCGCGGCGATGTCCGGGTGGGTGAGGAGTCGGCCGATGACGTCGCGGTTGCCGTGCACCACGGTGAACGCGCCGTCGGGCAGACCTGCCTCCTTCCACAGCTCCGCGAGGAACATCGCGGCACCCGGGTCCCGGGTCGGGGGCTTGAGCACGAACGTGTTCCCGGTGGCGAGGGCGACCGGCGACATCCACAGCGGGATCATCACGGGGAAGTTGAACGGCGTGATGCCCGCGACCACGCCCACCGGCTGGCGGAACGAGTACACGTCGATCCCGGTCGCCGCCTGATCGGAGTACTCACCCTTGAGCAGGGTCGGGATGCTGCAGGCGAACTCCACCACCTCCAGGCCGCGGCTGATCTCGCCCTTGGCGTCCGAGAAGACCTTGCCGTGCTCGCGCGTGACGATCTCGGCCAGCTCGTCGGTGTGCTGGACCAGGAGCTCGCGGAACCGGAACATCACGGCGGTGCGCTTGGCGAGTGAGTACTCCGACCAGATCTCGAAGGCGGCTGCCGCGCTCGCGATCGCGGTCTCGACCTCGGCCGGGGTGGCGGAGGCCACCTGACCGACGACCTCGCCGGTCGCGGGGTTCTCGACGGGGACCACGACGTCCTCGGCGCCCACGTACGGCTTGCCGTCGATCCAGTGCGGGATGGTGGGGATGGTGCTCACGACTGTCTCCTTCGATCGGTGCTGCTCATCCGCTCGTTCCGCCGTGCGGGCCGACTCCGGGCGATCGAGCTGGGCATGTGAGGCGTCTCGACGTCGGTTCATCGATTGTTCATGAGAGAGGTGTCGACCTGCTGACGATGCCGCTCCAAGGGTTCCGGGGGGAGGGGCTGGCGGCCGCCTCCATCGTTCACCGGATCGGCGGAAGATCATCCCATCACAGGTCAGATGCCGTTTTTCCGGGCCGGCGCGATGACGAGGACGTCACCGACCGATCCCGGGCCGAGGGCCGCAGCCTCGGGGGACACCCGGCGCCACCACCTCCTCGTGTGCTCCTTGACAACGCCTCACGGCCGTACACTACAGTGAATTATCGATGATCTGCGGAGCGGTAGACAAGACCCGCTGCGCGAAGGGAGCCGGCGGCTTGGCACCACGTATCGGGATGGCGAACGGGGCGCGAGGACGCGACCGCGGAGCCCCCGGGCGCGCTGCGACCACGACCGGCTTCGTGAACCAGGAAGGGACACCCGGATGACCAGCAAGCTGCAGCTGAGGGAGCAGTTCTCGGCATGCGGAGCGCCGCTGCGCGTCGACGTCTACGGCGACGCGCCCCGTGAGCACGTGCTCGACGACCTGACCTTCCTCAACTACCGGCTCGCCGAGGTCGTCATCTCACCCGACATCACCGTGGACACCCCGGACATCGTCTGGCAGATGGACGGCGAGAAGGGCGTGAGCTACGACGGTCACACCATGACCTTCACCGGCGACTGGCCGGCCGGCCCGCTGCAGAAGGCGATCGTGACGATGCTGACCCTCCGGATGGAGGAGATCGGCCTGCACCCGTTCCACTCCGCGGCGGTGAACTACCGGGGCAAGACCGTCCTGATCCTCGGCGGGGAGTCGAACCACGGCAAGTCCATGGCGCTGATCGAGGCCGGCGTGCGCGGCGGCGTCCAGGTCGCCTCCGAGACCTCGGTGATCGACGAGCAGGGCGTCGTCGTCAAGGGCTCGGTCGAGCCGTTCCTGGTCAAGCGCACCGAAGGCACCGAGCGTGCCGACAAGGCGGCCCCGAACAAGGGTGTCGAGAAGTTCTGGGGCACGATGCCCCGCTGGGAGATCACCGACCAGCCGGCCGAGATCGACGTCGTGCTGGTCCCGGCGATCGACGGCAACTTCGACCCGAGCACCACCGAGCTCATCCCCTTCGAGAAGCAGTTCCAGGCGCTGCACTCGCTGCAGAACTACCTGCTCACCAACGAGCTCCTCGCCCCCGGGCACCCGATGCCCGTCGTCGACACCGACGAGCGCCGACAGGCGAGGGCCGACTTCCTGCAGTCCTTCTGCACCCGGCCCTTCTTCTTCATCCGTGCGGCCACGCCGCAGGTCCTGCTCGACGAGTTCGACAAGACCTATGACGCTTAGGACCGGCCCGGCCACCCGGCCCGCGCACGAGCGCGACGCTGCAGGAGAGGAACCGATGAGCACCTACGACGAGCTCGGCCGGATGGCCGACTTCCCGGCCGGGCAGGTCGTGAAGGCCGCGTCGATGATCCGCACCGGGACCGTGGTGTCGCTCGCCGGTGTGCGGTTCCCCGGCATGCCGCTGTTCCCCGGTCACCCGCCGTTCCAGGTGCTCAACTACCGCACCCCCCGGGGCATCCGGGCCACCGGTGCCCAGCCGTGGGGCCCGGTCAACGACGTGGGCCTCGGCTACATGGCCGAGTACCTCATGGCGTCGTCCCACTCGGGCACCCACGTCGACGCCCTCGCCCACATGACGATCGGCGAGGACATGCACTGGTACGGCGGGGGCAACCCCGACGAGCACCTGAGCGACTTCGGCCCGATGGTCGGCGACGCGTCCCACCTGCCGCCCTTCTTCACCCGAGGCGTGCTGGTGGACGTCCCGGGGCACCGCGGCGTGCAGTCCCTGGAGGCCGGCGAGCCGGTCGACGTCGACGAGGTCAAGGAGATCCTGGCCGCACAGCGCGTCGAGGTGCGGCCCTGGGACGTGGTGCTGTTCCGCACCGGGTACCTGAGCTGGTGGCCGGACGCCGAGCAGCTCGCGGCGCACCGCACGGCAGGCCCGGACATCTCCGTGGCCCGCTGGCTGCTCGAGCAGGGCGTGGTCGCGGCGGGATCCGACACCGAGACGTTCGAGGTCCAGCCCGCGCCCGACCCCGGGCCGGAGGGCAACCCCCAGCCCGTGCACAACGCGCTGCTCATCGAGAACGGCGTCTACATCCTCGAGAGCGTCGACCTCGAGGAGATCGCACGCCGCAAGGTCTACGAGTTCTGCTTCGTCGCGCTCCCGCTGAAGATCCGCGGCGCGACGGGCTCGATGGTCGACCCGGTCGCCATCTACTGACACACCCGAACAGGAGACGCACAGGCATGACAGAGACGATGGAGGCCCTGGTGGTCCTCGAGCCCTCCGTGCTCGAGATCCAGCAGATCCCGGTGCCGGAGCCGGGCCCGAACGAGGTCCTGGCGCGGGTACGCGCGGTGTCGATCTGCGGCACCGACGCCCACCTGATCCACGGCGACTACCCGGGCTTCTGGCCACCGTCGTTCCCGTTCACCCCGGGCCACGAGTGGGCCGGCGAGATCGTCGCGCTCGGCGAGGGCGCCGACAGGCTGGGGTGGAAGGTCGGGGACCGGGTGGCCGGCACGAGCCACAACGCGTGCGGCGTGTGCCAGAAGTGCGTCGAGGGCCGGTACAACCTCTGCGAGAACTACGGCAAGCCGGGCCTGCACAAGCAGTACGGCCACAGCTATCAGGGCGTCGACGCCACCTACGCGGTGCACAACGTCAAGTGCATCTTCGCGCTGCCCGACTCGATCTCCTTCGACGAGGCCGCGGTGATCGACCCGGCGAGCATCGCCCTGCACGTGGCCCGGCGCGGCAACATCCAGCCCGGTGACACCGTGGTGGTCACCGGCGCCGGGTCGGTGGGCCTGCTCGCGGCGGACAGCGCGCTGGTCTGCGGCGCCGCGCGCGTCGTGGTCGTCGGGCGGGGCTACCGCCTCGCCAAGGCCGCCGCGATGGGCTTCGAGACCGTCGACACCAAGGACGGCGACCCGGTCGCGGCCGTGCGGGCCCTGACCGACGGGCTCGGCGCGGACGTCGTGCTCGAGTGCGCCGGTGTGCCCGAGACCCTCGGATGGGCGATGGCCATGCTGCGGCGCGGGGGGCGGTGCGCCATGGTCGGCATCCCCACGCAGGCCGTGTCGCTGAACGTCCAGCCGCTCGTCCTCGACGAGCTCGAGCTGGTCGGCTCGCGTGCCTCCGCGGGCGAGATGCGGCGCGTCATGCCGTTCGTCGCCAACGGCCGGGTGCGGGCCGGCGAGCTCATCACCCACCACTTCCCCCTGACGGAGTACCAGCAGGCGCTCGACACCTTCAACGACCGCACCAGCGGTGCGATCAAGATCATCGTCCATCCCTGACAGCACCGACCGACGCCGGGCAGGCGCCGGGCGGCTCCTGACAGTCGCTCGAGGAAAGGTCTACGTCGATGGTGACGTACTACAAGGCACACGCCGTTGCCGACGCCCTGGAGGTGCTGGGGCGCACGGACGTCGAGGCCAAGGCCCTGCTGGGAGGCACCGACCTCCTGGTCGGGCTCGGCGATCGGCTCGACAGCGCACCGGGCGTCGTGGTGGACCTCAAGGGTCTCGCCGACGGCGAGCCGCTCGCCGTGACGGAGAGCGGCGTGCGGATCGGCCTGACCGTGACCATGGCGGACCTCCTGGCAGACCCCACGGTCAGCACGTGGTACCCGGCGCTCGCCCAGGCCGCGGGCGAGGTCGGCTCCGTGGCGATCCGCAACCGCGCCACCCTGGTCGGCAACATCTGCAACGCGTCACCGGCCTGCGACACCGCCCCCGCGCTGCTCGTGCACGGCGCGCAGGTGCGGATCGCGTCGGCCGCCGGCGAGCGCGTGGTCCCGATCTCGGAGTTCTTCGTGGGCCCGCGCGCCACGACGTGCGCGCGCGACGAGCTCGTCACCGCCGTCGAGCTGCCCCGCCCCGTGCCGGGCACCGGCAGCGCCTTCCAGCGGCTGACCCGGCGCTGGGGGGTGGACCTGGCGACCGTGAGCGTCGCCGCCGCCGTGCACGGCGACGGCCGGATCCAGCTCGGGCTCGGCGCCGTGGCGCCCACTCCGCTGCTGGTCGACGTGCCGGCCGGCACCGACCTGACCGATCGCGCGGCACTCGACCCGGTGCTCGACGAGGTGCTGGCCGTGGCCACGCCGATCTCGGACATCCGTGCGGGCGCCGACTACCGGGCCGCGATGGTGCGGGAGCTCGCCGCCCGCACCCTCCGGGCGGCCCTCGACTCGACGAGGAGGACCCAGGCATGAGCGTCGGTACCG
This sequence comes from Actinotalea lenta, assembly GCF_030586465.1. GTDB lineage: Bacteria > Actinomycetota > Actinomycetes > Actinomycetales > Cellulomonadaceae > Actinotalea > Actinotalea lenta. Next base: position 90,298 of record NZ_JAUQYP010000002.1, read on the forward strand.
AGTCGCTGGTGACGGTCACCGCGACCATCAACGGCGAGCCCCGCACCTTCACCGTGCCGGGCCACCGCACCCTGCTCGACGCGCTGCGCTCGGAGCTGGGCCTGACGGGCACCAAGAGCAGCTGCACCGAGGGGGAGTGCGGGGCCTGCACCGTCATGCTCGACGGCCACGCGGTGAACTCCTGCCTGGTGCTCGCCGCCGAGGTCGACGGCCACGAGGTCCTCACCGTCGAGGGCGTCTCCGTCGACGGCGGGACCGACCTCCAGCAGGCGTTCCTCGAGCACGGTGCGGTGCAGTGCGGGTTCTGCATCCCCGGCCAGGTGATGTCCGCCGAGTACCTGCTGTCCCGCAACCCAGACCCCAGCGTGCAGGAGATCCGGGACGCGATGTCCGGGAACCTGTGCCGCTGCGCCAGCTACAACCGGATCGTCGAGGCGGTCCGCCAGACCGCTACGAAGAGGGTGAGCACCCGTGGGTGACGCACTGAAGGCGCAGGAGGTCGGAACCCTGCGGCCGGACGGCAACGTCGGCACCAGGACCAAGCGCTACGGCGGGCTCGAGCGAGCCAGCGGCGCGCAGAAGTACGCCGCCGACCTGGACTTCCCCGAGGCCCTCCAGGTCGCGATCGTGACGATCCCGGTGGGCTGCGCCGACATCCTCGGCGTCGACACCTCCGAGGCCGAGGCCATGCCCGGCGTGGTGGGCGTGCTCACCGCGGCCGACCTGCCGAGTCCGATGCCGCGGTTCGGTGTCTCGCACAAGGACCGCCCGGTGATGGCCGACGGCCGGGTCAACTTCTACGGCGAGCCGGTCGCGGCCGTCGCCGCGCTCACCCAGGAGCAGGCCGACGCGGCGGCGCGCGCCGTCACGGTCGACTACCGCGAGCTGCCAGGGGTCTACACGCTCGACGCCGCGCTGGCTCCCGACGCGCACCTCGTGCAGGACCCGAGCGACCCGACCAAGCGGGCCGGCGACCCGCTGCGCGAGACCAACGTCATCGAGGAGCAGACGATCGCCTGGGGTGACCTCACCGAGCAGGAGGCCAAGGCCGCCCTCGTCGTCGAGGACTCCTACAGCTACCCGATGATGACCCAGTTCCCGATCGAGCCGCTCGCGGTGATCGCCGAGCCGACCGACGCCGGCGGGCTCACGGTCTACACCCCGGTGCAGCACCCCTACCTCATGCAGCGGATCGTCGCCGGGCTGATCGGCAAGACGCTGACCCAGGTGCACGTGATCGCGCCGGACCCCGGAGGCGGCTTCGGCGGCAAGCAGATCCCCAAGTACGAGCCGCTCATGGCGTTCCTCGCCCTCAAGCTCGACCGGACGGTCCGGCTCACGCTGAACCTGGCGGAGACGACGACGGCGATCCGCCGGGCCGGCGCCAAGGTCCATGCCAGGACCGGCTTCAGCGCCGAGGGCGACATCCTCTTCCACCACGTCGTGATCGACTACCAGATCGGCGCGTACGCCGATGTCGCCCCGCGCGTGATGACCAAGGGCAGCTACGTGGGAGGCGGCCCCTACCGCCTGCCGGCGTGCCGGATCGAGGCGCGCGCGGTGCTGACGAACACGCCCGTCAGCACGGCCATGCGTGGCTACGGCGCCCCACAGATCAGCTGGGCCACCGAGTCGCAGATCACCGACGGCGCCCGGCGCCTCGGGCTGGACCCGGCCCGCGTGCGGCTGCGCAACCTGGTCGACAACGGCGAGGAGTTCGTCCAGGGCGAGTTCGCGGGCAAGGCCGACGGCGAGTGGAAGGAAGCCGTCGTCAAGGCCATGGAGCTCGCGGGCTGGGACGATCCGCTGCCCCCGAACCGCGGCCGCGGCATCGCGGTCGGCATCAAGTCCAGCGCGACCTCCGGGCTGTCCCAGAGCCTGGTGCGACTGCTGTACGACGGCAGCGCTATCGTCTACGCGGGGACCTCGGACATGGGTCAGGGTGCCCGGACCATCTGGGCCCAGACCGTCGCGGACGAGCTCGGCGTCCCGGTGGGCAAGGTCCAGGTGATCAGCGGCGACACCGACCTGGTGCCGTTCGACCTGCAGACCTCCGCCAGCCGCTCGACGGTCTTCATGGGCACCGCGGTGCTGCGGGCCTGCCGGGACGTGCGGCGCCAGGTGCGGGAGATGTACGCGGAGCGCGTGGGTGCGGACCCCGGTGACATCGACGACGAGCCGGGTGCGCTCCTCACCCCCGAGGGTGCCGTCACGCTGGACGAGGCGGCCCGGATCGGGCTGGGCGCGCTGCGCGGCGAGGTCCTCGGCCAGGGCACGTGCCGTCTCGAGGGGCGCAAGGGCCACCCGCTGGGCGGCGACGCGTCGTTCTACGAGTTCAACTGCACGATCAGCGAGGTGGAGCTGGACCGGGGGACGGGCCAGTACGTCATCACCCGGCACGTGTCGGTCAGCGACGTGGGCACCGAGCTGAACCCCATCCAGGTCGTCGCCCAGGAGGAGGGCGGCGCGATCATGGGACTCGGCCAGGCCGACATGGAGCAACTCGTGTTCGACGAGCACGGTCGGCTGCTGAACGCGAGTGCGATCGACTACCGGGTGCCCACCTACAAGGACGTGCCGCTGGAGCTCCTGACGGGCTCCGTCGAGAACCACGACGGACCAGGCCCGTACGGCTCCAAGGGCATGAGCGAAGGCCCGATCCTGTGCACCGGCGCCGCTCTCGGGGCGGCGGTCACGGCGGCAGCGGGGGTCAAGGTCACCGACCTCCCCCTGACGGCCGAGCGCATCTGGAGAGCGACCCGAGCCGCGGCGGAGGGCGCCATCGCCTGAGCCGTACGCAACACCGGTCCGTCGACCGTCCGGCCACGCCGTGGGCGCCACGGCGTGATCCGGTCGCGCCGTCGAGCCGTACATACCGCCCACAGCGCAGTGGAGACGGTGCCTCGGCACCGTGGTAGCAAAGGAGGAGTTGCGTGACCAGGAAACCGACCGTATGTCTTGCCGGCACCCTTGACACGAAGGGCGTCGAGTACAAGTACGTCAAGGAGTGCATCGAGAACCAGGGCGTCGACGTCCTGATGGTCGACTGCGGGGTGATCGGTGAGCCCTACTTCACCCCGGACATCCCCTCCAGCGAGGTGGCCGCGGCCGCGGGCATCGACCTGGCCGAGTTCGCCGAGCGCAAGGAGGGCGCCGACGGTCGGACCAAGGCGGTCCTGTCGATGGGTCGTGGTCTCGGCGTCGTGCTGCAGAAGCTGTACGACGAGGGCCGCATCGACGCCGTCTTCGGCATGGGCGGCACGGGTGGGACCGACCTGCTCAGCCCCGCCTTCCGCGAGCTGCCCATCGGCTTCCCGAAGATGATCGTGTCGACGATGGGGTCGGGCAACACCAAGCCCTACGTCGGCCCGTCCGACCTGATCATGGCGAATGCCGTGACCGACATCGCGGGCCTCAACCGGATCTCGCTGCTGGTGCTCGGCAACGCCGCGCACGCGATCGCCGGCATGGCCAAGGGCTACAGCTACGCCCAGAGCCAGGCCAGCGGGAGCAAGCCGCTCGTCGCGATCACGATGTGGGGCGTCACCACGCCCGGCGTGATGCGCATCCGCGAGCAGCTGGAGCGGGACGGCTTCGAGGTCATCATCTTCCACGCGGTCGGCGAGGGCGCGGGCATGGAGGCGCTCATCGACGGCGGCGTCATCGACGGCCTGATCGACTACTCGCTGCCGGAGATCCTCAACCACTGGCACAAGGGTCTGTTCGACCCGGGCATCGACCGCATGGAGGCCGCGATCCGCGCCGGCATCCCGATGGTGGTGGCCCCGGGTGCGCTCGAGGCGTTCAACTTCGGTGCGCTGTCCACGATCCCGCCGGAGTTCGACGTCCCGGAGCGGTACGTCATCGAGCACAACCCGAACGTCAGCTCCCTGCGGGCGACCCCCGAGGAGATGACCAAGCTCGGTGAGTACGTGGCCGACCACGTGAACCGCGCACCGGGGCCCAAGGCCGTGGCGATCCCGTGGAAGGCGACCTGCAACTACGCGCGCGAGGGCAGCCCGTGGGAGGGCCTGGACCTCCACCCGATGTTCGACCCGCTGCTGGCGACGCTCGACCCGAGCGTCGAGGTCGTGCAGATGGACGCGAACATCAACGACCCCGAGTTCGCCGACGCCGTCTACGCCCTGTTCCAGGCACGTTGGGAGCAGGCCAAGGCTGCCCAGGCCTAGGTCGCTCGGGTACGTTCCCGGGGGTCCGGCGGCCACGCACACCTGGCCGCCGGGCCTCCGGGCCACCGCGGGCCCGTCCGGGCCCGCCGCGCGACACCCGGCCGTGCGCGGCCGCGAGGGGAAGGAACCAGAGCTGTGCGCGAGATCCTCGAGGCACTCGGGTCGCCGGTCTCGTGCGCGCTCGTGACCGTGACCCGCACGTTGCACTCGTCGCCGCGCCCGGTCGGTTCCTCGATGGTGGTCCGCGCCGACGGGTCGATCATCGGCAACGTCTCGGCCGGGTGCGTGGACGGTGACGCCGTGCTGACCGCCGAGGACGTCCTGGCCGGCGGGAGGCCCGTGGTCACCCGGTACGGCGTGAGCGACGAGACGGCGATGTCCGTGGGCCTGGCCTGCGGGGGCGAGATCGACCTCGTCGTGTCGCCCGGACCGGCCCCGGCGCTCGTGGACCTGCTGCGCGGGCTCGAGCGCGAGGAGGTGGGCTGCGCGCTGGTCACGGTGGTCTCGCCCGTGGCCCTGCGCGGCCAGCACCTGGCCGTCGGGCCGCAGGAGGTGCGGGGCACCACGGGCGCACCGGCCCTCGACTCGGCCCTGGCCGAGCAGGCTCGCGCGCTGGTCGAGTGCGGGCGGAGCGGCACCGTGACGGTCGCCCCCGATGACACGCAGGCCGAGCCGGTCGACGCCGTGGTGCAGGTCGCGGTCCCGGCACCGCGCATGCTGATCTTCGGTGCCGGAGCCTTCGCGGGCCCGCTCGTGACCGCCGCCCGGTTGGTGGGCTACCGCGTGACGCTCTGCGACGCGCGCGCGGCGTTCGCGACGTCCGCGCGGTTCCCGGACGCCGACGAGGTGGTCGTGGACTGGCCGCACCGCTACCTGGCGGGCACCGTCCTCGACTCCCGCACCGTCCTGTGCTCGCTGGTGCACGACCCGAAGTTCGAGATCCCGCTGCTGGTCGCGGCGCTGCGCAGCCTCGCGGGTTACGTGGGCGCCCTCGGGTCCCGGCGCACCCATGCCGAGCGTGTCGCGGCGTTGCGCCGTGCGGGCCTGGGCGAGGAGGAGATCGCCCGGCTGCGCGCGCCGATCGGGCTCGACCTCGGAGCCGCCAGCCCGGAGGAGACCGCGATCTCGGTCGTCGCCGAGGTGATCGCGGTCCGGTCGGGCGGCACCGGGCGCGAGCTGCGTGACACGACCGGCCGCATCCACGGGGGGTCGACGTGAGCGCCGGGGCGCTCGGGCTGCTCCTGGCTGCCGGCGCCGGCCGCCGGATGGGTACGCCCAAGGCACTCATGGGGACCGTCGAGGGGGGGACCTGGGCCGCGCGCGCCGCCCGGGTGCTGGCCGACGGCGGCTGCACGGACGTGCTCGCCGTCCTGGGGGCGCGTGCCGCTGAGGCGGCCGCGGCACTGCCCGTCGAGGTCGCAACAGTGGTGGCCGAGAACTGGCGCGACGGGATGGGTGCCTCGCTGGCCGCGGGCCTGCGTGCGGCCGCGGAGCACCCCCGTCGACCTGCCGTGGCGGTGGTCCACCTGGTCGACCTGCCCGACGTGCCCGCCGCGGCGGTGCGGAGGGTGCTGGACAGAGCGGACGGGCGGACCGACGCCCTGGTCCGCGCGACGTACGCCGGCCGACCCGGGCACCCCGTGGTCCTCGGCCGGGCCCACTGGGACGCGGTGGCGGCCCAGGCGGGCGGGGAGCGCGGGGCGAACCGCTACCTCGCCGAGCACGACGCCCTCACGGTGGAGTGCGGGGACCTGGCCGAGGGCCGGGACGTGGACACGCCTGAGGCGCTGCGGCGCCCGGCGGCCGGGCTCTGACCCCGGCGGACGGACGACATGACGAATCCACACGGGGGTGAGGCCGATCTCAACGATCATCGATGATTCGGTGCGCTCAGGCGCCGCCTGAGCGCACCCCCGTGACATCCCCCAGCGGGCACCGACGCCCGCGTCGAACAAAGGAGTTCTGGGTCCAATGGAGAAGAAGGAACGCATGCCCCTGTGGCTGGCGGTCGCGATCACCGTGGTGATCGCCCTCCCGCTCGGCCTCTGGCTGAAGGAGTTCAGCCTCCCCCTGTGGATCGTCTTCGCGGTCTGGGCGGAGTACTTCGCATTCGGCGGGACGCTCAAGGGCGCGCGCACGCTCGCGCCGGCGTTCCTCACCGGTGCCGGCGTCGCCCTGGCCGTCCAGGCGTTCGCGACCTTGCTGATCGACCTGTTCGGCAGCGCACAGCTGGTGGTGCCCGGTGACGTCGCGATCCTCGTGGCGTACTTCATCGGGTTCTGCGTGTTCGTGTGGATGATGAAGTTCTTCCAGGTGCTCCAGGGCGGCTCGCTGGCGTACTTCCAGGGGATCGCGCTCACCCTCGGGTCGATCTTCACGGGCCAGGGCGCGGCGTGGGTCGGTCACTCGACCAACAGCTACGCCCTTCTCATCGGCGCGGCGATCGTCGCGATCGTGTCCTGCTTCGCGGGCATCCTGATCGGCTGGATCAACATCTGGCTCAACGGGGTCAGGGACGTCCCGGAGGCAGCTGCGGCCACCGAGGCGGCGGCGGCGACAGCCTGACGCCCGCGGTCGCCGGCGGGCCGGCCACGCCTCACGAGGGTGGGCCGGCCCGCCGTCGTCCGCTCGGGGAGCACTCCGCGACCGTGCACGCGGTGCTGCGGCACCTCGAGGCGGTCGGTTTCGACGGAGCGCCCCGGTTCCTGGGGGTCGGCGCGCGTGGCCGGCTCCTCGCGGACGCCTACGGGTTGGACGTCGGCCTGCGGACCCACGTCGTGCCCACGTCGAACGCCCTGGTTCATGCCCGGTAGGCGTGCCGCTGCGGCGACGGCGCTCAGCGCGGGTGGGGCGCGACCTGCACAGGCAGCTCGGGTGACCACGGCGGGAGCGGGATCGCCGCCATCGCCTGACCGGCCTCGACCTGGGTCACCTCCGCCGGGACCACCGCCAGCGCGTGGGCCAGGTGCAGCGAGCCGACCAGGTGCGAGGCGGAGCCGAGCCGGTGGGTGGGGCGGGCCAGGAACGGCTCGCCCGGCCGCTCCGGCGGCTCGAGGCGCACCGGCGCGTACTGCCGGCGACCGGCGGGGGAGCGCCACGCCTCGGCAGCCCTGACCGGCACCGTGGCGGTCTCGGCGTGCGGGTCACGGCCGGCGAGGACCGCCAGGGCGGGTCGGACGAGCACCCGGAACCCGACGAACGAGCTCACCGGGTTGCCCGGGAGGGCGAGCACCGGCACGTCCCCGTGGGAGGCCGCCAGCGTGCCGAGGCCTTGCGGCTTGCCCGGCTGCATCGCGACCTGGACGAAGCGCACCCGGGGCGACTCGAGGGCCTGGCGCACCACCTCGTACGCGCCCGCGGAGATCCCGCCGCACGTCACCACCAGGTCGGCGGCCTCGGCCGCGCGGGCCAGGACCGCGCGCAGCGTGCCCGGGTCGTCACCCACCCGCTCGGCGACCGGGACGTCGGCACCCCACTCGGTCGCGAGCGCGACGAGCATCGTGAGGTTCGAGTCCGGGATCGTGCCCCCGCCGAGCGCCTCACCGGGCGCCGCGAGCTCGTCGCCGGTCGAGACGACGGCCAGCCGGGGCCTGCGCGCCACCGGCAGCTCGCCGTAGCCCACCGCCGCGGCCGCGGCGAGCGCGGCCGCTCCGAGCCTGGTCCCGGCCGGCATCACGGGCGCGCCCACCGCCACGCCCTCGCCGCGGTGGCGCACAGAGGCGCCGACCACCACGGGCTCGAGGACGCGCACCGCGGGGGGCAGCGGCACCGACCCGCGCGGCTGGTCGGTCAGCTCGACGGGCACCACGGCGTCGGCGCCCTCGGGCAGGGGAGCGCCGGTCATGATGCGGATCGCGGTGCCGGGGGCGAGCACGGACGCACCGCGTGGCCCGGCGGGCTGGTCGTCCGCGACCGGCAGCTCGACGGGCCGCCCGGCGGACGCGCCGGCCACGTCGGCGGCGCGCACGGCGAACCCGTCCATCGAGGAGTTGGTGAACGGGGGAGCGGGCAGCCGGGCGGTGAGGTCCGCCCTGAGCGTCAGCCCCAGGCACGCGGCGAGCGGAAGCGTGGCTGCCGGCGGTGGGCTCACCAGCTCCAGGATCTCGGCGAGGTGCTCGTCAACGGTCCTGGTGGGCGACTCGGGCATCCGCGTTCCTCTCCTCGCGGGCAAGGGCGCTTGCCCGATCATCGATCATCCGGCGCGCGGAGCGCGCCAGCCGTGTACCCTCACCGCAACCTGCCGTAGTACCGCAGGTGGGAGGGGCGATCTCGGTAGACTGGGCCAACGGTACGGGTGGGAGGTGCGGGGATGGTCAGCCGCTCGGCAGGGCCGCTGTGGGAGCAGGTCAAGGAGATCCTGCTCAAGCGGATCATCGCCGGTGAGCTCGCGCCGGACGCCCGCATCGTCGAGGTCCAGGTCGCCCGGGAGCTCGGGGTCAGCCAGGCCCCGGTGCGGGAGGCGCTGAAGTCCCTCGAAGCCCTCGGGCTGGTCGACATCCTGCCGTTCAGCGGTGCCCGGGTGCACCGCCAGACCCCCAAGGAGCTCCTGGACGCCTACTCCGTGCGCGCCGAGCTCGAGGTGCTCGCGATCCGCTTCGCCTCGGCCCGCGGCGCGAACTTCTCGTCCCTGACGGCGCGGATGGGGGACATGTACCACGCAGCGGCCGAGGGCGACATGATGCGTCTGTCGATCGCCGACACGGCCTTCCACGAGGAGATCATCAAGGCGTCGGACAACGCCGAGCTCCTGCGGCTGTGGCACAACCTGCAGCCGAGCACGCGCGCGTACATCACCCTGATCAGCCCCGGGGCGGACCCGAACTGGACGGTGGGCCTGCACCCCCCGATCCTCAACACGCTCCTGGCGGGCGACCTCGAGGGTGCGACCGAGGCGATGCGTCAGCACTTCGCGCTCGCGCGGGCACGGCTGGAGGTCGGCATCGCTCACCGCGGTGAGGACGAGCCGCCTGCCGCGCTCCAGGCCGCCGTCGAGGCAGAGGCGACGGCCAAGGCCGCCGCCGAGGCGAGCAGCGCCGTCATCGCCTGAGTCGCTCGGCCACCTGCGCGGCCACCTTCGCCGGGGTGAGGCCGTACAGGTCCAGGAGGTCGTCGTTGGTCCCGGACTCGGGATACACGTCCTGGAAGCCGAGCCGGTCCAGCCTGGTCGGGCGGTGCTCGGAGAGGACCTCCGCCACCGCGCCACCCAGCCCACCGAGCACGGAGTGCTCCTCGATGGTGATGACGCGCCCGGTGGACGCGGCGTCGACGATGCCGTCCACGTCGAGCGGCTTGAGGGTGGGCACGTGCACCACGCGCGCGTCCACGCCCTGCTCGGCGAGCAGGTCCGCGGCCTGCAGAACGCGTGGCGTCTGGGTTCCGGTGGACAGCAGCGACACGTCGGAGCCCTCGCGCAGGACGGCGACCGTCCCGATCTCGAAGGGGCGCCCCGGTTCGAAGACCCGCGGCGTGGCGTCCCGCACCAGGCGGACGTACACCGGTCCCTCGTACTGCGCGGCCCACCGCAGGGCGCCCTCGGCCTCGACGTCGTCCGCGGGTGCGATGACGACCATGCCGGGCATGTCGCGCATGATCGCGAGGTCGTCGACGATGATGTGGCTCATCCCCGTGGACCCGGTGAACAGACCCGCGTAGCTCGGCGTGATCTTGACGTTGGCGCCGGTCTGCGCGATGAGCACGCGCACCTGGTCCAGCGGCCGCACCACGGCGAACGCGACGAACGTCGACACGAACGGGATGAGCCCGGTCGTGGCCAGGCCGGCTGCGACCCCGAGCATGTTCTGCTCCGCGATGCCCATCTCGAGGAACCGGTCCGGGTGAGCCTTCTCGACGATGTCCGCCTTCGTCGAGCTCGCCACGTCGCCGTCGACGACGACGATCCGCGGGTCGTCGTCGGCGAGCGCCGCGACCACCCGGCCGAACACCTCGCGCTGGGCCACGCCCATGGGGAGCGTCATCATCACTGCCTCACCGCCTCGGTCCCGGCGCCGAGATCGGCGAGCGCCGTCGCGTAGTCCTCGGGGCTCAGCGGCTTGCTGTGCCACGTGTAGTCGTCCTCCATGTACGACACGCCCTTCCCCTTGACCGTCTGGGCGATGATCGCCGTCGGACGCGAGTCCGTCTGCTCGATCGCCTGGCGCAGGGTCGCCAGGATGTCCCGCATGTCGTGCCCGTCCATGTCGAGGACCCGCCAGCCGAACGCCCGCCACTTGTCGGCGAGCTGACCGGGCGTGTGCGGCGGCTTGACCAGCCGGGTCGGGCCGTCGCGGTCGACGAGCCAGCCGAACTGCTGGAGGTGGTTCTCGTCGACGATCACCACGAGGTTGTCCAGGCGGTGGCGGGCGGCGGCCATCGCGGCCTCCCAGACCTCGCCCTCCTGGCACTCTCCGTCGCCGAGCATCGCGAACGCGAGGAAGTCCTTGCGCTGCAGGCGTGCGCCGAGCGCCATCCCCATCGCGGCGGAGATCCCCATGCCCAGGGACCCGGTGGACATGTCGATGCCGGGCAGCCGGGTCATCTCGGGGTGGCCCTGGAGGCGTGAGTGCACGGCGTCGAACGTCAGGAGCTCGTCGACCGGGAGGTAGCCACGGTGCGCCATCGTGGCGTAGAGGCCGATCGCGGAGTGCCCCTTGGAGAGCACGAACCGGTCGCGGTCCGGCCACGTCGGCTCGTCCGGCCGGATCCGCAGGACCTTGAAGTAGAGCGCGGTGAGGATGTCCGCCGCGGACAGCGGCCCGCCGAGGTGACCGGCCTTGGCGACGTTGATCGCCTCGATCACCGAGATGCGCACCTGGCGGGCTGTCTCCTCGAGCGCGGCGATCTCCGCGTCGTCGAAGGAGGCGGGCAGTCGTGGCGCCATGTCAGCTCTCCTTCTCGTAGGAGCCGGCGCGCACCGAGGGCGTGAAGACGCACAGCAGCTCGAGGTCCTCGGGTCCGTCCGACTCCGTCGCGTGGAAGGTGCCGGGGGCGACGTGGACCAGGACGCCGGGCGTCAGCTCCGCCGTGGCGTCCGGGGAGACGATGCGACCGCGTCCCTTGACGCAGAAGATCGTCTCCTCCTCGGCCGGGTGGATGTGGCCTTCCGGGCGCGAGCCGGCCGGGTACACCGACAGTCCGATGGACAGGTGCTCGGCGTCGCTGTTCCAGGGGCCGAAGTAGGTGTGGAACGTGCGTCCAGGCAGATCGATGGACTCGGCGTCCTCGAGGACGTAGCGCGTGATCACGGCACCGTCACTCCTTCTCCGGCACCACCGCCGGCTCCGGGAATTATCGATGATTTACACTAGTGACGGCCGCGATCGAGCGTCAAGGCGGGGTCGCGCGGGCACGGAGGCGATGGAGGAGGGCACGTGCATGCAGGTCGGCGGCCTGATCGTGGCCAACCGGACGGAGATCGCATGATCATCGATGACAACCCGGTGCTGGTGATGCCGAGCCGTGAGCCGGCGGACGGTGCGGAGCTCGTGGACTCCCTGGGCCGGGTCGCACGCACGCTGCGTGTCTCCCTGACGGATCGCTGCACGCTCCGCTGCCGCTACTGCCTGCCGGCCGACGGCGTGCCGTGGATGCCCACCGAGGAGATGCTGACCGACGACGAGGTCGTGCGGCTCGTCCGCCTCGCCGTCGAGCGGCTCGGCGTCCGTCGGGTGCGGCTGACCGGGGGGGAGCCGCTGCTGAGGCGCGGTCTCGTCGGGATCGTGGCGCGGATCGCCGAGCTGCGGACGGCCCTCGGGACCCCGCCCCGCATCGCGCTGACGACGAACGGGGTGAGCCTGGCGCGATGGGCCGACGACCTGGCCGCGGCGGGGGTGGGCCGGGTCAACGTCTCGCTCGACACGCTGGACCCCGAGCTCTACGCCGCGATGACCCGACGGGACCGGTTGGCCGACGTGCTCGCCGGGCTCGCAGCGGCGCGGCGGGCCGGCCTCACGCCGATCAAGGTCAACGCGGTCCTGCTGCGCGGGGTCAACGACCACGAGGCCGTGCCGCTGGTGCGCTGGGCCGTGCGCGAGGGGTACCGGCTCCGGTTCATCGAGCAGATGCCGCTCGGGCCGGCGCAGGAGTGGGACCGCAGCCGGCTCGTGACGGCGGCGGAGATCCTGGAGCGACTGCGGGCCGAGCTGGACCTGGTGCCCCTGCCCGCGGCTCAGCGGGGCTCGGCACCCGCAGAGATGTGGCAGGTGGCCGGGACGGACGCCGAGGTCGGGGTCATCGGGGCTGTCACGCGCCCGTTCTGCGCGGCGTGCGACCGTGTGCGTCTGACCGCGGACGGGCACGTGCGCACGTGCCTGTTCGCCGCGACCGAGACGGACCTGCGCTCGCTGCTGCGCGCGGGCGCGGGCGACGAGGAGCTGGCACGTGCGTGGCGCACGGCGATGCTGACCAAGCCGGCCGCCGGCATCCGCACCGGGCTGGTCGCCGCGCCGGATCGGCTCATGAGCGAGATCGGCGGTTGAGGTCAGGGGCTGTTCACCCACTGGGAGGTGCCGTCGGCGAACACCTGGCGCTTCCAGACCGGGACCCGCTGCTTGACCCGGTCGACGAGCGCCGCCGTGGCGGCGAACGCCTCGGCGCGGTGCGCGGAGGAGACCGCCGCGGCCAGCGCGCAGTCGCCGACCTCGAGCCGTCCCACCCGATGCGTCACCGCCAGCGCGTCCAGGCCGAAGTCCGCCACGACCTCCTCGGCGATCTGGCGCATCAGGGCGGCGGCCGAGGGGTGAGCGCTGTACTCGAGGTGGTCGACCGACGACCCGTGGTCGTGATCGCGGACGACGCCGGCGAACGTGACGAGCGCCCCGGCGTGGTCCCGCGCGACCAGCCGGGCGAGAGCCTCGGCGTCGATCGGCCGATCCGTCACGTCGGCGGTCACGCCGGGGATGAGCGCACCCCGGGGAGCATCATCGATGGGGAGATCGCGCGCCTCCGGTGGGGGCGCCGCAGCGTCGACGAGGACTCCCCAGGCGCGACCGGCGTTCCTTTGCGACGATTCCACGGCGGCCAGCGTACTGTCCGATGCGCATTTCATCGATGATCCTGTCGCGGCCTGCACGGGGACGCCCGAGTGGGCGCCGAGCACGAGGAGACCGATGCCAGCCCACACAGGCACGCAGCTGCTGCTCCTGGGTACCGCCGGTGGTGCGGCCACCTACCCGGTCCGCGGAGCAGGCGCGTCGGCGCGCAGCGGGATCGCGTCGGCGATCGTGGTGGGTGGCCGCGTCCACCTGGTCGACGCCGGTCAGGGTGTCGCGCGGCAGCTGACCTTCGCGGATGTCGCGGGGGCGGGACCGGCCCACGCCCTGCGGCCCCTGCGGGCCGTGTACCTGACGCACCTGCACTCCGACCACACGATGGACCTGGTCAACCTGCTGCACTGCGGGTACGTCCAGGGCTGGCCCGACGCTCCGGTGGACGTCTTCGGACCGGGACCGCGCGACGGCGTGCCCGGGGCGCCGACGGACCGGCGTCGGGCCGGAGCGCACCTGGGCACGACCCGCTTCCTCGAGCGGCTCATCGACGCGTTCGCCGCGGACTTCGACGACCGGGTCTCGGCGTCCCGCCGCCCCGAGCCGTCGACGTTGGTCACGGCCCACGACGTCCTGCCGCCGGCCGGTTCGGCGGACGTGTCAGCCGGCATCCCGCCGGTCGACCCGTGGTTCGTCGCGGAGTACCCCGACCTGCGGGTCACCGCGACGCTGGTCGACCACGGCGAGATGCTGCCGTCCCTGGCCTATCGGTTCGACACCGAGGCCGGCTCCGTGGTCTTCTCCGGCGACACCTCGCCGTCCCCGAACCTGGTCCGGCTCGCCCAGGGCGCCGACATCCTCGTGCACGAGGTGATCGCCGCCCGCTACGCCACGTGGCAGTACGGCCCCGAGCCGCTCACCGAGCGGCAGCGGCTCGCCGCCGCCACGGTCATGGCCAAGCACACGCCTTCCGACCAGGTCGGTGCCATCGCGGAGGCCGCCGGGGTCCGCACGCTCGTCCTGACCCACCTGGTGCCAGCATCGGTGCCCGCCGCGCTGTGGCGGGAGGCCGTGCGGGGGTTCAGCGGCGAGGTCGTGGTGGGGGAGGACCTCCTGACGATCCCCGTCGGTCGCTGACGGCGGACCGGGGCCGCGCTCGCCGGACCGCGCTGCACCGAGTGCGCTGCCGTCGGCTCAGTCCCGGCGCAGCCGTCGGATGCTCACCGGGATCAACCCCACCACGAGCACCGGCAGCAACCACCAGGCGTTCACCCCGGCCAGGTGCGTGAGCGCTGCCGTCGCGGCCAGGCCCACCACGACGGCCGCCGCGATGAGCCAGTCGTCGCCGATCACGAAGTCCCACCAGAACACCCCGAAGGCCCGCAGCCTGCGCATCCTCAGACCTCCTCCGCCACGAGGGCGCCGCGGCCCCGCGGCGCGAGCAGCCGGACGTAGCCCCACGAGACCGCCAGCACGGCGGGGACCAGCACCAGCAGGGCGGCGTCCTGCCCGGGCCACGTCACGCCGGCGCCCTCCGCCCCCCAGAAGATCCCGAACCCGGTGAGCATCACACCCACGACGAACTTCATGGCGTTCTCCGGCACCCGCGACAGCGGGCCGCGCATCGCGAGCCCCAGGCCTGCGACCAGCAGCACCGCGGCCCCGGCGGCCAGTGCCGCGAGGGGGACGTCGCGCTGGTTCGTGCCGAACGTCAGGACGATGAAGACCACCTCGAGGCCCTCGAGCAGCACTCCCTTGAAGCTCAGCGTGAACGCGTACCAGTCCCCGACCAGCGGGCGCCGCGTGCTGACCGCGGCACGGGCGGCGGCCACCTCGTCGGCGAAGATCTGCTCCTCGTCGTGCAGCGCCTTGAGCCCGCCGGCGCGCATGATCGCCTTGCGCAGCCACCCGACGCCGAAGATCAGCAGCAGGCCGCCCACGAGCAGCCGCAGCGCCGACATCGGGATCGCCGCGATCGCCGGGCCGAGCACGGCCACCACTGCCGCGAGCACCACCCCGGCGGAGCCGGCCCCGGTCAGCGCCGACCGCCACCCCCGGGTCGTGCCGGCGGCCAGCAGGATGGTGAGCGCCTCCACCGCCTCGACGATGCAGGCGAGGAACACCGCGAGGAACAGCGCGAGACTCGTCACCAGGATCCTTCCGACGCGGCACGGCGGGCTGCGTTGCGCGGCGGGGCGTGCCGGCGGGCAGCCTACGCCCGGGCCGTGCTCGTCCGGTGCGACGTCCAGGGAAAGTCCAGGTTGCCCCCCTAGCGTCCGGCGCGTGTCGCTGACCTACCTGGAGTCCGTCGTCGTCGGTGCCTTCCAAGGGTTCTCCGAGCTCTTCCCGATCTCGTCCCTGGGGCACAGCGTGCTCATCCCCGCGCTCGTCGGCGGCCGGTGGGCCAGGGACCTGAGCGTGTCGGCACCGGAGTCGCCGTACCTCGCGTTCATCGTGGGCCTGCACGTGGCCACCGCGGCGGCGCTGCTGGTGTTCTTCTGGCGCGACTGGGTGGCGATCATCGGCGGGTTCTTCACCTCGATCCGCCGGCGCAGCCTGGCCGACCCCTACCAGCGCCTGGCCTGGCTGATCATCATCGCGACCATCCCGGTGGGTCTGGCGGGCCTGGCCCTGGAGCACCTGTTCCGCACGACGTTGGGCAAGCCCGTGCCGGCTGCGGCGTTCCTCGTCGTCAATGGGCTCGTGCTCCTCGCGGGTGAGCGCCTGCGCCGTCGCGCGCCGGTCGCCGTGCTGGCCGGACAGACCGAGGCCGTCGCCGCGGGCGGCCTGACCATGGGTGATGTGGCCGCCGAGCGCCGCGCCGCCCGGGAGGCGGGCCAGGACGTGCACAGCGGACCGGTGGCCGACGGGCGGCTGGCCGGGCTCTCGGTGCGGTCCGCGCTCGCGGTCGGGTCGGCGCAGATCCTGGCCCTCCTGCCGGGGATCAGCCGCTCGGGGTCGGCCATGGTCGCGGGCCTGTTCCGGGGCCTGTCGCACGAGGATGCCGCCCGGTTCTCCTTCCTGCTGGCCACGCCCGTCATCCTCGCGGCGGGTGTGCTGAAGATCCCGGACCTGTTCGGACCGCTCGGCGCCGGCATCCACGGGCAGGTGCTGGTCGGCAGCATCGCGTCGTTCGTCACCGCATACCTGTCGGTGCGCTACCTGACCCGCTACTTCCGCACCCGCACCCTGACCCCGTTCGCGATCTACTCGATCGCGCTGGGCGCCGGGGCGCTGGTCTGGCTCGCCGTGCACTGAGAGCGCCCCGTCGCTCGGCCGTCGGGGTCCCGGCGGCCCACGCGGCGAAGCCGGCCACAGACACCGAGCCCTGCGTGGCCGTCCGCGATGCGGACGCCGACGAGGGGCGACCGACCCTCCGCCGCGTGGGGCGCCGCGGCCCGCCCTCGTACGATCGACCCCGTGCCGCCCCGCTCCCCGCTCCCGGCGCGCCACGGGCTCGACGCCGCCCGGATCCACACCCCCGCGGCCGACCGCGAGCCCGTGGACCGGTGGCCGACGATGGGCGCGTGGCTCCGGGACCGCCTGCCGGATCACGTGGACGTGCCGGGCATGCTGGCGCAGGGGCGGTTCGTGGACGAGAGCGGCACCGCGGTCCGCGACGCGGATCCCTATGCGCCGCTGCGCTGGGTGTGGTTCCACCGCGACCTGCGTGACGAGCCGCCGGTGCCCGGGAAGATCCACCTGGTGCACCGCGACGAGCGCCTGGTCGTCGTCGACAAGCCGCCGTTCCTGGCCACGATCCCGCGCGGCCGCCACGTGCTCCAGAGCGCCGTCGTGCGGCTGCGCGACGAGCTCGGGCTGCCGGAGCTGTCGCCGGTGCACCGGCTGGACCGGGTCACCTCCGGCCTGCTCATGCTGGCGACCGAAGCCCGGTGGCGCGGCGCCTACCAGACCGCCTTCGAACGGCGCGCGGTGCACAAGACCTACCGGGCGCTCGCGCCGCTGCGCGCCGAGCTCGAGCTGCCCCGTGTGGTGCGCAGCCACATCCGCAAGGAGCGAGGCACGTGGTGCGCCGAGGTGGTCCCGGGTGCGCCCGCCAACGCCGAGACCCTGGTCGAGCTCGAGCGCGAGGTCGACGGCCTCGGGGTATACCGGCTCACCCCGCGCACGGGCCGCACCCACCAGCTCCGCCTGCACATGGCCGAGCTGGGCATCCCGATCATCGACGACCCGCTGTACCCGCAGGTGCGCGACGTCCCGGTCGACGACGTCCGCCATCCCCTGCAGCTGCTCGCCGCCGAGATGGCGTTCACGGACCCGGTGGACGGGCACCAACGGTGGTTCACCAGCGCCCGGTCGCTGCCCATCACGCCGGGAGGCTGAGCCGCCGGCCACGCCGGCGTGGTGGCGTGCCGGGACGCCGTCGCGCGGCTGCCTCGTAGGCTTCGCGCGTGAACACCCCCACTGCCGGCGGCTCCGGCACGTCCCGTGGCTCGTCGCTCCCCATCCTGCGCGTCGGCAACGACGAGCTCGAGCTCGCCTTCCTGCCGACCGTGGGTGCCCGGCTGATCTCGCTGCGGGTCGGCGGTGCCGAGCTGCTCTGGCGGAACCCCGACCACCTCGACGACGACCTCGGCACCGTGCTGCCCCGCGACCAGTGGCCACCCCTGGACGGCACGATGGGCTCCTGGGCGAACCTCGGCGGGTCCAAGACCTGGCCGGCGCCGCAGGGGTGGTCAGGCCCCGACGAGTGGCCCGGGCCGCCCGACCCGGTCCTCGACTCGGGCGACTGGCGCCCGGAGGTGCTGCGCACTCCGGACGCAGCGACCGTCGTGACCTTCACCAGTCCGGAGGATCCGCGCACCGGCCTGCGCGTCGAGCGCCGCTTCGAGATCCCGGCGGCGGGCACGGCGTTCAGGCAGCGCATCACGTTCCGGTGCGTGGCGGACCACCCCGTGCGCTGGGCCCCGTGGGAGGTGTGCCAGGTCGACACCGCGATGTTCGCCGGGCACGACGAGCCCGACGCCGGGGTGTGGGTCGGCGTCACGGGGTGCCACGAGCCCAGCGCACTCGTCCGGCTGGACGGGGAGATCGCCGTGGGGGACCCGGCCGACGGTCGCCGGCGCGTCGAGGTGGCAGACGTGATCGCGAAGGTCGGTTTCACCGACGCGGACGGCACCATCGAGGTCGTGCGTCCGGACGGCGCCGGGCTGCGCTGGACGTACCACGTCGCCCCGGGGGCGTACCCGGACGGGGGCTGCGCCGCGGAGATCTGGATGCAGTACCCGGCCGCCGGGCCCGTGCCCGGGGGCCTGTGGCCCACGGCTCGCCTGCTCGAGCTCGAGGCGCTCGCCCCGCTGACCACGCTCGACCCCGGTCAGGAGCTCGCGTTCGAGATCGGGTGGTCGGCGTGGGGCCCGGCGGCGCCGTGACGGCCTGAGGAGGGCGCGACCCGCGTCCGCTACCCCCGCACCCAGACCGGCGCGGAACCGGGCTCGAGCCTGGCGTAGTCGGGCGCGGACCGCAGCGCCTTCTCCGAACCACCAGGGTTGTACACCGCCAGGAGCCGGAGCTGCTTCCACCCCGTGTTGAACGTCGAGTGCTCCACGCCCCGAGGGATGTAGATCGAGTCGCCGGCCCGCACCGGGAACTTCCCGGAGTCCGCGACCGTCTGCTCGCCCTCGCCCTCGATGATGTACAGCACCTCGTCCGAGTCCGGGTGGGTGTGCACGTCGTGCCCGAACGTCGGGTTGATGACCACCTCACCGACCGTCAGGGACGCCTCGGGGAAGTGCTCGTCGGTCACCCCCCACTTGATCGAGCCCCAGTCGAAGACCTCGGTCGCGATGTCGTCCTGGTGGGTGCGCGCTGCCATCGTCCGCTCCTTTGCCGGCGATCCCGGGGGGCTTGGTGCCCGCTTCTCGATGCTACGCGGAGGTCGGCGCGAGCGTGTTGGCGAACACCTGCCACGCGAGCAGCGACTTCGCGACCAGGCTCAGGGTGATGTAGGCGCGCTCACCGACGAGGTAGTCCTTCCAGCGGCCGACCTGCTTGTACTGCAGCCACTGGTTGATCGCGAAGGTGTTGAACAGCAGGAAGATCGACACGATGATCCCGTAGACGAACGCGGGCGGTTCGGCGCCGGACGTCGACCCGGGCGCGATCAGCAGGAACACCACGGCGAGCCACGGGACGACGCCGACCATGCTGCCGAACACGAACGGCAGCATGCCGCCCTCGCCCGGCACCTCGTACTTCTCCTGCAGCCAGCCGAACAGGATCATGGCCGCGTTGACGGCGAAGATCGCGCTGAGCGCGACGATGTCGGTGATCCCGGTGATCTGCGCGATGAGGAAGATCATGATCGAGGACGACAGCCCGTACTCGACCCACCGCGCGATGTTGCGCTGCTGAGCGAGGTCGGCGCCGTAGCGCCGGAACCCGGCGGGCGTGACCAGCCACAGGTGGGCGATCGCGCTCAGCGCGAAGAAGCCGAACACCCCCCACGCCAGCTGCACGTCGAAGAGCGCGACGCGCTCGAAGCTCGTCGACCCGGGCGGGCCGCCGAGGTACTGGGCGGTCACCGGCAGGCCGAAGTCGGTCGCGAGCAGCACGATCGCGACGGCCTGGACCGCGTGCACCAGGCCGGCGATCAGGTTGTAGCGGCGCAGGCGCGCGAGCCTGCCGGCCGGGATCTGGAGTGGGGTACGGGCGGCCATCGCTCTGTCTCCTGGGCTTCTGGGACCGCGGCGGGTCCCTGTCGGTGGGTTCGGAAGTTCGGTTGGTTCTGGTTCTGGTGCCGGCTGCTGCTCAGACCTGCGGCTTCAGGACCGCGATGAGCTCGTCGATCTCGTGCCCGCGGTGCTCGGGGTGACGTAGCGGGCGGTGGCGCGCGACCCGGTAGTGCGTGCGTCGGCCCACGCGCTCACGGGTCAGGTACCCCGACTCCTCCAGGTCGGCCAGGATCGTGAGGGTCGCTCGTCCGCTGACCCCCACCCGGGTGGCGATGTCGGCCACCCGGGCGGTGTGATCAGCGGCGACGACCAGCAGGACCTGGGCGTGGTGGGTCAGGAACGTCCACCGTGGGACCTCGGGTCGTGACCGGTCCAGATCTGGCACGGGAGCCATCATCGCGCCCCCGCCCCGTCCCGCGTGGGCCGGGCTTCCCGGCCGTCCTCGACGGTCGGGGCCAGGCGCCCCTCCCGCCGACGTCGCCACACGGGTTCGAGCTCGTCGAGCTCGGCGGCCGTGGCGAACCGGAAGGGCGGATCGACGGGTGCCGCGACGGAGCGCCGGCCCTGGCCTCGCGTGGCCCGCAGGCTCGCGGTCAGGGCGACCGCGAGGATCGTCACGATGACCGTCAGGGAGACCCACGTGGGAACGTAGTAGAGGTCGATCTTGAGGATCATCTTGATGCCCACCCAGACCAGGACGAGCGCCAGGCCCGTCTTGAGGTAGACGAACCGGTGGACGAGGTCGGCCAGCAGGAAGTACATCGCACGCAGTCCCAGGACGGCGAAGGCGTTCGCGGTGAACACCAGGAAGGGCTCGTCGGTCACCGCGAAGATCGCCGGGATCGAGTCCACGGCGAACACGACGTCGGTCACCTCGACCAGCACCAGGACGGCGAGCAGCGGGGTCGCGAGCAGCACCCCGCCGCGGCGGACCACGAAGCGCTGCCCGTGATACGCGTCGGTCATCGGCACCCAGCGGCGGAACAGCCGCAGCGTGCGCGACCGCGTCGGGTCGACGTGCTCGTTGCGAGCCCGCAGCATGCGGTACCCGGTGACGAGCAGGAACGCCCCGAACAGGTACAGGACCCAGGAGAACCGCTCGATGATCACCGCGCCCGTGGCGACGAACACTCCCCGGAACACCAGCGCACCCACGACCCCCAGGAACAGCACCCGGTGCTGGTACTCGCGCGGGACGGCGAAGTAGGTCAGCAGGATGGCCCAGATGAACACGTTGTCGACCGCGAGCGACTTCTCGATCAGGTAGCCGGCGAAGTACTCCCCGCCCCGCTCGGCGCCGTAGACCTGCCAGACCACCGCCCCGAACCCGACTCCGGCCGCCACCCACGCGACCGACCACGCCGCTGCCTCGCGCACGCCGATGACGTGCGCGCGGCGGTGCGCGACCAGGTCGATCGTGAGCATCGCCAGGATCACGCCGATGACGGCGAGCCAGACCCCCACGGGTGTCTCCATCAGAACCTGTCCAGGACGGTCAGCGCGACGCCGTCGTGGTCGCGCAGCGCGCCGTCGGAGACGAGCGCGACCCAGCCCCCGCGGTGCAGCACGGTCTCGATGAGCTCGTCGACCAGGTCGTCGATGACGTCCGGGTGGTCGACGTCGTCGGCCGGGGTCAGGTGGTCGCCGTCGGGGCTGAGCCGGGCGGGCACGTACAGCCCTTCCTCCACGGCGAGCATCTCGGGGCGTTCGTGCCGGCCCGCGAGCCAGGCGGCTGCCATGCCACTCACGGTGCGTCCCTCGCCCGTCCGGCGCTCGAGCAGTGCCAGCGCCTCGGCCTCCCGGGAGCGCAGGTAGGCCTCCACGACGGGTCGGATGCGGGTCGCGAGCTCGTCCAGCGGGAGGCCGCCGAGGTTGCCGACCACGGTTCCGGCGAGTCGTGCGAGGTTGCGCGACACGTCCGTGAAGAGCGCCAGGAGCCTGGCGGGACCGACGACGACCAGCGGCATCGGGCGGGCCGCGAGGTGTGCGCCCAGGGCGGCATCGACGTCCCGCAGGAATGCGGTGGCCTCGGCCTCGTGCAGCCGCGGCCGATCAGGGTGCCGGCCGCGCGGTCTCGCGTCGCCCCGGTCGCGCTCGAGCGGGAAGCGGTGCCCGGGCGCGGGCCGGAGGCCGCCCACCACCCCTTCGTACAGCTGCGCGTGCCGCTGGGAGAGCACCAGGACGCTGTGCCGGGGCGTGCGGTGCATCGCCCGCACGAGGTCCCGGGTGGCGAACGTGGGGTCGACGACGACGCGGTCGGCGACGGGCAGGGGGAGGACCACGCGCACCGCGGTCGAGGCGTTCACGAAGATGCCCAGCGCCGCTCCGGTCGCCTCGAGCACGGCGGCGTCGGCGATCTGCTCGAGCTCGTGGAGCAGGTACCGGTGCTCCTCGGCGCCGCCGTCCTCGGCCGCGAGCCGCAGTGCGACCTCCCGGGTCAGGGCCCGAAGTCGGGTGCGGTCGGTCTGGTGCATCGCAGCGCCCGGCCGGGTGCTCATCAGCACGGACACCGAGGGGTAGGACCGTGCCGCCTGCAGGCGCAGGACGAGGGCGGGGTCCGGCGGCTCGGCCGGGGCCAGGGTAGACGGGCGGGTGGGGTGGTCGTGCGTCGTGGTCATGCGTCCTCCGGTCCGGTGACCGGAGGTCTCTCCCAGCCCCTCAGGGCCCGGCTCGCCGGGCCGGCATGGGCCGGCCGTCCTGACGACGATGCTCGCTCGGGGATACTCCCCTCCGTGCGACAAGTGAAGCACACTTCATGTGTCTGCGCCAGTGCCTGAACCGCGCGGTGGACGAAGCGAGGGGGAGCCGGCCGGCTCCCCCTCGCTTCCTCACAGCGGCGTCAGCGGTTGACCACGGCGCCCCACGGGAGGTGGTAGCTCCCGTCGGCCCCGCAGTCGACCTGCACGTAGCCGTCGTACAGTCCGGTCGCGGCCGCCCGCGCACCGGTGAAGTCCACCGTGAGCGTCGAGCCGTCGATCGACGCATCGGCGTACGCCGAGCCGGTGGTGTCGACCACCGAGCAGGCGCTGCTGCTCAGCGCGATGTCCACCGAGCCGTTCGCCGGGGCGTTACCGGTGAACACCCCGAATGAGGCGTTCGCCGGGGAGAACGTCACCGCCGCGGCATCGGCCGCCGGGAGGCTGATCAGGCCGCCGCCCTGCTCCCAGACCGACCCGCCGGGCTTGCTCGCATCGGCGGTGGTGACCAGGGCGGACTTCACGTCCTGGGGCGTCCAGGTCGGGTGCGCGCCCAGGAGCGCCGCGGCCGCGCCGGTGACGTGCGGGGACGCCATCGACGTGCCGTTGTACAGCTCCCAGCTGGTCCCGGTGATGCCCAGGTAGTTGAACTGGACCGTCGAGGACAGGATGTTGACACCCGGGGCCACGACGTCGGGCTTGACCGCGTAGGTGAACGGCACGGGCCCGCGGCTGGAGAAGTCGGCCAGCAGGTTGGGCGTCTCCGGCACGATCTGCGGCGGGGTGATCACCGCGTCCGCACCGGCCTCGAGCGCCTTGCCGGCGTCGTAGGAGACCATGACGGCCGGGATCTGGTCGTCGTAGCCGGGCGACGTGGCCATGCCGATCGGGTCCTGCCCGGCGTAGGTGTAGATGATCGCGCCGGCCGCGCCCGCCGCCTTGGCGTTGGCCACCTTCTGGCTGAAGGAGCAGGTGCCACGGGCGATCACGACGACCTGGCCGGTGTGGTCACCGGCTCCTGCCGCCGAGCAGGCCTCGTTGTCCGTCCCGCTCCAGTCGACGATGTGGTACGTGCTGCCGTCGAAGTTCGGGAAGTCGCCGGGCACGGCCGCGTAGGTGGGGCCGTTGTCGGCGACCTTGATCTGCACACCCATGCCGCGGTTGTTGGTGCTCGCCCCGACGGCGATGACCTCCGACGCGCTGCCCGGCGAGCCGACCGTGTAGCTGCCCGGACCCTCGTTACCGGCCGAGGCGACCACGACGACGCCGGCCTGGACGGCCTCGTTCGACACCTCGGCGAGGAAGTCGTGCGGGCCCTGGGGGGTGCCCCCGAGGCTCATGTTGATGACGTCCATGCCGTCCTTGACCGCGTCCTCGATGGCGTGGGCGATGTCGTGCGAGAACGCCGAGCCCCCGAACGCCACATAGCCGGCGCCGAACATCGGGAACACGTTGTAGTCGTACAGCTCGGTACCCGGGGCGACGCCGGACAGCGTCGTGCCGGCCGTCGCCCACGGCTCGGTGTCCCTGATCGTGGTGCCTGCGCAGCCGCCGATCGTGCCGGCCACGTGCGTGCCGTGCGAGGAGGAGAAGTAGAACGGGTCGCCGGGCGACGGGACGTAGCCGGGGCCGACCATGGCGGGCAGCGCCGGAACCTTGGGCATCACGCCGACGCCGCTGTAGTAGATGCCACCGAAGTGGATGGTCTTGCAGGCGAAGAACGGGTGGGTCGGGTCGATGCCCGAGTCGATCACGCCGACCTTGACGCCCTTGCCCGCGTTGGCCGCACCGCTGACCGAGCCCCAGAACTGGTCCGCGCCGATGAGGCCGACGCTCTGGTCCATGTCGAGCGAGTACAGGTTCGAGGTCTGCGTGCGCTGGACGCCGGAGATCTTCGCGACGTTCGACCGGCTCGCGCCGTTCAGCTTGATCGCGACGGCGTTCGCCGTCACGTAGTACTGGTCCACGATCTCGGCGCTCGGCGCCACCTTGGCGAGCTGCGCCGCGAAGCGCTCGTGCTGCCGCTGCATGCGGGACAGCGCCTTGGCGTAGCCCTGCGAGGTCGGGTCGAAGCGACCGTTCGTCTTGGTCGCATCGTCGGCCGCCGCTGGCTGGCCGTTCAGCGTGATGACGACGTAGTCGTCACTCGCCGTCGTCGTCGCGGTCGGATCGTCGCTCGTCGTCTGGGCGCTCGCCGCGCCAGGCACGAAGGCGCCTGCTGCGAGGACGAGTGCCGCCAGCACTGTCGTCAGTCGTCGTGACACTTCCCGCTTCCTTCCCTTTGTCCCCCAGGGATCGGCGCGACAGCACTGGAGCCCAGTGGACGTCGACGGACCGGTCACCCTTGATCGGTGAGGTCACCCTAATCGGGACAGAAGGCCCATGGGTAGCGTGAAGATATCGATTCGCAGACCGGCCGAAGGGGAGCGCATGAGCGATCAGCCCGTGGTCCCGGACGCCGTCGAGCCCGTGGCGGCCGTGGTCGCCGACCTCGCGTCACGGCTCAGGGTCGACTCGTCCGCCGTGACCGTCCGGTCGTACGAGGACGTGACGTGGCGCGACGGCAGCCTCGGGTGCCCGGTGCCGGGGATGATGTACACCCAGGCGCTCGTCGCCGGGTCGCGCATCGTGCTGGAGGTCGCGGGCCGGACCTACGAGTACCACGCGGCAGCCGGCGGGCGGTTCCTCTTCTGCCCGGACCCGGCACCGCCGGTCGGGGGCGTCACCAGGTAGACGCCCGAGCGGGACGGAGGTGGGTGCGATGGGCCAGGGTCCGCCCGCGGCGCGCGCCGCACTCGCGGTGCTCACCCACCTCGCGCGCCAGGCGGCTCCAGTGGGAGCCGCGGCCGTGGCGCGCGACCTGGGTCTGCCGCGCTCGACGGCGTACGAGCTCCTGCAGGCGCTGGTCAGCGAGGGGTACGTCGTCCACCTGGCCGACGAGCGCGCCTACGGGCTCGGGCTGAGCGCGCTCGACCTCGGGTCGGCGTACGCCCGTCAGGCCCCCCTGGCGCGGGTCGCCCGTCCGGTGCTCGCGGCCCTGGTCGACGAGACCGGGCTGCACGCGCACCTGTCGGTGCTGCACGGCCGGGACGCGCTGTACCTCGTCGAGCAGCGGGCGACCCGCGGGCCGACGCTGGTCACGGACGTCGACGTGCGGTTGCCCGCCCACCTCACGGCCAGCGGTCGTGCAGTCCTCGCGTCCCTGCCCGGCGCGCAGGTACGGGCGCTGTTCCCCAGCTCGGCGGCGCTCGCCGACCGCAACGGCTCGGGCCCCCGCACGCTGGCGGCGCTCCGGGCAGAGCTGCGCCGGGTCCGGGCCCGCGGCTGGGCCGAGGAGGACGGTGAGATCACCGAGGGCCTGGCCTCGGTGGCCGTGCCGGTCCGCGACCACCTCGGCTATCCGGTCGCCGCGGTCGCTCTGACCTTCCGTGCCGACCTCGTCGCCGCGAAGCGCAGGGCGGAGCTCGCGGTGGCGGCGCAGCGCGCGGCGGCGCAGATCTCCCGGCGCCTGGGCGGTCGGGCGCCCCTCACCGCCCCGCGCCCGGGCTGAGCGTCCAGGATCTCGGACACTGGACCGGTCCGAGGCCTTCTGCACCCGCCGCGGGAGGGCTTGACTGACGGCATGCTCACCCAGCCGGGCCGGTCGCGCAGCGACCTGGCCGTCCTGGTCGACGTCGGCCCGCTCCGACCCGAGGACGTCGTGGCCGTGGCCCGGCACGGCGCACCGGTGCGGCTCACCGATGCCGCACGTGCCGCGGTCGCCGCCGGGCGTGCCGTGATCGATGAGCTCGCCGCCGACCCCCGTCCGCACTACGGCGTGTCCACCGGCTTCGGCGCGCTCGCCACGACGAGCATCCCGCCGGAGCGCCGGGGGGACCTGCAGCGCTCCCTGGTCCGCTCGCACGCCGCCGGCTCGGGCGCCGAGGTGCCCCGCGAGGTGACCCGGGCGCTCATGCTGCTGCGCCTGTCGACGCTCGCCACCGGGCGCACCGGGGTACGGCCGGTGGTCGCGCAGACCTATGCCGATGTGCTGTCCGCCGGGATCACGCCGGTGGTCCACGAGTACGGCTCGCTGGGCTGCTCGGGCGATCTGTCGCCCCTCGCGCACTGCGCCCTGGCCGTCATGGGCGAGGGCACGGTGCGCGACGCGACCGGGACCCTGCTCCCGGCCGCCGACGCGCTGGCCGCCGCGGGCATCGCGCCGGTCACCCTCGTCGAGAAGGAGGGCCTGGCCCTGGTCAACGGCACCGACGGCATGCTCGGCATGCTGCTGCTGGCCGCGCACGACCTGGCCGCCCTGATCTCCACCGCCGACCTCGCCGCGGCACTGACCGTCGAGGCCCTGCGTGGCTCGTCCACGGTGTTCGACGCCGACCTGCAGGACCTGCGTCCGCACCCGGGCCAGGCTGCGTCGGCGGCGAACCTGCGCCACGTGCTGAGCGGCTCGCGGCTCGTCCAGCACCGCACCGACGGCGTGTTCACCCGGGTCCAGGACGCCTACTCGCTGCGCTGCGCCCCGCAGGTGCACGGCGCCGCCCGGGACACCCTGGACCACGCACTGACCGTGGCGCGCCGCGAGCTCGCCGCCGCGATCGACAACCCGGTCGTGACGCTCGACGGCCGGCTGGAGTCCAACGGCAACTTCCACGGCGCGCCCGTCGCCTACGTGCTCGACTTCCTCGCGATCGCGGTGGCGGACCTCGCCTCGATCAGCGAGCGGCGCAGCGACCGGATGCTCGACACCGCGCGCAGCCACGGCCTGCCGCCGTTCCTCGCCGACGACCCCGGCGTGGACTCCGGCCACATGATCGCCCAGTACACCCAGGCCGGGATCGTCGCCGAGCTCAAGCGGCTGGCGGCGCCGGCGAGCGTCGACTCGATCCCCTCGTCGGCCATGCAGGAGGACCACGTCTCGATGGGTTGGTCGGCGGGTCTGAAGCTGCGCCGGGCGATCGACGGCCTGCGCGACGTGCTCGCCATCGAGATCCTCACCGCGTGCCGGGCGCTGGACCTGCGCGCCCGCACAGAACCGGACGCCGCCCCGTCCGCCACGGCCGCCGCGGTGCGCGCCGCGCTGCGCGCGTACGTCGCCGGGCCCGGCCCCGACCGGTTCCTGTCCCCGCAGATCGAGGCCGCGGTGGACCTGGTCCGCGACGGCACCCTGCTGGCCGCCGCCCGCGCCGCACTCGCCGCGCACGGACACGACCTCCTCTGACCCTGTCCGCCGCACCCCGGAAGGACCCCGCGATGACCGACCTGTCCGTCCCGCACACCGTGCGCGCCCCGCGCGGCACCACCCTGACGGCCCGCGGCTGGGGCCAGGAGGCCGCGCTGCGGATGCTGCAGAACAACCTCGACCCGGAGGTGGCCGAGCACCCCGAGGAGCTCGTGGTCTACGGCGGCTCGGGCAAGGCCGCGCGGGACTGGCCGTCCTACGCCGCGCTGGTGCGGACCCTGACCACGCTCGCCGACGACGAGACGATGCTCGTCCAGTCCGGCCGGCCGGTCGGCGTGCTGCGCACGCACGAGTGGGCGCCGCGCGTGATCCTGGCGAACTCCAACCTGGTGGGGGACTGGGCGACCTGGGACGAGTTCCGCCGGCTCGAGGCGCTCGGCCTGACCGCCTACGGACAGATGACCGCCGGGTCGTGGATCTACATCGGCACCCAGGGGATCCTGCAGGGCACCTACGAGACGTTCGCGGCCGTCGCGCGCAAGCGGTTCGGCGGCACGCTCGAGGGCACCGTCACCCTCACCGGTGGGCTCGGCGGGATGGGCGGCGCCCAGCCGCTCGCCGTCACCATGAACGGTGGTGTGGCGATCTGCGTGGACGTCGACGAGTCCCGGATCCGGCGGCGCATCGAGCAGCGCTACCTGGACGTGATGGCGGACTCGTTGGAGCACGCGCTGGACCTCGCGACCGAGGCCAGGCGCGCGCGGCGCCCGCTGAGCATCGGCGTGCTCGGCAACAGCGCCGACGTCGCCCCCGCCCTGCTGGCCGGCGGTGCCGAGATCGACGTGGTCACCGACCAGACCTCGGCGCACGACCCGCTGGCCTACCTGCCGCTGGGGATCGCGTTCGAGGACTGGCACGAGGCGCGCACCAGCGACCCGACCGGCTTCGCCAAGGCGGCTCGGGAGTCGATGGCCCGCCACGTCGAGGCGATGGTCGGCTTCCAGCGGGCCGGCGCCGAGGTGTTCGACTACGGCAACAACATCCGCACCGAGGCCAAGGCCGCGGGCTACGCCGACGCGTTCGCGTTCCCCGGCTTCGTCCCCGCGTACCTCCGGCCGCTGTTCTGCGAGGGCAAGGGCCCGTTCCGCTGGGCGGCGCTGTCCGGTGACCCGCAGGACATCCACGCGACCGACCGGGCGATCCTCGACCTCTTCGGTGAGAACGAGTCGCTGACCCGCTGGATCCGGCTCGCCCAGGAGAAGGTCGCGTTCCAGGGCCTGCCGGCGCGGATCTGCTGGCTGGGCTACGGCGAGCGCGACCGTGCTGGCCTGCGGTTCAACGAGCTGGTCGCCTCCGGCGAGGTGTCGGCACCGATCGTGATCGGCCGCGACCACCTGGACTCCGGCTCGGTGGCCAGCCCCTACCGCGAGACCGAAGCCATGCTCGACGGGTCCGATGCGATCGCCGACTGGCCGCTGCTCAACGCGATGGTCAACACGGCGTCGGGCGCGACCTGGGTGTCCATCCACCACGGCGGCGGGGTCGGCATCGGCCGGTCCATCCACGCGGGCCAGGTCACCGTCGCCGACGGCACCCCGCTCGCGGCCGAGAAGATCGCGCGTGTGCTCACCAACGACCCGGGGACGGGCATCATCCGGCACGTGGACGCCGGCTACCCCGAGGCGAAGGCGGCCGCCGCCGAGCACGGCGTGCGGATCCCGATGCAGGAGGGCCGGTGACGGGCGACGCGGTAGCCGGTGTCGCACCGGGCTCCGGCTCGGGTCCCGTGCTCGACCCCGTCGCGCTGCTCGCCGAGATCGACGACGTCGGCCGCGCGGCCGGCGGCGGGTGGTCCCGGTTGGTGCACACCGACGCCGAGCGGACCCTTCGCGACTGGTTCACCGAGCACGCCACCCGCCTCGGCCTGGCGGTCGAGACCGATCGGAACGGCAACCTGTGGGCGTGGTGGGGCGGCGACCTGCCTGGCGCCGACGGACCCGGAGCCGTGCTCCAGGTGGGCTCGCACCTGGACTCGGTGCCGGCAGGGGGCGCGTACGACGGACCGCTCGGCGTGGTGAGCGCGCTGGCTGCGGTCTCCCGGCTGCGCGCCGAGGGGTTCACGCCCCACCGCCCCGTCGTGGTGCCGGTGTTCGCGGAGGAGGAGGGCGGCCGGTTCGGCATCGCCTGCGCCGGGTCCCGCCTGATGACCGGGGCGCTGGATCCGGCCCGCGCGGGCGCCCTGGCCGACCCGGACGGCGTCACCGCGGCCGACGCCGCACGGCGGGTCGGCGCCGACCCGACGGCCTGGGGCCCCGAACCGGCGCGGCTGGCCAGGATCGGCGAAGCCGTGGAGCTGCACGTCGAGCAGGGCCACCTGCCGACCTCCGGCGGCTGCCGGCATGGCGCGCTGGGCCTGGCCGAGGCGGGTGCGCCGCTCGGCCTGCTCACCGAGATCTGGCCGCACGGCCGCTGGCGGTTCGACCTGGTGGGCGAGGCCAACCACGCCGGGACCACGCCGCTGGACCGCCGCACCGACCCGATGCTCGTGCTCGCCGAGGGCGTCCTCGCGGCTCGCCGGGCTGCCGAGCGGCACGGTGTGCTCGCCACGGTCGGCAAGGTCAGGGTGGATCCTGGCGCGGTGAACGCGATCCCGTCGGCCGCCAGGTTCTGGCTCGACGCGCGCGGTGCGGACGCCGGCGCCGTCGACGCCGCCGTGGCCGACGTCGCCGCGGCGCTCGGCACACCGGCGGTGCGTGAGTCGTGGACGCCGGTCACGCAGTTCGACACCGGCCTGGGCGCCCGGCTGGCCGCCCCGGTGCGAGTGGCGCTCGCGGCTGCCGGCGCCCCCGTGGGTGCCGACGGGCTGCCGTTGCTGCCGAGCCTGCCCTCGGGCGCCGGGCACGACGCCGGGGTCCTCGCCGAGGCGGGGGTTCCCACGGCGATGCTCGTGGTGCGCAACCCGTCCGGGATCTCGCACGCCCCGGGCGAGCACACCGAGGACGGCGACGTCCGCCTCGGTGCGGCCGCGCTCGTCGAGATCATCCGGGACCGCGCCGGCGCCGGCTGGCGGGGATGACCGCCACGACGGCCCGCCCGGCCGGGACCGACGGCGCGTACTGGCTCCCCGTGGCCCGGCTGGGCCGGCCACCGGCCGGCCGGGTCGCCGCCGGGGTGCGGGTGCGGCACGGTGCCGGTCTGGTGGTCGGGATCGACGAGGGGGTGCCGCCCTCGCCCGGTGACGTCGTGCTCGACGGACTCGGTCTGCCGGCGTTCGCCGACGCGCACTCCCACGCCTTCCACCGCGCGCTGCGCGGGCGGACGCACGCCGGGGGCGGCACCTTCTGGACGTGGCGTGAGCAGATGTACGCCGTCGCCGCCCGGCTCAGCCCGGAGGCCTACCTCGACCTGGCCACCGCGGTGTACGCCGAGGCCGCGCTGTCCGGCGTCGGCGTGGTGGGGGAGTTCCACTACGTGCACCACCGCCCGGGCGGTGTGCCGTATGCGCCACCGACCGCGATGGCCGAGGCGCTGGTCGAGGCCGCCGCGCGCGCCGGCGTACGGCTGACCCTGCTCGACACGCTGTACCGGCGCGGCGGCGTGGACGCCACCGGGCGGCCGCTGCCGCTGTCCGCCGAGCAGCGCCGCTTCGACGACGGCTCGGTCGAGGCGTGGGCGGCCCGGCGCGCCGCGCTGCCTGCTGCCGCGCACGTGCGAGCCGCCCGCGCGTTGCACTCGGTGCGTGCCGTCGGTGCCTCCGACCTCGCCGCGGTCGCCGCGCTGGGCGAGCACGGGCCGCTGCACGTGCACGTCGCCGAGCAACCGGACGAGGTGACGGCGTGCCTGGCCGAGCACGGCCTCACGCCGGTCGGGCTGCTGGACCGGCACGGCCTGCTCGGCCCCGACCTGGTCGCGGTGCACGCCAACCACGTGACCGACGCCGACGTGGCGCTCCTGGCCGGGCGCGGCGCGGGCGTGTGCGCCTGCCCGACCACCGAACGCGACCTGGCCGACGGCCCGGGGCGCCCCGGCGACCTCGCCGCAGCCGGCGTGCCCCTGAGCCTGGGCACCGACCAGCACGCCGTGCTCGACCTGCTCGAGGAGACCAGGGGCCTGGAGATGCACGAACGCCTGCGCACCGGTCGGCGCGGCACCTTCAGCCCCGCCGCCCTGCTGGCGGCCGCGACCGCGCACGGGTATGCCGCCCTCGGATGGGACGGCGGCCGGCTCGAGGTGGGGGCGCCGTGCGACCTCACCGTCCTGGACACCGCGTCGGTGCGCACCGTCGGCGCCCGGCCGGACCAGCTCTGGCTGGCCGCGACGGCCGCGGACGTGCGGCACACCGTCGTGGCGGGGCGACAGGTCGTGCGCGACGGGCGGTCGATCGCCGGTGACCCCGTTGACCTGCTCACCCGGGCGCTAGCGGCCCTGGACGGCCCGCCATGAGCCCCGACCTCGCCCGTCCGCTCGAGATCCCCGCGCCGGCCCCGGGTCGGTCCCTGCTCCTGGACGACATCGGTGTGCTCGTCACCAACGACCCGGGCCGCGGGCCGTGGACCGCACCGTTGCCCGACGCGGCGGTGGTCGTCGCGGACGGGCGGATCGCCTGGGTGGGGCGGTCGGTGGACGCGCCGACGTGCGACGAGCGGTGGAGCGCCGAGGGGCGCACGGTGCTGCCGGGCTGGGTCGACTCGCACGCGCACCTGGTGTTCGCGGGCGACCGCTCGGCGGAGTTCGCCGCGCGGATGGCCGACCGGCCCTACGTCGCGGGCGGCATCCGCACCACGGTCGCCGCGACGCGTGCCGCGACCGACGAGGCGCTGCGAGCGCGGGCGGTCGCGCTGGTGGCGGAGATGCGCCGGCAGGGCACCACGACCGTCGAGATCAAGTCCGGGTACGGGCTGGACGTCGCGACCGAGCGACGGTCGCTCGCGATCGCGCGCGAGCTCACCGACGAGACCACGTTCCTCGGCGCGCACGTCGTGCCGGAGGAGTACGTAGGGCGGCCGGACGACTACGTCGACCTCGTGGTGGGCGAGATGCTCGACGCCTGTGCGCCGCACGCTCGATGGGTCGACGTGTTCTGCGAGGTCGGCGCGTTCGACCTGGACCAGTCGCGCCGCGTGCTCGAGGCGGGGCTGGCCCGCGGGCTCGGCGCGCGCGTGCACGGGCACCAGCTGTCCCGGACCGGTGCCGTCGCGTTGGCCGTCGAGCTCGGCGCCGCGAGCGTGGACCACTGCACCGAGCTGGACGCCGAGGACGTCGCGCTGCTGGCCGGCGCGGCGCCCGCCGTACCCGACGGGACGACGCAGGGCGTGGCCGGGCGCGGCACCGTGGCGACCCTGCTGCCCGTCGTCGAGCTCTCGACGCGGCGCCCGATGCCGGACGCCCGGGCGTTGCTCGACGCCGGCGCCACGGTCGCACTCGCCACGGACTGCAACCCCGGCTCGGGCTACTCCTCCTCGATGCCGCTCGCCGTGGCCCTCGCCGTCATCCAGGCGCGGATGACCCCTGCGGAGGCGGTGTGGGCCGCCACCGCCGGCGGCGCCGCCGCGCTGCGGCGCGCGGACGTCGGCCGCGTCACGGTGGGCGCGCGCGCGGACCTCCAGGTGCTCGACGCCCCGGACCCGGTGCACGTCGCGTACCGCCCCGGCGTACCGCTGGTCACCGCCGTGCTGGGCGGCACCGCGCGCGCACGCCTTCCCTGACGTCGGCGTCGAGCTCAGTGGGCCGGGCGGGCCGCAGGTGGCAGGTGCCAGAACCTCCCGGACTGGTGCGCCAGGCCCCCGGCGACGAGGAACAGGGCGCCGACGAGGAGCATCGGGACGACGATCACACCGGACGACGTCGTCAACAGGTCGCCGAGCCCGGGCCCGCCGCCGCCGCGCCACTCGTCGACGAACCCGACACCCGTGGCGACCAGCTGGACGACACCGAGGCCGACGAGCAGGATGCCGGCGAGGGACATCCGGCGTCGGCCGAGGAAGGCGAGCGACACGGCGAGGGCGAAGACCCCGATCGCCGCGACCGGACCGATCGCGTCGCGGTCGACGAGGTGGGTCGTGGCGTCCAGGACCGTGAACGTGGCGACCAGCCCGGACAGGACGACGAACACCGTCGGGACAGCCGGGTGGGCCGAGAAGCTGAGCAGGCACAGCAGCACGGTCGGCACCAGCCACGCCGCCGTGCTGCCGATGGCCGCCCAGGTGCTCAGGTCCTCGAACGCGTAGCCGGCGATGAAGAGCCCGCCGATCACGCCGAAGAGGACCATCATCGCGAAGGCGAGGTTGGTGAGGAGCTTCGCAGTGCCGGTCATCGCACTCATCCCCTCCTGGGGGCGGGGGCGGCGCGCGAGCCACGGGCGGGTGTCCACGGAGCGGTCGCCCTTGTCCCCATTGTCGCGCAGAGTCGTCGTCCTGGAACCTGCCTGCGCGCCTCCACCGGGGCCCGGTTAGTCTCGGACACGTCGGCGGGCGCCGTGGCAGGCAACCGGCGAGCCACGACAGCGGAAGGTCCCATGCCTGAGCACTTCGCAGCAGATGCCGTCCTCTTCGACTCCGACGGGGTCCTGGTGGACTCCAAGGAGGTGGGAGAGCGCGCCTGGATCGAGTGGGCGCACCTGCACGGCCTCGAGCCGCGCGCGGTGCTGACGGACCTGCACGGCCGCCGGTCGCGCGAGACCGTCGCGCTGCACGTCGCGCCCGAGGCGGTCGAGGCGGCGACCGCCGTGATCGACGGCCTCGAGCTCGAGCGGGTGGACGGCACCCGGGCGCTCCCCGGCGCTGCTGCGCTCGTGGCGTCGTTGCCCGAGGCGTGCCGGGCCGTGGTGACCTCCGCCCCGCACGCCCTCGGCGTGGCACGGCTCGAGGTCGCGGGCGTACCGGTGCCCGCCGTCCTCATCACGTCGGAGGCGGTCGCGCGTGGCAAGCCGGCGCCCGACCCGTACCTCGCAGCGTCCGCGGCGCTCGGCGTGCCGATCCACCGCTGCCTGGTGTTCGAGGACTCCGAGCACGGGATCGGCGCGGCCCGCGCGGCGGGGGTCGGCACCCTCGTCGGTGTGGGCGAGTCGGCGCTCGGGCTCGGCTGCGACGCGGTCGTGCCTGATCTCGCTGCCGCGAGATGGACGGGTGACGGCGTCGAGATCACGCGGCGCCTGGACGCCTGACGAGCAGCCGCCGGCCACGCCCCCACCCCCTGGCGTGATCAAGGAATTCGTGCTCGGCCGGCGGGCACGAATTCCTTGATCACCCCGCGGGGGTACGGGTCATGGGTCAGTGGATCCGGGTGGGGGCGGTGCGGCCGTCCTCGGCGACCGCCCGGACCCCCCCGCCGGACCCGGTCACCCGGAAGGTCACGCGGTCGCCGTCGGTGGTGACGACGTCGACGGTCGTGTCGAGCTCCGCCCCGCCGGAGTACACCTCGAGCACCAGCCCGTCGAGGTAGTCGTAGTCCGGCCGGTCGTCCCGTGCGCCCCGGGCGAGCACGGCGCCCTCGCGCACGTACAGCGGCAGCGAGTCGAAGCCGTGGCGCTCCCGCACCCACCGACCACCGGCCACCTTCTCGCCGGTCAGGAGGTGGGTCCACGTCCCGGCCGGCAGGTACACCTCGACGGTCCCGTCGGCGGACATCACCGGGGCGACCAGCAGGTCCGGTCCCAGCATGTACTGCCGGTCCAGGTGCGTCACCGCCGGGTCGTCGGGGAACTCGAACACCATCGGGCGTGCCACCGAGACCCCCGTCGCGGCCGCATCGGCGCCCACCCGGTACAGGTACGGCATGAGCGAGCACTTCAGCCGGCTGAACCGGCGCGTGACCTGCACGGCCTCGTCGTCGAACGCCCACGGGACGCGGTAGCTGTCCGACCCGTGCAGCCGCGAGTGGCTGGACAGCAGGCCGAACGGCACCCACCGCTTGAACACCGCCGGGTCGGGCGTGCCCTCGAAACCCCCGATGTCGTGGCTCCAGTACCCGAAGCCCGACGCCGCGAGCGACAGGCCGCCGCGCAGCGTCTCGGCCATCGAGGCGAAGCTCGAGGTGTTGTCCCCGCCCCAGTGCACCGGGAACTGCTGCCCCCCGGCGGTGGCAGAGCGGGCGAACAGGACCGCCTCGCGCTCGCCCTTGACCTCGCGCAGCACGTCGAACACGGCCCGGTTGTACAGCTGGGTGTACAGGTTGTGCATGATCAGCGGGTCGGTGCCGTCGTGCCAGACGACGTCCGTGGGGATGCGCTCGCCGAAGTCCGTCTTGAGCGCGTCCACCCCCTGGGCCAGGAGGCCGCGCAGCTTGTCCTGGAACCAGCGCACCGCGTCGGGGTTGGTGAAGTCGATCAGACCCATGCCGGCGACCCACATGTCCCACTGCCACACCGAGCCGTCGGCACGGCGCACCAGGTAGCCGCGCTCGGCGCCCTCGTCGAACAGCGCCGAGCGCTGCGCGATGTACGGGTTGATCCACACGCACACCTGCAGGTCGAGGTCGTCGTGCAGGCGCTTGAGCATGCCCTCCGGGTCGGGGAACACCCGGGTGTCCCACTCGAGGTCGGTCCAGGCGAGCTCGCGCATCCAGAAGCAGTCGAAGTGGAACACGCTCAGGGGGATGCCGCGCTCGCGCATCCCGTCGACGAACGACGTGACCGTGGCCTCGTCGTAGTCCGTGGTGAACGACGTGGACAGCCACAGCCCGTAGGACCATGCGGGCACCACGGCGGGCCGGCCCGTCAGCCGGGTGTACCGGTCGATGACCTCCTTGGGCGTCGGGCCGTCGATGACCAGGTACTCGAGCACCTCGCCCGGCACCGAGAACTGCACGCGCTCGACGGACTCCGAGCCGACCTCGAACGAGACGTGCTCGGGGTGGTTGACCAGGACCCCGTAGCCGCGGTTGGTCAGGTAGAACGGCACGTTCTTGTAGGCCATCTCCGAGCTGGTACCGCCGTCGGCGTTCCAGATGTCCACGGTCTGGCCGTTCTTGACCAACGGTCCGAACCGCTCGCCGAGGCCGTACACAGCCTCACCGATGCCCAGGTCGAGCTGGGCGTGCATGTAGGCGCCGGGCCGCGCCAGCCCGGTGGCCGTCACGCCCGTCAGACCGGCGGGCTCGGCGCTCACCGTCGCGTTCTCGGCCAGCGTCAGGTACCCGACGGACTTGTGACCGGAGCCGGTCAGCCGCGTCCCGTCGCGCCAGAAGGACAGGTCCCAGGGCGCGCCCTGGCGGATCTCGGCCCGCAGCCGCCCGGAGGTCAGCGTGGCGCCCTCGGGGCTGGTCCGGACGTCGGCCGCCCCCCCGCGCTCGTCGAGCTCGAAGCCGCGCGGCGCGCGGCCGCCGGTGTGGTGCTCGATGCGCACCTTGACGACGCCCTCGGCCGGCGCGGAGAGCGTGACGGTGAGCGCCGGGATGTTGAGCACGTTTCCGCGCGTGCGGATGGGTCGGGTCGGTGCGGTGACCACCAGCCGGTCGCCGTCGGCCGCCAGGTCGTAGGCCTCCTGGGCGTAGGCGGCCGTGACGCCGGGCCGCACGGCCCAGAACCCGTCGGTGAACTTCACTTGACTGCTCCTGCCGTGATGCCGCGCGTGAGGGTGCGCTGGAAGATGAGGAAGAAGATGATCGTGGGGATGACGCTGAGCAGCGTGGCCGCGATCAGGGTGGTCACGTCGGTCTGCCGCTCACCGCTCAGCTGCTCGAGGACCAGGGGGACCGTGAGCGACTGGTCCTTGTTGAGGAAGGACAGCGGCAGCAGGAACTCGTTCCACGTCCAGATGAAGAAGAACACCATCAGGACGCTCAGCGTCGGTCGGGACACGGGCACCACGACGGAGCGCAGCGCGCGCCAGCGGCTCGCTCCGTCCAGGGCTGCCGCCTCGAGGATCTCCTTGGGGAAGGTCCCGTACAGGCTGGCCAGCAGGTAGGTGCCGAACGCGCCCTGGATGACGGTGAAGGTGAGGATCACCGACCACGGGGTCGACAGCAGGTGCGCCTTGTCGAAGAACGTGAACAGCGGGTAGACGAGCATCTCCTGCGGCAGCAGGTTGGCCATCAGGAAGAGCAGGGTCAGCCACGTGCGGCCCTTGACGCGGCCGATGCCGATCGCGAAGGCGTTCAGCACGGAGACGACCACGCCGAGGATCGCCACCATCGCGGAGATGAAGA
>NZ_JAUQYP010000002.1:128278-392365 GCF_030586465.1 Actinotalea lenta
TCAGCCACGTGCGGCCCTTGACGCGGCCGATGCCGATCGCGAAGGCGTTCAGCACGGAGACGACCACGCCGAGGATCGCCACCATCGCGGAGATGAAGAACGAGTTCCACAGCGCGCGGGGGAAGTCCTTCTCGACCCAGAAGTTCACGATGCCATCGGTGTAGAACGACCGGGGGAAGTCCAGAGGACCGGAGGTCGAGTAGTCCGCGGGTGACTTGAACGCGTTCAGCAGGAGCATGAGCAGCGGGAAGGCGATGATCACGGCCAGCACGACCGCGAGGATCACGAGCACCCACTCACCGGTGGAGCGCCTGCGACGACGCTGCTGGACGGGGGCGGCCTGGGTCGTGGTCGGCGTCAGGGTGGTGGTCGCCATCTCAGGCCTCCCTCTGCTCGGCACGGCGCTGAGCGCGCAGGAACAGCAGGGCCACGACCGACACGACGATGGTGACCGAGGTGGCGATGGTCGCCGCGTAGCCCTTGTTCGTCGCGTTGCCGAAGAACTCGATGTAGGCGTAGTAGGACGGCACGTAGGTCGCCTTGTTCGGGCCGCCCTGGGTCATGATGAACACCGGCGCGAACACCTTCAGGGCCGCGATCGTCGTGGTGAGGGTGACGACGAAGACCTCGGGCCTGATCATCGGTCGGGTGATCGCCCCGAAGCGCCGGAACCACCCGGCGCCGTCCAGCTCCGCGGCCTCGTAGAGCTCGGGATCCACGCGCTGCAGGGCGGCCATGAAGATCACCACGGGGTAGCCGATCTGGATCCAGACCATCAGCAGCATGACCGAGAACAGCGCGGTCGCCCCGGTCCCGCCCACCCAGTTCACCGCGACGGCGTGCCCCGTGAGCGTGGAGAGGAACTGGTTGAGCACGCCGCTGGAGTCCGGGTAGAGCACCCACCCGAACAGCACGCCGGCCACCGCGATCGGGATCACCTGCGGCAGGTAGAACGTCGCACGCAGGAAGCTCGCCAGCCGTCCCGAGAACCGGCGCCCGATCACGTCGAAGAGCACCGCCGCGAGCACCAGGCCGACGAGCGTCGGGATGATCACCATCGCGACGATCATGTAGATGATGTTGCGGAACGACATCCAGAAGGCGGCGTCGTGCGCGAGCGCCACCCAGTTGTCCAGCCCGACGAACGTCGGGGTCGTGAAGCCGCCGCGCCAGGACGCGAAGCTGAGCCCGACGTTGTAGACGATCGGGTACACCACGACGAGGAGGGTGAGCAGGATGCCCGGGATGAAGTACAGCCAGTAGCCGAGGGAGCTCTTGCCCGGTTCGGGCATCCGGGGCAGGTCCTCGGGGGACCTGGTGCGGGGCGCGCGGGTTCTGGCGCTCATGGGGGTCTCCGTCCGTCCGGCGCCCGGACCCCGCTGGGTCCGGGCGCCGGCGCGTGTCAGCGGTACTGCGCGGTGCCGGTGTCGTAGTCGGACTGGAGCTGCTGCTCCGTCTGCTTGACGGTGAGCGAGCCGTTGATCAGCCCCTGCAGGCCGGCGTTGAGGTCGTCGTAGAACGTCGACGTCGGCCAGTCGGGGTAGAACGCCAGACCGTCACGGTCCAGCACCTTGTTGAACAGCGAGATGAGGTCCTGCGCCTTGGGGTCGGTGATGTCACCGGGGTTGGCCGCCACGGGGAGGCCACCGGCGTTGCCGAGGATCGCCTGGATCTCCGGGCGCATCGTGATGTCGATGAAGTACGCCGCCATGGCGGAGTGCTGGGAGTCGGTCACGGTGGGGATGACCCACAGGTTCCCGGAGCTGCCCGGCACCAGGGTCGAGCCGGGGAAGTCGGTGATCCCGAACGTGAAGTCCTTGATGTCCGTGAGGAACCGGCCGTACCACCACGAGCCCGAGAAGAAGAACGGCGACTTGCCGTTGATGAACGCCAGGCCGGCGTCCTCAGCGGTCATGCCGGTCGACGCCTTGTCGACGTAGCCCTTGGACACCCAGTCCGCGAGCGTCTGCGTGCCCGAGGCGATCGGGTCCTTGGTGAAGTCCACCGGGTTGTCGTACAGCTGGTAGTCGTTGACGAACTGACGGTCGGCGTTGTTGAGGACCAGCTGGTACCAGAGCTGGCCGGCCGGGTACTCCTGGGCGGCGGTGCTCAGCGGGGTGACGCCCTTGTCGACGAACGTCTGCATCTCGGACTCGAGCTCGGCCATCGTCGTGGGCGGCTTCAGGCCGTACTGGTCGAGCATGTCCTTGTTGTAGTAGAGGAACACGAACTCGCCGTAGTTGGGGACGCCGAAGTGGCTCCCGCTGCCCATGATGCCCTTGTCGCTGTACATGGTCGTGGTCTGCAGCGACGGCGCGAGCTTGTCGCCCCAGCCGTACTGGCTGTAGTAGCTGTCCAGGTTCTGCAGCACGCCCAGCGTCGACAGCGCGCCCGCGGTGCCGTTGCCCTTGTTGTACTCGGACAGGTCCGGGGCGTCGGAGGACGTGAACAGCTGACTCGCGGTGTTGCTGAGGTCCTCGAAGGCGGTGGTCTGGTAGTCGACCTTGGCGCCGGTCTCCTGCTCGAAGGTCTTGGCTGCGGCACGCCAGGCCTTGCCCATCGCCGACGTGTCGTTCTCGTAGACGAGGACGGACAGCGTCTGGCCGGAGAAGTCGTGGCCGGTGGGGGCTGCGGTGCTGCCGCTCTGGCCGGAGCCGCCGCCCGAGCACGCGGCGATCGACAGTGCCCCGACGGCGAGGACCGCCGCGAGACCGTGCTTGCGGTACTTCATGGTTCCTACCTCCTCGTAGTCGGCCCGAGGGCCTGTGGTGGTCGTGCTCGTCGGCCCTGTCGAAACGCTTCGTCGAAGCGCTTCGACAATGGGCGCGACGATGTGCCGATGACGCATCACACGACCTCGGTGGGGTGCGGCACGGGCGCGGGAGCGACCGAGCCGCGGGAGACGTGGGTGGGCGGCACGAGCGTGACGCCCCCCGGGCTTGTGGCACCCTCGATGAGGCCGACGAGCGTGTCGACGGCCACGGGGCAGGTCAGGGCCGGATCCAGCGGCAGGGAGTCGAACGGGAGCGGTGGCCGGCTCGGGTCGGCGGTCATGCCGACCGTGACCACGGAGAGGTCGTCGGGCACGCGCAGCCCGCGCCGGGACAGGCTCTCCGTCAGCGCCACGGCGACGGAGGTGGGCGTGCTCAGCACGATCGCCGTCACCTCGGGGAGCAGGCGAAGCAGGTCGTCGAGGACCGCGTGCGGCGCATCGAGATCCGGCCGCACCAGGGCATGGGTGAGGCCGAGCTCGTCGGCGCGCTCGGCGAAGGCCTGCTCGATGCGCAGCGGGTAGTTCGCCTCGCGGGCGATGACGTCCGCGGGTTGCGAGACCAGGCCGACGGTCCGGTGCCCGGCGGCGTGCAGGGTGTCGACCGCTTCGTGCGCTGCGGCGCGGAAGTCCAGGTCCACGCAGGTCAGGCCTCCGGTGTCGGCCGGCAGCCCGATGAACACCACCGGGCAGCCCAGGCTGCGCGCCAGGTCGGCGCGCTCGTCGTGCGCGGCCACGTCGAGCACGACGATCCCGTCCGCCAGCGACGTGGCGGCGGACCGGCGCATCCCCTCGAGCGCGTCGTCCTGGACCAGCAGCAGAGTGTCGTAGTCGTGGTCGCGCGCGGCGGTCGTGACTGCCATCGCGAAGGCCATGTGCGCGCTGTGGTCGGTGTCCGGGTGCAGGGGCGTGGTGACGGCGATGATCTGCGAGCGCCGGGCGGCCAGCGCTCGGGCCGCCGCCTTGGGCGCGTAGCCGAGGCGAGCGGCCGCGGCGAGCACCCGCACCCTGGTGTCCTCGGTGATGGAGCGCTTGCCGGACAGGGCGTACGACACGGTCGAGATCGAGACGCCTGCCTCGCGGGCGACATCTGCGATGGTTGCCATGTCCAGACCTCGTCGTGATGAACCGATGTCGAAGCGCTTCGACGTTTTCCAGGACGATAGGTGCCGACCCCGGTGGCGCGCAAGACCGCGTTACGGGATCGTGACCCGCGGTCAGCCGGCGGGCAGGACCTGGTCCGTCTCGGCGGGGGAGGAGGTCGGCTCCGACTCGTCGGCGCGGGGGTGGGGAACGGCCAGGCGCAACGACGCCCACGTCACCACCGCGACGAGCGCCCACCCGGCAAGGACGTCCAG
Organism: Actinotalea lenta; assembly: GCF_030586465.1. Taxonomy (GTDB): domain Bacteria; phylum Actinomycetota; class Actinomycetes; order Actinomycetales; family Cellulomonadaceae; genus Actinotalea; species Actinotalea lenta. The sequence continues at coordinate 132,407 of NZ_JAUQYP010000002.1, forward strand.
GACCCAGTGGTTCCCGGTGACCACGACCACCACGGCGGTGATCACGGCATAGCTCCACGCTGCGACCCGCAGCGCGGTCGAGCTCGTCGCGGCCCAGGTGGCGAGCGCCACCCACAGCGCCCAGCCGCAGTGCATCGAGGGGAAGGCCGCCAGGTCGTTGGTCAGCGACGCCATCGCGGGCGGGACCGAGGCGTGACCGCCCCACCAGCCGTAGTCCGACGTCGTGGCGAGCACGTCGACGAACGGTGGCCCGACGAGCCGTGGCGGAGCAGTGGGCATCAGCAGGAAGCCGACCAGCGCCGCGCACGTCGCGACCAGCAGCCCCCGGCGGACCGGGGCGTACAGGTGGGGCCTGTGCCGGTAGATCGCCACCAGCACCAGGGGCGTGACGATGTAGTGCGCGGCGGAGTACCACACGCTCGCCGCGACGGCGGCGAGCTCCGAGTGCAGCAGGAGGTGGATCGCACCGGCCTCGACGTCCAGGCCGAGGCGTCGTTCGATCCCCAGCAGGTTCCCCGCCGCGTGTTGCGCCGGGGACAGGTCGGAGTCCGCGAACGAGCGCACGACGGTGTAGGCGACGTAGACGCCCACCAGCAGGCACAGCTCGCGCAGACCGCGGCGGGGCTGTCGCGCCGGCCCGCGACCGGCCTCCGGGAGCGCTGCCTGGAGATCGGTCTGTCCTGGAGCGGAGCTCATGCGCGATTCGTCCTCGTCGTTCCCAGCCGCCGACGATCACCCCCTCGTGTCGGGCGCCGTTCCATGGCGGAGCCGGCTGCAGCGCCGACGGTCGACCACTTGGTGTACCAGGTCAGGGTCGGCTGCGCACGCAAACGCCCCCCACGGCTCAAGATCGGGACCAACGTCCTCGCCGGCCGCCACGCCCACTCGCCTCGAACCGGCGGTCCGGGCCTTCCCGGGCACGGCCCGGAGGCGTAACGTCGCAGGAGATCGGCCGGGCCGAGGACCGGCACCTCCGGTGGACATCGGGGCGGACATGCGTCGAACCCTCAGGGCGGTTGGCGTGTCGCTGGCGACTGCCATGGTGCTGGCGAGTCCGATGGCAGCCGCCGCGCAGGAAGCGCCCAGCCCCGACGCGAGCCCCAGCGCTGCGCCGACAGGCGACGAGCAGACGGTCGAGACTCCGGGGCCGGACGCGGTCGACGAAGAGCTCGGGGATGCCGGCGGGTCCGAAACTTCCGACGGCACCGAACCCGCCGATGTGCCCGAGGCCGCTGAGGAGGGCGTCGAGTCCCCCGACGGTGCCGAGGAGGCTGACCCGACCGCGGAGGCTGACCCGACCGCCGGGGCTGAGCCGGTCGCGGAGGCTGGGCCGACCGCGGAGGGTGAGCCGGTCGCGGAGCCGGAGCCGACAACGGACGCCACGGGCGAGGTGGCCGAGCCTTCCCCGGGGTCTGAGGAGGCGGGGACGGATCAGGCTCCGGCGGACGAGCCCGGGGCTGGCGCCGAGCCGGCGGATGAGCCGACTGCACCGGAGCCTGGCGCCGAGCCGGCGGGCGAGCCGAGTGCACCGGAGCCTGGCGCCGAGCCGGCGGGCGAGCCGAGTGCACCGGAGCCTGGCGCCGAGCCGGCGGGCGAGCCCGGGGCGCCGGGGCACTCGCCGGGGGATGCCGGGGTGCCGGTGGACGAGCCGACGACGGAGCTCCCGGGGCCGCCCGCCAGCGATCCGGTGCCCGATCCCGCGGTTCCGGTGCCCGATCCTGCGGTTCCGGTGCCCGATCCGGGTTCTCCGCGGCGCGTACCGCCGTCCACGCCCGCACCTGCTTCGACACGGGTCGCCCCCAATGCGCCGGCGGTGCTCAGCACGATCCCGCACGGGCCCTCGCCGCTCGCGGTCGGGGCCGCCGCGCTGGGCTTCTTCCCCTCCTACCAGCCCCAGCTGTTCTGTGACCCGACCCCGAAGCCCGGGACGGCCTACCTGGCGCACCTCGCGCTCAGCTACTTCGGCCAGGGACACCTGGCGGGGATCAGCAGGGCGTGCACGGTGGGCGGCCGGAGCGAGCACAAGGAGGGTCGGGCGTTCGACTGGGCCGTGAGCGTCGACGTGCCGGCCCAGAAGGCGGCCGGGGACGCGTTCGTGCAGTGGCTGACCGCCGTCGGACCGGACGGGAAGGTCGGGTACAACGCCCGGCAGCTCGGCGTGATGTACATCATCTGGAACCGACACATCTGGCTCAACACCAGCGCGGACGCGGCGTGGCGGGACTACCACGGGCCGAGCCCGCACACGGATCACGTGCACGTCTCGTTGACCTGGGCCGGCGCGTACGAGCGGACGCCGTGGTACGGGAGCGACCCGGGTGCCTCCCGGGACCTGCCCGGCTACCTCGCGCGGGTCTGGGCGGGACTCGTCGCCGGCCGGCTGGACGAGACCAGGCTGGACGAGGGGTGGCCGGACGAGACGTGGCTCGGCGGGCCCGGGCGGAACGGGGCGTGGCTCGTCAGTGCCGGCTGGGACGGCTCGTGGCTCGCCCGGGCCGGGCAGGACGCGGCCTGGCTGGGCGGCGCTGGCTGGGACGGGCCCTGGCTCGGCGGAGCGGGCGGGGATGGGGCCTGGCTCAGCGCCTGGCTTGGCAGCCTGGTCGGCCCCGAGGGGTCGCCCCCGGTCGCCACCGAGACCGTGCTGGTCCACCGGGCCGCCGTCGCCGCGCGGGTGTACCGAGACCTCCGGGACCGGCTGGCCCAAGTCGCGCAGATGGAGTCCGCACCCCTCGACACTGGGGCAGGAGCTCCGAGCCTCCTCTGACAGCGCCCCCGCCGGCCGAAAGGCGCACCCGCAGGCGAGAGGCGCACCCCGGGGTACACCTCTCGCCTGGATGTGCACCCCTCACGCGGGTGCGGGTGTCGCTACGGCACGGCGTAACCGGCGGTGCGGAACAGCTCGTACCACTCGGCCCTGGTCAGCGGCACGTCGGACCCGGCGGCCGCGTCCGCGACCCGCTGCGGCGTCGTGGTGCCGAGCACGACCTGCATCTGCGCCGGGTGGCGGGTGATCCAGGCGATGGCGACGGCCAGCCGGGTGACGTCGTACTTCGCCGCGAGACGGTCGAGGACGGTGTTCAGCTCGGGGAACTGCGGCGAGTCGAGGAACGTGCCGGTGAAGAACCCGGCCTGGATGGGCGACCACGCCTGCAGCGTGATGTCGTGCAGCCGGCAGTAGTCGAGCGTGCCGGTGTCCCGGGCGACCGACTGGTCCAGGTCGGCCATGTTCGCGGCGACGCCCTGCGCCACCAGAGGGGCGTGCGTGATCGACAGCTGGACCTGGTTCGCCACGATCGGTTGGCGCACGTACCGGCGCAGCAGCTCGATCTGGCCCGGCGTGTGGTTGGACACCCCGAAGGCCCGGACCTTTCCGGCGCTGTGCAGCGCGTCGAAGGCCTCGGCGACCTCCTCGGGCTCGACCAGGGCGTCCGGGCGGTGCAGCAGCAGGATGTCCAGGTAGTCCGTGCCGAGGGCGGCCAGCGTGCCGTCGACCGCCTCGGTGAGATGGTCCGCGGAGAAGTCGAAGTACGGCCCCTCGCGCACGATGCCCGCCTTGGACTGCAGGGTCACCTTCTCGCGCTGCGAGGGGGTGAGCTGCATCGCCTCACCGAACCGGCTCTCGCAGCCGTGCAGGGACGAGCCGTACACGTCGGCGTGGTCGAAGAAGTCGATCCCGTGGTCCAGGGCGGTGCCGACCAGGGTGCGTACCTCCTGGTCGGACATCTCCTGGATCCGCATGAGGCCGAGGACGACGTTGGGGACGGTCGTCCCCGTGGTGGACAGCGGTACGCGGCGCACGGTGCGCTCCTTCGTGGTCGGGTTCAGGCCTGGGACAGGGTGGCGATCTCGTCGGCGGTCAGCACGAGGTCGGCCGCACCCGCGGAGTCGCGGATGCTCTCCGGGCGGGAGGCACCCGGGATCGGGATCACGACCGGTGCGAGTGCGAGCTCCCACGCGAGCGTCACCTGGTACACGCTGACGTCGTGGTCGGCCGCTACCCGGGCGAACGCCTCGTGGTTGGCCGCCAGGTCGCCGGACCGGGCGATGCCGCCGAGCGGGCTCCACGGCAGGAACGCGATGCCCCGCTGCGCGCAGTGCTCGAGCTCGCCCAGGCTGGAGCGGAACCGGGGGGAGAACTGGTTCTGCACGGAGACCAGCCGCCCGGACAGGATCTCGTGCGCCTGGTCGATCTGATCGACGTTCGCGTTGGAGATGCCAGCGCGGACGATGACTCCCTCGTCGAGCAGCTCGACCAGGGCGCCGATCGAGTCGGCGTACGGCACCTTCGGGTCGGGCCGGTGGAACTGGTAGAGCCCGATCGCCTCGACGCCGAGGCGCTTCGCCGAGGCCTTCGCGGCCTCCTTGAGGTAGGTCGGGTCGCCGTTCTGCGTCCAGCTGCCGTCGCCCGGACGCAGGTGGCCGCCCTTGGTCGCGACGATCACCTCGGAGGTGTCGCCGTACTCGCGCAGGGCGCGCGCGATGAGCTCCTCGTTGTGCCCGACCTCGCCCGCGTCGCGGTGGTAGGCGTCCGCGGTGTCGATCAGGGTGACACCCGCGTCCAGCGCGGCGTGGATAGTGGCGATCGAGCGAGCGGCGTCCGGCCGTCCCTCGATCGACATCGGCATGCCGCCGAGGCCGATCGCCGAGACCGTGCGGTCGCCAAGGGTGCGCTGCTGCATGGTGGTCCTCACGTCGGTGTTCCCCCGGTCGGGGCCGATCTCGACCCTAGGGAGCGTTAATCTACAAGTCCAACAACTGTCTGCGATGAAATTCAGAAGCGGGGCCGATCAATGGATCTGCGGCAGATGGAGTACCTCGTCGCGCTGTTCGAGGAGCGCCAGTTCACCCGGGCCGCGGCCCTGGCGGGAGTCTCGCAGTCCGGGCTGTCCGCCGCGATCCGGAGCCTCGAGGACGAGCTCGGCACGTCGCTGTTCACCCGGACCACCCGCCGGGTGGAGCCCACCGCCGCCGGCCAAGCCCTGCTGCCGCATGCCCTGGCCATGCTCGAGCAGGCGACCGCCGCGCGGGACGCGGTGGTGCGGGCGTCCCGCGAGCTGGCCGGCACGCTGCGGATCGGCGCCGAGCAGTGCCTGGGGATCGTCGACGTCGCGGCCCTGCTCGAGCGCTTCGGGCGGCGCTTCCCGCACGTGCGGGTCGAGTTCACCCAGGCCGGGTCGCACTCGTTGGTGGCGATGGTGCGCGACGACGAGCTGGACGTCGCGCTGGTCGCCACGACCGACCACCTCGGCGGGTTGGTCCAGACCGAGCTCGGCCGTGAGCCCCTCGTCGTCCTGCTGCCGCCCGAGCACCCGCTGGCGGGCCGCCCCCGGCTGGGGTGGCACGACCTGGCCGGCGAGTCGTTCATCGACGTCCACCCGTCCTGGGCGCTGCGGCCCCTCAACGACGGGGCGTGCACCGCTGCCGGGGTGCACCGCCGCGTCGCGCTGAGCGTCAACGACGTGCACACCCTGCTCGAGCTCGTCGACCGCGGGCTGGGCGTCGCGGTGGTCCCTCATCACGTCGCGGCCAAGCCCCAGGCCGCGCGCCTGGTGCGGGTGAGCCTGCCGGACCAGGCTGCGCCGGAGTGGGTGGTGTCCGCCGTCACTGCCGCGTGGGACCGGGCCGCGTCGCCTGCCCCGTACCTGCTCGAGCTCCTCGCCGATGCGCCGGCCTGCCCGACCCCCGCCACCCACCGCAGGGAGGTGGCGGCAGAGGTGTCCCTGGCCGATCGGTGCGCGCCGGGCTCTACTGGTGGGGTTGCCTGACGTGAGGTCCCGATCCACCCGTCGACCAGAACCCCAAGGAGACAGCACCCCGATGCGTGCCACAGTGATGTACGGCGCGGGCGACGTCCGCGTCGAGACCCTGCCCGACCCGGTGATCGTCGAGCCGACCGACGCGATCGTGCGCTCGGTGCGCGCCTGCATCTGCGGGTCGGACCTGCACCCGTACCACTCGCTGCCGCCCTTCCCGGCCGGCGCCCCGATGGGCCACGAGCTCATCGGCGTGGTCGAGGAGGTCGGCACGGACGTGACGACCGTCGCCGCGGGCGACTTCGTCGTCGTCCCGTTCGCGTTCTCGGACAACACCTGCCCGTACTGCCGGGAGGGTTTCCACACCGCCTGCCTGCACGGCGGGTTCTTCGGGCCCGGCATCGGTGGGCTCCAGGCGGAGCTCGCCCGGGTGCCGCAGGCCGACGGGACGCTCGTGAAGGTTCCCGACCTCGGTGACGCCGACGACGCGACGCTCGCCTCGCTGCTGGCCTTGTCCGACGTCTACCTCACCGGCTACCACGCGGCGCACATGGCCGACGTGCAGCCCGGCCAGATCGTCACGGTCATCGGCGACGGTGCTGTGGGTCTGTCCGCGGTGCTCGCCGCCAAGCGGAGGGGCGCCGAGCAGATCATCCTCATGGGTCGCCACGAGTCCCGGACCGACCTGGGCCGCGAGTGGGGTGCGACCGACGTCGTCGCCGAGCGCGGGGACGAGGGCGTGGCCAAGGTCGTCGAGCTCACCGGTGGGCTGGGCGCGCACGCGGTGCTCGAGGCCGTCGGGCACATGCCGGCCTACCAGCAGGCCTACGGCGTGGTGCGCCCCGGGGGGATCATCTCCCGCGTCGGCGTGCCGCAGTACGAGGAGGCGCCGGTGGGCTTCGGCTCGCTGTTCGCCAAGAACGCGCGCCTGGCCGGCGGTCCCGCGCCCGTGCGCGCCTACCTCGAGGAGGCCGTGGCCCAGGTCGTGGCAGGCGAGCTCGCCCCGGGCAAGGTCTTCGACCGCACGATCGGCATCGAGGACGTCCCGGACGGGTACCGCGCGATGGACGACCGTGAGGCGCTCAAGGTCATGATCGCGTTCTGACATCCTGGGCCCCTGCCGTCCCTGCGCGGGAGGGCCCCAGCCGACCCGCGGACGGCCCGTGGCCGGCGCGAAGGAGGACCGATGCCCCTCGAGCCCACGCTCGCCGCCCGCCTGCCCCTGCTCGATGACCTCACGACCTGGGATCCGCAGGACCCGAAGGACGTGGCGCGGATCCGCCAGTGGGAGCGCGACACCGAGCCCTACGAAGGGCCCGACGTCCCCACGCGCGACGTGCAGCTCACGGCCGGCGCATCGCACTTCCGCGTGCGGGTCTACGGCGCCGGGGCGGGCACCGACCCGTGCCTGGTCTGGGTGCACGGCGGGGCCTTCGCGTTCGGGGACCTCGAGATGAACGAGGCGGACCTGGTGTCCCGTGAGCTCGTCGCGCGGACCGGCGGCGTCGTCGTGTCCGTGGACTACTCGCTCGTCCCGCACGTGACCTACCCGGTCCCGCACCGGCAGGTCGCCGCCGCGGTCCGCTGGGCGGTCGAGCACGCCGCCGAGCTCGGGGTGGACCCGCGGCGGGTGTCGCTCGGTGGAGCGAGTGCGGGTGGTGCGCTGAGCCTGGCGGCTGCGCGCGAGCTGCATGCTGCCGGTGGTGTCGAGCCCGCCTGCCTGGTCCTGGCCTACCCGGTCGCCCACCACCGCTGGCGCACGGACCCCGAGCAGGAGCGCCTGATGACCGGGCTGCCGCCCCTGGTGCGGTTCCCGCCCGAGGCGATCGCCGGAATCAATGACGACTACGTCGCGTCGCACGACGACCCGCGGTGGGCGTTCGTAGACCTCGACCCCGACGGTCCTGTGGCCGCGGTCACGGGCCTGCCGCCGGCCCTGGTCCTGGTGTGCGAGTACGACGACCTGCGAACCAGCGCCGAGCTCCTGGTCGAGCAGGCGGCCGACGCCGGGTGGCCGGTCGAGCGCCGGCTCTGCGCCGGGATGCTGCACGGCCACCTCAACAGGACGCCGGTGCTCGACGAGGTCGCGGCGAGCCTGGACGCCATCGCCCGGGTGGTCCGCGAGGGCACGATCGACTCGCGTCGGGTCTGAGCCGGAGAGCGGCATGCGGATCGCGGTCTTCGCCACGTGCCTGGTCGGCACGGTCGCCCCGCGCGCGGCCACGGCGACCGTGCGGCTGCTCGAGCGGCTCGGCCACACCGTCGACATGCCCGCCGACCAGGCGTGCTGCGGCCAGATGCACGTCAACACCGGCTACGGGCCGGAGGCGATGGGCGTGATCCGCAACCACGTCCGCACGTTCGCCCCGGTCCTGGACGGGCGGTGGGACGCGATCGTGGCACCGTCCGGGTCCTGCGTGGGCTCGATCCGCCACCAGCAGGCGGACGTGGCACGCCGCAACGGTGACGACCGGCTCGCCCGCACCGCCGAGCAGGTGTCCGCGCGCACGTACGAGCTGTCCGAGCTGCTGGTCGACGTGCTCGGGGTCACCGATGTGGGCGCCTGGTTCCCGCACACCGTGACCTACCACCCGACCTGCCACTCGCTGCGGGTGCTGCGCGTGGGGGACCGGCCCCGGCAGCTGCTCGAGGCCGTGGAGGGGATCGAGCTGCGCGAGCTCGGTGAAGCCGAGCAGTGCTGCGGGTTCGGGGGGACCTTCTCGCTGAAGAACTCCGAGACGTCGGCAGCGATGGTGACGGACAAGGCCGACGAGGTGGTCGCGACGGGGGCCGAGGTGGTGGCCGCTGGGGACTGGTCCTGCCTGCTGAACATCTCCGGCGCGCTGGACCGGCGCCGTACCGGGGTCCGGGCCGCGCACCTCGCGGAGATCCTGGCGTCGACGCGCGACGAGCCGTGGCAGGGGGCTGACCTGTGAGCACGTTCCTGGGGATGCCCACCGTGCGCCCGCAGCCGTCCCGGCCGCCGCGGGACCCGCTGCGCTGGGGGGCGTCCTTCCCGCACGCCGCGCACGAGACGTTGGCTGACGGTCAGCTGCGCGCGAACCTGCGCACCGCCACCCGGACGATCCGCGACAAGCGGCGCCGGGTGACAGCCGAGCTGGACGACTGGGAGCAGCTGCGCGACGCGGGCGCGGCGATCAAGGCGTCGGCGATGGCACGGCTCCCGGACCTGCTGACCCAGCTCGAGGAGTCCGTCACGGCGCGCGGCGGCGTGGTGCACTGGGCGCGCGACGCCGCCGAGGCGAACGAGGTCGTCACGGGCATCGTGCGCGAGGCCGGGGCGCGCGAGGTCGTCAAGGTCAAGTCGATGGCCACCCAGGAGATCGGCCTCAACGAGGCGCTCGCCGAGGCGGGGATCGACGCCATCGAGACCGACCTGGCCGAGCGCATCGTGCAGCTCGCCGGCGACCAGCCGAGCCACATCCTGGTGCCCGCGATCCACCGCAACCGGGAGGAGATTCGGGAGATCTTCACCCATCGGATGGGCGACGCGCCGGAGGGGCTGTCCTCGGAACCACGCGAGCTCGCAATGGCCGCGCGGGCGCACCTGCGGGCCCGGTTCCTGCGTGCCGAGGTCGCGATCAGCGGCGCGAACATGGCGATCGCCGAGACCGGCACGGTCGCCGTCGTGGAGTCCGAGGGCAACGGCCGGATGTGCCTGACGCTGCCGCGCCTGCTGGTCACCGTGATGGGCATCGAGAAGGTGCTGCCCACGGCCCGCGACCTCGAGGTGTTCCTGCAGCTGCTGCCGCGGTCCTCGACGGGCGAGCGCATGAACCCTTACACGTCGATGTGGACCGGGGTCACGCCGGGTGACGGCCCCCAGGAGTTCCACCTGGTGCTGCTGGACAACGGCCGCACGCGGGCGTTGGCCGACGAGCTCGGCCGCCAGGCGCTGCACTGCATCCGGTGCTCGGCGTGCCTGAACGTGTGTCCCGTGTACGAGCACACCGGCGGGCACGCGTACGGGTCGGTGTACCCGGGGCCGATCGGCGCGATCCTCACCCCGCAGCTGCTCGGGGTGGGCGAACCGGGTGGCCCGGCAGGCGCGCACGACCCGACCGGGTCCCTGCCGTTCGCCTCGACGCTGTGCGGCGCATGCTTCGACGCCTGCCCGGTGAAGATCGACATCCCGGCGGCGCTGGTGCACCTGCGGGAGCGCTCGCTGCACCCGCCGGGCCCGCACGCGCCGTCGGCGACGGACGTCTCGATGCGGGTGGCCGCCCGGGTGCTGTCCTCGGGGCGCGCGCTGCGCTGGGCGGGGCGTGCCGTCGCCCTGGTGGGTCGGCTGACCGGCGGCCGGGCGATCCGGTGGCTGCCGTGGCCGGGTTCGTTGTGGACCCGGGTGCGCGACGCTCCGGTGCTGCCGGTGCGGTCCCTGGCGGCCTGGTGGGCAAGGAGGTCACTGCGATGACGGCACCGTCCACCGCGCGAGCGGAGATGCTCGGCCGGATCCGCCGCGCACTCGGGCAGAGCCGGTCCGTCGAGGTGGAGCGGCACTACCACCGCACGGGCGCACTGGTGGCGGGTTCCGGGGAGGTCCTCGACCTGCTCGCCGAGCGGCTCGAGGACTACCGGGCCACGGTGGTCCGCACGGACGCGTCGGCGGTGCCGCGCGTGGTGGCCGACCTGCTCGACGTGCCGAGCGTGGCGGTGCCGGACGGTGTACCGGCGCCATGGCTGGCCGAGCTGACCGCCGAGGTCCGTCGGGACGAGCCGGCGCTGACGCACGCGGAGCTCGACGACACGGCTGCGGTGCTGACCACCTGCCGGGTGGCGATCGCCGAGACCGGGACCGTGGTGCTCGACGGTGGCCCGGGGCAGGGGCGCCGTGCGCTGACGCTGCTGCCGGATCGGCACGTGGTGGTGGTCGAGGCGGACCAGGTCGTGCACAGCGTGCCGGATGCCATCGCGAGGCTGGACGTCACGAGGCCGCTGACCTGGATCTCCGGGCCGAGCGCGACGAGCGACGTCGAGCTGGTCCGGGTCGAGGGTGTGCACGGTCCTCGGGACCTGAGAGTGGTCCTCGTCGACGGCTGACGTTCGGCGCGCGGGTCCTCGGGCGTCCCGCGTCGGAGCCGCCGTCAGGCGGGAGCGTCCTCGGCCCGCCAGGTGCCCGACCGGCCCCCCGACTTGGCCACCACCCGCACGTCGGTCAGGGTGGCCCCGCGGTGCACGGCCTTGACCATGTCGATCAGGGCCAGGCCCGCGGCCGTGACGCTCGTGAGCGCCTCCATCTCGACCCCGGTGCGGTCGGCGGTCCGCACGGTCGCGGTGATCCCGACGGAGTCGGTACCGACCTCGAGGTCCACCACGACGCCGTGCACGGCGACCGGGTGGCACAGCGGCACGAGGTCGGGGGTGCGCTTGGCGGCAGCGATGCCGGCGATCCTCGCCACACCGAGGGCGTCGCCCTTGGGCAGCGCCCCGTCGGCGAGCAGCCGGATCACGTCGGGGGTCACGACGACGCGCCCGCTCGCCGTGGCGGTCCGCACGGTGACCTCCTTGTCCGCGACGTCCACCATGCGCGCGGCGCCGTGCTCGTCGACGTGCGTGAGGCGCGCACCGGTCGGGCGCGCCTCGTCCGCGGTCCCGGGGTGCGGGGCGTGGTGGCCGGCGTGCGCAGCGGCTGGGGTCTCGGCGGTGTCGGCGCGGTGGCCGCTGTGGTCCCCTCCGGTGTGGTCGCCTCCGGCCACCTGGTCGAGCAGGTGGCCGAGCAGCGGCACGACCACCTCGAGCCCGTCCCGGACCCCTCCGGTGCTGCCGGGCAGGTTCACCACGACCGCGCCTTCGGGCGTGACGCCGGCCAGTCCGCGGGACAGCACCGCCGTCGCGGGGCCGCCGGACCGTCGGATGGCCTCGGCCAGGCCGGGCAGCTCCCGGGCGAGGAGCGCGCGGGTGCCCTCCGGTGTGCGGTCCCGGGGCCCGACACCGGTGCCGCCGCTGGTGAGCACGACGCGGGCGCCGCGTGCGACGGCCGCGCTGATGGCCCCGCGGACGTTCTCGGCGCCGTCGGCCACGACCACCGCGTCGGGGGTGGAGAACCCGGCGTCGCGGAGCGCACGGACGGCGAACGGACCGGAACGGTCCTCGGCAAGCCCCTGGGCGCAACGGTCCGAGGCGACGATCACGGCAGCATCCGGCACGCCCACACGGTAGCGCCCCGGGACGACGGAGCCGCGCGGGTGAATCTGGGACGCCACCGCCGACTCGTCGGGCGTCAGACCGGGACCTTCGACCCAGAGGCGGATAGTGTCCGACGCGGGGGGTGGTTCGGTGGATCGGCGGCACGCGACGGCGCGGGAGTCGGACGATCAGGGTCGGTCCGAGCAGGGCAGCGGGCCCGCGCGAGGGGCGGAGGCGCCCGCGGCGCTCGGCGCGTCGGCATGGGACGAGCTCGCGGAGATGGAGCAACGCTGGGCGGCGCTGCTCGACTTCTCCCCGCACCCGGTCATGGTGGTGCGGGTGCCGGACGGGACCGTGCTGCTGGCGAACCCGGAGGCTCAGCGCTCCTTCGGGGCGTCGCAGGACCCCGTCGGTCGGCGGCTCGCCTCCCTGCTCGGCATCGAGTCCGCGCCCTCGCTCCAGGCCCGCCTCGAGGCGGTCGACGAGTCGGGCGAGGCCGAGGTCGTCCTCAAGCAGGCGGCCTGGCCGGGGCGGGGGAGCGTCCCGGTGGAGCTGCGCCTCGCCTCGGTCCGCTGGCACGGCGAACCGGCGGTGCTGGCCAAGGTCCGCGACCTGTCCGACCGGATGACCGTCGAGTACCAGGCCGAGCAGCTCCTGGCCGTCGAGCAGAAGTTCCGTCAGGCGTTCGAGGGGGCGGCGATCGGGATGGCGCTCGTGGCGGTGGGCCCGGTGCCCGCGGCCGGCGCGTTCCTCGAGGTCAACGAGGCTCTGTGCACCCTGCTCGGTCGCGACGCCGATGACCTCGTGGCCTGCACGTTCGCAGAGGTGTCCCACCCGGACGACGCCGGGATGGGCTACGAGGTGCTCCGGAGCGTGAGTGAGGGTGAGCTGGCGCGCGGGGTCGTGGAGCAGCGCTACCTGAGGCCCGACGGTCGCGTGGTCTGGGCGCGGGTGACGACCTCCGCCGTCCGGGGCAGCGACGGACAGGTCAGGCACCTGGTCTCCCAGGCGGAGGACATCACCGCACGCAAGGACGCCGAGGCACAGCTCGCGCACCAGGCGCTGCACGACTCGCTGACCTCGCTGCCCAACCGCGCCCACCTCATGGAGCACCTCCAGTCGGCCATCGCGCGTGCGACCCGCACCGCCCGTGTCGTCGGTGTGCTCCACCTGGACATCGACGACTTCAAGGACGTCAACGACTCGCTCGGGCACACGGCGGGGGACGCGGTGCTCGTCGAGATCGCCCGGCGGGTCACCGACCTGCTCCGCGACGGCGACGTGGCCGCCCGCCTCGGCGGCGACGAGCTCGTCGTCGTGTGCGATGACCTGACGGACCCGTCCGAGATCCAGGTGCTCGCCCAGCGTGTCGTGGACGCGGTCACCAGACCGATCGAGGCCGCCGGTCATGTGCTGCACCTCACGGCGAGCGTGGGCGTCGCCACGGGAGGGGTCGGGGCGACGCCCGTCCGGTTGGTCCGGGACGCCGACGCGGCGATGTACCGCGCCAAGCGGAGCGGCAAGGCACGTTACGAGATGGGCGACGACTCGCTCGCGGCGCTGGCCATCCGCCAGATCGAGATCTACGACGGCCTGCACCGCGCCCTGGAGCGCCACGAGCTACGGCTCGTCTACCAGCCGATCCTCGACCTGTCCGAGGACCGCGTCACCGGCGTCGAGGCCCTGCTGCGATGGGACCACCCCGAGCGCGGGGTGGTCGGGCCGGCCGAGTTCATCGACGTCGCCGAGAGCCGCGAGCTCATCGTGCCGATCGGGCGCTGGGTCCTGCACGAGGCGGTCCGGCAGGCCACCCTCTGGTTCAGTGAGTTCGGTGCCGACGCCCCCAGGATGTGGGTGAACATCTCCGACCGTCAGGTCGGCCGGCACGACCTCGCGGGCCTGGTCCGCGGTGCGCTGGACGACACGGGACTTCCGGTCGAGCTGCTCGGCCTCGAGCTCACGGAGCGGCAGGTGGTGCGCACCGGGCACTCGGTCCGCTCGGACCTCGCGGCGATCCGCGGCCTCGGCGTGGGGCTGGCGATCGACGACTTCGGGACGGGTCGGACCGGGATCGACTACCTGCGCGAGCTTCCGGTCTCGCACCTCAAGATCGACCGGACGTTCGTCTCGGGCCTGGGCCAGGACCGGACCAACACGGCGCTCACCGACGCGATCATCACGCTCGGTCGCGGGCTGGGTCTGACGGTCACCGCCGAGGGCGTGGAGACCTCCGACCAGCTCGGGCGGCTGCGCCAGGCGGGCTGCCACCGGGTGCAGGGCTACCTGCTCGGCCGCCCGCAGCCGCCCTCGGCCGTCGCGGCGACGTTCGGTGCTGGGTTCGGGGCGCCCACGGGCGCCGGCCCCGAGCAGGAGCAGCCGCCGGGCCCCTGAGCCGCGGGCGCGCCCCAGCAAACGTCCAGGTCGTCGTCGGCTTGCGCTCAGGTGATCGGATCACGATCCCGCCATGACAGTGGTCGCTGCACGGCGGACGGCGTCGCAGACGCACGCCCAGGACTCGACACCCGCACCGGTGGTGCTGGACCTCGTGATCCCGGTCTACAACGAGGTCCGAGGCCTGGAGGCGTCGGTGCGTCGGACCCGGGAGTTCCTGGACGCCGAGCTCGGGTACCCGACCCGGATCGTCATCGCGGACAACGCCTCGACGGACGGCACGGGCGAGCTCGCGACCCGGCTGGCGGCAGAGATCGCCGGTGTCACAGCCGTGCACCTGGACGCGAAGGGTCGGGGCCGCGCCCTGCGAGCCGCGTGGCAGGCCTCCGAGGCGCCCGTGCTGGCGTACATGGACGTCGACCTGTCCACCGACCTCGCCGCGCTGCTGCCACTGATCGCGCCGCTGCTGTCCGGCCACTCGCACGTCTCGATCGGCACGAGGCTCGCCCGGTCCTCCCGCGTGGTGCGCGGGCCGCGGCGGGAGCTGATCTCGCGGGCGTACAACCTGCTGCTGCACGCCGCGCTCGGGGTCGGCTTCTCCGACGCGCAGTGCGGGTTCAAGGCCGTGCGTTCCGACGTCGCGCACGAGCTCCTGCCCCTGGTGGCGGACGAGGAGTGGTTCTTCGACACCGAGCTGCTGGTGCTCGCGGAGCGCGCCGGGCTGCGCATCCACGAGGTGCCCGTGGACTGGGTGGACGACCCGGACAGCCGGGTGGACGTGGTGCGAACCGCGGCCGCGGACCTGCGGGGCATCGCGCGGCTGACCCGTGACCTCGCCCGGCGGCGTGTCCCGCTGGACGAGGTGGCGGCCCGGCTCAGCACCCGCGCCACGGTTCCCCAGGTCGGACTCGTGGGTCAGCTCCTGCGGTTCGCGCTGGTGGGTGGCCTGTCCACGGTGGCGTACGCCATCCTCTACCTGCTGCTCGCCGGCCCCATCGGACCGCAGCCGGCGAACCTGGTCGCGCTGCTGCTGACCGCGATCGGCAACACCGCGGCGAACCGCCGCCTCACCTTCGGGGTGCGCGGCTCCGCCGGGCTGGCACGCCATCACGGGCAGGGGCTCGCGGTGTTCCTGCTCGGGTGGGCCCTGACGGCCGGGGCGCTGGCATGGGTGCACGCGGCGGGCACGACGAGCCGGGCAGTCGAGCTGGCCGTGCTGGTGGGTGCGAACCTGCTGGCCACCGGCGTGCGGTTCGTCCTGCTGCGGCAGTGGGTCTTCCGGCGGGGGCGCGCGCGGGAGACCGTTCCCGCGATCGGCTCGTGACAGCGGCGCTCGGCAGGGCGGCCGGCGGAGCTCCCGTCGCCGCGGCCAGCGCCCCGAGGGCGCCGGCCCGAGCGCCGTGGGAGCGCTGGGCGACCGCGGGACTCCTCGTCGCGACCGCGGCGCTGTACCTGTGGGGCCTGGACCGGTCAGGTTGGGCGAACAGCTTCTACGCGGCAGCCGCCCAGGCGGGCGCCGCGAGCTGGAAGGCGTTCTGGTACGGCGCCTCCGATGCGGGCGCGTCGATCACGGTGGACAAGCCGCCCTTCTCGTTGTGGCCGATGGCGTTGTCGGTGCGGGCGTTCGGCCTGACGCCGTGGTCGATCCTGGTGCCCGAGGCGCTGATGGGGGTGGCGTCGGTCGCCGCGCTGCACGCCTCGGTGCGGCGGGTCGCCTCAGCGGGCGCCGCTCTCCTGGCCGGCGCGGTGCTGGCGGTGACTCCTGTGGCGGTGCTGATGTTCCGCTACGACAACCCGGACGCGATGCTCGTCCTGCTGCTGACGTTGGCGGCCGGAGCAGTGCTGCGTGGCGTCGAGGACGGCCGGACGCGCTGGATGCTGCTGGCCGGGGCGCTCGTGGGACTGGCGTTCCTCACCAAGCAGCTCGAGGCCTTCCTGGCGGTGCCCGCGATGGGTTCGGCCTGGCTGATGGCCGCTCCGGTCCCGCTGCGCCGGCGGTTGCGGGACGGTGCGCTCGCCGTCCTCGCGGTGGTCGCCGCGGCCGGGTGGTGGGTCGCCCTGGTGGAGCTCGTCCCGGCGTCGGCCCGGCCGTGGATCGGCGGGACGAGCAACAACTCGTTCCTCGACCTGACCTTCGGGTACAACGGCGTGGGCAGGCTCACGGGGAACACGATCGGTCGGACGCACGTCGTCACCGCGGGTGCCGTGGGGAGGATCCTGGTGGGCAGCACCGCCGTGCAGTTCTCCTGGCTGGTGCCTGCGGCGGTGGTCCTCGCGGCGGCCACGTGGTGGTTGCGCCGCGGTGCTCCGCGGACTGACCCGGTTCGCGCCGCCCTGGTGCTGTGGGCCGGGTGGCTGCTGGTGACCGGGGCAACGTTCAGTGTCATGCACGGGGTTTCCCACTCGTACTACACGGTGGCGCTCGCGCCTGCGACCGCGGCGATGGTGGGCATCGGGGCGGGCGCGGTCTGGAGGCGGCGCGACCGGCCGTGGGCACGTGCGCTGCTGGCCGGGGTGGTGGCCCTCACGGGTGCGTGGTCGGTGCTGCTGCTCACGCACAGCCCGGCCTGGAACCCGTGGCTGCGGCCCCTGGTGGCGGGGCTGACGGCGCTCGGTGCGGTGGGGTTGCTGGTCCCCGGTCGTGCCGGCCTGGGTCGCATGCGGCAGGTCCTGGCGGCACGGCGGTCCGCACCCGTGCGACGCGCCGCCGTCGTGGTGTCCCTCGCAGCTGTTCTCCTGGGTCCGGTGGCGTACTCCCTGCAGACCGTGGGGGCGGTGCACACCGGGTCGGTGCCGGTCGCCGGCCCGCGCGCCGACGCCGGCCGCGCGGCGTCGGCCGGGTTCGCGGCAAGCATGCTCGGACGTGCGAGCGGGGGGCCCGCCGGGCGCCTTCGCGCGGGAGGGGCGTCCGGGACGCGCCTTCGCCCCGGGGTGGCGCCGGGCAGGCGGAGCGGCCCCGGTGGCGTGAGCCCGGCGGTCCGCGACCTGCTGCTCCGGGACTCGGCGCGATACACCTGGGCCGGGGCCGCCGTGTCGTCCCCGCTCGCAGCGTGGTACCAGCTCGGGGTCCGCCAGGCGGTCATGCCGGTCGGCGGTTTCAACGGCACCGATCCGTCCCCCACGCTGCGCCAGTTCCGGGCGGACGTGGCCGCCGGGCGGATCCACTGGTTCATCGGCGGTGGGCGGATCTACGGGAGCCAGCCGAGCGGCACGCTCGAGGCGCAGCGCATCGCGGCGTGGGTCCGCGCCACCTACCCGGTCCAGGTCGTCGACGGGGTGCGGTTGTACGACCTGAGCCCCACGCGGTAGGGATGGCATCGACCGAGACGGAGGACGCATGCCACGCACCATCGCGACGACCACGACCGTCGACCTGGACGGGCTCCTGGAGTTCGTCCGCCCACGCCACCGGATGATCCTGCTCACGCGGCGAGCCGATGGCGGCCCGCAGGCCTCCCCGGTGACGGGTGGCGTCGACGACTCCGGTCGCCTCGTCGTGTCGACGTACCCGGAGCGCGCCAAGACCCGCAACGTCCGCCGCCGCCCCGAGGCGAGCCTCGTGGTGCTGTCCGACGACTGGAGCGGGGCCTGGGTGCAGGTCGACGGGCCGGCGGACGTGGTGGACGCGACTCAGGACGTCGAGCCCTTCGTGGAGTACTTCCGCAACATCTCCGGTGAGCACCCGGACTGGGACGAGTACCGTCGGGCGATGCTCGACCAGGGCAAGTCGCTGATCCGGGTCACCCCGCGTCGGTGGAGCCCGATCTCGACAGGCGGGTTCCCAGCCAGGCTGGCCTGACCCGGCGGTCTTCCCGTCCGGCCAGGCTGGCCTCACCCGGCGGGGTCGCACCTCTCTGGCCACGCGTCCACGCCCCCGGAACCCGCGCGCGGTTGCGCCTCTACGCCCCCGGAACCCGCGCGCGGTTGCGCCTCTACGCCGCCGGACCCCGCGCGCGGGGTGGAGGTGGAGGCAGCAGCGGGTCGGGGCTGACGATGTGGACCCGGCCCGTCGGGGAACGCCAGAACGTCGCGCCGGAGACGGATCGCGACTGGCGTACCAGCCGCCGTGGGTCTTGAGACGGTGGTGGTGGCGGCACAGGACCTGAAGGTTCGGCTCGACGGTCTGCCACCGGGCCGGCCTGTCGGGGTCGAAGGGGGTGACGTGGTCGATGTCGCACCGGTGGGCCGGCACTCGGCAGCCGGGGAATCGGCATGTCCGGTCCCGGTCGATGACGGCCCTGGCCAGCTCCGCGCTCGGCCGGTAGCCGTCGGTCCCCGGTGGGCACGTGAGGGGGAGGCCCTCGTCGTCGACCCGCACGACCCGTGGCACCGCGTCTCCGAGCAGGTGGGCGACGGCGGTCAGGGGAACCAGGCCGTAGCCGTCGAGGTGGGCGACGTCCCGGAGGTTCGCGAGGTCGGCCGAGGTGGGGGAGGGCCCGGTGGTGGACGGATCGGTGCGGGAGGGACCGGTGCGGGCGGGTGCGGGGGCGCCCACGCCCGGTGCGCCGGCACCGGCCGCGACCGTCACGAGCAGGTGCGGACGGCGGTGCTGGCGCACCGGCAGGGGCACGCCGTCCGGCCCGAGACCGCTGTCCAGGAGCCGTCGAGCCATCGCGGTCAGGGCGTCCGCGCGGCGCTGGTCGACGTCGCGCTCGTCGCCGGTCTCGCGATGCGCGGCCGCAGCCTCCAGGGCGGTCATCACGGTCGTGGCGTCGGCGGCAGGCAGCAGGGCGGTGATCCAGGCCATCGCGTCCGGTGGCGGTGTCATGCGGACGCACCGCTCGCGGCGTGCGGCCTCGTGGCGGGCCGCGGCCGCCTCGGCGTCCAGCGCGAGCTCGGCAGCGCGCACGTCCGAGCGCAGCTGCGGCACCGTACGCTCGTCGGCGGTGTCGAGCACGGCCTCCAGCACGGCGTTGGCGTCGGGACGTGCCAGGTGGTCGGTCTCGCGGATGAGGACCTCGGCCTTGCGGACCGAGATCAGCCCGTCGTGAAGGGCCCGGGCGAGGCGTGGATACCGCGCCAGCCCGACGGACAGCTCCGCCTTCCCCTGCCCGACCCGACGGGTGACCCCGAGGCGCGTGGCGATCTCGTCGGGGACCCTCTCGAGGGCGATGCCGGAGCTCGCGCGTGCGAGGAGCTCGTCGACCCACCGTGCCTGCTCCGCGGCCGCCCACGCGCCGACACGCTCCCAGCCGGCCACGCCCTCGAGCGTCTCCTCGTCGCTCAGGGCCGCGGGGTCGATCTCCAGGAGTCGTGCCACCAGGCCCACAGAGGGCAGGCGGGACTCGAGCTCCGCGGCGACCGGGTGGCGCTCCACCCAGGTCCGCGGCGCTGGAGACCCCACGCGCTGCGACATCGGCACTCCTTCGAGTCGAACACCTGTACGATACCGATGCCCTCCGACACGCGGACCCCCGGGGGCGCAGCGTGGCCCGGCCCCCGTGAGACGACCTGGCAGCGTGGGCCGGGTCGACGCCGTGGGGCCGCACTCCGCGGCTCTGCCGCCGTGCGGTCAGAGCGTCGGCGGTAGTCTGCGCCTGCGCGGCCCGGGCGAGCGGGTGTCGGTACACGGGCCAGAGGTCGCGGCGTCCGAAAGGTGCACGGGGATGTCAGAGCAGGGTCCGGCGAGGGGGCAGCGTCGGGCTCGTCGTCCGAAGACCTCGAGCGGCGCACGCAAGCGTGAGCAGATCCTGGACGCATCGGTGCAGGTCTTCGGGACCGGGGGTTCGGCGGCGGTGACGCACCGTGCGGTCGCCGAGGCCGCACAGGTGCCCCTGGGGTCGACGACGTACTACTTCGCCGACCGCGACGACCTGCTGCTGCAGACGATGGCGCACGCGCGGGAGGCCGAGGCCAAGCGGCTGGCGGGCATCGTCGAGGCGCTGGACGGCCCCCTCTCGGTGGGTCAGGCGGTGGACGTCCTGACGGAGATGTTCTTCGACAAGACCGTCGCGGACCCGCTGTACGACCTCGCGCTCTTCGAGATGTTCATGGAGGCCACCCGGCAGGCGGCGCTGCGCCCCGTGACGCGCGACTGGTCGGCGATGATCGCCGCGCTGGTCGACCGCGTGCTGCCTGCGAGCGACCCGGCACTCCCGCGTGACCAGGTGGTCCAGATCGTTGCGTGCCTCATCGACGGGCTGATGCTCGAGGCGGTGTCGAACGCTGAGCTCGAGGTCGCCGACCTGTCCGCCCGGCTGCGGGTGGTCGTCGCCCGGTTGTGCACGGCTGAACCCGGCTCGCGGTGGGCGGCCGAGAACCGAGGACATAGGTCCTGACGGCGCGAGGCGAGGAGTTGTACATTCGTACACGTCAAGTTGTACGAATGTACACATCTGGACGATCCCGGTCGTCCCGATGTGTCCATGAGCGGCACCACGCAAAGGAGCTCCCATGGCCGCGCACACCGATCGACCCCCGGCGGCGGACGGCGCCAAGACCCGCCCCGCTTTCCGCATGTTCGACATGGTGCTGTTCTCGGTGGCAGCGATGCTGCTGCTGTCCCAGCTCACGCTGACCGCCTCGGTGGGTCCCTCGGCGATCTTCTGGACCGTCGCGATCATCATCGTGTTCTTCGTGCCGTACGGCCTGGTCACGGCCGAGCTCGGGTCGGCCTACCCCGACGCCGGCGGCATCTACGCGTGGGTCGTGCGAGCCTTCGGCAACCGGTGGGGCAGCCGGGTGTCGTGGTGGTACTGGGTCAACGTCGGTCTGTGGGTGCCCAGCGTGTACCTGATGTTCTCCGGCGCCATCTCGTCGATGTTCTTCGACGGGGAGCTCAACTTCTGGATCCAGGTCGCGATCACGGTCGTGCTCATCTGGGTCAACTACTGGGTGAACGCGCGCAGCCTGGAGACCGGCACGTGGGTGTCGAACCTCGGCGCCGGCATCACCCTCGCGGTGATCGCCGCCCTCGCCGTCGCGGGCGGCATGTACGCCTCGGCGCACGGCTCGGCGACCGAGTGGTCGTTCTCCGCGCTCCTCCCGACCGACGCGCTGCCGGCCCTCGCGCTCGCGCTGCCGATCATCATCTACAACTTCCTCGGCTTCGAGCTGATGTCCTCGGCCTCGACCCAGATGGAGAACCCGCGACGCGACGTGCCGCGGACCATCCTGGTCGCCGGCGCCCTGATCGGCGGCTTCTACCTGATCGCGACCATCGGCATGCAGCTGATCTTCCCCGCCGAGGAGATCTCCGAGACCACGGGCCTGCTCGACGCGCTGCAGCGCGGCTTCGGCGACTCGGGGGCCGCGCACGTCGTGGTGACCGTGCTCGGCATCGGCGCACTGTTCTGCTTCTTCGCGAGCCTCGTGCCCTGGACCATCGGGGCCAACCTCGCGGCCGCGGAGTCGGCCCAGCACGGTGACCTGCCCAAGGTCTTCGCCCGCAAGCACCCGGTGCGGGGCACGCCCACCGGTGCAGCGATGCTGACCTCGGTGGTCGGCACCGTGTTCACGGTGGGCTACGCCGCGCTCTTCTCCCTCACCGACGGCGCGATCGACGACGTGTTCTGGAACCTCTTCGCGTTCTCCTCGGTGATCTTCCTGCTGCCGTACATCGTGATGATGCTCGCGTTCGGCAGGCTGCGCCGCATCGACGCGGCGGCGACCCGTCCCTACCGCGTCCCCGGCGGCGCCGCGCTGACCCGGCTGATCACCTGGGTGCCGACCGTGCTGCTCGCGGCCGCCGCGGTGTTCTTCGTCTGGAACCCGTTCGACTTCTCATGGCCCGTGACGGGGTCGATCCTCATCGGCCTGGCGGTGACCGTCGTGCTCCAGGAGTGGTTCTGCTTCAAGTCGCCGCAGTGGGCCCGTGACCGGGCTCTCGAGCGCGGCGAGGACCCTGACGCCGAGCCACAGCTCGCCGACGCCTCCCTCTGAAAGGTCGCACGATGACCCGCACCCTCGGCTCCACCCCGCTCGCCGACGGCTACCGCATGCCGGCCGAGTGGGCCCACCACAGCGGCTGCTGGCTGGTCTGGCCCGAACGGCCGGACAACTGGCGGCTCGGCGCCAAGCCCGCGCAGGCAGCGTTCACGACGGTCGCCGAGGCGATCGCCCAGGGCGAGCCGGTGACCGTCGCGGTCTCCGCCCGGCAGTACGACAACGCCCGCAGCCAGCTGCCCGAGCATGTCCGGGTGGTCGAGATGTCCAACGACGACTCGTGGATGCGCGACATCGGCCCCACGTTCGTCGTGGACGGCGCCGGAGACGTGCGCGGCGTCGACTGGGACTTCAACGCCTGGGGCGGCCTGGTCGACGGGCTGTACTTCCCGTGGGCGGCCGACGACGCCGTCGCGCGCAAGGTCTGCGAGATCGAGGGCCGTGACCGCTACAAGGCGCCGCTGGTGCTGGAGGGCGGCTCGATCGACGTCGATGGCGAGGGCACGGTCCTGGTCACCGAGGAGTGCCTGCTGTCCGAGGGCCGCAACCCCGACCTGAGCCGCGAGGAGATCGAGCAGCACCTGCGCGACTACCTAGGCGTCGAGGTCGTGGTGTGGCTGCCGTACGGCGTCTACCTCGACGAGACCAACGGCCACGTGGACAACTTCTGCCGCTTCGCGCGACCCGGCACCGTGATGCTCACCTGGACCGACGACGAGACCGACCCGCAGTACGAGCGGTCGGCCGCGGCGCTGAAGGTCCTCGAGACGTCGACCGACGCGCGCGGGCGCACCTTCGACGTCGTGAAGATCCACCAGCCGGGGCCGATCCACATCACCGCCGAGGAGGCCGCCGGCGTGGACTCGGTCGAGGGCACGCTCCCGCGCGAGGCGGGGGACCGGCTCGCGGGCTCGTACGTCAACTCCTACCTCGGCAACGACGTGGTCGTGCTGCCGGTGTTCGACGACCCGCACGACGACGCCGCGGTGGCCGCCTACACCGAGCTGTTCGCTCCGCGCCGGGTGGTGACCGTCCCCGGGCGGGAGATCCTGCTCGGCGGCGGCAACGTGCACTGCATCACCCAGCAGGTGCCCTCCGGGCACTGAGCTCTCGCTGCGGCCCGGGTGCGACGGCCTCGGGCCGCAGCGCCCCACACCCATCGGCCGGGCGCCCGACGCGCCCGACCGCAGCCCGTTCTGCCCGGCAGCGGGCCGGACCGACCCACGAAGCAGGAGATCGACCATGGCCGTCCGCCACTTCATCGACACCACCGAGCTCACCAAGGACGAGGTCCTCGACATCGTCAGGCTCGGCCTGAGCCTCAAGCGGTGCGTGCAGGTGGGGTACTACCCGCCGCTGCTCGCCGGCAAGACCCTCGGGATGATCTTCGAGCAGTCCTCGACCCGCACCCGGGTGTCCTTCGAGACCGCGATGACCCAGCTCGGCGGCCACGCGCAGTACCTCGCCCCCGGGCAGATCCAGCTGGGCGGCCACGAGACCATGGAGGACACTGCACGTGTGCTGTCCCGGCTCGTCGACGTGATCATGGCGCGCGTCGCCCGGCACCGGACGGTCGTGGGCCTCGCGGCGCACGCCACCGTCCCGGTGCTCAACGGCATGTCGGACTACAACCACCCCACGCAGGAGATCGGCGACCTCATCACGATGGTCGAGCACCTGCCGGCCGGCAAGCGCCTGGAGGACTGCACGGTCGTGTTCGTCGGCGACGCCACCCAGGTGTGCGCCTCGCTCATGATGATCACCACCAAGGTCGGGATGGACTTCGTCCAGTACGGCCCGCGGGGCTTCCAGCTCAAGCCGGAGATGCAGGAGATCGGGCGGCGCAACGCGGCCGCGTCCGGCGGCTCGGTCACCGTCACGGACGACCCGGCCGTGATCGAGGGCGCGGACTTCGTCTACACCGACGTCTGGTACGGCGACTACGAGGCCGAGCTCGGCGAGGCCGAGCGGCTCGCGGTCTTCATGCCGACCTACCAGGTCGACGCCGCGATGATGGCCAAGGCCGGTCCGGGCGCGCGGTTCATGCACTGCCTGCCGGCGACCCGCGGCGAGGAGGTCACCGACGAGGTGCTCGACTCGGCGGCGTCGATCGCGTTCGAGGAGGCCGGCAACCGCCTGACCGCCCAGCGCGCGCTCCTGGTGTACTTCCTGCGGCCCGAGCCGGCGGACCCGCACAAGGTCGCCGCCGCCAAGGCCGAGCTCGACGGCGTGCTCGCCGGGATCCTCTGAGAGGCCCCGATGTCCCGCATCGTCATCGCGCTCGGGGGCAACGCCCTGGGTGACACCCCGGCGGAGCAGCGCGAGCGCATCGACGGCGCCGCCCCGGCGCTCGTGGGGCTGATCGCCCAGGGGCACGAGATCATCGTCTCGCACGGCAACGGGCCGCAGGTCGGCGCCATCCACCTTGCGTTCGACGTCGCCTCGAGCAGCACCGACCGCGTGCCGAGCATGCCGCTGCCGGAGTGCACGGCCATGAGCCAGGGCTACATCGGCTACCACCTGCAGCAGGGCATCCTCGCCGAGCTGCGCCGGGTGGGCATGCCGTGGCACGTCGCCACCGTCGTCACGCAGGTCGAGGTCGACCCGCACGACCCGGCGTTCGACCGGCCCTCCAAGCCGATCGGCGGGTTCTACGACGAGCCGACCGCGCGCGAGCTCATGGCACGCGACCCGCAGCTGCGGATGGTCGAGGACGCCGGGCGCGGCTGGCGCGTCGTGGTGCCCTCGCCGCAGCCGGTCGACATCGTCGAGCGGGACTCGATCCTCAACCTGCTCGACCACGAGTTCGTCGTGATCGCGTGCGGCGGTGGGGGAGTGCCGGTCGTGCGCGGTGCGGACGGTTCGCTGCAGGGCGTGCCCGCGGTGATCGACAAGGACTTCGCATCCGCGGCGCTCGCCGAGGCGGTCGGGGCCGACTACCTCTTCATCCTCACCGCGGTCGACCGGGTCGCGATCGGGTTCGGCACCCCGGACCAGCGCGACCTGGACGAGCTGGACCTGGCCACCGCGCAGCGGTACGTCGACGAGGGTCAGTTCGGCGCCGGGTCGATGCTGCCCAAGGTGCAGGCCGCGATGCGGTTCGCGGCCAGCGGGCCTGGGCGGCGGGCCGTGATCTGCTCGCTCGACAAGGCCCCGCTCGCGATGCAAGGGCTCAGCGGCACCGTGGTGCGAGGGGTCGAGGTACCCGCAGCCGCGCTGCGGTTCAAGGTCGCCTCCCCCCACTGATCCGGCCGTGGTCGCACGACGCGGGGCACACGCCTAGCCTGGGGGTGGAGGAATCCGATGTCCGACCACCCGCCCACCATCGCCGACGGCCCGCAGCTGATCGCCTACGCCGACCGGCTGGGCGGTGACCTGGCCGGGCTGCGGGAGCTGCTCGACGGGCCGCTCGCCGGGGCGTTCGACGGGGTGCACGTCCTACCGTTCTTCGACCCCTACGACGGGGCGGACGCGGGCTTCGATCCCAGGGACCACACCACGGTCGACCCGCGCCTCGGGGACTGGGACGCCGTCCGCCGGCTCAGCGAGGGCCGCCTCGTGATGGCCGACGTCATCGTCAACCACGTCTCGGCGGACTCGCCCCGGTTCGCCGACGTGCGCGAACGGGGCGACGCCTCGCCCTGGGCGCCGATGTTCCTCACCCTGTCCTCGGTGTTCCCCGAGGGCGCGACCGAGGAGGACCTGGCGGGGATCTACCGGCCACGGCCGGGCCTGCCGTTCACCCTGATGACGCTCGGCGGCCGGCGCCGGCTCGTGTGGACCACGTTCACCTCGGAGCAGATCGACCTGGACCTGCGCCAGCCCCAGGCCTGGGACTACGTGGCGTCGGTCATCGACACCATGACGCGCGCCGGTGTCCGGCTGCTCCGGCTGGATGCCGTGGGGTACACGGGCAAGGAGCCCGGGACCTCGTGCTTCATGACGCCGTCCACCTACGCGCTGACCGACCGGATCGCCCGGTACGCGCACGAGCGGGACGCGCGCGTCCTGGTCGAGGTGCACGGGCACTACCTGCAGCAGGTGGAGATCGCGCAGGCCGTGGACCTGGTCTACGACTTCGCACTGCCACCGATCGTGCTGCACGCCCTGACCGCGGGTGACCTCGCCCCGCTCGAGCGGTGGCTCGCGGTCCGACCGTCGAACACCGTGACGGTGCTGGACACGCACGACGGGATCGGCGTGGTCGACGTCGGGGAGAGCGACCTGCGGCCCGGTGAGCCCGGTCTGCTCGCACCCGCGCAGATCGACGCGCTCGTCGAACGCATCCACGCGAACAGCGAGGGGACGAGCCGGCGGGCCACCGGTGCCGCCGCGTCGAACCTCGACCTGTACCAGGTGAACTGCACGTTCTACGACGCGCTGGGCGGCGACGACCGGCGCTTCCTGCTGGCCCGGCTGATCCAGCTGTTCGTCCCCGGGATCCCGCAGGTGTACTACGTGGGGCTGCTGGCGGGGAACAACGACATGGACCTGCTGGCGGCGACCGGCGTGGGGCGCGACGTCAACCGGCACCGCTACGTCGCCGGCGAGGTGGAGGAGGCGCTCGAGCGCCCGGTGGTCCGGGCCCAGCTCGAGGCCTTGCGGCTGCGCCGGACGCACCCGGCGTTCGGCGGCGAGTGCCGGTGGGTCACGGACGGCACCCGAGGGACCGCGACGTGGCGCGCGGGAACCGGGTCCGTCGAGCTCTCGTTCGACGTCTCGGACGCGACCTTCCAGGTCCGGGAGGGTGACCGGGTGCTGATGAGCGACGTGTCGCCCGCGGAGGCCTGACCGGTTGCCGCGCACCGGAGACCGTCCTGCGTCGGCCCCGTTCGATACCGTGTGCGACCAACGGCGGGGCTGGGGCACCTCGCCGCGCAGGCACGCCGGCGGAGGGGGGAGCCGTGGCCGAGTCGACCATCCGGACCGAGGAGATCGCGACCCGGGAGGACCTGGCCCGGGCCCTGACCGCCGTCCGCGAGTCGCGCGGCATGACCGTGCGGGAGGTCGCCGCCGCTGCGCACACGCCGGCAGCGACCGTCGGCGGCTACCTCACGGGCCGGCACCTGCCGCCGTTGGCGGCGATGGACTCGTTCAGGCGTGTCCTGGACGCGCTCGGCGTCGCGCCGCAGGAGCAGGAGGCCTGGGCCGACGTCGTCGGCCGGCTGCGGCGCGCGCCCGGTCGGCGCCCCGCGAACAGCCCGGCGCCGTACCGCGGCCTGGTCCCCTACGAGCCCGAGGACGCGGCGGTGTTCGTCGGCAGGGAGGCTCTCACGGCCTCGCTGCTCGGGCGTGTGGTCGAGGCTCGCCGACCCGTCGTGGTGCTGGGGCCGTCCGGGTGCGGGAAGTCGTCCCTGCTCCGCGCCGGGCTGGTCGCCGAGCTCCGCGGCGCGGGGTACACGGCCGTCGTGGTGACGCCGACCGGTCTGCGGGAGGAGGCCCGCGAGCTGCCCACGGGTGCCGTGCTCGTCGTGGACCAGCTCGAGGAGGCGTTCGGGACGGGCCGCGGGCACCCGCAGGAGCTCGTCGAGGAGCTCGCCCGGGCCGCCGAGCGCGGCGTGCGCGTCGTCGTCGCCCTGCGGGCCGACTTCTTCGACCGCGCCCTCGAGGTCGAGCCGATGCCGGGTTGGCTGGCACACGGTCCGGTGATCGTCGAGCCCCTGACCGCCGCCGACCTGCGCAGGGTCGTGCTCGAGCCAGCGCGGGCCATGGGGATCGAGGTCGAGGAGGCCCTCGTCGACGTGCTCCTGGCGGAGGCGACCGCCGGGATCGCGGCCGGCCGGTTCCTGGACGCGGGAGCGCTGCCGCTGGTCTCGCACGCGCTGTACGTCACCTGGGCGACGTCGCCCGGCCACCGCCTGACCCTCGCGCACTACCGCGAGGCGGGCGGGTTCTCCGGGGCGATCGCCAAGACGGCCGAGGACGTCTTCGCGGATCTCAGCCCGGCTCAGCAGGAGCTCGCACGCCGCATCCTGCTCCGCCTGGTCCAGGTGCGCGACGGGGCCCCCGACACCCGCCGGGCTGCCGACCGCCGCGAGCTCGCGTCCCCCGACGCCATCGAGGTGCTGGACGCTTGCATCGCCGCCCGGCTCGTGACCTCCGACCTCGGCCGCGTGCAGCTCGCCCATGAGGTGCTCCTCACGGCGTGGCCACGGCTGCAGGAGTGGCTGGAGGCGGACCGTGACCGGCTGCGCGTGCGCGGACGGCTCAGCGAGTCCGTCGAGCACTGGGTCGCCGCCGACCGGAACCCGGACCTGCTCTACCGGGGCTCCGCGCTGGACTCCGTGCAGGCCCTGACCGCGACCGGTGACGACGTCCCCGAGCTCACCGAGCCCGAGCGCGCATTCGTGGCGGCGTCCCTGGAGGCCCGGCGCCTGCGGGAGGTCCGCAGGCGGCGCTCGGCCCGGCGCCTGCGTGTGCTGGCCGGCAGCCTCGCCATCGCCACCGTCGCGGTCGCGGCGCTCGCGGTCGTCGGATGGCTGCAGAACGCGACGTTGCACCGCGAGCGCGACCTCGCTGTCTCCCGCCAGCTCGCGGTCACGTCGCGGACCCTCGCCCAGACGGACCCGGCGACCGCCGCACAGGTGGCACTCGCCGCCCTGGACGCGACGAACTCCGTCGAGGCACGCTCCGCACTGCTGAGCGCGTCGGGGAGGACGCCGGTGGCCCGGCTCGCGCAGCTCGACGGCATCGTCAACTCCCTCGCTGCGGGCCCGGGCGGCGGAGCGCTGGCCGTGGGGACGCAGAACCACACGGTCCAGCTGTGGTCCACCGCGGACCCCGCCCGGCGGTTGGCGGACCTGGTGGTGGGGGACCAGCCGATCTACGCCGTGACCTTCGCGGGCTCGGTGCTGCTGGCCGGGGGCGGCGACGGGGTGCTGCGCGCGTGGGACACGAGCGACCCGGGCGCCCCGAGAGCGATGAGGGTGCAGGGCGCGGACGTCGGCACCACGATCTACGGCCTCGCGGTGGACACCACTGATCGGCTGGTCGCGGCGGGCGTCAACGACGGGACCGTCCGCCTGTGGCGGCTGGCCGGCACGACCCTGCTGCCGCTGTCGACCATCGCCGCCTTCGACGGCACGGTCCAGAGCGTGGTCTTCGACGCATCGACGCTCATGGCTGCCGGCTCCGACGGGCTGCTGGGCCGGTGGGACGTCACCGACCCGACCTCGCCGGTGTCGCTCGGCGCACCCGTCACCGCGGCCGACGGTCACATCGCCTCGCTCGACGTGTCGCCGGACGGGACGACGGTCGCGGTCGGCTCGTGGGACCAGACGGTGCACCTGTGGGACGTGTCCGACCCCGCCTCCCCGGTTGCCGGTGCCACGCTGCGGGGCCCCGCGTCGTGGGTCAACGGCGTCCGGTTCAGCCCGGACGGGCGTGAGGTGGCGGCGGCGAGCTCGGACAAGCACCTGTGGACCTGGGACGTGTCGACGGGTGTCGCCACCCACGTGCTGCCCAGCCCGGCCCTGCAGATCGCGACGGCGTGGGCCCCGGACGGGTCCGAGCTGTACGGCGCCGGTGGTGACGGGGCGCTGAGTGCGTGGTCCTATCCCGGGCCCGCGTTGACCGGGCTGGGCTCCGTGGTCGCCCAGCCCACGACGGTCGGTGACGTGACCGTGACCGCGACCGCGGACGGCCTGCGGCTCTGGGACGTGTCCGACCCGGAGAACCCGAGGACGATCAGCCTGACCCCCGCCCCGGAAGGCGTCCGGCTGGACGGCGCCCTGGACGTGTCGCCCGAGCTCGGCCTCGTGGTTGCCGGCGACCGGGACGGGGCGCTGGTCGTCTGGGACATCAGCGACCCGAGGGCGCCTGTGCTGCTCGGC
Organism: Actinotalea lenta; assembly: GCF_030586465.1. GTDB lineage: Bacteria > Actinomycetota > Actinomycetes > Actinomycetales > Cellulomonadaceae > Actinotalea > Actinotalea lenta. The sequence goes on from NZ_JAUQYP010000002.1 coordinate 162,414, forward strand.
ACCCGGCACGCGCACACGTCCTGGGTGGAGACCGTGGACGTCGACCCGACGGGCACGCGAGTGGCGCTGTCCGACGACGACGGAACGGTCAGCCTGTGGGACCTCTCCTCGGGGCTGCCCGAGGCGCCCACCGCCGTCATCGACGCGGGCGGCATGGTGTACTCCGCGTACTTCTCACCGGACGGCAGGACGCTGGTCACCGCGATCCTCACGCTCGGGACCGTGCAGCTGTACGACGTCCGCGACCTCGCCGACCCGCGGCCGCTCGGGCCCGCGCTGACCGGCCCCGACGGCTACGTCTACCATGCGGTCTTCAGCCCCGACGGTCGCACGGTGGCCGCGAGCGGCAACGACGGCACGGTGTGGTTGTGGGACGTCACGGACCCCACCGCGCCGGTGCAGCTCGGCACGCCGCTGCGCTGGGGGGACGGCTACGCGATGGTGCTCGCGTTCTCGCCGGACGGCACCCGGCTCGCCGGGGCGATGACGGACGGCACGCTCCGGCTCTGGGACGTGACCTCCCTGGAGCACCCCACGCGGTTCGCGACGCTGGAAGGTGGCACCGGCACGGTCTACGGGGTCGTCTACTCGCCGGACGGCTCGCACGTCAGCTCGGCCGGCTCGGACCGTACGGTGCGCATCTACGCCACGTCGCTCCGGGCGGCTTCGGCCGAGATCTGCAGGCAGGTGCGGCGCGGAGTCGCGATGACGCCCACGGAGTGGGAGCAGCTGGCCGGGGACCTGCCCCTCCCGCAGCTGTGCTCGTGACCCGCCGGAAGCCGTCAGCGGCCGGCGTCGGGCAGGCAGTAGCGCACGAAGGACCCGGAGACCTGGGCTGTCGGTGACGCCACGAACTCCTCGAGCGGCCTCGCCCTCGTCGAGCACACGGACGCCTGGTGGCGAGCGGAGACGACGGCGATGTCACGCGCGAGGAGCGCGCCCGCCGCGCCCGCCCTGAGGGTCAGGGTCACGGAACCGAAGTCGCGTCCGGCGGCGGCACGGAAGACCACGACGAGCGTGCTCGGGGTCAGCCAGCCCGCGCCGCGCTTGGCGTGCGTGCTCGTGACCTGGTCGTAGGGGACGCAGACCAGACCCTCCGGCGTCCCCGGGTCCGGCGCGTGCCGCCACGGCACGAGCCCGGGCCGCGCTGCGCGGTGGGGCGGGCCCAGGACCGTGATCCCGACCCGACCCAGCCGCAGGGTGGCGGCGACGTCCGACGATCGCGGTCGCCCGCCGTCGGTGACCGTGACGCTGGTGACCCGCACGGTCCGGACCGGGCCGTGCGGCGCTGACCCGCCGGCCCGCAGGTCGGCGTGCTCCTCGACACGCATGGACGTCTCCTTCGCCGGTCCTCCCGCCGCGGCGGGAGGCGCTCGTCCCATGACACCGGACGGACGCACCGAGGAGGGCGTCCACGCTGTCCGGGCTTGTCCGGACATTGGCGTCCCCTGGCCGGGGGACTTGCCGCACCCTGCCCTGCCGGGGAAGGTGGCCCGCGGACCGGGAGTCGTCCCCGCCCGGATGTGACGGGCATGGGTCCGGCGCGTGGCACCTCCCGCTGACCGGAGGTGTGATGGGCGAGTCACGACGCGCGGCCCGGGTGGTCGGCGGTGGCCGCGAGCTGGGGGCGCTGCCACCGTCGGGTACCCACCACGGCTCGCGCCGTAACCTGACACCATGTCCGGTATGAGCAGGGGGTTCCGGGTCGGCGTCGTGGACGACCATCCCGCGATCGCCGCCGGTGTGCCGGTCGGTCTGCGTGACCACCTGCCGCTGGACGGCGAGTGTCCGGTCGCTTCGACGGTGCGCGGGCTGCTGGAGACCGCGCACGAGCTGGACGTGGTGCTGCTGGACATCCGGTTGCAGGACCGCAGCGCGCCGGCCGACAACGTGCGTCGGCTCGTGGCGAGGGGATGGCCGGTGCTGCTGTTCACCCAGGTCCGCCAGCCTGCCGTCGTGGCCGCGTGCCTGCAGGCCGGCGCCGCCGGCGTGGTGGGCAAGCACGAGGGATGGACGACCTTGGCGGCTGCGGTGCGGACGGTGGCCGGCGGTGAGGACCACGTGAACGCCGACTGGGCCGCCGCGCTGCGGGTGCTGGTCGAGGGCAGGGCTCCGGCGCTGGCTCCTCGTGAGGCCCAGGTCGTGAACCTGTACTCGACCGGCCTCCCGATGAAGTCCGTCGCGCGTCGCCTCGGGGTGGGGGAGGAGACGGCGAAGGAGTACCTCGCACGCGTCAAGCGCAAGTACCTCGAGGCCGGCCGTCCGGTGCACACCCGGAGCGAGCTCTACCTCCGGGCCCTGGAGGACGGTCTGCTCGACCCTCCGGGCGGCGTCTGAGGACGATGCGCACCGACGAGGTCGTCGTCCGGGAGACCTTCCACCGGGTGGCGGCCGGCGTGGTCGCCATCAACCTGGTGGTGTCCGCCGTGGACGTGGTGGCGGGACCTGGCGTGTACCGCCCCGGGTTCGCCCCGGCCGTGCTCGCCGTGCTGGCCCTGCTCGTGGTGTCGACGGTGCACCGTTCCTTCGCCGGGCGCGGCGCCCAGGAACCGCTGCGCGGAGCGGTGGCTGTGGCCGTACTCGCCCTGGCGCTGCACCCGTGGGCCGTGCTGCGTCCTGTCCCGTACCCCCCGTTGCTGCACGCGCTCGGTGCGGTGATCACGATCTCGGCGATCGCGTCCGTGCGGCTCTCGCTCGCGGTCGTCCCGGCCTTCGCCCTCGCGGTCGCAGTCCTTCGGGCGCCGTTCCTGGGGTCGTTCCAGGCGGCTGCGGAGGCCACCCTGCTGGCGCTCGACGGCCTGGTCGTGACCGCCACGGTGCACGTGCTCGCCCGGGCTGCCCGGTCGGTGCACGAGGCCGTGGGACATGCGTGGGAGCTCGCCGAGGAACGCACCCGGGTCTGGCAGCGCACCCGGACCCGCGAGCAGTGGGACGGCCTGGTGCACGACAAGGTGCTGGGCGCGCTCGACCTGGCCTCTCGCTCGGTGCACGAGCGCGGTCCGGCGGGCGCCGCCCGCGCGCTCGCGGCCGAGGCGCTGTCCGCGCTGCGCGGCGAAGGCCTGCCTTCCTCGCCGGCGGTGGAGCGCTGGGCGGCGCACGCGGGTCGGCTGGGGCTGGACGCCCGGTTCCGGGTGCACGGCCGACTCGAGAACGCCGAGGTGCGGGACGCCTTCGTCGGGGCCGTCAACGAGGTGCTGTCCAACGTCGAGCGGCACTCCGGGCAGCGGTCGGTCACGGTGTCCGGCTTCCTGCGGGCCGGGAACGCGCGGATCGTCGTCACGGACCCGGGACGGGGCTTCGACCCGGCATCGGTCGGTCCCGGGGTGGGGCTGCGCACGTCCGTGGCGGCGCGCATCCGGGCGGTGGGCGGCGACGTCGAGGTGCGGTCCGGGCCCGGTGACGGGACTGCTGTCGTGCTGACCTGGAAGCCGCTCGAGGCTCCCGCCCGGTCGTCCGCGCTCCAGTGGCAGCTGCGGAGCTTCACCCCGCTCGTCGCCTTGGCGTGGGCCGTCCTCGCGGTCGTGCTGGCGGTCAGCCGCGGTCGATGGGCCACGACGCCCTCGCCCGTCGCCGCCGCCGCGGTGATCCTCGGCCTCGTCGCCCTCACCGCGGGCGCGACCGCGCTGCCACCCACCCGGCGGCACGGCGCCCTCGTCGCAGCCGGCGCCCTGGTGGTGGCCCTGACCGGCGCGCTCGACACCGCGCTCGCTGCACCCACGGACTGGAGGTACTGGTACGTCAGCGCCATGACGCCGGCCCTGGCCGGTGTGGCGTACCGGTTCGGCCACTGGCTGGGACTGTGGACGGCCACGGCGCTGACCGCGGCCGTGATGCTCGTGGACGGTGTGGGGGGACGCCCCTTCTGGGACGTCCTGACGGGGCCGGCCCCCGTGCTGCTCGCCGTGGTCGTCGCGTCCGAGCTGATCCGCGCGGCGCTCTCCGACGCGTGGACGACGGTCGAGGAAGCCGGCCGGCAGGCGGCCGAGCTGCGCCTCGCCCTCGCCGCCGAGGCGGAGCGCGAGAGCGAGGCGGAGTCGCGGATCGCGGCGCTCGAGGGCACCGTCGCTCCGGCCCTCGTCCGCATCGTCTCCGATGAGCCCCTGTCCGCCGCGGACGCCGAGGAGCTCGAGCTGCTGGAGTCCGCCGTCCGTGACCAGCTCGTGGCCGCCAGGTTGTTCGACGAGGAGCTGGCCGCCGCGGTGCGACGGGCGAGGGGGCGCGGGGTGGACGTCGACGTGGTCGCCGCGGCCGCGCCCGGCAGGCATGCGTCGGGCGACTGCGCGGGCTGCCGGCCCGCAGTGCGAGCCCTCCTCGACCACGTGCCCGGCGGGACGCGGGTGCGGATCTCCTGGGCGGGGCCCGACGTGACGGCAGCGACCGTGACCGCTGTCGGCGCGGGCCTGGCCCCGGCTGCTGCGGCGGTTCGCGCGGCGGGAGCCGGGCAGGGGGGTGCGCTGCAGGTGAGTGAGGACGAGGACGCCGTGCTCGTCACGTTCCTGCCGCGGGACGTCTCCGAGGAGCCGGGCTGAGAGCCGGGGCGGTTCCCCCGCCACGTGGCGGGCGGCGCCCGGCGTGGTGCGCAACGATGGTGCGATGTCCACCTCACGCCTGGGGATCGGCCTGGCCGCCGTCGGCCGGCCCGCCTACATCACCGGCCACCGGTCCGCCGACCTCGGCGACGGTCGTACGCCCGAGCAGCTCGAGGCCCGCACGCACGCCCTGCTCGACGCCGCGTACACGTCAGGGATCCGGTACGTGGACGTGGCTCGGTCCTACGGGCGTGCGGAGGAGTTCGCGGCCCACTGGCTCGACGAGCGTGGGCTCTCGGACGTCGAGGTCGGCTCCAAGTGGGGATACCGGTACGTCGGCGACTGGGACATGGCGGCCACGGTGCACGAGGTCAAGGACCACTCACTGGCCGCGTTCCGCGAGCAGTGGCCGGCGACCCGTGCACTGCTGGGCCAGCACCTGGGCAGGTACCTGGTCCACTCGGCGACCCTGGACACGGGTGTGCTCGCGGACGCCGCCCTGCACCGCGAGCTGGCGGCCCTGCGCGAGCGGGGTGTTCGGGTCGGCATCTCCACGTCCGGCCCCCGGCAGGCAGACGCGGTTCGGGCGGCGCTGGACGTCATGGTGGACGGCGAACCGCTGTTCACCGCGTTCCAGGTGACCTGGAACCTGCTGGAGCCGAGCGCCGGACGCGCGCTCGCCGAGGCGGCCGACCGGGGAGCCCAGGTCGTGGTCAAGGAGTCGGTCGCCAACGGACGGCTCGCCCCGGGGGGCTCCGACGGTACGGCTGGGGTCGACCTCGTCGCCGCGCTCGCGGCCGCCCAGGGCCTGAGCCCCGACCAGCTGGCCGTCGCCGCGGCGCTGGCGCAGCCGTGGGCCTGGCGTGTGCTGTCCGGCGCGGCCACGCCCGCGCAGCTCGCGTCGCACGTCGCGGCGGCGGACGTCGCCCTCGACCCCGGCCTGCTCGAGGCGGCCATGGCTGCGGCCGAGGACTCGAGCGCCTACTGGGCGGCGCGCTCGGCCCGTCCCTGGACCTGAGCACGCCACCGCGGCGCGCCACCGCACGTCAGGACGCGGCTCAGTGGGCCGGAGCGCTCACGGTCGCCGACGCGGTGCCGGGTGCGGGTCCGTGGGTCCGGTCGCGCCGCGCCGCCGGCGGCCTGCCCGGCACGTCGGGCGGGAAGAACAGGCCCCACAGCAGCCAGAGCCCGACGAACGCGCTCATCAACGATGCGGCACCCGTGGGCTGCCGGAAGAAGACCAGCACGTATCCCAGGGCGCCGGTGCCCGCGACGACGCGGCCGAGCACGGCGTGGTGCGGGATCGTCCACGCGTCGGGCTCGGGGTTGGCGTCGCCCTTCGTGGAGTAGCCCGCGCCGCTGACCGCGTGCACGCGGTGCGTCACCATGCCACCGCCGGCGTGGAACGTGATCACGTCGCCGACCTCCGCATCGTCGGCAGGACCGTCGACCACGAGGGCTCCCGTCGGGTACGTCGGCGCCATGGACCCGGTGCGGACCGCGTAGAGCCGGTACCCCTCGTGCCAGGCCACCGCGGCCCCCACTGCCAGGCCCACGACGAGGACGACCAGTGCGCTCACGAGCACACGGCGAACGCGCGTCATGCCCGCCTCCCGAGGTGTGGTGCGGCGGGGTCCTGCGGGCAGGACCCCGCCGCGACGGCCGATCAGTAGTTCTGCGCGTCGGGCCGCACGCCCGCCTGGGTGGCGACGATCTTGTACGGCACGGTCCACTCGACCTGGTTCTGCTGGGTCTGCCGACCGGTGAGACCGAACGTGACGTGCACGGTGGCGCCCTGGCCCGTGGTCAGGTTGGAGGACAGCTTGATCGCCGTGGGCACGCCGCAGTACGGCGGCGTGTCGCTCGGGCTGGTGGCCTGCTGGGCGCTGCCGCCGTGGCCGTTCGCGTCGACAGGACACCCGCCCGACTCGCCGGCGGGCGCCGAGGCCAGGTTGTAGGACTGGAAGAGCGGCCCGTCGCTGCCGACCGAGACCGCGAAGTGGCCGTAGCGCCCGAGGCCGCCGTCAGGGACCAGCGCGCCCTCGTCCTTGGGCCCGGTGAAGCCCTGGTAGCCGGCGGTCTCGGGGTCGAAGACGAGCCAGACGTCTGCCGGTCCTGTGGTGTCGACGTGGTAGGTGACGTCCTGGGTCTTGTCCGTGCCGGGCACCAGGTCGGCGAACGACAGGTTCGTCTCTGTCGTGCTCAGGGTCAGGTGACCCGAGCTCGAGCTGATGGTGCCGTCGGCGCTGTCCGTGAAGTAGGCGCCGGTCCCGGAGACCGCGAAACCCACCAGAGCGGCCGTGAGGCCGGCCGTTCCGACGAACCCGCCAAGTCGTAGTGCCGTGAACGTGCTCACAAGTGTCCCTCCGCGATCCGCATGGGAGCGTCGGTCTCGCCACTGGCTCGTCCCCCGGGATCGGCGACCGGACTCGGCGGGGGCTTCGTCGCCTCGCTCACGGCCCGTCGGCCGGGCCGCGTTCCGCACCGTATTGGTGGGCGTTTCGACCCGGATAGCACCCATTTGTGGGACATGGGCCCGCCTGGGTGCCGTGTGGGCAGGAGCACGGCACGCGGGGGCGCTCAGGGGGCGTGGCACCCCCGCGTGCCGTGGGTCAGAACGTGATCGCCTTGAAGTCCTCGGTCTGCTTGCGGATGGCGACCTCGGTGGGCAACCGCTCGATCGACGAGGCGCCGTAGAACCCGACGATCCCCTCCGTGTGGTCGAGGATGTACTGCGCGTCGGGCGGCTCGGCGATCGGGCCGCCGTGGCACAGGCACAGGATGTCGGGGTTGACCTTCTTCGCCGCGTCGGCGAGCTCCTGGACCTTGGCCGCGGCCTGCTCGAGGGTGAGCGCGGTCTGGGCACCGATGGTCCCGGCCGTGGTCAGGCCCATGTGCGGCACGAGGATGTCGGCCCCGGCCCTGGCCAGCTCGGCGGCCTGCTCGGCGTCGAACGCGTACGGCGTGGTGAGCAGGTCCATCTCGTGGGCCATCCGGATCATGTCGATCTCGGGGCCGAAGCCCATCCCGGTCTCCTCCAGGTTGGCCCGGAAGACCCCGTCGATCAGGCCCACGGTCGGGAAGTTCTGCACGCCCGCGAACCCGGCCTCCTTGACTTCCCGCAGGAACACGGGCATCAGCCGGAACGGGTCGGTGCCGTTCACACCCGCGAGCACCGGGGTGTGCTGGACGACCGGCAGCACCTCCCGCGCCATGTCCATGACGATCGCGTTCGCATCGCCGTAGGCGAGCAGCCCGGACAGCGACCCGCGGCCGGCCATCCGGAACCGCCCCGAGTTGTAGATCACCAGCAGGTCGATGCCACCGGCCTCGGCCGACTTCGCGGTGATCCCGGTGCCCGCCCCGCCGCCGATGATCGGCTTGCCGGCCGCCACCTGGGCGCGGAACCGCGCGAGGATCTCTTCCCTGCTCATGTCAGCTCTCCTTCTGGATGTGGTGGTCGAGGGCCTCGGCCATCGCTGCCCCGAAGCCCTGGTCGTTGATCGCCTGGTCCAGCTCGTGCACCGTCACGGCGCTGCCGGCCAGGCCTTCGCGCAGCGCGGCGAACAGCGCCGCATCCGCGTCGGCGTCCCGGAACGGGGCGCCGTCCACGTCGATCGCGCTCACCCCGCGCAGCGGCACGAACAGCTCCGTCGGACCCGTCGCGGCGGCGAGCTTGCGCGCGATGCGGCGTCCCAGCTCGGCCATCTCCTGCGTCGTGGTGCGCATCAGCGTGACCGTGGGGTTGTGCACGAACAGGTTCCGGCTCTCGAACTGCGGCGGCACGGTGTCGCGCGGGCCGAAGTTCACCATGTCGAGCGCACCGAGACTCACCACCTGGGGCAGGCCGAGCGCCCCGGCGATCTCCAGCCGGTCGGGCCCGGCGGACAGCACGCCGCCCACCAGGTCGTCGCACAGCTCCGTGGTGGTCAGGTCGCAGACGCCGGCGAGCATGCCGGAGGCGACCAGCTTCTCCATCGCGCGTCCGCCGGTGCCCGTGGCGTGGAACACCAGGACCTCGTAGCCCAGGTCGGTGAGGCGCTCGCGGGCCTCGTTGGCGGCCGGCGTGGTGACGCCGAACATCGTCAGGCCGATGAGGGGCTTGTGCTCGGCAGCGCCGCCCGCCGCGGCGCGGGCCTCGTAGGCCTTGGCCATCCCGGCGGCGGCCGCCGCCGCGTTGCCCAGCACGGCCTCGGAGACGGAGTTGATGCCGGCCACGTCGACCACGGAGTACATCAGCGTCGCGTCGACCTCGCCGACGTACGGCTTGACGTCCCCGCTGGCCATCGTGGAGACCAGCACCTTGGGCACGCCGATCGGCAGGGCCTGCATCGCGGGCGCGGCGACGGACGAGCCGCCCGACCCGCCCACGGCGAGCATGCCGTGCACGCGGCCCTCGTCGAACAGGCGGCGGATCACCACTGCGGCGCCCGAGCCCATCACCGCCATCATCTCGCCGCGGTCGCGCCGCTCCCGCAGGGCGCCGGCGTCCGCGCCCGCGGCTGCGATGACCGCGTCGGAGGAGACGTCCGCCATGGGGCTCGTGGAGAACGAGCCGACGTCCACGGCCAGCACGTCCACGCCGTTCTCGACGAGCCGGTCCTTGAGCCAGCCGTACTCGACACCCTTGGTGTCGAGCGTGCCGAGGAGAGCCACTGTCGCCATCGACCTCACCCTTGTCTGGTCGCGCCTCGCCCCCGAGCGGGGGCCCGGATGCTTCGACGTTAGGCGCGCGCCCCGGGACCCGTCTGTGCCAATCCGGGCCGGGTGGCCCTTCTCCGGGGCCGGTTGCGCTGACATGGTGAGACCGTGGCCCCGACGACGATCGCCGCGAGCGAGCTCAGCCGCCTCCTGGGGGCGTGGGCCACGGGGGATGGCACACTCTCGCGCGATCTCGCCGCGTCGCTCGTCGAGCTGATCCGTGCGGGCCTGATCCCGCCTGGAGCGGGGTTGCCCGCCCAGCGTGCGCTGGCTGGCGCTCTGACCGTCTCGCGGGGCACCGTCACCGCCGCGTACGAGGCGCTCGCCGCCGAGGGGTATCTGGCGACCGACCGGGGGTCGGGCTCGCGCGTGCGCTCGGCGCACCACTGGTTGCACCGCGAGCTCAGCGGGCGGTTCTTCTCCTTCACGAACGCCCCGGGCGACGTCGTCGACCTGTCCACCGGGGCGCTGCCGGCCTCGCCGGTCACCTACGACGTGCTGGCCAGGCCGGTCACCGACCGGATCGGCAGCTATCTGGTGACCGACGGCTACTTCCCCGCCGGGCTGCCCGCGTTGCGCCAGGCGATCGCCGACCGGTTCACCGCGGACGGCACGCCGACCTCACCAGAGGAGATCCTGGTGACCTCCGGTGCGCAGGAGGCCACCTGGCTCGCGATCACCGGCTTGGCAGGTCCTGGAGACCTGGTGCTGACCGAGGAGCCCACGTACCGGGGGGCGCTGGAGGCCCTGCGGGGTGCCGGCGCGCGCGTCGAGGGCATGCCCATGGTCGACGGCGGGCTGGACCCCACCCGGGTGCGACGGGCCGCCGCACGGAGCCCGGAGCTGCTGTACTGCCAGACGTCGATCCACAACCCCACCGGGCAGACGATGACCGCGGCGGCGCGCCACGCCCTGGCCGACGTCATCAACAGCACCGGCCTGGCAACCATCGAGGACGCATGCTCGGCCGACCTCACGCTCGCGGGGCACGGCGCCGCACCGACCTTGGCACGCCTGGTGGACCCCGCGCTCCTGGTCACGATCGGCAGCGCGTCCAAGCTGTTCTGGGGCGGCATCCGGATCGGCTGGATCCGGGCCGCCCCCGAGCGGATCCACGGGCTGGTCGAGCTGCGCAAGCCCGTCGACCTCGCCACCTCGGTCGTGGACCAGCTGCTCGCCGTGGACCTCATCGGGCACACCGAGGTCGCTCGGCACCAGCGGCGCGCGATGCTCACCGAGGCCCTCGCCGGCGCGACCGCCACGCTCCACGAGGTGGCGCCCGACTGGACCTGGGAGCCGATCGCGGGTGGGTCGGGGCTGTGGGTGGACACCGGCGACGACGCGGTCGCTCTGGTCGAACGCGCCAAGCGCGCGGGCGTCAAGCTCGTGGCCGGCCCGGGGTTCTCCACCTACGGCGGCTACGGCGACCACCTGCGCCTGCCGGTCTGGCACGACCCGGACGTGCTGCGCACGGCCCTGGCGTCCGTGGTGTGAGCACGCCGAACGGCACGTGCGCGGCACGCCGGTACCCGGGGCGCAGCGGGGTCGCAAGCCCGAGGGCGTAGCGTCACGGGTCGTGACTCCTGACGACCTTCCTCTGCTGCGCACCCCTGGTACCCCGGCCATCTCCCCCGACGGCAGGAGCGTCGTCGCCTCGGTGATCCGCCCCGACCTCGAGTCCGACGAGTACGTCGGCCACCTGTGGCGGGTCCCGACCGACGGCTCTGCCCCGCCGCACGCGTTCACCCGCGGACACCGCGACACGGCACCGGTCTGGTCGCCTGACGGGCGGTGGGTGGCCTTCCTGCGCGCCGAGCCCAAGGGCCGCCCCCAGCTGTGCGTGGTGGATGCCGACGGCGGCGAGCCCGTGCGCCTCACCGACGCGCCGCTCGGCGTGAGCGAGGCCGCGTGGTCCCCGGACTCGCGCCGCCTGGTCTACGTCGCCCGCGTGCCGGACGAGGGTCGCTACGTCGCCGACGGGGACCCGTCCGCCGAGGCTCCGCGCCTGATCACCGAGTACCAGTACCGGCACGACGGCGTCGGCTTCACCCGCGACCGCCGCAACCACCTGTTCCTGGTCGAGCTGCCCGGCGCGCCCGACCAGCGGGACGCCGTACCGCCCGCACCGCCCGAGCCGCGCCGGCTCACGTCCGGCGACGTGGACGTCACGGGCGCCCGGTGGATGCCGGACGGGACCCGGCTGGTCGCGGTGGCCGCCGTGCACGCCGGTCGCGAGGACGACCTGCGCAGCGACGCCGTGCTGGTCGACGTCGCGACGGGCGAGCTGCGGCCGCTCACCGACGCCGGGTCCGGCTCGACGCTCGGCGTGGTGACGGTCGCCCCGGGCGCCGACGGCAGCGTGTGGCTCCTGGCGCAGGACCTCGGTGCGACGGGGCGGGCCTTCGTCGCGGCGCAGACCGCGCTGTACCGGCTGGACCCCGCCGACGGGTCCGAGGACGGCGGGCCGCGGCGGTTCACCGATCCGGAGGACATGGACCTGCTGCCCGGCGTCCTGGTGCCCGCCGGCGACCAGGTGCTGGTGGCCGACCAGCGCCGCGGGGACGTGCTGCTGCTCGCCGTGCCCGCTGCCGGCGGACCGCCCCGGGTGCTGGTCGACGGGCCGGCCGTGCTGCGCGGAGCGGACGCCGCGGGCGGCACCGTCGTGGCCGCCGTGGCCGACCCGACGTCGTCCGGCGAGCTCGTGGCGCTCGACGCCGACGGGCGCCGCACGCTGACCGCGTGGTCGGACCCGGTCCGGCCGACGGTGCGGGTGCCGCGTGAGCTGGTCGCGGCCGCCCCCGACGGCTACCCGGTGCACGGCTGGCTGACGCTGCCCGACGCCGAGCGGCACGGTCCCGGCCCCTACCCGACCGTGCTCATGATCCACGGCGGGCCGTTCGCGCAGTACGCCACGGGCCTGTTCGACGAGGTCCAGGTGCTGGCCGGGGCCGGGTACGCCGTGGTGCACGGGAACCCGCGCGGGTCCGCCGGCTACGGCGCCGAGCACGGACGGGCCATCCACGGCGCGTTCGGCACCGTCGACACCGACGACGTGCTCGCACTGCTGGACGCCGCGCTCGCCGACCCGGCGCTGGACGCGGACCGGGTGGGCGTCATGGGCGGCTCCTACGGCGGGTACCTCACGGCGTGGCTCACCACGAGGACCCACCGGTTCGCCGGGGCGATCGTGGAACGTGGCTTCCTCGACCCCGTGAGCTTCGTGGGGTCCAGCGACATCGGGTGGTTCTTCGGGCTGGAGTACCTGGGGGACCAGGCGACGGAGCACGGCGCCGCGTCGGTGGCCGCGCAGTCCCCGATGGCGCACGTCGGTCAGGTGCGCACCCCCACGCTGGTGATCCACTCCGAGCAGGACTGGCGGTGCCCGGTCGAGCAGGGACAGCGCTGGTTCGTCGAGCTCAAGCGGCGCGGCGTGCCGGTCGAGCTGCTGCTGTTCCCCGGTGAGGGGCACGAGCTGAGCCGGTCCGGCCGCCCGAGCCACCGCAAGGCCCGGTTCGAGCACGTGCTGCGCTGGTGGTCGGCCCGGCTCGCGGAGCCCGCGGTCACGCCGTGAAGGTGCTGCTCCTGGAGGACGATGCCGAGCTCGCGCCCGAGGTGGTCGCCGGGCTGCGCCGGAACGGCTTCGTGGTCGATCACGTGACCACGTGCGCCGACACCGACCTGCAGGTCGCGGTGACGCACTACGACTGCCTCGTCCTGGACCGCCGGGTGCCCGACGGGGACGCACTGGACTGGTTGGCGGCGGCGCGGGCGGACGGTCTGCGGGTACCGGCGCTCATGCTCACCGCTCGTGCAGAGGTGGGTGACCGGGTGGACGGGTTCGAGCGCGGCGCCGACGACTACCTGGTCAAGCCGTTCGCGTTCCCCGAGCTCGTGGTGCGGGTGCGCGCCCTGGCGCAGCGGACACCGGGCGCGCGTCCGCGGCTGCTGACCGCGGGCGGCCTGACCCTCGACGTTCCGCGCCATCGGGTCACCCTCGACGGGGTGCTGCTCACCCTGACCGCCAAGGAGTTCGCGGTGCTCGAGGTGCTCATGGAACACGCGGGAGAGGTGGTGACCCGCGCCGAGCTCGTCGAGCGGTGCTGGGACGAGATGAGCGAGCCGTCCTCCAACGTCGTGGACGTGCTCATGGGGCAGCTGCGCCGCCGGCTCGGCGTGCCCGGCCTCATCGAGACAGTGCGTGGGGTGGGCTACCGCCTCGGGACGGACGGTGACCAGGACGGCGACCGGGACGGCGCAGGGACGCGGTGAGCCCGGCGCTGCGCCGCATCCGGGTGATCCGATGGACCACCACCGGGGTGTTCGCCATCACCACCGCCGCCTGCCTGACGGTGCTCGTGGTTCTCGCGCTGCGGGTGGACTCGACCTCCCGGCTCCGGTCCCTGACCGACGGGTTGGCCAACCAGGCGAGCATCCTCGGTGAGGTCATCACGTACACCGACGGGTCGCTCGACCTGTCCCGCCTGCAGCAGACCCAGGACCTGCGCATCGCCCCCGTCGTCGGAGTGGTCACCTCGGACGCCATCGCGTACGCCGCACCGGACCAGTCCGCGCTCCCGGCCGACGCCGAGCTGCGCCGCGTGCTCCGGCAGGTCACGGACAGCCCCGGCGTGACCTCGTTCACGGCCCCCCAGGCGTCCGGCGCCGAGCTGCACTGGGCCGCGGCTCCGGTGATCGGGGTGAGCCCGCAGGGCGTCGGCGTGCAGGGGGCCGTGCTGGTCGGAGGTCCGGTGCCGGGTGCGGCCGAGCACGCCAGGCTGGCACTCGCCCTCGCCCTGACGGCCGTGGCGCTCGTGGCGCTCGCCGCCGCGCTCGGGCACGTGATCTCCGGCTTCGCGATGCGCCCGGCGGTCCGGGGCCTCGCGGACCAGGAACGCTTCCTGGTGGAGGCCTCGCACGAGCTGCGCACCCCGCTCGCGGTGCTCGCGGTGCAGCTCGACGAGGCGCGCGCCGGTGGCGAGGATGCGCTGGGCCGAGCGCGCCGGCAGGTCGACCGGCTCGCGGCGATCACGTCCGCGCTGCTGCTGCGCGCCCGCGCGAGTGCGGGCACCACGCGGGTGACCCGCGAGCCGCTCCGGCTCGACCAGCTGGTCGAGTCCGTGCTGGGCGAGGCCGTGCCCGAGGCACTCGCCGACGGCCGGGTCGTGCTGGACGCACCCCCCGTCGTGGTCGAGGCGAACCCGGAGCTGGTGTCCCACGCGGTCCGCAACCTCGTGGACAACGCGCTGCGGCACGGCGCGCCACCCGTCACCGTCGCCCTCCGGCCAGGCGAGATCGAGGTGAGCGACACGGGCCCGGGCATCCCCGTCGCACAGCGCCGTCGGATGCAGCGCCCCGGCGTCGGCCGCGGCGAGGGTACCGGCACCGGTCTGGCGATCGTCGCCTGGGTCGCGCGCGTGCACGGCGGGCGGCTGGTGCTCGACAGTGCACCCGGCGGCGGTCTGCGGGCCGTGCTGCGCTGGTGAACCGGGCTCGCACAGCCGCTTCATCGTCCGCTCATGGGACCAGCGCCACACTCGTCGGCATGAGAACACCGCACCGCCTCCGCTGGCTCGCGGGATCGGCGGCGGCTCTGAGCCTCGTCCTGGCGGGGTGCTCGGCCGGATCCGGGTCCCCGGCTTCCCCGAGCAGCTCGAACCCGCCGGCGTCGAGCAGCGCCTCGTCGACGCCCACGTCGCCGACCACCGCCTCGCCGACCACGTCGCCGACGCCCACCGCTGCGCCTACCGCTGTACCCAGCGGGAGCCCGTCCTCGTCACCGACCTCGATGCGGTCCACCCGGTGCGCGTCGGCGCACCTGACGGCGTCGCTCGCGCCCGGCGGAGGGGGCGCGGCCGGCAGCGCGCTGCCCTACCTGGTCCTGACGAACACCGGGAGCACCCGCTGCACGCTCCAGGGCTGGCCGGGGGTGTCCTTCGTCGGCGAGGGCGACGGGACGCAGCTCGGCGCGGCCGGAGACTTCGACAGGTCGAGCCCGCACGGGGCCGTCACGCTGGAGCCGGGCGGCTCCGCGCACGCACCGCTGCGGATCGCCCAGGCCAGGAACTACCCGACGGCCGACTGCCACCCGGAGGCCGCCGACGGTCTGCGGGTCTACCCGCCGGGTGAGACCCATGCGCTGTTCGTCGCGTCCGGCGACTTCACGGCGTGCCGCAGCGACTCCGTGCCCCTCATCACGGTGCAGGCGCTGCTCCCCGGCGCCTCCTGAGGCGCCCCTCGGCCGGTCCTGCGGGGGAGGGCCCGCAGGATCGACGGCGGCGGCGAGCCGTCGGACGCAGGCCCGGACCGTGACGGTCCGGGCCTGCGCACGCCACTAGGCTCGTGCGGTGCCGGGCGCCCGAAGGAGCGGACGTTGACCGAACCCGAACCACCCGCGCCGGCCCGCGTCGCCAGGGGCCGGCGCACCCTGATCGACCTCGCGCCACTGCGTGAGTCCCCGGCGTTCGCGCGCATGTGGGCCGGCAACGCCGTCTCCGCCGTCGGTGCCCAGCTCACCGTCGTCGCGGTCGGGCTGCAGGTCTACGACCTGACCTCCTCGACCTTCGCGGTGTCGTTGGTAGGCCTGTCCGCCCTGGTGCCCACCGTGGTAGCGGGCCTGTACGGCGGCGTGCTGGCCGACGTGCTGGACCGTCGCCTGCTGCTGCTGGCTGCGGCGATCGTCGCCTGGCTGTCCACGGCAAGCATCGCCGCGCTCGCCTGGGCGGGCCGGGAGACGGTGCTGAGCCTGTACGTGCTCACGGCCCTGAACGCAACGGCCGCCACGGTGATCGGTGCGACCCGCAACGCGGTGGTCCCGCGCCTCCTGCCGATGCGGCTGCTGCCCGCCGCGGCCGCGCTCGAGGGCCTCGTGTTCGGGCTGGCCGTCACGGTGGGGCCCGCGCTCGCGGGGGTCGTCGTCGCGGCGGCAGGCTTCGCGCCCGCGTACACCGTCGACGCGGTCCTCTTCGTCGGGGCGTTCCTGGGGATCGTGTCCCTGCCGGCCGTGCGCCCCGAGGGTGAGGTGACCCGGGCCGGGCTGCGGTCCCTGCTGGACGGCGTGCGGTTCCTCGGCACGGCCCCCAACGTGCGCGCCTCGTTCGCGGCGGACATCGCCGCGATGGTGCTGGGTCAGCCGCGCGTGCTCTTCCCGGCGGCCGGTGCCGTCGTGCTGGGCGGCGGTGCGGTGACGGTCGGCGTGCTGACGGCCGCCGGCGCGGTGGGCGCGATGCTCAGCGGGCTGCTGTCCGGGCGGTTCACCGGGATCCGGCGGCAGGGCGTCGCGATCGCACGGGCCGTGCAGGTCTACGGCGGCGCGGTCGCCGTGTTCGGGGGCGTCCTGGCGATCACGGCGCTCACCCGATCCGGGCCCGCCGCGGGCTCGGTGACCTCGGTGACCGGCGCGCACCTGCCGGCCATCACGGCGGCGGCGGTGGTCCTGGCGGTCGCGGGCGCCGCGGACAACGTCTCGGTGATCTTCCGGCAGGCGGTCCTCCAGTCCGCGGTGCCGGACGTGATGCGCGGGCGGCTGCAGGGCATCTTCATGGTGGTCGTCACAGGCGGCCCGCGCGTCGGTGACCTGTACGCCGGGGCGCTCGCCACCGCGGTCGCGCTGTGGTTCCCGCCGCTGCTGGGTGGGCTGGTGATCGTCGGCGTGCTGGCGGCCCTGCTGCGCTGGCAGCCCACCTTCCGGCACTACGACGCGCGGCACCCCGAGCCCTGACCGGCCCCGCCCGGACGCGGGAGGATGGCCGCATGCTCACCGTCACCGTGCCCGACCAGACCCTGCGCGACCGCCTCGCCGACCTTCCGGTCGACCTGCACACCTGGGACCTGGCGTCCGCCGACGGGGCCCCGGACGGAGCTGTCGACCTGGTCGTGATGCCGTTCATGGCGCCGGCGTCGACGCTCGGGGTGCTCGACGGGCTGCCCGTGCGTGCCGTGCAGAGCCAGGCGCTCGGCTACGACCACGTGGCCGACGTGCTGGCGCCGGACGTGGCGTTCGCCAACGCCGCCGGGGTGCACGAGGCGGCGACGGCAGAGCACACCCTCGCCCTGGTCCTGGCCGCGCAGCGCGACCTGCCACGCTTCGTCGGCGAGCAGGTCACCGGCGACTGGGACCAGCGGTTCGCCCCGGGGCTCGTCGGCCGGACGGTGGTGCTCGTCGGCGTCGGCGGGGTGGGGGAGGAGATCCGCCGCCGGCTCGTGCCGTTCGACGTCGAGGTGGTCCGGGTCGCGTCGCATGCCCGCACCGACGGCCTCGGCCCGGTGCACGGCGTCGACGAGCTCGCGGACCTCGTGCCGGGCGCCGACGTCCTGGTGCTCGCGGTGCCGCTCAACGGGGGGACACGGCACCTGGCGGACGGGCGGCTGCTGGCCGCGATGCGTCCCGGCGCGCTCGTCGTGAACGTGGGGCGTGGTCCCGTGGTGGACACCGACGCGCTGCTCGCGGCGGTCCGGGACGGTCGGGTGCGCGCCGCGCTCGACGTGGTCGACCCGGAGCCGCTGCCCGCCGACCACCCGCTGCGGACCACGCCCGGCGTGCTGCTCACCCCGCACGTCGCCGGCCGCACCACGACCATGACGGACCGCGTCGTCGCCCTGCTGCGCACCCAGATCGAGCACCTGGCCGCCGGTGACCCCCTCGACCACCTGGTGGACCTCCGCCGCGCCTGAGGATCGGCGCCGCCCGGCGCACGGCCCGCGCGCGGCGGCGTCACGCCGGGCAGCAGGCCACGGCCGTCGCCCGCGGCAGTCCCTGGCGCGCGGCCCGTACGGGCTCGCGGCGATGGGGCGTGACCGCCGACGCGGCAGCCCTGGTTCGGGCGGCGAGCTGGTGGGCCAGGCGTTGCTCGAGCTCGCGCTCCATCTGGCGGTAGACCACGAGGTACAGGTCGGGGTACACGGTTCCTCCTCGGTTGGTGTCGTGACGTGTCAGTGGCCGGTGTGGGCGGCGTCGCCGGCGCAGCAGGTCGCCTCCGCGGCGGCCGGTGCGGTGGCGCGGATGATCGCCGAGTGCAGACCGTCGGCGACCGGGTGCGTGAACGTGACGGACGCGTCCACGAAACCCGCTGCGGCGAGCTGCTCGAGGTACTCGCTGCGGGACAGCGCCCCGGCGATGCAGCCGACGTAGCTGCCGCGCTCGGCACGGTCGTCGGGGGACAGGTGGTCCTCGGCGACGACGTCGGACACCCCGAGCCGCCCGCCAGGTGCGAGCACGCGGAACGCCTCACGGAGCACCGCCGGCTTGTCCACGGACAGGTTGATCACGCAGTTGGAGATCACCACGTCCACCGCGTCGTCGGGCAGCGGCAGGTCCTCGATCGTCCCCTCGCGAAACTCGACGTTCGTCGCCCCGGCCTCGGCGGCGTTTCGCCGGGCCAGGTCGAGCATCTCGGGGGTCATGTCGACGCCGTAGACGAAGCCGGCGGGGCCCACGCGCCGCGCCGACAGCAGCACGTCGATGCCGCCGCCGGAGCCGAGGTCCAGCACGCGCTCGCCCTCCGCCAGCTCCGCGACGAGCAGCGGGTTGCCGCACCCGAGGGAGGCCTGGACGGCGGCGACCGGGAGGGCGGAGATGTCAGCGGCGCCGTAGAAGGACGACCCGAACGGGGTGTCCTCGCTCGGCCGGCAGCAGTCGGTGGAGCGGCGGGCCGACGCCGTCGCGGCCTCGGCGTAGCGGGCGCGCACGTCGGCCCTCAGCTGGATCTGGGTCTGGGTGTGGGTCTCGGTCACGGTCGCCTCCATGCATGAACATTGATGAGTGTCGATGTGCGCTACCGTGGCACACGTATCGACCGCTGTCAATATGGACATAGATCGATATATGCTGCCGACATGGTCACCAAGCTCCCGCTCGATGTCGCGGCTGCCGGCGAGGCGTGCTGCGCGCCGCTCGTCACGGAGACGATCACCGCCGAGCAGGCCGAGGTCCTCGCCGCCAGGATCAAGGCCCTCGCCGACCCGGCCCGCCTCCGGCTGGTCTCGCTGCTCGCCGCCAGCCCCGGCGGTGAGGCGTGCCAGTGCGACCTGACCGAGCCACTCGGACTCTCGCAGCCCACGGTCTCCCATCACCTCAAGGTGCTGTACCAGGCGGGTCTGGTGGCCAAGGAGAAGCGCTCGACCTGGGTGTACTACTCCGTGGTGCCCGAGGCGTTGGCCACGATCGCCGACGTGCTGACGCCGGGGCGGTGACCACCGTCGGGCCCTCCGGCGTGCACGAGCAGGGGCGGGGCCCTGCGGCCTGGCCCTCGGCCGTCTGCGAGGTTGCGGCGATCGTGCAGGCCGCACCGCCCGACCGCCCCCGTCAGAGGTGGTAGTCGAAGCCCAGCCGGATCTTGTCGCCGCGGAACACGATCATCGAGTACTCGAACGGCGTGCCCGTGGCGTCGGAGATCACGTCCTCCAGGCGCAGCACCGGACGTCCGCGCCGGGTGCCGAGCAGCTGGGCCTCCTCGGTGCCGGCCGCGCTGGCCTCGAGGTGCTCGACGACGTGCTTCATGGACAACCCGTAGTGCTTCTCGAGGATGACGCAGAGCTGCTCCCCGGCGGCGTCGTGCCGGCCCAGGTCGGGGGCCAGGGAGGCCGGGACGTAGGAGTGGTGCAGGCTCAGCGGCTCGTCCTGCGCCGAGCGCAGCCGGTGGATCGCGTGCACGGTCGCGCCGTCCGGGAGGCCGAGCTTCTCGCGCACGAGCGGCGAGGCCTCCTCGATGCCGCTGGACAGCACCACGGTGGACGTGTGGTAGCCGGCCGCCTCGAGCTGTTCCCGGACACCCTGGTAGGCGGGGGACACTGCGTCGAAGCGCTGGGGCGCGACGAACGTGCCCTTGCCCTGCACCCTGAACAGCAGCCCCTCTGCCACCAGGGTGTTGAGCACGCCGCGCGTGGTCATCCGGCTGAGGCCGTAGATCTTCGTCAGCTCGTTCTCCGACGGGATGCGCTGGTTCGGGCGCCACTCGCCGTCGGCGATCCGGGCCCGCAGCTCGGCGTCGAGCTGGGCGTACAGCGGCACGGCGGACTCGCGGTCCAGCACGGGACTCGACACCGCTCAGCCTCCCTCGCGTGCACGCCGGGCGTGGCGGGCCAGTCTACTGGCGGGCTGGGCCGGTCCCACGCCGGGCTGGGTCCCACGCCGGGCCAGGTGGGGGCGGGGCGCGGACTCCCCACCCCCACCCGCGGTCCGCTCAGAACACCCGGTAGGCGATCTCCGCGGGGGCCTCGAGCAGGCGCTCGATCTCGTCGTCCAGCTTCACCAGGGTCAGCGACGCGCCCGCCATCTCCAGCGACGTGCAGTACTCGCCGACGTAGCTGCGTGCCACGGTGATGCCCTGGTCGGCCAGCTTGCGGTGGGCGATCCCGAAGAGCAGGTACAGCTCGCTGATCGGGGTGCCGCCGAGGCCGTTGATCATCAGCGCGACCCGGTCGCCCGAGGCGTACGGCAGGTCAGGGACCACCGCGCCGAGCAGCTCGTCGACGATCTCGTCCGCGGTGACGAGCGTCGCGCGGCGCCGGCCCGGCTCGCCGTGGATGCCGACGCCGACCTCCATCTCGTCCTCGCCCAGCTCGAACAGCGGGGAACCCTTGGCGGGCGGGGTGCACGCGGTCAGGGCGATGCCCATCGACCGCGTCACCGAGTTGACCTTCTCGCCGATCCGCACGACCTCGTCGAGCTCGGCGCCCTCCTCGGCGGCCGCACCGACGCACTTCATCACGAAGAAGTTCCCGGCCACGCCGCGGCGGCCCACGGTGTAGGTCGAGTCCTGGACGGCGACGTCGTCGTTGATGAAGAGCGTCGCGACCTTGATGCCCTCGGCCTCGCTCATCTCCTTGGCCATGTCGAACGCCATCCGGTCGCCCGTGTAGTTGTTGACCAGAAGCAGCACGCCCTTGTCGGACCTGAGCAGCTTGACGGTCTCGTAGACGTAGTCCATCGGCGGCGCTGCGAACACGTCACCGGGGCAGGCGCCGTCGAGCATGCCCTTGCCGACCACCATGACGTGGGCCGGCTCATGGCCCGAGCCCGAGCCCTGGACGATCGACACCTTGTCGGCGCGGGGGGCGTCCGCCCGCATGATGAGGTTGTACTTGGGCTCGTACTTCAGGGTGTCCGGGTTGGCCAGGGCGATGCCCGTGAGCATCTCGGGGACGAACTGCTTGGGGTCGTTGACGAACTTCTTCACCACTGCCTCCACGCAACTCAGATCGACTTCCGGTGGCCGGCCGCATCCGGGCGACCGGTCGGCCCCGCGCGGCGGCGGGGAGACTGGCTGGGCCGGGGCCCGCTAGGACCACTGCTCGGCGATCGCGGTCGCGATCACCCCGATCGCCGTGGCACCCGCGTCCACCGAGCCGATCGAGCGCTCGCCGGTGTAGGCCGCACGGCCCCGCATCGCCTGCATGGTCTGGGTGGCCTGGGCCGCCTCACGCGCGGTCGCGGCCGCAGCGTCGGCGATCTCCTTCGTGCTCGCGCCGTCGGCGAGCCTGGCGGCGATCGTGTCCCGCATCGGCACGATCGCGTCCAGGAGGGTCTTGTCGCCGACGTCCGCGCCGCCGCGGGCCTTGATGCCCTCGACCGCGGCGTCCAGCATCGCCAGGACCGTGTCCCCGTCCAGCGTCTCGCGTGACTTGACCGCCATCGCGGCGCGCAGGAACGCGGTGCCCCAGATCGGGCCCGACGTCCCGCCGATCCGCCCGGTGATGATGAGGGCGATCTTCTGCAGGAACGTCGCGGCGTCGGTGCGGTCCAGGTCGTCCCAGTCGGCCAGCACGATCTCGAAGCCGCGCGCCAGGGAGTACCCGAAGTCGCCGTCACCGACCACCGAGTCCAGCTCGCCGAAGTAGGTCTCGTTGTCGACGGCGGTCCGGGCGATGATCTTCACGACGCGCTCGATGCCTGCCAGGTCCACGGCCATGGCCTCACTCCTTCGTGATCTCGACGAGCTGTGCCAGGTCGGCGAGCGTGACCTCGTCGCCGATCCCGAGGTGGTGGGGGTCCGCGAGGACCTCCGTCGGGGTGCCGGGGGCGTCCCCGAGGCTGCTGACCACCAGCGCGGCGCCGGTGAAGTCCTCGTCGTGGGTGTACGTGCTCACGGTCACGACGGTGGTCAGCCCGGCCGCGAGCGCCGCCTGCAGCCCGTTGGCGCTGTCCTCCACGACGATCACGTCTGCCGGGTCGAGCCCCATCCCCTCCAGGGCGAGCAGGTAGATGTCCGGCGCGGGCTTCTTGTGCGCGACCACGTCGCCGGCGAACACCGCGAACCGTGCGGCGAGCTCGGGTCCCACGGCGTGCTCGAGCACGGCACGGACGGAACGCTCCGCCGAGGTCGAGGCGACCCCAAGGGCCCACCCCGCCTCGGCGGCTGCCGCGACGACCCGGGCGATCCCCGGGCGGCCCGGCAGCGCACCGGCCTCGACCAGGGCGATGTAGGTGTCGGTCTTGCGGCGGTGCCAGTCGGCGAGCATGGCGCGCTGCTCCGCCGGGTCGCTCGGCAGCCCGGCCTGCGCGACCAGCTCGGGGGTGAGCAGGGCGGCCATGCGCTCCTTGCCGCCCCCGATGAGCACGTACCGGCCGTACTCCTCCTCGCTCCACCGGACCGGGAGGCCCACGGCCTCGAACGTCGCGTTGAACGCGGGACGGTGACCGTCGCGCTCGGTGTCCGCCAGGACGCCGTCGCAGTCGAAGACCAGCGCGGGGCTCATCGGGCCGCGTCCTGGGCGTGACCGGTGGACCCGAACCGGTCCAGGTGGCCCGCGACCTCGGCCTGCACCGCGTCGGAGATGTCCCGGAACATCGACGGCGGGTCCCATCTCCCGGTCTGCTCGGCCTTGGCGGTGTGTGCCTGCGCGGACTTCATGTAGGCGAGCTTCAGCCCGGTCGAGATGTTGATCTTCGAGACACCGGCCTCGATGAACGCGCGGAACGCCTCGTCCGTGAGCCCGGTGCCCCCGTGCAGCACGATCGGCAGGTCCGTGAGCCCGGTGAGCTCGCGCACCCGCTCGGGCAGGAGGACCGGAGAGCGGGTGTACAGCCCGTGGGCCGTGCCCAGCTGCGGGGCCAGCAGGTCGACACCCGTGCGCGTCGCCACCTCGACGAGGGTGGCCACGGAGTAGGCGTGCACGGCCTCGTCGGACCCGATGTCGTCCTCGACGCCGACGATGTTCTCGATCTCGCTCTCCACGTCGACGCCGGCGGCGTGCGCCTCGGCCACCACCTCGGCGGTCTCGCGCTCCGCGGTGGCGAGGTCGCGGTCGGAGGCGTCGAACAGCACGGATGACCAGCCGGCGGCGACGACCTGGGAGATCACGTCGCGGTGCGGGCAGTGGTCCAGGTGGAGCGCGACCGGCACCGGGGCGTCCTGGGCGGCGAGCCGGACCATCGTGGTGAGCAGCTCGACGCCGATCGACCGGACCGTCTTGACGGAGACCTGCACGATGACGGGGGAGGAGCGTTCGGTGGCCGCGGCGACCACCGCGCGCAGGCTGAGGTCGTCCAGGATGTTCACCGCGGCGACCGCGTAGCCGCCCTCTCGTGCGCGACGTGCCAGCCGAGCCGTGGACGTGATCATCGGGGCCTCCTCGCCGAGCCCTCCGCGATCAGGACCTATGTCCTGCTGGACAGGACTATACAAGTACGGATGTCAACGTCCAGCCTGTCGGTAGAACGTGCACGGGACGTGCGCGGGCCGGTCGGCACCGCCACCGCCGGAGCTGCTGGCGCGGCGGCTGCGCCGCGGTCTATCGTCCAAGTGGACACAGACGTCCGTTTAGAGCCGGGTGGCGAGTCCGACCCGTTGAGACGAGGAGGCCCCTGTGGCTGGACAGCTGAGTGCGAAGAGCACCATCAACGCGTGGCTCAAGCACCCCGTCGGGGGCGCGATCCTGCGCGAGATGCTGGCGGCCGGAGGGCAGGACGAGAAGGCGCTGCGCCCGGTGCGGATGTTCTCCCTCGAGCGTGTGGCGTCGATGAGCCGCGGCCAGATGACGGACGAGATGGTCGCGGACATGGTGGCCCGCGCCAATGCGGGTGGCGCCCAGGAGGCGTCCGGCGAGGCTGCGGAGGCGGTCGCCGGCGCCGCGCAGGCGGTCGGCCAGGAGACCGGGGAGGCCACCCCGCCGCCGTGGGTCGAGCGCATCGTGCCGGACCGGTTCGCGGGTCGCACCGTGATCGTCACCGGCGCGGGGTCGGGCATCGGCCGGGCGACCGCGTCCCGGATCGCTCGCGAGGGCGGACGCGTGGTCGCGGTGGACGTGTCCGAGCAGCGGCTCGCGGAGGTCGCCGCCGAGCACCCCGGGATGATCACCGTGACGGCGGACATCACCGACCCCGAGGGCGTGGCCGGCATCGTGGCCGCAGCCGGGGACCGCATCGACGGTCTCGCCAACGTCGCCGGGGTGATGGACGACATGACCCCGTTGCACGAGGTGCGCGACGCGGTGTGGCGCCGGGTCATGTCCGTCAACGTCGACGGTGCGTTCCTGCTCACGCGCGCCGTGCTCCCTGCGATGCTGGCGGCCGGACACGGGTCGGTGGTCAACGTGGCCTCGGAGGCGTCCCTGCGCGGCAGCGCCGCCGGCCTGGCGTACACGACGTCCAAGCACGCCGTCGTCGGCCTGACCAGGAGTGCCGCGTTCATGTACGGCCCGTCGGGGATCCGCGTCAACGCGGTGGCGCCGGGTCCGGTCGCCACCAACATCGAGGCGACGTTCGCCTCCGAGCTCGGTGGGCAGCGGCTCGGCCCCTTCATGGCGCTGATCCCGCCGATCGCCGAGCCCGCGCAGCTCGCGGCGTCGATCACGTTCCTGCTCAGTGACGACGGGACCAACCTCAACGGCGTGATCCTGCCCTCGGACGGGGGCTGGTCGGTCGCCTGAGGCCCGAGGCGGCGCCGACGCCGACGGGTCTGCACGCTGCTGACGCGAATCGCGCAGTTGACCACGGGATGGTGCGCCCGGACGGGTGATCGCGCGCGGGGATCGGTTGTGCCGCGAGGGCATCGGTCGATACGTAGGACGTTCGGCCTGCCCGCCCCCCGTCACGCCTGAGCCCCCCAGCCTGATGTGACACCCGTTCTACGGAGTCCTCATGGAGCAAGTCCCCCCGGTCGCGCACCCCCGCGGCCGCCGAGTGTCGATCCGGACCAAGATCCTCGGCATCGGCGTCGTCGCCACCGTCTTCCTGGCCGGCATCGGCTCGTTCGCGGTGAGCCAGCTCGTCACCCTCCGGGCACACGCCGCCCACCTCGCGGAGGTCCAGACCAGCGTCAACGGCGCCCTGTCCACCCTCACGGACGCGATGTGGAACGTGCGGATGAACGTCTACGCCGTCGCGGCCGCCCTCCCCGCGGAGAAGGACACCGCTGGCGCCGCCGTGACGAAGGCCTTCGAGGACCTGCACACCAGCGCCGACGCCTTCGCCGCGACCTACGAGTCCGAGACGGGCGCCAAGCCTGCCGTGTGGGCGGACTTCACCACCGCGCTCGCCGCCTACGACACCCAGGTCGGCGGTGCCATGGTCTCCGCCGGGCTGGCGGACAACCGGACGTCGTTCGCGGCGATCAAGGCCGGGGGTGCCGCCAAGGCGGGTGCTGACCTGATCGCGCACCTCGGTGAGGTGCAGAGCGAGGTCGGGACCCTGATGGACCGGATCGCCGCGGACGCCGCGGCGGCGGCCGCCCGTGCGACGCTGCTGACCGTCGTCGCCGTCGTGGCGGGTTCGCTGCTCGTCCTCGTGCTCGGGTGGTTCGTCGCGGGCGGTGTGCGGCGCTCGGTGGTCTCCGTCAAGCGCAGCGTCGACGCGCTGGCCACCGGAGACCTGACCGTCGTCCCCGAGGTCCGTTCGCGTGACGAGCTCGGCGAGATGGCCCACGCGATGGGGGAGGCGCTCGGGCGGCTGCGCACCCTGATGGCGGAGGTCGTGCGGACCGCGCAGTCCGTCGCGTCCTCGGCGGAGGAGCTCTCCGCCGCGCAGACCCAGGTCGCGGCCGGCTCCGAGGAGACCTCGGCCCAGGCCGGCGTGGTCTCCGCCGCTGCGGAGGAGGTGTCGCGCAACGTCCAGGCCGTGGCGGCCGGTGCCGAGCAGATGGGCGCCTCGATCCGCGAGATCGCGACCAACGCCACGGAGGCGGCGCGGGTCGCCGGGACCGCCGTGGAGGCCGCTCGCTCGACGTCGGCCACGGTGCACCAGCTGGGCGCGTCGTCGCGGCAGATCGGTGAGGTGGTCAAGGTCATCACGACGATCGCCGAGCAGACCAACCTGCTGGCGCTGAACGCCACGATCGAGGCCGCGCGGGCCGGGGAGGCCGGCAAGGGCTTCGCCGTGGTCGCCGGCGAGGTCAAGGACCTCGCCCAGGAGACCGCCCGCGCCACGGAGGACATCGCCCGCCAGGTCGAGGCGATCCAGGCGGACACCACGGGTGCCGTCGCCGCGATCGGGAACATCTCGGAGATCATCGACCGGATCAACGGCTTCCAGGAGACCATCGCCTCCGCGGTCGAGGAGCAGACGGCGACCACCAACGAGATGTCCCGCGGGGTCGCCGAGGCCGCGACCGGATCCGGCGAGATCGCCACCAACATCGTGGGCGTCGCGTCGGCGGCGGAGGACTCCACCCGCGTGCTGTCCGACCTGGGGGCCGCCGTCGCCGAGCTCGCCGCGATGGCCGCCGGCCTGCAGTCCCAGACCGCCGTGTTCACCTACTGAGGCAAGGTCCGCAGGCCCCGTCGTCCCGCACGGGCGGCGGGGCCCTGCGCGCGCCGCGCGCCCGTCCCGGTCCATGATGGAGAGATGACCGACCCCCTCACCGGGCGGCTGCTGGTGGCCGTGCCCGGCCTCCTCGACCCGAACTTCCGGCACGCCGTCGTCCTGGTCCTGGACCACAACGACGAGGGCACCCTCGGGGTGGTCGTCAACCGCCCGCTCGAGGTGGACGTGGACGCCGTGCTGCCCAGCTGGCAGCGGCTCGCGACGCCGCCGGGCCGGTTGTTCCAGGGCGGACCGGTCGGCCTGGACGGCGCCCTCGGCGTGGTCCTGGTGTCCACGACCACGGCGCCGCCACCGGGTATCGACCGGGTGTCCGGACCCTTCGGGCTGATCGACCTGGACGCCGAGCCCGAGACGCTCGCGGGCCAGGTCGCCGAGCTGCGGGTGTTCGCCGGCCACTCCGGGTGGGCCGGCGGGCAGCTCGAGGCCGAGATCGCGGCCGGGGACTGGCTCGTGCTCGACGCCGACGAGCGGGATCCCTTCTCCGTCGCGCCGGAGAAGCTGTGGAGCCAGGTGCTCAGGCGCCAGGGCGGCGACCTCGCGCTGCTGGCCAACGCCCCGGAGGACCCGCGGCTCAACTGACTGCGGCTCGGCTCGCGGCTCAACTGACTGCGGCTCGGCTGGCCCGCGGCTCGGCTGACGGCGACCGGCCCTTGCCGGGCGTCGTGCAGCCCTCCTAGGGTGTAGAACGTTGTCGACAACGTTATTACAGGGAGTCGGCACGGTTCACACCAGTGCAAAGGGGCACTCCGATGAGACGCATCACGATGACACTGGCCGCAGGTGCGGCGGCGGCAGCGCTCGCCGTCACCCTCCCGGCATCGGCCCGCTGGCACACGGGCGATCCGCAGGACCAGAGCCTGCGGGCGCTCGCCGCCGACCACGGTCTGTACGTGGGGACGGCGATCGACGTCGGTGCGCTGTCCGACCCGACGTACTCGCAGATCGCTGCGAGCCAGTTCTCGACGGTCACCGCCGAGAACGCGATGAAGTGGGAGACGATCGAGCCCGAGCGCGGGGTCTACAACTGGGCTCCGGCGGAGCAGTTCATGGCGTTCGCCAAGGCTCACGACCAGAAGGTGCGCGGCCACGTGCTGGTCTGGCAGAACCAGCTCCCGGCGTGGCTCACCGAGGGCGTGGCCGACGGCAGCATCAGCAAGGCCGAGCTGCGCGGCATCCTGCACGACTACATCACTGCCGTCGTGACCCACTTCCAGGGTCGCATCTGGCAGTGGGACGTCGTGAACGAGGCCGTCACCGACCCCTGGGACTCGCCGGACGGCCACATCACCTACAAGGGGTTCTGGTACGAGAACCTCGGTGCGGGCTACATCGCCGACGCGTTCCGCTGGGCGCGCGCGGCGGATCGTCAGGCCCTGCTGACCTACAACGACTACAACATCGACGCCTTCGGGGACGGCGGGCCGCTGGACAAGACGCAGTTCGTCTACGACATGGTCAAGGACCTGCGAGCCCAGGGCGTTCCGATCGACGTGGTGGGCAGCCAGGCGCACCTGTCGACCCGGTACGGCAACTACTCGCCGTTCCAGATCGCCGACGCGCAGCAGAAGTTCGCGTCGCTCGGTGTCGCCACCGCGCTGACCGAGGTCGACGTGCGCAACCTCATGCCCGCCGAGCAGACCGGCGACACGATGAACCCGCTGCTCCAGGCGCAGGCCTACGACTACAGCGCCCTCATGCAGGGCTGCCTGGCGTCGCGGCACTGCATCTCGTACACCGTCTGGGGCTTCGACGACGGGCACAGCTGGACCAACACCTGGGACTTCGGCGCGGGCGCCGGGGCCGAGGCGATGGCCACGCTGTACACCGCCGACTACCAGCCCAAGCTCGCCTACCGGGCGATCCAGGCCGACCTGGCCTTCACCGGCGCGCCGCAGGTGCTCTCGCGGATCCCGCAGCACCCGACGCGCTGAGCCACCGCCGTCGCCCGCCTGGGCGACAGCAGCCGAGATCGGGTGTCCGCCCAGAGATCGGGTGTCCTCGGCACCCGCTCGGGCACCCGATCTCGGCGCACGTGGCGGGAGGGGCGGGGGCGTCAGAGGAGGTCGCTCGGGGCCACCAGGAACACGCCCTGCGCGAGCCTGAGCTCCTGCATCCCCAGGTGCCGGTAGAACGCCAGCGCACGCTCGTTGTCGGGCGCGATGCCGAGGTGGACCCCGGGCGCCCCCCGGTCCCGGGCGGCGGCGAACAGCGTGCTCATCAGCCGCCGACCCCAGCCGTGGCCCTGCACCGCCGGCAGCAGGTCGATGTGCAGGTGGGCCGGGTAGGGGGCCAGCTCCGGGAGGAGGTCGCGCTCCGGCTCGTGCAGCGCCCGCACGAGACCCTCCTCCAGCGCCGTGGGCCGTGGCCCGGGCGGGTAGCGGCCGCCGACCCGCGGCAGCCAGTCGCGGCGCACCGCGGCGGCGAACGCCGCGCTGTCGGCAGTGCCGACCACGTACCCCTGCACGCTGCCGGCGACGTCGAGGACGAACGCCAGCCCCGGGTCGAGGACGAGGTACGGCAGCGCGAACAGGTCCGCCCACAGCCCGTCGTCGGTCAGCAGCCCGGTCGCGTCCCGGCCCGAGTCGGCGGTGCGCAGGCAGATGTCGGCGAGTGCCGCGGCGTCGGGCCGGCGCGCGGCACGGATCGTGCCCTGCCCGGCCCCGGGCACGTGCTCAGGCGTGGGCGTGCCTCCGGGTCCTCGCCGGGACGTCCCAGGCGGGTGCGGCGGCCGATGCCTCGAGGGCGGCGGCGGGCTCCAGGTCGAGTCCGGCGAGGCGTGCCAGGGCGGTGGCGAGTGCGGTGCTCATGGTGGTCCTTCGCGGAGCTCTCGAGCGGTCCTGCCGTGCGCGGGCCGCCTCCAGGCTACGAGTCCGCTGCGGGCGGGGAAGGTCTCGCGACGCGGCTTCCCCCGGATGGAGCAGCGAGCCGGTGCGGTTCGTCCACGTCTGGTGGTGTCTGCGCAGGGCGGGCGCCTGCGCAGGTGGCGACCTGGAGCGCGCTCCGGTTCGTCACGCCAGCAGCGTGCCGCGGCGCTGCGTCAGCTCCGCGAGGCCGTGCCGGACGGCGGCCCGCCGGTCGGCCAGACGACGGGCGACGTCGTCCACGGCCCGCCGGGCACCCGCAACCTCGTCGATCGCGTGCAGGATCGCCCCGCGGCTGCTCAGGTCGGAGAAGATGTTGTCGAACCAGATGTCCATCGTCCGGGTGAGCTCGCTGACGTGCACACCGCTCACGGGTGGCAGGTCGACGTCGGCGAGCTCGCGGCTGAGCCGGGCCAGCGCGGTGTCCGCCTGGTGGATGAGGGCCGACGCGTCGTCCATCCGCTCGTGCTTGACCATGCTGGAGACCATGCCGCCGCCGAAGAACGTGTCGTAGGTCGACCACCCGCGCGCGCTGTCCAGCCGGCCGGCGGCGGCGGCCAGCGCGCGCGCCGCGTCCCCCGCGGCGCCGACAGCCTCGTCGATCTCACGCAGCTCCTCGCGGTGCGCACCGATCCGGGACGCCACCTCGTCCAGAGCGGCGGCGATCTGCGGGTCGTGCTCGTGCAGCCACCGCTCGCGGGACGCTGTGGCGGCGGCGCGGCGGGCATCGAGGTTCCCGATCGCGCCGAGCTCGGTCTCGAGGCGGGTGGCCTCGGTGCGGGCGGACGCGACCCTCGCGCGCGCGGCGTCCAGCCGGGCCTGCGCGGCGGCGTGCTCGAGCCGGGCGGACTCGGCCTCCTCAGCGCGGCGCCCGCGCAGCGCGGCTCCCAGCCGGCGCCACGACCAGCCGCTCAGGGCCCGCTCGGCGCGTGCCGCCTCGTCCAGCCGTAGGGCGGCCTGCTGCTCGGCCGCCCGGAGGTCGCCCTCGGCCGCGCGGGCGGCCGCGAGCCGGGTGCCCAGTGCGAGCCGGAGGGCGCTGAGCCGGGCGAGCTCCTCGACCTCGTCCTGGTAGTGCGCTCGGTCACCGGCGGCGGGCTGCCCGCCGGTCACGAAGCCGGCCAGGCGTGCCAGCGGTCGAGGCGGACGTGCACGCTGACCCGGGCTCGGTCCCGCACCGGGTACGCCCTGCCCGTGTAGTGCCGCGAGAGCCGGTCGATGTCCGCGAGGTCGACGTCGTCGGTGATCGAGACCACCTCGCCCTGCACGGAGACGTGCGTGTACCAGTCCTCTCCGAGCGCGGTGAGCGCGACGCGGCCGTCCCGGCGCAGGTGCTCCAGGCGCGCCCGCGCGGCGTCCAGGTTGAGCAGCACGGTGCCGTCCGGCTCGACCAGGTACCACGTCGCGACCGTCACGGGACGGCCGTCGGCGGCGACGGTCGCCATCACGGCGGGGTTCGCGGCGCCGAGGAACTCGGCGACGGGGGTGGGCAGGGGGACGTCGGGCACCGGTGCTCCTGTCAGTCGCGGTCGGCGTGCTCGGAGGCGATCCGCTCGTGGTGGTGGATCACCTCGGCGGTGACGAAGGCGAGCCACTTCTCGGCGAATGCCGGGTCGAGGTTCGACTCCTCGGCCAGGGCGCGTAGGCGGGCGACCTGGACGCGCTCGCGCTCCTTGTCCGCCGGCGGCATCCCGGCGCGGGCCTTGAGCCGCCCGACCCGCTGGGTGAACTTGAAGCGTTCGGCGAGAAGGTGGACCAGGGCGGCGTCGATGTTGTCGATGCTGCCGCGCAACGTCGCCAGCTCCGCGCGCGCCGCGGCCATCGGGTCGGCGGGTCCGTTCGCGTCGTCCACGGAGCCAGCCTAGAGGCCGTAGGGTCGAGGACGCGTCCGGTCGGCGGCGGGTGAGACCGGGACCGAAGTCCCCTCACATCCGTGGGCCCGCGGCCGAATGGAGCCTGGCCAGGGGTGTGTCGAACGACGGGGAGTGCTGTGCTGAGCGTGTCGAGGGTGCTGGTACGAGACCAAGGGACGCGGGCGCTGCTGTTCGTCGTGGACCAGAAGACGACGCCGCTGCGCATCGAGGCGACCCAGCACTCGCTGTGGATCGAGGCGGCCGACACGGGGCGGCCGGTGGTGGACGCCCCCGAGGCGCACCTGGAGATCCTCAACGACGAGGCGATCCAGTTCGTGGGCGCGGCGCGGCTGCGCGGCGAGCGGGACCTGCGCGCGGTGCGCGTCACCCTGGAGCTGCCCTCCCGCTGAGCGCCGGGGGAGCACGGCCGTCCGGCGGTGCGGAGCGCCGGACGCGGTCAGTCGCCGAGGCCCACGCCGATCTTGCGTGCCGCCGTGACCCACTCGTGGTCCGTCGGCACGGTCTTGACCTTGCCGGCCACCTCGGACAGCGGGACCGGTTCCGTGCCCTCGCCGCGTGCGGCCACCATGTAGCCGAACTGACCGTCGGCCGCGAGGTCCGCCGCCGCGGCGCCGATCCGGGTGGCGAGCAGCCGGTCCGCGGCGCACGGCGTCCCGCCGCGCTGCACGTAGCCCAGGATCGTCACGCGCGACTCGAGCCCCGTCGCCGCCTCGAGCTCGCGCGCCAGGCGGAACGTGTGCTCGCGCTGGGCGTCCTCGACGCTGGCCAGGTGGGCGCGGGCGGCGCGCTCGGCCTCGGCGTTCTTGGCGGACTTCACCAGGAGGCGGGCGGCCTGGTAGTCGGCGGTGTCGTCGATGTCCCGCGCGCCCTCGGCCACGGCGACCACGGAGAACGAGCTGCCCCGGTCCAGCCGCGCCTGGATCCTCTCGGCGACCTTCTCGACGCTGTACGGCAGCTCGGGGATCAGGATGACGTCCGCCCCGCCGGCCAGGCCCGCGCCGAGCGTCAGCCAGCCGGCGTTGTGGCCCATGATCTCGGTGAGGATGATCCGGTGGTGGCTGTGCGCCGTGGAGTGCACGCGGTCGAGAGCCTCCGTCGCGATCTCCATCGCGGTGGCGAAGCCGAAGCTCGTGTCGGTCATCGCGATGTCGTTGTCGATCGTCTTGGGCAGGTGCAGGATGTTGAGCCCCGCGTCCATGAGGCGCTTGGCGTTCTTGGCGGTGCCACCGCCGCCGAGCAGCACGAGGCCCTCGAGCTTCTCGCGCTCGTAGTTCTCGACCACGGTGGGGACCATGTCGACGGGGCCGTCCTCGGTGGGGAACTTGTGCACCTTGTCGCGGCTGGTGCCGAGGATCGTGCCCCCGATGGTGAGGATGCCCGACAGCGCCTTGCCGTCCAGGGGCACGTGCCGGTCGCTGACGAGGCCCGTGATGCCGTCGCGGAAGCCGAGCAGCTCCCAGCCGTAGTGCCCGACGGCGGTCTTGCCGAAGCCGCGGATCGCGGCGTTGAGGCCGGGGCTGTCCCCGCCGGCCGTGAGGATCCCGATGCGCGTGGCGCTGGCCATGACCACTCCCGTGTGACGACGACGGTCCCAGTCTGGCGGCCCCGCCACGCGGCAGCCACCTTGGCGCGCTCCTCGTCGCGAACGCCGCACGCCGGGGTTCGCGCGGCGCGAGAATGGGTGCCGACGACACCGGGAGGGGACATGTCGGAGCAGGTGGGGAATGAGGAGCGCTACGCCGCCTACAAGCGCGTCAAGGCGCGTCGCGACCTGGCCGGGCACGCGGTCGCCTATGTCGTGGTCAACGCCTTCCTGGTCATCGTGTGGTGGCTGACCAGCCCGGGCGGGTACTTCTGGCCGGTGTGGGTGCTGGCCGGGTGGGGGATCGGTCTGGTCCTGAACGCGTGGGACGTCCTGGGCCGCCGACCCATCAGCGAGGAGGACGTCGACCGGGAGCTGCGCCGGGGCCAGCGGCGCTGAGGTCCGCGACCGCGACAAAGGTCCCGGTCGTCGCTAAGATACTTAGTATCTAGCAATCATTTCGGCCCGCGGCCTGGCTCACCGGCGCGCACGGATCGTGGCCGACCCGATCGACGGAGCCCCCGGTGAGCAGACGCGCCCCCTTCATCGCGGCCGACCATCCCCGCTACCGCTGGGTGGCCCTGAGCAACACCACGCTCGGCATGCTGATGGCCACGATCAACGCCTCGATCGTGCTCATCTCGCTGCCGGCGATCTTCTCCGGGATCGGTCTCGACCCCCTCCAGCCCGGCAACGTCAGCTACCTGCTGTGGATGCTGATGGGCTACATGCTGGTCACGGCGGTCCTGGTGGTCAGCTTCGGCCGGCTCGGCGACCTGTACGGCCGGGTCCGGATCTACAACCTGGGCTTCGTGGTGTTCACCGCCGGGTCGATCGCCCTGGCTCTCGTGCCGTGGGGCGGCCAGGCCGGGGCGCTGTGGTTGATCGGCTGGCGCCTGGTCCAGGGTGTCGGCGGCGCCATGCTGTTCGCCAACTCCTCGGCGATCCTCACCGACGCGTTCCCCGCGCACCGCCGCGGCATGGCGCTCGGCGTCAACCAGGTGGCGGCGATCGCCGGCTCGTTCCTCGGGCTGCTCGTCGGTGGCCTGCTCGCGGTGATCAGCTGGCGCGCCGTCTTCGTGGTGAGCGTCCCGATCGGCGTGCTCGGCACCGTCTGGTCCTACCGCTCGCTGCACGAGACCGCCCGCCGCGCGACGCGGGCCAGCATGGACTGGGCCGGCAACGCGTCCTTCGCGCTCGGCCTGACCCTGCTCCTGGTCGGGATCACCTACGGCATCCAGCCCTACGCCGGGAGCCCCACGGGCTGGACGAACCCGTGGGTGCTCGGCTCGATCGTCGCCGGGCTGGGGGTGCTGACCCTGTTCGTGGCGATCGAGCTGCGGGTCGAGGCCCCGATGCTCGACCTGCGACTGTTCCGGATCCGGGCGTTCGGGATGGGCAACCTCGCGGGTCTGCTCGCTGCGATCGGCCGCGGCGGCCTGCAGTTCATGCTCATCATCTGGCTGCAGGGCATCTGGCTGCCGCTGCACGGCTACTCCTACGAGTCGACCCCGCTGTGGGCGGGCATCTACATGCTGCCGATCACCGCGGGCTTCCTCCTCGCCGGGCCCCTGTCCGGCACGCTCTCCGACCGGTTCGGCGCGCGCGGCTTCGCCAGCACCGGCCTCGTGCTCGTGGCCCTGACCTTCGGTGCGCTGCTGGTCCTGCCCGTGGAGTTCACGTACTGGCAGTTCGCCCTCATCACGCTGCTCAGCGGGATCGGGTCGGGCCTGTTCGGCGCACCCAACCGCACCGCGATCATGAACAGCGTGCCGGCGTCGGCCCGCGGCGCGGCGTCCGGGGTGGCGGGCACCGTGCAGAACGCAGGCTCGGCGCTGTCCATCGGCGTGTTCTTCTCGCTGATGATCGTCGGCCTGTCCCGGACCCTGCCGCGCGCCCTCACCAGCGGCCTGACGGCGCACGGTGTCCCGACGGCGGTGGCAGCGCAGATCGGGCAGCTGCCGCCGGTCGGCTCGATGTTCGCGGCATTCCTGGGCTACAACCCGATCCAGACGCTGCTGGCCCCCACCGGCGTGCTCGGGTCGCTCCCGGCGTCCGACGTCACCGCACTGACCGGCAAGGAGTTCTTCCCCCGGCTGATCTCCGGGCCCTTCCACCACGGGCTGATCGTGGTGTTCGGTGTCGCGGCGGTACTCTCGCTGATCGGCGCGATCGCGTCGTTCTCGCGGGGCGGTCGCTACGTGCACGCCGACGAGCCGGAGGCCACGACGTCGGGGCCCGGTGTGCCGGCCGGCGCGCTCGACGTCGCCGGTCCGCGCGCGGGCGACGGTGCAGGTGCGGAGGTCGGCGCACGGGGCGGAACGAGGGGTGCATGAGCGACGACGCGGCCAGGCTCGCGACGGCTTTCGGCCTGCTGGCACGGCAGCTGCGTCCGGTGCGCGGGGAGCTGTCGCTGGGGCACTTCTCGACATTGGCGAGCCTGGAGCGGCATGGTCCGCAGCGCATCGGTGACCTCGCGCGGGTCGAGCGCACGAGCGCGCCGGTGATGACCCGGATCGTCAACGTGCTCGAGCGGCGCGAGCTCGTGGCCAGGGCGGTCAGCGAGCAGGACCGTCGCGTCGTCGAGGTCACGATCACGGCGGCGGGTCTCCGCCTCGTCGAGGAGGTGCGTGCCGAGCGGGCGGATGCGGTCACCCTGCTGCTCGCGGGGCTCACCGACTCGGAGCGCGAGGCGCTCGCGGGGGCGGTCGAGGCGCTCGAGGCCCTCGCCGCGCGCGCCACGCCCGACCTCTGAGGCCACCGCCCCCGGAGGCTGTACGGGTGTATAGTCCTGTACGTGCGTACAGGCGAGTGGCCGGCGGGAAAGATCCTGCTGCGGGACACGGCCCTGGCGTTGTTCGCCGAACGCGGTGTCGACGCGGTCAGTGTGCGCGACGTCGCCTCGGCGGCCGGGGTGTCGCCCGGCCTGATCGTGCACCACTTCGGAACCAAGCAGGCGCTGCGCGAGGCGGTCGACGACCACGTCACCGAGGTGCTCGAGGTCCTCCTGCGCGCGGCCGAGGAGGAGTTCGCGGGGGCGGGCTCCGCCGCCGAGCCGTCCGGGGACATGGCCGCGGGCTTCGCGGCACACCTGCTCGAGCACCTGCCCAGCGGTTCGCCGGTCGTGGACTACATGCGCCGCATGCTGATGTCGGGTGCGGCCGGGACGCCGCTGTTCCGCCGGTGGTTCGACGTCACGCTCGCCGCCGTGCGTCGGTGGACCGACGCGGGGTTCCTGCGCGAGCAGCCCGACCCACCGGTCGTCGCTGCGTTCCTGCTGGTCAACGACCTCGCGGTGTTCCTGCTCCGGGACCAGCTCGCCCAGGTGCTCGGCCAGGATCCGATGGGCCCCGAGGGGATGCGGCGCTGGAGCGCGGTGGTCCTGTCCACCTACGCCACGGGTCTGCTCGCTGTCCCCGACGGATGACGCGAGGTCCCGCCACCCCACCCCACGACCGTCAGGAGCTGCACCGTGACCGGACGCCACGACGCCGAGACCACCGATACGCGCGCAGGGACCGGTGGCGCCGACGCGCCGCACCGGCACGCGGCCGAGCACCTCGCGCCGCGCGGGGGGGTGCGGCTGGCGGGGGTGCGCAAGACGTACGGCGCGGGGGACAACGTCGTGCACGCCCTGGACGGCGTCGACCTCGAGCTCCCTGCCGGGTCGTTCACCGTGGTGCTCGGCCCCAGCGGCTCGGGCAAGACCACGATGCTCAACGTGGTGGGCGGCATCGAGCAGGCGACCGCAGGCACGGTCGAGGTGGCCGGCCAGGACATCTCGGGCCGCAGCCCGGTGGACCTGGCCGGGTTCCGGCGCGAGCACGTGGGGTTCGTCTTCCAGTTCTTCAACCTGGTCCCGACGCTGACGGCGCGGGAGAACGTGGAGATCATCGTCGAGCTCACGGGGGTGGGGCAGGCCAAGCGGGCGCCGGAGCTGCTGGCCCAGGTGGGGCTGGCCGAGCGCGCGGACCACTTCCCTGCCCAGCTGTCCGGCGGCCAGCAGCAGCGGGTGGCCATCGCCCGGGCCCTGGCCACCGACCCCGACCTGCTGCTCGCCGACGAGCCCACCGGCGCGCTCGACCTCACCACCGGCCGGCAGATCCTCGGTGTCCTGCTGGACCTGAACCGCGCCGGGCGCACGGTCGTGGTGGTCACGCACAACGCGTCCGTGGCTCAGATCGCCGACACCGTGGTCACCGTGGTCGACGGCAAGATCCGTTCGGTCGAGCACCAGGAGTCGCCGGCGGACGCCGAGGCGGTGTCCTGGTGAGTGCCTCGCTGCGCAAGGCCGTGCGGGACCTGCGGCGTCAGCGCACGCAGGTGTCCGCGGTGGCGCTGACCGTGCTGCTCGGCGTGATGATGTTCGTCGCCACCGGTGGCGCCTACCGCAACCTGTCCACGTCCTACCAGGGCACCTACCACCGGCTCGGGTTCGCGGACCTGGTCGCCACCGGCGCCGATGCGCAGGGGTTGGCCTCGGCGGCCCGTGCGGCCGGTGCGGGAGCGACCCGGGTGCGGACCGCCGTCGACGTGCCGATGACCCTGGACGGCACGCGGTTGTCCGGTCGGCTGCTGGGCACCACGGCCGACGCCCACGCCGCGGTCGACGACGTGCAGGTGGTGGACGGGCAGTACCTGTCTCCTGGTGACCCCACCGGGGTCCTGCTGGAGAAGCATGCCGCCGCCACGTTCGGGCTGGGCCCCGGCGACACGCTGACGATCGCCACCCCGAGCGGCTGGCAGACCGTCACGGTGCGCGGTGTCGTCGTCTCCCCGGAGTTCCTGTGGCCGGCGCGCAGCCGCCAGCAGGTGCTCGGCGACCCGCACTCCTTCGCCGTCGTGGTCGCGGCCCAGGCCCAGGTCGCCGCGTGGTCCGGGCAGCAGGCGAACGAGGCCCTCGTGCTCCTGGGCGGGGCGTCGCAGGACACGGTCAGCGCCGCGCTGCGCAGCGCGGGAGCGTCCGACGTGCGCACCCAGGCGGACAACCCGTCCGACGCGGCCCTGACGCTGGACCTGGACGGGTTCAACGCGATGTCCAAGGCCTTCCCCCTGATGTTCCTCCTGGCCGCGGGTGTCGCCGCCTACGTGCTGCTGGCCAGGCGGGTGCTCTCCGAGCGCCCGGTCATCGGTGCGCTGATGGCGGCGGGTGCGCGACGCGGCCGGGTCGTGGGGCACTTCGTGCTCCAGGGCCTGCTGGTCGGTCTGGTGGGGTCGGTGCTCGGCACCGCCCTGGGCGCACCGTTGACCGTTCTGATCAGCCGTGCGTACACCACCGAGCTCGGCATCCCGGACACCGTCGTGACGGGTCACCCCGACCTCGCCGTGATCGGGGTGGCGCTCGGCGCGGTCGTCGGGGTGCTGGGCGCCGCGGTGCCGGCGTTCGTCGCCGCGCGCACCGTCCCGGCGGAGGCCATGCGCAACCAGGCGGCGCTGCCCCGCCCGGGGCGGTGGAGCCGCCTGGTGGCGCGGTGGCGCAGGCTGCCGGCGACGACCCGGATGGCGCTGCGCGACGTGGTCCGCAACCCGCGGCGGACCTTCGCGACCATGCTCGGGTCGGTGCTCGGCCTGGTCCTGGTGCTCGCGGCGGTGGGCATGATGACCTCGATGGTCGCCGCGCTGGACGAGCAGTACGGGACCGTGCAGCGCGAGGACGCCTCGATCGTCGTCGCGCCGGGCACCGCCTCCCACGTCGGTGCGCAGGTCTCGGCGCTGCCCGACGTCGCCGCGGTGGAGCAGGTGCTCGCGGCCCGGGTCACGGTGGCGTACCAGGGGTCGGGCTACGCGACCGACCTGCAGGGCTTCGACCCCGGGACGACGATGCACGGCTTCGTCACCGCCGCCGGCCCGGTCGCGCTGCCCGGCGACGGGGTGCTCGCGGGCGCGGGGCTGGCCGACCGGCTCGGGGTCCGGGTCGGTGACACCCTCACGGTGCACGACTCCGCCGGGCAGGCCACGTCGGTGCGGCTGGCCGGCCTGCTGGACGAACCGCTGGGCACGATGCTCTACGGGACACCGGCCACGGTCCGCTCGCTGGCCTCGGACGCGAGCCCGGTGCTCCTGGTCCGGTTCGACGGCGGCCTGGGCACGGCGGCACGTGACCAGCTGCGCTCGACGATCACGGCGATGCCTGACGTCCTCGCCTACACCGACACCCGCGCGCTGCTGACCATGGTGCAGAGCTTCCTCGGGCTGTTCTGGGCCTTCGTCGGGGTGATCGTCGTGCTGGGCGGCGTGCTCGCACTGGCGGTGATCCAGGTGACGATGTCCGTGAACCTGGTGGAGCGGACCACGGAGCTCGCGACGCTGCGAGCCGCGGGGGTGTCGGTGCGGCGCGCTGCGGGCGTGGTCGCGACCGAGAACATGGTGGCCACGGCACTCGGTCTGCCGATCGGCCTGGTCGCGGGCGTCCTCGCGGCGCGGTGGACGCTCGGCCTGTTCGGCACCGACATGTTCCACCTGAGTCTGAGCATCGGGTGGTGGGTGCTCGCCCTGGCCGGGCTGGGCGTGCTCGCGGCCGCCGGGGCGTCGCAGCTGCCCGCGGCGCGGTCGATCCGTCGCCTCGACGTGGCCCGCGTGGTGCGCGAGCGCGCTGCCTGAGCCGGTGGGTCCGGTCCCATGCCGGATGCGGCCTGACCTGCGGGACCTTTGGCACGTGCGGCCTGCTGCCGCCGGGGAACAGGGTGGACATCGAGGTCCTCGCAGCGTCGCGGGGACCGACCAGAAGGGGGAGAGGCCAGTGGCTGCACGCGCGAGTCGTCTCAAGGCGTTGGAGTGCGTCGCCGTGGTCGACACCAGGGGGCGTCGACGCCCCGGCCCTGTCCTCGCCGTCAAGCGCTCGATCCCG
This sequence comes from Actinotalea lenta, assembly GCF_030586465.1. Lineage (GTDB taxonomy): Bacteria > Actinomycetota > Actinomycetes > Actinomycetales > Cellulomonadaceae > Actinotalea > Actinotalea lenta. Next base: position 202,560 of record NZ_JAUQYP010000002.1, read on the forward strand.
CAGGCTCCGCGCGGCGGGGTGCTCGAGGTCCTCGCGACGGACCGCAGCACGCTCGCGGAGCTGCCGTCGTGGACCGCGAAGGTCGGTCATGAGTACCTCGGTGCGTTCGAGGACGACGGCGACCTGCACCTGTTCGTCCGGCGTCTGGACTGAGGGCCGGCGCCGCCGCGGCGGTCCGCGCGCGGGCGGCCGGCCCCTCTGGACCGGGTACGGCCGGGGGTATTGCGGGACCTCGGACCCGGCTCGTCCTCTAGTGTGACCTGGCTCACAGTCATACCCCAGGGGGTAGGGACGTTCGACCCGCGGCCCACAGCGCCCCCCGACCGAGGCTGAGTGCCATGAGAACGACGCACGAGGCACGGTCGGCGCACCGCGGCGCCCGTCCGGCCACGCCCGCGACGGCCTCCCTGCCCCCTCTGCTCCGTCACCGCCGTGGTGACGGCTGACCAGCACATTTACCGATCCCTGGAGGGACAATGTCCGTCACTGTCGAGGAGCTCAAGGCCCTCACCGGAACCACCGTGGTGGACGCTCGCGGCACCTCGTGCCCCGGCCCCATCCTCGCGGCCAAGAAGGCCGTCCGCGGCGTGTCCTCGGGCGCGGTCATGGAGGTCCTGGCCACCGACTCCGGGACGCTCAAGGACCTGCCCGCGTGGGCCAAGAAGATGGGTCACGAGTACCTGGGCCACTACGAGGACTCGGGCTACCTGCGCCTGTTCCTCAAGATGAAGTGACGTCCATGGGCCACGACGTCACCGGCGAGCCGATGCCCCGGATCCTGGTGTTCTCCACGAACAACATCTCGGACCCGGGCATCGACCTCGCCGGCAGCCGGCACCTGCACTATCCCGCAACGGTCTCCGTGCTCCCGGTGCCGTGCTCCAGCGGCATCAAGCCCACCTGGATCCTGCACGCGCTCGCGACGGGCCAGGACGGGGTCTTCATCGCCTCGGACGGCGAGGAGTGCTCCTACCTGCCGGACTGTGCCGAGCGCACCGCGGGCATCGTCACGCGCGCTCAGGCGCTCATGGCCGAGCAGGGGTACGAGCCCCAGCGCCTCAAGATGGCCGCGGTCTGCTCGGTGTGCGCCGAGCCGTTCGCCAACTACATGCGTGAGTTCGCCGCCGCCCTCAACGAGCTCGGGCCTCGGCCCGTCCCGGTCGGCTGACCCGCACTGCTCACTACCGGGAAGGGAACCCAAGAGGTGGAGTCGACGAAGAAGACGATCATCGTGTTCAGCGGTGATTTCGACAAGGTGATGGCCGCGTTCATCATCGCCAACGGCGCTGCCGCCATGGACGACGAGGTCGTCATGTTCTTCACGTTCTGGGGCCTCAACGCGCTCCGCAAGGACGCGCACGTGGCCGCACCGGACAAGACGTTCGTGCAGAAGATGTTCGGCGCGATGATGCCGCGCGGCCCCAAGAAGCTCTCGATGTCGAAGATGAACTTCGCGGGCATGGGACCCAAGCTCATGCAGCGCGAGATGAAGGCGCAGAACGTCATGTCGCTGCCCGAGCTCATCGAGACCGCGCGCGAGCAGGGCGTGAAGTTCATCGCGTGCACCATGTCGATGGACGTCATGGGCCTGACCAAGGACGAGCTGCTCGACGACATCGAGTACGCCGGCGTCGCCTCCTACCTGGGCGAGGCCGACGAGTCGAACGTCAACCTCTTCATCTGAGCCTGCTGGCGAGAGACGGAGCCACTCGATGGACTACGACGTCCTGGTGATCGGGAGCGGGATCGGCGGCATGGAGTCCGCGATCAAGCTCGGTGACATGGGCCACAAGGTGCTGCTGGTCGAGAAGGAGGCCAGCGTCGGCGGACGGATGATCCTGCTGTCCAAGGTCTTCCCGACGCTCGACTGCGCGAGCTGCATCTCCGGCCCGAAGATGTCCTCGACGATCAACCACCCGAACATCACCACGAAGACGTACTCCGAGGTCACGGGGATCAAGCGTCGGCCGGACGGACGCTTCACCGCGAGCGTGAAGGAGAAGTCGACGTTCGTGGACTGGGCGGCCTGCACCGGGTGCAGCGACTGCCAGACCGCGTGCACCGTCGCAGTACCTGACGAGTTCAACGCCGACCTCGCCGCACGCCGGGCCGCCTACATCGCGTTCCCGCAGGCGGTTCCGAAGAAGGCCGTGCTCGACCGGGAGGGCACGTCGCCGTGCATCGGCGCCTGCCCGGCCGGCATCAAGGCGCACGGCTACGTCTCGCTGGTGCGGTCCGGCAAGGACGAGGAGGCGTTCCAGCTGGTGCTGGACGCCACGCCGCTGGTCGGCACGCTCGGGCGGGCCTGCTACGCGCCCTGCGAGTCCGAGTGCACCCGGACCAAGCTCGAGGGTCCGGTGCCGATCCGGCTGATCAAGCGGTTCGCCGCGGACCAGCACTACGCCGCGCACGGCGAGACGCCGTCCGGCCCGGCCGTCGAGGTCGCCGCGCCCAACGGCAAGAGGGTCGCCGTGGTCGGCTCCGGGCCCGCCGGTCTGACCGCCGCCTGGCAGCTCGCCCGCCAGGGGTACCAGGTCACGATCTTCGAGAAGCGCTCACAGCCGGGCGGGTTCCTGCGTCACGCGATCCCGTCCTACCGCCTGCCGCACGAGGTGGTCGACGCGGACATCGCGAACCTCACCTCGATCGGCGTCGAGATCGAGTGCGACGCGAAGATCGACGACCTCGCCGCGCTCAAGGACTCCGGCTACGACGCCGTCGTGGTGGCCACCGGCACCCAGCACGCCACCCCGATGAACGTCCCGAACGAGGACGCCGCCGGGTCGGTCAACGGTCTGGACTTCCTCGCCGACGTCGCGAACGACAACGCGCCGGACCTCACGGGCAAGCGCGTCGTCGTGGTCGGCGGCGGCAACGTCGCGATGGACGCCGCGCGCGTCTCGCTGCGCCTGGGCGCGGCGGACGTCAAGGTCGTCTACCGCCGCACGCGTGCCGAGATGCCCGCGCACCACGTCGAGGCCGACGACGCCGAGGCCGAGGGGGCCCGGTTCGAGTTCCTGGTCACCCCGCTCGAGGTGCTCGCCACCGACGGGCACGTCACCGGCGTCCGGCTGCAGAAGATGCGGCTGGGCGAGCCCGACGCGTCGGGACGCCGCAGCCCCGAGCCGATCCAGGGGTCCGAGACCTCGGTCGCGTGCGACCTGGTCATCTCGACGATCGGCATGAGCCCGGACGCCACGCTGTACGAGAACGTGGTCACCGTCGGGCGGGGCAAGCGCATCACGGTCGACCCGCACACGCTGCAGACCGAGGTGCCCTACCTGTTCGCCGCCGGCGACGTGGCCACCGGAGCCACGGACATCACGCGGGCGATCGGTGCCGGCCGTCGTGCGGCCCACATGGTCGACCGGTGGGTCACCGGCCGGCCGCTGACCGGCTTCACCGCGCTGGACGACCGGCTCGACACGATCGGCCACGACACCGTGCTGTCCCGGCAGACCGCGTTCGGCCACCGCAACCCGATCAAGGGCGCCGTCGATCTCCAGAAGCTCCCGCGGGACTTCCACGAGATCGAGTCGCCGCTGACCGAGACGGAGGCGCGGTCGGGCGCCGGCAGCTGCCTGGACTGCGGCGTGTGCTCGGAGTGCCAGGAGTGCGTGCACGCCTGCCCGGCGGACGCGATCCGGATGGACAAGCGGGACGTCGAGAACGAGTTCGACGTCGGTGCCGTGGTCGTCTCCACCGGCTACAAGCTGTTCGCGGCGGACAACAAGCCCGAGTACGGCTGGGGCAGGTACGCCAACGTCATCACCGGCATGCAGATGGACCGCCTCCTGGCCCCCACCCGGCCGTTCAACACCGTGCTGCGGCCCGGCGACGGCAAGGTGCCCGAGCGGATCGCCTACATCTCCTGCACCGGTTCGCGCGACGCACAGGTGGGCAACCCGTTGTGCTCGAAGGTCTGCTGCATGTACTCGATCAAGCAGAACCAGCTGATCATGGGTGCCCTGCCGCTGGCCGACGTGACCATGCACTACATGGACATGCGGGCCGCCGGTAAGCGGTACGACGAGTTCTACGAGCAGGCCAAGGACATGGGCGCGCAGTACATCCGCGGCCGGGTGTCCAGGATCACCGAGAAGGAGAACGGTGACCTGGTCCTGCGGTACGAGGACACCGAGGGCACCGGCGAGATCGTCGAGGCCGAGTACGACCTCGTGGTCCTCGCGGTGGGCATCCAGCCCAACCGGGACGTCGAGCGGCTCTTCACCGACGAGCCGCTCGGCCTGGACGAGTACTTCTACGTCGCCGAGCCGAGCGAGGACCTCGACCCGGGGGTGACCGACGTGCCCGGCGTGTTCGTCGCCGGCACCGCGTCCGGCGCCAAGGACATCGTCGACACGATCGTGCACGCCGGGGCCGCGGTCGCGCAGGTCGCGGCGCACCTGGAGAAGGCCCAGCAGACCACGAAGGCAGAGGTCCTGGCATGAGCGAGAGCGGGAGCCCCCAGCGCCGGATCGGGGTGTACATCTGCCACTGCGGCGGCAACATCTCCGACTACGTCGACGTGGACAGGGTCCGTGCGGCGATCTCCGCCGACCCGGACGTCGTGGTCGGCAAGACCACGCTGTTCGCGTGCTCCGACGGCACGCAGCACGAGATGATCGACGACATCCACGGCGAGGACCTGGACGGCCTGGTCGTGGCGTCGTGCTCGCCCAAGCTGCACACCACGACGTTCCGCGGGGTGTCGACCCGGGCGGACCTGAACCCGTACGCGTACACCCAGGTGAACATCCGCGAGCAGGACTCGTGGGCGCACACCGACGACCACGAGGGCGCCACGCAGAAGGCGATCGCGCTGGTCCAGGCGGGGATCGCCAAGACGCGCCTGTCGCTGCCGCTCGAGCCCCTGCGGGTCGAGACGGTGCCCGCGACCATGGTGGTCGGTGCCGGGATCACCGGCCTGCGCACCGCGATCGGGCTGGCGGACATCGGCATCGCGGTCACGGTGCTCGAGCGCGAGTCCGAGGTCGGCGGCTGGGTCGGCCGGCTCGGGCCGATGTTCCCGCACAACGCCTCCGGTCGTGCGCAGATCGACGAGCTCATGGCGGAGATCGCCAAGCGGCCGACCATCACGGTGCTCAACAACGCCGAGCTGGTGGGCAAGACCGGGTCGTTCGGCAACTACACCGCCAAGGTCCGGCTGCGCACCGAGACCACCGAGGAGCTGCGCCAGCTCCAGGTGGGCACGTTCGTCATCGCCACCGGTGCGGACGTGTACTCGCCCGAGGCCGGCGAGCTCGGCTACGGCATCGACGGCGTGCTGACCATCAAGGAGTTCGGCGACCTGGTCGACGCGGCGAAGGGCAGCGGGTCGCTGACCTGGCAGGGTCGCAAGGTCCGCTCGGTCGCGTACGTGTACTGCGTCGGCAACCGGCAGCCCGGCGGCAACGAGTACTGCTCGAAGTTCTGCTGCGCGGCCACCGTGCACGCCTCGATCAAGGTCTCCGACCTCGACCCGTCGATCCGGCAGTTCCACCTGCACCGCGACGTGCGGGCCTACGGCCGGTACGAGCTCATGTACACCGAGTCCCGCGAGCGTGGTTCGGTGTACATGCGGTACCCGGACGACGCCCCGCCGTCGGTCGAGCAGATGCCCGACAAGCGGCTCGCGGTGACGGTCACCGACGCGTTGACGTCCCAGGACGAGATCACGCTGCCGGTGGACCTCGTGGTGCTCGTCACCGGCATGGTCCCGCGGGACAACGAGGACCTCACCACGCTGCTCAAGCTGCCCACCGGCGACGACGGCTTCTACAACGAGATCCACCCGAAGCTGCGCCCCGTGGAGACCGTCGTCGACGGCGTGCTCATCGCGGGTGCCTGCCAGGGCCCGAAGCCCGCCACCGAGGCGGTCAGCGGTGGCCTGGCGGCGGTCACGCAGAGCGCGGGGATCCTCAAGAAGGGCTTCGCCGAGCTCGACCCGCTGGTGGCCACCGTCACCGAGAGCCTGTGCACCGGCTGCGGCGACTGCCTGACCACGTGCCCGTACGACTCGATCGCGTCGTACGTGTGCGACACGGGCCAGAAGGCCACCATCGACCCGGCGAGCTGCAAGGGCTGCGGCGGGTGCGTCCCGGTGTGCCCCGAGGACGCGATCGACCTGCTGGGCTACACCAGCGCCCAGATGCTGGCCGCGATCGACGGCCTGTCGGTGAAGGAGCCCGTGGCATGACCGACACGACGGAGCGGAGCCTGCGGGACCCGCGCGAGGTCATCCGCGAGGAGATGACCATGCACGCGGTGATCAAGGCCGCGTTGGCCGACGGGCCGTTGACCGTGCCCGAGCTCGCCTCGGCGATCGGCCGGCCGGCCGAGGAGGTCCTGTACTGGGTGATGGGCATGCGGCGCTACGGCCACGTCGTCGAGATGCCGGAGGCCGACGACGAGGGCTACTTCCCCTACGCCCTCCCGAAGGGAGCGTGAGATGGCCACCGTCGTCGACATCGACCTGATGGCGGACGTGCAGAAGTTCGGCGCCGCGGACGTCAACGCGTGCTTCTCGTGCGGCAACTGCACGGCGCTGTGCCCGCTCGCCGACAACGACGCGACGTTCCCGCGCCGGATCATCAGGTACGCGCAGGTCGGGCTGACCGACGAGCTGCTCGGCTCGAAGGAGCTGTGGACCTGCTACCACTGCGGGCTCTGCTCGGAGTCGTGCCCCACCGAGGCCGACCCCGGGGAGTTCATGGCCGCGGCCCGCCGGTACGCGATCGCCTCCTACGAGCCGACCGGCCTGGCCCGGGTGCTGTACACCAAGCCCGTCATCGGCACGATCATCGCGGTGGTCGTCGCGCTCTTCTTCGCCGGGTTCATGCTGTCCCAGGCGCAGCTCGGCGGGATCGACGCGCCGCGGCTGGCGTTGTTCGACTTCGTCTCCAACGACCTCATCCACTGGATGGGCATCGTCGTGATGGCGCTGATGTTCCTGGCCGGCGCGTGGGGCGTGGTCCGCATGGTCCGGGCGATCGGCAAGCGCGACGGCGTGACGCTCAAGGACACGTTCGGGTCGGGTGCCGCGTGGACGCGCACCGTGCGGGCGCTGTGGGACTCCGTGGGCGTCGAGTCGCTGGGCCAGAAGCGGTTCCGCGACGACTGCCACGACGAGCAGGTGGTCGAGCCACTGTGGCGGCGTCGCTGGCTCGTGCACGCGCTGACCATCTGGGGCTTCCTGATGCTCTTCGCTGCGACGCTGATCGACTACGGGCTCGAGCTGCTGGGCATCAAGGAGACCGGCACCCCGATACCGATCTGGTACCCGTCGCGCGCCCTCGGAACCGTCGGCGGCCTCGCGCTGATGTACGGCGTGACCGTGTTCATGCTCGGCCGGTGGAAGCGGTGGTCCACCTCGCAGGCCACGTCGCAGAGCTCGGACTGGCTCCTGCTGACCCTGCTGTGGCTGACCGGGTTCACCGGGTTCGTCATCGAGGTCGCGCTGTACGTCACGACCCCGCCGGTGTGGGGGTACTGGTTCTTCCTGGTGCACGTCGCGATCGCGATGGAGCTGCTGCTCATGCTGCCGTTCACCAAGTTCGCGCACGTCATGTACCGCCCGGTCGCGCTGTTCTTCTACTCGCTGTCCCAGCAGAAGCACGCCACGGCGGCCTGATCCGCCCGATCTCCGCGCGGGGTTGTCACGGAAAATTCACCGGGGCACGGTGGCGCAAACCCGACTCGTCCGCCAAACTCATAGGACGAATCGAGAAGGGGGGCCGCCATGACGGACCGTCGCAGCGACACCACCGACCGCGACCAGACCACCAGGGACCGGGACAACCTCGTCGGGAACCCCAACCGGGTTCGCCTCTGAGGCAGACTTCCGAAGGCCCGCACCGGACGGTGCGGGCCTTCGGCCGTCTTCCGGGGGCACCGCCCCGGTGGCCGCGCGGTGCGTGGGACCGCGGACGTAGCGTGGGGCTGCCGCGCGGGTGCGCGGCAGCCGAGCTGAGGAGTGGTGATGGACGTCGCAGGGCTGCTCGCCGACGGGTACTCGAGGATCGCCGGCAGCGTGCACAGGGTGCTGCAGGACGTGGACGACGACCTGCTCTCGGTCGAGCCCGAGCCGGGCTCCAACACGATCGCGTGGCTGGTCTGGCACCTCACGCGCGTCCAGGACGACCACCTGGCCGACGCTTTCGGGCGCGGGCAGGTCTGGACGAGCGACGGCTGGGTCGAGCGGTTCGGGCTGCCGCTGCCGGCCGAGGACACCGGGTACGGGCACGGACCGGGTGAGGTCGCAGCGGTCCGGGTGGGTGCGGACCTGCTGGTCGGCTACCACGACGCGGTGCACGCCCGGTCCGCCGCGCTGCTGGACACGGTCGACGCCGACGCGCTGGACCGCGTGGTGGACACCCGGTGGGATCCGCCCGTCACCCTCGGCGTGCGGCTGGTCAGCGTCCTGGCCGACGACCTGCAGCACATCGGCCAAGCGGCGTACCTGCGGGGGCTCCTGGAGCGACGCACCGGCGGTCAGGAGCGCGGCGCCGACGACTGAAACTAGGGTGGGCGCGTGACTCTTCGCGTGCTCTTCCTCGGCGGTACCGGCGTGATCAGCTCGGCCAGCACGGCGCTGGCCCTGGAGCGTGGGATCGACCTGACGTTGTTCACCCGCGGCACCTCGGGCCGCCCCGTGCCGGAGGGGGCGAAGGTCCGCCAGGTCGACGTGCGCGACCCCGCAGCGCTGCGCGAGGCGGTCGCCGGCCAGGAGTTCGACGCCGTGGTGGACTGGCTGGCGTTCACCCCGGAGCACGTGCAGGCCGACCTGGACGTGCTCGAGGGCCGCACCGGGCAGCTCGTCTTCATCAGCTCCGCGTCTGCGTACCAGACGCCGCCCGCGCGACTGCCCATCACCGAGTCCACCCCGCTGCGCAACCCGTGGTGGCAGTACTCGCGCGACAAGATCGCCTGCGAGGACGTGCTGATGGCCGCCTACCGCGAGCGCGAGGCGCCCGTGACGATCGTGCGGCCCTCGCACACCTATGACGCGTCCCTGGTGCCGCTGGACGGCGGGTGGACGGCGCTGGAGCGGATGCGGCAGGGCCGCCCGGTCGTCGTGCACGGCGACGGGACGTCGTTGTGGACCCTGACCCACCACACCGACTTCGCGCGCGGACTGGTCCCCCTGCTGGGCGACCCGCGCACGCTCGGTGAGGCGTACGGGATCACCGGCGACGACGTGCTCACCTGGGACCAGATCGCCCACGCCCTGGCCGCCGCGGCCGGTGCCGAGGCCCGGATCGTGCACGTGCCCTCCGACGTCATCGCCGCCGAGGACCCCGAGTGGGGCGCCGGGCTGCTGGGCGACAAGGCGCACTCCGCGGTGTTCGACACCACCAAGCTGCGCCGGGTCGTGCCGGAGTTCACCACCACGGTGCGGTTCGAGCAGGGCGCCAGGGAGATCGTCGCCTGGCACGACGCGGACCCGGCGCGCAGGCGGGTGGATGCCGCCAAGGACGCGCTCATGGACCGGCTGGTGGAGCGCTTCGCCGTGCGTTGATCATCGGGACCTACGGCCGCCGCGAAGCGGGTGCCCGCTCCTGACAATGGCTCGGTGACCCGCGACGGTGCGGGCGTCGATCCCGGGGGAGGCATGGACCACCTGTTGTCCCCCACGCGGCTGGGTGGCCTCACGCTGCACAACCGGATCGTGCTGCCCCCCATGACCACGCGCCTGTCGGGCCCCGACGGTCACGTGAGCCAGCGGGAGGCCGCCTTCCTGGGGGCGCGGGCGCGCGGCGGTGCGGGGCTCGTGGTGGTCGGCCCGTTCGCGGCGAGCACCAGCCTCCAGGGCGCCGACGGGCTGCTGCGCATCGACGACGACCGCTTCCAGCCGGGCGTGGCCGGGCTCGTGACCGCGTTGCACGGGGCCGGTGCCCGGGTCGGGGCGCAGGTGACGGCCGGCCAGGGCCGATTGGCGGGTCCGGGGACCGAGCCGGTGTCTGCCTCGCGGGTCACGACGCCGGACGGGCGCCGCTGCCGGGCCCTGCGCGGGGAGGAGATCGAGGGGCTCGTCGCGGAGGTCGCCGCAGCCGCGCGCCGGCTGGTGGACGTGGGGGTCGACCTGCTGGACATCGACGCGCGCGCCGGTGGCCTGGTGGACCAGTTCCTGACGCCCCTGTGGAACGAGCGCACCGACGCCTGGGGCGGCGACCTGCCGCGCCGGGCAGCGCTGCTCGTGGCGCTGGTCGTGGCCGTGCGCGCCGCGGTGCCGGGCACGCCGGTGAGTGTTCGCCTGACCCTGGATCAGCACCTGTCCGGCGGCCGGGAGCTGGACACGTCGATCGAGATCGCACGCCTCCTGGCCGGTGCGGGCGTCGACCTGGTCGCCGCCGAGGAGGGGGCGGCGGAGCTGCCCTACCTGGTGGCGCCCGACTACCACCAGCCGGCCGGCGCGCACCTGGCCGCCGCCGCCCGCCTGCGGGCGGAGGTCGGGATCCCGGTGCTGGTCGCCGGTGCCACGACGGTGCAGCAGGCGGACGAGGCCATCGCCGCGGGCCGGGTGGATCTGGTGGGCCTGGGCCGGGCGCTGGTGGCCGACCCCGACCTGCCGGCGAAGCTCGCCGCGCGCCGGGGCCGGGCCCGGCCGTGCGTGCGCGGCAACTCCTGCCTGGACGCCGTGCGCAGCGGGCGTGCGCTGCGCTGCGCCGTGAACCCGCTGGCCGGTGCCGAGACCGCGCTCGCCGTCCGTCCGGTCGCGCGCCCCGGGCACGTGGTGGTGGTCGGGGCGGACCGGCGGGCCTCGAGGCCGCGCGGGTCGCCGCGCAGCGGGGCCACGTCGTGGACCTGTACGAGGCGAAGCCGTGGCTGGGCGGTGTGCTGGCCCGCGCGGCCGGCCCGGGCTTCCGTCCCGAGCTGCTGGACCTGGTGGCCTGGTACCGCGGCGAGCTGGCGGAGGCCGGGGTCACGGTGCACCTCGAGCGCACCGTGCGGATGGGCTCGCGCGTGCTGGCCACCGCGGGGTCGGTGGTGCTGGCCACGGGGGCGCGTCCCGTCCGGCCCGACATCACCGGGCTGGACCGGCCGGAGGTGCTCGACGTGCTCGACGTGCACGGTGCCGCCCTGGGTTCGCGCGTCGTGATGATCGGCGGGGGGACGTCGGGGGCGGACGCGGCGTTCGAGCTCGCCGCACTGGGGCACCGGGTGACCGTGGTCGAGGCCGGTGACGAGATCGCCCCGGGCGCGCCGGCCACGAGCCGGGCCGCGCTCCTGGCGGGGCTCGCCCAGCGTGAGGTGCCCGTGCTGACCGGGACGCTGGTGCACGCCGTCGATGCCGCCGGGGTGCACGCGATCGGTCCGGACGGTCGGGTCACGCTGCCCGCGGACAGCGTCGTGCTCGCCGTGGGCGTGCTCCCGAGCCGCGAGCTGGCGGCCGGTGGGGTGCTCGAGGACCCGCGCGTGCACCTGGTGGGCGACTGCTCCACGCCGGGCACGTTGGGCAATGCGATCGGGGAGGGATTCGCCGCCGGCCTGGCGCTGTGAGGCCGCATCGACCAGCCCCGTCAGGCGCCGGGTCATTGGTCCCGATCGCCCTCTTGACATACCCCCTGGGGTGTATTTATGCAGGTCAGACACGGTGCAGGTCCAGACCTTCGTCCTCCCCGCCCCGGCGTCCCGTGGCCCACGCTGGGCATGCACGCCGAGGTCCTAGGGAGGGCACATGCGGACGATGGGGCTGGCCGGGCTCGACGAGCTCGTCGAGGCGCTGGGCCGGGCCGGGTACGAGGTCTTCGGGCCCCGGGTACGCGACGGGGCGATGGTGCTGGCGCCGATCTCCGGGGTCGCCGACCTGCCCCGCGGCGTCGGGGACACCCAGGACGCCGCGCACTACCGGCTGCGGGACCGCGGCGACGAGAGGCTCTTCGGGTACGCCACCGCCGTCCAGGGCCTCAAGCAGGTGCTCTTCCCGTCCCACGAGCTGCTGTGGCGCGCGCGCAAGACGCCGATCGGGTTCGACGTCGAGGAGGCCGACGCCACCCCGCCCAAGCCGCGGGCCTTCCTCGGGGCGCGGGACTGCGACCTGCGCGCGCTGGCCGTGCACGACACGGTCCTCGCCTCGCGCGAGTACGCCGACAAGCCCTACCAGCAGCGCCGCGACGGCGTGTTCGTGGTGGCCGTCACCTGCGCCGACCCGGGCGGGACGTGCTTCTGCGTCTCGCAGGGCGGCAGCCCCAAGCCGCAGGCCGGCTTCGACCTGTCGCTGACCGAGCTGCTGGACGACGACGGGCACCGCTTCCTGGTCGAGGTCGGCTCGGAGCGCGGCGCGCAGATCCTGGCCGAGGTCAGCACCGCCGAGGCGGTCGCGGCGGACACCGACGCGGCCGACGCCCTGGTCGCGACGGCGACGGCGTCGATGGGGCGCACGCTGGACACCGAGGGTCTGCACGACGTGATGTTCGCCTCGGCCGACTCGCCGCACTGGGACACGGTGGCGTCGCGGTGCCTCGCGTGCACGAACTGCACCCTGGTGTGCCCTACGTGCTTCTGCACGTCGGTGGAGGACACCACCGACCTCGCGATGACCACGACGGAGCGGCACCGGGTGTGGGACTCGTGCTTCGGTGCCCGGTTCTCCTACATCCACGGGGGCGTGGTCCGGGAGAGCGGCTCGTCGCGGTACCGCCAGTGGATCACCCACAAGCTGGCCGGCTACCAGGACCAGTTCGGGCTGTCGGGCTGCGTCGGCTGCGGCCGGTGCATCACCTGGTGCCCGGCGGCGATCGACATCACCGCGGAGGCCGCGGCGCTGCGCGCGAGCCTGCCCGCCACCGAGGAGGACCTGCAGACCGTGGGGGAGACCCGATGACCGCCACCGACGTCGCCCGCGAGGCGACCGCGCCGGGGCCGATGGCGCCCCGCCCGTACCGCGTCGTGGCCCGGCGCCAGGACACCCACGACACCGCCACGCTGGACCTCATCCCGCTGTACGGGGAGCAGACCCGCTGGCGGTCGGGGCAGTTCATGATGCTCTACGCCTTCGGCGTCGGTGAGATCGCGGTGTCGATCTCCGGCGGCGCGCTGCCCGGTGAGCCGCTCCGCCACACCATCCGGGACGTCGGCGCGGTGAGCCACGCGCTCGTCACCTCGAGGGTCGGCGACGTGATCGGCGTGCGCGGGCCGTTCGGTACGTCGTGGGACGCGATGGACGCCGTGGGCGGCGACCTGATGTTCATCGCGGGCGGCATCGGCCTGGCCCCGCTGCGGCCCTCGATCCTCGAGGCGGTGCGGCGTCGCGGGGAGTTCCGGCACGTGATCCTGCTCTACGGCTCCCGCCCCGGTGAGGGCTTCCTGTTCACCGACGAGATCGAGGACTGGGAGCGCAACCACGGCTTCACGGTCCGCCAGGGTGTGCGCGCCGGGCTCGCGGAGATGACCAGCCGCGAGGAGTTCGACCCGCTGCGCACCCTCACGTTGGCCTGCGGCCCGGACATCATGATGGAGGTCGCGGCCAAGACCCTGGTCGGCAAGGGCGTGCCGGGCGAGAAGGTCCGCCTGTCGATGGAGCGCTCGATGCACTGCGGCATCGGCCTGTGCGGCCACTGCCAGCTCCGCGAGGCGTTCCTGTGCGTCGACGGACCGGTCTTCTCCTACGACCAGCTCGTCCCCCTGCTCGCCACCGAGGAGCTCTGATGACGACCACGACCACCACGCCGACCGTCGCGGTGTGGAAGTTCGCCTCGTGCGACGGCTGCCAGCTGAACCTGCTCAACGCCGAGGACGAGCTGCTCGACGTCGCCAAGGCCGTCACGATCGCCTACTTCCCGGAGGCGACCCGAGCGATGCAGGACGGCCCCTACGACGTCTCGATCGTCGAGGGTTCGATCACCACGCCGGAGGAGATCGAGCGGATCAAGCACGTCCGTGAGATCTCCGGCAAGCTCATCACGATCGGTGCGTGCGCCACGCACGGCGGCATCCAGGCGCTGCGCAACTACGCCGACGTCGAGGAGTACACCAGCTACGTCTACGCGAGCCCCGAGTTCATCGACACGCTGGAGACCTCCACCCCGATCTCCGAGCACGTGCACGTCGACTTCGAGCTGCGCGGCTGCCCGGTGGACAAGTACCAGCTGGTCGAGGTGATCTCGGCTTTCGCCCAGGGCCGGCGTCCACGGATCCCCACCTACAGCGTGTGCGTCGAGTGCAAGCGGGCCGGCAACATCTGCGTCCCGGTCGCGCAGGGCACCCCGTGTCTCGGCCCCGTGACCCAGGCGGGTTGCGGAGCGATCTGCCCGTCGTTCAACCGCGGGTGCTACGCCTGCTTCGGGCCCCAGGACTCGCAGAACTGTCACGGTATGGCGGATCGGCTCATGGCCCTCGGCATGACCACCGAGGAGATGACCCGGGCCTACCGGACGTTCAACGCGACGTGTGAGCCGTTCCAGGCCGAGAGCCTGCGGCACGAGCGCGCCCGCAAGGCCGGCGCGGAGGAGGTTGAGGCATGAGCATGCAGCCCACGAGCGAGCGCACGCTCTCGGTCGATGTCCTGGCGCGGGTCGAGGGCGAGGGCGGTCTGCACCTTCGCCTGCGCAACGGCAAGGTCGACGACGTCAAGCTGAACATCTTCGAGCCGCCGCGGTTCTACGAGGCGTTCCTGCGCGGGCGGGCGATGACCGAGCTGCCCGACCTCACGGCGCGGATCTGCGGGATCTGCCCGGTGGCGTACCAGTTCAGCGCCTGCCTGGCGATCGAGGACGCGTGCGGCGTGACCGTGCCGGACTCGGTGCGCGCGCTGCGCCGGCTGCTGTACTGCGGCGAGTGGATCGAGTCCCAGACGCTGCACATCTACATGCTGCACGCGCCGGACTTCCTGGGGTACGCGGGCGCCATCGAGATGGCCAAGGACCACGGCGCCGCCGTCGAGCGCGGGCTGAGCATGAAGAAGGCCGGCAATGCCCTGATGACCCTGGTGGGCGGTCGATCCGTGCACCCGGTGAACACCAAGATCGGCGGCTTCTACAAGATGCCCTCCGTGCAGGACATGAAGGCGCTGCGTCCGGCGATCGCCCAGGGGCTCGAGGACGCGCTGGAGACCGTGAAGCTGGTCTCGACGTTCGAGTTCCCGGACTTCGAGCGGCCCTACCTGTACCTCTCGCTGCGGCCTGAGGAGGGCTACCCGATCGAGGGCGGCCGGGTGGTCACCAGCCGTGGGGACAACTGGGACGTGCAGGAGTTCACCCAGCACATCGAGGAGGTGCACGTCGCGCAGTCCAACGCGCTGCACGGCCTCCTGGACGGCGAGCCGTACGTCGTCGGCCCGCTGGCCCGCTACTCGCTGAACTTCGACCGGCTCTCGCCCATGGCCCAGCAGGCCGCGCGTGAGGCGGGGCTGGGGGAGACCTGCTACAACCCGTTCAAGTCGATCATCGTGCGCGCGGTGGAGACCGTCGAGGCGTTCCACGAAGCGCTGCGGATCATCGACGCGTGGACGGACGGTCTCGAGCCGTCGGTACCGGTGGTGCCGCGCGTCGGCGAGGGCTTCGGTGCGACCGAGGCGCCGCGCGGGGTCTGCTTCCACCGGTACAAGATCGACGAGACCGGTCTGGTGACGGACGCGCAGATCGTGCCGCCGACGTCGCAGAACCAGCCGAGCATCGAGGCCGACCTGCGCGAGCTCGCGCAGGAGTGGATGTGGATGTCGGACGAGGACCTGACGCTGCGCGCCGAGGTCGCGATCCGCAACTACGACCCGTGCATCTCGTGCTCGGTGCACTTCCTCAACCTCACGGTGGACCGGGGGTGACGCGCCCGCGGCGGCGGGTGGTCGTGGGGCTGGGGGCCCCCGACCGGGGGGACGACGCCGTCGGGCCGACGGTTGCCCGCGTCGTGGCGGCCGAGCTCGCCGCACGGCCGGTGCCGGGTGTGGAGGTGCTGGAGCGCGAGGACCCGACGGCGCTCATCGACGTGTGGGCCGACGCGGCGATGGCGGTGGTGTGCGACGCGGTGCGCTCGGGGGCGCCGCCCGGGACGCTGCACGTGGTGCGCACCGGTCCGGACCTGCCGCCGCTGAGCGACATGCACGTGCAGGAGGCGGGTACGCACGACTTCGGCCTGGCGTCCGCGGTGGAGCTGGCGAGGGCCCTGGGCCGGCTGCCGGAGCAGGTCGTCGTGGTGGGTGTCGAGGCCCGCTCCTTCGACTGGTCCGCCCCCCTGACCCCAGCGGTGGCTGCGGCGGTCCCCAGCGCCGTCACGGAAGTCCTCACCCTCCTGGGCCCGTGATCAAGGAACTCCTGCCCACCCCAGGCCCGTGATCAAGGAATTCGTGCCCACCACAGGGGCGTGATCAAGGAATGGGGTCAGCAGATTCGGGGGAGCTGTTCGCCTACCAGCATGTCGACGATGCGCTCCGAGCCGACCAGGGTCTTGGCGGTGACCATGCCCGGGTGGTCGGCGACGACCGCGCCGATCCGGACCGCGCCCTCGCCCTCGGGGAGGGCGCGCATCGCGTCGAGCACCCGGTCCGCGCTGTCCGCCGGCACGACGGCGACGAGCTTGCCCTCGTTGGCCACGTGGTAGGGGTCCAGCCCGAGCATCTCGCACGCGCCCCGCACCGCGTCCGGGATCGGCACGGCCGCGTCGTCCAGCACCATGCCGACGCGTGAGGTCTCCGCGATCTCGTTGAGCGCCGACGCCAGGCCGCCGCGGGTCGGGTCGCGCAGCACCTTGATCCCCGGTTCGACCGCGAGCATCGCGGCGACCAGCCTGTTGAGCGGCTGGGTGTCGGACGCGATCTCCGCCTCGAACTCCAGCCCCTCGCGCACCGACATGATCGCCACGCCGTGCAGCCCGATCGGCCCGGACAGCAGGATCACGTCGCCCGGGCGCGCTCGGTCCGCGCCCAGCTGCACGCCGGCCGGCACCACGCCGACGCCCGCCGTGTTGACGAAGAGCTGGTCCGCGGCGCCCCGCCCGACCACCTTGGTGTCGCCCGTGACGATGCTGGTCCCGGCCTTCGCCGCGGCGCGCGCCGCCGACGCGGTCAGCGCACCGAGGTCCTCGAGCGTCAGCCCCTCCTCGATGACGAACGCCAACGACAGCCCCGCCGGCTGCGCGCCCATCATCGCCAGGTCGTTGATCGTGCCGTTGACCGCGAGCTCGGCGATGTCGCCGCCGGGGAACACCACGGGCGAGACCACGAACGAGTCGGTGGTGAACGCGACCTGCGTGCCGCCCAGGTCGAGCACGGCGGCGTCGTTCAAGGGCCCGCCAGGCGACGCCTGCGCCAGGCACGGCGCGAGCACGTCCCGCATCAGGGCGCCGGACAGCTGCCCGCCGGAGCCGTGCCCGAGCGTCACGCGCGCGCCCTCCGGGATCGGCACGGGGCAGCTCAGGGCCAGGGGGTCGATGGTGGTCATCCGACGCTCACTCTCCGGGGGTCGAGGCCACGGTTGGCCGCGTGGAAGGCGGCACAGGTGCCCTCCGCACTGACCATCGGTGCCCCGAGCGGGTGCTGGGGCGTGCACAGCGTGCCGTACGCGGTGCAGTCGATCGGCAGCTTCTCGCCGGTCAGGATCTGCCCGGCGATGCAGGCCGGGTGCTCGAGGGTGTGGATGTCACCGACCTCGAACTTCGTCTCCGCGTCGTACGCGGCGTAGGCCGGACGCAGGCGGTACCCCGACCGCGGGATCGGGCCGACGCCGCGCCACGTCCGGTCGCCGATCTCGAACACCTCGAAGATCTGCTTCTGGGCCAGCGGCACGCCCTCACGCTTGACCGCGCGCGCGTACTGGTTCTCGACCTCGTGCCGGCCCTCTTCGAGCTGGCGGATCGCCATGAGCATGCCCTCGAGCAGGTCCAGGGGTTCGAACCCGGTGACGACGATCGGGACCTGGTACTTCTCGGCGATCGGCTCGTACTCGGTCCAGCCCATCACCGCGCACACGTGCCCGGCGGCGAGGAAGGACTGCACCTGGTTGGTGGGGGAGTCCAGCAACGACGTCATCGCCGGCGGCACCAGCACGTGGCTGACCACGACGGAGTAGTTGTCGATGCCCTGCGCCTTGGCCTGGGCGATGGCCATCGCGTTGGCCGGCGCGGTCGTCTCGAACCCGACCGCGAAGAACACGACCTCCTTGTCCGGGTTCTCCTTGGCGATCTTGAGCGCGTCCAGCGGGTTGTAGACGATGCGCACGTCCGCCCCGCGCGCCTTGAGCGCGAGCAGGTCGGTGTCGGTGCCGGGCACGCGCAGCATGTCGCCGTAGCTGGTGAAGATCACGCCCGGCCGGGCGGCGATCGCCAGGGCCTTGTCGATCTGCTCGAGCGGCGTGACGCACACCGGGCAGCCCGGGCCGTGGATCATCCGCACGCCCTGCGGCAGCGCCTCGTCCAGCCCCTGCTTGACGATGGTGTGGGTCTGCCCGCCGCAGACCTCCATGAGCGTCCACGGGCGCGTGGTGATGCGGTGGATCTCCGCGAGCAGCGCCTTGGCCAGCTCGGGGTCGCGGTACTCGTCGAGGTACTTCATGCGCCCGCCTCCTGCGTGCTGCCGGCCTCCTGGGGAGCGCCCGCCTCCTGGGGCGCGCCGGCCGGGGTCGAACCCCGCAGCGGTCCGCCCACGACGGGCCTGCCGTCGTCGTCGACCACCGCCGGGGCGTCCATCCCCGGGCCCATGGTCTCCAGCTCGGTCTCGACGACGTCGCCCATGCTGGCCAGGACGTCCAGGGTCTTGAGCGCCTCCTCCTCGTCGACCTTGGAGATGGCGAAGCCGACGTGCACGATGACGTAGTCGCCCAGCTGCACCTCGGGGGTGTAGGCCAGGCAGGCCTCCTTGCGGATGCCGCCGAAGTCCACCTTGCCCATCAGCACGGCGCCGTCCTCGCGCAGCTCGATCACCTTGCCGGGGATGCCCAGGCACATGTCAGACCTCCTCAGGTGTGGTCGGGGTCGGCGCTCCGGCCGTGATCGCGGCGGCGACGGCCGCCTGCCCGTAGCTGATGCCGCCGTCGTTGCAGGGCACCTGCTCGTTCACGTGCACCACGAACCCGTCGGAGGTGAGCCGGTCGAGCAGCGTGGTGGACAGTCGTCGGTTCTGCAGGACGCCGCCGGACAGGCACACGACGTCGGTGCCGGTGGCCGTGCGCGCGTCGGCGAGCAGCTCGCGGGTGACCTCGGCGACGGTCTCGTGCAGCGCGGCGGCGAGCTCGGGGACCGGGGTCCCTGCGGCCTGCCCGGCCAGCAGCGCGGCGAGCGTGGGCCGCGGGTCGTAGATCACGAGGCCGCCGGACCGCTCGAGCCGGTAGGGCAGCGGTGCGGCGGGCAGGTCGCCGGCGGCCCTCTCGAGGTCGATCGCGGCCTGCGCCTCGTACTCGGCGACCTGCCGCAGGCCCAGCAGAGCGGCGGCCGCGTCGAACAGCCGGCCGGCCGACGACGCCTGGGGTGCGTTGAGCCCGCGCCGGACCTGGGTGGTCACGGTGGCGACCTCGCGCGGGTCGAGCCCGGCGACGAAGGCCGCGGCCAGCTCGGGGTCGACGGCCCCGTGGCCGGGCAGGTCCTCCGCACCCAGCAGGTAGCCCAGCGCCATCCGGTAGGGCCGCCGCACGGCCAGGGCCCCGCCGGGCAGGGGGGCGCGCGCGAAGCGTGCGAGCCGTCGGTAGCCCCGCAGGTCGGCCAGCAGCACCTCGCCGCCCCACAGGGTCCCGTCGCCGCCCATCCCCAGGCCGTCGTAGGCGACGCCCAGGAACGGACCGGTCACGCCGTGCTCGGCGGCGCACGAGGCGACGTGCGCGTGGTGGTGCTGCACGCCGATGCGCCGGTGCGCGGGCGCGTGCGCCATCGCGTACTTGGTGGACAGGTACTCCGGGTGCAGGTCGTGGACCAGCAGCTCGGGCTCCAGGGCGAGCAGCCGGGACAGGTGTGCCAGGCCGTCGGTGAACGCGGTGTGGGTGCGCAGGTCCTCGAGGTCGCCGTTGTGCGGTGCGACGTGCGCGACGCCGCCGCGGGCCAGGGTGAAGGTGTGCTTGAGCTCGGCGCCCACCGCCAGGAGCGGGCGAGCGGTCGGCACCGGCAGGGGCAGGCCCTCGGGCGCGTACCCGCGGCCGCGGCGCAGCATGCGCACACGTCCGGCGTCGACGCGGGTCACGGAGTCGTCGTAGCGGGCCCGGATGGGCCGGTCGTGCACCAGGAACGCGTCGGCCAGCGGGCCCAGGCGTTCGGTCGCGTCGTCGTCGTCGGTGGCGAGCGGCTCGTCGGCGACGTTGCCCGAGGTGAGGACGATGGGCCGGCCCACGGCTGCCATCAGCAGGTGGTGCAGGGGGGTGTAGGCCAGCATCACGCCCAGGTCGGTGGCGCCGGCGGTGACCGACGGGGCGATCGGCCCGGGGTGCGGCCGGAGCAGCACGATCGGGGCCTGCGGGCCCGTGAGCAGGGCCGCCTCGGCGTCGTCGACGTCGGCCAGCGCGCGGGCCGTGTCCAGGTCCGCCACCATGATCGCGAACGGCTTGGCCCAGCGCCGCTTGCGCTCGCGCAGCAGGGCGACGGCGGACTCGTCGGTCGCGTCGCAGGCCAGGTGGTAGCCGCCGAGTCCCTTGACGGCGACGATGCGCCCGGCGCGCAGGTCGGCTGCCGCGGCGCGGATCGGGTCGTGGGGCGGGGCGGGTGTGCCCGGGGCTGTGTCGAGGGCCGTACGGTAGGCCACCTGGGGTCCGCACGACGGGCACGCGACGGGTTCGGCGTGGAAGCGGCGGTCCGCGGGGTCGGCGTACTCGGCGGCGCACGCGTCGCACAGCTCGAACGCCGCCATGGTGGTCGCGGCCCGGTCGTAGGGCAGGTCGTCGATGATCGTGGCGCGCGGCCCGCAGTCGGTGCAGTTGGTGAACGGGTAGTGGTACCGACGGTCGGTGGGGTCGGTGAGGTCGGCCAGGCACGCGGGGCAGGTCGCCAGGTCGGGCGGGAAGTGCCGCTCGGTCGCGGCGTCCACGGCCGCGGAGGTGCTCTCCTCGATGCGGAACGGTCGCGGCAGGGCCGCGACCCACCCGTCGTCGTGCACGGGCGTGGCGGTCACCGCGTCGACGCGGGACCGGGGCGGTGCGTCCGAGGTCAGCCGGTGCGTGAGGGCCGTCAGGGACGCTGCGCTGCCGCCCACCTCGAGCTCGACGCGTCCGGCGACGTTGCGCACCCGGCCGGCCAGGCCCAGCTCGGAGGCCAGGCGCCAGACGAACGGACGGAAGCCCACGCCCTGCACCACGCCGGTCACCACGACGCGGGCCCCGGGCGCTGCCGCGCGCGCCGCGACCGGCGCGTGGCCGGGTGCCGCGGGGGCGTGCGTGGGCGTCGACATGCCGTCGATGCTGCCACCCGGCTCGCGCCTCCCGGCGGGCCGTTGGACCCCCGGCGACCGGGCAAATTCGCGGGTGAGCAGGGCGACGGCGGCCCGGGCGCGCTGCGTCCGGAGTCAGGAGGGGCGAGGTCGCCGGTGCCGCCGCACCCGTCCCACCAGGGCGCCCCGGACGCGGCCGCGGACCCCGCCGCGGCCGGCGCCGAGCCGGGTGAGCTCGCGGCGTCGGGGGCCGCCGGGCACGTCTCGCGGCAGCGATGCGGAGGCCATCAGCCACGTCGGCATGCCCAGCAGGCGCAGGGCGGCGCGCAGGCGCTCGGACTCGTACGTGGAGTCCCGGTCGATGCGTTCGTCGAGGAGCTCGGTGAGGTCCTCGCCCGCGTCGGGTCGGCCGCACGCCGCCGCGAGCTCGGTGAGGAGCTCCACGCCCTCCGGGTCGTCGGAGAGCTCGTCGTCGTCCTCGTGGCCCACCGTCGGGTCGGAGTCGTAGCGGCCGGCGCCGTCCGGCCCGGACCAGAACAGCCGCAGGACCTGGTCGTCGATGACCTGGACTGCGAGCACCAGGGTGCCCAGCCGGTCCGCGAGCCGGTCGGCCAGCGCCGCGATCCCGGTGCGGGACCCGGCCACCGGCCCGAACGGCGTCGCGGCGACGACGACGAGCCACGGCGTCTGGTCCGGTCCCACCCAGCCGCTGAACCGTGCGGCGCTCAGGGCGGAGACCACCGCGTCGCGTCCCACCCCGTCCAGGTGCACGACGAGGCCGCCGTACCGCAGCCCCTCGCGCTCCGTCCCCGGTACCGGCCCGATCGCTGTCATCCCCCCATCATCCCCGCCCCACCCACCTCCGCCCAGTTCGCTGGCCCGCGTCCGGTTCGCTGGTCCGGGTCCAGCTCGCTGAGTACACGACCTCGACCGTGATCAGCGAGCTCGGCGGGTGGGCCGGGGCGGAGGAGGGTGAGGATGGGGGTACCGGCGCGCGGGAATGCGGGGCGGTGTGGGAGAGTTGAGAGCGGGTAGTTGAACGTTGGATCATCAGAGGAGCGGGCCATGATGCAGTTCGGGGTCTTCACCGTCGGCGACGTCACGCCGGACCCGACCACCGGCCGCACCCCCACCGAGGGCGAGCGGATCGCGGCGATGGTCGCGATCGCGAAGGCCGCCGAGGACGCCGGGCTCGACGTGTTCGCCACCGGCGAGCACCACAACCCGCCGTTCGTGCCGTCCTCACCCACGACGTTGCTCGGCTACATCGCCGCGCAGACCACGCGCCTGCAGCTGTCCACCGCGACCACGCTGATCACCACCAACGACCCGGTGAAGATCGCCGAGGACTACGCGATGCTGCAGCACCTGGCCGGCGGCCGCGTCGACCTCATGCTCGGCCGGGGCAACACCGGCCCCGTCTACCCGTGGTTCGGCAAGGACATCCGCGACGGCGTCGCGCTCGCCGTGGAGAACTATGCCCTGCTGCGCCGGCTGTGGCGCGAGGACGTGGTGGACTGGTCCGGCACGCACCGCACCCCGCTGCAGTCCTTCACCTCGACCCCGCGGCCGCTGGACGGCGTGCCGCCGTTCGTGTGGCACGGCTCGATCCGCACCCCGCAGATCGCCGAGCAGGCGGCGTACTACGGCGACGGCTTCTTCCACAACAACATCTTCTGGCCGATGGAGCACACCGCAGCGATGGTCGACCTGTACCGACGCCGCTGGGAGCACCACGGCCACGGCCCGGCCGACACCGCGATCGTCGGCCTGGGCGGCCAGGTGTTCATGCGGCCCCGCTCGCAGGACGCCGTCGCGGAGTTCCGCCCGTACTTCGACGTGGCTCCCGTGTACGGCCACGGCCCGTCGCTCGAGGAGTTCATGGCGACCACGCCTCTGACGGTGGGCAGCCCGCAGCAGGTGATCGACCGGTACGCCGCGATGCGGGACGACGTCGGCGACTACCAGCGTCAGCTGTTCCTCATGGACCACGCGGGCCTCCCGCTCGAGGTGGTCCTCGAGCAGATCGCGATCCTGGGCGAGGAGGTCGTGCCGGTGCTGCGGCATGAGCTGGCGGTCGGCCGCCCGGCGCACGTGCCCGACGCGCCCACGCACGCGTCGCTCGTCGCCGCGGCGGGCGGCGCCCACGACGGCACCGTCTACGCCCCCGCGGACGACGTCACGGGCGCGAGCCCCGAGCCGGTGCGATGACGGCCTCGTCCGCGCCGCGTCGGCTGGTGGTGATCTCCGCCGGCCTGCGCCAGCCGTCGTCGACCCGGCTCCTGGCGGACCGGTTGCGCGATGCCGTGGGCACGGCCGCAGCGGCCCGGGACCTTGCCCTCGAGGCGAGCACCGTCGAGCTGCGCGAGCACGCCCGCGACCTGACGGGCATGCTCCTGACCGGCGCCCCGACGCCGGCCCTGGACGCCTTCCTGTCCCAGGTCGCCGGCGCCGACGCGGTGGTGCTGGTCACGCCGATCTACTCCGGCGCGTACACCGGGATGGTCAAGGATCTGGTGGACCTGCTCCCGGCGGAGGCGCTGGCGGGTGTGCCCGTGCTCATCGGAGGCACGGGCGGCACGGCCCGGCACGCCCTGGCCCTGGACCACACCCTGCGCCCGCTGCTGGGCCACGTCCGAGCCGTGGTGGCCCCCAGCGCGGTGTTCGCCGCCACCGAGGACTTCGGGGGTGCGGGGGAGGGCGCGCAGTCGTTGGCCCGGCGCGTGGACCGCGCCGCGCGCGAGCTCGTGGAGCTCGTCGCCGGCCGGCCGCCGCGGGCGGTGCACGACCCGTTCGACGTCTCCGGCTTCACGGACCTGCTCGGCGACGCCTGACGCCGCGGTGCGGCGGCGTGCTCAGGGCAGCGCGACGGTGCTGCAGTCCAGCGGTTCCGTGCTCGTGGTCAGGGGTCGGATGGTGGGGGTGACGTCGGTGGTCACGGGCTTGTCCCCGGGGGTGCCCATGAGCATGTCGACGCTGAGCGTGCCGGTGGCCCCCGGTGGCACCCGCACCCAGACGGTCGCGACGGGGTGCCCCGTGTCGTTGCCCACCGGGACGTCCTGCGCGGTTCCGTCGACCGTGGCCGACAGCAGCGTCGCGCCCTTCGGCAGGTAGACGTACACCATGTACTGAAGCTCGCCCTTGGCCAGGCCGAGCAGCTTCCACCCGCCGGCGACCGAGGGGCTCAGGCCGGGGACGTCGGCCGGCTTGAGCGTGTTGGTCAGGTTCATGGTGACGCGGTGCACCTCGCGGCCGTCCGCGGTGCACGACCCGGTGGCGACCGCCGGCTTGAGGTAGTAGTCGAGCTTGGACCAGGAGTGGTTCTTCAGGTAGAGACCGACGACGTCCGCGTCCTTGGTGGACTCGGGCACGCCCCGTGCGGCGAACGGGGTGTCGGCGATCGCGGCCTGCACGGCCGGGTCGGGGAACCAGACGCTGAGGTGGCGCTGGTCGGCGGCCGCTCCCATGGCGTCGAACAGCGTGACCGGGTCGACGTCCCCGGAGGTCAGCTTGGCGAACGTCGCGTTCACGGTGTCCGCGTACACGGCGTTCTGGGCGGCGTTGTCCTTGCGGTAGTCCCCGGAGTCGTAGCGCTGGTACACGTCGTGCAGGAGGAACGTCTCGACGTTCTTGGCGGTGACGGTGTCCCCGGTGGGGATCGAGACGGGGCCGACCGCCTGGAGCAGCAGGCTCAGCGCACCGCCGTCCATGGAGATCACGCCGTCGATCGTCTCGCCGAAGGTCTGCTGCCACTCCGCCTGGACGATCTTCGCGGCCGTGACCGCGTCGGGCCGGATGGTGGCGTTGGCGATGAAGATGCCGAGGAAGCCCCGGTAGATGGAGCTCACGCCGGCGGGCAGGTCGATGATGGGCGAGCCGTGCGTGCGGAAGGCGCCTCCCGACGCCGGCACGATCCGGCCGAACTCGATCCTGCCGTGGTCGACGCTGATCTCGGCGAAGGACAGCGCGGTACCGCCCAGGGCGCGCAGCTCCGCGTTGTTGAGGAACATCACGACGTAGGTGCGCTTGCC
This sequence comes from Actinotalea lenta, assembly GCF_030586465.1. Classification (GTDB taxonomy): domain Bacteria; phylum Actinomycetota; class Actinomycetes; order Actinomycetales; family Cellulomonadaceae; genus Actinotalea; species Actinotalea lenta. The sequence continues at coordinate 227,865 of NZ_JAUQYP010000002.1, forward strand.
GTCCGCGCCGAGGACCGTCGGGAGCTGCTGGACGATCGGGCTGACCTTCTCCAGGGACGCGGTGGCGGTGTCGAGCAGGTCGCTCAGCGTGGTCTTGGCGTCGACCAGCTGGCGCAGCGTGCCGTCGGTGGAGATGTCCGCGAGGCGTGCCTGCAGGGCGGCGAGCTGGTCGGCGGTCGTCGGCACGAGCGTGGCGGCGCTCTCGATCGGCCCGAGCGGGATCGCGCCGTTCTGGGGCGCCAGCGACGCGGGCGTGAGCCGGTCGCCGAGCTCGGCCAGCGGCTGGGCCGCGGTCATCGTGTCGTCGACCACGGCCGTGAGCTCGCGCATGGCCCGCAGGTTCGGCCCGAGCTTCGGGACGTGCTCGGCGATGCTCCACAGCGAGCCGGTGGTGAGGTCACGGGCCTTGGTCGTGTGCGCCTGGACCTGGGAGAAGGTGTCGCGGAGGCCCGACAGCTCGCCCGCGGACACCCGGTCCTTGACGGTGCTGATCTCCTTCTGGGCCTGCTCGAGCTCACCCTTGGCGGACCACGCGCGGGTGCCCACCCAGGCGCCGGCGGCGAGCACCGCCACGACGATCAGCGCAAGGAGGGAGCCCACGACCCATCGGCGGGTGCGTCGCGGGCGGCGGTCATCGCGGGCAGGACCGGGCCGACGGCTCGCTCGACGGTCGGCCATCCTGCTCCTCAGCCCCGGGCCGCGGTCGGGGGTCCGCGGGCCCCGTGAGTATAGGCGGGGGCGCTGGCAGCGGGCCGGGTGAAAGTCGGCGGCCGGACGCGGGCCGCCGCGGCGGCGGGCTCAGGGCAGCGTGACGGTGCTGCAGTCCAGCTGCTCGGTGCTGGTGGTCAGGGGCTGGATGGTGGGCGTGACGTCGGTGGTGACGGGCTTGTCGCCGGGGTTGGCCATGAGCATGTCCACGCTGACGGTGCTGGTCGCACCGGGTGGGACCTTGACCCAGATCGCCTTGACGTCGTGGCCGCCGTCATGGCCCACGAGAAGGTCCTGTTGCGTCTCGTTCGACCTGCCCGACAGCAGCGTGGCGCCCTTCGGCAGGTAGAAGTACACGACGTACTGCTGCTCGCCCTTGGTCAGGCCCAGCCGTTCCCACCCTCCGACGATCGACGGGCTCAGGCCGGGCGCCTCGGCGGGCTTGAGGGTGTTGGTCAGGCTCAGGGTCACGCGGTGCACCTCACGGCCGTCCGCCGTGCAGGCCGCGGTGGCCGTGGTGATCGCGGGCTTGAGGTAGTAGTCGAGTTTCGACCACGACGCGTTCTTGAGGTAGACGCCGACGACGTCCGCGCTGCTGGTGGAGGTGGGCAGGCCGCGGGCCGCGAACGGGGTGTCCGCGATGGCGGACTCCTCCTGGTCGTTCGGGAACCAGACGCTGAAGCGGTGCTGCTTCGCCGCAGTGCTCATCGCGTCGACCAGGGTGATCGGGTCGAAGCTCCCGGAGGTGAGCTTGGCGAACGTCGCCGAGACGGTGTCGGCGTAGACCTTGTTCTGGGCGGCGTTGTCCACCGCCGAGATGCCGGTGTTGTACCGCTGGTAGACCTCGTTGAGCAGGAGCTTCTGGACGTTGTCCGCGCTCACGACGTCGCCGGTCGAGATCTTCACGGGCCCGACCGCCTGGAGCAGCAGGCTCAGCGCCCCGCCGTCCATGGAGATCACACCGTCGACCGGTGTGCCGTACTTGGCCTGCCACTCCGCGTCGACGATCTTCGCCGCGGTGACGGCGTCGGGCCGCACGGTGGCGTTGGCGATGAACTGGCCGAGCGTGCCCGAGTAGATCGACTCGACGTCGTCCGGGAGAGGGATCACCGGCGTCTTGCGGATCGGGAAGTTGCCGTTGCCGGCCGGCACCGTCCGCTTGAACTCGATCGCGCCGTGGTCGACGCTGATCTCGGCGAAGGACAGCGCGGTCCCGCCCAGGGCGCGCAGCTCGGCGCTGTTGAGGAACATCACCACGTAGGTGCGCGGGCCGTTCGCGCCCAGGAGGGCCGGCAGCTGCTGGACGATCGGTGTGGCCTGCTCGAGCGCGGACGTCGCGGTGTCGAGAAGGTCGACGAGCGTGGTCTTGGCGGCGTGGACCTGGGAGAGTGTTCCGGCCGTCGAGACGTCCGCGAGCCGCGCCTGGATGGCGGCGAAGTCGGTTGCGGCGGCGGGGACCGCGGTGGCGGCGGTCTCGAACGGTGCGAGCGGGATCGCGCCGTCCTTGGGGGTCAACGAGGCGGGCGTGAGCTGGTTGCCGAGGTCGGCCAGCGGTTGGGCCGCCGTCATGGTGTCGTCCACCACGGCGGTGAGCTGGCGGAGCGCACGCAGGTTGGGCCCCAGCACGGGGACGTGCTCCGTCAGGCTCCACAGCGGATCCTCGGTCAGCCCGCGGGCCTTGGCGGTGTGCACCTGGACCGCGGCGAAGGTGTCCCGAAGCCCGCCGTACTCCCCGGCGGTCAGCCGGTCCTTGACGCTGGTGACCATGGCTTGGGCTTGCTCGAGCTCACCCTTGGCGAACCAGGCCCGGGCTCCCACCCAGGTGGCGGCGAACAGGGCACCGCCGACCAGTGCCAGCGCCAGGAGGTAGCCGACGGGTCGCTTGTTGCTTCGCGGCTTGGCGCGAAGCGGGCGGTAGTGCGCGGGTTCGGCGGTCGTTCGCGGCCGAGCGTGGGCGGGCTGGGATGGTGCGCTCGGTCGAGAGTGCGCCATCCTGCTCCTCGTCCCCTCGCACGCTGCTGCGCCCGGCAGGCGCGTGGTGAGTATAGGCGGCGCTGCGAACCCATTCGGGTGATCGTGGGGCGGCGCGCGGATGGTCGGGCGACGCGCGAGCCACGGGGCCCACGCCGGGCCCCCACGTGCTCCACCGGTCCCGTCGGCGCGCCCGAGGCGCGTGCCATACTGCATGTCGCTGGGCCGTAGGAGCCGCAAGAGGGGGGCGAGTGACTGTTCACGAGGGCGCCGAGGTCGCTGCCGACGTCGCCCTGGGGCCCGGGGCCGTGGTGTGGCCGCTGGCCCAGGTGCGTGAGGGTGCCCGCCTTGGTGCCGGGTGCATCGTCGGCCGTGGAGCGTATGTGGGTACCGGCGTGACGATGGGCGACAACTGCAAGTTGCAGAACTACGCCCTGGTCTACGAGCCGGCCGTCCTCGAGGATGGGGTCTTCGTCGGGCCCGCCGCTGTGCTGACCAACGACTTCTACCCCCGCGCCATCACGCCCGACGGAACGCTCAAGCGCGGCGCTGACTGGGAGGCCGTCGGCGTCACGGTCCGTCATGGCGCGTCGATCGGTGCGCGCGCGGTGTGCGTCGCCCCCGTCACCATCGGCCGGTGGGCGCTGGTCGCTGCGGGTTCGGTGGTGACCCGCGATGTTGCCGACTTCTCGTTGGTGGCGGGCTCCCCGGCCCGGCATGTCCGGTGGGTCGGCCGCGCCGGCGTACCCCTGGAGCAGGTTACGGACGGGACGTGGCAGTGCCCGGTCACCGGGGAGCAGTTCCAGGAGGCCGGGGGTCTCCTGGCGCAGCTGTCCGGCGGCGAGACCGGCGAGTGATGCCACGCACTCCCCTCCTGTGTGTGGCCTGATCTGATTCGGAGTGCAGAGTTGAGGATTACCGTCGTCGGACTCGGGAAGATCGGCCTGCCCCTGGCCGTCCAGTACGCGGGCCGTGGGCACACCGTCGTCGGGGCCGACGTCAACCCGGACACCGTCGCTTCGGTCAACGCGGGCCGCGAACCGTTTCCCGGGGAGGCTCACCTTCAGGAGCGTCTCGCGGACGCGGTTCGCGGCGGGCTCCTCACGGCCACGACGGACACGGCCGACGCCGTCGCCCAGAGCGACACCGTCGTCGTGGTGGTCCCGCTCTTCGTCAACGACCAGGACGCGCCCGACTTCGGGTGGATGGACTCGGCCACCAAGGACATCGCTCGCGGACTTCGCCCCGGGACACTCGTGATCTACGAGACCACGTTGCCGGTCGGCACGACCAGGACGCGCTGGAAGCCGATGCTGGAGAGCGGGTCCGGGCTCGCCGAAGGTGCCGACTTCCACCTCGTGTTCTCGCCCGAGCGGGTCCTCACCGGACGAGTGTTCGCGGACCTGCGGAAGTACCCGAAGCTCGTCGGTGGTCTCTCGCCGGAGGGCGCGGCGCGCGCCGTCCGCTTCTACGAGGCCGTGCTGGAGTTCGACGAGCGACCCGACCTGGAGCGGGGCAACGGCGTGTGGGACCTGGGGTCCGCCGAGGCGTCGGAGATGGCCAAGCTCGCGGAGACGACGTATCGAGACGTGAACATCGGGCTCGCCAACCAGTTCGCGGCCTTCGCCGCGACCCAGGGCATCGACGTCTACCAGGTCATCGACGCCAGCAACTCCCAGCCCTACAGCCACATCCATCGCCCGGGCATCGCCGTCGGCGGGCACTGCATCCCGGTGTACCCGCGCCTGTACCTGTGGAACGACCCGGCAGCGAGCGTCGTCCGTGCCGCCCGGGACGCGAACGCGGCCATGCCTTCCTACGCGGTGGGCCTTCTCAAGGCAGCCCACGGGGACCTGGCCGGGGCGCGCGTGGTGGTTCTCGGGGCCGCGTACCGCGGCGGCGTCAAGGAGACGGCGTTCTCCGGGGTGTTCCCGACCGTCGCTGCGCTCCGCGCCGAGGGCGCGACGGTGACCGTGCACGACCCGATGTACACCGACGGCGAGCTTCGCGGGCTGGGCTTCGACCCGCACGAGCTCGGGACCGAGGTCGACCTCGCGATCGTGCAGGCGGATCACGCTGAGTACCGAGAGCTCTCCGCGGAGGACCTCCCCGGGCTGAGGGCGGCCCTGGACGGCCGGCGCGTGCTCGACCCGGATGCGTTCCCGGAGGCCACCGTCATCGTCATCGGAGACGGGTCCTCGCACCGCTAGCGAATCCCCACCCAGGCATACACAGTTAGGGGCTTTTTGTCATGACCGAGTTCATTCCGCCTGCACGGCCGCTGATCGGCGAGGAGGAGCGCGCCGCGGTCGACCGTGTCCTTCGGTCGGGAATGCTTGCCCAGGGCCCGGAGGTGAAGGCGTTCGAGGAGGAGTTCTCAGCCCACTTCGGTCTGGGTCGCAGCTGCGTCGCCGTCAACTCGGGGACGTCCGGCCTGCACCTTGGCCTGCTCTCCTCGGGCGTCGGGCCGGGCGACGAGGTCATCGTGCCGTCGTTCACCTTCGCGGCGACGGCGAACTCGGTGGCACTGACCGGCGCCACGCCGGTGTTTGCCGACATCAACGCTGACGACTTCTGCCTCTCGCCGGCCGCGGTGGAGGCGGCGATCACGGAGCGGACGGTCGGCATCATGCCGGTCCACCTCTACGGGCATCCCGCGGACATGCGCTCGCTCGGTGCGCTCGCCGAGCGGCACGAGCTCCAGATCTTCGAGGATGCTGCTCAGGCGCACGGTGCCTCGCTCGGAGGAACTCCGGTCGGTTCCTTCGGTTCGTTCGGCGTGTTCTCCCTCTACCCCACCAAGAACATGACCTCGGGAGAGGGCGGCATGGTGTCGGTGGCGACCCCCGAGATCGAACGGAAGCTGCGGCTCTACCGCAACCAGGGCATGGAGCAGCAGTACAAGAACGAGGTCGTCGGCTTCAACAACCGGATGACGGACATCCACGCGGCGATCGGTCGCGTCCAGCTGACCAAGGTCGACGCCTGGACGCGGCAACGCCAGGAGAACGCCGCGTTCCTCAGCGCGAACCTCGAAGGTGTGACGCCGCCGCCCGTGGCTCCCGGTGCCGTGCACGTCTACCACCAGTACACGATCCGCGTTCCCCAGGACCGGGACGGCCTCGCGAAGGCTCTCCGCGACGAGTACAGCATCGGCTCCGGCATGTTCTACCCGGTTCCCAACCACCAGCTTGCGCCGTTCGCCGTCGACGTCGACCTGCCAGAGACCACCAGGGCCGCCGCCGAGTGCCTGTCGCTGCCGGTGCATCCTTCGCTGAGTCGGGACGACCTCGAGCGCATCGTGACAGCGGTGAACACGCTCGCGAAGGCGGGTGCGTGACGATGGCGAATCTCCGGGCAGGGCTCGTCGGCCTCGGGATGATGGGCCGCCACCATGGCCGCGTCCTCGGCAGCCTCGAGGGTGTGGACCTGGTGGGTGTCGCGGACGCGGACGGCGACCCGCACGGTGTCGCCAGCGGTCGCCCGCTTCTGCGGGACGTCGAAGAACTGATCGCGCTCGGCCTCGACTACTGTGTCGTCGCCGTTCCGACCATCCACCATGAGCCCGTGGCGATGGCTCTCGCCGAGGCCGGCATCCATGCGCTGATCGAGAAGCCCGTGACGCACGACGGGCCATCGGCGCGGCGGGTGGCCGAGGCGTTCACGTCGCGTGGCCTGATCGGTGGCGTCGGCCACATCGAGCGCTACAACCCGGCGCTGCAGAGCGCGCGGGCCCGGATCGCCGCCGGCGAGCTGGGCACGGTCTACCAGGTGACGACGCGCCGCCAGGGCCCCTTCCCGGCGCGCATCGCCGACGTCGGCGTGGTCAAGGACCTTGCGACGCACGACATCGACCTGACCGCTTGGGTCACCCAGCGGGACTTCACGTCGATCGGCGCGCACACCGTCTTCACCAGCGGCCGCGAGCACGAGGACCTCGTCGCGGCGACCGGTCAGCTCGCGGACGGTACGGCGACGAACCACCTGGTGAACTGGTTGTCTCCCCTCAAGGAGCGGGTGACCACGATCACGGGGGAGAAGGGCGCGTTCGTCGCCGACACCCTGACGGCCGACCTCACCCTTTACGTGAACGGTTCGGTCAGGGTCACGCGGGACGAGATCGCGCAGTTCCGCGGCGTCTCGGAGGGTGACGTGATCCGATTCGCGATCGCGAAGCCCGAACCGCTACGGGTGGAGCATGAGAACTTCCGGGACGCCGTGTTGGGCAAGCCAGCGGACATCGTCACGCTCGAGCAGGGGATGGCGACGCTCGCGGTCGCGGAGGCGATGATCGAGTCGGCGAACACCGGTCGTACGGTCGCCATCGCGCACCGACCCCAGCGTGCCTGACACGGTTCCGCACACGTACCGCCGCGATGCGGAGCAGGCAGCGAGGGCAAGCGCGACGCGCTGAGGTCCACATGACGGTTGGCACGACGCGGCAGGGCGAGCAATGCCCGCCCCCCGTCCACAGTCCAGATGCGGACAGCCGCCGGATAGCATTGCGACGCGCCGCCACTCCGCAGCAGGCGGTGTGGGTGGGTCTTGTCCGCCGTCGGGTCCGGCCCGCGTGGGGCCCTGTGCCGGAAGGAGCGATCCTGTGACGCGCTCCCTCCTCGCGAGTGGCTTGAGTCGCACTCTGGGCCGTCTTTCGCACACCCGCCGAGGTGCGCTCACGATCCTGAGCGGGACCGCAGCGGGTCAGGTGCTCGCGCTGATCTCGGCACCGATCCTCTCGAGGCTCTACAGCCCCGCGAACTTCGGACTCTTCACGGTGATCTCCTCGGCGGTGACCGTCGTCGGAACGGTCGCCGCACTCCGGTTCGAGCTGGCGGTCCCGCTGCCCAAGGACGAACGCGACGCTCAGGCGCTGGTGGCGCTCGGGCTCGGTTCGACGGTTCTCAGTCTGATCGTGACCGGCACGCTCGTCGCCACCATGGGAGACCGCATCGCGGCGCGCTTCGACGAAGCCGGGCTCATGCCGTGGCTCTGGGCACTGCCCGTCATCTCGGCCTTCATGGGGGCATACCTGCTTCTCAACCAGCTGGCGATCCGACATCGCCGATACAGTGCGATCGGCCGGCGGAACGTCCTGCAGTCGTCCGCCATGGTCGCCACACAGCTGGGTGCAGGGTTCCTTGGTCTCAAGACGGGTGGCCTCGTCGTGGGGCTCGGCATGGGCCAGGCCACCAGCGCAGTCAGCCTCGTCGCGGGATCGCAGCTCTTCACTGCAGAGGGGCGCGAAGGGAGAACGCCGGCGCGGCTGCGCGCGATGGCGAGGCGCTACCGCCGATTCCCGCTCATCCTCGCGCCGTCCGGCCTGCTCAACGTCATGGGGCTGCAGCTGCCGGTGATCCTGATCGCCTACTGGTACGGCAGCTCGGTTGCCGGCTGGATGGGTCTGACCCAGCGTGTGCTGTCGCTGCCGGTGATGCTCGTCGGCACCGCCATGGCCCAGGTGTACCTCGGCGAGCTCGCGCGTGCGGCGCACGACGAGCCTGGGCGCGCCCATCGTCTGTTCGTGTCCGCGAGCAGGCGGCTCTTCGCGGTCGGTGCGGCCGCCGCCGTCGCGGTCGTCGCGCTTGGTCCGTTCCTGTTCGGCCTCGTCTTCGGCTCGGAGTGGCGGACCAGCGGACAGTACGCGCAGGCGCTTGCGGTCAGTCTGGCCGCGCAGCTGCTTGCCGTACCGGTCTCGCAGACGTTGATCGTGTTCGAGCGGCAGTTGCTGCAGCTTGCGTGGGACGCCGGGCGACTGGTCCTGATCGTGAGCGCGGTCGCCGCGACCTACTTCTCCGGGGGTTCGGCCCTCCACGCACTGTGGGCGTACGGCGTGGCCTCGGCCGTCGCGTACTCGGCGTCGTGGGGCATGTCCTACAGCACGATCAGGAGGAACGACCGCCCTCGCCCTGCTGTACCGAGCTAGGGGTTCCTACTGGGGCCGTCATGGGGACGCCGGTCGCTCAACCGCTCGCCGGCCTCACGGCGGCCATGAGCTCGCATCCGCCGGAGTCCGGTGAGGTGCGAGTCGCCAGATCCGCATGTCGAACGCCGGTTCGGGGGCCTCTCGGCTGGCCGCGAGGGCGAAGTCCCCGGGGAAGTCGATGCCGCACTCGGCGAGAGCCGCCGCCACCCCGACCGTCGAAGGGCCGTCCGAGACAGCGGTTCCGGGCTGCAGCACGAAGAGGTCCTTGGGAGGCCCTTTCCTGCAGGCGGACCGCACCGACGAAACGGAGACGGGGAGATAGGACTCGATACGGGGGTTCGCGTAGCCGCTGTGGTTGAAGGCGTACAGCGCACCGGGAGACGAGATCGCGATCGTCGGGACACCGTCCGCGTGCAAGGACTTCCCGGCGTTCGACATCCAGTCCATCCACTCGGCCTCCCCCTTGGTCAGCAACATGCCGCGGAACTCGGGGGCCGACGTTGTTGTGTCCTGCGACCACAGCGAGGGCGTCCGGTACGGCTCATCTGCACTTGCCTTGACCGCGAGCGCGCTCATCAGGAGCAGGGTGCAGACGATGGCCACTGGGATCACCTGTGCCGGGCTCCGAAGCGCCATGTCGTGCTCCGCCAGTAGCACGAGTGCGACGCCGAGGAGCACGGCCCAGAGCGTCGCTGCGAAGAGGAACTGGCCCGGAAGGTTGTTGTTCGTTCCGACGGCACTGATGAACGGGGCGGCCGTGAGCGCGATCCCGCCCGCAGCGACAGCGATCCTTCGGTGCGCCGCCGAGCCATGCGTCGTGGCGCCCTCACCCCGCAGGACCAGCAGGCCGATGACGCCGGCCAGACCGAGGAAGACGATCAAGGCGCCGAGGTAGTCCCACACGCTGACCTTCGGCAGCCGGAGGAGCGCGACCACGAGGAGAGCCCCCAGGAGCCAGGACGCCCAGCGCCAGGCTCCGCCGCCCGAATGCCGGCGGGCCAGGCGTGCGGTCACCATGGCAAGAGCGAAGAGGGCGAGTGCGGGCAGGACGGCCTTCCCGGCGTCGGCCAGGGTTCGGCCGTACATCGCGACCAGCTCCGAGATCGGATGGTCGAAGTCGGCCTGGGCCGATGGGTCGAGGAACAAGGACGTCACGTTGTGCCAGTAGGCGCGGATGGGGTACCCGCTGCCCCAGAGCAGGAGCAGCACCGCTGCCGCTCCAGCGCCGGCCGCGGTGCCCCGCTTCCACGCCCGAAAGGTGCTGTTCGGGACCAGGTAGATCAGCGCAAGCACCGCCGCGAACGCGACGCCGGAGGTGACCTTGGCGAACACCAGGAGCGCCGTTGCCGCTCCGAGCCCCAACCACACCGGCCACAGCGCCCGGGCTGCCAGTCGGGCGTCGGTTCCGGACAGGCCCCACGCGAGCGACAGCAGTGCCAGCGCGACGCCGATCTGGGACAGCCACGAAGCAAGTTCGTTGTGGCTGAGATAGCGCGGGGGATAGCTCCACGCCACGAAGGTGCCCACCTGAGCGATGAGGAGGACCGCCAGCCATCCCGAGCGTCCCACCGCGATGCTGAGCCTGCGCAGGATGGCCCGCGCGAGCAGGACGAGCGCCACGCTCAGGAGGACGTAACCCCCCAGTCGCATGATGCGCAGGGCAAGGACACTCTCGCCCGTCAGGACATAGAGCGGGTTCAGCAGGTGCTGGAACCCCCACGGCTCACCGACGGCGACCCGGTTGCTCGCGATCATGACGTCGACGAAGGCCTCGTCCGTCCAGTCGAATCCGCGCGGGAGCGTCCAGACGATGACGGCGTAGGCAACGAACGCCGTCGCCGCCATGAGGCCTAGCGGGAACAGGCGCAGGGCCTGGACGGCGCGGGAGCGCCAGACGCTCATGCGCTAACCGCCCCAGGGCGCTTGCACGGCCGCCCGGGCACTGCCGGATCCGACACTCGCGCGCCCCGAGACGCGGGCAGAACCGAACCACCTACGACCACGTCACAGACTCCCTGGTGTGCTGAACCGTATGCTAACGGGCCTGGAAGCGTGGCTCGGGACCCTGTCGAGGTGCCACGCCGTGGCCGGGCTTCCCGCGCGCGCCGAGCCCCACACGAGCGCGGCCTCCTGGTCTGGCGTCGTGCCGGCATCGTGGGCCCCTGCCCGCGCGTACTCTGCGCCTTGACTTCGCTCCAGGTGGCGACTGCTCCTCGAAAGGCCTGCGCATGCACTACCTCATCACCGGCCACACTGGGTTCAAGGGCGCCTGGCTTGTCGCATGGCTGCACAGCCTCGGCCATCAGGTCTCGGGTCTTGCCCTGGATCCGGTGCCTGGCGCTCTGTACTCGCGGGCGCGTCTGGACGAGCTGATGCAGGTCGACGCCCGAGGCGACGTGCGAGACGCCGCCTCGACGGCGCGGGTCCTCGAACGCGTGAAGCCGGACGTCGTCGTCCACCTGGCCGCGCAGGCCCTTGTCCGGGAGTCGTACCGGGACCCGCGGGGAACGTGGGAGACCAACGTGATGGGCACCCTCAATGTCCTCGAAGCGGTGGGGGCCACACCGAGCGTCAAGGCGCAGCTCGTGATCACGACCGACAAGGTCTACCGCAACGTGAACCAGATCTGGGGGTACCGAGAGCACGACGCACTCGGGGGCGACGATCCGTACTCCGCGTCCAAGGCCGCTGCCGACCTCCTGACCCAGTCGTGGATCGCCACAGCGGTGCCCCGGCCGCCGACAGCCATCGCCCGCGCCGGCAACGTCATCGGGGGAGGCGATGTCTGTGCCGACCGGCTGATGGTGGATCTTGTCACCGCCTGCTCGCGCGGAGAGCACGCACCCCTGCGCTTCCCTGGGGCGGTACGACCGTGGCAGCACGTGCTCGACTGCCTGGCCGGGTACCTGACCATCATCGACCACCTCCTTGCGGGCGAGGCCGATGGCCAGGCGTACAACATCGGGCCCGGAGCTGACTCGTTCGTCACGGTCGAGTCCGTCGCGCGAGAGGTCGCGAACCTCTGGGGGGTACCTGGCGAACCCGTCCTCTCGACCGAAGCACACCCGGGTGAGGCAGGACTCCTGGCGCTGGATCCGCGCAAGGCAGAGCTGGCGCTGGGGTGGCGCAATCTCCTGCCTCTCCACGACGCCTTGGAGTGGACCGTCTCGTGGGAGAAGGACGTGCATTCCGGGAGTGATCCGCGCGAGAGGATGCAGGCGCAACTGACCGCGTTCCGGGCACGTGGCGGGGCCGATCGTCGCTCCGCCTAGCGCCTCAGTCGCCGCGTGGCGCGGACCTGGCTCCGCGACGCCCCCCGAAGCGCCACGGTCGGATGCTTTGCCCTGTTGAGCCGGTCGGCCCCTGCACTCACGTCCGAGGCACGACCGGTGGGCTCGAAGTTGATCCGTTCGCGCTCGAACATCGGGGGTGCGGGACGTAGCTCGGTGTGGATGCTGATCACGTACTCGCCTGCGAGCCCGAGGAAGAACAGCTGGGTCCCGCCGAACAGGAAGGCGGCCACGATGAGCGTGGGGATTCCTGCTCCCGCGTTCGTGGAGTCTGTGGTGAAGAAGTACACGAGATTCCACAGGCCGATCCCGACCCCGAGGATCGCCGCAAGCACGCCGATCAGCAACGCTGCGCGGATTGGCGCGCGTGCGGTCGAGACCAGGCCGTTGAGAGCTTGGTCGACGAGGTCAGGAAGCGAGTTCTTGGATCGCCCAGAAACCCGCTGACCCCACTCGTACGGAACGACGGCATACCGCGGGTCCGTCTGCGCCACGAGACCACGGACATATGGGTACGAACCGCCGACGCTGACGATCGAGTCGATGACGGAACGCCGAGCCAGCAAGAACTCGCCAGCGTTCCTTGGCGGCGCCTGGCCACCCGTCCTGCGGATCAGCCCGTAGTACGCGGCGCGAGCGAAGCGCAGGACGGGGTTCTCCCGACGGTTCGACCTCACCCCGTAGACCACGTCGACGTCGTCCCGCATCGCCCCGACTAGCTTGGGGATAGCGGCCGGAGGATCCTGGAGGTCTGCAGGCACCATGGGGATGACGAGGTCACCGCTGACGTGCCGCAGCCCGTTCGCGATGTTGCGGAACGGCCCGACGTTCCGCGAGTTGGCAATGACCTTGATCCTGCGGTCCGCCGAGGCCAACGACCTTAGGATCTCGAGAGTCCGATCCGTGCTGCTGTTGTCGCAGAATATGTGCTCGTAGCGGTAGCCGGGGAGCTCCGCAGCCATGACCGACGCGATTTCTGAAGCGCAGCGCTCGACGTTGCCCTCTTCGTTGTAGCACGGCGTGACAATCGAGATCATCTGGTTCGCCATGCTCACCCTCTCTGTGTCGGTCGATTGCCGCCCGTTGGGCGCAGCTCCAGCAGAGACAGATGTGCCGGGTACCCTTGGCCGGTGACGATACTAGTGCTGGGGGCCTCGGGCTTTCTCGGTGCCTGGACCGTCCGAGCCCTCAAGGCCGCGGGTGCCGCCCCCGTCGCCCTCGTCCGCCCCAGCAGCGCTCTCGCGCGGATCGACGGCCTCGTCGACGTGCTGGCGGTCGACGAGGTGTCATGGCCGCATGCCATCGCCGACCTGCGCCCGAGTGTGGTCGTCTCGCTGGACTGGATGGGCGTCCGTGGAGGGTCGCGGGACGATCCCTCTCAGCAGGAGAACGTCGCGCGCATCCGCAGCACGGCCCAGGCCGCGTCGCGTGCCGGTGCCGCCCGGTTCGTCGGTGTGGGCAGCCAGGCCGAGTACGGCCCCCGCGACGCGCCGGTGGACGAGGCCGCCGCGCTCGCGCCCGTGACCGCCTACGGGCGGGCCAAGGTGGCCGCCGCGGAGGCCACCCGCGCGGTGTGCGCAGAGACCGGGATGGACTGGGTCTGGGCGCGGGTGTTCTCGACCTACGGCCCGCTGGACCACCCGTACTGGCTTCTTCCCAGGGTCGGCGATGCTTTGATGGCCGGCGAGAGCGTTGCCCTGACCGCAGGTGAGCAGCGATGGAGCTACCTCTACGGTCCCGACGCGGGCGCGGCGCTCGCCGCTCTCGCGACCCACGCCGACGTGCACGGGGTCGTGAACGTCGGGCATCCGGATGCACCACGACTGCGCGACACCGTCGAGACCTTCGCCACCCACTTCCCCGGGGGTGGACCACTCCGGTTCGGCGCCATCCCGTACTCCGCGAACCAGGTGATGAGGCTCCAGCCGAAGACGGGCAGGCTGGCTGCGCTCGGATGGCGGCCTTCGGTGGCTCTGGAGGACGGCCTTGCCGAGACGGCGGCATGGCTCCAGGGGAAGGACGTGACGGACCGGCTCACGGGTGTGCCCCTCCCGCGCAGGTACGCGACGCAGACGTCCGCGTAACCTCGCGGCATAGAGTGCAGCCGACGCGCGCCGGCGGCGAAGAGGATGACAAGGTGGTTGTGATCGACAGTCAGGACCTGGCACGGGCGGCTCGAGTCAGTGCCGTGCGCGCCACGCACCGCGGGAAGTCGTCACACATCGGCTCGTGCCTCTCTGTGATCGACATCCTTGCCGTCCTCTACAGCGGAGTGGCCCGCGTCAGGCCCGAGGCACCCGAGGATCCCGCTCGCGACATCGTCATCCTCTCCAAGGGCCACGCCGCCGCGGGCCTCTACTCCGTCCTCGCACATTCGGGGTTCTTTCCACTCGAGTGGCTTGCGGACTTCTCGTTGGACGGGTCCCGGCTCGGTGGCCACGTCACCAGCACCGCGGTGCCCGGGGTCGAGCTCTCGACGGGATCCCTCGGGCACGGGCTCCCGTTCGGCGTCGGTCTCGCGCTGGCCGCAAAGCGCACAGGCGCCCCACGGAAGGTCTTCGTCGTGATGTCCGACGGAGAGTGCGACGAGGGCACGACGTGGGAGTCGGCCCTGCTCGCGGCTCACCACGGCCTGGACAACCTCGTCGTCGCGGTCGACCGCAACCACCTCCAGTCGCTCGCCGACACGGAGCAGACGTTGCGCCTTGAGCCGTTCGCCGAGAAGTGGAGCGCCTTCGGGTGGGAGGTCCTCACCGTGGACGGTCATGACCACGATGGCCTGAGGAGCGCGCTGGACACGCCTCGGGAGTCCGCCAGCGGAGAGCAACGACCACGCGTCGTCATCTGCGAGACGGTCAAGGGGAAGGGCGTCTCCTTCATGGAGAACCAGGTGCTGTGGCACTACCGGTCGCCCGATGACAAGGCGCTGGCCACCGCGCTCTCGGAACTGCTGCCCGGCGCGGAGGACCGATGAGAGACGCCTTCCTCGACGAGCTCTCGGCCCTCGCACGCGAGGACGACCGCGTCTTTCTGATCGTGGGCGACCTCGGCTTCTCGGTCATCGAGGACTTCGCGGCGGAGTTTCCCGACAGGTTCCTCAACGTGGGCGTCGCGGAGCAGACGATGATCGGCGTCGCCGCCGGGCTGGCCGCGAGTGGATATCGGGTGTTCGTCTACTCGATCGGCAACTTCCCGACCATGCGGTGCCTGGAGCAGATCCGCAACGACGTCTGCTACCACGAACGGTCCGTGACGGTGGTGGCCGTCGGCGCCGGCTTCAGCTACGGCCCCATGGGCTACACCCACCACGCCATCGAGGATGTCGCTGTCATGCGGGCGCTACCTCGGATGACGGTGCTCAGTCCCGCCGACGCGGTCGAGGCGCGTGTGCTGACGCGCTACGCGGCAGGTCTCGAAGGCCCTTGCTACCTGCGGCTCGGGAAGAACGGGGAGCCGCGGCTGCACCAGGCGCCGTTGGACGTTGACGAGGCGGTGGGCGGCCAGGTGCTCTGCGAGGGCGACGACGTCACGGTGCTCGCGACGGGTTCTATCGCAAGCCTCGCGGTGGAGGCGGCCGACCTCCTTCGTGGGCGGGGCATCGCCGCGCGAGTCGTGTCGGTCCCCGTGATCGAGCCACTCCCCGAGTCCGTCCTTGACCAGGCCAGAGGCACTGCTGGAATCGTGACGCTCGAGGAGCACTCGGCACGCGGCGGCCTTGGTTCAGCCGTCCTCGAGACCGCTGCCAGGATGAGGATGACCCTGCCGGTCACGGTGATGGGGACCGATGACAGCGCCCTGGGCCGACACGTCGGGACCACCGCCTACATGCGTGCGATGAACGGCCTGACGGTCCAGTCGGTGGCCGACGCGGCTGCGTCTCTCGCCCGGGCCGACGGCCCCTCGAACCTCAGCCCTGGGTCTCCCAGAGCTTGATGCACTCCGCACCCTCTTCTACGACGGGACCACAGTGGACACGTTCAACCTGATCATGATCTCCGCCATGTACGAGAACGGTGGCAACACCACGCATCGTCACCTCGACGGGCACCCCGAGCTCTTCGTCTACCCGTTCGAGTCCCAGGTGGGCACGGGGTACGGCAATGACTTCCTGAGCAGCTACGTGCCGATCCGGTACCGGTGGCCGGAGTTCCCTACCGAGGGCGACGCGGCCCAGGACTACGAGATGTTCTGGGACGAGGAGCTCAAGACGCTGCTCCGGGCCCCGTCCCGCTCGAAGTTCCGGGACTGCGGGCTCGAGATGGATGAGTCGGCACGTCGTGCCCGCTTCGTCGGGATCGCCACCTCGCTGGGCCGCAGTCGGCGCAATCTCGTCGAGGCCTTCTTCCGCAGCACCTTCGATGCGTGGTCCAACCATCGGTCTACCGGGACTGAGAAGTACTACGTCGGCTACAACCCTGTCCAAGTTCTCGACACGGACAAGATCATGGCCGACTTCCCGGACGGTCACGTGATCCACGTCGTGCGGAACCCGTACTCCGGCTACGCCGACCAGTTCCGTCGCCCGTTCCCGCCGACGCTGCACCGGTACGCGCACACCTGGGCCTACGCGCAAACGCTCGCCCTGACATACCGCGAGAAGTACGCGGGACACTTCCACATCGTGCGCTTCGAGGACCTCGTCTCCCAGAAGGCTGCCGTGATGGGAGCCCTGCAGGATGCCCTGGGCATTGCGCGATCGGACACGATGCTCTACCCGTCCTTCAACGGTGAGGAGCTGACCAACATCGTGCCGTGGGGCACCATCAGGACGGCGACCATCGAGGAGAACCTTGCGACCGCTCGAGAGCTCTCCGCCGCGCAGCAGGCAGAGATCGCCGCGATCACCTACGTTCCCCACCGGATCTTCGGGTACGACGGCTTCCTGAACAGCGGCGAGGTCGCTCCGATGGCCTGGTGACGTGATGGAGACGGCTCAGTGGCGCGCCGGCCGGGCGATGCAGTTCTACCCCAAGGCCGACGCCGTGGACGCGCCGTCAGGGGCGCTGGCCGACGCGCCCGACGCCGACGTGGTGCTGGAGGCCTGCCGACGCTCCGGGATCGAGATCGTCAGCGTCGAGCCGGTCCACCCGGGCGGGACGTTCCACGCGCTGTTCCGCGGCGTGGACTGTCGTGGCCACAGCGTTGTGGTCAAGTGCGGCCTGACGGAGTCGACTCGGGCGAGCCTCGCGATCGAGGCAGAGCTCTCCGACGTTCTCGCCGGAGCTGACGTTCCCCACGCTCGGGTCCTTTCCGCGGACGTGACGTCCGGTTACGCGCCCTTCCCCTTCATGATCATGAGTGCGCTAGACGGGGAACCGCTCACCACGTTCGACGGCGACGACGCACGGCTCAGCCGTGTCTTCGGGCCGTATGCGTTCGCCCTGCGCCAGACGCACAGCGTCCAGGGGAACGGGTTCGGGCTCCTGTCGGGGGTCGAGTCGTCGTTCCCGCAGGCGGCGTCGATGCAGTGGTGGGGCTACGTGCGATCCCGGCTGGGCGACCACTGCTCCATCCTCGTCGCCGGGGGAGTGATCACGGAGTGGGAACGCGACTCGATCCTGTCGGTCTTCGAACAGGTTCCGAAGGAACTGGCCTCCGGGCTCGCCCCGAGGCTTCTGCACGGGGACTGCGGGATGCACAACGCGGTGTACGACGGTCGCGCGGTCGCGTTGATCGACTGGGAGGATGCCGTTCTCGGCGACCCGCTCTTCGAAGTCGCAGGCTGGGCGACGTTCCAACCGCGCCGTCGCTGGGATGCGTTCTTCAGGAGCTACTTCGGCCACGACTGGATTCCGGGGCCGCTGTTCTGGATCTACTTCCTGCGCATCGCGCTGGCGAAGCAGGTCGTGCGCCTGCGGTTCGGATACCAGGATCGGCCCGGACGTACGCCCGCCGTGGAGCGGATCTTCACCGCTCTCGATCACCTCGTCCCGTAACCTCCCGGTCCCGCGCCGACGCAGGAGCTGTGTGCGGGTCGGGCCGCGCCGTGCGGTGCACGCTGAACGAGAACTCGCGGTGGGCGATGTAGGTGGCGATGGCGAGCCCCCCGACGACCAGGGCCTGGGCGACTAGGGACGGTACGTGCCCCACCGCCACCAGGAGCGGGAGAAGGACGAGGTTGGCCCCGAAGGAACCCACGTAGACGAGCGTGAACCTCATGAGTTCCCGGAACCATGGGCCACGGCTGCGCCACACCAGAGCGCGCTGCAGGACGAATGCCTCGAGGGTCCCGACCACCTGGGATACGACCAGCGCGAGCATGTAGTGGACGTGGAGCGCTGAGACTTGGAGTACCGCGAAGACGCTGTAGGAGAACGCGGTGTTGAAGACACCGACGAGGCCGAACCGCACCACCCGGTGGCGGTGCAGGGACAAGGCGGATCGCGTCCAGGGCCGCCGGGCGGAGCCTCGGCTCACCAGGCCTTCCAGGGAGCGTCGCCCCGGGTCCACATCTCATTCAGCATCATGGCCTCGCGGAACGTGTCCATGGGCTGCCAGAAGCCGTCGTGCTGGTACGCCGCCAGCTCACCGTCCGCCGCAAGCTTGGCGAGTGGTTCGTGCTCAAGCATCACGGCGTCGCTGTCCCGGATGTAGTCGAACACGGCCGGCTCGAAGACGAAGAAGCCCGCGTTCACGCGGTCCTCCAGCCGGGGCTTCTCGTGGAAACGGGAGACGCGGCGATCACTGTCGACCTCGACGATCCCGAAGCGAGACGGCGGCCGAACGGTGGTGATCGTCGCCGTGGCGCCGTGACTCTCGTGAAACGTGATCAGTTCCGCGATGTCGAGATCTGCGAGCCCGTCGCCGTAGGTGACGATGAACCGCTCGCCAGCGACGTACCGCTCGATCCGTTCGACTCGTCCGGCGGTCAACGTCGCGTCACCGGTGTCGGCGACGGTGACTGTCCAGTCGCTCTCGTCATGGTTGCCGTGGAAGTCCACTGCGCCTCGCTCACCGAGGCGCAGCGTGAAGTCGTTGTTGCGCGCGGAATAGTTGAGGAAGTAGTCCTTGATCTGATCGCCCTTGTATCCCACGCACACGACGAACTCATCGATCCCGTGGTGCGCGAAGAACTTCATCAGGTGCCAGAGGATCGGCTTACCGCCCACCTCGACCATCGGCTTCGGCCGGAACTCGGTCTCCTCGCGGATCCTCGTGCCCATCCCGCCGGCCAGGATCACAGCTTTCATCGTCGAAGCGTGCCTTCCGTGTCGACCTGTTGCGTCCTGTCACGCCGGGCGCGCAATCCCGTCAGCATAGCCGTCGGGTCACTGATCTTGGTGCGGAGCCTCCTGCTCCGCACGGGTGGGTGCCTGGTCGCCGGCAAGTCCTGTTTCGTCCGATGGGACGCCGGTGTCAGTGCCGCCCAGCCGGGCTGTCGCGGCAACGACCCTGGGGTACGCGAGGCCCGCACCAATGGCCATCCACATCAGCCGGTTTCCGATGAGATCGGACGATGTCATTGCGGAGGCGACGGAGAAGAGCCACACCGCAAGCAGCGCGCGATCCGTGGTGGAACGGGCCGCACTGCGGATGCGGCGAAACGACGCGACTAGGAGCCAGACAAGGCCGAGGAAGGCGAGGATGCCACCTTCCGCGGCTGCTTCGGCCAGGACGTTGTGGGGGTAAAGGTGGGTGCCGGTGTACTCGCTGGCTGCGGTGGGGAGGTGCGTCGCCAAGTCGCCCCACCCGACGCCGATGGGGTGGTGAACGGCGAGCGTGAACGAGTCCCGCAGCAGGTCGAGACGCCATGAGGACGACTCCCCACCGAGGGAGAGGAGGTGAGCGAGGGCGAGGCGCGAGGCGAGCCTCAGCGACAGCAGGAGCGCAACCAGGACCGCGCCCGTCACAAAGATCAGCCGGAGCACCAATCGTCTGTTCATCGCGAAGGACCGGAGCGAGGCTCCCAGGCCGCGTCCGTGTCGTGTCAGCACGAGGGCGAGCAACGGCGCGAGGAACGCAGAAGCAAGCGGGCCGCGGCTTCCGGTCGTGACAGTTGCTCCTGCCGCGACGACTAGCCCACCAAGGGCAAGGTAGCGTGTCGCGCCGCGTCGCTCGATGGCCACAACGCCGAGGATTGCGACGGCGATGCACGTGAGTCTCGCGAGCCCGATCGGGGACCCATCCTCAACTCCGACCCTGCCGGTGTTGGGGTTGGTGGTTCCCGCGAACAGAAGGCCGGCGGATGTCGCGGCGCCGAGGCCGACGAGAATCGCCATCGTGGCCCGTCTTCGCGCTGCGGTCGTGAGTACCACCATCGGCACGATGGCCGTGAGCAGCGACAAGGTGAAAAGCGAGCGCACTTTGTCGACCGAGTACGCGGTGCCGAAGGACGTCACGGCAACGGCGGGAAGGAAGGAGATGAAGCCGACCGCGAGCACGACCCATCCAGCTGGCAGGCGCCACCGAGACGGGAACCAGACCACGCCAGCAGCCACCATCCCGATTAGTGCCGCTGCGAGTGTCGCGTCGACGGGGAGGATGTCCCGGACAGTCTGGATCTTCCACAGGTTCACCGTGCCTGTGAGGACGACTGCGGCGGCCCCGAACCAGTCCACGATGCGGTCCCTGTCCCAAGCCCGGGCCGTCATGACAGGGTTCCCTGGAGCTGCGCGGGAATCGTGGGGCCGCAGCGGTGCGCGTCGCCTGGCCCGGTTCCGATCGGAGCGCGCGACTGATCGCGGCGGTCGGAGGAGGTGGTCGCGCCCGGCCGGGGCCGTGTCGGCGACAGTCCGCGGGTCACGATGCACCGCCAAGCGGCGTCAGGAGCGACTGCACGACCCGGTCGGCGCCGAGCCAGCGGTTGGTAGTGGCTCGCCACCCCCGATCGTCATCGGACTGCCCTTTGCAGACAAGGGTTCGAATGGCGGAAGCGATCTCCTCGACAGGGTGCTCGTCGGCCGCGGAGAAGTACACCCCTGTGCCGGGGCGGAGGAGGTGGCTGACCCAGTCGTTGCTTGGAACCGCGACTGCGAGCCCGGTACCCATGGCCTGCTGAATGGTGATCGCGGGCATGCGCGGCCACACGCCGATGTCGGAAGCGTTGAAGAGCCTGTTGAGCTCGGAGGCGTCGACGAATCCGGTGAACTGGGTGCGACCGGCTAGGCCGGGGGTCGCCTTGACGGTCTCAACTAGGTCGCGCGAGTACTCGCTGTCGTCGATTCCGGTGAGGAGGAGCTTCAGCGATGGAAACTGCGGCGCCAGTGCGGCCGTCGCCGCGATCAGAAGGTCGAGGCGCTTCTTGCGCTGGGTCTTGCCTGCAGCAATCACGACGATGTCCGCGGGTGAATACCCGAGTTCCTCGCGCTTACTGAGCCTGACTTGAGGATCGAACTTGAAAATGCCTGGATCGAAAGCGAGCGGGAGCACCTCTATGGCCCTTCCCGCCGAAAATGCGCGAAGGCGCGCGACAGTGTTCGGCGTGTATCCGCGGACCTCGTTGGCGCGCGAATTCACTACCGTGTACAGGATGCCCTTCGTCATCGCAAACAGGAGGCCCTTGATCAGGCGTTTCCATCGAGGCAGGTGGGACCACATAGCGCTGTTGTCGCCGTAGAGCGCGACGCGCCTGGTGCGGTTGCCCGCGAGCGTCGCCGCAAGGGGCAGCAGTTGACCAGGCATGACCTGGATGATCAGGTCGTAATTGCCGGAGCGGATATGGCGGACGGCGGCCCACGACCACACCATCGAGCGGATCTCGGTGGTCGGGACGCGCGTGACCCTCACGCCGTGTTCCTCGGTTGTCCCAGTCGGATAGCGGCGAGGGAGTCCGAGGCTATCAAGGTGCCCATCGCTGAACATGGTGCTCACTCGGTCGCCAGTCAAGACCTCTACGGATGCATAGCGACTGAGCCACGTTGCCAGCCCAGTCTCTTGATATCCGGAGAACCAGTCGAAATATCCGACGATCAGTAGGATCTTCTTGCTAGTCATGCTCTGCATTTTCCTGCCATGCGGGCGAGTCGGCGAATTTTGGCTCTATTGGCCCTTGGAGCAATCTCGCGGCGTGAGCGTCTCGCGCTGCGTCGGTGGTGAACCTGTCTCGAAGACGTCTGGCGGGCACACCTGCCCAGACCTCGTAGGGCGGAACGTCCTTCGTGACAACAGCTCGGGCGGCGACCACGGCACCTTCACCGATCGTCACACCCCGGATGATGGTGGCCCCGTAGCCGATCCACACGTCGTCGCCGATTCGTGTGGCGTGTTGCGGTGGTCGTCCTGAGAACTGGATGGGGACGCCTGCCTTGTCGATGACGTGATCGTCTCCGACGACGGCCACCCGCGGGGCGAGCATCGAGTACTTCCCGATGATGACGCGCGGTGCCAGGTCACAGTGATGCCCAACGAAGGCGAAGTGGCCGGCGACGAGGTCGCGGGCGACCCGAGCGCTCGAGTGGACGTACGCAGTCGATGGGACGTGACGCAGGCCCTTGCGGGCGATGTTGACGCGGTTGCGGAGCTTGCGGAGGGCGGCGTACAGCGCGCTGGAGCGTGACAGTGCCATCGCGCTAGTTCCTCAGCCCGGACCAGGCGCGGTGGCGTCGCGCCGTGGACATGATGAACCTCACGGAGCGTGTCGAGGTGTTGGAGACCTGGTAGTCCGCAGGGGCAGGGCGATCATCCAGGTCTCCGCGTTCGCCCATGGCCTCCGCGACCGCCTCCACCACATCTCGCGCGTCGAGCCCGGTCATGATGATCCCGCCGGTGTCGAGCGCCTCGGGCCGCTCGATCGAGTCCCGCAAGGTCACCGCGGGAAAGCCCATGATGGTGGACTCCTCGGCGATGGTCCCCGAGTCTGACAGGACGCATGCGGCGCCGAGCTGGAGGCGGTTGAAGTCATGGAAGCCGAACGGCTCGTGGAAGACGATCCCTTCCGGCTCGGTCCAGTCCGGCAGGGACGTCAGGCGCTTCCGGGTCCGCGGATGGGTCGACACGTAGACCGGAATCTTCCACGTGTCGCGCACGGCTACCAGGCACTCGAGCAGCATTCGCAGCCTCTCGGGGGAGTCGACGTTCTCCTCACGGTGGGCGCTGACGAGGAAGTAGCCCTGTTCCGTGAGCCCGAGTCGCGTCAGGATGTCCGAGGCTTCGATCTGGGGGCGGTACGCGTCGAGCACCTCGCGCATCGGGGACCCGGTCAGCAGGATGCGGCGAGGGTGCAGGCCCTCGGCGAGCAGGTTCCGTCGAGCGTGCTCGGTGTAGACGAGGTTGAAGTCCGCTACGTGGTCGACCAGGCGCCGGTTCGTCTCCTCGGGGACGTTCTCGTCGAAGCAGCGGTTCCCAGCTTCCATGTGGTAGACGGGGATCTTCATGCGCTTTGCCATCACCGCGGCGATCGCGCTGTTCGTGTCCCCGAGCACGAGCACGGCGTCCGGCCTCTCGGCCAGCAGGACCTCCTCGGTCTTGATCAGGGTCTCACCGAGCACGTGGCCGAGGGTGCTGGTGTCGACGCCAAGCAGGTGGTCGGGTTTGCGGATCCCGAGGTCCTCGAAGAAGACCTCATTGAGGGTGTAGTCGTAGTTCTGGCCGGTGTGCACGAGGACGTGATCGACGGTGGCGTCCAGTCGTGCGATCACGCGGGAGAGGCGGATCAGCTCGGGCCGGGTGCCGACGATCGTCATGACCTTGAGCATGGTTCGGCGGTCCTGTTCGGGTGGGGGCGTCATCGCTGCACCGGCTCCGGGTACGTGTCGGGGTCCTCGGGGTTGAACAGCTCGTTCGCCCAGAAGATGGTGGTCAACTCATCCGAGCCGGTGTTGGTGATGTTGTGGACCCACATCGTGGGCATGTCGACTGCGACCGGGGCGTCGCCCGTGACCTCGAACGACACGACCTCGTCGGTGAGCACCTTACGGAGGCTGATCGTCGCCTCCCCACCGACCACGGCGAACCTCTCCACCTTGCGCAGATGGAAGTGCTCGCCCCGGGTGATGCCGGGCTTGGTGGTGGAGATGAAGGTCTGTCCCTGCCCGCCGTGGTTGCGAACGACCTCGGTCAGCGTCCCGCGCGGGTCGCTCCGGGGCGTCAAGGAGATCGGGTACAGCTCCGGGAACCGGGCCGCGCGCATGGTGTTGAAGAGGTTCGTGGCCAGGCCGGGCTCCAGCGGCGGGATGTCGCCGGAGGCGTACAGGGCGGCGAAGTCACGCAGCAGCGTGTACACGGTCGACACCGTGGTGGTCGTCCCCGCCGGCCGCACCAGGGCGTCGTCCGTGGCCAGCGCGTCGATGAGGGCTTGAGCGGCGTCCTGCACGTGCAGGAGCTCGACCTCGCGGTCGGTGATCTGGGGTGTCTCCCCGTGGCTCACGGCATGGGCGAACGTCGCCACGAACGAGTTGTAGCGCGGGCGGCCGTGCTCGCCGTAGAGGTTGGGTAGCCGCACGTCGACGAATGCGGAGCCGATGGCGGCAGCTGCGTCGGCAAGGATCCGGGCCGCCTCGCTCTTGCCGTTGCCGTACGGCGTGCCGTTCCCGGACTGGATCGAGTTCGCGTAGACGATGCGCGGGCGCGAACCGGCCGATGTAGCGGCGTCGGCGACCTCGCGGGCGAGCTCGACGTTGCCCTGCTCGACCTCGGCGTCGGGGGCCCGGTTCACACCGGCGATGTGCACGATGGCGTCAATCCCACGGGCGAGGTCGGCCAGCTGCGGCCAGGCGGAACGATCCACGGGAACGACCTCGTGCTGGCTGCGTGCATGCAGTCGGACCCGGGTGTGCCACCCGAGGAAGCCCCCGGCTCCGGTCACGAGGATCCTCATGCCCGGGCACCGACCAGCTGCTGGATCTCGGGCAGGGTCATCAGGAGCTGCTTCGTCTGCTCGACGTCCAGGCGCTCGGTGTTCTCCGAGGTGTAGTCGTCGAACTCGACGATCTCCTCCTCGCCCTCTTCGTAGTACAGCTCGTACTGGAGGGAGCGCGCGTCCAGCGGAACGCGGAAGTAGTCGCCTTCGTCCAGGGCCTTGACCTTCTCCTCGCGCGACAGCAACGTCTCGTGCATCTTCTCGCCGTGGCGGGTACCGATCCGCCTGATCTCAGGGTCCTCGACCCCGAGCAGACCCGCCACCGCCCGAGCGAGCACCTCGACGGTGCACGCGGGCGCCTTCTTGACGAACAAGTCACCCGGTTCGGCGTGGGTGAACGCGTACTCCACCAGGCCGACAGACTCCTGGAGCGACATGAGGAACCTCGTCATGCGGGGCTCGGTCACGGTGAGTGGCTTGCCGGCGAGGACCTGCTTGACGAAGAGGGGGATCACCGATCCGCGCGAGTACATGACGTTGCCGTAGCGGGTCAGCGACACGACCGTCGACGAGTTCGGGTGGCTACGGGCGAACGCCTGCGCCGTCTTCTCCATGAGCGCCTTCGACATGCCCATCGCGTTCACCGGGTAGACGGCCTTGTCCGTGCTCAGGAAGACGACCGACTTCACGCCAGTCGCGGCGGCCGCCTCGACGACGTTGTGGCTGCCGGTGACGTTGGTCTTGACCGCCTGCTGCGGGAAGAACTCGCACGACGGGACCTGCTTGAGGGCGGCGGCGTGGAAGACGAAGTCCACATCGACGAACGCGTTCATCACACTGTCGGCATCGCGGACGTCGCCGAGGAAGAACTTCAGGCGCGAGTCCGCATAGCGGGTCCGCATCTCGTCCTGCTTCGCCTCGTCGCGGGAGAACACGTGGACCTGCCCCACTCCGTTGTCGAGGAGGTGGCGCACCATGGTCGAACCGAAGGACCCCGTTCCCCCGGTGATCGCCACGGTCGCGCCCTGCGTCGCCTCAAGCCTCATGCCAGTCGCCTCTCTCGCTGGGTCCGTCGACCGGGTGTCTGCAGGCAGGCCCTCTCCGGTCATGCTGTGCCCTCCCGGCTGTCCGAAACGGTGCGCGTGTCAGCCGCGGGCGGCAACTGCCCGGACCCTCGCGCTCCTGGGTGGGACGATCTGAGCAATGAGGCGAGCGCGCCCGCATTGACCTTCTCGCTCATGTAGCTCTCGTAGTAGTGGCGGGCGCAGGCACCGCGCCTGGCCCGGTCCTCTGGGCCCGCCTCGGCTGCTGATCGCATCGCCTCGGCGAGCCGATCCACGTCGCCTGCAGGCGCCACCCAGCCTGCGCCCGACTCGAGCACAACCTGTGCGATGTCGCCGTCGGCCGACGCGACGACGGGGCTGCCGGAGGCGAGGACCGACTGTACCTTGCTGGGCATCGTGTAGGTGAAGACGGGCTGCTTGTCGAGAGAGACGACCTGGACGTCCGCTGCGGCGGCCGCCTCGGCCACTTCGCAGGGCTGCATCGGCGGTCGAAAGGTCACCACCTCCGGCGCCACCCGATCGGCAAGTTCGCGTAGCGCGACCTCGGTGACTCCCGAGCCGACGATGACGAGGGCGATGTCGTGCGTCTCGGAGGCGGACGCGGCGGCCTCGATCACCGTCGCAAGGGCCTGCGCGGGGCCAAGGTTCCCGGCGTACATGAAGAGCGTCGTCTCGTCAGCGACACCCAGGCTGGCACGGAAGGCGGACGACCTGGTTCGCGGGAAGTAGGTGGACTCGTCCGCCCAGTTGTAGGTCAGCGCGAGCTTCTCCCTCGGGACGCCGCGCGAGACGAGCAGCTCCAGCATCCCGGGGGAGATCACCGCGACCTTGTTCGCAAGGCGGTACGTCATGCGGGTGAAGGGGGATATCAGGCTCTCCGCGACTCGCCTGGCGTAGGCGTTCCGGACGAACCCCGTGGCCAGCACCGAATCTGGCCAGAGGTCCTGGATCAGCACGACGAACGGGGCGCGCTTCAGCAGCCGACAGGCAATCGCCGGCAGGGCGGCCGTTGCCGGAGACGAGTAGACCAGGAGTGTGTCCCCGGCGTTCACGCGCGTGAGTGCGCGAAGCGTCGCAGAGGCCGCCCAGCTGAAGTAGTTCAGGAGCCGGCGTGCGGCCGACAGGTCATGGCTCGGGTACAGAGGGCAACGGTCAACCGGGAAGCCGTTCACGCGCTCCGACGAGTACCTCCGGGCCGAGAAGCCCGGGGGTACGACGCCGGTCGGGTAGTTGGGGACGCCCGTGATCACGTGGACAGAGAGGCCTGCTGCTCTCAACGCCGTCGCGATGTTCATCGGCACGACGACAGGCTCCGGGGTGAACCACTGGGAGATGAGAACGACGCGTGGGTCGCGCGTGTCCTTCTCGGCTGCTGTTCTGAGTCGCTTCACCGGGCCGGCACACCCTTCACCGTGGTCCCGGGCGCGACGGACCTGGTGACCACAGCGCCCGCCCCCACCACCGAGCCAGTTCCGAGCTCGAGTCCTTGCAGAACGGTCGCCGCCGCACCGACGAGTGCCTCGTCGCCGATCGCAACACTCCCCGAGACGCACGCCTGTGGATTCACGCGGCAGAAGTCGCCGAGGGTCGAGTCGTGTCCGATCGTCACGTTCTGGTCGATGTGAACGTGGCGTCCTATGCGGATCGAGACACTCAGGCGAGCCCCCGGCGCGACGATGGTCCCGTCGCCCAGCTGGACGTCCCTGCCGACGGTGGCATCCGGGTGCACGAGGACGGGGTACGTGACCGGCGCTCCGGCCAGGCGCTCGACGACTCTCCGGCGCAGGGAGTTCGCGCCGATCGCAACCACGGCAGCGAACGGACCGGGGGAGTGCTTCAAGCCGTCCACCGTCCCGACCACTTCGGCACTGAGCGCGGCAACCCGGGCGAGGTCCACAGGCGCCGGGTGGTCGTCGACAAAGGTGACGTCGTAGTCCTCGCCGCCCGACTCGCGCACGGCCTGGACGATGGCGAACACCTCTCTGCCGAAGCCGCCAGCCCCGATGATGTAGAGGGGCGTACTCATGCCTGCCCCCGGTCCTGAGTCGTACCCCGGAACTCGTGTGCCGTCGGCGAGCCCTCGGCCGCGATGCCGTCTCGGACGACGACCGATCGAACAGTGGCCCCAAGGATTCGAAGGTCTCCGGCCAGTGTGTGGTGGTCCACGTACTCCACGTCGAGACGGAACTTCTCCTCCCAGCTCAACGCGTTCCTTCCGGAGACCTGTGCGAGGCCGGTGATGCCGGGCCGCACCTCGTGCCGCCTGGCCTGTTCGGGTGTGTACCGGGGCAGGTACTGCATGAGCAGCGGCCGAGGGCCGACGAGGCTCATGTCCCCGCGGACCACGTTCCAGAGCGTGGGAAGCTCGTCCAGGCTTGTTGACCGAAGCCGGCGGCCCAGGGTGGTCATGCGTTCGGCATCGGCCAGGTCGTCGCCGTCCGCCTCGGGCGGCTTCGGGAGCATCGTCCTGAACTTGACGAGTTCGAAGGGCTCTCCATGTAGCCCGGGGCGACGCTGACGGAAGAGGACCGGCCGCCCCAGGCGGGCAAGCACTGCGAGCGCGACGACCCCTTGGAGGGGGAGTGTGAGGATAGCGGCGGGAATGGCGACAGCGAGGTCGAAAGCCCTCTTCGCGCGCGACGAGCCCGGTGCCATCACCGACCGCCGAGCACGCCCGTGACCACGGACACGACCCGCTCGATCTCCTCATCCGTCAGGGACGAGCCGCTGGGGAGGGTGACCCCGTCGTCGAACAGCCGACCCGAGGTCCCGGTGACGAAGGCACGCTCGGAGGCGAACACCGGCTGCAGGTGCATCGGCTTCCAGAGTCGGCGTGCCTCGATGTCGTGCAGGTCGAGCTCGGCGATGACCTTCTCCGGTGTCACCCCGGTGGCGTCGGGGTCGATGTCGATGCACGTGAGCCAGCAGTTGTCCTCGCGGTCGTCGCGGCCCTCGGTCGGGCGGCCGATCACGCGGACGCCGGGGATCTCCGCGAGAGCGGACACGTACGTCTCACGTATCTGCCGTCGGCGAGCGATCATCGCGTCGAGTCGAGTCAGCTGCGCGCGCCCGAGCGCCGCCAGGATGTTCGAGAGGCGATAGTTGTAGCCCACGTCGACGTGCTCGTAGTGCGCCACAGGTAGCCGTGCCTGGGTCGACAGGTAGCGGGCGCGGTCGATCGCGGCGCGATCGTCGCTGAGCAACATCCCGCCGCCCGAGGTCGTCAAGATCTTGTTGCCGTTGAACGACAGGACCGACACCGCGCCGAAGGAGCCCGCGGCGCTGCCGTGATAGGCGGCCCCGAGCGCCTCGGCCGCGTCCTCCACGAGCGGGATCCCGCGTTCGGCGAGACCCGGCACCAGCTCGTCGTAGTCGGCCGCACGGCCGAACAGGTCCACCGACATCGCGGCCACCACGTCGGCGCCCTCCGCGCGGAGCGTGTCGACCGCCTCGAGCATCAGCGAGGCGTCGACGTTCCCGTCCTCGCGCGCGTCGACGAACACAGGCGTGGCTCCCGTGTAGACCACGGCCATCGCGGAGGCCGCGAAGGTCATGGACGGCACGACGACGACGGTCCCGGGCCGTGCACCCAGGCCGAGCAGCCCGAGGTGCAGCGCGGCCGTGCCCGAGGAGAGTGCCAGCGCGTGCCCGACCCCGATCCGTTCGGCGATCTCGCGCTCGAACGCGTCGACGTGCGGACCAAGAGGGGCCACCCACCCGGAACGCAGCGCGTCGAGGACGTACTCCTCTTCAACCTCCGTCGCGACGGCCTTGGAGAGGTGGACCCGGGCCATCAGACTCCCGCCTGGTCCGCGGCGACACCGGCGCCGTGCATCCAGGCGAGGGCGTCGGCGTGGTTCGGGAGCCGGAGCGTCCGGACCTCGTCGGCGTCGATGCGTGGCACGTCCACGCTGTTGATCAGCTCGTTCGCGGTCGGGCGCCTGTCCTCCTTGGTCGAGAACAGGTCCTCGCACACCTTCTCGCCGGGGCGCAGCCCGGTGAAGGTGATGTCGATGTCCCGTCGGCCCGACATCCGGATCAGGGTGTTCGCCACGTCGACGATGCGCACCTGCTCGCCCATCTCCAGGACCATCACCTCGCCGTCCGCGCCGATCGTCCCGGCCTCGAGGACCAGCTGGCACGCCTCGGGGATCAGCATGAAGTACCGGCGCACATCCGGGTGCGTGATGGTGATCGGTCCGCCGCGCTGGATCTGGGCGAGGAAGGTGTGCACCACGGAGCCGCGCGAGCCCAGGACGTTGCCGAACCGGACGGACACGTAGCGCCCGGGATAGTTCTCGGCGAAGTCCGCCGTCAGGCGCTCGGCGACCCGCTTGCTGTAGCCCAGCACGCACGTGGGGTCGGCTGCCTTGTCCGTGGAGACGTTGACGAACGCGCCCACCCCCACCTCGGCCGCGGCCGTGAGCACGTTGAGCGTGCCGAGGACGTTGGTCTTCCACCCTTCCAGGGGGAAGGACTCGAGCAGTGGGAGGTGCTTGAGCGCTGCGGCGTGGAACACCACGTCGGGCCGGGTGGCCGCGAACACGTCGTGCATCGCCTCGGGGTCGCGGATGTCCGCGAGCACCACCTCGTCGCCCTGCAGCAGGCCCTCGCCCGTGATGCTCATCTGAGTGGCGAGCAGGCCGGACTCGTCGCGGTCGAGCATGTAGAGCTTGCCGGGGCGGAAGCGTGCGATCTGCCGGCACAGCTCCGAGCCGATCGAGCCCCCCGCGCCCGTCACCAGGACGGAGCGCCCGGCGATCTGCTCGGCGATGGCGGTCGTGTCCAGCTTCACGGGACGCCGGCCCAGCAGGTCCTCGACGTTGACGTCGCGCAGGTCCCGGGAGGTGGGTCGGCCGCCGATGATCTCGCGCAGCGGCGGAAGGATCAGGACGTCCAGGCCGACTGCGGCGGCCCGGTCGCTCAGCTCGCGGATCAGGGAGGACTCCGCCTGCGGCAGCGCCACGACGAGGGCCGTCGCCCCGGTGTCGGTCGCCACCTGGGCGATGCCGTGCCGGGTGCCCAGGACCGGGACACCCTCGATGCGCAGGCGCTGTTTGCGGGGGTCGTCGTCGAGCAGGGCGACCGCCTGGAAGCCGCTGCCGAGGTCGCGGGCCATGCTGCGCAGCAAGCCCCGGCCGGCCTCGCCCGCGCCGAACACGATGACCTTCTTGTCCGTGGCGCGGCGGCCGGAGTTCAGCAGGCGCCAGCTGCGGAACAAGAACCTGGCGGCGAGCACGCCGGCCATGGTCAGCGCGCCGGCGATCAACGGCACCGAGCGGGGAACCAGATGGGAGGAGGCGAGAACGGCCCACCCGAACAGCACCGCGGACGTGATCACCACGGCCTGCGCGACGAACGCGGTCTCCTCGAAGGACCCCCGCTGGTGCCCCTTGCGGTAGGGGCCGAAGGTCCAGCCGGCGACGAGGTGCAGCACCACCGCGCCGATCGCGAAGATGAACGTCGACGTCACGAGCACCGGCTCGGCCTCGAGGTCCAGCCGGAGCCACATCGCCGCGTAGATCGCGCACACCCAGATGGTGGAGTCGATGACCGCCCAGGCCCAGCGGCGGACCGTCGAGCTGTTCTTCAGCTGCTGGATGTCCATGGCCCCCCTCGTCGGGCCATCCGCGACGCCACGTCTCGCCCTCCTGCACTTCGAGTCGCTGCGGCTGTCACCGCAAACGCGGCCCCAGAATACTCACGCCGGTTCCCCAAACCTAGGACGTCTCGCATGTGGTCCGGGTTTTGTCCTGGTAACTCCCGGAAGTGGTCCGTCGGAGGGTCCTCCGTCTGGCGGATAGCGGGCTGCAGGTGCGCGTGCGGGAGCGCCTGGCCCGCGTCACGGCGCCATCGCGTCCAGCGCCGCCCGGATCTCGCGGTAGGCCCGGCGGTACTCGCCCATCGACCGCCCGTAGGGGTCGTCGATATCGTCGGCCTCGGGCCCGGCGGGGTTGGTGCGGCGCAGGCGCACGGCGGCCAGGGAGGCCTCGACCAGCGCGGCGCCCGGGCCGTGCACGTCCTGCGGTCGCGGCACGGAGGGCAGGAGACGGGCGAGCTCGGCCAGCGTGAAGGTCCGCCGCAGGGCGGCCGGCACGCCCGACACGACGGCGGAGCGATGCGCACGGGTCATGGTGAGCACCAGGTCGGCCTCCGCGACCAGGGCGCCGGACAGCGCCGTGCCCCGATGCTCGGCGAGGGAGAAGCCGTCCTCGCCGGCCACCTGCGCCATCCTGGGGTCTGCCGGCGCGCCCACCAGGGCGCGCGTCCCGGCGGAGCGCACCCGGGCATCCGGCAGGCGGGCCGCCAGCACGGCGGCAGCGGCGGGCGAGCGGCAGATGTTGCCCGTGCACACCACGAGGATGCTGACGGGCCCCGGGGGCGTCGGCACGGACCCAGTCTGCCGGATCGCGCGCCTCACGGCCGCCGGGTGGCGGCCTCGGCCACCCGGAACAGGGGAGCAGGCCAGCCTCACCTTGCTGGACCCCGCCCGCGCGCATGCCTACGGTCATCACATGAGTCGGGCCGACCAGCAGCAGGGCGACAGCGCCCACGACGAGCCGCACGCCGGCAACGGGCTCAAGGCGCGCCTGAACTGGCTGCGCGCCGGTGTGCTGGGCGCCAACGACGGCATCATCTCCACCGCCGGCCTGGTCATCGGCGTGGTCGCCGCCACGCCGAGCCGCACCGCGATCATCACGGCGGGTGTCGCCGGTCTGGTCGCCGGTGCCGTGAGCATGGCGCTGGGGGAGTACGTCTCCGTGAGCAGCGCCCGGGACACCGAGGTCGCGCTCATCGCGCAGGAGCGCGGCGAGCTGGACGCCGACCCCGAGGGTGAGCTCCAGGAGCTCACCGACGCCTACCGCGCCAAGGGCCTGTCGGAGCACACCGCCCGCACGGTCGCCGAGGAGCTCACCGCGAAGGACGCCATCCGCGCCCATCTCGAGGTCGAGTTCGGGCTGGACGAGAACGACCTGACCAACCCGTGGCACGCTGCGGTGGCCTCCGCGGTCGCGTTCACCGTGGGCGCGCTGCTGCCGCTCCTGGCGGTACTGCTCGCGCCGGCCTCCGCGTCGCAGACCGCGCGCATCGTGGTCACCGCCGTCGCGGTGCTCATCGCCCTCGTGGTGACCGGGTCCGTCAGCGCCCAGTTCGGCGGAGCCGGCCGGGTGCGCGCGGTGCTCCGCCTCGTGGTGGGCGGTGCGCTCGCCATGGGCGTGACCTGGGGGATCGGCGCCATGCTCGGCACGAGCATGGCCGGCTGACGCCGCCTCGACCTCGGGCAGCCCGCGCCGGACTCAGGCCGAGGCCCGCAGCACCACCCGGGCGGTCAGCAGGGCGTGCTCCGGCTCCTTGTCCGGGTGGGCGATCAGGTCGATGAGCATCCGGCCGGCCCTCGCGGCCATCTGGGCGACCGGTTGCGACACCGTGCTCAGGGGTGGCCGGGTGCTCTCGGCCACCTCGAGGTCGTCGAAGCCCATCACGGCGACGTCCTCGGGCACCCGACGCCCGTGCGAGCTGAGCACGGTGAGGGCGCTCGCCGCCATCACGTCCGAGGCGCAGAAGATCGCGTCCAGCTCCGGGTGCTCGGCCAGGAGCTGCTCGGTCGCGTAGGTGCCGCCGTTGGTGGTGAAGTCCCCGTAGGCGATCCCGTCCGTCGGGAGCCCCGCGGACTCCATGGCCTGGCGCCAGCCGACCAGGCGGTCGATGCCGGCGGTCATGTCCGCCGGCCCGGCGATGGTCGCGACGTGCCGCCGGCCCAGTCCCAGCAGGTGCTCCGTCGCCAGCCGGGCGCCCAGGACGTTGTCGATGTCGATGTAGTGCGCGTCCTCGACGTCCAGCGGGCGGCCGATGAACACCGACGGCAGCCCGGAGGCCACGAGCTCCCGGTTCAGCGCGTCGTCGCGGTGGTGCGAGGCGACCACGGCACCGTCGACATGGCCGGTGGTGAGGTACCTCGAGGCCCGGCGCGTGCCGGACCCGTCCCGCGCGATCAGCAGCAGCATCTGCAGGTCCGCCTCCTCCAGGGCGAGGGACAGGCCGTTGATGATGTTGCCGAAGAACGGGTCGGTGAGGAGCCGGGTGTTCGGCTCCGGGACCACGAGCGCGACCGAGCCCGTGCGGCGGGTGGCCAGCGAGCGGGCCACCGGGTTCGGGGTGAAGCCGAGCTCCGCGATCGCCGCCTCGACCGCTGCCTTGGTCGTCGGGCTGACCAGGTGGCCGCCGTTGATGACCCGGGACGCCGTCGCACGGGACACGCCGGCGGCCGCGGCCACCTGACGGATCGTGGGCGCGGACGCGCGGGGTCGCCGGAGGTCGGTCACGCCTGCACGCTACTCGTGTCCCGGACGTGCCCCGTTCGGATCACGTCGGCGAAGGCCCGGGCCGAGCTCTTGGGCGTCCGGGTCTGGGTCGGGTAGTCCACGTGCACGATGCCGAACCGCTGCGCGTAGCCGTGCGCCCACTCGAAGTTGTCCAGCAGGGACCACACGAAGTAGCCGCGCACGTCGGCCCCCTGGGCGTGGGCCTCCTGGACGGCCCGGACGTGGGCGAGCAGGTATGCGGTGCGCTCCGGGTCGTGCACCGTGCCGTCCGCGGCCACGACGTCGTCGTACGCGGCGCCGTTCTCCGTGATGACCACCGGCACGCCGGCCGGACCGGTGTGCTCGGCCTGCAGGTGGACCAGGAGCCGGCGCAGCCCGTCGGGCTGGACCTCCCACTCCATCGTCGTGCGCGGCAGGTCGCGGCGGACCACGTGGCCCTGCGAACCCAGCATCGGGTTGCCCGTCGGGCGCGGCGGGGCCGGGGGACGCGGGAGGACCCGGTCCGGGGCGGGCTCGGCCGCGCTGACCAGGGCACCGTGGTAGTAGTTCACGCCCAGCACGTCGATCGGTGCGCTGATCGCCGCCAGGTCGCCGTCCGCGACGTGCGGGACGCCGCCCGCCGACGCCCAGGCGTCGAGCACCTCGGGCGGGTAGCCGCCGTGCAGGACGGGGTGCAGGAAGGCGTCGTTGACCAGCGCCTGGTGCAGTGCGGCGGCCTGGACGTCCGCGGGATCCTGCGGGTCCGCGGGGTCGGCGAGGGTCAGGTTCAGCGTGATGCCGACCATCGCGTCGGGGTCCAGCGCGCGCAGGGCGCGGGTGGCGGCGGCGTGCGAGAGGAGCAGGTGGTGGGCCGCGTCGACCGCGGCCTGCGGATCCTGCCGCCCGGGCGCGTGCTCACCGGCGGCGTACCCGAGGAACGCCGAGCACCACGGTTCGTTCAGGGTGAGCCAGTGCCGCACCCGGTCGCCGAGGGCGGCGTGCACGGCGCGCGTGTAGGCCTCGAACTCGGCGACGACACCGCGGTCCGCCCACCCGCCGCGGTCCTCGAGCCACTGCGGCATGTCCCAGTGGTAGAGCGTGATCCACGGCTCGATCCCGCGCGCCAGGAGCCCGTCGACCAGGTCCGAGTAGAAGGCCAGGCCCTCGGCGTTGACGACCCCCGGCGCGGGCACGACCCGCGCCCAGGACACCGAGAAGCGGTACGCGGCCAGCCCCAGGTCGGCCATCAGGGCGACGTCCTGGCGCCACCGGTGGTAGTGGTCGCATGCGACGTCCCCCGTGTCGCCGTCCCGCACGGCGCCCGGCACCCGGCAGAAGGTGTCCCAGATCGAGTCGGTGCGGCCGCCCTCGCGCGCAGCGCCCTCGATCTGGAACGCCGCGGTCGCGGCACCCCACACGAAGTCGGCCGGGAGCCCCGCCCCGGTGGCGGACCGGGGCGGTTCGGTCGCGGGTGTCATCCCTTGACCGCCCCCTGCATGATCCCGGAGACCAGCTGCTTGCCGGCCACCACGAACAGCAGCACCAGCGGGATGGTCGCAGCGACCACCCCGGCCATGATCAGCGCGTAGTCCTTGAAGTAGGACGCCTGGAGCAGCTGCAGCGCCACGGGCAGTGTCGGGTTGGACGAGCCCAGCACGACGAACGGCCAGAAGAAGTTGGTCCAGGACGCCACGAACGTGAAGAGCGTCAGCATCGCGGCCGCGGGCCGCGCGGCCGGCAGCGCGACGTGCCAGAAGCTGCGGAACATCGAGCACCCGTCCACGCGCGCCGCCTCGATCAGCTCGTAGGGGAGCGCGGCCTCGAGGTACTGCGTCATCCAGAACACCCCGAACGCCGTGACCATCCCCGGCACGATCACCGCGGTGAGCGTCCCGGTCCAGCCGAGCCGGGCCATCACGATGAACAGGGGGACCACACCGAGCTGGGTCGGCACCGCCATCGTCGCGATGATGAACACGAGCAGGCCGCGACGGCCCCGGAACCGCAGCTTGGCGAACGCGTAGCCGGCCAGGGTCGCGAAGAACACCACCGAGATGCTCGTGATGACCGAGACGATCAGGCTGTTGAGCACGGCGTGCCAGAAGCCGATGTCCGAGCTGAGCACGCGGTGCAGGTTGTCGACCAGGTTCGGGCCCGGGACCAGCGACGGCACCGGGTTCTGCGCGATGGTTGCCGAGTCCGAGGACGCCAGCAGCACCGAGTAGTAGATCGGGTACGCCGAGGCGAGCAGGAACACGATCAGCAGCGTGTAGGTGACCCAGCCCGGGCGCCGGGCCGCGCCCAGCCCACGGCTGCGCGACGCGGCGCGCGCGGCGCCCTTGCCGGCGGTCTGACGGATCGATGCGACCGAGGTGCTCATCGCGCACCACCCTTCTTGCGGACCTCACCGGACGACGCGATGCGCCGGGTGATGCTGAAGTTGATGAGGCCGACGGCCACGATGACGAGGAACAGGATCCAGGCGACGGCCGCGGCGCGGCCGAAGCTCTTCTGCGCGCCCCAGCCCAGCTCGTACAGGTACATCGTCACGGTCATCCACTGGCGGTCCGCGCCGCCCAGGCCGAACTGGTCGTACATGCGCGGCTCGTCGAAGATCTGCAGGCCGCCGATCGTCGAGGTGATGACGACGAAGATGATCGTGGGGCGCAGCAGCGGCACGGTGACGGAGAAGAACTGCCGGACGCGGCTGGCGCCGTCGATGACGGCGGCCTCGTACAGGTCCCGGGGGATCGCCTGCATCGCGGCGAGGAAGATCAGTGCGTTGTAGCCCGTCCAGCGGAAGTTCACCATCGAGGCGATCGCGACGTGGCTGGCCAACGGGTCGGAGTGCCAGCGGATCGGGTCGATACCGATGTCGCCGAGCAGGGCGTTGATGAGCCCGGACTGGTCGGCGAACAGCCGGGAGAAGATCAGCGCTGCGGCGACCGGCGCGACGACGTAGGGGAGCAGCACACCCATCCGCCAGAACGTCTTGGCGCGCAGGTTGGCGTCCAGCACCGCGGCGATGATGATCGCGGCGATCACCTGGGGCACGGAGGACAGCAGGAAGATGCTGAAGGTGTTGCGCAGCGCCGTGTAGAACCGCGGCTGGTTCAGCACGTCGACGTAGTTGCCCAGCCCGATGAAGTCGCCCTGGCCGCCGATCAGGTGCCACTCGTGCAGGGACACGAACAGCGTGTAGCCCAGCGGGAACAGCCCGACGATCGCGAAGAGGATGAAGAACGGGGAGATGTACAGGTAGGGCGAGAGCTTGACGTCGAGGCGTCCACGCAGGTTGCGCAGCCGGGTTCGGCGGCTCGGCGCAGACGTCGGTCTCGTCCGGGTGGGCGTCGGGGTCGCAGCGGTGGTCGCCATGCGGGCTCCAGGTGGGCGCAGTGGGTGGTCAGGGCGTACGCCGTCGACGCCCGCCGCCCGGGACCGGACCAATCCCGGGCGGCGAGCGCGACGGCAGGGGGAGCGGGTCAGCCCGCTCCCGAGCCGGTCAGCTCAGGCCGAGCTCGTTGAACGCCGTGACGGCCTTGTCCCACGAGGACGCAGCGTCGTCGGACTTGTCGACGTCCACGCGGGTGATCGCGTCGACGACGGTCTGGTGGATCGCGAAGTAGTTCGCACCCTTGTACGGCGCGACGGTCACCGCGGCGGCACGGTCGGCCAGGATCTTCCCGG
The DNA here is from genome assembly GCF_030586465.1 of Actinotalea lenta. GTDB lineage: Bacteria > Actinomycetota > Actinomycetes > Actinomycetales > Cellulomonadaceae > Actinotalea > Actinotalea lenta. Next base: position 265,547 of record NZ_JAUQYP010000002.1, read on the forward strand.
TCGGCGCGTTGTTGAAGAAGGCGTTGGTCTGGCTGAGCAGCTCGTCGCTGGACAGCGCGTCGACCTGGCTGGGGAAGGTGCCCTTGGCCTTGAACGCCTTGATCTGCTGCTCAGGAGCGGTCAGCCACGCGGCGAACGCCTTGGCCTCCTCGGGGTGCTTCGACTGCGTCGGGACGGTCAGGAACGACCCGCCCCAGTTGCCGCCGCCGCCGGGGAAGACGTTGGCGATGTCCCAGCCCTGGACGCCCGAGGCGTTGCCCTCGATGACACCGAGCATCCAGCCCGGGCAGAGCATGGTGGCGAAGCCGTCGTTCTGGAACGCGGCGTTCCAGTCGTCCGTCCACTGGTTCAGGTGCGCGGACAGGTTGTCGCCCACGGAGGCCTGGAGCACCATGTTGTAGGCGTCCTTGATCTCGGTGTTGGACGCGAGGTCCTTGGCGGAGCCGTCCGACGGGTTCTCGTAGGCCGCGTCCATCTGGTTCACGACGCCCTGGTAGATCGCGTTGGCCGAGTCGTACCAGGCGGCGTCCGAGTTGGCGACGAACTTCTTGCCGACCTCGAAGTACTTGTCCCAGCCGCCCTTGAGGAGCGCGGCGACCTCGTCACGGTCGGTGGGCAGGCCCGCCGCCTTGAACAGGTCGGACCGGTAGCACACGGCCTCCGGGCCGATGTCGGTGCCGTAGCCGATGAGCTTGCCGTCCGGGGTGGTGGCCTGCGCGGCCTTCCAGTCGAGCCAGCGGCCCTTGACCTCGTCCGAGTTCAGGTCCACGAACTTGTCCGGGTACTGCATGAGCTCGGCCAGCCAGTCGACCTCGATCGCCTCGACGTCGGTCAGGCCGGAGCCTGCGGCCAGGCCGGTGAGCATCTTGTCGCGCGCCTCGTTCGACGTGGCAGCCTTGGTGTGCTCGATCTTGATGTTCGGGTGCGCGGCCTCGTACTCCTTGATGAGGTCCTCGTAGCCGAACTCGTTGAACGTGGTGAGGGTCAGGGTGATCGGCTGGTCCGAGGACCCGGCGTCGCTCGACCCGCTCGCGCCGGGCTCGGGCTCGGTGCTGCTGCCACTGCTGCAGCCGCTGACGACCAACGCGATCCCGGCCAGACCCGTGGTGAGGGCGAGCCAGGGCTTCTTGCTAGTGCGCACGTGTGACTCCTTCGTCGATGCAGACGGCGTCGCGGCCGCTGCGCGGTTGAGCCCCTGGCCCGGACGAGGCGAGGGGTTCGGGCGCCGCCGTGGTACCGGTCCCACTTCTCGCGGACAAGAAACCTGAGACCGGTCTCAGGCGATGCGAGAACGGTGCCCGTTCGCGGCCTCAGGTGTCAAACCCCGTGACCGAACCGTGATTCGTCGTTGCCGACCCGTGATGCCCCAGCTGCGGGCCGGACCGTGGTTCGTGACAACCGGTCTCGACCGTGGAATGTGCCCTGAGGTCCTACGTCAGCTCCGCGGCGGGCCGCGACACTAGGGCAATGGAGCAGGGCTGGGACGAGCACCAGGCGCTCGCGTCGCGTAGTCGCGCCGCGCTGCTCGACGTGCTGCGTGCCAACGGTGGGGCGATGGGGGTCGACGAGCTCGCCGAGTCCGTGGGACTGCACGTGAACACCACGCGCGAGCACCTCGACCGGCTGGTGAGTGCCGGGCTCGTCTCGCGTGCGCCCGAGCACCGTACGACGCGTGGCCGCCCCCGGATCCTGTACCGGCACCGCGAGCCCGAGGGTGCGCGGGTGCGCAACGTCATCGACGGTGTCCTGCTCGCCGGCTACGGCCACGCCATGGCCTCGCCGTCGGCGACCGCGGAGCTGGCGGGTCGGCAGGCCGCCGGCGACCTGATCCCCGAGGGCCTGCTCGAACGCGCCCGCACGCCGCAGGAGGCGCGCCGCATCCTGGTCACCGAGCTCGAAAGGCTCGGCTTCGCCCCGCGCGACGAGGGTGACGGTCTGCGGCTGTGCCGCTGCCCGGTGGAGTCGCTGGCCCGCGAGCGCTCCGAGGTGGTGTGTGCCGCGCACCTGGGCATGACCTCCGCGCTGGTGGAGCGGATCGGTCAGCTCGAGGTCCTGGATGCGACGCCGTTCATCGACGGGGAGTCGTGCATCGTGCGGTTGCGTCCGACCCGCGTGATCGAGGAGGGAACCGCGCAGGTGCCGGGCGAGGGCACCGCCCAGGTGCAGGGCGCCTGACGGCCCGCGCGGTCCCGGCGGCTCACAGGAACGCTGCGGGGTCGAACTCCTCGAGCGGGATGATGCGCACGCGCGGGAGCCGGACCTGGAAGGCGTGCACGTCGTTCTCCAGGTCGAACAGCTCCAGGCCGTCCTCGGTGAGCGCGCGCAGCGAGGAGGAGATCAGCTCGGAGAACGCCAGCAGGCCCACCCGGCGGGTGCCGAGCAGTGCCTGCAGGTGCTCGGCGAAGTCGCCGTCGTGGCTGGCCAGCAGGACGTCGCCGGGGCGGGAGGCCAGTGCCTCCAGGGTGCGCTGGATGCCGACGTCGACCACCTTGACGTCGGCCGTCCCGGCCAGGGGCACCGGGGTGAAGCCGATCGCGATGAGCGCCTGCACGAACGACGTCGGAAGCGTGCCGGCTGACGCGTTGAGGAAGAACAGCCCGCGGACGGTGGGTGCTCCCCAGACCGTGCGGGCGTGCTCCAGGACGCGCTCCCAGCGCGGCCGTTGCTCCGGGTTGGGTCGCGCGCCGAGCAGTCCGCCGAGTGTCGCGTCGATGTTCTCGCCGTCGACGAGCAGATAGGTCTGGGCCGCCACCCGCCCGAGGGTACGCCGTCCGAGGCCGCCCGGGGGCCACCCGGTCGGGCGACGGCGCGGGCGACGGCGCGGACGTCGGTGTGGACCGTGGCCGGGACCGGACGGCTCAGGGGTACAGGCCGCGGATCTGGTGGGCCTCGGCCACCCGTCGCACGCTGAGCAGCAGCGCACCGTCCCGCAGCGAGAGGTTCTCCCGCCGGGACGTCTCGGCGACCTGCGCGTAGGCCTGCGCCATCCGGTCGGCGAGCCGCTGCTCGATCTCCGCCTCCGTCCACCAGTACGCCTGCTGGGCCTGCACCCACTCGAAGTAGGACACCACCACGCCGCCCGCGTTGGCCAGGATGTCCGGGACCACCGTGACGCCGCGTTCGGTGAGCATCGCGTCGGCCTCGCCGGTGGTCGGGCCGTTCGCGCCCTCGACCACCCAGCGCGCCTTGACGTCGCCGGCGTTCTGGGCGTGCAGGACGTGCTCCACCGCGGCGGGGACCAGCACGTCCACGTCCAGCGTCAGCAGGTCGTCGTTGCCGATCGGGTCCCCGCCGTCGAAGCCCACGACCGTCCCGGTCGCGGCGACGTGCTCGCGCAGCCGTGGCAGGTCCAGGCCGCCCTCGCGGTGCACGCCCCCGTTCTCGTCGCTGACCGCCTCGACACGCGCGCCCGCCTCCGCGTACATCGACGCGGCCGGGCCGCCGACCTTGCCGAAGCCCTGCACCGCGACGCGCACGTCGGCCAGGTCCAGGCCCGCTTCGCGCAGCGCGGCGCGGGTGGAGTGCACCACGCCCCGCGAGGTCGCGGTCGCCCGGCCCAGCGAGCCGCCCACCTGCAACGGCTTACCGGTGACGACGGCGGGGATGGTGTGCCCGCGGTTGACGGAGAAGGTGTCCATCACCCAGGCCATCGTCTGCTCGTCGGTCCCGATGTCCGGCGCCATGATGTCGTGCTCCGGGCCGATCATCGGCATGATCTCGCTCGTGTAGCGCCGGGTCACGCGCTCCAGCTCGGAGGCGGAGTAGTGCCGGGGGTCGATGGACACGCCGCCCTTCGCACCGCCGTACGGCAGCTCGACCAGCGCGCACTTCCAGGTCATCCACATCGCCAGGGCACGCACCTCGTCGATGTCCACCGCCGGGTGGTAGCGCAACCCGCCCTTGCCCGGTCCCCGGGAGATGTTGTGCTGCACGCGGTAGCCGTGGAACAGCTCGGTGGTGCCGTCGTCGCGCCGCAGCGGGATCGCGACGTGGATCTCGCGGCGCGGGCTGGCGAGCATCATGTGCATGCCCGGGTCGTAGCCGAGTCGCTGGATCGCCCCCTCGAGCTGGCTCAGGGCGGTCGCGAGCGGACCCGTCACGCGGTCGGGCACGAGCGGGGAGACGGTGCTCTCGCGGACCGCGACGGGCTCGTGCGTCGGGTCGGTCGCCGAGGTGTCGGACATCGATGGCCTCCAGGGTCGGTCGGGCCGAGATCGTCGGCCGCCTCACACTGTGGCACCACGCCGGGGTTCGCGCGAGCGTCGTCGCCCCGTGCCGAAGGGTGGAATTCCCCTGACGCCCTGTCGGTGCCCGGACCTAGTCTCCGGACATGACCGATGCGATCGACGCCACCGGCCTCGTCAAGCGCTACGGCGACGTCGTCGCCCTGGACGGCGTGGACCTGCGCGTGCCGGCCGGCACCGTCGTGGGGCTGCTCGGCCCCAACGGTGCGGGCAAGACCACTGCGGTGCGCATCCTGACCACGCTGCTACGACCCGACGCGGGCAGCGCCACCGTCGCCGGCGTCGACGTGCTCGCCGACCCGCGGGAGGTGCGGCGCCGGATCGGGCTGTCCGGGCAGTACGCGGCCGTCGACGAGTACCTCACCGGGTTCGAGAACCTGCAGATGATCGGTCGGCTGTACCACCTGGGCCGGCCGGCGGCGCGCGAGCGCGCCCGTGAGCTGCTCGCGGCGTTCCGCCTCGAGGACGCCGCGGACCGCCCGGCGCGCACCTACTCCGGCGGCATGCGTCGCCGTCTGGACCTGGCCGGGGCGCTTGTGGCCAAGCCTCCGGTGCTCTTCCTCGACGAGCCGACGACCGGCCTGGATCCGCGCTCCCGCATCGAGATGTGGGACGTGATCCAGGGGCTGGTCGCCTCCGGGACGACGCTGCTGCTCACCACCCAGTACCTCGAGGAGGCCGACGTCCTGGCGGACACCATCGTGGTGATCGACCACGGCCGGGTGATCGCGCGCGGCACGGCGGACGAGCTCAAGCGACAGGTCGGTGGTGAGCGCCTCGAGGTGACCGTGGCTGACGGCGACCGGCTGGCGGACGCCGTGCAGGCGCTCGGCGGCCTCGGGGTCGGCGAGGTGAGCACCGAGGAGCACCGGCGCTCGCTGACCCTCCCGGTCCAGGGCGGGTCAGCAGTGCTGGTGGACGCGCTGCGTCGGCTCGACGCCGTCGGCATCGCGGTCGACGACGTGGGCCTGCGCCGCCCGACCCTCGACGACGTCTTCCTCACCCTGACGGGGCGACCGGCCGAGGACGTCGCCCAGCGTGCCGAGGAGGTGGCGTGATGCGGGTGCCCGCCGTGCTGGCCGACGCCGACGTGGTCGCGCGTCGCAACCTGACCAAGATCAAGCGTGTGCCCGACCTGCTGGTGTTCACCACGCTCCAGCCGATCATGTTCGTGCTGCTGTTCTCCTACGTGTTCGGTGGGGCGATCGGCTCCGCGCTGGGCGGCGGGGGGTCGGCGGGCGAGGCGTACCGCGAGTTCCTGATGGCCGGGATCTTCGCCCAGACGGTGATCTTCGGCGCGACGATCACCGGGTCGGCGCTGGCCGAGGACGTCAAGAAGGGGATCATCGACCGCTTCCGGTCGCTGCCGATGGCGCCCTCGGCGGTGCTGGCCGGTCGGACGCTGTCCGACGTGGTCAACAACGTGATCGTGCTCGTGGTGATGTCGTTGACCGGCCTCGCGGTGGGCTGGCGGATCCGGTCCGGGTTCCTCGACGCCGCGCTCGGGTACCTGGTGCTGCTGGCCTTCGCCTACGCGGTGTCCTGGATCATGGCGTGGGTCGGGATGCTCGTGCGTAGTCCCGAGGTGTTCAACAACGCCTCGTTCATCGTCATCTTCCCGATGACGTTCATCGCGATCACCTTCGTGCCGCTGGACACCCTGCCGGGTCCGCTGCAGCGGTTCGCCGAGTGGAACCCGGTCTCCTCGGTCACCCAGGCGGCGCGCGAGCAGTTCGGCAACGTCATCCCCGGGACGCCCGAGCCGACGGCATGGCCCCTCCAGCACGCTGCGCTGTACACGGTGCTGTGGGCGCTGGTGATCCTGGCGGTCTTCATCCCCTTGGCCAACCTCCAGTACCGCCGATCCACCAGCCGCTGAGCCTGCGGTCTCGGCGGTCCCGGCCGGCCCCGCGGCCCGGACCGGGTCGGCCCTGAGCCGTGGGCTCGTCAGCCCACGTACTCGTAGTGCCAGTACTCGGGGTCGCCGGACCGGGTCGCTGCCGGGCACACCCAGCCGTAGTCGGGGCCGTGTGCGACCAACCACTCGTACCGGGCGCTGCCGAAGGCGTAGGCCTTCCACTCGTAGACGTCGATCGCCAGCCCGAGGCCGTGGTTGGAGGTGCCGGGCGTCGCGGCCAGATTCCCGAACAGCTGCTTGGCCCGGACCTGGTCGGCGTAGGACCGGTAGGACAGGTCGATCGCGATGTTCTCCCCGAACTGCGTGCGGAACGCGTCGTTGAGCCGGACCAGGGCGGCCGCGGCGTCCGAGCGCAGCCACTGCGCGTCGCCCCGCGAGTTGACGCACCAGCCCAAGGGGGTCATCGCCGAGCGCGGCATGTGCCCGTTCGAGCCGTCGCCGTCCACGGACGGCACCGAGCTGAACAGGGCTGCCGACGCGTCCCCGGTGGCGGGCTGGTAGGAGCCCGAGCCCCCGCAGTCCGCTCCCGCCCCGAGCGTCCAGGAGCTCGCGGGCGGCGCCGGCGCCGCCCGCGCCGCCGCCCGCCGCGCGGCCTGCCAGGCCTCATGGGCGTCGCGCGTGGCGGCCGTGGCCGCGGACAGCGTGACGGCCGAGCGCGCCAGGTCGCCGACCCGTGCCAGGTCCGGGGCGTCGATCCCGGTCAGGGCCTGCTCCGTGGCGCCGATCGCCGCGGCGAGGTCGGCGCGCACCGCATCGTCGGACACCTGCCCGTCCGACTCCGCCAGGACGTTCCGGGCCCGGGCGAGAGCCTCGCCGCTGATCCCCGTGGCGGCCGTCCACGCGACGGCGAGGGTGCGTCGGCGGGCCACGTCGTGAGCCAGGACGACCCGAGCCGACGCCCGCGCCTCCCGGTCCGCGGCGACTCGGGCGAGCGCGACGCGAGCCGCCTCGGCCGCCTGCTGCTCGACGACCCGCGCGTGGTCGCCGGCGACGGCGCTCGCCCGCAGCTCGACCGCTGCGAGCCCGCCGCCGGACAGCACGAGAGCCACGACCGCGGCAGGCACCCAGCGCCGGCGGCGCGCCCGGACGTGCGTGCTCACCTCGGGAGTGTCACAAGCCCCCGCGCAGATGTCGACCCCTGCGCGGCCCGGGATCGCGACCAACCGGCGGCGGACCTGGGTCGGTAGTCCCTGAACCGACACCGGACCGGCCCGTGCGGGGCCCGTCGGCGGCGGGAACGTCGGACCTCGGGACCTGCGGCCCACGACGGCGGCCCGTGTTCGGGTGAGGCTGAGGCATCGGGACCCCGAGGGGGTGGACGCATGAGAGTCATGGTGGCTGTCGCCTCGCGGCACGGGGCCACCCGGGAGATCGGCGAGGCGATCGCCGACGTCCTGCGGGGTGCCGGGTTCGACGTGGACGTCACGGACCCGGACGACGTCGAGGACGTCGAGCCCTTCGACGCCGTGGTCCTGGGGTCCGCCGTCTACGTCGGTCGGTGGGCGGCCGGGGCGCGCGCCTTCGTGGACCGGTTCGCCGGCCGGCTCGCCCAGCGTCCGGTGTGGCTCTTCTCGTCCGGCCCGGTGGGCGACCCGCCGGCGCCGATGGGCGACCCCGAGGAGATCGGCCCGATCATGCGGCGCATGGGGGCGCGGGGGCACAAGACGTTCGCCGGGCGGCTCGACCGTGGCGGTCTCGCGCTCGCGGAGCGCGCCGTCGTGGCGCTCGTCCAGGCCGAGCAGGGTGACTTCCGCGCGTGGCCGGACGTGCAGGACTGGGCGTCACGCATCGCTGAGGACCTGCACTCCGAGGAGATCCGTCGACTGCGCCACGTGCGCTGACGCGCCGACGCTCAGGGGGCCGGGTCGGGCCGGGCGAGCCAGCTGCGGGCAGCGCCCTCCTCGGCCGTGAGCGCCGCGAGCACGGCCTCGGCCATGGCCTTCTCGACGGCCGCGCCGAACAGTGGGATGGAGGCCCGCAGCTCGCCGGCCACGGCCATCGTCGACCCTGCCGCGTCCCCGGTCAGGTGCATCGTCCCCGTCAGGCGCACGGGGGCGCCCGTGACCTCGACGACGACGGTGCCATGCCGGCCGTCGCTCCCGGCCGGCTCCCACGCCTCCACCTGACGGACCTCGAGCGTGCCCCCGACGAGGGAGCGGAACTGCACCGGGATCGAATCGGTCGGCATCTGCCGCCGGGTCGTCACGGTGAAGCCGCTGTCCGGGTCGCCCACGACCCCGGCGGTGTGGCTCAGCGCGCCGGAAGCCTCGACCTTCGCGCGCACGAAACCCTCGTCGGCGAACATCGCGGCCACGGTCTGCGGGTCCGCCCCGAACCTGGCCTCGGCCGTCACGTGCACCGTGGTTCCCCTCCGCCGCTGGTGGTCCGAGGCTAACAGCCCGTGCGCCTAGGCTCGGGGTCGTGTCGACCATCAGCACCCTCGTCGCGCGTCACTCCGACCTGACCCCGGCGGACGCCGAGTGGCTGCACCTGCTCGTCGGGGACTGGCAGCTCATCTCGGACCTGGCGTTCGCCGACCTCGTGCTGTGGCTGCCGGACCTGGAGGGCGGGTTCGTGGCCGTCGCCCAGGCGCGCCCGTCGACCGGTGCCACGGTGCACTACGACGACATCGTCGGCACGAGGGCCCCGGACGGGCAGCGCCAGCAGCTCGAGCGCGCCCTGCACGACGTGGCGATCCAGCGCTCGCGCGAGCCGCGCTGGTTCGGCACCTACGCCGTGCGTGAGGAAGCCGTGCCGGTGGTCCGGGAGGGGCGGCCCATCGCGGTGATCGCGCGGCAGACCAACCTCGGCGGTGCGCGCACCCCGAGCAGGCTCGAGCTCAACTATGTCGAGGCCGCCGACGACCTGCTCGGCATGATCTCGCGGGGTGAGTTCCCCTCGCCCAACGCGCCGACCGGGCCGCGCCGGGGAGCGCCGCGCGTGGGCGACGGGCTGATCCGGCTGAACTCCGAGGGCGAGGTGCTCTACGCCAGCCCCAACGCGCTGAGCTGCTTCCACCGGCTGGGGGTCCTGGGCTCGCTGGTCGGCCAGTCCCTGGCCGAGGTCACCACCGGCCTGCTCGAGGAGCACACGCAGACCGACGAGTCGCTCCCACTCGTGGTCACGGGCCGCGCCCCGTGGCGTACGGACGTGGAGTCCCGGGGCGTGTGCCTGTCGCTGCGGGCGGTGCCGCTGACCGAGGGCAAGCGGCGGTCCGGCGCGGTGCTGCTGTGCCGGGACGTGTCCGAGCTGAGGCGCCGGGAACGCGAGCTGCTCAGCAAGGACGCCACCATCCGCGAGATCCACCACCGGGTGAAGAACAACCTGCAGACCGTCGCGGCGCTGCTGCGCCTCCAGGCCCGACGGATGACGTCCACCGAGGCGCGCGAGGCCCTCGGCGAGGCCATCCGCCGCGTCACCACCATCGCGCAGGTGCACGAGACGCTCTCGCAGACCCTGGACGAGACCGTCGACTTCGACGCGCTCGTGGACCGGAGCCTGCGGCTCGCGGCGGACGTCGCGTCGGCCGGTGGGTCGGTGCGCACCGTGCGGGTCGGGTCGTTCGGCCTCGTGCCCGCCGAGGCTGCCACCGCGCTCGCGCTCGTGCTCACCGAGCTGGTCACCAACGCCGTCGAGCACGGCTTCGCCGACGGGCGCCCCGGCACGGTGGAGATCACCGCCGAGCGGTCCGGGGCTCACCTACGTGCGGTGGTCGCCGACGACGGCCGCGGGCTCCCGGATGCCCGCAGCCGCAGCGGCGGCCTGGGCACCCAGATCGTGTCGACCCTGGTGCGGTACGAGCTGCACGGCACCATCGAGTGGCAGCCGCGGGAGAGCGGCGGGACGCAGGTCGTGCTCGAGCTGGACCTGCGCGAGTCCCACCCGTGAGCGGCGCCCGGCCCAGCGGGAGACACCCGTGGCCGGGCATGAAAGAGCCCCGCGACCGGGGGAGATCGCGGGGCCCTCGTCAGTCAGCTGGCGGCGCGGCGAGCCCGAGCGGTCCGGCGCTTGAGAGCGCGGCGCTCGTCCTCGGACAGGCCGCCCCAGACGCCGGCGTCCTGGCCGGACTCCAGCGCCCACTTGAGGCAGGTCTCGGTGACGGGGCAGCGTCGGCACACGGCCTTCGCGTCCTCGATCTGCTGCAGGGCCGGACCGGTGTTGCCGATCGGGAAGAACAGCTCCGGGTCCTCGTCCAGGCAGGCAGCGCGGTGGCGCCAGTCCATTCGTCACTCCTCGGGACACAGGTGATCGCACACTCCGACGGAGGTGGATCATTCGGTGGGGGTTCGTAGAACGTCCTACGACTTGTCCAAGCGTCACACCTGAAGTCCCGATGCACAAGGGGTCACGACAGTGTTTCGCTCCGGTCACGAATGAGGCGTTCCTCACATCGCCCGATCGGGGTAGGCCGTTCGGCGGCGGCGCTCAGGGGGAAGGGACCAAGGTCCCTCTCCGGTCATTGGACCGGCGCGGACCCGGCGGACCCGGGAGCGCGACCGGCCGGCGCAGCCCGGCGGCGGGTGCGCGTCCCCTGGGGGGATGGTCGTAGGGTCGGGGGCGTGACGTCACGCCCCCTGTCGATCGCCGTCGTCGTCGGGGTCGGCATCGAGGTCCTCGGCCTGGTGGCCGCCGCGGCCTGGATGGCGATCCAGCTGCTGCGCGGGCGCGCCGACTCCGTCGGCACCGCCGTCGGGCTGGTGGTGTTCGCCCTGGTGTTCGCGGGCGCACTCGCCCTGGTCACCCGTTCGCTCGTGCGCACGGGCACCCGGCCCGCGCGCGCCACCGTCGTGACGTGGCAGCTCGTGCAGGCGGGCAGCGCGGGGACGATCATCGGCGCCGGAGTGGCCTCGCCCGCGGTGATCGCCACCACGTGGGCGACGGCTGCACTCGCGGTGGTCCTCGTCGCCGTGCTGGTGGCGGACGCGTGGCGCGCGAACCGTGCGGCCGGCCTCGCGCGTGTCGAGCCCGCGATGCCGAAGAAGCCGGCGCGGCCGAGCCGCCCGACGCACACCTGATCACGGTGCGACCGCGGGGGCGCACGGTGCCGCCGCGGGCTCGGTGCCGCCCGTCCGGCCCCGCCCCGCGTCCGGCCACGCTCGTGCGTCGTCCGGGCCCGCGAGCTGGAGCGGTGTCGCGACGCCCGACTCGACCAGCGCACCGCGGCCCGGGACCCGACGGGGGTCGCTGACCCGCGCCAGGTCGAACCCCGCCACCTCCGACGACCCAGGCGTCATCGGGTCGATCAGCACGACGGACGCTGCACCGCGGAGCGCTGCCACCAGCCCGCGGAAGGTTCCGGCCGCGCGGTCGGTGCGGGCGGCCACCGCCACGCGAGGAACCCCGGCGTCGCCGGCCTCGGCCGCGAGCACCCACTCCACCAGGCGGTCCTCGACGTCGGGGCGTCCCCGCAACGCGAGGTCGGCGTCGTCCACCACGAACAGCCGACGGCCGCCGCTCGAGCGCGCCCAACGGCCGACCGCGTGGTCCAGGTCGGACGGCGCCGCGACCAGCACGTCGACGCCCTGCGGCGCACCCGCCGCCAGGCGCGCCAGCACGGCGGAGCGCCCCGACCTGGCCGGTCCGCACACGAGGAGGCCCCGTCCGAGATCGGCCACCAGCTCCCGTGCGTCGTCGCCGCCTCGACCCAGCGGTGCGCCCCACGCCCCGCGCCACGGACCGAGCCCGTCGACGTGACGGGGCAGTGGCGCGAGCCGCAGCGGGGCGGACCGGGGGAGGTCGGCCGGCGGTCCGGCGGCGCGCGCCGGGCCGTCCACGGGCACCGCGACGTGGCACACCGCACCGTCGCTCTCCCGGACCCCGCGACCGGGCGCCGCGGCGCCGGGGTTCGCGCCGCCCGGTGGTGCGGCGCCCAGGCGCACCCGGGTTCCGTCGAGCCCCCGGACGTCGCGAGCGTGACCGGCGCAGGCGACCGGCACGGTCGTCGCGGCCAGGTCGACCAGGGCGCGGTCGCCGGCCCCGCGCGGGAGCCGGGCCAGTGCTGCGAGCACGGCGCCCACGTCGTCCACCAGGAGCACGTCCCGACGCCCCGGTCCCTCGGCCAGCAGCTCGAGCAGGCGGAGGGCTCGGCGCGGGTCGTCGGCGCCGACCACGGTGCCCTGGCCGCCCGGTGCGCCGCGTGGCCAGCTCCAGCCACCTGCGTGCAGGACGTGCACGGTCAGGCCCGTGCGCAGCGCCACCTGGGCGACCGTGCGCAGCGCCGTGGTGCGCCCCGAGCCGCCGGGTCCGGCCAGCACGAGCGGCCCGCGGCCCAGGTCCCAGGTCAGGGGGTCGGTACGCCGAGTGTCCGGCAGGTCCACCAGCCCGAGACGCAGCGGGCTCGCCGACCACGCCCGCAGTCCCCGCGGCGACGCCTCGCTGCCCGGGTCGTCGTCGACCCCGCCGACCAGGCGCTCGAGGTCGTCGACGTCACAGCGGTCCGGGAGCGCCGGTCGCCACAAGGGCGTCGGCGACGAGCGCGACACCGCACCGACCAGGGCGCTGGCCGGGTCGTCGACCGTGCCGGGTGCGGGCCGTGGTGGCCAGGCCGGCGCCCAGACCGGGGCGTCGTGCTCGGCGGGCAGCGCAGCCCAGGCGGTCTGCACGCGCTCGACGGGGAGGTCCGCGCGGCGCAGCAGCGCCCGGCCCGGCAGGTCCGCGGGGATCGTCGCCGCCTCCGGCGTGCCCAGCACGTCCACGGAGTCGTGCGCCTCGGCCACGCGCAGGCACACCCGCAGTGGGACGTTCGCCCGGACCTGGGCATCCAGGGCCCCGGCCGGGCGCTGGGTGGCGAGCACCAGATGGATGCCCAGCGATCGACCCTGCGACGCCAGACGGATGAGAGCGGGCAGCACGTCGGGCAGGTCCTCGCGCAGCGCCAGGAGCTCGTCGACCACCACCACGAGCCTGGGCGGCGCCGGCCCCCGGGCGCGCAGGTCCTCCAGGTCCGCGCACCCGGCCGCGGCGAGCAGGCGCTCGCGGCGCCGCAGCTCCGCGCGGACGCCGGCCAGGGCACGCGCCGCGGCGTGGGCGTCGAGGTCGGTGACCGTGCCCGCCACGTGCGGCAACCGGTGGCAGGCGCCCAGACCCGCACCGCCTTTGAAGTCCACCAGGACCAGGGCCACCCGGGACGGCGGGTAGCGGGCCGCGAGCGCCAGGACCAGGGACCGCAGCAGCTCGGACTTGCCCGCGCCCGTGGTCCCCGCGACCAGCAGGTGCGGTCCGTCCGCGATGAGGTCGAGGTCGACCACGCCGCGTGGGCCGAGCCCGAGCGGGACGGTCAGGACTCCGCCGGACGCCGGTCGTCGCAGGAGCCCGGTGAGACTGACGGCGCGGGGCAGGTCGTCGCCCGGCCGCGCGTGTCCGGCGAGCGTGCGTGCCACGGCGTCGGCCCACGGCGAGCCCGCGCGGGGCAGGCGGGGATCCGTGGCAGCGAGCACGTGGCGACACCAGGCGGGAACCTGGTGAGTGTCGCCAGCAAGCAGAAGTACGCCGACGTCGTCCTGGCGCCGCCACCACTGCTGCACGGCCGTGCCGGATCCGCCGTCCACGACCACCAGGGCGCGGCGCAGGGCCGTCCGCGGCAGGCCCACCCGCACCCGAGGCGACCACCGGCACCACGTCCAGTCGGTCGACCGGTCGGTCACCAGCACCACCTCGACGCCCGGATCCAGCAGGGCGGCGGCCACCAGCGCCCGGGCCGCGTCCAGGGCTGCGGCGCGCGCGCCCACCAGTGCGACGCCGCCCCTGGCCGACGCCCACCACGCCACCTCGCGCTCGCCGCACGTGGTGGCCAGCACGACGCTCTCGGCGGGATCTGGGCCCCAGGGGCGCGGCCGGCGGACCGGGCGCAGCCTGCCGAGCGTCGGCAGCAGGGCGGCCAGCGCGAGCAGCGCGAGCGCGGGCGTGCGCAACGCGACCGCCATCGCCACCCCGCCCGCCGCGGGGGTCAGCCAGGCCCATACCGGGCCGCGCGACGGTACCCGCGCGTCCTCGCCCGGCCGCGCGGGCACCAGCGTGCAACCGCCCACCCGGACGCCGGTCGTCCGGACCGGCCGCGGGACGGCCCAGCGGCGGCGTTCCCGCCACCACCACCGGCCCAGCACCCGGTGCAGCGTGCCGTGCCGGGCGAGCACCGCAGCGTCGGTGAGCCGCAGGTCCGAGCCGTCGGCCGAGCCCACGCGCACCGCCGGCGGCCGCCCGCGGGCCGCCGCGCACGAGCCGACGTCGGGTCCGGCGGTGACGGCCACCTGCCACCGGCCGGCCCTCGATCCGGACCGGAGCGGCCCCGGAGCAGGCGCCGTGCCCGCCGCGACCGCGACGCGGCTGCCCTCCACCCAGGGCGCCACCCCGGCCACCTGGTCCTCCGTGAGCGGGCGACCCGCCACCGAGAGCGGTGCCTCGGCCAGGGCGGTGCTGCCCACCAGCTCCACCAGGCCGGGCCGGCACGCCGCGAGCGCCACACCGTCGGGCACGTGGACGTCACCGCCGGGCTCGAGCGTGAAGCGCATGCGGGCAGGGTGCCGCCCTCGGCGGCGGGCGCCCTGCACGGGCCCGGCGTGCTGTGGACGCGTGCCCACGGGGTGGATCCGTGGACGCGTCGCCTCCTGCGTGCCGAGCGCCTCCACCGGCGGGGTGCGCGCCGCGGACCGGGCTGGCAGCACCGAGGCGAGCAGGCCGGCGGCGAGCGCCACCGCGAGCACCAGCCCGAGGTCGCGCCAGGGCACGACGAGCGCGACCGTCTGCACCCTGGCCAGCAGGATCGCGGTACCGAGCCAGCCGTTGGCGATCCCCAGCACGGCACCCCGGGGTCAGCCCGAGGTCGCAGCCCGGCGTTCCGGCCCACCAATCCGCGGTGGTGGAGCGGGGCTGTGGCAGCATGGGCCCATGACTCGCGTGCTCTTGGCTGAGGACGACCCCGCTATTGCCGAGCCCTTGGCCCGCGCCCTCGGTCGCGAGGGCTACGACGTCGTCGTGCAAGGGACTGGTCAAGGGGCGATCGACAGCGCCCCTTCCGCCGACATGATCATCCTCGATCTCGGGCTTCCAGACATGGACGGCCTGGACGTCGCGCGCCGGGTGCGCAACGACGGTCTGGCCATCCCGGTGCTGATCCTCACCGCCCGGGCCGACGAGGTCGACCTCGTGGTGGGGTTGGACGCGGGCGCCGACGACTACGTCACCAAGCCGTTCCGCCTCGCCGAGCTGCTCGCGCGCGTCCGGGCGCTGCTGCGCCGCACGCACGCCGACGGCACCGAGGAGGACGAGCTGCGGGCCCGGGACGTCAAGGTCGACCTGGGTGCACATCGTGCGTTCCAGGCGGACCGCGAGCTTCACCTGACCGCCAAGGAGTTCGACCTCCTCACCGCCCTGGTCCGGGAGGCGGGCTCGGTGGTGGGCCGCGAGACGTTGATGCGGGAGGTCTGGGGCTCGGACCCGTCGGGCTCGACCAAGACGCTCGACATGCACGTGTCGTGGCTGCGCCGCAAGCTCGGCGACGACGCGGGTGCGCCGCGCTACATCACGACCGTGCGCGGGATGGGCTTCCGGTTCGAGTCGGGCCCGGCCTGAGGCGGGACTGAGTGCGTCGCCGCGTCCTGCAGGCGACCATCGCGGCGGTCACCGTCGCGGTCGTCCTGCTGGGCATCCCGTTGGCGTTCTACGGCGCCCGCCTGGTGCGGGACACCGAGCTGCGCAACCGTGACGACCGCGCCGCGGCGCTGGCCCGGCAGGTCGACGTCCGGGTGGCCAACGGTCGGCCGATCACCGAGGACCTGCTCGAGGCGTACGTGGGTGGTGAGCACGGCAACCTGCCCGCGTCGGTGACCGTGCTGGCCCAGGACGGCACCCGGGTGCGGGCCGGCAAGCCGATCGGTGGACGCGCGTACCCGACCGTGGTGCGCGCCCCGGAGTCCGACGCGGTGATCATCTTCACGCTGTCGTGGTGGGACGTGTTCTGGGAGTCGGCACGTGCGGTCGCGCTCGTCGTCGCAGCGTCGCTGGTGGCGTTCGGCGCCGGGATCGCGGTGGCGCTGTGGTCGGCGCGACGGCTCTCCGCCCCGCTGATCTACCTGGCGGCCAGCGCCGAGCAGCTCGGCTCGGGCCAGGTCCGTCCGCACCTGAAGGCCTCCGGGGTGGAGGAGATCGACCTGGTGGCCGCGGAGCTCGGGCGCAGCGCGGACCGGCTGGCGGGGCGGCTGGCCGTGGAGCGACAGTTCGCCGCGGACGCCTCCCACCAGCTGCGCACGCCGCTGACCGCGCTGACGATGCGTCTGGACGAGATCTCGCTCGCGTCGGACTCCGACGTGGTCCGTGAGGAGGCCCGCATCGCGATGGGGCAGGTCGAGCGGCTGGTCGCCGTCGTCGACGACCTGCTGCGTCGCTCGCGCAGCGCGACCGGCGGCACGACCGAGGCCGTGCACCTGCTCGAGGTCGTGCACCAGCAGCACGAGGAGTGGGGTCCGGCATTCGCGAGGGCGGGGCGCACGCTCTCCGTCGAGGTGCCTGCGGACACCACCGTCCTGGCCACCCCGGGGGCGCTCACGCAGGTGCTGGCCACGCTGATCGAGAACTCCCTCAAGCACGGCGACGGGACCACGACGGTGCGCTCGCGGCCCTCGGGCTCCAGCGGCGCCGTGGCCGTGGAGGTGCTGGACGAGGGGCCCGGTGTGCCCGACGAGCTCGCGGCCCGGATCTTCGAGCGCGAGGTCACGTCCGGCAAGGGCACGGGGCTCGGTCTCGCACTGGCGCGGGACCTGGTGACCGCCGACGGCGGCAGGCTCGAGCTCGCGCAGCGGCGACCGCCGATCTTCGCGATCTTCCTGGCCGGTGTGCCGCGGCTGTACGACCCCGAGGTCGTGCTGCCCCGGGGTTCGGCGGTGTCACCGGGGCGCGGCCGCCGTGGCCGCCGCTGACCGCAGCGGCTCGGTCGAGGTGAACACGACGCGTCGGTAGGCGACGTACCGGAAGAGCGTGCCCAGACCCAGGCCGACCACGTTCGCGGAGATGTTGTCCGCGAGCGGTGAGGTCAGGCCGAGCAGGTAGTGCGACACCGCGAGACACACCAGCGCGATGGCCATCCCGACCACGTTGACCACCGCGAACACGACGAGCTCGCGGCCCCGGGTGGTGGTGCGCCGTTCCGCGAAGGTCCAGTACCGGTTGCCGATCCAGGACACCAGGGTCGCCACCGCGACGGAGATCACCTTCGCCGTGAGCGGCTTGTGGCCGAGGATCTCGCCCGGTCCGAACCGGAGGAGGTTGAAGAGCCCCGCGTCGACCAGGTAGGCGAGCGCGCCGACGGAGCCGAACCGGAAGAGCTCGATCAGTCGCGCACGCACGTGGCAAGGCTAACGTGCCGGGGCGCCGGGTACGCTCGGCGCCCGTGACGATGGTGGTGGCCGTGATCGGCGGCGGACAGCTGGCCCGGATGATGACGCCGGCCGCGACGGCCCTCGGTGTGCGCCTGCGGGTCCTGGTCGAGGGTCCCGACGTGTCGGCGGCCCAGGTGGTGGTCGACGCTCCGGTGGGCGCGCCCCGCGAGGTCGCGGACGTGCTGGAGCTGGTCCGCGGCGGGGCGGACGGTCCGCGGGCCGACGTGCTCACCTTCGAGCACGAGCACGTCGGGGCCGACGTGCTGGCCGCGGTGGCCGAGCTGGGGGTCCCGGTGCGGCCCTCGGCGCAGGCGCTCCTGCACGCGCGGGACAAGCTCGCGATGCGGGCCCGGCTCGCGGAGCTGGGCGTGCCCGGGCCCCGGTGGGCCCCCGTCCCGGACGCCGACGCCCTGACCGCGTTCCTGGCGCAGATGGGCGGCCGGGCCGTGGTCAAGACGGCCCGCGGCGGGTACGACGGCAAGGGCGTGCGGGTGGTCACGTCCGCCGACCAGGTCGCCGACTGGTTCGACGCCGCGGCCTCCGGGGGGCCCGAGCTGCTCGCGGAGGAGGCCGTGGACTTCGTCCGCGAGCTCGCCGTGCTGCTGGCGCGCCGGCCGTCCGGCGAGGTCCGGGCGTGGCCGGTGGTGGAGACGGTGCAGCGCGACGGGGTGTGCGCGGAGGTCGTCGCGCCCGCGCCCGACCTGGATCCGGCGGTGGCACGCGCAGCCGTGCAGGCGGCGACCACGGTCGCGGAGGGGTTGGACGTCACCGGTGTGCTCGCGGTCGAGATGTTCGAGGTCTCGGGGCCGGACGGGTCGCGGGTGCTGGTCAACGAGCTCGCGATGCGGCCGCACAACTCGGGGCACTGGACCATCGACGGCGCCGTGACGAGCCAGTTCGAGCAGCACCTGCGCGCGGTCCTGGACCTGCCCCTGGGCGACCCGGGGGCCCGAGCCCCGCACGCCGTGATGGTGAACGTGCTCGGCAGCTCGCGCGAGCGCCTGACCGACGCGTTGCCGCAGGTCCTGGCCGATCCGCACCTCCGCGTCCACCTGTACGGCAAGGGTGTGCGGCCCGGCCGCAAGCTCGGGCACGTGACCGCGGTGGGCGACGACGTGGCGGACCTGCGCGCCCGGGCCCGGGCCGGGGCGGCGTTGATCCAGGGCACGGCCGATCTGGCAGGCTGAGGGTCGCGCCCGGGTGGCGGGCGCGGAGGGAGGACGCGTGGACGTGCAGCCGCTCGTGGGTGTCGTGATGGGCTCGGACTCCGACTGGCCGGTGATGCAGGCCGCCGCGGAGGTGCTCGACGAGTTCGGCGTCGGCTACGAGGCCGACGTGGTCTCCGCGCACCGGATGCCGCAGGACATGGTGGACTACGGCCGCTCGGCTGCCGAGCGCGGGCTGCGCGTGATCGTCGCGGGTGCCGGGGGAGCGGCGCACCTGCCGGGCATGCTCGCGTCCGTGACGCCGCTGCCGGTGATCGGCGTGCCGGTCCCGTTGGCCCACCTGGACGGCTTGGACTCGCTGCTGTCGATCGTCCAGATGCCGGCCGGGGTCCCGGTGGCGACCGTGTCCGTGGGCGGCGCCCGCAACGCCGGGCTGCTCGCGGTCCGCATCCTGGCCGCCGGTGACGGGGAGCACGCCGCGGAGCTGCGCGGGGCCATGGTGTCGTTCCAGACGGACCTGCGGGCCCAGGCCGTCGCCAAGGGCGAGCGCCTGCGGGCCAAGGCGTCCGGGGCCCAGGCGACCGGCTTCACCGCCGGCTGACCCGGGCAACGGGCCGCCGGGCACCGGCACCACCCGGGTGGGGCGGTCAGACGGTCCCTTCGGCGTCCTCGACCAGCTGTTCGCCGTGCCGGAAAGCGGCGGCGAGCGCGGCGACGACCGTGCCGACCAGCAGCGGCACCGGGCGCCACGCCAGGGCGGGCACGAGCATCCCCGACTCGTCCAGGCCGGTGCGGTTCAGCACGAGCGCCCCGGCCAGCTCCGGGAGGAGCGGTGCCGCCGTGCCGATCACCGCGATCACCGCTCCGGCCCCCAGCAGCCGACCCGCATTGCCCGGGATGAACGGGCGGCCGGCCGCCGTCGACCGCAGGACGGGCCGCAGCAGCAACGCCATCGCCAGCAGACCCGCCCCTCCGAGCATCCAGTCCCCGCGCGCCAGCGCCTGCTCCGTCCGGGTCGATCGCCAGGCGTGCAGGCTGAGGTAGCCGTCGACACTGCCGAGCCGGACCCCGCTGGCCTGCGCAGGAGCGAGCCAACCGTCCTGCACCGTCACGTCCGGGACCTGCACCGAGGCGGTGTCCGGGGCGCCGGCGGCGTTCGCCGGGGCGACCGCGACCGGGACGGTGATGCCCGCGGGCGCCTGGGTGATCCCCGCGACGTCGTAGGCGACACCCCACAGCGCCGTGAGGACGCCCAGGGCGACGAGCACGGCCGCCAACCTGCTCGACTCGGTGCTCCCCGCCGACATCTGCCCCCCTGACCTGACCCAGCGCACGCCGACACTAGTCCTCGCGTCCCCCGCGGGAGGGCGGTTCACGGGCGGCCGTGAGGTGAAGATGCGATTCACCCGCGTGCCGGGCCAGGGGCGGCGCGTTGAGCCGACGCGAAGAGACTGTGCAGAAGTCGGGACCTGTCGTGCGGCATCGGGACGCGTCTGCTTAAGGTCACAAAATGATAACGACGGCAGTCGCGACCGGCAGCGAGTGGACGGGCCGTGTGCCCCCGCCGTCCGCCGGGACGCCGTCCCGGCTCAGGGCGCTGGACGGGCTGCGCTTCCTCGCCGCGGCCGGGGTGCTGCTCTACCACTTCACGGCCCGTAGCCCGGAGTGGGGCTCGGGGGTCCGGTTCCCGGTGCTGGGCAACGTGGCGATCTACCTCTCCTTGGCGCCGGAGCTGTTCTTCGTGATCAGCGGCTTCGTCATCCTGTGGACGGCGTGGGACCGGCCCGTGGCGAACGTGATCGCCTCGCGGGTCGCCCGGATCTACCCGGCCTACTGGGCGGCACTCGCGCTGACCAGCCTGCTGCTGGGGACCTGGTGGACGTCCGTGCGTCAGCTCTCGGCGGGGCAGGTGGCGGTGAACGCGACGCTGCTGCAGTCCGTGTTCGGGGTCAGCCCCGTGGACGGGGTGTACTGGACGCTGTGGGCCGAGCTGCGGTTCTACCTGCTCGTGGTGGTCCTCGCGGCGGTCGGGCTGTCCCGGCGGCGTGTGCTGGCGTTCTCGACCGCCTGGCCGGTGCTCGCGGTGCTCGCCGAGCACACGTCAGCCGAGCCCTGGGCGACGTTGCTGATCGGCGGGTACGCGCCGTTCTTCGCCGCAGGCATGGCGCTGTTCCTGATCTGGCGCGACGGGCACAGCTGGTGGCCATGGGCGATCGTGGCCGGCAACGCCGCCCTGGGCGCCGCGACCGCGGGTGTGGGGCGCGCCACGATGCTGGCCCGGCTCACCCCGTTCCAGCCCAGCACCGCGCTGGTCTGCGCCGTCGCAGTCGCGTGCGTGGCCGCGGTGGCCGCGGTGACGCTGACGCCGGCGCGCCGATGGGACTGGCGCGGCCTGACCGCGGTCGGTGCGCTCACCTACCCGCTGTACCTGGTGCACCAGTACTGGGGCCGGTTCGTCATCCAGGCGCTGCACGACCACCTGCCCCGGTACG
Source organism: Actinotalea lenta (assembly GCF_030586465.1). Taxonomy (GTDB): domain Bacteria; phylum Actinomycetota; class Actinomycetes; order Actinomycetales; family Cellulomonadaceae; genus Actinotalea; species Actinotalea lenta. Next base: position 286,736 of record NZ_JAUQYP010000002.1, read on the forward strand.
TCACGCTCGCCGTGGCCGCCGCCGTGAGCGTGCTGATCGCGCTCGCCGTGCACCGTGGGGTCGAGCGGGTGCTGCACCGTCCGGTGCGGCGGGCCGTCCAGCGTGGTCTCACCGCGATGGCCGACCGCCTGTCCCGCGCGGGCGCTCAGCCCAGGCCGCCGACGGACCCTGGCTCGAGCGTCCCGTCCGCCACGGCCTTCCAGAAGGCAGGTGTCTTGTCCGGGTCGAGCTCGACCGTCGACCCCACGCCGCCGGGCCGGTAGTCCGGGTTGGCGATCGGCGGGGTGCCCCGCACCCCGCCCGGCCCGGTCGCGGCCCGGAACGCCAGCGCGAGGCGCCCCAGGTCCACGATGGTGGAGCGCTGGTCGACCCGCAGCGCGCCGAGCCCGGCGTCGATCAGCGCGACCTGGCGCGCGGGTTGCAGCACCAGGGACTTCTGGCTGACCTTGCCCGACACCGCGGAGATCAGCTCCTGCTGGCGCCGTGCGCGCCCGATGTCGCCCTCGCGGTCGGCCTTGCGCATGCGGGCGAAGGCCACCGCCGTCGTCCCCTCGACCTTCCGGCACCCGGGGGCCTGCCAGACGAGCCCGGAGTCCGGGTCGTTGATCGGGAAGGTGACCTTGTCGACCTTCGGGTCGAAGCACAGGGTCACGCCGCCGACCGCGTCGACGATCTCCGCAACGCCGCCCAGCCCGACCTCCGCGTAGTGGTCGACGTGCAGGCCGGTCAGCTTCTCGACCGTCGTGACCAGCAGCGGTGCCCCGCCGTAGGCGTAGGCGGCGTTGAGCTTGGCCGGGCCGTGCCCGGGGATGTCGACGTAGGTGTCCCGGGGCAGGCTGATGAGGGAAGCCGGTCCGTGCGCGGGCGCTGTGAGCAGCATGATGGTGTCCGTGCGCGCCCCGAGCGTGCCGTCGTCCGGGATTCCGTCCGCGCCACCACGCGCGTCGGACCCCGCGAGCAGGTACGTGGTCGCGGACCCGGAGTCCGGGGTGCCGCTCAGGGCGTCGACGTGCTCGATCTTGCCGTTCGCCCAGATCAGCAGCCCCACGGGCCACGCGAGCAGGAGCACGAGCACCAGAGCCAGCGTCCAGGCCACCCGTCGGCCCCAGCGTCGCCGCGGGCGTTGGACGGCCGGCACCGCACCCTGAGGCCGGCGCGGTTCCGGCGCGGCGGGGCGGCCCGCGGGCCGTGTCGGTGCGTACGAGACCGGGCGGGTGGGCCGGGCGGCGGTCCCCGGCCGCGCGGAGCCCTGCTCGGGGCCGGGAGCAGGGCGGGCCGCCGGCTCGCGCGGGGTGACCCGGATGGGCGGAGTCGAGCCGTGGTCACGGCGGGGCGGGCTGCTCGGCGGGAAGCTGGGCGGGGGCGCGTCCGCCCCCCTGCGCTCGGGATCAGAGGGGCCGGATGGACGGGGCACGCTTGAGCCTATGCACGGATGGTCGCGGAGCCGTGGTGCGACGCGGCGTCAGCCGCAGACGCCGCCGTCCGTGGCCGAGGTGGTGTCGAGATTCGGGATCGGCGCGACGGTCGGTGTGGAGGTCTGGGTCGGCGCCGAGGTGCCGGTGCTGCCGGGTGCCGGGCTGCCCGCGTCGCCCGGCGTCGAGGAGCCGGCCGTGGGCGGTGTCGGGCTGGTCGACGGCGTGACCTCCGTCTCGGTGACCGGCTCGTCGTTGGCCATGCGGTCCCAGACCTTGTAGGACGCGGAGGTCCACACGACGCGGTTCGGGTCCGACGGTGCGGTGGCCACCGGGATGGTCATGAACACGATGTGATCGGTGTGCAGGTTCTTCAGGCTGAGAGCCAGGCCGGCCATGTCGGTGAGGTGGCTCAGGCCCGGGTCCACCGTGAGCGACTTGGTCGCCGCGTCCAGGAACTGCAGCAGCTCGCCCACGTTGGTGAGCAGGTTCTTGGACTTCAGCTCGCGCACCATGGCGGCGATCAGCGCCTGCTGGCGCGTGGTGCGCTGCAGGTCCGACCCGTTCATGTTCGTGCCCTTGCGGGCGCGGGCGTAGGCGAGCGCGGTGGGGCCGTCCAGGGTCTGGAAGCCGGCCTTGACGTTCAGGCCTGCGTCGGGCGAGTAGTAGTTCTTCGGGATGCAGATCGGCACACCACCGACCGCGTCGATCATCTGCTGGAAGCCCGCGAAGTCCACCACCACGAAGTGGTCGATCGTCAGACCGGTCGTGGCCTGGACCGTCTTGATCGTGCACCCGGCGGCGGATGCCATGTCCCCACCCATGTCCCAGCCGGTCGCGAAGGCGGAGTTGAACATCGCGTGCTTCTGCGGGTAGGACTTCTTGCCGTTCGTCATGGTGCACGACGGGATGTCGACCAGCGAGTCACGCGGGATCGACACGAGCTCGGCTCGGGTCCGGTCCGCGGACAGGTGCGCGACGATCGTGGTGTCCGAGCGCATGCCGGCCACGTAGCCGCCGATCTTGGCGTTCGCGCCGTCGCGCTCGTCGGAGCCCATGATCAGGATGTTGACGTCCTTGCCGGCCTGCGGGTCGGTCGGGTCCGGTGCGGCGGTCTGCGTCGCGTCCGGGCTGGCCGACGGGGTGCGGGCCGGCGCGGGGCCGGCGAGGGAGATGGCGTCGGCGACCGTGACGTTGCCCTCGAACCGGTTCAGTGCCGTGGCGACCCCGGCGCCGGTGAAGGCGAGCACGGCGACGATGACCAGCGCGGCGGTGTGCCGCACGCGGTGCGCGCGCAGCGACAGCGCGTGCCGCGGGGTGCGGGCGCGCCGGGACGAGGCATGGCGTCGGGTCACGTGATCGAGAATAGGTGGAAGACGTGGGACGACGGGCGGTGGAGCCGCGCCGTTCGCGTGGAGACCCTGTGCAGGATCGTGCGTCCCGACCGCCGACGGGGTGCGTTGCAACGGATAGGCCTTTGGGCCTAGCCCGGGTGAGTCGCGTTGACCCGTACGGGTGTCAGGCGCCACCGATACGGGGGACCGTATGTCGGAATCATCCCCTTTTCGAGGTCGTTCTGGGAGCGTTGCACCAGGGGCCCGCGATCGTGGGGCCGCGTCCGTGGCGAAGAGGTGTGGCGTGCGACGATCACGAGTGGCAACGGTCCTGGCGGCGGTGATGGTGATGGTGGCCCCGGTGGCCGGCGCGACACCGGCCGCGGCGGTGGTCGCCACGACCGTCGGCGGCACGCTTGCGGTCGACCCCGGCGCGGGGGTCGGTTCCGTCCTGGCCCACCTGGACTGCGGAGCCGTGCCGACCGCCCTGGTCGGTGCGCTGGGTGCGGACGGAGGGCCGTTCGAGTTCGACGTCACGACGTCCTCGACCGCCACCTGCCGACTGAACGTGATCGTGCTCGGCAACGGTGAGTGGTCCCTGGACGGGTGGTACGTGGACGAGGGGACGACCGGCCGGCTCGGTCTCGACTCCGAGGCGACCGTGATCACCGTGCACCCCGGCGACACCCTCAGCCTTCCGCCCATCACCGTCAGTCGTGCGGTGCTCACGGTGGACGTGGCCGACTCGGCGGGTCGCGACCTCGGTTCGTCGCTCGACCCTGCCTCAGCCGTCGTGCTCCGGGGGGCCGGTTCCCTCGATCCGACGGACGCGACGGGCAGCGGGGGAAGCCTGAGCCTGCTGCCGGGCTCGACCTACCTCGTGGACGCCAACCGGGCGCCTCGCGAGTCGCCCTACACCGGGCGGTACTACGCCGGTGATGGCGCGCTCGGCGCCGCGAGCGCGGCCGCTGCAACGACCGTGAGCCTGGCCGCCGGCGAGGCGCGCACGGTATCGGTCCGGCTGGATGGGTGCGCCACGGTCAGCGGCACCGTCGCCGGTGGAGCGGACCTGACGGACCGGACCGTCACCGTCGCGAATCCTTCCGATCCAGACCTGGTGACCCGCCTGGGGACGGTGGCCGCAGACGGCTCGTTCACGGTGCGGGGGCTCCTGCCAGGCGACTACTACGTCTGGGCATCGGCCGTCGCCAGTGCGACCTCGTCCCAGGTCACCGGCCCGTACTACCGCGGGGCGGATCCCGCGGCGGACGCTGCCCCGCTGCACCTGTCGGGCTGCACGGCGACGGCGGCCGGCCTGGTGCTCGAGCTCCCGGGCCTCAGCGGCGTCATCTCGCAGACCCCCGTGCGGGTGCGGGACGATCGTGCCGTGCCTCCCGACGCCCCTCGCTGCGTCCAGGTCGCGGGGACGGCGGGCGTCCCCGAGTCCGCGGCGGGGGCCGTGCTCAACGTCACGACCGACGGGCCCACCGGGCCTGGATACGTCGTGGTGTACCCGGACAGCTCGGGCACGGGGAACACCGCCCCGCCCCGAGGGTCCACCGTGAACTTCGAGGTCGGCGCGTCGGTTGCCAACGCGGCATTCGTCCGCCTACCCGACGACGGCAAGCTGTGCTATGCGACGCGCGGACCGAGCACGGTGCGGATCATCCTCGACGTCACCGGATACATGATGTCCGGCTCGGGGATCACGACGCAGGTCTCGCAGCGCCTGCTCGACACCCGCCTCGCGACACACGTAGGCCAACTCGCCGGCGCACTTGACCCCAGGCAGGTGTACACGGTGGACGTCGCGGGCCACGCCGGGGTCCCGAGCGACGCCACGGGTGTCCTGGTCAACGTGACAGTGGTCGGCGCGACTGCACTCGGGCACCTACGGGTCTTCCCGGGGGGTGCCGCGGTCCCCAACGCCTCGACGGTGAACTATGCCCCGGGGCAGACGAAGGCCAACGCCACCGTGGTCTCGTTGTCCGCCGCGGGCGCGATCTCGCTGTACTCGGTGACGTCCACCAGGGTCGACGTGATCCTGGACGTCGTGGGCTGGGTGTCCGCGGGGGGTGCATACGCGCCGATCACGCCGACCCGGGTGATCGACTCCCGCCCGGGCTCGGGCCGCACGAACCTGGAGGGCCCGCTCACGGGGCGCATCCCGTACCAGGTCGACCTCGGAGGTGCGGCCGGGATTCCTGCGGATGCGACCGCGGTGGTGCTCAACGTGACAGCGGTGCACCCGACGGCTCTCGGCAACCTCCGGGTCTACCCCTTGGCGTTCAACGGGGATGACACGCCCCCGTACGCGTCCTCAGTGAACTACATCCCGGGGCGGGACATCCCGAACCTCGTCGTGGTCGGCATGCAGCCGCACTCCACCGTGGTGTTCTACTCGGACACGTCCGGATCGGTGAACGTGATAGCGGACGTGGTCGGCTACCTCACGGCGCCGTGACCGTCAGCGACCGAGCTCGGCGTAGCGTGCCTCGGTGGCCTCCTTCTGCGGCCGCCACCACTCCTCGTGGGTGCGGTACCACTCGATCGTCGCCGCGAGGCCGTCGCGGAACGTCGTGTACCGCGGCCGCCAGCCCAGCTCGGTGCGGAGCTTGGTGGCGTCGATGGCGTAGCGCAGGTCGTGCCCCGGCCGGTCGCTGACCAGGTCGTAGGCGTCGGGTGCCTGCCCCATCAGCTCCAGGATGAGCTCGACCACGTCCTTGTTGTTCTGCTCGCCCTCGGCCCCGATCAGGTACGTCTCGCCGAGGCGACCGCGCTCGAGGATCGCCCAGACGGCCTGGTTGTGGTCCCACACGTGGATCCAGTCCCGCACGTTCTGCCCGGTGCCGTACAGCTTGGGCCGTACCCCGTCGAGGACGTTGGTGATCTGCCGCGGGATGAACTTCTCGACGTGCTGGTAGGGGCCGTAGTTGTTGGAGCAGTTGGAGATCGTGGCGCGCACCCCGAAGGACCTGCTCCAGGCCCGGACCAGGAGGTCGGAGGACGCCTTGGTCGACGAGTAGGGGCTCGAGGGGTTGTACGGCGTCTCGGGCGTGAACTTCGCCGGGTCGTCCAGCTCGAGGTCGCCGTAGACCTCGTCGGTCGAGATGTGGTGGTACCGGACGTCGTGCCGGCGGACCGCCTCGAGAAGCGTGAAGGTCCCCATGACGTTGGTGCGCAGGAAGGGCGAAGGGTCGTGCAGCGAGTTGTCGTTGTGCGACTCCGCGGCGAAGTGCACCACCGCGTCGGCGTCCGCGACCAGGGGGTCGACCACGTCGGCGTCCGCGACGTCGCCGGTGACGAAGGTGATCCGGTCGGCCACCGGTGCGAGCGAGGCGCGGTCTCCGGCGTAGGTCAGCGCGTCCAGGACCGTCACCTCCACGTCAGGACGGTCCACGACGGTCTGGTGGACGAAGTTGGCGCCGATGAATCCGGCACCTCCGGTGACGAGCAGGCGCACGGGGACCTCCGATCGGGATGGTGCGGCAAGCGTAGCGGCGCTCCCGGTTGTCAATCGTCGGGATGTTCGTGGGCAAACCGGACGGGCGTCCTTGACCCGGTGCCCGAGCATGCCGACACTCATAGAGGCCGCGTGTCACATCAGTAACACCAGCCACTCCCGTTACGTCCGGCGTCAGGGTTCGCATGAGTCTCCGCATCGTCGTCAGTGCAGCCCTGGCCGCTCTCGGCCTGGCCGTCCCGCTCGCCCTCAGTCATGCGGCCGCTCCCGCCCCGACGCTCCTCGAGGACCGCATCGTCGGAGGCCCCAGCCAGCTCGACGCCTTCGACGCGGCCGCGCGGACCGCTGCGGCCACGGACACCAGGACGCCGCCGGCCTCGGAGGCCGCCCAGGTCCGCACCCTGGACGTCGAGGTCGCCACCTCCCACGACGGCCTCGCCATGGCCCCGACGGCGCCCGGCAGCACGGGACGGCTCGTCGCGGACGCCGTCAGCGGCGGTCGGGTGCAGAGCGCCACCATGACGACGGGCGACTTCCAGACCCTTGGCCTGACCTGGCCCGACGGTGCCGACGTCGCGGGCCTGGACCCGCAGGTGCGCACCCGCAGCAAGGGCGGCACGTGGACGGACTGGACGGCCCTGCCCGCGTCCGACAACAGCCCCGACGCCGGCACCCCGGACGCCGAGCGCGCCAAGCGCGGTGGCACGGACTCGCTGTGGGTCGGGGACTCGGACGCGGTCCAGGTGTCGTTCGCCGCCGACCGGGCCGCGAAGGCCTCCGGTCTCGAGCTCGCCCTCGTGGACGTCCCGCCGATCCCCGCCGCAGCTGCCCAGAGCGTGGGCACGGCGTGGTCCGGTCAGGCGCAGATCGTCCCTGCCGTGGCAGGCCTGCCCACGCTCAGCCAACCGCGGATCATCTCCCGCGAGCAGTGGGGTGCGCGCCCCCAGGTGTGCCAACCGGCCGTCGCCGATGGCCTGGTCGGTGTCGTGGTGCACCACACCGCGGACTCCAACGACTACTCCACGGTCGCCGAGGCGATGCAGAAGATCCGTGGCGACCAGGCGTACCACATCGACGGTCGCGGCTGGTGCGACATCGGCTACAACTTCATCGTCGACAAGTGGGGCAACATCTACGAGGGCCGGGACAACTCCCTCACGGAGCCCGTCATCGGCGTGCACGCGGGAGGGTTCAACACGGGCACGGTCGGGATCTCGATGCTCGGCACCTACTCCGCGGCACCGCCCCAGGTCACCCAGGAGGCCGTCGCGACCCTGGTCGCCTGGCGCCTGCGGGAGTACCACCGGGACCCCACCGCGACGATGCGGTACTACACCTACTGGGGCGAGAACTCCCGGTTCGACCACCAGTGGGTGACGCTGCCGCGCGTGCTCGGCCACCGGGACGTCGCCTACACGGCGTGCCCCGGCCAGGGCGGGTACGAGGCCCTGCCCTGGATCCGCACCCGCGCCAAGCAGCTCATCGGGCCGTCGTTCATCGACCCGACCGCTCCCAAGACCGTCGCGTCCGGCCAACCCGTGACCCTCACCGCGTCGACCATCGGGGACCTCTCCTGGTCGCTGACCGTCCGTGACCCCCTGACCGGGTACACGTTCGCCACGAACTCGGGAGTGGCGCTGCAGTCCGACGGCGGGCTCTCCGTCACGTGGGACGGCACCAACGGCGCCGGGCTCCCTGTCGGTGCCGGGACGTACTCGATGTACGTCACGGGCACGGACCAGGCGACCGGGGCCAGGGTCGTGCCCATCGACCAGCGCGTCGTCGTGACCCGGACGGACAACCCACCGACGGTGGACCCGGTCCCGCTGGTGGGCGACCTCACGTTCCATGCGATCACGCCGGAGCGGGTGCTGGACACGCGTCCGTCCGCCCAGTCCCTGGGGCCGCGCTCGCGCGCCGACGTCAAGGTCGCCGGGGTCGGTGACGTCCCGGCGGACGCGAAGGCCGTGTCGGTCACCCTCACCGCGGTGGCGGCCTCGACCGCGACCTTCCTGACCGTGTGGCCGGCCGGTGCCGACCGACCCCTAGCCTCGATCCTCAACGCCGACGCGCACCACACCGTTCCCGCGAGCACCATCGTGGGAGTCGGCGGTCAGGGCATGATCAGCGTCTACAACGCCTCCGGCTCGGTGCACGTGGTCGTCGACGTGACCGGCTACTGGTCCGACGACGGCGCCGGCGACCTGTTCACGCCCCTGCCCACCGCGACGCGGCTGTACGACTCGCGCACCTCGGGCGGGCAGTTCGCGAGCGGGGAGACCCGGACCCTCACCGTGGCCGGCGTCGACGGCGTGCCCGCGGACGCGACGGCGGCGATGCTCAACGTGGTGTCCGTCGGCGCGAAGGACGACGGCTACGTCTCGGTGGTGCCGCACGGCAGCGACCCGACCCTGACCTCCACGGTCAACAACGTGCCGGGGGGAGACGCCGCCAACCGCTCCCTGGTCCCGCTGTCGGGCGGCCAGGCCGACGTCTACCTCCGCGGGGGCGCGGCGGACGTGGTCGTGGACGTCGTCGGCTGGGTCGGGCCGTCCGGCTCGTACCGCTTCACGCCGGTGCAGCCCGTGCGTGCCTTCGACACCCGGGACGCCAGCGCGCCGCTGACCGAGGGGGAGCAGCGGACCTTCCAGCTGCGCGACGCCGTCGGAGCGGCCGACGCGCAGCTCGCCCTGGTGAACCTCACGGCGACCCAGGAGACCGCGCCGGCGACCTATCTGACGGTGTGGCCCGGGGGCTCGGACCAGCCCGGGACCTCCGACCTGAACGCCAGCAGGGGCCGTGACCAGGCCAATGCCACGGTGGTCGGTTGGGACAGCGGCGGAGAGGTCACCGCATACAATGCACGAGGCTCGACCCATCTGATCGCGGACGTGTACGGCTTCTTCCGCTGACGGGTCGCCTTCCCGACATCCGTCGGGCGACCGCGACCGGAGACTGGGGAATGCCGACGTACGACACGACCGTCGATCCCGACGCGGCCAACACCAGCCACGCCCTGATGCTGGACCTCGTGGGCGGTGGCTCCCGGGTGCTCGACGTCGGCTGCGCGACGGGCTACCTCGCCCAGGCGCTCGCTGCCCGCGGGTGCACGGTGAGCGGTGTCGAGATGGATCCCGCCGCCGCGGAGATCGCCAGGCCGCTGCTCGACCGCCTGGTGGTGGGCAACCTCGCGGAGCTCGACCTCGTCGCCGAGCTCGGGGCGGGTCAGTTCGACGTCGTCGTGCTCGGTGACGTCCTGGAGCACCTCGAGCAGCCGGAGGCCGTGCTGCGCTCGATGGTCCCCCTGCTGGCACCCGGCGGCTCGTTCGTGATCTCCACGCCGAACGTCGCGCACGGCTCGCTGCGGCTCGGCCTGCTGCTCGGCCGCTGGGAGTACACCGACCGCGGCCTCCTGGACCGCACCCACCTGCGGTTCTTCACGCGTGCCTCGCTGCGCGCGCTGCTGCGGACCGCGGGCCTGGTGCCCACGGAGCTGCGCCGCACCGTCGTCGACCCGCTCGGGGGCGAGGTGCGGATCGATCCCGCCACCCTGCCCGCCGGGCTGATCGACTGGGTCCGCGCGCAGCCCGATGCGGACACCTATCAGTTCGTGTGGCGCGCCGTGCCGGACACCGACGCGGCGGTCGCCCAGCTGGCGCGCGAGCGTGACGAGCTGACCGACCGGCTCGGAGCCCTCGGCGCCGAGCTCGCGTCCGCGCGGCGCGAGCGGGACGACGCCCGCGGTTCCCTGGACGAGCTGCAGCGGACCCGGGTGATGCGCTGGAGCGCCCTGCCGCGCGGTGCCTACCGCCGCGTGCGGACCGCGATGGGGCGCGGCCGATGAGCCTGGTCAGCGACACGTTCCGGTCGCGCGAGCTGCTCGCCAACCTCACCCGGCGGGAGATCAGCGGCAAGTACAAGCGCACCGCGCTGGGGCAGCTCTGGTCGCTGGTGAACCCGCTCGCCCAGATGGTGATCTTCTGGGCGGTCTTCTCCTTCGTGATCCGGATCAAGCCGGCGCCCGGTGACCCGAGCGGGCTGGACATCTTCGCGGTGTGGCTGCTGTGCGGGCTGCTGCCGTGGGCGTTCTTCGCCAACGTCGTGAACAACGGCATGGCGTCGCTCGTCAGCAACGAGAACCTGATCAAGAAGGTCTGGTTCCCCCGGCTCGTGCTGCCGGTCTCCTCGACCCTCGCGGTCGTGGTGAGCTGGGCGATCGAGATGGCCGTGCTGACCGTCGTCCTGGTCGTGGTCGGGGGGCGCCCGCTGGTCTGGCTCCCGCTCGTGGTGGTCGCCATGGCCCTGCTGGCGTTGTTCTCCCTCGGTGTGGGGCTGATGTTCGCCGTGCTCAACGTCTACTTCCGCGACACCCAGCACTTCATCGGCATCCTCATGCAGGCGTGGTTCTACGCGACCCCGGTCATCTACCCCGTGAGCTACGTCGCCAAGGTCTCCGGCGAGACCGGGGCGCTGTTCGGCTCCGTCACGCTGTACGACCTGTACCGCCTCAACCCGATGGAGCGATTCCTCGAGGTGTTCCGGACGCTGCTGTACGACAACCGCTGGCCGCCGCTCGACTCGACGCTCGCGGCGTTCGGCTGGGCGGCGGCCGCGCTCGCCCTCGGCCTGTGGGTCTTCTCGCGGCACCAGCGCAGGCTCGCGGAGGTGCTGTGAACGCGGCGGTCAGCGTGGAGGGGGTCTCCAAGCGGTTCCGGGTCTACCACGAGCGGAACCAGACCCTGAAGTCGGCCATCATGCGTCGCCGGCGCGCCGTGTACGAGGACTTCTGGGCGCTCCGGGACGTGTCCTTCGAGATCCCGGCCGGGCGCACCTTCGCCCTGGTGGGGGACAACGGGTCGGGCAAGTCGACGCTGCTCAAGACGCTCGCCCAGATCCTGTACCCGGACGAGGGGACCGTGCGGGTCAACGGCCGCGTGGCGGCCCTGCTCGAGGTCGGCTCCGGGTTCCACCCCGAGCTCTCCGGCCGCGAGAACGTGTACCTCAACGGGTCCATCCTCGGGATGACCCGCACCGAGATCGAGCGCAAGTTCGACGACATCGTCGGGTTCTCCGGGGTCGAGGACTTCATCGACCAGCCGGTGAAGAACTACTCGTCCGGCATGTACGTGCGGCTGGGGTTCTCGGTGGCGATCAACGTGGACCCGGAGATCCTGCTCGTCGACGAGGTGCTCGCGGTGGGCGACGCCGCGTTCCAGGACAAGTGCGCGGAGAAGTTCGCCGACTTCCGTCGCGAGGGCCGTACCGTCGTCGTGGTCAGCCACTCCATGCCCTCGTTGCGGGCGATGGCCGACCAGGTGGCCTGGCTCGACCACGGCTCGCTGGTCAGGACCGGGGACGCCGGCACGGTGCTGGAGGAGTACCTGGACTCCACGCGGCAGGGTGTCCGGGTCGACGAGTCCGGCCGGGTCCGTTGGGGGAGCGGTGAGGCGCGCATCGACCGCGTCGACGTGGTCTCGGGCGGCCGCACGACGGACGTCGTCCGGTCGCTGGCCCCGGTGACGCTGCGGGTGCACTACACCGCCGACGAGGCGATCCCCAACCCCGTCTTCGGCCTGGCGATCGAGAGCCACGACGGCGTCTACCTGTGGGCGAACAACACCCGTGACCAGGGGTGGCACACGCCGAGGATCGCCGGGTCGGGCGTCCTGGAGTGCCAGGTGCCCGCACTCGCGCTGCAGCCGGGGGGGTTCAGCGTGCTGGCCTCGGTGGTGGACGAGACCACCACGCACGTCTACGACTACCTGCGCGACGCGGCACGGTTCCAGGTCACGCACGGTGACCTGCACGAGTCCGGGGGGTTCGTCGCCCTGGACGGCCGGTGGTCCGCGCCCGGCGAGGGGGCGTCGTGAGACGACGGGTCCTCGTGGTCACCCTCGACACGATCGGTGACCGGATGGCCGGGCCGGCGATCCGTGCCTGGGAGATCGCCCAGGCTCTCGCGGCCGAGCACGACGTGCGCCTCGTCACCTTCGGTGCCTGCACGCGCAGCGACGGCCGGGTCTCGCTGGGCCAGGTCACCGTCGACGGGTTCCGGGCCGAGGTGGAGCGGGTCGACGTCGTCGTGGTGCAGGGCTTCGTCTTCGCGACGTTCCCCTGGTTGCAGACGTGCGAGCAGGTGCTCGTGGTGGACCTGTACGACCCGTTCCAGATCGAGACCCTCGAGGTGGACCGGTTCAAGCCCCGCGCCGAGCGCCAGCATGCGCTGCGCACCGCGCTGGCCGAGCTCGCCGCCCAGCTGCGCCGCGGCGACCTGTTCCTGTGCGCCTCGGCGCGCCAGCGCGACCTGTGGATCGGGCACCTGACGGCCGCGGGACGCGTGAACCCCGACACGTATGACGCAGACCCGAACCTGTCCCGGTTGCTCACCGTGGTGCCGTTCGGCATGCCCGCGGAGCCGCCGCGGCAGGCCACCCGGGCGATCAAGGGAGCGGTCGACGGGATCGGGCCGGACGACGTCGTGCTGCTGTGGGGCGGCGGGGTCTACAACTGGTTCGACCCGATCACGTTGGTCCGCGCGGTCGACCGGCTGCGCCACGAGATCCCCACCCTGCGGCTGTACTTCCTGGGGATGCGGCACCCGAACCCCGACGTGCCCGAGATGGCGGTCGCGGCCAGGACCCGGCGGCTCGCCGAGGAGCTGCACCTCGTGGGCAGCCACGTGTTCTTCAACGAGGAGTGGGTGCCCTACGAGCGCCGGGCGGACTTCCTCCTGGACGCGGACATCGGTGTGAGCTGCCACTTCGACCACGTCGAGACGGAGTTCTCGTTCCGGACCCGGATCCTGGACTACCTGTGGGCCGGCCTGCCGATCGTCAGCACGCGGGGTGACTCCTTCGCGGCGATGGTCGAGCGCGAGGGCCTCGGACGCACCGTCCCCGCCGCCGACGTCGAGGCGCTCGTCGACGCCCTGCGGGACCTGATCACGCGGCCCGACGAGCTCGCCTCGGCCCGAGCCGCCGTGCGGCGCGTGGCGCCGAGCCTGACCTGGCCCGAGGTCCTCGCGCCGGTGCTCGAGTTCTGCCGGGAGCCGCGCCGGGCCGCCGACGCGGAGCACCTGCCCCCGATCGCCACTCCGGAACGCCCGTCGCTGGCCGGTCGGGTGATCTCCGACGTGCGCGCCGTCGGCCACCACCTGCGCGCCGGCGGACCGCGCCAGCTGCTCGCGAAGGTCCGCTGGCGGCTGGCGAGCAACGCGTCGCGTCGTCGCGGCTAGCGGACCGAGCGGAGCTGGACGAACGGGTCGCGGTACGCCTCGGCGCGCCAGTGCGCGACCATGAAGTCCCGCTCGGCCTGCTCGACTCGTGCCGTGCGTGACGCCGACTCGTAGTGGAACAACCGCACGGACGGCGCGACGACCACGCGCCGTCCCGCGGCCCGCACCTTGAAGCAGAAGTCGACGTCGTTGTAGTTCAGTGGCAGGGCGGTGCACAGGCCGCCCACGTCGACGAACAGCCGGCGCGAGGTCAGCAGGCACGCGCCCGTCACGGCGGGGTAGTCCAGGTCCAGGCTGCCCATCCCGAAGTGGCCGGTGCCGTCCGTCTCGAACATGAACGGGTGCGAGGGTTCCCACACGTCGTTGTGCATGACCCCCAGGTGCTGGACCCGGCCGTCCGCGAAGACGAGCTTGGCGCCGACCACGCCGACGCTCGGATCGGCCTCGACCGCGACCATCTGCCGCAACCAGCTCGGGTCGTCGGCCTCGGTGTCGTCGTTGAGCAGCAGCACGAGCTCGCCGGAGGCGACCCGGACGCCCTCGTTGATCGAGCGGGAGAAGTTGAAGTCCCCGGCCACGTGGGTGACCGTGAGGCGGTCGCCCGCCTCGGCACGGACCTCGTCGACCACCTCGGGAGGGGTCCCTTCGCTGGTGACCAGCACGACGTCCCAGGACGGGTAGTCGGTCGTCGCGACGAGCGAGCGAACGCACCGGGTCACGAGGCGGACCCGCTCACCGCGGACCTCGCGCGACGTCCCGGCCGTGGGGATCACCACGCTCACCGTCGGGGGCTCGGGCACGGCGCGCCGCACCCGGACCCCGCCCGGCGGCTCCGCGGCCTCGACCCGCGCGTCGACGCCCGTGCGGCGCAGGTGGCGCTCGACCGCAGCGATGCACGCCGTCGGGTCGGGCTGGGGCGCGTGCGGTCGCGACACGCCGACGAGCGGCAGGTGCTCGACCGTCGCGCCCCGCTCGATGACCCGCAGCTGGGCGTCGCGCTCCTCGACCCCTTCGGTGCCGGACAGGAAGCCCCCGGCGTCCTGCAGCAGCTCACGCCGCACCAGGCACAGCCGTCCGAGGTAGCCCAGGGCCACGTGGTACGCGGGGTTCCAGTCGGGCTTGGTGAAGATCCCCGAGGCTCCCTCGCCCGGCCACTGCTCATCGGTGTAGAGCACGTCCACGTCGGGGTGCCGGGTGAGGTACGTCACCGCCGCCTCGAGCACGCCCGGCTCGACCAGGTCACCCGGCTCGAGGACGCCGACGTAGCGACCCGAGGCCCGGGCGAGGGCGGCGGCCAGCTCGTCCGCGGTGCTCGCGTCCGGCGTCCGGGGTCCGAGCACCTCGACCTGCCGGGCCGATGCGCGCACGGTGCTGAGCGTGGTCGTGACGTCCTGCGCGCGGCCCGGGCCCAGCAGCAGAGAGATGACGGGATGCGTCATCGGCGCCGCATCCGGCGCGCGAGCGCCCGGGCGCTGCGGACCGGGTGGCGCGCCGCGCGCAGCACGCGGCGCGCGTGGACGGTGAGGGTGCCCGGTGGCGTCGGTTCGGGCGCCTGCTGCCGGCGGTCGCGCTCGCGGAGCGCGACGGTCAGGTCGCGCACCATCTCGTCGCGCACCCGCACCGCCTCCCGCTGCACGTGCAGCTCGGCCATGAGCATGTCCAGGCGCCGCTCCAAGGCTTCGTTCTCGGCACGCACCGCATCGGCGTCGGCGAGGGCGTGGACCTCGCGGTCTCGTGCGGCGAGGGCCTCGTGCCAGGCCTCACGCGTCATCGGGTCCACCGCCATGGCGGACAGGTTAGTGGGCAGTGTGTGTTCTCCGGTAGGACGCCGTGAACGTTCCGGGTGCGCCGCGACCCCCGATCTAGAGTTGGGCGGTGCGCGTCGTTCAGGTGTCGGCTCACTACCCCCCCAACTTCGTCAGCGGGGGGACGCTGGTCCCTCAGCGGATCGCCCGACACCTGGCGGCGCAGGGCCACGAGTCCCTCGTCTACGCCGGTCACCTGGACGAGTCACGCGCACCGCTGGACACCTGGGAGGACGTCGACGAGCAGGGGGTCCGGGTCCGCTGGGTCGTCACGACTCCGTGGACGGCGTGGTCGGACCCGCTCAACACGCTGAACCCGGCGGTCGAGGCTGATGCGGAGCGATGGTTCGCCGAGGTCCGCCCCGACGTGGTCCACGTCCACGCGTTGCAGACGCTCGGCGGTGGCGTCCTGCGTGCGGCCAAGCGGTCCGGGGCGGCCGTGGTGGTGACGATGCACGACTTCTGGTGGACGTGCGCCCGGCAGTTCCTCATGCCCGCGGTCGGTCC
The DNA here is from genome assembly GCF_030586465.1 of Actinotalea lenta. Classification (GTDB taxonomy): domain Bacteria; phylum Actinomycetota; class Actinomycetes; order Actinomycetales; family Cellulomonadaceae; genus Actinotalea; species Actinotalea lenta. The sequence continues at coordinate 302,491 of NZ_JAUQYP010000002.1, forward strand.
CGAGTGCAGCCTCGTCGTCTCGTGCGGCTCGTGCCCGTGCGCCGTGGACCACGCCTGGCTCGAGCGGCGCAACAGCGAGCTGCAGGCGTACCTCGAGCACGCGGACCTCGTCCTCGCACCGTCGGAGTCGGCCGCACGCGTGCTGGCCGCGAACGGGGTGGCGGCCGACCGCATCGAGGTCGACGAGAACGGTGTGCAGGGCGTGTCCGGACCGGCGGCCCCGCGGGGGCCCCGGACCGGGCCGGTCCGCTTCCTGTACGCCGGTGGGGACGACCCGATGAAGGGCGTCGAGACGCTGCTGGCCGCGGTTCCGGGACTCCCCGACGACGCCGCGTGGACGCTGGACCTCTACGGCGTCGCGGGGCGGACCGGGCTGCCGTCCGGCGTCCGGGCGCACCCGCCGTTCGGCCGCGACGAGCTGGGTGCCGTGCTCGCCGACCACGACGTGCTGGTCCTGCCGTCGCGGCTGCGGGAGTCGCACTCGATCCTGACCCGCGAGGCCCTGCAGGCCGGCCTGGCGGTGGTCTGCACCGAGTCGCTGGGCCCGGAGGAGGTCGTCGAGCACGGCGTCACCGGGATGGTGGTCCCGATCGACGGCGCTGCCGAGCTGGCCGAGGCGATGGGTGTGCTCGCGCGCGACCCGGCGCTCGTCCACCGGATGGGCGAGGCCGGACGCCGCGTGCGGCTGCGGGACTGGCAGGACCAGCTCGACGGTCTCGAGCGCCGCTACCAGGAGCTCGCGGACGCCGGCGGCCGCTCGCAGACGGTCCTGCACGCGGCGGAGCTCGCCCTGCTGCACGACGTGGTCGTCATCACCGGCATCAACGGTGCGCCGCTGCGCTACCGGGGTCAGCTGCCGGCGGAGGCGCTCGCGCTGCACGGGCACCACGTCGAGGTACGGCACTACCGCGACCCCGAGCTCCCGGACCTGCTGGACAGCGCTGACGCGGTCGTGCTGTACCGGGTGCCCGCGACCCACCAGGTCCTGGACCTGATCGCCGCGGTCCGCCGACGCGAGCGGACGGTCCCGGTGCTGTTCGACGTCGACGACCTGATCTTCGACCCGCAGATGGGTCAGGTCGAGGGGCTGGGCAGGCTGAGCCGCGCCGAGCAGGACCTCTGGTGGCGGGGCGTGGCCCGGTACCGCACCACGATGGAGCAGTGCGACGCCTACGTGGGCAGCACCGCCTTGCTGTGCGAGCGCGCCACCGCGCTCACCGGCATGCCCGCGTTCCGGTTCGCGAACGGGGTCGGCACCGCGCTCGCGCGCGTCAGCGATGCCGAGGTGGACCGGCCCCGGGCCGACGGCCCCCTGCGGATCGGGTACTTCTCCGGGACCAAGACCCACGACGCGGACTGGGCGAGCATCGAGCCGGCCGTCGCCCAGGTGCTGCGGGAGCGCCCGGAGGTCGAGCTGTGGCTCGGCGGCCTGGTGACGCCTGGTCCGCTGCTCGACGACCTGGCGGACCGGGTGCGGCGGCTCCCGATGGTGCCGTGGCACACGTTGCCCGCCTACCTGCGGGACGTGGACGTGAACCTCGCGCCGCTGGTCCTGGGGACACCGTTCAACGAGGCGAAGTCCGCGATCAAGTGGCTCGAGGCGGCGCTCGTGCAGACCCCGACGGTCGCCTCGCCCACCCAGCCGTTCCTCGAGGCGATCACCGAGGGGCGGACGGGCCTGCTGGCGACCGACCACGACGACTGGGTCCGGGCCATCGGTCGGCTGCTCGACGACGACCTGCTGCGTCGCCGGGTCGGGGTGCTGGCCGAGCGCGAGGCCCTGCTGCGGTGGGGCCCGCACCTCCAGGGGCTCGCCTACCAGCGCATCCTGGTCGAGGTCGCCCGGATCCGGCGCGCGGACGGCCCACGCGTGACGTCGTGGGAGCCCGTGCTCGACGACGAGCCGCTCAGCGCCGCCGACGCCTGGGTGGAACCCCTCGTGGTCCCCCGGGTCCGGCAGTCCGACGGCCGGTTGCGGCAACGCTGGCGTGCGGTGCGCCGGGTGTACGCGGCCGGGGGCCCTCGCGAGGTGACGCGGCGCGTCGCTGCACGGCTCCGGGCCTGACGGGCTCCGGAACAGGACATCTCGGGACACCGCGACGGGGCGTCTTGGAGTGCCGCGGGTCGGCGCTTACGCTGGCATGACACCCGTCGAGCGAGGACCAGGATGACCCGAATCCGCACCGTGCTGTCGTCGCTGACCGCACTCGCACTGGCCGCCGTCGGCCTGCTCGTGCCCACGGCCGCCGTGGCGGCCGACCCGGAGGTGTACCCGGTGCCGGCCACCGGGGCGTGGCTGGTGCACGGGCACGGCTGGGGGCACGGGCGCGGCATGTCCCAGTGGGGGGCGCAGGGCGCCGCCGTGCAGGGCGTGCCGGCCGACCAGATCCTCGACTTCTACTACCCGAAGACCGCCACCGCCGACGTCGGCGACCCGACGCTGCGGGTCGGGCTGGCGGCGTACTCGCCGACGCTCTCGGTGACGCTGTGGAACCCCCCGGGCCAGACCGTCGTCACGTTCGTGGGCGTGGAGGAGGGTGACACGGCCGAGACGGCCTGGACCCTGATGGCGCGGCGCTACACGGTGTCGGTCTCCGGCCAGACCGTGACGATCCAGCCGCGCGACACGATCGGCGGCCCGGACCTCAGCCCCATGACGTACACGGGCCCGGTGACGATGTCCACGGGCGACGGCGTGGTGGTCGCACCCGAGCCGACCAGCACCACCGGCACCTGGTACCGCGGGCGCATCGAGGTGCGGCCCGCGACCACCGGCTTCAACGTGACCAACGTGGTGCCGATGGAGGAGTACCTGCGTGGGGTGGTGCCGCGTGAGTCGCCCGCGTACTGGAAGCCCGCGGCGCTCCAGGCGCAGGCCGTCGCCGCCCGCTCGTATGCGCTGTACAAGAAGGAGCACGCCTCGGGGGCGGTCGACCTGTGCGACACGACGGCGTGCCAGGTCTACGGCGGTCGGGCGACCGCGACCTGGAACGGGTCGGCGTCCGACGGCACCGCGACCGCCAAGGAGTCGGTCTCGACCGACCTGGCGATCGAGGCGACCGCGGGACAGGTCCGGACCTACGGCGGCCACACGGCCCTGACGGAGTTCTCGTCGTCGAACGGTGGCTGGACGCGGGCCGGGGGGGTGCCGTATCAGGTGGCGAAGGCCGACCCCTGGACGGGCAGCGCGCCCGGCGACCCGGTGTCGAGCTGGACCACGGCGCTCAGCGTGGAGCGCGTGCAGCGGTCCTGTCCGTCCGGCGGTGACCTGCGCCAGATCGTCGTGCTGTCCCGGGACGGCAACGGGGACTACGGCGGCCGCGTCACGTCGGTGCGGCTCGACTGCACGACCGGCTCCACGACGATCTCCAACCCGGCGTTCGGGATGCGGTCCTCCTGGTGGCAGATCGACACCACACCCCCCGCGCTCGACGGCTTCCAGGCCTCGGCGACGTCGATCGCCAGCGCGGGGTCCGTGACGGTCTCCGCCGTGCCCAACCTCAGCATGGACTACCAGCTGCGGGTCACCGACGAGCGCACCGGGCGGGTGGCGGCGACGGCGACGGCCGAGGCGGTCGCGGGGCAGCGGTTCTCCGTGACGTGGAACGGCCGCACCGACGGCGGGACCGCCGTGGGGGCGGGCCCGTACCGCGTCGCGCTGCGCGGCGTCGACCAGGCCGGACGGGTCTCCGCCTGGGTGTCCGCGCTGGTCCAGGTGGGTACGGCGCCCAACCCCGCCCCGGTCGCGGCGGTGCCGCTGGTGGGTGACGGCGGGTACGTCGCCGTCGCGCCCGTCCGCCTGCTGGACACCCGCGAGACCTTCACCTCGATGGGCGCCCGGCAACGGCAGGACCTCCAGGTCACCGGCGTGGCCGGCCTGCCGACCTCCGGGGTGACCGCGGTCGTGCTGAACGTGACGGCCGTGAACGCCTCGCAGGAGACGCACCTGCGTGCGTGGCCCGCGGGGTCCCCGATGCCCCCGACGTCGATCCTCAACGTCGGGCCCGGCAGGACGCAGGCCAGCATGGCCGTGGTCGCCGTGGGCGGGCAGGGCAAGATCAGCCTGTACAACGCGGCGGGCGTGACCCACGTGATCGTCGACGTCGTCGGGTACTTCAGCACGGCGCTGGGCTCGGCGGCCGGCTACCACGCGGTCGACCCGCTGCGCGCGTACGACTCCCGCGCGAGCGGCCAGTCGCCGCTCGCGCCCGGAACCCCGAGGGCGGTCGACGTCGCGGGCAAGCTCGGCATCGCCCCGACGCAGATCGGTGCCGTCCTGGTGAACCTCACGACCGTGGCGCCCCGTGGCCAGGGGTACGTCGTGGCCTACGGGGGGTCGGCCGTCCCGTCCGTCTCGACGGTGAACCTGCGGCCCGGGGTGGACGTCGCCAACCGCGCGGTCGTGCCGGTGGTCGACGGCCGCATCATGCTGGCGTCGCGGGGCTCGTCCACCGACGTCGCGGTCGACGTGGTCGGGTGGTTCGGCACCGCGGGCAGCGGCGACGGCTCGCTGTACACGCCGGTGCAGCCCGTCCGTCTGCTCGACACGCGCACGTCCTCGGCGCTGCCGCCGCACGGCACCGTCTCGGTCCGGGCGGGCTCGGCGGCACCGGCGGCGGCGTCGGCCCTGAGTGGTTCGGTCACCGTGGTGTCCACCACGGCGACCAGCACGCACCTGCGGACCTGGCCGAGCGGAACGCCGATGACGGCGGCGTCGGACGTCAACGCGGTGCGCGGTACCACGCAGAGCAACGCCGTGGTCGTCCCGCTGTCCAGCGGCAGCTCTCCGGCCGTGTCGATCTACAACGCCGCCGGCAGCACCCAGGTGCTGCTGGACATGACGGGGTACTTCGCGCCGCGGAGCTGAGGGCGCTCAGCCGCCGTGGCTGATGCCCGAGACGGCGGCGAGCACCGCGAGCGTGCCCGCGCCGCCCAGGGCGACCGCCGCCCACGTGCCCCCGCGCACCCGCTCGAGCACGATGGCCCAGCACGCGAGGATCAGCGGCACGAGGCTCAAGCCGTAGCGCGAGCTCACGTCGGGGAAGTACTCGGCCCCGCTCGTGTTGACGAACGCCTGGAGCTGGACCACGGTCGGGTAGGTCAGGAGGCCGACGAGGGTCGCTGCCGGGATCGTGAACGCCCGGCTGGAGGGCCGCAGCCGGAAGAGTGCGACGAATGCCCCGGACGTGACCAGGGCGGTGGCGAGCGGCGTCCAGAACGTCATGGCGAGGCCGGTGAAGTCCGGGTCGAGCAGCACGCGGGCGGACATCTGCAGGCCCTGGAAGAACGTCGAGGTCCACTCGGCCAAGGGTGTGCCGACGATCGGGTCGGTGCTGAAGCCCGCGATCGGGCTGACCCAGTTCGGGTCGCCGCGGTGGGACTGGAAGAGGTCCCAGGCGAAGTACACGACGGCAACCGTCGCAACGATCGAGAGGCCCACGACGGCGAGCGGCCGGGCCTGCGGGGTGCGTCGGCGCAGCACCGCGTAGATCACCGCGACGCCGGCCACGGCGAGCAGGGCATAGGCGTTGAGAGTCTTGGTCGAGGCGGCGAGCGCGGTGAGCAGGACCGGCACCCACAGGCCGTAGCGTTCCTCGCGGAACAGCCGCGCCGCGACGAGCAGCGCGAAGGCGCCGCCCAGGATGGCCGGGGCGTCGTTCGTCACGGTGGTGCCCGAGCCGAGCACCCACGGGGTGCCGACGGCGGTCGCGGCGATGCCCGCGGCGATCGCCGTGCGCACCCCCCACCGGCGCAGCGCGAAGAACAGCATCACGACGCCCGCGGCCAGCCACAACGAGCTGGCGAACCGCGCCGCCGGCACGAAGGTGACGCCCACCACGCTCGCAGCGCGGGCCAGGTAGCCGGTGACCAGGTAGTACACCGGTGGGTGAGCGAAGTTGTACTGCTCGCCGCGCGCGACGAAGTCGGCAGGGTTGGTGGTGCTGTCGCACGGCGGGAGCTTGAGGTTGAACTGCCCGCGACAGGTCCACTCGCGCAGGATCTCGGGCGGGATGGTGTCCCCGGCGGCGGGGATCTTGCCGTGCGAGATGTCCCACGCATAGCCGAGGTGGGTGTGCTCGTCGATCGGCGAGAGGTCGGGTGAGGCGAGCTGCCCCAGGGTGCCGATGACGACCGTGATGAGGCCGAGCCCGACCGCCACGACCGCCGTGATCCAGGTGCGCTCCCGCGCCGGACCCGGGCCGGTCGTCTCGGGCGGAACGGGTGGGGGGGAGTCGTCACCGTCGATGATCGTCTCGCCGTCCGCCGCCACCCGAAGCCTCCCTCGACCCCTGCACCGTGCGGGGTATCCTACGCAAGCCTCGCACAAGTCCCCGCGCCCACAGTCAGCGAGTTCGATGAAGGTCTTCGTCCAGATCCCGTGCCTCAACGAGGAGCACACGCTCCCCTTGGTCCTCGCCACCATCCCCCGCGAGATCGAGGGGGTCGACGAGGTCGAGATCCTCGTGATCGACGACGGCTCCACGGATGCGACGCTCGAGGTCGCCCGCCGCCTGGGCGTCACGCACTTCGTGCACCACACCCGGAACATGGGCCTGGCGCGCTCGTTCCGGGACGGGGTGGACTACGCGCTGCGGCACGGCGCGGACATCGTGGTGAACACCGACGGGGACAACCAGTACCCGCAGGAGCGCATCCCGGACCTCGTCGCCCCGGTGATCGCCGGCGATGCGGACATCGTGATCGCCGACCGGCAGACCTCCACGATCGAGCACTTCTCGCCGTTCAAGAAGCAGATGCAGCGGCTGGGCAGCTCCGTGGTCAACGCTGCCGCGGACACCGAGCTCCCGGACGCTGCCAGCGGGTTCCGCGCCTACTCCAGGGCGTCGCTCCTGCGCCTGAACGTGGTGACCGAGTTCTCCTACTGCATGGAGACGATCATCCAGGCCGGGCACAAGCGGCTGCGGATCGCGAGCATCCCCGTGGTGACCAACGCGAAGACCCGCGAGTCGCGGCTGTTCCGCAACATCTGGCACCACATGTACAAGTCGGCGTCGGCGATCACGCGCAGCTACCTGATGTTCAAGCCCCAGGTGGTGTTCACCACGCTGGCGCTGGTCTTCGGACTCCTCGCAGCGGTGCCGTTCGTCCGGTTCCTGGTGCTGTACGTCACGAGCGGCGGGGACGCGTCCGGCAACGTGCAGTCCCTGATCTTCGGCACGGTCATGGTGGTGGCAGCGCTGCTCTCGGTGGCTCTCGGTGTGCTCTCCGACCTGCAACGCACCAACCGGATCCTGCTCGAGGAGCAGCTCGAACGGCTCAAGGAGATCCAGTACCGGGCCTGACGCGCAGGGGGCCGGTGCGCCGCAGCAGCCCGTCCAGCACGCCCCTGACGGCGAGCCGCGCGCGGCGCCACCGCGGGGGGACCAGCAGCGCGTTGAAGGCGGTGAGCTTGGCCAGCCAGACCAGGTACCCGATCCGCCACGCGACCGGCAGCAGGCCGGACCGCACGAGCAGCACGGTGTTGCGCGCGAGGTAGTAGACCCGCGTGGGGGAGTGCACGTGCACCTCCTGGCGTCGGCCCGGGAGCCGGACCAGCCGGTCGCCCAGCCGGTGGTCGAGGCGGGCCGCGACGACCGCGTGCAGGGTCCAGCCACGACGGCGGGCGCGCAGGCCCCACTCGAGGTCGACGTGGTCGATGAACCATGCCTCGTTCATGCCGCCGACGTCGTCGAGCACGTCCAGCGGGATCAGGCAGCCCGATGCGAGCAGGAAGGTCGCCTCGACCAGGCCGTCGGTGTCGGGCGTGCACGGCGAGCGACGGGGCCCCCAGCGGCTGTCGCGGTAGACCATCACCTCGTCGGCGGAGCGGACGTCGACGCTGACCGGGCCGACCGCGCCCGGGCGGTCGCCGCGGCGCTCGGCGGCCCGCAGCCCGGCGAGCAGCAGCTCGACCATGTCCGCGGCCGGGACGCTGTCCTGGTCCGACAGCAGCACGTGGGTGGCGGCGAGGTCGCGCGCCGCGGCGATGCCCACGTTCTGCGCCGCCGCGATGCCGGTGTTGGTCGCCAACGGCTCGAACCGCACATCGGCCCTGGCGCACAGGTCGCGCAGCCCGGTGACGTCGGGGCTGCCGTTGTCCACCACCACGACGTGCTCGACCTGCGCGCTGAGCGAGCGCAGCAGCGTCCCGGTGAGCTCGAGGTCGGGCCCGAAGGTGACGACGACGGCGACGACGGTGGTCAGCCCAGGCTCCGGCGGTAGGCGAGGGCGGCCTCGAAGGTGGGTAGCGCCCCGGCTGCGGCGGCGTCGGCGAGAGTCGGGGCGGCGGCGTCCTTCTCGGAGAGCTGCGGCACGAGCGGCGCGCCGTCCCGCGCCGTGGTCGGCCAGGTGATCCCGATCTCGGGATCCAGCGGGTGAACGCCGTGCTCGCGACCGGGCGTGTAGGGCGTGGAGCACAGGTACAGCACGGTGGACCCGTCCGCGAGGGACATGAAGGCATGCCCCAGCCCCTCGGACAGGTAGATCGCGCGCCGGTCGACGTCGTCCAGGAGCACCGAGTCCCACTGCCCGAACGTCGGCGACCCGACCCTGATGTCGACCACGACGTCCAGGACCGCCCCCGCTGCGCACGTCACGTACTTCGCCTGGGACGGGGGCACGTCGGCGTAGTGCACGCCGCGCAGCACGCCCGCGGCCGACACCGAGCAGTTGGCCTGCGCGAGGCTCAGGTCGTGACCGACCTCGGCGGCGAACGCCGCACCCTTGAACCACTCGAGGAACACGCCCCGGGCGTCGCCGTGCTGCCGGGGGGTGATCTCCCAGGCCCCGGGGACGTTCAGCTCTCGGTAGGTCATCTGCTCCCTCTCCTTCGACGGGCCCCAGGGTAGCCAGCCAGTAGGCTCCCGGGGATGGCACGAGCGGGCGAGAGGGAGGACTGACGATGCGCTGGCTGGTGGTGGGCGCTCAGGGCATGCTCGGCCAGGACCTGGTCGACGTGCTGCGGGCGGCCGGGCACGAGGTGGTCGGCGTGGACCGGCCGGAGATCGACATCACGGACCCCGATCAGTGCGTCACCCACGTGGCCGGTCACGACGTCGTCGTGAACTGCGCCGCCTGGACGGCGGTGGACGCGGCGGAGGACCACGAGCCCGAGGCCTTCACCGTCAACGGGGTGGGAGCCGCGCACCTGGCCCGCGCAGCACACGGTGCCGGCGCGAGGATCGTCCAGATCTCCACGGACTACGTCTTCGACGGCGACGCCTCGGACCCGTACCCGGCGGACGCCCCCGTCGGGCCGCGGTCCGCCTACGGCCGGACGAAGGTCGCGGGCGAGTGGGCGGTCGCCGCGCACGCCCCCGACCACCTCATCGTGCGGACGGCCTGGCTGTACGGCGCTCGGGGCGCATGCTTCCCCGCCACGATCGCCCGGGTGGTGCGGGAGAAGGGTGGCGCGGACGTGGTCGCCGACCAGGTCGGGCAGCCGACCTGGACCGTGGACCTCGCCCGGCTGATCCTGCGCCTGGTCGAGGCGGAGGTCCCCGCGGGCACGTACCACGGCACGTCGGCCGGCCGGACCAGCTGGTACGACTTCGCCCGGGCCGTGGTCTCGGCGGCGGGCCTCGACCCCGAGACCGTCCGGCCGACCACCAGCGAGGCCTTCGTGCGGCCCGCGCACCGTCCGGCGTGGTCGGTCCTCTCGCACGACGGCCTGGCGGCCGTCGGCGTCGAGGAGATCGGCGACTGGCAGGAGCGCTGGGCCGAGGCCGCCCCGCAGGTGCTGGGGACCTCGACGTGAAGCTCGCGCTGGTCGGCCCGACGCACCCGTTCAAGGGGGGCATCGCGCAGCACACCACGAGGCTGGCCGGGGCGCTGCGGGACGCCGGCGTGAGCACCGCGCTGGTCTCCTGGTCGCGGCAGTACCCCGCGCGGTTGTACCCCGGTCAGCTCACGGTGCCCGACGGCCAGCCCGAGGTGCCCCCGTACGACCGGACGACACGGGACCTCGCCTGGAACCGTCCCGACAGCTGGCTCCGGGTGGCCCGGCGGCTGCGGGCCGCAGACGCGGTGGTGTTCGTGGTGGTGACCCCGCTGCAGCTGGTCGCGTACCACGTGATGCTCTCGGTCCTGGGGCGCGGGACCCGCACCGTCGCCCTGGTGCACAACGTCCTCCCGCACGAGCCCTCCCCGGTCGACCGTCCCCTGGTCTCGGCGTTCCTGCGCCGCGTCGACGCGGTCCTGGTGCACACCACCGAGCAGGCCGAGCTCGCCCGGGAGCTGGGGGCCGCGGACCCGGTGACGATCCTGCTGCCCTCGAACATCGAGGCCCATCCCCACCGGGCGGCTCCCGCACGCACGAGCCCCGACGACCCGCTCGAGGTGCTGTTCTTCGGCCTCGTCCGGCCCTACAAGGGCGTCGACGTCCTGGTGCGCGCGGCGGCCGAGGTGCCCCAGGTGCGCCTGACCGTGGCCGGCGAGTTCTGGAGCGACCCGGCCGAGCTCGCGTCGCTCGCCCACGAGCTCGGTGCGGGTGACCGGGTCTCGCTGCGGGCCGGCTACGTGCCGACCGAGCAGCTCGAGGAGCTGTTCGGCGCCTCGCACGTGGTGGCACTGCCCTACCGGGACGCGACCGGCAGCGGCAACATCCGTCTCGCGCTCGAGCAGGGTGTGCCCGTGGTCGTGACCCGGGTCGGTGACCTGCCCGAGTCGGTGGCCGGAGGCCTGGGCCTGGTCTGCGAGCCCGACGACGTCGCGTCCCTCGCCGAAGCACTCCGCTCGGTGGCCGACCCGGAGGTCCAGGCGGCGCTGGACCGCGCCGTGGCGGCCCGGCCCAGCAGCCACGCGGAGGAGTGGTCGCGCTACGTCGGCGCGCTCGTCGACCTCGCCGAGCCGTGAGCGCCGCGCAGCAGCCTCCGGCCCGGCGGTCGGTCCGGTCGGTCCTCGGCGTCCTGGTCCGCTGGGGTGCCCTGCTCGCCGCCCTCGTCCTGGCCGGGGTCGCCGTGCACGGCCGCTGGCCCGAGGTGCGCGGTCACCTGGCCGACCTCGGGTGGCCGGCGGTCACGGTGGCGGTCCTCGCGGCGATGGCCGCAGTGGCCTCCTCGGGCGAGCAGCAACGCGCGCTGCTCGCCGCGACCGGGGCGAACATCCGGCCGCGCCCGTGGGCCTCGGTCTTCTACCTCGCCCAGCTCGGCAAGTACCTGCCCGGCAGCGCCTGGGCCTACGTCGCGCAGACGGAGCTCGCACGCCAGCGCGGTGTGCGGCGCTCGGCCTCGGTCATGGTCATCGTGCTGGGAGCGGGCATGACGGTGGCCACCGCCGTGGTGGTCGCGGTGCCCGCCGTGGCGACCGGTCGGTTCTCGGACGTTCCCGCCTGGTTGCAGTGGTCCGTGGTCGCCGTGGGGGCCGCGGCGGTCGCCGTGCTCGCCGTGCGTCCCGAGCTCCTCGCCGACCTTCTGGCTCGCCTGCCCCTCGGGTTCCGCGGCCTGCGCCTGCCGGCCCTCGCACGGCATCGCGGACCCGTGCGCACGGCCCTGGGCTGGTCGTTCGTCGCGTGGCTGCTGTATGGGCTGCACTTCTGGTCGATCGTGGCGCCGTTGGGGCTGACGGGCGCGCGCGGGGCGGTCATGGCGCTGGGCACGTTCGCGCTGGCCTGGGTGTGCGGATTCCTGTTCTTCATCGCCCCCGCGGGCGCGTACGTCCGCGAAGCGGTGATCTATGCGGTCCTGGTCGGCGAGATCGGTGCGTCAGCGGCCACCGCGGCCGCCCTGGCCAGCCGGTTCCTCGTGATGGTCGCCGAGCTGATCCTCACCGGGGTCGGTGCCCTGCTCCGTGGGCGCGGCGGCGCACCGGCGAGCCAGGTCGACGCGGTTGACGGCCCGACCGAGGGGACCGACCGCTCGGCGACCTAGGCGTCGCACCGTGGGCGCGTCGCCAGGTTCATCCGTCCAGGTGAGCGGTGACCGAGACGGACCGTCTCGCCCGTTCCTGGTGGTAGGAAGAGCCGTTCGGCCATCGCTCGCTTGGGGGCCTCGTGCGCGCGCTCATCCTCGTCCTCGCTCTCGGTGTCGCCATCGTGCCCGCCGCGCCTGGTGCCGCCGCGCCTGGTGCCGCCGCACCTGGTGCCGCCGCACCCGGCGTCCCGGTCGGTGCCTCGGCGGCCGACGTCCCCACCCCCGACCGCGGCGCGGACCGCCCGGACGGGGCCTCGCCGACGCCGCACCGCACCGGGCTCGAGGAGATCCACCCGGCCGCGCCGCAGGACACCACGATCCCCGGTGAGGTGGTGGTGCGGTTCGCACCCGGCGTGAGCGCCACGCGGCAGGCCGCCGCGCTGTCCGCCGCCGGTGTGAGGACCCGCCGCACCGCATCGCGGGACGGCGCGCTGACGACGACCGTCACCGTGGCTCCCGAGCGGGCCGAGCAGGCGGCGGCCGCGCTGGCCGCCGCGCCAGGGGTGGTGGCCGCCCAGGTCGCGCACCGGAGGTCGGTCGCCGGTTGGACCGACGACCCGCTCCTGGACGAGGCGTGGCCGTACTTCGCCCTGACCGAGCTCCCGCGTGCCTGGGACGCCGACCAGGGCGCCGGCGTCGTGGTCGCGGTCCTCGACACCGGGGTCTCGGCCCACCCGGACCTGGCCGGCGCGTTGCTCCCGGGCGTCGACCTGGTCGACAACGACTCCGACCCCTCGGACCCCAACGGGCACGGCACGGCCGTGGCTGGGGTCGTGGCAGCCCGGGGCGACAACGGTCTGGGGGCGGTCGGCTCCGCACCGGCCGCCTCCGTGCTCCCGGTGCGGGTCGCCGACGCGAACGGCCAGGCCGACGACGCGGTGATCGCCGCGGGGATCGACTGGGCGGTCGCGCACGGCGCGGACGTCATCAACATCTCGCTGGGCGGCCCGTCGGAAGCTCCCGTGCTGCTCGCAGCCATGCGGGACGCCGTCGCCGCTGGGGCCGTCGTGGTGGTCGCGGCCGGAAACGACGGCACCGAGGCGCCGGAGTACCCCGCGGCCTACGCCCCGCTCGTCGACGGCGTGATCGCCGTCGGTGCGACGGACGACGCCGGCCGGATCGAGCACTTCTCCAGCTCGGGCGACTGGGTCACGCTCGCCGCGCCCGGCCGCCAGCTGGGTGCACCGGCGCCCGGCGGCGGATACGTCTGGGCGACCGGCACGTCGTTCTCCGCCCCGCTCGCGGCGGGCGTCGCCGCGCTGGTGGAGGAGGCCGGGACCACCGACCCGGCGGCCGTGCAGCGGGCCCTGACGCGCAGCGCACGGGACGCCGGACCGCGCGGCCTCGACCCGTGGTACGGCGCCGGCGTGGTCGATGCCGCCGCGGCGCTCGGGCTGGTCACGGCCGTCCCGCTGGACCGGGCCACCGGGGACGGCGGACCCGAGGACGGCCTGCCGGGTCAGGCGCAGCCTCTCGCGGCCGGGACCGACCACGAGGCGACCCTCGCCCCCGAGGGCGACGTCGACTGGTACCGCGTCGAGCTCGGCGCGGGCATGTACCAGGCCGTCGTCACTCCCGGTCTGGACCCGGTGACCGGCATCCGGGCCCAGCGCCCGGTCGTGATCGTGCTCGACGCCGCCGGGCACCGGATCGAGTCGACCGCTTCCGCCCCGGCCCAGCCCGTCAGTGCCGCCTTCGCGCTGTCCGGCCCGGGGTCCGTCGACGTGGGCGTGCGCGACACGAGCGGCGTGGTCACCCGCGCCCCGTACGACATCCGCGTGGAGCCCGCATCAGCCGTCGCGCCCTTCACGCGCGATGACGTCCGCACAACCGTGATCGACCCGCGGCTCGCCGTGGCGGACGTCACGGGTGACGGGCGTCCGGACGCGGTGGTCGCCCAGCCCGGTGCCGTGCCGGAGGTGCGCGCCGGACGTGACGGTGGTGCCTTCGGTGACGCCGTGGCGGTCGCCGGGTCGCTCGCCGCTTCGGCCGCCGACCCGGTCAGTGCGGACGTGGACGGTGACGGCCGGCCCGAGGTCCTCATCGCCACCTCCGCCGGCGTCACCGCCATCGACGCAGGCGCCACGGGCCCGACCGCGACGGCGCTGGTGACGGTCCCCGGGGGCGCGAGCGCGATCGTCGCGGGCGACATGGACGGCGACCACGACCCGGACCTGCTCCTCGGCACGGCAGACGGCCTGGTCGTCTACCGCAACGACGCGGGGACCTTCACCCCGGCGGGGACCGTCGGCTCGGTCACGGACCGGTTCGCCGTCGGCGACCTCAACGGCGACGGACTCGGGGACGTCGTCGACGTGACGGGCCAGGTCTTCCTCCAGCGCGGGGACGGCAGCTTCAGTGGACCCACGCCGATCCCCGAGACCTCGACCCAGTTCTGGGGGGTCACCTGTGACATCGCGGTGGGTGACGTCACGGGTGATCATCGCGCGGACATCGTCCGGTCGAGGTTCAGCGACGTCTACGTCAGCGCGGGCCGCGGGGACGGGACGTTCGACGCACCGATCGGGTACTCGGCGGGTTACACCGCGGACGCCATGGCCCTCGCCGACATCGACGGTGATGGGCGCACGGATGTGGCCGTCGGGGACGGAGGGTGGTCCGTGGTCTCGTTGCTCTACCAGCAGGCCGACGGGAGCCTCGGCGCACCGGTGATGGCCGAGACGCCGTACAGCTCGCAGTACTGGCCCGGCTCGCTCCAGGCGGTCGACCTGAACGGTGACGGGGCTGTCGACCTGGCTCTCGCCGGCGCGTACCTGCTGACGGCACTCATCCAGCAGCCTGCCGACCCCGCGCCCTGGTTCGTCGACGCCAGCACAGCCCCGCACCGCGCCGGGCTCGCGGTCCGACCCACGCTGCGGTTCGAGTCCGGCAGAGACCTCGATCCGGCGAGCGTGGCCGGCGCGACGCGCCTGGTCGCCGACGACGGCAGCGCCGTGGCGGTGCACGCGTCCTGGGACGCGACCGCGCACACACTCGCGGTCACCCCGGTCGCCGACCTGCTGGCGGGCCACCACTACGAGCTGGTCGTCGACGGGCTGCGCGACCTCGGTGGCGACACGCAGGCCGAGCCGTACCGCACGTGGTTCACGGTCGCGGCCGGCGGCGACCGGTTCACGCCCGTGACGCCGTGGCGCGTCCTCGACACGCGCCACGGCACGGGCTTCTCCGGCGCGCTCCAGCCCGGGGTGCCACGCACCCTCACCCTGGGGGGCGCCTGGGTGCCACCCGGCACCGACGCCGTCGTGCTCAACGTGACGGCCGTCGCACCGAGCGGGACGGGCAACATCCGGGTCTACCCGACGACCCCGGGCGGGTCGCCGCCCACGGTGTCCAACCTCAACGTCGTGCGCGGGGTGGACCAGCCCAACCTCGTCACCGTGCCGCTCGGTGACGACGGCACGGTCACGCTGCTGGCCTCGGCCGTGCAGACCCACGTCGTGGCGGACCTGGCCGGCTACTACAGCCCGGGCGGGGCCGCGGGGTACACCCCGGCGACCCCGGTGCGGCTGATGGACACCCGCTACGGCACGGGCGGCGTCCCGGCCCGGCGCCTGGCGGCAGGCCACTGGGTCGACCTCCAGGTCACCGGTCGCGCCGGCGTGCCCGCGGACGCCGTGTCGGTGGTGCTCAACGTCACGGGGGTCGCACCCGGCGGCCGCACGAACATCCGGGTCTACCCGACTCCGGCGGCCTCGGAGTCGCAGGACCCGCCGACGGTGTCGAACCTCAACGTCTACGCACGCCAGGACCAGCCGAACCTCGTCACCGTCGCCGTCGGGGACGGCGGCCGGGTGCGCTTCTACACCCAGAGCGCGGACGTCCACCTCATCGCGGACCTCGCCGGGTACTACTCGGCCCACGGCACCACGGGCTTCGTGCCCGTGGACCCGAGTCGGATCGCCGACACCAGGCGCGGGACGGGCATCGCGCACCAGCTGCAGCCCGGTGCCGTGGTGGACCTTGCGGTCGCCGGGCGTGGTGGCATCGCCCCCGACGCCGAGGCAGCCGTGCTCAACGTGACCGCCGTGAACCCGGGCGGGTCCACGAACGTGCGGGTCTTCCCGGCGGGCACCGCCCAGGTCCCCACCGTGTCCACGCTCAACGTGGTGGCGCACCGCGACCAACCGAACCTCGCGGTGCCCCGGCTCGGACCGGGCGGCGGCGTGAGCGTGTACAGCCAGACGGCGCCGCTGGACCTGGTGGTCGACGTCGCCGGCTACTTCACCCGGTGAAGCCCGTCGGGCCTACCGGCCCTGCTCGAGCAGGCCCAGCAGGTACGCCCCGTAGCCGGACTTGACCAGAGGCTCGGCGCGCTCGCGCAGCTCGTCGTCCGTGAGGAAGCCGCGCCGCCAGGCGACCTCCTCGGGCGCACCGATCTTCAGGCCCTGGCGGTGCTCGATGGTGCGCACGTAGTCGGACGCCTCGAGCAGCGAGTCGAACGTGCCCGTGTCCAGCCACGCGGTGCCACGCGGCAGGACGTCGACCTGGAGCCGACCCTGCTCGAGGTAGGTGCGGTTGACGTCGGTGATCTCGTACTCGCCGCGCGCCGAGGGCGTCAGGTCCCGGGCGATGGCGACCACGTCGTTGTCGTAGAAGTACAGGCCGGGGACCGCGTAGCTGGACCGCGGGTGGGCGGGCTTCTCCTCGAGCGAGAGGGCCGTGCCCTGCTCGTCGAACTCCACGACGCCGTACGCCGTGGGGTCCGCCACGCGGTAGGCGAACACGGCGGCGCCGTCGATCTCGTCGAACCGGGACAGCTGGGTCCCCAGGCCGGGGCCGTAGAAGATGTTGTCGCCGAGCACCAGCGCCGAGGACTCCGACCCGACGAAGTCCGCGCCCAGCACGAAGGCCTGCGCCAGACCGTTGGGCTCGGCCTGCACGGTGTACTGGATCGAGATGCCGAACTGCGACCCGTCGCCCAGCAGGCGGTGGAACTGTGGCGCGTCGTGCGGTGTGGTGATGACCAGCACGTCACGGATCCCCGCGAGCAGCAGGGTCGACAGCGGGTAGTAGATCATCGGCTTGTCGTAGACCGGGACGAGCTGCTTGCTGACGCCGAGCGTGATCGGGTGCAGACGCGTGCCGGAGCCGCCGGCCAGGATGATCCCTCGCATGGCAGGTCAGTCTGCCGCACCGGGCGGGCGCGGTCACGCCGTGGTTCGGCGGTTCGACGGGCGCGCCGCGCCCGCGGCTACGATCATGGCTCCCAGGCGTCGAACCCAAAGGGGAACACCGTGATCCGCCTCCGGCCGACCACGCGCGACTACGACTGGGGTTCGCGCACCGCACTTCCCGAGCTGCTCGGCGTGCCCGGCGACGGGCGACCCGTCGCCGAGGCGTGGTTCGGCGCCCACCCGGCCGCCCCCGCGACGGTGCAGACCGCGCCCGGCACGTGGCGGTCCCTGGCCGAGCTCGTGGCCGAGGACCCGACGGGCGCCATGGGGGCCGACGTCGTCGCCCGGTTCGGGGCGTCGCTGCCGTACCTGCTCAAGCTCATCGCCGCCCAGCACCCGCTCTCGCTCCAGGTGCACCCGGACCGCGACCAGGCGCGCGCCGGCTTCGCTGCGGAGGAGGCCGCCGGGGTCCCCCGCACCGCAGCCCACCGGGTCTACCCGGACGCCAACCACAAGCCCGAGCTGCTCTACGCGCTGACCACGTTCGAGGCGATGGCCGGCTTCCGGGCGCCGCGCCGCGCGGCGGAGCTGCTCGCCGACCTCGACACGCCCCTGGTGCGGCGACTGCGGGACATCCTTATGGCGCGACCGGACGCCGAGGGCATGCAGCGCGCGTTCTCGCTCCTTCTGGACAGCGCGACGCGGCCGACGGGGGAGGAGGTGCGTGAGGTCGCCGAGGCGTGCCGCGCACGCCTCGTGGTCGGCTCGCCGTCGCCGCGCGCGGACGGCACGGTGGTGCGGCTGGCCGCCGAGTACCCCGGCGACCCGGGCGTGGTGACGTCCCTGCTGCTCAACCCGGTCACGCTGCAGCCGGGGGAGGCCCTGTTCGTGCCGGCCGGTGCCGTGCACACCTACCAGTCCGGCACCGGGGTGGAGCTCATGGCCAACTCCGACAACGTGCTGCGGGCCGGCCTGACCGGCAAGCACGTCGACATCCCGAAGCTTCTGGCGACCGTGGACTGCGTGGCCGCGCCGCCGATCCGCATCGCTCCCGAGGTCTTCCACGGCGCGACCCGGATCTTCTACGCCCCGGTCGACGACTTCGAGCTCTCGGTGACGGAGGTCTCCGACGGGGCCGAGCACCCGCTCCCCGGCCGAGGTCCCCGGGTGCTGCTGTGCCTGCGGGGCGAGGTCACGGTGCACGGCGCCGAGGACGGCAGCGTCACGCTGTCCCGGGGGCAGGCCGCGTTCGCACCGGCGTCGGACGGCACGCTCTCGGTCGACGGCGATGGCACCCTGGTGCAGGCCGACGTCCCCTGACGGAGGAGTGATGCTCGCCCTCACCCCGACCTCGCGGCGCAACGCGTGGGGGTCCCCGACGGCGATCCCGCACGCCCTGGGGCTCGCGCCGGACGGCCGCGCGATGGCGGAGGCGTGGTTCGGCGCCTACCCCACGGCGCCGAGCGTGGTCGAGGACGCCACCGGCGCCACCACGCTGCCGGCCTGGATCGCCGCCGACCCCGCCGCAGTGCTGGGCCCGGACGTCGTCGCGCAGTTCGGACCCCGACTGCCGTTCCTGGTCAAGCTCCTGGCCGCCGACTCGCCGCTGTCGCTCCAGCTGCACCCCGACGCCGAGCACGCGGCCGCCGGGTTCGCGGCCGAGGAGGCTGCCGGGATCGGCGTGGACGACCCCCGGCGCAGCTTCCCCGACCCCTACGGCCGCCCGGAGGTGCTCTACGCGCTGTCCGCCGTCGAGGCGGTGTGCGGGTTCCGCACGCCTCGGCGAGCGCTCCAGCTGCTGGACGGGCTCGAGACCCCGCTCGCGCGGCACCTGCACGCGATGCTCGCATCGACGCCCGGCGTGGCGGGGCTCGTCGCGGCCCTCGGCCACCTGCTCGACCCGGCGAGCCGGCCCGGCGCGGACCAGGTGCGCGAAGTGGCCACGGAGTGCGCCCGACGCCTGTGGGAAGGGTCCCCGTCGGTCCGCGCGGACCGCACGGTCGTCGTGCTCGGCGAGGAGCACCCCGGCGATGTGGGCGCCGTCGCCTCCCTGCTGCTCAACTCGGTGAGCCTGGCACCGGGAGAGGCGATCTTCATCCCCCCGGGAACGGTCCACGCCTACCTCAGCGGGCTCGCGGTCGAGGTCCTCGCCGCGTCCGACGACGAGGTCCGCGGGGCCCTGACGCTCAAGGCGGTGGACCCACCCGCCCTGCTGCGCGCCGTCGCGCCGGTCGCCGGCGCGCCCGTGCGGCTCGCCCCCGAGACCTTCCGAGGCGCCACGGACCTGTTCCGGGCGCCGGTGACGGAGTTCGAGCTCGCGGTCA
Organism: Actinotalea lenta; assembly: GCF_030586465.1. Lineage (GTDB taxonomy): Bacteria > Actinomycetota > Actinomycetes > Actinomycetales > Cellulomonadaceae > Actinotalea > Actinotalea lenta. Next base: position 321,859 of record NZ_JAUQYP010000002.1, read on the forward strand.
CGACGGTGGGTCCGGGTCCGGCCCGGCTGCCGGGCGGTGGCCCCCGGGTGCTGCTGTGCCTGGAGGGGGCGCTGACGCTCGAGGGAGCCGCCGGTGCCCTGACGCTCGAGCGGGGGTGCGGCGCGTTCGCGTCCGCGCGTGACGGCGCCGTCCAGGTCACCGGGCGGGGGCGCCTCGTGCAGGTCGCCGTGCCCTGAGGCGGCCGCCGCTCCTCAGGACGGCTGGGACCGCCGCACCTGGATCGCGGCACGCACCTGCAGGCCGATCCGCAGCGCGGTGCGCACCGGCCACTGGTACCAGCGCGGATAGCGCCGCGCGAGGTAGCGGGCCGCCGAGGCGTGGTGCGCCCGGATCATGGCCTCGGGCCGCTCGCGCCACGACGTGCCCTGCGCGTGGGTCACCACGGCCGACGGGACGAACACGCTGCTCCACCCGGCCCGGCCCAGCCGGTCGCCCAGGTCGACGTCCTCGAAGAACATGAAGTACCCGTCGTCGAACCCGCCGACCTGCTCGAACGCGGCACGCCGCAGCAGCAGGCAGGAACCCGACAACCACCCCGCGGTCCGCTCGGCATCGGGGTCAGCACGTTCGGCGTCGAGGTAGGCCGAGGTCCACGGGTTGCCGGGCCACGCCCGCCCGAGGAGCGCGTGCCCGATCCCGCGCCCCAGTCCAGGCAGAGCCCGCGCGGAGGGGTAGGTCGTGCCGTCCGGGTTGAGGACGCGCGGGCCGAGCGCGCCGGCCCCCGGGTGCCGCAGTCCGCCGTCCAGCAGCGCGTCCAGCGCCCCGGCCGCCCAGACCACGTCGGGGTTGGCCACGACGATCCAAGGTGCCGACGAGCCGGCGGCACCGAGGTTGGCGGCTCCTCCGTAGCCCAGGTTCCGCCCGGCGACGAGCAGCTGCGCGCCGTGCCGTGCCGCGACGTCGCCCGCCACCGTCGCGTCGGTGCCGTTGTCGACCAGGACGAGCTCCACCGGCCGGCGCGTCGCGTCGGCCAGCGACGAGGCGAACTCGTCGAGCTCGGGCCCGGGGTGGTACGTCACGCACACCACCCGGACCTCCGGAGCGCTCACGCGCGGCCGCCTGCGCCCGGCGCCCCGCGATCCGGGTCGTCGGGCAAGAGGTTGACGTCGACCCGCTCGGACTCGACCAGGCGGGCGCGGCGTTCCCGGTCCGCGAGCATCGTGGCGGCCCACTCGGCGTTGCCGAGGACCACCGAGCCGTCGGAGGCGAGCGCCGCGAGCGTGACGGCGAGCAGGTCCCTCGGGTCCGCGCCCGCGGCGAGCACGCGCGCCCCCGCGTGTACCCATCCGGCCCGGGCCGTCGCCCAGTCCACCAGCTCCGCGTGCCGCACCTCGGCCTCGGCCAGAGCGAGGCCGTCCGCCGGCGCCGGGGCCCAGGCGCCGGGCCGATCGGGGTAGGTCATGACGGCGGCGTTCGCGTCGATCGCGCCGGGCGGCACGGAGCCGGCGGTCCGGGCCAGGGCGGGCAGTGCCACGACCACGAGGTCGGCCGCGTCGGGCCACCGCTCCGGATCGTCGGTGACGACGGCGGCAGGGCCGTGGTCGACGAGCGTCCCGCCGGCGCGCAGCGCGGCGAGCGACCAGACCAGTCCGCGCCAGTGCGCTGGCAGGTCCACCCGCACCGGGCGGCCCGGGCCGACGTCGAGCTCGTCGACGAGCAGGTGCGTGGTCTTGGTCACCCAGTTCGCCAGGACGAACCCGGACAGCTCGACCCGCTCGTCCTCGGAGTACCAGGTCAGGCACGGGTTGCGGCGGCCCGCAACCCGGGTCAGCAGGGCGGGCAGGGAGGTCACGCGCCCAGGGTACGGGTATCTCTCACCCGGCCCGGAACCGGGCGCCGCAGACCAAATCAGGCAACTAGCACATCCGGGCTTGACTCTTGTGGATGACACGCGTGTAATTCCATGCATGGTGTTCGGCGCCGATCGGCGCGAGCCTGAGGTCTCGGAGGCTGGACAGATGTGGAACGTGCTCGATGACGACGCACCCTTCCCCAGCGACCTCGACGTCCCGGTAGCCCCCGTCCTACCCCTGTTCGGGTCGGACGACCCCGACGAGACCGCCCTGGACTGGCAGGAGCGCGCCTTGTGCGCGCAGACCGATCCTGAGGCGTTCTTCCCGGAGAAGGGTGGCTCGACGCGGGAGGCGAAGAAGGTCTGCACCGGCTGCGAGGTCCGTGCCGAGTGCCTGGAGTACGCCCTGGCCAACGACGAGCGCTTCGGCATCTGGGGAGGCCTGTCCGAGCGCGAGCGCCGCAAGCTCAAGCGACGCGTCGTCTGACCTCGCCGCCGAGGGCCTGACCGGGGATGGCAGGACCGTGGCGCATGATGGGACCCGATGAGAGCCACCCCCCACGACGTGGGCCGCACCACTGTGGTCGCCGTCGTCGTCACCCGGGGATCCACCGCGTTCCTGGCCGAGACGCTCGACGCGGTCGCAGCGCAGACCCGTCCGCCCGATCTGGTCCTGGTGGCGGCGGTCGACGACGTCGACCTGCCCGTCGAGACCGGCGCGCAGCTGGTCCCGAGCACGGTCGCGCGCACCTTCGGCCAGGCGGTACGCGTCGCGCTGGAGCACGCCGAGGCAACCGACGGCTGGCTGTGGTTGCTGCACGACGACTCCGCCCCGGCGCCCGACGCGCTCGCGGCGCTGCTCCGGGCGGTCGAGCTGGCGCCCTCGGTGGCGGTCGCGGGCTGCAAGCAGGTGGACTGGTACACCCCTGAGCTCCTCGTGGAGGTCGGGGTGTCGACCTCGCGGTTCGGGCGCCGGATGACCGGCCTGGACGAGGCCGAGGTCGACCAGGGCCAGCACGACGGTCGTGAGGACGTGCTCGCGGTCGGCCTCGCCGGTGCCCTCGTGCGGCGGGACGCGTGGGACGAGCTCGGCGGCCCGGATCCGGTGCTCGGACCCTACGGCGACGGTCTGGACCTGTGCCGCCGGGCGCGCCTCGCGGGGCACCGCGTCGTCGTCGTGCCCGGGGCCGTCGTCCGCCACGCCCGCGGGACGCTGCGGGGCGCCGACGTCCGTCCCGGCTGGGACGCCCGCCGCGCGGCCCAGGTGCGGCGGGAGGCGTTCCTGCACCAGCAGCTGGTCGGGGTGCCTCTGCCGCTCGTGCCCGTGGTCGCGCTCCTCGCGCTGCTCTCCTCCGTGGTGCGGGCGGCGATGCGCCTCGTGCTCAAGGAACCGCACCTGGTGGTCGCCGAGCTCTGGGCACCGTGGGTGGTGCTGGCCCGGCCGCGGCGGGTCCTGCGGGCCCGCCGGCGCGCGGCCCGCACGAGCACGCTGCGGCGGTCCGCGCTGCGCCCGCTGCAGCACACCACCCGTGAGGTGGTCCGCCAGTTCCGCGACCGCCGCCTGGCCGCCGCCGAGGCGCGCCGGACCCGGACGGCCCCCAGTGAGCTCGAGCTGCGCGAGCTCGCGGCGCTGCGCACCCGCCGCCGGGCCGGGCTCGTCGCGGTCGTCCTCGTCACGCTCGGGCTCACCGCCGTCGTCGTGGGCTCGCAGGTCTCCGCGGTGCTGGGCGGTGCCCGCCTGGTGGGCGGCACGCTGCCGTTCGGTGACGCGGACCTGGGCGGCCTGTGGAGCACGGTCCGGTCCTGGTGGGTCGAGACCGGCCTGGGCAGCCCGGCACCCCCGGACCCGTTCCTGCTGGTGCTCGTGCCGCCCGTCGCGGTGCTCGGGTCGGTGGGTCACGCCGGGGCGGCCCTGGTGCTGGGGGCGCTGGTGCTGTCCGGCGTCGGGGCGTGGTTCGCCGCGGGCGCCGCGACCCGGTCGGTCGCCCTGCGGATGTGGGCAGCGCTCGTGTGGACCGCCGCGCCGCCGCTGCTGACCGGGCTGGACCAGGTCCGGATCGGCGCACTCCTCACCCACGTGGCCTTGCCGTGGGCGGTGCTCGGCCTCGCCTCGGCGCTCGGGGTGGCACGCGTCGACAGCGTGCAGTCCGGCCTGGTCGACGCCCAGCGGGTGGCGCGCGGTGACGACGCCCAGCGGGTGGCGCGCGACGACGACGCCCAGCGGGTGGCGCGCGACGACGACGCCCAGCCGGTGCTGCGCGGGGACCGGGAGGCCGGGACCGCCGTCCCGGAGGAGCCGGAGACCGCCAACGACGATCCGGCGCTCGGCCCGGAACCCGCCACCGCCAAGCATGCGGTCGAGCTGGTCGCGTCGGTCCGACCCACCCGGCTGTCGATCGCGCCGACGCGCCCCGAGCCCGCCCCGAGCCCGGAGACGACCCCGAGCCCCGAGCCCGCCCCGATCCCGGGCCCGGAGACCACCCTGGGCGCGGCCGCCGCGCGGGACGAGGGTGCCCGCCGCCCCGCACCTGCCGCTCCTGCTCTCCCGCGGACCGCGGAACCTTCGTTGGCCGCCGCCGCCGGCGCCGGGCTGGCGCTGTGCCTGGTGACGGCCGGGACACCGGCCCTCCTGCCCGCGGTCCTGCTCGCCGTGCTCGTCGTCGCGCTCGTGCGGCCCCGGCGGCGGCTGTGGTGGGTCGTGGTCCCACCGCTCGCGCTGCACGCCCCCACGCTGGCCACGGTGGTGGCCGACCCGGAGCGGTGGCGCGTCCTGCTGGCAGCTCCCGGGCTTCCCGTGCCGGTGACCGGCGCTCCCGCGTGGCAGCAGCTGCTGGGCTGGCCGTCGGGCCCGGCCGGGCTTCCCGGCGTGCTGCCCGGCGACGCGGCGTGGGTGCCGGGAGGCGTGCTCGTCCTGCTGGCCGTCCTCGCCCTGGCCGTGCGCCCCAAGGCCGTCCGGGTGGTCCGGCTCGGGTGGGTCGCGGCCGCCCTCGGCCTGGCCACGGCGGTGGCGATGAGCCACGTGCTGGTCGTCCCGGCCGGTGACGTGCTCACCGCGCCGTGGAGCGGTGGCGCGGTGAGCCTGACCGTCGCCGGCCTGCTGACTGCGGCGCTCGTCGGCGCGGGCCGGGTCAGCCACCGCCTCAGCACGGCCCGGTTCGGTCTCCGGCACGTGGCGGTGGCGCTGCTCGCGGTGCTCGCCGCCGGCGCGCCCGCAGCACTGCTGGGCGCGTGGGTCGTCCAGTCCCGCAGCACACCCCCCGCGCTCACCGCCACCGAGCAGCCCGTGGTGCCTGCGGCCGGGACGCAGCTGCAGAGCTCGCCGGACGCGGTGCGCGTGCTCCGGCTCGAGGCGGGCGACGAGGTGAGCGCGACGCTGCTGACCGGGGACGGCCGGCAGCTGACCGGGACCCAGCGTGTGCCGATCGCCGACGGCGTGGTGGGTGCGCCTGGGCAGGCCCGGCAGGTGTCGCCGGACGACGCCGACACCGAGCTGGCCCAGGCGGCCGCCGACCTGACCGTGCGCACCGCGTCCGCATCAGGCGAGCTGGCCGACCTCGGGGTCGGCGCCGTCCTGGTACCTCCGGCCCCCGGCGGCGGTTCGGCGAAGCGGACCCGCCTGGTGGGGGTGCTGGACGCGACCGCGGGTCTCGAGCGTGTCACCGAGACCGACGCCGGAATCCTCTGGCGGGTGTCCACCGAGAAGCGCGCCGTCGCGTGGGCACGGCTCGTGCAGGGGACGGCGGACCAGTTCGGTCAGGTGCTGGGCCCCGTCCCCGCGGACGGGCGAGCCGTGGACATCGACGTGCCGTCCGGGCCCGACGGGCGGCTGCTGGTGCTCGCCGAGCGCGCCGATCCCGCGTGGCGCGCCTGGCTGGACGGCGCGCCGCTGCGCGCGGTGGAGACGGGCTGGCGCCAGGCGTTCGAGGTCGGGAGCGGCCGTGGCCACCTGGTGGTCCGCTACCAGCCGGCCGAGCAGCAGCCGTGGCAGATCCTCCAGCTCATCGTGCTCGGCGCCACGACCCTGCTCGCGGTACCGGTGCGACGTCGGAGGTCGCGATGAGACGTGCGGTAGCGATCGTGGTGGCCGTGCTCGGCGCGCTGGTGAGCCTGGCGCTGGTGGCTGGCGTCGTGGTGCTGCCCGGCTGGGAGCCGGTGGCTCCGGTCCCGGCCGCGCCCATGGCGATGACCGTCCCGGCTGCGCCGACCGACCTGGTCTGCCCGGGGCCGGCCAGGTTGGCGACCGAGGCGGAGCAGGGCGGCGACGCGGCGTACGACCCGCAGTTCGACCCGTCCCCGTCCGCCTCCACCACGCGGGTCGGGGCGATCAGCGTCGACCGGCCCGACGGAGTCGCGGTCCCCGCCCTGGTCGAGCCCCTGGGCAGCACGTCGCAGCTCGCCGATCTGACCCCGGCGGCGGGCGGTGGCGCGGTCAGCCTCACCAACCCCGAGGCCGGCGTCGTGGTGCACGCCCAGCCCGATGCGGGCGGGCCTGCCTGGGTCGCGGGCAGCGTCGGGGTCAGCACCGAAGCCGGCGACCTGCGCGGGCTCGCGGGCGCGACGTGCCGGCCCGCCGCCAACGAGGCGTGGCTGGTCGGCGGTGCCACGACCGTGGGGTCCTCCGCCCGGCTGGTGCTGCAGAATCCCGGGTCGACCCCCGCGCAGGTCAGCCTCGAGCTGTGGGGCTCCACGGGACCGGTGGAGCCGGTCGGCTCCGGGCAGTACCTGGTCCCTGCCGGGGCAGAGCGCGTCGTCCTGCTCGAGGGTGTCGCGGCCGAGCAGCCGCGGCTCGTCGTGCACGTGCAGGCTGCCGGTGGCCTCGTGGCCGCGTACCTGCAGGACTCCGAGCTGCGCGGGCTCACCTCCGCGGGACTCGACGACGTGGTGCCGGGTGCCGCGCCGGCCACCCGGCAGGTGGTGCCGGGCGTCGCGCTCGCCGGGTCGCCCGCCGACGGGGCGGATCCCGGTGTGCTCCGCCTGCTCGCCCCCGACGAGGCCGGCACGGCCGACGTGCACGTCCTGGGCCCGGACGGCGAGGTCCCGCTGCCCGGCGGTCACGTGAGCCTGGACGCGGGCTCCGTGCTTGACCTCCCGCTGGGCGGCCTGCCCGCCGGGGACTACACCCTGGTCGTGGACGCGGACGTGCCGGTGGTGGCCGCCGCGATGATCACGCGCGGTCAGGGGGTCGGGGCGGCGCAGGCGTCGGAGGAGACCCCGCTCGACCGGGCCTGGGCCGCGTCCGTCGAGCCGGGCACGGTCGGTCCCGTCGCGCTGCCCGGGCTCGGGACGTGGCACCTGGTGGTCGCGGTCCCGCCCGGTGACTCCGGCCCCGCGGACGTGACGGTCGACGCGGTCTCCTCGGCCGGGGTGACCACGACGAGCACGCCGGTGGTCCCCGGCACCTCCGTGACACTGCAGCAGTCCGACCTCGGGACGGCGTCCGTGGACGGGCTCGTGGTGCGCAGCGACGACCCCCGGGTGGCGTGGGCCGTGGTGCTCGACGTGCGGGCCTCCGACGGGGACCTCATCACCGTGCTCAGCCCGTTGGCCCCTCCGGCGCCCCAGCCCGAGGTCGCCGTCCGGCTCGGCTAGGGCCGATACCCGGGGTCGACGTCCTCCGGGGCCCGGGCCAGCAGGTGCGCGACCTGCTCGACGACCACATCGAGCACCAGGGCGGCCAGGTCGGCGTCGTCGACCGCGCGGATCTCCACCGGCCGCCGGTAGACCACGATCCGAGGGGGCAGGCCCGCATCGGCCGGGAAGTACCTGCCCAGCGGCACGCCGCCGTGCTCCCACGGGGCCGGGTGGGACGGGGGGACGTCCTCCACCGCGAACTCCGTGCCCTCGAGCTGCCGTGCCCAGCGCTGCTCGAGCCGCTCCACGGCGTCCAGCACGTAGTCGTCGAACTTCTCCGCCCGGGTGCGGTGCGCCGGCAGGTCGGGCGGGAGCAGGAGCCCGCGTGGTCCGCGGCCACGCCGATCCCGACGCCGCACCGGTGCCGTGCGGGGTTGACGCAGTCCCCTCCTCACCCGAGTCACTGTAGTCCGGGGGCATCGGCGTGGGGGATGGGGAGCTGTCGGGCCGGGCAGGTACCCTCCTGCTGTGAGGTCCGGACGGCAGTGCACGCGCAGCGCGTGCGGACGCCCTGCGGTGGCGACCTTGACCTACGTGTACTCGGACTCGACGGCCGTGCTCGGGCCGCTGGCCCAGTTGGCCGAGCCGCACTCGTACGACCTGTGCGCCGAGCACGCCGGACGACTGACCGCCCCACGCGGCTGGGAGGTCGTGCGTGTGACGCCGGAGTTCGTGCCGACCGGTCCGAGCCCGGACGACCTGCTCGCCCTGGCTGACGCCGTACGCGAGGCCGGACGGCCGCGCACCGTCCCCGTGCCGCCCGAGCCCGGGGAGGTCCGCCGCGGGCACCTACGGGTGCTGCCCGGCGAGGGGGGACGATGAGCGAGACCCGGTACGGGGTCCCGGACCGGTGCTCGTCGTGCGGGGCCGGGAGGCTCACGCGGCTCCCCATGGTGCTCACCGACGGGACCGACGTGGTGTTCGTCTCGTGCCAGGTGTGCGAGCGCAAGGAGTGGCTCGCGGCCATCGAGGGCGGGTGGAGCTCGCTGCCCATCGAGACGGTGATCGAGCGCACGTCGCGCAGGTCCTGACTGCCCCGGGCTCGCGAACTCTGGCTAGGCTGCGCGGGTGCCGCACACTCCTGATCTCTCATCCCTCGTCAAGGCCTACGACGTCCGCGGCGTCGTCCCGGACGACTGGGGGCCCGACACGGCCGAGGCTCTCGGTGCAGCGTTCGCCGAGGTCGCGGTCCTGCCCGGCGCTCCGGACGGGCCGTTGTCCGCCCGCCCGTCCGTGGTCATCGGGCGCGACATGCGCGAGTCCGGTCCGTCCCTCGTCGACGCGTTCGCCGCCGGTGTCGCGGCCCGTGGCGTCGACGTGGTCCGGATCGGGCTGTGCTCCACCGACGGGCTCTACCACGCGTCCGGGGTGCTGGACGTGCCCGGCGCGATGTTCACCGCGAGCCACAACCCGGCCGTCTACAACGGCATCAAGATGTGCCGGGCGGGCGCCAGGCCGGTGGGGGAGGCCACGGGCCTGGCGGAGATCCGGTCGCTCGCGCAGCACTACCTGGCCGATGGTCTGCCGGAGCCCGCGGACGAGCCCGGCACCGTCTCGGATCGCCAGATGCTGCCGGACTACGCGCGGTTCCTGCGGTCGCTCGTGGACCTGTCCGGCATCCGGCCGTTGAAGGTCGTCGTGGACGCCGGCAACGGGATGGCCGGCCTGACGGCTCCCGCGGTGCTCGGCACGCAGGCAGGCCAGCCCGAGCTGCCGCTGACCGTCGTCCCGTTGTACTTCGAGCTGGACGGGTCGTTCCCGAACCACGAGGCGAACCCGCTGGACCCGGAGAACCTGCGCGACCTGCAGGCCGCCGTGGTCGAGCACGGCGCCGACCTGGGTCTGGCCTTCGACGGTGACGCCGACCGGTGCTTCGTCGTGGACGAGACGGGCCGACCGGTCAGCCCGTCGGCGATCACGGCCCTGGTCGGACTGCGGGAGGTCGCCCGGGAGCTGGGCGAGGGCCGCACGCCGACCGTGATCCACAACCTCATCACGTCGCGGGCCGTGCCCGACCTGCTGTCCGCGGCGGGAGCCACGACGGTCCGCACCCGTGTGGGCCACTCGTTCATCAAGGCGCAGATGGCCGAGCACGAGGCCGTGTTCGGGGGCGAGCACAGCGCGCACTACTACTTCCGGGACTTCTTCTTCGCCGACACCGGGATGCTCGCGGCCATGCACGTGCTGGCGGCGCTGGGGACAGCGACCACGCCGTTCGGTGACCCGATCCCGCTGTCGGCCCTCGCCGAGGCGTACGAGCCGTACTCGGCCAGCGGAGAGATCAACTCGCGCGTCGCGGACGTGCCGGCAGCCCGGGCTCGGGTCGTGCAGGCCTACGTGACCGAGCAGGGCGCCGGCCCGGTGGAGGTCGACGAGCTCGACGGCCTGACGGTCGTGCACTGGGACGAGGCTCCGCGCTGGTGGTTCAACCTGCGGGCGTCGAACACCGAGCCGTTGCTGCGGCTGAACGTCGAGGCCGAGGACGAGGACATCATGGTCAAGCTGCGCGACGACGTGCTCGGTCTCGTCCGGCAGGAGCGGTGACCGTGCCGGGCTGGGCGCGTGACCTGCTGCGCTGCCCGGCGTGTCACGGCGAGCTCGCCGGGTCCGGCCCGCTGACGTGCACGGTGTGCCGCCGCAGCTACCCGGTGCGCGACGGCATCCCGGTGCTGCTGGTCGACGAGGCAACGGAGCACGGGAGCGCCTGATGTCCGAGTCCGGGGGCACCAAGGCGATCATCGCGGCACTGTCGGCGAACCTCGGCATCGCGGTGACGAAGTTCATCGCGTTCCTCCTCACCGGATCCTCGGCGATGCTGGCCGAGTCGGTGCACTCGCTGGCCGACTCGGGCAACCAGCTGCTGCTGATCCTCGGAGGACGGCGCGCGCGGCGCCAGGCCGACCCGGAGCACCCGTTCGGGTACGGGCAGGTCCGGTACTTCTACGCGTTCCTGGTCGCGATCGTGCTGTTCTCGCTCGGCGGCCTGTTCGCCCTGTTCGAGGCATGGGAGAAGTACCGGGATCCGCACCCGATCGAGGGGTGGCAGTGGGTGCCCGTGGCCGTGCTCCTCGCGGCGATGGTGATGGAAGGCGCGTCCTTGCGAACAGCCGTGCACGAGGCGAGGTTGCACAGCGTGGGCGGCTGGTGGCGGTTCATCCGCACGTCGCGCTCACCGGAGCTGCCCGTCGTGCTGCTCGAGGACAGCGGGGCGATCCTGGGTCTGCTGTTCGCGCTGTTCGGGGTCGCCATGACGATCGTGACCGGCGACGGCAGATGGGATGCAGTCGGTTCGGGCGCGATCGGCCTCCTGCTGGTGATCATCGCCGTGGTGCTCGCACGCGAGACCCGGTCGCTCCTTCTGGGTGAGGCCGCCACGCCGGCCCACGTGGCCGCGATCCGCGAAGCCCTGGTCGGAGACGGCGTTCAAACGGTGATCCACCTGCGCACGATGCACCTCGGGCCGGAGGACCTGCTGGTGGCCGCGAAGATCGGTGTCCCAGCCGCGTCGACCGCCGCCGATGTCGCGGCCGCGATCGACGCCGCCGAGACCCGGGTCCGCGAGGCCGTCCCGCTGGCGCGGCTGATCTACCTCGAGCCCGATCTCTCACGCGGGACCTGACGGTGTCGGGGCGCGCGGTAGTGCTGGCCGCCGCGGCCCCCGTGCTGCTCGCCTGCGCCCTGGCGGCCTGTGCCCCGTCGCCGAACGCTGACTCGCCGACGACGGACACTGCCCCGTCGTCGTCCGGCGTCGCCTCGCCGACGGCGCCGTCTGGCACCGCGGGGAGCGGTGATGCTGGGATCGTCGGACCCACCTCGAGCCCCACCTCCGCGTCGCCGTCCGGCTCTCCGCGCTCGGCGCCCTCCGGCTCGCCCGACGCTCTCGCCCCGTGGGCCGCGACGCGCCCGCTGGTCAGCATCTCGCGGATCACGCCGGCGCTCGCCGAGCGGATGTCGGCGTCCTGGCACTCCGGTTGCCCGGTGCCGCTGTCCGACCTGCGGTACCTGCGGGTCCCGTACCGGGACCCGGCCGGCGTCACGCGAACCGGAGAGCTCGCGGTGCACGCGGACGTGGCCCGCGACATCACCGACGTGTTCGTCGAGCTGTGGGAGCTGGGCTACCCGATCACGTCGATGCGGCTGGTCGACGACTTCGGGGGCGACGACGACGCCTCGATGGCCGCGGACAACACGTCGGGGTTCAACTGCCGGATCGTCACCGGCGGCTGGACCTGGTCCGAGCACGCCTATGGGCTCGCGCTCGACCTGAACCCGGTCGAGAACCCCTACGTGCGCGACGGCCGCGTGGCTCCTCCCGCGGCGCTCGCGTACATGGATCGGCCCGACGTGCCCGGCGTGCTCCACGCGAACGACCCCGTGGTCGCGGCCTTCGCGGCGATCGGCTGGACCTGGGGTGGCAGCTGGAGAGGGTCCGTCGTCGACTACCAGCACTTCTCGCTGCGCGGCCGGTGAGTGTGGGCGACGAGCCGGGAGTGGCCCTCGCGGATGTGGGTGGAGGTCGAGCTGGTGGTGGCGATGCCGCGAATGGGGTCGTCGGGCCGGCGCTGTTCAGGCGGTGGGTGCCGCAGGGTCTGGGGGCGGGGCCACTGGTCATGAGGTGGGCATCTGGACCAGGCCGTCGCCGTCGCGGTGTCGTCGGTGGATGGGCCAGGAGCGAACGGGAGGCGGCGGAAGTCGGTCTCGGTGACCACGATGGCCGAATCGTCCGGACACACGATGGCCGAATCGTTAGGGCACACGATGGCCGAATCGTTAGGGAACACGATGGCCGAATCGTCCGGGCAGCCGCCGTCGGAGGTGTGCGAGCAGTCCGGCGGGTGGGTGGGCGCAGCCACTGCCATGGACCGACCTCTCCACTCCCCGCCGGCGCCGTGCGCCATCCGCGCGGCCTTCACTGAGATCACGGGTTGCCGGCGCCGAGATCACGGGTTGCCGGCGCCGAGATCACGGGTTGCCGGGGCCGAGAGGGAGAGCGGGCTGGGCCGACTGACGCCGTGGGCCGCCCCATCGGCTAGGTCTGGGGCCCGCAGCGCCCGGTTCGTCCCACGCACCGCGGCCACCGGGCGGAGCTCCCTGCGTCGGTGTGCCCCCGGGCGGAGCTCCTTGCGTCCGTGTGCCACCGGGCGGAGATCCCCGCGTCGGTGTGCCACCGGGACGGGCGTCATCGCGTGACGCGACGTCCCCGATGACCGAGCCGTCCTCCCGGCGGAACTCCCACGCTCCTCGCGCCCGGCGGATCCGGATGCCGCGGCGGTGCACGAGGCCGTGGTGGAACCAGCACAGGAGGATGCCGTTGGCGACCGAGGTCCGTCCGTGGTCGACCCAGGACAGCACGTGGTGGATCTCGCCAAGGGTCGGCGGGGCGCCGCAGCCGGGGAACCGGCACGACACGTCGCGGGCGATGACGGCGAGACGCTGCTGCCCGGTGTACGTCCGCTGCGCCCGCCCGACGTCGAGGACCGCGCCGTCCGCCGCGAAGACCACGCGGGTCAGCTCGCCGTCGCACACCAGCCGCGCCAAGGCACTGGGTGGTAGGGGCGTGCCGTCGGACAGCTCGGCGGGCGGAGCGGCGTCGAAGCAGGCGGGATCGACTCGGCCGGCTGCGCCGTCCGGTGCGGCCGCCGCCGCGTCGCCCTGCTGGAGTCTCTCGAGCGTCTCGAGGGGGATGTGCACCATGAGGTGCGGTCGCACCTGGTTGCCGCCACCGGCGAGACCACGGTCCAGGACCAGGTGCGCGGCGTCCACGAGGGCGGCAGCCTGACGTTCCTCCTTGGTGCGGGTGTCGCCCTTCGCCGGGACGCCGGCCACGGCACGGAGCGCCGTGGCGACGAGCTCGGCGTTCTCGAGCGTGAGGAACCCCTGCAGCGCCACACCGTCGGGTCGGCGCGCGAGGCTCACGTACTCCTTGGCGCGCGCGGCGTCGTGCTCGGACTCCGCCGCCGTGGCGTCGACCGTGGCGGCCCATCGGTCCACGACCCGCCGGAACCGGTCGACCGGTGTCCGGGCCGCCTGGGCCAGCAAGGCGGCCTCGTTGCGCTCCGGGTCACCGGACGTCAGCGCAGCCCGGCGCGCGGGCGACGACCCCGCGGCGCGTGCCAGGACCTGCGCGTGCTCGAGGGTGACCTCTCCGTGCTCGACCGCCCGGGCCGTACGCGGGAGATCGCCGTCCAGCGCACGGCCGAGCTCCACCGCGCGGCGCACCGAGCCCCGCGAGGCGAGCTGCTGCCCGGCGACCCACTCGGGGAACGTGCGCGCGGTGCCGGCCGACCACCGGCCGTCGGCCTCGACCCGGGCGAGCACTCGTGCCGCGAGCCCGCGGAGCTGGTCGGCGGCGCGGCAGAGGTCGGCGTGCAGCGCGGGCCCTGTGTGGCTGTCCACCACCGGCTCCAGCGCGACCAGCTCGGCGATCTCGGCGCGGATCCGGCGAACACGCTCCCCGAGGTCCGACCTGCCGCTCGGCCATGCGGGGACCGGCCCCGACCCGGCCTGCAGCCCCGGGACGACGGCACGCGGGGCCGGCGTCGCTCCCGCTCGCTGGTCGGCCACGTGATCGCCCCCTCTTCTTCGCACAAGTGTACGAAGAGGACCTGACGTGGGGGTGCTGACAGCGAATCTGTGGACGACCAGCTCAGCAGCGTGTGTCAGTACGGGTCCGGCACGCCGTGCGGGAGCCGGGCGACCTGGCGCTCCTCCTCGGCCGCGGACGCGGCCCGACGCGCGGCGGTCGCGTACTCACGGTCCCGACGCTCGGCCAGGACGGCCGCGAGGAACCGCTCCGGGTGCGTCCCGAGCGGCGGACCGGGCGCCACGTACTGCTCCACCTGGGCGGCCAGCTCGGTGCCCAGCCTGCTGCGCGACGTGGGGTTCAACCCGGCCGAGCGTCCCAGGAACTGACGCACCGACAAGGCCAGCCCATCCGGGAGCCGCCGGATGTCGCAGGATCGTGCCCACGCCGCGAGCTCCGTCGGCATCACGACCGGCGGCAGGGCGCGTTGGCCGCCACGCACGCGGACCGCGTAGGTCCCCGCGAGCAGGTCGCCGACACGCTTGCCCTTGCGGTGCAGCATCGACGTGATCAGCGCAACGGAGCCCGCGGTCATCCAGAGCTCGAGCACCCCGACCAGCGCGCGGATGACCGCGTGGCGGAAGCGGACCGGGCCGCCGTCGTCACGCACGATCCGCAGCCCGAGCGCGAGCTTGCCCAGCGACCTGCCACGCGACAGCGTCTCCACGGTCGTCGGTATCCCGACCATGATCGCGACCATGACGGCCACCACGAGGGCTGTGCCCGCGGCGGTGTTGGCCCGCTGCCCCGCGGCGAAGGTGACCAGCACGATGACCCACCCGACCACGGCCAGCACGACGACGTCCACGAGTCCGGCGAGCACGCGGCTCGCGAACGAGGCCGGTCGGGCGTCGAGCACGACGCCCTCGCCGATGAGGATCTCGTCCGACATCCCGCCCTCCTTGCGCCCACAGGGACACGCTGCCCGCGGACCCCGCTGTGGCAGGCTACCGGTCGTGGACCTCGACGCGTTCTCCGCCGTGCACCGGGCGAGCTGGGCGCGACTGGCCACGCTGTCCAAGTCCCGGCGGCTGCACGGCTCCGAGGCCGACGAGCTGGTCCGCCTCTACCAGGAGGTGGCCACCCATCTGTCGATGGTGCGGTCCGCGGCGCCCGATCCTGCGCTCATCTCCGAGCTCTCGCAGCTGCTGGCCCGGGCCCGCTCGGCGATCTCCGGATCGCACGACCCCTCCTGGTCGGACCTGTCGAGGTTCTTCGTCGAGACCTTGCCGGCCGCGTTCTACCGCGTCCGCTGGTGGACGCTCGGCGTCGCGGTCGCCAGTGCGGTGCTCGCCGTCGTGGCGGGTGCGTGGCTGGTGCGCTCTCCCGAGGCGCAGGCGGCGATCGGGCCACCGGGCACCCTCAAGGAGATCGCCGACCGCACCTTCGCGCAGTACTACGTGCAGTACGACGGTGCGAGCTTCGCGGCGCAGGTGTGGACGAACAACGCCTGGATCGCGGCGCAGTCCGTCGCGTTCGGGATCACGGGGATCTGGCCCGTCATCGTGCTGTACCAGAACGCGGTGCACATCGGGCAGGTCGGCGGGATCCTCGTCATGCATGGTGGCCTGTCGGTCTTCTTCCAGCTGATCGTGCCGCACGGGCTCCTCGAGCTCACCGCCGTGTTCATCGCGGCCGGGACCGGGTTGAAGCTGTTCTGGACCATGGTGGACCCCGGCGGACGCCCCCGCGGCCGTGCGCTCGCGGCGGAAGGCCGGTCCCTCTTCACCGTCGCGCTTGGCCTGGTGGTCGTGCTCGGGATCTCTGGCCTCCTGGAGGGCTTCGTCACACCGTCGACGGTGCTGCCGTGGTGGCTCAAGATCGTCATCGGAGCCGTGGTCTGGCTCGCCTTCTGGTGGTATGTCGTCGCCCTGGGCAGGCGTGCCGTTCGCGCCGGCGCGACCGGGGACCTGCGTCGCGACCTCGCGGGCGACGAGCTACCGCTCGCGGCCTGAGCCTCACAGCCGCCCGGCGGCCTTGAGCGCGAGGTATGCGTCTGCGAGCCGAGGAGCGAGCTCGTCCGGCAGGGCGTCGACCACCTCGACCCCACGCTGGCGCAGACGCACGAGGACCGCGGCGCGCTCGATCTCGGTCCGCTCGGCGGCGGCGGCGTCGTACACGTCGCTCACCGTCCCCCGGTTCCGGGTCAGCTCGGCCACCTCGGGGTCGGCCACGGAGGCCAGCACGACCGTGTGGTCGTGGGCCAGCGGCCCCACGGCCGGCAGGAGCCCGGTGCTGACCGCCGCCGGGTCGAGCGAGGTCAGCAGCACCACCAGGGCGCGTTGGGAGAGCCGCTGCCGGATGGCGGCAACGGCAGCCGGCCAGTCCGCTTCCACCAGTGCCGGGTCCACGGGCGCGAGCGCGTCCGCGAGCGCCGGGAGCATCCTGCCGCCGGAGGTCCCCGTGACCTGCGCGCGGACCCGACGGTCGTGCGCGATGAGGTCGACGCGGTCCCCGGCGTGCGAGGCCAGGGCGGACAGCAGCAGCGCGGCCTCGATCGAGGCGTCGATGCGTGGCAGGTCGCCGATCCGGGCCGCCGACGTGCGCGACGTGTCCAGCACGATGAGCACACGCCGGTCGCGCTCGGGCCGCCACGTGCGGACCACGACCTCCGAGCGCCGCGCGGTGGCTCGCCAGTCGATCGAGCGGACGTCGTCACCGATGACGTACTCCCGTAGGGAGTCGAACTCGGTGCCGGCGCCGCGGATCTGCACTGCCGTCCGGCCGTCCATCTCGCGCAGCCTGGCCAGTCGCGACGGGAGGTGTCGCCGGGAGGCGAACTCGGGGAGCACCCGGAGGCGTCCCGGGACGTCGGCGGACAGCTGCCGGGCGGCCAGTCCCATCGGCCCGAACGAGCGCACCGTGACCCGGTCGGCAAGGCGGTCACCACGCCGGGTCGGCAGCAGCGGGGTGACCAGCCGCGCGGACTCCCCGGGGGGCAGCGAGACCCGGTGCCGGTTGCCGGTCGCGCCGGCCGAGGGCTGCCAGGCGTCGCGCACCTGACCCCGAAGCCGGCGTCGGCCCTCGTTGGTCACGACGAGCTCGGACCGCGACGGCTGCGTCAACCGGACCGATCCGGGCAGGACACGCCGCACGACGACATCCCGCGGTGAGCCCGCCAGCAGCAGGTCGACCGCCACGGCGAGCACCACGAGCAGCGCCCATCCGAGCACGATCGCGTACACCGGCACGAGCAGCACGGGGACCAGCCCCACAGCCGCCAGCGCCGCGGTCCGCCAGGACAGCGCCATGCTCAGCGGGGGACCGGCACTGCGGCCAGCACGGTGTCCAGCACGCTCTCGGCGGTCACGCCCTCGAGCTCGGCCTCGGCGCGCAGCTGGACGCGGTGCCGCAGCGTCGGGTGGGCGAGCGCCTTGACGTCGTCGGGGGTGACGTAGCCCCGTCCGGCCAGCCAGGCCCAGGCGCGTGCCGTCGCGAGCAGGGCCGTCGCCCCACGCGGCGAGACACCCAGGGACAGCGACGGCGAGGACCGCGTGGCGCGCACCAGGTCGACGGCGTACCCGAGCACCTCGGGTGCGACCTGGACCTGGCCGACCTCGCGGCGGGCCGCGGCGAGCTGCACCCCGTCGGAGACGGGGTGCACCCCGGCGGCCGCGAGGTCGCGCGGGTCGAACCCCGTGGCGTGCCGGTGCAGCACCTCGATCTCCTGGTCCCGCTCGGGCAGGGGCAGGGTGAGCTTGAGCAGGAAGCGGTCGAGCTGCGCCTCGGGCAGGGGGTACGTCCCTTCGTACTCCACGGGGTTCTGGGTGGCGATCACCACGAACGGGTCCGGCAGGTGCCTGGGCCGGCCGTCGACCGAGACCTGGCGCTCCTCCATGGCCTCGAGCAGGGAGGCCTGGGTCTTGGGCGGTGTGCGGTTGATCTCGTCGGCGAGCATGAGGTTGGTGAACACCGGGCCCTCGCGAAATGAGAACTCGGCGGTGCGGGCGTCGTACACGAGCGATCCGGTGACGTCCCCGGGCATCAGGTCCGGTGTGAACTGCACGCGGCTCGTGCGCAGGTCGAGTGCCGCGCTCAGGGCCCGGACCAGGAGGGTCTTCGCCACGCCTGGCACCCCCTCGAGCAGCACGTGCCCTCGGCACAGCAGGGCGATGACGAGCCCGGTCACGGCGGCGTCCTGCCCGACGACGGCTTTGCCGACCTCGGTGCGCAGGGCACCGAGCCCGGCTCGCAGCTCGGGCGACGGGGTGAAGTGCGGGTGTTCGGTCACGTGTGGTGAACCTCGCTCTCGAGCTGGTCGAGCGCCCGGGCCAGGGCCCGCAGCGCCGCGTCATCGGTCGGTGGTGGTCCGTAGAGCAGGTCGGCGACCTGGGCCGGGGGGCGCCCGGTCGCACCGGCGAGCGCATCGATGACGGTGCGCGCGTCGGCGCTGCGGGCCAGGCCCAGGCGGGAGGCCGCGCGCCTCGCGGTGCCCGCGCGCAGCGCGGCTGCGGCGTGACCGCGGGCCCTCGCCCCCCGGTAGAGGCGTCCGCGGCCCACCGTGGTCTCGGCGGCGCGCACCGTCACCGGTAGGGGTTCGGTGACCACCCTTCCGAAGGCTCGGGCGCGCCACAGCGCGACGACGAGCACCAGGAGACCGAGCCACGCAGCGACGGGGCCGGCGAACGGTGGCAGCGCGACACCGATGCCGGTACCGGCGCCGGTCGAGGGGGACAGCAGGGTCGGGCGGTACCACGTCAGCTGGTCGTGCTTGCCCAGCACGCGCAGGGCCAGCGCGGCGTTGCCGGCCTCGGTGACGTGTGCGTTGGTGAGGACGGCGCTGTCGGCGAGCACGCGCACCGTGCGGCCGCCGAGCTCGAGGACGGCGTAGGAGCCCGTGCCCGGGGTTCCCGGGTCGGCGAAGCACACCGTGGCGCGGGTGTCGAGCGCGGCGAGCGCGTAGTCGGACGACGAGACGGCGCGCGCCGCGACGGCGTCGGGGTCCTGGCAGTCCGCGTACCGCACGCCCGGCGCGTGGTCCCAGGCGTTGGCCACCGCGCCGTCGGTCAGCTCCTGGAGGGTCCGGTCGGTGCCGTCCACGACGACGAGATCGGCCGGCGTCCGGGCGAGCCGCTCCAGGTCGGCCTGGTCCAGCGGGAGCGTCTCGACGACCGCGAGGGTCGTCCCGGCCGCTGCGGCCGCGACGGCGGCGTCGACGCTGCGCACCTCCGTGACGTGCACGCCCTGTCGGCCGAGCACCTGCGCGACGGCGCGGACCCCCAGGGGCCCGGGGTTGTTGATCGCGAGGGGGTCGCCTGAGAGGTCGGGTCGGATGAGCACCGAGAACAGCACCGAGATCCCGAGCACCACCGCGATGAGGAGCGGGAGCCGCCAGCGTCGCCACCGCCGGGCGGCGGCGGTCCTGGCACGCTCGCCCCCGATGCGCACCGGCGCGGACTGGTCGGTCACGCCGGTGCCACCTCGAGGGTGCGGGCGTCCGGGCGCGTCCGGGCGATCTCGTCGTCCAGCCCGGCGATCCACCGGTAGCCCGCGCCGTCGGCGTGGGAGTCGCCGTAGCAGACGTCGTCGAAGAGCCGGCCTGCCGCGCGGAGGTCGGCCGCGCGCTCGGGGAAGCGGACCGCGCCGGCCTCCGCGGCCTCGTGGGCGGTTCTGCCCGGTCGCGGGTCGAGGACCGCCCGTTCCTCGAGGGAGCGGAGCAGGGCGCGGAACCGGTCCAGCACCGCGGCGTCGAGGCGGCCGGCCGCAGCGTGGGTGTCGGCGGCGGACCGCAGCTCCGCCGCGCTGCGTGTCTCGTCGGCCAGCACCTCGTGCGAGCCGCGCTCCGTGCCCCGGGATCGGCGCACGGGGCCGGCGACGAGCAGGGCGACGACCGCGACGAGCACCGCGACGCCGACGACGACGGACCCCGCCACCAGCGGGTCCACCCTGGCCAGCGCCGGACCGATGTTGGCTATCTGCTCCTGGACCCATGCCAGGAGCCGCTCGAGCAGGCTGGGTGAGTGGTGGTAGACCGGGTCGAGCAGCTCGGCCTCGAGCCACCGGCGCGCCTGGTCCGCGTCGGGGTCCACCGGCACGTCCGTGCTCAGGGCCGCGAGCAGGCCCGAGACCGGCGCGGTGGCGGTCATGACGCCTCGGCGGCCCGGGCTAGCTCGATGTCCAGGCCTTCCGAGCGCATCCGCACGTCGACGTAGAGCAGCGCGACCACCGGCGCGAGGAAGGCCAGAGTGATGACGACGCCGACCGCCTCGCTCAGCACAGTGAGCGACACCGAGAGCAGGCTGCCCTCGGAGAGCGCCGCGAACGCGGTCACGATCCCGAGCGGCACGGCGACGACCTGCTGGATCACCCCCACGATCAGCAGGGCCAGGAGGTAGATCCCGAGGAGGCGCCAGAAGTGCCCGCGGGACAGCCGCCAGCCGCGTCCCACGGCGGAGCGCAGGGACTGGCCCTCGAGCACGACGGCGGGCGGGATGAGCAGCGTGCGGACCATGAACCAGAGCGCGAAGACGACTGCGCCGAGGGCCCCGAGCAGCGTCAGCACGACGCCGGGCCCGGTGCTCCCCGTGGTGAGCAGCAGGATCCCGGGCAGCAGGACGAGGCCGACGCCGAGCGTCTGCACGACCCCGGCGGCGATCGCGTAGGGGACCAGCAGCAGCGATCGTGTCCAGTAGGACCGCCACACCTCTCCGATGCCGATCTTCTGGCCGATGACCGAGCGGCTCACCGACACGGTGAGGAGCCCGGTGAGCACGGTGTTGGCGACGAACGTCATGGGCCAGACGCCGACGCCCGCCCCCACGCTCGTGGAGTAGAGGTTGGCCATCTGGCCCGCGGAGACGTCGCCGGTGTCCCCGAGCGAGGTGAACAGGTCGGAGAACATCGGGCGGAGCACGGGCATCAGGGCATAGCTGATGGCGACGGCCAGCACGGAGCCGATGGCCACCACGAGCACCGGGAGACCGAACATCACCCGGGGGTTGTCCCGGATCGACCGGAACGCCCCGTCGTAGACCTCCCCGAGCCCGAGGGGCCGCAGCGGCACGATGCCTGGTTGCAGCGGCGCCGGCTGGTAGCCGACGGGTTGCCCGTACTGGGGCTGCCCGTACTGGGGTTGGCCGTACTGGGGCTGCCCGTACTGGGGTTGGCCGTAGGCGGGCTGCTGCTGCGGTTGCCCGTACTGCGGTTGCCCGTACTGCGGTTGGCCGTACTGGGGTTGCCCGTACTGCGGTTGGCCGTACTGGGGCTGGCCGTACTGGGGCTGGCCGTACTGCGGTTGGCCGTCCTGGGGTTGCTGCGCGTCCGGCGGTTGCTGCGCGTCCGGTGGCGGTGGCACCGGCGTGTCGTAGCCGGGGATGCCTTGGGGTTCCCCCCAACCGGACGGAGCCGTCGGGGCCGGTGGCTCACCGGGCTGGCGGTCGTCCGCGTGGTCGCCGGTCGGCTGCGACACCGGTCACCCCCGTTCTTCTCGTCGTGCACGGCCGGCGACCATCGTGCCACGACGCACCCTGGAACGGGCGTGGGTGCACTGGTGATCCTGGGCAGGTGACACCATGGGGGCATGAAGGGACGCATCCTTGTGGTCGACGACGACGTCGCCCTCGCCGAGATGATCGGCATCGTGCTCCGCTCCGAGGGGTTCGAGCCGCAGTTCTGCTCCCATGGCGACGAGGCCATCGGGGCGTTCCGCTCCGGTCAGCCCGACCTCGTGCTGCTCGACCTCATGCTGCCGGGCAAGGACGGGACCGAGATCTGCCGGATGATCCGAGCCGAGTCCGGTGTCCCGATCGTCATGCTCACCGCGAAGAGCGACACCGTGGACGTCGTCCTCGGCCTGGAGTCGGGCGCGGACGACTACATCGCCAAGCCGTTCAAGCCCAAGGAGCTCATCGCGCGCGTCCGGGCGCGTCTGCGTCACACGGACGAGCCGAGCCCCGAGCACCTGACCATCGGAGACCTCGAGGTCGACGTCACGGGGCACCGGGTCTCCCGTGACGGTGAGCTCATCCCGCTCACCCCCCTGGAGTTCGACCTCCTCGTGGCGTTGGCGCGCAAGCCGTGGCAGGTCTTCACGCGTGAGGTGCTGCTCGAGCGGGTCTGGGGATACCGGCACGCCGCCGACACCCGGCTCGTCAACGTGCACGTGCAACGCCTGCGTTCCAAGATCGAGCACGACCCGGAGCACCCGGAGATCGTGGTGACCGTGCGCGGCGTCGGCTACAAGGCGGGCCCGGCCACGACGTGAGCGGGACCTTCGTGCCGAGGCTGAGGCGCACGGTGCGCCTCAGCTGGTGGCGCACCCTCGGCGCGTTCCGGTCCGGGGTGCACCGTTGGCGCGCGTCGCTGCAGATCCGTGTCGTGACCTCGACCCTCGTCGTGGGCACGGTGGCGCTGCTCGTGCTGGGCGGGTACCTGTCCGGGTGGATCCGCGACGGGCTCTTCGACGAGCGCGTGGGTCAGCTCCTCGAGGAGAGCGCTCGAGCGGCCCAGCAGGCGCAGAGCAACTTCAACGCCGCCGGAACCCCGACGCCGGCGGAGGTCAGTGCCCTCATGCGGGACCTCGTCTACCGTCTCCAGTCCAGCGGTTCGGGACAACCGGAGGTGTTCCTGCGCCGGGCACCCGGTGACTCGCCGATCCTGGTGAACGACCAGGTCACCAACGAGGCCTTGACCGGCTTGATCACCCCCGAGCTCCGAGCGGCGGTGCAGTCCTCCGACAAGCAGACCTGGATGTCGGTCGCGATCCCGCAGCCTGACGGCGTTCGCGACCCGGGGATCCTCGTGGGCTCCCTGGTGAACGTGCCGACGGCAGGTACGTACGAGCTGTACTTCCTGTACAGCCTCGCAGCCGAGCAACGCACCTTGGCGTTCGTCCAGCAGGTGCTGGCCGCTGCGGCGGCCGGTCTCGTGGCGCTGATCGGCGTCATGACCTTCCTGGTGACCCGGCAGGCGGTGCGCCCCGTGCGCGGTGCGGCGAGGGTTGCCCAGCGGTTCGCCGACGGGCACCTCTCGGAGCGGATGACCGTCAAGGGCGTCGACGAGATGGCCACCCTGGCGCGCTCGTTCAACGACATGGCCGGCTCGCTGCAGGACCAGATCGGCCGGATGGAGGAGATGTCGCGCATGCAGCGCCGGTTCGTGTCCGACGTCTCGCACGAGCTGCGCACCCCGCTGACGACCATCCGGATGGCAGCCGAGGTGCTCTACGCGGCGCGCGTGGACCTGGACGCAGGTGCGGCCCGTTCCGCCGAGCTGTTGGCCACCCAGCTGGACCGGTTCGAGGAGCTGCTGGCGGACCTCCTGGAGATCTCCCGGTTCGACGCGGGCGCGGCAATGCTCGATGCGGAGAGTGTCGACGTGCGCGACGTGGTGACCACGGCCATCGAGCAGGCGGGACCGTTGGCGCAGCGCAAGGGCGTGTGGCTGCGTGTCGAGCTCCCCGCAGAGCGAGTGGTCGCAGACGTGGACCCGCGCCGCGTCGAGCGCGTGCTGCGCAACCTCCTGGTCAACGCGATCGAGCACGCCGAGGCGCGGCCGGTGGAGGTCCGGCTCGCGCAGGACAACCGCGCGCTCGCGGTGAGCGTGCGTGACCACGGCGTCGGCATGACCCCGGAGGAGGTGGCCCACGTGTTCGACCGGTTCTGGCGCGCCGACCCCGCGCGGGCCCGCACCACCGGGGGCACCGGGCTGGGTCTGGCGATCTCGATCGAGGACGCCCATCTGCACGGCGGACGCCTGGAGGCCTGGGGCAGGGAGGGGCACGGTGCGGTGTTCCGCCTCACCCTGCCGTTGCGCGCCGGTCTGACGATCGGGGACCCCCCGCTGCCGCTGGCGCCACCCCGCGAACCACGTGAGGTCGCGCCCACCGACCGGCTCGGCCCGGCCGCGGTCCCGGACCTGGACCCCTTGGAGGCGCCGTGAGACACCGGTTGTGGGCCCTCGCGCTGGCCTGTGCCGTGAGCCTGGCCGGCTGCGCGGCGATCCCGACGTCCGGCCCGATCCAGACGGGCGACGTGGCCCTGAACGATCCCGGCCCGCCGATCCCCGTGGCCATGGAGCCGCCGCGGGACGGCACCCCGGAGACGATCGTCTACGGGTTCCTGGCTGCGAGTGCGGCAGGACTGTCCGACCAGTTCGTGGGCGCCCGCAAGTACCTCACCTACCAGGCCGCCTCGACCTGGGTGCCGACCTCGCAGCTGCTGGTGTACCCGTCGACCGGCAAGCTGACGGTGGACCCCGAGAGCGACGGCAAGGTCGTGGTGCGCGTCCCGGTGCAGGGCTCCCTGGACGACGCAGGCGTGTACACCGAGGCCCCGCCCGGCGGTGAGCAGGAGCTCGCCATGGAGCTGACCCAGAACGTCGACGGCCAGTGGCGGATCTCCAGCCTGCAGAACGTCGTGGTGATGTCCTCGATCGACTTCACGACGTACTACCGCCAGGTCCCGGTGTACTTCGCCTCGAAGGACGCGACGCACCTGGTCCCCGACGTGCGCTGGGTGCCGGCCAGCGGGGCGGCCAGCGCGGCGGCCCGCGCCCTGCTGGCCGGGCCCTCGCCGTGGCTGCGCGACGCGGTGGTGTCGGGGGCTCCGGAGGGGACCCGGCTCGGTTCGGCCGGCGTGGAGATCGGCGCGGACCAGACCGCGACCGTGGA
Source organism: Actinotalea lenta (assembly GCF_030586465.1). Taxonomy (GTDB): domain Bacteria; phylum Actinomycetota; class Actinomycetes; order Actinomycetales; family Cellulomonadaceae; genus Actinotalea; species Actinotalea lenta. The sequence continues at coordinate 346,495 of NZ_JAUQYP010000002.1, forward strand.
CCTGAGCGCGGCCGCCGGGACGGCGAACGCCGACCAGCGCAACCTGCTCATCGCCCAGCTCACCGCGACCCTCAGCGGGCTGCCCGCGGTGGTGTCCTCCGTCGAGGTGTCCGCCGGCGGCGGCAAGCCGTGGGAGGCCACCGGGCGCACCGACATGGTCCGCAACCCGGAGCCCGACACCGGCCCGTACGTGATCGCGGGGAACGCGCTCCAGGTGCTCGACGGGGACAAGCTCACCCCGGTGGAGGGTGTGGCGCCCCTGCCTGTCGGGGCGGCCGACCCGGCGCTGTCGCAGGACGGCGAGGTCCGGGTCGTCGTCGTGGACGGGACGCGCCTGCTGCGCCTGCCGGCCGACGGCTCGCCCCCCGTGCAGATCCTGGCGGGTCCCAACCTGCTGTCGCCCTCGATCGACCGGTTCGACTGGATCTGGACCGCCCGGTCCGACCAGCCTGGGCTGGTGGCGGTGTCCGCGTCCGGTGACGCGGTCCCGGTGTCGGCCGACTGGTTGGCGGGCTCGCAGGTGATCTCGATCGCCGTCGCGCGCAGCGGTTCGCGGATCGCGGTCGTCCACCAGGGGGATGACGGGCGTCCCGTGATCGATGTCGCAGCGATCCTGCGGGACGGGTCCGGGCGGCCCCAGCGGCTGGGCCCCACGTTCCAGGTCGGCCAGTCGATGAACGGTGCGAGCCAGGTCGAGTGGATGGACGAGAGCACCCTCGCCGTGCTCGGCCTGAGCGGCTCGCTCGTCGTGCCGACCACGCACATGGTCCCGGTGGGTGGGCAGACCGACCCGCTGCCGCTGGTCGACGGCACGGTCACGATCGCTGCCGGGCGCGGCGCGCGGGCGCTGTACCTCGCCGACTCCGACGGCCAGCTGCTGTGGCGGCAGGGTGCGGCGTGGGTGCCGGTCGCCTCGGGTGTGCAGGATCCCGTCTTCCCGGGTTGACCGGCCCGGGCCCGGTTGTGCATGACGGTCGATCGACCGGGCCGGTGGCGAGGATGGGCGGGTGCGCACCCGGCTGCTCCAGGAGGTTCTCGGCCTGGTGCTGCCGGTGTGCTGCGCGGGCTGCGGGACAGCGGAGGTGCCGTGGTGCGAGGGCTGCGCGGAGCACCTCAGGGTGGTCGGGCGACGTGAGGACGCCCTGCCCCGGCTGGCGCGCGCGGAGGGCAGCCCGCCGCTGCCGGTGTGGACCGCGGGGTCCTACGCCGGTCCCGTGCGTCGCGCAGTGCCCGCCTGGAAGGACGGCGGCCGCGCCGACCTGACCGACGTCATGGTCGCCGCCGTGCGCAGCGCCGCGGCGCAGGCAGCCGAGGCCCTGGCGGGCGTGGAACACCTGCGGGTGGTCCCGGTGCCCTCCCGCGCGGCCGCGGTGCGCCGGCGCGGCATGGACCTGGTGGGAGCGCTCGCGGCAGGGGTGTGTGCGGAGCTCGGCGCAGCACCGAGGGCCGCGGTGAGCCGAGCGGTCGGCCGCTACGGCGGCCGTGACCAGGTGGGCCTGGGAGCCCGGGCGCGCGGCCGGAACGCCACGGCGTTCCGACTGCGACACGCCGACGCGGACGTCCCGCACCTCCTGGTCGACGACGTCGTGACCACCGGCGCCACGCTCGCGGCCTGCGAAGACGTGCTCGCCCGGGCGGGCGTCCTGGTGGTGGGAGCCGTTGCGGTGGCCGCCACGCCGGGGATCACCCGCCCAGCGCTTCACCCTGGGCAGGAACAGGATTAACGTCAGTACATGGAGCAGCTCCGCAGACCGGGTCGGGTGACCCGGGGCGGGGCTGTACGTGTCTGGCCCGCCGTGCAGGCGTGGCCCCGAGCGTGTGGGGGGTGGTGCCTGCCGTCCGCCCCATGAGGGTCTCACCGTCGTTCCCCCCTGGACGGTTCGTCCGCCCTACCCCTGGAGGTTGCACCATGGAGATCGCCGTCGTCGGACGTCATGCCGAGGTCTCGGACCGGTTCCGGCGCCACGTCGAGGACAAGCTGGCCAAGGTGTCCCAGCTGGCACCCCGCGCCCAGCGCGTCGATGTCGAGATCACCCATGAGAAGAACCCACGCCAGTCCGGCACGAGCGAGCGTGTGGAGCTGACGGTTCGGGGGAAGGGGCCGGTGGTGCGGGCGGAGGCGTCCGCGGACGACCCCTACGCCGCGCTCGACCTGGCCAGTGCCAAGCTCATGGAGCGGCTCCGGCGGGCCCGGGACCGGCACAAGGACCGCCGCAAGGGGACCGGACTGCCGGACCTCGCGGCCCAGCCGGCGGTCGAGGAGGAGCCCCCGACCCTCGAGGTCGGCGCCGAGCCCACGGTGACGGCCGACGGCGCCGTGGAGATGCCCTGGGGTGACTCGCCGGTGGTGATCCGCGAGAAGCTGCACCACGCGGAGCCGATGAGCCTCGACGACGCGCTCTACGAGATGGAGATGGTCGGGCACGACTTCTTCCTCTTCGTCGACGCGGAGACGTCGCTGCCGTCGGTCGCCTACCGGCGCCGTGGCTGGAGCTACGGCGTGATCCGGCTCGACGCCCCTGTGGCCGTGCCCGCGGCCGCGGTCTGAGCCCCGCGTGTCGGTGGTCCACGGCACCATGACCTCGTGGCCCCCGACGAGCTGAGCCTGTCCCAGGCGCGCCGCACCGCGCTGCGTGCCCAGGGCCTGGACCGTCCCCGGCGGCCGCGCGCCGGGGACGGTCCGTCGATGCGGCACCTCATGGCGGTCGTGGAGCGCACCGGCCTGCTGCAGATCGACTCGGTCAACGTGCTGGCCCGGGCTCACCTCATGCCGGCGTTCTCCCGACTCGGCCCCTACGACGTGTCGTTGATCGACCGCGCGTCCGGACGGCGGCCCCGTCGCCTCGTGGAGGCCTGGGCGCACGAGGCGTCCTACGTCCCGCCGAGCACGTGGCCGATGCTGGGGTGGCAGCGGCGGTCCTGGCGGGACCGGTGGTGGGGGGAACGGGACGGCTTCGTCCGGGAGCACGCGCGCGAGCTGGACGAGGTCCGCCGGATGGTGCGTGACGAGGGGCCCGTGACGGCCTGCCAGGTGCACGCGCGGTTCGCCGACCACCACCCGCACACGGGGGGTGGCTGGTGGGACTGGTCCGTGGCCAAGCGGGCGCTCGAGCGGCTGTTCTTCGTCGGCGAGGTCGCCGTCGCGGGCCGGACCACGTCGTTCGAGCGCCGCTACGACCTGCCTGCACGTGTCCTGCCGCCCGACGTCCTGGCAGCCCCGGAGCCCGCAGAGGCGGACGCGGTGCGCGCCCTGGTGGAGATCGCGGCGCGGGCGCACGGCGTGGCGACCGTCGGGTGCCTGGCCGACTACTTCCGGATGAGCACGGCGCGGGCAGCGGCCGCCGCGGACGAGCTGGTCGAGTCCGGCGTGCTCGTGCCGGTGCGAGTCCGCGGGTGGGCGCGACCGGCCTATCGGCACCGCGACGCCACGGTGCCGCGCCGGGCGACCGGCGCCGCGCTGCTGTCCCCGTTCGACCCGCTGGTCTTCGAGCGTCGGCGGCTGCAAGAGCTGTTCGGGACCCGGTACCGGATCGAGATCTACACGCCGCGGGACAAGCGGGTGCACGGCTACTACGTGCTCCCGTTCCTGCTGGGGGAGCGCATCGCCGCTCGCGTCGACCTCAAGGCGGACCGCCGGGCCGGCGTCCTCCTGGTGCAGGCGGCCCACCGCGAGGAGCACGACGACCGTGTGGTCCCGTCGCCCGGCGAGGTCGCGGCCGCGCTCGCCGCGGAGCTGGCGCTCCTGGCGCACTGGCTCGGTCTGGCGGGCGTCGAGCTCGGCGACCAGGTGCACGGGGACCTGGTGGGGCCGCTCGCCGCCGAGCTGGGGACGGCGGTCGGGCGGTAGCGGGCGACGGCGTCGTGACCGACGGCTCAGCCCCGGTGCGGCTCGCGCGCGGGCCACCACCCCCGGCCTAAGCCAAGCTACCCGGCGGGCCGCCGCGGTCACCACACCTGGGCCGGGTCCCGCACGGGGCCATCGACCCCGTCGACGCGCACCTGGCACCCGGCTCGCGAGTCCCGACAGGCGGTGGTGGGGTCCGCTGTGCGTCCGCGACGTCGTCGGGGCCCGAGTTGCGCCTACCATGGCTGCTGGTCCGCAACGGCAGCGATGGGTGCCGGGGCGGCCTCGTCGCGTGCCGACCGGTGCGCGGCACCGCCGACCATGGAGCGAGAGTGCCACTTCTCGACCGGATCCTGCGGATGGGTGAGGGCCGGGTCCTGCGGCGCCTGGCCGGGATCGCCGACCAGGTCAACGCCCTCGAGGACGGTTTCGTCGCGCTGAGCGACGCCGAGCTGCGCGAGGAGACCGATCGGTTCCGCGCGCGGCTGGCCGACGGCGAGGACCTCGACGCGCTGCTGCCCGAGGCGTTCGCCGCGGTGCGCGAGGCCGCGAAGCGCACCCTGGGTCAACGGCACTTCGACGTGCAGCTCATGGGCGGCGCGACCCTGCACCAGGGCAACATCGCGGAGATGAAGACCGGTGAGGGCAAGACCCTCGTCGCGACCCTCCCGTCGTACCTGAACGCGCTCACCGGCAAGGGTGTGCACGTCGTCACGGTCAACGACTACCTGGCGAGCTACCAGAGCGAGCTGATGGGGCGCGTGCACCGGTTCCTCGGCCTGACCACCGGCTGCATCCTGTCCGGGCAGACTCCGGAGCAGCGCCGCGTCGAGTACGCCGCGGACATCACGTACGGCACGAACAACGAGTTCGGGTTCGACTACCTGCGCGACAACATGGCCTGGCGCCCCGAGGACCTGGTCCAGCGCGGCCACCACTTCGCGATCATCGACGAGGTCGACTCGATCCTCATCGACGAGGCGCGCACCCCGCTGATCATCTCGGGTCCCTCGTCCGGCGATGCGAACAAGTGGTACTCCGAGTTCGCCAAGCTCGTCCTGCGCCTCAAGCGCGAGGAGGACTACGAGGTCGACGAGAAGAAGCGCACCGTCGGTGTGCTGGAGTCGGGGATCGAGAAGGTCGAGGACTACCTCGGCATCGAGAACCTCTACGAGTCCCTCAACACCCCGCTGATCGGCTTCCTCAACAACGCCATCAAGGCCAAGGAGCTGTTCACGCGGGACAAGGACTACGTCGTGATGAGCGGCGAGGTGCTGATCGTCGACGAGCACACCGGGCGCATGCTGCCCGGGCGGCGCTACAACGAGGGCATGCACCAGGCCATCGAGGCCAAGGAGGGCGTGCAGATCAAGGCGGAGAACCAGACCCTCGCCACGATCACGCTGCAGAACTTCTTCCGGCTCTACGACAAGCTGGCCGGGATGACCGGTACCGCCCAGACCGAGGCGGCCGAGTTCATGAGCACCTACAAGCTCGGCGTGGTGCCGATCCCGACGAACATGCCGATGATCCGCGCCGACCAGTCGGACCTCGTCTACAAGCACGAGGAGGCCAAGTTCGACGCCGTCGTGGCGGACATCGTCGAGCGGCACGCCAAGGGGCAGCCCGTGCTCGTCGGCACGGTCAGCGTCGAGAAGTCCGAGTACCTGTCCAAGCTGCTGCGCAAGCAGGGTGTCCCGCACGACGTGCTCAACGCCAAGGCGCACGCGCGCGAGGCGTCGATCGTCGCCCAGGCCGGCCGCAAGGGCGCGGTCACGGTGGCGACGAACATGGCCGGCCGCGGCACCGACATCATGCTGGGCGGCAACGCCGAGTTCATGGCCGTGGAGGAGATGACCCGTCGCGGTCTGGACCCGGCCGCGCAGCCGGAGGAGTACGAGGCCGCCTGGCCCGAGGTCCTGGCGGCCACCCAGAAGTCCGTTGCGGACGAGCACGAGGAGGTCCTCGAGCTCGGCGGGCTGTACGTGCTCGGCACCGAGCGGCACGAGTCACGGCGCATCGACAACCAGCTGCGCGGACGCTCCGGACGACAGGGCGACCCGGGGGAGTCCCGGTTCTACCTGTCGATGACCGACGACCTCATGCGGTTGTTCAACTCCGGGCTGGCCGAGTCGATGATGAACCGGGCCGGGTTCCCCGACGACCTGCCCATCGAGTCCAAGATGGTCACCCGCGGCATCCAGAGCGCGCAGTCGCAGGTCGAGGCCCGCAACTTCGAGATCCGCAAGAACGTCCTCAAGTACGACGACGTGCTGTCCCGCCAGCGCGAGGTGATCTACGACGAACGCCGTCGGGTGCTCGAGGGCGAGGACATGGCCGAGCAGATCCAGCACTTCGTCGCCGACGTGCTGACCGGCTACGTCCAGGCGGCGACGGCCGAGGGCACCCCCGAGATGTGGGACCTGGACGCCCTGTGGACGGCCCTGCGGGCGGTCTATCCCGTGTCGATCACCGCCGACGAGGTGATCGAGGAGGCCGGCTCGCTGCCGCGCCTGACGCCCGAGCTCCTCATCGAGGAGATCACCTCCGATGCGAAGATCGCCTACGCCGCGCGCGAGGAGGAGATCGGCGAGGAGAACATGCGCACGCTCGAGCGGCGCGTGGTGCTCAGCGTCCTGGACCGCAAGTGGCGCGAGCACCTGTACGAGATGGACTACCTCAAGGAGGGCATCGGCCTGCGGGCGATGGCCCAGCGCGACCCGCTCGTCGAGTACCAGCGGGAGGGCTTCCAGCTCTTCGAGGCGATGAACGACGCGATCAAGGAGGAGTCGGTCACCTACCTGTTCAACCTCGAGGTGAAGGTCGCCGAGGAGGGGGAGCAGGCCGAGGGTGGCGCGCCGGAGCCGTCGGCTGAGGTCCAGGCCGCTGCTCCCGCGGGGCCGGTCGAGGAGCGCGCGGCGCCGGAGCCGGGCGAGGCGCCCGGCGCACCCCCGGCTGGCCGGGCTGCCCCGACCCGGGCCCGGAGGGCCACCCCGACGCTGATCGCGCAGGGCCTGGACGGGCCCGAGCGGCGGGTGCCGCTGTCCTACTCCGCGCCGAGCGTGGACGGTGACGCAGCGCCGGAGGTGCGCGCAGACCAGGGCGCCCAGTCGCCGGAGAAGGATGGCCAGACCTACCCCGGGACGCCGCGCAACGCGCAGTGCCCGTGCGGGTCGGGCAAGAAGTACAAGCTCTGCCACGGCAAGAACGAGGCTTGAGCGCGTCAGCCGATCTGCAGCACGGTGGCCCGCCACCGTCTCCGGTGGACCTGGAGGCGGAGGGCAGCGGCGCGAACCCGCGCGCCGTCGTGCACCACGACGCACGCCTCCGCCGCGCGCGGTGACACGCGGTACACCCGGGTGGACCGTACGGTGGCGCGCCGGCGGTGCGGCGGCGCGCCGGCCACGCGTGCGCTGAGCTGGTCGAACACCTCGGGTGCCAGCCACCGGGCCAGCTGAGCCACCGGGCGCGTGCCGGACAGCGCCTCGACGGCTGCGAGGACGATCGCGCCGGCGATCGGGGCCGGATCGGGCAACCGGGTCCGGGTTGTGGGGTCGGACGGGGGCACGGGCCAGTCCTCCTCGGCCGCGGGCATGAGGACGGAACGCGTCACCGGGTGGCGCAGCACGACCTCGCGCGGGTCGGGCTGCGTGCGGGGCTCGCAGACCGGGGGCAGCAGCAGGTGGGGGCGGCGGATCGCCGTGCTCACGCGCGGCACCGCGAGGGTCGTCGCCCCGGTCACGCCGGTTCCCCCACGGGCTGCACGAGCACTTGCCCGGGCAGCAGCAGACCCGGGTCAGGACCGATCGTCGCGCGGTTCGCGGCGTACCAGGCGGGCCAGGCGGCGGCGACCTCGGCGTCGGACGCCCCGGGCGGGAGGTGCGAGGCAGCGATCGACCACAGGCAGTCCCCGCGGCGCACGGTGACCCTCGCGCGCTCCGCGGCCTGCGTGGCCGACCGTGTGGTGGCTGCGCCGGCGGGCGTCGGCCGGGTTGCCGAGACCGGGTGTGCCGGTCGTCCGGACGCCTGGGGCTCCGGCGTCGTCGAGGTGTGCGGGGCCGGGACCGGGTGTGCGGTCGGGACGCCGTGGGCGGTGGGTCCCTCAGCGGAGGCCGACGCGGCGGTCGGGGAGCTCGCTCGCCGGCCGAGCGGCTGGTCGACCAGATCGGGGGCCTGCGCGGTGATCTGCCATCCGAGGTCCGGCGGGGTCTCGGCCAGCGCCGGCGCGGACAACCCGCTCAGGCCCAGGCTGATCCCGACCACCAGGACGCGGCGCAGCCCGCGCGGGGTCAACCGGGCGCCCACGCGCTCGACGGCCACCCACCTCCGGCCGACGGCGCCCGACACGGCGCCGAGCAGCACGGCCGTCATGCCGACCGCCAGGACGAGTGCCGCAGCCGTTCCCAGGCCGAGGACGGCCGTGGCCACGCGCTCGTCGATCGTGGCGGTCCGCGGCGCCGCGTTCACGAGCGCGCGCGTCAGCGCCGTGGCGGCCGCGAGCGCCAGCGCCCACGCCGCGACTGCTCGCGTCAATGAGAGGCGTCCCGACTTGATCGTGTTTGATCTCGTTTGAGGCATGAGGCGCAGGTTAGCCGCACTCGGCCCGTCATGTGTGGGTTTGTGGACGGAGCCGTCGCGGGGCGGTGCCGCGTCAGACCTCGTGCTCCGCCAGCTCCCGGAACTCGTCTGGCATGCCGCGGTGGGTCAGCAGCGCCGGGGCGTAGCCCACCGCGTCGCGGCCGAACCTGGTCCGGATCGCGTCCATCGAGGCGTCGACGGCCCACCGGGCCGCACCCGGGGGTGAGCCGGGGCGCCACGGGTCCGGAGGGTCGAGGTCGAGCTCCAGCTGGAGCACGCGCTGGTCGCAGAGCCGGGACACGGAGACGGCCAGGAGGGTGATCTCCGCACCGGCCTGGTCGGTGATCGCCGACCAGGCGAGGCGTTCCGCGACCTCGGTGAGCGTCAGCGTCGTCGCGACCGGCTGCGTGAGGGTCAGCGACCGGGTGACCGAGCGCATCGCGGTGAACCGCACCCGCACGGTCACGGTGCGCCCGGCCCGCCCGCCCTCGCGAAGGCGGCGGCTGACCCGGTCCGCCAGGTGGGCGAGGGTGGCCCGCACCAGCTCGCGCGTGGGCCGGTGGCGCCCGAGTGCGGACTGGGCCCCGACCGAGTGCGCGTGCCGCCCGCCGGCGACCCGGCGCGGATCCTCGTCCACGGCCATCGCGTGCAGCCGGTGCCCCACGGCGTGACCCAGCAGCCGCTCCACGACCGGGGACGGCGTCGCCGCAAGGTCGCCGATGGTCCGGATCCCGCGTGCGGCCAGGCGCTGCGCCGTGACCGGCCCGACGCCCCAGACGAGGTCCACGGGCAGCGGGTCGAGGAACGTCCGCTCGCCGCCCGGCGGGACCACGACCAGGCCGTCCGGCTTGGCCACCTGGGAGGCGATCTTGGCGAGGTGCTTGGTGCGCGCCGCGCCGACCGAGATCGGCAACCCGACCTCCTGCCGCACCCTGCGTCGCACGAGTGCCCCGATCGCAGCGGCGTCGCCGAACAGGTGCTGCGCACCGGAGATGTCGCAGAACGCCTCGTCGATCGAGATCCGCTCGACCAGCGGGGTGACGTCCGCGAGCACGTCCATCACGCGGTCGGCGATCGGCTGGTACTTCTCGACGTGGCCCGTCACGAACACCAGGTCCGGGCACAGCCGGGCTGCGCGCCACCCGGGCATCCCGCCCGCGACGCCGAAGGCCTTGGCCTCGTAGGAGGCCGCGAGCACGACGCCGCCGCTCGGGCTGCCGCCCACCGCGATCGGGCGGCCGCGCAGCTGGGGCGTGAGGAGCTGCTCGACGGAGGCGTAGAACGCGTCGAGGTCCGCGTGCAGGATCGTGGGTCCCGGGCCCATGGCTCCAGGATAGTCGAACACCTGTTCGATTCGCACGGTCTGAGGTTCGACCGGCTGTCCGCCGCTAGCGTGTCCCTGTGCGCTGGGATGCCCTGTTCGCTGATCTCGAGGCTCGGTTGGATGCCGCCGCGGTGGCGGACCGCGTGGACGAGATCGCCGAGCGCACCCGGGTCGAGCGTGCGACCGTGGGGGTGGTGGACCGCCTCCGGGCACAGTCCGGACAGGTGGACGTGCTGCTCCGGGACGGTTCGAGCGTCTCCGGTGCGGTCAGCGACGCGGGGCCCACGTGGTTCCTGCTGGCGGACGGCCCCCGCGAGCACCTCGTCCCTACCGCGGCGGCGGTGGCGGTCGGTGGCCTGACCGACCGCGTGGAGCCGAGCGCCGGGGCGGTGCTCTCCCGGCTCGGCCTCGGTCATGTGCTGCGTGGCCTGGCCCAGGACCGCACCGTGGTCCGGGTGCGAGCGGCCGGGCTCGTCCTCGTCGGCCGCGTGGACGCGGTGGGGTCCGACCACGTCGACCTCGCAGCGGTGGCCGCGGACACCCTGCGACCGACCGGGCACCGACGCGCCGTGGCGACCGCGCTGATCGACGTGCTCACCAGGGCCTGAGGGCCGCGCCGCCGGTCGTCGGGGCTGTGGTGCCGGGACCCGACGGCGCCCTCGCCGCGTGGGTCGCCGGGTGCGGGCTCCCCGCACCCGCCGCGGGCCGCGCCGGCGCCTCAGACGTCGTGCTGGCCGCCGTCCTCGTCGCCCCGGCCGTCTGGCGCCACCTCGGCGGTTCCCATGTCTCGTTCACGTTCGATGCGCTGCCGGGTCTCGGCGTACATCCGCTGGATGTAGGCCTCCAGCGCGTCGGCCTCCACGCGCCACTGGTTGCGACCGCCGATCTGGATCGCCGGTAGGTCTCCGGAGTTGACCAGCGCATAGGCCTGGGACGCAGAGATGTTGAGCACCTCGCACACGTCCGGGAGCTTGAGGAACCTCGGTGGCACGGCGCCAGTCTGGCACGGCATCGGCTGGCGCGATGAGCCGTCCACAACCCCCCACGCGTACCCGGCATACCCGGCATGATGTGCGTGGCACACGGAGGGGGCAGGCATGACCACGGAAAGTCCGGCAGCGGTCCGGCTGCGCAGGCCCGGGTGGCGGGACCCACGGCTGCTCGCGGGCCTGGCGCTGGTGGCGCTGTCGGTTGCGCTGGGCGGCTACGCCGTTGCGACGGCCGGGCGGACGGTGCCCGTGCTCGCCACGCCGCGCGCCCTGGTGCCGGGGGACGAGGTCGACCCGGGCGCGCTCACGGTCCGGGAGGTGCGCCTCGCCGAGGCGGGGGCGCTGTACCTGCGCGCGGACCGCGAGCAGGAGGACCACCTCGTCGCGGTGCGGGCGGTGGGACCCGGAGAGATCGTGCCGCTCGCGGCCGTCGCGCCCGCAGCCGCGCTCGACCTGCGCACCGTCTCCGTCACGCCGCGAACGGCCGTGCCGACCGGTGTGGTCGCGGGCTCGGTGGTGGACCTGTGGTTCGTGCCGCGTGCCGGGGACGGCGACGAGGTGCCGCACCAGCTCGCCGGCGGCCTGACGGTCGTGGACGTCACGGATGCACGCGGCGCCCTGTCCGTCGGCGGCTCGGTGACCGTGCACGTCCAGGTGCCGGTCGACCAGCTTGCCGACGTGCTGGGTGCGCTGGCCGCCGACGGCTCGGTCGAGGTCGTCCCGGTGGCCGGGGTGGTGCCCGCGTCGTGACGGCCGTGCTGTGCGCCGTCCGGGGTGCGGGCGAGACCGCCGTCGTCCGTGCGCTGTCCGCCGCCGGGGGCCTGACCGTCGCCCGGCGGTGCGCGGATCTCGCCGAGCTGCTGTCCTCCGCCGCCGCGGGCCACGGGCGGGTCGCGGTGATCTCGGCTGACCTGCCCGGGCTCGACCGCGAGGCGGTGCGGCACCTGCACGGCTCCCAGGTGTGGGTCGTGGTCCTGTCCGACGACGCCGTCGGGTGGGACGCCGGGCGGTGTGCTCGGCTGGGCGGGGACGCGGTCGCGCCCGGCGACCGACCCGAGGAGATCGTCGGCGCGGTCCGCGGGGTGTCGGGCCGTGGTGAGTCCGGGCCCGGGGCGCCGGATGCACCGATCGCGCGTGTGCCCGAGCCTGCCCGGGCCCCGGGGCGGGTCGTCGCGGTGTGGGGTCCGACCGGAGCCCCTGGGCGGACCACGGTGGCCCTCGGGCTCGCCGAGGCGTTGGCCAGGGAGGGTTGCCTGCTGGTCGACGCCGACCCGTACGGTGGCACGGTCGCGCCCGCGATCGGCATGCTCGACGAGGCGCCGGGCATCGCCGCTGCCTGCCGCACCGCCGCGACCGGGCGACTGGACCGCCTGGCCCTCGGGGCCCTGACCCCGGTGGTCGCCCCCGGGCTGCGCGTCCTCTCGGGCATCACCAGGGCCGACCGGTGGCCCGAGCTGGCGCCGGCGCACCTCGAGGAGGTCTGGACGGTGGCGCGGCAGCTGGACCCGTGGGTGGTCGTCGACTGCGGCTTCTGCCTCGAGCGCGACGAGGCCCTGAGCTACGACACGCGCGCGCCGCAGCGCAACGGCGCCACCCTGTCCGCACTCGCCGAGGCCGATGTCGTGATCGCCGTGGGCGCGGCCGACCCGATCGGGCTGCAACGCCTGGTCCGTGGCCTGATGGAGCTGGACGACCTCGATCTGGCCGCCGAGCGGATCGTCGCCGTGTCCAAGGTCCGGGCGAGCGTCGCCGGCAACCGGCCCGTGGAGGCCGTGCGGGGCGCCTTGGCGCGCTACGCGGGCGTCACCGACGTGCAGCTGCTGCCCTGGGACCCCGGCACCTGCGACGCGGCCGTGCTCGCCGGGCGTCTGCCCGGCGAGGTGGGCCGCGGCTCGGTCCTGCCCGAGGCGCTCGCACAGCTCGCCGGAGCGTTGCGCTCGCGCGTGGTGGCCGGCGCGGCACACTGAGGCCGTGCGCATCTACCTGCCTGCGACCGTGACCGAGCTCGGCGACCCCGACGGGCTGGTGGCCCGTGTCGTCCACGCCGTGACCCCCGCACTGCGGGCCGCACTGCCGGACGAGGACGAGGAGGGCCTGGAGTTCGCCGCCCAGCTGCTCGCCGCCGACGACTCCTTGGACCTGCTGGGCGAACGCCCGGACGCGCCGTTGCGTCGCGTGGTCGTGGCCGCAGACGTCCCGCAGGAGGCCGTGGCGCCCCTGGCAGACGACGACGCGGCGCCCAGCGCCGTCCGGCTGCTGACGGCGGTCCCATGGTCGGACGTCGCGTGCGCGCACGTCGACGAGGTGGCGGCCGCCGAGGACGTCACGGCCGCTCTGGCCGGTGACGAGGACGCCGCGGACCGGCTGGCAGACCGGGACCTGCTGTGGTTCGACGTGGGTGAGCTCGCCCGGCTGGCCGCCGGCCACGAGTGAGGCGTGGCCGGCCGCCGGCCGGGCGGTCGGTCACAGTGATGGCTGCAGCAGGTCCACGACCAGCTGGTGGAGGGCACCGTTGGTGGCCACGGCGTTGCCGCCGAACGGACCGGGCTCGCCGTCCAGCGAGGTGAACCGGCCGCCGGCCTCGACCACGATCGGCACCAGGGCGGCCATGTCGTGCAGCGCGAGCTCCGGCTCGGCTGCGATGTCGACCGCACCCTCGGCCACCAGGCAGTAGGACCAGAAGTCTCCGTATGCCCGGGTCCGCCACACCGTCCGAGCCAGGTGCAGGAACCCGGGCAGGCGGCCCGTCGCCTCCCAGCCGGTCAGCGACGAGTAGGACAGCGACGCGTCCGTGAGGTCACGGACGCCCGACACGTGCAGCTGGGTCGCCGCGGCGAGTGACCGCCCCGTCCACGCCCCCGACCCGGAGGCGGCCCACCAGCGTCGGCCCAACGCCGGCGCGCTGACCAGCCCGAGGACCGGCTCGCCGTCGTCGATGAGGGCCAGCAGCGTCGCCCAGACCGGCACGCCGCGGACGAAGTTCTTCGTGCCGTCGATCGGGTCGACCACCCACCGGCGCGCGCCGTGACCGGTGAGCCCCATCTCCTCGCCGAGCACGGCGTCCCGCGGCCGGGCTCGGCCGAGCTGCGCGCGCACGACGTCCTCCGCGCCGCGGTCCGCGTCGGTGACCGGCGTGGTGTCCGGCTTGGTCTCCACACGCAGGTCCTGGGCGCGGAACCGGCTCATCGTCAGGCCGTCGACCTGGTCGGCGATCACGTGCGCCAGCCGCAGGTCGTCGTCGTACCGGCGTGCCTGGGGTGGGCTCATGCCTGCACGCTAGCGTGCCGCGTCGCTCTCCCCGGCGCGGGAGGCCAGGAGTCGGCGCAGCGAGTCGACCCGGGTCTCCCGCCCGGCGCGATCCGGCTCCGTGCCGGCCTCGGCGACCCACTCGTCCAGGGCGCAGTCCGGAGCGTCGGCGGCGTGCGTGCACCCGCGCGGGCAGCGTTCCTCGGCGACGTCCGCCAGGTCGTCGAAGGCGGCGAGGATCCGGTCGGGCTGCACGTGCGCGAGCCCGAACGAGCGCACCCCTGGCGTGTCGATCACCCACCCACCGTCGTCCGGGAGCCGGAGCGCGACCGCTGACGAGGAGGTGTGCCGCCCCCGCCCCGTGACGTCGTTGACGTGGCCGGTGGCGCGGTCGGCGTCCGGCACCAGCGCGTTGACGAGTGTCGACTTGCCCACCCCGGAGTGCCCCACCAGCACCGACAGTCGTCCGGCGAGCCGTTCCCGCACCTCCTCGAGCCCGTCGATCGCGCGGGCTGCACCATCCGGGCGCCGCCCCACGACCACGGTGCGCACCCCGAGGGGTGCGTACATCGCCACCATCGGCTCGGGTTCGGCCAGGTCGGCCTTGGTCAGGCACAGCAGCAGGTCCATGCCGGCGTCGAAGGCCGCCACCACGCAGCGGTCGATGAGCCGGGTGCGCGGTGCCGGGTCGGCCAACGCCGTCACCACGACGAGCTGGTCGGCGTTGGCCACGATCACGCGTTCGACGGGATCGGTGTCGTCCGCGGTGCGGCGCAGGACCGTGGTGCGTTCGGCGACGCGCACGATGCGCGCCAGCGTGCCCGGTCGCCCGCTCGTGTCGCCGACGATGTCGACCTGGTCGCCGCACACCACGCGGGTACGACCGAGCTCGCGGGCCTTCATGGCCTGGACCTCACGCGAGCCGTCCGACATGAGCAGCGCGTATCGCCCGCGGTCCACACCGGTGACCGTGGCGCGCTCGGCATCGGCGTGCTCGGGGCGCTGCTTGGTACGCGGCCGGGAGCCGCGCCCGGGGCGCACCCGCGCGTCGCGCTCGTCGTACTCGCGCCCGCTCACGGGTGCGGAATCGCCGGTCGGTCGGTCATCGCCTCACGCCTCGAGCCCGAGCATGCGCGTCCACAGGTCCACGAACCCGGGCAGCGTCTTGCGCGTGGTCGTGACGTCGACCACCTCGACGCCCGGTACGCGCAGGCCGACGAGCGCGCCGGCGGTGGCCATCCGGTGATCGCGGTACGTCTCCCACACCGCGCCGTGCAGCGTGCGCGGGGTGACCACCAGGCCGTCAGAGGTCTGCTCGACCTGTGCCCCGACGCGAGTCAGCTCGGTAGCGAGCGCGGTCAGCCGGTCGGTCTCGTGACCGCGGATGTGCCCGATCCCGCGCAGCCTCGTGGGGGAGTCCGCGAGGGCGGCAAGGGCAGCAACGGTGGGCGCGAGCTCGCTCGCGGTCCGGAGGTCGACGTCGACCCCGTGCACCTGTCCGGTCCCCGTCACGGCCAGCGCGTCGCCGACCCGTTCGGCACGCCCACCCATCGCCTCGAGGAGCTCAGGCAGCATCGCGCCGGGCTGGGTGGTGCGTCCCGGCCACCCGGAGACCCGCACGGTCCCCCCCGCCACGAGGGCAGCGGCGAGGAACGGGGCGGCGTTGGAGAGGTCGGGCTCGACACGCAGGTCGCGGCCCGCCACGGGCCCTGGGTGGACCTGCCAGATGTCGGGACGCGAGTCGTCGACCCGGACGCCCGCCTCGTGCAGCACCTCCACGGTCATCGCGATGTGCGGCAGGCTCGGGAGGGTCGTGCCCGTGTGCCGGACCGTCAGGCCGTCGGGGAGCGCCGCGGCGCTGAGCAGCAGGCCTGAGACGAACTGCGAGGACGTGCTCGCGTCGACGTCGACGGCACCACCGTGCAGCGGCCCGCGGACGGTGAACGGGAGCGCGGCCCGCCCGCCGTCGTCGACCCGAGCGCCCAGCGTGCGCAGCGCGGCCAGGACGGGGCCCATCGGCCGCACCCGTGCCTCGGGGTCGCCGTCGAAGTGTGTGGTGCGACCGGTCAGGGCGGCCACGGGGGGCAGGAACCGCATCACGGTGCCGGCCAGGCCGCAGTCGACCCGCGCCTCACCGTCCGCCGCGAGCAGGGGACCTGCCCGGAGCCCCTGCGGGGTCCAGGTCATCTCCTGCGCCCCGAGGGCGGTGAGCCCCGCAGCCATCAGCTCCGTGTCCCGTGAGGCGAGCGCACCGCGGAGCATGCTGGGTCCGGCAGCGAGCGCCGCGAGGACCAGGTACCGGTTGGTCAGGGACTTCGAGCCCGGCACGACGACCACGGCGTCCAGCGGGGCGTCGGCGGTCGGGGCGTGCCAGGTCATGCGCGCAGGCTACCGGGCGCGCCCCGGCTGCCGAGGGTCTCAGGACGCCCGGGAGCGTGCCTGGGCCGCGAGAGCCGAGGCACGGGCGGCCGCCACGCGGGCCTCGCTGCGCGCGGCACGCGCCGCGGCCCGGGACCGCCGGGCGGCGTCGCGGGCGAGGAGGCCGGCCTCCTGCCGGGCCGCACGCGCGGCAACCCGCGCCTGGCGACGGGTGGTCGCCGTCGCGTGCTCCACGGTCCGCCGGGCGGTCGCCGCGCCGTGCTGCATCTCGCGCTGCAGGGCGCGATCGACGCGCGCGTGCTCGACGCGCCAGGCCATGGACGGCCGGCCTTCGTGGTCGATACCCGCGAGCAGGGCCCCACCGAGCATCGAGACCGCGCGGACCAGGTGCTCGCGCTCCTCCGCCGGCATCGACCGGAGCGCGCCGGGGCTGGTGGGCGCGTAGGCGACCACCAGGGGCGCGGTCAGGCCCGCGAGGGTCAGCGCGCAGGTCCGCGGTGCCTTGCCCGCGACGAGCAGGACTGCGGCAGTCGTCATGGCACCGCCGTGCGCGCGTGCGATGAGCCGCAGCCGCTTCTCGTCCGGAACCGGGGGCAGCCCGGCGCGCCCGGCGAGCCGGGCCCAGGTCGACCGGACCTTGGCGGTGTGTGAGGCGGGGTGGCGCAGTGCGCTCCACCCCTCGACGGCGAACCAGGTGGCGAACAGCGACCTGGCGACCCGGCGGACCACCATGGATGTGCCTCCCTCGTGTGGCGCGGATCACGATCAGGTTCCACGCTAACGCCTCCGGCCTCTGCGGGCACGGGAATGTGACCGCGCCGTGCCCGCGTTGGGCATGGCGTGAGCATCCTGTGCCCTGAGGTGCGCCGCGGCGGCGCGCGCGGTCTAGGCTCGTGGCCGATGAGCGAGGAGACCAATCGCGCGCCCGAGGTCGAGCCTGCCGAGGACCGTGCCGCGCGCTTCGAGAACGAGGCCCTGGCGTACGTCGATCAGCTGTACTCGGCTGCGTTGCGCATGACACGCAACCCCACCGATGCCGAGGACCTGGTCCAGGAGACGGTCGCCAAGGCGTTCGCCGCGTTCCACCAGTACAAGCCGGGGACGAACCTCAAGGCGTGGCTGTACCGGATCCTGACGAACACCTTCATCAACACCTACCGCAAGAAGCAGCGCGAGCCGCAGCAGTCCTCTGGCGAGGAGATCGAGGACTGGCAGATCGCGCGAGCCGCGTCGCACACCTCGACCGGGCTCCGCTCGGCGGAGGCCGAGGCGCTCGACGCCCTGCCGGACTCCGACGTCAAGGAGGCCCTGGCCGCCATCGGCGAGGACTTCCGGATGGCGGTCTACCTGGCCGACGTCGAGGGCTTCTCCTACAAGGAGATCGCGGAGATCATGGGTACGCCGATCGGCACGGTGATGTCGCGGCTGCACCGTGGCCGCCACCAGCTGCGTGAGCTGCTCACCGACTACGCGCGTGAGCGTGGCCTCGTCCCGCAGGGAGGTGACTCGTGAACGACGACCGTCCGGCCGACTGCGCTGAGGCGTTGGCCAGGTTGTTCGACTTCCTGGACTCCGAGATCGACGAGATCGACGGGGACCGCATCCGCCAGCACCTGGCCGACTGCGACGGGTGCCTGCACGAGTACGACATCGAGCACCACCTCAAGACCCTGGTGCGCCGGTCCTGCAGCGACGCGGCGCCCGCGGAGCTGCACGTGCGCATCCGTCAGCAGCTGACCGTGCTACGGGCCCGGATGGAGACCTCGGGCTGAGACGACGGCGGGCGGCGGACCGCCGGTCCGCCGCCCGCACGTCTCAGGCGTTGGGTCGCCTGCCGTGGTTCGCCGCGTTCCCCTTGCGGGAGCGACGCTTGCGGCCTCGCTTGCTCATCAGTGCTCCTTTCGAGCGGCGTCCATGGTCCCATACCCGCGGTGTCGACGCGTCCGCGACCCTCAAGTCGGACGCGTCGTCGTCCGATGGTGAGGTGTGACCGCGAAGCCTCAGTCCGTGATCCCGCTGCTGCACGCGTTGGTGTCCAGCGGAGGCTCCGACCTCCACTGCAAGGTGGGCTCTGCGCCCCGCCTGCGCGTCGACGGTCGCCTGCGTCGCCTGCAGGTCCCCGAGCTCAGCCCGGAGGACACGGCGGCGATGGTGGCCGAGGTGATGCCCGAGGTGCTCACCGCCGAGTTCGCCGAGCAGCACGAGGCCGACTTCGCCTACTCGCTGGCCGGCGTAGGACGGTTCCGCGTCAACGCCTTCCGCGCCCGTGGCGCCTCGGGTCTGGTGTTCCGGCGCGTGTCGGTGGGGGCCCAGAGCCTGGTCGAGCTCGGCATCCCCGAGGTGGTCGGCGAGCTGGCCCTCGAGCCGCGGGGCCTCGTGCTCGTGACCGGTCCGACGGGCTCCGGGAAGACGACGACGCTCGCCTCGCTCGTGGACCTGATCAACACCTACAAGGAAGTCAACATCGTCACGATCGAGGACCCGATCGAGATCCTGCACTCGGACAAGAAGGCGATCGTGTCCCAGCGCGAGGTCCGCTTCGACACCGCGGACTTCACCACCGCGCTGCGCGCGGCGATGCGCCAGGACCCCGACGTGATCCTGGTGGGCGAGATGCGCGACACGGAGACGGTGCGCGCCGCGCTGTCCGCCGCGGAGACCGGGCACCTGGTGATGTCCACCCTGCACACGATCGACGCGCAGGAGACCGTGAACCGGATCGTCGACTTCTTCCCCCCGCACGAGCAGAAGCAGATCCGTGGCGCCCTCGCGCAGGCGCTGCGGGGGATCGTCTCCCAGCGTCTGCTGCGCAAGGCCGACGGGACGGGACGGGCGGCGGCCATCGAGGTCATGGTCAACACGGGTCGCACCGCCGACGCCATCGTCGAGCCGTACGACAACCCCCCGCTGATCGACCTGATCGCCGAGGGCGAGTACTACAAGATGCAGACCTTCGACCAGCACCTGTTCCAGCTCGTCAGGGACGGCGTCGTCACCTACGACGACGCCTGCGGGGTGGCCACGAACCCCCAGGACCTCACGGTGGCGCTGCGCGGCGCCGGCGTCGAGTACTGAGGTCCCGCGCGCGTCAGACCGCGTCGTCCGGGAGGTCCAGCCAGCGGTTCCACCCCGCGTGCAGGACGAGCCAGGCCATCAGGCCGTACCCGGCCTGGCCCGGCGTCCGCCCGTCGCGTTCGGCGAGGTCGGCCAGCCACTGGTCGTGGCGCGCCAGCGGGCCATAGGTCTCGACGTAGGGCACCCGGCGCCGGCCGGCGACGTCGGCGAACGCCGCCGACAGCTCGGCCTGCGGGTCCGGGTCTCCGACCGCCGGCGGCGGCCCGACGACCAAGCACCGGATCCGCATCCCGTCGGCGACGTCCAGGATGTTGGCCAGGTTGAGCCTGCTGCGAGCCGTCGAGATCCCGGCACCCAGGTCGGCCTGCCCGAGTGCGACGACCATCCGGTGCCCCTCGGGCGGGCTGGGGTCCGGCAGCCGGAGGGCGACCTCGGCCTCCCATCGCGCGGCCAGCGCCGTCGTGGTCTCGTCGGGGACCGCGAGCGTGAGCATCGTCGGGCGCGGCTCGAGCGGCGTCCTGGCGGCCACGCGTCCGACCCAGCCCAACGCTCGGGGGTCACCCTCTCCGGCAGCCAGCTGGTCGCCGACCACCACGATGCGCTGCGCGCCGTCCACCGTCGCCTCCTCCACGCGTGCCGTAGCCCCCAGTCTGGCCGAGCCCGCCGCCCCGCTCCTGCGCGCCGCGCCGCTCGCCCCCCCGCCCGAGGAGCGCGGGCGGTCAGCGGGCGAACGCCTGGGCGACCAGGGCCTGCTGCTCGGCGGCGTGGACCTTGGCCGACCCCGCAGCGGGCGAGGCCGAGGACGGTCGCGACACCCGCCGCACGTCGCGACCCAGCGAGCGGGTCAGGCGCACCTTGACGTAGGTCCAGGCGCCCTGGTTGGCGGGCTCTTCCTGGACCCACACCAGCTCGGCAGGGCCGTAGGGCGCGATCGCCTCAGCGACGGCGGACCGGTCCAGCGGGTAGAGCTGCTCGAGCCGGATGATCGCCGTGCGGGTGTCGCCGGTCTTCTCGCGGTGCGCCAGCAGGTCCCAGTAGACCTTCCCGGAGCACAGCAGCACGCGGTCCACCGCGGCGTCGGCGGGCAGCCGCTCCTCGGGGACCACCGCGCGGAAGGTGCCATCGGTGAAGTCCTGCACCGCGGAGGTCGCGGCCTTGAGCCGGAGCATCGACTTGGGCGTGAACACCACCAGCGGCCGCCGCGGGCGCTGGTACGCCTGCTGGCGCAGCAGGTGGAAGTACGACGCCGGGTTGCTGGGCATCGCCACCGTCATGTTCTGCTCGGCGGACAGCTGCAGGAACCGCTCGATGCGGGCCGACGAGTGGTCCGGCCCCTGGCCCTCGAACCCGTGCGGCAGGAGCAGCACGACCGACGAGCGCTGCCCCCACTTCTGCTCCGCGGAGGAGATGAACTCGTCGACGATGGTCTGCGCGCCGTTCACGAAGTCGCCGAACTGCGCCTCCCAGAGCACGAGTGCGTCCGGGCGCTCGACGGAGTACCCGTACTCGAAGCCCATCGCCGCGTACTCCGACAGGGACGAGTCGTAGGTCCAGAACTTCGCCTGGTCGGCGGAGAGGTACAGCAGCGGGGTCCACTCCGCGCCGGTCTGTCGGTCGTGCAGGACGGCGTGCCGCTGCACGAACGTCCCCCGGCGGGAGTCCTGCCCTGCGAGCCGGACCGGGGTGCCCTCCATGAGCAGGGACCCGAAGGCCAGCAGCTCTCCGAAGCCCCAGTCGATGTTGCCCTCGCGGGACATCTGCTCACGTGTCGCGAGCAGCTTCTCCAGCTTGGGGTGCACGGTGAAGCCCTCGGGCGGCCGCACGTGCGCGCGGCCGATGCGCTCGAGCACCTCCGGTTCGACCGCGGTGCGCCAGCCGACCATGGTGCCCGCGTCCTCGAGCTGGGACTCGGGCTTCTCCAGGCCGGCGACCGGCTCGGACTCCGGGGACGGGGTGTAGACCTCGCGCATCTCGGAGAACACCCGCTCGAGCTCCGCCTGGTAGTGCGCGAGCGCCTCGGACGCCTCGTCGACCGTGATGTCGCCCCGGCTGACCAGGGCCTCGGTGTAGAGCTTGCGGGTGGACCGCTTCGCCTCGATGAGGTTGTACATGAGCGGCTGCGTCATCGACGGGTCGTCGCCCTCGTTGTGGCCGCGCCGGCGGTAGCAGATCATGTCCACGATCACGTCGCGGTCGAACTGCTCGCGGAAGTCGAACGCCAGCTCCGCCACCCGGACGCAGGCCTCCGGGTCGTCGCCGTTGACGTGGAAGATCGGCACCTGCAGGCCCTTGGCCACGTCGGTGGCGTAGTGCGTCGAGCGGGACGATGACGGCCCGGTGGTGAAGCCCACCTGGTTGTTGACGATGACGTGCACCGTGCCGCCGGTCCGGTAGCCGCGCAGCTGGGCGAGGTTGAGCGTCTCGTACACCACGCCCTGGCCGGCGAAGGCCGCGTCGCCGTGGATGAGCACGGGAAGCACGGAGAACCCGTCGCCCCCCAGGTCGATCCGGTCCTGCTTGGCCCGCACGATGCCCTCGAGCACCGGGTCGACAGCCTCCAGGTGCGAGGGGTTCGCGGCCAGGTAGACCCGGGTGGTCGCGCCGGACTCGGCGGTGAACACGCCCTCGGTGCCCAGGTGGTACTTGACGTCGCCCGAGCCCTGCACGGACCGCGGGTCGGCGTTGCCCTCGAACTCGGCGAAGATCTGCGAGATCGACTTCCCCGCCAGGTTCGCGAGCACGTTGAGGCGGCCGCGGTGCGACATGCCGACCGCGACCTCGTCCAGGCCGCCCTCGGCAGCGCGGGACAGCACGGCGTCCAGCAGGGGGATGAGGGCCTCGCCGCCCTCGAGCGAGAACCGCTTCTGGCCCACGTACTTGGTCTGCAGGAAGGTCTCGAACGCCTCAGCCGCGTTGAGGCGACGCAGGATGCGGAGCTGGTCCTCGCGCGGGGTGCGGGCGTAGCCGGCCTCCAGCCGCTCCTGGAGCCAGCGCCGCTGGCGCGGGTCCTGCAGGTGCATGTACTCCGCGCCGACGCTGCGGCAGTACGAGTCGCGCAGCAGGCCCAGGATGTCGCGCAGGGTCGACTTGCTCTGTCCGGTGAAGCCCGCGGTGGGGAACACGCGGTCCAGGTCCCACAGCGTCAGGCCGTGGTTCTGGATGTCCAGGTCGGGGTGCCGACGCTGGCGGTAGGCCAGCGGGTCGGTCTCGGCCATCAGGTGGCCGCGCGAGCGGTAGGAGTGGATCAGCTCGGCGATGCGGGCCGGCTTGGCGGCCTCCGCGTCGGCGTCGACGGTGTTGTCCCGTACCCATCGAACGGGCTCGTACGGGATCCGCAGGGCCGCGAACGCGCGGTCGTAGAAGCCGCCCTCGCCGAGGAGCTTGCCGGCCACCACGCGCAGGAACTCCCCGGAGTGGGCCCCCTGGATGATCCGGTGGTCGTACGTCGAGGTGAGCGTGAGGACCTTGGACACACCGAGCCGGGCGAGCTGCTCGTCCGAGGCGCCCTGGAACTCGGCGGGGTAGTCCATCGCCCCGACGCCGATGATCGCGCCCTGGCCTGCCATGAGGCGTGGCACGGAGTGCACGGTGCCGATCGTGCCCGGGTTGGTCAGGCTGATCGTGGTCCCTGCGAAGTCGTCGGGCGTCAGCTTGTTGTTCCGGGCACGACGCACGACGTCCTCGTACGCGGAGACGAACTGGCCGAAGTCCAGCTCGTCCGCGTGCCGGATGTTGGGGACCAGGAGCTGGCGCGTGCCGTCCGGCTTGGGCAGGTCGATCGCCAGGCCGAGGTTGACCACACCGGGGTCCACGACCGCGGGCTTGCCGTCCTCGAGCCGGTAGCCCTGGTTCATCGCGGGGATCTCGGTGAGGGCTTCCACCACGGCGTAGCCGATCAGGTGGGTGAAGGAGACCTTGCCGCCGCGGGTGCGCGCCAGGTGGTTGTTGATGACGATCCGGTTGTCCACCAGGAGCTTGGCCGGGACCGTGCGCACCGACGTCGCGGTGGGGACCTCGAGGCTGGCCTCCATGTTCGTCACGACGCGTGCGGCCGGGCCGCGCAGGCGCTGGACCACCGGCTCCGGACGGCTGGTGTGCTCGAGCCGCGCGGCCGGCGGGTTGGCGTAGGCCGCCGTGGCCGGTGTCGCGGCGGCGATCGGCCCGGTCGCCGGGGGAGCTTCCCGGGGCGTGCGGGGCACTGCTTGACCGGCGGCGCGTTCCGAGCGCGGCTCGGGCTCCGCGGACGCGACGGCGCGCTCCGAGCGCTGGGCCGGGTCCTGGCCACGGGGTGCGGCCGTGGTAGCGGGCCCTGCCGCGCCGCGCGCCGTGGCGCCCGAGGCGCTCTCGGTGGCGGCCCTCACGGGCTGCCCGTCGGCGTCCGGGGGCTCGAGCGGGCCGTCCTGCCCGTCGGCGGTGTCCGAGGTGCTTCCGTTGCGGGTGTCCCGGGCGGGCCGGTAGTCCTCGAAGAAGTCCCACCACGCCGGGTCGACCGAGTTCCGGTCGGCCAGGTACTGCTCGTAGAGCTCGTCCACGAGCCACTGGTTCGCACCGAACGCCGCTGCGACGGCCTCGCTGCCTGTCTGCTGGGACACCCGAGCGCCCTCTTCTCAACCCCGGACCTTCGGCCGTTGCGCGGCCGCTTGCGCATGTCCAGCCTAGGCCACCGCGGGAGTGGTCGCCTCCGTCACGCGGGGGAGCGGGCGGTGTCGGACGCGAGTCTCGATGAACCGTCGTGACCAGGCAACACGGCGGCAAAGACGAGTGCCGTGACACCAAGATCGGACCCGTGGACCGTCATGTGACGTCGCGGCGCACGGTGGTCACCCGACCGATGCCGGCGAGCAGCAGGCCGTAGCCGACGAGCACGAGAAGGCCCTGCCACCAGGGCAGCATCTGCCCTCCGGCCAACGAGGTGTACAGGCTGGCGCCCGTGATCGCCTCGCCGGCGGCCCCGGGCAGCCACTGGGCCACGCCGGGCGCATGCACGGCGACCAGGCCGATGCGCACGAGGGGCTCGACGAACTGCGTGAAGGCCAGCAGCACCACGATCGCCGCGACCTGGTTGGGCAGCACCGCGCCGAAGCCGACCCCGACCATGCACCACACCGTCATGGCGAGCACGGACAGGCCGATCGCCCTCCACACGGTCGGCTCCCCGAGCATCGTCGCGTCCCCGCGGATCCCGAGGACGGTCGCGCCGGCCAGGACGGTCGCCGCCGTCCCCGCCAGGCCGAACAGCACGCCCACCGGCAGGCTCGCGACGAGCTTGGCGACCAGGACCCTGCCGCGCCGCGGCTCGACCAGGTACGTGAGGGTCGTCGTCTTGTGACGCACCTCGCCCGTGATCGACAGGACGCCGACGATCACCGGGAAGACGTAGGCGAGGGCGGGTGCGAGCGTGTAGACCGTCCGGGCGATGTCGAGCGGGTCCAGCTGTGTGGTGGTCGTCGACCCGGTCACGCTCGTGGTGGTCCCGCCGTCCACCGTGAACGAGAACGCCATCGTCGCGCCGAGGAAGACCATGTAGGCCGCCATCGCGGCGAGCAGCACCCACCAGATCCGGGTCGTGACGAGCTTGCGGAACTCGGTGCGCAGCGTCGCGGTCACGCGGCGACCTCCTCGGCGGTGAGCTGGAGGAAGACGTCCTCCAGGCCCCGGTCCCGGGGGCTGAGCTCGTGCAGCTCGAGCCCGGCCGCGAACGCCGCCGAGCCCACCTCCGCGGCGGACACGTCGCGCAGCAGGACGGCCCCGTCGCGCCCGTCCACCGGCGAGGCTGCCGCGGGCCAGCGCCGCGCGACCAGCGCGCGCAGCCCCGCGGCATCCGGGGAGACGACCATCACCTGGCTGCCGGCGAGGTCGCGCAGCCCCGCCATGTCCGACGCGTGCACGAGCCGGCCCTTGGCGATGATCACGACGTCGTCCACGGTCTGCTGGACCTCGGACAGCACGTGGCTGGACACCAGCACGGTGCGCCCCTGGCCCGCCAGGTAGCGCAGGAAGCCGCGCAGCCAGGCGATGCCCTCCGGATCCAGGCCGTTGGCGGGCTCGTCCAGGATCATGACCTGCGGATCGCCGAGCAGCGTGGTGGCGAGCCCGAGCCGTTGGCGCATGCCCATCGAGAAGCCCCCGACCCGGCGGTGGGCCACGGGTGCGAGCCCGACCGTCTCGAGGACCTCGTCGCACCTGCTGTCCGGGACGCCGATCTGCGGCGCGTAGACGCGCAGGTGGTCCCGCGCCGAGCGACCCGGGTGGAAGCTGGTCGCCTCGAGGGCCGCTCCCACCACGCGGGCCGGGTGCTCGATGTCCGCATAGCGCCGGCCGCCCACGGTTGCCGTGCCCGAGGTCGGCGCGGCGAGCCCGAGCAGCACCCGCAGCGTGGTCGTCTTGCCGGCGCCGTTCGGTCCGAGGAACCCCGTCACGCGTCCCGGCGCGACGGTGAACGACAGGTCGTCGACGGCGCGGACCGGACCGAACGTCTTGACCAGGTGCTCGATCCGCAGCTCGCCGGGGGAGGTCGCGCTGATCACGCCGGACACTCTAGGGGGAGGTGGGGGCTCCAGGAGGCTGGATCGGGAGCCGGACCTGCATGTCGCAGCCCTTGTCGCTGTCGACCACCTCGACCGTCCCGCCGTGCAGCTGCACGGCCCACCGCACGATCGCGAGGCCGAGCCCGGTGCCGCCGGTGCTGATCTGTCCGGTGACCGCCGGCACGTTGCCGCGCGTGAACCGTTCGAACACCCGGGCCCGGTCCTCCCGGGGGATGCCCGGGCCCTGGTCCACGACGTCGAGCACGACCTCCCGCCCCTCGCGGCGTGCGGTCAGTGCGATCCGGCCGCCGCGAGGGGAGTGCCGGACGGCGTTCTGGACGAGATTGGTCACCACCTGGTCCAGCCGCTTGGCGTCGCCTGCCACGGTGAGGTCACCGGGCTCCACCTCGACGGCCAGGTCGAGCTCCTTGGCCGGTGCGATGAGCCGGGCACCCTGGACGACGTCGTCCAGGAGCTCGCGCACCTGGATCGGCGCCACCTCCAGGCCCACCGCCCCGGCCTCGAGCCGGGACAGGTCCAGCAGGTCGGCGACGAGCGAGCCGAGCCGTTCGGTCTGGTGCAGCGCGGCGCCGAGCGTCTCCGGGTCGGCGGGACTGACGCCGTCCACGAGGTTCTCCAGCTGCGCCTGCAGTGCGGCCACGGGGGTGCGCAGCTCGTGCGACACGTTGGCCACGAGCTCGCGGCGCAGCAGGTCGGCCTGCTCGAGGTCCTCGGCCATCGTGTTGAACGCGGCCGCCAGCCGGCCGACCTCGTCGTGGCTCGACGCGGTCACCCGGCGGCTGTAGTCGCCCTGCGCCATGGCCTGGGCGGCGGCCGTCATCTCCCGCAGCGGCGACGTCATGCCGTGCGCGAGCACCTGGACCGCGATGAGGGACACCACGACGGCGAGCGGCAGCGTGCGGGTGGGGCCGAGGTGGTTGTACAGGCCGATCCAGGTGATGAACGCGGCGAGCGTGACGGTCGCCGTGACCAGTACCCCCAGCTTGATCTTGATGGTGGTGAAGCGGTCCAGCGGCCGGACGTCGAGCCGCGTGCGGACTGCGTGCCGGGGGGCCGTCATCAGTCCTCGGCCGGCTCGAACGCGTAGCCCACGCCGTGCACCGTGCGGATGAGGTCCGGGCCGAGCTTGCGTCGCAGCGCCTTGACGTGCGAGTCGACGGTGCGGGTCCCGCTGGCGTCGATCCAGTCCCACACGTCCGCGAGCAGCTTCTCTCGCGTCAGGACGGTGCGCGGGCTCGACGCCAGCGTCACGAGCAGGTCGAACTCCGTCGGCGTGAGGTGCACCTGCACCCCGGCGCGGGACACCCGGCGCTGAGCGCGGTCGATCAGCACGTCGCCGAGCTGCTGCGGGGGTTGTGCGGGCGCGGCCGTGGCGAGCTGCTTGGCCCGCTCCACCCGGCGCAGCAGCACCTTGGTCCGGGCCACCAGCTCCCGCATCGAGAACGGCTTGGGCAGGTAGTCGTCGGCCCCCACGCCGAGCCCGATGAGCATGTCGGTCTCGTCGTCGCGGGCCGTGAGCATGATCACGGGGACCGGCCGCTCGGCCTGCACGCGGCGGCAGACCTCCAGCCCGTCCATGCCCGGCAGCATGACGTCCAGGACGATGACGTCCGGCTGGAGCCGCGCCGCGGCCTCCACCCCGGACGGGCCGTCCGCCGCCGTCTCGGCCTGCCATCCCTCGGCACGCATCCGGTGGGCGACGGCCGTCGCGATCGCCGGCTCGTCCTCCACCACCAGGACCAGCGGCGTCTCGCGCGTCGCAGCATTGGCATCCATGCGCTCAGCGTGGCACACCCCGTATGCTCGCCACACGACAACCTGCTGGAGGCCCGCCACGTGCTGAGCGAGTGGCTCATGGTGCTGCTCGGCGTGGTCCTGACGGCCGGGACGGCACTGTTCGTGGCCGCGGAGTTCGCGCTGGTCACCCTCGACCCCGGTGTCGTGGACCGCGAGCTCGAGCACGACTCGTCGGCGTCGGGCCGGGGCGTGCGCCGCGCGGTCGCCTCGCTGTCGACCCAGCTCTCCGGTGCGCAGGTCGGCATCACCGCCACGACGATCCTGCTCGGCTACACGACCCAGCCCGCGATCGCGGACCTCGTCGCGCGGCCGCTGGGGCGCACGGCACTGGCGCACTCGCTGGCGACCGGTCTCGCCGCGCTGCTCGCACTGGTCCTCGTCAACGGGTTCTCGATGCTGCTCGGCGAGCTCGTGCCGAAGAACATCGCGCTGTCCACGCCGCTGGTCACCGCGCGCGCGGTCGCGCCGGTCCAGCTCGCGTTCACCGCCGCGCTGCGACCGGTGATCGCGATCCTGAACGGCACGGCGAACGCCATCCTGCGCCGGTTCGGTGTCGAGCCCCGGGAGGAGCTCTCCGGGGGGCGCTCCGCCCAGGAGCTCGTCGCGCTGGTTCGCCGCTCGGCGCAGGCGGGCACGCTGGACCAGGGCACCGCGGTGCTGCTCACCAACTCGATCGAGCTCAACACCCTGACCGCGGTGGACGTCATGACGGACCGCACCCGGATGGAGGTCGTGGCCCGGGACGACTCCGCTGCGGACGTGGTCGCGGCGGCCCGGGCCACGGGCCACTCACGGTTCCCGGTGATCGACGGCTCGCGGGACGACGTGGTGGGCCTGGTGCATCTCCGGCGCGCCATCGCGGTGCCGTACGAGCGGCGCGCGGAGGTACCGGCGGCGGCGCTCATGGACCCGGCACCCCGGGTCCCGGAGACCGTGCGCCTGGGACCGCTGCTGGTCGAGCTCCGCGGGCAGGGCCTGCAGATGGCGGTCGTCGTGGACGAGTACGGCGGGACGGCGGGGGTGGTCACCCTCGAGGACGTGATCGAGGAGATCGTCGGGGACGTCGCGGACGAGCACGACCCGGCCGGCGCAGGCGTGTACCGCGTCGGGACCTCCTGGTCCGTGCCCGGCCTGCTGCGTCCGGACGAGCTCGCCGAGACGACCGGCGTCAGGGTCCCTGAGGACCCGGCCTACGAGACGCTCGGCGGCCTGGTGATGGCGCGCCTGGGCAGGCTCCCGGCACCCGGTGACGAGGTGGTGGTGGACGGGGTGCGTCTGCGCGTGCAGCAGATGGACGGTCGGCGGGTCGCGCGGCTCGGCGTCCGGCCACCCGAGCGTCCGGTGGCCCCAGCGGAGGCCGGCGGGTGAGCACGGCGACCGCCCTCGGTGTGGGGCTGCTCCTGCTGGCGGGCAACGCCTTCTTCGTCGGGGCGGAGTTCGCGATCATCTCGGCGCGGCGCAGCGCCGTCGAACCGCGTGCGGAAGCGGGGTCGCGCCGCGCCCGCGTCGTGCTGTGGGCGATGGAGCACGTCTCGCTCATGCTCGCCTGTGCGCAGCTCGGCATCACGGTGTGCTCGACGTCGCTCGGCGTGGTCGCCGAACCCGCCATCGCGCACGCCGTGACGGGCCCGCTGACCTCCGTGGGGCTTCCGGCGGCCGCGGCCCACCCGGTGGCCCTCGTGCTCGCCCTCGCCGTGGTGGTGTACCTGCACGTGGTGCTGGGGGAGATGGTCCCGAAGAACCTCGCCGTGGCGGGGCCGGACCGCGCGGTGCTGTGGTTCGGGCCGGTCCTGGTCGGCGTGGCCCGGGTGGTGCGCCCGGTCATCACGGTGCTGAACTGGCTGGCCAACCACCTGGTCCGACAGATCGGGATCGAGCCCAAGGACGAGGTCGCGTCCGCGTTCACGGCCGAGCAGGTGCACTCCATCGTGGAGCGCTCGCAGGCCGAGGGGCTCCTGGAGGACGAGCACGGGCTGCTGACCGGTGCCATCGAGTTCTCCGACCGGACCGCGCTCGAGGTGATGGTCCCCGTCGCGGGCCTCGTGTCGCTCGACGTCGGCGCCACGGCGGCCGACCTCGAGCGGGAGGTCGCGCGCACCGGGTTCAGCCGGTTCCCCGTCGTCGACGCCGCGGAGCCCGTGGGCTACCTGCACCTCAAGGACGTGCTGTACGCCGGTCCCGCGGAGCGCGAGCAGCCCATCCCGGCCTGGCGGGTGCGCGAGCTGGCCCTCGTCCGGCCGGACGACGAGGTCGAGGAGGCGCTCGTGGCGATGCAGCGCTCGGGGTCGCACCTGGCCCGCGTGGTCGACGCCGCCGGCGGCACGCTCGGCGTGGTCTTCCTGGAGGACATCCTCGAGGAGCTGGTGGGGGAGGTGCGGGACGCCATGCAGCGCGGTCGGCTGGGACGCCCCGAGGGTGGCGCGGCGTGACGCGTCCGTTGTGTGCGGATGTGACCTAGGCGACGTCGTGGCGGCTTGGTTCGGGACCGGCGCACCCGTTACCCTTTCGTAATCGCCTGCACGGTCGTCAGATCCCCCTGGCCGGGCGGGCCCCCAGGTGCGTGAGGTCGGAGGCGGAGTGCGGCAGGAGCAGAACCCCGTAGACGCTCCGGCCTCCCGTCGGGACCTGCACCCCCGGCGGGAGCGACGCACTCGGCGATCACGATTGAAGCCTCGGCCGCACACGCTTGCCCGCGCCCTGGTCGTCGGCGCGATCGGGGGCGCGACCATCGCGGTTCCGATGTTCGGGCTGACCGCGCCGTCCGCGGTCGGCACGCCCGTGGTGCGGGCCACTGCGGACGCCCCGTCGACGGCGGAGATCCTCGCGTCGGCGCCGCAGCAGACCACCCCGACCTCGGTGCTGGCCCCCGCGGCCACCGGGTTGCGCGACGTCGACCAGGTCAGTCGTTCGCTCACGCGCGACCCGCTGCCGAGCTGCACCGGCGTCGTGGTGGAGACGTCCGGGAACGGCCAGATCCCGGCCAAGGACCTGTGCACGCTGTGGGACGGCGTGCACATGCTCCGCGGCGACGCGGCCGTGGCGCTGACCGAGCTGAACTCGAACTTCAAGGCTGCGTTCGGACGTAACCTCTGCCTGACCGACGCCTACCGCACGCTCGCGGTGCAGCGCCGGCTCGCCTACACCAAGCCGGGTCTGGCCGCCATGCCAGGGACCTCCAACCACGGCTGGGGCCTGGCGATCGACCTGTGCGGCTCGGAGACCGGTTCCTCGTCCGCGATGGCGTGGCTGCACAAGAACGGGCCGGCGTACGGCTGGGACAACCCCGCCTGGGCGCGACCGGGCGGCTCCGGTCCCCACGAGCCGTGGCACTGGGAGTACGTGCCGGGCACCACCGCGATGGGCACCAACTACAGCTGAGCGTGCCCCCTCACAGGAGGGTCAGGCCCCAGGTCACCTCGTGGCTCGTGCCGGGCTCGAGGCGGATCAGGCGGTCACCGGTCCGGAACGCGTCGGCGATGCAGCTCATCGGCTCGGCGGCGAGCCCCGTGCGTCGCCACGCGACGGCGCTCAGGTGGTCGCCCGTGCACGCCTGCCAGGCGTCCATCGACTCGTCCATCCAGACCGCTGCGGTCCGCCCGTCGGCGCCGGTGAGCCGGGCCCAGGACAGCCCGTCCGCGTCACGCACGACATCGAGGTAGGCGTCGTCGAGGTCGAGCTCACGGGCAGAGCGGGGGCGGCGCAGGTCGAGGTCACCGTCCGCGGGCTCGGTCCCCACCGGGAGCAGCCGATCGTCGACGACGACCTTCGTGGCGGCGTCCAGGCTGAACGTGCAGTCGTCCAGCGACCCGTCCCCGGGCGACAGCCACGGGTGGAAGCCGATGCCGTAGGGGGCAACCCCGCTGCCCAGGTTGGTCGCGCCGGCCTGCACGTGCAGGCCGGCCGCGGTCAGGCGGTAGGTGACGCGGAGCAGCAGGTCGAAGGGGTACCCGCCGCTCGGGGCCAGGCGCACCTCCAGGCTCACGGACGACTCGTCGCGCTCCGTCACGGTCCAGCGCTGCCACATCACCAGGCCGTGCAGCGCGGTCATCCGGCTCGGCTCGGTGATGTCGAGCTGGTGCTCGACGCCGTCGAACGTGTAGCGCCCGTCGCGGATCCGGTTGGGCCAGGGGGCCAGGACGCTCCCGTGACCGGCCGGGGCGGGCTCGTCGGGCCCGAACGGCGTGATGACGTCGCGGCCGTCCACGCTGTAGGTCCGCAGCTTGGCCCCGACGTCGGTGACGGTCGCACGCTGGCCGTCGAGCGTCAGGGGGATCTGGATACCGGACAGCGGGGCAGGTTCGCGATTCACGGCCCTACGTTATCGGTCGCAGGCGCCGGGGTCGGTCGCTGCGAGGGCCGTGTGCAACCCTGCCGGCGCTCGTCCCTCAGGACGCCGACTGCGGGATCTCTGCCGCGAGCTTGTCGAGCTGGTCGGACAGGGCCTGCAGAGCGCCGGAGAGCTGTTCCGGCGCGTTCTTGGCGGCATCGGTCACGGCCTTCTTGGCCTGGTCGAGCGCCGTGCGGGCCTGGGTGAGGGCTTCCTGCCCTGCGGACTTGCCCTGGTCGGCGACGGTGCGGGCCTGGTCGATCGCGTCGGTGGCCTGGGCGATGGCGTCCTTGGCCTGCGCGCCGGCGGCGCCGAGCTCGTCGGCCTGGGTCTTGGCCTGGTCCACGGCGTCGCGCGCGGAGCTCACGCCCTGGCTGATCGACGAGCCGATCTTGGTCCAGTCGACCGAGCCGTCGTTGGCGCACCCGGAGAGCAGGACGGCGGTCGCGGCGGCGGCGGTCAGCACGGCGGTGAGTCGGCGGGGCATGGGACCTCCAGGTTCGGTGCTCCGCCCAGTCTGACAGAACGCGTGGCGGAACGACGGTGCCCCGCCCGCGGCGGCGGGCGGGGCACCGAGAGAGCCGGGCGGTGCCCGGGCTCAGGGGCGGCGAGGTGATACCGCCGGGATCACGGAACGGTGACCTCCTCGGCCTCCCGCGCCGCGCTGCGGACCCGGACCTCGCTCAGCGAGGTGCCGTAGTACGCAGCGGTCATCAGATCCTTCATGTCGTCGAGCATCGGCATGCGGGGGTTGGCCGGTGCGCACTGGTCCTCGTAGGACCGCATCGCCAGGTCGTCCAGCTTGCCGATGAACAGGTCCTCGGCAACCCCCTGCGCCGCGAAGGAGGCGGGGATGCCCACCTTCTCGCGCAGCTCCTCGACGGCCTTCGCGTACGACTCGACGCCCTCCTCCGGGGTGGCGGCCGGCAGGCCGAGGTGCTTGGCGATCTGCTGGAACCGCTCCGGCGCGACGTAGTGCTCGTACTTCGGCCAGCTCGTGAGCTTGGTCGGGACCGTGCCGTTGTAACGGATCACGTGCGGCAGCAGCGTGGCGTTGGTCCGGCCGTGCACCAGGTGGAAGGTGGAGCCGATGGTGTGAGCCATCGCGTGCACGATCCCGAGGAAGGCGTTGCCGAACGCCATGCCCGCGATCGTGCCCGCGTTGTGCATCTTCTCCCGGGCCAGCGCCGCGGACTCGCCGCCGGTCACCGACTCCTCGAGGTTCTCGAAGATCAGCTTGATCGCGTGCAGGGCCATGCCGTCGGTGAAGTCGTTCGCGTACACCGACACGTACGCCTCGGTGGCGTGGGTCAGCGCGTCGAACCCGGAGTCGGCAGCGAGGAAGCCGGGCATCTTGCCGGTCAGGACCGGGTCGATGATCGCCACGGTCGGGGTCAGCGCGTAGTCCGCCAGCGGGTACTTCACGCCCGTGTCCTGGTCGGTGATCACCGCGAACGGCGTCACCTCGGCGCCCGTGCCGGACGTCGTCGGGATGCAGACCAGCTTCGCCTTCTCCCCGAGGGTCGGGAACTTGAAGGCCCGCTTGCGCACGTCGAAGAACTTCTCGCGCATGTCGGCGAAGACGACCTCGGGGTGCTCGTAGCGCAGCCACATCACCTTCGAGGCGTCCATCGGGGAGCCGCCGCCCAGGGCGATGATCGTGTCGGGGCCGAACTCGCGCATCAGCTCGGTGTTGCGGTCCACCGACGCGATCGACGGCTCGGGCTCGATGTTGTCGATGATCTGCAGCGCCACCTTGTCGGGCCGGCGGTTGAGCACGTCGATGATCCGGTCGACGAAGCCCAGCTTGGTCATCGTCGCGTCGGTGACGATGGTGACGCGCTCGACGCCGTACATGTCCTCCAGGTAGCGGATCGCGTTCGGCTCGAAGTACGTCTTGGCCGGCACCTTGAACCACTGGAGGTTGTTGTTGCGCCGGCCGATCCGCTTGATGTTCACCAGGTTGACCGCCGAGACGTTGTTCGAGACCGAGTTGTGCCCGTAGCTGCCGCAGCCGAGCGTCAGGGAGGGGATGAACGAGTTGTAGATGTCGCCGATGCCGCCGTGCGACGACGGCGAGTTCCAGATCACCCGGATCGCCTTGACCCGGCTGCCGAACTCCTCGGCGAGCTCGGCGTCCTCGGTGTGGATCGCGGCGGAGTGGCCCAGGCCGTCGAACTCGACCATCTGCTCGGCCAGCTGCAGTCCGTGCTCGCGCGTCTGGGAGCGCAGGACGGCCAGCACCGGGGCGAGCTTCTCCCGGGTCAGCGGCTCGGCCGGTCCGACCTCGCCGACCTCGGCCACCAGGATCGAGGTGTCGGCGGGCACCGCGAAACCAGCCATCTCCGCGATCCGGACCGGGCTCTGGCCGACCACGGCGGCGTTGAGCTTCGCGCCCGCGCAGCTCGCGTCGTCGGCGGTGACCCCGAAGATGAGCTGTTCGAGCTTGGCCTTCTCCTCGGCGTCGCAGCGGTAGGCGTGCAGGCGGGCGAACTCGCCCATCGCGGCGTCGTAGATCTCCGTGTCCAGGATGGCGGCCTGCTCGCTCGCGCAGACCATGCCGTTGTCGAAGCACTTGGACATCACGATGTCGTTGATCGCGCGCTTGAGCTTGGCCGACTTCTCGACGTAGGCGGGCACGTTGCCGGCGCCGACCCCGAGAGCCGGCTTGCCGCACGAGTAGGCGGCCTTGACCATCGCGTTGCCCCCCGTGGCCAGGATCAGCGCGACCCCGGGGTGGTTCATCAGCGCGTTGGTGGCCTCGATCGAGGGCTGCTCGATCCACTGGACGCAGTCCTCGGGCGCGCCGGCGGCGACCGCGGCGTCGCGCACGACGCGCGCCGCGGCGACCGAGGACTGCTGGGCGCTGGGGTGGAAGGCGAAGATGATCGGGTTGCGTGTCTTGAGCGCGATGAGCGACTTGAAGATCGCGGTCGACGTCGGGTTCGTCACCGGGGTCACGCCGCAGACCACGCCGACCGGCTCGGCGATCTCGACGATGCCGTGCAGGTCGTCCCGGCCGACGATGCCGACGGTCTTGAGCTCGGCCATCGAGTTCGTGACGTGCTCGCAGGCGAAGATGTTCTTGACGGCCTTGTCCTCGAACACCCCGCGCTGCGTCTCCGCGACGGCGGCCTTGGCGAGCTGACCGTGCTGGTTCAGTGCCGCGACGGAGGCCTTCTTGACGATGTGGTCGATGTCGGCCTGGGTGAAGGACGCGTAAGCCGCCAGGGCCTTGGTCGCACCGGCGACCAAGGTGTCGATGGCCGACTCGAGCGTGGCCGGCTCGGCGGTGGACTTCGCGCGGGTGGGTCGTGTGCTCACTGGGAACTCCCGGTCGATTCGGACATGTCCGGATCGCCCTTGACCCACCGACGACGCTAGGTGCTTTTCGGCGCTGGAGGCTGTGCCAAAGGTCCTCGCCGCGCCACCTGAGCGGGGGGCGAAAGTCCTGGGCGTGTCGGCCGTCGGTGGGCCGGACCCCAGGTGAATGGCGGTTTTCTCGCGGTGCGCGAACGGCTGGCACTCATGCGAGACGAGTGCTGGCACTCTTGCCGAAGGAGTGCTAGAACAGGACTCGTGGACCGAGCCCGTCGGGCGCCCGCCCGGCGGGGACGTGACGAGCCCCGGAAGGTCCGGGGCGCTTCGAGGAGGTGCACTCGTGGCCACCCGTATGTTCCCCTTCGCCGACCCGACCCGGCTGATGGACGAGGTCTTCGGAACTCTGCGTGACGCGCCCACAGTCGCGTCGATGCCGATGGACCTCTACCGCACCGGCGACCACTACCTGCTGAACATCGACCTGCCCGGCGCCGACCCCGGCTCGGTGGACGTGGCGGTCGAGGACCGCACGCTGACGATCCGCGCCGAGCGCAGCGCGCGCACCGAGCCCGACGTGCAGTGGCTCGCGCACGAGCGCCCGACGGGCACCTACGTGCGCCAGCTGAACCTCGGCCGTGGGCTCGCGCTGGACCGGATCGAGGCCAGCTACAGCGACGGCGTGCTCTCGCTGACCATCCCGGTGGCCGAGGAGGCCAAGCCGCGCAAGATCGAGATCCAGCACGCGGCCTCGCCGACGTCGATCACGGCGGAGGCGTCGCACTGAGGCGCGTCACCGCGGGGCCGGTCCGGCCGGCCCCGCGGTCGTGCGCGCTGCCGACGGGCCGTGCAGCGCCGCGGCGATCCGGTGCGCTGCCTCCTCGACCAGGCTTGCGGGCATCGCGAGGTTGAGCCTGACGAAGCCGCGGCCCGCCGTCCCGCACCGCGCACCGTCGACGGTGGTCACCCCGCTGGCCCGGCGCAGCCAGCGCGCCAGCTCGCCCGGCGCCAGGTCGCCGGGCACCGCCGCTCCGCGCAGGTCGAGCCACGCCAGATAGGTGCCCTCCGGGGCCCGGA
Organism: Actinotalea lenta; assembly: GCF_030586465.1. GTDB lineage: Bacteria > Actinomycetota > Actinomycetes > Actinomycetales > Cellulomonadaceae > Actinotalea > Actinotalea lenta. Next base: position 382,997 of record NZ_JAUQYP010000002.1, read on the forward strand.
AGCCCACCTCGGGAGCCTCGGCAGCCAGGACCTCCGCGAGGAGCCGCCCGTTGGCGCCGAGGTACACCAGGAGCTCGTCGAGCCAGGCCTCCCCGTCGTCGTAGGCGGCCATGGCGGCGACCGCACCCAAGGTCGAGACGCCTTCCGCCGTGTGCGGCACCGCGTCCCACGCGGCGAGGTGCTCGTCCGAGGTGAGGAGCACCTGGGCGCACTTCAGCCCCGCGACGTTCCACCCCTTGGAGGCCGCCGTCGCCGTCACGCTGTGCTGGGCCGCGGCGGCGGAGACCGAGGCGTAGGGCACGTGGTGGTGCCCGGCGTGCACGAGGGGTGCGTGGATCTCGTCGGCGAACACCGTGGCTCCGCGGGCCTCGACCACGGCGGCGAGCGCGGCGAGCTCGTCGCGGGTGTGCACCCGGCCCGTGGGGTTGTGGGGGTTGACCAGGACGACCATGCCGCCCTCGGCCAGCGCGGCGTCCACCGCCTGCAGGTCCAGGACGGCGCGACCGCGGTCGTCGGTGACCATGGGCACCTGGACGACCTCGCGGCCCCAGGACGCCGGAAGGTCGACGAACGGCATGTAGGCGGGTGTCGGGAGCACCACCGGAGCGTCGGGCGGCATGAGGTGCGCGACCGTGAGCTGGAGCGCCTGGACCACGTCGGGCACCAGACGGACCCGCTCGGCGTCGACGTCCCAGCCGTACCGCCTGCACTGCCAGTCGGCGCAGGACCGGGCAGCGCCCGATCGCTCGTACGGCGGGAGGTAACCGGTCAGCCCGCGGTCGACGGCGTCGTGCAGAGCGGCCGTGACCATTGGTGCGGTGCCGAGGTCCGACTCGGCCACCCAGGCGGCGATCTCGCCCCTCGTCCCGGTCCACTTCAGGCTCCCGCGGGCGCGCAGGACGGTGGGGTCGTCTGTCAGGTCGAGAGGGGCCATGCCCTCAGTCTGCCCCGAAGGTGATCTTCCGTGACCAGCGCCGCGCACCGGGCGGACTCGTGCATCCGGGTGAATTCGGGCACGGATCCCTGCCGATGCCTTGCTCTCCGGCTCCGCCGGATGTGAGCGTGGTCGCGTCAGCGACAAAGGCAAACCCATCGCGAGGTGGGGACGCAAAGCCGACGGGACCCTCGCGGTCGGCCGGGCTACCGAACGACGAAGGAGAGCGCCATGTCCGCGCACACCACTGTTCCTGCGAGCCGCACCGAGCCGGGCCGCGGCGCCCTGCTCACGCCCTCCGAGGTCGCGAGCATGTTCCGCGTCGACCCCAAGACCGTGACGCGGTGGGCGAAGGCGGGCAAGCTCTCGGCGATCCGGACCCTCGGTGGCCACCGCCGCTACTCCGAGGAGGAGGTCCGCATGCTGCTGGCGGGCATCCCGCAGCAGCGCGACACCGGTATCTGAGCCACACCGGTATCTGAGCCACACGGCACCGCGCCCCCGGGCAGGATCTGACCGGGGGCGCCGTCGCGCGCGGCCCCGGACGGAGGTGTGATGGGCAGGGCACGGGACGCCGTGAGGCATGCTCGACGAGTCGCGTCGCCGGCGGCGTCGCGACTGCGTCGCGAGCTCCAGTGGCGCCGGGCGCGGGTGGGGCGGCTCCTCGTCGGGGACGGCCGGGCCCAGCCCTGCCGGGTGGCCGAGCACGCGACGCCGCTCTTCCGGCCGCTGGCCGGCCTGGACGAGGAGCTCCAGCGCGGCAAGGTGGTCAACCTGCGGCTCGCCGCCGCGCGGCTGGACGGCCTCGTGCTCCCGCCGGGCGCGGTGTTCTCCTTCTGGCGCCACGTCGGCAGGCCCAGCCGCTCGCGCGGGTTCGTCGACGGCCTGGTGCTCGACCACGGCTCGCTGTCCGCCGGGGTGGGTGGCGGGATGTGCCAGCTGACCAACCTGCTGTACTGGATGACGCTGCACACGCCGCTCGAGGTCACCGAGCGCTGGCGGCACAGCTACGACGTCTTCCCCGACGCCGGACGCACGCAGCCGTTCGGCAGTGGTGCGACGTGCTCGTGGCCGACTCTGGATCTCCAGGTCTCCAATCCGACCGCCGCCACCTTCCGGCTCGAGGTCGGCGTCACGGACACCCACCTCGAGGGGCGGTGGACGTCGGACCGTCCCGTGGGGCTGCGGTACGAGGTGTACGAGGCGGCTCACGTCATGGAGCCCACGATGACGGGTGCCTTCGTGCGGCGCAACGTGCTCAGGCGCCGCGTGTTCGACCTCGACGGTGCCCAGGTCGCCGACGAACCGGTGGCCGAGAACCACGCGCTCATGCGCTACCGGCCGTTCCTGCCCTCGGGCGACGCTTGAGCCGGCGGGCCCGGGTCAGCCCGGTTCGGCCACGGACGCCGGGGCCACCGACCGGCCGCGCACGTGTTGAACCCGGCTGAGCACGAGGTCCAGGACGACGCCGAGGACCAGACCGCCGACGGTGCCCACGACCACGGCGCCGCCGGGGTGGCCGCCGAACCAGGCCCCGGCGCCGGCCCCGAGCACCGCCGAGTACGCCGCCCACGTCGTGGACCCGATGCCGGCGAGCAGCATGAAGCTGCGCCTCGGGTAGCCGAGCGCGCCGGCCGACATGCTCACCGCCACGCGCGCGACGGGCACGAACCGGCCGGCGAGGATGAACGACCGCCCGCGGTGGGTCAGCGAGCGCTCGGCCCATGCCAGCGTCTGCGCGCCGCGGCCGCGGCGCAGGAGCGGCATGCGGTGCACGTCGATCCGCGCGCCGATCCCGTAGGCCACCAGGTCGCCGACGAAGGCGCCGGCAGCCGCGACGAGGACGACGAGGGCGAGGTCGGGGGAGCCGGTGGACGCCGCCAGCGCCGTCAGCCCGACGGCCGCGACCTCGCTCGGCATCGGGGGGAAGAACCCATCGATCAGGGCGAACACGAACATCCCCGGGTACACCACCCAGGAGGTCGCCAGGGACAGCAGCCAGGCGTCCATGAGGCGGCCCTCCCGCCGTCAGGCATCGTGACGCTCACCACGTCACCGCTGGTCACAGGGGTGGCTGGTTCCGGAAAGCCGGTGACCAGCCGCGACGTACCGCTTGGTGCGATCGCTCCACCGGCTAGCGGGTGGTCGCTCCACCGCCGAAGGTCAGGGTAGCGCCCGCGCCGACTGAGTGCCGCGAGCCGGGCCGGTCACACCGAGCGTCGAAGGCATGCGGCCCGCGGGCGTTGTGGGAGGCTCTCGGGTGGCGAACATTCGCTAGAGGCACGGGGGAGGGGCGTTGTCCAGGAGTAGGCGGCCATCACTGAAGGACGTTGCCCGTGAGTCAGGTGTGTCTTACCAGACCGTGTCTCGCGTGATCAACGGGGGCGGGCGGGTCTCAGACGCGACCAGAAGTCGCGTCCTAGCCGCCATCGCTGAACTGGGCTATCGGCGCAACGAGGCCGCCCGGGCGCTCGTGACGAGCCGGTCCCGCACGATCGGCATCGTGGCCGACGCGTCTCCGAAGTACGGTCCGGTCAGCACTCTGGCGGCAGTGGAGTCGGCGGCGCGCGATGCGGGGTGCACGGCCTTGGTCTCGACGGTGAGCTACCCCGCGCCTCGGGTCGTTGACGAGATGTTCGCGGGGCTCGTCGAGCGTGGTGTGGAGGGCATCGTGGTGATCGCGCCACGGGTGTCCCTGGCCAGCGTCACGCAGGAGGTCCGCGCCTCGATCCCGATCGTGATGCTGTCGCCGGGTGAGACCAGCCAGCCGGGGATCACGATCTTCTACGAGGACCAGGAGCTTGGTGCGCGGCTGGCCACCACCTCGTTGAGCTGGGCCACCGTGAGTTGGCGCACCTCGCCGGCAGCCAGGAATGGCTCGACGGCCAGGTGCGCTTGCGCGGGTGGCAGGCCGAGCTGCGCGCGCACGCGTTGCCTGCCCCGCCGGTGCGGTACGGCGACTGGACCGGTGAGAGCGTATGCCGGATCGGTCAGCGCATGGTGGCGTCAGGACTACCAAGTTCGATCTTCGTCGCCTCGGATCTCATGGCGTTGGGCTTCTTGCGAGCCTTGCACGAGAACGGGGTGCGGGTGCCCGAGGACATCTCCGTCGTGGGGTTCGACGACAACGAGTTCGCGCCTCAGGTCTACCCACCTCTGACCACCGTGCGCCAGTCGTTCGCGACCGTGGGCGCCCGATGCATGGAGATCCTGCTGGGGCGCATCGAGGGCCGCGACGTCGACAACACGCCGGCCGTGCCCGAGCTTGTCGTGCGCGCCTCGGCGACCTCACCGCGCACGGCCTGACACCGCCGGGCCGTCGGCCCGCGCGGTGCCCTCAGAGCGAACGCTCGCCCTACTCCCGCCACCCATGCTGAGAGCGTGACCGAAACGTTATGGGCGAACGTTCGCTCTCAGCCTTGACATGCGGCAGGGCGAACGTTCACACTCGTGGCGTCAGGCGGGCCCCAGATCAACCGTCGCTTCCTTCCCCAACGGGAGCCCGGGAGGTCACGCGTGAGTGTTCACGGCACGGCTCCGCAGATCTCGTCTCGAAGAGGAGTACGGAAGATGCGCAATCACAAGGTCGTGAGCGTCGCGTTGGGCGCGCTGCTCTGCGTCGTCTTGGCGGCGTGTGGCACGACAACCGGCGACAGCGCCAGCGACTCCGGCGGTGGCTCGGACCCGCTCGCGGGCCTCGACGCCAGTTCGCTCGTTCCTGAGCAGGTTGTCGCCAAGGGCCCCTACAACGAGACGTCGGCGACCCCCGACGACGTTGCGCTCACGAGCGACGACGAGGCGCGCATTCGCGACGCCCAGATCAAGGTCGGCATCGTGATGCAGACGATGGACATTGAGTGGTCTACGGAGCAGGTGCGGGGAATCACCGACCAGGTGGCACAGCTTGGCGGAGCGGTCGTGGGTACCTGCAACGGGTCGTGGGCCGTCGACAAGCAGACGGCGTGCATCGACGACATGATCACCAAGGCTCCTGACGCGATCATCAGCATCCCCGTCGACGATGTGGGAATGGCCCCGGCGTACGCCAGGGTCGCAGCCGCTGGCATCAAGTTGATCTTCATTGACAACATCGCCAAGGGGCTGGAGTTCCCAACCCAGTACCAGGGGCTCGTCACGGCCGACAACCGCGGCAACGGTGAGGCGGCAGCACAAGCTCTGGCTGAGTACCTGCCGGAGGGTGCAACGGCCGGCGTGCTGGACTACGGGGTTGACTTTGAGACGACAAAGGAGCGCACCCGGGGTTTCCAGGAATGGATGGCGGCCAACAGGCCGGACGTGACGGTCAAGGTCGCAGAGTTCCAGGATCCCGCCAAGGCAGGGGACATTGCTGCGAACTTCTTGACGGCCAACCCGGACGTCGCCGGGATGTTCACGGTGTGGGAAGTTCCCGCTATGGGCATCATCACGGCCCTGCGCGGCCAGGGCAAGACGATGCCGATCACGGTGGTCAACCTCGCGTCCGACATTGCGCTTGACATGGCCAGTGGCGGAATGGTCAAGATGATCGGTGCGCAGCGCCCCTATGACGAGGGGGTCGCTGAGGCAAACATGGCGGCTCGCGCCGTCGTCGGAATTGACAACCCGGCCTTCCTCGCCTTTCCGGCTACCCCAGTGATTCAGAACAACCTGCTCACGGCCTGGAAGTCAGTGTACAAGTCCGACGCGCCTTCCGAGATCGTCGACGCGTGCGCTGGAAGCTGCAAGTAGAAGATCGTCAGGCGGCTCACGTCCACGACACCAGTCCGCGAGAGGGGTGGTCCCCAATGTGCCCAAACAACCGTTCGGAGTTCCAGGCAATGGGTGCGCAGGTGACAGAGTCAGAGCCTCTCATCTCGATGACTGGGATCGTGAAGCGCTTCGGAACCGTTGTGGCACTTCGTGGGGTGGACTTTGAGCTGATGCCTGGAGAGGTGCACGGGCTCCTCGGCCAGAACGGCGCCGGCAAGACGACGCTGATCAAGGTTCTTGCCGGGATTGAGGCGGCCGATGCGGGCGAGTTCCGCATCGCTGGCGAGCGTGTGCACCTCTCCGGGGTCGCCGACAGCAAGGCCCGAGGCATCTCGGTCGTGCACCAGTCCCTGAGCCTTGTTCCAACACTCACGGTGGCAGACAACATCTTCCTCGGCTCTGAGTCGGTCCGCGCAGGTCATCTGCTCGATCGACGCAGGATGGAAGTCCGCGCGGCCGAGGTGCTGGAGCACTACGGGATCCCCCTCCGGCCGAGCCAGCCGGTCAGCACACTGACATTCGCCTATCGACAGCTGCTCGAGATCGCAAAGGCCCTGGCGGCAGACTCCCGGGTGTTGATCTTGGACGAGCCAACATCTTCCTTGACCAAAGCCGAAGAGCCCATCCTGTTCGGGGCGGTCCGAGAGGTTAGTCGCAGGGGGATCGGCGTAATCTATGTCTCGCACCGGCTGTCAGAGATCATGGAGTTGACCGACCGCGTGACGGTCTTCCGGGACGGGGCCAACGTGGGGTCGTTCGGGACCTCCCAGACGAGCATCCCGGAGCTGGTCGAGTCGATCGTTGGGTCTCGCCTGGACAAACTCGACACCAATCGTGCCGGTTCCCGCACGGAGGGCGACCCCAAGCCCGAGGTGCTGAGCCTGCGGGACGTGCACTCTCCCGGCGTCCACGGAGCCTGCCTCGCGGTGGCGGCGGGTGACGTCGTCGGTCTCGTCGGCACGACTGGGAGCGGGCGCACCGAGATCCTCGAGACCATCTTCGGTGCGCGGCCGATTCGCCGAGGCTTCGTCACCTACCGTGGAGAAAGCTTCGCCCCCCGGTCGATTCACGACGCAATCGCCAAGGGCATCAAGCTCGTCCCGGAAGACAGACACCGCTGGGGCCTCGTCCTCGGCCACAGCATCGAGCGCAACATCGCCATGGCGAACCTTCCCCGTTGGCGCCGGTGGCGCTTCCTGTTCCGCGGCGATGAGTCCCGGAGCGGTGCCGAGGGCGTCCGTCAACGCCTCAAGATCAAGGCGCCGTCAATCGACGTCCGCGTTGAAGATCTTTCGGGCGGCAACCAGCAGAAGGTAGTGATCGGAAAGTGGCTCGACGGGGGCACCGAGCTGCTCCTTCTCGACGAGCCCACGGCGGGCGTCGATGTCGGTGCCCGCGCGGACATCTATCGGATCATCCTTCAACTCGCCGACGAGGGGAAAGCTGTAGTGGTGAGCTCCTCCGACTATGACGAGCTGCTCCAGCTGTGCTCATCATTCGTCTTCATTGCAGATGGTCGCGTCTCGAGTCCCATTGATCGAGCTGACGTCGTTGACGAGCGCGATTTGCATCGCCGACTCGAAGAAGCCCGGAAGGAGTTCTCCCGATGACCGCACAAATCGCGCGAGTCGACTTGCCCACGGAGGGGACGGTGAGGCGGTGGATCAGAGAGACGGATCAGCCCCTGTTCTTGTATGTCTCGTTCGCAGTGCTCATCTCGGCGTTCTCCCTCGCAACGCCGATCTTCCTCACAGCCAGCAACCTGCTGAACATCGCGAATCAGACCGCCCTCGTGACCATCATGGCGATGGGCGTGGCGTTCGTCATCATCACTGCGGAGATCGACCTCTCAGTTGGATCGACACTTGCGCTGTCGGGAGTGTGTGCCGCACTCTTCATGCGTGACGCCATAAATAACTGGCTCCTCGCAGCAATTGTCGCGATCGCTGTCGGCGCGATGGTCGGCGCGGTGAACGGAGTGCTCGCGGTGCGGATCCGGATTCCTTCGTTCCTCGTGACGCTCGGCACCCTCTCCATGGCGCGAGGCATCACGCTACTCGTCACTGGCACCTCCCCCGTGCTCGTCAACAACGAGACCTTCTGGTCCGTGTTTGCCGAGGGAACCTTCATCGGTATCGCGGCTCCAATCCTCTGGACCGTCCTCGTCGTTGCTATTGCATGGGCGGTCTTGCACTACGGAATCTTCGGTCGACAGCTGTACGCGACGGGCGGCAACATCGACGCCGCGCGCTTCTCGGGTATCAACACGAGGCGGGTCAAGACGGTGGCGTTCATCGTCTCGGGCGCGCTTGCGGGACTGGCTGGAACAATTGTCGCGGCGCGAGGCCACGCCATACGGCCGGACGTCGGGGCGGGTGTCGAGCTCGACGTCATCGCGGCGGTGATCCTCGGCGGGGTAAGCCTCTTTGGCGGCAAGGGGAAGATCTACGGAGTCATTCTTGGCAGTCTGATCATCGGGATCTTGAACAATGGTCTCGTGCTCCTGGGTGTCGACCCATCGATCCAGCTCACGATTAAGGGCTTCCTCATCGTCGTCGCGGTGGCATTCGCCAAGCGCTGACCCATTGTGTGCCTGCGAACACGGAGTAATCCAACCAAGAAGAAGGGAACGAGAGATGCCTCTCATCACTGACCACACCGGTACCCCGGTCAAGCACGGTCGCGAGTTCGTCAACGGGGTGCGGCTCCACTACATGATCGCCGGCGCGGGAGAGCCGCTCTTCCTCCTGCACGGCGTGCCGAAGACGTCGTACCACTGGCGGCATGTCATCCCGCTGCTGACCCGGCACTTCACGGTGATCGCCCCGGACCTTCGGGGCCTCGGTGACTCCGAGCACACCCCCGACGGCTACGACATGAAGAACATGGCCGAGGACATCGCACAGCTGGCGAGCGCGCTCGGGTATGAGCAGTTCCTGCTTGCCGGTGAAGACTGGGGCGCCTCGACCGCCTACCAGCTGGCGGCACAGTACCCGGAGCGCGTCAAGAAGCTCATCTACCAGGAGATGGTGCTTCCCGGGTACGGGCTTGAGGACTACTCCTTCCTGACGAAGGAGAACGTGGAGTCGTACGTCTGGCTGTGGCACATCAACTTCTACAGCGTCCGCGACTTCCCGGAGTTGCTCATCACTGGCAAGGAGCGGGAGTACTTCGCCCACTTCATCAAGCACGAGACCGTCAACCCGGCCGCCATCACCCCTGACGCGCTCGACGAGTACGTCCGCTGCTACTCATCGCCTGGGGGGCTCCGCTCGATGTTCGAGATCTACCGCGCGACTCTCAAGGACGCTGACCAGAACCACGATTCGGCGAAGACCAAGATCACGATGCCGGTCCTGGCCGTCGGTGGCGAGAAGTTCATCGGGACCGACAACGAGCGGCAGATGAAGGAGGTTGCGACCGACGTCCGCGGTGTCGTGCTGCCGTGGGGCCACCAGCTCGCTGAGGAGTGCCCCGAACTGCTCGTTGAGGCCTACCTCGACTTCCTCAAGGACTGAAGGTTGGGGCGCTGTGCCCCTGAGCGTGGCTCGGGGCACAGCGCACGACCCTCTCGGCTCGCGAGGTGGCTCGAGCCAGCAGCAGGTCATCAGGGGCGTGATCATCGTGCTCGCGGTGGCGCTCGCCCGGAACAAGTAGCACTACCAACCCAGAAAGGAAGGGGAGCA
>NZ_JAUQYP010000003.1 GCF_030586465.1 Actinotalea lenta
GAGATCAACCCGTCCAACGACATCGATGCCTTCCTCACGCTGTGTGAGGACAAGGGCTTCCGGATCATCGTGCGGCCCGGCCCGCAGATCAACTCCGAGCTGACCTGGTTCGGGTACCCCAAGCGGCTGCTCGCCGACGAGCGCGTGCACGCGGTCAGTGGTGCCGGTTCGAAGGTGATCTTGACCCAGGTCCCCAAGCCGATCCCGGCGCTGAACTACGCCTCGGACGCGTTCTACGACGAGACCGCGCTGTGGTACGACGCGATCTGCTCGATCCTGGCCAAGCACGCCTACCCCAACGGGGGGATCGTCGCGGCCCAGGTCGACAACGAGATGGCTTACTTCTTCGGGGTCAACGCCTACATCGCGGACTACTCCCCGGAGTCGGTGGCCGCCTACCGGGCCTTCGTGCTGGGCAAGTACGGCAGCGTCGAGGCGGTCGGCCAGGCCTACTCCCGCACGCTGGGTGACATCGCAGAGCTCGAGCCGCCGCGACGCTTCGAGGCGACCGACAAGGCCGAGATCCCCTGGTATGCCGACTGGGCCGAGTACCGCGAGGTGTACCTGGTGGACGCGATGGACCGGCTGGCCGGCATGATGCGCGAGCGCGGCCTGGGGGGGATCGCGCTGTTCCACAACTACCCCCACCCCCTCGGTCCAGGTGGTGCGGCCTCAGGCTTCACCACGCCGTTCAGCATCCCGAAGCTGGAGGAGAAGCTCGACTTCGTCGGCTTCGACATCTACTCCCGCAAGGAGCTGTTCTCCCACGTCAAGACGGTGGCCTCGTACGTGGTGGGCACCTCGCGGTTCCCCTACATCCCGGAGTTCATCGCCGGGGTGTGGCCCTGGTACCTCAACCCCGGCGACTGGCACGACGAGGAGTTCGTCACCAAGGCCGCCCTGATGCAGGGCATCCGGGGCTTCTCCCGGTACATGCTCGTCGAGCGCGACCGGTGGCTGGACTCACCGATCCGCCGCGACGGACGCGAGCGGCCCGAGAAGGTCGCGATGTTCGGCAACGTCAACGCGATGCTCGAGTCCGGCGAGCTGCACCGCTTCCGCCGGGACGCCGACGTGCTGCTGCTGGCCAACCGCGAGTACGACCGGCTGGAGGCCGCCAGCGTGTTGGTCTCCTTCCCCGGGGACTTCCTGGAGACCCCGAGCGGCTTCTCGGAGTACGCCGGGCCGGTGACCACGAGCGAGGCGGCCCTGGGCTTCGACGTACCGGTCCAGATCGCCAAGGGCACCTGGTTCGGGGCCTTCAGCCAGGCACTCGCCACGACCGGCGGCAGCACCGTGCTGTCCGACACCGATCTGACCGCCCAGGCGTGGTCCAGTCGCAAGGTCGTCGTGCTCACCACCCTCGACTACCTCGACGAGGCCCTCCAGCACAGTCTCGTGGAGTTCGCGCGAGCCGGCGGAGCGGTGCTGATCGGTCCGAAGGTCCCGGCCCTGGACAGCCTGATGCGGCCGTGCTCGGTCCTGGCCGACGCCCTGGGCGCGCCGGCCGAGGACGGCGTGCGGGTCGCCGACGTCGGTGCCGGCTCGATCACCGTGGTCAGCGACCTGGCCGCCGTCCCGCGCGTGGTGGCCGAGGTCACCGCCCGCGCCGGCGTCCACCAGGTCGCGACCAACGACCCGGGCCTGGACGTGACGATCCACTCCGACGCCGACGACCCGGGCGTCAAGGTCGTGTACGTCGCCAACCCCACGGACCACGCCATCGACGCCACGGTCACCCCCGGCTTCGGGCTCGGGGCCGTGCGCGAGCTGTGGGACGAGCGTGACGTCGCCACCGACGGGCGCTGCATCGCCGAGCCGATGGCGCCGTACTCCATCCACGTCTACCGGTGCACCGTCACCGCCTGAGAGGAGAACACCGATGCTGCACCAAGACGTCCTCATGGCAGACATCGACGTCGACCAGTGGCGCAACGCGCAAGCGCTGCTGCTGAGGTCGGCGAAGGCAGCCCGCCGCCTCGTGGTCATCCATGACCACGGGACCGTCGTGAAGTTCATGCACACCGCCGGCGCCGAGTGCACCGGACGGGTGGGCACGGTCGACGACCCGCACACCCTGGCCCGCGAGCTGTACGAGGCCAACGCGGACCTCGTGGACTTCGTCGTGGTGATGGAACGCTCGGCGGTCGACGCCTACTTCGCCTCGGTCCAGGACTCCTGGCAGATCGACGACGACCTCGACGTGTTCGTCCAGCGCACCTACGCGCTGATCGACGACTACCCGGACGGGATCGTCACCCACCCGGGCCCGGCCCGGGAGGTGCTGGGGCTGCAGTGGAAGGTCGGTGCCTCGCTCGCACAGGTGAACGCCGCCGCCACCCTGGTCCCCCCCGACAGCACCGTCATCCTCGGCGTGCACGACCACGAGAGCCTGTGGGCCTCCCTCGTGCTCGACTTCGACACCGACCACAAGGTCACCTCGATCACCACCGCCGACCCGTCCCTCGTGGACCTCCAGGGCTCGCGCGACGACGTGCTCGACCGCCTCACCACATGGCAGTCCGGAGCCGGCAAGACCGTCTCGCTCGGCCTGCTGCTCGACCACGACGCCGCCGAGGAGTTCCTCACCGCACCCGCCACGAAGAAGGGTGAGGTTCTCGCGGGGCTCGCTGCTGCGGGTCGCGCGACGTACCGGGCCTGACGGCCCA